>NZ_CADDWG010000001.1:0-2638019 GCF_902809895.1 Acinetobacter sp. Marseille-Q1623 | reverse complement strand
ATGGAACACCTGATGACTCAATGATTATAGCAAAAGATATAATTGAGTCTTTGCCAGAAAAAATAAAAATTTGTTTTAAAGTACTTGAGCAGGTTAACCAAGGACAAAGTGTTGCAAGAAATAATGCTTTAAAAGTTGCAACTGGAGAATATATTGCTTTTTTAGATTCAGATGATATTCTTGAGTTTAATTATTTTGCAGTAATTAAAGAAAAAATCAACTTATTTCAACCTGATTTTATACAGTTTAAAAGCTTTAGATTTTCAGAGCAACTTGGTAAAAATGATTTTCATGTTGGTGCAAAATTAAAAGGGTTGCATGAAAATAGTTTTAGTGTCAAAAAGCATGTTTTTAATCAGAGTGCTTGGTTTCCATGGTTGAATGTGTATAAGAGGACTCTATTTGAGAATGGGGATAGATTTCCTGTAGGTATTTACTATGAAGATGCCGCACTTGTTCCAATATTGTATTCAAACGCAAAAACTGTTTTATTCTTATCAGATATCTTATATGGATACAGGTATAATCCAACAGGAAGTTTAATGAATATGTCAGAAACAAATATTCAAAAGCATATTAAAAGTTTTGATTATGTGATTAATATTTATTTAAATAATATAAAAAATCAGGAAGAGTATAGTCCAAGTTTGGTTTCGTTGACACAAGCATATGTTAGTTTTTTACTAAAACATCGTGGTATTTTAGTTGCTTTTAAAGAATATCATCGTATAAATATTAAGAGCACTAAAGTTAATAAAAAATATTTAGAAAAGCGTGGGAATATTCTATTTTATAATTTTGGTCCTATTTTTACTATTTTTACTAAAATTATAGGACGAGACTAAATAAAATGAAAAAAATTTGTTTTTTTATTGGTGATATAAGCTTGGTTGGTGGTACAGAAAGAGTAACTTCACTCATTAGTTCGGCATTAGCAAATGATGGATTTGATGTGACTATTTTAAGCTTATTTATGGATGGTGAGATTAAATTTGATATTGATGAAAATATAACTATTGCAAAAATTTTTGATAAGAAAGTTTCTATGAAGGTAAATATTTTTCATGCAATTTTGAAAATTCGCCAATTTGTAAATAGTAATAAAATAGATACATTTATTGTAGTGGATAGTATTTCTTGTATTTTTAGTGTACCTGCTTTGTTAGGCTTGAAAAAAAACCATATTTGTTGGGAGCATTTTAATTTTAGTATTAATCTAGGTTCAAAATTTAGAAATTGGGGACGTAAATTATCTACTATTTTTTGTGATAAAATAATTGTATTAACTGAAACTGATAAAAATATGTGGATTGAAAAATATCCTAAAGCAAAAAAAAATATACAAGTTATATCAAATCCTTTACCTTTTAATTTTAATTCTAATTCTAATTCTAATTCTAATTCTAATTCTAATTCTAAAAATTTATTATCTGTAGGGCGTTTAAATTATGAGAAAGGATTTGATTTACTATTGGAAGCTTGGTCTAAAGTAAAAATAAAAAATCAATGGACTTTGTTTATTGTTGGTAGTGGCCCAGAATTGGATAATTTAAAACAATTAACTCAAAGGTTGAAACTAACTGAAAGTGTAAAATTTGTTCCACGTACAACTAATGTGCAAGAGTATTATGAAAAGTCATCTTTTTTATGTCTTCCTTCTAGGGTTGAGGGTTTTGGCATGGTACTTATAGAAGCTCATTACTTTGGATTACCTACTATTGCATTTAATATTGATACAGGGCCTAAAGAGATAGTAACAACTGATACAGGATTTTTAGTTAATCCTTATGATGTAGATGAGTTTGCACTCCGTATCCAACAGCTAGTTTTAGTAGGGAATGAACAGAAAGAAAGTTTTAGAAAAGCTTGTAAAATGAATGTTATTAAATATGAAATTGGTAATATTTTACCTCTTTGGAAAGGAATTATTTGATTGAACGTGATATCAAAAATTTATAATTTATTACTTGGTTTATTAGTAATTTATTTAGTTCAACTGTTGCCTAGTCAATACTTGTGGGATCGCGACAACTACCTAAATTATGCTGAAAATTCAGAAAAAATATTACAAAGCTATGGTGATTTACAGGAAGTTTTATTTAATGATTATTTTTTCCTTAAAATTAATCAGCTTTTGTCATATGTATTATCTCCAGAAAATTTAGTTGTTTTTTTAGTTTCAATTTGTTTTTTAATTTTTTACTTTTTGATAAATAAATTTTCTGTTAACTCTTTGACTTTTACTATTGGAGTTATATTTTCAATATTGATAGTACCTATTCTTCATCTAGAGGTTGTGGCTATCCGTCAGTTTTTAGCTACTTGTTTGGTTTTATTGTCTTTAAGTTATTATTCTGATAAAAATAAAATTTTAATTATATTTTTGATAGCATCTTTAATTCACAGTTCTTTTTTTCTGTTTTTTTTCTTATTTTATATGGATAATTATATTTTTTGTCGCTTTGATAAAATAAAAAGATTTATTTTAAATTTTCTTTTAATATTATTTTTAGCATTAAGTTATTTAGTGATTGGTAATTATTTAGGTTTTAGGCAGGCTGAATTATATTCATCTTATTCAGGTGCTGTAGGGGGTGGGGGTTTTGTCGTTGTCTTTTCTTTGACACTCTATATATATTTTAAATATGGTATTACTAGATATACGTATATGTATAATTTTGTTTTACAAGGTTTCTTATTGTTTATGATTTTTTATTTTTTTGCAAATTCAAGTGTATCTGCACGGTTATTGGAATCTATTTTTCCTGCATTTATCTTATTACTTGTAAATAAATTTCGTCCTGTTGATTTAATAGTAATTTTATTTATATTTCTTACTTATGGGTATGTATGGTTAACAGGTGGACAATATATGATATTTGAGGCATCACCTGATCAAATAAGACATTATTTTGGGTGGTAATTATGAAAATTTTATTTATAATTACAAGTCTAGGCATGGGTGGGGCTGAAAATGTCTTGGCTAATCTTACGGATGGTTTAGTGCAACGAGGTTGTGAGGTAAAAATTATCTGTTTAAAAGGTGAAGTTTTAGTTAAACCACAGTCTGATAAAGTAGAAATTGTGAGTTTGAACTTTGATAGTTTGTCTAATCTATCTTCTATATTAAAAGGTATTAAAACAATTATATTAAATGATCAACCTGATATTGTTCATGCTCATATGTTTCATGCAATTGTTGTAGCAAGAATATTAAGAATTATGACACCAATTAAAAAATTAATTTGTACTGCTCATAGTAAAGCTTTTGGGGGGAAGTTTCGCGCATTGATCTATAAAATGACCGACCGTTGTTCAGATATAAATACCAATGTAAGTTATGAAGCAACTGAAAATTTTATAAAACATAAAATTTTTAAAAAAAATAACTCATTAACAATTACTAATGGTGTTGATACAGAAAAATTTATTTTTAATTTTGCTGATCGAATAGCCTATAGAACACAATTTAAAATAGCAGATAATGAAAAAGTTTTTATTGCGATCGGTCGTTTTAATGAAGCTAAAGACTATCCAAATTTAATCAATGCTTTTAATTTATTTAGGGAAAAAAGTAATGTTGAATCTAAATTATTGATTATTGGAGATGGTGAGCTTAGACGATCAATAGAAAATTTAATTATTGATACACATTTATCTGATCAGATTATTTTATTAGGCATTCGACATGATATTCCTCAATTATTGAGTATGGCCGATTTTTTTGTTTTATCGTCGGCATGGGAAGGTTTTGGTTTAGTTATTGCAGAAGCAATGGCGACAGAAAGAGTAGTAATTGCAACGGACTGTGGTGGTGTTAAAGAAGTTTTAGGGGCAGCAGATTTTCTTGTTGAACCTCAAAATCCAATAAAGCTAGCAGAAAAAATGCTTCATGTGATGCAATTAAATGACCTAGACTGTGGTCAAATTGGTAAAATAAACAGACAGCGTGTGGTTGATCATTATTCTTTAGATGCGATGGTAACACAGTGGTTAAAAGTTTATAAAAGTTGATAGTTGAGGAAAGTATAATGTCAAAATATTATGAAGTATGCGAAGAATTATTAAGTAATCCGAAAGTATGGCTTGTAACGGGTGTTGCGGGTTTTGTTGGCTCAAATCTTTTAGAAAAATTATTATTATTAAATCAAAAAGTTATTGGACTAGATAATTTTTCTACAGGATTTCAAGAAAACCTAGATGAAGTAAAACAGAGTGTTGCACCTGAGCAATGGGAAAATTTTACCTTTCATAAAGGTGATATCTGTCATTTAGATGACTGTAAACAAGCTTGTTTAGGTGTGGATTATGTTTTACATCAGGCAGCTCTAGGTTCTGTACCACGTTCAATTCAAGATCCTATTGCAACCAATCAGGCGAACATTAGCGGTTTTGTAAATATGTTAGTTGCTAGCCGTGATGCTGGTGTCAAAAGTTTTACTTATGCAGCAAGTAGTTCTACATATGGTGATCATCCTGGTTTACCAAAGCAAGAGGATATTATTGGAAATCCATTGTCTCCGTATGCTGTTACAAAATATGTCAATGAATTGTATGCGAGCGTTTTTAAAAGAGTATATGATTTTAATAGTATTGGGTTACGTTACTTTAATATTTTTGGAAAACGTCAAACGCCTACAGGAGCGTATGCAGCAGTTATTCCAAAATGGACGAGTGCAATGATCCAAGATGATACTGTTTTCATTAACGGTGATGGTACAACTAGTCGTGATTTTAACTTTATTGAAAATGCAGTTCAGGCAAATATTTTAGCAGCAACAGCCATTCATGAAGATTCATTGAATCAGATTTACAATGTTGCAGTTGGTGGACGTACAGATTTAAAAACGTTATATAGCATGTTACAAGATACATTACAAAAAAATGGTGTTGCGTATCATAAGGAAGCGGTATACAGAGATTTTCGTCCAGGTGATGTGATGCATTCACAGGCAGACATTAGTAAGATTAAAATACGATTAGGCTATGAGCCTGAATATTTAATTCATGAAGGTATAGAAAAAGCAATGCCGTGGTATGTTAAGAATTTAAAAGGTTAAAAATGAAATTTGTTCTAGTTTCAAATAATTTAACTTCTGTTAAAAATTTTCGTTGTGATTTATTGTTGGATATTCAAAAGAAAGGGTATGAAGTTCATATCCTTGCGCCAGATTTTTTAAATTTTACAGCAGATAAAGATTTTTTGGAAAATAGAGGTTTTATTTTACATGAAATTAAATTAAGTCGAACTGGAACAAATCCAATTTCAGATTTCACAACTTTACTGAATATTTATCAAATCTTGAAAAGTATTCAAGCGGATATAGTATTAAGCTATACGATTAAGCCTGTGATTTATGGAACTATAGCCGCTTATTTAGCACAAGTACCGAAAAAATTTGCTTTAATTAGTGGTCTAGGTTTTGCCTTTCAAGATCATGCCGATGCAAAAAAATCAGGTTTAATTACCCAAATTATTAATAATTTATATAAAATAGCGTTGAAGAAAACCACGAAAGTTTTTTTTCAAAATACAGATGATCAAGCTTTATTAACAAAGTTAGGAATTTTAACTTCAAATATCCCTTCCGTTGTTGTGAATGGTTCTGGAGTAAATACAGAATATTACTACCATGCGCCTCTTAATAAAAATGAAAATGGACAATTTGAAATTAGTTTTTTAATGGTTGCACGACTACTAAAAGATAAAGGAATTCGTGAATATTTTGAGGCTGCAAAAATAATTAAAAAACAATATCCAGAGGTTATTTTTAATTTAGCCGGAGGGCTTGATGAAAATCCTACCGCGATATCTAAAGATGATTTAGATGTTGTTGTGAATGCTAAAGTAATCAATTATCTTGGTAAGTTGTCAGATGTAAGAAGTGCTATTGTTCAGAGTAATATTTTTGTTTTACCATCTTATAGAGAAGGTGTGCCAAGATCTACTTTAGAGGCGATGTCAATGGGGCGTAGTGTGATCACAACAAATGCTCCAGGCTGTAAAGAAACTGTTGTGGACAATATAAATGGTTTTTTGGTAGACGTACAATCTGTTGATGCATTGGTATCAGCAATGCTAAAATTCATAGAGCATCCCGAACTAATGAATGTAATGGGTCTTAACTCTAGAAATATGGCAGTTGATAAGTATGATGTCATTAAAGTCAATGATCATATGATAACGGAAATGCAACTTTAATTTTTTTGATTGAATTATTAATTAAACTTAGATAGCTAAGACTAATTATATTTATAGGATGTAAGAGTGAATGAAGCGCTTAGTTGATATTATTATTTCTTTGATTGCATTAATCATTTTGTCACCTATTTTTCTATTAGTGGCAAATAAAGTTCGTAAAAATCTAGGCTCTCCAATTTTCTTTTATCAAGAACGCCCAGGTAAAGATGGTCAATTATTTAAAATGATTAAATTTCGTTCAATGAAGGATGCGTTTGATAAAGATGGTCATCCTTTACCTGATGATCAACGTATTACACCATTTGGGCAAAAATTGCGTTCTACAAGTTTAGACGAGATGCCTCAACTTATTAATGTACTGAAAGGTGATATGAGTATTGTGGGTCCTCGTCCACAAATGAAAGAATTTCTAGATCACTACACACCTCATCAAATGCGTCGCCATGAGGTAAAACCAGGGATGACAGGGCTGGCTCAAGTCAGCGGTCGTAATAATTTGTCTTGGGAAGAAAAATTTGATTTAGATGTAGAATATGTTGAAAAACAATCTACTTTACTTGATTTTAAAATTATGTTTAAAACAGTTGAAGTGATGCTGAAGAAAGAAGGTATTAATGCACCTGACCAAGAAGTGGGTGCAGAACGATTTTCTGGTAACAACACTTCAACAAATACCAAACCACACTCTCATCAGTAAATTTAAAAGCGTTAGTTAATTAAATTATGATCAAAAAAGCAATTCTCCCTGTGGCAGGTTTAGGCACACGTTTCTTACCTGCAAGTAAGTCTATTCCTAAAGAAATGGTCACAGTGGTAGACCGTCCTGCGATTGAATATGTCGTAAAAGAGGCGGTTGCTGCAGGAATCGAACAAATTATTCTTGTAACACACTCATCTAAAGCATCCATTGAAAATTATTTTGATCGTAATTTTGAGTTAGAAACGACCTTAGAAAATAAAAAGAAATTTGATTTACTCAAAGAAATTACCGATATTTTGCCTAAAAATGTCAGTGTTGTGAGCGTGCGTCAACCTCAACCTTTAGGTTTAGGACATGCTGTACTGTGTGCTAAAGATATTGTTGGAAATGAACCTTTTGCCGTTTTATTACCTGATGTATTAGTGAAAGATGCAGATACAAAGAATGATCTGGCTTTAATGATTGAGCGTTTTGAAGTATCAAATGCGTCACAGATTATGGTTGAAGCTGTGCCTGATCATTTAGTCGATCAATACGGTATTGTTGATGTTGCTCAATCACCGAATGAAGGTGAAAGCATCATAATGCAAGGGATTGTAGAAAAACCTGCAGTAGGTACTGCACCTTCAAATTTATCGGTTGTGGGGCGTTATGTTTTACCTGCTGAAATTATGCAACTTTTAGCAAATACACCCAAAGGTGCAGGTAATGAGATTCAGTTGACCGATGCGATTGCTGCATTACAAAATACAGCAACCGTTGAAGCTTATCGTATGAAAGGTCAAACCTTTGACTGTGGCAGTAAAATTGGTTATTTAAAAGCTGTATTACACTATGGCATTGAACATCCAAAATTGGGTGCAGAGTTCAAACAGCTCATTCAAGAATTAGATTTATAAAGATTCAAAATTAGGTGATTAATGAAAATTAGTGTTTTTGGTACGACTTTACAAGCAGGCGTACTGGCAGGTTTGATGGCTGAATTTGGTCATCAAGTCTCGTGGTGTTTAAATTCACAAAAAACACTGAATTATCAGGATGAGCAAGTCAACCAGTTGATTGAACGCCAAGCTCAGCTTGGTTTTTTAAATATTGTTGATGTAGATCAACTGAATTTAGATCAAGATGTTTATTTATTTTCATTTACACCGACAGAAGTTGATATTGCTTTAAATATTGCAAAAAAGATTAGCTTATCTCCGTTCATTCATCCTAAATTAATGATTAATGGTTCAACCTTTGGGTTGCAGGGCACTGAAAAATTAAAAAGTATTTTATCTCAGGATTATTGGGCATATTTACCTGATGTCATTCAAGAAGGTAATGCAATTCAGAGTTTTACGCAGCTTAAACAAGTGATTGTGGGTGTGGAGCAAGAAGAAACTCAAAATCTGATGTCTGAATTACTCCGTCCTATTTTTCAGCTACAACATCAATTTTTATTTATGCCAATTTTAGATGCTGAATTTACCAAACTCAGTATTTCGGGCATGTTGGCAACACGTATTAGTTATATGAATGACTTGGCTGTCGTCTCTGAAAAGTTGGGTATAGATATTAGTAATGTACGTCAAGGCTTAGCCGCTGATACGCGCATTGGGGCGACGTACTTATCCCCCGGTGCAGGTTTTGGTGGTGAGAATTTTTCGCATGATATCTTAACCTTGTCGAATACTGTGGCGGATATGGGGGTTCATAGTCATTTATTGGAACAAGTCTGGGCAATTAACGAGCAACAAAAAGAAGTTTTATTTAGAAAGTTATGGAATTATTACCATAGCCATTTAAAAGGCAAAACAGTTGCTATTTGGGGTGCTTCTTTTAAAGAAAATACCTCAAGTATTCAAAATGCACCGATTCATGCGATGCTACAAGCTTTATGGGCACAAGGTGTAATCGTAAAATTACATGACCCGCAAGCATTAAAAGAAATTGAAAATATGTATGGCATGCGTGCTGATCTGATTTTATGTGAAGATCAATACCAAGCCGTTGAGCATGCAGATGCACTGTGTTTAATGACCGCTTGGGCGCAATATTGGAGTCCAGATTACCTGCAACTCAAGCAGAAAATGCGGCATCCTTTGATTTTAGATGGTCGTAATATTTATGATCCCGCTTATGTGAAATCACAAGGCTTTGCATACCAAGGAGTAGGGCGTTCATGAGTCATATTGAACAATTTTCTGTAGTGACAGAGCTTAAAGAACAACTGAGCGAATTGGCTGAAGCACAAAAAAATATCCATTTAAATGAATTGTTTGAAAAAGAAACACAGCGTTTCGAACAGTATTCTGTACAGTATCAAGATTTAACTTTTGATTTCAGTAAGCATCGCATTGATCAGGCGATTTTTAAAAATTTAATACAATTTGCTGAATCAAAAAAATTAGCGCAATGGATTCAGCGTTTATTTTCGGAAGAGCCGATTAATTATACAGAGCAGCGTGCTGCAATGCATTGGGCTTTGCGACAACCATCTGAAAATAAAAAAAATAGTAAAATTGTACAGGCTGTACATGAACAGTTAGAGCGCATGTATCGCATTGTTGAAAAAATTCATGCGGGACAATATCGTGGAGTAACCGGTGAAGTAATCCAAGATGTGGTGAATATTGGTGTAGGTGGCTCAGATTTAGGACCTTTAATGGTTACACATGCACTATCTGATTATCAGGTACATACGACCAAGCCTCTGCATGTTCATTTTGTTTCAACCATGGATGGCAGTCAGCTTTCAGAACTGTTGCATCAGTTACGTCCTGAAACGACGTTATTTATTATTTCTTCCAAGTCTTTTGGTACGATCGATACATTATCGAATGCACAAACGGTACGCCAATGGTTAGAAAAGTCTTTAGGGCAGTGTGAAGGAGTTTTAAAAAATCACTTTATTGGTGTTTCGACCAAACCTGAAAAAATGACGGCATGGGGGATCGCGCCTGAGAATCAGTTGCTGCTGTGGGATTGGGTGGGTGGTCGTTATTCGCTGTGGTCATGCATTGGTTTACCGATTGCATTGACGATTGGTGTAGATAGTTTTAAACAACTCCTTGCGGGTGCGTATGCGATCGACGAGCATTTCCAAAATGCTGAATTTTCAGAAAATTTACCTGTGTTGATGGGTATGCTTGGTGTTTGGAATAATAACTTTTTAAACATCCAGACCCATGCTGTGTTGCCCTATGATGGGCGTTTAAAATACTTTGCAGCTTATTTACAACAATTAGAAATGGAATCGAATGGGAAATCCATTCAGCGTAATAATGAACAGGTAGAATATGATACTTGTCCGATTTTATGGGGCGAAGTGGGGCCAAATGCACAGCATGCCTTTTATCAATTATTGCATCAAGGCACGCATTCAGTGAGCTGTGATTTTATTGCACCTGTTCATCGTTACAATGCCAATCAATTTACTTATGCTCAAAATGCAGAAGCATTGATTGAACAACATCATTTAGCATTATCGAATTGTTTAGCACAGTCACGTTTATTGGCCTTCGGTAATCAAGCACTGGATCAAAAAGAGCTGACCGATTTACCTAAATATAAACAATATACAGGGAATCAACCGAGTACCACACTTCTCATGAAAGAATTAAGTCCTTACAGTTTGGGCATGCTCATTGCTTTATATGAACATAAAGTGTTTGTACAATCTGTGATATGGAATATTAATCCTTTTGATCAGTGGGGGGTTGAGAAAGGTAAGGAAATTGCCAATCAATTATTGCCTATTTTAAATCAGCAGCAACATGACTTATCTGCCTTGGATGCATCAACACAAGGTTTAATTAAAATCCTTCTTCAAAAATAACAGAGTTTTATTATGGCAAACATTTTAGTGACAGGTGGTGCAGGATACATCGGTTCACATACTTGTGTAGAGCTACTAAATGCGGGTCATTCTGTTGTTGTACTCGATAATTTATCTAACAGTTCTGAAGAAGCGCTACTCCGTGTGCAAGAGCTCACAGCAAAAAGTTTGACTTTTGTTGAGGGGGATATTCGGGATGCCTCTGCTTTAGATCAAGTGTTTGCAGCACATCAAATTGATGCAGTGATCCATTTTGCAGGTTTAAAAGCTGTAGGTGAAAGTCAGCAAATTCCATTGACTTATTTTGATAATAATATTGCGGGTTCGATTAGCTTGGTTCAAGCCATGCAACGTGCTGAAGTCTTTCATTTGGTCTTTAGTTCATCTGCAACGGTGTATGATGAAGCCAATATTTCACCGCTGAATGAAAATATGCCTACAGGTATGCCAAGCAATAATTATGGGTATACCAAACTCATTGTTGAGCAAATGCTGCAAAAATTAGCGATTGCTGATGCACGTTGGTCAATTGCATTATTGCGTTATTTCAATCCTGTGGGTGCACATAAAAGTGGTCGTATTGGTGAAGATCCGCAAGGGATTCCTAATAATCTAATGCCTTATGTAACGCAAGTCGCTGTAGGTCGCCGTGAAAAGCTGTCTATTTTTGGTCAAGACTACGATACGGTCGATGGTACGGGTGTACGTGATTATATTCATGTCGTAGATTTAGCGAATGCACATTTATGTGCATTAAATAATCGCCTAGATGCTGAAGGCTGCCGTGCATGGAATATTGGTACAGGTAATGGTTCATCTGTACTTGAAGTCAAAAACACATTTGAACAAGTAAATGGTGTGGCTATTGCATTTGAATTTGCTCCACGTCGTGAAGGAGATGTTGCAACTTCATTTGCAGACAATGCGCGTGCTGTTGCAGAGTTAGGTTGGAAACCGCAATATAAACTTGAAGATATGCTTGCTGATAGTTGGAATTGGCAAAAGCAAAATCCGGAAGGGTATAAAAAATAATTTTCTAACTATTTAAAAATGGGAGCTAATTGCTCCCATTTTTATCAAAATTTCTGATGAAAATCAGATTATCCTTGAATTAAATCTGTTAATTCATCGACATAAGCTTGCATTGGTTTTGGATTTTTATCCTGACGACTTTCAATATTGAGGCGTAATAAAGGCTCTGTATTTGAAGCACGAACATTTAAACGCCAAGCGCCAAAATCTAAACTCACACCGTCAGTTTGGTCAATTTTTGGATTTTGATCTGCAAAATAGTCAAATATCTTTTGAATCGTCTGTTGAGTATCAGCGACTTTAAAGTTGATTTCACCACTACAAGGGAATTTTTCAATCATATCTTCGACCAGTGTAGATAAAGATAGATGGGTCTCTGAAAGCACTGAAATTGCCAATAACCAAGGAATCATACCGCTGTCACAATATGAAAAATCGCGGAAATAGTGGTGTGCACTCATTTCTCCACCATAAACCGCATTATGTTCACGCATCACATCTTTAATAAAAGCATGCCCTGATTTAGATTGAATTGCTGTTCCCTGATATTTTTCAACAATATCAAACGTATTCCACACTAAACGAGGATCGTGCACAATTTTTTCGCCTGACTGTTTCAGTAAAAATGCTTGGGCAAGTAGACCTACAATATAATAGCCTTCGATAAATTGACCTTTTTCATCAAAAAGGAAGCAGCGGTCAAAGTCACCATCCCATGCGATCCCCATATCTGCCTGATGTTCAAGTACAGCATTACGGGTACTATCGCGGTTTTCCACTAAAATTGGGTTAGGAATCCCATTTGGAAAGTGACCATCTGCATCATTGTGAATTTTAATGAATTCAACAGGAATACTCAGCTGTTTGAATTTTTCTTCAATAGCATCAACAACATGACCTGCTGCACCATTGCCTGCATTCATGACTAATTTTAATGGACGAATTTTACTTGGATCAATATAGGTAATTAAATGCTCGATGAACTCAGGCAAAATATTATATTTTTGAGTGGTTCCTTTTTTGGCAACGTCTTTAAATTGTTCTGTTTCAGCCAAAGCTTGAATGTCTTTTAAGCCAGTATCTGCACTGATTGGTCGTGCATTTTCACGCACTAATTTCATGCCATTATAATCCATCGGATTATGACTGGCTGTGATTTCAATCCCACCTTGAACATCTAAGTGAAAAGCACCGAAATAAACTTCTTCTGTACCTGTCATACCTAAATCAAGAACATCAACACCTGCATCATTTAAACCACGGATGGTGGCTTGTTTGAGTGCTTCACTGGTTAAGCGAACATCACAACCGACAACTACAGTTTTAGGTTGATAAATTTGCCCATAAGCACGACCGATTTTATATGCAATATCGTTATTGAGTTCTGTGCCGAGTTTTCCACGGATATCATAAGCTTTAAAGCAAGTGAGTTGGCTCATATCTTCTCTCGTTTGATAAAGAAAAGGCTGGTTTATATCCAGCCTATATCAGAGTAATTTTTCACTATTACTTAATTATTCTACAGTGACAGATTTTGCCAAGTTACGAGGTTGATCGACATCTGTACCACGTAATACAGCAACATGATACGACAAAAGCTGTACTGGAATACTATAAACAATAGGGGCTAACCAATGATTTGTGGTTGGAATATGCACAACATGTTGGCGATCTTTTTCTACAATACCACTGTTTTCATCTGCAAAGACAAAGAGTTCACCACCACGTGCTTGAACTTCTTCCATATTAGATTTTAACTTATCTAACATATCATCGTTTGGCGCGAGAATAACCACAGGCATATCATTATCCACTAAAGCCAGTGGACCATGTTTAAGTTCGCCAGCAGCATAACCTTCAGCATGAATATATGAAATTTCTTTGAGCTTTAAAGCACCTTCAAGCGCAATAGGGAACTCCGTGCCGCGCCCTAAGAATAAACAATGTTGTTTTTCTTTAAAGAGTTCTGACAAGCGTAAAATTGCTTTGTCACCTTGTAAAGTATCTAAAATAACTTTTGGTGTATGCCATAAAGCGGTTGTAATTTCCGCCATATTTTCAGCAGAAATTGAATTTTTCACTTGACCAATTTTTAAGATCAACAACATTAACGCAGCAAGCTGAGTGGTAAATGCTTTTGTTGAAGCAACCCCAATTTCAGGACCAGCAAGTGTAAGTAAGTGATGATTGGTTTCACGGACCATTGATGATGTTGCAACGTTACAAATCGTCATGGTTGAAATAGATAGATTTTTCGCTGCTGCACGTTTTTGCGTATCACGTAATGCGGCTAAAGTATCCGCTGTTTCGCCTGATTGAGAAATACATACATATAATGTATTGCCTACAATGACAGGTGAGCGATAGCGGAATTCACTTGCAATTTCAACTTGGCAAGGTAAATCAATAATTTGCTCGAACCAATATTTGGCAATCATGCCTGCATGGTAACTGGTACCACAAGCGATGATTTGAACTTGTTGAATGGTATTGAAATGCGCTTCCGCATTTTTTAAGAAATCATCACGTAGCGCATTGCCATTGAGTGCTTGAGAAATGGTTTGCTGAATCGCTTCGGGTTGCTCATAAATTTCTTTGAGCATGTAGTGCTTGTATTCACCTTTTGATGCATTACTGACCGTTGCATCTAGTTCTTTAATTGGGCGTTCAACCAACTGTCCATTTACAAATACTTCAATGCTATTGCGTGTTAAACGTGCAATATCACCTTCTTCAAGGTACATAAAGCGATTGGTAATCGGAAGTAATGCCAATTGATCAGAGCTAATAAAGTTTTCACCAATACCGACACCAATCACAAGTGGTGAACCTTCACGAACTGTGATCAATTCATCAGGATGTGCAGTATGTACAATACCTAAGGCATAGGCACCTTTAAGTTGAGGTACGATGCTCTCTACCGCTTTCAATAAATCTGGAATTGTTTTGAGTGCTTCATGGACTAAATGAGCAACAACCTCAGTATCTGTTTGTGAGGTAAATACATAACCTAAAGCTTCTAAGTTATTTTTAAGTTCTTGATAATTTTCAATAATACCATTATGAACAACAGCTACATCACCAGAAATATGCGGATGCGCATTGTTTTCAGTTGGTTTACCATGCGTTGCCCAACGTGTATGAGCAATCCCAAGTGAACCGATAATATCTGCTTCATTCACGGCTTGTTCAAGGTTTGCAACTTTACCTACACGACGTTCACGTAAAATTTGACCGTGATCAACGAGTGCAACACCCGCAGAGTCATAACCACGATATTCGAGGCGTTTTAGACCTTCGATTAAAATATTTGTAATACTACGTTCTGCAACGCCACCAACAATACCACACATAGTTATATCCTCTTATTTCTTGACCTTTTGGGGACGCTGATAATTTTCTTTAGAAATTTGTTTTGCTCGTTCAAATGCAAGGCTGTTGTCTGCAACATCATGCGTGATCACTGAGCCTGCACCGGTTGTTGCACCGTTGCCAATCGTTACAGGTGCAACCAATGAGTTATTTGTACCGACAAAGGCATGATTACCAATAATGGTTTTATGTTTGTTGGCACCGTCATAGTTACACGTGATTGTCCCTGCACCAATATTGGATTCAGTGCCAATTTCAGCGTCACCAAGATAAGCAAAATGATTGGCTTTAGATGCAAAACCAATAGACGTATTTTTCACTTCAACAAAGTTGCCAATATGTACTTCATTGGCTAATTTTGCACCTGGGCGTAAACGTGCAAATGGTCCAATTTGAACTTGTTCTCCAACAATGGCATTGTCAAAAATGCTATAAGGTTGAACTTTGGTGCCAGCAGCAATTTTAGTATTTTTAATAATACAACCTGCGCCAATTTCGACATGATCGCCAAACTCACAGTCACCTTCAATGATCACATTGATATCAATACGAACATCATTGCCTGTTTTGAGTTTTCCACGAAGGTCAAAACGTTGTGGATCAATAATATGCACACCTTGTTGCATCAACAATTTTGCTTGGTGATTTTGGAATTCACGTTCTAATGCAGCAAGTTGTAGACGGTCATTCACGCCTTCAACTTCAAAAGCGAGTTCAGGTTGAATTGAGGCGATTTCCATGCCATCAGCCAATGCCATAGCAACGATGTCGGTGAGGTAATATTCACCTTGGGCATTGTCGTTACTCAGTTTTGGTAACCATTCATGCAATTTAGCATTGCTGACACAGTAAATACCTGTGTTAATTTCCTTGATTTGGCGTTGCTCATCAGATGCATCTTTATGTTCAACAATGGCTTGAATTTTTCCATCTTTACGAACAATACGACCATAGCCTGTAGAATCATCTAAAGTGAGCGTGACTAAACCAATGCCAGATGTATAAGAGGCGTCAATTAGACGTTGCAAAGTGCTGTGTTGTACACAAGGTACATCACCTGACAAAATTAAAGACATCCCTTCTGTAGGAAGTACGGGTAAAGTGACTTTTACCGCATGTCCTGTACCGAGTTGTTCAGTTTGTTCAACCCATTGCACATTTTCATCAGCAAATGCATTTTGAACTAAATGTCCACCATGCCCAAAAATTGTAATTATATTTTTTGCTTGTAACTGTTTCGCTGTTTCAATCACATGACCCAGTAAAGGACGTCCAGCTAAAGGTTGTAATACTTTAGGTAGGCTAGAACGCATACGTGTTCCTTTACCAGCAGCAAGAATGATTACAGTTGTTGACATATAACACCTGATAATAAATTTAAATCAAATAAAATAAAAATAAATCGCAATACACAACGCAGCCCAAATTCCAGCAATGATGTCATCAAACATGATGCCAAAGCCGCCATCAACTCGCTGGTCAATGACACGAATCGGCCAAGGTTTCCACACATCAAACAAACGGAATAAAGCAAAACCAATCAATGCCCATAACCAATTCATTTCCCCTAAATAAATCAGAGGAAGAAAAGTAATTGATTGCCCTGCAAATTCATCCCAAACAATGCGTCCATCATCATGCACGTGAATAATCTTTGCAGTTTGCCCACAAATATAAATACCAATGAATGACATGAGAATGATGACAGCTACAGAAGCATAAAAGCCAAGCATAAGCCAAAGAGGAATGAATAATAAGGCAAAGGCTGAACCGAAAGTACCGGGTGCTTTGGGGGCTAGGCCTGAGCCAAAACCAACACCGCAGAACACAATAAAGCGTTCAGACCAAGTCATCTCTTTAAAGATAATAGGAGGTTTATGCAAAGTGTTGATATCCATGAAAGTGAAGAGGATGATCTAAGCCATCTTTTTCAAATGTGAGTCCGTGTTGTGCCTTAATTTTCCCGATGATTGTAGTCTTAACATTGGGTTGTAATTGCAAAAGTTTTTGATAGTTTTGCTGACTTATTGTAAAGCATAACTCATAGTCATCGCCACCCGAAAGCGCATATTCCCACTGTTTTTCTAAGGCCAAGCTGTAAAGTGCTGCATTTATAGGGAGTTGGTCTAAGTTTAAGCTTGCGCCAACACCTGATGCATCCAGAATATGTCCTAAATCTTGTGCCAAACCATCAGAGATATCAAGCATGCTATGTGCAAGATTTTTTAACAGCATCCCCAGTTCGCAGCGGGGGGTGGGGTAGTCCAAACGTTGTTGTAAGGGATGCCCTAAATGCTCGAGTGCAAATGCAGCATCGCCCACAGTACCACTGACTACGACAAGATCATCGACTTGCGCACCTGAACGCGTCACGGCTTGACCTGTCTCAATCCAGCCGAGTGCAGTAACTGTAATGGTGAGATGTGGACTTTGTGTGGTGTCACCACCGATTAAACGTACACCAAATTGATCGCAACAATCATATAAACCCTGACTAAAATCTTTGAGCCAAGCATGATCAATTTGGGGTAGGCTCAATGCGAGCAGAATACTATGCGGTTTTGCACCCATTGCAGCAAGGTCAGATAAATTGACAGCAACAGATTTCCAGCCTATGGCATGAGGAGAAGTGTCTAAAGGAAAATGCCGACCTGCAACCAGTGTGTCTGTACAAATCACTAATTGTTGATTACATGGAGGAGAAAGCAGTGCTGAGTCATCACCGACACCTAAATCTACATCCGTAGATTGACGGTTAAAATAGGTATCGATAATTGAGAACTCAGCCATAACCACAAGTTATTTTGCTTGTTGCTTTTCTGCTTCACGCAGGCTTGTTGCTAAACGGTCTAATACACCATTGATGTATTTATGACTGTCTGCACCACCAAA
This sequence comes from Acinetobacter sp. Marseille-Q1623, assembly GCF_902809895.1. Lineage (NCBI taxonomy): Bacteria > Pseudomonadati > Pseudomonadota > Gammaproteobacteria > Moraxellales > Moraxellaceae > Acinetobacter > Acinetobacter sp. Marseille-Q1623. Next base: position 2,620,001 of record NZ_CADDWG010000001.1, on the reverse strand, counting down.
GTGTTTTGCAAGTTCAATTGCTTCGTCTAAAACAACACGATATGGAACTTCAAGATGATCTTTGAGTTCATATGCGCCTAAACGTAATGTTGCAAGTTCAACGCCATCCAATGCCTCGATCTCACGATCGAGAACTGGAATAAGTAAAGCATCCAATGCCTCATGGTTTGCGATCACGGCTGTGAGCAACTCATGATAATAGCTGAGATCCACTTTATGCATCGCATTGTCAGCACGCGTACGTGCTTCGATTTCATGCACAGGGTTGTGGCTCATTTGCCATTCATAAATCCCTTGTACAGCAAAACGACGTGCTTTACGTTTTGCTGCATAAGTAGCTTGGAGTGTTTGCGACATGCTTTAAATTGCCTTTAACAGGTTAACCATTTCAATTGCAGTAAGGGCAGCTTCACCACCTTTATTACCTGCTTTTGTACCAGAGCGTTCAATCGCCTGTTCAATACTGTCCGTAGTCAATACACCATTGATTACAGGTAAGCCAGTCTCTAGACCAACCACACCTAAACCTTTGGCACATTCACCTGCAACGAAGTCAAAATGTGGCGTACTCCCACGAATCACTGCGCCAAGTGCGATTACAGCATCGAATTTACCAGAAGCAGCTAATTTTTTAGCGACTACAGGTAGTTCCCATGCGCCAGGTGCATGAACGACAGTGATATTATCGTCGCTAACACCATGGCGATGCAATGTATCAATTGCACCTTCTAATAAATGTTCAACAACAAAGCTGTTAAAACGACCAACTAAAATCGCGTAACGGTCTTCGCTCGCGAGATGTAACAAACCTTCAATTCGGCGAATCGCCATAGCAACCTCGATGATTTAATAGATCAATAATTGAATATATGCAAAATGCTTAAGCTTGATCAGCGGTAACGTATTCTACCACTTCCAAATTAAAACCTGATAATGCGTTAAAACGTAATGGTGAACTGAGCAATTTCATTTTCTCAACACCTAAATCACGTAAAATTTGCGCACCGACACCAATGGTTTGATATTGTTGAGAAAGTGCAGCATTGGATTTGGTTGGTTTTGGCTTGCTTAATGCTTCTAGCGCAGGTCCTAAATCAGACAAATGGCGTTGACCAATCCACACCAAAATTCCGCGTTCACTATGGGCAATGGTTTTAAGTGCTTTGTCTAAGTTCCATGCAGGCTCACCATCTTTCTTGTTGAGTTTTAACAAATCTCGAGCTGGATTAAAGCCATGTACACGAACTGTAGTTACGCCGTCTTTCGGCTCGCCTTTCACCAAAGCAAGATGAATGTCTGGATTACCAATTTCACGATAACGGTGCAAATTAAATGTACCGTATTCGGTTTCAATTTCTTGATGGTCTAAATGTTCAACGGTCTGTTCATTGGTCATACGATAATGAATCAGATCGGCAATCGTCCCCATTTTTATGCCATGTTTTTCAGCAAATACTTCAAGATCAGGACGACGTGCCATCGTACCGTCTTCATTGATAATTTCGCAAATGACAGATGCTGGTTCAAGTCCAGCTAAGCGAGCCAAATCACAACCTGCTTCAGTATGTCCTGCACGGTGCAATACGCCACCTGGCTGCGCCATGAGCGGGAAAATATGCCCAGGTTGAACAATGTCAGTTGGTTTGGCATGTGCAGCAACAGCCGTCTGAATGGTATGCGCACGTTCTGCAGCAGAAATACCTGTAGTAATGCCTTCAGCAGCTTCAATGGACAACGTAAAGTTGGTGCCGTGTTGCGCGCCATTACTATCGACCATTAAAGGTAAGTCTAATTGCTTGCAACGGTCACGGCTTAGAGTCAGACAAACCAATCCACGAGCATGGGTAATCATAAAGTTGATGTCTTCAGGACGTACATGAGTTGCAGCAATGACCAAATCACCTTCATTCTCACGATCTTCATCATCCATCAGGATGACCATTTTTCCTGCACGAATATCTGCTACAAGCTCTTCAACAGTATTGAGCGCCATCAAGCTTCACCTTTTTGTTCTGTCTATGTGACATTTTCATTTAATTCATTGTGACATAGTCTACCGTGTTTTATGGTAGTTTGCCTATGCTTATCACATTCCTTTGAGAAACATAGTTATACACAAGGCTGTAGGGAAATGAAAAGTAGATACAGTTCTTTTTAGTGCAAATTTGTTTAATCTTTCAACATTTGTTTAGCAAAAAATCATTATTGAATATTATAAAAATAAATATCCATAAAAAAGCACATTCATTTTGAACATGCTTTTTTATTTGTTGATTAAATAGAATTTTAAACCGCTGTACTTACGTTTCTTTTTTTACCTTTTAAAATTTCAGTGCGAAGATTTTGTGCAATTTCTGCAGATTCGGCATTCATTCCATTAATCATAAAGGCATGGCGTGTCAGTACGTTGGTAGGATTTGGCATAGACACCAATTGATAATTTTCACCAATCTGTTTGAGTAAGTCATTACTTAAATAGAGTGCCATTTCTTTGGCAATTAAATGATGAGTCAAACGATCTGCGGCTTGCATGGCATCAAGTTGCATAGCTTCAACTTCGGTAGTTACAGCACAACGTGTTTGTAAAACAAAACGTTTATCTTCACGATAACGCTTATATAACACCTCTGATAAAAGTTGAAATACAGATCCAATCATTAGAATACAATGTGCAGCATTTGGTTTATCTGCGGCCACAGTGAGCAAAGCACCTTGTTGATTAAACTCTTGATGTACCACAAAGTCTTTAGAGTTGAGCTTAAAGTGTTGTGCTGATAACTCTATACTTTTATTTAAGAAAATTTGGCATAAATTAAAATAGGGTACCGACACTGATTGGTTAACAGTATTCATTAACTGTTTTGGATCATAGTATTGGATATTTAACGCAATTACTGCTTGTTGGTGATCAAAATCAGCTGGTATCTCTACTTTTAGTGGTTTTGGTTTTACCTGTTGTTTAGCTTGTGCAATGGCTAAGGTTTTATCTGCTTTTTCAGCTTCTAAAGCTTCTAAAAGTTGTTGAATCTCATGTTTTAGGCGAGCTTCTTTATTGAAACGTGCTAATAATTCACTACGTGTTGGACGAGCAATGGCACGATAAGCAAGCCAAATCAAAGCATGAATAATAAATGAAACCAAAATCGCCAACCATTGAGTTCTTAAAATCTCACCAATGCTAGGTTTAATTAAGGTGATTTCAATGCTACCCACTTTTTTCTCATTTTGTAATGCATCACGTACAAACACCTCACCTTGACGTGTTTTGGCTAAACCGCTTGTTGCAAGTACTTGCTTTTGCGCATCTAAAATGCGAATCGAAGCGACACTAGGGTTCGTGGCATAACGATTTGCCAGCAGGGCTAAAGAGACTGTATTGGCAGGTTCAAGCTCAGAAAGACTATCTGCAACCAATTGACTGGTCATGAGTTGACCTTGGTTTGCGCGGTTCGCATTGAGTTGATGAGTTGTTGCAATTACCATCAAAAAGGTATGTAAAGCAAAACTTATAATGAGTAGGCTAGCAAATAGCCCTTGTCTTGGCGCATTCAACTTAAACTTCCAAAGAAAAAATATTCGATTTCGATTATGATTCTAACAATAGTTGTAGCTCAGACCCGAGTCAATTCATGCGAGAAATCATTCTTATATCATTTTTAGGACCTGACCAACCCAATCAGTTTACTCGATTAATGCAAGTGTTGTCCGTACATTCTTTGCAAATATTAGATGTAGGGCAGGCAGTCATTCATAACCAGTTGACTTTAGGGATTGTGGTTTCGTCAGATGACCAAACCGCCACGGCTTTAGCCATGAAAGATATCCTTATTTTAGCACACGATATTGGACTCACTGTTCGATTTAAGCCAATTACAGGTGCGGAATATGATCAATGGGTAAGCGAAGGTGGCCGAACCCGTTATATTGTGACGGCTTTAGCGCCTGAACTGACGGCTGCTCATTTACAAGCAGTAACAAATATTGTGTCGAGTCAAGGTTTTAATATTGAAACAGTCACTCGTCTTTCAGGACGCCCTGAAAGAGAAGAACATGATCATGAACCTAAACGTTCTTGTGTCCAATTTGGTTTGAAAGGTCAAATGTTGGATGCACAAGCGATGCGTGCAGCATGTTTACGACTTTCTGCAGAATCGAGTATCGATGTCGCAGTTCAAGAAGACAACGCTTATCGTCGTAACCGCCGTTTAGTTTGTTTTGACATGGATTCTACTTTAATTGAGCAAGAAGTCATTGATGAACTTGCCATCGAAGCGGGTGTTGGTGAACAAGTGGCTGAAATTACTGAGCGTGCCATGCAAGGTGAATTGGATTTTCAGCAAAGTTTCCGTGCTCGTGTCGCCTTGTTGAAAGGCTTAGATGCGGCAGTTTTACCTAAAATTGCGGAACGTTTAACTGTAACCGAAGGTGCTGAGCGTTTAATTAAAACCTTAAAATCATTGGGTTATAAAACAGCTATTCTCTCTGGTGGCTTCCAGTATTTTGCTGAATATTTGCAAGCAAAACTGGGTATTGATGAAGTGCATGCCAATATTTTAGATGTGCAAGACGGCATAGTGACAGGTGAAGTCAAAGGTCATATTGTTGATGGCGCACGCAAGGCGCTTTTATTGACTGAATTGGCTGAAAAAATGGGTATTTCACTTGAGCAAGCAATTGCGGTAGGGGATGGTGCAAATGACTTGCCAATGCTTTCAATAGCAGGTTTAGGCGTTGCTTTCCGTGCAAAACCGTTGGTTCGTCAAAATGCCAATCAAGCGATTTCAAGTGTCGGCTTAGATGGTGTTTTATATTTACTCGGTGTACATGACAAAGATTTAAGCCGTGCTTAAGTGGCTTTAAATATGTCAGTCTGATGAAAAAGAGCAGCGTAAAGTTGCTCTTTTTTTATTGAAAAAATATTGTTTTTTATTGTGAATGTAAAAATTATCTCAATCTTCAGATTATAGATTGAGCAGATAGGAAAAAGTTATTTTTATCAAAAAATGGCTTTGTATTTTTTTGTAATGACACGGGAGCACAGGCAAAGATTAGCATGCATGCAAAATACAAAATAAAAAAATGTAATGACAAAATAATATGACGACAAAGTATGTCGTTTTACCTAAAAACAGGTATTTTCTTCTAAAAAAAAATCGCCATAATGCACAACATAAGCTTTGGTAAAATTGCAAAGAAAAAAGATTGGCTTGATGAAAATTGTGGTGTATCACTTTAATTCAGAAGTGGACACTTCATTTTGACGGAGGTTGTTATGGTAGCAGCGACATGGGCAACATTGATTGGATTTGGTCTGATTGCCGTAGCGTTGGTGACTGTGTTCTTTTCTCCTTATCGTCATTGGTTGGGATTTATGTTTGCTGGAATGGTGTTCTGGGGCATATTAGAGGCGATACGGTTTAATGTGCAAAGTTTTTTTGAATTATCGGTATCTTATAGTTATTTAACAGCGATCCTTGTGGCAATGAGTGCACTGATTGTGGTTTTGTTACGCGCAGACAAATTGGCACAAAAGGCATTGCAAAATCGCCAATATATTGAGCATACGCCTGTTTATGAAGATGAATAAAAGCCGCTGTTCTGAGCATGACTGACTTTAGAGTTCAATAAAATAATCATAAAAGACATTTAAAAGGTATATCGAATGATATACCTTTTTTCTGCGTATACTTTTGTTAGAAGCTTTGTCTTAGAAATAACAAGTTATGCTAGGATAATGAGTAGATTTTTTATATTAAAACAACAGGCTAAAATGTCATGAAACTTTCTTCAATACCCGTTGTAAAGTTACCTATTGTTGATGCAAGTACTGATCCTTTAGATCTTTTGGTACTCGGCTTAGCATTACGTATGAAACAACTGGCACGTACAAGTCCAAAATTTATTGAATTGACCCATGACCGTCAATTCCGTATTGAAATTGGCACAGATACAGGCGTTGCTCGTCAAATTATTGTCAATAACGGTCAAATCGAATCCGTTGCTGGAAATGCAGAAAAAGCTGACTTTATTCTACAGTTTGCAGACAGTGAGCAAGGGGTCAAAACTTTAGTCAAAGGTGATCCAAGTGCATTCATGACAGGCATGCAAAATGGCAGCATCAAAATGGAAGGTGATTTCAGCTTATTGGTTTGGTTTAACCAAGTGGCTAAATTGATTCCACCTAAAGTACCAAAACCAGTGAAAGAAAAAATTGCCTTGGCGCGTCAGTTTCTTAAAGAAAAGACAGGTCGCTAATTTTGCTTGACGTATAGAAACTGGTGATTAAAACGCATCAGTTTCTTACTAAATAAAAGAATGAAAATAAAAAATACGTATTTAATTTTATTTGCTAATCATCTATTCAACGGATGTGCCTAGTTACAACCAACACCTGCCATAACTTTTATTGATCTCTATATTTTGAATAAAACCGTGACACACATTGTTGAAGTCAGGGGGGATTTATCAAAAGGTCAGTTTTACTTTAATAAATAGTTACCTGCATTTTTAACACTGCATCAGTATTGACTAAGTTCACAAGATACAGACTTGATGATTGAGGTAATAGATCAGCAAGGACTGACGTATCGAACGCATATGGACTTTGTGATTGAAAAGAGCACAAGTAGGTCAACTCCAAGTGAAAATTGACCTAACATTGGAAGTTATGATTTCAATCAATTTTTCTGTGCAATCGAAATCATATGGATTATTCCACTTCTAAATTAAAGGTCACAGGTCCATCATTGACCAAGTGAACTTTCATATCGGCAGCGAAAATACCCGTTTGTATATGTTCAAATTGGGTCTTGGCATATTCAACCAGTTGATCATAGAGTGCTTCAGCCTCAATTGGGGGCATCGCAGGACCAAAATCAGGGCGTAAGCCTTTTTGAGTTTGTGCCATGAGGGTAAATTGTGAAACCAGTAAAATGCCACCACCAGCTTGGCTGACATTCCAGCCCATTTTGCCTTGTTCATCATCAAAAAAACGATATTTCAAAATTTTATCAATCAGCTTTTTGCCTTTTTCAAAATTATCATCTTTTCCTAGACCTAAAAAAACCAAGATACCCGATTGAATTTCACCTGTGATTTGACCATCAACAACTACTTTTGCTTGTAAAACCCGTTGTAATAACGCACGCATATTTGAACCATGACTGATATTTTTTAACCATATGAATTTTATCAAATTTATGCGCTTAATAATTGAAATGACTGAAAAGATATAATGTATTGAAAAATATAGAAATTATAGAACATTGGTTTAACAATCTATCTATACGGTCATTTTTATAATAAAAAAATTTATCCATTAAAGGCAATTATATAATAAATCTCTTGCGAAAATATGCTTTTATCTAATTTTTGAACTAACGAAAAGCTTATACAATTATAGCCTTTAGTTGTTTGAATTTTGACTAAAGCAAGAGGTGTTTTAAGCTCGAATTAGAGTTGTGAAGCGGTTATTGGGCAGTTGGAAAATTTTCAAACATAGATGATGTTGAATAAATCTTTTTGCAAATTTTCGCTATTCAAAAATATTGAAGAAATGTAAAGTGCATAAAAAATAGATGAATTTGAATTATAATTAAATTATAATTTAGTTATAATTAATCATAGAAGAGAGACGCATGGAAAATAAAACTGCACGATTGACTATTTTGATTGATCCGATCAAAAAGAAAGCATTTGAAGACTTATGTAACCAACAAGATATCACACCATCGCAAGTTGTACGTCAACTGATCCGTGAATACTTACAATCACATGGCGTAGATTATGCGACCAAATTGAAAAATAATACTGCGGATAAAAATCAATAAATTAAATAATAATGTTCATTTAGTTATTTTGGCAAAATGATAGAACTACCACCACGAAATGTGGTGGTAGCTAATTCTACTTAAGAAAAATCAAGTTCTTTTTCAAAGGCACGTAATTCATGGCGTGCCATCGCAAGGTTAGATTTTTGACGATCTAAAACCAAATATAAAAATAACTCATCATTACGGTCTAAAGGACGTAACAAATGATATTGCTTGCCTAAAGTAATTAGAATATCTTCAATTTTATCATTAAGTTTTAGTGCATTAGCAACTTTGCGCTTTGCACGAATTACTTCAGTATTTCCTGCTGCTGCAAGTTCTAAATCTAAGCCTGTACCTGCAGCTCCTAGTGCTAAACCACTTGAACTGTCGACTAATGCTGCTGCGATAAAACCATCAATTTCATTTAATGCACTTAAATTAAGTTTTGACATAAGGATTTCCTAATTTGACCCCATTTATTTTGAAAATATAAAAAGTATTTTTAGATTTTGACATTTTTAAATACATTTATATCTTATTTAATGTTAATTAAAAAAATATTTAATTTCAATATATATTAATGATAAAATATTAAATATTATTTTATTATAATATAATTATAACTATTTGGATATTTCATGGTATTTAAAAATTGAAAGTCGTCAGATTTTTGTTAAAAACGCAAGATCATCTATTTTTTGATTTGCAAGTTTTGATTAAGTTTTTATAGTGAGAAGATACAGATTAATTGGATCGAATATGCAACCCATCATTCAGTCATTGCTTGATACGGATTTGTACAAATTTACAATGTTGCAAGTGGTACTTCATAAATTTCCACAAACACATAGCGTATACCATTTCCGTTGCCGAAATTTACAAGATACCGTATATCCATTGACGGATATTTTAGATGATTTGAATGAACAGCTAGATTATCTTTGTCAGCTCAACTTTAAAGAAGACGAATTACAATATCTACGCACGCTACGTTTTATCAAAAGTGACTTTGTTGATTATTTAGAATTATTTCAACTCAAGCGCCGTTTTATTAAAGCAGGTATTGATGCAGAAGGACGTTTGGACATTTGGGTAGAAGGTCCCATGGTTCAAGCAATGATGTTTGAAATTTTTGTATTGGCTATTGTCAATGAACTCTATTTTCGCCGTATTCGTTCAGATGAGGTCTTGGCAGAAGGTGAGCGTCGTTTACAAGCCAAAGTGGTTCTGATGCAAAAATATGAAGCACAGATTCAACCAAATGATCCTCCATTTTTAGTTTCTGACTTTGGGACACGTCGCCGTTATAGTCTAGATTGGCAACGCCATGTGATTCAAACTTTTCATAAAGCCGCACCAAACATTTTCCGTGGAACCAGTAATGTTCTCATTGCGAAAGAACTCAATATTTTTCCAATTGGCACCATGGCACATGAGTTTTTACAAGCTTTCCAAGCGTTAGATGTACGTTTAAGAGATTTTCAAAAATCAGCATTAGAAACATGGGTGCAAGAGTATCGTGGTGACTTAGGTATTGCCCTCACAGATGTTGTGGGAATGGATGCATTCTTACGTGATTTTGATTTATATTTTGCGAAATTATTTGATGGCTTACGTCACGACAGTGGTGATCCATTTACGTGGGGAGATAAAGCATATGGGCATTATCGTAAACTCAAAATTGACACCAAAACCAAAATGTTAACTTTTAGTGATGGTTTAGATTTAGAGCGGGCTTGGGCACTTTACCAATATTTTAAAGACCGTTTTCAAGTGAGTTTTGGGATTGGCACTAACTTGACCAATGATATGGGACAAACACCGCTTAATATTGTGTTAAAATTGGTGGAGTGTAATGGTCAGTCTGTGGCAAAAATTTCTGACAGTCCAGGAAAAACAATGACGGATAATGATACCTTTTTAGCCTATCTACGTCAGGTTTTTGAAATTGCTGAGCCAAGCAATTAGAAGAAAAACGATAGCTGATTTTTTGCTAAAGAAATGCAGGAAATCAGCTAAACCGTAAAAAAGACTATGCTAAGATGGTTAAAATAATCCTGCTAAAATTCAAAAAATCGTATGACTGCTCCCATTTTTAATTTTGATTTGTTGGTTGAAGCTGAACAGCTTGTTCCTTACTTAGGACATGAAAAATTACGCATTGTTGATTTAAGCCGTAGCTCGGTTTATGAACAATTACATATTCCACATGCACTACATCTTAAGCCACAGTATTTAGTGCGACAAGAAGAACATGCTTCGGGTTTATTGCCTGATGAACAAGGTTTAGCTGCTTTAATAGACTACTTAAACATTTCTCCTGAGCATCATGTGGTGGTTTATGATGATGAAGGCGGTGCGTGGGCTGGGCGTTTGATTTGGAACTTACAGTGTTTAGGCTTTGAACATGTCAGTTTACTGAATGGCGGTATTCATGCATGGTTAGGTGCAGGCTTACCAACTTCATCTGAGGTTGAAGCATTCACAAAAGTAGAAAATTTGGTTCAGGTGGATTTGCAACATATAGAAAAATATAGAATCGAATATGATCAATTATTAGAAAAAGTACAACAAAACGCAGTACAAGTCTGGGATTGCCGTACGACAGAAGAATATACAGGACAACGCTTAGCAGCAAGACGTGGTGGTCATATTCCAAATGCACGACATTTTGAATGGAGTACTGCAATTAATCGTCAAAATCATTTAAAATTGCATCCTTTAGAACGCACGCAACAACGTTTAGAACAATTGGGCTTTCATTTAGATCAACCTGTGGTGGTGTATTGTCAATCACATCATCGTTCAGGCTTAGCGTATATCTTAGGTCGATTACTCGGTTGGAACATTCAAGCTTATGATGGTGCGTGGAGCGAATGGGGCAACCGCCTCGACAGTCCTATTATTAGTGGAGAATCACCTTCGTGAGTCTAACCTCAAACTTAAAAAAACAAATTTTTATTCGTGCTCAAAATTTAGTACCGCAACAACAACTCAGCCGTGTGGTGGGTAAACTTGCAGCTAGTGAAAATCCATTGGTTAAAAATGTCGTCATTCAAGCGTTTAAAGCACAATATGGCATTGATATGTCGATTGCACAGCAAAGTGATGCATTAAAATATAAATCATTTAATGAGTTTTTTACCCGTGCTTTAAAAGAGGGTGTGCGTGAAATTGATACAGATGCAAATAGTATTGTTTCACCTGCGGATGGTGCAATTTCCCAATTAGGTCAAGTGAAAGAAGGCGATGTATTTCAAGCCAAAGGTCAAAGTTTTTCAGTTGAAAAATTGATTGGTGATCCGCAGCTTGCAGCACCGTTTAAAAATGGTGAGTTTGCGACCGTCTATTTGTCACCACGTGATTATCATCGTGTGCATATGCCTTTTGCAGGCACATTAACTGAAACGTTATATATTCCAGGTGAATTATTTTCTGTCAATCAAACGACTGCGGAAAATGTGCCAGGTTTGTTTGCCCGTAATGAACGTATGGTGTGTTTGTTTGATACAGAATTAGGTCGTATGGCTGTTGTTTTGGTGGGTGCAATGATTGTTGCAGGCATCGAAACTGTAGCAACAGGTAAGGTGAAACCATCGGGTCGCTTGGAACTCAACCATCATGAGTTAAAACTTGAAAAAGGTGATGAGTTAGGACGCTTCTATTTAGGTTCAACCGCGATCGTTTTATTTGAACAAGGTAAAATGAATTGGGATGCACAATTTAAAGCGAACTCCGTGGTTGTCATGGGTGAGGCTTTAGGGCATATCCTATAAGTATTTAAAAATACTTAGTTTGAGTAAAGGTGAAGAAGATTATATTCTTCACCTTTTGTTTATTTTAAGACGTAGATTAGAACAAAAATTATTCAGGGTTATATAAGCGTTCTTTAGGGAATACCACTCTAAATGTAGAGCCTTGATTTTCAATAGAATCAATTTCTAAATAAGCATTATGTTGCATCAGTACGTGTTTCACAATCGCTAAACCTAGACCTGTGCCACCTGTTTGTCGGCTACGTGCACTGTCCACTCGATAGAAACGTTCAGTTAAGCGAGGTAAATGTTTAGGGTCAATACCGATCCCTGTATCTTGTACTGTGAAATAACCATGTAAACCATCATCATGCCATCCCATTGTAACTGAGCCCCCTTTAGGGGTGTATTTGATGGCATTGGTAATTAAATTACTAAAAGCACTCGCAAGTTCAGTATCAGAGCCGATCAAGTCACAATGGCTGTCGATGTCTAAATTGAGCGTATGTCCATAATCGACATTATAGGCTTGTGCATCATCAAATAATTGATTCATTAAACTTGGCATTTCAATGATTTGATTTTTAGCAATTTGTTTATTGCCTTCAAGACGTGACAAGAGCAATAAATCATTCACTAGGGCATTCATACGTCGCGTTTGTGATTGCATTTGATCAAAAGCACGTTTCCAACGTGGGTTTAAATCTTCTTGATCAGTAAATGTTTCAATATAACCACTGAGAACCGTGAGCGGTGTGCGTAATTCATGTGAAATATTATCGACAAAGTCTTTACGCATTTGTTCTAAGTTATGAATTCGGGTTACGTCATAAGCGACCAATAAACGACTTTCACTGCCGAAGCGAGTGAGTTTGATCTGTACATAATGTTCGTCGTAAACCATTGATTTTATTTTTATTCCGTCAGGATATTGGTCAATATTGTTAAAATATTCAATAAATCCAGGTTGGCGAATAATGGTCAATAAATTGCGACCACGATCAAGCATTTGGATGCCAAGTAATTTTTCAGCCGCAGGATTCCACCATTCGATTTGATGTAACTCGTCAGTTAAAACGACAGCTTCTGCTAACGCAACCAAGGATGATTGTGCCCGATCAATTAACCCGACCATTTCGGCTTGAACAACACGTTCTTGACGTTGGGCACGATACACATTAAATAGCAATGCACCCCAAATTCCATTTAAATTCGGTGGTACATCATAAGGACGGTTAGAAATCCACTCATTGACCAAATATAACGAGCGAAGTTGCAAAATAAAAAAAATTGCAAAAGACAAAGAAATACAGAGCCAAAAGTACCCAATCCCAAAACCGATAAAGCATCCGATGACGAATAAAAATGCTAACAGTCTTAAATCTTGTTTAGCAAAAGTCCATAAACTGCTGTAACGAAATCGTTTATGTTCACGTGCAAGATCTGGGACGGGGTAGGGTTCATACATAAAAAAACTGACCTAAATTTAGCCTAAAGCGACATCAGCACGTGTCGAAAAACGATAGCCTGTACCACGAACGGTTTGTACGTAACGATCTGCAGCATAGGGTTCTAATACTTTGCGCAAACGGCGGATATGTACATCAATAGTACGGTCTTCAATATAGACGTTACCGCCCCATACTTGGTCAAGCAACTGTGCACGTGTATATGCTCGTTCAGGATGAGTCATAAAGAAAGCCAATAAACGGTATTCTGTTGGTCCCATTTCTAAAATACTGTCACCAAAGCTGACACGTTGACTGACAGGGTCGAGGATTAGACCATTGGCATCAATCGATTTTTCACCACTAAGTGCATTGGCACGACGTAGCACGGCTTTAATACGAGAAACCAATTCACGCGTTGAAAAGGGTTTAGTCATATAGTCATCAGCCCCTGCATCTAAGCCTTGCACTTTATGATCTTCTTCACCTCGTGCAGTGAGCATAATTACAGGGATTTCAGCTAAATTCTCATCACGTTTTAAGCGGCGGCACAAGTCCACACCACTAATTCCGCCAGGCATCATCCAATCCAATAGAATTAGAGAAGGGCGTTGATCGACAATCATTTGATGTGCTTGTTTGGCATCTTCTGCTTGTAAGCATTGGAAACCTGCCATATCTAATGAGGTATGGATCATTTCGCGAATTGGAAGTTCGTCATCGACGATTAAAATATAGTCATCTTTCACAACGCAATATCCTATGTATGAACGGTGTACCGTTTTATTATTTATGACAGGCTTATTACAAAGATTAATTATGACAGTATCATTGCAAAAAAAACATATTGGCTATTTTTTGCAAAACTTTGTGACAAAACTTTTGAATTTGTATGCTAAATCCATAAAATAATGGTCGACATTGATTTTTCATATCGGGATGAAAAATTTAAAGGTTGAGAAGTTCAGGTATATTTAAGCACTTTGTTTTTCAGAAAAAGATTCTAATAATGAAAAAAATACCGCTTCACAGGCAAAGACCACTTGTTCGACAGAAAGTTTAAAACCACCCATGACCCAACGTACTGCAATTTGTGTAACATAGCCATTTAAGCCAGTCGAGACCAATGAAATTTCCTGTTCGCTGTGGTTGATCTGCGGCATCATTAACATGACAAAAGCTTGAATCATACGGTCAAAGCGACTCATGGTTTCATGGATTGTTGCCTGATTGTGCAACTCTTGCACCAACATCGCATCGACATAAATGATGCGTGCCATACGTGGGTCAGCTTTGAGCATAGAAAATAATGCAAATAAGCCCGAATGAATCATTTTTTTAGGCTCAGGAGAAGCTTGCATGACCCCTTGCATTACATTGTGTTGTAATTGATCAATCAATTGTAAAAAGATGGTTTGAAATAGTTCTTCGCTTTTTTTAAAAGATTCATAGAAATAGCGTTCAGTCAGTTTAGCTTCGTTACAGACGTCTTTCACGGTAACTGAAAAAAATCCTTGTGTGCCATAGGTTTCAATACCCGCTTCAATCAGTTTTTCACGGCGAGCTAACTTTCGTTCAGAAAGAGACATACCTTTAAATTGTCTTTCTTTTACCATTTTTTTAGATGTATTTTCGTTCTGAGCATGTTGCATCGTTTCATTTAATACGTGTGTAGTCATATGAATTTGTGCCAAATTAAGTGTGCAAATAGCAATATTTGATCAATAAAAATAGTTGAAATTTACGTCATACTTCTGAGCAACTCATCAACATTGAAAAGCTTAACATATTATATTGACAATAGTCATTGTCAAAATTATAGTGTAGCTGTGAGTGTATGTATAGAAAAAGTACATACAGAAAGAATTCAAACAAGGAAACTCAATGAAAAATTTTAAAAATAAAGTCGCTGCAATTACAGGTGCAGGCTCAGGTATGGGACAACAATTGGCAGTTCTATTAGCAAAAGCAGGTTGTCATTTGTCCATCAGTGATGTCAATGAAAAGGGCTTGGCCGAAACTGTTGAATTATTAAAAGCATATGATGTACGAGTAACATCAAAAAAAGTAAACGTAGCAAAACAGCCTGAAGTTAAGGCTTGGGCAGAAGAAACTGTTAAAGATCATGGCTCTGTCAACATGATCTTTAATAATGCCGGTGTAGCGCTGGGTGCAACCGTCGAGGGTGAAACATACGAAGAATTAGAGTGGATCGTGGGGATTAACTTTTGGGGCGTGGTTTATGGTACGAAAGAGTTTTTACCATACATTAAGCAAACAGGTGAGGGGCATATCATCAATACTTCAAGTATCTTTGGTTTAACTGCTCAGCCAACGCAGTCAGGTTATAACGCAACGAAGTTCGCGGTACGTGGTTTTACTGAGTCTTTACGCCAAGAACTTGATATTGAAAAATGTGGCGTGAGTGCACTATGTGTACACCCAGGGGGTATTCGTACCAACATTGCCAATGATGCGCGTATGAACGACAGCTTAAAATCATTGGGTATGAATCCTGATAAATCAGCGAAAGCATTTAATAAACTGTTGCGTAAACCTGCGGTCGAAGCTGCACAAGAAATTTTGGATGCAGTTTTAGCAGACAAACGCCGTTTATTGATTGGTGGCGATGCGGTAATTGTCGATTTGGCACAACGTTTATTACCAACAGGTTATCAGAAACTGGCTACGGGTTTGACCAAATTAACCAAGCGTTTTGAACCAAAATAATAGGTTTAGACCACAAAAAAACCGTCATTTATGACGGTTTTTTTTTCGCCACGTAAAGACAGGAAAGGATTTAAATTACTGCAAAATAATCAAAAAATTTGCTGCAAAATTCATTTTTGACAAGATTAATTTAGATGATTTTCTTAATTGTGTGAGTGGCTTGAGCGCTAAATCATTTTAATTTTTTTATTTATTCAAAATACAGCATAAAAATGTCACTTATTTGACAGATTGGAATAAGGACTTTTGGCAAGATCAAGCCATAGACAATTTTGTTCTTATTTAATGATAAAATTTTGAGGAAATAACAATGAGCTATAGCTATCAACACATTCAAGTCAAACCCATCACAGGTCGAATCGGTGCGGAAATTTCGGGTGTAAAATTATCTGGACAATTAGAGGATCAGGTTATTGCTGAAATTAATCAAGCATTGTTGCAATACAAAGCGATTTTCTTTAAAGCACAGCAGCATTTGGATGATGCAGAACAAGAAGCATTTGCTGCACGTTTGGGAACACCACTGAATCATCCTACTGTACCCATTAAAAATGGTTCTAAACATATTTTAGAGTTAGATTCAGCGCACGGTGCACGTGCAGATAGTTGGCATACCGATATTACTTTTTTAGATGCTTACCCTAAAGCCTCGATTTTACGTAGTGTGATTGCACCTGAAGCAGGTGGTGATACTGTTTGGGCAAATACTACATCGGCATATGCATCATTACCTGAACCTTTAAAAGCCTTGGCTGATACGCTTCGTGCTGTACACAGTAACGATTATGATTATGCCAGTGGTGAGCTGACCATTAATAAAGAAGCGTTGGCAAAGTATAGAAATTTCTTTAAATCTACAGAATATGAAACCGAACATCCTTTGGTACGTGTACATCCTGAAACAGGTGAAAAAACCTTGGTCTTAGGGCATTTTTTCAAACGTTTTGTCGGTTTTAATAGCAAAGACTCACGTAAATTATTTGATTTATTTCAAAGTTATGTCGTAAAACAGGAAAATATTGTCCGTTGGCGTTGGGAAGCAGGTGATGTTGCAATTTGGGACAACCGTGCAACACAGCATCGCGCAATCAATGATTATGGTGATCAACACCGTGTAGTACGCCGTGTGACCTTAGAAGGTGATATTCCTGTCGGCGTGGATGGACGTTTAAGTCAAACAATTGTGAAAGAAGAAAAATTTGATATCAAGGATTATCGTTTGAGTGAAGAAGGGGTATATGAAAAAGTTTCATAAGTACAGATAAAATTTAAAATAACTTTGCATAAAATAAGCGTTGAATAGCGGAATAAATCATTAGATCGATTTTTATTCTCCATCTAATATTAAATAAAATATTAGATGGATACTTTTATGCAATATTATGACTTAAACTCTGTTTCTAATTTTGATGTTTTAAAAAATATTTTTAAAAGTTTGTCAGGAGATAATATTAAATATATTTTGGATTATGCTTATATTAAAAATATCAAAAAATGAATTAATTTTAAATAAAGAAAATTGTTCGGAAGCACTTTATATTCTATGGATGGTATTATTCATATTGGATATTTAAGTGCATCTGGACGTTTTCATGCTTTTAATTATTTTTCAGAAAAAAATTTAATCAATGCACTGCCTTGTTTAAAAGGGCACATTATTGATTATGACTATTATGCATTTAATCAAGTGCGTGTTTTGGTGATTCCAAAGCAGATTTTTTTAGAAGAATTAAAGAATAACAATGGTTTAAATCAAGATGTGTTTGACCTTATTGCACTCAGAATGCATCACCTTATTGCCGAAATTAAGTTTTTGCATGTTGCTAATTTACATCAAAAAATTTGTAAGACTTTGTTAAATTTGGCATTGCAATATGGTCTGCATCATCCTTTAGGGATAGAAATTTATTTAAAAATATCACAGCATGATTTAGCCGATTTATTATCTACTTCCAGACAAACAATTAATAAAGAAATAAAAAACCTAGTGGGTTTAAATATTATTGAGTGGCAGTATGAAAATATTGTTATTAAAGATCTTCAGTATTTGAAATATAAAGTCAATGATATTTAAAATATTAATTTTTTATTTTATTAAAAGTGATATTAAAATATTTTTATATTATTTTTGAATATTATGAAAATATTACATATTAATTTCTAAGTTAAATTAGGAGTTAATGATGACCATTCAATCTATCAATGTTAGAAATCAGTTAAAAGGTACAATCCAAGAAATTATTAAAGGTGATGTCGTTTCTGAGGTCGATGTCGTTACGGCATCAGGTATTTTTACTTCAGTCATTACGACTCGTTCTGTGGAACAACTTGAGTTACAAGTCGGAAGCCAAGTGATTGTGCTGATTAAATCGACTGATGTATCACTTGCAAAGCTGTAGGTGTATACGTTTGATGAAGAAAAATTTTAAATATGTTCTCACAACGGTGAGTTTATTGAGTGCCAGTATTTCATTAAGCCATGCCGATAGCGATGTTCAGCAGTTACAACAGCAGGTTGCACAACTCGAAAGTTCATTACAACAGTTAAAAAGTGAAATTAACCGTTTAAAAAATCAATCGACTGAACAAAATTCACCAGTGACTTCCGTTGCAGAATCGATAGAACCATCTACTACAGATCTTGCTACGGAAAATTTAGCTGAAAACGCAGATCAGCGTTATGTCACGCAGGCTGAATTTCAAGGCATGCAAAGTGATTTGGAAAATTATAAGTACCAAGTTCAACGTGAACGAGACACCAAGACGGCGTTGTCAACCCGTCAGTTGTTGATCAATGGGGTAGTGCAAGCCAAAGCTGCTTATGTGGATGAATCACAACATATCAACCCCAATGGCAAAAATACGACGACAGCGGTGAATGATCGTCATTCATCCTTTGATTTGGGTGCGGTGCAAATTGGTTTTAGTGGCAATTTATATAAAGATTATAACGAGGGAAAAAACTTAGACTTTAATTTGCGTTTTGGTACTTCACCGCAGTCAGGTACAAATAACAGTTATTTAAATTTATTAGATGCACAGCTGATCTATAACATATTACCCACCATAAGTTTAGACACAGGACGTTTGAGTGCCACTTTGGGTCAGCAACTTTTGCCTTTTGGGCAAGAAGTACAAGCAACTGAAGACTTAAAACCAACCATTAACAACGCACTGTTTAGCTTACCAGGTTATGGCTACGGTTTGGCACTGCGGGAAGTGGGTTTGATTGTGCGTGGTGATGCATTTCCAACTGTAGATTATGGCTATAACTACCGTTCACCGATGTTGAGTTATGCCTTTGGTTTGGTCAATGGTAATGGAGCAAATAAGTCAGATGACAATGATGATAAAAATTTTGTTGGGCGTTTACGTTACACCTTACCTGCTGAATATAACTCGTGGTTACGTGAACTGAGCTTTGGCGTGTCTTGGTATCAGGGCAAAAGCAATTTATTTGATTTAAGTGGTACTGAAGCGAGCTTTGCAGGCAAAGGTGATGTCCTACGTAAAGGTTTTGATATTTATTACAACCACCATCCTTTTGGCGTGACCTATGAATATGTACAGGGTGAAGACGATACTTTCATTAATGCCACAGGCGGTGTCTATAACCGTAAAAGTGAAGCACATACAGGTACGTTATTTTGGAATTTTGGTGAGCAATTTGTCAAAGGTTTCCGTAATCAAGGTCGCTATGACGACTGGTGGCCGAAATCCTATCAAAGCTTTTACCGTTTTGACAGCATCGACCGAGATACCCATCTAGATCATCAAAAGATAGATATTCACAGTATTGGTTTAAATGCATTTTTTGCTGAAACCACTAAATTTCAGCTCAATTTTAATCACGTAGACAATCAAATTATCAACCAAAAATATAACGAACTGGTTGCGCAGTTCCAATATGGCTTTTAGTCAAAATTTTAAAATCTAAAGAGGAATATACAATGTCAGCATGGTCAAAAATACTCGTAGGTAGTGTATTGGCAACAACGACTTTATTTTCAAGCGCACAGATTTTTGCCGCAGAAGTAAAGCCAACAGTCATTCGTTTAGCCACCCCTTATGTCGGTACAGGTAATCGACCTGTGGGCTATAGTAATTATTATTCAACCACACAAACATTAGGCTTGATTGAAAAAGAATTTCAAAAAGATGGTATCAAGATTCAGTGGAATAACTTTAAGGGTGCAGGTCCTGCAATTAATGAGTCTTTTGCCAATGGTCTCGTGGATATCACTTGGTTAGGTGACTTACCGTCTTTAATTGGTAAAGCCAGTCGTTTAGATACACGTTTAATCGCTGTAGGCGGAAGTAATGACAATGCCTATTTAGCTGTGCCAACAGGTTCAACTGCGAAGTCATTTACCGATTTAAAAGGTAAAAAAATTGGTTTCTTTAAAGGTACAAATATCCATTTATCTTTGATTAGTACATTGAAAAGACAAGGTTTATCTGAAAAAGACTTCCGTTTTGTGAATACCGATGGGCCAGTGGGTTATTCAGCTTTAGCGAGTGGTGATTTAGATGCGATTTGGAGTAATCAGACTTTATTTCCTGTTGTCGATCGAGGAATTGCCAAAATTATTTATAGCACCAAACAAGAACCTGCGGTAAATCGGCTTTCAGGCTATGTCTTAGTTAACTCAAAATTTGAACAGAAATACCCCGAAACTGTACAACGGATTGTTAATGTATTGGTGAAACAAGCTGCTTGGGAAAGTAATCCTGCCAATAAAACCGAGCTTTTTAAACTCTGGTCAAAATCAGGCTTGCCTTATGCCAACTTTGACAAAGCATACGCAGGTGTAGATTTGAAACGACATAGTTCTCCTATTTTTGATGGCTATAACGTTGCACTGATCAAGCAAAAATTAAAAGCAGGGCAAGACCTTAAATTGATTCGTGGCAATATTGATGTTGATCGTTGGATTGAGCCTAAATATGTTAATAATGCATTGAAAATACTGAATTTACAGACATTTTGGACACCTCAAGGTGCGAGTGCTAAATAAGCCCTCGTATTTTTTGTGACAGGAGATTTAAAAATGTCTCAGGATATTCTTTTAAAACAAAGCACTGTACATAACACTCAAATAGTATCGGCAAAAACAACTTCTTTGACTTTCTTTTTGAAAAATAAACTTCTATTGAGTTGGGTAGTTGGTGCAATTTTCCCTTTGGTTGTGCTGTGGCTTTGGCATATTTCAGTTGAAAAAAATTGGGTCAATCCATTGCTTTTACCTGCACCCGACTTAGTTTGGACTGCCCTGAAGGATTTGTATCGTAGTGGTGAGTTATGGGCAAATTTAAGTATTAGCCTGACAAGAATCGCTTACGGATTTAGTGCAGGAATCGTGATTGCGCTTATTTTAGGTTTGAGCATGGGGCTTTCTCATACAGTCGAAGCCTATGTATGGCCGACATTTAAAGTGATTAATTTGATTCCTGTGGTGGGGTGGATTCCTTTGCTGATCTTATTGGTTGGCATAGATGAAGCCTTAAAAATTGTCTTAATTGCAAAATCTGCTTTAGTGCCAATGACCATTAATGTGTTTAAAGGTGTACGCAATATTCCCACTGCACTGACAGAGGTGGCGAATGTCTATCAACTCAATACATGGTCTCGCTTTAAATATCTAGTATTACCTGGGGCATTTTTAAGTTTTATCGGGGGATTACGCTTATCTCTCGCTAGCGCATGGGGGGCATTGGTTGCAGTCGAGCTGCTTGCATCGAGTGAGGGCATTGGTTATCTCATGGTCTATGGGCGACAAATCTTTCAGCTTGATGTGGTGATGGCAACCGTCATTGTGATTGGTGTAGTGGGTTTTGCTTTTGATTTGATTATTCGTTTGATTCAGAAGTGTTTTTCAGCATGGACAACCCAAAAATAATGGAGAAAATGATGAAAAAAATAGACTTGAGAGCATGGGTGATTCCGCTCATTTTATTGTTCATTTGGACTGTTGTCAGCAATAAAAATTGGGTGGATCGTGCCTTGTTGCCCTTACCACAAGACGTATGGCAGGTTTTTTTAGACAGTTGGCAGTCTAAAGAGCTGTTTGAAAATATTGCCTATAGTTTGCTGCGTAATACCACGGGCTTTATTGCAGGTGGCATTTTAGGTGCAGCTTTGGGATTGTTTTTAGGCTTAAATATTTGGGCAGATCGTTTTTTTTCACCGACCCTAAATGCCATTAAACATGTGGCAGTCTTTGCTTGGATTCCACTGATGATCATGTGGTTTGGTAATGGTGAACTCTCCAAAATTATTTTTATTGCACTAGTGGTGTTTTATCCCGTATTTTTTAATACCTATGATGGGGTGAAAAATGTCTCAGAAAAAAATAAAGAAGTTGCACAAATTTTTCAATTGAGTCGTTCGACCCGCTTTTTTAAAGTGATTTTACCTTCGGCGGCACCGAGTATTTTTGCGGGTTTAAACATTGCCTTGGTGTTTTCTTGGGTCGCTACCATTGGTGCAGAATATTTCTTTGTGGCAGCACCAGGTGTGGTTAATCCTATTTTAGATGGACAGAATCTCTTCCAAATGGAAACCGTACTGTATGGGATGAGCATCATTGCTTTGGTGGGTTTGGTCTTTTCAAAAATTGCACAATATTTTGAAAATTATAATTTACGTTGGCGCCAAGGCACACACAAATAAGAGGATAGAACATGAAGCAGAAAGAGAGTGTTGCAGGACAGGTTAGCATTCAAAATTTAAATAAATCTTTTCACGGTCAGCAGCAAGATTTACATGTACTTGAACATATTAATTTAGACATTGCTGCCGGCGAATTTATCAGCATCGTGGGCAATAGTGGCTGTGGAAAATCGACTTTACTGAGATTATTGGTCGGTCTAGATGCCGATTTTGAAGGCTCTATTGAAATTGATCATCAACCGATTCAGGGAACAAGTTTGGATCGTGGCATTGTTTTTCAAGATCACCGCTTATTTCCATGGTTGACGGTTGAACAAAACATTGCATTAGCATTGGAAAAAAGCCCATTTACAGCGGCTGAAAAACAAGAGTTGATCGATTATCACTTAGCACTTGTACAGCTCACTGCATTTAAACATACCTACCCGAGTCAACTCTCAGGTGGGATGAGTCAACGTGTAGCAATTGCACGTAGTTTAGTGAATCGTCCACGTATTTTATTATTGGATGAGCCCTTTGGTGCTTTAGATGCATTGACACGTTCTAATTTACAACAAGAACTACAAAGTATTTTATTGTCAGAAAAAGTCACCACGATTTTAGTAACCCATGATGTTGAGGAAGCTGTGTTGTTGGGTGATCGTATTGTGGTGATGCAACCAAATCCGGGGCGAATTAAACGTATTGTGAATGTTGATTTGGAGCGTCCTCGACGTCGAGAGGATTATCGTTTGACAGCTTTAAAACATGACATTTTGCAGGATTTTACAGCTCAGCAGGTGAGATCTGAGCCGCATGAGTTAGAGCGTTACGGGCTGGCATGGTAAAGTCAATTGAGTAAATAAAAAATGCTCATGAAAGGGCATTTTTTATTTTTAGAAGTATAACGATCTGATTCTTTAGATTAAATCCATTAAATCAACGTTTGAATCGCTTTTTTCTTCCAAACAAATTGATAATAAAGAGCTTGCATTAAACATAATGATATAAAAGCCAAAGCATATGCATACCAAATACCTTTTAAGCCCCACCATTCACTAAACAAATAAGCGGCAGGCACTTCGATCAGTAAAATAGCGCAGATATTTAAAATCATCGGTACAGTCACTGTACCACTGGCACGCATAATCGATGCAAAAATTGAACCCGCACCAAAAAATAGAATCGACCATAGCACAATAAATAATAAACTTTGTCCAAGTTCGATCACACTTGGATCTGTAATAAATAGCGCCATTAAATATTTAGAAAATAAATATGCCAAAATCACCAAACTGCCTGTGATCACAACATTCATAATCAATGACGTACGTGTCACTTTACGTAGTAGTTCTGATTTTCCTGCACCGATGGCTTGAGCAGCAAAAATTGATGCTGCGATTGAAATGGATAAAGCAGGGAACTGAATGTAATTGAGCACTTGATTGACTGCGCCGTATGCAGCGGTGGCATGAGAACCATAATGATTCACCAGCCCAATAATCACGAGACCTGCAGCAGAGGTCGTCACCATTTGGATCCCTGTTGGGATACCTAAACGTAAAATAATTTTGCTGAGTTCAGGATGATATCGAATATGGCTGAGCAAGGCTTTATCAAGTTTTAAAGCATGATCACGATAATGAAGATAAAAAGCTAAAAATCCTAAAACGGCGATATAACCAATACTGGTCGCAATGGCTGGAGCGATGATGCCAAGTTGAGGAAAGCCAAAATAACCTGCAATCAAAATAGGTGTCACAATCACACCGATAACAATGGTCAGACCAGAAGCAATCAATGGTGTGGTACTGTCACCTACACCACGTAAAATCGAGGTATAGATAATATAAATAAACAATAATGGACTACCTGCAAGCATCCATTGTACATAAGGCAAAGACAAATGCATGACATCAGGGTCGGTGCCTAAAAGTAGTAAAATTTGTTTGGCACTGATCACCCCGAGTAAACCAATCATACAACCGCCAATCAAGGTCATAAACAGCGTTGAACCGACCACCATTTTAACTTTTTCAAGGTTTTTTGCTCCCCATGCTTGTCCCACTAAAACAGTCGTGCCTGCGGACAGTCCAATCACAAAAGCCAACAAGAAAAACAAAATTGGAAAAAATACTGAAATTGCAGCAATCGCATTTACCCCCATCATTTGTCCAACAAAGATGGTATTCATCGTGCCTGAGAGGTTTTGTAGAATATTGGTTGCAATCAAAGGAACTAAAAAAATAAGGAAACCTTTCCAAAATTTTTGATGATGCAATAAATTATCTTTTGCTGACATTTTTGCTATTTTGTCCAATCCATTGAAATTATTTTATTCCTCAAAATATCATAATTATAAAAAAAAGCCTTAGCTTTTAAGTAACTAAGGCTTCATATTTTACTGCAAATATGTGCTTAAACTTGGCTCAAAATTTCACACGCTTGTGTCAAGGTGGCTTCCTTTTTGGCAAAACAAAAGCGAATTAAACGTAAATCTTGTGGAGCAGTTTGATAAAAAACGGATACGGGAATCGCCACGATTTTATGTTGTTCTGCTAAAAACTTGCACATCTCGACATCATTTAAATCAGGGCGAATTTCGGAATAATCGATATTTTGAAAATAAGTCCCTTGTGAGGGCGTAAATTTAAAACGAGATCGCTGTAAGCCGATATTAAAATAATCTCGTTTTTGTTGATAAAAACTCGATAAATTCTCAATATGTTCAGGATGCTGTTGCATAAAATTGGCAAGTGCAATCTGTACAGGTGTAACCCCGCAAAAGTTAGCAAATTGATAGACTTGGCGAAATACTTTCATGAGTTCAGGGGTAGCCACACAATAGCCGGTTTTCCAACCTGTAACATGAAAAGTCTTTCCAAAAGAACCAATTACAAAACTCCGTTCCCTCAGTTCAGGAAATGACAAAGCAGAGTAGTGTTTTTGCCCATCAAAAATGAGATGTTCATAGACTTCATCAGACAGCACCACAATATTTTTATCTTGAATTAAATCAATTAGGTTTAACCAATCTTGCTTTGACCAAATTGCTCCTGTGGGATTATGTGGTGTATTGACAATAATCATACGGGTTTTGTCGGTCATTGCTGCTTTGACCTGATTCCAATCCACTGAAAAGTCAGATGTTTGTAGTGCAATATGAATGGCTTTCGCACCGACCAATTGCACACTAGGTGCATAGCTGTCATAGCTTGGGTCGAAAATAATCACTTCATCACCTGCATGCACGATGGCTTGGATTGCTGAAAATATGCCAATGGTTGCGCCAGGTGTGATGGTGATTTCTGTGATTGGATCGAGCTTCAGTTGGTCTCTTTTTTGAAATTGTACTGCGACTTGTTCTCTTAAACTCAGTAATCCATCACCAGCAGCATATTGGTTATGTCCCTCTAAAGTGGCTTGACTGAGGGCATATAAAAGTTCAGGTGGGGCAGGGAAATCAGGGAAGCCTTGTGAAAGGTTGAGTGCATTCAAGCGCTGAGCCATCGCACTCATCGTACTGAAAATAGTGACCCCTTGTGCAGGCAGTTTGGAATTGATTGTGATCATGATGATGCGGATTTTTAAGGTGTTTCAGTGAGTGTAGCAGGTCGGTTTTATGAGCTAAATAGTTATCTCTTTTGATTTTTTAACTTATGGTTTTTATTGGTGAAAATAAAAAAGCCCAACATCCTGTTGGGCTTTTTTACATATTTGATGCTTTGGTTTGACTCCTGTCGAACCTGCATGTCCATTGCTGTCTTTTCTTATTGTTGTCTGGAGCATCCTGCTCGCTATGGGTTCATGATAGGAAAGTGCGGTGGATCTGTATATTCGGCAATGCCTTAAAGTGTTGTACGTTTAGGCTTACAAGGCTCAAATTTTATCCTTAACATTAACATTATCTACAGAAATTATGGATGAATGGCGATTTTAAAATGAAGATTCACGTTCCATCCTTATAAAATAAGTCATCTCCCATAGAATTAATGAAAACCATCAAATCAAATAATCAATCACCGCACGAATCACACCTAAAGTTAGACCGATAAAAGCACCTACCACCACGCCATTGACTCGAATCATGTGCAAGTCCCCACCGACTTCACTTTCGATCTTATCAATCATTTCACGAGAGTCCCATTCATGGATGCGTTGACTGATAAATTTAATCACTTTTTCACTGTATTGATCACTTAAGAGAATTGCCATTTCACTCATACGCTCATTTAATAACTGACGTACAGATTGATTTTCAATTAAGTTTTCACCGACTTGTTGAATGGCAACACGCAAATTCAGAGCAATGCCAGAGTCATCTTTTAATAAATCGGCTTTGATTGCATCACATAAAATCACCACAGCACCTGTGATGAAATTGAGCACGGATTCACTGTCCAATAATGCATTTTTGGTTTCATTCAAACGAATACTGACAGCACTATCATTGTCCGCAAGTTGTAGCATCAGGTTGTTGGCAACATCTTCAATTTTTTTGCGAAATGGATGCTCAGGATCAGCCAAAATCGCTTCAACTTTTTCCAATAAAGAATCAATCGTACGTTGTTGAACATCAATACCAATCCAACTTGCACCTTTGGCAAGTTTCCATACACCTAATTCTTTAAATAAACGGCGAGTCAAATCTTGGGTTTGTTCAGGATGACTGACCATCCATTCATGTGCTATGTCCAAGCCACGTTGTAGTACGTCTTGATGAAAATCATTGTCTAAAACTGCACGCAGCATTTCACTGGCAAGGTGATTAATGTGTGTATTTTTGACCCATTGCACACTGTTATTTTGGATGAATTTTCCAATTTGTTGCTGACCGACAAAATCAAAAATCTTGGGAACAGTCTGTTGGATGACATCCGTCACTTGGCTGTTATTTTTTGGATTGGCAAGCCATTGTCCAACAGCCAAACTCAAGTCAGTTTTTTGTAGACTTTTTTCCACAATTTGCGGTGAAAGGAAGTTTTCTTGTACAAATTTTCCCATTGACTCAGCAATGCGGGCTTTATTGCGCGGAATAATTTCCGTGTGATCACGTAAAAATTTTGGAATAGGAATTTTGCCGAAAGGGTTGCGAAACAGTACGGTAATGGCATACCAGTCTGCCAGACCACCGACCACGCCTGCTTCTGCACCGAGCATTAAGATGTGAATAAACCAAACGTATTCAGGTAAAAGCTTGGCTGCAATAATCAGTGCAATCCAAATCACCACTGCCACAACTAAAGCGATGGTGGCAAAGCGTTTACTGCGATTCAGACTCGGTACATTCACGTCTTGGGCTTGGTTCATGCAACATCCTGAAAATTATGGTTTGTTTGATGATACATCAGTCGCTTGTGGTTGTAATACTTGTCCTGTCGGACTAAGGCCATATTTTTGTCCTAAAGACTGTAAAATCAAGCCTGCATCAAAAGCATCATTCGGTGCTGATTTTTTATCTTTATAACATTCAATAGTATAAGACACTTGAGTTGGGTCAAGTGTGACCACTTGTGGCATGTCATAAAATGGGTCGAAGAAAGCCCCATGACGTCGATAACCATATGGATAATAGTTTGGTGTTGGGTAAACCACCGCTCTACGAGGCGGTTGTTGTGTACGATTGCTTGGGTCATCAAGCACTTTAAAAAATTGAAAACCATTTTGTACTGTGGTTTGTGCAGCTTTGAGTAAGGTAATTTCTTCAGCTGTACCATAACTCATGTTACGCGTTTCAAAGCTGATGCGAAATGTATGTGTGTTTAGCGCTAACGTTGAAAACTGTCCCAGTTGGTCAAAGGTACGGGGTTTCGAAGGTGTAGAAGCACATCCCGTCATGGTGAATACTGCCACCGCAGTTAGACCGATGAGTATTTTTTTCATACCGTGCTCCTTGGGATGGGTCAGTGATTAAGAGTATTTATATTGCCTGAAATAGTGGGATAAATGATGTATTTTAAGCAGAAATTTGTTAAATATATTTTGAGAAGCATGATTTCAATGATTACTGCAATACAACATTATAAAATGAAAAATATTCAATTTTAATTGGGATGTTTGTTAGGGGTTTTATAAAAAATTATTAGGATAATTTTATTTTTTTAAGGGCAAAATGAAAGTGCACTCCTCCACCTTGCCGTGTTGGATTAAGTTATAACATCTGCTTAAAAACCACTATTGGGTTGTTTTAAAAATTCAATTTCTTCTGCAGTAGATTCACGTCCTAATATTGCATTTCGATGTGGATAACGCCCAAAACGATCGATGATGACTTTATGTTTTTTCTCAAAATCCAAATTGATAGGATTCCCCAAAGCTGCAAATAACTTTAATGCTTCTACATGGATCAGTTTAGATTCGCTGTGCATATACGGCATATATAAAAATGAACGCTGTTCAGGACGCAGATTTTTGTCTAAACCTAAATGAACAGCTTCTTGCGCTAGGGTTAAGGCTTGTGCATCTTGTGAGAAAGCGGCAGCTTGATCTCGATAAATATTTCGTGAAAATTGGTCAAGCACAATGATTTCAGCCAAACGACCTTCAGCACTATCACGCCATGTATACAATTCAGCCTGTTTGGCTTGTACTAAAACTTGATTAAAGCGTTGATGAAGTTGTTGGTCAAAGTCATCACTTTTTGCAAACCAAAAAGGTTGAGTATTTGGAGCAAACCAAAAATCGAGAATGTCTTGAGACTTCATATCTATTTAAATTCTTTTGAAAGTATTCTTGCATAAAATCACAATTCTGAAGTGTCTAAAAGCGTTTAATTGTGATAAAAAATTGCCGAAAAAATGAATATTCTGTTTAAAAGTACTTTGAATATACATGTATATCGATAATTCACGTTATACTTGTGAGCATCAAAAATATTTTATTTTAAAAACTTTTTTAAGATAAGTGAGTAAATAATGAGTCAAACTGAAGCCAATTCTCAAGCCATTTTGCCAACTTGGGCAAGTGCTGAATTATTACAAGGCATGTTACGTGGCATTGAGCGTGAAAGTTTGCGTATGCAAAGTAATGGCTTCTTATCTCAAGCAGATCATCCGCAAAGTTTGGGTTCTGCGCTGACCCATCCGCATATTACAACAGACTATTCTGAAGCGTTGATGGAGTTCATCACGCCACCGAAAGCAAGTATTCCTGAAGCATTGAATTATTTGGCAGATATTCATGCCGTGGTGCATCGTCATTTAGAAAATGGCGAAAAACTGTGGCCTTTGTCGATGCCTTGTATGTTGGATGACCAAGAAGAGAGTATTCGTTTGGCACAATATGGTTCATCGAATATTGGTAAATTTAAAACCTTGTATCGTCATGGTTTAGGCATTCGTTATGGTCGCCGTATGCAGACCATTTCAGGCGTGCATTATAATGTGTCATTTCCCGATACTTTATTTGAACAATTACAACAACATGAAACAGATGAAGCATTAAAAAACCTGAGTTTACAAGATTATCGTAGCCATCGTTATTTGGGTTTAGTACGTAATTTTATTCGCTTAACACCATTAGTGATGTATTTGGTTGGTGCGAGTCCATCGGTATGTAAATGTTTTATGACAGGGCGTGAGCATCATTTATTGCCATTGGTCAAAGGGACATTATTTACCCCTTATGCAACGGCTTTGCGTATGGGACGTTTTGGTTATCAAAATTCTGCACAAAAACAATTGGGTATTCATTATAACAACCTTGAATGCTATGTTGCAGAACTACAGAAAGCCGTCAATACACCCTATGCACAATTTAGCCATTTGGGCTTAAATAATAGTAATGGTGACCCCATTCAGATCAATGATCATGTGCTACAAATTGAAAATGAATACTACAGTTTAGTACGTCCTAAACAAGTACCACAAGCAGGTGAAACACCATCGGAAGCATTAGCAAAACGTGGTATTGGTTATGTTGAATTACGGGCGGTAGATGTTAATCCATATGTGGCGATTGGGATCAATGAAACGACTGCAGGTTTCTTGGAAGTTTTAGCTTTGTATTGCTTACTTAAAGACAGTCCTGAGCTTTGGGAAGAAGAGCAAGATTTGATTGAAAAAAATCAAAATGAAGTGGTTAACCGTGGACGTGCGCCGAATGCAGCGATCCAAGAAGCAGGACAATCTTATCCGCTTGAGCAATGGGCATCTCAGCATTTATCTGCAATGTTGCCATTGGCTGCATTATTGAATGAAAGCTATGACACCAGTTTATATACGGATGCTTTGACTGTAATGCAGCAACGCATTCGTAATGTAGATGAGACACTATCGGCACAAGTCATTGAAGATACTTTACACCATGGTGGTACATGGAGCTTCGGTAGTGCGATGGCACATCAGCATGTGAAAAGTTACGAACAACATGTATTAAGTGCAGAAACTTTAGCGTATTTTGAACAACTTGCAACCTCATCATTGCAACAACAACAGCAACTTGAGCAAGAAACAGATTTGAATTTTGAAGATTATCTTGCCAAATTTAGATGATATAACCACATCAAAAAATGAGAGGAAAAGCCATGCAATGGCAGAGTTATCGCTTCGTTAGTGGTCTTTTATTTTTAGCAAGTGTGATTGGAATGGCATTTGCGTTGTATTTAGAACATGTGCAAGGTTTAGACCCTTGTCCTTTGTGTATATTCCAACGAATAGGCTTGATCGGGTTAGGTTTAATTTCCCTAATTGCGCTATTACATCATCCAAGAACCAATGTCTTTAGGCGTTTTTATGCATTTTTGGGGTTGCTATCAATTGGATGGTCAGTTGCGATCGCGGGGCGTCATGTCTGGTTGCAAAATTTACCCCCTGATCAGGTACCTAGTTGTGGTCCAGGGCTAAATTATTGGGTGGATACTTTGCCGTTAAAAGAAGTATTTGCAAATGTCCTTAAAGGTTCAGGTGAATGTGCCATGATTGATTGGACTTTCTTAGGACAATCTTTACCTGTATGGTCGCTGACTTTCTTTAGTGTGCTTGCGTTAATTAGTTTATGGCAGTTATTTAGAAAATATCCTACATAAATGTAAAAATGCCAACGTAAATGTTGGCATTTTTTATATTCCATCGTGATAACTTTGGGTCAAGTTTCAACAATTCCTTCTAAACTTTCTAATTTAATTAAATATTTACGAATCTGTTCTTCTGCGATTTCATCATGGTGTGGATAAAACCATTTCGCGATTTGTTCAGCAACATGAGGATGATATTGCAATTCAAAATGATTTAACCCATAAAAAACAGCTTTATGTGATTCAGGCAATTTTAATTGAAATCTTGGATTAGGATGTTCGCCTAGTGCGCTTTTTACACTAACTAAATAATCGCCGATGACTTTTAAAGTACGATTCTTGCGATTTTCAAACTCAAGAGTTCCTGCGATGAGATAGGTATTGATATAAGAAGGTAAAGGAGCAGGTTTACGGTTGTCATCCATTAAACCAATTCGTGCATGGTTATGTTCCCAATCATCATCACGCACACTGCCAAAACGTAAGTCCAAAATGCCATTACTACGAATATTAACGACATGACTGACTAATTTGACCAAAGGAAAATGTCCGATTTTATCTTGTAGTGCAAAACCAAATCGTTCTAACACAGCACCATGATGAGGCGAACCTAAGCAGACAAGGTTTTCAACCATATGAATCCATTGATGCATATTTTGCTTACCATAAAACAAGGCGCTACGTGAAACCAATCCACCCATACTATGTCCAATCAGGTCAATACTGGTAATACGCGGATTACGTTTGACTAAATCTTCTAACATATTAGCTAAAGAACGCCCATTAGCTGAAATACGACGACCTGTATTGTAATGTACATATAACATGGTGTTATTGTCACGTTGGGCAAGTAATTTTTCACCAATTCCGCCATTGCCACGGTTGCTCCAATCCAAATGATTCATACATAAACCATGTGAAAAAATCACCATGCGTCCAGCCAAATCGCCTTGCTGAATTTCACCATAATGGTCATACAATACAGTGGATAATGCTAAAGGATTATGTGTTGCGAGTAAGTAGTCGCCAAGTACACCATTGAGCGCACTGATCAAGAACGTCAGTGTGGGGGTTAATGGTTTGTCATGTAATTTAGGAAAATGCTCAATCACTTTACGTAAACTAGGTGCCAAAAAGTAATGCCCATAGTTTTGCAGTGAGTTAAAACCAAACTGATAGATTTTTTCGACATAAGGACGTGCTTGGAAACGTTTGGCTTTTTGTTTACTTAAACCAAAAACACTGAGTAAAACTTCACGTTGTAAAGATTGAATCAGATCTTGCACGACACTATTAAGTGGTGTGCTGACCAGTTGTGCTAAGCCTTCTAATACATCAGCCTGACTGGGTGGAGAGCGATCCCATTTACAATAAGTCTCGTGTAGTGGTGTTAAACTTGCCATATTTTCTTATCCTCCATACGATCTAAACCCATTAAAATGAGTTAGATCTAGACTTATATCCCTATATCATTCTATTCATCATCTTGAAACTTGATTAGCATACTGTTTCAAGTTTCAGCATATTGTTTTTTTGTCGGACAATAAACTGTGTTGTACAAATTGAAACATTCTGTGATGTATATCACACTAAAAATTATATGAGC
Source organism: Acinetobacter sp. Marseille-Q1623 (assembly GCF_902809895.1). Classification (NCBI taxonomy): domain Bacteria; kingdom Pseudomonadati; phylum Pseudomonadota; class Gammaproteobacteria; order Moraxellales; family Moraxellaceae; genus Acinetobacter; species Acinetobacter sp. Marseille-Q1623. The sequence continues at coordinate 2,586,983 of NZ_CADDWG010000001.1, read as the reverse complement.
TTTGTTAAATTTGCAAATGGTTTTAGATGAATATTATTTATTTACATGGGTTTAAAAGCAGCCCCTTTTCTATAAAAGGGCAACAGCTGTATCAACACTGTCAATACATTAGCGAATGTCAGGTACATTTGCTAGATTTAAATTGTCGACCTGACGAAGTGATACAGAAAGTTTCAACAATGCTCAATTCACTCGATCAAGTGGCTTTGGTGGGAAGTAGTCTTGGTGGTTTTTACGCAACACAATTAGCAGAAAAGTTTAATATTCCAGCAGTTTTAATTAATCCTGCTGTACAACCGTGGGTATTATTTAGAACATTATTTGGAATAGAGCAGTTACCTTATCAAGTCAATGAAAAATGGACTTTAGATAATACACAGCTTAATTTCTTAGAGCAGACGGCGATAAAAAAATTACAACATTCTGAAAATTTTTTAGTGTTATTACAACAAGGTGATGAAGTTTTAGATTATCGTGAAGCACAAGCATTTTATAGACCAAATTCTTTTGTGATTACAGAAATGCAGGGGAATCATGCGATGGAAAACTTTGCAGAAAAAATTCCGATGTTAATTGAGTTTTTAGCAGCGTTTTATCACAAATAGTTGCTTAGAATAATCCTGAATGAAATCACTATAACGTCACTAACTGTCGCATTAACAGACTAACATCAAGATCTAGGCTGTTTTTTTACTAAAAATGAGATACTGTACGCCTTATAATACATATCTTGAATTTTAGTTAAATTTTAAAAAGGGAAACTTGCAACGTGACGCAATATACAGCCCAATCTCTTGAGGTTTTATCGGGTTTAGATCCTGTACGCCGCCGTCCGGGTATGTACACCGATACCACACGTCCAAACCATTTGGCACAAGAAGTTATTGATAATGCTGTCGATGAGGCACTTGCAGGGCATGCCAATAAAATAACCGTTACGGTATATAAAGACGGTTCATTGTCGGTTGAAGACAATGGGCGTGGTATGCCAGTCGATATTCACCCTGAATATGGGCAAAGCGGGATCGAAATCATCCTTACTAAACTCCATGCAGGTGGTAAGTTCAGTACAGATAACTACCAATTTTCAGGTGGTTTACATGGTGTCGGGATTTCAGTAGTTAATGCCTTGTCGGACCGCGTTGAAGTTGAAGTTCAGCGTCAGGGTAATCTCTACAAAATGGCATTTGAACATGGTGAGCCTGTTGCGCCTTTAGACGTTCTAGAAGGCAAAGCACCGAAGCGTGCTTCAGGAACAACGGTTCGTTTTTGGCCTGAAGCAAAATATTTTGATTCACCAAAATTTGCACTCAAAGCCTTAAAGCATAATTTAAAAGCCAAAGCCGTATTAGCCGCAGGTTTAGAAATCAATTATATAGACCAGATCAATGATGAAAAAATTCAGTGGCAATTTGAAAATGGTTTAGTCGATTATTTGATGGATGAAGTGCAAGACCGTGAGATTTTGCCAAATCCTGCTTTTGTCGCCAATGGTGAGGCAGAACGTGCCAGTGCTGAATTTGCGATTTGTTGGAATATTGATGGTGGCGAACAGATTCAAGAAAGTTATGTGAATTTGATTCCAACAGCGCAAGGTGGTACGCATGTGAATGGTTTGCGTTCAGGTATCACTGAGGCTTTACGTGAGTTTTGTGAGTTACGTAATTTATTACCACGCAATATGAAGCTGTCTGCTGAAGATGTATGGGATGGTGTGAATTATATTCTGTCTTTGAAATTACAAGAACCACAATTTTCAGGGCAAACCAAAGAACGTCTGTCGAGCCGTGAAGCATCAAATATTGTATTAAATATTGCCAAAGATGCGTTTACTTTGTGGCTCAATCAAAACTCAGAAACAGCCATGCAACTTGCTGAAATGGCAATTGCTAAAGCAGGTCGCCGTTTAAAAGCGGCGAAAAAAGTGGAACGTAAAAAAATTGTTTCAGGGCCTGCTTTACCAGGGAAATTGGCGGATTGTGTTGGGCATACCCTTGAAGAATCTGAATTGTTTATTGTGGAAGGTGACTCTGCGGGTGGTTCTGCCAAACAAGCTCGTGATAAAAACTTCCAAGCGATCATGCCGATTCGCGGTAAGATTTTAAATACATGGGAAGTGTCTTCGGATGAGGTTTTGGCTTCTCAGGAAGTGCATGATATTGCGATTGCGATTGGCGTAGACCCCGGCAGTGATGATTTGTCAGAACTACGTTATGGTAAAATCTGTATTCTTGCCGATGCTGACTCGGATGGTTTGCACATCGCGACTTTGCTTTGTGCATTGTTTGTGAAACATTTCCCGAATCTAGTCGAAGAAGGGCATTTGTTTGTGGCAATGCCGCCATTGTTCCGTATTGATGATGCTAAAGATGTGCATTATGCACTTGATGAAGATGAGTTAGAAACCATCTTAAAGAAAGTAAAATCTAAAAATCCACAAATCACTCGCTTTAAAGGTTTGGGGGAGATGAATGCAAGTCAACTTCGTGAAACCACGATGGATCCAAATACTCGTCGTTTGGTGCAGTTAGATTTGGATGATAGTCAGTTTACTGCGGGCTTGTTGGATAAATTACTTGCGAAAAAACGTTCTGCTGACCGTAAACATTGGTTAGAACAGAAAGGTAATTTAGCGGATTTAGGTGTTTGATAAAATATAATGATCAAAGTAATGTTAAGCATTACTTTGATCAATTAAGGTAAAGTTTAGAAGTTGAGAGACTGATTTATTGTTGAGTTGATGTCTTGCTGATATTTCTAAAATTCTTTTACGAATTTCAATAAGCTCTTGTTTTAATTCCTGAATAGCAATTTGATAATCAGAAAATGGAATAACAATATCTTCAAGCTCTTCTTCCTCTTCTTCAATAAATCGAATTTGATCATTTTCTATTTTACAACTCAACATAGGATGACCAATCCAAAACCCAGTTAAATTTTTTTTAGCTAAGTTAATCCAGCTCTCCACATCATTGAGATCGGAACAACATCTATGTGTGAGAATGGGATTTAATGTTTCAGCTATTTCACATAAAACAAATCCACCTTCAAGACTATTTTGATCTTTGTAAATAGCATCTTTTATAATTTTAACAAGATTATTTTCACTGGTTTGTTGAATAGCATATAAATTATAACCTTCTGCAATAGGTTCAAATGGGTCCATAAAGCCATTTAATTTATATACTTGATCAAGGTAATTTGTATATTCTTCATCTGAAAATGGATATGGTGGGGATTTAACATCAGGATGTGAATATTCTAATTCAAAGACTGGAATAAGTTTTAACTTCATCTAAGTCTCAACCTTATAGAAAGTACCACCTGCATAAACATTATGCCCAAAGCCACAACCTGAGTCTCCATCATCTTGTTTAACTTCAATATAATTTCCTAAATTTTGATCTGCTTTAAAATCAAGCTGAATGGTACAGTCTTCATATTTATACATTGCACGTTTTTGATTTAAAGCAAAAGTCGTATCAAACTCGCCCATATTAGGTCCATAAATAAGACTTCTTAAACCCATATATAGACCTGCATAGCTCATCTCATAAGCATTTTTGGTACGTTTAACTGAAATATGATCCCATTCGCCAAAACCTGCATAACTGACATATTCACCTGATAAATCATGTGAAATTTTAGGCTTTACAAGATTTTTTAAATTAAATTGATTGGACTTTTCATTTTTGTTAATCATTAACCATGCTCTTGCCCACATCGGTTTTCCCAATTTGGCATACGTCAGTGCCACATTATTTTGTGCCGTAATCACATTATTTTCAGAAAATTTAACAGTGGTTTCATCTGCATTACTCAGACAAAAAGATGTCCATGCGGCTTGGGTTTGAAAATGTTCTAATGCTTTTTTATAATTTTTTTGGTCATATAATTTTTTGCCTAATGTTGCTTCAGTCTTTATTGCTAGGCATCCTTGCTGTAATTCTTGTTGAAAAGAGGACGGTTCAGCATGTACATTTTGAAGGACGGAAAAAGCGAATATAGCACTCGAAAAAATAAGGATTTTTTGCATTGTTATTTAACATTAAAAATTTTAAATGGAATCTTTATAGCAAAATATTTGGGATTATATTGTCAAAATTTGAAAAGACAATGAAGCCTTTAGACTTCATTGTTGGGAAAGTTACAGCCTAAAAACTTTAAAATTTATAACCGAGTGTCAGTGTATAAAGCATTGGGTTGACATCACCACTACCGACTTTAGTGCCATTAATTTCAATATCAGAGTTGACATCAATATAGCGAAGTTCTGTACCTAAGCTTATATTTTTATTGATATTATAATCCACACCAAGCGTTGCAGCATAGCCAAAAGAATTGCTAATATTAAGCTTATCATTGCTGATCAATTTTTCATTGAAGTAGTAAGTATAATTGACCCCAGCACCGACATAAGGATTGAATTTGCCATCTGGATTGAAGTTATATTGTACGCTCAAGGTTGGTGGTAAATAACGGGTATAACCAATTTTTTCACCATTGCCATAGATACGATGCTTTGGCGCAGTTCCAACCAACAGATCAACAGCGACATTGGGAGTGACAAAGTACAAATTGGATGCAGTTAATGCATAACTACGCGAAATACTGGTTACTGTACCATCGTATAAATTGCCTGGGTGGTCTTTCGGCTCAATCAGCGTCACTCCTAGACGTGATTTAAATTTACTTAGGTCTATTTCAGCATAACTGTTTGAAAATGAGCATAATCCTAGACAGAGTAAAATACATTTTTTCATTGTCATCTCCATGAATATCAAAAAACAACGATGGATTCCTTGTCGTTGTACTTTTAGATAATCAAGAAACATGCCATAAATATTATTTTATAAAATTCAATGAATTATGTTTTTTGAAAGATTGATATGCTAGAAAATAATTCAGCAATTGCTGAAACTAAAATTATTATTTTCATGCTTTGCTGAATTTAAAAAATCAAAATATTTCAGTATCTATAACGAGTTGCATCAAAACTAAATCACGCCATTGTCCAAATTTTTGTCCCACTTGCGGCATATATCCTGTTTGTTGAAAGCCTAAGTTTTGATGCAGTTGAATCGAGGCGGTATTTTCATGATCAATTGCAGCGACCATGACATGGATTTGTTGTTGCTTGGCATGTTGAATTAAGCTGAGCAATAAAGCTTTACCTAGACCTTGTCTTGCAAAGCGTGGGTCAATATAAATTGAATGTTCAACAGTATGTTTATAACCATGGATCGCCCGAAAACTTGAATAATCGGCATAACCTGCAATGTGCTTAGTTTCAGTTTCTTCTGCAACAAAAATCGGGAAATTTTGGCTGTGTAAGGTTTCAAACCAATTTTGGTATGCGTCTAAACTTTTTATTTCGCTATTCCATGTGGATAAACCTGTTGCAATCTCCTGATTATAAATATTCATAATATGAATTAAATCCTGTGCTTGTGCAGGGCGGATATGAAAATGCATAGACAATTAGATGAATAAAAAGAAAGAATTAAACAATTTTTACGCTTTAAAAAATAAAAAAGCAAGATCGAAATCTTGCTTTAAAAATCAAATCTTTATAGTTTTAGAAATGATATTTTACTAAGGCACTCACGTCATTTTGGTCAACGCCTTTAATGCCGTATTTGTTATTCCAAACAGAGTGTTCAACACCGACATAAAGCTTAGTTTTCGGTGAAATGTGTTTACCTGCATTCCATTTCCACTGAGTTGTCCAGTTCAGTTCGCTTGCATGGTCATCTTCTGCTGTAGACCAATCAAGGAAACCATCAACTAAAAAGTCTTCTGAACCGAGTTTAAATGGCACACCATAAGTGATGGTCATTTGATAATCATCATCTTGTTTGTCATTGTCTGCTTTATAGAAGTTGATGCTAGCAAACTGTGTATAAGGAATAGCAAGGTCAAAACCTACACCATACAAAAAGTTGTTGAATTCTTGGTTAAGATCGTAACCTGCGTTATGTTCCCACGTGGTTGCAATGAGTACATCTTTGATTGGACCAAAAGCAAGTTTTTCACCAGAAACTTCACCCAAGCTTAAACGTGGAGATAACTCAAAATAGGTATTTTGTTCGTCATTGCCATCAAGTTGGTGGTCTACAAAGAAAAATACATCAGCGTATTTCAATTTTGCTGCGTATTCAGCAGTAACTGTTGTACGGTCTTCAGTACCCACTTCATAGTTTTCACCATAAAGTCCCGTTAAGCTGAAATCTTGCCAAACTACAGGATTCGCTTGTGCGAAAGTTGCAGTTGAAGCCAGTGTACATAGAGTTGCAAAGTGTGTGAGTTTCATGAAAATCTCTTCCCCCAAGAAAGCGTAACAAGGATACAGATTCTTAAGCAAAAATAAAGCCACAATGGTCAAAAATGTAAATTATTATGTAATTTAAGCAGGGCAGGAAAATATCTAAAATAGTAATATTCTGTAACCGCTATTTTTCACATGTACACTTGTATGCTTTTTAAGCGATTTTAAATGTGTGAAAAGTGTGAAATTATAAATAAAAAAAGATAAATAAATCATTAAATTAGAAAATAAAGTAACAAGTTGTCATTTTTCATATTGTTTTCATAAATATTTTCAAAATCCGCTTGCATATTTTTCAATATAGCCCGATATTGAAGATATAAGGACACAGAAACTTCTTTAAAGTGTTCATCATTCATTATGGAGGTTACGACCAAAATTTAAATGAAGATGTGCTTAGTGCTGAAGCATCAGCCAGAATCTAACGTGCCGACATAAGAAAGTTTTGCACATACACATAAATGATTTTTTTTTTAAATTTATTGAAAATATAAAATTGGTTAAAAGAGGTTAATATTTATGAACATTGAAATTCGTACAGATAAAAATATTCAAAATAGTGATCGTTTAATTACCTATGTACGTGAAGAATTAAATCAAGAATTTCAACGTCATAGTGAGCGTATTACGCAATTTTCGGTTCATATTAGTGATGAAAATGGGGATAAAGGCGGCGATGACGATATTCGTTGTATGATCGAAGCCAAAGCTGCAGGTTTAAAACCAGTGGTTGTTACACATAAGGCGAAAAATATTGATCTCGCTTTGCATGGTGCAATTGATCGTATTAAACGTAGTATTGAACATGTTCTAGAGAAAAAAGAAAATCCACGTGGTGGAAAGTTAGAATTTAGTGAGACAGATGTCGAAGCTGATGAAGCTTAATGAGAAAAGCCCCGAAAGGGGCTTTTTTTATGGCATGTTGAAAAGTTTTGGTCAGAAAACAACAAAAAATGACATAAAATTTTGCAAAATCAGTAAGCTAATAATTACTTGAACTATCTTTTTTATTTTTCGGCATAATATGTTGCATATGAACTCCAAAATGAGATAAACACATGCTGACTGCGCCACAACAACATTTCTTACAGGCTATAGAAGCATTAGATTTGGAACAAGTAAAGCGTCTATTGGCTGAGGGTCTAGACCCTAATTTTATTGATCCTGAGAAAGGACCTGCTGTATCTGTATGGTCGGATGGTTTATTTCAATGGTGGGAAGTGGTTTGTGAAGCTTATGAAGCGGGTCAACCCTTCAGTGCTGAACAAAAGCAAGCACAGCTCAGTGTGCACTTAGAGATTTTAGAACAGTTAATTCAAGCCAATGCAAACTTCCATTTATGGGATGCAGAAGAGTGTTATGGTCCATTGTGGGATGCAGCAAGTGCTGCATGTGTACCTGCGGTCAAACGCTTGTTAGAACATAAAGTTGACCCAAATAGCAAAGATGAAGAAGGAAAAACCATTCTTACTTCAATTTGTGATCTATTTTTTGATCAAGATTTTGACGAAATAGATTGGTCACAGGCTTTACCTGAAGAGAAAGAAACTTTAGAGTTATTGCGTAGCCACGGCGCCAAAATGTCTAAAGAATTAGCTTAACAGAGTAATAGTATGACAATATCTAACAAAATCATCGTTCTGCTTGTAGCAAGTGCAAGTATGAGCAGCTTTGCAGCAGAATTTTCATTTGATCGTCCTGGTGCAGGATTTAGTACGGGGATTACACCTGTAGGTCAGGTGGCTTGGGAGCAAGGTTTACCGAGCGCAACTTATAGCGAAACAACGATCGATGGTGCAAAGGCAAAAACGGTGACCTTAAATGGTGATATGTTGTTGCGTACAGGTTTGGCATCAGGCTTAGAATTACAACTCGGCTGGGCAGGACCTGCATGGACACAAACCAAATATAAAGGTGAAAAAGTTGATGATAATGGTTTGGGTGATGTCAGTATCGGTTTAAAGAAAGCGATTGATTTAGACGATGATAAATTGTCTATGGCTGTTTTAGCACAAGCTGTGATTGCAACAGGGAATGAAGGCTTTAGTAACGAAGATGATATTTATAGCGTAGGTACTTCACTCGACTATAAATATAATGACTTGGTGAATACGGGCATTACCATGAATTATGCAGTGCAAGATGGTGACTGGTCAGTGACTGCGATTCCAACTGTAGGTTATAAAATTGCAGGTAATTTATCAGGTTTTTCTGAATTTATTTACCGTAAAGGTGAAAGCGAAGATTATCAATATGGCTTGGCTTCAGGTCTGATCTATGCGTTGAATGACCGTACTCAACTTGATGGCAGCATCGGGGTTGATTTAGAGGGTCAAGATCGTAGTTACAATGCAGGATTTGGTGTTTCATTCCTGTTCTAAAGATGGTCTTAAAAAATCAATTTAAGAAGAGCAACATATGTTGCTCTTTTTTTATTGGGTCACAAAGATTTATAAAATACATAAAAAATGTTGGATACGCTATGTGCATTATTTTAAATGGACGTTGTTACAAACGGGGATAAATGCAGCCGTAAAAGAAAAGATTTAAAAAACTTAAAGATAAAATGAGCGTTTAATTTCCAAGCAATTTTGCTAGAAAATGAGTGATATTGTATCAACTTGGGTGATTCGATTAACAACTCAATAGCGCTCTGTTATATTTGCCCATTGATCTTGATATGAGAAATTTTGCTTGGCTACTCCTTTTTGGTATAACGCAGCACTTGCGATCGTCAAACCTTTGTATCAATGGCGTATCAAAAAACGTGCGACAGATTTGGCCGAATACCAACAGGAATATCTTGAGCGTTTTGGTCCCTTCCAAGCTGTGAAAAATACGCAGGCCATTTGGTTTCATTGTGTCTCTGTGGGTGAAACCAATGCGGCACAACCGCTCATTGAACATTATTTACAACAAGGGCATGCAGTTTTAGTGACCAATACCACTAAGACAGGTCAAGCACGTGCCAAGTCATTATTTCTAAAAGCACCGTTTGAGTCACATTTCCAAGCGGTATATTTACCTGCAGATTTGAAAGATTTGGTTGCAGATTTTTATCGTAAATATCAACCGAAACTGCTTATTTTGGTTGAAACAGAACTTTGGCCAAATTTGATTGATCAAGCGAAGCAATTCAATGTGCCTTGCTTGTTGGTCAATGCTCGACTTTCGGAGAAATCAGCCAAAGGTTATGGCAAAGTGCCGAGCTTGACGCGTTCAATGTTGCAAAAATTGGATGATGTTTTGGCACAAGATACAGCCACAGCACAACGTTTTATTGCTTTAGGCTTAGCTAAAAATACCGCGAATGTGGTGGGCAGCATTAAGTTTGATATTTCAGCACCGCAAATATTTATTGAAAAAGCGCAACAGTTACAGCAGGAGTGGAATTTACGTGCTCGAAAAATCATTACTCTTGCCAGTACTCATTCTCCTGAAGAACAAAAATTACTCACTGCGTTAAAGCCATACTTGCAACAACGACCTGAATTGTTGTGTGTGGTTGTACCTCGACATCCTGAACGTTTTGATGAGGTTTTTCAGGTTGCGCAAAGTTTGGGCTTAGAGACCCAGCGCCGTAGTTTAAGTGAAACGATTCAAGTCAATACTCAGGTCTACTTAGCAGACAGCATGGGTGAGTTATGGCAATGGTATGCGTTAAGCCAAGCCTGTTTTGTGGGGGGGTCTTTAAATGAACCAGGCGGTGGACACAATATTTTAGAGCCGATGGCATTACATGTGCCAACTGTGATAGGTCCTCATTATTTTAATTTCCAAGTCATTGTCGATGATTTTTTACAGGCAGATGCCGTAAAAGTCGGTCAATCTGTCGAGGATGTCGTGGCTTTGCTGCTGCGTTGTATCGATGATACACATTTTGAACAACAGCTTACTCAACATGCAGATCGTGTGTTGACTCAAAATAAAGGTTCTTTGCATAAGCATATTGCAGTGATTGATACCTATTTATGAATATTGTGTTATTAGACCCACGACAAACCCAATCGGAAATGTGGACAATCACCTCCAAAAGACAACTAGAACATTTAAAGACGCATGTGGGTGTTCAGGTTGGAGATACTTTAAAAGTCGGTATTCTTCAAGGAAAGCGTTATCTTACAGAGGTTGTGAGTATTGCGGAAAATGCAATTAAAATTCAGGCTATTCGAGAAGAAAGCGTTCCTGCTAAATTACCTGTGACCTTGATTGTCGCAATGCCAAGACCAAAAGTTTTGCGCCGTTTGATTATGGATGCAGTGACTTTGGGTGTAGAAAAAATCATTCTTTTACATAGTTATCGGGTGGATAAAAGTTATTGGCAGACGCCTTTTTTACAACAACTTGAGCATTTTATTATATTGGGTTTAGAACAAGCAGGTGATACTCAACCACCCCAAATTGAGCTGTATAAACGCTTTAAACCCTTTGTAGAAGATGTATTGCCGACGCTTATTCATGAGCAATGTCCTGCTTTTGTAGCGCATCCTTATGTAGAACAAAAAATGCCTTTTGCGATTGATCATGCCTGTAGCATTGTGATTGGTCCTGAAGGTGGGTTTATTCCATATGAAATTGACTTGCTCATCAAAAACGGCTGCCAAGTTGTAAGCTTAGGCAACCGTATTATCCGTACTGAAACTGTGATTCCTTATGTTTTAGGACGCTTATTTAGCACGTGCTGATTCTTCTTCTGGGTTTTCGCCACGATAGACTTTAACTTCCTGTACAGGATATGGAATCGAAATACTATTTTCTGCAAAAGCCTGAATGACACGTTCTTGGACTTCACTGATCGATGCAGATGTCGTAGTTTCAGAGGTATTTACCCACCATTGCACTTTTAAATTGACTGAGAAATCTGCTAATGCTGATACATTCACACTAAATAAAGGCTGACTGAGAATGGTTTGATCATGATCCAAAATTTTCATGATAATGCTTTTAGCTTCTTGTACATTGTCCTCATAGCCAATCCCCACCACAAACTCACAACGGCGGCGTGGGTAAGCGGTGTTCACCGTTACTGCACTGGTATATACCGTTGCATTAGGAATGACGATACGGCGACCATCAGGTGATTGTAAAAAAGTTGCACGTATCTGAATATCTTCAACCGTTCCTTCCATATTATTGACCACAATCGTATCGCCAATTTTGAAAGGTTCACTGAGTAAAATCAAAATCCCTGATAGCATATTTTGGAAAATGTCTTTGAAGGCAAAACCAATGGCAACAGAACCAATACCCAATGCACTCATTAATTGACCTGGGGTAAAACCTGGAATAGCGATGACCATCGCAATGAGGAAACCAAAGAAAATAATGAAGGTACTACCAACACGGTTGAGTACTAAAACTAAGTTTTGGCGGGTATATGAGCGATTTTCAAGGGTTTTACGTACGAAAAATTTAAAGACTTTTGACAAAAGCCAAAAAATCATCAGTACCACAAGCGCAATACAGAAATAAGGCACACGTTCCCAAAAACCATCCATAATTTTATCGATGGTGGTATAGGCATCATTATATTTCGCGGTGTGTTTAATCACTGTTTCTGCTGTTTTTTCACTAGCAGTATGTAGCAATTGAGTGGTGTCTTGGGCAACATCACTAAGTTTGGTTGTTTCTTCAGCCACTTTAAAGTCCAATAAAAAGTTGAGTGACTCTGCCTTGCATTGACAAAATAAATGATCACAAGGCGAGTTTTGACAAGCAGTTAAATCACTGGGTTGTCAGGTTAGAAATAATCAGTACTGTGCTGAATGATTTCAGTTGGTTTCTCTAGGTCACCTGTTCCGACCAAATAGGAGATGGCACTGGCAGTTGCGATTAAACTGAATATGGTCAATAAGATCAGTGTCCATGCAATGATTTTTTCAATCACTGTGGCAGGGCGAGGATGTCCATAGCGATTATATGTCGCATCACCTTGAGCAAACAGTAAATACAGTGTAAAAAAGAAATTCACCACAGGTAAAAACAGCAGTAAACACAACCAGCCAGAATGATCACGATCATGTAAGCGACGAATAATGATCACAAAGTTAAAATAAATATACAACACAACAAGCAGACCATAACTTATGCTACTCATCATGCCAAAAGTATTTAAAGCATGTTGATTTAATGACAACTGACTTAGGTTAAAAATGCCTAGTGCTAAACTGAGTGCAATGACTGCTGCCAAAAAAATAAAATGTAGCAAACCATACCAAGCAATATAACTGAGACGATTAAAACGCCCTTGTGCTGTAGAGGGTGGGGCTGTGGGCACAGTATTTTGCCGAGAAAAAAATGGGGCGCTATCTTGAGATGACATAGAGATTAACTTTTGAATACGTCTAGTAAGAAAGTGTAACGACTTAAAAAATATGCCTAAAGCATTTGTGAAATTATAAGATCAAAAAACGACAAAAAAGCTGATTTTTTTGAATGTTTTTGCAAATGATTTGTACAAACACGATCATTAAAGTGAACGCCTCGTCTACGACCAAAGCACTATTGTGATCTAAAATGCGCTATCGTAATACTGAATGTATGCAAGGAATAAAATCAAGAACGTAGGCATAGATCTCGAGACGAGATGATTAGAAAATAAGGACGTATAATATGAATGAAGTGTATCCAGTACCAGAAAATTTTGTAAAAACTGCAAGAACCAATGAAAAACAATATTTTCAACGTTATCAAAAGTCTGTTGAAAATCCTGATCAGTTTTGGGCTGAGGCTGCGCAACAACTGGATTGGATCAAACCCTTTACCCAAGTTAAAAATACCCGTTATGACAAGGATAATTTCAAAATAGAATGGTTTGCAGATGGGCAACTCAATGTCAGTGAAAACTGTTTAGATCGGCATTTAAAAGTCCATCCACATAAACCTGCAATTATCTGGGAAGGGGATCATCCTTCGCGACATAAAATTATTTCATTTGTAGAGCTGCATGATGAAGTTTGCCGCTTTGCTAATGTACTCAAAAAGCATGGCGTAAAAAAAGGTGACCGTGTTGTGCTGTATATGCCAATGGTGCCTGAAACCACCATTGCGATGTTGGCATGTACGCGAATAGGTGCAGTACATTGTGTGGTATTTGGCGGTTTTTCCCCTGACTCTTTGGCAAGTCGCATTGAAGACAGTCAGGCAAAATTGGTGATCACGGCTGACTCAGGTTTACGCGGTGGTAAACCGATTCCAATCAAAGAAAATGTCAATGCAGCCTTAAATATCAAAGGGACAGAATCCGTTGAAACCGTGTTGACGGTGTATCGCACGGGTGAACCGATTGAAATGAAAGAAGGGCGTGACCTATGGTATCACATGGAAATTATGACCGTCACGGATGATTGTCCACCTGAACCCATGAATGCTGAAGATCCATTATTTATCTTATATACATCAGGTTCGACAGGGAAACCGAAAGGTGTTTTACATACCACAGGTGGCTATTTAACCTATGTGAATTGTACCTTTCGTGAAATTTTTGATATTAAACAAGATGATGTGTTTTGGTGTACTGCTGACGTTGGTTGGATCACAGGACATTCTTATGTGCTATATGGACCTTTATCCAATGGTACAACCACATTGATCTCAGAAGGTGTGCCACAGTACCCAACATGGGCACGTACAGGACATATTGTTGATAAACACCATGTCACCATTTTATATACTGCACCGACTGCCATTCGTGCCATGATGCGTGAAGGGGATGCGTATATTCGTGAAAGTGATCGTAGCAGTTTGCGCTTGCTTGGATCGGTCGGTGAGCCGATTAACCCTGAAGCATGGAATTGGTACTATACCGTCGTGGGCGAAAGTCGTTGTCCAATTGTGGATACATGGTGGCAAACTGAAACGGGTGGGATTCTGATTTCTCCTTTACCGGGTGCAACAGCATTGAAGCCAGGTTCTGCAACACGCCCATTTTTTGGTGTACAGCCTGCTTTGGTTGACGCTGACGGAAATGAACTTGAGGGCGAGGCAGAAGGTAATTTAATTATCAAGGATTCATGGCCGGGTCAAATGCGGACCATTTGGGGTGATCCTGAACGCTTTATTGAGGCATATTTCTCAACTTATCCGGGCAGTTACTTCACTGGAGATGGTGCACGCCGTGACAAAGATGGTTATTACTGGATCACAGGACGCGTCGATGATGTATTAAATGTTTCAGGGCACCGTTTGGGGACTGCTGAAATTGAAAGTGCATTAGTGGCACATGAGCTGGTTGCAGAAGCTGCTGTCGTGGGGATGCCACATGACATTAAAGGGCAAGGGGTGGCAGCTTATGTGACGTTACAAGCCGATGCAACTGAAACTGAAGAATTACGTAATGCGTTAGTGGCTTGGGTGCGTAAAGTCTTAGGCCCAGTAGCCACACCTGATGCGATTTATTGGGCACCTGCGCTGCCGAAAACCCGTTCAGGGAAAATTATGCGTCGTATTTTACGTAAAATTGCGGCGAATGAACTCGATAGTTTAGGTGATACTTCGACTTTGGCTGACCCAAGTGTGGTGGATCAGTTGATTGAAGAAGTAAAATCACAACATGCTTCATAACAATTGAAAATAAGATGATGCCGCCCAATGAGGGCGGTATTTTTTTATCGTGAAGTCTGATCGTGGTTTATACCCTGAGCAATAAACCACGCATTTTTTTACTCACTTCGGTGCGTGCATGTTGCGTTAAAAAATGACTGGGAATATGCAACAAATAGATAAAATGTCCTGCAACATGACGATCTCGGATTTTAGCCTGAATATAATCATAAATTGAGACAAAGGCAGGGCGATGAAATGCCCAAAGCAATTGACCTTTATAATCAATACAATAATAAGCTTCTTGTGGCCAGTTTAGTTGATGTTTACGTTTGATCAGGCATGATGGACAAAAGACAACACCTTTATCTTTTATCAGATGAGAGACAGAGTTATTCAAACCTTTATGACATTCCAAAAAATTTTTAAGTTCTGGATTGGAGTTTAAGGCAGGATAAAAAATGACACAAAATTTATGGGTATAGGTATAAGAGTCATATACAGTAGTCGTTTCAAAAGCGGGATGAGTCTCAAAAAATATTCGGTCTTGTTTTTTTTCAACATGAAAGACAGATGCAAATTGAAATAGTGCTTCTTTTTGGCATGCAGGGCATACGATACTGATTTCTTTGGGAGCACTGAACCATTGATAAGAATAAGTCATTATTATTGTCCAAAATGGTTTTTATGGGCTGAGTATAGTGATAAAAACGTATGAATACTGATATTTTTTAATGAAAAAGTCTTTCGTTTTGAGCTGAATTTATTTTTAAAGATAAGGACAGCATTTATTCAGATAACCAAACAAAACCAGCTTTGCTAAGCTAAAAATATTAAAAATAAGGACGATCTCATGAATGCTTTACATCCTCTGAATTTCACAGTGCTAGAAATCGCGCAGCAACTTGCTCACACGTTTGCAAAAACAGCTGCTGAGCGAGATAAAGCAGGTGGTAATGCCAAAGTGGAACGGGATTTAATTCGTCAAAGTGGTTTATTGAGTTTGTCTATTCCTAAACAATATGGTGGGCAAGGTGCAGATTGGGCAACCATTTTCCAAACTGTCCGCACCATTGCCCAAGTGGATAGTTCTGTAGCGCATATTTATGCTTTCCATCATTTACTCATTGCAACGGTACAGTTATTTGCACAACCTACGCAATATGCAAAATGGTTTGAAGATACTGCAAAAAATAACCTGTTTTGGGGCAATACCTTAAACCCTTTGGACAGACGTACCAAAGCAACTCAAGTTTCAGAGCAAGAGTTTATTTTTCATGGCGATAAAAGCTTTTGTTCAGGTTCGATTGACTCAGATATTTTGCTTTGTTCAGGGTTTGATGAGGAGGGAAAATTATTGATCGGGGTGATTCCAACGGCACGTGAAGGCATCAGCTTTTTGGGTGATTGGAACAATATGGGACAACGCCAAACGGATAGTGGAACAAGTCACTTCGAGCAAGTCAAAATTTCTAAAGATGAGTTATTGCTGAATCCTGGACCATTAAGTACTCCATACTCAAGTTTACGCCCTTTAATTGCTCAATTGATCTTTGTGCATTTATTTTTAGGTGTAGCGGAAGGGGCTTTTGATATTGCCAAAGAAATGGTGCAAAGCCAAAAAGCATGGTCAAAATCCTTAGCAGAAAATGCAGTGAATGATCCCTTTACTCAAAAGCATTTTGCAGAGTTTTATGTACAACTTGAAAGTGTACGTTTACTTGCCAATAAAGCGGTTGAAACTTTTCAATCTGCTTGGGATATTGGAGAAGGTTTGAATGCTGAACAGCGAGGAGAAGTATCGATTGCAATTGCCACAGCGAAAATTGCAGCGACCAATACTTCATTGTTTGTGACACAAAATATTTTCCAAGTGATGGGTGCTCGGGCAACCACAGCAAAACTCAATTTAGATCGTTTTTGGCGTAATGTACGCACACAAACTTTACATGATCCGATTGATTATAAGTATCAAGAAGTTGGGGAATGGGTGTTGACAGGAAAAGTACCTGAGCCAAGTTTTTATTCTTAATGATAAAATTAAAAAGCCTAGAGAATTTAAACTAGACATTACTTTGAAAGATTTTAGATTTATACACACTAAATAAAATTGCTATTAGATAAGACAAATTTATGTGAACGTGTCAAAAAATTGATAACTTCTTTGTATGCCCAAATGGTTTTACAGGTATTTTTAGTCGTATTGACTCATGAAGGCTTTTCGGAAAATAAGTGTATTCATAAAGGGTGTAATAACTATTCTTTGAATGGAATAAAAATTTGCCTCAACCATTTTGGCTATAAATTTGATTTAAAGGATGAAAGTTATTAAGACTATGATTTTATAAAAATAAATATCATTTAGGATTTTTTGATTAAAAAAATCCCTCAAGCCGAGTCCTGAGGGATAAAAACTGATGATCGATTAAAATAATTTATTGTGATTATTGACCCACACTTTAAGCTGATTTTGCAGTGATTTGATGTTTTTGAGCCTCCTCTAATTCACGAACGAGAGGCAATACTTTTTCGCCAAAATATTCCACTTCTTCAATAAAATGTAAGAAACCTGAAAGCACAAGATCTACCCCCACACTTTTTAATTCCACAATACGTTCAGCAATTTGTTGTGGTGTGCCAATCAGATTGGTTTTAAAGCCATCATTATATTGTACTAAGTCTTCAAAAGTAGATTTTGCCCAATTACCTTCACCTTCTTTAGAAGCTGCACCTGCTTCACGAGTTGCATCGCCAAAGGCATTGACTGCTTCAACATTGGCTTGATCAATGATGTCTTGTAGCACGGCTTGAGCTTCTTCTTCGGTATCACGGGCAATAATGAAGGCATTGACCCCAATTTTAACCTGATGGTTGTTTGCCTTTGCTTTTTCACGAATATCATCAATCTGCTTTTTCAGCTCAGCAGGTGTATTGCCGTTGGTAAAGTACCAATCCGATACACGTGAAGCCATATCGCGTGCGGCACGAGAGCTACCACCTTGGAAGATTTCAATATGCGGCTTTTGAATGGGTTTTGGGCTGAGGGTATAATCTTGGAACTGATAATATTTACCCTCAAAACTATAATGATCTGTTGTCCAAATCCCTTTTAGTGTGCGAATAAACTCTTCTGAACGAACATAGCGTTCGTCATGTTCAGGCCAAGGCTCACCAATAGCATCAAATTCACCTTTAAACCAGCCACTGACCACATTGATGGCAATACGCCCGTTGGTTAAATGGTCAATGGTGGCTAATTGCTTGGCTGCCAGTGCTGGTTTCCAAGGACCTGGTAAAATTGCGGCAATCACTTTTAATTTGTCAGTTTTTGCCAAAATACCATGACTAAAGCTCACTGATTCATGTTGATTTTCTGCGTTATATCCTGCTGTAAAGCGAATCTGAGTGAGTGCATATTCAAAGCCACTTTTTTCAGCGGCTTTTGCTAGACGCACATTATAGTCATAGCTCCAATCTGTACGCTGTTCGATTTGGCTCACCACCAAACCACCACTCACATTCGGTACCCAATACGCAAATTTAATATTTTTATCGTGTTGTGACATTAGTTGATCCTTGGAATAATTAAGCCACGTGTGTTTTTGGCTTTTTATGATGAATCCGTGCTTCTGCTGCATCTAAACTTGGTACAGCAGCGGAGGGTAAAACTTCTTCTTGCTCGATTTGTTTGTTAATGCCTAAGTTTTGTGAAGCCTGTTGAGATTTTACTTTCACCACATCTGCACGTTTTCCTTTGGCAGGTGCCCACTCTAAAATGGGTAATGCACGTGCAACGGCAAGCGTGATGCGATCACGTAAAAATTCGCTGTGAATCGTGTATTCAGGTGTGAAATCACGATCTGTTGCATAAACACCAATCGGTAGAGTTTGTGCTTGGAAGAAGCTGAATAATGGACGCAGTTGATGCTCAAGCACTAAAGCATGACGGTCTGAACCACCCGATGCAGCAAGCAATACAGGTACATCGACCAATGCAGTTTGTTCAACAAAGTCAAAGAAATGTTTAAATAACCCAGTGAATGACGCACGGTAAACAGGGGTTCCAACAATCAGTGCATCGGCTGCTTCTACGGCTGCTAAATCTTCTTGTATACGTTGTGGGAGTTGGTGACGGTAAATTGCACCACCTAAGAGTTGCCCAATTTCACTAAATTTAATGAAATGTACATGGATGGGCGTTGCTTCACCTAATTCATCTAAAATGGCTTGGACTAAAGCTTCGGTTTTTGAAGGGTGATTTAAGCCACCTGATACAGCAACAATATTTAAGGGTTTCTGTTGAATAAATGACATGTCAATAACCTAAAAGCGTTTAATATCGGAATGACATTTATTAATCAACATTCAATATATTCTGTAAAATAAGCAAAAACAGATTGGTTATCAGATTTTTGGATATATGCTAAAAATTTATTTTGAGGTTTATTTTTATTCTTTAACTGCTTGATATATTTATTTAGTTTTAAAATATATAAGCAATTCTTTGCAAATGCTTAAATTTATATTTAAAAACGATAAAGAAATACAAAAAATGATAAATAACATAAAATGTGTAGGGATTTTATATTTAAAGCGACAAAATTATTAAAAATTCGTTATATTTAATTATCTTTAACAGCAATAGTACAGTTAGAATGAAAGACTGTGCTAGAGAGCTCTCACTTCGCTTATGAATATTTTAATCGTTGATGACCATCCACTGTTTCGCCATGCTTTAATTCAAGCGGTGCGTTATAGTTTACCCCAAGCTCAAATTCATGAAACTGCTGCAGTGAATGAATTTTATGAGCGTTTAGAGAATGGTCCTGAACCTGATTTAGTTCTGTTAGATTTAAATTTACCGGGTGCATCTGGGTTTTCTGCACTGGTGCATGTCCGTGCACAATATCCTTCATTGCCCATCATTGTCGTTTCTGCGCATGAAGAAGCTTCGATTATCCAACGTGCCATTGCACATGGTGCAATGGGTTACATTCCAAAATCAGCGCATCCAAGCCATATTGGTGAAGCGATTCGACAGGTGTTAGAAGGGGACATTTGGTTACCTCCAAATTTACCTGCAAATATGAGTTTTGATCCACGTGCAGCAGATGAGGCTGCCTTGGCTGAACGCATTCAATCTTTGACGCCGCAACAATTCCGTGTGTTGATGATGGTGGCAGAAGGTTTGCTGAATAAACAAATTGCTTATGAACTTGAAGTGTCTGAAGCGACAATTAAAGCGCATGTCACTGCAATTTTCCGTAAATTGGGCGTGCAAAATCGTACCCAAGCGGTATTGGCGATCAGTGCACTGAATATTGAAGAGAAAAAAGTGTAATTTATTGTGATGTTATAAAAATGGATGCTTTTAGCATCCATTTTTATTGAGCATTAGCGTTTGACTACGATTGAGTCAATACCGCTATGTTGTAAGGTCTGCTGTGCAATCACTGCTGCATTTTGAGAATCATAAGGACCAGAAATTACACGGTACCATGTTTGACCACCTTCGGTTGCTTTAACGACATCTGCTGATAGACCATTTAAAATGATTTCAGCACGGCGCGCATCGGCACTGTCAGGGTCAGGGTAACTACGTACTTGTAAAATATATTCAGGTTGTACAGGTGCAGGTGCTTGTTCAGAGCTATCTAAACCAACATTCACTTCCTCACTACTGCTTGGTGTTTCAGGTGCTTCCACGATCACAGGCTGTGTACTTGTTTGAGTTTCAGGCACAGCTTGCTCTGGAATTGGTGTTACCTGTTGGTTGGGCAAGAGGTCATAAAAACGGTAATCTTTATTGGTATCTTCTTGATAATGATCAGAAGTCACTTCATTACTACGTGTTTTTACAGGTGCCCACGGTTTCCAGAGCATCAGTGCGACACCAAAACTGAGGATAATTAATATAACGACAAGCATCCCTAACCATTTTGGAATCAATGGTTTTTTAGGTTTATTAGGTCGTTCAGACACGCCGCGTTGCGTTTTTCCAAACACGTGGAATTCCTCTTACTCAATAACAACGTTATATTTGACAACGTCTTTGAGTACCGACACGGTGGACGATACTCAATAGATTTCTACAGTATTTTAGCGATACCTTACATTGCCTCTGGTGCAGAAACACCGAGTAACTCTAGTCCATTATAGATGACTTGTTGAACATTTTTTGACAATAATAAACGAGCTTGTGTTAACTCGGCATCATCACCTAAAACTTTATGTTCGTTGTACCAACCATGGAATAAAGACGCTAATTCTTTTAAATAATTCCCCACTTGATGTGGTTCATAATTGTTCGCAGCACGAATCAAAATTTCAGGATAAGCTGCAAGTTTTGCAAGAATTTCTGTTTCTGCATCTAAGTCTAATTTTGCAGCAAATTGGCGTGCATTTACTGTATCAAAATTGATACCCGCTGCAGCCGCTTTTTCAAGCATACGGCAAATACGCGCATGTGCATATTGGATGTAATACACGGCATTGTCTTTACTTTGTGAAACAGCAAGATCTAAGTCAAAATCAATGTGTTGTTCAGATTTACGCATCACATAATAAAAACGTGCAGCATCATTGCCCACTTCTTTACGTAAGTCACGTAAAGTCACGAACTGACCTGAACGAGATGACATTTGTACCATCTCACCGCCACGCCATAAGCTCACAAATTGAACAAGTAATACGGTAAGTTTCTTCGAGTCATAGCCCATCGCATCAATTGCCGCTTTGACACGTGCAATATACCCGTGGTGATCTGAACCCCAAATATCGATAATATCGGTATAGCCACGTTGTAATTTGTTCAAGTGATATGCGATGTCAGAGGCAAAATATGTGGTTTGACCATTGCGGCGTTTGACGACACGGTCTTTTTCATCACCAAATTCAGTCGATTTAAACCAAATGTTGCCATCTTTTTCGTAAAGGAAGCCACGTTGGTCTAAAGTTTGTAATGCTTCATCAATTTTTTCAGTCAATGATGCTTCGCTGAACCATTTGTCAAAGGTCACACCAAACTCACCAAGGTCATCTTTAATGTCATCTAAAATGGCATGTAAAGCAGCTTGATGGAAAACACGATAGCCTTCGCCAATTAAGTTTTGCGAGTTATGAATTAAACCATCAATGTGTTTTTCTTTATCACCTGAAAGTACAACTTTGTTGCCATCAGCATCAAGTTCTGCTGCATATTGAACATCTTCAGGGACATCTTTGTATACCTCAGCGACAGGGCGAACGTACGCTTCACCATCTTTGTCGATAATGCTTTGCGCGATTTCTTTTACATAGTCGCCTTGGTAGGCATTTTTAGGGAAAACTAAAGTTTGACCTGTTAGCTCTAAATAACGCAAATAAGTTGAGGTTGCCAAAATGTCCATTTGACGACCTGCATCGTTGACATAATATTCACGGTCAACTTTTGCACCTGTTGCTTCAAGTAAGTTTGCAACGGTCATCCCATAAGCTGCACCGCGACCATGACCAACGTGAAGGCTTGAGGTTGGGTTTGCAGACACAAATTCAACTTGGATTTTCTTTGCTGCATTGGCTTGGGTTTTACCAAACTGATCTTTTTGTGCTTCGATACGATCAAGCACTGCAAAACGTTGGTCTGCATTTAAAAAGAAGTTAATAAAACCAGGACCTGCAATTTCAGCTTTACTAATATCTGCAACTTCTGGCAAATTTGCCAAGATTTTTTCTGCAAGATCACGAGGCTTCATACCTGCAACTTTCGCACCCATCATGGCAATATTTGACGCAAAATCCCCATGGCTTCGGTCTTTGGTTCGCGTTAAAACGCTGGTGTTGTTCCAGTCAGATGGAAGGGTCCCTTCAGCTTGTAGGGATTGCACTGCATGATCAAGAGCTGCTTGTATTGCCGTATTCATAATCGATCGAGAAATAAATGTTGCAGAAAAACAGCAAATATAGCAAATTTCCATGCTTTTAGGTAAAACCATTTGTATGCAAAGTACAAAAGAAGACAAATACGTTTGTTTAGTTTTTGATAAATACTGAAAAAGATTCAAAATCTTAATACTTTCAATTATTGTATGTGGTTTATATGTGTCAAAAGCGCGTTGTATGAATCAGAAAAAAGCCATGATTATTGGTAATATTCCGAAGTTACCTGCCAAATATGCTCCTTGGATTTTACCTTTATTATTATCAGGACTGATGAGTGGTATCATTTCGTTTATAAATACTGTCAAGAACTTGGGCTGGATCGAAAATTTATTCTCTATTTTCTTTTCTGCTTGGATGATGTCATGGATGTTTGCTTATCCTATCGTGTTGATCATATTGCCAATTGTAAGAAAACTAACCAGTTTATTTGTCGATATGTCACCAAATCAACCGCATAAATAAGCTGATCTGTTGTTTTTAAAGCTGTATTCCATGTCTAAATCTATCTCATATCACTATCAATTTAAGAAATACCCTAAATCGTAAAAAAAGGACTAATCTATAGCCCGAGATAGATGAAACTCGAGTGTTTGTTATCTGGATTTTCATCTAAATCTAAACATAATGAGATGGGACATGACCACAGAAAACTTGCAAGTAAAGAAACCGTTATATACCCCTTATGCAGGGAACACTCTCCTTGAGCTTCCGCTTTTAAATAAAGGCTCGGCCTTTACGGAAGAAGAGCGTAGCCAATTTAATTTATATGGCTTGATTCCACATGTGATCGAAACCATCGAAGAACAAAGTCAACGCTCATATCAACAATATTGCGACTTTAATGACGCTATCAATAAACATATTTATCTTAGAAATATTCAAGACACCAATGAAACCTTGTTTTATCACCTGATTGAAAATCATCTCAGTGAAATGATGCCAATCATCTATACACCAACCGTTGGTGAAGCATGTCAGCGTTTCTCGGATATTTATCGCCGTCATCGTGGGACATTTATTTCCTATCCAGACCGTGAACATATCGATGATATTTTGCATAATGTGAATAAGAAAAATGTGAAAGTGATTGTCATCACAGATGGTGAACGTATTTTGGGATTAGGCGATCAGGGCATTGGTGGCATGGGTATTCCAATCGGAAAATTATCGCTCTATACCGCATGTGGTGGCATCAGTCCTGCATATACATTACCGATTACTTTAGACGTGGGGACGAACAATCAACAATTGTTAAATGATCCAATTTATCTCGGTTGGAATCAGCCTCGAATCAGCGGCGAAGAATATTATCATTTTGTTGATGATGTGATTGCGGCGATCAAGCGTCGTTGGCCAAAAGCATTAATTCAATTTGAAGACTTTGCACAAAAAAATGCGATGCCTTTACTGGAAAAATATCGGAATCAAATTTGCTGTTTTAATGATGATATTCAAGGGACAGCAGCAGTGTCAGTAGGCAGTCTCATTGCTGCAAGTCGTGCGGCAGGCAAACAACTGAAAGACCAAAAAGTGGCATTTTTAGGTGCAGGTTCAGCAGGTTGTGGTATTGCAGAACAAATTGTTGCACAAATGGTGGCAGAAGGTCTGACCGATACCGAAGCACGTGCACGTGTCTTTATGGTCGACCGTTTTGGTTTAATCACTGAAAATCAGCCGAATCTGTTAGATTTCCAACGTAAATTGGCACAAAAGCCTGAGGAAGTCGCGCATTGGGGCAACGCAGAAGAAGTCATTTCATTACTTGATGTAGTTAAAAATGCTAAACCAACGGTTCTTATTGGGGTGTCGGGACAACCAGGATTATTCACGGAAGAAATTATCCGAACTTTAGCTGCCAATTGCGAGCATCCGATTGTTTTACCATTATCAAACCCGACCTCTCGTGTAGAGGCTGTGCCTGCTGATATTATCGAATGGACAGAAGGGCGAGCTTTAATCGCAACAGGTAGTCCATTTGCACCTGTGAATTATCAAGGTCAAATCTTTAATATTTCACAATGTAATAACTCATACATTTTCCCTGGTATAGGGCTGGGCGTTGTTGCAGTACAAGCAACACGTGTCACAGATAATATGTTAATGGCTTCAAGTAATGCTTTGGCAGATTGTTCACCAAAATTACAAGATATTCATGC
Organism: Acinetobacter sp. Marseille-Q1623; assembly: GCF_902809895.1. NCBI lineage: Bacteria > Pseudomonadati > Pseudomonadota > Gammaproteobacteria > Moraxellales > Moraxellaceae > Acinetobacter > Acinetobacter sp. Marseille-Q1623. The sequence continues at coordinate 2,562,038 of NZ_CADDWG010000001.1, read as the reverse complement.
TGACTTATTGCCTGATTTGAACGAGCTACAAAAAGTTTCTAAGATCATTGCTTTTAAAGTAGCAAAAGCAGCGATCGAAGATGGTGTTGCACCTGCGATTAGTGATGAGCAATTACAAGAAAATATTGAAGCAAACTTTTGGAAACCTGAGTATCGTCGTTATAAACGTATACCATTTTAAGTTGAATTTATTGTCTATTCACATAAGATGGAGTCTACATAGACTCCATTTTTTATATTTAAAATGCGTATAGCAAGCGATGTATATATGAGAAAAATAGTTTTAGCACTTGCCGTATGTTTGTCAGTTTCAAGCGTGTATGCACAAGAAAATATATGCGAAACACAGTGGCAAACTGAACAGAAAAAACCCATTCAAATCAAAAAGCTCAAACGTCAACATTGTGCTTTGATTTGGGAGGATGCCAAAGTCAGTGCGTTACTAAAAAAGATGGGGCTAAACCACAATAATGATCAATGGATGGCAACCGATGAGTGTGATGTGATCCAAGTGGGGCAGCAAAAATACACCTTGTATCAAGCTTATTATAAAAATGACTTGAGTAATTTGTACGTGCTTCGCGATTCAAACAATAATCTGTATGGATTTTTTAGAGATTTAGGCAAATATTCATTTGTAGAAGATAAATTTATTCCAACCCAAACAGCCAATCGACACGGCGTTGATTTGAAATGTGCAGCGTTAGGGAATAATTCAAAATTGCCGCATATTTTGATCCAAAATATTTTTCAACGTGGCATAGATTTAACACATTATTCTTTTGACGATAACAGTAAATAAATATAGACGCAGATTTAAAAAGACATGAAAAAATATTTAGTTGTGGTTTTACTGTTAAGTAGCGCACAGGTCTTTGCAGACAATATTTCGTGTGTGCAAAGTAGTCGTGACTTGATTTCTGAATTGTATCGGGATTATCCACCGCACTCAGACAAAGATATTGCAGGCGAGCCTCGACAGATTTTGCGTCATTATTTTGATGCCAATATGGTGCAACTTTTATTGCGTGAGCAAAAGTGTGCGGCAAAAATACAGGGTCAATGTCATTTAGATTTTAACATTTTGAGTAATGCACAGGATGTAGCTGATGATATTTCTATTCGTGTTTTGGACGCGACAGAGCATCGTGCACTACTTAAAGTTGGCGAACAATTCATTGATTTCAAAATGCGTATGGAGCAAAACTGTATGCGAATTCAGGACATTGAATATGAAGAAGCAGACAGTCTAAAACAAAGATTGAGTGGGAAATGAAAAAATTTAATAAAATTAGTATTGTCATTCTTGTGTTGCTGGAGTTGACAGTATGTCATGACCCATCACAAAAATAGGAGATGATCAAACTCAAATTACAGCTGCCGTTGAAGAAAAAGTAGAAGAAATTAACCGTTCATCCCAAGCATCATCCCAAGAAACACCCATGGATTCAAAAGAATTTTATGAAATGATGAATGTGGAAACATGGTTTGGATTTGATGAAAACTCGCCAGAGCCGATGTGTCATACAGTGAAATTTTATAAACTGAAACCTGACCAATGTGATATTTCTAAGCAGGCGTTTGGTTTGGAAAATGATGCAATTTATATTGAGAAAGCCTCCTCACGTATTTTTGCATATTCAACAGAGCAACAATGTATTGATGCATTGGAAGTACGAAATTCCAATGCACCTTAATCTTGATCCAGAAAATATTCTTCTTGCACAAGTCGATTATTGGCTTGCAAAATTATTCTATATCTAGAATTTCTTCGAGTATGTCTTCATTCGGGGCAAAGAAATAAGCGCCATCTACTGGGGTCACAAAGTGAAGTAAACGGTCATGAATGCCATCGCCACTTGTACCAAACATACGCACGAGCATTTTATCAATACGGGTTAAGTCTTTGGTATAGGCAATAAAGAATAAGCCTTGTTCACCCTGACCATCGCCATAGGGTAGAGAATGGCGCAGAATTTCCAGTTCTTCACCAGCATCGTCTTCAACCACTGTACGGGCAATGTGGGCGTTGTCAGGTTTAACATCATCATCAAGTTCAATACTTTCGAGCTTGGTACGTCCAATAACGTTTTCCTGCGCATCCACTTTTAAGCGTTTCCAGCTTTCAAGATTATGTACATAACGCTGTGCAAAGACAAAAGAGCCTTCAGCAAAAATACCTGCTTCTTCACCAAGTAATGCGACTTCGTCACGGTCATCAGGGAATTGTGGATTTTCAGTACCATCAATGAAACCTGTTAAATCACGGCCATCTAAATAGCGGAAACACACTCGTTCATCTAAAACTTCAACTTGGTCTTGGATGCCATCAAAAAATGATTGGCTCATTGCAAAACATAAATCTGCACGGGCTGAAGCAATATGAATCAGGACATCCGCAGGCACTACAGGCATGTTGAAAGAACCCTGAATCGGTTCAAGTTGTTTAAAACCTGTCGGAGTTTGAGAATAAAGCTGTGTCCAAAGTGCGGGACCAAATGCGACAGAGGTTTTGATTTCAGCTTCAGGATGCTGGGTGATTAAACGATCACGTGTGCTAAACAGCGCATTGAGTTGTTCTTTTAAAGCATCAATAGACAGATCTTTTAAATTTAAAACAATAAAGCGGGCATGATTTGACGGTAAAGGCAAAATTACAGATTGGGCTGTCATTACGAGATGGCTCCTTCATTTATTATTCATTCAATTTAACTATTGTGCATGATCATACACAGACTAGAAAGCGAAGCTTTATATTTTTTAACGATTAAATTAATCGAAAAGTATGGTATTAAAATCGTTATAATTACATTTCAAAAAATCTCCTGATATTTATTATGTCTTATCAAGTCTGGTTTGCTTATATGTTGGCGTGCTGGGTGATCAGTATTTCCCCTGGTGCGGGCGCAATTGCATCGATGTCGAGTGGTTTAAGCTATGGTTTTCGCCGTGGCTATTGGAATGCTTTAGGCTTACAACTGGCATTAATTGTCCAAATTGGCATTGTTGCAGCAGGGGTGGGGGTGTTATTTGCGACGACACCTTGGGCATTTTTATTGGTGAAATGGTTTGGAGTGTTGTACTTATTATATTTGGCATATTTACAATGGAATGCTCCCATTCAGTCGATCGATATTAAAACCGAAACTCAGCCTAAAACGATTCCTATGCTTATTCTACATGGTTTCTTGGTGAATATGAGTAATCCTAAAGCCATTGTGTTTTTACTCGCAGTCTTGCCACAATTTTTAGATTTGTCTAAACCACAGTGGATTCAATATGTGATTATGGCTGTCACCATGATTACGATTGATTTGATTGTGATGGCAGGTTATACAGGTTTAGCCGCTAAAGTACTACGATTATTGAAATCACCAAAACAACAAAAATATATGAATCGTACTTTTGCCATATTATTTAGTTGCGCCGCAGCTTTGTTGAGTTTGGTGCATCAGTGATGGAATACATTTTAAGCATTCTTTTTTAGAATGAGCTTATATTTATACGAAAAAACGTTGATTCATAATGATCTTATGTTTGAGTTGAGACATATACCGTAAAAAGCAAATCATTAAACAGACTATATTAAACTTTGGCAGTGAGTTTAATGATTTGAAACTCTCAGGTTTTAACAGATTTTTTTAACTTTTTGAATAATAAAGATCATGGCAAATACAATCGACATGGTTAAAACAATGCTTAAACCTGTGGAAATATTTAAACCCGCACTTGACCATAAACCGACAGTCACACCCATTTGAGCAATGATAAAAGCAGCAATGACCATTTGCTTTGGAGAGTGTGACACGAGACGTGCACTGAGTGCAGGAATAACCAACAATGCACCCATGAGTAAAGAACCCACAGCACGTAATGCTAAAACGGTAAATAATGCCAAAAGCAACATGAAAATTAGGCGTTGCCATTTTGCATTAACCCCTTCACTGACCGCAATATCAGGATCAATGGCAATTTGAATCTGTGCTTGCCAATAGTGAAACAACACAGCCAAAGCTGCGATGATAATACCAATAAATACAGGTAAATCAGACCATTCAATGGTGAGTAGGTCACCAAATAGATAACTCAATAATTCAGGTCGTAGGGCAGGTAAGTGCTGAATCAGCAACAAGCCTGAACAGAGTAAAGTTGCGGAGCACAGCGCAAGCAAAGCATCATTGGGTAAACGAGGATCGTGCAATACCCAAAGAATTGCCACTAATAAAATAGCGGTAAACGTTACACCAATCCATAAAGGCAGACTTAGCACTGCTGCAAGTGCCACCCCTAAGAGCGTGCCGTGTGCCATGGTATCGGCAAAAAAAGACATCCTGCGCCACAACATTAAACACCCCAAAGGTGCTGTTAGAAAAACCAAAAGTGTGCCCATAATCCATGCTGGTAATAGCAGTTGTAACCATTCCATCATGATCTAGGCTTCCGGTTCAGGGTGAATGTGGGGACGAGCATCATGTTCACAGGTTTTTGCAGAGTCACCGTGTGCACAATGATCATGATGGTGTTGATATGGGACACGATTTGTTCCGAAAATCGCTTGATACTCAGGATGTTGTTGAATATTTTCAGGTAAACCACTACAGCAAATATGTTTGTTTAAACACACGACCCGTTGTGTCCCTTGCATGACCCATTGTAAATCATGCGATACGATTAAAATCGAACAACCATAGCGTTCAGGCAAACTGCGCACATAATCATAGAGTTCAGCTTCAGACTGAATGTCTAAGCCTTGCATAGGTTCATCAAGCACTAAAACATCCGGTTGGCGTAATAACGCCCGTGCCAATAGCACACGTTGACGTTCGCCACCTGAAAGCTGCTGTACTTTTGAGTCTTTTAGTTTGGTAATGCCTGTATCTCGAATGATTTCGGTTTTAATGGTTTTGTCGCATTTTTCGAGATCAAGTAAATCTTTCACACGTAGTGGTAAACTATGCGAAGGATTGAATTTTTGTGGTACATATGCCAGTTTGAGTTTTTTAGGGCTAATGATTTTACCTGAGTTGGGCTTTACTATGCCCAATAGCACCTTAATCAGGGTTGATTTTCCTGCGCCATTGGGACCAATCAGCGTGACAATTTCTTTTTCATGTAAAGAAAAATCAACATTTTTTAAAATATCACGCTCATCAATCCGCACATTGATCTGTTGTAATTGCACAAGCGAAGCTGTGACTGGCTTTAAGCCTTGTTCGAGCACTGCTGACATAGTCCTGAAATCTCGATAATACTGTGGTGTGCTTTAAATCCATCTGAATCTGAGAGTTGATCAAGTTGCTCAATCAGACCTTTAGCAGAAGCCTCTTTCACCGTATGGCATTCAGAACAAATCAAAAAAGCCGCTTGGTGTCCTTCACGAGGGTGGCAACACGGAATATAGGCATTGATAGAGGTTAAACGGTGAATAAAACCCTTTTCTAATAAAAAGTCTAATGTTCTATACACTGTTGGTGGGGCAGCAGGGCGTTCAGATGAGCCTTTTAGTTTTGCTAATAAGTCATACGCACCCACGGGACCTGTCGAATTTAAGATGAGTTCTAGCACTTCTTTGCGTAGAGGTGTGAGACGAGCACCCGCAGCAGCACAAATATTTTCTGCTTCTATTAGACGAGTTTTGACATTTTGATGGTCATGGACGCCATGTAAAGTATCATGATGCTCGTGTGAACATAGGTTCATTGCACACCTCAAAAGACGTTTTTAGTAAAAGGACAATCACAAATAGTAACATGAAGCCTGATCATGTTACGAATGGCATAGGTTTTTTTTCATATTTGTTATATTATAACATTTAAGTAATTTTGGTAAATTTTTCCACATGAAACGCTTCTTTGCTTTCTGTGTCAGCGCATTATTTGCAGGTATGGCGTGGGCACAAGCACCTTTGGTGGTGTCAACACATCCTATTTATTTGATTTCAAAAAAAGTCATGCAAGGTATTGAAGAACCTGTACTGCTTTTAGATCATCAAAGTGGACATGATGTACAGCTAACGCCATTGAACCGGAAAACCATTAAAGAGGCATCTTTGGTGATTTGGTTGGGTAAAGCCCATGAAGCACCGCTCGAAAAAGCGTTGCAAGATAATGCCAATGCCATTTCTATTTTAGATTCGGGTATTATCCAAGCCTTGCCTTTAAGAAGTCCACGGGGCATTGCCTTAAAAGATACGGTCGATACCCATGTATGGCTTGATCCAAACAATGCTGTACGTATCGGTTTCTTTATTGCAGCTTTACGTTCACAACAACATCCTGAAAATAAAACAGCGTATTGGAATAATGCGAAAAAATTTGCCAATGAAATGCTTTTAGCATCACAAAAATATACAGGAGAGGGGGTAGCACGACCATATTGGGCATATCATGATGCTTATCAATATTTAGAACGTTCGCTTAACTTAAAATTTGCGGGTGCGATGACTGATGACCCACATGTTGCGCCCACGATTGCCCAAATTAAATACCTCAATGACCATCGACCAAGCAAAAAAGTCTGTTTACTTGCTGAAGCCAGTGCGAGCCCAAGTCAATATAAAAAATTGGGTGCAATTACATTTCAATCGGTTGATGAATCTTTAGCGAAACAACAAGATTTTGTGGTTGCATGGCAAACTTTAGCTGCACAAACACAAGCTTGCGTAGTTAATGCACGAAAATGATGCAAATATTAAGCAACAATTGTACAGATCAAAAGCAATTTAATCTGTGAAAAAAACACGACTAAGGTCGGGAAAAGATTGCATGTTCAGGGGTGTAACTCTATAATGCCTGCGATTAAAAACGATCATCAGCTAAACTTGTCAAGCATTTATGCTGTGAGTGGATAAAAAATGAGCCGAACTAGTCGCATGATTGACCGACGATTAGCGAAAGCTTTGGTCTATTTACAAGCATGTATGATTCCTGTTTCAGCCTTGATAGGGTGGGTCTTGAAAGACTCGACTGCGGCTTTGAGTGCAGCATTAGGTGCACTAATATGTTGGCTTGCTAGTTGTTATTTTTCTTGGCAGTCATTTCGAGCAGCAGGCGCGCGAGCATCGAAACAAGTTCTTTCGAACATGTATCGGGGCATGATGGGCAAATTTGCAATTGTGATCGTTGGATTCATTTTAATTTTAAGCAATGTCAAACCGTTATCCCCGGTCGCATTGTTTTGTGGTTTTATACTTGTACAAGCCATGACGTGGATTGCTCCTTTTTGGGCAACCCGTTTACAAAAATGAGTATAAGCACAGCAAAAATTGAAAAGTTTTTCAGGAATAGGCGAGATATCAAGCAGCACGCGATATTCGTTTTATTCTATTAGTTTTTTTACATTGACCAGGTGTGATTTATGGCTGCTGAAGAACATGCCCTTACTTCGACCGAGTATATCAAGCATCACTTGACCAATATGACCTATGGTAAAATGCCAGACGGTACATGGAAATTGGCTGAAAGTGGTGCTGAAGCTCAACAGATGGGGTTCACTGCTATTCACTTGGATTCAATGGGTTGGTCTATCGGACTTGGTTTAATTTTCTGTTTGTTGTTCTGGTGCGTAGCGAAAGCTGCAAACTCTGGTGTTCCTACCAAGTTCCAGTCTGCAATTGAAATGATTATTGAGTTTGTAGATTCAAGTGTTCGTGATACTTTCCACGGGAAGTCTCGTTTGATTGCACCGTTGGCACTAACCATTTTTGTGTGGATTTTCCTCATGAACTTAATGGACTTAGTACCAGTAGATTTCATTCCGCATCTCGCTACGCTTATTGGTAGCAACGTGTTTGGTATGGATCCACACAGTGTGTATTTCAAAATTGTACCTACTACAGATCCTAACATTACTCTTGGTATGTCTTTATCTGTATTTGCTCTCATTATTTTCTACAGTATTCGTGAAAAAGGTGTGAGTGGTTTTGTAGGTGAATTGGCACTGAATCCATTCAATCCTAAGAATCCAATCGCTAAAGCGCTTTTAATTCCATTTAACTTGCTTTTGGAATTGGTAACTTTCCTTGCACGTCCAATCTCTTTGGCTCTCCGACTTTTCGGTAACATGTATGCGGGTGAATTAATCTTCATTCTTATCGCATTATTACCGTTCTGGATCCAGTGGGCATTGTCTGTGCCATGGGCGATTTTCCATATTTTGATTATCACCCTGCAAGCATTTATTTTTATGATGCTCACCATCGTTTATCTAAGCATGGCAAGCGAAAAGCATTAATGGTATTACCTAACTATCAATCGGTGGTTAGGTACAGTTTTTTTAACTTAATTTGGTATAAAACCTAACCTCTGAGGAATTATCATGGAACTCACTTTAGGTCTAGTTGCAATTGCATCTGCTATCTTGATCGCTTTTGGTGCTTTAGGTACTGCGATTGGTTTTGGTCTTTTAGGCGGTCGCTTCCTTGAAGCTGTTGCTCGTCAACCAGAATTGGCTCCACAACTTCAAACTCGTATGTTCTTAATTGCGGGTCTTCTTGATGCTGTGCCTATGATCGGCGTTGGTATTGGTTTGTTCTTCATCTTCGCAAATCCATTTGTAGGTTAATCAGCTTAATTCCTAAATTAAACCATTGAGGAATTTGCAATGAATATCAACCTCACATTGATTGGCCAAGCGATTGCATTTGCGATTTTTGTCGCATTCTGCATGAAGTTTGTATGGCCACCACTAATCAATGCGATTAGTGAGCGTCAGCGTAAAATCGCTGATGGCTTAAATGCTGCTGAAAAAGCGAAAGCTGATCTTGCTGATGCGCAAGCACAAGTAAAGCAAGAAATTGATGCAGCAAAAGCACAAGCGGCTCAATTGATCGAACAAGCGAACCGTCGTGCGGCACAATTGGTCGAAGAAGCGCGTACCCAAGCATCTGCTGAAGGTGAGCGTATTCGTCAACAAGCGAAAGATGCTGTTGACCAAGACATCAATTCTGCTCGTGAAGAATTACGTCAACAAGTTGCTGCTCTTGCAGTTGCTGGTGCAGAAAAAATTCTGAACCAACAAGTTGACGCAGAAGCTCATAATGCCATGCTGAATCAGCTGGCTGCTAAACTTTAAGAGAGGCGAATATGGCTGAACTCTTGACGTTGGCACGCCCATACGCTAAAGCAGCATTTGCTTATGCATCTGAGCAAAATGCAACTGACGCTTGGTCAAATGCATTACAACTGCTCAGTGCTGCGGTGCAAGATGAAGCATTCTCCGCTTATTTAAATCGCCCTGAGTTGACACCTGCTGAGCAGGTTGCACTTTTCGCGAAAGTTTTAGGTGAAAAGCAAACTGAAGCGGTGTCAAACTTTTTGACACTTCTTGCTGACAACGGTCGTTTGACCTTGTTACCTGAAATTGAAGCTGAATTTGAACAACTCAAATCGCAAAATAACAACACTGTAGACGTTGTGATTGAATCGGCTTTCCCGCTAGATTCAGTACAAGAACAGAAGTTGGCTCATGCGTTGGAAAAACGTTTGAACAGCGCTGTGAAAGTTACAGTTGAAGTAAACCCAGCATTGATTGCTGGTGTTGTTATTCGTGCAGGCGACCAAGTGATAGATGATTCTGCGCTTAGCAAGCTTGAAAAAATGCGTACTCGTCTTTTAGCGTAATTGTGCATCATAATTACATAAGACGAAGACTGAACTAATAAAAGATTGAGGTATAGCGCAATGCAACAACTGAATCCATCCGAGATCAGTGCGCTCATTAAACAGCGTATCGGCGATCTGGACACCAGCGCGACCGCTAAGAACGAAGGAACCATTGTGATGGTTTCCGACGGTATTGTGCGTATTCACGGCCTTGCTGATGCAATGTACGGTGAAATGATCGAATTCGACGGCGGCTTATACGGTATGGCACTGAACCTAGAACAGGATTCAGTGGGTGCCGTTGTTTTAGGTAACTACTTAAGCCTTCAAGAAGGTCAAAAAGCGCGTTGCACAGGCCGTGTATTAGAAGTTCCAGTTGGTCCTGAACTTCTTGGTCGTGTCGTAGATGCTTTGGGTAATCCAATTGATGGTAAAGGCCCAATTGATGCAAAACTTACAGATGCTGTTGAAAAAGTAGCACCTGGTGTAATTTGGCGTCAATCTGTAGATGAGCCTGTACAAACTGGTTATAAATCAGTTGATACAATGATTCCTGTAGGCCGTGGTCAGCGTGAGTTGATCATTGGTGACCGTCAAACTGGTAAAACAGCGATGGCGATTGATGCGATCATTGCTCAAAAACAATCAGGTATTAAATGTGTATACGTTGCGATTGGTCAAAAACAATCAACGATTGCAAACGTGGTACGTAAGCTTGAAGAAACTGGCGCTATGGCGTACACAACTGTTGTAGCAGCTGCTGCAGCGGATCCTGCAGCAATGCAGTATCTTGCTCCATATGCTGGTTGTACAATGGGTGAGTACTTCCGTGACCGTGGTGAAGACGCGTTAATCATTTATGATGACTTGTCTAAACAAGCAGTTGCGTATCGTCAAATTTCATTGCTTCTTCGTCGTCCACCAGGTCGTGAAGCTTACCCAGGTGACGTGTTCTATCTTCATTCACGTCTACTTGAACGTGCTTCTCGTGTATCTGCTGACTACGTTGAGAAATTCACTAACGGTGAAGTTAAAGGCCAAACTGGTTCATTAACTGCATTACCGATTATTGAAACTCAAGCAGGTGACGTATCTGCATTCGTACCAACCAACGTAATTTCGATTACTGACGGTCAGATCTTCTTAGAAACATCATTATTCAACGCAGGTATTCGTCCTGCTGTAAACGCGGGTATCTCTGTATCTCGTGTTGGTGGTTCTGCACAAACGAAGATCATCAAAAAATTGTCTGGTGGTATCCGTACTGCTTTAGCACAATACCGTGAATTGGCTGCGTTTGCTCAGTTCGCTTCTGACCTTGACGAAGCAACGCGTAAGCAACTTGAACATGGTCAACGTGTAACTGAATTAATGAAGCAAAAACAATATGCTCCATATTCAATTGCTGACCAAGCAGTTTCAATTTATGCATCTAACGAAGGTTATATGGCTGACGTTGAAGTGAAGAAAATCGTAGACTTTGATGCTGCGTTAATTTCTTACTTCCGTTCAGAACATGCTGCGTTAATGCAAAAAATCGATGAAACTGGTGCTTATGACAAAGACATCGAAGCTGCAATTAAAGCAGGTATTGAAAGCTTTAAAGCGACTCAAACTTACTAAGATTCAACGATGTTGAATCTAGTTATGGTTTGGTTCACGGAATCAACCTTCGAAGGCTCGAAAGGGCTTTCGAATACTAGGTTAAGCGTATGGCAAATTTAAAAGAAATTCGCGCCAAAGTAGCTAGTATCAAGAGCACGCAGAAAATTACTCGCGCGATGCAAATGGTAGCAGCTTCTAAGATGCGTCGTGCGCAAGAGCGCATGGCTCAGGGCCGTCCGTATGCCGAAAATATGCACCGTGTAATTGCTCATTTGGTACAAGCGAATCCTGAATATAAACACCGTTATATGGTTGAACGCCCAGTCAAACGCGTTGGCTATATCATTGTGTCTTCAGATCGTGGTCTTGCTGGTGGTTTGAACATTAACTTGTTCAAAAAAGTGGTTAAACACGTACAACAGCAACAAGAGCAGTCAATTGAAGTTCAATTTGCTTTGATTGGTCAAAAAGCGGTTTCGTTTTTTAAAAACTACGGCGGTAAAGTACTTGGGGCGACTACGAATGTAGGCGATGCACCAAGTCTTGAACAGTTAACTGGTTCTGTACAAGTGATGTTGGACGCATTTGATAAAGGCGAATTAGATCGTATTTATCTTGTGTCAAACGGCTTTGTCAATGCCATGACTCAAAACCAAAAAATCGAACAACTTGTTCCTTTAGCTGCTGCTGAAGAGAATGAAGGTCTAAACCGCCAATACGGTTGGGACTACCTCTATGAACCAGAAGCTGAAGAGCTTTTGAATGGTTTATTGGTTCGTTACATTGAGTCTATGGTGTATCAAGGTGTGATTGAAAATATCGCATGTGAACAGTCTGCTCGTATGGTTGCAATGAAAGCTGCAACAGATAATGCGGGTGAATTGATCAAGAGCCTACAACTCATTTATAACAAGCTGCGTCAAGCCGCGATTACTCAGGAAATTTCTGAGATCGTTGGTGGTGCCGCTGCCGTTTAACATTATTTTGAATTGAGGAGACAGCAATGAGTAGCGGTCGTATCATTCAGATCATCGGCGCGGTTATCGACGTCGAGTTTGAACGCAACAGCGTTCCTAAGATCTATGACGCTCTCCACGTTGACGGTACTGAAACTACTTTAGAAGTTCAGCAACAACTTGGTGATGGCGTAGTTCGTACTATTGCAATGGGATCTACTGAAGGTCTTAAGCGTGGTTTGAACGTAACTAATACTGGCGCTCCAATCTCTGTACCTGTAGGTACTGCATGTTTGGGTCGTATCATGGACGTTCTTGGTCGCCCAATCGACGAAGCTGGTCCTGTTGCAACTGAAGAACGTTTACCGATTCACCGTCAAGCGCCTTCTTATGCTGAACAAGCTGCTTCTACTGACCTTTTAGAAACTGGTATTAAAGTCATTGACTTACTATGCCCGTTCGCGAAAGGTGGTAAAGTTGGTCTGTTCGGTGGTGCCGGTGTTGGTAAAACTGTAAACATGATGGAGTTGATCAACAACATCGCAAAAGCTCACTCAGGTTTATCTGTGTTTGCTGGTGTTGGTGAGCGTACTCGTGAAGGTAATGACTTCTATCACGAAATGAAAGACTCTAACGTTCTTGACAAAGTAGCAATGGTCTACGGTCAGATGAATGAGCCACCAGGTAACCGTTTACGCGTAGCGTTAACTGGTTTGACTATGGCTGAGTACTTCCGTGACGAGAAAGACGAAAACGGTAAAGGCCGTGACGTATTATTGTTCGTAGATAACATCTACCGTTATACACTTGCGGGTACTGAAGTATCAGCATTGTTAGGTCGTATGCCGTCTGCTGTAGGTTACCAGCCAACTCTTGCAGAAGAGATGGGTGTTCTACAAGAACGTATTACATCGACTAAGTCTGGTTCTATTACGTCAATTCAAGCGGTATACGTACCTGCCGATGACTTAACAGATCCATCGCCTGCAACGACGTTCGCTCACTTGGACGCAACTGTTGTATTGAGCCGTGACATCGCATCTTCTGGTATTTATCCAGCGATCGATCCACTTGACTCAACTTCACGTCAGTTAGATCCACTTGTAGTGGGTACTGAGCATTACGAAATTGCTCGTGCAGTTCAAAACGTTCTTCAACGTTATAAAGAATTGAAAGACATTATCGCAATTCTTGGTATGGACGAATTGGCTGAAGAAGATAAATTGACTGTTTACCGTGCGCGTAAAATTCAACGTTTCTTCTCTCAACCGTTCCACGTAGCTGAAGTGTTTACTGGTGCTCCTGGTAAACTTGTACCGCTTAAAGAAACAATTCGTGGCTTTAAAGGTCTTCTAGCTGGTGAATACGATCACATCCCAGAACAAGCGTTCTATATGGTTGGTGGTATTGACGAAGTGATTGCTAAAGCTGAGAAACTTTAATTAGTTCCCTAATTTAGGAGATTCTCATGTCTACGATGCAATGTGATGTTGTCAGTGTTAAAGAGTCTTTGTACTCAGGCACTGTAACAATGCTAATCGCGAAAGGTGCTGGCGGTGAACTCGGTATTATGCCTGGTCATGCTCCGTTAGTTACTTTACTTAAGCCGGGCGCGATTCGCGTTCTGCTTGAGAACGGTACAGAAGAGTTAATCTATGTATCTGGTGGTGTACTTGAAGTTCAACCGCATGTTGTTACGGTTCTAGCAGATACTGCTGTCCGTGCAGAAAACTTAGATGAAGCTGCAATTATTGAAGCACGTAAAAATGCTGAACAATTGCTTGCAAATCAAAAGAGCGATTTGGACGCTGCTGCTGCTTTGGCTGCGCTTGCAGAAACTGCTGCTCAGTTGGAAACCATCCGCAAAATCAAAAACCGCGCTCAATAAGACGCAGTTTGAGATTGAAAGAACCGCCTGAAAGGGCGGTTTTTTATTTATAAAAATTGTTTTTTTATAAATTGACTATACTCATCCCCTAAAGCCAATTCATAGTCTTTAAAAATTTTCCGACGAGTCGATACTGTTGGCTGTTTGGTTTTTGGATTAAATCCTACTTTTTCAACTTCTTGCCAATATAGACCAGTCCCTCTTTTTTGCCACGATGGCAATTCATTAAAATTAATATCTCGGCTAAACAGAAGATCATGCTTTTCTTGACGATTTAAGCCTTTGACTTGATGGGTTGCTTTTTTAATAGTCTCACCTTCTTTACGTAACATCCAATAACAATGTGCATTTAAAGCATTACGATGAGCATCTTCATGTCGCCAACGAAAATAGTCTTCAACAATTTTTGCATTGGGTAAAATACAAATTCGAGCATCAAAAGTTGCCATTTGCCCATGTAAAATACTGAATTTTGCACTGGCTTCAGCCGCCAATATCGAAATGATTTTGCGTGTTTTACGGTTGAAACTGTCATCCTTAAGATGAAAAAGCAGTGAAATTTCATCACTTTGTGTATAGCCATAAATAATGTTGAAACCACATTGCATTAAATGTGCAGTAGTTTCGACCATCAAATCTCTAAAGCGAATGTCAAAAGGTGCTTCAAATTGCCAAATTTCTTTAGTCAATCGTGTAAACCCCTTACCATCAAGTCGTACCACGATATATTGTTCAGGTGGTACGCAAAAATCATAAGCTGTTTCATATACACGTAAGCGAGTATCTAAATCATTAAATCTCATGAGGTTATTCTCGAATTGCTAAAAGCTGTATGGAAAATTGCTGATTTTCTATAATGTTAACTTTATAAAGTTCATCAAAACCTTCCTGAAGCGAGGGTAGTTCAAACTTTTTAGCTGTGGCAAGTACACCTTGATCAGGAATTCGTTCTTTACCGAATCGTTGTCGGTTGCGTTCTAATGCGCTGTCCAAATCAGCTTCAAAATAATAAGAAATCACTTCAAATTCAGCATCTTTAGCACGTTGGATATAACGCGCACGATCTGCTTTCGTCATGTTGGTATTATCAATCACCATCTTGGTTTTAGAAGCTAAAGCTGCTTCAAATAAAATATTTTCACGATGGCGTGTTTTTAGCATGTCTAAATTTAGACGTAAGTGTGTTTTATAAAAATATTCTTTATAAAATGTCGATTTACCCGATGCTTGGACACCTGTAAAAATAATCAGTTGCATGGTTTACTTCAGTCATTTTTATCTATTTTTAGATTAAAACATGCTTGTAATGGCAAATATAGTCTGAGCTTGAAAATGTTGATGTTCTAGCGCTAAAGTGGTATTGGATGCTGAAATATTTCTATGTATTTTATAAAAAGGGTAAAAGTAGAATACATCATGATGAAAATGATTGAGCAAGAAGTACATTTTTGGGAATTATATCAGGATGGTACACGGTATTATTTTAGTATTGCCATCGACATGAGTTCGGTGGTGTCATGTTGGTATATTCATTTAGATGCTGAAGAAGCTGTGTTTTATCAACAAAATGGGCGACCATTCCTGCATGATTTTGCACAAGAAATCGTTCATCAAACCTATCGTGGTGATTTTTCTTTTTTAGAACAACGTGAGGTTTCTGAGCAGGTTCAAAAATTAATGCAACATGCATTTAAAGCACATACTTAAATTTTTAAATGTGCAAATGTCAGCAAAAAATAGAATATTCCGTATGGAATATCCTATTTTAACTGTAAATGAATTTGAAGTGACACTTAAATTAGCTGTTGTGACTGTCTGAAGATCCACCTTTGGGAATCATCATTCCTGCCAATTTGATCATTTCGGATTGAATTGTACTCATTTGTTTTTCAATTTTATCAAAATCAATTTTTGTAAAATCAACTTCACCATTGAGTAGTGGCGAACTAAGCACTTGTTTATTTGCGAATAAAACGTGTTGACGTATATTGTCAATTTCTTGGCTTTTTAAATCTAAAGAAATCAATGCTGTATTAAAACCTTGTAACTCATGACTTAAATTTTTTGCTGTTTCTTGCAGTTGTTGCTGGTCTTTACTATCAATTGCTGTTTGCAAATCAGTTTGTGCTTGTTGTAATTTTTCGATGTAAGTTCCTGTTTTGAGTTGAACATCAGCAACGTCACGCGCGATATAAAACATGTTGCCGCTTTTTAAATTTTCATTGTTTTGTAGTTGTGCTGTTTCAGTTTCAACCTCTGCGGCTAATGATGCATTTTCATGTGTTTCATCTTTTAATGTTTCTGTTTGTTCAAATTGTTCAGTATGTTCCTGTGGCTCAGTGGTTTGGTTACAACCGAGTAAAAGCACCCCTGAGGTAAAAATAATAAAAGGGAGAAGGGCGCCTTGAATTAGCTTTTTCATAACATTCAAATTCAAAAATAATCTTATGATTTTTAATATAAAACTGAACTATGGATAAAGATAGGATTGTTGCAAATGAATAACAGTTTATTACTGTATTTATATTTTAGTGTTTTGAGCGCATAAAAAAGATGACCTCAGTCATCTTGATTACAACGCATTGATTATGCTTTGGCAAGTTCCGCTTCAATCGCTTGTACAATACGAGGATCATCTGCGGTAATGTCTGGCGCAAAACGTGCCACGACTTCCCCATTTTTATTCACTAAAAATTTTTCAAAATTCCAGAGTATTTCGGGTTTTGGGTTTGGTGTTAAGCCATAATCGACCAAGTCTTTCCACCATGGTCCTTCACCAATACGCTCAGGAATTGCATGAATTAGGGTGTTATAGAGTGGATGTTTGTCATCGCCTGCGACTGAAATTTTAGCAAAAAGTGGAAAATGCACATCGTAGGTCAGAGAACAAAATTGTTGAATTTCTTCATTTGAACCCGGTTCTTGTGCTAAGAAGTTATTGGCTGGAAAACCTAAAATTTCTAAGCCTTTTTGTTTTTGGGCTTGATACAGTTTTTCTAAGCCTTCGTATTGTGGTGTTAATCCACATTTAGATGCAACATTGACTAGCAGTAAAACTTTACCTTGATACTGATTGAGGGTGACTTCTTCACCTTGAATAGTTTTTACCGGAATGTCGTAAACAGATGCGCTCATCTTATTGTCCTAAAGTCATTTTCAAAAATATTATGCTTTAATGTTTTAGCGATTATTCTGCTTTTCAGCAAGATATAATTGTTAGAATCATACAATTTAAGACAAAAAAAGCAGATCAAATACGCTGCTTTTGTTAGACGTTGAATCATTATTTTGCGATGTCTATTTTATTTTGCACATGAATAATTTCTGTTGATAACAGTTGTTGTAATTCGTTAATTTCTGCTTGAAGTGCTTTGATGTTATCTAAGTCAGGCGAATCTTTCACAGCTTCTTCAGAAAGTTTAATACCTAAATTATTGATTTGTTTTATTTTACTTCGGATGCTATTTGCTTCTGGGCTTTTTAATGTCAGTGCATCTAAGTCTTGGTTAAAATCTTCGACGAATTTTTTCATTTTGTGAACAAGGGCTTGTAACTCAATTTGATCATGGTTTTGTACTGTTTGTATAACGGCATCTTGAAATGCCAGTGCGTCTTTGGTCTTATTTATCGAAAGTGTTTGAATTTCAGCAAGTTCATCTTTGCTGGTGTTGTTTATTTGAGGAATAAGTGATTGAACCTTTTGTGGCGGTTGGGGATAAGTTGTTGCGAAAGCGCAATAATGATATGTAAAAAAGAGTAGGCATATACAGATTATTTTTTTCATTTCACTTATTCAAATTTTAAAAAGGATCATATTTTATCTCAATTTCTAATTTTGCTTGTGCTGTGCCTATATTTAAAAATTAAATTTTATTTTCCAAGTAACTGTGTAGGTGTTTGTCCTGTGTAGCGTTTAAAAAACTCAATAAAGCTAGAGCTGTGTTGGTAACCTAATTCTAAACTGACTTTTTTCACAGCGTTGCCACGTTGTATGCATGAAATTGCATAAATGATTTTGGCACGATTGCGCCATTCAGAGAGTGAAAGCTTAAGTTGTTCCTGACTAAGACGCAGTGCGTGTCGTTCTGTAATATCGAAGTCATTTAAGATATGTTGCAAGCTTTTATTAAATAGATCTTGATCTGAAAGTCGTTCAAGGATCGGTTTTAAAATAGGGTGGTTAGTCTGAGGTAAATAATGCGTGTATGAGTCACTACACTGAATCTGATCAAGTACCAATTGCAATAAATGTTCGTAGTATTCAACCCTAGGGATGCCTAACTTTTGCTGATTTAAAATTTCTTCAATGGTTTGGCGTAGGTAAGGGCGAACATTGAGTGTTTGTACTTGTTTCGCCAAATTTTGGCATAACTTTGGATGGATACGGATACAAATATAATGTGTTAAATGATCATCCACAGCCGTACAACAATGCTCAATTTGAGGGGGGATCCATAAACCATAGCTTGGTGGTGAAAGATAGGTTTGATCTGCGATATTGAGTTCTAAAGTACCATTTAGACTCAAATTAAAATCACCCCATAAATTTGAATGGGGTGTGACAATATCATGTTTTTGGTAAAAGAATTCTTCTACAGAAATCAGTGAGGTATATGACATAGTGAATAAAACTAATTCTCACATTGTATTGGCTGTTGTTTAGTTTTAGGGTTATTTAAACCACGGCTTAAAGTGAAGATGGAAATCACCGCTAAAATGATGAAACTCAAAACACTATAAAGCAAGGTATCGGCATTGAAGTGATCAACAATATAACCACCAATTAACGCGCCTGTTGCAATCATGACTTGGAAAAAGCCAACAAACAAGGGCATTCCTTTTTCTACGGCATGTGGGGCATGTAAAAACATCCAAATATTGGCGGTTGTTGGAAATGCACCAAAGGCAAATCCCCATAGTGCAGTGAGAATAAATGCACCTGTGGTATGGGTTGCAAAAATTGGGAATCCAAAAAATACCAAGGCGAAACAGATTGCCACAAAAGCAAAGGTATAACGCACATTTAAATTGCCACTATAACCTGCAAATGCATTACCAAAAATCCCTGAAATACCAAACAGCAATAACAGTGAACTGATGGTTGTACTGTCAAAACCAGCAGAATGTTTAAAGAAAGGCGTTAGGTAACTATAGGTCGAGAAATGTGCAAGACCCAAAAGTAAAATAATAATTAAACCTTGTCTGGCTTTATCAATGCGAAGCAGTGCAGGTAAGTCTTTGAAATGAATTGCAGATTCAGGCTTTAAGCTGGGTATAAATTTAAAACCGAGTGCGACCACAAAGAAGCCAATCACAGAGGTAATGGCAAAAGATGACCTCCAACCATAGGTATCACTTAACCACGTTCCAATCGGTACTCCAAGTACAGTGGCTAAAGTTACACCTGCCATGACTGTAGCTGTGGCTTTGGCTATAGGAAGATGTGATGGCGCTAAACGTCCACTCAGGGCAATTGCTGTTGCCCAAAATCCACCAATGGCGAAACCGAGGATAAAGCGACTCACTAATAAAATCTCAAAATTGGGTGCGATTGCCGTAATTGCATTCGCGACCACCATGGTGGTAGCCAGTCCCAATAGTAGGTAACGACGATCAAGATTCTTCACCAGTACAGGCAGTAATGGCGCTGCAAACGCGGCCATGATGCCGGGTAAGGTGATGACTAAACCCGCTTTACCTACTGAAACATGTAAATCTGTAGAAATATTATTGATGACACCAATGGGGAGGAATTCACTGGTGACCAATGCAAAGGCAGTGATTGCAACGGTGAGCAAAGCAATCCAACTACCTTGGCTACTGGGGGGAACATCGGTCGTGCTATGTTCTGAAATTTTAGGTTGCATCGTATTCATGAGCAGGGTTCCTACTTTGAAGGGCACGTTGGCTAAACTGAGTTTTGCTTGTTTTTAATTCATTAACGATCATTATAAAAATAAAGTATTTGATTAATTTTTAGCTGTCAATTAATTTAATAATGTTCGTTATAAAAATATATGTGAAGTTTATGGCAGATTTTGAAGAGCAAAGTTTAATTGAAGGTAAACAATCGCTTAAACGTGGGCGAGGTCGCCCAAAATGCTTTAACGAACAAGAAGCGTTACAAAAAGCCATGTTGTTGTTTTGGAAATATGGCTATGAAGCGACATCGATGAGTGATTTAACCAAAGCATTACATCTGACTGCGCCGAGTATTTACAGTAGTTTTGGTGATAAGTTGCAATTGTTTCATGCTTGTTTAGACTATTATATTGAACATGAAGCATGCGCATTAGAGGCGATTTTCCAACAATCAACAACAGCTAAAATCGCACTTGAACTTTATTTATATGAAAATTTAAAAAGAATCGTTCAGCAAAACAAACCCACCGGTTGTATGTTACTCACGGCAACCATGAATTGCTCACAAGAACATACTGAGTTGCAACAAGATTTACTGTCGAAACGTAATCAAGTCAAAGAAAAAATTTATCAGCGTTTACAACAGGGTGTGCTGGATGGTGACTTAAAAGCTGAAACCAATATTCAAGCGATGACAGATTATTATACAACGGTGATTCAAGGATTGACGATGCAGGCTCGTGATGGTGTTGGACTAGAACAACTTGAGAAAGTGGTACTTTTAGCGCTGAAAACCTACGATTTATTTTAAAACATCAATCCAATATGCGGAATAAGGGCTGTCTGAAATTCGCTATAGATGTCGGAAATACGATATTTAAATTATTTCCGACTTAGTCAATAATCGAGCTTTCATTCTGAAGCGTTAAAATTATGTACACCAATACCAAGCCGATGTGGTGGGCAGTGTGTTTACCCATCATTGCAGTTTTGATCTGGTCAATGAATATTGCTGTCACTCGCTATGTTTCAGACTATATCTCACCAGTCAGTATCAGCTTTTACCGTTGGTTCGTTGCATTTATTATTTTGACGCCATTTATGGCAAAAAAAATGTGGCAAAACCGTCATTTGATTCGTCAGCACTTTTGGCAGTTTGCTATTTTGAGTGCTTTTGGAATGGTGTTATATCAAGGTTTATCCTATTCCGCAGCCCATCATACTTCCGCGACCAATATGGGCATTATCAATGCTTTTATTCCTATTTTTACCATTTTTGTTTCTATTCTAATTTTACGTGAAATTCCCAATCGTTTTGCGGTGATCGGCAGTATCTTGTCCTTCCTCGGCTTACTTTATGTCATAAGTCGAGGAGATGTCGCTAGCCTTACACAATTGGGTGGACATTCAGGTGACCTGTTAATGGTGCTTGCAGTGTTCTTTTATGCATTTTATGGTGTATTTCTAAAAAAATGGCAGCTCAAAGTCCCTTTGTTGATTAGCTTATATATTCAAATTGCTTTTGCATTGCTTTATCACTTACCGTTTATTGCTTGGTTTGGTCTGCAAAGTATCGATATGAATAATGTTGGTAGTGTATTGTACGCAGGAATTTTTCCTTCTTTGATTGCACCATTTGTATGGATGATGGCCGTTCAATATTTAGGCCCAAATCGTACCAGTATTTTTATGAATCTGATGCCCGTTTTTACCGCGATTATCGCCTTTTTTTGGTTAAATGAGGCGTGGACGATTTATCATAGCATCGGTGGTTTGATTATTTTATTGGGTATTGTACTTGCGCAGAAAAAAGTAAAAGTATTGAATTAATCGGTAAAGATGAGAAATATTTTTGATTTTTATTAGACTTTTTTTATATAAATTTAGGCTTAAAATGTATTAATTGAATTTTGGTTAAAATTTGATACGTTCATTTTAAAAAAAATATAAAGCAAATAGATAGGTTTAATTTTATCAATATACTCATCTGTTAGCTTGATTTAAACATAGTTTTATTTTTGTAAAATAAAGATAAAATTTGTATGAATAGTATTTTTATAGCATAATAATACCCATAGACAACAAGGTATGAAAGATCATTTATCTGTTGTTTAAACCAAATTTTTGTATACCCTCTGGATGTGATCCACATCCTTTTTCATGCTCAGCCGACCCTATATGGCTGAGCTTTTTTTTGTCTATCATTTGAGAAAAGTGATGGAATGATTGAGGTGAAATTTAAATACTTTGGCGTTATTTTGCCTAAGCCTCAATTTACAGTCTCAAATATTCTAAAATGCTATCTCATTTAAGCTCGAATAATCTCACCTGTGACAGCGTCTAAAATACGACTTGGCTGTTGGCTGAGTCCTAAATCACCATTTAAATAATTCAGTTGTGATGCAAAATAGCGGTTGGCGTCTTGTAATGAACGAGCAGGTTCTAAACCCGCAGGGTTGGCACTAGTTGAAACAATAAAACCATTAAACGCATTACAGAGTGCAATACATAAAGGATGTGTGGTGACACGAACAGCAACTTTGGGATGATTGCCTTTAATCCACTGGGGAATGCTTTCATCAGCAGGGAGAAGCCAAGTGGTTGCACGTTCAGTCTGTGTGCGATGTGTCCAAGTTTCAATGACTTGTTGACGGATTTTGGGTTCTAAGTTTTCCAATAAATGTTCAACTTGAGTAAGTTGTCCCGCAAGTAAAATGACACCTTTTTCAATTGGGCGCTGTTTTAAGCGTAAAATTTCTAAAAATGCCTGTTCATTCATTGGGTCGCAACCTAAGCCCCATACTGCCTCTGTCGGATAAGCAAGCACTTTGCCTTGACGCAGAATTTGAGCAGCTTCAGCAACTGAGGTTGTCATCATGGATCTTGCCACCTTATCAGTTTTTAAAGGGCTATTGTGAACCTTAATGACTCGCTCGGCAACGTAAGTACAAGCCAGATTGTTGAATACATAAGCCTAAAAGCTCTAGTTCCATGAGATATCCTGTTAAAACAGCAATATCTAAATTGAGCTTTTGATGAAGAATATCAATCTCTTGTCCAACCCAATCGAGTTGTTGATAAAGTTGAAATAAATGTTCAGGCAACACGGGTAATTTTTCTTTTTCTTCGATTTTTTGAGTATTTTCACAATGCCATTGTGTAGGTAATGCTAAATCTTCAATGATTTGCTCAGGATGGTCGACCAAAATAGCACCCTCACGGATTAATTGATGACAACCTTGATGGTATTCACTGTAAATATGCCCAGGAATGGCAAAAATAATTTTGCCTTGTTCGGCTGCGGCTTGAGCGGTAATCAAGGAGCCACTTTCTAAAGCAGCTTCAGCCACCAAAACCCCTAAACTTAAACCACTCACAATCCGATTGCGGCGTGGAAAGTTAGATTTTAAGGGCGGTGTATTAGGTAAATACAGGGAAATAATCGTTCCTGCATGTTCTAAAATCTGTGCGTGTAATTGTCGATTTTGTGTAGGGTAGACTTGTTCTAAACCTGTTCCAATGACCGCAATGGTGCGTAAGTTTTTTAATGCGCCTGCGTGTGCCGCAGCATCAATTCCTTCAGCTAAACCACTGGTAATAAAAAAGCCTTTTTCACTGAGATAATAGGCAAAATCATAAGCCACTTGTTTACCGTGGGGGCTTGGCTTTCGGCTACCTACAATTGCTACTTGGGGTTGTGTTAAATTTTGCCAAGCGCCTTGACCAAATAAAATGGGTGGATGATCGGCATAGGGGAGGAGTTGTTGTGGATAATGGCTGTCGTGGTCTAACAGTATAAAATCACAGTGTTGTTTTAACTTCTCAAGGCACAGATAAAAGGAAGTTTGTCCTTTGTCTGTGAGAAACTCTTCGGCACGTTGGAGGTGATTTTTATGAATATTCACCTCAGACCAACGCAGCAAATTTTCACTCGAAATTGCTTTTGCCACTGAGCCAAAATAAGTTTCGAGACTACGAAATGCAAGATTGGAATGTTGAACTAAATACCATAACTTGATGGTGTCTAATTGCACATCAGATATAAAGTTCAACATGCCGATATCACATTTTTTAGTTGTTTTTAGATTTTAGAGCGTTTTAGAAAGATTAATTTTCTGCAATCGCAGGGGTTTGAATTGAAGAACCCACTTTAATTGGCAATGCACTATCTAAAATATAGCCATAGCTAAAACGCTCAAACGTTTTGAAGACCATCAAAGTGCCGACATTTTGGTTCGGTAGTTTGATTGGTTCTTTGGTTTTTGGATCTTTTACCACTTCACCCTGTTGGTAAATGCTAAATACTTGTCCAGCTTTTGCACCATCTACGCTACCACGATCAATGGTTACAACACCATTGACTGCACCTGTGCCAATTGAGCCTTGTACGCGAACGATTTTACCACCAGTGAGTACTTCATTTTGTGCTGTAGGATAAAAAATAGAAGGTAAATTATATTCATACGCAGGTAAGACATAATCACCATTACGGACTTCAGCATTATAACTGTCAGTCAGTTCAAGCGTTGTAACATCATTCTCACCTGCAACTGCAACCGCAGAAGCGACTTCAGTAAGCTCTTGACCTACATTGATTTTTTTGCCTTTTTCATCGACAAAGAAATATGGCTCAGCTTGACGATACACACCATAGCGTTGTCCAACAACTAAACCATTGCCACGAGCATAGACGGTTTGACCTGCACCTGTAATCACACGATTATCCGCTGCACCCAGAATATAAGGCACGCCAATGAGTGATTCAGGTGAAACGATAATACTATGTTCTAACCATGGTTTGATATCTGCACTTGAAATGATTGGAATAGTATTTCCAATAGATTCAACACGCACTTGTGGGCGTAAAGATGCACCACCTTGATGACGGCGAATAATACCATCACAGCCGTCACCCTCATCGACACCGACCAGTGGACGACCATTTACGCTACAGAGTAATAATTTATCCCCGGGATAGATCCAATGTGGGTTTTTGACATGGCGGTTACTGGCCCAAATCTCTTTCCAACGCCATGGTTTGCTGAGGAATCGTCCTGCAATATCCCATAACGTATCGCCACGTTTGACCACATAAACATGCGGTGCATTGGCTTTTAGAGAGGGTGGATTTTGGTTTGGACTCGGCGCTGCATGTGCAACGTCCACTACAGCTACACCTGCACTGATGCAGAGTGCCATAGCCAAAACCTGCTTCTTAAACCCCGTGGCATTAATCTTTGTGCCATTGAAAAACTTTATCATTATCATAATTCCTGAAATTATGCGTATAAATACGTTATAATTGCATCTTACACACTTTTATTTAATGAAGCATATTCTTCATTTAGTTTTTTAGATCAATGGCATAGCAAGTGAGGATAAGTATGGCCTTATTACCTATTTTAAGTTTTCCTGATCCCCGTTTGCGCACCATTGCAAAACCAGTCAATGAAGTGACGGATCAGATCCGTCAGCTTGCAGCGGATATGTTTGAAACCATGTATGCAGCGCCAGGCATTGGTTTAGCCGCAACACAAGTTGATCATCATATTCAACTCATCGTGATGGATTTGTCTGAACATCAAGATCAACCGATGGTATTCATTAACCCCAAAGTTATTCCGCTGACAGAAGAAACCCTCCCTTATGAAGAAGGTTGCTTATCTGTGCCTCAAATATACGATAAAGTTGAACGCCCGTCACGTGTCAAAATCGAAGCTATCAATTTAGAAGGTGAAACTTTTGAAATTGAAGCAGATGGTTTGCTCGCAGTGTGTATTCAACATGAAATCGACCATTTAAATGGTAAATTATTTGTCGATTATTTGTCACCATTAAAGCGTCAACGCGCGCGTGAAAAAGTTGAAAAAGTCGTGCGTCAGCGTGAAAAACAGAAAGTTCCTGCAAAGCGTTAATGCATCGTCAGACATTTTGTTGAATAAAAGCCCAATTCTGATTGGGCTTTGTTATACTGTAACAATGAAAATGTTGGGTTAAACATGTTGAAATGTTGTTAAGAAATGGGTTATTGCTAAGTAGCTTAGCAGTATTTTTACAGATCGCTGTTTTTTTACAGCCTTTGCTACCGAAGCAATATCAAATTGCGCCGGTCTGTGAAACCATTTCTCAGGTTTTAATACAAACTGATTTTTATAATAAGCATCAACATTCAACTCACCATCAACATACTTCTCATGAATCTTTTGTTCATGCCATGCAAGAGAAACCTGCCAATCTTGGGCATGACCATCATGATCCAAACCACCAATGTCAGTATTGTACAGTGTATGGCAACTTGGTTTTACCTCCTGAGCTTGAGGTGAAGCAGGTTCTGGATCGTATACAAGTTCGCTTACTCGCATTTCAACAGACATTTAGTCATGTTTGGTTCGTTTTACAGCGCTTATTTCTCATTCCACAAGGGCGAGCCCCACCAATTTTCGCTTAAATCCAATTCTTTTTTTCTGGGTCTGCATAGGCTCCAGTCGAGATTTATTTAAAATTTAAGTGAGAAATGAAAATGGCTCAGCCAAAATTCTTTTTACAGCCACTGACGGCTGCGATTTGTGTTGCGTGTTATTCGGGAAGTGTTCAGGCAGAACAAATTGAGACTGAACCACATATTCAGCAGTTAGCACCTGTGGTCTTAACTGCACAAAAAGCCAATGATGCCAATGGTTTGGTGGTTCGTGCTGATCCTAAACAGCCGATTCAGCCTGTACCTGCAACCGATGGTGCTGATTATCTACAAAGCATTGCAGGTTTTAGCTCAATCAAGAATGGTGGTACCAACGGTGATGTAACGTTTAGAGGAATGTTTGGTTCACGTATTAAAATTTTAACCGATGGCACGGAAAATTTAGGTGCATGTCCATCACGTATGGATGCGCCAACGTCTTATATTCAGCCTGAAAGTTTTGACCGAATCACAGTCACTAAAGGACCACAAACCGTTCAATATGCCAATACAGGCTCTGCGGCAACGGTGATTTTTGAACGTCAAAAACCAAAACTTTCTGAAGATCATCATTACCAAGGACAAGCCAGTGCATTGGTCGGCTCGTATGGACGCATTGATCAGAATATTGAAGCCATTGTTGGTGATGAACAAAAATATATGCGTTTAAATGCAGGACGTTCAGAGTCAAATAGTTATCAAGATGGTGATGGTCGTACAGTTCCTTCAGCTTGGGAGCGTTGGAATGCGGATGTCGCTTTAGGTTGGACGCCTGATGCAGACACGTGGGTAGAGTTGACAGGCGGTAAATCTGATGGTGAAGCACTGTATGCAGGGCGTGACATGGATGGTTCGCAATTTGCCCGTGAAAGTTTAGGTTTAAGATTTGAGAAAAAGAATCTGACCGATGTGATTAAAAAGGTCGAAGGGCAAGTGAACTATAGCTATAACGACCATGTAATGGATAATTTTAGACTGCGGACACCGCCAATGATGGATATGGATCATGACGATATGGATATGGGTATGCATCATGGTGATGCAGATCATGGCAGTATGAAAGGTCCATCTGAAATGCAAGTGACGCGCCGTACGTTAAACTCGCGACTTGCGGTAACGTCTGAATGGGACAAACTGAGCTTCATCACAGGGGTGGATACACAACAAAATCATCATGCAGGCAGTATGATGAACAAGCCTTTAACAACCAATATGAAATTTGAATCCTATGGTGTTTTTGGTGAGTTGGGATATAAATTCAATGATCGTTATAAGCTGGTTTCAGGTGCGCGTATTGACCAAGTCAAAATTGATGCATTAAAGCTAAATGATGACCGTAAAGAAACCTTACCAAGTGTATTTATTCGTTTAGAAAATCAACACCCTGAACACGATGCTAAAACCTATATCGGTCTTGGCTATGTCGAACGTGTGCCTGATTACTGGGAACTGTTTAGTACAGCACATGGCAATTCAGGCATGTCTAAACCGACTTTTAATGATTTAAATACTGAAAAAACTTTGCAGTTAGATCTAGGATATCAACACCAACATGGCGCATTTAAGTCATGGGCATCTGCATATGCAGGTCTAATCGATGACTATATTTTAATGAGTTATCATCAGCATGGTTCATCCTTCAGTGCAGGTGCTAAAAATGTCGATGCAACCATTGCAGGCGCAGAAGCAGGGATTGGTTATGACTTTACTGAAGCACTACAGTCAGATCTTAGTCTTGCCTATGCTTGGGGTGAAAATACGACAGCTCATACGGCATTACCACAAATTGCACCTCTAGAAGGACGTTTTAATTTACGTTATGTTCAAGACAAATATACGTTGGGTTTATTGTGGCGTGTGGTGGCAAAACAAGACCGTATTAGTCTAAATCAAGGCAATATTGTGGGCTATGATATGGCGGAAAGTAAGAGCTTTAATACATTGGCTCTGAACGCATCTTATAATCTTGTAGATGATGTCAATCTTGCAATTGGTGTAGATAATGTCTTCGATAAAACCTATACCGAGCATCTCAATAAAGCAGGCAGTTCAGGTTTCGGCTTTGCCAGCACAGAACAGTTCAATAATATTGGACGCAATTACTGGGCACGGATCAGTATGAAGTTTTAAGCACAATGCTGTAAAATAATTCACGACAAAAGCCATTGTTTTCATGCAGTGGCTTCTGTCAAAATCTATAAAAATAAAGTATTTAATTTTAGAAATGACAATTAATATTGATGAAATCGCCCGTACTTTAGCTGCATGTCAAGAATATGAGATTTCGGCTTTACATTGGGATGAGCATCGCAAAGCTGCATTAGCCCATGCATTAAAAAAATATACCGATGAACCGTTTAAAGTCTATCGATTACTGCGTAAAGAGCAGGGTGAAACACTTTATTTGCTGTGTCTGGATTCTCATCAAACAGCTAAAGCCTGTGAAGCAGAATATCGTCAAGCAAGTTTTTTAAGGCGAAGTGTACCTTTCCTCTTATTATTTACCCTATTTTTACTCACTGCATTCTTTGCAAAATATAAAGATGCCTTTTTATCGGCGACATTTTTAATCAGCATGCCTTTTGTGATGGGAGCATTATTTGAATACGTGCGTAGCGTGAGTAGCAAACGTGTTGCAAGTGTCAAAAATGTATTAAAAACCCAATTGTGGATCATGCTTATTATCTTGGTCATCAGTATTTTTGTACTCAAAGAAGGTACGATTTGCGTAATTATGGCATTGCCCTTGCTTTTCGCTGCACTGGTGATCGGTGCTTTATTGATGCGTAGTTTATGTCAGTATTTATGGAAGCCGACCAACAAAATCTATTCTTTGGCATTACTGCCACTTTTATTGATTGGTTTTTTACCGAAACACAGTACTGATCAATTTGGAAAAGTTGAACGTACAATAGTCATCAATGCCCCGATTCAGCAGACTTTTGATGCAATTTCAGATGTGCAGAAAGTTCAAGAACATGAGATTGCCCATAATTTTATTTTTACCATGGGTTTTCCAAAACCAATGCTTGGGCAAAATGAAGCAACTCAGGCAGGTTTGCTACGCCATATTTATTGGCAACGGGGTATTTATTTCCAAGAAAAAGTCACCCGTTTTGAGCCACCTTATGTTTTAGCATGGAAACCTGAATTTAACAAAGCGTCATTTCCCCAAGGTTCTTTAGATGATCATATCGAAATCGGTGGGCAATATTTTGATGTTTTATCCAGTGAATATCGTCTAGTACAGATTTCACCACAGCAAACCCAACTTATTTTGAGCATGGATTATCGTTTAAGTACTGACATGAATTGGTATAGTGATTTATGGGTTCAATACGTACTGAATCAATTTAGTGATGTCGTGATGAATATTTATAAAAATCGACTAGAACATCGTTCAATTGCATGACAAAGATATACATCAATTTGTAGTCCTATTGCACCCAAAATTACTGATACATACTTGCCAATTGCTGACCTGCATTTTGATATAAAGTATTAGAATACTCCTGTTGCGCCCGACCATGTTGTTGTAAAAACTGTTGCAAACGTGCGTTATAACGGGCGCTTCCATAAATCATTGTATTCTTCGCAAATAAATACAATGGATACCATGCTACAGCGCGTGGTTTTAAACCGAGCGCTTTCATTTTTTTCTTACCAATAAACCATTGGGTAATATCTAAATGATTACGATAGGCTTTTTTCTGTAAAAAGGTTTTGAAATATGGATATTGTCGTTCGAAAGGTTCTTTAGATAAACTGACGGCTAAGGTACGACTACTGTCATCAGTCGCAGGATGGGCATAATTCATCCATTGCAGTAATTTCCATCCTTCAGATTCTTTGTTGACGAGCCATTTTTCATCAATACCCATTAACCATCCTGTATATTTCCAAAAATGTAATACCGCTTCCGATTCGGCTTTACTTGGAAAAATCCCTAAAACACGTGAACCGATTAACAACAAACCACTAAAGGCAATATTGGTCATCGCTTGGTCATACTGATTAATGGGTGTACCCCAAAATGCATGATCCCAATCTTTAGATTTATTGAGCTGAAAACGTACTAAGGCATGAATAAAACGGACATAAATGGTTGAGATAAAACCTGAGTTGAAACGCTGAAAACTTTGCTGTTGATTGACATCGAGCCACCATTTTTGCGTTTCGGCTAAACGCTTGCCTGCATATTGATTTAATGCACCCGTCATAATCAAGGGTTGATTAAATCCCGGGAATTGATAACCGACCATCAGAGCAGCATCCCGTAAAATAAATGTACTGTTATGCCCAAGCCGATGGGTAAACTTAACTGCTGTGGTTAATTTCTCAGGTTCAAGCCATACAGGTGGGGTGGTCACCAAGTCGAAAAAATCAGTTAAAACGGGTTCATCAATATCAAGCTTTTCTACCCCCTGATACAAGGCTGTTTCAAATAACTTACGATTGCGCCGTGGATTCTCCATTACCCATTGCATCACTTTGTCCATGGCAACATCACCTGTGAACAAACTCTGATTTAATTCAAGATAATCCTCATAGCTTGGAATAAAGTGCTGATCAGTGAAATGATTTAAGATTTTTGAAATCAAGTCGCTGTGACGCATTTTTTCAAATGATGCCAAACGTTTCGCAATCATTGGTTCTGACATAGCAGTCTCTTGTTGATTATTATTTGTTCAAACTTTAATATGAATAATTATTCGCATTCAATTCGCATTTTGAAAATGCACTAAATCACTCATAAAAGAGACAATAAATGAGAAAACAACCCCAACAACAAAGAGCTATTCAGATTGTGAATGATATTTTAGAAGCGACACAATACTGCATAGTCGAACAGGGGATACACCAACTGACCACACCCAAGATCTCAGAAAAGTCAGGTGTTAGTGTTGGCTCAATCTATCAGTACTTTGAAAATAAAGAACAAATTATTGATGAACTTCTGCGTCGAAAGAGTGAAAATCTTGGGATGGCACTGAAAGAACTTACAACCCAACAAAAACAACGACCTTTAGAGCAATTGATTCCAATCAGCATTCAGTTTGGTTTTGATATGATGAAAGCCGATAACGGTTTTTTTATCGAAGTATTAAAACATTGGCATCAATATATTAACTCAGAAGCAGCGCAGATCGTTGAACAACACTTTTTTGAAGTGGGTATCTATGTGTTTAATCAGTTTTTTCAGCATTGGAGTTTCGAAATGCTGAAAAATAAGTCATTTGTGATCGTTAATAGCACGTTATTTACCATGATGCGCTATGTGAGTAACAATAGTTTTCTTATTTCAGAACAACAGCTTAAGAAAGAACTGACCATGATGATATTGGCTTATTTAGAGGTGGAAAATATAAATGAAATAAAATAATAAATAAAAAATTAATTAAAAACATAAGTTTAGTTTGTTTATTGATTGAAAGTTAGACATGTAAATACTTAATTTAAAAAAAGGGGTTGTGTCATATCTGAAATGCTGTAGAATGCACATCCATCGGCGGTGATGAAGATTAAAACTTCTGATAAAACAATGACTTGATTGAATTGATTAAGTTGGGTTTTAGAAGGAAGGATTAAAAATAATTTTCATTACATGTTGACTTTCTAGAGATAGAGAGTAATATAGCTGACCTAGCTTGATGCTGACGAAGCATTAAGAAGATCATTAAGAGAATATGAAGAACAACTTGTGTGGATTTTTACTGGTTGATTGATCGAAATTATTTTCATTGATTGATGGTAGAAATTACTCGAAGTTTATTTGAGCAATTTTTGTCAGTAATTGATGAGCCAAGATTGGCACCCTTATAGGTGCTATTGATTTTAAACTGAAGAGTTTGATCATGGCTCAGATTGAACGCTGGCGGCAGGCTTAACACATGCAAGTCGAGCGGGGGAAGGTAGCTTGCTACTGGACCTAGCGGCGGACGGGTGAGTAATACTTAGGAATCTGCCTATTAGTGGGGGACAACGTTTCGAAAGGGACGCTAATACCGCATACGCCCTACGGGGGAAAGCAGGGGATCTTCGGACCTTGCGCTAATAGATGAGCCTAAGTCGGATTAGCTAGTTGGTGGGGTAAAGGCCTACCAAGGCGACGATCTGTAGCGGGTCTGAGAGGATGATCCGCCACACTGGGACTGAGACACGGCCCAGACTCCTACGGGAGGCAGCAGTGGGGAATATTGGACAATGGGGGGAACCCTGATCCAGCCATGCCGCGTGTGTGAAGAAGGCCTTATGGTTGTAAAGCACTTTAAGCGAGGAGGAGGCTACTTTGGTTAATACCTAAAGATAGTGGACGTTACTCGCAGAATAAGCACCGGCTAACTCTGTGCCAGCAGCCGCGGTAATACAGAGGGTGCGAGCGTTAATCGGATTTACTGGGCGTAAAGCGTACGTAGGCGGCTTTTTAAGTCGGATGTGAAATCCCTGAGCTTAACTTAGGAATTGCATTCGATACTGGGAAGCTAGAGTATGGGAGAGGATGGTAGAATTCCAGGTGTAGCGGTGAAATGCGTAGAGATCTGGAGGAATACCGATGGCGAAGGCAGCCATCTGGCCTAATACTGACGCTGAGGTACGAAAGCATGGGGAGCAAACAGGATTAGATACCCTGGTAGTCCATGCCGTAAACGATGTCTACTAGCCGTTG
This sequence comes from Acinetobacter sp. Marseille-Q1623, assembly GCF_902809895.1. Lineage (NCBI taxonomy): Bacteria > Pseudomonadati > Pseudomonadota > Gammaproteobacteria > Moraxellales > Moraxellaceae > Acinetobacter > Acinetobacter sp. Marseille-Q1623. Next base: position 2,529,001 of record NZ_CADDWG010000001.1, on the reverse strand, counting down.
GGGCCTTTGAGGCTTTAGTGGCGCAGCTAACGCGATAAGTAGACCGCCTGGGGAGTACGGTCGCAAGACTAAAACTCAAATGAATTGACGGGGGCCCGCACAAGCGGTGGAGCATGTGGTTTAATTCGATGCAACGCGAAGAACCTTACCTGGTCTTGACATAGTAAGAACTTTCCAGAGATGGATTGGTGCCTTCGGGAACTTACATACAGGTGCTGCATGGCTGTCGTCAGCTCGTGTCGTGAGATGTTGGGTTAAGTCCCGCAACGAGCGCAACCCTTTTCCTTATTTGCCAGCACTTCGGGTGGGAACTTTAAGGATACTGCCAGTGACAAACTGGAGGAAGGCGGGGACGACGTCAAGTCATCATGGCCCTTACGACCAGGGCTACACACGTGCTACAATGGTCGGTACAAAGGGTTGCTACCTAGCGATAGGATGCTAATCTCAAAAAGCCGATCGTAGTCCGGATTGGAGTCTGCAACTCGACTCCATGAAGTCGGAATCGCTAGTAATCGCGGATCAGAATGCCGCGGTGAATACGTTCCCGGGCCTTGTACACACCGCCCGTCACACCATGGGAGTTTGTTGCACCAGAAGTAGGTAGTCTAACCGCAAGGAGGACGCTTACCACGGTGTGGCCGACGACTGGGGTGAAGTCGTAACAAGGTAGCCGTAGGGGAACCTGCGGCTGGATCACCTCCTTAACGAAAGATTGACGATCGGTAAGAATCCACAACAAGTTGTTCTTCATTGAAGTATCTGAGGGTCTGTAGCTCAGTTGGTTAGAGCACACGCTTGATAAGCGTGGGGTCACAAGTTCAAGTCTTGTCAGACCCACCATTCTGACGAACACATTATTTAATTGAAAAATTAAATATTGAGTACAGGGAATTAGATATTTTAGATCTTAAGCTGGGGACTTAGCTTAGTTGGTAGAGCGCCTGCTTTGCACGCAGGAGGTCAGGAGTTCGACTCTCCTAGTCTCCACCACATTCTTACAGAATGTTAACTAGCTAATAAACAAGCAAATAAAATGATAGCTTATAGAGCTTAGTGATAAAGAAGCGTATAATACGCTGCATTGTTATTAAGCTCTGTGATTTATCACAGTTGACTGCGATCTGACGAAGACGTAGTGAATCATTAACAGAATATATTTGAGTTGAAATAAATTGTTCATACTCGTTTCAAGTAGGCAACTACAAGAAATGAGTTACTAGCGATAAAACTGAATCAAGCGTTTTGGTATATGAATTTAGATTGAAGCTGTACAGTGCTTAAGTGCACAAGACGCCAACTGTATGATTGACTGAGTAATTAGTTGATCTGTTGCTCATCCTACTTGTAGGGATGAACGACTGTTTGGGGTTGTATAGTCAAGTAATTAAGTGCATGTGGTGGATGCCTTGGCAGTCAGAGGCGATGAAAGACGTAATAGCCTGCGATAAGCTTCGGGGAGGCGGCAAATATCCTGTGATCCGGAGATTTCTGAATGGGGAAACCCACTTACCATAAGGTAGGTATCGTATGATGAATACATAGTCATACGAGGCGAACGAGGGGAAGTGAAACATCTCAGTACCCTTAGGAAAAGAAATCAATTGAGATTCCCTCAGTAGCGGCGAGCGAACGGGGATCAGCCCATTAAGTTATATGTGTTTTAGCGGAACGCTCTGGGAAGTGCGACCGTAGAGGGTGATAGTCCCGTACACGAAAGGGCACATATAATGATGACGAGTAGGGCGAGGCACGTGAAACCTTGTCTGAATATGGGGGGACCATCCTCCAAGGCTAAATACTCCTGACTGACCGATAGTGAACCAGTACCGTGAGGGAAAGGCGAAAAGAACCCCTGTGAGGGGAGTGAAATAGATCCTGAAACCGCATGCATACAAGCAGTGGGAGCCGACTTGTTCGGTGACTGCGTACCTTTTGTATAATGGGTCAGCGACTTATATTCAGTAGCAAGGTTAACCGTATAGGGGAGCCGTAGAGAAATCGAGTCTTAATAGGGCGTATAGTTGCTGGGTATAGACCCGAAACCGGGTGATCTATCCATGAGCAGGTTGAAGGTTGGGTAACACTAACTGGAGGACCGAACCCACTGTCGTTGAAAAGCCAGGGGATGACTTGTGGATAGGGGTGAAAGGCTAATCAAACTCGGTGATAGCTGGTTCTCCCCGAAAGCTATTTAGGTAGCGCCTCGGACGAATACCATTGGGGGTAGAGCACTGTTTCGGCTAGGGGGTCATCCCGACTTACCAAACCGATGCAAACTCCGAATACCAATGAGTACTATCCGGGAGACAGACTGCGGGTGCTAACGTCCGTAGTCAAGAGGAAAACAATCCAGACCGCCAGCTAAGGTCCCAAAATCTATATTAAGTGGGAAACGATGTGGGAAGGCATAGACAGCTAGGAGGTTGGCTTAGAAGCAGCCACCCTTTAAAGAAAGCGTAATAGCTCACTAGTCGAGTCGGCCTGCGCGGAAGATGTAACGGGGCTAAAATATAGTACCGAAGCTGCGGATGTATACTATGTATACGTGGTAGGGGAGCGTTCTGTAAGCCGATGAAGGTGGATTGAGAAGTCTGCTGGAGGTATCAGAAGTGCGAATGCTGACGTGAGTAACGACAAAACGGGTGAAAAACCCGTTCGCTGAAAGACCAAGGGTTCCAGTCCAACGTTAATCGGGGCTGGGTGAGTCGACCCCTAAGGCGAGGCCGAGAGGCGTAGTCGATGGGAAATTGGTTAATATTCCAATACTTCTGTGTAATGCGATGAGAGGACGGAGAAGGTTAAGTCAGCCTGGCGTTGGTTGTCCAGGTGAAAGGTTGTAGGCATGTATCTTAGGCAAATCCGGGGTACTCTATGCTGAGAACTGATAGCAAGCTGTACTTGTACAGTAAAGTGGCTGATACCATACTTCCAAGAAAAGTCTCTAAGCTTCAGTTACACAGGAATCGTACCCGAAACCGACACAGGTGGTCAGGTCGAGTAGACCAAAGCGCTTGAGAGAACTCTGCTGAAGGAACTAGGCAAAATGGTACCGTAACTTCGGGAGAAGGTACGCTGCTTTTGGTGATGGAACTTGCTTCCTGAGCTGAGAGCAGCCACAGAAACTAGGCCCCTGCAACTGTTTATTAAAAACATAGCACTCTGCAAACACGAAAGTGGACGTATAGGGTGTGATGCCTGCCCGGTGCTGGAAGGTTAATTGATGGGGTTAGCGTAAGCGAAGCTCTTGATCGAAGCCCCAGTAAACGGCGGCCGTAACTATAACGGTCCTAAGGTAGCGAAATTCCTTGTCGGGTAAGTTCCGACCTGCACGAATGGCATAATGATGGGGGCGCTGTCTCCAGCAGAGGCTCAGTGAAATCGAAATCGCCGTGAAGATGCGGTGTACCCGCGGCTAGACGGAAAGACCCCGTGAACCTTTACTGCAGCTTGACATTGAACTTTGATCTTACTTGTGTAGGATAGGTGGGAGGCTTTGAAACCGAGACGCTAGTTTCGGTGGAGCCAATCTTGAAATACCACCCTGGTAATATTGAGGTTCTAACTCTGCTCCATTATCTGGAGCGAGGACCATGTCTGGTGGGTAGTTTGACTGGGGCGGTCTCCTCCTAAAGAGTAACGGAGGAGTACGAAGGTGCGCTCAGCGTGGTCGGAAATCACGCGTAGAGTATAAAGGCAAAAGCGCGCTTAACTGCGAGACCCACAAGTCGAGCAGGTACGAAAGTAGGTCTTAGTGATCCGGTGGTTCTGTATGGAAGGGCCATCGCTCAACGGATAAAAGGTACTCTGGGGATAACAGGCTGATACCGCCCAAGAGTTCATATCGACGGCGGTGTTTGGCACCTCGATGTCGGCTCATCTCATCCTGGGGCTGAAGCAGGTCCCAAGGGTATGGCTGTTCGCCATTTAAAGAGGTACGCGAGCTGGGTTTAGAACGTCGTGAGACAGTTCGGTCCCTATCTACCGTGGGCGCTGGAAATTTGAGAGGATCTGCTCCTAGTACGAGAGGACCAGAGTGGACGAACCTCTGGTGTACCGGTTGTGACGCCAGTCGCATCGCCGGGTAGCTATGTTCGGAAGGGATAACCGCTGAAAGCATCTAAGCGGGAAGCCTACCTCAAGATAAGATTTCCCTAGGACTTTATGTCCTCTAAAGAGCCGTTGAAGACTACGACGTTGATAGGTTGGATGTGGAAGTGCAGCGATGCATGAAGCTGACCAATACTAATTGCTCGTGAGGCTTGACTATACAACACCCAAACAGTTGTATGTTTCAATGAATTCAAAGCAAAATGCTTGATTTAGTTCAAAAGCTAGTTACAATAGCAACTCAAATTATCCTGTTAATAACTCATTTGGTACGAAGTAAGGCATACACTGTAAATCACAGTTTAAATAAGACCCGAATAAGGTCCATAACAGTTTGCTGGCGACAATAGCAAGAGTGAACCACCTGATCCCTTCCCGAACTCAGAAGTGAAACCTCTTAGCGCTGATGGTAGTGTGGGATTACCCATGTGAGAGTAAGTCATCGCCAGCTTTTAAATCTAAACACCCTCAACTGAAAGGTTGGGGGTGTTTTTTATGCTTGTCTAAAGTAAAAAGAAAAATGTACGACTTGATGAGTCGTTTGGTTGAATTTAAATATTTTATCCTAAAGTTTTTTCGGTTAATTTATGATTTAAATGCTAATCAGATCATCAATTCCTATGCAAGCTAAGCCTTATTTACGTTATGTAGAAATAAAAGAACCAAATCAACATGATTGGTCACTTTATCCATTTAATATTCCTGCTGTTAATGATATGGAAAATATTGATTTTCATGCTGATGTAACATTTTTTGTAGGGGATAATGGTTCTGGTAAGTCTACAGTATTAGAGTCGCTTGCATTAGCACTTGGATTTTCAGAAGAGGGAGGGACTTTAAATGTGCAATTAAATTCTGCAAGTAGTAGTTCCAACTTGTATGAAGCTCTAAAACTGATTAAAAGCTATAAAAAGCCGAAGGATTACTATTTTCTACGTGCTGAAAGCTTTTATAACGTTGGCACGTATATGAATGAATTAGGTTATATTGACGGGTATGGTGGAAATATTCATGAACGGTCGCATGGGGAGGCTTTTTTTAAAATATTGAGCCATAAATTAAGAGGGAATGGCTTATATTTGCTTGATGAACCAGAAGCAGCTTTATCTCTTTATATGCAAATGACAGCATTGGCAGTTATAGATCAATTATGTAAAGATCAATCACAGCTTATCATTGCTACACATTCACCAATTTTACTTGCTTATCCCAATGCAACGATTTATCAATTTTCTGATACTGGAATTAAAAAAGTAAAGTATGAGGAAACAGATCATTTTAGAATTACACGTGATTTTTTAAATAATTATGAAAAAAGAGTTGAGCAGTTATTAAAGGAAGATGATTCATAAAATTTTTCAACTCTTCAATGATAATTTCTTATTTTATTCAAATAGGATTGCAAATCTATTTAGAAAAATTAAAGATAATCAGTGTGTAAAATAAATATAAATCAATAAAAATTAAGCATTAAAAATCATATTTTGATAAATTTTATATTATTTAAAATCATATATTTATTAGATTTATATGACTATAAATCTTTATTATCCCTTTGTCTAATTGTCCCTAAAACTTGCTCTGATTATATTTCGAAACCTTGAATTTTACTTAAAAATTCATCTGAAATATTGGACAAGTACTCATGGGAGATGAGAACGATGACGACGGAAAATTTAGATATTAACTCGATAGTCGATAAAGCAAAATTTACCCCGTTCCACTTCAATGTAGTGGCTTGGTGTTTATTGATTATTTTGTTTGATGGCTATGATTTAGCGATTAATGGTGTGGTATTGCCACTCTTAATGCAAGATTGGGGGCTATCTGCGATGCAAGCAGGAATGCTTGCCAGCACTGCATTAGCAGGTATGATGTTTGGTGCAATGTTCTTTGGCTCTTTAGCCGATAAGATTGGTCGTAAAAAAGTCATTATGATCTGTATTGTACTTTTTAGTGGATTAACTTTCGCAGGTGGTTTTGCTTCAAATCCAACTGAATTTGCAATTTTGCGTTTTTTAGCAGGTTTAGGAATTGGCGGTGTCATGCCAAATTTGGTTGCATTAACTTCTGAATATGCACCCATTAAAATGCGCAGTACATTGGTTACAACCATGTTCAGTGGTTATGCCGTTGGTGGTGTCATGGCTGCTTTATTAGGTTCATGGTTTACCCCAAGTTTTGGTTGGCAAATCATGTTCTTTATTGCAGGGATTCCATTATTTTTATTGCCTGTAATTTGGAAGTTTCTACCAGAGTCTTTGGCATTTATTGTAAAAGAAAATAAGCAAGAAAAAGCCAGAAGTATTGTGCGTCGTTTAGCGCCGAATGTGACGGTGACAGATGGGACAAATTTTACTTTACCTAAAGTTGAAGTACCTGAAGCTGCCAACGTGGTCAGCTTATTTCGTCGTGGGCGCGCAACCAATACATTCCTATTTTGGTTAGCATTTTTTACATGTTTATTGACGATGTATGCATTGAGTAGTTGGTTACCAAAATTGATGATGGCAGCAGGTTATTCAATGGACAATAGCTTGATGTTTATGATGGTCATGAATGTCGGTGCGGTTGTTGGGATTGTAGGTGGTGGTATCCTTGCGGATCGTTTCCATTTAAAACCTGTTTTGATGGTTCTTGGCATGATGGGTGCGATTGTCATGAGTTTAATGGGCTTCCAATCAAATCAATTCTTGTTATACATTTTAGTTTTCTTAGCAGGTGCGGCCTCAATTGGTTCGCAAATGTTGTTATATAGCTATGTTGCACAATATTATCCTTTAGCGATTCGTTCAACAGGAATTGGTTGGTCTTCGGCAATTGGTCGTATGGGTGCAATTGTTGGACCCATTTTAATTGGTGGCTTGTTAGGGATGAATTTGCCTGCACATTTTAATTTTATTGCAGTGGGTTTACCTGTATTAATTACTGCAATTGCAGTTGCTTTAATTATGCATGATGATGAATCTGAAAAAGTAGCTGCAAGCTCAGGCGTTGCTGCAAAAGCTTAATTGCACTCTATACTAAAGACCTCCATTTATTGGAGGTCTTTTTTTGAGGCCACAACAAAAGTTGCACATTGCTTTGTATGGAATGAATACATAATATAAAGATTGATCTTGAGCATCGAGTTATTCTAATGAAATTAAATTCATTTTCACCTATTCCTGAAGATGATGAAGAACTGCATCTTCCAGCATTAGTTTATTGGTCATCTTTAGGTGATCTAGAACAAGTTGAGAAATGTCTTGCTGATGGGATTGATGTAAATACTACAGATGACGAAGGCTATAGTGCTTTGCATGCTGCTGCTGAAAATGATCATTTAGCTGTTGTAAAATTATTGATAGTACATGGCGCAGATGTGGCATATAAAGCTGAATATACTGCTTTAGAACTTGCTGAAATGGCTGACAATACGCAAATCGTCACCTACTTAAAAAATTTAAAATCATAAAAATTTCAAAACTAAAAAAGAAACCCCATCATCCTGACGGGGTTTCTTTGTATTGGTGAGTTAGATTTGACTCCTGTCGAATCTCACGTTCCTGATGCTCAGACTGATGATTATTGTTTTATGTCTGGGAAACTTCCTGTTCCCTATGTGTCTAGAATAGATAATTTAGAATGATCTTACTAGAGGAGATTTTCTGTAATTGATGTAGGTGATTTCTTACATGGTGATGGCAATATCATGATTTGATTTTAAGTGTTTTCATAATCAATCTTTTGTAATTGAAAAAAGCCCCGATTTTTGATCGGGGCTTTTCTATGATCTGTTTATTGTCGTTTCTACTTATAAATTTCTTTTTCACTTATTCGTGTATTTTTTATTATTCATCCCCAAATGTCATCTATCCCTGATGAGCTTTGCCAAATTCCCTATTGGCTTTTTGTTATATGGAAACTTCCTGTTTCCTGATGTATGTAGAATATCCAAAACATAGGATGAGGAAAAGCTGTCAAAAACCTCAGTTTTTGTACGCAATGGATTACAACACAATTGATATTAAAAGAAGTGCTTTTGAACGATTTTTTATCTTAGAAAAATGAAAAGAATGACCTCAATTTGTCATCAAATTTACCTAAAACGGTCATTTCTATAGGTTTAAATGAAAGCATTTATTGATGAAAATAAGTGACCATTCATATGATGAAGAAATTATACATTGCACTGTTAACTACGGGTCTTTTCACTTTAACAGCATGTAATGACGATGATCACAACGTGATAGCTGACTCCAATATAAAAGAGCCAACGTTAGTGTCTTTTGCACAATTGGATGTTGAAACTTATGCCGCAGGCCCGAACTCAGGTTTGGCTGTGAAAGGAGGGAATGGTATTTTTCCACCCTTTAAAGGTCAGCCTGTACAAGGTTTTTCAGGTGCTTTAAAAAATACTGATGGGACGTATATGGTCATGGCAGACAATGGTTTTGGTGCACAAGACAATTCAGCCGATTTCTTATTACGTATTTATCAAATTAAACCTGATTTTAGAACAAAAACTACGGGTTCAGCTCAAGTTCAAGTGATGAGTTTTATACAGTTACGTGATCCGAATAAATTGATTCCTTTTGATATTATCAATCAAAATACCACTGAGCGTCTGTTGACAGGTGCAGATTTTGATCCTGAATCTATTCAAAGAACAGAAGATGGTAGTTACTGGATTGGGGATGAGTTTGGTCCATATTTACTGCATTTTGACAAAGACGGTGTGTTATTAGATGCGCCGATTTCATTGCCAAATCCATTACAACCAGGAACTGAATTACGTTCGCCACAAAATCAATTGAATAAAGCGAATATTGATTATGTTGCCCCCTTGGTACAGCAAAGTGGTGGTTTTGAAGGCATGGCACTGTCTAAAGATGGTCAATATCTGTATCCATTATTAGAAAAGCCACTTAAAAATTCAGCACAACGTCAGTTGATCATTTCTCAGTTTGATCTTAGGCAAAAGGCATATACAGGCAAATATTATTTGTTTGATTTACATGATAAAGCCACTGCGATTGGTGATTTCCAACTATATAGTAATGACGCTGGTATTCTAATTGAACGTGATGATTCTGAAAATAAATTAGAGGGTTATAAGAAGCTTATTCATGTGAAATTGGGTCAATCAGGGCAAACGATTCAGCGTCATGAATTGGTTGATTTGATGAAGATTCACAATCCCAATGCACTGTATGGGACGGCGCGTACAGGAGATGTGGGCACAGGTGTAAATTTTGCATTTCCATTCTTTACCATAGAAGATCTGATTATTGAAAATAAAAATACACTTACAGTGTTGAATGACAATAATTTTCCGAGCTCTTCAGGACGTAATGCAAATAAAGCAGACAATAACGAGATGATTCAAATTCGATTGCCTAAAGATTTGTATTAAGTTCTATGCGTCAAGCTGAGCGCCTAAATTAGGCGCTTTGTTTTTATCTGCATGATAAACAGGCGTATACTGTACCGACATCAGGAGTAATTATGTCTGACACAGTTGAGTCTGCGGTTTATATCGAATATGGCACACGTCCTTTTTATGCCATTTTATTGTCGCTATTCTTAGCAGGATTCGCTGTCTTTTCATCGCTGTATTGTGTACAACCGATGATGCCTTTTTTAGCTAAATTTTTTCAAATTAGCCCTACACATAGTAGTTTTCCACTGTCATTTTCGACCATTGCTTTGGCTTTAGGTTTGTTATTTGCAGGTCTTATTTCGGACAGATTTGGTCGTAAGAAGATCATGGTCATTGCTTTATTTTCCACAGCAAGTTTGTTATTGATCAGTTCATTTTTACCGTATTGGGAAATTTTTCTCATAACTCGAATGATGATTGGTTTAGCAGTCAGTGGTGTTGCCTCAGTGGCGATGACTTATATTGGTGAGGAAATTGCACAAAAAGATGTGGGTTTTGCGATGGGATTGTATATCTCAGGCACCGCTATCGGTGGCATGGGTGGGCGTTTAATTGCTGGGGTGTTATTGGACTTTATCTCATGGCAAAAGGCAACGCTGATCATTGGTTTGTTAAATTTGTTGATTGCTTTCGTTTTTTATATTGCTTTGCCAAGTTCGAAACATTTTAAAGCTTATCCGATTCAACTGAAGCGCTTTACTGAGTCTTTTCGAAAAAACTTAGCAGATCGCAAACTACGCTTATTGTTTATCGAAGGTTTTATTCTCATGGGCTGTTTTGTTACAGTTTTTAATTACATGAGTTATCACTTGTTAGAAAAACCTTTTGAGTTGTCTCAAACATGGATTGGCCTGATCTCGATTGCTTATTTATCAGGAATTTACAGTTCGCCGCGTGCTGCAAGTTGGAGCCGTAAATTTGGACGTGATAAAGTCTTGATTGCGATGTTTTGCACCATGATCTTGGGTTTGTGGATCATGTTGATTCCATCACTTTGGGTGGTTTTGCTGGGTTTGTTGATTTTTACTTTTTCATTTTTTGCCGCACATTCAACGTCAAGCAGTTGGGTATCGGTTCAGTCTCTAAAATATCGTGCAGTAGGATCATCACTGTATTTATTTTTCTACTATTTGGGTTCTAGTTTTTTAGGCAGTGCCAATGGATTGGTTTGGGAAAAATATGGATGGTTTGGATTAACCCTTACCATCACAGTGATCTTATTACTTGGCGTATGTATAGCTTACAAGTTATATCAAATGCAGAAAATTACGACAAGTGATTAATGATTTAAGTGACTTTGAATAAACTCAATACTGCTTTTTTTCAGTTGCTCCAATGCTTCAGCTTCTACAGGATAGTGCCCACCTTTGGGTAGCATCACCACTTGATGTGGAACAGACAAACGTTCAAGTACAGGTTGGCTCAGTTGTAAGGGTGTCCAATGGTCTTCCGCAGGTTGTGTTAGGAGCACAGGGCATTGGGTAAAACTGGATAAATTATATTTAGGTTTATAGTTCATATAGCTGTTTAAGAACTTGATCGACATGGCATTACCTGCCGAAGTATTGTCATTGAGCATAATTTTTAAAGCTTGTGGGTCGTTGGTAAGTGCATACATTTTAGACACTAAGGACATAGGTAAAGGAACACTGTTCACTACAGGCGTTATTGCGCCAATTTTCATGCCTGGTAAAAGTACAGGGCTTAAGTAGCTAAAACGCATCGTTCCTTTTTTTACCGCTAAACGTTGTTGGTCTAAAAAAGTCATTCCAATGATCCCTTTGACATGTTTATTTTGCATTGCGACATGCATAGTGAGCATGCCGCCTGCAGATAAGCCATACAGGAAAATTGGACGTTGATCTTTTTGTGCTTCAGCATCAATAAAATCACTGACCAATTGCACCCAATCATCATAACGAATAGCACTTTTTGATGGGTATTGTGTAAGCCCATAACCTGGTAAATCCAATGCCATTGTTTCATAGCCTGCCTGTGCTAAGGGGTGACCTAAAATCAGACTGAGCTGTCGTCCATTTGTCCCAACACCATGTAATAAGATCACTTTTGCAGATGCATTGGGTTGTGGATAGTAGTCAACATGAACATTGGTTTTTTGCCATTGCCAAAAATATTCTTGTGGCTGATTGTTTTTATCGAGTTGATAAGCTTCAGGCAAACGGGTTTGTAAATCTTTCCATGCTTGTTGATTTTTATAAAATTTTTCTTTGATTGGTGCTGACCAACCTAAGGTTTGAAAAAACATTAGAAAAGACAGCAGGATACGTTTTAAAAACATGACCTATTTCTCATTTTTATTTTGAGATAGATTAGTCTGATTCGCGCGTGAAGAAATATGCAAAAAGTATTATTTATTTGTTATAAAATGAACAAAAATGCAAGTATTGATATTTTATTTATGATTTATAAGGAAATTTTAAATTTCTTTAAATCCGTCATTTGTCGGAAAAGGTTGGAATTTTGCAACAAAGCTTAAATCTTGCTGACTTTTTCGACTTATTTGTTCTGTGTAAATTATAATCAAACATCATGAATCAAATTCATGGTAAAATGATCAGCTTTCATCTTTGATCAGATTTTATCTGATATCAGATCTTCCTTCTGCCAGCCGAGAATTGCTAGCCATGTCTACTGCTTATACCATGCAGACGGCGCCTAAGGCGTTGTTTGATTACGACAAATATTGGGCATCATGTTTTGATCCTGCACCATTTTTGCCGATGTCACGTGAGGAAATGGATTTACTCGGCTGGGACAGTTGTGACTTTATTTTAGTCTGTGGCGATGCTTATATTGATCATCCGTCTTTTGTTTCGGGCATTATTGGTCGTGTGCTTGAAGCGCAAGGTTTCCGTGTTGGTATTATTGCACAGCCCGACTGGACTTCGGCTGAAGCATTCAAAGTCTTGGGTAAGCCGAATATTGCATGGGGTGTGACCGCAGGTAATATGGATTCTATGATCAACCGTTATACGGCAGATCGTAAAATTCGTTCAGATGATGCCTATTCTCCAGATAATCAACCCAACAAACGTCCAGACCGTGCTGCAACTGTGTATTGTCAGCGTTGCCGTGAAGCCTTTCCTGATGTGCCAGTGTTGTTAGGTGGGATTGAAGCTTCTTTACGTCGTATTGCACATTATGACTACTGGTCCGACAAAGTCCGCCGTTCAGTATTGATGGATTCAAAAGCAGATTTGTTGATGTACGGTAACGGTGAGCGTTCAATCGTAGAAGTCATGCATCGCCTTGCTAAGGGTCAAAAAATCCATGAAATCACCGATGTTCGCGGTACAGCATTTATTATCAATAAAAATAATCGTGCCTCTAAAGCACAGTTTGTAGAAATTGCCTCCAATGATGTCGATGCGATTGGTCGTGTAGATCCAATCATCAATCCTTATGTGATGACGGAAGATTTGGATGGCTGTGAAATTGAAAAAGATAAGGGCAACTCTTTAACCCAGTATCAAAATTTCCAGAAAGAAATTGTGGCGAATCCAATTGTCCGAGAAGGTGACAACCTGGATGAAAATACGCAGATTGTTCAATTACAACCTGCCTCTAAAGCCATTAAACACAAATTGCCACCCCGTGAATTGGCAGTCATTCGTTTACCTGCTTTTGAAGAGGTGGCGAATGATCCTGTTTTGTATGCACATGCCAACCGTATTTTGCATTTGGAAACCAATCCGGGGAATGCACGTGCTCTGGTTCAGAAGCATGGTGAGCGTGATGTTTGGTTAAACGCACCGCCAATTCCATTAACCACGGAAGAAATGGATTATGTGTTTGACTTGCCATACGCACGTCTGCCACATCCTGCCTATGGTGAGGCACGTTTCCCTGCATTCGACATGATTAAATTCTCTGTAAATATCATGCGCGGCTGTTTTGGTGGTTGTACCTTCTGTTCGATTACAGAACACGAAGGGCGTATTATCCAGAACCGTTCCGAAGAATCCATTTTACGTGAAGTGGAAAAAATCCGTGATACAGCACCGGGCTTTACGGGTATTATTTCAGACTTAGGTGGCCCAACGGCGAATATGTATCGCTTGGCTTGCAAAGATCCTGAAATTGAGAAAAACTGTCGTAAGCCTTCATGTGTATTTCCGGGTGTCTGTCAGAACTTACATACGGATCATGCACCATTAACGCAGTTGTATCGTAAAGCACGTGCTTTACCGGGCATTAAAAAGATTTTGATTGGTTCGGGACTACGCTATGACTTAGCGGTATTGAACCCTGAATATGTCAAAGAGCTTGTACAGCATCATGTCGGTGGTTATTTAAAAATTGCGCCTGAACATACCGAAAAAGGTCCATTGTCGAAGATGATGAAACCTGGGATCGGAACGTATGACCGTTTCAAACAAATGTTTGACCGTTTCAGTAAGGAAGCGGGTAAAGAGCAGTATTTGATTCCGTACTTTATTGCTGCGCATCCAGGTACGACTGATTATGACATGATGAATCTGGCGATCTGGTTGAAAAAGAACGGTTTCCGTGCCGATCAGGTACAAACCTTCTATCCATCACCGATGGCAACAGCGACCACCATGTACTACACAGGTAAAAACCCGCTTGCGAAAGTGGCACGTTATACTGAAGATGTTGACATTGTGAAAGGTGAGAAACGTCGTCGTCTGCATAAAGCATTCTTGCGTTATCATGATCCAAACAACTGGCCTTTATTGCGTGATGCATTGAAGGAAATGGGTCGTCAGGATTTGATTGGTAACTCAAAACAACATTTGATTCCGACTTATCAGCCTGCAAGTGTTGAGGGTGAGTACAAGTCTGCACGTAAGAAAAACTCAAGCGTGGCGGGCGACTCACAAAAACGCACAGGTGAACAAGGTATTCGAAGCAAAGTGGGACAAACTCAGTCACGTCCATCGAATACGAAAAAACGTCCTGAACGTGGGCAGATCTTGACACAACATACAGGTTTACCACCACGTGAAACAGGTGATAAAAAACCGTTTGGCGGTAATGGTAAAGGAAAGTCTAAGCCAAAAAATAGAGCTTAAATTTTAGAAGATGTGCTAGGTTAAAAGAGGGTGCTTAAGCATCCTTTTTTAATATTACATAAATTGTCAAACAATATGACCTATCTTTTATCGGTAAAAGTTGAAATTTCTGATGATTATCGCTATAAATGAAATATGGGAATGTCATTTTTTTGTCATAAGAAAAGCGTATCTTAGCGTTGTAACATAAAATTGTTGATCAATTGAACAAAAGTAAGATAACTATAAGCCAATAGGTGAATTTTAAAGTGAATATGAAATCTAATACTTTAGATGATACCTTTAACTTATTGATAGAAAAGTGAAATAAAAAGCGGTATAAAAACCGATAAATTATAAAAATAGATAAGGAATTTAACTCATGGATTTACTGTTACTTGTAACGCTTGCAATATTGGCTGTTGTAAGTGTTATTGCTTATAATGGATTGAAGAATAAGCAAAAAATAGATAGTCCTTTAAGACAGCGTGCTGTTTTTAATTCGCATGAATTAATGACGTATACACGTATTCAAGAAATTTTACCTTCTGCAAATATTTTAGCACATGTATCTTTTGATGCATTGTTGACCACTAAATATTTACATACACGCCGTAAATATCAAAAAATGTTTGCAGATTTCGTTGTGTTAGATCATGAATTTAAAGTCATTGCGGTCATTACATTAGATGATCCGAATGTTATGAAATGGATGAATACCGAACAAAACCAAGATACTTTACTTGAAATGGCGGGTTATCGTGTGATTCGTTATCAAGGTGTGCCAGAGTATCAACAATTACGTGAAGACTTCATGGCAGTCGGTGCACAGAGTCATGAGACTTTGACCACGCAACCAGCAGCTGGTTTAGAAGAATATGCAGAACGTTTAGCTCGTCCTCGTGTCTTTGGCTAATAAAAAGTGCATGTATACACCATGCACTTTTTTATGTCATTAAAGTGTAGTATTAAAATTAGGCTTTTACAGCAACTACTGTAAGTTCAACTAAAACCTTGGGATCATATAATTGTGCTTCTACACAGGTACGTGGCAGTGCTTCAATATCTGCAACCCATGCATCCCAAACTTCATTAAACGCAGCATAATCTTTTTCTATATCTTTTAAATAGATCGTTACGGACATGATCTGGCTTTTGTCTGTACCTGCATCTGCGAGGAAACGATCAATCATATCAAAAGTTTGTTGGGTTTGACCTTTGATGTCTAAACTTAAATCACTTGCCAATTGACCTGCCAAATGTACTAAATTTCCTGAAATTGCCACTTCTGAAAAGCGTGGAGTAATGTGTAAACGTTGTACAGTCATGCGAATACTCATCTATTTTTTTATCGCTGAATTTTACGTGATGATCTTGCGTATGAATATGTGTTTTTAGGGAAATAGGTAAATTTTTTCCATATGTGATAAATATTTTTCTTTAAAAATCATCATAATTTTTTGTTCAGGACAAATGATGATATTACCTAAGTTGAAAAATACGATATGGGCTTGTCTGAGTTGATTTAAGCAAAAAGCAATAGAGCTATGTGTGGGGCACAGTTGTGGTAGCCCATGAATATTGTCAAGCGTAAACATCTGATTTTTCATATTTTCACCTATCAAGGTTATTAAAAATGAAGGCTATACACCTCCATTTGCATACTGTTTTAGTGGTGTGCTGTTGCTGTATCGTGTTTAAGTTCTGATTTTGGTTTTGTGCTGACTTGATACCAATCGATATGTCGGGTGATAAACATAATGGCTGCAAGGACAATGAAAGAAATGACTGAGCCAATGAGGAAAGTTTTACCATTTGACTGTAATAGCAGGTAGATCACGGCATAAAGCATACTTAAAATGAGGCTAAAGACGGCAGCAGCTTTAACACCACGCATAACAAAGAATAAGTACCATGTCATGAGGCTGATACAGGCAATTGCTGCAACAAGGTAAGCCCATGTAAAAGCATAATATTCACTCATGGACAGGAGTAGAACAAAGAAAATACCTTGTGCCATTGCAACCAATGCATATTGAATCGGGTGAATACGTAGACTTTTCAGTACTTCAAAGATAAAGAAGCAACCAAAAGTAATCAGAATAATCACGATGCCGTATTTGATGGCACGATCCGTTTGCGTATAGACATTGACTGACTCTAAAAACTCAGTAGACAGCCCAATTTTTTCAACAGTGTTGGTCTCTTCATCAGGAGAATCATGATGGTTATGTGTTAAATAAGCATTGCTGAGCTGACGCATACATTCGCTATTTTCACAATTTGCGATTTTATTGAGATTTTGCTGCCCGAGAGCAATATTTTTCCATTGTGCACTGAATTGTTCAGTCTGACTCATTTTGGTATAAGGTAAACTTTGTCCATCATATTTCGTATCTGCCCAATTGCCTTTTGCATCGTAAGTGACATGTTGGCTGGTTGGAATGAGGTTAAACTGACTTAAACCCGTAAGCTTAAGCTGTAGATTAAAGTTAAATCCATTTTGAATAGCTTTGAGAATTTCAGGATATTTGTCTACCGAAATGTGCATAAAATCAAAGCCTGATTCACTATTGCCTTGATCACTGATTTGAAATGGATAGTTTTGATTGAAAATTTGTATACTGGGTTGTTGGTCTAAACCACGAGGGTCTTTGACAGGTAAAATGATCTGTGCACGTTTCCAATGATATTTTTTATGTGTGATTTCAGGTTTTGCAAAGTGACCTTTTGCTGACAAGTCTGCTTGATAACTGACAGCACGATAAATCGTTCGTTTATAGGTATCATCTGTGACTTTGAAGTTGGCTAGCCAATGGGTGTGATCTGCGCCAAAGTAGCTAAAGTGTTCTTCAGTACATGGGAAAGATTTTTTTTGTTCATCAACACAGACTTTTTCTTCACTGTAGGGAACTCGAACATAGGGCGCGATGATACTTTGAGGGCTGATTTGTGTACTTGAAATATCACGAATAAAATCTTGTTGATAGCTTTGACGTTCTGAGACCAAGTGACTGATAAATAATAGTCCTATCCAAAAAATTGCCATTAAAATCATCATCGTAATGATCTTTAATGTGAGAAAATTAGAACGCATAAGTTTTTCCTGAATCTTATAGTGTCAGGAAATAGTCTGTAAAACGCTGATGTATTTTATTTGATGTGCTGTTGAGTTTTATATGAAGTTTGGGTGAAGTTTTCGTGCAATGATTTTAAGGTAATTGAATACTCAGCATGACACCCCGTTGATGGGGTTGAATCACAGCGATTTGATTTTCCTGAATATTCTCAATGAAAATCTGCCCATGATGTTGTTCAATCACTTGTTTGACGATACTGAGCCCGATACCTGAACTCCGTTGTTGTGAAAGCGGACGAGGCAAAGAAAAATAAGTATTAAAGACTTGCGATAGGGCGTAGTCAGGAATCCATTCTCCTTCATTAAATATTTTAAATTCAATACCCTGATGGTTTTTTTTGTGATGTAGCTGAAGCAAAATTTTGGCTGAATGCGGTACGAAGTCCAAAGCATTATCCAAGACATTGGCAATGGTTTGTTGTAACCAAAAACGATCTGCTTGGATCATGCATTCATTTTCAATCTCAAGTAAACATTGAATTTTTTTATGCTGCATCTGACTGGTATATTGCTGCAAAACCTGTTGAATCAACGCGGATAAATTAAAAGTTTGGCGTTCGATTTGATGTTTAGATTTTTCTAAACGTGTCAGTAAGAGCATTCGATCAATCAAAATTTTTAGACGTTGACTTTGTTCATGGATATGAGTGGCAAATTGCTGTTGATGCTGTAAAGGCAGATCTTCTTTAAGTAATTCGGCACTTGCTTGGATGGCGGTTAATGGACTTTTTAGTTCATGCGTGAGTGTGTTGACATAGTGCTCGACATAGGCACGATCTTCAAGTTTTTCTCTCATCGTTTCAATCGCTTGTGACACAAGATTTAACTCTTGTGCAGAACGAAAATGTGGTGCTTGATTGACAGGGGCAAGGGCTTGGGCATATTTACGCACACGGTCAATACTGTGTTTGAGCCAATAACCGACCAAACTGGCGAGAAATAAGCTCAGCAGCGTAATCCATGCTGCTTGACGGAAAAGCTGATTTTCAGAACGTTGAATATAAGGTTGAACAGAACGATTTGGCTTACCGATACTGACCACGCCAATCAGTTGCTGCTGTTGCTTGACCTGATAATAAATCGGTGCAGCAATAAACATGGTGCTATTACTGCTGCCAAGATCATTGCCTTTCATATCATAATTGCGGGTTGAGCGTACGCCGTATTTCCCTTGTAACGTCAGATAGATATCATTCCATTGGGAATAATCTTGCCCTGTGGCGATGCCTTGAGAATCATAGATCACAATGCCTTTTGCGTCAGTGATATAAATCTGTTGGTTAATCTCTTTTTTGTTGTGCTGCCAAATGGTGGCATTGAGTTTGCGGTTCAGGGCTTGTTGGATTTTTTGATCAAATTGTGCCGTACTGACTTTATGCTCATATACATCTTCAGCGACTAACATCGCGATAATATTGGCATTTTCTGCAAGTGTATCTTCAACCACTTGGCGTACATTGGGTTTGACTTGTTGGTTAAATGTATAGGACATAAACCACAGTCCGAGCAAAATGATCAAACCAAAGAAAAACCAAATACGAATGAAAATGGACATGTTATTGCATTCTTTTTAGGCTATAACCAAAACCACGATGAGTTTGAATCGGATCGTGTATAGCTGTAATCAGTTTGAGTTTTTGTCTTAAACTTTTGATATGTGTATCGACTGTGCGTTCCAAACTATGTTCAGGATGTTCCCAAATATGATCCATCAATTGTTGCCGACTAAACACCTGTTCAGGATGATCAATGAACAATTTCAATAAACGATATTCATAACGGGTCAGTTGCAACATTGTTCCAAAATAATAAATTTGTAGAGCTTCTTCGACACAGTGCCAAACTTTAGCAGATGCTGTGAGGGGCTCTATCGTTATTTCAGTACGGACATTTTCATTAGATGGCGTATGTTGTAATTGATTTTGAATTTCCATTCTGCGCCAAATGGCTTTGATGCGAGAGACAATTTCCCGTGAACTAAAGGGTTTTGTACAGTAATCATCTGCACCGATTTCTAAACCGACTATACGATCAATTTCATCATCGCGTGCTGTTAAAAATAACAATGGAGTATGATTAAATTGACGAATTTTTTTACAGACATCAAAGCCATTTAAGTCGGGTAAACCCACATCTAAAATAATAAAATCAAAGTTTTGTTGTTGCACATCGGCAATTGCTTGTGTGCCTGTATTTGCCCAAGTGACTTGCCAATCTTCACGTTCAAGTGCATAACGTAAAGGCATTAAAATAGCGGCATCATCTTCAATACATAAAATCTGTTTTTTATTATTCATCGGACTTAGAATTTCATTGAATCGATTTGAGTGTACTGAAAATCAATCTTTTAGGCGAATGAAATTTAGATGAAGTTTGTGTGAACTTTAGAAAAACTAAAATGCGGAATTGTGCAAAGGTGGGAACAATTTACCCATATTATTCTGAGTGCCCTGTAACATTCGGATTTGATCGTCACGCCAATCACAGGACAGCAGAGTAAAAGTATTGGTGACTTCTACTGACTCAGCAGATACATGGATAATGTATTGCGCGAAATAGAGTACTCTAATTTTCAGTCAGGTGGGAGAATATTTGGTTGAAATTAATCCATTTGCTTGAAAAGTAGGCAGGTGATTGCAGAGGTTCTTAGTTTTCCTAAATCACCATAGCGATAATTGTGATTCTTCTTGTTGCGCTGAGAGTTGATACAGTCCGACACCAATTAAGCGAAATTGAAAATGTTCAGGAATCTGCATTTCTGATAATAAAATTTGCACCACTTTTTGCATATCATGTTGTGAATTTAAAGCCTGTTTGAAGCTTTTACTGTGTTGTAAAACCTGAAAATTTTTAAGTTTTAATTTAACCGTCACTCCACGTGCTTGCATGTTTTTTTTATCTAAATTTCGCCATACACGCTCAATCAAATTGTCCCAATAGAGGCTACATTGTTCCAAAGTGAGATCATCATCAAAGGTGGTTTCATTGGAAATTTGTTGTCGTTGCCGTTCGGTTTGTACAGGACGCTCATCAATGCCTTGCGCATATAAAAATAATTGCTTGCCATATTTGCCAAAATGTTGAATGAGTATGTTTTCCTCGATTTTTTGTAAATCTCCGAGTGTTTCTAAGTGTAGATTTTTAAGTTTTTCTTGCGTGACTTTGCCAACACCTGGAATTTTATTGAGTGGTAGATCATGAATGAAATCTTTCACTTGGCTTGGTTTTATGATGCAAATTCCATTCGGTTTATGCCAGTCAGAGGCAATTTTCGCGAGGAATTTATTGGGCGCAACACCTGCGGACGCCGTCAGTCCTGTGATACGAAAAATATCAGCACGGATCCTTTCAGCAACTTCGGTCGCACTGGGAATATTGTGTAAATTTTCAGTCACATCTAAATAGGCTTCATCTAAAGATAAGGGTTCAATGAGAGGGGTGTAGTATTGGAAAATTTGATGAATTTGTGCTGAAACTTCTCGATATTTTTCAAAATGAGGTTCGATGACGACAACTTGAGGACACAGTTTTTTGGCTTGTGACATCGACATGGCAGAACGTAGTCCAAACTGACGAGCAGGGTAGGATGCTGCGGCAATCACCGCCCGTGGGTGATGCGAGGAAATGACAACAGGTAAGTGTCTGAGGTCTGGGCATTCACGCAATTCTACTGAAGCGTAGAAAGCGTCCATATCAATATGAATGATTTTTCGCATACATGCTCAAGTCAAAGCGACGAGATAGATTTTATCTTAACTGAATTGGGCGGAGGACTCATCTTTAAAATCTGTGTGCGTCATATTTTATGGTATTAAGGTTTTAAATGGTTGCTTTGCAAAAATTGCTGCCATTGTGTCTCATCACCATAAAAAACGTTTAAATCTACATTTTTATTGATGCCTGAAATTTTGCTTTGATTGGTCGTTTGCCAAAATGTCCAAGGTCTTTTGTCTTTTAGGTCTGGCTTATCGTGGTATTCACGAATCCAAATCGGGGTGGTTTGGAATTCACCGATTAAAATAATATTGTAAAAATTTTTAGAAGTATAAAAAATGGGTTGTTTACCATAATGCTGTTGTAAACGGTCATGCATGGTTTTGATTTGTTTGAGCAGTTGTTCTTTCGTAAACATATTGATGCAGTTACTGTCATATTCTAAATCGATGACGGGCGGTAGCGCATCAGGCTTGTTTGGCACAGTTTCAATAAAATTTTGCGCTTGAATCTCACCCTCACGGCACAGACGGAAAAAATGATAAGCACCTACTCGCATGCCACGTTCGCGTGCTTTGAGCCAATAGTTTTGGAATTGTGTATCTTTAAAATCGCCGCCTTCTGTGGCTTTGAGATAGACGAATTGATATTGTTGTGGTGAGATTTTTTGCCAATTGATTTGCCCTTGATGATGTGACACATCAAAACCTTGAATTGGATAAGGCTCAGCAGCGGCAATCTTAATCTGTAACATGATCAAAATGAAGCCGATCACACAGCACAGTATCAGCATGATCAATGCGATGCGATGATGAGTGAGCTTTGTAGTCTTGGCTGAGTTTTTGAGCATTGTCATTCTAAAAGAGGCGAGATTTATAGTTTAACGTGAACTGTTTGGCAAAACCATGACCATGATGAGCTATCTTTTAAATCGCCTGATCTTTAGGGATCTGATAGAAAATAATAGCAGTAAAAATGTTGATTAAACCTAAACAAATCAAAGTGTAATGAAAGGCTTGTGTAACCTGTGCTTCACCTAAAAAGTGCGTGAACACATTGAGTAAGGTTCCTGCTAAAGCAATTCCGATACTCATCGAGAGCATCATGATCATGGACAAAAAACTATTACCACTGCTGGCATCTTGTTGAGGTAAGTCTTTGAGGGTTAATGTATTCATGGCAACAAACTGTAAAGAATTTAGCGTGCCAAAAACAAAGAAATGTAATGCTCTTAGCCATGTTGGTGTGTCTGCTGTCGTCAGTGCAAAACTTGCAATACATGCACCGACCAAAAAAGTATTGATCAGTAAGAATCTTCGATAACCCATTTTAGAGATGATCGGACGGATGATCGGTTTAGAAAAGAGCGAGCCCAATACGATGGGTGTCAGCATAAGGCCGGTCATCAGTGGTTCCATCTGAAAAGCCACTTGCAACATCAAAGGTAAAATAAATGGAATTGCATTGCTGCCGAAACGTGCAAAGAAATTGCCCAAAATGCCAAGGGCATAGATTTTATTCTTAAATAATTTACTGCGAAATAGTGCATTTTGATGGGTATGGGCGTGATAGGCATAGATTATGGCGGCAATCAAACCGCTTATCAATAAAGCAAGACTGACGCTTTTTGAAACTTCACGACTTGCAATATTTTCAATACCCAATGCCATACCTACCATCGCAATGACCAATAAAATAAAGCCACTGAAGTCAAACTTTTTCACTGAAGGTTCGGTGGCATTGGGCATGGCTTTAAAAGTAACAAATATGCCTAACAGTCCAATGGGTAAATTGATCAGGAAAATCCAATGCCATGAAGCAAACTCTACCAACCAACCACCTAAAGTTGGTCCCATGAGTGGTCCCATTAAACCCGCCAAACTCATTAAACTCATCGCAGACAAAAACTGTTCACGGGGAATAATGCGTAACATTGCCAAACGACCAACCGGCAGCAGCAATGCACCACCAATACCTTGTAGTACTCGAAATGCAATTAAAGTATTGAAACTACTTGAAAATGCACAACCGAGAGAGGCGAGTGTAAAAATCACAATGGCAGCAAAGAAAACATTTCTCACACCAAAACGATCAGCAAGCCAGCCACTGAGTGGAATACAGGCTGCAACAGATAGTACATAACTGATCACCACACCATGCATGCGTAATGGATCTTCCTGCAAACTTTCTGCCATAGAGGGGAGTGCAGTATTGATAATGGTGGTGTCTAAACCTTGCATGAAAAAGCCAATGGACACCAAAAAGACCAATAGATAAAACTCAGGCTGTAATTTTTGATGCGATGGCGTGGTGGTCATAGCTCTGCAAAAGTTAGATTTTTTAATATTCTAAAGTAAACGTTATATGAAAGCTGTAAAAAGCATGTTTTGTTTTGGGTGAATAAATGCTCATCATTTCATTAAGGGGGGCATGATAACCACAATCCACAGATCTATTGAGCGACTGTGTATACAATAGGCCTAAAACTTGATCCCACTGGTTTTTGCATATGATGTTAACAAGGTAGTGTATTCGATCTATTATTTTAATCATTATTTATCATTTTCAAATGCTTATAACTATTATTTCTGCGTTTTTCTTTTGATTTTTGCAGAATATGAGAAATTTAAATTTTGCAAATTCATAAAAGTGTCATAATCTCGCATACTTTATCAAATTGAAGAATGTCGTATATGCGTCTACATAAAGGTATGGCACTGTGAGCATTGATATTTTAATGATCATTGGCTTTTGTTTAGCAGCTTATTCAATTGTGGGCAACGACGTACCACAGACTTTAGGAACATTTATTTCCTCCAATGCTCATCGTCCTTGGTGGATGTTATGGTTATATACCAGTACGATTTTAACCCTTGTACTGCTGTATGGCTGGTGGGTATCAGGTGTGGGGGATGCATCTTATGGGCGATTAGAAACCATTCCATTTCCCAAAGAGGGCATGACATGGTTGTATGTGATTCCACCTCTCATTTTGTTATTTCTTACGCGTTTTGGTATTCCTGTCAGTACTACATTTTTAGTACTCACCATTTTTTCACCAAGCAGTTTGAGTGCCATGCTGACGAAGTCGATGATGGGATATGCCGTTGCATTCGTTGCGGCTATTTTGATTTATCGTTTTGTGGTGAAAAAAGTCACGATTTATTTTAGTGAAACACGACATGAACCCACACCCAAAACGTGGATTGCTATTCAGTGGGTAGCAACAGGCTTTTTATGGAGTCAGTGGTTAATTCAAGATTTGGCAAATATCTTCGTTTATGTACCGCGTGTTGTGCCGTTGTGGTTTATGTTATTTGCGATCGTTGTATTTATTACGTTACTTGGCGTAGTGTTCTATCAGCGTGGTGGGGCAATTCAAAATATCATTGATACCAAAACTGGAGTGCAAGATGTGCGCTCTGCAACCATTATTGACTTTATGTATGCATTCATTCTTTTGATTTTTAAAGAAGTGAGCAATATTCCCATGAGTACGACATGGGTGTTTTTAGGTTTGCTGGCAGGGCGTGAGTTTGCTATGGCAATGCATTTAAACGAAGTCAATAAGTATCGGACGTCTCGTAATGTCAGTAAGGATGCAATGAAATTAATGTTTGGTTTGGCGGTCAGTATTTTATTAGCAACGGCGTTGCCATGGTTATATGGTTGGATCACATCTTAAATATTGAAATTAAAAAATCGAGTCGTTGGCTCGATTTTTTGTTTGACTGCTTTGTCTAAAAGTTTAAATCACAAATTTTTTCGGTGCATGTAAATTACGAATGGCAGAGAAAATTTCATCTTCTGTTTCACAAACGATTAATTTTGCACGGTGTTGTGGCGGTAAAAAACCTTCCTGAACTGCATGATCAAGCTGTGCAATCATGTGGTTATAAAAACCATTGACGTTATATAACATCATTGGTTTTTGGTGTTGATTAAGTTGCCCCCAAGTGGCAATTTCTAAAATTTCTTCAAATGTTCCTAAACCGCCAGGTAGCGCAACAAAAGCACTCGCACGCTCTGCCATCATGGCTTTTCGAGCATGCATATTTTTAACAATATGTAATTCCGTTAGATTTTTATGCGCAACTTCATAGTCCAACATAAACTCAGGAATGACGCCAACAACTTCTCCGCCATGTTCAGTGACTGTATCTGCAACTTGTCCCATCAAGCCAATACTTGCACCACCATAGACAATACCAAAACCATGTTCAGCAATACCGGTTGCCAAATGAATGGCTTTTTCTTGATAAATCGGGTGATGACCAAAGCGTGAACCACAATAGAGCGCAATTAAAACTTGTGTTGTTTGATGTTCGGCTAATAGAGTTGGATCAAGTGGATTGCTTAATGCATTATTCATAAATTATTTTTCACCTTCATCATTAAATCTTTATTTTTCATTACGATTCTACGCCATAAATATGACAAGGTTGTATGCAGTTATGTTTTGTTTGCAATGTTTTGTAATGTATTGTGTTTGAATTTACTGTGAAAAGCCTGATTTATAGAGATTTTGAAAAAAAGGATGAATTCCTAAAGAGTCTTGATATAATTGGCATCTGTTTTACAACAAACAAATGAATCAACATGGGTAGTGGTTGTCATCGCTCCGAAAAAACATATTCTTCTCACATAACAAAAGTATTCCATCCATTGAATCTAAGCTGCAGTTTACGCAAAAGCATCGTGCTTCTCTGGTCTAGAGAGGTACAGTCATGATTTTAGAATGGATGTCCGATCCTTCCGCATGGGTGGGTTTGGCAACGCTTGTGGTCCTAGAAATCGTTCTTGGGATTGATAACCTTGTTTTTATTGCAATTCTTGCAGAAAAATTGCCCCCTGAACAACGTAATAAAGCACGTATTTTAGGGCTAATGCTCGCATTGTGTATGCGGATGGTCTTGTTAGCGTCCATTGCATGGGTAATTACGCTGACCAATCCTTTATTCTATATTTTAGAACATCCATTTTCAGGGCGAGATTTGATTCTACTATTTGGTGGTGTGTTCCTACTGTTTAAAGGCACAATGGAACTGCGAGAACAGCTCGAAAGTCATGGTCCGATCAAAGAAGAAAATCCTGTACATGCCGCTTTTTGGATGGTAATTGTTCAGATCGTGGTATTGGATGCAGTATTTTCATTAGACAGTGTCATTACTGCCGTGGGCATGGTGAAAGAACTCTCTGTGATGATGATTGCAGTTGTAATCGCCGTGGGCATCATGCTATGGGCATCTAAGCCATTGATGGAGTTTGTGAATAAGCATCCAACCATCGTGATTTTATGTTTATGTTTCTTGATGATGATCGGCTTCTCGCTCATTGTGGAAGGATTTGGTTATCACATTCCAAAAGGCTACTTATATGCAGCGATTGGTTTCTCAGTCATGATTGAGTTCTTTAACCAAACCATGCGTAAAAACCAAGAAAAATCAGTAACGACTACAGATTTACGCTTTCGTACAGCTTCCGCAGTGATGCGTATGTTAGGTGGAAAAAGTGCGGCAAGTTCTGATATTCAAAGTCATAAGCCTGAAGATGTTCTTGCGACACAAGCTTTAGCTGATGAAATCTTTGATTCAGAAAATAGTGCTTATCATAGTGTCATGGTGCAAGGTGTTTTAGGTTTATCTGAGCGTCCTGTAAAGTCAGTGATGACACCACGTCCAGAGCTAGAGTGGTTAGATTTAGATGAAGATGAAGCCACTATTAAAGAAAATTTAATGTCGATGGCACATTCACGTTTAATCTTGGCACATGGTGAATTGGACAATATCGCAGGGATTGTACCCACCCATAAAGTACTCAACGATTATATTGAAACGGGTATTTTAGATTTCGAAAAACATCTACGAGAGCCTGTAATTGTGCATGAAAATGCACAAGTATTGATGGTGATGGAGCAATTACGTCAAGCTCCTTTACAGATGGCAATTGTACTGAATGAATATGGTTCAATCGAAGGGATTGCTACACCCATCGATGTGTTAGAAGCGATCGCAGGTGAATTCCCTGATGAAGATGAATTAGAGGCTGCAGCTGAAAGTTTAGAAGATGGTTCATTGATGCTTGAAGGGTCAACTGACATTCGTCATGTGTCTTTACTTTTAGGACGAGATCTTGTTGATGAGTCTGAACAATATTCAACACTGTCTGGCTATATTTTATTTCATTTAGGGCGTTTGCCTGAAAGTGGTGTGAAGTTTGAAGCAGATGGCTATATGTTTGAAGTGGTCACAATGGATGGACATAAGATTGATAAAGTTCATATTGTGCCCTTGGAAAAACCACAAGATGATGATTGATCGTTTTAAATCATCTTCTCTGCAATAAGCTGCCGTGTGCAGCTTATTTTTTTGTTTGAAAAATAGCTTGTATTGCACTCTTATCATCATCTTTGCAATTGATCTGCATTTTGAAAGTGATTTTTTATAAGCGCCATTTTCTGGTTGGTGATGCGATTGTATGAAGCGATATGAGCTATGTCGTTTACTTGTTCTTGCATTCACGCTAAGGTCATTGTTTGAAATTAGAAAAGAATATAGCGAACGTAAACGAAGGGTTTTGATTTTAAAATTATAAAAAATATATGTTTAGCAATTTTTTGCAATAAGCGAAAGGCTGATAACTATACTGATTTTAAGTGTATTCATTAATGCTCTTTTTAATTTTTTATTTGATATTTACATAGGGTAATAAAAAGAGCGTATATCAAATACGCTCTTTTTATGCATGCCTTATAGCAGTTTATTGCACTTCATTGATCAATTTTTCTAAAGAATCATGTGATTCTTGATGATTAGAGGATTGAGAGTGCGAATTATTCATCGCAGGTGGTGCTTGACGTGTAGGTGTTAATACGCGCTCTACATCATTACTTTGGCCTGGTAAATCATCAAAGTCATTGGATGGATTACGAACAGGTGCCACAGGTGCAGGACGATAAATAGGTCGTGCTAATGGCGGTGAGGTGCGATACTGTTCTTTCTTCGCTTGCGTATTTTCTCCATTTTCAGATAGACCACGTTGTTCTCTTGAAACTGGGTCTTTAGCATTTTTATCGAAATGTACCCATGCTGATGGTGTCCCTTCGAGAGCTTTACCCATGAAGTTAGTCCAAATTGGAAGTGCAGCAATACCACCGTATTCACGGCGACCAAGGGTTGATGGTTTATCAAAACCCACCCAAGCAATCGTCACTAACTTACCATTAAACCCAGCAAACCAAGCATCTTTTGCATCATTGGTTGTACCTGTTTTCCCGCCAATATCACTACGACCAATTTTCAATGCAGCACGACCTGTACCATGCACAATAACATCACGCAAAATATTGGCCATATCATAAGCAGATTGTGATTTTAAAATACGTTGTGCTTGACGATATTGGCTTTGCTCTTCTTTACTGAGCGCTTTAGGCGCAGGTGTTTCTTCTACAGTTTGATTGGTCATTTCAATGACTTCATCATCAGGGGTTGTTGCTTCTGCATCAACATCTGTATCTTTTTCATTAATACATGAAATACATGCATATTCAGGTTTGGCTTCATAGATGGTTTTGCCATATGCATCTTCAATACGGCTGATGAAATGCGGTTGTACACGATACCCACCATTGGCAATTGCAGCATAACCTGTTGCCATTTGCACAGGTAAGACTTGCGGTGTACCTAAAGCAATGGTGAAGTTACGTGGAATTTGATCCTCTTGTAAACCAAAGTCCATTAATAATTGACGTGCACGCTCTACACCAACACTTTGCAATAAACGTACTGATACCGTATTTCGTGATAAATACAACGCTCGGCGCAAAGGAATCATACCCAAATAACGACCATCTGAGTTTTTCGGTGTCCAACGTCCGATGGTAATAGGATTATCATTCACCATACTATAAGGTGTCATGCCGCGCTCAAGTGCCAATGCATAGATGAAAGGCTTAATTGTAGAACCAGGTTGACGCCAACCTTGTAAAGCTCGATTAAATTTAGATTGATAAAAGTTATAACCACCGACAATGGCCTCGATCGCACCATCATTCGGATTGATTGCAATCAATTGTCCCTGAACTTTAGGCACTTGAACCAATGCCCACGCAGTTTTTTCATCATTAGGACGTAAACGAATAATATCTTTGACTTTGACAATCTGTGATGCACGGCTATATCCACCACCAACGCTATTGGCATTACGATATGGACGGACCCATGACATGCCTGACCAAGGAACAGTGACTTTAGAGCCATCTTGCATTAGGGCATCAAAACTATTGGCATAGACTTTAACCACTTCAGCAGGATAGGTGTTCGCATATGGTAAAAACTCATTAAGAGGCTTATCATGTGCTTCTGGACCACGCCAACCATGACGACGGTCATAATCTTCTAAGCCTTTTTGTACAGCATCTTCAGCATATTGTTGACGTTTACTGTCAATCGTCGTATAGACTTTATAGCCAGAATCTACTGCAATTTCGCCAAATTTTTCAACCAATTCGGAACGAACCATTTCACCAACATATGGAAACTTATTGTTTATACCACGGTCAGGCATACTCAAACTGACAGGTTCTGCCACAGCTTTGTTGTATTGTGCTTGATTGATATACCCCAATTGCAACATACGTCCTAAAATCCAATTACGGCGTTCTAAAGCACGTTCAGGATTAGCAACAGGATTATATTTTGAAGGTGCTTTGGGTAATCCAGCAATCATTGCCATCTGCGCAATACTGAGTTGATCTAAGCTCTTGTCATAATAAATTTTTGCTGCTGCTGCGATCCCATAAGCATTTTTACCTAAAAAGATTTTATTGACATAAAGTGTCATAATTTCTTCTTTTGATAAATTTTGTTCAATCTTTCTTGCTAAAAAAACTTCTGTTAATTTTCGTTTTAAAGTACGTTCAGGTGATAAATAATAATTCTTAGCCACCTGCATGGTGATCGTTGAACCACCTGTTTGTGCACCACCAGTGACAGATTCACTGACAGCACGCCCTAAACCTTTAAAACTTACACCGCTATGTTCAAAAAAAGATGAATCTTCAGCAGCCAAGAACGCATGAATAAAGTTTTTTGGGATTTGATTGTATTCAACGGGTACAGAAAGTTTGCCACCATATTCCGCAATTAATTGATTATCCGCAGTATATACCTGCATAGGTTTAAGTAATGGCGCCTTTTTTAAAGAGCTCATTTCTGGTAAAGATGGTGCAATATAGAGGTACATTCCATAAAAACCCATCGGGATTGCTATTAAAATAATGATAATCAGCAAAAAAAATGGATGAACATACCCTGATCGAGATAGCTTTTTCATAACAAGTAAGTTTTAATAAGAGCTAATAGCAAACTAATTGATGGTCAGTATAGCTTTTCGTTTAGCAGATTGTTAGATGACTTATTGTATCTATAAAAAATTTAGACCAATTGCAATCAGTTTGTGACGTTTTTGGGGATAAAAATAATAGGAATTCTGTCGTGCTTAGAATAAGTCGTAAGCAAGTTAAGGGGCTTATAGGGGTAGATATCAGTTCAACCTCTGTAAAGATATTAGAACTCTCTGTTAAAAACGGTCGTTATTGGGTGGAAAGCTATGGATTAAGTCCATTGTTAGATGGAAGTGTGGTTGAGAAGAATATTCTCAACCCAGAAGCAGTTTCGGATGCTTTAGAGCGTGCGATGAATATTGCCAATCCTCAATCCACGAATGCGGCTGTAGCAGTGACTAACTCTATGGTGATTCAAAAAGTCATTGAAATGGATGCAGACATGAACGATGAAGAACGCGAAGTTCAAATTCGTATGGATGCAGAGCAATATATTCCATTCCCATTAGATGAAGTCAGTCTAGACTTTGAGGTTTTACCTGACAAGTTACCTAACCCAAATCGGGTGAATGTATTGCTTGTTGCAACACGTACTGAAAATGTCGACTCGCGCGTTGAAGTACTTGAGATTACTGGATTGACTGCAAAAGTGGTTGATACAGAGAGCTATTGCATGGAGCGTGCCTTTGAAGTATTCGCGGATACTTTACCTATTGGCGCGAATATGGTCGGGATCTTAGATATCGGGCATACCATGACTACACTGTCTGTCATGCAAAACGGTAAAATTATCTATACGCGTGAACAAGTCTTTGGGGGGAAACAGCTGACCCAAGATGTACAAGCGCGTTATGGTCTTTCTTATGAAGAAGCGGGCCGTGCCAAAAAAGATCGCTCATTGCCTGATGACTATGAAACAGAAGTGTTGATTCCATTTTTGGAAGCTGTTGTTCAACAAGCAGCACGCTCATTACAATTCTTTTTCTCATCCTCTCAATTTAATGAAATTGATCATATTTTATTGGCTGGAGGCAATGCCAATATTCCAGGACTTGCGAAATTATTACAACAAAAATTGGGTTATCGAGTCACTGTGGCAAATCCTTTCTTACAAATGGGTTTTTCACCACAAATCGATTTGAAAAAAATAGAAAATGACGCACCTTCCTTAATGGTCGCATGTGGCTTAGCAATGAGGAGTTTTGATTAATGGCAAAGATTAATTTACTCCCATGGCGTGAAGAACTAAGAGAACAACGAAAAAAGCAATTTGTTGCGATTAGTATTGGAATCGCTGTATTGGGGTTTATCATCGTATTATTGGCTTGGATGTATTTTAATCAAAGATTAGATGATCAAGAACAAGCAAATCAATTGGTTACTAGCACTAATCAGAACTTGGATACGCAATTAAAAACATTAGATGGTTTGCAAGAACAGCGTAATGCGATTATTGAACGTATGAAACTAATTCAAGGTTTACAAGGGCAGCGTCCTGTAACTGTGCGTTTAGTGGATGAGTTAGTTCGTGTTGTACCACCTGCAATGTATATCACTAAATTTAGTCGGACTGGAGATAAGTTTACCATTGAAGGTAAAGCAGAAAGTCCAAATACGGTCGCAGATTTTTTACGTGGTTTAGAAGCATCAGAATGGTATCGAAATGCCTTCATGAATTCATTCTTGGCGGCAGAAGAAAACAAAAATAAACCAGCGACTTCGGTTGTCCCGAGAGCTGAAGAATCTTATGGAAGTTTTGTTGTGAGTGTGGATATCGGGGAAATTGCACAAGCGGCGAAACCTGATGCAGAACAGGCACAAGCAGCTGGAGGTGCTAAATGAGTCGTTTAGATCTTGAAAAAGCAGATTCAGTCAAAGATACTCCGCAAAAGAAAAAAATGTCTGTAGATAAATTTTTTCAGCAATTTAATACTTTAGATATGAATAACTACGGGAGCTGGCCAATTTCGGTCAAAATTACCTGTTGGTTATTTATCCTATTTGTCGTGTGTGCAATTGGTTATTTTCTGGTGATCAAACCAAAACTTGATGCGATTGATTCAGCGCGTGCACAAGAACAAACCTTATTAAATGAATTTAAAGAAAAAGATTCAAAACTTAGAAACCTTCAACAATATCAAGCACAATTGCAGCAAATGCAAATGGACTTTACACAACAGTTGGAGCAGTTGCCGAAAGAAACTGAAATCCCAGGTTTGGTTGAAGATATTAACGTCACAGGTGTGAGTTCTGGTTTGAAATTTAAAAACATCAGACTCGAAGATGAAATTCAGCAAGAATTTTTTATTGAACAACCGATTTCAATTGAAGCAACAGGCGATTATCATTCTTTTGGTGGTTTTGTGAGCAGTATTGCTGCTTTACCGCGAATTGTGACGTTGCATGATTTTACCATTACAGCTGAAGCGCCAAAAGATGCGAAGTCTGATGTGCCTTTAGTCAATTATGTTTTAAAAGCTAAGACTTATCGTTACATCGGTACAGATATTGAAACTACACCTGCTTCTGGTCAAGTCGCTTCTGATACAAGTACGACAGCAACAACGACTTCAGCAGCAGCAAGTACAACTTCAAGCTCAAATAACTCTTCACAAACAACAAATAACAAGGGGAGAAGATAAGCATGAATTTATTTAAATTAATCAGTGGACTCTCTCTTGCTGTTTTATTGGTTGGATGTGATTCACGTATTGATGCAGTCAATCAACAAATGGCAGAAATTCGAAATCAGCCACCATTACCGATTGAACCTGCGCCGACTTTTGAGCCTGTACCAAGCTTTAACTATTCTGCTCAACAATTACGTAGCCCATTTCTACCGAGTTCATTGGCAAATGAATTGAAAATTATGTCAGGGAAGCGTGTTTATCCAAACTTCTCAAGACAGCCACAACCTTTAGAAAGTTATGCGCTTGAAACTTTAAGTTTTAAAGGCAGTATGAAATCAAATTCAGGGCAAATCGTGGGTCTGATTCAAACACCTGATAGAGAAGTAGAACGTGTACAAATAGGCAACTATTTGGGAATGAATCAGGGGCGAATTATTTCAATCACTCCGACACGAATTGATTTATTAGAGATTATACCTGACGGGCGTGATGGTTATATTGAACGACCACGTAGTCTAGTCTTGATCGGTCAGTTAGATTGAGCATGAAGGAATAAAAATGAAAAATAGCATTAAAAACTTTTGGGGTGGGGACGGCATATTTATGAACACTTATTTACGTCAATTTTCAATGGCGGCAGTATCGATTGCGGTGATGCAAGCAGCTGCTGCACAAGTGACAATGACCAATGTAGTACCCATGCAACTACCTGGGCAAGGTACAGAAATTCGTGTCATGTTTAATGGTTTACCACCACAACCTCAAGCATACCAATTAGAGTCACCCTCTCGCTTAGTACTTGACTTTAATGATACGAAACAAGGACTAACACAAGCAGCAATTCCTGTGTCTACTTCAGAAGCTTCGGCAGTTAATGTTGCTTCGGATGCACAGCGTTCACGTTTGACTGTTAATCTCAATAATAAAAGTACTTTCACAACACGTGTTGAAGGCAATACTTTTATTTTAAAAATTAATAGTGCCAATCAAAGCAATACTCTTGAAAATTTTGCACCAGCAACAGCAAAATCTGCACAAGGTGTATCGGATATTGGCTTCCAACGTGGTAGCAAAGGTGAAGGTCAGGTGAGTATCAATTTGGCAGGTGTGAATACTCCTGTCGATGTACAACAACAGGGCAGTAAAGTTGTTGTGCGCGTGTTAGGTAATAAAATTCCGACACACTTAATTCGCCGTTTAAATGTCAATGATTTTGCAACACCTGTAGCAACTATTGATGCACACAATGATGGTAATAATGGTGTGATTACCATTCAGTCCACTGGTAGCTATGAATATATGGCATACCAAGCTGAAGATAAACTCACAGTCAGTCTGAAACGCCCTGAAGACACACGTCCAAACAAACCGAGTTCAAGTCAAACGTATACAGGTAAGAAAATCTCTTTAGACTTCCAAGATATTGAAGTACGCCGTGTATTGCAGCTGTTGGCTGATTTTACCGGAGTAAACATGGTTGCTGCAGACTCTGTGCAAGGCAATATTACCTTACGTTTAAAAGATGTCCCTTGGGATCAGGCACTTGATATTATCCTGAAAACCAAAAACTTGGACAAACGCCGTAGTGGTGATGTAATTTGGATTGCACCTGTACCTGAGTTGATCAAGTCAGAAGAAGATGAAGCTAAAGCGATTGCGCAGAGCATTAAACTCGCACCGATTCAAACTGAATACATTCAACTCAGTTATGCCAAAGTTGCCGATGTACTAAAATTATTAGAGGATTCGCGCAGCGTTAAAAATGCACAGACAAATGGCACAACAAATACTGACTCATTAGCACTTGAAAGTTTACTTAGTTCACGTGGTAGTGCTGTTGCAGATACAAGAACCAATACATTGATTATCAATGATACTGCACAGAATATTGATAAAGTTCGTAAAATGGTCGATTTGCTTGATGTGTCTGTGAAGCAAGTGATGATTGAAGCGCGTATTGTCCGTGCATCTACGGGCTTCTCGAAAGAGATGGGCGTAAAATGGGGGATTTTATCGCAAGGTGTACCTCGTAATAATGACTTGCTAGTTGGTGGGAGTGATCAGACATTAACAGATTTAAAAAATCCTGATGATGATGGGAAAATTACCATTACTCGTCCAGATAACCTAAACGTTGACTTAGGTGTGGCCAATGCTGCAGGTAAAATTGCATTTGGTTTGATTAGTTTGTCTGATTTTATGTTGGATTTAGAATTATCTGCTTTACAAGCAGATGGTTATGGTGAGGTGATTTCGACACCAAAAGTTATGACAGCCGATAAGCAAAAAGCGAAAGTGTCTTCAGGTCAACAGATTCCATATACCACAACGACAAATTCTGCTGCGGGTTCAACAGCAACCACTGAATTTAAAGATGCATTGCTGAGTTTAGATGTGACACCAAGTATTACACCTGATGGGAAAGTTCAAATGCAATTGAACATTACCAGCGATTCACGTGGTGATACAGCACCAAATGGTGAAGTGATTTTAAATAAAAATGAAATCAATACCAATGTGCTTGTTGATAATGGTGAAACTGTCGTGCTAGGCGGTATTTTTGAACAAGAAACGCAAAATACCACAACGAAAGTTCCATTCTTTGGTGATTTACCTTATATCGGGCGTTTATTCCGTAACGATGCTAAAGTTGAAAACAAACGAGAGTTGTTAATCTTTGTGACTCCTCGAATTATTAATGACAGTCGTAGTAGAAATCATTAATATACTTTCAATGACAGCAATTCAATAGGTGACTCCTTGCCAAGCAAAGAGTTTGAAACCCTACCAAATATTTATTTGGTAGGGCCAATGGGAGCAGGAAAAACAACTGTTGGTCGACATTTAGCAGATTTGTTAGGACGTGAATTTCTAGACAGTGATCATGAAATTGAGCGTAAAACAGGTGCAACCATTCCTTGGATTTTTGAAAAGGAAGGGGAGACGGGATTTCGTTCTCGTGAGTCAGTGGTAATTAACGAGTTAACGACCAAAAAGAATTTAGTTCTTGCTACAGGTGGTGGTGCAGTCACACAAGCGGTGAATCGAGAATATTTAAAACATCGTGGTATCGTCATTTATTTATATACGCCTGTAGAACTTCAATTACAACGAACCTACCGTGATAAAAATCGTCCTTTATTGCAAGTGGAAAATCCAGAGCAAAAATTAAGAGACCTGTTAAATGTTCGTGATCCTTTATATCGAGAGGTCGCACATTATATTATTGAGACCAATCAAGGTGCTGCGCGAGATTTAGCACAACGTATTTTACAATTGATTATTTCTAAAGATATTATTTAATCTTGGTTGTTAGGCATAGGTATTCATGCAAACTTTACATGTTGAACTTGGTGATCGTCGTTATCCAATTTTTATTGGTAGTCATTTAAACCCGCAAGAATTACTCGAACCTTATATTCAGGGGCAGCAAGTGATGATTGTGACAAATACAACTGTACAAGCTTTATATCTAGAATATTATGTTGAAGCGATTAAGAAATTAGGAAAAAAAGTTGCCACATGCGTGTTGCCTGATGGTGAGAAATATAAAAATATTGAACATTTGAATTTAATTTTTGATGCTTTATTGGAAAATGGTTTTAACCGTGATGCAACGGTATTAGCACTGGGCGGTGGTGTGATTGGAGATATGGCTGGTTTTGCTTCAGCATGTTTTCAACGAGGTGTTTATTTCATTCAGGTTCCGACAACTTTGTTGTCGCAAGTTGATTCAAGTGTGGGTGGTAAAACAGGAATTAATCATCCACTCGGCAAGAACATGATTGGTGCATTTCAGCAACCCCAGGTGGTTTTAGCCGATATGGCACAGCTGAGTACCTTGCCACCGCGTGAGTTATCAGCAGGTTTGGCTGAAGTGATCAAATATGCTTTGTTGGGCGATGCAGAATTTTTAACATGGCTTGAGCAGAATATCGAGGGTTTGCTGAAACAAGATGCTGAATTATTAGCAGAAGCAGTTTATCGTTCATGTGCGCATAAAGCACGTATTGTGGCTAATGATGAAAAAGAACAAGGTGAACGTGCATTGCTCAATTTAGGGCATACCTTTGGGCATGCAATTGAATCCTATCTTGGTTATGGTGAATGGTTGCATGGCGAAGCTGTAGCAACAGGTATGGTCATGGCGGCTGATCTATCTCAGCGGATGGGGTGGATCAGTGCTGATGATTTAGAACGTACAAAAAAAATCATACAACGTGCCAAATTACCTATAGTATGTCCTAAAATTCCACTTGAGGAGTTTTTGGCATATATGTCACACGACAAAAAAGTGTTAAATGGTCAATTGCGTTTGGTGCTCATGAAGCAACTTGGGCAAGCAGTAATTACCAAAGATTTTGATGTAGAGTTGATGAAACAGGCAATTCTCGCTAACCAAGCATAATAAGGTTCAGGCAATGGCAGCAATTCGTTTAAATTGGCAGAATATTCAACACTATATTTGGTTAATAATGGGATTGCTGTGCTTTGTTGCTGCACTGATTTTTTGGGCCATGACGGATACCAAAGAGTTGGTTGAAGTCAGTAATCCAATTGAGGAAACTCAAGTTCAAATCCAACCTGAGAAAGTTGCTGCAACGACCCATCTTGGTGCATTAATGGATGAAGTCCGCCCACTTGAAATGACCACGCGAGTGGTTGCTTCAGGTAATCATGAGCCTGAGTTTCGTGGGACTAAATTTTTTGAGGAAAATAAGAAAAATTATATTATTGAATTGTTTAAATCATCGAATGAAGATGTGATTCGTGGTTTTTTATTGAAGCAAGCAGACCGTAAAAATTTGATTTATTTTCGTTTAAGTGCTGAAGATCAAGCTGAACAATATGTCATGGCATATGGTGTTTATAAAAATGATGATCAAGCCAAAGCAGCATTACAACAACTAACCACATTAAAATTACCAAATACGATTCAACCGCAAGTAGTTGGTTTGGAGCAATATGCAAGTTTGGTCAATGATTTGGGTTCAGAGGAAATGTTGGGTGGAAATAAACTTTATAATATCAACTTAAGACCTGCTGCATTACCTATTATTGATGAGTCTTTGTTGGCACAGCCTAAGCCTGTTGCGCCATCTTCTTCTAGTACAACCAAAACAGTCGCACCTACAACTTCGACACCCTCTACAGCTCCAGTAAATAAAGATCCAGCAGCTACAGAGCAAAAGCGGCCAATGACAACCACAACGCCTACAACGAATACAACAACTGCACCAACAATAGAACGAAAACCAACTACGCAGGAAATTAGTGACCCATTTAACTGAATGGTACTAAAATAGAGCGAATTTGGGGCTAAATAAAAGCATTTGCACAAGAATGGTGCAATGATGTATAAAAGAAATAAAGAATAAATACTGAAAAGAAGCTTTATTTTTATTAGATTTGCATTAAATGGTGAATAAAAATAGGTTTTGGCATATTTATTGCTTTATTGGTGCATTGATTGATGAAGTTGTCCCTATTTTGGCGCAAACTGATTAAATCAATTGATGCTTGAAACCAGTTGGATTGCTTTAAATAAGTGCAGAGTGAACAAGTAAAAACTATTTGCAATTTAATTCAAAACGAACTGGAGTAGTGAGAACCGAAAGTGTATTACTAATGATTAGTCAATACTCTCACTGGTTTTATATATTAGATTTTTGCCCTTATGGGCCTTTGTTAAAAGAAGGGTACGCTATGCACATGCCATCGCCTAATACTGTAGCTCCCGCTCAAGGTTTATACCAACCGGATGAGTTTAAAGATAACTGTGGTTTCGGTTTGATCGCCCATATGCAGGGTGATGCAAGTCATGACCTCGTCAAGACCGCAATTCATAGTTTAAGTTGTATGACGCATCGTGGTGGTATTGCTGCAGATGGTAAGACCGGTGATGGTTGTGGCTTACTCTTAGCGATGCCAAAAGCATTCTTTCGTGAAGAAGCAAAAAAAATCAGTGATATTACCCTGAGTGAAATTTTTGCGGTCGGAACCGTCTTTTTAAATTTAGATCCTGCTTTAGCAGCACATGCAAAACAAGTACTGACCAAAGAAATCGAAGAAGAAGGTTGTCGTGTGATTGGTTGGCGTGTCGTTCCAACTAATAATGATGCACTTGGTTCGATCGCAATGCAGTCTTTACCTGCATTTGAACAAATTTTTGTCAATTGCCCAATGGGTGTGACTGAAGCGGAATTTAACCGTAAGTTATTTATGGCACGTCGTCGTGCTGAACAAAAAATCACGAATGATCCATATTTTTATGTCACTACATTATGTTCAACTGTGATCAGTTATAAAGGGTTAATGATGCCTGCTTATATTGCAGACTTCTATACTGACCTTGCAGATGAGCGTTTAGATTCGCATATCGTAGTGTTTCACCAACGCTTCTCTACCAATACATTGCCACGTTGGCCATTGGCACAGCCATTCCGTTATTTGGCACACAATGGTGAAATCAACACCATTACTGCAAACCGCAATTGGGCTGCAGCACGTACCCCGAAATTCGAAAATCCATTATTACCAGGCTTAACTGATTTAAATCCGATTGTAAACCGTACAGGTTCGGATTCTTCAAGTATGGATAATATGCTTGAGATCTTGGTCGGTGGTGGTATGGACTTGTTCCGTGCATTACGTATGTTAGTCCCACCAGCTTGGCAAAACGTGGAAACTCTAGATGCTGACTTACGTGCATTCTATGAGTTTAACTCTAAGCATATGGAAGCTTGGGATGGTCCTGCAGGTCTGGTTATTCAAGACGGTCGTCATGCAATTTGTATGCTTGACCGTAATGGTTTACGACCAGCACGTTGGGTGATTACTAAAAATGGCTATATCACACTTGCATCAGAAATTGGGGTTTGGGGTTATGAACCTGAAGATGTAGTGTCTAAAGGTCGTGTGGGACCAGGTCAAATTTTAGTTGTTGATACTTTTACAGGTAAAATGCTTGATACTAAAGATGTCAGCAACCACCTGAAAAAAATGCGTCCATACCGTGAATGGTTACGTGAAAATTCAGTACGTGTACAAGGTAGCCCTGAGCTTGAAGAGTATTTATGTGACCAAGGTTTAAAAGGCGATGCTTTAAAATCGGCACAAAAAATGTTTATGGTGACCTTTGAAGAACGTGATCAATTGCTTCGCCCAATCGCTGAAAGTGGTCAAGAGGCTGTTGGCTCGATGGGTGATGATACACCAATGGCTGTATTGTCACGTCAAGTTCGCCATGTGACAGATTATTTCCGTCAACAGTTTGCCCAAGTGACCAATCCACCAATTGATCCGTTACGTGAATCAATTGTCATGTCACTCGAAACTTGTTTAGGTCGTGAACAAAATGTCTTTGAACAAGGTCCTGAGCATGCAGACCGTTTGATTATTTCAAGCCCTGTATTATCTAATTCAAAAATGCACCAAATTCGTACCCTTGGTCGTAAGGGATATGAAATTGCAGACATCGATTTGAACTATGCTGAAAACGAAGGTTTGGAAGCAGCAATTACGCGTATTTGTAGCGAGGCAGCTCAGGCGATTCGTGATGGCAAAACATTATTGGTGATTTCGGACAAAAAAATCCGTGAAGGTTTCTTGCCTGCCAATGCTGCGATGGTGACAGGTGCGATTCATCATTATTTAATTGAAGTGGGTTTACGTACCGATGCCAACATTATTGTTGAAACTGCTTTAGCACGTGATGCACATCAGTTTGCGGTAATGCTTGGTTTTGGTGCGACTGCGATTTATCCATACTTAGCGTATGACGTGATCAATGATTTGATCGCGAAAGGTGAGTTATTGGGCGATCCAATCCATGCACAAGCCAACTTCCGTAAAGGTATTGAAAAAGGCTTATTGAAAGTTCTTTCGAAAATGGGGATTTCGACTGTTGCCTCTTACCGTGGTGGTCAGTTGTTTGAAGCCGTTGGTTTATCTGAAGAAGTGGTCAATAAATGCTTCACAGGTGTACCAAGCCGTATTAAAGGTGCAACTTTTGTTGACCTTGAAAATGATTTGAAAAAACTGGCAGACACAGCGTGGAAATCACGTAAACCAATCGAGCAGGGTGGTTTGTTGAAATTCGTCTTCGACAAGGAATACCATGCCTTTAATCCTGACGTAATCAATGCCTTACATAAATCAGTGCGTTCAGGCAATTATGCTGACTTTAAAGAATACGCAGAGCTTGTAAATACACGTCCAATTGCAACCATTCGTGATTTATTAAAACTCAAAACTGATAACTCCATTCCATTGGAAGCGGTTGAGTCGGTTGAAGAAATTCTGCCACGTTTTGACTCAGCAGGCATGTCATTGGGTGCATTGTCTCCTGAAGCACATGAAGCGATTGCAATTGCCATGAACACCATTGGTGGTCGTTCAAACTCAGGTGAGGGCGGTGAAGATCCTGCACGTTATGGCACGATTCGTAACTCGAAAATCAAACAAATTGCATCAGGTCGTTTTGGTGTAACGCCTGCCTATTTAACGTATGCTGAAGTTTTACAGATTAAAGTTGCGCAAGGTGCAAAACCGGGTGAAGGTGGTCAGTTACCGGGTGGTAAAGTGAATGGCTTAATTGCACGTTTACGTTATTCTGTACCAGGTGTAACGCTTATTTCTCCACCACCACACCATGATATTTATTCAATTGAAGATTTATCACAATTGATCTTTGACTTAAAACAGGTCAATCCTCAAGCGATGGTATCGGTGAAATTGGTATCTGAGCCAGGTGTCGGTACGATTGCCGCAGGTGTTGCCAAAGCTTATGCCGATTTTATTACCATTTCAGGTTATGACGGTGGTACAGCAGCATCTCCACTTTCTTCGATTCACCATGCAGGTTCGCCATGGGAATTGGGTCTTTCTGAAGCTCACCAAGCGCTTCGCGTAAATGATCTCCGTGGTAAAGTGCGTGTACAAACCGATGGCGGTCTGAAAACAGGTTTAGACGTGGTTAAAGCTGCCATTCTTGGTGCTGAAAGCTTTGGCTTTGGTTCTACACCAATGATTGCTTTGGGTTGTAAATATCTTCGTATTTGCCATTTAAATAACTGTGCAACAGGTGTTGCAACTCAACAAGATCATTTACGTCAGGAACACTACATTGGTGAACCTGAAATGTTGATTAACTTCTTCCACTTCATTGCCGAAGAAACACGTGAATGGTTGGCAGCACTTGGTGTTGCAAGCTTAAAAGACTTGATTGGTCGTACTGATTTACTTGAAATGTTACCAGGTGAAACTGAAAAACATGCCAACCTTGACTTAAGTGCGTTGTTAGAATCGCATCCTGCTGCTGAAGGTAAAGCGCAATATTGTCAAGTTCAAGGCAATGCACCATTTGATAAAGGTGTTCTTGCAGAGAAAATGGTGGCAGAAATGTTGCCTGCGATTGAAGCAGGTACAGGCGGTGAATATCACTTTACTGTCGGTAACTGTGATCGTTCAATCGGTGCACGTATTTCAGGTGAAATTGCGAAGCGTTATGGTAACTTAAGCATGGAAAACCATCCTGTTAAAGTGAATTTGACGGGTACAGCAGGTCAGTCTTTGGGTGTGTGGAACGCAGGTGGTTTGCATATCAGCCTTGAAGGCGATGCGAATGACTATGTGGGTAAAGGCATGGCGGGTGGCCGTGTCTCAATTTTCCCACCAAAAGGCTCACCTTTCCAAACTCAAGAAACCGCGATTATTGGTAATACTTGTCTTTATGGTGCAACAGGCGGTAAGTTGTTTGCAGCAGGTACAGCAGGTGAACGTTTTGCGGTACGTAACTCTGGTGCGTTTGCAGTAATTGAAGGTGCAGGCGACCATTGTTGTGAATACATGACAGGCGGGATCGTGACAGTACTGGGCAAAGTTGGACACAACTTTGGTGCAGGGATGACAGGTGGTTTTGCTTATGTACTTGACTTAGATAATGACTTTGTTGATTACTATAACCATGAACTTATCGAATTGAACCGTATTTCTACAGAAGCGATGGAAGAACATCAAGAATTCTTACTTCGTATTTTGGATGAACATATTGCTGAAACAGGTAGTGCTTGGGCGTATAAAATTCGTAATGAGTTTGATTTTTACAGTCGTAAATTCTGGTTGGTTAAACCAAAGGCTGCAAATTTACAGACCTTATTAAAAACAACCAAAGCTGATCCACAATAATTCTACTACTGCTGATACATAGGCAGGCACAACAGATCAATCCACTGTTTGTGCCTACCCACGGAGAGAGACATGGCTGAGCGCCTAAACAATGACTTTCAATTTCTGGATGTCGCACGCCAAGACCCTGAGAAAAAAGATCTCAATGTCCGCAAAGCAGAGTTTGTGGAAATTTATAAACCTTTTACAGCCGAAGTGGCAGCAAATCAGACCCACCGTTGTTTAGGTTGTGGTAATCCATATTGCGAATGGAAATGTCCAGTACATAACTACATTCCAAATTGGTTGAAACTGATTGCAGAAGGTCGCATTTTCCAAGCGGCAGAGCTTTGCCATCAAACCAATACTTTGCCTGAAGTGTGTGGTCGTGTATGTCCACAAGACCGTTTATGTGAAGGAGCATGTACCTTAAATGACGGTTTTGGTGCAGTGACGATTGGTAATGCTGAAAAATATATTAATGATACGGCGTTTGCACTCGGCTGGCGTCCAGATATGTCATCTGTGAAATGGACCAATAAAAAAGTTGCCATCATTGGTGCAGGTCCAGCAGGCTTAGGTTGTGCAGATATTTTAGTGCGTAATGGTGTTAAGCCTGTTGTATTCGACAAGCGCCCTGAAATTGGCGGTTTGCTCACTTTTGGTATTCCTGAATTTAAAATGGAAAAAGATGTGATGAAACGTCGCCGTGAGATTTTCTCAGGTATGGGCGTTGAATTCCGTTTAAATACTGAAATTGGCACGGATGTGACCATTGATCAGTTACTTGCTGACTATGATGCAGTCTTTATGGGTATGGGAACATACACTTACATGAAAGGTGGTTTTGCAGGTGAGGATTTAGATGGTGTGGTCGATGCACTTGATTTCCTCATTGCGAATGTGAACCGCACCCAAGGTTGGGAAAAAGATCCGTCTGAATACATCAGTGTTGAAGGTAAAAAGGTGATCGTTCTTGGTGGTGGTGATACTGCGATGGACTGTAACCGTACTTCAATTCGTCAAGGTGCGACTTCTGTGACTTGTGCATATCGCCGTGACGAAGAAAACATGCCGGGTTCACGTCGTGAAGTAAAAAATGCACGTGAAGAAGGTGTGGAATTCCAATTTAACCGTCAACCGATTGAAATTGTTGGTGAAAATGGAAAAGTAACAGGTGTTAAATTTGTTACGACTCAATTGGGTCAACCGGACAGTCGTGGTCGTCGTAGCCCTGAGCCAATTCCAGGTTCTGAAGAAGTTTTACCAGCTGATTCAGTTTTATTGGCATTTGGTTTCCGTACGAGTCCAGCAGATTGGTTTGCAGATGCAAATATTAACCTTGACGGTTCTGGGCGTGTTGTTGCCGCTGAGAAACAAGAATATAAATTCCAAACATCTAATCCGAAAATTTTTGCGGGTGG
Source organism: Acinetobacter sp. Marseille-Q1623 (assembly GCF_902809895.1). Lineage (NCBI taxonomy): Bacteria > Pseudomonadati > Pseudomonadota > Gammaproteobacteria > Moraxellales > Moraxellaceae > Acinetobacter > Acinetobacter sp. Marseille-Q1623. The sequence continues at coordinate 2,484,013 of NZ_CADDWG010000001.1, read as the reverse complement.
CGATATGGTGCGTGGCTCTGACTTGGTAGTGACTGCTATCTGGGAAGGTCGTCAGGCAGCAGAAGGTATTTTGGATTACCTTGACGTTTGATTGGATGATACGTCTAAAATTCAAAGACCCATTTCCAAAGCCCGCAGTCATGCGGGTTTTGTTTTTATGATGAAATACAGGGTAAAATGTAAAAAAATATATGTGATTTATTTTTTATTATTCATTTCATATTCAATGGTTTATGATTTTATTTATAACCAGTGTTCTGCGGTTAAATTGGCTGAAATGACTCAATTAACGTTTATGCCAATTGTGTGATCATTTTGGCAATATACAATTTTGAATGATCTGTCAGTATAGATTTAAATTCCAACAAATGTAGGATTATCCCGATGACAGTTGCACAAGTGGCGAAAGAAAAATCATATTTAAACCGCCCAAAAGCGATTGGGATTAAAGTACGTAAACCTAGCTTTAACCCGAAAAATATTCGCAGACATTTTTTTGCGAATTCTCCAGTCATGTCACATTTATTGACAGCATTGTCTTCAACATTTCCAATTGGTGAACAATTCTTTGTTCATAGCGTGCGGAATGTGCGTGACAAAATCACGGATGAAAAATTACAAGCACAGATTGCGGCGTTTATTGGTCAAGAGGCGATGCATTCTAAAGCCCATGCTGATTTTAATGATGCTTGGCGTCGTGATGACTATAACTTAGATAGTTTTCAAGCTTGGTTAGGTCGTCGTGATGCTTTTATTAAGAGCGTGCATCCAAAGTTACAACTTGCGGTAACGGCTGCTTTTGAACATTTTACGGCACTCTTGGGGGGCTATATTTTACGTCATCCTGAAGTGCTGCAAACCTTAGATGACGATGCAATTAAACTGTGGGTATGGCATGCAATTGAGGAAATTGAACATCGTGCAGTGGCTTTTGATGTGTATCAAGCGATTTACCATGATGATCAAGTACGTCGCCGTGTAATGCGCAATGTCACGACAGGTTTTGCAAGTTTGACGTTTTATTCTGCAACGCGTTTATTTATGCAAGATTGGAAGAAAAGCTTACCTAAAGTGCCACAAAATCTTTTTGGTGTATATATGATTTCCAAAATGTTGATTTCATTAATTCCTGAATATTTGTCATATTACAAAGCAGATTTTCATCCTGATGAAATTGATTATTCAAAAATCGTGGCGTATTGGAAAGAAAAGTTAGCAGATGATTATGGCATGGAAAGCTTCCAAGAAGATGCTCATCCAGCTCTATATAGTTAATGCTTTGATATAAAAAAGCCAATGTCGATCATTGGCTTTTGAGTTAAATTTCATCATCAAACTGTTTAAGTTTACGTTGACGCTGCCAAGGTAAAGGGCGGTCAAGAGCTTCGGGTACATCACCTGAGGTGGAGCGTAAACGTAGGTGAATCGCGGCCTGTGCAATTAAATTTGCAGATACAGGTGCTGTGATAAATGCAAATAAAGTGATGAGCAATTCTGCAAATCCAAAACGACCTTGAAAAGCTGCATAGATCATCGCAGCCAATAAAAAGCTTCCTAAACCCAAAGTACTCGATTTAGTTGGTGCATGCAGGCGCATAAATAAATCGGGCAGTTTCACCATCCCAATGCCACCGACTAGCAGGAAGAATGCACCTACAATTAGGAAGAATGAAACAATAATTTCCATGATCAGTTGCATATTGATTTCCATTTTTTGCTCCTAATCGATCACATGACCAGTGGTGAAGTAACGTGCTAATGCTGCAGTTGAAACAAAACCAAGCATTGCAACCAATAATGCCCCTTCAAATAAATTGGTGCTTGCCCAATAGATGCCAAGCAAGACCACCAGACAAGTGGCATTTAAAAATAAGGTATCAAGCGCCAATAAACGGTCAACGATCGAAGGTCCGATGATTAAACGATAGAGGCAAAATAGCATTGAGATAGCCAATGCCAATAAGCAAATTCCTAAAGCATAAGGCAAAATGATCATGCATCATCTCCTTGTGTTGCATTAAAAATGGCAATCAGAGGGGCTTCATAACGAGCTTTAATGTCTTGAATTTCCGCTTCAGGATCATCTGAACTCAACGAATGTACCAATATATCACCACGTTCTTGGTCGATCCCTGCTGTGACAGTGCCTGGGGTGGTGGTAATAATCATGGCCAGTAAGGTATTGACATGTTCATGATCAGTTTCTAAAGGCACCCGATACCATTTGGGATGTAAATTTTTTGTTGGACCAAGTACTTGTTTAGCAACACGGATATTAGAAATAATAATATCCCACAGTACGACAAAAAATAGTTTAGCTGCCAAAGTCCAGTGAATATTAGGTGTGCGTACAACAAAAGGTTGAAGCAGTTTAGGAATGATGATCCCTAAAATTAAAGCGCAAAAAATATCAAATAACTCAAAGCTATGTCCCAGCATGAGCCAACTTAAAGCCACGATTATTGAGATAAAAGGATGAGGAAAATAACGGTCAAGGAATGAAACTTTATTGTCCATTTATTGTTCCTCCATCGGTTTTAGTTTATTGTCATCAATAGGGGTTAACTCATGTCCTTGCTGTTGAATTTGGCGTTGTTTAAACTCAGAAATATGCTCGCCTTGCATGGTTTTTGGCGAAACAATATAAGGAATCAGATGAGCATTGGCATCAGGGCTTTCACCCCCATATTTCGTTTCTGGTAAGTAGTTTGGATCAAAGGGTTGTACACTAATGACATTATGGTCAGCATCTGTTTTTAAAATCATTTTTTGATACAGTTGGGTATCTTTTAACTGTTTCGATGTTAATTCTAAATAATGTACAAGCGGTTGAGCACAGACCACATACATGATCAAACCAAATAATAAAATGTAAATGGTTTTATCATTTCGTGCAGGTGATTTTTCAGGTAATTGCTGATAAGCAGCAAAGGCTTCTTCTTTGGGATTATCTTCAGGTTTTGTTGCACGCCAAAACAGTATAAAGCCAGCACGGGTAAATGCGATGATACTGAGTAAACTGACCAATAAAACAATGATAATGATCCATAATTGATATGCTGAGCCAGCAGTTGCTTGCAAAATCAAAACCTTGCCTAAAAAACCACTAAATGGCGGTAAACCTGCCATCATTAAAGCAATGATAAAAAAGCTGATTGAAACGGCTTTTTCTTGCTTCATTTTAGGTGCAACTTTGAGGTGGTCTTTGAATATGCCACGTTGTGACGTGATCCAACCACAGAGTAAATAGAACGATGCCGCAATAATGGTACTGTGCACCATGTAATACAAACCTGCTGACCATGCCTGTTCATTTAATAATGCAATCGCAACCAAAATAGTCCCGACTGAAGACAAAATCATAAAGCCAACAAAACGTCTTAAACGTTCAGTACCAATCGCCGCGATTGCACCATATAAAGAGGTGACTAAACCAATAATCAACAAATAGTTGCTGAAAATTTGCTGTCCCCATGTATCCTGAAAAACAGTACCATTGACCCTTAAAATCGAATAAATTCCGACTTTGGTCATGATGGTAAACAGTGCTGCGACAGGGGTTGCAGCAACGGCATAGGTTTTCGGTAGCCAAAAACCTACAGGTAACATTGCTGCTTTGATACCAAAGACCACAAATAGCAGTAATCCACCTGCAACAGCGAGCGTATGCTGATCATTTTCTAAGGTTGGAATAATACGTGCCACATCAGTCATATTTAGAGTGCCGACACTACCGTAGATCATGCCCAAGCCAATAAGGAACAGAGCTGAAGCTAAAAGATTAATCGTGACGTAATGAATACCGAGTTGGAAGCGTGCTTTGCCTTGTCCATGCAACAACAAGACATAAGATGCCATTAATAAAATTTCAAAAAAGACGAATAAGTTAAATAAATCGCCTGTTAAGAACGCTCCACATACCCCCATAAGAAGCAGATGTGACATGGCATGGAAATAACGTCCACGTTCATCCCATTCTTTACTGGCAAACCAAAGCAGTGGTGTAGCAAGTGCATAGGTGAGTACTAACATCAGTGCAGATAAGCGATCTAAAACCAGTACAATGCCGAAAGGTGCTGACCATTCACTGAGCTGATACACAAAAATCTGCCCAGTATTGGCTTGGTAGAGATAGTAAAGTGCTGTAACAAAACCGAGAACAGCAGAAATTAAACTAATACTCCGTCGCCACGGTTGACGCCAGTCATTTGCTAATGAACCTGAACCTGGATTACCCAGTAAAATGAGAATAAAACCTGTAAAGGCAGGAATTAAAATACTGAAAATAGGCGTGTGAGACAGCCAAAAATCAAGAAAATTCATTATGGTGCATCCTCACGAGAGTCAAAGTTGCTCGGCTCATCTTTGGAGTCCACATGATCTGTCCCTGACTCATAGCGACTGCGTAATGCCAGTTGCACAATATATGCAGTTGTGGCGAAACCAATCACAATTGCGGTTAACACTAACGCTTGTGGTAAAGGATCTGTGACTTTACTTGCATCAGTGAGTACAGCAGGCGCATTGATATTGATTCGTCCCATCGCAAATAAGAATAAATTGACTGCATAGCCGATCATGGCTAAACCTAATACCACGGGAAATGTACGTGCACGAAGCAGTAAGTAAATTCCTGTTGCCACCAATAAACCGATGGCTGAAGCGAGTAAAAATTCTAGACTGATCATGAGTTACTCCTTAGGTACAGGGCCAGAAAGACTCGAATGTCGAGAGTCGCCTAGCACTGAAATGAGCAACATTGTTGCGCCAACCACACAGATATATACGCCTAAGTCAAATGCCGCTGCGGATGCGAGATGGAATTTTCCAAAAATACTAGTTTCCACATAGATATGCGCACTGGTCAGGAACGGACGTCCCCAGAACCATGCTGCGAGACCTGTTAAACCTGCGATAGTTAAACCCGCACCAATCCAAATTTCATACAAACGACCTGATTTTGCACGTAAGAGTTGTTCAGCTTTGTCTTGACCTAAACCGATGTATTGAATGACCAATGCCATAGAGGTAATTAAGCCAGCAATAAATCCACCTCCTGGTAAATTGTGTCCACGTAGAAAAATATATAGGCTGACCACCAATGCCAATGGCAGTACCCATGATGCCGTCATACGAAACATCAAGGGTGAAGGATTGAAACGGAAGGTTAGACCTTGCGTCATCGTTGTACCATGCGCACGCATGCCATCCATCAGACAAAGTGCACCGATGGCTGCAATACCAAGCACGGTAATTTCACCAAAGGTATCGAAGCCACGGAAGTCGACCAAGATCACATTCACGATATTTGAGCCACCGCCTAAAGGAATAGATTGCTGTGCAAAGAACCAAGAAATCGAATTATGATCACGGGTCAGAATTAACCAAGCAATCCAGCCTATACCAAAACCACCACCAATCGCCAAAATGGCATCGCGCCAACGACGAGTACGACTTGATTCATACGGGGTGAGTTGTGGCAATAACGATAAACTCATCAGCAGCAATACTGTAGTCACGACATCAACCGTGATTTGCGTTAGTGCTAAATCGGGTGCAGACATGGTAACAAAAACCATCGTCACGACTAAGCCAACAGCACCACTGATCAAAACGGCTTTGATACGCTCATGGTGAAACCATAGCATCATCCAACAACCAGAGAACAGGATCAGCCATAAAACGATGGCAATAAATGGAGCATGCGTGAGTTCACGTGTGCCTGTACTCAGCCCTTGGTTAAGCATTGGTGTGGTCACCAAAACAAGACTAAATGCCACAATCCAAAATAAATACGTTTGCAACGAACCTGTTTCAGTGGAGCGTTTCAGTTTTTGTGCAAAACGTAATAAATATTTAAGGAAATTTTCAAAGATTAAATAACCTTGTAAGGGACCAAGCTTGGGATCAAGGTCAATGTCACGGATACGGCTGCCTTTTGCCAAAGTAAAATAGAAGACTACACCACCGACTAAGGCAATGGCACTCATGAGTAAAGGCAAATTAAAACCATGCCAAATCGCTAAATGCACCCCTGTAAAATCGGCTAATTGTGTACTCGAACGTGTACCCGCATTGACAATATTTTCAACCAAGAGCGCAGGCAATACACCCACTGCAATACATAAAATAGCTAACAGAATGGCGGGTAGACGCATGCCAATTGGGGGTTCATGTGCATCTTTATTGGGAACATCTTTGCCCAAACCACCATCGAAAAATACGCCGTGTACCAAACGCGTAGAATATGCCACAGCAAACAAGCCTGCCAATGTTGCGACAATTGCTGCAAAAACAACGTATGTCCCTGACAAGTTTGCCAATAGTTCAGTAAAGAACATTTCTTTAGACAAGAAACCATTGGTCAATGGAACACCTGCCATTGAAGCAGCAGTGATCATGGTTAAGGTCCCTGTGAAGGGCAAGAGTTGCCATAAACCACTGAGTTTTCTTAAATCTCGTGTACCAGACTCATGATCAATAATACCTGCAATCATGAATAATGCTGCTTTAAAGGTTGCATGGTTAATGATATGAAAAATAGCAGCAGCCACGGCAAGCGGAGAACCGATTCCCAATAAACATACGATCAAGCCGAGATGACTGATAGTGGAATATGCCAATAAGCCTTTTAAGTCTTCTTTGAAAATGGCAAAAAATGCAGCCATGCAGAGCGTAAATAGACCAATCGTGGTCACAATATTATGAAATAAAGCTGATCCCACAAAGATCGGTAATAGACGTGCTAATAGGAAAATCCCTGCTTTGACCATCGTTGCCGAATGCAGATAAGCAGAGACAGGCGTTGGTGCTGCCATTGCATTGGGCAACCAAAAATGGAACGGGAATTGCGCACTTTTGGTAAAAGCACCCAATAAAATCAGGAATAAAATGGGTACAAACAGATGACTATTTTGAATGGTATCGGTCATCGTTAAAATTTGGTCAATTTGATAGGTTTGGGTGACTTGCCCTAGTAACACAAACCCACCTAGCATAGCTAAACCGCCCATGCCTGTAATGGTCAAGGCCATACGTGAGCCACGTTGTGCTGCCTCATAATTACTCCAGTAACCGACCAATAAAAATGAGGAGATACTGGTTAGCTCCCAAAATACTAAGAGAATAATGAGATTATTGGAGAGAGAAATGCCCAACATTGCTGCCATAAACAGCATGAGTAAAAAATACAGTTTACTGAGAGAGTTTTTAGCACTGAGATAGAAATAGGCATAAATATAAATCAGTGTACCGATGCCTGTAATCAGCAGGGCGAAAATCAAACCGAGCGCATCGAGGCGAAAACTTAAATCAATTCCAACTTGTGGCAACCATGGCCAACTTTGAGAAATTACAGCCCCTTGAAAGACTTGCTTTGCTTGAGTCAGTAACAAGATGAAACTAGTTGAACTGACTCCAATTGCCCCTAAAGCTGTAGCCTCACGTGAGACATTTTTCAGCCATGAGACAAGGGTGGTGCCGAGTATTAACGGTAGCAATATGATAATCGGTAGCACACGTATATCCATTGTCGTGAATAGGTCATGGAACCTATCGTGAATTTTATCTTTCAAGGATTTGAGGAAAGCAAAGAACCATCCAATGACTTAAATCTTGAAAGCCGAAATATTGTAAAAAAACAAAAAAATAAGCTATGTTGCACAACTTGATAAAACGATTGAAAAATCAATATGAATTGAAAAATTTAATTCATATTGATTTTTTATCTTATTACATGGCTAGTTCAACATCAATTTATTTTGTCAGTTTTTGCACAAAGAGTAATGATTATACGTCTTATACGACATTTATTTTGTATGAAAAACACCCAATAAGGTTGAGGTAGAAAGAGCGACGCAAAGTACCTCGATTTTTCTAAGCAGTATATCGTTTATAGCATATTCACGATTTGAGAAATCAACCTCTTTTTTGATATTTAGAGTATAAACGCGCTTTATTACAGTACGGGCTTGAGCGAGGTGTGATCATCATCAATATGTAATAATTCACGTAATTGTTGCTGTTCTTGTGCCGACATTTTTTGAAATTGTGCAAACAATTGGTCGACTGCTGAAACGGGTTCAGACATGATCTCTGTGTTTGTGTGGTTGGGCATTTGATCCTGTAGATCTTCATAAAGCTGTGCTAAATTTGCATGGTATTCTTGGAGTTTAATTTCTTGAATTCTTTGCTGATTCAGTTGGAAAAGTTGCATATTTTCAGTAGGTTCAAATAATTGCTCATGCAAAGTACTGGCAATAATCTGAATTTCTGGAAAAGCTTGATGTAAACGCGGCAAAATCATTTGTGCATGATCTTGGTCAAGTTCAGCATCTATATGATCAATTAATAAAATACCATCGGCTTCTAAACATGGGTATAAACTCAAAGGATTGAGCAAACATAAACGTCTTACGATATCTCCTACTAAAGCGATCCAATTTTTAATGCTGCTGGAAAGTTGTTGAAAATTTTGAGTTTGATTTTTATAAGTGACCATTAACTGTAATTTAGGCTTATATTCAATGAAAATATCACTGAGTTCAGGAATAACGGTATTCAGGCTATTTTTTAAAGCTTGTAAGCTGGGCGAGTGTAAGTGGCTGCGGGCTTGGAACAGGGCATTCTGAAAATCTGAATTTAATTGGTTATCTTGAGTTGGATTAGCCTGTGTATTTTCATTGAGAATTTTTTGAAATAATTGTGCTGATTGTGCATTTTCAATATCGCTGATTTCTCTAAACCACTCAAAAAAGCGTGTAAAAGTGGTAAAAGGAATGGGAGTTAATTCATAAGCAGCCGTGGTTTGCATCACCGCAGGATTGTTTTTGCTGAGTAAATTAATTTCATTAATAAAACGCTCAGCAGGGTAATACGCAATTAAAGGTAAACCTTGTAATGGATCTTGGTGAATGGCTTTTAAATATAAACCGACCAATTGTTCAAGTTGTTGCAATTCAGGACGACTGATGCCAACACCATTTGCATTTAAGGTTTTATAGAGCTGCCATGTACAAATTGAAGGGTCTTGTTCTGGTGAGTTGTTACTTTCAGGCAATATACCTAATTCAGTCGGAAATTTAATACACACATCAAGTTTGGACTGCAAACGATTTTGCATAATGTCTTGATCCAGCATGACCACACCTGGTGTGCGTAGATCTTTAAAACGAGCTGCAAACCAAGTTAAAGACTGATAAATATTTTTTAAAATGGCAGTTTTACCCGAGGCTTGGGCACCTAAAATCAAGGTGATGGGCTGCTTTGTAGGACGAAATTCTAATTTTAAATCTGCAAAATGATAAACGTGGCGCAGATGGATGGAGAGAAGTTTCATAATATACCTGCAAATATTTACTTGAGTCTTAAAACTTATGCAGTTGCTTGGTGTTTTAACGGATTTTTGATTTTTAACTGTTGAATGAGATCGTAAATGTGATGGATATTTAAACTGAGTTTGGCACGTGTACATGCCACATACAGTAAACGCAGTTCTTCATCACTGATTTTATGTTCAAGTCCATTGATTTTAAATTGGTAATCATCTTCGATATGCACTCGATTCCATTCTAAACCTTTGGCTTTGTGTGCAGTCGAAATGACATAATCAGCTTGCTCTATTGGGGTAATTTTGGCAAGTGCTTTTTTGAGTGGTTCTGTACCATGATCATCGACCAATTTCACCAAGGGCTTAATATCACTACCATCATTGGTTTCGCAATATTCATGTACATCATGCCAAGAGTTAAACCACGCTAGTTCGGGAACATCGGTCACACGTTTACCTTGTTTGAGTAAACTTGCTGCATCGACAAAACGGTTTAAGCGCGCATGGTCAGCTTGTAAACTGACTTTATCGCCTTGTACTAAACCTGACAATAACAATTCCATTGCACGGGCATTGGTACGGCATAAAATCGCATCTCGCATTTTGGTATGCGGTTTATTCACTACTGAGGATCTTAGTTCTGGATTGCCCAATAAAGGAACCGTTTCATTTAAGGCACCCAATAAACTATTGGCAACCTCGGCAACCGACTCACCAAAACGAAACGAAGTGGTTAAACGGGACTCAGGTAAGGGCATTTGCTGCATGGCATTCACTGCACCACGCCATGCGTAGATTTGTTGATGGGCATCGCCAACATAAATTACTTGGGTACTGCGTTGACGTAATAAAATACCGAGCATGAGCGGATCGGCATCTTGTGCTTCGTCAAATAAAACATAATCTGCAGGGATGACTGGATCAGACAATGCCCATAATTTTAAATAAATATCATGACCAATACCCGCTTGATGATTTTGATCAATAGATTCTAACCAACGCCGTTCAACCGCAGGATAAAGGTGTTGTTGTAGGCTTTCTATATCATCAGGATGGAGCCAACTGGGTGCTTGAATATGGCGCGGCGCAGGGTACTGAGAGCTCGTAGAGCAAAAATAGCTGACGGCATTGGCAACCAAACTCGCCAAACGACTTGGCATCAACACATATTTTTCATAACGTCCGCCCATCATGCGACGCAGTGTAATTGGCATCAAACGATATTCTTTGGCAATAAAACTTGGACTAAGCCGTGGTAAACGGAGTTTATCCGTTACTCCACGTGGAACGCTGCGAAATGCCAATGAATGGAATGTACGACAGTCGACATTGCGGTGAAACTTATGTTGTGCTTCGGTAGCAATGGCTTTATTAAATGCTAAGTACATCCCACGGCGCTGTGGCATCGCATCACTGATCAGTTTTAATGTGGTGGTTTTGCCTGTACCTGCATAGGCAATGACCTTAAAGGATTGCCCTTTTTGTGCTTCAGCAATTGCAAAGCTTTGTTCTGAGGTTGGTTTAAAAATGTCAGGCACAGTATTAAAAAATCTTTAAAGAAATCGCAAAGGGGACGCTGCATCATAGCAAAAATCAACCAAGAAAGATGTTTAAATTTGATGAGCGCAAGCAATGATGCATTCGACTAAAAAGAATATTTTCTCATGCAATGAAAATTATAGATTATTGCTGAAATGCACGCGGTTTCTTTCTACGGATATAAATCGTTTTATGTACTTCAGCGATTCTTGAGCCTGATTCATCAAAAATATTCAGGACATAAGTACGATGTACAGGTGCAAAATTTTCAGCCAATGCTTTGACATGTTCAATTTCTGCAAAATCTAAACGAATATCAGCATAAACGGTACTACGACCGGGCAGTAAAAACTGAATAGTGGCAGATTTGTCCCATACAATGTATGTATCACCCAAATGATGCATCAAAATTAACATGTAAAATGGATCAATCATGGAATATAAACTGCCGCCAAAGTGTGTGCCGACAATATTCTGATTTTTATGTGTTAATGGCATTTTGACACGCACATAATAGTTTTTCAGATCTATCTTTTCGATCTCAATGCCCGCACCTTTATAAGGTGAATAATGGTTGAGAAAGAATTTAGAGATAAAAGGGATTGTCTGTAGTTTTTTGATAACATTGATCATGGTCAATTCTAGTTTGATAGTTTTAGTTCATAATAAATAATCAATGGTGATGTGACATTGATCAAAATGCGCAGTACAGTCATTGCAAAGTCAATGTAAAAACAAAAAAGGTATTCAAATGCAAGCACAAACTCATTGGATTTCAACGCAAGATCAACAAAAACTTTTTGCAAAAACATGGGGTAAGCCTGAAAAGCCTGCTTTAGTTTTGGTGCATGGTTATCCTGATAATCAAGAAGTTTGGGAGCCGATAATTGAGCAACTTATCACACAATTTTACATTGTAACTTATGATGTGCGAGGTGCAGGGCAGTCTTCAGTTGCTAAACGTGTTCGTGATTATGCCTTACCGCGTTTGTCTTTAGATTTAGAGTGCGTTGTAAATGAACTCCTACCTAATCGTAAGTTTCACTTGGCTGCACATGATTGGGGTTCAATCCAAACATGGGAGTCGGTCACTGAAGCAAAATTTAAAGATCGTATTTTGTCTTATACGACGATTTCTGGACCATGTTTAGACCATGCCGCTTTTTGGATGCGTGATCAATTTACACATCAAAAAAGTAAATTTTTTAAACAATTAATTAAGTCTTGGTACATTGTGGCATTCCAGCTTCCGATCCTTGCACCAACAGTTTGGCATTTCTTTAATCCTGAACGCTGGGGGAAAGTGTTGAGCCAGCTTGAAAAAACCAAAGATTTACCACTCAATCCAAATATTTCTCAAGATGGTGAGCATGGTATTGCATTGTATCGCGCTAACTTTGTGCCACGTTTGTTGAAACCACGTCAGCGACATGCAGTATGTCCTGTACAAGCTGTGGTGCTAAAGCGTGATCAATTTGTAAGTCCTGAACTGATCGATGAAATGCCAAAATGGGTGGCAGATTTTGAACGTGTCGACGTTGATGCCAACCATTGGGCAGTGCTGAGTCGCCCACAAGAAATTGCAGCTTATATTGCGCAATTTGCCACTAAAAATAATTAAAAATCATTAAATGGAAATTATTGTTTAAAAAAATTTTAACATTTAAATATTTTATTGTTCGCCTGAGTTTATTCTAAATAGGATCACTCAGGCTTTTTATTCTGAAACTTTTAAGTTCGGATGTAATCTGATTAAAGAATCACAGCGATTGTAATGAATCTGCTAAAATATAAACTTTCAAATTATCGTAAATTTTTCCATGAACGCTGTCGTTATCGCGATTGCCATGATGTTTATACTATCACTGGCACGAGTTTCTGTTGTTTTAACGTTGGTTATCTCAGCAATAGTTGGTGGTTTAGTTGCAGGTTTAAGTTTAAAAGATACTGTAGAAGCATTTAATGCAGGCTTAGGTGATGGTGCTGAAGTTGCATTAGCTTATGCAGTATTAGGTGCATTTGCATTGGCTTTATCAAAATCTGGCTTACCTGATTTATTGGCACATAAATTAATTGGCTTATTGGGGGGAGAAGCAACCCACAGTAAAGCGCGTAAAGTAAAATACTTATTGTTATTTATTTTATTGATTTCTGCGATTTTTTCACAGAACTTAATTCCTGTACATATTGCTTTTATCCCTGTACTTGTACCACCGCTATTAAAAGTCATGAATCATCTTAAGTTAGATCGTCGTGCTGCGGCATGTGTCTTAACTTTGGGCTTGGTTGCAACATATATCTTTTTACCTGTGGGTTTTGGTGCCATTTTCCTTGAACAAATTTTAATGGGAAATATCAACAAAATTGGTGCGGCATATAACTTGCATGTAGACCGTTGGATGATGCCAATGGGTATGGCAATTCCTGTATTAGGGATGGTCATTGGTACTTTAGTGGCAGTGTTTATTAGCTATCGTAAACCACGAGAATATGTAGACCGTCAGGTTAAAACAGTACAAAACATTGACTTAGATAAACCATTACGTGCAGTCAATGTGGATGAGTTAAAAGCGGATGCTATTGAGCTTGAAAATGAAGCCAAACAAGCACCTAAAATTGCAACAAAAACCATTTTAATGGCTTTACTTGCGATTGTTCTCACACTCGTTTCTCAACTGTATTCTGGTTCAATGATTTTGGGTGGTTTGGTTGGTTTTGCGGTACTTTCTGCATCAGGTATTTTTAAATGGCAAGATGCTGATGATGTCTTCGTACAAGGTATGCGTATGATGGCATTGGTAGGGTTTATCATGATTTCTGCTGCAGGTTTTGCATCAGTAATGACCCATACAGGTGATATCAATAGTTTGGTCAATGGTGTTGTACATATTATCGGGGATAATAAAGCACTTGCTGCTTTCTTGATGCTATTTATCGGTTTATTTGTAACCATTGGCATTGGTTCATCGTTCTCGAGTGTGCCTGTACTTGCTGTGATTTATGTTCCATTGTGTGTTCAATTTGGTTTTTCTCCATTGGCAACAGTGGCGTTAATTGGTACGGCAGCGGCACTTGGTGATGCAGGATCTCCAGCATCAGATTCAACTTTAGGACCAACAGCAGGCTTAGGTGTAGATGGTCAGCACGATCATATTTGGGATACGGTGGTTCCGACGTTTATCCACTTTAATATTCCTTTATTAATCTTTGGCTGGATCGCAGCAATGACGCTTTAAGCTTTAAATCCTTTCTTCAAGTGTGATGGCATCTTTAAACTTTTGATTTATAGAAATGAGAATTATTTGTAAAGATGTCATCATTAAATATAAATGTTAAAATAGTCAAATTTAATTATCATTATATTTAAAGCATATTTTAACTATATTTAATCTTGTTATATGAATAATATTAAAACCAAGTACTCTACTAGGAATAAAAATATAATATTTAATTTTTCAGTCACTTGAAAATAATATTACAAAATATTTTAAAATGAGACTTGCATCAAATATAATTGCTGTGTTTAATATTTAATATAATTATTTTTTTTACTGGGGTTTGAAAAATGTTAAAACAAATTGCTCTTGTTTCATTAATGGGGATTTCAACTTTATCTTTTGCTGAAGCTGGTTTTCAGGTCAAAGTCGGTGGTTCTGTAATTGCACCAACACAAGATACTGCACTTGCACCTGGTGCTGTTGTAGAAGCAGATCATGAGTATGCATTTACACCATCTGTAGAATATTTCTTAAATGATAACCTTTCTGCTGAATTGTTATTGGCTACACCAATTGGTCATGATGTTTTGTTAAATGGTGAAAAAGCTGCAAAAATTAAACATTTACCACCAACAATAACTTTTAAATATAATCTTAAAAACTCAACACCTTTTACACCATACATCGGTGTAGGTGGTACTGCATTTATTGCATGGGATGAGTCTGGTGTAGCAAAAGATGTAAAAGAAGACTTTGGTTTTGCGGGGCAAATCGGTGTGAACTTTAAACCTGCTGATGCGAAAAACTGGGGTGTATTCTTTGATGCACGTTATGCACAATTAAGCCCAGAAGTAACTTTAACTGATGCTGCCGCAGCTGCAACAGGTGTTAAAAAATTCGATTTAGACATCGATCCAATCGTTTATACATTAGGTTATAGCTACAAATTCTAAGCTTAGAATTAAGTTATACAATGTTAAAAACCTCAGATTCGTCTGAGGTTTTTTTGATTTTGATGGTCAAAAATAAATCGATAACAATAACCAGATTGAGACAAAAGATCATATTAAAAGTGACATAATTTTTTTATGCTAGTTGAAGATGAATTGGAAAAAGAGCACTGATAATATGATGAAATTATTTTTATATAGCGCTGTGCTTTTTAGTGGCATAAGTTTAATGTCAAATGCCTATGCAGCAAGTTTTAAATGTGAACATGCACAAACTCAAACGGAACACGCTGTTTGTGAGCATCGGGTGTTAAATGATGCAGATGTCAAAATGGCAACCACGTATAACATTATTCGTCGTTTAGTCCCCATGGGCACACGAGGCGCAATTCAAGACCAACAAGTCAAATGGTTACAACTACGGGATCAGTGTCGAGACAATGTGACCTGCTTAACCGATGTCTATAAAATGCGTCAGCAAAAACTCGACATGTATATGGAACGTGTTTATAAACAAGGTCCATTTTAATTATTTTTTATCAATTATTTTTTAATTTTACTATTGAAATATTCTTAAGTCACTCCATTTCTAAAGCATTCAATAAAAAAGTGTTATGAATTTAAGGAGTGATTTATGAGTGAACAGAATCCACAACAAGCAGCACAAAAACATAGCTTCCAAGCAGAAGTTGCGCAGCTTTTACATTTAGTGACCCATTCGCTGTATTCAAATCCTGAAATTTTCCTCCGTGAATTGATTTCTAATGCCTCTGATGCATGTGACAAATTACGTTTTGAAGGGATTAATCATCCTGAATATTATGAGAATGATCCTGACCTACATGTACGTGTTCGCTTAGATAAAGATGCAAAAACGATCACTATTTCAGATAATGGTATTGGTCTGACACAACAAGAAGCGATTGATAATCTCGGTACGATTGCCAAATCTGGTACCAAAGACTTTATGTCGAAACTTTCAGGGGATCAAAAAGCGGATGCACAACTGATTGGTCAGTTCGGTGTAGGTTTCTATTCTGGTTTTATTGTTGCTGAAAAAATTACAGTTGAATCACGCCGTGCGGGTGAACCTGAAAGTAATGCTGTACGTTGGATGAGTGGCGGTACGGGTGATTTTGAAGTTGAAGTGATTAATAAGGCTTCACGCGGAACAGATATTATTTTGCATTTACGTGATGATGCTTTGGATTATCTGGAAAGTTACAAAGTTAAGCAGATTATCAATAAATACTCTGACCACATCAGTTTGCCAATCGAAATGCAAAAAGAAGTTTGGCAGGAAGAAGAGACTGCAGAAGGTGAAGAACCTAAAGGCGGTCAGTATGTCAAAACGGATGAATGGGAAGCGATTAACTCTGCAAGCGCACTTTGGACCCGTAATAAATCAGAAGTGACAGAAGAACAGTATGTTGAGTTCTATAAAAATTTAACGCATGACTATGCAGCACCATTGGCATGGGCGCATAACCGTGTTGAAGGGAGTACTGAATATACTCAATTGTTATATATTCCAAGTAAGGCACCGAGCAATATTTTTACACGTGAAGCCAAGGCAGGCATCAAACTCTATGTAAAACGTGTGTTTATCATGGATGATGCAGATAATCTGATTCCAAATTATTTGCGTTTTGTACAAGGTGTGGTCGACAGTGCAGATCTTCCATTAAACGTCAGCCGTGAGTTATTGCAAGAAAGTCGTGATGTCAAAACCATTCGTGAGGGCAATACACGTCGTATTCTTACAACTTTGGATGCTTTGGCAAAATCTGAAGATGCAGCGGATCAAGAAAAATTCAAAACGTTCTATACTGAATTTGGTTCAGTGATCAAAGAAGGTTTAGGCGAAGACATGGGCAACCGTGACCGCATTTTAAAACTACTTCGTTTTGCAACATCGACAAATGATGAAATCAACACTTCTTTAGAGGCATATAAAGCCAACATGAAAGAAGGTCAAAAAGCCATTTATTATGTTACTGCGGACAGTTTAGCAGCTGCGAAAAACTCGCCACAGCTTGAAGTGTTTAAGAAAAAAGGCATTGACGTATTGTTAATGGGTGATCGTGTAGATGAGTGGGCAATGGAGTTTGTACATGAGTTTGATGGTACACCAATGCAAAACGTCGCAAAAGGTGCGGTTGACTTAGGTGACTTACAGGACGCTGAAGAGAAGAAGGCGCTTGAGGCAGCAGCTGAACAATTTAAGCCTGTGGTTGATAAATTATCAGACTCACTCAAAGCTAAAACCAAAGAAGTTCGTGTCACAACGCGTTTGGTTGACTCTCCTGCGTGTTTGGTAACGGGTGACGGTGAACTTTCTCCGCAATTGATTCGTATGTTGAAACAAGCAGGACAAGCTGTGCCTGAGTCTAAACCGATTCTCGAGATCAACCCTGAGCATCCTTTAGTGAAAAAATTAGAAGGTTCAGCACAGTTTGATGATTTGGCGAATGTCATCTTCGATCAAGCGGTGATTGCAGAGGGTGGTTTACCTGATGATCCTGCTGAATATGTAAAGCGTATTAATAATTTATTATTGAAATAAGTCATTATATTGAAAAAAAGCCTATCGAAACGATGGGCTTTTTTATACGACTAGATTATTTAAAGTGGATAAGTGAGAAGTTATCCACAGAGAGTTAAAAATGTTATATAGCCATTTTAAAAAAGTGCCTCAAGTCGTACCAATGCACTTGGATAATGGCTTTTGTCTTCACGATGATCATTAAAATAGTTTAAATCCCCCTGTACATAAAACCATTCACGCCAAAGCGGTTGACGCCAAGACACAAAAGGTCCCCAACTGTTTAAACGCAGGTCATCATTATTATAAAAACCACCCGTATATATACCGTAGTTAAAGCGATTGCCTTTAAAGAATTGATGTTGACGATAAAGTCGGTTGTCCCACGTTAAATCATCATCTTGCTCGTCTGCATAGGTCAGATTAAATTGATTAGAAAGAAAGGCTTGGTTTGGACGTGCATGAGTCAGTTCTAAATTTGTGCGTAGATAATTTTCACTATCAATACCATAGCGATAGATTTGTTCAGCATGAAAGGTAAAATCATGCTCAAGCTTCCAATCTTTTTCAGCTTTTAAACGTGCATAGACATCATCTCCAGAACGAATACCCAAATCAGCATCTACATCAAAAGGGAGCCGTTTAGACAGCTGCGACCATCGTAATGCAATTGAGCTGTTATCATCTCGAATACGTTTTCCATCTATTGATTTATCAGGATTACCATTCGGATTTTCATTGGTAATGGCAATATTATTATTGATTTCATTGTCCAAAGCGTCATCACCAAATACTAAGCTCAAACGATTTTCTAATGCAGGTAATTTAATTTTTCCTCGAATACGTGGTTTAACATCATAACCATCATGTTCATTCCAACGATTATCTAATAAAATACGTAAGGTCGCTGAAGCGGGTTCAGCGGGATCAGTTTCACCAAACCAATGATTCATATGATTTGCAGTGCGGTCAGCCCAGTTACGAATACCTTTTTGTTTTTGATCAATCCATGTGGCATTTTCAGTGTCTTCTGTAGGGGGAACGGTGACTTCATCTGATTGAGCAGGGAGTACAGTCGGTGTCATGTCCAAGAGTTTGGGAACATATTCTAAAATATTAAAGTCACTTTCAAGCTGAGGTGACGGAATATAAATAGATGAGGTTGTTGTTTTAGCGGAATTTCCATCTTCAGCATAGCTATACATGCTAGCCAAACAGCTTAATAGCAGTATTGTGGCTTGATAACATGCAACGGGGGATGTAATTTTGTCCATAATATTCCGTCTTCGACTATTTGATTTAAAATAAATATTTATATGAACCACTCTGTTAATTTGATGGTTATGTAAAAAAGTATAGTGGATTTTTCAAGGAAATAACCGACATATAAAAAACAAGTTGCAGCTTGGTTACAAAATCAAAACATGTCGCAATTTGACATAAAAAAGCCCCAGATCAGATTTAAATAAGGGGCTTTCATTAGAACAAATTAGAATGAGATTTTAAGCTTTGTGTGAGCAGTATTTCTTCTCATATACTTTACCCGCAATACCACCAATCACTGCACCACTAAAGGTGCCAAAAATTGGAAGAATACTGCCTGCAACGGCACCAATTAACGCACCTTTGATTGTGGGTGAAAAGCGTGATTTTTTTACAGATGATTGTGGGTTCGAGGTGTCAGATGTTAAATTACTGTGATGTAAATCAGAATTTTGATGTGTATCAGTCATAATATCTCTCTTAGTAAAATTGGATAAAAAGAAAATTCATGATGAGTTTGATTCACATGAAGCCATCATTGAGCATAGGCGGGTCATTTAAGATAAGCTGTACAGAAGCTGTAATTTTCTCATTGATTTACGTTAAGTGAAGAATGTATATGTAACTTAAAGTGAATATCAGTCAGCCGAATATTCTGTACGTAAAATAGATAGTGTTATATTTTTAGCTTAGCAGAAACTAAAAATCCCCCATAAAGGAGGATTTGTAGTCTTATAAAATAAGAAAATAAAAAAGAAACTTACAGCGCATGAATTCATTGAAACTAAATTCTGAGATATAGCATATATCAAGTTGACTGATATGGATAGCCTTTAAAGTGATGAACAAAATGGAATAAATGGCATGAAGTGACAATTTTATCATTTTAAGTAAATATGAAAATACTTTTAAACCTGCATTATAAAAGATAATTGATTTTATATAAATTTTTAACAAAATTTAGATTTGAAGTTGTTGTTATTTAACAAAGTTTTGTTAAAAAATGACATAAAATAGTCATACAATATTTATTTTAAATGGTGAATAAATATACAGATTGGGTGTATAAATTTACAAACTATATGCATATCTTGGTTTATGTGACAATAGTATATAGAAATGATGCTTATTTTTTAATCTATATCACATAATTTTAAAAATACATTATGATGAATTTTTATTTATATCATGAGTATGGATATGGCGATCGCAAAAGTTGTTGAAGTCAATTCAAGTAGTCAGAAAAGTTTTGAAGATGCGATTCATTCAGGTATCGCGAAAGTCACCGAAACCATTAAAAATGTGCAAGGTGCATGGGTCAATGAGCAAAAGGTCATTATCAAAGACAATAAAATCACGGAATATCGTGTAAATCTTAAAATTAGTTTTTTGGTCGATTAAGTGTTTAATATCAATTTCTTGACAGCCCACAATGATGTGGGCTTTTTATGCCTAAGAAAATATAAAAATACAGCAATACACTAAAAATTATTTTGTATCAGGCATATCGCAAGATTGATCAGTGCATACGGCATTTTGTTGTGTAGTCACTTCATCTGAACAGGTTTCAACTGCTTGTTGAAGTACTTGTACAAAAACCTCACGAGGTTGTGCACCTGCAAGCGCAATGCGTTGATCAAATACAAAAAATGGAACACCTGTAACTTTAAGTTGTTCACGAGCAACTTCTTGGTCAAATTTGACAAAGTCTGCAAATTCATCAGAGTCTAATACATCATCTACTTCTACGGGGTTTAAACCAATTCGTGCTGCCACATCTTCAATGGTTTCACGTTCGCCAATGGGCAAGCCTTGTGTCATATAACTGTAGAAAAATGCTTCTTCTGCTTCTGAACCTAAACCTTTACTTTGTGCAAGGTGAATAATGCGGTGCACATTAAAAGTATTGCCTGAATTGGCATTTTGCCAGTTAAATTGGATGCCTTCTTCGAGTGCCATGATTGCAATATTACGTTGCATGTCTTCGACTTCAGCCAATGTACGACCATACTTTTGTGCTAGACGTTCAGAGTTCGAAATTTCTTGGCGAATTGGCGCTTCAGGATCAAGCTCAAAACTATGCCAATGTACTTCAAGTTCAATACCTACCTGTTGTGCTGCTGCTTCTAAGCGTTTTTTGCCAATATAACAAAATGGACAAACCACATCTGACCAAATATCTACACGCATGGGAATTCCTTAAACTGCTCAATTGGATAAGAGGGTAGCGTTATCGTTTCAGGATTTAAAGCATTTTTTCGTGATTGATGTTTTGGCAAGTGCGTTGCATACAGATGATCTATAAGTTTGCATGAAAATTATACAGTTTATGAAATTTCGGTTAATCTAGCGATTATCCCTTGTGAAAGAGCTATTTATGCGCAGAATCATTAGCATTGTGACCCTGATCATTGTCGGTATTGTTTCATATTTTGGCTATGAGCATTACCAGTTGAAAAAAAGTGAGGCACAACGCCAAATGTTTGACCTGGTCATGACTGAAAAAATGCAAACTTTATATGAAGTTGCACAGGATTGGTCAAAGCCTGTCACAATGGATGTACATGATGCACGTTTAAGTGGTGATTATAAGGTTTTGTCTGAGTTTGTTTTAAATTATTGGCTGCAAAATATTGAAACTCGGAATACTTATTTAAGGGATTTAGAAGCGGCAAAGTGGAATCATGTCTTAGATGTGAACCGTTTGGATATAGACCGTAAGCAGAAGTTTGTTGAAACTGAACAGATGTTACAAGCCGTGCGTAGGATCATGACTCAGTATCAGCGTCAAAATTTGGCAGATAAGCAAGATGCTTTGGCAAAGGTCAAGACTTTGGATATTGATCCTGCATTGCAGCAGCCTTTGCAAGAGAAGTTAGAGAAAAATCTAAATTTGGATCAGGAAAGTGCTTTGATTGTGTTGGAATTGCAAATTTTAGATAAGACGGAGCAGATGTTTGTATTGTTAAAAAATAATGAATGGCATAAGGAAAATGGGCAGATCATGTTGCAAAAAGATGCACAAGTGAAGCAGTTTAATGCGTTGTATCAGGACGTTTTAAAGTTAAATAAAGAGATTGAACAGAAGAAAAAACAAAATGCAGCAGAGATTGAAGGGGAGTTGTGAGATTAAGTTTTAAGCCAATCAGTTGATTGGCTTTTTTATTTTTATCATTTCACTACTTAAATTTTTTAAAATAGTTAAATACTTATTTTAATGAATAAATTTGCTAATATCTTTGTAACTTTATAATAAATTGATGTAGAGCTATGAGTACGAATTTAATCGTCCATTTAAAGAAAAAATGTGAAGAAGATGGAAATGTAGCAATCCTATTTGCGCAATGGGAATTTGATCAAAAGCTTGTAGGCAAAGCATTAGAAAATATTGGTGGATTTTATCCACATTTTAGTAATCATAACGCTTCCCACTCACAGCAAATTTTAGTCAATATTGAACGAATTTTAGGTGATGATATTGATTTACTCAGTGCCACGGATACATGGTTAATTCTTGAGGCAGCATATTGGCATGATGTCGGTATGTTAGTCGACGCTAAAAATGCAAAAGAAGTTCATACAAATTCTGATTTCAATTTCATGATTCAAACGATTGCGAATGAAAAAGGACATGATCTTCAAAAATTTTGCCAAGCCTATGTTGAGCAAAATTGGTTATCTGCTGTTGGTACTGAAAGTCACCCTTTTGACGGTATTGAAAAGTATCGTCAATTAGTTGCGGAATGGTTCAGACGTGGACATGACAAACGAGTTGGTAAAATTGTAGAGGATCCTTTTAAAGATTTAGGAATAACTTCACCAAGAACGGAACTTTTACCAAATCGCATTTATCGATATTTGGGACAAATTTGTGTTTCTCATGGAATGAATTTTGATGCTTTAATGGAAACACTTCCTTATAAACAAACAGGATTGGGAACAGAAGATTGTCATCCTCGTTTTATAGGATGTTTACTTCGTTTAGGTGATTTATTTGATTTAGATGACAATCGTTTTTGCCCTGTCATGGCGAAGCATGTTAGTAATATGCCTTCTGTCAGTAAACATCATCATGATAAGCATTTATCTTTACGTGAATTTCAGCTTGATAAGCGAACTGTAAAGCTTGTTGCTGAATGCCCGGATGAAATGTCTTATGTTGAAACTCAGAATTGGTTTGGTTGGATACGTGAAGAGTTTCAAAACCAAATGTCACAATGGAATTTAATTGTTCCTGATTTGAAATTTGGCTCATTACCAACAATTGAACAGCTAGATGTGAAGATGGAGGTAAAATATGAAAATGGGGTTAAGAAAGAAAAATTACTTCTAAATAATAAGCCAATGAAATTTAAGTTGGATGAAAAAAATGCTATGGAGTTATTGCAAGGTGCAAACTTGTATAATGATGAATACAGCATATACCGTGAACTGATTCAAAACTCTATTGATGCGACAATGTTAAGAATCTGGCTTGAAGAAGATCAGGAAAAGCTCAAAGAATTACACCCCTATCACGAAGATTTTTTAAAAATTCTTGAAAAATATCCACTTCAATTAGAAATTAATAAAGTAAAAAATATCGAAGGAACATTGGATAGCATTTGGGAGTTTCAGATCATAGATCAAGGAGTTGGGATGAGTATGGTTGATCTTGGTTATATGCAAACTATGGCAGGATCGAGTAAAAATATTCATAAAAAGAAAATTATAAATGAAATGCCAAGATGGATGAGGCCATCAGGTGAGTTTGGTATCGGTTTGCATAGTGCATTTTTACTTACAAAAGATTTACCTATCGAAATGCAGAGTATTAGATTTAATACATATAGTTATTTTACTCATGATAGTTTGGATATTGAAATGTATTCTCCTTTAGGCGGGAAGCAAGGGTATTGTTTTATAACAAAGAATACAGGAAGTTATAAAAAATTGGTACAAGTACAAATTTTTATATTAGATGTAACTTTGATTTAGAAAAAATGGAAAATATTAGAGATGTTAATTTAATAGATATCGATTCATTTGAAAAGAAATGGGGAGAATACCAAAAGGAAAAAATATATGAAAAAATTTTAGAAAATGCCCCAATTTTTACATTAGGATTCAAAAAATAATATATCTGGAGTAATTTGGGATGAAGAAAATCAAGTTGCATTTTATCTTAAATCTGAGATTAATTATGATAGTGAAGGAAAGCATTTATTTTTATTTAAAGGTCAAAATGTATGGATAAATGATCATAGAAACTATAATCTTAATAATTATACTTATTTTGATTATATGGTTGATATATATGGTAAAAAAGCTAAAGAAGTTTTAAATGTAAGTAGAGATTATTGGAATTTTGAGTTTGAGAATAAGCATGCAGATTTTTTGAAAGAATTATTTGAAAAGCATATTTCTAAAATTAAGACTTTAGAAACGGATCTTTTAAAATTAACTTATTGTGTAGATTATAATATTGATTTTGAACTATCAAAAGAATGGGAGGGTTATACAATAAATGGGTATAAAATAGAAGAAATTTTAATCAAAGATGGATTTTATATACTTGATGGATCAGAAAATTTTAAAATTAAGAAAGACCATTTAAAGGCTTACTTTAATGATTATATTTTTTTAGAGTCAATAGAAGATAGGGATGATTTATTGTTATGTACTTTAAATAATTTTTGTAATATTAATGGATATAAAATTTATAGTTTAAGATTATCTGAGGAATTGCATCGTTACCCTGAATATGTAGGCTTGAAATTTTACAGTAAATTTATTATGCCATTGAATAAAGACAAAGAATTTTTATGGGTGCAAACTGATATTTATAATACAAATGAAGAAAAAAACATCTATGAATTGTTGTGGGATGAAATGCTAAGAAATTATAATATTCAGGATAGTCTTTTTAGAATTAATTATTTAAATAAGCATGATGATAAGTTAGATTTATTGAAAAAATTTGATAAGCTTTTTTTTAAACATACTGAATATTGGGATGATTTAGGTATTTTATCTCCTTATCAAAATATAGATAATAATATTAAATTTTTAAACTTAGATAAATTAAGTGCTTATGTTGCAAATAGAAAAAATGATTTAGTCAATGTCAAAGAGTATAAGGATTTATATCAAAAATTAATTGTAGAGATTGATAAGTATAAAAAAACCCCGCTATAAGCGGGGTCCTTTTTCTCACGTATTTAAATCTTAAACACGTTCGATAATTGTCGCGATCCCTTGACCAAGACCGATACACATCGTTGCAAGACCGATTTGAGTATCTTGTTGCTCCATTACGTTAAGCAATGTCGTTGTGATACGCGCACCAGAACAACCCAATGGGTGACCAAGCGCAATTGCACCACCGTTCAAGTTGATCTTGTCTTGCTTGTCATAAATGTTCAAGCCTTTCATTACTGCAAGACCTTGAGCAGCAAATGCTTCGTTTAACTCGATGGTTTGGATGTCATCCATTGTTAAACCAGCACGTTTAAGCGCTTTTTGAGTCGCAGGAACAGGACCATAACCCATGATCGCAGCATCACAACCTGCAATCGCCATAGAGCGAATTACAGCACGTGGCTTAAGACCTAAAGCTTGCGCACGTTCAGCAGACATGAGCAACATTGCAGACGCACCATCAGACAACGCAGAAGAAGTCGCAGCAGTGACTGTACCACCTTTAGGGTCAAATACAGGACGTAATGCTTGGAACGCTTCAAGGTTTGCATCTGGACGAATGACTTCGTCGATATCGCAAAGGATTTTGAAACCATTGGCATCATGACCTTCAACACCCACGATTTCGTTTTTGAAACGACCTTCTTGAGTAGCAGCCCAAGCACGACGGTGAGATTCAACACCGAATGCATCTTGCTCTTCACGGCTAATGCCATTCATACGACCTAACATTTCAGCCGTTAAGCCCATCATGTTCGATGCTTTTGCATAGTGCTTAGATGCCTCAGGGTTCAAGTCGATACCGTGCATCATACCCACATGCCCCATGTGCTCTACACCACCAATGATGAAAATATCACCTTGGTTGGTTGCAATTTGAGCCGCAGCAGTGTGGATCGACTGCATAGAAGAACCGCAAAGACGGTTTACAGTTTGACCACCCACAGTTTTAGGAAGGTCAGCCAATAACACGATGTTACGGGCAATGTTCATGCCTTGTTCTAAAGTTTGGTTGACACAACCCCAGATGACATCTTCAACTTCGTTGACATCAAATTGGTTACGAGCAACTAAAGCACGAACGAGTTCAGCAGATAAGCTGTCAGCACGTACATTGCGGAACATACCGTTTTTGGTTTTACCCATTGCAGAACGTACGCCATCAACGATGACAACGTCACGTGGATTTAAAGTAGCCATTCACGTTGCTCCTTAACCGTAGAATTTTTTGTTGTTAGCAGCCATGTCACGCAACAATTGTGGCGCTTCATAAGCTTTACCTAAGTGGGCATATTTGTCGCAAAGCGCAACGTATTCAGCAACACCAGTTTGATCGATATAACGTGCTGGACCGCCACGGAATGGAGGGAAACCTACACCCATGATCATCGCCATATCTGCTTCATTTGGAGTTTCAACGATCTTGTCTTCCAAGCAACGAACAGTTTCGTTACAGAAAGCAAGCATCATACGGTCAATGATTTCTTGCGCATCAAATTCACGTTTTTCGCCAGTAATGACTGGAGCAATCACTTCATATGCTGTTGGATCAACAGTTTTTGCTTTCTTGCCTTTCTTGTCTAGAACGTATTTATAGAAACCGACATCGTTCTTTTGACCCAAACGTTTTGCTTCGTACATCGCTTGGATTGAACCTTTATAATCAGGTTTCATACGGTCAGGGAAGCCTTCCGCCATCACTTCTGCACCGTGAACACCCGTGTCGATACCCACCACATCCATCAAGTATGCAGGACCCATTGGCCAGCCGAATTTTTCCATCACTTTATCGATTTGTTGGAAGTCAGCACCATCTTTCAGAAGAAGGTCAAACGCACCGAAGTAAGGGAACAATACACGGTTGACGAGGAAGCCTGGGCAGTCATTGACAACAATCGGTGTTTTACCCATTTTTTGAGCTAAAACAACAGTCGTTGCAATCGCTTCTTCAGAAGTTTTCTCACCACGGATGACTTCTACAAGAGGCATCATGTGAACTGGGTTGAAGAAGTGCATACCCACAAAGTTCTCAGGACGTTTTAAAGCTTTTGCCAAACGCGTGATTGAAATTGTCGAAGTATTCGATGCAATGATCGTGTTATCACGTACTTTTGCTTCAGTATCAGCAAGTACTGCTTCTTTGATCTTTGGATTTTCAGTTACCGCTTCGATCACGATATCCACTTCTTTAAACTCGTCATAGCTTAAAGTTGGGCGGATACGTGCAAGGGTTTCACCCATTTTTGCAGGGGTTAAACGCTTACGTTCAACTTGTTTAGTCAACAAGCCATTTGCTTCTTTCATACCTAAAGCAAGTTGTGGATTACCAATATCTTTCATGATGATTGGTGTGCCTTTGCTTGCCGCTTGATAGGCAATACCACCACCCATGATACCAGCACCCAATACAGCTGCTTGATTTACAGGATGAGCACCTTTTTCATGTTTCTTCGATGCTTTTTTCACCACTTGATCGTTGATGAATAAACCAATCAACGCACCTGCTTGTGGCGTTACTGCCGCTTTAGCAAATGCCTCAGCTTCAATTTTTAACGCTGCATCACGCTCTTGACTCACACCCGCTTGAAGTGAATCAAGAAGAAGTTTTGGCGCAGGATATTGCGCAGGGTTTGCTTTTGCAAGCACGACACCTTTAGATGAGTTAAACGCCATCATTTGTTCAAGCATGTCGAGTTTAACAGGCTGTAGTTTTTCTTGACGTTTTGCTTTCCAGTCTAGACGACCAGAGATTGCTTGTTTTACAAGATCAATCGCTGCTTCTTGTAACTTGTCTGCAGCAACAACCGCATCCACAGCACCATCTTTCAGTGCAGCAGCAGGCTTTTTATTTGCAGAAGTTGCGATCCATTCAACAGCATTGTCGATACCGATGACACGGCTTAGACGAACTGTACCACCGAAGCCTGGGATGATGCCCAATTTCACTTCAGGTAAGCCTACAGTTGCCGCTTCTGACATCACACGATAGTCACAAACTAAGCACATTTCAAAACCGCCGCCCAATGCAATACCATTGATCGCAGCAACTTTAGGAATTTCTAGATCTTCAAATGAATTGAAGATTTCGTGAACAGGCATCGCCCAATCCACAATCGCTTTTTCGCCTTGAGCGAAGTTTTCACCGAACTCAGTAATATCCGCACCTACGATAAAGGTAGATTTACCTGAAGTGACGATCAAACCTTTAATGTTGCTATCAGCTTTTACGGCTGCAATGGCTGCTTGAAAGTCTTCAATCGTTGCACGGTTGAATTTGTTAACCGACTCACCTTGTAAGTCAAAGCGGAATTCTGCAATTCCGTCCGAAAGCATTTGGACGGTAATGGCATTGCCAGCGTGGATCATGCCCTGATCTCCTTTTTTTGGAGGACTTCTAAGTTGATGTTTTGAAGTACGTGTGCGTTTTTCCTACACACATTTCGACTTCTCTAATCTTACGATAACTATATCGAAAAAGAACATAACAAGTTGTATCAAGCCGTGACGCAAGGGTCATGAATTTTTTTGTCTAATACGCATGAGCACATGGGGCTTCGCTTGCTTATATTCAGTCTTTTGATTGTTAATGTATTATTTTTATTATAATTTTATGAAATATGCAAAGTATTTTTATGCTATTTTAGTGTGATATATTGAACATGTTGCTGTGTGTTTTTGGTCATTTCGGTCAATGACGGATACAAAAAATAATACGCTTTAGCCAAGTTCTTCAACAGCTGCGAAAGCATGAGTTGGATTAAAGTTGCTTCATTGTTGATGAAAATTAATGTCAAAAATCTAATTGAAAATGAATAATTTGAGATAAAAACCCTATGTTTTTTTGATGAAAAATAGAGAGGTTTTTGTAAAAATATTCTCTCAAGATGAGAAAATAGCCAAGATTTTATGTTTTGGATTTGCTAATATTTGTCCATCCTGTAAGTTCTAGACCTAGAACATCCATCTAGATCAGATGGAAAGCTCCTTAAAGATTTGATAAAGAGTGCTATATGATTAAATGGATCATATTGGCGATTTTTGTGATTTCAGCGCTGTATATCCAAAATCGCGGTAAAGTGCGTCATTCGTTTTATCGTCAATTTTTTGACCATTCTACGCTCCTCGCACCGATTAATTTTTTAATGTATATGTTTTCCAAAGTGCCGAATCAGCCTTATATTGAGACACAACATTTTCAAGATTTAAAAGTGCTCGATGAAAATTGGGAAATGATTCGAGATGAGGCGCAAGCGCTTTATGCACAAGGTGGGATTAAAGCATCAAGTAGCTATGATGATCTTGGTTTTAACTCGTTCTTTAAAACGGGTTGGAAGCGTTTTTATCTGAAATGGTATGACTCTGCACATCCATCGGCTGCAGATCTTTGTCCAAAAACTACAGCCTTATTAAAAACATTACCGACCATTAAAGCTGCGATGTTTACTGAGCTTGCCCCTGATAGCCGTTTAGTCCGTCACCGTGACCCTTATGCAGGTTCTTTACGTTATCATTTGGGTTTAATTACACCCAATGATGATCGTTGTTTTATTGATGTGGATGGTCAAAAGTATTCATGGCGTGATGGTGAGAGTGTCGTGTTTGATGAAACCTATATTCACTATGCTGAAAATAAAACCGATCAAAATCGCATTATTTTCTTTGCCGATGTCGAACGTCCATTAACGACAAAATGGATGGAACGTTTTAATCATTGGTTTGGTAAAAACGTCATGACAGCGGCAAGTTCACCCAATGAAGCAGGGGATCAAACAGGTGGCTTAAATAAAGTTTTTGGTTATGTTTACCAAATTCGCATTAAAGCCAAAGCACTGAAGAAAACCAATCGTAAATTGTACTATTTTTTAAAATGGTTTTTGATGTTGGGCTTGTTTTTCTTAATTTTTATTCGACCTTATGTTTTTCATTAAATCGCTCAAGTTTTAAATTTAAACGCCTTTCGGGGCGTTTTTTATTTTAAATTTGAAGATACATTAGCTTTAATAACAATTATCAACTTGTAGCAGTGTGTAAAACTGTTAAATTTTTAAGACAAAGCAATAAGATGGAATCTGAAAATGTTTAAAAATTTAGCCTCAGAAATGATGGGAACAAGTGATATTGGGGTTATTATTGAACCGCATGATTTTAATAAAACGGATATAGATGATTATATTTTTCATGAAGATAACGAAAAAATATTTTTTGTGATTAAAAGCAAAACCGATGAATATTGTTTTACCAACGTCGCTTTTATGCACCTTGATGGTACCAGTGCGATGAGTAAAAAACGCATGTTATACCGCTATTTATATAAACATCATCCGATCAAAAATGTCTTGCTCGAAACTGCAGGTACAGTCGATTTAGATGCTGAAATTAAATTTCAATTGGGTGAAAAAGCTTTTTCAATTGATATTGATAAAAAGCAAATAGAAAAAATTCGTGATTTGTACAAAGCCTTATTTACCATTGGTGAAACCTGCAAAGAGATTAATCGTAAGCGCAATATCTTGCTACAAAGCAATGAAAATGTTCAGAAAATGTTTAATTTACGTGAGTTAAGTGAACAGGTGATTTTAAATTTACCTGAAATTATTAATCAAACGTCACATCAAGTTGAAGAATACGCCAACCAACGTATTAAAGAGATTGAAAATTATGATTTTTCTGAAATTTTTGAGCGTTATTTAAAAAATTAAAATCAATCGCTTTTACAATTAAATGCTCGCAAGGGCATTTAATTGTGACCAGATTAAAATATGAATAATCCTCAACAAGATCATCAGAACAAACCTGCCATTTTTCAAGAAAAAAATGACAATCTGAATCGGGTACTTTATTTCCTGATTGCAGCCGTTATGCTTGCGCCGTTTTTTATTTTTCCATATTTAGAAGTCAAACCTTTTCAGGATGAAAATAAAGTCACTTTAGCGCAGCGTTTGGATTATTTACCTGAGGTGATGACACAGCTTTATCAAGATGCTGCATTGATTTATCAAGAAAAACTTCCCGCTTACCAATACCATCAGTTTACATGGATCACCAGTACCAAAAGTTTTGCTGTAGAGCTGCCACTTGCACAATTGTCATTGAAGCAACTACGACACCATATTCTACCCCGTTATGAGCAACAGGGTTGGAGAATGGTGGAAAATGATGTGGCTGAACCATTGAGCACAGGTCAAACTATCCGATGGGTTAAAAAGGACTGGGTTGCACAAGTGAGATATGTTGAGGATGAGCAACCGTATTGGTATATCACTTTTCGTTTACAATATAGATAAAACCATAGGATTATTTTACTTTTGAATCAAAAGCTTATTTTCAAAAAAATCGACATTTAAAATTTGGTGTTCAGGCTGATTTAAAAAATACACGGCCAAAATAGGTTCAAGTTCTGTACGGATTTTTCGGGCTAAGTGGCGGGCACCAAAGCGAATATCATGATCTTGATAAAAATAAGCTTTGGCTGAATCTGTTAAAAACACGCTACGCTTTTGATGCGCCAAACGCTGATTAAGCTTTTCTAGTTCAATCTCAAGCAAGTGTGGCAGTGCATCTGCCCGCACCGTTTGATAATGCAAAATACGATCAATACGGTTAATAAACTCAGGATCAAATTTGCGGTACATAACTTTTTCAATAATGGTTTTGGTTGGAACTCGTTTAAGGCACACATCCTGCAATTTTTTAGGTAAGACATTGAGTTTATCTAAATACTGTTGAGCCGCTTGTGCACCAATGTTGCTGGTCATAAAAATCATACAGTTGCGAAAATCTATGGTTTTTGTGCCCGCAGTTAATGTTAGTTTTCCTGTATCTAAAATGTTCATCAAACCACGAAGTACTTCAGTTGAGGCTTTTTCTAATTCATCAAATAACACAATACCGGGGCGGGTATGTGAACCAACTATGGCAGTTTCATCAAATAAACTATGACCTTCTTTTGAACCCACATAACCAGGAGGTGCACCTGTAATTGCTGCTGCATAGTGTTCTTGCGCTAAGGTATTCATATCAATACGACAAAAAGCATCAGGTTGTCCGTAAATGGCTTCAGCAATTAAGCGTACGGTTTCTGTTTTTCCTACGCCTGTTGGACCAAGCATAAGTGTTACGCTAAGCGGTTTATCAGGTGCAGAAAAGTCGGCTTTGACCACATGCAACATTTTTTCTATTTCGTTTAATGCTTTTTCTTGTCCAATAATTCGACGACGTAAATGTTGCATTACGGTTTGAGGTTTAAAATGAAAACGTGGCTGACCAAAAACAGGCTTTTTTTCAGAAGAATATTGTGTATTTGTTGTTGGTTTGACAATGTGAATAGCAGCGTTTTCAATGGTCATGCAATTGCAACCTGATCGAAGAAATGACGTATTAGATGCTTTGAGCATAACAAAATTAAGTGGTGAGATTCATAGTTTTTAGCAATCAGATGATTGTTGAATCTTGTGGTTTTTATTTACGTTAGCAATAAATTGCTTGAAATGAGCAAAAAAAGCATCACATCATGAGACAGAATTGAAAAGAATAGGTTAACAGTGAACGAAAACGCACGAGAAAATATCGAAAAGATTTTAGCCAATATGACCACGTTGCCTGGTGTGTATCGCATGTTAGGTAAGGAGGGGGAGTTGCTCTATGTCGGCAAAGCCAAAAATCTAAAAAATCGTGTGTCGAGTTATTTTGTTAAAACCATTGAGCATCCTAAAACACAGGCTTTGGTTGCGCGTATTTATGACATTGAAACTTTGGTGGTTCGCTCCGAAACGGAAGCCTTATTGCTTGAACAAAACCTGATTAAACTCCATCGTCCGCCATATAACATTATGTTGCGTGACGATAAATCCTACGTTTATATTTTTGTGTCAGCAGATCAGCCTTATCCCCGCATTGCCGCAGGGCGGGGTAAAGGAAAACACCAAGTCGGCAAGTTTTTTGGTCCTTATCCTAGTGCGTATAATGCCAAAGATACCTTATTGGTTTTACAAAAATTATTTCATGTCCGTCAATGCGAAAATAGCTATTTTTCACAGCGTAAACGCCCGTGTTTACAGTACCAAATTAAGCGTTGTACCGCACCGTGTGTGGGCTTAATTTCACCTGAAGATTATCAGGAAGATGTGAAAAATTCGATTCGATTTTTAAATGGTGATACCAAAGAGCTGAATCAGGAATTGATTCAGAAAATGGAACAAGCCGCCGAAAAATTAGAATTTGAAAAAGCGGTGTTCTATCGGGACCGTATGGCATTGTTAAGAGATGTGCAGGCGCAACAAGCCATTTATAAAATCAAAGGTGAAGCGGATATTCTGGCAATTGCCTATCAAGCAGGGGTGACCTGTGTGCAAATCATGCATGTACGCAATGGCAAAATGTTGGGTGGAAAAAGCTATTTTCCCGATATGTTGGGC
The DNA here is from genome assembly GCF_902809895.1 of Acinetobacter sp. Marseille-Q1623. Classification (NCBI taxonomy): domain Bacteria; kingdom Pseudomonadati; phylum Pseudomonadota; class Gammaproteobacteria; order Moraxellales; family Moraxellaceae; genus Acinetobacter; species Acinetobacter sp. Marseille-Q1623. The sequence goes on along the minus strand of NZ_CADDWG010000001.1, from coordinate 2,450,576 downwards.
GATGATTTGGCACAAATGTTGTCTGACTTTATGGCAAATTTCTATTTCCAAGTGGCAGATGAAGTTCCGAGTGAGTTGATTGTAAATGTAGAAATTCCCGATCGAAAACAGCTTGAAGAAGCTTTGCAGCAGCAATTCGAGAAAAAAATTCAGGTTAAACATAAAGTGCGTGAAACGCGTGCTGAATGGCTTGAACTGGCACAGATGAATGTTGAACATGCGATCAAAGGAAAATTGGCAAACCATTTAGAACTTAATGAACGGTTTCATCAGCTTGAACAAGTATGTGGTCGTCCGATAGATCGTATTGAATGCTTTGATATTTCACATACCATGGGTGAGGCGACCATTGCATCTTGTGTGGTATTTGATGCAGGCGGTGCACGCAAACGGGATTATCGTCAGTTTTCTATTGAAGATATTACAGGCGGTGATGACTATGCTGCCATGCGTCAAGCACTTACACGCCGTTATAAAAAAGCCATGTTGCCTGATTTATTGTTGATTGATGGTGGAAAAGGACAATTACATATGGCAATGGAAGTCATGCAGGAGCTAGGATTAGATGCCTTTATGGTGGGGGTATCCAAAGGTGAAGGACGTAAACCAGGTTTGGAAACTTTACATTTTACCGATGGAAGCAAAATTCAGTTGCCTGAGGACAATAAAGCTTTGCATCTGATTCAGCAAGTACGCGATGAGGCACACCGTTTTGCGATTACTCGACATCGTGCTAAACGAGATAAACGTCGAGGGGGGTCGGTTTTGGAAGCAATTCCAGGCTTAGGGCCAAAACGCCGTCGTGATTTATTGACCCATTTTGGCGGGATTCAGGGGGTATTGAAAGCCTCTGAAAATGATCTGAAACTTGTCCCCGGCTTAGGCGATGTGATGGCGAGAACTATTTATAAAGTGTTACACGAATAGTCAGTCATTGCTTTAAACTTTTTGGAATGTAGATTTAACTGTTTTGGATATTATAAATTGATGAAATATCATGCACATATCTATTTTGATTTGACGCAAATTGAGCTGATAGAATCGCTTTATGTGCAACTACAGCAAGAGTTTGGTGAAGCGATGAGTTACGGTCGTATCCATCAAAAATTGGTTGGGCCACATACCAAACCCATGTTTCAACTGGCATTTGATCAAGCTGTTTTGCCACAGTTGAAACATACATTGAATCGTCGTCATTTGGGGCTATCTGTGTTGATTCATCCTTTATGGGAGAATGAATATCTGGCACATACTGAAGGAGCACAGTGGTTAGGTGAAAGCCTCATATTGAATTTAGATCGATTATTGAAATGACCTAAAAATCCATAAACTCGCTGGTCATTGATCATTCACAAGTAAAGTTTAAATAGGCAAGATGTCTAACAATAAAAATGCAATGAGAATGGTCATGCAGTTAAAGGATTTATTTACTCAGATCGAACAACAAGAATGGGTTGAAATGCCAACAGGTTGGTTGCAAGGGCGAACCATTTTTGGTGGTTTAGTTGCAGGTATGCTGATTCATAAAGCTACTGTAACCATCAATGATCCACTGAAAAAATTACTCAGTTGCAGTATTACCTTTGTTGGACCTGTCGATCGAGCACAAGTAAAATTCACCGCAGAAATTTTACGTCAAGGGAAGTCCGTCACGACCATTGAAGTGCGACTTTGGCAAAATGATGCTGTACAAAGTATTTTAATCGCAAGTTTTGGTAGTCAACGAGAGTCAATGATTCAGGTGGATTTAGCACCACAGCCGCCAAACTTTCCTGCTTTGGATCAAATTAATATTATTCCGAAATATTTACCCTTTCCTGAATGTGTGCAAAATTTTCAACTGGCATGGACAGATGGGCATTATCCAATATCGGGCAGTAAAAACCCTGATTTTGCAGGTTTATGTCGTTTTGAGCCTGACCTTCATGCACAGCGTAGTATGACCCTTGCAGATGTTCTAACCTTAATGGATGTCTGGCCACCGGGTGTATTGCCCATGTTTAAAAAGCCTGCACCTGCCAGTAGTTTAAGTTGGCATGTGACATTTATTCATCCTTTGCACCATCAATTGCATGATTGGTTTAAATATCAAGTGATCACAGATCATGCGCAACATGGTTATGTGACAGAACATGCTTATCTGTGGGACAGTGAAAATCGCTTGATTGCGATTGCAAGACAGACGGTTACTGTATTTGCCTAGTCGACAGTTTCATGTGAATCGTTTAAAGTATTCACGAAATAGAGCTTTACTCTAAATTATAGTTTGCCTTTCCAAAGGCGAATAGGGGACTTACTGGCGGTGTCTATGACTACAGGTCGTATCCTGAATATTCCAAATATCTTGACGCTAGCTCGTATTGCGTTAATTCCTGTTTTTTTAGCGATCGCTTATTGGCCTCCTGCAATTGGTGTTGGTGGACATGAAGGTGGCATGACCCGTCATTTGATTTTGACGGCTATTTTTGTGATAGCCGCAGTCACAGATTGGTTTGATGGCTACCTTGCGAGAACATTAAATCAAACTTCTGCTTTTGGGCGTTTTTTAGACCCTGTTGCAGATAAATTAATGGTTGCTGCTGCATTGATTGTTTTGGTGCAATGGAAACCAAGTATTGCGATGGCATTTGCTGCGATTGTCATTATTTCACGTGAAATTACAGTGTCTGCATTACGAGAGTGGATGGCTGAATTGGGTGCGAGAACCAATGTAGCAGTATCAACTGTAGGTAAATATAAAACAGCTTTCCAAATGATTGCGATTACTGTGTTTTTACTCAATTGGCAGCCACTTGAAATGTTGGCGTATGCTTTATTGTATACCGCAGTGATTTTAACGCTTTGGTCGATGTTTATTTACCTAAAAGCGGCTTGGCCATATTTAAAACAGCCGTAAGTTAATTTAAAAAACCTCAGTGATTACTGGGGTTTTTTATGCATAACTAAATATCAATCTCCCTCATAAATTCGACTTTTTAACTTTCCATTAGCGCCATAGTCTTGGATCGTTTGATCTAAATCCACCCACATTTGTGTTTTTGGATGCTGGTCTAAATCTGTGCCTACCCAAGTAAAAATCGCACTGAGGTGATGAATACCCGTTTGATCTTTTAAGGTGAAATCACAAGGTACTGCGAGTCCAACCCGAACTAGAACCATTTGTTCCGATTTTTCAACTTTTTTGGCTCCTGTAAGCCATTCAGGTTCACCACTAATTTTAAATGATAAAACTTTGGTCGTTGCAGATTGTTGAGTAAACATATTTTCAAGTGCAATAATGATTTCTTGAAATGGATTTTCAGATAGCCATTCGAGCATATGCTGTGTTTGTTCTAATTTTTTAAAATCTAAATCCATATCTAAGAGTTCTCACTGCATAATATTGATATAAGTAAATCCAAATAATATCTGTAGATGTATTTCTTAACTATGGGTTTCTTCCTCAGCATCATCCTCAAAAGTTCGCGCAATTTTTTCAATATTTAAGCTTTTTGCCATCGCATCAAAAATTTCTTTATAAACGCCATCTTGATGATACAAATCATCATGCTCGCCATGTTCTGCAATATGTCCTTCCTTCATCACATAGGTATAGTCGGCATCAATAATCTGCGACAGACTATGTGAAATGATAATCACTGTTCGTCCTTGTTTGATCTCATCTAAACTATGCTTAATTTGTTCAGCTGCAATAGCATCTAAGCTTGCTGTTGGTTCATCAAGAAAGATAATTGGTGGATTTTTCAAAAACATACGTGCCAACGCGATACGCTGTTGTTGTCCACCAGACAGCATGAGGGCATCGCTATCATAAGCGTGTGGAAGTTTTAAAATTTGATCGTGAATTGAAGCCTTTTTTGCAGCATGCATGACATCTTCGAGCGTAGCATCAGTTTTTCCATAACGGATATTGTCAAAAATAGAGCCTTGGAAAATATGATTTTTCTGTAAGACTAAACCAATATGATCACGTAGATATTGTGTATCGATCTGTTCTAGATCAATCCCATCTAAACGAATACAGCCTGATTCAGGAACATAAAATTTATCCAATAAACTGATCAAGGTTGACTTACCCGCACCTGATAAACCCACCAAAGCAGTGATTTTATTGGGTTGAATGGTCATATTAATGTCGTACAACGCTTGATGCCCATTGGGATAGCTAAAGTTGACGTTTTCTAAAGAGAAATGACCTTGAATGTGGGGTTTGAGTGAGCCGCTCGATTCAATCTCGTCATCGGCTTCAAGGATTTTGAAGAAACTTTCTGAATAAATCATGGCATCATTCACTTCATCATAAATACGATGCAAGGAACGAATCGGGGCAGAAACGTTATTAAATAACAGCACATGGTACATAATCATACCGATACTCATTTGTCCATCTAAAACAAAATAAGCCGTAAGAATAATAATGAGGACAATGCCAATTTGTTCAATAAACGTTTTTAGACCATCAAACAAGAAACTGGTTTGACGGGTACGCATTTGGTTTTCAGTGAGTTCTTTTTGTAGTTTGAGTTGTTTTTCAGCTTCAATCGACTCGCGGTTAAATGATTTAATCACTGTGATTGAGTTGATAATACCTAAAATTCCCTGACTTTTCTTTTCTCGTCCATCACGTAAATTTCTACGCCATCCACCGAGTTTTTGTGCTTGTTTATAGGTTAGCCAAAAATAAATTGGCACAATAGCCGTTGCGACTAAACCGACCCAAAAGTTAGCATAGTACATCAACCCCAAAGCCACAAATGCACTGGTAAATAGCGGTAAAATATCAATAAAAAATATTTGCACCAAACGAGTCAATGAACCAATGCCTCGGTCAATACGGGTTTGTAATTTACCTGCTTGGTTATTATCATCGTTAAAAAACGCTAAGCGATAGGTGAGGAATTTCTCAATAATGCCTTGCGCTAAATCTTGAGATACTAAGATGCGCAGCTTTTCACCATAAAATTTTTGTCCAAATTGTACGATGGCGTTGATAATTTCCTTACCCAATAAAATCACCGTGATGGTGATGAGAATATGCCAACCTTCAGTTAACCCTTGACCTGATTCGACCAATTTATTAATGCGATCTACGGCATATTGTAAAGTGAGTGCATTGACCTGTGCGGTGAGTGAACCAATGAGTGTCAAAATTAAGGTCGCAATCACTAACCAACGATACGGTTGGACAAAAGGACGTAATTTTTGAAATAAGTGCCAAAGGTTCATCGCATTACTCTTTTTTACTTTGGTTTTTTATGCTGGATTAAAATGCTTTTTTCTATTGAGTGACAGTTAGTTTGGGCTCATACGACCCGAAACCTTAAAATCTTTTGCTTTGACCCAACCAGAGGTGTCATTGCCATTTTTATCAATATACATGACATACATCCAATCTTGATTTTCATGTTTAAAATCTTGATAAGCAATGACAGAATCGTTTGGAATAATAAAAGTATTTTTTAATTTACATTGTTCAGAGGGGGCTGAATGAAAATAGCTACGAAATCCTTTTTTACCGACCACAGTAAAGCTATATTTGGTGCCATACATCACACCATGCTTATCAGCAATTTGTGCTAAACGATCACAAGAATGTGCAGCGTAGCTATCAATACTTAATATACAGCAGAAAATAAAAACTAGCTTTTTCATGTGCTCAATTCCTTATCTCTATTTTTTATAGTAGATTTTTATACAAACACAACAAGCGTATCTTGTCGAGAGAATACGAAAAGTTGAGCATATTTTGTAAGTGAAGTTATATTTTATCTGTGTTTTAGAAAAAAGACTTGTTTCATTGTATCGATTCACGCATTGTAGAATAAATAATGAATAAGATAAATAAGTCATGAACTTAGAGTTATTTCAGCCTGAAGCAAATGAGAATTTACTTCCTTATGATGGTGTAGTGAAAGATTATGGTTTAATCCTCAATGATGAGCAAAGCCAAAAATATTTCAATTACTTTGCGCAGCATTTGGCATGGCAACCAGATGAAGTGTTTATTTTAGGACAGTATCATCAAACTGAGCGTAAAGTTGCATGGTATGGCGATCAACCTTATCAATATCAATATTCAGGCATGGTGAAACAAGCACAGGTATGGAATGCAGGTTTGTTTCGATTAAAGCAACACATTGCGCAGCTTGTTGGACATCCATTCAATACTTGTTTAGCCAATTTATATGATGATGGTACACAAGGCATGGGATGGCATAGTGATGATGAGCCAGCTTTTGTGGCTGAACGCGGCTTAGAAACGGTGATCGCATCTTTAAGTTTGGGTGCAACTCGAAAATTTAGTTTTAAACATAAAACCACAGCAGAAAAGATCGATTTACAATTACAGCCTGGTCAATTGATCGTGATGCGAGGACAAACGCAATGTTATTGGAAACATTGTTTAGCCAAAAGTACTAAGGTTTTGCAACCTCGCATCAATTTAACATTTCGTTATTTTTATTCAGATTTATCTAGCGCTTAAAAGCACTTTGACCAAAATAGCGTGATGTCTACTCAAGTTGCATTATACAGTTAAGCATTTTTCAAGGGATAAAGCTTGTCATCAAACTGTTCTAAAGTGGGAAATACAATTGCTGGTAAATTTTCAATATTGTGTAAATGCTGACGGTAGTCTAGCAATATTTGCTCACGCGCTTCCTGAGAAATATAAGGCACATGATAAGCAATGAATGGCGGTAAAACGTCATAACCGACATAAGCCAATGTGCCACGTTGGATGGGAATTAAAATATTGTCCATAGAACCATGAATCGCACCTTCACCGAACATATGATCACGCCCACCTAAAGTAAAACTTAACATGGCTTTTTTGCCCGTCATACCACCATGGTTATAAAAGCGTTTGCCTCCATAAAAAATGCCTGACACAAATACCCGATCAATCCAACCTTTTAATAGCGCAGGCATGGACATCCAATACATTGGAAAATTTAAAATCAGTAAGTCAGCTTTTTGCACTTTTTCCACTTCAGTTTGAATGTCATGGGCTAAAGCTTTTTGCTGACAAGCATGGCGTTGCTCAAGTGCATAATTTAAATAGTCAGCATTGCCACGTTCAGCAAAGTCAGCAGCCGATGCTACAGGATTAAAATTCATCGCATACAAATCAGAGACTTCGATTTGATGCCCTTGTTTTTGTAATTCTTCAATGGCGGTATTTTTCAGTGCAGTACAAAAAGACTGTGGCTCGGGATGTGCATGGATAATCAGAATATTCATGTATGGTCGTTCCTTAAAATTTTATTCAAATTCATTCTTATTTGATAAAGGAATTATTCACGAAATGACGTAGAGTGCAATTACCGAAAAAATATTTTTATACTGAATAAGGCAAATACATCATTTTTCACAGATGATTAACAAATTGATAAGACATAAAAAATGCCAGTCAATTGTGTATTAACTGGCATTCCTCTGAGTGAGAATTATTTTCGTAAAAATAACGCTGCTAGAATATAAAACTGCTGGAGAACATAATCATAATATGAGAATTTTTGCAAATTTACAATCTGATAAATTGTAAAATTTATTACAATTATCAAAAATAACTTACATGTTGATTTGAAAATGCTTTAAGGTTGGGTTGAGTTCAGAAAGTTGATCATTTTCTGAAAGTGCTTGGTAACGCTTTTCAATTTGTTCAGCAGAATCTTGTAGTGTTTCAATTAACTTTTGCAAATTTAAATATTCAAAGCGATTTTTAGATGCCAAAACAGTCAGCGCAAGCGGCGCTTCTTTGCTTGAAAATTTGATTGGAATCGATAAGCCAGATACATTTGGATCAAGTTCACCTTGTGAAAAATAGTAACCTTGCTTTTTAATTTTTTTCATTTTCTGCATGAAACTTTCTTCATTTTCCGCAAAATCAACTTCAGCCAATTGAGTTTGAAAACGTGCATAATAACTTTGTAGGTTCTGCTTAGACAAATGCGCCATGATGGCTTTCGGTGAAGAGCCCATAAAGACAGGGCGAGGGCAACCACGACCATAGGTTAAAAGCGTCTCATCTCGGTACACTTCATGATGAATATCAATACAATAATGATCATTCAGTTGGGTGAGTAGACAGCAAAGTTCCGTGCGTTCAGAAATTTCTTGCATAAAGGGTTTGCTGATTTGTACCAACGGATCTGTGGTTCTAGAGATATAGTCCATCACCGCAATTTTAGGTCCTAGTGTGTAGTCACCAGAAGTTCCGCTCAGACGTTGTAAGATATCTGCTGAAACGAGTTCTTTTAAATATCTATAACTTGTTGGTTTTGATAGATTTAGTTCAGCACAAATGACATCGACATTAATTACTGGGCGTGTCACCGAGAATAAATCGAGTACAGTGAGAATTTTACCAAAACTTGAAAGCGCCATTGATTACCTACTTAGTACCTGTATACCAAAAAAGAAAATTTACAATGTTACTTTATAACAAAAAAAACCTAAATAAAAAGTAATTTCATCATAAATTGCGGTGTTTTAAAAAAATGAGCGATAAAATTTAAATGCGCAAAAATTTAAAGGAAAAAGATTCAAATATAAGCAAAAAATTAAGGCTTATTTTCATCATATTATGGAAAATGACCATGAAAAAGAAAATTTATTTTGCTTAATATTGTTTGTATTATCAATATAAGATATTTTTATTGACTATTTATATTTTTTTTGAAAAAATTGTTAAATTAAATATCTAATGATGAATTTTTAAACTTAGTTTTGCTAGGTTGTCATCGTGTTAATGATGAATACCCTCGTATGAAATCCCAATCACCTCTATTCTGACTGTGTTGGGGTTTTCTTATATTTTAAGATTTTGAAATCGGTACACTGTTTACATAGATAAATGGTGCACTTTTTTGGTCGTTGAAAAATGTAGAGCAGTGTTATTCATTGTATTGATTATACTCAAATAGAGATTTTGCATGTTACTTACCAAGCAGCTGTTGGCATTTCGTCCGAATAAATTGGACTGGATCTTTTCGATCAAGACATTTATTGCGGGTATGTTGGCACTGTTTATCGCATTTGAACTGAATCTGAGTTATCCGATTTGGGCGATTGGTACAGTTTTTGTCATTGCAAATCCCTATTCAGGGATGGTGGCATCAAAAAGTTTATATCGTTTATTAGGTACTGCTTTTGGGGCAATTTTTGCTGTGGCAGTAACGCCCTATTTGATTAATACCCCTTGGTTATTTACGTTTGTATTGGCCGTTTGGGTCGGTATTTGTCTATATATTTCTTTATTAGATCGTACACCTCGTAGTTATGTGGTGATGCTAGCAGGGTATACAGCCGTCATTATTTGTTTTAACAGCATTTATTATATCGATAAGATTTCGATTTTTGATATGGCATTGGGGCGTTTCTTAGAAATCTCGATTGGGGTAATTTGCAGTGCAGTGGTGACGACAACCCTGATGCCAATGCATATTGGCCCTGTCGTGGAAAATCGTGTCAAAAAAACCATCAGTGACACCCAGTCTTTATTTGATTCAATTATATTGGGAACAGATCATCACGAGAAAAATTATACTCAATTGATGGCGCATATTACGCGTGATACTTCTGATATTCATACGATGGCAGTGCATTTAAGTTATGAGAAATCTAAACTAAAAGGCATGACCAAGCCATTACAAGAGTTATTGCATCAAGTCACCATGTTGGTGGCTAATTTAGTGGCAATGTCTGAACGGCTGAAACAGCTTGATCATATTGATATGGGGTATCGAGAAAATTTAACCGTCTTACACCGGCATGTGGATGCCTTTTTAGATGATCAGCATCCGATTTTAGAGAATGAACTCAATCATTTACCTAAGCATTTTGACGTAGAGTTTGATGTTATTTTAAAACATGCACCTGAGTCGCAGCAGGTTATGCTTGGTAGTCTAAAAATGGATATTCGCCATTTTATTCAAAATGTGCGTGCGGTACGTTTGATCTGGCAACGGATGCAACAAGGTGACACCAGTTTACCTGAACAAATTGTACCATTAACCACATCTTATCCGAGTTTACATCGTGATTATGGTGTTGCTGTACGTGGTGGTTTATCTGCCTTTTTGACCATTATGATTGCGTCAAGTATTTGGATTTTAAGCGGTTGGAAATCAGGTTTTATGATGGCGCAGATGGCTGCGATCAGTGCGTGTATTCTGACTGCATTGGATAATCCTGTGCCCGCTTTGAAAATCTTTATTCGTGCCAGTATTTATGCTGCGATCATCATATTTATCTATGCGTATGGAATTTTCCCACATGTTCACTCTTTTATAGAGTTAATGTTGGTCTTAGCTCCTTTTCTGATTTTTTGTTTGATGTTGTATTTACATCCGCCTTTGAATGGTTTGGGTTTGCCTTTAATTATGGGCAGTATCATGGGCATGAATATTCAAAATCGATATTTTATGGATCAAGTGGCTTTTTTTGACTTTTCTTTGGGTACTGTGATTGGTCCAATTATCTCGGTATATATTGTGCATATTGTGCGTGCAATGTCGCCAGAAATCACGGTACAGCGTATCTTGGCTTTACATTATCAAGCGATGCGTGAAGCCGTGCGCATGCACTATGGTGCAAATTTCCGTATTCACTTACGCGGTATGCTAGATCGGATTGGGGTCTTAAATACTAAACAGGTGCAATCAGAAAAATTGAGTTATGACGTCAATGCCGCCTTGGTTGAATCGAGCGCAGTGATTGACTTTACCCGTTTACAAGAATTGGCGGGGAAATTGTCTAATGAATCTCCTGTTGTCGCAGAGATTGCACAGTTACAAAAGTATTTGGAAAAATGGTTTAGTGAGAAAGAAAAACAGCAACCTGCAGATCTGACTTTGCATAATGTTTTACAACAATTACAGAATATTCAATATGATGCAGACAGTATAGGTGATGAAGATATTCGCCATCGTTTAAAAATTTCAGTGAATAATATTCGTAATAGTGTATGTCACCAACAAGTCAAAACGGTGGACATCCAGGACTTTGCCGATACCAATTTAGGAGTATCTCAATGAGCGAGTTGAATATTTATGGGGTTTATATTCCGATTTTTTTGGTACAGGCAGTCATTGCATACTTATTACTTAAGTTGATTAATGTATGGACAGACCGATGGGCGGAGCAAGGTTGGATTGCTTTACCAAGTATTTTTAATTTATGTATATATATTGTACTGCTTTGGGGAATCCACAGTTTATATGTGGTGTATGTGAGTTAAGCGAAGTTTGATGATTTGGATGAGATAAAATGAATAACTTTGATATGCGTAAAGTAATACGCCCCCTAGGTTTACTTGTGATTGTCGTGTTGGCAATACTGTGTATTGTACATTTGTGGAATTATTACAATGCTGAACCGTGGACACGTGATGGACGTGTGCGTGGTGATGTGATTCAAGTATCTTCTGATGTTTCGGGTTTGGTGACAGAAGTTTTGGTACAAGATAACCAAAGTGTTAAAAAAGGGCAGCCTTTATTTAAAATTGATGTAGAGCGTCAAGCTTTAGATGTAGAGCAAGCCAAATCGGACATTAGTAAAGCACAATCAGGCTTAGCAGAAGCAGAAGCGACTTTGGTACAAGCAAAAGCTAATCTGATAAAATCTCAAGCCAATATTAAACTCGCAGATAAAACGGCAAATCGTTATGCTGATTTGATGGATGGTGCAATTTCTCGTCAAGAGCAAGACCAAGTTTTTGCAACACGTGATCAATCTCATGCTGAACATGAACAATTGCAAGCCGAAATTCAACAAGCCGAAGCCAACATTAAACAGCAAAAAGCGTTAATCGAAGTCGCACAGAGTAATCTAAATCTCGCAAAACTTAATTTCACGCGTTCTGAAGTACGTGCGCCTGCGGATGGAACCTTATCAAACTTTGATATGCGTGCAGGCAACTATGTCAAAGTTGGACAAGCTGTCGCAGCTTTGTTAGATCGTAAACAACTTTTTGTCGTGGGTTATTTTGAAGAAACTAAACTGAATAAAATCCATGTGGGTGATCCTGCTACCGTACAGTTAATGGGTGACTCTGAAAAAATCAAAGGTCATGTACAAGGGATCGCGTCAGGGATTGAAGACCGTGAACGTACAACCTCATCAGGCTTACTTGCTAACGTCAACCCTACTTTTAGTTGGGTACGTTTGGCACAGCGTGTTCCTGTAAAAATTGTTTTGGATGAATTACCGCACAATGAATTGGCTTTTGTGGCAGGGCGCACGGCAACTGTACATATTTTAAAAGCACAACATTAAGTCCACTATATTGATTTCATCCAAACAAAAAAACCATCTGTATATAGGTGGTTTTTTATTGCAGAGATATACTCAGATAAAACAATGTGGTGATAAAAAAAGCCTGTATCGAAATACAGGCTTAATCTTTTAGATCACTGAAAAATTAAAATAATTTAACAGGAATATCTAAGAATAGACGCCATTCATTGGTATCACCAATGTAAGCATTGGCTTGGTAAGCATCACTTGCACGGTAGTAAGAATGACGTACACGTAAACTTGCATCTTTTGCAAAACCATTTTGAACGGTATATTTAACTTGGTTAAAGAATTCGCGTTCTTGTGCATCGTCAGTTAGGCCATCAACTTTGATGTCCCAACCATAAACAAATGCTGTCGTCCAGTTCAGACCAGGAACACCATAACCACCGAAGTCTAAGTTATATTGCAATTGTGCTGATTTTTCATGGTTGCCAATAAAGTCAGACAAATATGAGTTTGGTAGATAAATACTTTGGAAGCCATCAGCATTTTGACCATAGTCATAACCTGTATTGCCTGTGTTTTGTTGGTAAGCCAACATTACGCTATGCGGTCCTTGGTTATATGTACTCGATAATGCCCAAATGTTGTTGCTACGACCATCAACATCTTTATTACCAATAGTCGATGAATAAGTTGCTGCTGCTTTATCCCATTCAGTGTGGTAACCACTAAAGTCAAAAGTTAAAGAGCTTTTGTCTGCAAGTGGAAGTTTATAGTTGGCATTTACATAATGGCGTTCTAACGCATTTTTAGAATCTAAACCATAGTAAGATGCACTCAATTGATCATCAAATTTATATTTAGCACCCCAAATGATTGCACGATCAAGACCTTTGCCACCTGCATCAGCATCACTGTTGATTTGGTCAGACATTTGATCTTTGGTAAATTTACCTGCAGTTAATTCTAAACCTTTGATCTCACGACTTGTAACTAAGGTACCTTCGAAATACTCAGGTACCATACGACCAGTGTTACTTGCAAGTACAGGTAGGTCAAGTACTTGTGTACCATAAACAGCAGTGGTATTTGAGAAACGTGCTTTTACATTTCCACCACCACGACCCCAATGGTCATATGCAGAACCATCATTATGTAAAGGGATCATTTGGTTGCCAGCATTGTTGTTTGAACCTAGTTTGATTGAGCCATCACCCAATACACCTACGCCAAAACCAACAACACCTTGAGTGAAGCCAGAGTTTAATTCAACAATAGCAGACTGTGCATAAGAGCTAGTATCTTCTATGCCATTTTTCTTATCACGACTAATATAACCAGTACGGAATAAAACTGATCCTTCAGCATCTTCAAGAAATCCTTTTGCTTCGCTTTGCTCACTGGCATAAGCTGAAGACAGAAGAGCGGCCTGAATTAGAACTGCTAATGTAAGTTTTTGTGGGGTTAGCATTCGGCTTGCCTCTTACAATGATTGTTGATTGTTTCAAAATATTTAATTTCAGTGAATTGTATAATTAAATTACAGAAAAACTAGTATTTGTAACAATTTTATTTCCTAATCTTAGCTTTTAATCTCATATTGCTAGATTTAGTTAAATAAAATAAATCTGCAAATTAATCACCAATCATATTGAAAAATTTACCAAAAGTTTAAAAAACACAGTAAAATTCAGCCTTTCTTTCCCCTCGATCTGTGCGAAAAAATGACTGCATCTTTCTCTAAAAAAATGATGGCTGTGCCATGTTTGTTACTTATTTCTAGTGTTGTTTATGCAGAAGATGCAGCACTGACCCATTCAAATGGAGTTTTATCTGGAAGTGTGGGGACAGTGTCGAAGTATATTTATCGGGGTGGAGTAGAAAATGATGATATTGCTCTACAAGCGGGTTTGGACTATGCCCATAAAAGTGGCATTAGTGTTGGTTATTGGGGTTCAACTTTAGATTATGATGCAACAGATGAAAATCGTCATCGTGGTTTTGAACATGACGTTTACATGGCTTATGGTCATGAAATTCGCCCAGACTTAAGTTATAACGTGCAAGCTACAGCCTATGTTTATCATCATGGCGGTACGGTATATGGTGACGAACATAAACGTAAAACCACTGCTTTTGATGTACTAGGTGCATTGACTTATAAAGAAGTGACAGTTGCTGGATCTGTACTGCTTGCTGACGCTTCTTTTGGTAATGCTGGAGATGTATATTTGAGTGCAGCCTACAGTCACTCATTGCCAAAAAATTTCACACTGAATGCCTCTGTAGGTGGTTCGGCATATAACAGCAGCCGTGATGATGAAATGATTCAAACCACTCAAGATTTTGCTTTTAATGAAGCACGTATTGGTTTGAGTAATCATCTTGCAGAATCAGGTGTAGTAGCATCCGTAGACTATGTCTTAGGTGGTGAGGATCGTTTAGGTGAAGACTTTGATAATCATGTGGTTTTTGGTTTAAATTATAATTTTTAATGCAAAGCTTGAGATCAGTTTCTTTTGATAAAGTGTATTTTTTAGGAAAAATGCACTTTTTTTAAGCACAAAATAAGTATGATGTTAAATTTTGCTTAAAAAAGTGACAATTTCGATTTTTATTTATATATCGCTGAGCATTTGAACCAATAACATGATTAACCAACCGTTATATAAGATGAAATGATAAATACTGAAAATAAATAAGATGTGATTGCGAGAATAATCTAACCAATATATGGAACATATAAATATCGAATCAAAATCTGTAAATGCTTTCTATTACTGCATTATGCGATGTGAGTTTAATTTTTTAATATCATTAAAAACAATATTTTAAATATTTTTTATGCTATGAATAACCATGAATTTTCTAAGTTGGCATAACAATTGCTCAATGTCATATGAGTTTTAAAAATGAAACAAAACAAATCATCAGCACGATGGGGGAGCATTTGACATGCAATTTACAACTAAACTTTTAGCATTGGGTATCTTGGCTTCAACTGCAAGTGTAAGTATGGCAGAAGACAATACATTGTCTCAATTAGGACTGACATTTTCTGGAAGTGCGGCTTTAACCAGTGATTATCGTTTTCGTGGCGTGACTCAAACGGGGAATGATCCTGCGGTACAAGCAGGTTTTACACTTGCACATTCATCAGGTTTATATGCAAGTGTTTGGGGTTCAAATGTCGACTTTGGTGGAGACAGCCCACATTTAGAATTAGATCCATCAATTGGTTATTCAACAACATTGGAAAATTTTAGTAAAAAGCCTGTGATTGATGTGGGGGTGGTGTATTACAACTATCCAAGTTATAGCGATGCAAATTGGGCGGAATTATACGGGAAAGTGACTTTGAAAGATCTCGCTGTTTCAGGCGATAGCTTACTGACCAATCTTAATTTTACTAATGATTATGCGGGAGCAGATACCAACAGTTGGAATATTAACTTTGGTTATGCATTGCCATTTGGTGAAACAGGATTTGGTGGCGTTGCAGCAGTCGGTTATACCGTAGTTGATGATGAAGAAAAATATTCATTTAATGGCGATGATAATTATGTAGATTGGAAAGTTGGCGTAAATTATGGCTTTAAATCTGTACAAGGTTTGAGTGCAGAACTTGCAGCCGTGGGGACAAATATTGATACCGATGGTTGGACATCTGCTGCAGAACGTGGTGTAGAGACAGGTGCCGTATTTACTTTAACCAAAGCATTCTAAGAAACAAACATTAAAATAGACAGCATAAAAATAACTGTCAAATACAAAAAAATGCGCTCTCCCTCTTTGAAAAATAAGAGGGATTTTTTTGTCGTTGACGTCTATGTCTAGGTTAGGTCTCTTGCTTACGATAAGACAAAGCCTCACTTAAATGTGCAGTTTCAATGTCCGAACTTTGTGATAAATCAGCAATTGTTCGTGCCACACGTAAAATCCGATGATATGCCCGTGCAGATAAATTTAAACGTTGTTGTGCTATTTCTAGCATATTCTTGGAGGCTTGATTAAGTTGGGCATGGGCTTCAAGCTGTTGAGGTGACAGACTTTGATTGGTCGCGCCTTGACGTTGGATTTGAAAATCATAGGCACGTAAAACACGTTCACGCACCGTTGCTGAATTTTCGACTTCTGTACTACTTTGTAATTCTTGTGCTTTTAACGGAGGCACATCAATGTGTAAATCAATACGGTCGAGCAATGGCCCTGAAATACGATTTTGATAACGTTTAATGGCATCGCTTGAGCATTGACAACGACTGTCTTGATTAAAGGCATAACCACATGGACAGGGATTCATTGCGGCAATGAGTTGAAAATCAGCAGGAAAAGTAATCTGACGAGATGCTCTTGAAATGACAATTTCTTTTCCTTCCAAAGGCTGCCGTAAAACCTCTAAGACTTTTCTGTCAAATTCGGGTAATTCATCGAGAAACAGTACACCTAAGTGTGCCAAGGTGATTTCACCAGGTTTAGGATGCGACCCGCCACCGACTAAGGCAATAGCAGATGCCGTATGGTGCGGAGCACGATAGGGACGTTGTCCAAAGTGATGCTTTAAATTGGCAATCGAATAAATACTGGCAACTTGCAGATTTTCCTGATGATTGAGTGGCGGTAAAATACTGGGTAGGCGAGAGGCTAATAATGTTTTGCCTGTGCCGGGTGGACCTTTAAATAAAATAGAATGCCCACCAGCAGCTGCAATTTCTAAAGCTCGGCGTGGACGCATTTGTCCTTTTACATCTGCTAAATCAAACTTATAATGTTGCTGCAATGCAGTACTTACATTTTCAGTTGCAGAAATTGTTTGCGTATTGGAAAAATGCGCACAGACTTGTTTTAAGTGAGACGCAGCGAAGACTTTGATTTCAGGCAGTTGTGCTGCCTCTGTTGCATTTTCTGTGGGGAGCATTAAGCAGTGTTGTGCCTGTTGGCATGCCATAGCAATGGTCAATGTGCCTGAGCTTGGTCTAAGATGCCCATCGAGTGCTAATTCCCCAATAAATTCAAAATCATCCGTTTGACCTTCAGGAATTTGACCTGTGGCAATTAAAATCCCCATTGCAATGGGGAGGTCTAAGCGTGAGCCATCTTTGGGTAAATCGGCTGGGGCTAAATTAATGGTTAAACGTTTGGTCGGAAATTGAAAACCACTGTTAATAATGGCTGAGCGCACTCGATCTTTACTTTCTCTCACCGCAGCTTCAGGTAAACCTACAATGGTTAAAGAGGGTAAACCTGCGCTGACATGAACTTCAACTTCTATTTGTGGTGCATGTAACCCGAGTAAACCTCGTGTATAAATTTTGGCAAAAGACATGTTATTATTCCAATTTGCTTTATTTTTAATCGTTTTATTGTTTTTATGCACTTTTTTTGTGCAAAAAATATTATTTTTTATTTTTGAATCAAGGTTTCTAGGGTCTTAACTTGTGCTTGTAAGGCTGTTAAACGGGTATTGGCATTTTGTAGTGCAGTTTTTTGGCGTTCTAATTCATCTTTTGAGACCAGATCCATTTTACTGACAGTTTCATTGAGTAATGCACGTAAATTGTGCTCTAAATCTTTCTTGGGTTGATCAATTTGTTCCAAAATTGCCTGTAATAGTGTTTCAATCATTTTAATGTCCAAAAAATAGTGAGATTGGTTTAGTTTAACATTGCTTTGAAATAGACCCTAGTGTTAACTGAATAGTATCGAGTGAATTAATAATAAAATACAAAAAATCAATCGCAAATATAAAATTTTTAAAGTGAAAACTACAAGAAAATGTATAAAATAAGGTACAAGGCGATTTCTGACAAAATCACTTAACACTCCCCAACCGTTAAGTAATTTTGGCATGAAAATTGAACATAAAACCTTACTGGTGATAAAAGCCGAAGGAAAACAACATGAAACTCGTAACAGCAATTGTAAAACCATTCAAATTAGATGATGTCCGTGAAGCATTGTCAGAAATTGGCGTTCAAGGGATTACCGTCACAGAAGTGAAAGGTTTTGGTCGTCAAAAAGGTCACACTGAACTTTATCGTGGTGCTGAATATGTCGTTGATTTTTTACCAAAAGTGAAAATTGAAATTGCAATCAGTGACGAAATGGTAGATTCAGTGATCGAATCAATTACACGTGTTGCAAGCACTGGGAAAATTGGTGATGGGAAAATTTTTGTCACTAATCTAGAACAAGTCATTCGTATTCGTACAGGTGAAACTGGTGCGGATGCTGTTTAATTTGGCATGAAGTTTGCTGAGTAACAGATAACTCAGAAAAACTTGGTTGGGGGATACGAATGAAAAAAATGCTACTTGCGCTCAGCCTGTCTGGCGCACTTCTTGGTGGATCAGTTGCGTGGGCTGAAGAAAGCGTAACTGAACCCACTGCTACAGCAGTCACAGCATCAAGTGCTGCTACGCCAACATCTATATCAACAACAGAAAGTACACCTGTTGCTGCTCCAGCAGTAAAAGAAGAACCAACGTTAAATACGGGTGATACGGCTTGGATTTTGGTTTCAACTGCTTTGGTTTTGCTGATGACGATTCCTGGTCTCGCATTATTCTACGGCGGTATGGTACGTAAAAAAAATGTCCTAAGTACCATGGCACACAGCTTACTTGCTGCTGCAATTGTGAGTATTGTTTGGGTGGTCGTTGGCTATACCTTAGCCTTTAGTGGTGGTAATGCCTTTATTGGTAATCTAGATAAACTCATGCTTTCAGGTATCACAACCGATGCACTCAGTGGAACGATTCCTGAAATTCTTTTTGTTATTTTTCAAATGACCTTTGCCATTATTACTGTGGCGATTATCAGCGGTTCTATCGCTGAACGTATGAAATTTAGTGCTTATATTGCATTTATTACAATTTGGGTCGTGATTGTGTATGCCCCTATTGCCCATTGGGTATGGGGTGGTGGTTGGTTAATGAATGATGGTGCACTTGATTTTGCAGGCGGTACGGTGGTGCATATCAATTCAGGTGTAGCAGGCTTAGTTACCGCATATTTATTGGGTAAACGTATTGGGCTTGGTAAAGAGTCAATGGCGCCACATAATCTAACTTTAACCGTGCTTGGTGCAAGTTTGGTTTGGGTCGGTTGGTTCGGTTTCAATGGTGGGTCTGCTTTAGGTGCAAACGGCTCAGCAGCCTATGCTTTAATGACCACACAAATTGCCGCAGCCGCAGCAGCAATTTCATGGTTATTGGTTGAGAAAGTGGTACGTGGGAAAGCATCTGTATTGGGTGCTGCATCAGGTGCAGTTGCAGGTCTAGTGGTCATCACTCCAGCGGCAGGTTTTGTCACTGTTGGTGGTGCTTTGATTATGGGCTTGATTGGTGGTGTGGTTTGTTTCTGGGGAATCTCTGGTCTTAAACGTATCCTTAAAGCAGATGACTCTTTAGATGCATTTGGTCTACATGGTGTGGGCGGTATTGTTGGTGCCATTCTAACAGCGGTATTTGCAAGTGAATTTATCATGGGTGAAAAAGCTCCAACTGACATGATGCATCAAATTTGGGTACAAGTTGAAGGTGTGCTTGCAACAATTGCATATTCTGCGGTTATGACTTTTATCATCTTGAAAGTGATTGATTTGGTGATTGGTATCCGTGTTGGTACAGATGATGAGCGTATGGGACTTGATTTAAGTCAACATGGCGAGCGTATCGAATAAGACTAATCATAGAATTACATCTAAAGCAGTACTATATATTGTGGAAAACAGCTCAATTGGGCTGTTTTTTTTCTATATATTGCGTAAAGCTCAACAACAATCCTTTTTTTTGATACACTAAAGCAAATCTTACAAATGTGTTCAATTAAATCATTATGCATTGTCCATTTTGCAACGCCGCAGATAGTAAAGTGATCGACTCACGTTTGGCAGCTGAAGGTTGCCAAATTCGTAGACGCCGTGAATGTATTAAATGTGCAGAACGATTTACCACTTTTGAAACCTATGAAGTGGTGATGCCAAGGGTAAATAAGTCTGATGGTAAAAGTGAACCTTTTGATGAGTCAAAACTACGTCGCTCACTGATGCATGCACTTCAAAAACGTCCCGTCACGCAAGAACAAATTGAAACCGTACTCAGTGATATTCAACTCAAAATTCGCCGTTTGGGTGAGCGAGATGTACGTTCACGGACGATCGGGGAAATTGTGATGCAGTCTTTGTTTGCATTAGATCATGTGGCATATGTGCGTTTTGCTTCGGTGTATCAAGATTTCCAAGACGTTGAAGCTTTTCGCCGTCAGATTGAATTGATGCAACACCGTGATCAAGAAAAGCAAGATTGATACGGAATATCTGAGAAAATTATGAGCCTTACCTCTTTTGAGCAAGATGCACAGCATCAATATTGGATGCGACAAGCCATTGCATTGGCACAACAGGGTCAATATTCCACACGTCCAAATCCGAATGTCGGTTGTGTCATTGTGAAAGATGGCAAAGTGGTTGGAACAGGTTTTCACCCCAAAGCAGGTCAACCCCATGCAGAAGTTTTTGCGTTACGTGAAGCAGGGCAATTAGCACAAGGTTCAACAGCTTATGTGACCTTAGAACCTTGTGCGCATTATGGTCGTACACCACCTTGTGCCAAAGGTTTGGTGGAGGCAGGTGTAGCGCATGTGGTGGTGGCATGTTCTGACCCGAACCCGTTGGTGTCAGGGAAGGGGGTGCAAATTTTAAAAGAGGCAGGCATTCACGTTGAAGTTGGGGTCTGTGAACCAGAAGCTGCCGTTTTAAATAAAGGCTTTTTAAAAGCGATGGCGAGTGATATGCCTTATGTGCGTTTAAAAGTCGCTTCTAGTCTAGATGGGCGTACAGCGATGGCATCGGGTGAGTCAAAATGGATTACAGGTCATGAAGCACGTCAAGATGTGCAGCATTGGCGTGCCATTTCGGGTGCTGTGATCACAGGTATTGAAACCATTTTAGCCGATGATCCACAACTTAATGTACGTCAGTTAGTGGATGTTAATCTTGATGATATCGTGCAACCACAACGGGTTGTTTTAGACCGTCAAGGGCGTTTGCCGTTGGATGCACAGATTCTCAAGCACCCTGAAACTGTCATGGTCATGGGGCCATTTCGTCAGGAACTAGCCCAATTGGGTGTGACACAATTGGAAATTCAGTCTTTGTCGGCGTTACTCAGAACACTGAAAGATTTTCAAATTTATGATGTGATGGTTGAAGCAGGTGCAACACTTTCGACCGCTTTTTTACAAGAAAATTTAGTCGATGAAGTGATTAGCTATGTTGCACCAACATTTTTAGGTCAATCCGCACGTGCCATGTTCAATGCTAATTTTGAACAGATGTCACAACAACTTCGTTTTAAACTTGAGGATGTGATCCCATTAGGACAAGACATCCGCTTAAGATTAACTCCTTTGCAAGAGTCAGTATGAATTCAGAGACTTCTTCGGTATATCACAAACGTCGTCACGCCGCCCGTACGACAGATGAATATCTTTTCAATCAGCTTGTACCTTATTTGGGGAACAAGCGCCGATTGTTACATCTGATTTTAGAAGCATTGGAGCAGACAGGGACATTACACCATAAAGGAAAACGTGCTCCAATTTTTGCTGACTTTTTTGCAGGAAGTGGTGTGGTGTCGCGTTTAGCGCGACAAAATGGTTACCGTGTGATTGCAAATGATTGGGAACCTTATAGCCACGCCTTAAATCATGCACTTTTAGCATGTACAGATGCGCCCGCATTTAAGGAATTGGGGGGGTATCAAAAAGCGATAGACTATTTGAACCGGTTGCCTGAAGTCAAAGGTTGGGTAACCCATAATCTATGTCCACGTAATGATGAGATTTATGATCCTAGTCGTGACCGTTTATTCTTTAAACGTCGTAATGGGATGCGAATAGATGCCATTCGTCAGCAAATTGCGACATGGCAAGCGCAAGGTGCAATTGATGATGTGGAAATGAGTGCTTTGCTTGCACCTTTATTATACTCAGCAAGTTTTGTCAGTAATACCAGTGGCGTATTTAAAAGCTTTCATCATGGTTGGGGTGGACGTACACAGTCAGCTTTAGAGCGGATTGAGTCTTTACTTTGGTTGATGCCAAGCCGTTTTTGTGACATTGGGGCAGATGCGAAACAAAGTACACCCATGGCAGAAATGTGGTGTGTCGATGCACAGCATTTAGCCAATCAAATGAGTGGCTTTGAAGTGGATGTTGCGTATCTTGACCCGCCGTATAATCAGCATGCATATAGTAGTAATTATCATGTTTTAAACTCTTTAACCTTGTGGGATCAAGTGGATATTCCAACACCTGATACCAAGGGATTTAAGAGCGGGATTGACCGAGCATGGCGTAAAGAGCGCCCAAGTCCTTATAATTCTTCTAAACATGCACAAGAAGCGTATGAAAAATTATTGTCGACGATTAATGCTCGTTATATTTTAACCAGTTATTCAACGGATGGTAATATCGAAGTTAAAGACTTGCTCGAAGCCAATTTAAAACGTGGCAAAGTGTCGCTTTTGACTCAAGATGTACCCCGTTATCGAGTGAGTAAGCAACGTCAGTCAGAGCGTGCACGTGTCTTAGAGTTTATTGTGATTACCGATACGCATGCTAAATCAGGCCCACCACTGCGCCAACTCTTAGGTCAGCTTTATCATTTCGCTGAATTGGGCGGAGTAGATACGTCAGGTGTTTGTACGCAACTGGATTTGTGGTAAGGCGAAATAAAACAGATGCTTAAAAATAGCATCTTTTTTAGTGCTGAAAATACCATGGAATTGTTGGCATCATTGAATCGCGCTCAGCTTTGTTATGATCTGTATATAACAACTTTTAAATGCGCATTGGGCAAGAAGCGTGATAAAGAAAAGATCGAATTACACGACGTTCTTGCATAGAATAGCATTGCAACCCAAAAACAAAGGTGAAATATGTTTACAGGCATTATTGAAAGTTTAGGTCAAGTAGAAAGTTTGCAAAGCGTAGGCGGTGATGTGCGTTTACGTATTCATACCGACTTAGATATGTCTGATGTACATTTAGGCGATTCAATTGCAACCAATGGAATTTGTCTCACCGTGATTGATTGGGGTGAAAATTGGTATGCGGCTGACGTTTCACGGGAAAGCTTAAACCGTTCGACTTTGGCAGATTGGAAAGTTGGGCAGGTGGTCAATGTTGAAAAAGCCATGTTGCCTACCACACGTTTTGGTGGGCATATTGTCAGTGGGCATGTGGATGTGGTCGGTGAGATTACGGTTGTTCGTTCAGATGCGCGTTCATTATATTTTGAAGTCACTGCCCCTGTTGAAATTGCGAAATATTTAGCAGAAAAAGGCTCCATTACTGTCGATGGTATTAGCTTAACGATTAATCATTTACGTGGAAATATTCTGAGTTTAAATTTGATCCCTCATACGGCAGAACGTACCAACATTGGGACATGGAAAGTCGGAACAAAAGTCAACTTAGAGGTAGATATTTTAGCACGTTATATTGAGCGTTTATTACTTGGTGATAAAGCGGCTGAAGTGAAAACTGAGTCAAAACTCAGTATGGAATTTTTAGCACAAAATGGCTTTTTAAAATAGGCGAGTGTAGCTTGAGAAATCAAAAGTCTAATTTATTTTAGGCTTTTTTTTATTTACATCATGAAACTAGACGAATATATTGCAATGACTTTATTAACAGGAGAATAGAGTATTGCTTGATTTTTTGATGCATATAGAACAATTATTGCCTGTATTACTTGATCAATATGGTTTATGGATTTATGCCATTTTATTTCTGATTATTTTTGCAGAAACTGGCTCAGTCTTTATGTTTTTTTTGCCAGGCGATAGTTTGCTCATTGCCATTGGCGCATTGTGCTCAACGGCTGAAGCGGTGCATTTGGGCTATATGGCAATTTTGCTGATCATTGCTTCAATTTTAGGTTATATCGTGAATTACTATACAGGGCGAGCACTCGGATTTCGTTTTTTTAACAAGCATCCTAAAGTTTTCAAACCTGATTATATTGAAAAAACCAATGCTTATTTTCTAAAACATGGCGGTAAGACCATCATGATGGCACGTTTTATTCCTTTTGTGCGTTCATCTGCACCATTTGCCGCAGGTGCAGGGCATATGAAGATGAGTAATTTTATGTTTTATAATGTCTTAGGCGGGGTTTTTTGGATTGGTATTTTATTGGGAATTGGTTATGGGACAGGGAATTTGATTTCTTACACAGTTGATTTATTTTAATAAAACTGCATGCTTTTAAAATGATGAAGATAAAAAACCAAGCCTATTTGAATTGAACTTGGTCTATGAAATAATTTTAAAAATAAAAATCAATGTTTGGTAATGGTGATTTCTGTAGGCTGGAACCATTGTTTTTTCGGGAGATCTTGCTCGATTGAAAAAATTCCTTTTTCAGATTCAAGACTTAAAAATACAGAAATTGAATGAAAGTCTGCACGACTGATCAATAAGTCCTGCGCGGAAAGCGTCCATTTTTCACCTGAATCAAGAACTGCAATTTGCTCAGAGATTTGATCTAACATATCCATTTTATGTTCCTAGTCATGCAATTTTGAAGAATTCAAAAATTGTTTTGATCATCAAAAGATTAAAACATGACTATGATGTGACACTTTCATGTCAATTTAATGACATCTTAAATCACAAAAAATACTAAGGTTATCCGTTATTCTTCTTTAGAGAATTGTGAATTTTTCAAAATGTAGGCAATTTCTTCATCTGAGGCTGCTTTAAGTTTAGCTCTAAAGTCTTGAACCGCTTTTTCAATCCAGGTTTCTGCTTCAAGTTCCAAACGTAAGCGCACACTTTCTAGTTCAGACATGATTTGATGGTCTGCAATTTTAAAATGATTATTTGCATAATCTGTCGCAGGTGTATTGGGATTTTTGGTATAGCGTTCAGTATGTTTTGAAATCTCAGAAAGAATGTCTTCACGTAAAGCAGCAAGAGAAACAGTTTGCTGTTGATATTGGCGTATTTCATCATCTAACAGTTGCTGATTATATTGCTTTTGTAGTGCTCTTTTTTCAGCTAAAGATTTTTCTAAAGCCAATTGTTTACGAACACGTGCCTCTTCGATCAGTTGAGCTTTGAGATCTGCATAAGCTTGTTCAACTTTAAGCTGTGCGACTTGCATGGCACGTTTGTCATTGTCCATCCATGCTTGGAGATTTGACTCAGGACTTAACAAATCACAAATGCGATTGAGATCATCTAGATAGGTTTGGCGTACAGCCTCAGGTGCGTCTAGCCAACGCTGTTTAAAATCTTGACCTACATTCAATGCCACCATGCATCTCCTTTTGAGATTTGAAAATACTTTTAGAGTTTAAATGTTTGAGGAGAGAAACCTAAACGTCGGTATGTTTTGTATTTTTCACGACCGATTTGTTTAGCAGGCTCATCATTTTCAACAATTTCAATAATGTGACTAAATTGTGCAGCTTGTTCAAGTGCTTGATTGTTAAAATTAAACACAATCCATTCAGATGCATTGGGTAAATGAGCAGAAATACAGATGGGTGCTGTTTCTTGATCAATCCCATGTGCGAGGAAGCTACTTGCATCAAATTCCCATAGTAAATCATCAAGTTGCTGCTGTATTTCGAGATCAGGACAATGAATCCAAATTTTGGCATGTTGCTTTGAAATCTTGCGGCAGAGACGACAAGTGCTTTGCACTCGTCGTTCTGGGCTTTTTTCAAACAGATAAAAGCTAATTTTAGCCATGGGTTTTCGCACGATTGGCAATGAATTGCATGAGCAATGGTACAGGACGCCCTGTAGAGCCTTTCGCTGCACCTGATAACCATGCTGTTCCTGCCACATCTAAATGTGCCCAACGGTATTCACGTGTGAAACGTTGTAAGAAGCATGCTGCTAAAATTGCGCCTGCTTGAGGACCTGCACCACTGATATTGCCAATGTCTGCAAAGTTTGAATCGAGCATTTCTTGATAATCGTCAATGACAGGAAGTCGCCATACACGGTCAAAGCTTTCCTCACCTGCAACATTGATTTCTTGTGCAAGTTCATCATCTGGCGTAAATAAACCACTGAGTACTTTACCAAGTGCAACTACACAAGCGCCTGTCAATGTCGCAATATCAATCACCACTGCAGGATTAAAACGTTTGACGTAGGTCAGCGTGTCACACAATACCAAACGACCTTCTGCATCGGTATTTAAAATTTCAACAGTCTGTCCACTCATTGTGGTGACAATATCACCCGGACGGGTTGCATGACCTGATGGCATATTTTCAGCAGCAGCAATCGTACCCACCACATGGATCGGTAAGTTGGCTTCACATAAAGCGCGTAATGTACCAAGTACAGAGGCTGCACCGCACATATCAAACTTCATTTCATCCATGCCGATACCAGGTTTAAGCGAAATACCGCCAGTATCAAAAGTAATCCCTTTACCGACTAAGACCACAGGGGCTTGATCTGGATTGGCTTTATATTCAAGGGTAATGACTCGTCCTGGGCGTTCTGAACCTTTGCTGACAGCAAGGAATGAATGCATGCCTAAATCAGCCAACTGCTGTTCTTCGAGTACTGTTACTTTTAAAACATCAGGGAATTCAGCAGCAAGCGCGCGTGCTTGATCTGCTAAATATTCAGGAAAACAGATATTTGCAGGGCAGTTGCCTAAGTCACGTGCAAAGTTTTGACCTTGTTGCACTGCTTCAATCAAACTGATTTGTGCTGCATCAAGGCTAGTTTGTGCAGCAACAAGTTCAACATCAGTGAGCAGAAATTCATTCTTTTTGCTTTTGAATTCATCATAACCATATGCAGCTTGCGTTAAACTTAAAGCAAAGAGGTAATGTAATTCAGCAGGTAAAGCCGAAATATCAATACTGATTTGTTTGAATTTTTTTTGTGACGCTTTGATAATGATTTGTGAGATTTTTGCTAATTTTGCAGCTTTTAACTCACTTGCTTGACCAACTCCGACTAAAATGCTGTAAGCATTTTGTGTCACTTGACCAACCAGTGTTAACGTTTCCGCAACACTTGCTTTAAATTGTGTTGCGTTAATTGCAGTATCTAAATCTTTGATTTGATAGTTAGAATGTACTTCTGCTAAGTGGTCTGAACTTGCCAAAATAAAAAGTGCTTGGCTTGATGCACTGCTTGTTGCTGAAGTATGGATGTTTAATTTCATATGCGATCTATATGCCTTTAGAGACGTTTGAAAACATTAAACCATTGAAACACTACCAATGATAGAATTTCAATGTGGTTTTATATTTTTAACATTCGGGTAAAATACTAAAACGCATATTCCCCAACTCACTTTGGAAGATTCCCTTGATTATAAGACGTTATCTCGTCAAACAAGTTGTTTCAACATCTTTGGTTGTTGTTGCACTGCTCACACTCATTATGATGGGTGGACGTTTGATCAAGTATTTTGGTGTCGCAGCTCAAGGGCGCTTAGATGCCACGATTTTATTTAGCATTATTGGCTATCGCTTACCTGAATTTTTGACTTTAATTTTGCCGCTTGGCTTTTTTATTGGCTTAATGCTGGTCTTTGGTCGGCTCTATGTAGATCATGAAATGGCGGTTTTAAACGGAAGTGGGGTCAGTAAAATCCAACTTGCACGTTTACTTATTCCATTAACTGTGGTGTATTTGGTGGTGCAAAGTGTGTTGATGATTTGGATGTCACCTTGGGGTATTCGTGAATATGAAAAATTAGTATCAACCCAAGCAGTGCGAACAGGTTTTGACTTGGTTCGACCCAAAGAATTTATTTCTTCAGGTCCTTATACCATCTATGCAGGTTCTTTATCTGATGATCGTAAAAATTTAAAAGATATTTTCTTTTATCAGCGAGCGGAAAAAGCAGGTAAACCTGATGTGATGATTTTGGCAAAAGAAGCCACTCGTGTTGAAGTTGCTGATGATACGGCGAATGTTGTAGACCTATTGCAAGGTCGCCGTTACGAAATTTATCCAGGTCGGCCTGAATATACCCAAGCTGAGTTTCAGTCTTATCGTTTACGTTTAGAAAATGACAAAGAAGCCAAATTTGAAAGTAATGAAGTAGAAGCTTTGCCATTTTCTAAGTTACTCAAAAATACTGCCGACCCTGTGATAAGTAGTGAGTTGGGGTGGCGGATTTTTGTACCTTTTAGCATGATTGTGGCATTGATGTTAGCAACAGCATTGTCAGAAGTGAGTCCACGTCAAGGGCGTTATTTAAAACTCTTTCCAGCATTGTTGATTTTTGCCAGTTTAATTGTCGCACTCATGGCGATTAAAACCCGCATCAGTAAAGATGAAATCGGCATGTGGGCATATCCTGCGGTATTGTTATTCTATGCAATTGCTGCTGCATTATTTTCCCGTAAGCAAAAGTTAGCACCTAAAATCAAAAAACAAATTCAGCGAGTGAAATCATAATGTTAGCACGTAAAATTGTCGCCAAGCATGTGGTCAATACAACAGCACTCGCAATGTTGGGTGCAACAGCAGTATTATCGATCTTGCAAATTCTATTTACTTATTTAGGTGAATTGGGAGAGTTAAAAGACGGTTATAGCGCTTGGAATGCTTTCCAGTATGTGATGTGGGGCGCACCGAAATACCTTTATGAGATTCTCCCTATTTCTGCTTTGATTGGTGCGGTTTTGGGGTTAGGCACATTAGCATCGAATAGTGAATTGATTGTAATGCGTGCTTCAGGAATTAGTCTGTGGCGTATTGTGGGTTGGGTCATGCGATCAGCCATGCTATTGGTTGTACTTTCTTTTATCTTGAGCCAATTTGTTGTGCCTTATACCAACGAACAAGCGAAAAGTATCAAAAGTAAACAAAGTGTTGCAGCTTTAGGTGAAGTTAAAGGTTATTGGACACGAGAAGGGCAGCGTTTTATTTATATTGACTATGCCAACTCAAAAGGTAATTTAAAGCAAGTCCAAGTTGTTGACTTTGATCAAGATTATCGTATGAAATCGCTTTTAAATGCTGAACAAGGTAATTTTGTTGAAAATGGTCAATGGAACCTCAGCCAAGCGACACAAGTAAATTTACAATCAGATGGCCGAGCAACCTTGAACCGTGATCGCCAGCATAATTTGGCTTTAGCATTACAACCCAAATATGTGCATATGGTGACGATTGATCCTGAAGATTTATCACCTAGCCAATTGGTCAGCTTTATGCGCTATATGGATCAATATAGCCAAGTGCCCAAAACATATTTATTGGCATTTTGGCAAAATGTTGGTTCGCCGTTTGCTTTGTTAGCACTGGTTTTGATTGCTTGTTCATTTATTTTTGGACCATTACGTCAGCAGTCTATGGGCTTTCGTTTAGTGATTGCTCTATTTGTTGGACTTGGTTTTTACTATATTCAAGACTTTTTAGGTTATGCGAGTTTGGTCTATTCACCATCTCCTGCATGGTTTGTATTCGTACCAATCGTACTGATGTTTGGTGTGGGTAGTTATTTATTATATCGAGCGAGATAGTAATCTTTCTCATTTGAAATACTGATGGTACTTATAAATGAATACCATCAGCAGCACATAGAGTCTTATCTCAAAAAAAGGTAAGATATGACGATTAATTTGTAAACAGAAAAGAGTGTAAATCATGACGGATGCAACTGCTGGCAAAATCCCTCACGTTCTTGTGATCATGGACGGTGTGGGTCATCGTGAAGCGGTCGAAGATAATGCGTTTTTAGCAGCAAAAACGCCAAATCTAACCATGATGCAAGACAAGCATCCGCATAGTTTAATTTCAGGCTCTGGTGAAGATGTCGGTCTACCTGATGGTCAAATGGGTAACTCTGAAGTCGGTCACATGAACTTGGGTGCAGGTCGTGTGTTGTATCAAGACTTTACCCGTATTACCAAAGATATTCGTGATGGTGCTTTTTTTGAGCATGAAGTTCTTGTCGATGCTGTAGAAAAAGCCAAAGCAGCGAATGGGGCAGTGCACATCATGGGTTTATTGTCACAAGGTGGTGTGCATTCACATGAAGATCATATCGTGGCAATGTGCGAGTTAGCATTGAAACGTGGTGCTAAAGTGTATTTACATGCCTTCCTTGATGGACGTGATACACCGCCACGTAGTGCACAGCCTTCATTGGAAAAACTGGATGCTTTATTTGCACAATATCCAAATCAAGGTCGTATTGCCACCATGATTGGTCGTTATTTTGCCATGGATCGTGACAACCGTTGGGAGCGAGTTGAACAAGCTTACCGTTTAATGACCGAAGGCGAAGCGCTTCGTGTTGTTGACTCTGCGGTTGAAGGCTTGGAACAAGCGTATGCAGCCAATGAAAATGATGAATTTGTGAAAGCGACTCGCATTGGTGAAATTGCCAAAGTTTCAGATGGTGACAGCATTGTGTTTATGAATTTCCGTGCTGACCGTGCACGTGAAATCACCAAAGCCTTTGTTGAAAAAGACTTTGCAGGTTTTGAACGTAAAGTTGTACCAAATCTGTCTAAATTTGTCATGTTGACACGCTATCAGGCAACGATTGATGCACCTGTTGCGTATATGCCTGAAGAACTTAAAAATTCAATTGGTGAATACTTATCTTCATTGGGAAAAACCCAATTACGTATTGCTGAAACTGAAAAATATGCACATGTAACATTCTTCTTTAGTGGTGGTCGTGAAGATGAATATCCAGGTGAAAAGCGTATTTTGATTCCATCACCAAAAGTTGCAACCTATGACTTACAGCCAGAAATGAGTGCGCCTGAGGTTACAGAACAATTGGTTGCTGCGATTAATTCAGGTGAATATGACTTATTGGTGGTGAACTATGCCAATGGTGATATGGTCGGTCATACAGGTGTATTCGATGCCGCTGTAAAAGCAGTAGAGGCTGTAGATACAAGTTTAGGGCGTTTGTATGAAGCAGTGATGGCAAAACATGGGCATATGATTATTACTGCCGATCATGGTAATGTAGAACAAATGCAAGACTATGTCAGTGGTCAGGTTCATACTCAACATACCACTGAATTAGTTCCATTTATCTATGTTGGCCCAACTTCAGCTACAATTGCAGAAGGTGGTGTGTTGGCAGATGTTGCTCCAACATTGTTGAATCTCATGAATATTCCTGTACCTAAAGAAATGCAGGGACGTAATTTAATTACGCTAAATCCATAAAACCAAAAAGGTGAGTGAATGGCTCAAGCTTGGAAATACATTGCTGTTTTAACAGGGTTAATTGCCAGTGGAAGCCATTCTGTTTGGGCTGCGGAGCAATCCGCAGTGCTCGATTTTGATGATGAAATGGAGCAAAGTACAGCCGAAGTCCCCATAGAGTCTATTGAACAATTTGTGCAAATTTATGGCATTGTCAAAGACAATTATGTACAAGAAAAACCTGATGATTTTTTATTTTTACAAGCAATTAAAGGCTTGGTGAGTGGGTTAGATCGCTATTCACGTTATTTAAGTCCAGAAGACTATAAGCAGTTGATGCAATATACTGAAGCAGATTTGGCAACAGTGGATTTTAAACTGGTTTTTGATACACATATGCATCAGTGGCAAATCAGCCAGTTAAAAGAAAATTCAGACGCAGCAAAACAAGGCTTAAAAGAAGGCTTCACTGTTTTTAAAATTGATAATCAAGAGCTAAAAAATTTAAATGCAGAACAAGTTGAAGACTTGTTACATGGCTCAATTGGTTCGAGTTTTCAATTACAACTCAACCCGAAAAGCCCTGCGATTACGTTATTACGCAATAAGAAACTAGAAATTGCAGATATTGAGCCTGTGTTATTACACAATCAAGTCTTGGTTTTAAAAGTTAAAGTATTTCAGCAAGATACCGCAAATGAAATCAAGCGTCTCTTAGAAGAATATAGCGCAGCACGGATTAAAGCGGTATTGATTGACCTACGTAATAATCCAGGTGGATTATTATCATCTGCTGTTGAAACAGCAGATTTATTTTTAAATCAAGGAACGATTGTTTCAACCAAAAGCCGTTCCGAAGGTAATCAACAATTTCAAGCTTTACCCGGCAATGAGTTTACCCAACTTAAAATGGGGATTTTAATTAATAATCGCTCAGCATCGGCAGCAGAAGTATTTACTGCTGCGATGAAAGACCATCAACGTGCGTGGGTGATGGGTGAGAAAAGTTATGGTAAAGGGGTGGTACAAAAGCTTTTTCCATTACCGAATGGTGCAGCCTTACAAATGACGGTATCACATTATTTCACGCCTAAGGACACGAAAATTGATGGCTTAGGGATCACACCAAATCAAGAGTATCCTTGGCATTTAGAAATGAAAGAAGATACATATTTAAATAATGTCTCTGAACTTTTGTTGAAACATCGTGATTGATGGAAATAGGCTACAGAAACTAAAAACAATTCAATCTTTATGTTCAGTGTGCACAGCCTATATGTCAAAAACTTATAAAATTTTGAGTTAGCCTGAGTGCAAATCTCTTTACGCTCAGTCTAATCTGAGGGTGCTGTGGATGTTTAACCCACGATCACAATGTAAGTCTGATAGATGATTAATCTCAGATATTAAGATTAATCATCATCACTGTCTAAGCCAAACTTTTTCAAGCGATAGCGCAAAGAGCGGAATGTCATACCGAGTTTTTTGGCGGCTAAGGTTCTGTTCCAATGGGTTTGATTTAAAGCATTTAATAACACTTCTTTTTCCACTTTTTCTAAGTATTGTTCTAAGCCTTCAGTGGGGATCTTCCCAGATGCTTCTTGTGAATTTGTTGAGTTTTCATAACTGATGCCCGTATCTGATTTTTCCACATTAAAATTACGTTTCTGTGAATATTGCAAATGCTCAATACAGATCAGGTGCCCATCACTTAAGGTAATTGCACGTTCAATCATATTGCGTAGTTCACGAACATTGCCTAAAAAGGGTTGCGATTGTAAAAAGCGTTTGCCATCTTCAGACAGTTCTTTATTGGCAATATCCCATTCCAAACAGATATTGTGTATAAAATGTTCTGCTAAAATGAGAATATCTTTGCCCCTTTCACGCAGGGGAGCTAAGTGTAAGTCCATGACATGGATACGGAAAAATAGATCTTGTCTAAATTTACCTTGTTGCACGCGTTCTTCAAGATTTTGATTGGTTGCGCTGATGATGCGAAAATCTACATCGATTTCTTGTTCGCTGCCTAGTGGACGAATTTTCTTTTCTTGTAAGGCGCGTAATAGTTTGGTCTGTGTATTTAAGGATAGTTCCGCAATTTCATCTAAAAATAGACACCCCCCATTAGCCGATTGAATTAACCCCTGTTTATCTTGGGTCGCTCCTGTAAAACTATGACTGACGTAGCCGAAAAGTTCTCGGTCGATGAGTTCTTCAGAAATAGCACCACAGTTAATGACCACAAATGGGCTATCACTGCGATTACTCAGTTTATGAATCAAATTTGCAACGACTTCTTTGCCTGTGCCTGATTCACCTGAAATAAAAACAGGGGCTTGTGAGCGAGCGACTTTTTTAAGGGTTTCCTTCAACTTTAACATGGGCTTAGATTCGCCAATGAGAAGTTGATGCTCTAGTTGCAAATTTTCCTCACTATAATCGATTAAAGGCACGTGCAAGGCTTTGGTGAGCAGTTGGTGTAAATGCTGTTGATTAATCGGTTTATTCACGAAATCAAATGCACCTGCTTTGAGTGAGGCGATTGCAATTTCCATATTGCCATAGGCTGTGAGTACCGCAATGGGTACTTTTGGATAATGCTGTGTCACGTGCTTAACCAACTCTAAACCACTTCCATCAGGTAGGTTTAAATCGGTAATACAGGCATTGTAGTTGTGCTCACTAAAGAACAATTTGGCTTGCTGTAGATGATGTGCAATATGGGTTTTGATGCCCATGCGCGCTAATGTCATTTGCATGAGTACACATAAATCGTGCTCATCATCCACAAGTAGAACTAATGGTTGTCGTGTGGTCATATCCCCAATAACCTAAATTAAATTTTCAATGGGCACTCTATTCGGAAACATGCCCCTTTTTGTTTTTGCTCTATATACATCAACTTGGCTTGGTTTGCTTCACAAATACTCTGCGATAAGTATAAGCCAAGTCCTGTGCCATTGATTTCAGTCGTAAAAAAGGGTTGAAACAATTGTGCAAGATTCTGTCTTGCAATCCCTTCACCGAAGTCTATCACATCAATATACAGATGTTGAGCCTCAGCATGTACTAGAATTTGGATAAAATCAGCATCATGGGCATTATGTCGTATCGCATTACGAACGAGGTTAATCAAAACTTGTCTTAACTGTGATTCATCAAACTGAATCATATAATTTTGCGGCAGGCTTAACGCAATTTGATTTTTTACATCTGCTAAGTCATTGATGAATAAATCTTTAAAAAAAATGTTAAGTTGAATATCGGACATTATGGTTTTTTTATTTTTTGCCATATCTAAGGTTTGTTGAATAATTTGGTTAATACGTTGACTTTGTCGTTCAATCATTGCATTCAGCATTTGGCGTTGCTCAAGATCTGCATCTAAACTTAATTCATTGGCTTGGGCAATCGCGGCTAAGGGATTACGAATTTCATGGGCAATACTTGCAGAGAGTTGTCCAAGAGAAGCCAATTTGAGTTGTTGCACTTTTTGATTTATTTTTTGTGAATCTTCTAAGGTCAACAGCGTTAATGCTTGATATGGCACAATGAGTTTTTGCACTCGAATATCCACGGTATAATGACTTTGATTCGATTGAAATTGGAAACGTTGTCCTTCTTCCAAAGTTTTGATCTGTAGTAGATCAAATAGCTCTTTTTGAAACTTGACCAATGAATACTGTTCATTTGCATAAGCATATAATGGGGCGATGCCTAATAATGAACATGCCGCAGGATTACAAACCACAATGCGATAATTTTCGTCTAAAACCAAATAGCCGAGTTCAATTTGTTCTAAAATATAACGGTTAATATTTTGCAGTTTTAATAATTCTAAAGACTGCAATGAGTTAATAGTTTCTAATACTCTAAAGCGCTGAATCGAGACTTGCCCAATACCATAGACGAGAAAGAATAGAAAAGCTAACAGTGCACTATTGCTAATATTATTCAGGTTAGATACATCAAATAATGAGCCAACAAACTGTTGATAAATAACAGCAATAACAGAAACAAGTGTCACAATCAGTGCTTCATTTTTTTTCAATAAAAAATTGGCTGAAAAAACCATGATGACAAATAACAAACTGATTGAAAGACTAGGGCCACCTAAAGAAAAAGTCAGCGTACTTAAAAATATAATATCGACGAGAAAAATTGCAAAAAGCTGCTCAGATATATATCGAGTAAAAAATTTCAGAGAGAGTAATTGTAGAAAACTCAGAAAGCCAAAAATAATTAAGCTATCAAAATACAATTTACTATGTAGGTAGTTGATTCCATTATGTTCAGATGTGAACAAAAAAATAATGATTAAACAAAAAGATAAAGTAAATCTATAAACTGAATATAATGTGCCTAACCGATAAATAGTTTGTTGAAGTGAATTGGATACCGCAGGCCACATCGTATTCATTTTTATACCAAATTTATGGTTTGATTAAACCATAGCGTATTGCTAAATGTGTGAGCTTAACATCACTATCAATACCTAATTTTTCAAAAATACGATAACGATAAGTATTCACAGTTTTGACACTGACAAAAAGTTTATCTGAAATTTCTTGCGCACTGATACAGTTGACAACCATCATTGCCACCTGCATTTCACGTTCAGATAAGGCATCGAAAGGTGAGCTTTGATTGTCGGATAAATACGAACTCGCCAATTGCTCAGCAATATCGGCACTAAAATATTTACCGCCTTGCATGACTTTATTGATGGCACGTACCATTTCAGAGATTGGTGCACCTTTGGTGATATAGCCACGCGCGCCTGCTTTTAACAATAAAGAAGGATAGGGTTCTTCAGCTAAGCCACTTACAGCAAGAACTTTGGTTTCGGGTGCTGTTTGTAATAAACGACGCGTTGTTTCAACACCACCAATACCAGGCATGTTAACATCTAATAAAACCACATTCGGATGCTGCTGTCTGACGATAGCAATGGCTTCTTCACCAGATTCAGCCTGACCAATCACTTGAATATCTGCTTGGTCTTCAAGCATACGGCAGATACCTGTACGTACTAATTCATGGTCGTCTACCACTAAAACCGTGATCACTAAGACCTCCTTATACTTTCAAAAAAGCAACTTTTTTGTTACACAAAGCAAAAAGTACTTGCAATGTCATAACAAAATTAGCAATGCTATTCCTAATCTTTCTTAAGCTTTTATGCACAATGGTGTAGCTAATTTGATTATTCAATATTAGTCATGTTTGAGTATAAATGTAAGTCATAATTGAGGTAATTAGCAATAGTGCAAAAAACCTCCCTGAATGAGTAAGTTACCGTGATAAAGTCAAAAAAAACGTTAATGCATGCCCTGTCTGCAGCAGTGCTACTCAGTTTGAGTTCAGCCAGTTTTGCAGAGCTTGTAATGAATTCTTCGGGGGGAACGCAACGTGCTGCAATGAGCTGGTCAGCTGATGATGCAAGTCAGTTACTCAATGGTGATGTCTCCATCAGCGAAGATGGTGATGAGCCATCACCTGCTGGTTCTGTGACCTTTTTATCTGCACCCGCAACAAAATCATATGGTTCACCTACGGCTGCACCTGTACCACAAACTGTACAAATCAGTGATACCAATCGCTATCTAAACCAACCTTCGGTCAGTGCGCGTGCAGCACTGGTTATGGATGCCAATACAGGCGAAGTGTTATATAGTAAAAATACCAATGCTGCATTGCCGATTGCTTCTATTACTAAGTTAATGACCGCAGTGGTGACAGCAGATGCACATTTAAATATGTCAGAAGACATTATGTTGCAATCCATCGACTTTGCTGGAGCAGGTGGTAAAAATTCAAGTTCAACTTTAAAAGTTGGCGATACCATGAACCGTGCAGAAATGTTACTGGTTGCCTTGATGAAATCTGAAAATCCAGCAGCAGCAGCTTTAGCGCGGACTTATCCTGGTGGTCGTTCTGCATTTATTGCAGCAATGAATGCAAAAGCTCGTCAATTGGGCATGCATTCAACGCATTATACAGAGTCTACAGGTTTAGACCCTCGTAATGTTTCATCTGCTCGTGATTTGGGTATTTTGGTGAGTGCAGCTTCACAATACGGTTTGATTCGTCAATTCTCTACTACAGCACATTATGACTTTAATCTTGGTTATCGTATTTTAAAATCTAACAATACCAATGCAATGGTGCGTAATGGTGGTTGGAACATTAATATTTCAAAAACAGGTTATATTAATGAAGCAGGGCGTTGCGTTGTGATGCATACGACTGTAAATAATCGTCCTGCTGTTGTGGTCTTGTTGGGTGCAAGCACTTCGCAATCCCGTACGAATGATGCAACCAATTTATTAAATTGGGTGAGTAATTTACCAAAACGTATCTAATCATGAGATATGAAAAGGCTCCTACTAAATGGAGCTTTTTATTATGAGCGAATAGCATTAATTTTCAGATCATAAAAAACCTGCACTTGGCAGGTTTTTTTATGATCTATTCAAATTTTACATATTTGAAAGAATAGAATCACGAACTTGATTCAGTTCAGCATCAATAGATAACATGACTGCATCAGCACATTGTTTGATGGCTGTATCAGGGTCTTTTAAGCCGTTACCTGTTACAGTACATACGATCACAGAACCTTCAGCAATTTTACCTGCTTTAATGTCACGGATCGCACCACCGATAGATGCAGCAGAAGCAGGTTCAACGAATACACCTTCATACATAGAAAGTAAACGTTGTGCTTCTAAAATTTCAGCATCTGTTAATTCATCAAACCAACCATTTGAATCACGAACGACTGCTTTAGCATGGTTAAAGCTTTGTGGATTACCAATACGGATTGCAGTAGCAACAGTTTCAGGGTTTTCTACAGGACCACCACGTAAGAATGGTGCAGCGCCAGATGCTTGGTAACCAACCATGATTGGGCGACCTTCTGGGTTTGGACCTGTAAATTTGTCAGTTTCAGCGTCATAAACCACTTGCTCAAACTCTTCTGCTGGCTGATCAGCAACTGCTTCGGTATAACCCATCCAGTGTGCAGTGATGTTCCCTGCGTTACCAACTGGCAAGCAGTGATAATCAGGTGCACGACCCAAAGCTTCTACGATTTCGTAAGCAATAGTTTTTTGACCTTGTAAACGGTAAGGGTTGATTGAGTTTACAATTGTTACAGGTGCTTGGTCTGCAACTTCTTTAACAAGACGCATACCATCATCGAAGTTACCATGAATTTGTAAAGTCACAGCACCATACATCATGGATTGCGCCATTTTACCCATCGCAATTTTGCCTTCTGGGATTAAAACAAACGCTTTGATGCCTGCACGTGCAGCATAAGCGGCAGCAGCAGCAGAGGTATTACCTGTAGATGCACAGATGATTGCTTTAGAGCCTTCTTCTACAGCTTTTGTTACAGCCATGGTCATACCACGGTCTTTAAATGAACCAGTCGGGTTTAAGCCCTCATACTTCACATAAATTTCAACATTTTTACCAATAAGACGTGGGATATTGTCTAATTTAATGAGTGGAGTATTCCCTTCATTTAAAGAGATAGCACGTGTAGTTTTAGATACTGGTAAGCGGTCACGATAGCGATCAACAAGTCCTGTATAGCGATTTGCATTAGACATGAGGGTGTTCCAAGTGTTATGTAGAGCAAATAGAGATATTTGTTAACTTTCCTAAATTACGCATTTCCAATGAATTTATTCGCGTAATCACTCCCCTTAGCATAAATAAGAGGAGTTTAGGAAAATTTAAACCCGATTAGTTATCAAGCAATTCTAAACGAATTCGTACGATTTCGCCATGAATCACAGGTAAAGCTTGAATTTGAGATAAAGCTTCGTTCATTTTTGATTCAACGACTGGATCAGTTAAAATCACAATAGGAATCAAATCTTTTAAGCGCGGTTGCTGCATGATGGCATCAATACTGATCCCTGCACGGCTGAGAATGGTCGTAACATCAGCAAGTACGCCTGTTTGGTCTTCAGCATTGATACGGATATAGTAACCCGTTGTCATTTCGTCACTTTCTAAAATTGGTAGGTCTGAAAGTGCCTCAAATGCCAGTTGTGGAATCGTTCCTGCGCCATCTTCTGTATAAATAATGTCACGAACAATATCAACCACGTCAGCAATGACAGCAGACGCAGTAGGACCCGCACCTGCACCTGCACCGTAGTACAGTGTTGGACCAACAGCATTGGCTTGTACCAAGACTGCATTTTTCACACCATTTACATTGGCAATCAATTCTTCTTCAGGAATTAAGGTTGGGTGAACACGCAGTTCAATGCCTTTTGCTGAACGGCGAGCAATACCTAAATGTTTAATACGATAACCGAGTTCTTCAGCATATTTGACATCTTGTGCTGTGATTTTAGTAATCCCTTCGGTATACACTTTGTCAAATTGTAATGGAATACCAAAGGCACAAGACGCAAGAATAGTCAGTTTATGTGCAGCATCAATTCCTTCAACATCAAATGTTGGATCTGCTTCAGCATAACCGAGCTCTTGTGCTTCTTTCAGTACATCATCAAACGCACGACCTTTTTCACTCATTTCAGTCAGAATGAAGTTGCCTGTACCGTTAATAATGCCTGCGAGCCAGTCAATTTTGTTGGCTGCCAAACCTTCACGAATCACTTTGATGATTGGAATACCGCCAGCAACTGCAGCTTCATACGCGATTTGTACATGATGGTCATCGGCTGCTTTAAAGAGCTCATTACCATGTTCTGCAAGCAAGGCTTTATTGGCAGTGACCACTTGTTTACCATGTTTAATGGCTTCCATAATCACTTCATAAGCAGGATGAATACCACCCATGACTTCAACAACAACATCAACATCAGGTTGACGAACGATATCAAG
The DNA here is from genome assembly GCF_902809895.1 of Acinetobacter sp. Marseille-Q1623. NCBI lineage: Bacteria > Pseudomonadati > Pseudomonadota > Gammaproteobacteria > Moraxellales > Moraxellaceae > Acinetobacter > Acinetobacter sp. Marseille-Q1623. The sequence continues at coordinate 2,410,268 of NZ_CADDWG010000001.1, read as the reverse complement.
GAGATCCGAGCTTTGTTTGACGCTCGCAGGTAAGTTTAGATCTGGGCGTGGGCGACGTGTTCCCACATAGGTAATTTCAATTTCACGACCGGTGCGACGTCTAATTTCAGCAGCGTTTTCTTGTAATAGTTTAAGGGCACCACCACCTACGGTTCCAAGACCGAGTATTGCCAGACGTACTGGTTTCACGTCACACTCCAAAATATATAAAAATTTTATTCGCCTTAGATCATAGCTAAAAAATGCGTCAGACTCTAGAGGCTGACGCATCTTTATATTTTGCTATAAAAAATAGTAAATTAACTTATAAATATAGGTTATTTAAGGCGTGCAGCTAGATCATCAGCCGTCATATATGCACCGATATGTTCACCTTCAGCATTGTAGATTGCAGGTGTGCCATTTACGCCCATTTTTAAGCCAAGTTCATATTGTGCACGAACTGGATTTTGGCAGCTTGCAGGTGGAAGTTGTACGCCTGCAATGGCTTGGTCAAAGGCTTCTTGGCGGTTGGCACTACACCACACACTTTCCATCGCAGGCATAAACTGTTCACCACGTGGCCAAGCGATATAACGGACTTCAATGCCTTTGGCATTAATTTCAGGAATTTGCTCATGTAGTTTATGGCAGTATGGGCAGCTTGCATCGGTAAAGACATAGATCACATGTTTGGTTTTGCCTTTAGCAGGGTAGACCAATAAGTCTTCAGTTTTTAATTGTGTTAAATACTTTTTATTTTCCGCCGCTTGTAATGAGTCACCAATACTGCTGAGTTCTTTACCCCCCAAACGGATCACATCACCTTGGATTAAATATTTACCATCACCTGTGGCATAGACTGAACTCATACCTTCTAGACTCACCCAATATAAATTAGGCATCTCAGTGGGTTTTACATCTAAAATTTTGGCATTAATGTTGGCTTTCTTTAAATGTCCTTGTAGCGTTTGGATTAAGCGTTGCTGTGCATTACGTTCAGTCAAATTTGATGCTTCGCCCGTCGCAGGTGCAGTCGCTGTCAAAGTATCATCTTTTTTTGCATCAGGAGATTTAGAGCAAGCGCTGAGTGTAAGGCCACTCGCAAGCATACAAGCAAGCATTAATTTTGAACGTTTTAGTTGCATAAATAACTCTTTTGTTTGTTCAGCGTGATTTTTAGAAATAGGTTTTGAATGAAGAAGCATAGCAAAAAAATGAATGGCATACGTTAAAACTTGATTAAGGGCTGTAAAATGACGATATATAAAATTTAGAATTAAGCCCGTGGATGATGTTGTGCATGCAGCTGTTGCATGCGGACTTGAGCAACATGGGTATAAATTTGTGTGGTCGATAAATCACTATGTCCAAGTAACATTTGTACGACACGCAGGTCTGCCCCATGATTGAGTAAGTGTGTTGCAAAGGCGTGTCGAAGTGTATGTGGTGACAGTTCTGTTTGAATATTGGCTTGTAAGGCATAACGTTTAATCGCATACCAAAAATTTTGTCGACTCATGATGCCGCCATGTTGGGTGAGAAATAAATAATCCGTACTACTTTTATAAAGTTGAGAGCGGGCTTCATTTAAATATTTTTCCACCCATTCACAAGCGATTTGTCCTAAAGGCACTAAACGCTCTTTATTGCCTTTACCTACAATGCGTAAATAGCCTTGTTTTAAATTAATTAAATCTAAACGTAAATTCAGTAGTTCACTGACACGTAAACCACAAGCGTATAGTACTTCTAGCATTGCACGGTCACGTAGTCCTAAAGCGGTTGTTAAATCAGGGGCTTGAATCAGCGCATCGACATCTTGTTCCGAAAGATCTTTAGGCAGGGCACGTCCAATTTTTGGGGTTTTATGTGCCACCATGGGATTGTCTAGACGGATTTTTTGTTCACGTAAAAATTTGTAAAAAGAACGCAAAGCAGAAAGACTACGGGCAATAGAGCGGGGGCTTTTGCCTTGTTTGGTCAAGTTAATCATCACATCGGAAATATCATCATGTGACCATGTGGGTAAATATTGCGTTGAGCATTCACTACATTGAATGAGGTCAGAAAGATATGCATTACGGGTGTGTGGGCTAACCGTTTGGGCAATTAAATAGTCTTTATAACCATTTAAAAAGCTCAAGTGTTCAGGAATCGTAACAGCCGTAGGAGTGCGGGGTTTTTTATTGAGCATTATGGAAAACGACGATTTTTAAAAGCGATAAGAGGAATGTAGACCAAAAAAATACAGAAGTCGAACCTAGATAGAGAATGAGAATTGTAATCAAACCTTACTTGGTAATTATTCTCATTTGTATGTATAATCGACATAAATACCGTTTCTTTTTTAGGATCAGTTGCAGTGCGTTTGTCAGAATTGAAAGTGAAGCAGACTGCTATTATTACTAAAGTTAATCGAACATTAGCCGATAATTCAAGTCAACCCGATCTCGTTGCGAGTCGTTTAGAAACCTTAGGTTTTGTGCCTGGTACAACGGTGCAAGTGATTACCAAAGGGATTTTTGGTGGCGATCCAATTTTAATTCAGGTTGGATTTACCCGTTTTGCCTTGCGTAAAATCGAAGCGGCACGTATTGAAATTGATCAAAATCTACAAGGAGCTTCCGCATGAGCGAAACTTTACGAGTTGCTTTAGTCGGGAATCCTAACTGCGGTAAAACATCACTTTTTAATCATTTAACAGGAACACGTCAAAAGGTTGCCAACTATGCAGGGGTAACCGTTGAACGTAAAGTTGGGGCATTTACTTTACCTTCAGGGCGAGCTGTACGTGTATTGGACTTACCTGGTGCTTATAGCTTAAATGCAACCAGTCCAGATGAAGCAATTACTCGTGATGTAGTTATGGGTAAAATTGCGGAAGAACAAGAACAACATGCTTTTTTGTGTGTGGTGGACGCAACCAACTTAAAGTTACACTTGGGTTTAGTGCTTGAAATTATTGCACAAGGCAAACCGATTCTACTTGTATTGAACATGATGGATGAAGCGCGCCGTCGTGGTATGCAAATTAATGTTGAAAAGCTTGCACAGCGTTTAGGTGTACCAGTCGTTGAAACTGTTGCTGTGCGTAATGCGGGTATTGAAAACCTGATGAGCGCACTTGATCAAGAAAAATTCCGTATCCCAGATGCTGCATTAAGTGATGTGATTTTGACGGGTTCAAATCATGACAAAGTCACACAGATTCTAAAAGATGTGGTGATTTTTGTTGATCACGAAGACAAGCGTACAGACTTTCTGGATAAAATCTTTTTGCATCCTGTCTTGGGCTTAGCAAGTCTTGCGTTGATGATGTTTGTGGTTTTCCAAGCTGTGTTTGCTTGGGCAGAACCCATCATGACGCTGATTGAAGATGGATTTGCATGGCTAGGTGAATTTGTCGGTCAATTTATCTCAGCGCCATTGCTCAATAGCCTTGTGGTTGATGGTGTGATTGCCGGCGCAGGTGGTGTGGTCGTATTCTTGCCACAGATTTTGATCTTGTTTTTCTTTATTTTGGTTTTGGAAGAATCAGGCTATCTACCGCGTGCAGCATTTTTGTTAGATAAATTAATGTTTAAAGCGGGTTTAAGTGGTCGTTCATTTATTCCATTATTGTCTAGTTTTGCCTGTGCTGTACCTGGCATTATGGCGACACGAAGCATTAGTGATCCACGAGATCGTTTGACCACAATTTTTGTAGCGCCGCTGATGACATGTTCGGCACGTTTACCTGTCTATGCTTTACTCATTGCTGCTTTTATTCCATCACAAACAGTATGGGGCTTTTTAAATTTACAAGGTTTAGTGCTATTTGCTTTGTATATGTCAGGTATTGTGAGTGCCTTGATTGTCGCAACGGTATTGAAGTTCTTCCAAAAAGATAAATCTGCACATGCATTGCTGATGGAACTGCCAAGTTACCGTATTCCAGATCTTAAAAGCGTTTGGATTGGCTTACTTGACCGTGCCAAAATTTTCTTAAAACGTGTCGGTGGGATCATTTTCGCTTTGTCGATTTTGTTGTGGTTCTTGTGTACGTTCCCGCAACCTCCTGAAGGTGGAACATTGCCTGCGATTGATTATTCTTTTGCAGGTATGTTAGGGCATTTGATGCAACCAATTTTTGCACCACTGGGCTTTAATTGGCAAATTTGTATCGCTCTTATCCCTGCAATGGCAGCACGTGAAGTGCTCGTTGCATCTTTAGGTGTAGTTTATGCACTTTCTGCAACGGATGAAGATGCTGTAACTCAAGGTTTATCGCAAATTATCAGCCAAGGTGATTTAAGTTGGTCATTGGCGACTGGTTTATCTTTATTGGTTTGGTTTATCTATGCACCGCATTGCCTAGCAACTTTAGCAACGGTAAAACGTGAAACAGGTTCATGGAAAACAGTTGCAGGCATGACGGCTTATTTATTTGGTTTGGCGTATTTAATGTCTTTTCTGACTTACCAAATTGCAACTCATTATTTTGGTTGATAAGACCTCACAAAACTTAAGGAGTTTGAGATGGTTGAATTATTGATTATTACAGCATTGGTGATTTGGAGTGCGATCTTTGTGTTTAAAAAGGTTTTTCCAAAATCAGCGTATTCGGTATTTTCAAAACTGGCTCAGTTGTGTAGATCGCGTGGTTGGAATGGTCTAGCCAAATGGTTACAACCTGCGATAGTTACAGGCTGTGGCGGTGGATGTGGTTGTTCAAGTAGTGACGCACCAGCACAGAAAAAAGTTGAAGTCCAAGCCGTAAAATGGAAATAAAAACTTAAAATATATCGAAAGCCATTCTCATATTAGGGTGGCTTTTTTATGCTGAGAATACAAATGAAAAATAAAGTGAATGATTTTGGGATGTAGTTTGTAACGGAGTTAAATTTAGATATTGCACCGATTATACCGAAAGCGCTTCAGAGTAAATAAAAAAATAAAGCGATTTAAATATATTGATTTGTGATGCAGGCAGATCGATGCTACACAGATCTGATTCAATAAAATATGACAGTTTTTTTACGCACTGACACAAAAAATTATAGATAAAGTGAAAACATAAAAAGCTTTCAAATCTGCAAAGTGCTAACATTTTGCAAGTTTCAAAATTTACTCTGAGTGGGACAAAAATGTTAATTCAACGTGGTGGCTTAAAAGTCGTTGCTGGTCTAGGTATTTCGGGTGTTTCAGCAGTTAATTTTTTATATGAAAAAGGCTACCGCGTTGCAGTAACGGATTCACGTGAAGTTCCGCCGGGGCATGACAAAATTCCAAGCGATGTGCAAACCAGTTTTGGGCATTTTGACCAAGACTTATTATTACAAGCCGAAGAAATCATTATTAGCCCAGGGCTTGATCCAAAGCTGCCAGAAATTCAAGCTGCAATTGCGCAAGGTATTCCTGTCATTAGTGAAATTCAGGTTTTACGCCGTGCAACAGATAAACCCATTGTGGCGATTACTGGCTCAAATGCCAAAAGTACAGTAACCACTTTAATTGGCTTAATGGCACAAGAGGCAGGGGTGAAAGTCGCTGTTGGTGGCAATCTCGGTCGTCCTGCATTGGATTTAACGCATGATGATCCTGATGTTTATATTTTAGAACTCTCAAGTTTCCAACTTGAAACGACTTCTAATCTCAATGCTGAGGTTGCAGTTGTGCTGAATATGAGTGAAGACCATTTAGACCGTCATGGTGATATGTTTGGTTATCACGCAGCAAAACATCGCATTTTCCAAGGAGTTAAAAAAGTTGTATTTAACCGTGATGATTCATTGACTCGTCCTTTAGTCCCTGATGTTACACCGATGCAAAGCTTTGGTTTAAATGCACCTGATTTAAATCAATACGGTGTTTTACGTGATGATGATGGCACCATGTGGTTGGCACGTGGTCGTGAGCGTTTATTGAATAGTGCAGAGATGTATATTCAGGGGACGCATAATGTAGCCAATGCTTTGGCCTGTTTAGCATTGGGTGAAGCGATTGGTTTAGCTTTAGATAAAATGTTAGCAACCTTAAAAACCTTTAAAGGCTTAGAGCATCGTTGTGAGTTTGTTAAAGAGGTCAATGCTGTACGTTATTATAACGACTCCAAAGGCACCAATATTGGGGCAACTTTGGCAGCAATTGATGGTTTAGGTGCGGCAATTGAGGCGAAAGGTGGCAAAGTTGCCATCATTTTAGGTGGTCAAGGCAAAGGACAAGACTTTACTGCATTACGTGAATCTTTAACAAAATATGCCAAAGTTGCGGTGCTGATCGGTGAGGATCGTCCTATTATTGAAAAAGCCATTGAAGGAACTACAACACTTCTACACGCCGAGTCTTTACAAGAAGCGGTAGAATTGTGCCAGCAAAATACCCGTGCAAACGATGTCGTTTTACTTTCACCCGCATGTGCAAGTTTTGATATGTTTACAGGCTATCCTGAGCGTGGTCATCGCTTTGTAGACTATGTAAATGCACTAAACTAAAAAGAATCATAAGGATAACAGTATGGCTGGGTTAGCTCAGACAACAGTCAATAAAATTATAGCGGTATGTGAGCGTTGGATTCCAAAGCTTCCTGCGGAAATCACACCACGTAATTTACTTATTTTTTGTGTCATTTCACTGTTGTGTCTTGGCACCGTAATGGTGGCTTCGGCATCTATGCCTTATGCAGAGCGTATGCATGAAGCCCCATTTCATTATGTGATTCGTCATGCAATTTCGATTGTAGTGGCGGCGATTGCAGCAACGATTACCTATCGTATTAGTTTAAATGTATGGTTTAAAAACACTTTTTTACTGTGGTTTATTACCATTCTTTTGCTTGCTGCAGTCCTTGTGGTCGGGACAGAGGTCAACGGTTCGACACGTTGGATTCGGATTGCAGGGTTTACCCTACAGGCAACGGAAGTTGCTAAAGTCGTGATGATTATTTTCACTGCCGATTATGTGGTGCGCCGTTCGACTGAGGTGAAATACGGTTGGTCAGGTTTCTTTGTCTTGAAGAGCTGGAAAGGGCTTGGGCGATTGGCGGTGGTGATGGGGCTGACCGTATTGTTGATTCTACTTGAGCCTGACTTAGGGGCAACAGTGGTGATTGTTGCTTCAATGCTGGGAATTTTCTTTCTTGCAGGTGCTCCAGCCATTCAGTTCGGGATTGCATTTGGGGCAATTATTGCCGCATTTATCTTCTTGATTATTTTTGAGCCTTATCGTTACGACCGTCTGATGTCATTCTCAAATCCTTGGGCAGACCCATTAGGTACAGGTTATCAATTGTCTAATGCTTTGATGGCATTTGGTCGTGGTGAATGGACGGGTGTAGGTTTAGGACACAGTATCCAAAAAATGTCATATTTGCCTGAAGCACATACTGACTTTATGTTGGCGATTTTAGGTGAAGAATTTGGGTTCTTTGGCATTTCGACTGTTTTAATTTTGTCTTTTGGTATGCTGTTTTGCTGTATTCGCATCGCACATCGTGCCTTGAAACATCAATACTTACGCGCAGGTTATTTGGCATATGGTATTAGTATTATTTTCTTGTTACAGATTTTGGTGAATGCAGGGATGAATATGGGGATGTTGCCAACCAAAGGTTTAACGTTACCCTTTATTAGTTATGGTGGTTCATCACTCATCATGTGTGCGGTCATGATCAGTTTGATTTTGAAAATTGATGCCACAACCCGAGTGACCAATCCAAGCAAAGAAGAATCGAGTTTTTAAATTTGATTTTGTGTGGTTAGATTAAAAAATGGTGCTATGAATTAATGTTCTAGCACCATTTTTGGCATATGCGTACCACAATTTTGACACACTAATGCGCTTTGTTTGGGCTTGGACACAGGAAAAATTCGAATAAAAAATAATGAAAAATAGCTGCGTTGAGTCTGTATTTCATAACTAGTATGTATCTTACACACGGGACAGATAAATTGTCCTTGATCGGTTTTGATGGTTTTGGGCGAGATTCCAAAGATAAAGAACATCATGCACCTCAAGTAAATAAGCAGAATAATGACTTCAATATAACGATTTTTTGTTTAAAAAACGAGCATTGTTATTTTATTTGAAAATGCCTTGAATCTCAGTACCTTTCGGAATACGTTGCACATCCCATTGTGCGCTTGCTTGAGCGAGCATTTTATGGGGTTGGTCTAGATCTACAGGTAATTGACCTAAGGCAGAAATTGCCTGTTGTAGGAGTTGTGGTGCTTGCTGAATATCGAGTGCTTGGGCTAAATTTTGCTTAGACAGTTTTTGCCCTTGATCATTCATTGCTAAAGGCAGATGCAGGTATTGTAATGGCGGATAGCCAAGACATTGTCCTAGCCAGATTTGCCGTTCAGTATTATCTAAAAGGTCGGCACCACGTACCACATGGGTGACACCTTGCAAATAATCATCGACGACTACGGCGAGTTGGTAATTAATGATGCCATCACGACGTTTTAAAACAAAATCACCTAAATCCTTTTGAAGATTTGAACAATGCTGACCTTGTAAGTGATCTGTAAAACAAATGATTGAATCTGAAACTTTGATCCGAATGGCTTGATCTTGGAAAGCTAAACCTTTTTCTCGACAAGTGCCTGCATAAATATGATTGGAACCCAACATTTTGCGAGTACATTCACAGGCATAAACTAGATTTTTTTGTTTCAGTTGCTCAATGACGGCTTCATAAATATCTAGACGATCTTTTTGATAAATGATCTTTACATCAGACTCAAATTCAAAAGCGTCTAAGCATTGCAGAATATGTTGTTCACTGTTGGGATAGATCCGTGGAATATCTGTATCTTCAATACGGACGATCCACTGACCATGGTGTGCTTTGGCATCGCAGTAACTCGCAACTGCGGTAATGAGTGACCCAAAATGCAAAGGGCCGGTTGGCGATGGCGCAAACCGACCCACATAAGCCATCCTATTATCCGCCTCCTTTTTTAAAGGAGGGGTTAGGGGAGGATTATTGAATAGCATAATTAACCGTTATTCTGCTTCTCTTTGATTTCTGCAAGTGTTTTACAGTCGATACATAAAGTCGCAGTTGGACGTGCTTCTAAACGACGTAAACCAATTTCGATCCCACAAGTTTCACAGAAACCATAATCATCATTTTTAATCGCTTCAATTGATTGCTCAATTTTACGAATCAATTTACGCTCACGGTCACGGGTACGCAGTTCAATAGCAAATTCTTCTTCTTGTGTTGCACGGTCATTGACGTCAGGTAAAGAAGAAGACTCATCTTGCATGGTATTTAAAGTACGGTCTACTTCAGACATTAACTCAGCTTTCCATGCAAGTAAAATACTGCGGAAATGCTCAAGTTGCCCTTCAGACATATATTCTTCATTTTTCTTAGGCTGATAAGGCTCAATACCAAAAAGACTTGCAGTGCTCCCGCCTTCAGTCGCTTTGGGCTTGGTTTTACGTACACGTTTTACAGACTTGTCGTCCAAAACATCGGTTTGTTCGTCCAAGACTTGGTTTTGGTTGTCATTCGCCATAAAGGGCATTCCTCATCATATACGTATGGTTATACGTAAAAAATATGGTGATATGCAAGTATTTTTATCGCTACCGATAGAATGCTGCTATCGGGGGTCGTCATCATATAGACTTTTTCACTAAGATGAAAGCAGTCAAGCTTGCTATTTCGAACTCAAACTCCATTTGAGGTGGAATAACTTAAAGCAAAAATAGCAAAATGAAAAGTTAATAACCTGAAATTTCGTTATTTATTGTTTGATTATAATCTTTTAAGCGAAATATAGCGCTTTCAAATTGCCCATCAGATTTTAAATGTAAATAACGGTAACCAGGTGCTGCCTCATCTAAGGCAAAATTTTCACTTAAAGGCTTAAACTGTGCACAGGTCGCAGGTGTCGATAAAAACTGGATATTGTTCCACACATGAATCGACTCCTGATGAACATGCCCAAACAATACTGCTTTAATATGGGTAAATTGTGACAACAACGTGGTAAGTTGATCGGTATTTTTAAGTTTGTGCTGATCAATCCACTGTGAATGCATCTCAAAAGGATGATGATGACAGGCTAAAATCACAAATTTATCTTGAGTTTGTTGCAGCAAGTGCGTTAAGTGAAGCAGTTGTTCAGTCTGAATCCAACCATCCACTTGTTTGGGAACTGCACTATTGAGCAAAATAAAGCACCAATCGCCTATTTCTACACATGCAGGTTCAGGAAGAGGCATTAAAAAAGGAAATAAGTTGAGGTCATCATGATTTCCTGGAATTTGGAAAAAAGGAATGCCTAAGCTTTGCATATACGCTTGATAGCGTTGATAGGTTTCAGTCGTGGCTTGCTGAGCTAAATCACCTGTATGTACAATCGCATCGATATGTGGATGTTCTTGTAAGATTTGTGCAATCACAGCATGAAAATTTTGTTCGGGTGAAATACCAATAAAATGCTCATTGGGGTCAGTCATCAAATGTGTATCTGAGATCTGAATAATAACAGGCTCACGATTTTTCGAGTTGATCTGATATGTGGACATGTCGATCCCTCTATAACGTATTCAACGATGAAATGTGTTGTTTTAACCATTGTAATGCGATAATAATCGGCGCATTACACAGACGACTTCCCGTCAAAAGCTCATCCAAAACAGCATAATCTAAAATATGCAGTTGAATATTTTCCCCTTCATCTGCGACACCAAAAATACCACCTGTCTCAGGCAGTTCTGCTTGGGCAGTATAAAGATGGAAAATTTCATTACATGCGCCTGCGGATGGGTAAAAACTAAAGATATGGTGTAGTTGACTGAGTTCACAGCCTGACTCTTCTAGACTTTCTCTACGAATGCAACTTTCAGGGGATTCATCAGCATCAAGTACCCCTGCAATAATTTCCAGTTGCCAAGGTGAAACAATATCGTCCATTGCCCCAATACGAAACTGTTCAATTAAGGCAAATTTTTGTTGTTGATCGTTATAAATCAGTACACCCGCAGCTTCTTTACGTTGAATGAGCTCTCTTTGAATCGTCGGTGTATAGGTATTTTTTTGAAATAAGCGATGTCTTAAACTAACTTTTTCGACACGTATAAAACCTGAATACAATATGTCACGAGATTGTATTTCAACATCTTGATGAGAATAAGTCGCACGTTGGATAATATTCATGTATGAAAAAATTAGGATGAAACGTAGTCGTTCCATCCTAACGGAGAATTGATTAAAGACAAATCATTTTTTAAAGCTTTAAACTTTATGGTACAACTTTTGTCCATGTTCCTGATAAGCGGTTTTCATGGCAGCGAGACCTGCTTCAACATCAGGATTCACTTGAGTATTTTGCTCAACTTTATCTTGATTTTGTGCATAATCACGCACATTTTGCGTAATTTTCATTGAACAGAATTTTGGACCACACATTGAACAGAAGTGCGCTGATTTGTGCGCTTCTTTAGGCATGGTTTCATCATGCATAGAGCGAGCCGTATCAGGGTCTAAACTTAAGTTAAATTGATCTTCCCATCGGAACTCAAAACGAGCTTTAGACAAAGCATTGTCACGGACTTGCGCACCCGGATGGCCTTTGGCAAGGTCGGCAGCGTGTGCCGCAATTTTATAAGTGATGATGCCATCTTTGACATCTTTCTTATTGGGTAAACCAAGATGTTCCTTTGGTGTGACATAACAAAGCATTGCCGTGCCATACCATCCAATCATGGCTGCTCCAATGGCTGAAGTGATATGGTCATAACCTGGTGCGATATCCGTAGTTAAAGGACCAAGCGTATAAAATGGCGCTTCCTTACATACTTCGAGTTGTAAGTCCATATTTTCCTTGATCATGTGCATCGGCACATGTCCCGGACCTTCAATCATGACCTGAACATCATGTTGCCATGCGCGATGAGTGAGTTCACCTAAAGTACGCAATTCTGAGAATTGTGCTTCGTCATTGGCATCTTGAATACATCCTGGGCGTAAACCGTCTCCTAGACTGAATGACACATCATAGGCTTTCATGATTTCACAAATGTCATCGAAATGGGTGTAGAGGAAGTTCTCTTGGTGATGTGCGAGACACCACTGTGCCATGATTGAACCGCCACGTGACACGATGCCTGTTAAGCGATTCGCAGTCATCGGTACATAGCGTAAGAGTACGCCTGCATGAATAGTAAAGTAGTCCACACCTTGTTCAGCTTGTTCAATCAGCGTGTCTTTGAAAATTTCCCAAGTCAGGTCTTCTGCTACACCATCGACTTTTTCTAAAGCTTGGTAAATCGGTACTGTGCCAATCGGTACAGGTGAATTACGGATAATCCATTCACGGGTCTCGTGAATATTTTTTCCCGTCGACAAATCCATGATGGTGTCTGCACCCCAACGCGTTGCCCATGTCATTTTCGATACTTCTTCATCAATTGATGAGCCAAGTGCTGAGTTACCGATGTTGGCATTAATTTTCACCAAGAAATTACGACCAATAATCATGGGTTCGCATTCAGGGTGGTTAATATTGGCTGGAATAATGGCACGACCTTCCGCAACTTCTTTACGCACAAATTCAGGGGTAATTTCCATCAGGTTACGTGCGCCAAAATTTTGTCCTGCATGTTGACGCATATCTACGCCTTCACGCTGACGCTGATTTTCACGAATCGCGATATATTCCATTTCAGGAGTAATAATGCCTTGTTTGGCATAGTGCATTTGAGAGACATTTTTGCCTGCTTTAGCGCGACGAGGTTTTTGAATATGCGCAAAGCGAATGTCTGCAGTACGAATATCTTTTAAACGTTCCTGTCCAAATTTTGAAGTTAAGGTGTCGAGGCGTTCTGTATCTGCACGTTCCTCAATCCATGTTTCGCGAACATTGGGTAAACCTTTGTTCAGGTCAATCTGTACATTTGGGTCGGTATACACGCCTGAAGTGTCATAGACCATGATGGGTGGATTTTTTTCACCGCCTAAGCCTGTTGGCGTATCGGTCAGTTCAATTTCACGCATTGGGACTTGGATGTCAGGACGTGAACCTTGGATATAGACTTTTTTAGATGCAGGTAAAATACGAGTCAGATCTTTAGCTTCTTGCTCATGTTGTGCAAGTTGATCGACAGGGGATAGATTCGTTAATTGGTTCATTGCAATGATCCTTATGAATGACATCAACGAATCAAGCACGACCAAAAACAGGGGGCAGTGACATCTATTTTCTGGCTATCATTTACATTTATGTCTGTAAATTCAGGTATTTCTACAAAAATAGCGCAACTTTAGGCTGCAGTTTTTAGGTGGGCTTGATTCCTACGCAGGTTTTAACCTGATCAGGTTCAACGGTACTCATCTTCATTAGATGATCTCAGCGAGGGCATACTCGCGCTCCGTCAAGCGATGCCACGATACTAACATGACATGTCGAAAAAAACATCTAGATTTAATGGCATGGTTAAGGGGTGTCATTGCATAAAGCATACTGATGACAATCACGGCGATCATTGCGTGGTTTTAAGTTCATGTATTGTTTTACAAAATCATATGCTTGTTGTTCGTCACTTAATGTTGTTGCTGGCTCGGCCAATGCTTCAGCATAAAATTGTGCACTGAGCACGAGCGGTGTATCAGGTTGTCTACTTAGCCAATCGAGGGCTTGTTGGGTTTCAGGCTGAAGGGTGAAATGATGCTTAGAAAAGCTAAATGCAGGTGAATTCTCTGAGCCGATAAAGATCAAATACTGATACTCATTCAATAATAATTCAGCATCTTTAATATACCTACTCTGTGGATATTGTTTGATATAGTTTTCCCAAAATAATGCACGTTCAGCAAGAGCCTGACCTGAAATCGCAATGGCTGCATCTGAATATAAAATATCGGCATTGTCCTTTGCCATGCGTTGTATAAAAACCGCTTCGGCTTGAGGTAAGTAAGCAGCAAACATATCTACTGTATATTGCGGATGTTGTTTAAGTTCAAAATAACCTTCACCTACATCTAGAAATTGAATGTATTGTTTACCCACTTGATCCATTAAATATTGATCGCGCTGTGGTAAATTTTTCTTGATCGTTGCAGCATCTCCCTGTCCTAAATCTTTTGCATTGTCAGGGTAAAATAGAGCATAACCATAGGTATTTAGCCCTTGCATCGATTCATCCCCTGAAGATGTTGTTAAAAAACGCTGATACATCAAATTTGTGCTTTCAAGCAGTTGATAAATTTGTGTATGGTTGAGGTTTTTTATACATTTTTTCAGTGTGCTATTGGTCACTGCAAGTTGTTGAATCGAACTTTTTTGATCAATTTGAGACAGAATTGCTTTGGTGTCAGAAAAACAATCCACAGTTGTTAATATGTGCTGTACTTTTTCTTGTGTTATGTCAGGTTGTTCTGTTGCCTGATTTTTTTGCTGACAAGCACTGAGCGTCATACAACAGAGCAGGGAAGAAACTATTTTTTTCATGAAGTTGGCTTTATTGTTAAATCTATGAATTTAAAAACGGAAGTCGGTTGTAAAGACCGATTTGATGAGCATACCTAAAATCAGATGAATGAAGAACATTTTTGCTTAACAAAATATAGATCAGTTAGTTATCTGGTGACATACAAATAGAATCATTAAAACAATCACGACTTTTCGGCGTTACACTCACATTTTTTAAATTTAAAAACTGATTGAGCTGTGCCACAGCCAATTGATGAGGATCATTTTTGACTTGATTGTACTGGGAGGCTGGCAACACAATTTTCTCTAAGCGTTGTTCAGGTGTCATGTTGATGTATTCAACGAATTTATGCGCCTGCTTGGCTAAAGTACTGTCATTTTGTTGCGATAACGCTTCTATTTCCAACCAAACCGATGCTGAAATGTCACTCGCGTCAATATACTGCTCTGAAACAGGAGATGTTTCTAAGCCCTTGAATAATAAAGCCTGATAAGTTTGAGCTAAATATTGTGCATCTTTTAAATAATGACTTTTGGGATAACTTTGAATATAACTTTCCCAAAAAATAGCCCGTTGAACAATTTCATTTGGCGTAATATTCAGCTTTTGATTTTGCAATAAGAGCTGACCATTTTGTTCTGCTAAATGTTCAATAAAAACACGTTCTGCTTCTGGTAAATAAGGTGCAAAGACCTTCGCTAAATATTGTGGGTTACGGCGATAAAAAATTTGTTTTGGACCTTGGTCAACCAATTCAATATAGGCTTGTCCTTGATGCCGAATTAAATATTGATCTCGAATATTTAATTGTTCGAAATGATTTTGTTGAATGGTTGGGTAGTCTGATTTACCCAATGCATAACTTTCAAAGGCAAGTTGCTGGGTAGCGGTACGTTCAATTTTTAAAAATTGCTTATACATTTGGTTGGACAAATCAATTAACTCTTTTTGCTCGTCCCATGCCATTAAAGGTAAACATAAACGAATATCTTGATTGACTTGCTCAATCGCTAAAGCGGTACGCTGAGCATTCATTGCCAACATTTCTTTTTTTAAATTTTCACAAATTAATGTCAAATCAGGTTGTACTTTTTCTGATTTAGGTGCTTCTTTGGTTTCAACTGCCATTTCGGGTTCAGGTTTTTGGCATGCTGAAAGTACAGCACACAGGCTGAATACAATACTCAATGACTTTAGAGGTTTAAGTGAGCAATTAAAATTCATTTGATCATGAAAAACAGAACAGTAGGGAGATTTGATAGAAGCTATTTTCATCTAAATTAGGCTGAAAGAATGCAATATTTTGTAGTTTTGTGCAGCGAATACGTTAATTATTTACATCTTTTAGCGCATAAAGGCTGTATTTTGACAATAGCAGTTTTTAGATGACTTCATTGTAAGATACCATTAAACATTACTTTATGATTGGTACTTTGAAAGACATGCTAAACCCTAAGTATTTTATGACATTTTAGTCTGAAATATATGGAATTTACTATGTTGCAATGATGCTCAATATTTTAAATTTGTCATCAAAACTTCATAATAGGTATGTTTAAATACGCCAATTTCATTCATGTCATTTTACTTGTTGTGGAGTAAGCACCTTGAGTCTCAATAATCCTGCCTTAGGGCATCACATTTCTTCACAATTTAATGAAGATTTACAAGGTGTAAATACTAAGTTTATGACAATGGGGGGATTGGTTGAACAGCAAGTGGCAAATGCAATTCATGCATTATTAGATACCAATGCGAATTTAGCCATTGATGTACAATTTCAAGATAATGCAGTCAATCAATTTGAACGTGAAATTGATGAAGCTTTGACACTCATTTTGGCGCGCCGTCATCCTGCTGCAATTGATTTACGTATGGTGATTGCCATGAGTAAAGCCAATACTGATTTAGAACGTATTGGTGATGAAGCTGCTAAAATTGCTCGGATTGCACAAACTCTATGTGAAGAAGGTCAGTCACCACGTGGTTATATGGAAACCCGTCATATCGGTAACCAAGTGCGTGTGATGATTCATGATGCATTGGATGCATTTGCACGTATTGATGCAGAGCAAGCTTTAAAAGTCTTGTTGGCGGATGCAGATATCGATCGTGAGTATCAATCAGCTACACGTACCTTGATGACTTATATGATTGAAGATCCCCGTCATATTAGTCGTGTGATCAATGTCATGTGGGTTTTACGTTCACTTGAACGTATTGGGGATCATGCGCGTAATATTTCAGAACAAGTCATTTATATCGCAAAAGGCTTTGATGTGCGTCATACTAAAATTGAAGAAATTGAAGAAAAAGTACAAGGTAAATAAGCCGTTTAAATTTTGATATTTTTACAAGAGCCTTAGCGAAAGTTAGGGCTTTTTTATGTTAAAAATAATGTTGTGATAGTGTATTTGAAAAAATTGAGACAAAAAAATTCCTAGATTTTTGGGGGAAAATCTAGGAAAGAAAACAGAAATATTCTGGAGAATATTTATCTAATGGATTGTCTTGGGGGAACAATGTTTCATTAGCTGATGTGATTATAGTATAAAAAAAAACTGCAACAGTCATGATGACTCCTGTGTGTTGAATGTAAAATTGCATTTCAGCGTGTAATTAAAAATCCTAAATTGACTCCGTGGGTATGTTTTATAATCATTTTTTTGTAAAATTCGCTGAAATATCTGAGCTTTATTTTATCCAAAATAAGTATATTATTGATCTCTCAGTCAATTTTTTATGGCATGGCTTAATTTGATGATAAAAGATTATCAATGCGATTGAGTTTGTTCTTAAATTAAAATTTATTTACCTGTTTGAAAATGATTTTGCAAAACATAAGACGGAACATAAAAAAGAATCCCCAAATATGGAGATTCTTTCATATTAAAGTCTATGTGGACTTCATTCTTGTCTTGAATGTAAAGAAAGCAGTGTTTTTTACTCAGGTTTTAACCCTTCAGCTTTTTCCAATGATTCATCATTGTTAAAGAATTTTTCACGTTGTTCTTCGAGAAACTTTTTCGCATCAGGTTCAAACACATTTAAACGTTTTTCATTGATTAACGTGGTTTGGTGTTTTAACCATTCTTGCCAAGCTTGCTTCGAGATAGTGTCAAATAGTTCTTGACCCTTTGCACCAGGAAAAGGTGCAAAGTCTAAAGCGTCCATTTCTTTTTGATATTTACGGCAAAATACTTGTCGAGACATATCAATACTCCAATTGACCTAAAGTTAAACTTAAAAAAATTAAGCGTATAGTTTTTCCAAACGTGTATAAGCACGTTGAATGGCAGCTTCAACTTGAGCAGGTGCAGTACCACCAATGTGATTACGGGCATTGACTGATGCTTCAAGGGTAAGCGCTTTTTCAAATACATCTGCTTGAATCAAGTCAGAGAATTGTTGTAGTTGCTCAAGTGTGAGTTCAGACAAGTCTTTGCCTTCTTGCACGCCTAACGCCACCGCTTTACCGACAATTTCATGTGCGTCACGGAACGCAACGCCATTTTTAACGAGGTAATCAGCCAAATCTGTAGCAGTTGAGAAGCCACGAAGCGCCGCTTCACGCATGATTTCAATGTTCGGTACTAATGCAGGAATCATGTCAGCAAATGCCATCAATGAACCACGCACTGTATCAATTGCATCAAACAATGGTTCTTTGTCTTCTTGGTTGTCTTTGTTGTATGCCAACGGTTGGCCTTTCATAAGGGTCAAAAGACTCATCAAGTCGCCATAAACACGACCCGTTTTACCACGGATCAACTCAGGTACATCTGGGTTTTTCTTCTGTGGCATGATCGATGAACCTGTACAGAAACGGTCAGGAATATTGACAAATTTAAACTGTGCAGATGTCCAAAGGATCATTTCTTCAGACATACGCGACAAATGCATCATGATGAGTGATGCGGCAGCATTAAATTCAATACCAAAGTCACGGTCAGATACAGCATCAAGTGAGTTTTCACATACTGCTTCAAAACCTAAAAGTTCAGCCGTATAGGCACGCTCGATTGGATAGGTTGTTCCTGCAAGTGCTGCAGAACCTAAAGGTAAACGATTGACACGTTTACGGCAGTCAATAAGACGCTCAGAGTCACGAACGAGCATCTCGAACCACGCCATCAAATGATGACCAAAGGTTACAGGCTGTGCTGTTTGTAAATGGGTAAAGCCCGGCATAATGGTGTTGGTGTTTTGAGCAGCTAAACCTAAAATACCTTTTTGTAATTTTTCAAGTAATTGTAAAATGGCATCAATTTCATCACGTACATATAAACGGATGTCAGTTGCAACTTGGTCATTACGGCTACGTCCAGTATGAAGTTTTTTACCAGTAATACCAATACGTTGAGTCAAGCGTGACTCGATATTCATATGCACATCTTCAAGGTCGATGCGCCATTCAAATTGACCTGCTTCAATCTCAGCTTTAATGGTGTTTAAACCATTGATAATGTCGTTACGTTCTTGTTCTGTTAAAACACCTACTTTTGCAAGCATGGTTGCATGCGCAATAGAACCAGCAATATCTTGTTTATAAAAGCGTTGGTCAAATTGAACAGATGCTGTAAATTCAGCAACAAAAGCATCAGTTGCTTCAGAAAAACGACCGCCCCACATACCCGAAGTTTGGGCTTGTGACGGATTTGAGGAATTAGAAGATGTGGTCATGTCGGCTCATTTAAAAAAGCAATAGAACTGGAAAATAGTATAGCAAATTCAAGCTTACTTTCCGCAGCGCAGTAACATGAATCTGGTTTAAATATGCAAAATGCTCAAAATCGTCCACATTTTTTTAGCAAAATTAGCCAATGGCAATATTTTATTGAGCTGTTTATTGGCAGTAATGTCCTGGCACTTGTCTTGGCTTTGGCGGAGGCGCAAGCATGGTCAGATTTACAATTTAGTCATGTGATTCAATATGTTTTATATATCAATTGGATTTTATTGGCATTTACGGCTTGGGTTGATTTTTTCCAAGATAAACTCAAAAAAATGAGCGATTTAAACGCAGCAATTTTCGGTTTTATCTTGCTTGAGTTGATTGTTTTTATCACCACGATTGTTTTAAATTGTGTGCTGTATTGGGGAGCGAACTTTTCTTTAACGCATTTAACCGCGGCTATTGTTTTTGAACATATTATTTTACATCTGAGTTATGGGGCGCTCTTGGGCGCATTTTGTTTGCGTTATATTTATATGCGTGGGCAATGGTTAAAACAGCAAAATAGTGAATTGAATGCACGTGTACAAGCGATGCAAGCAAGGATTCACCCGCATTTTCTATTTAATAGTTTAAATAGTGTGGTGAGTCTGATTAGTATTAATCCTGACAAAGCTGAACAGATGCTCATAGATTTATCTAAACTCTTTCGGGTGAGTTTTCAAGAGTTGAAATTGGTGAGTTTGGCTGAAGAAATTGAATTATCAAAAAAATACATTAGCATCGAACAAATTCGTTTGGGTGATCGTTTAAACGTAGAATGGAATATTCAACAACCTCAATTATTAAAGCAGGTTAAAATACCTTTACTCACATTACAGCCACTCATTGAAAACAGTATTTTTCATGGTGTTGAGCAGAAGCATATCAATGCTAAAATTGGGATATTGGTTGAAATATTGCAAAATCAAGTCACTATAGTCATTACTAACCCATTTATACAGGATAGAATAAATTCAAGAGAAGGACATGGCATAGCATTGGAAAATGTGAAACAGCGTTTAAAAGCGCATTTTGGTGAATCTGTTCAATTTCGGAGCATCGCAGGCAAAGAGCGTTTTACTACAGTGATGCAGTATCAATATAAGTAATACAATGACAGAGCAAAACATTAAAAGAATGATGATGCAAAAGGAGGGAGAATGGATATCCTAATTTGTGATGATGAGCCACTTGCGGTCGAGCGATTATCACGATTAGTAACGCAATTGGGACATCATGTGGTGGCAACGGCACAGCATGGACAAGAAGCACTCGAACTTGTCGAACATTACGCACCTGATGTGGTGCTATTGGATATTCAAATGCCTGAAATGGACGGATTAGAGTGTGCTAAACAATTAAGCCAATTTGACCCTATGCCTGCAATTATTTTTTGTACTGCATATGATGAACATGCATTGCAAGCAATTCAATCTCAAGCAAAAGGATATTTGTTAAAACCGATCGCAAAGGACGATCTAAATGATGTATTGGAGAGTTTAACTAAGTTAACTCAAGCGCAAATCACTAATTTAGAACAAAAAGAACTCATGGAAGAAAAAGTGCAAAGACAGCAAATTGCTGCAAAAACCTATCGTGGATTGGAGTTGATTCCAATTGAAAATATTTACTATTTTTTAGCAGATCAAAAATACGTCACTGTACGTCATAAAAATGGCAGTGTTTTGATTGATGAAACATTAAAAGACCTTGAGCAAGAATTTTCGGGTAAATTTATTCGTATTCACCGTAATGCACTCATTGCAATAGATTATTTGGATGGTTTGGAAATGGTTGCTTCAGGGCAATATCAGGTGCGCTGTCGTGAATTAGATGAAAAACTTGCAGTGAGTCGCCGTCATTTACCGAATTTAAGAGAGCGAATGCAGAACCTATAAAATAGAACAGATAGCTTCTGTGATAATTTTACTTGCTTTTTTAGAGCAGGAGGTTAAGTTTAGAGTGTTTAAACTGTGGCAAAGCTGAAATGATGAAGACCTTGAAAATAGCGACAAGACAAAGCCCACTTGCAATGTGGCAAGCTGAACACATTCGTGATCGTTTAGAGCAGTTGCATCCACAACTTCAAGTGGAGTTAGTGACGTTTGTGACGCAAGGTGACAAAATTTTAGATACGCCATTGGCAAAAATCGGTGGTAAAGGCTTATTTGTTAAAGAATTAGAAGCGGCTTTATTAGATGGACGAGCAGATTTAGCTGTACATTCAATGAAAGATGTTCCGATGCAGTTGCCAGAAGGTTTAGAGTTGGCAGTGATTTGTGAGCGTGAAGATCCTTTTGATGCTTTTGTGTCAAATCACTATGCAAAATTTGAAGATTTACCCCAAGGTGCAAAGCTTGGTACTTCAAGTCTACGCCGTAAATGCCAAGTATTAAAACAACGTCCTGATTTAGATGTGATTGATTTAAGAGGGAATGTTGGCACACGTTTATCTAAACTTGATGCTGAACAATATGACGCCATTATCTTGGCAAGTTCAGGTTTAAAGCGTTTAGGTTTGCATGACCGTATTCGTCATACACTTGCACCTGAGTTGAGTTTACCTGCGGTGGGTCAAGGTGCTTTAGGTTTAGAGTGTCGGAGTCATGACGAAGCAGTTTTGGACTTGATTATGC
The DNA here is from genome assembly GCF_902809895.1 of Acinetobacter sp. Marseille-Q1623. Taxonomy (NCBI): domain Bacteria; kingdom Pseudomonadati; phylum Pseudomonadota; class Gammaproteobacteria; order Moraxellales; family Moraxellaceae; genus Acinetobacter; species Acinetobacter sp. Marseille-Q1623. Next base: position 2,388,500 of record NZ_CADDWG010000001.1, on the reverse strand, counting down.
CGTTAATGCACCATGATACCAATGTCTGTGTCCGTGCAGAACGAGCTTTCAACGCCTATTTAGAAGGCGGGTGCCAAGTACCGATTGCAGGCTATGCAACCGTGCAACAGCAACAAATTCAGCTTGAAGGTCGTGTGGGTAGCCCTGATGGCCAAACACTATTGGTACAACGTGTACAAGGTGCTGAAGATCAAGCCGAGCAATTGGGTGTAGAATTGGCGAAAGCTTTACTTACATTGGGTGCGGGTGATTTACTCAAAGCACTTTATCAAGATTAATGTTATTTATTAATACCCGACCGACTGACCGTGCACAGGCACTCAGCCAAAATCTGATACAGGCAGGTATAGACACGATTGAACTGCCTTTATTAGAATTGTCTGCACACCCCTTTTCAAATGAATTAAAAGCACTCTATTCACAGCTTTTAAAAGCACAAATGATTGTGGTGGTGAGTCCAACGGCAGTCGAAATTGGGATGAGATATTTACAACAAAGTGGTGTGCAGCTTTCACAGCTACAGCACATTGAGTGGATTGCTGTGGGGCAAATGACCGCCCAAGCTTTAGCAAAATATCAAATCAGCAGCCATGTGCCTGAAGTAGAAACTTCAGAAGGTATGTTAGGACTAAGTATTTTTGAACATGTTCAACCTCTTAGCAAAATTGCTTTTTGGCGAGGTGAGGGTGGGCGGCAATTTATGATGCAACAATGCCAAGCACGTCAGCTTGAGGTGTTGAATTTTATTTTGTATGAGCGGCATTTGCCTGCCACAAGTTTGGCACAATATCGTACTATGCTGTTAAAGCTTGATCAGATGCACCAGCCTTATGTGGTGTGTATCAGTAGTGAAGCCAGCTGGCTCAATTGGTTACAGTTAAACCAAGAAAACTTGAAGTTGGTTGATCAGTGCCATTATTTAGTTTTAGGTGAGCGTTTGTATCAAATTTTGCAACAATATAAGAAAAAAATGACAATGTGTTTTAATATCAGCACACTTCCAAATTTAAAAACGGTGACTGTATTGCAGCAGATTCAACTATTGCAAAGGAATATATGAAGAAGTTTATCCATTTCTTATTTTTTATCGCATTGGCATGGTTAGGTAAACTTAGTTACGACTTTTATCATATTTCTCAACAACTGGCTGATATTCAAAATACTTTGCATCAAAGTGAGCAAAAAAATGCCACTTTGAATGACCAAGTGGTGGCATTACAACGCGATCCCACAGTGGTAAATAGTGTACCTGCGAAAAATGTACCGAATAGTTTGCCGAGTAAAACATTAGAAATACAAAGTATTCAGCCATCTACTGTGATTAAACAACAGTTAGAATTGGTGCAGTTTGCCTTACAACAGCAACAATATATTTTTGCCGTAGAGCAATTGGTGCAGCTGAACCTGCAGGTAGAAAAATATAATTTAGCTGACTCGTTAAAAAATAGTTTACGTCAAGCGATTCAAAAAGATATACAAGCGATTCAAAAGTTTAGTCAAGCCCGAGATGTGCAGCAGGAACAGCTCAATCATGTATTGCATCAACTAGATCAAGCGATTCAAGTCGAGATTCAACAACCTCGTTTAAGTCCTGCTCAACAGAATCCTGAACATTTTTGGCAGCGTTGGTTGCAGGTACAACGTGTTGATCGTTCTGCCAATGAATTGGTGAATCGTCGTTTAATTCTAAAAGAAACTCAGCTACGTATTATTTTGGCACAAAACGCGTTATTGCGTGGCGAATATGTTGAATACCAAAATATGCTCAATCTAGTGATTCAACAATTAGATCCGTTGCCTGATGCACAAAGTCAGAAATTTAAACAAAAATTATTACAAATTAAACAAATGCCTATTTTATCAGTGCCAAAACTCAATACAACCACAGTATTGGGAGCATAAGATGAAGCAAATTTTGGGCGTCTATAGTTTTGTTGCTTTAATTCTGCTAGCTGTTTTGAGTTTGCTGAGTTATTCCTCAGGTGCTGGCTATATTTATGTTTTGTGGCGTGATATTCAAATCCAGACCAATATTTGGGTGGTGGTTTTCTTCTTCCTGTTGTTGAGTTTTATGGTGCATAGCACTTGGTATTTGATGAAGCGCTATCTGAATCAAGAGCGCCGTAAATTGGAAAATACCTTTAGTTTTAGCCGTTTGCATCCTTATGAACAATTGGGTGTGGTGTGGTTACTCGAAGGTGAAAGTGAGAAACAAGAATTTATTCAAGAAGTGTTTAATCAATCTGGTTTGTTAAAAAATATTATTCAAGCTCGGTTGTTATTTCGTGCTCAGCATTATACTGAAGCGTTAACTGCTTTGGAGCAGAGCTCAACAGCAGCTTTTGAGCTCGCGGAAATACAACGCATTAAAATTTATTTGGCAGAAAATCAAGCACAGCAAGCACTGACACATTTAGAGTTTTTGAGTGGACATGAATTATCACCGTGGTTAAAGCAAGTCAGTCAAGCCTATGCGCATAAATTACAAAATTTATGGGGAGCATTTGCGATTAAATTTCCATTTGAATATTTACACTCGACGCAGTTTGCTGCCTTATTAAATGAAGAAACACAACGACTTTGGTTGACTGAATTGCTTTCTAAGCTCGAAACGGCTACAGCGAAAGAAAATGAACTGATTCAACAACGTTATCTACTTGCGGCTGAGCATTTGACAGATTTGTCTTATGAGATAAAGGTATTGTGGTTGAAAGTATTAACTCATTATCCTGAAATGAGTCAACAGCATCAAAATTTGGCATTGCAATTATTAAATGAAAAATTTGATCAGGATGTATTTTATTTATTATTCCAGCATTATTTATTACGCCAGAACCCAGATTATGAATATATTGAACAACAAATCGAGTATTTAGAAACTAAGTATTCAGGTATTCCTGTATTTGCATTTGCGAAGTGGCATATCTATAACGCTACTGGTAAAACTCAAAAAGCAGAACAATTGTTATCACTTTATCCCGATGATCCATTGATGAATTATTTGAGAATTAAGTCCACTTTAAATGGTAATGATGATTTAATTTTACAGTTAAATTCGATTTTTGAAAATGATGCAAATTTTGTGAAATTTAAAATTTAAGGGTTATATATATGTTGGAATTATCAAACTATCCAATTGTTTATGAGCAAAAAGTCGCATGGGGAGATATGGATGCATTTGGACATGTTAATAATGTGCAATATTATCGTTATATAGAAAGTGCACGTATTGCATATTTTGATGCCTTAAATGTATTGGCTGAAGATATATTAACTGTGGTTGCATCAAGTCAATGTAAATACTTAAAACCTGTGTTCTATCCAGATCAATTAAAGATTTATACACGTATTGAAGAAATGCGTAATAGTGCGATTCGTATGCATTATGTTTTATATAGCATGCAACAAAACCAAGTTGTAGCAGAAGGTGAAGCTGTTGTAGTCTTTGTGGATAAAATCGAAATGAAAAAAACTACTATTCCAGTTATTTTAAGACAAAAAATAATTGATTTAGAAAATCAAAGTGGAAATAACTTAAAATAATATACATCCTTAAGATTAGTAAAAAGTGTCCTTTAGAAATGTTTTATTTGGGTTTTGGATATAAAAAGTCAAGATTACTTATTAAGTAAGGAATATGGTGTATATTAATTATTCATGTATAATCAAAATAACTTTATTTTTTTGTTGATTTTATGTGAATGAATAAAGGGTTTAGTATTGCTAATTAATATTATTAAAAATAATATAATAGCGGAATTATTTTGAATAATTATTAAGAATTGACTATGGAGTTAATATGATGCCTGATATTAGTGATCTTTCGGTAGAAGAGTTAGAGCGTTTAGCAGCACAAGCTGAAGCGTTGATTGAATCAAAAAAAGATCAAAAAATAGAAGATGCTTATAATAAAATTATTGAAATTGCAGAAGCTGCGGGTCTAACTTTAGAACAGTTCATCGAATATGGTACGCATAAACGTAAAAAGACAACGCGTAAAGCCGTTGAACCACGTTATCGTAACAAAAACAATGCAGCAGAAACATGGACTGGACGTGGTAAACAACCTCGTTGGTTAGTGGCGGAAATTGAAAAAGGCGCTAAATTAGAAGATTTCTTGATCTAATCTTCATGTAAATGTCATGCAAAGTCCTTAAAATCTAAAGAACCAAGCAAAACTGCTTGGTTTTTTTATAAGAGTCAATTGGAGATACTCGAAAATTATGCATAATGTGTAGTCATAACTCAGGCATCATCTTGCATGGAAGAATAAATGAATATGTGTTGGTATGGCTAGATGAATAAAAAATCGAAACAGTTAACATGGTGGATTCTTGGCATTGTTGCCTTTTTCATTTTTGTATTATTACAAGTACCTGCGACGTGGTTAATTTCTAAATTTTATAAAAACAATCAAATTTTACACAATGTCAGTGGCAATATTTGGCAAGGTCAAGCAGATTGGCAGCAAGGCAATTTACGCGGCTCAGTGACTTGGCACACACGTCCTTTTGATTTGATTTTGTTGCGTGCTGGTGCACATGTTGAAATTCATAGTGGGCAAACACAGCTTAACGGTGTTGCAGCATATGGTTTGGGTAAGCGAGTCACCATTAAAAATATGACGGGACAAATTGCACCAGAAACACTGAAAAGCATTGTTGATTGGCAATGGCCCGTCAATGCCATTCAACTTAAAGATGTCAGTTTTAAGTTTAAGCAAGAGACAGGTTTTAGTGAAAGTGATGGTCAACTACAGTGGGCGGGTGGTGAGTTAATTTACACCTATGCTCAGCGCCAAGATCGTATGAATATGCCATCGTTGAATGGTCAACTGAAGGATGAAGCAGGTAAACTGATTTTTGATATTCAAGATCAACGTAGTCAAAAAATGGTCAATATTACTTTAGATCCCACAATGATGCTCGATGTGCAATTGACACAACGTTTCTTGTTAAATGTCCCTTCTTATGATGGTAAAGCTGGTTTAGATACTTATGTAATCAGTAGTCGTCAGCCTTTGTTGCAAGGAGGCTCATAACCATGAATTTTCAACAACACCTTGAACATATTTCGTGGAAAAAGCTCGATAAACTTGCGCCTGTGGTTTTATTGTTATTGATTTTGGCAATCGCTTGGAAATTGGCTGCAATGTTTTGGTGGGTGATTGCACCTCCTCAAGTGATACAGCCCGAAGCGGTGCAGCTTGGGGCACAACAACCCCAAGTTCCGAATATTTCGAGTTTTGCACTATTTTATGAAGCCAATAAAAGTGAAGCCGCGGCGGATGAAACTATTCCAATGCAATTGCAAGGCGTGGTTGTAGGTTATCCAAGCCGAAACTCCTCAGCTGTAATTAAGGTTAATGAAGTTGCAGACCGTTTTATTGTTGGACAGAATATTGACAACAGTGGCTATGAATTGTCAGAAGTATATTGGGATCGGGTCATTTTACGTCAGGCAAGTGGTGCAACTCGAGAGTTAAAATTTAATAGTTTAGGTAGCTTGTACCAACCTATTGAGCCAAATCAATCGGGTTCAGCAAGTGTCGCACCACTCCAACAAGATGTACAGCCTGCAACAGAGCCTTCACCGAGTAATAGTCAAAGCGCACTGACTCAAGCCATTGAGAAAATGAATCAAGACAAAGATCAATATTTAAAAAATATGGGCGTCAATACACAAGGTGGACAGGGCTATGAAGTGACAGATCAAACGCCTGCGGCGCTGCGTAACAAATTAGGCTTGAGGTCGGGTGATCGTATTATTTCTCTTAATGGACAAGCTGTGGGGCAGGGACAAAGTGATATACAACTGTTAGAACAAGCCAAACGTGATGGTAAAGTAAGAATTGAAATTAAGCGTGGTGATCAGGTGATGACCATTCAGCAAAGTTTGTAAGTGATGAGAACTACAAATAAAATTAGGAAAGATAATAAGTTATGGCTTTTTTGAATCATCGACCAGTTTGGGCTCTTGTAGTCGCTGCTCCTTTAATGACGGTTATCAGCACAGCAAGCCATGCACAAACATGGAAAATTAACTTACGTGATGCAGATTTAACTGCTTTTATTAATGAAGTTGCAGACATTACAGGGAAAAATTTTGCAGTTGATCCGCGTGTGCGTGGCAACGTTACGGTGATTTCAAATAAGCCGCTGAATAAAAATGAAGTTTATGACTTATTTTTAGGTGTACTTAATGTTAATGGGGTGGTTGCTGTGCCATCAGGTAACACCATTCGTCTTATTCCTGACAGTAATATTCGCAACACGAATGTGCAGTACGACCCGCGTAATAATGCACGTGGTGATCAAGTCGTAACACGTGTGATTTGGCTAGAAAATACCAATCCAAATGATTTGATTCCTGCTTTACGTCCACTGATGCCGCAATTTGCCCATATGGCAGCGATTCAGGGAACAAATGCTCTAATCGTGTCAGATCGTGCAAGTAATATTTATCAGATTGAAACGATTATCCGTAACTTAGATGGTACGGGGCAAAATGACATTGAAGCGATTACCCTGCAATCGAGTCAAGCCGAAGAAATTATAAGTCTGCTTGATTCGATGGCGGCGACAGGATCTTCTAAAGATTTTGCTGGTTCTCGTGTGCGAATCATTGCAGATAAACGAACGAATCGAATTATTTTAAAAGGTGATCCGACATCACGTAAACGTTTGCGTCACATGGTAGAAATGCTGGATGTACCTTCAGCAGATCGTTTGGGTGGCTTGAAAGTCTTTAAGCTAAAATATGCCAATGCAAAAAACTTATCTGAAATTTTACAAGGACTGGTTACAGGTCAGGCTGTGAGCTCAAGTAATAACGGCAACAATAATAGCAACAATAGCTCAATCAATAACTTAACCAATAACAATACAAATGGTTCATCGCTGAGTAATAGCTCAAGCGCTTCAAGTGCGACAGGTTCATCGATTAATTTAAACAGTAATACTTCAAATAATAATCAAAATAATATCAGCAGCTTTAATGCCAATGGAGTCAGTATTATTGCTGACAGCACGCAAAATGCCTTGATTGTAAAAGCTGAACCGCAGCTTATGCGAGAAATTGATGCTGCGATTCAACAACTTGACATACGTCGTCAACAAGTTTTGATTGAAGCAGCCATCATTGAAATAGAAGGCAACGATACAGATCAACTTGGCGTGCAATGGGCAATGGGGGATTTGAGTACAGGCGTAGGCTTGATTAACTTCTCTAATGTCGGGTCGAGTTTAGCAAGCTTAGCAGCAGGTTATTTGACAGGTGGTGCAGCAGGCATTGGCGCAGCAATGGCTGGGAACAGTAATCAAGGTGCAGGTACATCTCTAATCTTAGGGGATTATCGAGAAGGTGCGAATGGTTCTCGTAAACTTTATGGCGCGATGATCCAAGCACTCAAAGAGAAAACCAAATCCAATTTATTATCTACACCGTCTATTGTGACGATGGACAATGAAGAGGCGTATATCGTAGTGGGGGAAAACGTTCCATTTGTGACGGGTTCTGTCAGTACAGGAAGTGGCGGCACAGTCAATCCATATACTTCGATTGAGCGTAAAGATGTCGGGATTACCTTGAAAGTAACCCCGCAAATTGGAGAAGGTGGATCAGTGCGACTTGCAGTTGAACAAGAAGTCTCAAATGTGAATCAAAGTCGTGGACAAGCAGCGGATTTGGTCACCAGTAAACGTGCGATTAAAACCACGGTCTTGGCAGATCATGGGCAAACTATCGTTTTAGGTGGTTTGATTGCAGATAATAGCGTGACTGGGCGTCAGTCAGTACCTTTCTTGGGTGCGATTCCGGGTCTAGGGCGTCTTTTTAGATCAGACAATAATAGTAATCAAAAACGTAACTTATTGATCTTTATTCATCCAACCATTGTCGATGATAATACGGATGTGCGCCGTTTAACTCAGCAACGTTATGACCAACTCTATGGTTTGCAATTGGCAATGGATAAAGATGGTAACTTTGCTAAATTGCCTGCCAATATAGAAGATGTGTATCAACAACGTCTACCATTGACCTCTAATCCACAAAATCAGCCAAAAATTATTCAGCCTACTCCTCAAAATTATCAACAGGTTCCGTCGGGTGGTGCACACAAAGCCATCACTACACCTGTTGCAGAAGATCAATCTAAAATTCAGCAGCAAAGGGTCAATTAAATCTTGAGTTAACTTCACTTTGGCGATAAAGATTGTAGAATTCAGTTTGTATGATCGTGGTTAAGACTATTAAAAACTGAATTTTGCATGTTAATATGCTTTTGAATCAGAATGAGAAGATCATCATGACTTGGAAATTAAAGGCAATTAGTGCAGAACTTGAAGGGAAAGAGGTTTCAATTGACAAAGACATGTTAGTTGGTCGCCATCAAGAGGCTGATATTTTATTGCAAGCGGCAGAAATTTCACGTCGCCATGCTGCTTTTTTAGTAAAAGATGATGCACTTTGGGTTCAAGATTTGAAATCTTCTAATGGTACATTTGTAAATGATATTCGTATTGATGAACAAAAATTGTTAAAAGATAATGATATTGTTCAATTTGCTAGTCTAAAATTTCATGTCTATGCACCTGCTGTTCAGGTGGAGACTGTGCCTGAAATCGTTGCCCCTATGGTCACTGCTGACGTTGAGGAAATTATTCAACCTGCTGAAGCAATTGCTACCTCAGAGATTAAACCACCGGTGGTAGAGGAAAAAATTGAAAAAGAAAAAACCGCAGCAGAAAAAATGAATGAACAGGGGATGCCTGAACTTTCATCACGAGATGAACATGTGCAACTGTCACGTGATGGTATGCCAACCAATATCGGTGTGCCAAAACCTGCGCCAATCCCTGCCAATGTAGACATCCATGCACCAGTACCAGAAGCGTGTGAAATTAAAACACCTGAAGTTTGTGTTGAGAAAGAAGTAGAAACCCAGAAAAATGCAAAAGTTGGACTCATTACCATTATTACTTTGGTCATTTTGGCGGTGATTGCTTGGCTATTCTTTAAATAAGCCTTGTTTCAACCTACAATCAAGGCATGCAATCGCATGCCTTTGTTTTATCAGTGATCAGTGGATGTAAAAAGATGAATGTTGCAAAGTTGGATCAGCGAGAACTTATTTTATTTGATTTGGATGGAACCTTAGTTGATTCAGCATTTGATCTCTATCGTGCGATGAATTTAAGTCTGGCACGTTTGGATTTACCTTTGGTGACTGAGGCGCAAGTGCGGGTTTGGATTGGTAAGGGAACATCATTATTTTGTGAAAGCACCTTGCAATATTTAAAAGGTGAAGTTGATCCTGATTTGCATCAACAGCTTTTGGCTACATTTTTAGAAATTTATAATGCTGAACCTTGTGTAGATACCAAAGCATTTGATGGTGTTCTTGATTTTTTAGAGTGGGGGTTGAAACACAATAAAAAATTGATTTGCGTGACCAATAAGCCTGAGCAACCCGCTCGAAAAATTTTACAAGAATTGAAAATGGATCACTATTTTATAGATGTGATTGGCGGTGACCGTTTTGCAGAACGCAAACCTGATCCGATACAGTTAAATTATTGTATAGAACATTATCAGTCTAGTGCTGATAAAACCTTAATGATTGGTGATTCGAGTAATGATGTTGCAGCAGCACGCCGTGCCCAGGTCGATTGTGTTGTTTTAAGCTATGGTTATAATCATGGTGAGGATATTCAGTTATGTCAGCCACAACAGGTGGTCGATAATATGATGGAATTGCTGCGTTAAGTGAATGTAAACCCTGCAAAATAAATTGATGACAAAGGAAAGAGGAATGAACAGTAAAAAAGTTTTTCGATGGCGATACTAAGTAAGATTTTTATTTTAAGCCACTGAGTAAAATCGAAAAAGAGAACTTCCTGATGACGACATTAAATCAATTTGAACAATTAAAAACAGCAGGCTACAGCCTTATTCCTGTCTATCGCCAACGTCTTGCAGATACAGACACGCCTTTATCTGTATTTGCCCGACTCAAAGATCACAAACAAGCTTATTTATTTGAATCTGTAGAAGGTGGTGAGAATTGGGCGCGTTATTCGATTATTGGTTTGGGGGAATCAACGGTTTTTTCCTGTAATGCAGGGCAACTCACCATTCAACAAGCCAATGGCGATATACGTCAGCAGACATGCTTAGATCCCTTTCAATATATTCGAGACTTTCAAGCACAGTTTAAGGTGCCACCACATGACCTTATTCCAGATTTACCACAATTTACTGGAGGCTTGGTGGGGTACTTTGGTTATGACTCAGTGCGCTATATCGAGCCACGATTAAATAACGTGCCTGAAGCAGACCCTGTGGGTTTACCTGATTTATGGATGATGCTGTCTAAAACTGTGATTGTCTTTGATAATTTAAAAGATACCTTGTTTTTGATTGTACATGCAGATGTCAATGATGCAGATGCTTATCAAAAAGCACAGCAACAACTTGATGAACTTGAGACTTTACTGGCAACGCCAATCAGCTTACAAGCCAAAAAACATACTGCACCGCATTTTGAATCATTAACAGGTAAAGAAAACTACCTTGCTTCGATTGAAAAGGTCAAAGAGTACATCCGTGCAGGCGATGTGATGCAGGTCGTCCCTGGGCATCGTATGGTGTCAGATTTTGATGGTGAGCCTTTGCAGGTGTATAGAGCCTTACGTCATTTGAATCCATCGCCTTATTTGTTTTTGGTGCAAGGGCAGACTTTGGAAAATAATCAACCGTTCCATATTGTCGGTTCTTCCCCAGAAATTTTATCTCGTTTAGAAAATGGCATTGCCACAGTGCGTCCACTTGCTGGGACTCGCCCACGCGGTAAAACCAAAGAAGAAGATCTAGCACTTGAAAAAGATTTATTGTCTGATGAAAAAGAAATTGCAGAACATTTAATGTTGATTGACTTAGGGCGAAATGATGTTGGTCGTATTTCAAAAATAGGCAAAGTGCAAGTGACTGATCAAATGGTGATCGAGCGCTATTCACACGTTATGCACATTGTGTCCAATGTACAAGGCGAAGTGCGTGATGATGTAGATGCTTTGGATGTTTTTAAAGCAACTTTCCCTGCAGGTACGCTGTCAGGTGCACCAAAAATACGTGCAATGGAAATTATTGACGAAGTCGAGCCTGTAAAACGTGGAATTTTTGGTGGTGCTGTTGGTTATTTAGGCTGGCATGGTGAAATGGACATGTCGATTGCGATCCGTACCTGCGTAATTCGTGAAAATAAGGTCTATGTACAGGCAGGAGCAGGCTTGGTTTATGACTCAAATCCTGAATCTGAGTGGAATGAAACCCAAATAAAAGCTCGCGCAGTGATCAAAGCGGTTGAATTATCATCAAATGGATTGATTTTATAGGTTTTTAGCGATTTTTTTTAAAAAAACACTTGCAAGGATTTTTCTTTTTGCTAAACTGCACACCGTTCCGATACGAAAGGTACGAAACAAAAGAAACGCCGGCATAGCTCAGTTGGTAGAGCAACTGACTTGTAATCAGTAGGTCCACAGTTCGAATCCGTGTGCCGGCACCATCTAAAGTTTTGTAATGTAATAGTAAAGGTTCAACACTGAAAGTAAGTGTAATTGGTGGGATTCCCGAGCGGTCAAAGGGAGCAGACTGTAACTCTGCCACGAAAGTTTCGAAGGTTCGAATCCTTCTCCCACCACCATTAACTTCGATTGAAGTGGTAATTACCAACATTTAGCGGGAGTAGCTCAGTTGGTAGAGCGGTAGCCTTCCAAGCTACATGTCGCGAGTTCGACCCTCGTCTCCCGCTCCATCGAAGATGATTGCTCTTATAGCTCAGTGGTAGAGCACTCCCTTGGTAAGGGAGAGGTCTCGAGTTCAAATCTCGATAAGAGCTCCAGATTACAGTTTAGTAGATTATTCTACAAAAATTCAAAAAGCAGGCTTATTAGTCTGCTTTTCAAGTATTGGGTGTCTGGTTTTTAGACAATATGTCGATGGGTTGTATTAGAACTGTGTTCGACGTAAACGAGGAAAATAAACATGGCTAAGGCTAAGTTTGAACGTAATAAGCCACACGTAAACGTGGGCACAATCGGTCACGTTGACCATGGTAAAACAACTTTAACAGCTGCAATTGCAACTGTATGTGCAAAAACTTTTGGTGGCGAAGCGAAAGACTACGCTGCAATTGACTCTGCACCAGAAGAAAAAGCACGTGGTATTACAATTAATACTTCTCACGTAGAATACGATTCTCCAATCCGTCACTACGCGCACGTAGACTGCCCAGGACACGCCGATTATGTTAAAAACATGATCACAGGTGCTGCTCAAATGGACGGCGCGATCCTTGTATGTTCAGCGACTGATGGTCCTATGCCACAAACTCGTGAACACATCCTTCTTTCTCGTCAAGTAGGTGTACCTTACATTCTTGTTTTCTTAAACAAATGTGACATCGTTGATGATGAAGAGTTAATCGAATTAGTTGAAATGGAAGTTCGTGAACTTCTTTCTACTTATGACTTCCCGGGTGATGACACTCCAGTAATCCGTGGTTCAGCTTTAGCTGCACTTAACGGTGAAGATGGTCAATACGGTGTTCCAGCTGTACTTGCACTTGTTGAAGCGCTTGACACTTACATTCCAGAACCAGAACGTGCAATCGATAAAGCATTCTTAATGCCAATCGAAGATGTATTCTCAATTTCTGGTCGTGGTACAGTAGTAACAGGTCGTGTTGAGTCTGGTATCGTTAAAGTCGGCGAAGAAGTTGAAATCGTTGGTATTAAAGATACAGTTAAAACAACTGTAACTGGCGTAGAAATGTTCCGTAAATTGCTTGACGAAGGTCGTGCAGGTGAGAACTGTGGTATTCTTCTACGTGGTACTAAACGTGAAGACGTTCAACGTGGTCAAGTATTGGCTAAGCCAGGTTCAATCAAACCACACACTAAATTCGACGCAGAAGTATACGTACTTTCTAAAGACGAAGGTGGTCGCCACACTCCATTCCTTAACGGTTACCGTCCACAGTTCTACTTCCGTACAACTGACGTAACTGGCGCAATCTCTTTGAAAGAAGGCGTTGAAATGGTTATGCCTGGTGACAACGTAGAAATGTCAGTAGAATTGATCCACCCAATCGCAATGGACCCAGGTCTACGTTTTGCGATCCGTGAAGGTGGTCGTACAGTGGGTGCTGGTGTAGTTTCTAAAGTTACTGCATAATTGTTTTATCTCAAACCGAGGGTTTCGATTCTCGGTTTGTCTTATAGGTCAGTAGTTCAATTGGTAGAGCGTCGGTCTCCAAAACCGAATGTTGGGGGTTCGAGTCCCTCCTGACCTGCCATATTTTTAAATAAAAAGCTTGATGCCGACTGATCTGGTCATATAATAAGTCGCGAATCCTACGACGAGTAAAAGAATGTCGAATGATAAATCGCGTGACGCAATGGGCGGCGCGCCAATTCCTCAAAGAAATAACCCTGCTGAAGTTGTAAGCTCTGGTACACCATTTGATGTGGTGTTATGGATCGTTGCATTGATTCTGTTGATTGGTTCAATGATGGTTCCACAGTTTTTACCAGCATATTGGGCACCTGCAAATAGCATTTGGGTGCGCATTGGGGTAATTATAGCTTGTATCATCGTGGCTTTAGGTTTATTATACGCCACCCATCAAGGCAAAGGCTTTGTTCGTTTGTTGAAGGATGCTCGATTAGAGTTACGTCGAGTGACTTGGCCTACGAAACATGAAACAGTTACAGCTTCATGGCAAGTTCTACTGGTAGTAGTGGTTGCGGCGATCATTTTGTGGTGCTTTGACTACATTATTGGTTGGTTTATGAAGTTTATTATCGGGTAAGAGAGCTATGAAACGTTGGTACATTATTCATGCCTATTCTGGTTATGAAAAACAAGTGATGCGTTCACTTAATGATCGAATCCAGCGTAGCGCTGTTGCTGATAGCTTTGGTGAAGTCCTTGTTCCTACTGAAGAAGTAGTGGAAATGAAGGATGGTAAGAAACGTAAATCAGAGCGTAAATTCTTTCCTGGCTATGTGTTAGTTGAAATGGAAATGAATGATGAAACTTGGCACATTGTTAAAGAATGTCCAAAAGTATTAGGTTTCATCGGTGGTACAGCAGAAAAGCCTGCACCCATTACGCAAAAAGAAGCTGATGCGATTCTTGCACGTGTACGCAATACTGGTGAAGCACCTCGTCCTAAGACAATGTTTGAACCAGGCGAAGAATTGTTGGTTATTGACGGTCCATTCACAGACTTTAAAGGTGTGGTGGAAGAAGTTATATACGATAAATCACGTTTAACCTTAACGATTAACGTGTTTAATCGACCAACACAAGTTGAATTGGAATTTCGTCAAGTCGAAAAAACAGTTTAATCATTGTTGGTTGAAAAGCGCCCGATTTTATCGGGCATTGTTATTATCGCAGTAATATGTTTGCTGTGTGAATAAAATGGGGAGCCTAACGGCGTTACTACCCAGAGGTATTAGATAATGGCTAAGAAGATTGACGGCTATATCAAGCTGCAAGTTCCAGCTGGTAAAGCGAATCCATCTCCACCGATTGGTCCTGCACTAGGTCAACGTGGTGTTAACATCATGGCATTCTGTAAAGAATTCAATGCTGCGACACAAAAACTTGAAGCTGGTCTTCCAATTCCTGTCGTGATTACTGTGTACAACGATAAATCGTTCACTTTCATCATGAAAACTCCTCCTGCTGCGATTCTTCTTAAGAAAGCTGCGGGTATCCAAAAGGGTTCAGCTGTACCTAACAAAACTAAAGTTGGTAAGTTGACTCGTGCTCAATTGGAAGAAATTGCGACTACTAAAGAACCAGATTTAACTGGTGCTGATTTAGACGCACGTGTTCGTACCATCGCTGGTTCTGCACGTTCTATGGGCTTGGAAGTGGAGCTATAAGACATGGCTAAATTAACTAAACGTCAAAAAGCCATCGTTGCTGCTGTTGAAGCACACAAAGTTTACACTTTGGAAGAAGCGGTTGCAGTTCTTAATGGTCTTCCTGCAGTTAAATTCAAAGAGTCTTTGGATGTTGCTGTAAACCTAGGTGTTGACCCTCGTAAATCTGACCAAGTTGTTCGTGGCGCGACGACACTTCCTGCAGGTACTGGTAAAACTGTACGTGTAGCTGTGTTTGCTCAAGGCGCTGCTGCTGAAGCTGCTAAAGCTGAAGGCGCGGACGTTGTTGGTTTTGATGATCTTGCTGAAAGCATCCAAGCGGGTAACCTTGACTTTGATGTTGTTATTGCTGCTCCAGATGCAATGCGCGTTGTAGGTAAGTTAGGTACAATTCTTGGTCCACGTGGCTTAATGCCAAACCCTAAAGTGGGTACTGTAACTCCTGACGTAGCAACTGCAGTTAAAAATGCAAAAGCGGGTCAAGCACGTTACCGTGTAGACAAAGCGGGTATCATCCATGCTGCGATCGGTCAAGTAGGTTTTACTGCTGAAGCTGTTCGTTCAAACGTTGAAGCACTTATTGCTGACCTTAAGAAAGCAAAACCTGCGACTTCTAAAGGTATCTACATTCAAAAGATCACTTTGAGCTCAACGATGGGTCCTGGTCTTACTGTGGATGTACAAAACGTTTCTAAATAAGTTTTAACTTATTTAAATAAAGAATTTTAAAGCCCTGAGAAAATTTTAAAGCATCGCTTTAAGATTTTCGCAAGAAACGTAGTTTCTCGCAAACTCAGGCAAACTTTGAATTGATAAGTGAATATTTATCAGCGTCAAAGACCTCAGGCGAGGTGGTTTTTCGAAGCCACTTCTTAAAAATCCAGTCTGAGTAGACGCGGTGGTGTGATTTGTTCCTCCTCCGCGTGTAAATCGAAAGGTTTACGAATTGGGAGTGCACTTTTTTAGAGTGCATAAATCACCGTTAGGAGGTTTTACAATGGCTCTTCTTATCGAAGACAAAAAACAGATCGTAGCTGAAGTAACAGAAGTTGCTTCTACTGCGTATGCTGCTGTTGTTGCTGACTACCAAGGTTTAACTGTTGAGCAATTAACTGCTCTACGTGTTGAAGCGCGTAAACTAGGTGTTGCTACTCGTGTAGTACGTAATACTTTGGCTAAACGTGCGCTTCAAGACACTCAATTCAATATTTTGAATGACAACCTTGTTGGCCCAACAATCTTAGCTTTCTCAACTTCTGAAGACGACATGGGCGCTGCAGCTCGTTTGTTTGAAGAATTTGCTAAAACTAATAAAGCATTTGAACTTAAAGCTGCTGCATTTGACGGTAAAGTTTATCAAGGTGCTGAAGTTAGCGTAATCGCGAACCTTCCAAACCAAGAGAAAGCGCTTACTATGCTTGCAAACGTTCTTCAAGCTCCTATTTCGAAATTGGGTCGCCTTATTACAGCGCTCAAAGAGAAAAACGAGTCAGAAGCTGCTTAAGCTTAAACATTTTTACACACCATTCAATATCCATTTGGAGTTACTCTCATGGCTTTAACTAACGAAGAAATCTTAAACGCAGTTGCTGAAAAAACTGTTCTTGAACTTGTTGAATTAATTTCTGCTTTCGAAGAAAAATTCAATGTATCTGCTGCTGCTGTAGCTGTAGCTGCTGCTCCAGGTGCTGGCGCTGCTGCTGCTGAAGAGCAATCAGAATTCACAGTTGAACTTGCTAGCTTCGGTGCTAACAAAGTTGCTGTAATTAAAGCAGTTCGTGAAGCAACTGGTCTTGGTCTTAAAGAAGCGAAAGATCTTGTTGAAGGCGCTCCTTCTGCAATCAAAGAAGGCGTTTCTAAAGAAGAAGCTGAAGAACTTAAGAAAAAACTTGAAGAAGCTGGTGCTGAAGTTAAACTTAAGTAATCGCTTAGGGGGTCGATTATTTAAAAATCGACTCCACAAATTGGCTGATAGCTCTTGGGCTATCAGCCTTTTTGCGTTACAATAATCGGCTCGATTTTAGATTGAATGATAGAAAAATCATCAATTTTAAGAATAAGCAAACAAAATCAAACGCTTAACAATATTTTTCCATTTTAAAAATATTGTTAAGCGTTTTATACCACTGAAAATTGCAGCATTTGTAAAAGGTGGTGGTCATATCGACCTGCGTAATTCCTTCTAAATCCGTTCTGCAGGCGGGTTTAGTTTACTTTCCGAGGACTCCAGATGGCATACTCATATACCGAAAAGAAACGGATCCGTAAGAATTTTGGTAAATTGCCCCAAGTGATGGATGCTCCGTACCTGCTCGCGATCCAAGTCGACTCGTACAGAACATTCTTACAAGATGGCAAAACTCCAAAAAACCGCGAAGATATCGGTCTCCAAGCCGCATTTCGTTCAGTGTTTCCAATAGAAAGTTATTCTGGCAATGCTGCTTTAGAATTCGTTGAGTATAGCCTTGGTAAACCAGAGTTTGATGTACGTGAATGTATTCTTCGCGGCTCAACTTATGCGGCACCAATGCGCGTAAAAATTCGTTTGATCATTAAAGATCGTGAAACGAAATCAATCAAAGACGTTCGTGAACAAGAAGTTTACATGGGTGAAATGCCACTCATGACAGAGAACGGTACATTTGTGATTAACGGTACTGAGCGTGTAATCGTATCTCAGTTACACCGTTCTCCAGGTGTGTTCTTCGATCATGACAAAGGTAAAACTCATTCAAGCGGTAAAGTGTTGTATTCAGCACGTATTATTCCTTACCGTGGTTCATGGTTAGACTTTGAGTTTGATGCGAAAGATTTAGTTTATGTACGTATTGACCGTCGTCGTAAATTACTTGCGACTGTTGTTTTACGTGCGTTGAACTATAGCAACGAACAAATTCTAGACATGTTCTATGAGAAAGTTCCTGTATATCTTGATATGGGCAGTTATCAAATTGACCTAGTGCCAGAACGCCTACGTGGTGAAATGGCGCAGTTTGATATTGCAGACAATGACGGTAAAGTGATTGTTGAACAAGGTAAGCGTATCAATGCGCGTCATGTACGTCAAATGGAAGCAGCGGGCTTAACTAAGCTTCCTGTACCTGATGAATATTTATATGAGCGTATTGTTGCACAGGATATTACTTTACATGATGGTGAAGTGATTCCTGCCAATACAGTGCTTAGCCATGAAATTATGGTGAAAATTGCGGAAGGCGGCGTTAAGCAGTTTAACGTGCTTTATACCAATGACATCGACCGTGGTCCATTCGTTGCAGATACTTTACGTGCAGATACGACTTCAGGTCGTGAAGAAGCACTGGTAGAAATCTACAAAGTAATGCGTCCAGGTGAGCCACCAACAAAAGAAGCTGCTGAAAACTTATTCAATAACTTATTCTTCTCAACTGAGCGTTATGATTTATCGCCAGTGGGTCGTATGAAGTTTAACCGTCGTTTAGGTCGTCCTTATGAAGTCGGTACTGACCAAAAATCACGTGAAGTTGAAGGTATTCTTTCAAACGAAGACATTACTGATGTATTAAAAACATTGGTTGAAATTCGTAATGGTAAAGGCGAAGTCGACGATATTGACCATTTAGGTAACCGTCGTGTGCGTTCTGTTGGTGAAATGACAGAAAACCAATTCCGTGTAGGTCTTGTTCGTGTTGAACGTGCTGTAAAAGAGCGTTTAAGCCAAGCTGAAACAGATAATTTGTCACCACAAGATTTGATCAATGCAAAACCAGTTGCTGCTGCAATCAAAGAATTCTTTGGTTCAAGCCAATTGTCTCAGTTCATGGACCAAAATAACCCATTGTCTGAAATTACACACAAACGTCGTGTATCAGCACTCGGGCCTGGTGGTTTAACACGTGAGCGTGCGGGCTTTGAGGTACGTGACGTACATCAAACGCATTATGGTCGTGTATGTCCAATTGAGACTCCTGAGGGTCCAAACATTGGTTTGATCAACTCACTTTCAGTGTATGCGAAATGTAATAGCTTCGGTTTCTTGGAAACACCTTACCGTAAAGTTATTGATGGTCGTGTAACAGATGAAGTTGAATATTTATCTGCGATTGAAGAAGTAGGTACTGTGATTGCACAGGCCGATTCAGGGATCGATCAAGATGGTCATTTGACTGAAGAGTTTGTATCTGTACGTCACCAAGGTGAATTTGTACGTATGCCTCCTGAAAAAGTGACGCATATGGACGTTTCTGCACAGCAGGTTGTATCTGTTGCGGCATCCCTCATTCCATTCCTTGAACACGATGACGCCAACCGTGCATTGATGGGTTCAAACATGCAACGTCAGGCTGTTCCTACATTGCTTGCTGACAAACCACTTGTTGGTACAGGTATGGAAGCAAACGTAGCACATGACTCTGGTGTGTGTGTGATTGCGAAACGTGGCGGACGTATTGAGTTTGTTGATGCTTCTCGTGTGGTTATTCGTGTCAATGAAGACGAAATGATCGCGGGTGAGGCAGGTGTAGATATCTACAACTTGATCAAATATACACGTTCGAACCAAAACACTTGTATTAACCAAAAAGTGCTTGTAAGCCTGGGTGATAAAGTGGGTCGTGGTGACGTTCTTGCTGATGGTCCATCGACTGATGGTGGTGAATTAGCACTCGGTCAAAACATGCGCGTTGCGTTCATGACTTGGAACGGTTACAACTACGAAGACTCGATTTTACTTTCTGAGCGTGTACTTCAAGAAGATCGTTTGACTTCAATTCATATTCAAGAATTGTCATGTGTAGCACGTGATACGAAATTGGGTGCAGAAGAAATTACTGCGGATATTCCTAACGTGGGTGAAGCTGCACTGTCTAAATTGGATGAGTCAGGGATTGTGTATATCGGTGCTGAAGTGACAGCAGGTGATATTCTTGTTGGTAAAGTAACACCGAAAGGCGAAACGCAATTAACACCTGAAGAAAAATTGCTTCGTGCAATCTTTGGTGAGAAAGCGGCTGATGTAAAAGATTCATCTTTACGCGTATCGTCTGGTGTGAAAGGTACAGTCATCGATGTTCAAGTCTTCACTCGTGATGGCATTGAAAAAGATGAACGTGCTCAAGCAATTGAAAAAGCACAACTTGATGCTTACCGTAAAGACTTGAAAGAAGAATACAAAATCTTCGAAGAAGCAGCACGTGAGCGTGTGGTTCGCTTGTTGAATGGTCAAGAGTCGAATGGTGGTGGCACAACTAAACGTGGTCAAAAAATCACTGAAGACGTGTTGTCTAGTTTAGAGTTGGTAGATCTGCTTGAAATCCAACCTGTTGACGAAGCAATTGCTGAACGTTTGACACAAATTCAAGTGTTCTTGAAAGAGAAGAGTCTTGAAATTGATGAGAAATTTGCAGAGAAAAAACGCAAACTTTCTACAGGTGATGAACTTACAACTGGCGTATTGAAAGTTGTTAAAGTGTATTTAGCTGTTAAACGTCGCATCCAACCGGGTGATAAAATGGCGGGTCGTCACGGGAACAAAGGTGTTGTATCAAACATCTTACCTGTAGAAGACATGCCACATGATGCAAACGGTGTGCCTGTTGATGTGGTACTTAACCCGTTAGGTGTACCATCACGTATGAACGTGGGTCAGATTCTAGAAACTCACTTGGGTATGGCAGCAAAAGGTCTTGGTGACAAGATCGATAAGATGTTGCAAGAACAACGTACTATTCTTGAGTTACGTGAATTCTTAGACAAGATTTATAACCAAGTTGGTGGCGAGCAAGAAGATCTTGATAGCTTAACTGATGATGAAATCTTGGTATTATCAGGTAATTTACGTAAGGGTGTGCCTTTAGCAACACCAGTATTTGATGGTGCTGAAGAGTCACAAATCAAAGACTTACTTGAACTTGGTGGTATTTCACGTACAGGTCAAACAGTATTGTATGACGGACGTACAGGTGAGCGTTTTGACCGTCCAGTCACTGTAGGTTATATGTACATGTTGAAACTCAACCACTTGGTTGACGACAAGATGCATGCACGTTCTACTGGTTCTTACTCTCTAGTTACGCAGCAGCCATTGGGTGGTAAAGCTCAATTCGGTGGTCAGCGTTTTGGTGAGATGGAGGTCTGGGCACTTGAAGCTTATGGTGCTGCTTATACACTTCAAGAAATGCTTACTGTGAAGTCGGATGACGTTGAAGGTCGTACTCGCATCTATAAGAACATTGTAGATGGTAACCATTATATGGACCCAGGTATGCCTGAATCGTTCAACGTATTGACCAAAGAGATCCGTTCTTTAGGTATCAACATTGAACTGAAAAATGGTGACTAATTAGCCATTGAAATCTCCCTAAGACCTCATTTGTACTAAGTGGGGGACTTAGGGGATTTTTCAGTTAAAAAACAATATTTGTGACCCAGTTGTAGAGTGAAAATCTCCACAACACACGGAGAAAAAAATTGAAAGACTTGCTCGATATCATGCGCAAAAAGACGGACTCAGACGGTCATGCTCCTGTAGAGTTTGATCGCATCCGTATTGGTCTTGCGTCACCAGAAATGATTAAGTCATGGTCTCATGGTGAAGTAAAAAAACCTGAGACGATTAACTATCGTACGTTCAAACCAGAACGTGATGGTTTATTCTGTGCCAAAATCTTTGGTCCAGTCAAAGATTACGAATGCTTGTGTGGTAAATACAAGCGTATGAAATACAAAGGCGTCATTTGTGAAAAATGTGGCGTTGAAGTAACGACTGCGAAAGTTCGTCGTGAACGTATGGGTCACATTGAACTTGCTTCACCTGTTGCACATATTTGGTTTTTGAAATCATTACCAAGCCGTATCGGTTTGTTACTTGATATGACTTTACGTGATATCGAACGTGTATTGTATTTCGAATCTTATGTCGTTACTGATCCAGGTATGACACCGCTTGAAAAATATCAACTTCTGAATGATGAAGAATATTTCACAGCGTTAGAAGAACACGGTGATGAATTCAGCGCGAAAATGGGTGCTGAAGCAGTTCAAGATTTGTTAAAAGACATCGATCTTGAAGCTGAAATTACACGTCTTCGTGAAGAAATTCCAAATACAACGTCTGAGACTAAACTTAAAAAAGCCTCTAAACGTTTGAAATTGATGGAAGCATTCAACGATTCAAATAACAAGCCTGAATGGATGGTGTTGACTGTACTTCCAGTTCTTCCACCAGATCTTCGTCCGCTTGTACCGCTTGAAGGTGGTCGTTTTGCGACTTCTGACTTGAACGATTTGTATCGTCGTGTCATCAACCGTAACAACCGTTTGAAACGTCTTCTTGACCTTGCAGCGCCAGACATTATCGTACGTAACGAAAAACGTATGTTACAAGAGTCTGTAGATGCATTGTTAGATAACGGTCGTCGTGGTCGTGCAATTACAGGTTCAAACAAACGTCCGCTGAAATCTTTGGCAGATATGATCAAAGGTAAACAAGGTCGTTTCCGTCAAAACTTACTTGGTAAGCGTGTTGACTACTCTGGTCGTTCGGTGATTACCGTTGGTCCATCACTACGTTTGCACCAATGTGGTCTTCCTAAGAAAATGGCACTTGAATTATTCAAACCATTTATCTTTGCGAAACTACAAGCTTCAGGCCAAGCAACAACCATTAAAGCTGCGAAGAAAATGGTTGAACGTGAGACACCAGAAGTTTGGGACGTGCTTGCATCTGTAATTCGTCAACATCCAATTATGTTGAACCGTGCGCCAACACTTCACCGTTTAGGTCTTCAAGCATTTGAACCGACTTTAATTGAAGGTAAAGCGATCCGTCTTCACCCACTCGTATGTGCTGCGTTTAACGCCGACTTCGACGGTGACCAAATGGCGGTACACGTTCCATTAACACTTGAAGCTCAGCTTGAAGCTCGTGCGTTAATGATGTCAACCAATAACATCTTATCACCTGCAAATGGTGAGCCGATCATCGTGCCTTCTCAGGACGTGGTCTTGGGCTTGTATTACATCACACGTGATGCAATCAATGCCAAAGGTGAAGGCATGGTGTTTGCGGATACTCACGAAGTTAACCGTGCATTGGCTACAGGTCAAGTAGACTTACATGCGCGTGTAAAAGCACGTGTACACCAAACTGTGATTGATGAAAATGGTAACCGTGAGCATCAAACCATTGTTGTAGACACAACTCCAGGTCGTTGCCTCCTTTGGGAAGTTGTTCCTGAAGGCATGGATTTCCAACAAATTAACGTTGAGATGACCAAGAAAAACATCTCGAAGTTAATCAACTCTTGCTATCGTAAATTGGGTCTAAAAGATACTGTTATCTTCGCTGACCAATTGATGTACTTGGGCTTCCGTCAAGCAACACGTTCAGGTGTTTCTGTGGGTATGGAAGACATGTTGATTCCGCCACAAAAGCAAGCAATTATCGACAAAGCTGAAACAGAAGTTCGTGAAATTGAACATCAGTTTGAGCAAGGTTTCGTAACTGCGGGTGAACGTTATAATAAAGTGGTCGATATTTGGGCACGTACCAACGACCAAGTTGCCAAAGCGATGATGGATAACTTGTCATTCACGACTGTTAAAAATAAACAGGGTGAAGACGAGAAACAAAAATCCTTCAACAGTATTTATATGATGTCTGACTCAGGTGCCCGTGGTTCTGCAGCTCAGATTCGTCAGTTAGCAGGTATGCGTGGTTTGATGGCGAAACCAGATGGTTCGATCATTGAAACTCCAATTAAAGCAAACTTCCGTGAAGGTTTGACTGTACTTCAGTACTTCATCTCAACACACGGTGCACGTAAAGGTTTGGCCGATACTGCATTGAAAACAGCGAACTCAGGTTACTTGACTCGTCGTTTGGTTGACGTAGCACAAGACTTAGTCATTACTGAGCCTGATTGTGGTACTTATGATGGTCTTGTCATGACACCATTTATTCAAGGTGGTGATGTCATTGAGCCATTGAGCCAACGTGTATTAGGTCGTGTAACTGCTGAAGATGTTACTAAAGTGGGTTCAGATGAAGTTATCTTGCCACGTAATACTTTGATTGATGAAAAACTTGCTCAATACCTTGAAGATTCTGGTGTTGACGAAGTTAAAGTACGTTCAGTTGTAAGCTGTGCATCGACATTTGGTGTTTGTGCGAAATGTTACGGTCGTGACCTTGCGCGTGGTCACTTGGTAAATCCAGGTGAGTCTGTCGGTGTAATGGCTGCACAATCTATTGGTGAGCCTGGTACACAGTTAACCATGCGTACGTTCCACGTCGGTGGTGCTGCAAGTCGAACTTCTGCTGCAAATAGCGTTCAAGTACGTAATAAAGGTACAGTACGTTTCCACAATGTGAAAACTGTACAACATGCTAAAGGGCATTTGGTATCTGTTTCACGTTCAGGTGAAATTGGTATTGCGGATGATTTAGGTCGTGAGCGTGAACGTTATAAACTTCCTTACGGTGCATCCATCTTAATTAAAGATGGTGAGCTTGTTGAAGGAGGCGGTATTGTTGCAACTTGGGATCCACATACGCATCCATTAGTGACGGAAGTTGCTGGTAAAGCACGCTTCAGCCAAATTGCTGATGGTGTGACTGCAACATCGAAAACTGATGATGCAACAGGTATGACCACAACTGAAATTTTACCTGTAACAGCGCGTCCAGCTTCTGGTAAAGATTTACGTCCTGCGATTGTGCTAGATACAACCGATGGTGGTGAACAGTTCTACTTCTTGCCACAAAACACGATTGTGACTGTTCGTGATGGCGAAACAATCGGTGTCGGTGATGTTATCGGTCGTGTACCACAAGAAACCTCTCGTACGCGTGATATTACCGGTGGTTTACCACGTGTAGCTGACTTATTCGAAGCACGTAAACCGAAAGAACATGCGATCCTTGCAGAAGTGTCTGGTATCGTCAGCTTCGGTAAAGAAACTAAAGGTAAAAACCGTTTAGTGATCACACCTGATGATGGTTCTGAGATCTACGAAGAATTGATTCCGAAATGGCGTCAAATCAACGTATTCGAAGGCGAGCATGTGAACCGTGGTGAAACCATTTCTGATGGTCCACAAAACCCACATGACATCTTGCGTTTGAAAGGTGAAGTTGCATTAACCAACTACATCGTGAACGAAGTTCAAGACGTTTATCGTCTACAAGGTGTAAAAATCAACGATAAGCACATTGAAGTTATCGTACGTCAAATGTTGCGTAAAGTTGATATCACTGATGGCGGTGATACAAGCTTCATCAAAGGCGAACAAGTGGATTACATCCGTGTTGTGGGCGAAAACCAAGCGGTTGCGGCTCAAAACAAATTCCCTGCGAAGTTTGAACGTCAATTGATGGGTATTACCAAAGCATCGCTTTCTACAGACTCATTCATCTCTGCTGCATCGTTCCAAGAAACAACACGTGTGTTAACTGAAGCGGCTGTAACAGGTAAAGAAGATGAATTACGTGGCTTGAAAGAGAACGTGGTTGTAGGTCGTCTGATCCCAGCGGGTACAGGTTTGGCTTACCACTTAGAACGTCGTCGTCAAGAAGCAGAAGCTGCTGAACATGAACTTGTAAATGACTTCTCTGAAGTTGACCAAGCATTTTCACAAGCTTTAAATGAAGATTCTTTCTAAGAAATTCATTTAGAATTTGAAATGAAGAAGACGCCCGAGGGCGTCTTTTTTTATGTGCTATGGATTTACAAAATATGCATGAAAAGTTGCGTTTTTTAACACACTATAAAGATTCAATTCATGAAATAAGATTAAGATGGCAAGAGTTAAAAAAGGACTGATGGAGATGAATATGAAAAAGGTTATTACAGTTTTGGCAGTTGCATCACTTTCAACTATGCTGTTGGCAGGTTGTGAAAATATGTCAAGTAATGATAAACGTGTTGCATCAGCTGCTTTAGGTGGTGCAATTGGTGGTGGTGTGGGGAATAACGTGGGTGGCGGTACAGGTGCTGCGCTTGGCGGTGGTGCAGGTGCTGCAGTGGGCAGTAAAACCCAAAATGGTTCTAACCGTAATGCAACCTATAGTGGTGTAGGTGGCGCGATTGGTTCAGCAATTGGTAAAGGCGTATTCGGTGGCAATGCAGGTGCTGCGATTGGTGGTGCAATCGGTGGTGGTGCAGGTGCTGCGATTGAACAAAAACGTTAAGCTTTAGCTTTAAAAGATTAAGTTAATAAAAATAAGCGCATTCTGCGCTTATTTTTATTGGAAAACTTTAGTGTTGGCGATTGGCCTTTTCAACCAACCCCGATAAACCTTGACGACGTGCCAATTCATTAAGTACCAATTGTACATCTAGGTCGAAATAACCTAGCATGACAATGGTATGAAACCAAACATCTGCCACTTCATAAATGAGGTCATTTTTATTGTCTTCATTGTCATGTGCTTGATATTCTTTTGCAGCAATCACAGTTTCAAAGCTTTCTTCACCGACTTTTTCTAAGATTTTATTTAAACCTTTATGATAAAGTTTTGCCACATAAGAAGATTCAGGATCGGCTTTTTTACGTTCTGCCATCATTTTGCCCAAATAACCCAAAACTTCAACTTGTTCAGCTTGGGCATTGGAAGCATTCATTGCCAATGTATGTGGGTTAGATGACTTCTCTTCAGACTTGCCACCATAAATGGCGTTCGGATCTTTGAGCTGAGCATCGACAATTTCCCAACCATTTGGCGTAAGTTTGCGGTAAAAACAAGACTCACGACCTGTATGGCAAGCAATTCCACCTTCTTGTTCAATTTGAAGCACGATTACATCTGCATCGCAGTCTAAACGGATTTCATAAACGGTTTGAAAATGTCCTGACTCTTCGCCTTTAAACCAGAGTTTATTGCGTGAACGTGAGAAGTAAACGCCACGCATTTTTTCCGCGGTGAGTTGGAGTGCTTCACGGTTCATCCATGCCACCATCAAAATACGTCCTGTTTGATGATGCTGTGCAATAGCAGGAATAAGTCCTTGTTCGTTAAATTTTACTTCATCGAGCCATTGCAAGTTGTTCATAGGATTTCACCAAGTTACTAATTTAAAAGGTTTGAGCGCTACGCTTTTAACGTAGAGGTCTATAGTTTACGTGATTTGGAGTGATTTGCGGGAAATCTTGGAAATTATTTAATCAGCTTATGATCTAAAGAGTGGTAAAGTCAGAATAAGTTTTGAATCTATATTTTCAATGTGGGCCTGTAAGATCAAATCACACGCCCACCAATGATCAGATTGATATAACAGTGTCAGTAGATGACTTAAAAGTGATAAAAAGCAGTAGAGCATTGACGATGTTGATGGTAAGTCTGCCAAAGCTTTGTATAATCATAAATTCTTTATTTTTGAATTATAAACCCTGCATTACTTCCGTAAAATTCTGCTTTTCAAGCAACTCTAAAAACTCATCGCCCATGCGCTGACTTTCTGCGACAGATTGCGTCCATAATTTTTTACGCTCAGCATCAGACAAGCCTTTTAAAACAAAGTCTTTACGGTCAGGTAAACGACCTAAAGGCAATGAATTTAGATAATCCTGAGAAGGAGAAATCAGCAAAGTACGTGCCTGATTTTGTGGATTGGCTCTGCGCGATTTAAACATCTTGTCGAACCAGCCAGGGGTGATGCTGTCGGTAAAATGGGGATATAAAACAATGCCTTTACTCTCAAAAGGTAGGTCAATGTGATAGTCAATTAAACCCCCATCACGATAAGCCCCTTTAGGTGCGTCAGCAATATTTTTCACTGCAGGGGTGACCGCAGGAATGGAACCCGAAGCCATGAGCCAATCGGCGACATTGTCGGTATTAAAGTTAATATAATGGGTTTTAAACGCATCATCCTGAATTTTAAATTGTGGAAAATCAGTCGGCTGACAAATGACACGTTGCATAAATTTATTTAAATGATCACGTGAAATCGCATTGCTACCGATAATTCCAAGCAAGGAACTATATAGCGCAAATTTGTGGTCACTTTGAAACAGATGCTCAGCTTTAGCCGCAATGATCGTCAAATGATAATCAGGATGATCAACCAATCTTTGCGTTTGATCGCCTAAAATACCATGCAACATATCACGTGATATTTTTTCGATATCCGCAATTTTCATACCTTTTTTTAAGGGCAAATTGATATATAACTCAGCCAATTTTTCAGGTCCAAGTTTTTCACCTTGCGCTACAATTCCTGCAAAACGCCATGCACCCACAGATGAGCCAATTAAAAAGCGGCGTTGTTTGGCTTGTGGAAGAAACTCACCAAAGATGGCTTGGTCGAGACCCATTAAACCAATGCCTTTTGGACCACCTGCCGCACCGGGAATCATGTCGACATGATGTGCTTGTAGTCCTTCTTTTTCTATGAGTTGTTTGGCAAGTGAGCCTGCTTGAATTGTTAATGCAGCAGGGCGTTTTTGTAAAATTTGGGTCATGGTTTCACTCACTCAAACGGATGTGAGTATTTTAGGAATAAGCCGTGACAGGACAATGGCGATAGGTTTCAGTAGGTGACTTGGGAGTCATGGGCTTTCTTTATACCAACATAAATGCAAATATTCTTCGAGATGGGTTGAATAGTCAAAAGTATATTCACGATTACAGCTGTCAAAAAAGTTATTCCAATCATCTAAATCTAAGAATTCTTGTATTTCTGAATTAAATGCCTGACCAACTTCAGGTAAGTCCGACCTAAAAATATGATTAGAATTTTCTAAGCCAAATTTTTGAGTCATGACAATTTTATCTTCAATTAAATACTGTGCAATATTGTATTGGATAATTCCATTTTCAAGTATTATAAATTGTGCATCTGCGCTAGTAGTTTGTAGATAACCAAGTAAAATTATGGTCTTATATTTTTTTGATAAATAGATTAAAAAATCAAAAATGAGAGGATCTGTTAAATCATGATAATTAAAGACAATATCAACCCAATGAATACTGTAGTTGCATGAAACGATAATAGTATCAGTCTTTTTATCGTAGTCGTGAAAATACCATTCTTGAACAACAGGTAAACTGAGTTGGTCAGTAACTTTATAAAATTTTTTTATTTCATCTAAGATAGTTTGGATGGAAGGATGGAGAATGCTTATTTTAGAATGAGTAGCCATATTATATTATCTTTGTATTTCTGATTTAAAAATCACACCAGTTTTGATGTGATTTTTGATGCTTTTCTTAATTTACTTTGCAATCCGCCAAACGGCTAAAACACTTGCCAATACAATCAACACAATAGAAATATACCACGGTGCAATAATCGCAATAGATAAGAAAATCGCCATGATACTGCCGAACATCCAACTACGTTTTTGTTGATGTTCCACTTCCAAACGCATCATTTGTAATTCATGTAGCTGTTTAGCATGCCATGCCGACTGATTTTTTAAACCATTTAAACTATCGATCATTAAGGTTGGGAAATCCTGCGCCCCTAAAAGTAAATCAGGAATTTTTTGTCCCAATTCTTTTAAGTTTTTCTGTGGATTCATTTGCGCTTTAACCCATTCGGTTAGAATCGGTTTTGCCAGACTCCAAATGTCCAAATCAGGATAAAGGTCTGTGCCTAAACCTTCTACATGGACTAAAGTTTTCAGTAATAACATCAGTTGTGGTGGGATTTCCAAATGGAAACGACGTGCAATATCCATGACCTGAATCAGGATGCCAGCAAAGTCCAATTCATGCATCGGTTTGGACACCATAGGTCCAACTGTACGACGCATTTCACGGGCTAAAGCATCTTGATCGGTTCCCGGTGGAATCCAACCTGCTTGATGTACAATCTGAATCAGTTGCATGAAATCGCTGTTCATGACCGCAAGTAACATACGGGCAACGGTCATCTGATCGGACTTAGACAACTCACCCATAATTGCACAGTCGAGTGCAATATAACGAGGTTTGCTCGGATTCAGGGTTTCAACAAAGACATTTCCCGGATGCATGTCGGCATGGAAAAAGTTGTCACGGAATACTTGAGTAAAGAAAATCGTTAAACCTTTTTCAGCTAAATCTTTACGATCCATACCAAGTTTTTCAAAGGTTGCAATATCCGAAATCGGTACGCCTGTAATGCGTTCAGCCACCATCACATCTTTGCTGTCCATATACACTTCAGGCACATACATCATGCTTGAGCCTGTGAAGTAATGGCGCATACGGCGTGTGTTATCCGCTTCTAAAGTCAAATCCAGTTCATTTAAAATGACTTGACGATAGTTCTCAATAATTTCGGAAATATGCACAGCACGTGCAGCTTCCAAACGTTTTTCTAAGCTTGCACCGAGCCATCTTAAAATTTCAAAATCTTCTAAAATTTGACTGCGAATGTCAGGACGGGTGACTTTGACCACCACTTCACGACCATCATGCAAAGCCGCAGTATGCACTTGAGCAATAGACGCCGCCGCCAAAGGCTGTTCATCAAAACGAGCAAAAAGTGTCGTAATATTGGCTTTTAAGGATTCTTCAATACGGGTTTTGGCAACATCAACACCGAATGGTTTCACTCGATCTTGTAATAAAACCAATTGCTGTAAAATTTCAGGTGGAATTAAATCACGGCGTGTTGACAGTAACTGCCCCATTTTAATTGCCAAAGGACCCATTTGCTCCAAAGCTTCTTTGAGCTTGAGTGGATTCTTTTTCTCTTTACTTGACCATGCTGCAGGGTGCATACGAATAAGCGACAAAGCATGGCGGGCTTTTTCAGGTAATTCTTCCGCAGGAACCAGTGTGTCGAGTCTATAGTGCGCGGCGATGCGCCAAAGTTCGAGTAAACGGCTAATATGCGGAATCATAAATTACATTACCTGATCTTAAGAGGGAGTAGTGGGGTTGAGTTGTTGCTGTAGCTGCTGAATTTTAGCTTCAAGTCGATCAATATTTTGATTGAGTTGACGGGTATCTTGTTGCAGATCGTCCATTTGCCAACGTGGTGCAAATAAGCCTGTGTCTTCTTTTAAAAAATCCTCGGCAAAGAATAAATGACTTTGCAGGGAACGCTTTAAATGCTTCGGTGCAAGCTGAATTTTGGCAATTTCATGTGCCAATGCAGGGCCAATCCACGGGCTTAAATGTGACGCTAAATCAGGCTCAGCCTCTTGGAGAATACGTTGAATATCCTGCAATACGTGATAATCACCTTGCAATGGAATATTGCCAATATCATCAGCTAAAAATAGCTTTGCCAATTCAACGATGCTTTTTACATGCAAGGTTGCAGTTGCTTCCGTGATGACCGTATTTTGATCAAAAGGACGTTGCTCAAAAACCGAAGGTGTTTCACTTTTACCTGTCACAGTCGGTTCTAAACGGACTTTATTTTCATCAAAAAAGACATCTACAGACAGTTGTGGGGAGTCAATCACTACACGCAGCAACTTGTCTTGTAATTGATTGAACTGAATGCGAGTGATCGCATCCAGATTGATAAATTGATTGATGAGTCGTTCAACTGCACCCAGTGCCAGAATGGACCACATAATTCAACCTTTATGCTATTTTGGAGAAAACTTAGAGTTTGAAGCCACGGTGTACTGCAACAATTCCACCCGTTAAGTTATGGTAATCGGTATTTTGGAAGCCTGCATTTTCCATCATGCCTTTTAAGGTACGTTGGTCAGGGTGCATACGGATGGATTCAGCTAAATATTTATAGCTTTCTGAGTCATTCGCCACGATTTTACCCATGATTGGCAATGCAGTGAATGAGTACAGATCATACAATTTTGAGAATGGCTCAAACACAGGTTTAGAGAATTCTAAAATCAGTAAACGACCACCCGGCTTAAGCACACGGTACATGGCTGCAAGGGCTGCATCTTTATCGGTCACATTACGTAGACCAAAACTGATAGTGAGTAAGTCAAAACTATTGTCTTCAAATGGCTCTAAGGTTTCAGCATTTGCCAAGACAAAATCGACATTGGTACAACCTGCATCAATCAGACGGTCACGACCGACATTGAGCATGGATTCATTAATATCTGATAGAACCACATGACCGGTAGGACCGACTTCACGGCTAAATACTTTAGCCAAGTCACCAGTACCGCCTGCGATATCAAGCACGCGCTGACCACGGCGCACACCAGACATATTGATCGCAAAGCGTTTCCATAAACGGTGAATACCAAATGACATTAAGTCATTCATGATGTCGTATTTGGCTGCAACAGAATGGAATACTTCAGCCACTTTTTGTGCTTTATCTTCACTGTTGACGGTTTGATACCCGAAATGCGTGGTTGCACCGACATTGCCTGTATTGGCACCACGTGGCAGATTATATTTGGGTACTGTTCCTGAAACAGGGGTATCGGTCAACTGTTGTTGTAAAGATTGTTGCTGACCTTGTGGCGCACCTTGCGGTAATGGTTCTGTTAAGAATGGACTGACTTTGTCTGTATTTGTTGCCGATTCAGCTGCTTGGCTTGGCTTTTGGTTTTCATCCGACACGTGAGTCACTCCTGAACACAAAAATAAGAAATCTTGCCATATTTTGCATGATGACAGATTCTGTGATTTTTTACAGTGCCGATCATGCAAAATTTAAGGTTAATGTTAAACCCCAAATAATATTATAGAAAATATGGCGTTTATGTCGTCAATTCGATCATAAAACCTTATCATATTCTAAAAGGATTGGCTTGTCCTGAATGTACATTATTGACAATTTCACGTTCTTTGACTGTAAATGCATGAATAAAATCAGCCGCAGATTTCATTGGTTTCATTGCAGTAAAACCTTCACCAATAAAGTCATACATCAAATCAAATTGATACTTATGTGCGGTGCCTTTACACATTTTAAAAGCAGTATGCATGATAAATGAACGCATGTATTTGTCCAATGCAGCTCCTAAATCATCCAATAAGTCCAATTGTTGTAAACGGGCATCATGTTGATCAAGCTTGATTAAGGTTAAGCGCATCATTTCATCATCAATCGATTGATCTATGGGATAATCTTGTAACAGTTGCGCTGCAACTTGCTCATCAAGTCGCATTGCTAATACAGCCAAACCAACTGATTTTAAACCTGTTTGGATGGCATTTTCAGGAATGATTTTTTCCGCTTTGTGTGCATATTTTAACAAACGTTCAATTTGTATGGCTAAATCATCAAAATCAGGACCGCCGTAGAGACGGTGAATAAAATAGTCTGCCATGAGTTTATTTTCTTTGCGGTTAAATAACTCAGTATGGGTTGCTAAAATACGTGCTTTTAACCAATCTTGTGCTTCATGCAAACGTTTTTTAAGTACAGGATTTTGATGATAATTTAACTGCTTATATTCTTCTAAAAGTTGGTCAAGTGCTGCGAGTTTAGACATGTGTGAACTCAATTTCTATATATTCAAGAAAATCATAATCACAGTTTATCTGAACAACCATGACGATATGACATGAAAATGACTGAAATTAAGTCAGTTGGTGCTTGATTTAGAGTGTAATTGAAAATATAAGAGGCATATTTTGCTATAAAAACTGATACAAAAAATGTGTGCAGGCAGAGCAAATCTTTGTAAACTTAAAAAAGTATAATGAAAACATAAGAAAAGAGCCTATTTATGAAAATAACTGAATCCGCATGTGAATTGGTTGATCCCAATCAACTGTCTTTGGATCTGATCGAAGCACAATACGCTTTGAAAAATACGCGTGGACAAAAAAATGCGAAAAGTTTGGTGATTTTGGTCAGTGGTATTGAACTTGCAGGTAAGGGCGAGGCAGTGAAACAACTGCGTGAGTGGGTTGATCCTCGATATTTACGAGTCAAAGCTGATCCTCCGTATATGATGCAAAAAGATCAAGCCTTTTGGCAGCCATACGCACGTTATATTCCTGCCGAAGGGCAGATTTTAGTGATGTTTGGGAATTGGTACAGTGACTTATTGTCCACAGCTTTGCATGTTTCTGCACCCATGGATGATACCTTGTTCGATGCTTATGTGTCACAAATGAATGCCTTTGAACAGGATTTAAAAAATAATCATGTTGATGTCATCAAAGTTTGGTTTGATTTGTCATGGAAATCATTACAAAAACGCTTAGATAAAATGGATGCTGAAGACCAACGTTGGCACAAATTACACGGTTTAGATTGGCGCAATAAAAAACAATATGACAATGTGCAAAAATTACGTCAGCGTTTTACCGATGATTGGATGGTGATCGACTGTGAAAATGAAGAAATGCGGGATCAGCAGTTTGCGCAATATATTTTAAAAAACTTGCAGCATTTGCCAAGCTATGCCACACAAGTCAAAGAAAAATGGCAGCAAGCAGAAGTGCCTAAAGCATTACTTGATGTTTCAAGTGATGCAATGGATGAGTCAGACTATCAAAACGAGTTAAAAAAGCTGACCAAGAAAGTCGCGGAAGCCATGCGTTTTGATGGGCGTAAAGTGATTATTACCTTTGAGGGGATGGATGCCGCGGGTAAAGGTGGGGCAATTAAGCGGATTGTTAAAAAGTTAGACCCACGAGAATACGGCATTTATACCATTGCAGCACCTGAAAAATATGAATTAGCACGTCCTTATTTATGGCGCTTTTGGACGAAATTATTGGAAGATGAAAAGATCTCGATTTTTGACCGTACATGGTACGGGCGTGTCTTGGTCGAACGCATCGAAGGTTTTGCCACACCTGTTGAGTGGCAACGTGCCTATGATGAAATTAATCGTTTTGAAAAAGACTTAACTGATAATCAATATGTCATTGTGAAGTTTTGGCTTGCCATTAGCAAAGATGAACAAGAAGCACGTTTTAAAGCACGAGAAGAAACACCACATAAGCGTTTTAAAATTACAGAAGATGATTGGCGCAATCGTAGCCATTGGGATGATTATTTGAATGCCGCAGCAGATATGTTGCAACGCACACATACGTTTTATGCACCGTGGCATGTGATTTCAACCAATGATAAATACACAGCACGTATTGAAATTTTAAAGACCATTTTAAAGCAATTGAAAGCAGATTGAGAGCTAGGTAGGCATTTTTGAATCTAGTATATTTATC
Organism: Acinetobacter sp. Marseille-Q1623; assembly: GCF_902809895.1. Classification (NCBI taxonomy): domain Bacteria; kingdom Pseudomonadati; phylum Pseudomonadota; class Gammaproteobacteria; order Moraxellales; family Moraxellaceae; genus Acinetobacter; species Acinetobacter sp. Marseille-Q1623. Next base: position 2,353,490 of record NZ_CADDWG010000001.1, on the reverse strand, counting down.
GTACTATTGCCAAATATACTGTTGAATAACACTTTATCTCATGCAAAAAAAAGCGGATTAATCATCCGCTTTTTCAATTAAGACATTAAGAATATTGCACAATCTTTTCTTTTTGTTTGTTTTGAATGCCTTTTGCTAATTTATAACATTCATCTACATGGGCTTCAGCCACTTTTTTCATCACGATATAACCCAAACTTGCCGCAATGATTGAACCACCCAAAGGAATAAATTTGGTCACTTGTTTGGTAATGACTTTGGCTGCAACATTATTGAGTGAGGATTTAACCGCAGTACGTGCCACCACTAGACCTGAAAACTCAAAGCCACGTTTACGTAGTTCATTCCAATGAATCTGTTTGGTTTTTGGATCATATACACTGATTTGCTCAGGGGCTAAACCAAAACGGGCATTAATTTCAGGGATTAATTGCGACAAAATTCCCACGTCGATCACGACATCAAAAAATGGTACGGGAATAATTGCGGCACCTGCTGAAAAATAAGCACGTTTTTTGACGAGTTCTAAACATTCATTTCGAACAGTTTCTAGGTTTAGACTTGGGTCAATGGAGTTTGGGATTTTATCAATTTTCATAAAATATCTACCTGTAATTCAAACTATTTATCGTATTTATGCGGTTGCATTATTTTAGCTTGAAATAATAAAGTTATTTCCAAATAATGCAGTAAAAATGCCATAGTATGATGCAGTTGTATAGTGGCGAATGTTTATGTTTTTGTGCATAAACAGAACAATAAGTAGCAAAATGGTTGAGGGATTATGGCAATTCATGTTATTCAAAGCCAATCAATAGAGGTCTTGGTTCAGGGGGTTTTAAAAAGCACCCATGTTGTCTCAAATGACCCTTTTTCTGTCCTAAAGCCACAACATTTTATTGTTCCTAGTCCTGCAATTGAAGAATGGCTGAGCCAAAAGATGGCAGAACAGCAAGGCATGAGTGCCAATACCATCTTTCATCAGCGTATTCGTGGCTTTCAGTGGTTTGCATACCAGCAAGTTTTGGAGGATAAAGATAAAGTCCGTAAAGCCAATATTCCCCGTTTGATTATGAAGTGGCGTATTTATCAAACCCTAAAAGGCTTTATTGTTGCCGAGGACAATACACTTGCAGAAGATCATCCATTATTTGGGATTATTCAACGGATTTATGATGCAGCTGCACAGCTGGACCATGGTTTGGAAAAACAACTGAAAAAACAAAGTATGTTGTATTGGACTGCAGAACAAGTCTCGAAATTGTTCATTAACTATATGCAATATCGAGGGGATTGTCAGCGAGGCTGCGGTGAGTTATGTCATTGTCCAAGCAATTGGTTAGGGCAATGGGGGCGTGGTCAGGAACTTGATTTAGAACAACAATTTTTTAAGACTCAGCAACAAGTTTCGGCTTTTACGTTAAATCAAGCCCAAGAGTTGGAACATTGGCAGCGCTGGTTGTGGCAACACACCTTTCATGAAGACTTTGTTGAAATGCAAGGGATTGATGCGGATTTTTGGCAAGTTATGGATGATCCCGCGAAACGACCACAAGCCCTGAAAAAATTACCTGACCAGTTGATTGTGTTTACCTTATTGGACTTACCACCCAGTCAGTTGCAGTTTTTAAGACGTTTGGGGCAATATGTGGATGTGGTGATTTTGCACTACAACCCCTCACAAGAATATTGGGCAGACAGTGTCGATCCGAATTGGAAAAAACAATACGATTTAAGGGTTAAAGAACGTTTTATTGCCAAATATCCCAAAGCCACAGATGCCGATATTCAAAAGTTTTTTGATGAATTTACGTTAAATTTTAATGCTGAAATTCGTGAGTCTCGTCATCCGTTGCTGACTCGTTTTGGTAAGCAAGCGCGTGACCATTTCTCGATTCTTTCCAATTTGTCTTCAGGTGAAGAAGGACAGTGGATTGATGCATTTGTCGATGAAGAACCGAAAAATTTACTGACCAAATTACAGTCCGATATTTTGTATTTGGTTGAACCTGAACCACATGCTTATCCGATTGCTAAAGAGGATGATTCGATTCAAATTCATGTTTGTCATTCGGCATTGCGTCAGTTGGAAGTATTGAAAGATCAGCTCATCCATTGGTTAGCGCAGGGCTCAGCGGACAACCCACATCGTCCAAGTGATATTTTGGTGCTAGCACCTGATTTAAAACAAATTGAACCACTGGTTCGTAGTATCTTTCCGCATATTCCCAATCAAGATAGTGTTTATTTACCTGTCAAAATTGCAGGGGTTACACAGCTTGATGCAGTCAATGCATGGCGAGCAGTGTTGGGGCGGATTCAGTTGGTGCAAGGGCGTTTCAGTGTTGAAGATTTCGCGGATTGGCTCAGTTTGAATGCCACTCAATTGCGTTATGGCTTGGACATTTCCAATACTGAACGTATGGTGGCGTTATTGATCAATGCAGGCTTTAAACGTGGTTTGGATGCAGTACATTTACAGCGTACTTTAAGTGCTGACGATACCGATTATCGCTTTAGTTTTAAATATGCGCTAGATCGTTTGGCATTGGGTGTTGCTATTCCTGAACATACCATTTTTTCTCATCCACAGGGCGATACATTAAGTTATGCGCAAGTATTGCCGAGTGATTTTGAACTGATTGCGACCTTGATCGAGATTTATCAGGATTTTGCCGCGCGCCGTGAGTGGATGATTGCACATGAAACGTCTACTTTATCTCAGCAAAAAATCCATGTTGAATCATGGTTAAAACGTTTGATGCAAGACATTGTTGAGTTTGAGCAATGTGGGGTTGAGGCTTTAAAATCGGTGCGTGAAATTGTCAAAAAACAAGAACGTATGCTGACTTTGGCAAATTATTATGATCAGCGTAATGCACCACAGCATGATGCGCAAGATATAGCAGTGCTGCGTAATATCGATCTACCTTTGCCTTATTTGTTGCATGAAATTCAAAATGTGTTGGAAGGACAATTTGATCAGGCTTTACCGACAGGACAGATTACTTTTAGCCAAATTGGGCAAATTCGACCATTACCTTATAAATTGATTGTGATGTTGAATTTGGATAGTGGCAAATTTCCAAATCGAAATACTCATTTACCTTTTGATTTAATGGAAATTTTAAAACCACAATTGGGTGATCGTTCACGTTTGGATGATGATCAAGGCGCATTTTTAGATGCTTTATTGCTTGCGCAAGAAAATCTGTGGTTATTTTACAATGGCTTTGACGTCAGTGATGGTGAAGTACGTGATCCATCGAGCGTATTACAAGAATTGATCAATCATATCGCATTGATTGCACAATCGCCTGATGATATGAGGCATGATCCATCTGACAAACCATCCCTTGAGCGTGCTGATCGGATGATTGAAAAAGAAGGTATTGAAATTCCTGAACAAATTCAGTCTTTATATCATGTACATCACTTACAACCGTTTGATCCAAGTGGTTTTACCTCTACAGATCAGTTACGTTATCAAGATCAATGGTTTGCAGTGGCACAAAAAATTCAGCAAACGGCAAATTTGTCACCGCGAGAAGCTTGGGTGAATACACCTTATCCTATGGTGCAAGAAAACATCACGGTGTTGGATGCAGCACAATGGATTCAGGATGTTACATTCCCTGCACGGTTATATCTGAAAACTTTGGGTGTGGAAAATCTACGCGCGGAAGATATCCCTGCATTAAATGAACCCTTGGTGCTTGATGGTTTGGCAAAATATCAAATTCGACATTTTCTACAAAAACAGAATGCAGTGCATGCAGACCATGCTGATTGTGAATCAAATTTAATGGCTGATATTGGATTATTACAAGATCAATTGCCGATTGGTAAAGTGCAATACAGTGCATGGCAAATGAGTTTGGTTGAACAGGAGCGTTTAAAAGAACGTTTGCATCTGTATGCAGCTGAAGTAACAGCGACTACGCAACGGCAATGGCGTCTTGAAAATAATGTGGTGATGAATATCACGGTGCCGAAACAACATGCTGGGCATTGGATCAGTTTGGATGCTGCAAGTGCACGGGGTACACGGCGTACCAAAGTATGGCTTGAATATTTGCTATGGCTGAGCTATTTAAATTTAGCAGGTGAACAAGCACAGGGTTTACAACGTATTGCAATATTTAGTGATGCCACCATTGTCAACACAGGCTTAACTTCGGCGCAAGCTAAGGCGCATTTATTGGCATGGTTTAAAGCCTATGTTTATGGTCAGGCTGAACCTTTGGTTTTACCTGCTGAATTATTGATGACGAAGAAAGCAAATAGCCAAGATTTATTGGTGATGAATGCAGAGAAGGAAGTGGAATGGACTCAGAATGAAGCAGGGCAATGGGTGTTGAATAGCATTGATGCTGTATTAAAAGAATGGAATAAAAGCGATGCGTTCCTGACGTATAGTTTGGATCGAACAGAGTCGAGTAAAAAACACAGAGACTGGCAGTTTATTTTACAGGAACAAGACGCAACAGCTTTGCTGCAACATGCTTGTGATCTGTTTGCCTACGACTTATATCAACCGATTTATCAACATCAAAAAGTTGCAGAGGAATAATCATGACTGAGCACACTTCTGCCAACACTGTTGTTCATCAGAGTTTTATAAAGACCAGTATGCTGAATAAAAAGATTTCGAATGAACCAATTGCAGATTTGCATTTTTCAGGTTTGCATTGGATTGAAGCATCGGCAGGGACAGGGAAAACCTATACCTTATCGAGTCTAATGGTGCGGATTTTTCTTGAAAAATATCTTCCTCGCCAAGTGATTGCGACGACATTTACCCGTAAAGCGGCAGCGGAGTTAAAGAGCCGTATTCGTGCACGTTTACAGGAAACGTATCGTTATTTTGACGCCTGTCGTGATTTGAGCGAACAAGAAATATTGCTTAAAGCACAACAGGAAAAAGATCCATTATTTGCCAAATTATTACTGACTTTTGCGACACAAGTTGCCTATGCTTGTGAGCGTTTGAAATTGGTTATTGATCAGTTAGATGAATTATTTGTGGGGACATTGGACAGTTTTAGTCAAAAGTTATTGCGTGAATTTGCCTTTGAAAGTGGCAAGATTGAACGGGCTGAAATTACCGATGATGCAAAAAGTTATAGTCATCAACTCATTCACGATGTGCTACGAGAATGGATTCAAGCACAACCACAAGAAGTGGTGGATTATTTAGTCGTCAATAAAAAGCTAAAATCTCAAGATGGCTACATTGATCTTGTCGATAAAACGCTTAATTTTACCAATGCAAAAATATTGCAATCTCAAGATGTTAATATTGATTTTAATGAGTTAAAACAAGCTGTTGCTGATTTGGTCGCAGTGGATTTGAGTACTATTTCGAAGCTTTCACCTTATTATGAGTTAGAGAGTATTTCAGCGGATAAGTTCCTTAAACCTTGGAGCGAGCCAGGTGTGATGAAGTCTTTATTGTTTAACGACTTGCCACTCTTGATCGAAAAACTCAAAGAAAACGGTTATGCGGTACTTTTTGATGAAAAATACAGTCAAACCCTCAGTCTTTTAGAAAAATTAACCCAAAAAACGTTAAGTACTGCAAAAACCAAAAAAATTCCACAGCAAGTGTATGATGATTTTAATTTTCATCCTGTCATTCGTGCATTCACTATTTTTTTTGAAATTTATCATGCGTTTAAAGGTGCTTTAACCAAAGTAGAAGAACAGTTAAATATCCATTTGGTTCAGGAAGTTAAAAAACGCTTACCACAAGTTTTACAACAAAAAGGTGAAACTACCTTTGCACAGCAAATTCGGACACTGGCTGAAGCGTTGCAAGGTGAGCAGGGACAACGTTTTGCGACTTTTGTACATGCACGTTATCCCTTAATTTTAGTGGATGAATTTCAAGACACCAACCAAGATCAGGATGATATGTTGGCACAAATTTGGCGCCATCCCAGTCGTGTCAAACAAGGCTGTATGATCATGGTCGGTGACCGTAAACAGGCTATTTATGGTTTCCGTGGTGGTGATATGTTGACGTTCTTAAAGGCACATCAAGATGTCTTTGGTAAAGACGGGCATGAATATAACCTGATTTATAACCATCGTTCGGTCAAACCCTTAGTTGAAACAGTAGATGCCTTATTTCAACGACAAATGGATTTTGGAGAACAGGTGATTTACCCACCTGTACAAGCGGGTAGTCGTCCGCATCCTGCACTTATGCAAGGTGAAAGTGAAAATTTACAGCCTTTACGCTGGCTACAATTGGAAAAGCCTGAACAAGAAGCAGAGCAAGTGGCTTGGAAGATTCGAGATTTACTCAATCAAAGTATTCAAGGGACATTATATTTTCAGGAAAAAGGACAACAACGCCCTTTAGATGAAAGCGATATTGCAATTTTAGCACCGAGCAAAAGTGACTTAGATGCAGCGCAAAACGCATTGCAGTTTTATGGCATTTTATGCAATAGAGAATCTAAACAGAGCGTATTTGACAGTCAAATCGCCCGTGATGTTGGGGCTGTATTGACAGCGATTATGCACCCTTATGACGAGGCGAAAGTAAAACGTGCTTTGCTGAGTCGTTTATTGGGTTTTCAATTGTCTGATTTGATTAAATTGGAACAACATGCTGATGGCTTGAGTCAATATATTGAACAGTTCGATTTAATTCGTGAAATGTGGCTGAATCAAGGCTTTTTAACAGCATGGCAATATACGCTGCATCAATTTTCCGTGTGGACGAAATTAGTCGCAACACGCAGCCGTGATAATGAACGTGTGGTGGTCAATTTACGTCATTTGACTGAGCTGCTGAGTCAACATAGTGAGGAATATCAAGGTGCACAAAATCTTTATCATTGGTATTTAAAACAACTGACTTCACCAATGGAGCGAGAATGGGAGTTAGAACGTAAATTGTCCAATGCAGCAGGGATCAGGTTGATGACCATTCATGCTTCTAAAGGTTTAGAGTTTAATGTGGTCTTTTTATTGGGTGCAGACAAAGCCCTCAATAGTGATAATTCTTTGATTTTTACCCATACTGAACAATTGAATCACGACAATCATCAAATTGAAAAACATCGAGTCATTTCTTTAAATACCGAAGATAAAGATGACAAAAGCTTAGCAAAACAACATCATAAAGAGCGCGCTTTAGCTGAACATCACCGTTTATGGTATGTCGCACTGACGCGGGCAAGTCACCGTGTCTATGCCGTGATGCGTAATGATCTTGATCAATATGATAAAAAGGGCAAATTAAAAACCAAATCGACCACAGGACTTGCGTTTTGGCGTGGGCATCCTGCTGCAGCTTTTGAACATTGCGGCAGTGTTGTTGAACCCTTACTGACAGAATGTCCACCACGTTTAAAAAAGATCGAAACAGAGATTCAGCCTGTCATTGTTGCCCAAGCTTTTCCAAGTCAACGTTTTTATCCACGAGGAAAAACCAGTTTCAGTGCTTTGGCTCAGCATTCAGTACGACAAAAAGCGCAGGATCATTTGGCAGTGTTTGAACATGGGCAAGACCGTGCTGCGGATGAAGTACAATCTGAAAAAGCAAATTTTGGATGGCAAAACAATCCAGCCAATCCATCACAGCCAGTGCAACCCATTGCATGGATCAAAGCTAATTTTCCCAAAGGTACAGTCGCAGGGAATTTCTTACATGAAATTTTTGAGCATATCGATTTTCAGAACCGACAATTTTGGCATTTAGAAATTCACCGCCGTTTTAAAAATGACTATGCAGGATTATGGGCGGAGCTGATTGAAAAATATCAACAGGCATTTCCGAGTGAAGCGTTGCAACAGCAGCATGAAGATACCCTCATTCAATGGGTTATGGCATGGTTACAGGATGTTTTGAATACGCCCCTATTGGATCATTTTTGTTTAGGACAATTGCAAGCACATGAACATTTAGCGGAGTTTCCATTTTATTTGGCACTGTCAGATCGGGTCTTGGCCATTCAACGTATTTATGACTTATTTGATGAATATAAAGATACCCAAAAGATTCAAATGCCTGAATTTAATCGTGCAAATTCAGCACGATATTTGAATGGTTCAATCGACCTTGTATTTTTTGATGGTCAGCGTTATCACATTGCCGATTATAAAAGTAATTTTTTAGGTACAGACCAACAGCACTATAACGCTGATGCTATTCAAAATAGTATGAGTTCCGCAAGTTATTGGTTACAAGCGGCATTGTATCTGGTGGCCTTACATCGTTACTTAAGCATTAAACTTGAGCATTATCAGATTGATCAACATTTAGGTGGCGCAAGTTATTTATACCTACGTGGCATGAATGGTGAAGTTGGGCAAGGGTACTATTATTGGCGACCTGATTCAGAATTTATTCTTAGGCTTGACGCGATATTGGGTTATTTTGCTGAGGATAAACTTGGCAATATTGCATGAATATTTAGATGAATTTCTGTATAAACAATGAACTATGTTGTGGATAAATTTGTTGAAAACTCTGTAGATAACTCTGAGGATAACTGTGTGGAAAATAGTCAAAATTTAGAAAATGAATTACCTCAATGGGTTAGCAACTGGACAAATTATCTGTTACAACAGTATTTAAATAATGAGAAATTACATGAAGATTCATTTAAAATCATCAGTGAAATCTTAATGACTTCTTTACAAGGAGACAGTTGTCTAAAACGCGAGAGGCAAAATGTAGACAACCTCACACCACTATTTATAGATGAAAATAAAATTCATGATAAAAATCAGCAACAACAGCATGTTGCACCTTTTGTATTTGATGATGAATATTTGTATTTGTACCGTTATTGGCAACTTGAAAAGCGTTTAGCGCAGCAAGTGATTCGCTTAAAACAGCAACATATTGAGCAGATTTCAACGCAAGATTTTGATCATTTATTGAGTGATTTACATCAAAAAAATGCGTTAAATATGGTTTCGCAAAATGCATTTAATATTATTACGGGTGGTCCTGGGACAGGTAAAACTTACACACTGGCACGTATTATTGCTGTTTTACATCAGGCCTTGCCCAATATTCGCATTGCAATGGCAGCCCCTACAGGAAAAGCAGCACAACGTATGGGCGAAGCCTTACAAAAATCTTTGAGTGATCCAAAACTACAAGGGTTTGGGTTGAGTTTAGACGTGTTTAAGCCTGTCACCATTCATCGATTATTGGGGTTGGGCAATCAACATATGCCACGTTTTCATTTAACGCAGCCTTTACCTTATGATGTGATTGTGGTTGATGAAGCATCTATGTTGGATTTAAATCTCGCAACAATGCTCTTTGAAGCCGTACCTGAAAATTGTCGTTTGATTTTATTGGGAGATGCTAATCAATTAGCTTCTGTCGATGTTGGCTCAGTCTTGGCGGATTTACAACGTGTTCCGATGTTACAAGACAATCGGGTAAATTTAGTGACCACACACCGTTTTAAACAAGATGCAGCCATTGGAAAATTTGCGCATTTTATTCAACAAAGTCACCTTGTAGAACACTCTCAATCACAACTTTTACAAGATTTTGAGCAGCATATTGTGACTCAAAAGCCGATACAAAAAATTGAACTCAGTGCACAGATGCGTGATGTGGTGCAATTGGAATACTTACCTGAACAGATTTCCCATGATTTATATATGGCGTATTACCAAAAGTTAGCACTTGGTTTTCAAGATTATTTTAATAGTTTAAAGGCATATTTAGAGGATATTGAATCACCTCAACAAATAGAAAAAGTAATTCAAGCTTTTGATCAGTATCGTATTTTAACTGCAGTTCGCCATGGTGGTCTTGGTTTGAAAGCCATTAATGCTGAAATGGAAAATACCTTATTGTCTGCCATTCCACAGATTTATAGACAAGGGGACTGGTATGTAGGTCGACCTGTGATGATGGATTACAATGATTATCAATTGGGCTTATCTAATGGTGATATTGGGATCTGCTTTAAACATCGTCAGGACCTGGAGCAGTTTGAAGTGTATTTTCCAAGTCTAGATAAATGGATTGTCGCTTCACGTTTACCAAAATCAATTCAAACAGCATTTGCTTTAACCATTCATAAATCACAAGGTTCTGAGTTTCAGCATACGATGGTCATTTTGGATGCCGCAGCACAAAAAACGTTAAGTCAAGAATTGCTTTATACCGCCATTACCCGTGCAAAATCAGTAGTGAGCTTATTAGTCGAGGCAGGTGCTTTTCATCAAGCATTAACTGTAGCAACACAAAGACAGAGTGGGTTGATTAAAAAAATTAAAAATTTATATTAATTATTAATCTTAATTAAATAATGTTGGTTTTGTAAGAAATTGCTTACACTAATTCAAGAGATTGACGCATAGAGCTAGATCAAAGTTTTTGAGATGATGGTTACATAAAGAAGCTTGGTAAGGAACACTAAGCAAAATTGCACAATAACAATAATTTAAAGTCGAGAGACTGCGAACTTACATGATGTAAGTATAAAAGAGGAAACTTACAGCCGCTAAGCCTTGTAGTTTTGGGAGAGACTACAGGGCTTTTTTATATCTTCTGTATTTACAATAATGTTATAAAACATACACAATGTACGTTATATCTTACAAAAATATAAGATAAATGCGACTTTCATCATATTTTTGATTGTGGCATTATATGTACATAAGGAAATATATAAACAAAAGGACTCACTATATAGTTATAAGTGAAATGAGATCACTATAAAAATAAATAAAAAAACAAGAAAGACAAAATAAGAAACTACAGCGCAAAAAAAGCCCTTAGAGTAATCTAAGGGCTTTTTCTTAATTGAAGTTTAAATCATTTAGATGTAATGAATAAGCTCTCATATTTTTTCAATAAAATATTCACATGAATTTGTACTTTAGACCTGATCCGTTTCTGTTGCATCTGTCCCAAACAAACCACGGCGTTGTTCTTTGCGAATTTTTGGGCATTGTGTAGAAACTTGAAACAGTACATTAGCAAGCGCCGCCAAATGAGTACCCACCACAGATTTGCCAGTATTTAAAATACTGACACTAATGTCACGTTCAGGGTCTGCCCAGCATAAGATATTTGAAAAACCGAGGTGTCCAAATGCTTGTCCAGTATGTGGCCCAAAAATTCCCACAGGATTACTGCCTAGCATAGGACCGAGTGCATAGCGCATGGGAGCTAAAATCGTACGATCAATGGTTGTCGTGGATGTCGGTAGCGTGGCACGGAAAACTGTGCGTGGGCTCATGATCTGTTTACCACGATATTGTCCGCCATTGAGTAGCATTTCAAAAAAACGATTGGCTTGCTCGGCATTGGTATAAATATTGCCAGCAGGACAAACAGTGTCCATAAAACGATGATCATTGGTGACATTCACCGCTAATTCTAAACCGCCACCTAAAACATGATTCAAATATAAGTCAGTTCCAAATTTTGGATGGATACCTGTTGCACTATTGAGGGCAACTTGATCACGAAATTCTGGTTTTAAGCCATAATTGAAAAAGGGCATATCCATCGGTTTTTCAATTTTCTCATGTAAAAATTGTCGAATATCTTGTCCTGTTACTCGTTCAATCAGCTCACCTAAAATATAGCCAGCGGTCACGGCATGATAAGCAAGGTGTGCACCTGCTGGTGAAATCGGTTTCGATGCATAGAGCTGTTGTAAAATTTTTTCTTTATCAAAGAGTAACTCAGGAGTGACCTCGGCTTCTACTCGAGGAATACCACCACGATGTGATAATAAGTGAAAAATAGTGGCACGGCGTTTGCCATTTTGAGCGTATTCGGGAATATAGTAACTAATCGGATCAAGTAAATTGATTTCACCTGTTTCATCTAACATATGAATCAACATTGCTGTGATCATTTTCGATGCTGAAAATAGGCAGATTGGTGTGTCTGGTGTGGCAATGATGGCATTTTCAGCCAAACCTTGAGCTGTGCTGCCTTGTGCGTAACCAATGCTGCGATTGAGCATGACTTGTCCATTACGTCGAAGGCATATACTGATCAAGGGGTGATTACCTGTTTTATAAAGGGATTCAATACTTGACCAAATTTTATCGACTTGCTTTTCGGTCATACCACCGAGTTCGGCTGAGACCTCATATTTGGACTGTATAATTTGGCCTAAATCTTTGGGTACATAACAGGTGTTGGTTGAAAATGTTTTCACGACTGGATCCATTTTATTTTTCTAACGTTTAGTCTGCCTTTGTGTGCCATTATTGTCAGTGTCCGAACTGCCTTAACCTTGTCATAAATGTGCAAAGAGAACGTGATAAAACTGAAATATCCTGACGATAATTTTGCAATCTCAGGGCAGTTCCTTTAAAATAGTCGACTGCTGTAGTGATGCACGGCAGTCAAATTTAATTTTTAATATTAAATTGATTTTTATCAAATACTTATTTAAGCATCTCGGAGAAATCGAATGGCTTTAACAAACGCAGATCGCGCAGAAATCATTGCAAAATTCGCTCGTGCAGAAAATGACACTGGTTCACCTGAAGTACAAGTTGCTTTATTGACTGCTCAAATCAATGATTTACAAGGTCACTTCAAAGATCACAAACACGATCATCACAGCCGTCGTGGTTTGATCCGTATGGTTAACCAACGTCGTAAACTTCTTGACTACCTTAAAGGTAAAGATACTACACGTTACAGCGATTTGATTGCTGCTTTAGGTTTACGTCGTTAATTCGATTTAAACTTTTATTTTCGGATTATTGCATGAGCAATGCTGTATTGCTGAAAACTAAAGTCTGTCTAGCTTTGGCTAGATAATGGAAGGGGCGAATATTCGCTCCTTCTTCGTGTCTAAAACGTAAGTTTTATAAAATGATTGTCTAGTGAGGTCGGCTTCTAAGCTTTGTCATTTGCCAGCTGTTGAGGTGGTGTGAATGCCAAACCTTAGGGGTCTCCACTAGAATAACTGTTCAAAAGAACCAGGAAACAAAAATACATGTCAATGTTTAATATCGTTCGTAAAGAATTTCAATATGGTCAGTACAATGTTGTACTAGAAACGGGTCGTGTTGCGCGTCAAGCAAATACTGTTGTCATTACTATGGGGGGCGTAACCGTTTTAGTTGCTGTTGTTGCTCAACCGACTGCAAAAGCAGGTCAAGACTTCTTCCCACTTACAGTAAACTACCAAGAAAAACAATATGCTGCGGGTCGTATCCCGGGCGGTTATGGTAAGCGTGAAGGTCGTGCTTCAGAAGCTGAAACTTTAATCTCTCGTTTGATTGACCGTCCAATTCGTCCATTGTTTCCAGAAGGTTACTATAACGAAATTCAAGTGACTGCAACTGTAGTGTCTTCTGACAAATCTATGGAAGCTGACATTGCTGCAATGTTAGGTACTTCTGCTGCACTTGCCATTGCAGGTACTCCTTTCCGTGGTCCAATCGGTGCGGCACGTGTTGGTTTAATCAACGGTGAATATGTTCTTAACCCGAACTTTGAACAACAAGCTCAATCGGATTTAGATTTAGTTGTTGCAGGTACAGAATCTGCAGTATTGATGGTTGAATCTGAAGCGAAAGAACTTTCAGAAGACCAAATGCTTGGCGCAGTACTTTTCGGTCATGACGAAATGCAAATCGCGATTCAAGCGATTAAAGAATTTGCTGCAGCAGCTGGCGCGAAAGAATCTGACTGGGTTGCTCCAGCGAAAAACGAAGAACTTCGTGCAAAATTAAAAGAAGCATTTGAAGCGAAAATCTCAGAAGCCTACACCATTGCAGTGAAACAAGACCGTTATGCTGCACTTGATGCGCTTCATGCTGAAGCAGTAGCTCAGTTCGTTCCAGAAGGTGACGAAACTGGTATTGCAGATGAATTAAACGAATTATTCGAAGATCTTAAATACCGTACAGTACGTGACAATATCTTGTCAGGTAAGCCACGTATCGATGGTCGTGACACGAAAACTGTTCGTGCACTTGACGTACAAGTTGGCGTGTTAGATCGTGCACACGGTTCTGCATTGTTCACTCGTGGTGAAACTCAAGCATTAGTGACAACGACATTAGGTAATACACGTGATGCGTTGATGGTCGATACCCTTGCAGGTACGAAAACTGATAACTTCATGCTTCACTATAACTTCCCTGCATACTCTGTAGGTGAAACAGGTCGTGAGTCAGGTCCTAAGCGTCGTGAAATTGGTCATGGCCGTCTAGCACGTCGTGGCGTTCAAGCTGTTCTTCCAGCAGCTGATCGCTTCCCGTACGTGATTCGTATCGTGTCTGACATCACTGAATCTAACGGTTCATCTTCAATGGCTTCTGTATGTGGTGCTTCTCTATCACTTATGGATGCAGGTGTTCCATTGAAAGCACCGGTTGCAGGTATCGCAATGGGTCTAGTGAAAGAAGGCGAACGTTTCGCAGTTCTTTCTGACATCTTAGGTGATGAAGACCACCTTGGTGACATGGACTTTAAAGTGGCAGGTTCTGCAAACGGTATTACTGCACTTCAAATGGATATCAAGATCGAAGGTATTACTGAAGAGATCATGGAAGTTGCATTGAATCAAGCGTATGCAGGTCGTATGCACATCCTCAATGCAATGAACCAAGTGATTTCACGTGCGCGTCCTGAAATTTCAATGTTTGCTCCAACATTCCAAGTAATCAACATCAATCCTGATAAGATCCGTGATGTGATCGGTAAAGGTGGTGCGACCATTCGTCAAATCACTGAAGAAACGAAAGCTGCAATCGATATCGAAGATAACGGTACAGTACGTGTATTTGGTGAATCTAAAGCTGCTGCACAAGCTGCGATTGCTAAGATCCAAGCACTGACTGCTGAAGTTGAACCAGGTACAATTTATACAGGTAAAGTGATTCGTATCGTTGAATTCGGTGCGTTCGTGAATATCCTTCCAGGTACTGACGGTTTACTTCACATTTCTCAAATTTCAAATGAACGTGTCGCTAATGTGTCAGATGTTCTTGCTGAAGGTCAAGAAATCAAAGTACAAGTTGCTGATGTAGACAATCGTGGTCGTATCAAATTAACAATGAAAGACATTGCACAAGCTTAATGTGTAAGTTGAATAAAAAGTCCGCTTGATGCGGACTTTTTATTTTTTAAAATTTATCTCAAAAAATTAATTTTGATCTGCTTTTTGTAAAATTTCATATAATTCCTCTTTAAGTTTGAGTTTCTTTCTTTTTAAAACATCAATCGTATCAATTCCTTGAGTGATAGGATCTTGTTCTAAGCGAATGATTTCATGATCTAACTTATTATGCTCATCAAAAATTCTAGAGAAATGGGCATCATCTTGCTTAAGTTGACTAATTAAATTGCGGTATTCTGGAAACATATATCGTCCTCTTAGGTTTAAAAATATTGTTCTGTTTTTGATTGTGCCTGACGCGTATGGACTGAATGTTGGAGTGGGTTTCAGATTTCCTTTATCCCATAAATATATTATGGGATTATGGCGGATTCGTCTAGATTTTTAAGGTATCTGTATTTTTAACCTTTATAACATGCACTATTGCTCTACAAAAAATCATGGATTCAGCATAAAGTCAGTGTTTAATTTACAGTAAGATATGCGAATTAATTTTCTAAAAATAGCGCCAATTTTTGTCAATAAAATTGTGTTTGAGAATATGATTTATGCAAACTTTTTATTTTTTTCAACCTTTAGAACAAAGCTATATTTGTATTCAAAATCAGCCTGTCTCTTTGGCAGAGCAACAATTTATTTGGATTGATTGTACGCGTGAAGATGTGGTGAATCGCAGTGAGGATTGGCAAAAAGAGATTTTTGAATTAACAGGGATTCATTTAAATGAATATCATATTCGTGACATTTTAAATCTTGAGCATCCATGTGCTTTTGATGCTATGGAAGATTATGATTTATTGATTTTTCGTAAACTTATTACGCCAGATGACCATATTTTGAGTGGGGAAGCCGCGGTTGAACAGCATGAAAGTGTATTTGGATTAACATCTTCTCCGATCAGTTTTGTCATTACACCGCATGTGTTGGTCAGTATTCATGAAAAGGGTAACTATGCTTTTGAAAGTTATTTAAACCGTATTATGAATATTATGACTAAAGATTTTGAGGAACAAAATAAACCTAGAAAACTACCTGCGACGCCTTTAGATTTAGCATTGCGTTTACTCAATAGTATGATTGATGGCTATTTAGATTTAAGAAAGCCACTGACGCGACGGGTTGAGTATTGGCAACAAGATTTGTTACAGGGTAATCGACGTTTTTCTAAATGGCATCAGCTTTTTCAAGAAATGATGGTTTTTCAACAGATTGAAAATTTATGTGAAGAACAAATGGATGCTTTACAGGAGTTACGCGATGAGATCGTGGATAATTATTCCCATTTTAAAGGCAAGAAAAAATCAGATAAACAAGATTTAATGTTAGTACGCGTTGATGATTTAAGTAGCCATGTAGAGCGAATTCAAAAATATACATCACGTTTAAGCAGTGCAATACAAGCAGCAATTAATTTACATTTTTCAGCGATATCCAACCAAACCAATGAAAATATGCGTATTTTGGCGATTATTACCGCTGTTTTTGCACCATTAACATTGCTGACAGGGGTGTATGGAATGAACTTTGAGTTTATTCCAGGCTTAAAAAGTCCGATCGGTTTTTGGTTGATGCTTTCTGCCATGTTGATTTGTACTGTTGCATTGCTAGTTTATTTTTATCGTAGACATTTGGTGGGACGTGGTGAAAGAAGTGTGATTGACATGTTGGCGCAACAACATAAAAATCAACACGTCAATCTGTTATGGTTTTTGGACTATGAGCCGATTAAACAAACCATGAAAGAAGTTGAAAAAATCACGAAACTGAAATAAGCCACGATAAGATTATTTAGGTGTCACTACAGATGCTTTTTGTAAAAGTAGATAGAGTTCATCTTTAATTTTAAGCTTTTTACGCTTTAGAACTTCGATATCAT
Source organism: Acinetobacter sp. Marseille-Q1623 (assembly GCF_902809895.1). Taxonomy (NCBI): domain Bacteria; kingdom Pseudomonadati; phylum Pseudomonadota; class Gammaproteobacteria; order Moraxellales; family Moraxellaceae; genus Acinetobacter; species Acinetobacter sp. Marseille-Q1623. Next base: position 2,336,516 of record NZ_CADDWG010000001.1, on the reverse strand, counting down.
CATGTACATGATTAATTGGGTCGAGCTCTAGATGCGTGATGGTTCTGTCTAATTCATCATGCTCTTCAAAGAGCTTGGCAAATCGTGGATTCTCATCTTTAAGCGTATTTACAAGTTCACTGTGTTCAGGAAACATGTGTTTGATTTTCTTATTCATAATTTTGGAATTCATCGGTGCAAATAACCTCTTAATACCAGTTTTGATTTGATAAGAAGACTATGATGACAGGTTAAATCTTCACCTGTCATCCTTATTTAACAATTTGAAATGAATTAATCCAATTAATGGTGAACATGTTTGACTTGCTTGCGTAATTGTTGAACTTCATCAATTAAATCCATCATCATTGCAACAGCTGAGAAGCTCGCTTCAAAATCACGTTGAAGTCGGTATGCACGGCGTGCACGAGTGACATCTTCACCAAAAAATTGATGAATGCGGTCTTGTGGTCTTGCTGGTAAAATATCATATTCAAGAAGTTGCAGTACCCATTCAGGGCTTTGACCGCATGCTTGAGCAAAGTGAGTTAAATCAAAACACAATCGTTCATCAACGATCTCAACGTCTTGACAGCCATTACAGATAATTTCCCGATAATGTATAGTAGTCATGAATGTGCTCCTTTAGGATCTCGCAAGCTTATCGTACTTTAAAGTTTGGAAAAGCATCGGCATAGTCTTGATATGCTTGTTGCTCTTGAGGGGTATCCGCTTTAGGATAAACAATATTCAAAATAAGATATAAATGTCCTGCAGTTTTACTTGGTATTCCTTTATCTTTTAAACGTAATTGTTGGCTTTGTTTACTATTTTTAGGAATATTCACTTGAACTTTACCAGCAGGTGTATTGATTTCTACACTTTTTCCTAATGCTGCTTCCCAAGGTGTAATATCTATAGTGTAATAAATATCAGCATCTTCAACACGAACGCGGTCAGTGTCTTGGTACAATATTTCGATATATAAGTCACCATTTTCACCCCCATTGATGCCAGCTTGTCCTTGTTTAGACAGACGAATTTGCTGACCTTCTTTCATTCCTTTAGGAATTTTAACTTGTAAGGTTTTACGTTGAACTTCAGGTTCACCATAAGCATTATAGGTTGGAATTTGTAGGGTGATAGTTTGTGTTGAACCTTCATAAGCCACTTGAATGGGGACTTCTATACTTGCGTGTTGATCTTCACCTCGATAACTGCGCTGTTGACGAGATTGGCGTTGCCCAAAATCTTGTTGATGACCACCGCCGAAGCCGCCACCAAAGCGTCCAAACAAATCTTCAAAACCACTAAAATCTTGTGCATCACCTGTGCTGCTGCTACGATAAAATTGACTGCCATCGAAGCCTTGAGTACCTGCTTGACCACCAAAACCACCCCCTGTAAAGCCTTGTGGATGGTCAAGTTCAAAGTCATATTGTTTTTTCTTTTCTTCGTTGCTTAGCGTGTCATATGCGACATTGATGGCTTGCATCTTTTCTTCAGCATTCGTTTCTTTGCTGACATCAGGATGGTATTTACGTGCTAATTTTCGGTATGCTTTTTTGATTTGGTCTGCTGTTGCATCTCTTGCAACACCAAGTTCTTCATAATAATTTTTTGCCATATTTGGATATCATTTTTGATCTTGATTTCATTCATTAATATGCCATTTTGAGCAAAGTTAAAAGGGTTACTTGGTTAAGATATTGTTTCAAAAACTGTCAAAATAAAGATGATAATATGTGATTCGATATTCTTTATTTTATATCTATATGATTTTATTGTTTAAATGTGATATTCAAAACAATGGGTTGATGTGTATTTTTATAGATTAAAGCTAATCATGATAAAAATGACTAGCTTAGTGCATATATTTAGGAAAAAGAAAAGGCATTTTGTGACGACACGCTGACTTCTATTCTGTTAAGCGAATCCAAGTTGCAGAGCGCCCGAGTAATGAAATACCAATATAGCCACGCATCGTTAAGCGTGTACCTTTGGCATTGAGTTTAATCTTTCCATGATAGACATTGCCTGAAAGTGGATCTAAAACTTGACCATCTGTAAATAACAGCGGCTCTTTAAGTGATTGACGAAAACCACTTAAAATTTCCAAATTCATATAAGGCACATTTTTTAAAGTGCCTTTGCAATGACTACAATTTTCTTCTAAAGGTTTATTTGGAATTGGGCGGATCTCAATAATTTTACCAGTATAAACTCCTTGATTGTTCTTGGTAATTTCTACATCTGCTCTGGAATAACCTGTTTTATCATCTACCGTTCGCCATTTTCCCGTCAAATCAGGCGCTGCAAAACAGAGTGTGGAAAAAATGAGACTTGATAGAATAAGTGATTTTGTTAGCATTATTGTGTCCCCTAATCTTATAATTAAAAAAGAGTAAATCTAGATTTACTCTTTTTTTAAAGAAAGGCAAGACACATTTTCTGAATAAATTAAATTACTTAGTGTCACTTAATTTATTTTTTATTTTTACTAACTTAAATGTTCACCAAATAAGCTGAGGGCTTCTTTTGCAGTAAATTGATAGCGTTTATTGCAAAATTGACAATCCATATCGATTGGGTTGTTGACTTCTAAGGTTTCTTTTACTGCTTCTAAACCAATTTGAATCAGTGCGTTTGCACATTTTTCACGTGAACAAGTACATGAAAACTTGAGTTGCTCAGCTTCAGGTAAACGAACTTCTTCTTCATTATAGAGACGATAGAGGATATCTTGCGCTGTTAAGTCAGTCAGTTCATCATGTTTTAGTGTTTCAGTTAACATGGTGAGGCGTGGCCACAAGTCTTCATCGACCCATTGTTGTTCTTCATCATCATTACGAGGTAAGAGTTGAATGAGTAAGCCGCCCGAACGCTCTGCGGTACTTGCTAAAACAATACGGGTGGGGATTTGTGCAGACAGGTCATAATATTGCATCAAGCAACCTGCCAAAGTAGGTTGATCTAATGCGATAATTCCTTGATAACGTTCACCATGTTCAGGCTCGATATTAATAAATAATACAGGTGAAGTGAGCGTAGCGAGTACGGTACTACTGTCTTTTGCATCAGCAAAACGTGGATCTTCTTCATAATCTGCCAGCGCACGGATTTCGCCTAAATGATTACATTCAGCCATTGCCCACTTAAAGCTGCCTTGTGCTTGGATTTGTAAGCTGATACGCCCTTTAATTTTTAATGTGCTTGCAAGCAAAGCGGTTGCACTGAGCATTTCACCTAATAGTATTTGAATTGCTGGTGCATATTGACGTTGTGCCAAAATTGCCTGTAGAGCATTTTCTAAATGCACAACTTCACCACGAACAGGGCTATCTTCAATATAAAAACGTTGACGTAAATCAGACATAAAATTCTCCAAATCCCTGTTTAAATGGTGACGATATTGTAAATCACAAGCATACTTTTTTAGAAATATCCGCTTAGTTTTGATGATCACGGGTTACATTGATACGATCATCGGTGTGTTTTAATACCTCTTTGCGTTCTAAACCTGACTCATCAATATCAGGATTGTCTTCAAATTGGTCTGCATCATGTTGTGTGATTTGCGCATCGCTTTCAAATAAATGCTCAAGTTCTGATATGAAATCACGATAACTTTCATATACTTTCTGTTCATCTGTGTAAATACGTTGTTGGCGTGCTAAGAGTTCTTCATCATAATTTCTAAATAACTCAACGCTGTCATAAGCAGTTGACTTGTCTAAACCCAATTCACATAAAGTACGGTACCCTATGCCTAAAGACGTTAAATAGGTTTCGCGCCAAATATGCTTAACACCTAAATCACGTAATAAGTGCATATGATAACGGTCACGTGCACGGACCAATAACGTTAAATTTGGATAATTTAAACGGATATGGCGTGCCACATTCATTGAATCTTCTACGTCATCAATGGCAAGCACAAATACTTTTGCTTGTTCAATGCCTGCCGAACGTAATAAATCAGGCAAAGTCACATCACCATAATACAATGTACCGCCATAGCGCCGTACAAAGTCTATTTTTTGTAAGTTATGGTCAATGGCTGTAAAAGGAAAATGTTGCATATGGGCTAAACGAGCCACAATTTGCCCAACACGACCAAAGCCCGCAATAATTAACGGTGGATGCTGATTTGGAATATCGTCATATTCAGGTGTTTGATCTTTATTAAATAAAGGTAAAACCCATGTTGAAACCAACCAAAACACGATAGGCGTAAAGACCATCGACAAGGTTACGACCAATGTAATTGGCTCTGAAATGGCCGCCTGAATGACTTTTTCACTTTTGGCAACATTTAACACAACAAAAGCGAATTCACCGCCTTGAGCAAGACAGGTTGCAACCATCAAACTATTTTGCCAATTCATTTTTTTAAAACGAGCGATTGCGGTCATGGCAATCATTTTAATAATGATTAAGAGCAGGGCAGCACCGATAATTTGTAGAGGATGTTCCACCAGCAAATTTAATTGCGTAGTCATGCCCACGGTCATAAAAAACAAACCTAAAAGCAGCCCTTTAAATGGAGAAATACTGGCTTCAATTTCATGACGAAATTCTGAATCAGCCAACAGCACACCTGTTAAAAATGCACCTAGCGTCGTGCTGATGCCAAGCGTATCCATGAGTAAAACGACTGCAAGGACAATAAATAAACCCACAGCAGTCAGTAGTTCAGTGGCGCCACTTTTTGCCACAAATCTGAAAAAAGGGCGCATGACATAGCGACTAAATAAAAACAGTCCTGTAAAGGTTGCAATAATCGCTGCAAAATAAGCAATACCATGATGGGTAGATTCATTCCCTGAGAGCAGTGGTATTACTGCAAGTAAGGGAATCGCTGCAATATCTTGGAACAGTAAAATAGAAAAAGATTGCTGACCATGTGTGGTATTGAGTTGTTGTTTTTCTGATAAAAGCTGTAGAACGAAAGCTGTGGAAGACAGGGCTAGCGCAAAACCAATGACAAAACTTGCAGAAAGTGATTGTTGTAACAGTAAAAACACGGTTCCCATGAGCACGATACCTGTCACAACAACTTGCAAGCTACCCATGACAAAAATGGATTGACGCATTTCCCATAAACGCTGTGGGCGTAGTTCTAGCCCGATGAGAAACATCAGTAAAATCACGCCAAATTCGGCAAGGTGCATAATTTCTTCGGGATCACTGGCAATATTAAAAACGCTAGGGCCGAGTAAGATTCCTGTAAAGAGATAGCCGAGAACTGTAGCGATCCCAAATTTTTTACCTAAAGGTACGAGTATTAATGCTGCACCTAGAAAAAGCGTTATTTGTAATAACGGTGACATTGACCTGTCCTGATTTTTTTACTTTAGAAATTGTACCTTGATTTTTAAATGCACTCAGTAGTTTTACTGAGACTGCATGTTTTACCTGTACTGTATTTTTGCATCATTCTATAAAATTAATTATGGCTTTTTGGCATAGCACCCATATGTTATTGAACAATTGAGAGAGGGAGCGGTCATAATTTATTTTTCATAGGGCAGAAGTAACAAAAAAATTTCTAACATGATGGCCATAAAGATATTAGACTTGATAAAGCTGAACGTTATCTTGTTGCTCTACCCTATATAGTGTGCAAATCAACATTAGCTTAACTCTTGTGGGTCGACATCAATGGTCAGTTTCATTTGAGAAGGTTTTTGTTGAAGTACATATTGCCACCATTGACGAACATAAAAGTGCATTTTGGCACGGTCATGCGAGAGTAAAACAACATGAGCTTGATAACGACCTGCTTTACGCTCCATAGGGGCAGGAATAGGTCCCCAAATATCGATTAAATTTTCCGCTGACTGTTGTCTTAATTGTTGGGTCATTTCCGTTAAAAAGCTTTGATTATCCTGTTGAACTCTTGACTCACAACGGATCAAAATCGCGTAACGATAGGGCGGCATTTGAGCAATTTTTCGGTCTGCCAATGTTTGTTTGGCAAAAGCCCGATAATTTTCATTCAATAATATATTTAATAGTGGATGCTCAGGTCTTAATGTTTGTAAATAAACATCGCCCTTTTTCTCACCACGTCCCGAACGTCCTGCCACTTGTACAATTAACTGCGCTGTGCGTTCTGTAGCACGAAAATCAACACTCAATAAACCTGCATCGATGTCCAAAATCGCCACTAAAGTGACATAAGGAAAATGATGTCCTTTTGCCAACATTTGTGTGCCTAATAAAATGGTGGGTTCACTTTTTTGGATCTGATCATAGATTTTTTGCCAACTGCCAACTCGACTCGTCGAATCACGATCGACACGGAGTACAGGATATTTAGGGAATAGCTCATTAAGTGCTTCTTCCACTTTGGCTGTACCCATGCCAATCGGTTTTAAGGTCTCTTGCTGACATTCAGGACAAGCATCAGGTAAGCGATTAATCGTCCCACAATGGTGACAATGTAAATGCGAATAAGGTTTTAAATGCAGGGTGAAATGTGCATCACAATGTGGACAATTGGCTTGCCATCCACAACTTTCACAAATCAGGACAGGAGCATAGCCACGTCGATTTAAAAAAATTAAAACTTGTTCTTTTTTCTCTAGACGTTTACCAATTTCACTGATCAATTGCTCGCTTAAACCTGCGGTTTTTTTACTGATTTTTAAATCAATGACGTGCATTTTAGGCATGACTGCTGTACCTGCACGTTGATTTAACTCTAAGCGAGTGAGTTTGCCTTGTTGGACTAAACAATAACTGTCAATGCTTGGTGTCGCAGAGCCTAAAATAATCGGACAATTTTCCAAATGTGCACGATACAAGGCAACATCTCGGGCGTGATAACGAAAACCTTCTTGTTGCTTGAAGGAAAGATCATGCTCTTCATCCAGAATAATCAAACCCAGATTGGGCATGGGGGTGAAAATTGCAGAACGTGTTCCTAGAATAATCGAGGCTTTTCCTGTTTCAGTGTGCTGCCATGCTTGTAAGCGTTTACTATCATTTAAACCTGAGTGTAACAGCGCAATATTGCAGTGAAAACGAGATTGGAAACGGCTGACGGTTTGCGGTGTTAAACCGATTTCGGGCACTAATACGAGTACTTGTTTGCCTTGCTTTAAGACCTCTTGCATAACTTGCAGATAGACTTCAGTTTTCCCACTGCCTGTCAAACCATCGAGTAAAAATGCTTGATATTTTTTTTGAGCTTTTAAAATGGTTTGAATGGCTTTTTTCTGCTCATCATTTGCTGTGAGTGGCATTTGTGCCAAACGAACAGGCTCAGGTTTAAAGTTTTGTGACTCTAAATCACAGACAATGATTTCTTTCTTTTCCAACGCTTTTAAGGTTGCCGTTTCTATACCGCTCAGATTTAAAATATTTTCTTGTGTGCCTTGAGGGTGTAATTTTAAAATTTTATAAGCATCTTGCTGTTTTTCAGAGCGTTTAACTTTATCTTCGGCATGTAAATCTAATACTTTCCAAACACGTGCGAGTAAGTTGTACGGTTTACCTTGGCGCAATAATGTCGGCAAAGCCGTGTGCATGACTTCACCAATTGGAAATTGGTAATATTGTGCTGCCCATGTCAACAAACTTAAAACTTTTTCATTTAGAATTGGACGATCATCTAAAAATTCAGTGACAAATTTAAGTTGAAAACGAGGGTCAAGTGGTTCATCTATTGCTAATTTTTCAGTAATAATGGCAACAAGCTTTTGCCGTCCAAAAGACACAGCGACACGCATACCTACATCTGCTTGAGCATATTGCTCTGCCGTTACTTTATAGTCAAAGTGGTCATATAAAAATACGGGTACAGCAACGCGTACACGGTAGATGGTGGGTTCGGATACAGGCGAGGTGGCATTTACAGAGTTTGGCATAAATGATGAATTACACTTGAATGAAAAAGTATCGTGTAGCGTTGAGCGTATGATAGAGTGTAGCAGTCATGATGATCTTTGAATAATGTCTTAGAATATGAATGATTTTAAGGGTCTTATGCAACTGCTAAGAGACAAGAATTTGGGAAAACTAGAGCATTATAATGCCAGCATATCAATTTACTGCTATTGATGCTTCAGGAAAGCAACAAAAAGGTGTGTTAGAGGGAGATTCAGCACGCCAAATTCGACAACAATTGCGGGATAAAGAATGGATTCCAGTGACCGTTGACGCTGTCGAGCAAAAGGATAAAAGTAAAAGTACGGGATTATTTCAAAAGAAATTTTCAGCCTATGAGTTGGCACTGATGACGCGTCAGTTATCAGTGTTGGTTGCGGCATCTATTCCACTTGAAGAGGCTTTACGTGCTGTTGCCAAACAAAGTGAAAAAACACATGTACAAAACTTACTGTTAGCTGTGCGCTCTAAAGTGCTTGAAGGGCATTCTTTGGCACAAGCGATGCAACAATCGGGAAGTTTTCCAGACTTATACATTGCCACAGTTGCTGCGGGTGAGCGTTCAGGGCATTTGGATTTAATTTTAGATCAATTGTCAGATTACACCGAAAACCGTTTTGCCATGCAAAAGAAAGTACAAGGTGCCATGATCTATCCCATCATTTTGATGCTCATGTCGTTTGGCATCGTCATGGGATTGATGACTTATGTAGTCCCTGACATTGTTAAAACCTTTGATCAAAGTAAACAAGCCTTACCTTGGATTACGGTCGCATTGATGAAAGCCAGTGATTTTATTCGTACTTCATGGCCTTTTGTGTTGGTTGCAAGTGTGATGGGGATTTTCTTGTTAGTACGGTTTTTAAAAACAACCGCAGGTCATTATGCTTTTGATCGTTTAGCACTCAGGTTGCCATTATTTGGTAAATTATCCCGTGGTATAAATTCGGCACGTTTTGCCAGTACCTTGTCCATTTTAACCAAATCAGGGGTTCCATTGGTGGATGCGCTGAAAATTGGCGCAGCCGTCAGTAATAATTGGATCATTCGTGATGCTGTGAATATTGCTGCAGAAAAAGTCACGGAAGGTGGAAATCTTGCAACTCAATTAGAGCGTTGTGGTTATTTCCCACCGATGATGGTGCAAATGATTAAAAGTGGCGAAGCATCAGGTGAGTTAGATCGTATGTTAGAGCGTGCTTCAGATATGCAAGATCGTGAAGTGAGTACGTTTATTTCAACATTATTGGCACTGCTTGAACCTTTGATGTTGGTGTTTATGGCAGGTATTGTTTTGGTGATTGTGATCGCTGTGATGTTGCCAATCGTCAATATGAACAATATGATTTAAGCAACATATTTTGATTATTTTTATAAATAATTTTAGAGAGTAAGTAAATGCAACGGAAAATGAATAGAAATAAACAATCGGGTTTTAAACTGATTGAAGTGATGGTGGTGATTGTAATTTTAGGTGTGTTGGCTGCACTGATCGTACCGAATGTGATGGGACGTGGCGAAAAAGCCAAGGTGGATACCACAAAAATTACTTTAAAAGGTGTTGCGGGTGCTTTAGACCAATATAAATTGGACAATGGACATTTCCCTAATACTCAAGAAGGTGGTTTAGATGCTTTAGTGAATCAACCTGCCAATGCGAAAAATTGGATGCCAGGGGGGTATTTGAAAGGCGGTTATCCAAAAGACAGTTGGGAAAATGATGTGCAATATGTGATTCCAGGTTCTGAAGGTCGTCCATTCGATTTATATTCGTTTGGTGCAGATGGTCAGCAAGGTGGTGAAGGCAATGATGCGGATATTTATTATCAACCTTAATTAAATTGCTTTGTTGTGACGGAAATAATCACTTTACTTAGTTGAATGAATAAATATGAAGTGAAGTGATTATGTTTCTTGATTATATGTTTAAATGTAACTTGATGATAAATATTAAAAATAAATAAATTATTTTATTGAGATATATAATAAGAATTATTCCCATATTTAATAGTTACAAGAAAGTTAAATCATGGATAAAAATAGACTTTTTATTTATTTAAAAGCTTGCATAATGCTCTTTAAAGGCAACTAAATTGCAAGGAGAATAAGATGAAAGCATTATTTTTGTCAGATGAAATTAATCAATTTCATTGTTCTATGCTCAAATCTGTTCTTTTGATTTTGAGTTTATTGCCGATGAGTCGAGTATTATTCAATGTATGGCAAGACCTAGATGCAAGTAGCCAAATTATGATGGGCTTTTTAGGTTTGAGCGTCTTTAGCGCAGTTGCAATCATTAGTTTTTATCACGCTTTAAATGCAACAGTTTCAACATTAAATGTTGAGCATTTATCTAAATTTGATGGCATTTTAGTTCGAGTTTATCGTTATATGCCTATGCTATTTTTAGCGAGTATGTTGTCTTATTTAGCAACTCAAATTTAATAAGATGACGATAACGTAAAAAACCAAGCTTGGATGCTCGGTTTTTTTATTTTTAAAATAAAGTTGCTGATGTAGTGAAATCAACGTCTAGACTTAAAACTTACATCAACTTTACGTGGACGATATATCCAACCCACAACCAATAATAACAAAGAGAAGATTAAAATTGGCCAATCACTTAAGCGTGTATACAAAGTTTCACCTTGCATTGCGGGTAAATCACCACGTAAAACCGCCTTTTGATCCATAGGTGCTTGTTTCACAATATGACCATTATGGTCAATAAAAGCAGTAACACCTGTGTTCGTCGCACGAATAAACCATCGTCCATTTTCTTTGGCGCGCATTTGTACCATTTGTAAATGCTGTTGAGGTCCTGCTGTACCTGTAAACCACGCATCATTAGATACAGTCACCAGAAAATCACTATTGGTCGCATTACGACGTGTCAAGTTCGGATATGCCACCTCATAACAAACTGCTGCTGCAAGTTCATGATTTTTGATTTTAAAAGGTTTTTGATCACTTTCACCACGAGAGAAACCACTCATAGATGGGTCATTTTGTAGAGCAGGAAGCACCCAACTCAGTAAACCTGATAATGGAATGTATTCACCAAAAGGAACAAGGCGTTGCTTTTTATATAGACCTGATGAATCTGTACCAGAAGCCATCATGCTATTGTAATACATGGGATGTCCCACTTGTTTGGACTCTTGTAAGTCCCAATAAGGAATCCCTGTGACCCATGCTGAACCTGTTTGCTTGGCTTTTTCATCCATCATGTGTAAAAAGTCAGGAATATCACTTTGGAATAAAGGAATAGAAGACTCAGGCCAAACAATCAGATCACGTCCCCATTCATTACGGGTTAACTCTACATAGATTTGTAAGGTCTTGATTTGATATTCAGTCAGCCATTTTAAGTCTTGTGGAATATTGCCTTGAATGAGTGAAACAGAAAGTGGTTTCTCAGCTTTAGGTTGCACAAAATGAATAAATGAAGCACCCCAAGCACCCAGTAATAAAATGGCTGAAGGAATGATCCAAATCAGTTTTTTATGCAAAATCTCAACGAGTGCACAAGCAAGAATAATCACGACAAATGACACTGCAAAGACACCAAATAACGGTGCATAGCCATCTAAGAAGCGTTCAGTGAAGGCATAACCTGCAAATAACCACGGAAAGCCTGTAAATACCCATGTTTTTGCCCATTCAAATGCGACCCAAAGCGGTGCAAAGGTTAAAGGCGTTTCTGGGAAGAAGCGTCGATATAACCATGTTTGAACGGCTGTAAATAAACCCATTAATAGCGCCATGATCATGATCATGAGGACGCTTAGAACTGCATTTGTATCGCCATAAGTATGAATGGATGTATAGAGCCAAAAAGCACCAACGAACCATAGACCAAAACCATAGCTCCAACCCAAAATGAATGCTTGTTTGGGATTACGTCCTTTAAGACTCGCATAAAGAAGTGCAGGCGATAAAATAGCCAGCCACCACCAGTGAAAAGGAGCAAGTGCGAGACTAAACACCGCACCTGACATCAAACAAATTAAAAGTGGAATAATAAAAGGAATTTGCTTTTGTTGTTCTGACGGATTTAGTAATTTGTCAAAATAGGCTCTCATTTACGTACAGCTCGAATCAGATGAATAGTGCGGGCATCTGCTTCAATAATGGTAAATTGCCATGATTCAAGTTCAATCACTTGTCCTTGTAAGTCACTTACTAAGCCCATTTCTTGAAGCAATAGACCGCCCATAGTTTCTACTTCATCGTCAGAAAAATCAGCATCTAAAACATTGTTAAAGTGTTCAATTGGTGTAAGTGCTTGTACGATCCACGCATTGGCTGTGTTATGTGAAGGGTCGGGGAGAATAAATTGAGCTTCTTCATCGACATTGTCATGTTCATCCTCAATTTCACCCACGATCTCTTCTAAAATATCTTCTAAAGTGACCAAACCTGCTGTAGAACCATATTCATCAATCACAATGGCAATATGGGTTTGCGTATTTTTCAACATACGCAAAACTTGGTCAGAACGCGCACTTTCAGGGACAAACAGAGGCTGACGCATAATGCTATGCACATCAACCTTAATGGTGCGATCGGTTAAGTAAGGTAATAAGTCCTTTGCAAGTAAAATACCCACAACATTTTCAGGTTGGTCGGCTGAAAATACAGGAAAACGAGAATGTGCAGATTCGATTAAAACATGCAAAATATCAAGTAATTGGTCGTCTTCTTGTAAGCTAACCATTGCAGTTCGTGGGGTCATGACTTCACGAATTTTTGTTGCAGGAAGGTCTAAAACGCCTTCTAACATGGCAACGGTATCGGGTTCTAAAAAACGACGTGAATCTTGTACTAATTTTAGCAATTCATCGCGAGTTTCGGGTGCTGTACCTAACCATTTGCGTAAGCCACGCATTCCCCACGACGTGCCTGATTCCTCGTGCATGATCTTTCCTAAAGACTCTAAATATCAAATAATCGAATTTTTATCATACCTTAGAAAATACAGATGTCTATCGAATAAATGCATTGAGACGATGAAACTATGCGTCATTTTGTAGAGACGAGACAGTGCTGATTCATCAAGGAAGTTTATGTTAAAATCAGATCACTCTTTTCCTGATTTTGAGAATGAATATGTCTGAACAGTTGCCTACACCGAGCATACAGTTGAATACTCGTGGTTTGCGTTGTCCTGAGCCTGTGATGATGTTGCATCAAGCGATTCGTAAGTCCAAATCAGGTGATATTGTTGAGGTTTTTGCAACGGATAATTCAACCTCTTGGGATATTCCAAAGTTTTGTATGCATTTGGGACATGAGCTACTTTTGCAAGAAGAAAAACTTGATGAGCAGGGCAATAAAGAATTTCATTATTTGGTGCAAAAAGGCTGATGATTTTTTAAGGAAAATAGATGCAAAAACAAAAAATAGAAGTGCATCTGACTGCTGATTTGAAAAATGAGGAATCATTTTTCAAATTTAAAAAAGTTTGTTTGGAATTGGATGCGAAGCCTCTTGAAATCATTCTTGCTAGAGGTGATCACCCACGTCAAATTATGCTTTCAAAGGAAATGCAAGAAAATCAATTAACACGAGTACATCAAGCCGTACAACGTTGGATTGATCTTTTTGAACAAAATCAAATAGCCATCATTCGAAAAAAATATGAAATTCCTTTTTTTAAAGATGTAAGCGATGATTTTAAAATCGATTATTATGAATGGCATGGACAAATTGAATATAAACATGTTTTAGAATTAAAAATATTCTGTGAAATTCATCGAGTTCATTTGTCTTATAATTCATTAAAAAATTTTGAAAAATATAGATTTTTAACCTTGCGGGAATATGGTGATGCCTCGATTTTTTTGGCAAGATTAATACAATTAAAAGCGGAATTATACAATCAAAATAGAAAACTCATTAAAGAAAGAGTAGAGTGCTGTATTTATGATAGTAATATCGCTTTAGATCAAGGTTGGCTCAGTATTTGAATAACAAAGAAGACTAAAATGAATGAAATGAGACAACTTGCATGTGAAGGGCTGATTCGACGTTTTGCTAAAAGTCATCACTATTTCCCTTTTATGTTGAAAGGTAGTTTTTTAACTCGACAATATTTTCCTGCATATATTGAACGGAAGCCTCAAGATTTAGATTGGGTATGTCTAAAACCGCTTGTAGATCGAAGTTTTGTAGAAGATCATTTAAATGAGTGGATGAATTATTTAACGACCGTTGATTTCAATGATGGTATTCGCTATGAAGCATTTTCAAAAGAGCACTATTGGTGGGAATTAGATTATGTGATGTCTGATGATTTTCCAACAGTCAGTACTTCTATACTTGCATGGATTAATGGGCAGAAAATTGATGTTAATATTGATGTTTCATTCAATTTAAAAATTTCTGATTTTCAGTACAATCTGACATATATTCCATTGGTTGGAAAGAATTTTAACTTATCACAAACGCCTTCTTTAGCGACACAAATTGCATGGAAGTTGCATCAATGTATTGTGAATCCTCGTTTCAAAGATATTTTTGATTTAACCTATTTGTTAAAGCACTCATCTTTTAAAAATATTAATTCACAACTCTCTACAATTGAAACTTTAAAAGCTGAGTGTGAGCGGGATGGAATCATTTTAGAAGACTATTTAAGCCCGAAGAAATTGATTTTGGCTGATGCTCGAAGAGAATTATCTCAGCGATGGAAAGCTGAAAAAAGTGAGTTTGGATTTACTGATAGTAAGCATATTCCGAAAAATTTTGAGAAATTTTGGGATAATTTTACTCAATCTTTATTTGATGTTGGGTTATTAGAATTAAATTAAATATACAAAGAAATAAACCCGCACTCGGCGGGTTTATCTTTATCTCAAAAAGAAATTACATGTTAGGGTAATTAGGACCACCGCCACCCTCAGGTGTTACCCAAGTGATGTTTTGTGAAGGGTCTTTAATATCGCAAGTCTTACAGTGAACACAGTTCGCAGCGTTGATTTGGAAACGCTTAGAGCCGTCATCATTTTCCATGACTTCATAAACACCCGCAGGGCAGTAGCGCTGAGCAGGCTCATCCCATTTTGGTAAGTTTACATTTACAGGAATAGAGGCATCCGTTAACTTCAAGTGCGCAGGCTGATTTTCTTCATGAACCGTATTTGAAACGAATACAGAAGACAAACGGTCAAAAGTCAACTTACCATCTGGTTTTGGATAGTTCGGTTTGAATGTAGACGCATCTACAGTTTTTAATGCACTGAAATCAGGCACTAAGTCATGCAATGTAAATGGCACTTTAAAAATATTTTGATCGATAAAGTTAAATGCACCACCCATCCATAAACCGAATTTATGCATTGCAGGGCCAAAGTTACGTGAACGATGTAACTCTTCTTTCAACCAACTATTGTTGAATTTGTCTGTATAAGAGGTTAATTCTTTGATGAAGAAATCTTCGCCTTCAGCAACACGTGCATAGCCAACTTCACCACCTTTTTCAACACCCGCAGCAATCGCTTCAAATACAGCTTCACCACAGAGCATGCCTGACTTCATAGCGGTATGCGAGCCTTTGATTTTTGCAAAGTTTAAGAAACCTGCATCATCACCAATCAAGCAACCGCCTGGGAACGTCAATTTAGGCAGTGAGTTTAAACCACCTTTTACGACTGCACGTGCGCCGTATGAAATACGCTTACCACCTTCAAGATATTGCTTGATCAGTGGATGGGTTTTCCAACGTTGCATTTCAGCAAATGGGTACATGTGTGGGTTTTCGTAAGATAAATCTACGATCATCCCCAAAGTCACTTGGTTATTTTCAGCATGGTATAACCACCAACCGCCTGAAGAACCTGTTTCAGCCAATGGCCAACCTGAACCGTGCATGACAAGACCAGGCTTGTGTTTTGCAGGGTCGATTTCCCAAAGTTCTTTGATCCCAATACCATAATGTTGTGGATCGGCATCTTGATCTAGGTTGTATTTTGCAATAAGACGTTTACCTAAGTGACCACGGCAGCCTTCCGCAAAAATGGTGTATTTGGCATGAAGTTCATAACCTGGGGTAAAGTTGTGCGTCGGTTCGCCATCTTTACCAATGCCCATATCACCTGTTTGAATGCCTTTTACAGAACCATCTTCATGATAAAGGACTTCAGAAGCAGCAAAGCCTGGGAAAATAGACACTTCTAATTCTTCAGCTTTAGTCCCTAACCAACGAACCACGTTACCTAAAGAGATGACATAGTTGCCGTCATTGTGCATGGTTTTAGGTACCATCCAATGCGGTGCTTCTTGAGACTTTTCAGCCGACATTAAGAAGAATGTTTTGTCTTCTGTGACAGGCACGTTTAAAGGTGCGCCTTCTTCTTTCCAGTTTGGGAAAAGCTCATTGATAGCACGAGGTTCAAGTACAGCACCAGAAAGGATATGCGCACCAACTTCAGAGCCTTTTTCAACAACACAGACGGAAAGGTCTGGGAGGTTGTTTTCAATAGCCAATTGACGAATTTTAATCGCAGCAGAAAGACCCGCAGGACCTGCGCCTACGATCACTACGTCAAACTCCATCGATTCACGTTCGATGTGTTCCATGTAGGACTCCTCATATTTCTAAGGGTGGCAACCGTGTGCATCATTGCTTTAATTTTAAATCGAACAACAATAAATCGGTGCTGCCGTGAGTGTTCTAAACTTCCGTGATACGAATTAGGACTCGTATCATTAATATATTTTGCGCTAGTATAGTTATAAACCTTGATCTAGCCAATTGGCTGAGTCGTATTATTTTTTAGTCAGCAAGGCATAAACCATGGTAAATCAAAATAATTCAACATCAGAGGCTCAAAATCAGCCTGATTCTGATAATAAAAACTTAATCAGCATTGCACAATACTTAAAAGGTGTACAGTCGGGTCACAAAAGGTCAATACCCCCTTTACAGCAATGGCAACCAAAGCATTGTGGCAAAATGGATTTAAAGGTAAAAGCCAATGGAGAATGGTGGCACGAAGGTCAATTGATCAAACGTCAAGCACTCTTAGATCTGTTCAGTACAGTGCTGTGGAAGGAAGACGGGAAGTTTTATTTAAAAACCCCTGTTGAGCAAATTGAAATTGAAGTGGAAGATGAACCTTTATTGGTGAATCAAGTCGATCAAGTTGAGATTGGCGGACAAACATATTTACAAGTCACAACGAGCAATCAAGATGTGGTTTTGGTCGATGCAGAACATCCGATTTTTATGCGACAATATCAAGGTGAATTAAGACCTTATGTGCATATTCGCTTTGGAATAAATGCATTGATTCAACGTCACGCATTTTTCCATCTCGTTGAGTACGGTACATTGCTCGAAAATGCGCAAGGTGATACGATTTTATCGCTACAAAGTGGTGATTTTCACTTGCAATTGGGCACTTGAGGTTTAAGCTAGTCTATAATTTTTTGACTCATATCGTAGTGGATCAGATGAGCGCCATTCTTCCTTTATATCCTTTAGAAAATCCAATGCCCAAAGCATCTGCAGATGCCCCCATTGGTATTTTTGACTCGGGCATAGGTGGGTTGTCGGTTGCTCAAGAAATTGCCAACTATTTACCGAATGAGCGTATTTTATATTATGCAGATACCGCACATGTGCCGTATGGTGCGCGTGATGACCAAAATATTCGTGAGCTTACAGCTCATGCCATTGAATGGTTATATCGCCAAGGTTGTAAAATTGCGGTAGTCGCGTGTAATACTGCTTCAGCTTTTAGTTTGGATTATTTACGTGAACATTATGGGGAGAATTTTCCAATCGTGGGTTTAGTGCCTGCATTAAAACCTGCGGTATTGCAAACTAAATCTAAAGTTGTTGCTGTGTTGGCAACCCCTGCGACATTTCGGGGTAAATTGATTAAAGATGTCGTGCAACGTTTTGCTGAGCCTTCAGGCGTTGATGTGATCACAGTCACGTGCTTAGAACTTGTACCTTTTGTGGAAGCAGGTTTACAAAATAGTGAACAGTGTAAAAAAGCCTTAAAAAAAGTTTTAGACCCTGTGATCGCACAACATGCAGATTATTTGGTATTGGGATGTACGCATTACCCATTTTTAAAAGAAGCGATTCAGCAGATTTATGCAGATCAATTGACTTTGGTGGATTCTGGTTTTGCAGTTGCACGACAAACGGCAAGAATTTTAATTAAAAATGGGTTATTATCCGAAATCCCGTTGCAACATGAAATCCAGTTGATGTGTAATGTCAGTGGTCATAATGCACATACTTTACAACCCGTCCTAAAATATTTAATTCCAGAAAAAATATCATGGTCAATTCATGATGTTATTTGATAAACTGCAAGATCAGTCCAACATATAAAATTAAGAAAACTTTAATTTTATTTATTTATATTTATAAGTGTAGGGCATATAACTTCATGATTTGTTTGGGGCAGATCAATATTTAAGCTATATGAGAAGGATGGGTTAACCTATGCTCGACAAACGTTATCAAGTCTTTATTACAACATCTGGCAAAGAAATGCAGCCAGAACGAATGATCGTGTCACAAACACTCATTGGAATGGGATTTTTTTCATGGGGTTTAGAGCAACGTACACCTTTAAGCACAGCATTTGCACGTCGTCAGATTGATGATTGTGATTACGTTTTATTGCTTTTAGGAAGCCAATACGGAGAGCAGTCCGTGTCAGGTGTCAGCTATATGCATTTAGAATATATTTATGCTGTGACCAAACAAAAACCTGTAATTGTCTTTTTGCATGAAGCGCCTGAGTCACGTGATGCGACTTTGCAGGAATCACGTGCAGAATTAAAAGAAAAGTTTTATGAGTTTCGAAACCAGTTGCAAAGAGAAGTTGAACAAGTGGTGACGTATAGAACCTTAAGAGATTTAGAATTAAGCGTACGTTCTTATATGCCACAAATGTTAGAACGTTATCCTGTTGTGGGATGGGTGCGCCCACAAAATATCCAAGTGTTGCAAGATGAAATTGATCGTTTAAAAACGCAATTGGCACAGGTAAAACACAGTCAAGCGCCGAAAGAAGCAGACCCTTTCTTGACTCTACCGAAAGTGTCTATTCATGATGTGTTTAATTTTGACTATCGGGTTCATGCTTATCAAGATGGCAATTTTAAAGAAATGAATCCCGTCCGTGAAATGACATGGATTGAAATTTTAAAAGTATTATCTGTAGAGTTTAGACAAAAGACCCCTGAAGATAGCTTTTCTAAAGTATTAAATGAATATCTGAATCGATCTGGTTTAGCTGATGTTCAGGTTTCGATGCCAAGAGTACATGCTGTGGCACGCGCGCAAATTAATGTGCGTGCTTTACATACCATTAAACAGCAAATGCGGCAGAATGATTGGATTGTACCGATTGGTCGTGATGATCGTCAGCGTATGTTATGGCAAATTACTAGCAAAGCTTTAAGACTTCTAGAAAACTCACAAATGTTAGGTGCACGTTCTTTGATTATCTAAAATTAAGGACATTTGCTTAGATATTCGGTAAGGTATAGTGAAGTCAATTAATTTGAAAATACAATGAAGCTTGCAAAACCGAAAGTTTTAGTGATTGTTGCAAATTTAGGTACGCCTGATGCGCCGACTGAGGTGGCTGTTCGGCGCTTTCTAAAACAGTTTTTGTCTGATGGGCGTGTGATTGAAATTCCCAAGTTCATTTGGCAAATTATTTTACATGCTTTTGTCTTACCATTTCGTCCTAAACGCGTTGCGCATGCTTATGCACAAGTGTGGCTAAAAGATTCTCCTATGCGAGAAATTTTGTTACAGCAAACCAGCCTATTAAAGCAGCAACTTATCGCACAAAATCCAACACTTGATCTGCATCTTGTTCCTGCGATGACGTATGGTCAACCTGGGATTACGCAAGTACTGCAAGATGCCGAGCAGCAAAAATATGATCAAATTATTTTGTTGCCACTTTTTCCACAATATTCAGCAACATCGACTGCACCCTTGTATGATGCTGTTGCAAAATGGATCCCCACACAACGTAATTTGCCTGCACTGACCATTATTCGTGATTATTATCAACATCCTGCATATATTCAGGCTTTAGCAGACAGCGTCATTCGGTTTCAACAAGAGCATGGCTACGCTGAAAAATTATTGATGTCTTTTCATGGTATTCCACAGCCTTATGCAGATAAAGGTGATCCCTATGCAGAGCGTTGTCGTGTGACGGCACAGAAC
The DNA here is from genome assembly GCF_902809895.1 of Acinetobacter sp. Marseille-Q1623. Classification (NCBI taxonomy): domain Bacteria; kingdom Pseudomonadati; phylum Pseudomonadota; class Gammaproteobacteria; order Moraxellales; family Moraxellaceae; genus Acinetobacter; species Acinetobacter sp. Marseille-Q1623. The sequence goes on along the minus strand of NZ_CADDWG010000001.1, from coordinate 2,316,421 downwards.
GTTGCAGATGCTCTCAATTTAACGGATGATCAATGGCAAATTAGTTTCCAATCTCGTTTTGGTAAACAAGAATGGGTTAAACCCTATACCGACCAAGTATTACAAGATTGGGCAGCACAAGGCGTGAAGTCAGTACAAATTATGAGTCCTGCTTTTTCAGCTGACTGTTTGGAAACTTTAGAAGAATTGGCATTGCAAAATGCAGAATTATTTATGCAAGCAGGCGGGCAGTCGTATCAATATATTCCTGCATTAAATAGTGATGCTGCCCATATTGAATTTTTAGCTGAATTGTTACAAGCAAATTTAGATCCACTCAGTACCACATTTAAAGCGATTTGAGGAAAAAATATGTTACAAGTCAAAATTGTACCCGTCACTGCGTTTGCTCAAAATTGCTCAATTGTGTGGGATTCTGAAACTAAAGAAGCGGTATTAATTGATGCAGGTGGCGAGCCTGAAAAATTAAAGAAAGAAGTCGAAGCTTTAGGTCTAACAGTAAAAGCGTTGTGGCTGACACACGGGCATTTAGATCATGCAGGCGCTGTCGGTGCTCTGGTGAAAGATTGGAATGTACCTGTGATTGGTCCACATAAAGAAGATGCTTTTTGGTTGGATATGATTCAAGAAGTATCAGCGCGCTATGGTTTTCCTATCCCTGAACTTGTGCAGGTCAATCAATGGTTAGAAGGTGGTGAAACGCTGAAAATAGGGGAAGAAGAATTTGAAGTACGCTTTGCACCAGGACATACACCCGGCCATGTGATGTTTTACAATGCAAAGTATGGCGTACTGTGGACGGGTGATGTTTTATTTAAAGGTTCGATTGGGCGGACAGATTTTCCGAAAGGCAATCATCAACAGTTATTAGACTCGATTCAACGTGAATGTTTTAGTTTGCCTGATGAAACCCAATTTATTTCTGGGCATGGACCGATGAGTACAATTGGTTTTGAAAAACAGCATAATCCATTTGTAGCAAGTAAAGCAGGTTAAACTCTTCTTTTACGTTTGCCGTAAAAAAGCTTTATTCCTTTTGGTAATAAACCTTGAGTGAATAAAGCTTTTTTATCATCTATTACGCTATTCAAAAGGGTTGGAATTTTTTTTACGAATCTCTAAGCCGATTAAAACTGCTGCAATGATGAAAAGTATGGCAATGACAAAGAAGAGTCCATCAGAAGCGTAAAAGCCGAGGACAATAAAAAGCAAACTTAAAATAAGCGAAAGAATAAAAATAATTTTTAATACGAAAGACATAATTTTTCTCGAGTGAAGTCACATTATTTTTAAAATAAAACAGCAATAATTTGAAAATATGGTTAAGTTATAATACAAAGTGCATCAGTTGCTCTTGTTATATTGTAATGAAATATTGCCCGTACTTATGAGTCTTCAGCTTGCGGGGCATCTTCTGTCGGTAATTTATAATCTTCACTAGCCCAAGCACCCAGATCAATGAGTTTACAACGATCTGAACAAAATGGACGAAACTCATTATTTTCCCAAGTCGTTGGCTCACCACAACGTGGGCATGGAAAAGTGCGTGGCATGATTTGTTCCTCATTTTGAAAAGTGAAATAGGCAAAGTGCGTGAGACTTGCTAGACTTGTGCCGATTTTTCTTAGTTTGATCTGATTATGCCGATTCGTCAATTTCAAGCGCAGCGTATGCATGCTCCCCGTGATTTTCAACCGATTGAAAATAATCCTATTTGTATAGAAATTGGCGCAGGCAAGGGTAAACATGCATTGCTGTTTTCAGGACAACATCCTGATTTAAAACTCATTGCGGTTGAAAGGACACGAGAAAAATTTTTAGCCATGCAAAAACAGCATCAGCTTGAAGGACAAGCCAATTTAACCACAATTCATGCAGATGCTTTACCGTGGGTGGTACATGCCTTGTATCCACAACAAGTACAACAATTCTTTATTTTATATCCGAATCCTGAGCCACATAATCCTGCTCAGCGTTGGTTAAATATGCCATTTTTTGAATTTCTCATTTCACGCTTGCAGTATAAAGGTACAGTGACATTGGCAAGTAATATTCCCGAATATATTGCAGAAGCAGAGCAACAACTCAAGGATATTTGGAAATTGCCTTATGAAAAACAGGTGATTGCACAGGATTCAGCACGTACGCATTTTGAAGTGAAATATTTAGCGCGTGGTGAATTGTGTCAACAGTTGGTCATTTCTAAGCCTGAAAATTATGTCACTCGCTTTGATGATTTTCAGCCTTTACAAGGTCAAAATGTACAAGTGACTGAGCTTACCGATGGGGAATAAGCGAATTGCCATTGTTGGGGCAGGACCTGCAGGCTTAATGGCTGCGGAAGTACTCAGTGCATTTGATTATGACGTGCATGTCTTTGAGCAAAAGCCTTCAGCAGCACGTAAGTTTTTGATGGCAGGGAAAACAGGGCTGAATATTTCCCATGCCGAGCCTATAGCACAATTTTTACAACGTTATGATCAGGTGCAATGGTTAAGTCCTTGGATCAAACAATGGGATGCAAATTGGATTCAAGCATGGATGCAGGATTTAGGGATTGAGTCTTATGTCGGGACGTCAGGGCGGATCTTCCCGATTGAAATGAAAGCTGCACCTTTGCTTCGAGCATGGTTAAAACGTTTGATGGAACAGAAGGTTAAATTTCATTATCGTCATCAAATTTTGGATTTAAAACACCAGACTTTAAGCATTCAAAATTTAAAATCAGAACAGATATTTGAACAAGATTTTGATGCAATTGTTCTTGCTTGTGGCGCACTGTCATGGTCACGCCTAGGGAGTGACGGTGCATGGCAAAAATGGTTAGATGCGAATGAAATAGAACCCTTTCAAGCAAGCAATGCGGGCGTTGAAAGAGCATGGTCGACGTTTATGCAACCTGTATTAGGACAACCGTTGAAACGTGTTGAAGCATGGGTAAAAGGACAGTCTAAGACGCAGGGTGATATTGTCATCACCCATTATGGTTTGGAAAGTGGGTTGATTTATAAACAAGGTCCGGCTTTGCGTGCTTTACAAAAGCAGGAGCAGGCTTTAACACTATATTTAGATTTATTGCCTGATTTAAGCCTTGCGCAATTGATACAAAAATTACAACCCTCAAGAAAACAATCTACTGCGAATATTTGGCGTAAAGCAGGTTTGGATGTTGCTAAAGCCAGTTTAGTGCGTGAAATCGTCGATAAATCATTGTGGAATCAAGTCGAAACGTTAGCGCATGAGATTAAGCATTTGAAAATTGAGCTGTCAGGTTTTCGTCCCATTGAGGAAGCGATCAGTTGTGCTGGCGGTGTCAGAAAAACGGGATTGAATGAGTATTTACAGCTCAAATCCAATTCATCTGTATTTTGTTGTGGGGAAATGTTGGATTGGGATGCACCTACAGGCGGCTATTTGTTGACGGCTTGTTTTGCGACAGGGCGTGCAGCAGGGCAAGGTGTACATCAATATTTAAGCCATGATGCAACAATTGTATAAGATTAAATTTAGATTAACTTTCCAAATATATGCTACTTTGAAATGGTTTGATATGAAGAGAGAAAGGCATGTCTGCTGAAAAATTATATACAGGAAGTTGTTTGTGTGGCGGGATTCATTATGAAATTCATGGTGAAATTGGTGACCTTATCGAGTGTCATTGCAAGCGTTGCCGTAAAGCCAATGGGACAGCCTTTGCCACCAACGCCCCGATTCAAAAAGCTGATTTTAAAATTGTCAAAGGTGAAGCTTTACTGAAAAAGTTTGCTTCTACACCAACCACAGAACGCTGTTTTTGTGCTGAGTGTGGTTCACCGATTATCAGCATTAAAGCCGAAACGCCTGATACTTATCGTTTAAGAATTGGGACGTTAGATACCCCACTTGAGCATAAGCCGACTATGCACATTTTTGCTGCTTATAAAGCAGAGTGGGACACGATTTGTGATGGTTTGCCACAGTATGATGAACGACCTTAATGGGGTGAATTAAAGAGTCAAATCACATCATAATCATCATTTATTTTAATTACATTCATCCCTTGCAAAGCAGTGTTTTTCGCCTTTTAAAAAGGGAGGAATAACCTGTGTAGGGTTATTTTGCAGTTAAAGCGTTACCTTCAAACTTGATGCCTTCCCAACCATTTTGCATAAACTGACGAATGTTTTGGTGATCTGTTGCTTCAGGGCTTGCCAACACAGCAGCATAATGTTCAGCAAATAAACTCAAGGTTTGTGCCTGATCCAATCCATTTAGCTGAGCAAATGAAAAGACCTTTGCACTGCCTTGGTTTTCTGTTGAAGCATTGTGATGTTGGCCATTTTGAAAGGCAGTTGGGGTGTGTGTATAGCGTGCTTCAATAAATGCCAATACATCTGAAAATTGGGCTTCGCCTGCTGCAAGTTGTGTCAAAAGTGGGTGGGTCATTTTTTAATTTCCAAAAGGGTCTAAAATTGAATACTGCGCTATGATAGCGAAAATGTATTAAAATCGACATGCTCTGCGATTAAAATGAATAGACGTTGCTTTTTTTGTTAATATCAAAACAGGATAGCAATCGCTCAAATAAGATTTTAAATTACCCTATGAATCGCCATTTATTTAAATTTAAACAAGAAAAAATATTTTTCCGCTTATTTTCACGATTATTGCAATCTCCGATTTTGTTGATTTTACGCCGTTATTTAATGTGTTTTTCACCGTTTTTACGTTTAGAAAGCCAAGCAACAGATACCGTTTATATGTCATGGTTGGTGGATGTTGATTTGGTGAAGCAACGTTTTCCTGAGCCGATTCGTTTATGGGAGCATCAAGGAAAAACCATTTTTAGTATTTTGTTTTATCATCACCATCACTTTGGCTTACATTGTTTTGGTCCTGCTCGGAAAATATTTCCTTCTCCACATCAGAGTAATTGGCGCTTTTATTTGGCAGCAGATTTACTCCCTAAAACAGTGATTTTTGAGCAAATCGTGGTAGATAAAATGTTGCACGTTATGGGTGGGCGTATGTTGAGTGATGCAATGCCCGCACAATATGATCCAAACTTTGTACACCATGTTGAGCAAGGAGAGGCGCATTTAAAGATTCATGCCAAAATCAATATGGATGAACGTTATTGCTTAGATGTAAAACTGAAAAATACGGTTGAGCAGCCGTTACAAGGGGATTGGGCTAATGTTTTTCCAACATGGGATGACGCTTTAGAATTTTTTGTGCCACAAGAGCATGTTTGGGTAGAGTGTGTTGATCAGCCACAACAGCTTTCTCAGGGCAATATTCAAATTGTCAGTGATTTTGCACAAATTCGCCCATTAGAAATACAAGAAATTGATTGTCCACTGCTTGCAGAGTTTGGGATTGATGCTCAAAGTAAAGCCTTATGCTTTTTTATTCCACATTTAGATTTTCATGTATTGGGCGAAAATCCTGTTGAATCTATATCGAATGAAACTAAGGTCAATGCATCAGTAGATATGAAAAAGAAAGAAAAATAATGAGAAGGGTATGACAGCTTAAAATTAAATGATTTTTATTGTTTGAGTTGCATGGTTTTAAACCAATAACCTGATTAGATTCTTGAGGAGCCAAGTGCTATTCTGTGGATAACATTGGATTTATACACACGTGGGACGATTGAAATGAATTGGTTATTGGTCGCATGTGGGGGGGCAATCGGTGCAAGCTTACGCTATGGTGCAGGACTCATCATTGTTAAACCCCAGAGTTTATTTCCATGGGCAACATGGTCGATTAATCTCTTAGGTTGCTTTTTAGCAGGGGTGTTTTTTGCATTTACACAGAAATATCCAATTTTACAGCAAGAAACGCGTCTCTTTTTAATGGTCGGAATTTTGGGTGGTTTTACCACATTTTCTAGCTTTGGTTTGGAGACATTTCAGCTCATTCGTCAAGGACAATTTCCACTTGCTTTGGCATATACCATTTCAAGCGTCATTGTTGGTCTTATTTGTTTAGCCATCGGTTTTTATCTGTTTCAAATGATGTTAAATGGAAAATAAAAAAAAGCCTAAAGGGAGGAGTGCTTTAGGCTACAGTGAATAAATTAAACTCAAATATGTGGGTGAAAATTAGCGTTTAAAACGTGCAAAACGTTTGTTAAAGCTTGCAATACGTCCTTCATTGTTGATTTGACGGACTTCACCTGTGTAGAACGGATGCGAAGCACTTGAAATATCCAAGGCCACATAAGGATATTCTTGCCCTTCGTATTCACGTATTTGCTTGGTCTGAATCGTACTGCCAATCACAAAGTACGCATTGGCATTGGTATCGTGAAATAAAACTTGGCGGTATTCAGGATGGATGTTAGGACGCATATTATTCTCCAATGAATTTTTTATAAAAGAAATGTTATAACATAACAATTGAAATGTAAAGCGCATTCTAAGTGTGTTAAAAACCATATTGAAAAGATGGGTCAAAAAATAAGGCAAAAAAAGAAGTCTAAGCAGGAGGATAGTTTGCTTAGACTTCAAAATATGGTTTTACTTTAATAGGAGCTGCTTAAAAAATAATTAACTAAACATGAATAAAATCTTAATTTTACTGAGGAACTAATTCTTCAAAGACATCGCTTAAATCATCATGGACTTTGAGTTGGATCAGGTTCCAATAATGTCCTGAAATTGTGCGATTGACCATGAGTGTATCGGGTGAGGGCTTGAAAACATCCCAATATTTCAGTGATTTTTTCACCAGTTTCATGCCATCATGATGTGCTGAGTTTTCAGCAAAATCATAATGTGTAGTCAGTGGACGTAATAACACTTCAAGCCACTCTTTATATAAATCTTCAGGGAATTTACCTTTTTCAGAAAGGGCATCCAAAGCGATTAATTCATTTTCAATGGTGCTAATATCGGCTTTACGACCTGCACGCACTAAAGTTTTAAAATGGCTAATGATCTCTGTAGAAAGGGTTTTTACGCCACCAAAGTCATAAATAATCACGCTACCATCGGCGCGGAAAGCAAAGTTACCAGGATGTGGGTCGCAGTGAAAACGTTTTAAAAAGAACATTTGCTGTCCCAATGCACGAATTAAACGTTCACCGATTTCATTGCGAATCGCCAAGTCCCATGTACTTGCAGTTTCAATATTGTCGCCTTTTTCCATGCTCAGCGTCAGAATACGTCTACTTGAATATTCAGGATAAACATGAGGAATAATAATTTTGTTGTCTAAGCTTTGATGGAATGTTTTAAAGACTTGTAAGTTCTGTGCCTCAATTTCATAGTTCAGTTCTTCATGCAAACTGTCTTGAATTTCTTTAAATAAACGGTCTTGTAGTTTTTTATCGACTTTTAACACACCCATTAAGCGCAGCGCCAAACGGACTTGTTTTAAGTCACTTTCACAAGCCTCATCTACACCCGGATATTGCACTTTAACCACAACTTCTGTGCCATTCGGTAGGGTTGCTTTATGCACTTGCCCAATAGATGCAGCGGCAAAAGGTTGTTCTTCGAAACTTGTAAAGACTTGCTCTAAAGGTTTGCCTAATTCTTTTTCGACCTGTTTTTTGATGTCAGCAAAGGGCATGGCAGGGGCTTGGCGTTGCAGTTTTGCAATGGCTTTTGCCACTTCAGGTGGAAAAATATCTTTGTACTGTGAGGCGATTTGTCCAACTTTCATGACTGCACCTTTCATTTCACCTAAGGTGTCAGCAATTTGTAAACCAATGTCTTGAAACAGTTTACTGCGAGCTTCATTTTTTTGATCTTCATCAGCATTAAAGTTGCGAATGGAATTGGACACAGTTTTGGTCGCAATACTTGCGGTCATCCCTGCAAGTTTCATAAAACGACGACCTGGTGTACTTGAATTTTTAGACATTCAGACAAATCCTTAAACTTTGATGAAGTTTTTTCTCATTTTGATCATAGGCGACTATTCTTAAACTGCCTACTTTAAATTGTTAAGATATTGTTTCTACTTTGCTATTTTTCTAAAAGCAGCATTGCTTGGATTTTTCATTGTGTACGCCTTGTTTCGCGTTACAATGATTTTAGTTGAAAATGTGGTGAGTGACTATGAAAGTTTATCGTTATTTAACAGGTCAGGATGATGTGAATTTTTGTGCCAGAGTCACCAAGGCTTTAAATGAGGGTTATGAACTGTATGGTTCACCGACCATGACATTTAATGGTCAGAATGTGATTGTTGGGCAAGCCATTGTGAAAGAAGTGGGGGATGACAGTGAAGTTCCGCTAGGATTGAAGGATGCGATGGCAAAATTATAATTGCTACCACATCCGACAACACAGAGTGAATCATATTACAAGTTTAATGGGTCTGCTGACTGAGTCTTTTATTATTCATAAACAAACGCATCAGCAATAACACACAAGCGATACTTAAACCGACAATTAAGCCCGTCCATACACCTGCAGCACCCAATTCGGTATAACGTGCTAGATAAATTCCGACAGGGAAAGCAATCACCCAATAGGCAAGCATCGTCACCCACATTGGACCTTTAGTGTCTTGCATGCCACGTAAACATCCTGCGGCACTGACTTGCCATGCATCCATCAGTTGATAGGCAATTGCGAATAAAATTAAATACACTGCAATCTGAGCAACTTCATAATCTGAGGTGTAGACCGCCACAATTTCATTGCGCAGCAACCACATGAGTAACATGGTAATGAATGCAAATACTGTAGCAGTCAACATGCCGACTTTTTGCACCTTACGCATAGCCACCCAATTCTTTTCACCATAATAGGTTCCGATCCGAATCGTTAAGGCAAGTGCCAATGACATCGGAATCATAAACAGTTGTGATGTCACCGAAATTGCAATCTGATGTGCTGCAATAGTGACCTCACCCAAAGTACTCAGGACAATAGCCCCTGTACTGAAAATACTCACTTCAAAAAAGATCGCAAGTCCAATCGGGAAACCCAACTTTAAAATTCGTTTGATTAAAACAGGATTAATTTTTTCAAAATGCGTGAGTGGTTGAGTCTTTTGATAGCGTTTGGCTTTAAACACATAGATGGCTAAAACAATAAACATCAGCCACTGTAAAATGGCGGTAGCAAAACCACAGCCTGCACTGCCTAAGTGTGGAATGGGGCCAATGCCATACATAAAAATAAAATTCAGCGGAATCAGTACCACCAAAGCCATCAGACTGAGCAATGTAACAGGACGTGGATAACCTAATGCTTCTGAATAATTACGCAGCGCTGCATACATGGTGACAGCAGGCATACCAAAAGCAATGGCATGTAAAAACAGACTTGCTTTAGGCAATAATGAGTCAGGCACACCAAACAGCGGCAGCAATAAGGGCATGGCTTGTAAGATCAGCATGGCAATAATACCAAGCACCAAAGCCACCCACAGGGATTGGCGCACGATACTCGGAATTTTTTCAGGTGTACGTGCGCCGTTGGCTTCAGCCACCAAAGGTGTGGTTGCAATCATGATGCCACTGAACAGCAACATGATCGGAATCCACAAGCCCACACCGACAGCAATCGCGGCGAGGTCTTCGGCAGACATATGTCCTGCCATGATGGTGTCAATTAGTCCGAAACCTGCGTAGGCAAACTGAGTGACCAAAATCGGGAGCATCAAGTGAAACAATTGCTTTAATTCAAAGCGGGTAGTTGTGGCTTTTATGGATTCAGACACAGAAATTACTCGTTTTAAATGTGCTTAGAATAAAAAACGGTTAGCGTTGTAGAGTGAGAAGCACACCAATAAAAATCACCACGCCACCTAAAAGACGTTGCCAATTGAGTTGTGTTTTTTCGACGCCGAGTAAACCAAATTGATCAAAAACCATCGACATCAAAATTTGCCCAAAAATAATCAGACCCGACAAGGTTAAAAAGCCGAGTTTGGGCGCGGTGTAAATGCTGATACTGATGGCATACACACCTAGACATCCACCCAGCCATAAATACCACGGAATTTGCCCCAAATTTTGCAATGTGGGTTTGGGCGCAGACTGAAAAAACACAAAAATAGCGAGGACTATTGTACCAACTAAAAAGGACAAAAGGGCAGCTTGAATCGGGGAGTGTAAATATTCTCGTACTTGTGAATTCAGTGCAGTTTGAAAGGTCATGGCAATGCCAATGCCCATCGCAAGAGGCAATAATAAAAGCATTTGGCTCGAGAGCTTCATCATATTTTTATTGTCTGTGTTCCCTGTCTGAATTTTAGTCTAATGCAAAGTTAAGCAATGTGCGAATGATAGATTCAGTCTAATAATAAAAAATCAGTGGAAGCAGTGGTCTAAAATCATGAATTAAACCTTGTTTGCCATCATCAAAAGTCATTTCGAGTAAATGTGTTTCAGCATCAATCAAACTGATGTTTTTAATGTCTTGTATAGCTTTCACTGTTAAATTTTGCTTAAGTTGAGGAATGCTGATCCGTGTTTCTGTAAGCATCGATAATCCTCTTGTATGAGTAAAAGGTTGTCTACGTTCAGGACTTGCTTGATCAGGTCTTGAGGCAAAATCAAGAAAAAACCACATTGGTTCTTTTACCGTATTATTCTTTGCAATCTCAACATATAACTGAGGTGGTAAATAAGCAGGTCGATATTGCCAACTTTGAAATAAAGTGTTGTGTTGCGTGGTATTTGAAGGTCTAAAACATACGCCAAAAGGTGAAACAGCGACATCAAGATCGCTTAAGCGTTCATATAATTGGGTCGGACGTGTGATTTCACTTTTTGTTTCTGCTTCATCGTTGAGCCAAATTAACTCTAAAAAAGCATTCTGAAAGAAAAATCGACGATTGGCTGTGCCTTGTCCTGTATGAGTATTTGAACTTGCTTCAGTTAAGCCAAATGCTTTCAATGCTTCTGCTTCAGGTGCGCCGTATTTTGCACGTATAAAAATATGATCGATTTCCATGTTTTCGTGCTCTTTTCATTATTTTCTGAAATTATAACAATCGTAGCTGAAAAATCATTTTCATTTGTCTGATTTGAATCACTCTGACTCATGCTAAAATTCACCATTCTCCAAATTTTTCTGAGCTTCTTCCTTGGCTGATTTAAATCCTCAAAATATTCCACTTTCTCTCTATATTCATATGCCGTGGTGCGTGCGTAAATGTCCTTATTGTGACTTTAACTCGCATGCCGTACCTGATGGAAAATTGTCTTTAGATCTGGAACAGGAATATTTACAGGCATTGGTTGAGGACTTTAAAACACAAATTGATTTTGCACAGGGGCGTGAAATTCATAGTGTATTTATTGGTGGAGGTACGCCCTCACTGATTTCAGCGCAGGGTTATCAATGGTTATTTACCCAATTAAAAGCTCTGATTCCATTTCAACAAGGCTGTGAAATCACGTTGGAAGCCAATCCTGGTACGGTGGAGCATGATCCATTTACAGATTATCTGGATGTAGGCATTAACCGTTTATCGATAGGGGTACAAAGTTTTAATACCGAGCATTTAAAAAAATTGGGACGTATTCACTCCAATGATGATGCAATTTTGGCGATTCAACATGCCAAACAAGCAGGCTTTGAACGTGTCAATGTAGATTTGATGCATGGCTTGCCTGAACAGACTTTAGAACAAGCGTTAAATGATTTAAAACTTGCGGTGGAAAGTGGTGCAACGCATATTTCTTGGTATCAACTGACCATTGAACCCAATACCGTATTTTTCCGTACACAGCCGATTTTACCTGTCGATGATGTTTTAGAAGATATTCAGGAACAGGGCGAAGCGTACTTAAAAGCCAATGGATTTATCAACTATGAAGTGTCTGCTTGGCGTAAAGAACAACCTTCAGCACATAATCTGAATTATTGGCAATTTGGCGATTATTTGGCGATTGGGGCGGGGGCGCATGGTAAAGTGACTCAAGTGGATGGCGTATATCGTTTTCAGAAAACCCGGTTGCCGAAAGACTATTTAGCCAAAGTGCCTGCGGAAAATTTGCAATTTAAACGTATTGAAAATGAAGATATGCCTTTTGAATTTATGATGAATGCACTGCGTTTGATGGATGGCGTAAAAGCAGATTTATATGCAGAACGTACAGGTTTGGATTTAAAAGATTTAGAGATTTTAGATTCTTTAAAACAGCGTCAGTTGATGGTGAATGATCCTGATATTTTAAATTGTACCAACAAAGGACATTTATTTTTAAATTCAGTTTTAGAAGCGTTTCTTTAATAAATCGGTATTGGAGAAAATAAATGATGCAATTAATAGAAATAGAGCCACATCGTTGGGAGTTGTATAAAGATGATGCGAGGATGTATCTCAACGTTATTATCGATTTGAGAGTAGCAGAATATGAAAAGACGATTGTTTTGGATGAAGAGGCGATTCAAAGTTATTTAAAAAATGGTCGAGCTTTTATTGATGCATTGGCAAAGAGAATTGAAAGCAGTCAACATCGAAAAGATTATGAAAGATTTTATTCGTATGCTAATGTTAGCAAAGAACAAAAGAAAGAAATGTCAGATGCATTTCAATGTTGGATAGCAACATTGGATGAGCCATATTCTCCGTATGTTTAATGTATAAACAACGATATAAATGCTGTTTGACTAGGAATATAACAATGAAAAAAATATTGATTGCATTGTTATTCTCATTGATGGGAATGACATTGAGCTATGCTAAAACCAATGTCCCTCAATTTAAGGATTATCCTGTTCAACCTTATACGGGTAAAACTGCACAATTGGATATGAGGGATGAAAGTGCCCGAATGTTTCGCACTCGTTTACGTGATGCATTAAAAGAAAAGCCAAATTTTGCAGGTGAATATGTCATTACCATGTGGGGTTGTGGTGCGAGTTGCCGTAGTTATGCCTTTATCAATAAACGGACAGGAAAGTTGCTGGAGGGCGGTTTTGGTGGTGAGGGAAGTCAGGAAGATGTGATCGACTCACGGGCAAACAGCCGTCTATTGGTCACTCAAGAAGAACATAATAATGAAAATTGGGAAGTGGAGAGTATCACCACTCGATTTTATCTCTTTGAACATAATAAATTTAAACTATTAAAAACAGTGAAAGAACCTGCGCCGAAAGATGACTAATTTTTAGTAGGTAACTTATGATGATGTAATTATATTTATTTGGTTTAATAAAATTATTTAGTTGTGTTAGTTTTTAGAAGAAGAGGAATAAGCGTGAAAAAAAATATTGTTAGTGTTTTTTTTATATTGCCGTTTATATCTGTTTTTGCTCAAGCACAAACATTTAAATTAATAGGGGTTGGTCAAGATTATGAAGAGCCGTTATACAGTGGGGAAGCAATTCTTATTGGGCAATATTCTAGAAATTATGAGGATTATACAGTTATGGGTATAGAAAACCCTGTCTGTTTTAATCTTTCACTCAAACAGCTTAAGGCTGCGCCATCTCCTGTAAGTGCCAACTTTTGTTTTAAAAATTCTAGAGAGGCTCATAAGATACTTAATTTACCAATAAATGGTAAAAAAGGTTGTTTATATGAAGGAAATGCAAAGATCAAAATAAAAAACTTTTCATTATATTCTTCTATAGATCCTTCAGTACTAGATATTACCTATTTGGTTTCCGCTAGTGAAGTAAGTAAACCTAAAATAACTTGTGATTAAAGATAATTTTGCAATAGTTTGAATTTTAAATTTCGATGAATACTGAATGAGAAAAAAAAGACCGCCGAAGCGGTCTTTAAAATTTTCAAATGACTGAAAGTTTAGTAATCAAAGCTGAAATGATCTGCTTCAAGCGCCATCATAGTCTTAGATGGATTCACCATAGACTCTGCATGACCTTGTGCACGTGGTAACAATTGTTCAAAGTAGAAATCAGCGACTTTGATTTTTGCTTTATAGAATTCAGGAGTTTCTGAACCTGTACCAGACGCTAATTTTTCAGAAGCAACAGCCGCTTGCTGTGCCCAATAATACGCCATCATTGAATAACCAGAGAACATTAAGAAGTCTACAGAAGCAGAAGAGACGATGTCACGGTCCTTACGTGCAGCAAGCATGATACGTACAGTTAACGCATTCCATTGTGCACAGATCTTGGTGAGATCCCATGCAAAACGGCGCATGTATTTATTACGTGCATGTTGACCACAGAATTTCAGGATTTCACCTGTATATTCACGAACAACTTTACCTTTAGAAGAAAGCAGTACTTTACGACCGATCAAGTCAAGTGCCTGAATCCCCGTTGTCCCTTCATATAAGGTAGAGATACGTGCATCACGTGCGATCTGTTCCATACCATGTTCTTTGATATAACCATGACCACCAAAGACTTGCATACCGTGGTTTGCAGCTTCCAAGCCCATTTCAGTTAAGAAACCTTTGAGGATTGGAGTATAGAAACCAAGTTTGTCATCATATTCATCAAATTTTGCTTGGTCGTTTTGTGCAAGAGCATCAGCCATTTTATCTGCAAGTTGAGCTGCATGATAAATCATTGAACGACCACCTTCAGCAATCGCTTTTTGCGTCAATAACATACGACGTACATCAGCATGGTGAATGATCGGGTCAGCCACTTTTTCAGGCTCTTTTTTACCTGAAAGTGCACGCATAGACATACGATCTTTTGCGTATGGTAAAGCGCCTTGGAAAGAAAGTTCAGCATGCGCTAAACCTTGAACCGCAGTACCAATACGTGCTGTGTTCATGAAGGTAAACATGGCATGTAAACCTTTATTGATTTCACCAATCAAGTAACCTGTTGCTGCATCAAAGTTGAGTACAGCAGTTGCAGAAGCACGGATCCCCATTTTGTGTTCAATCGAACCACAGGTTACAGGATTACGTTCACCTACACCGCCATCCGCAGTTGGGATGAATTTAGGTACGATGAATAACGAAATACCTTTAGTACCCGCAGGTGCATCTGGAAGGCGTGCTAGTACGATGTGAACAATATTTTCAGTTAAATCATGCTCACCTGCAGAGATAAAGATTTTTGTCCCTGTGATTGCATAAGTCCCATCTGCATTTGGCTCAGCCTTAGTTTTTACTTGACCTAAGTCTGTACCACATTGTGGTTCAGTTAAGCACATCGTGCCTGACCAAGTACCCGCCGTAAGGTGAGGCATGTAAGTCGCTTTTTGTTCTTCTGTACCAAATTGCATAATGGTATTCATACAACCCATACTTAAACCTGGGTACATGGTGAATGACCAGTTTGCAGTCCCCATCATTTCAGATTTTACAAGATTAAGAGACATTGGTAAGCCTTGACCACCAAACTCTTCTGGATAAGACAGACCTTGCCAACCACCTTGAATAAATTGTTCATAGGCTTCTTTAAAGCCTTTAGGTGTAGTCACTTCGCCATCTTTAAAATGACAGCCTTCTTCATCACCTGATTGGTTTAAAGGAGAAAGTACATTTTCACAAAAATCGGCTGCACCTTCTAAAATCATATCTACGGTATCGGCATCGGCATTTTCACCGATCGAAAGTGTTTTGTAGTGTGCAGGGTAGTCAAAAACTTCATTCATTAAGAAGCGAATATCACGGAGCGGGGCTTTATATGCTGGCATGTCTTTAATCCTAATTTAAAAATAGTTGTGGATCTTTGATCGATAATTTTATTATTCATAAATCAGATAGAATTACATTGATAATTGTCAATAAATAAAATGTCAGAAAGGCTAATTTGTTATAAATAATGCAGGTCATTTAGCTAATTATTTGCTATAGTTTTAATCACTTTTTAAAATATTATTTTAAATATTGCTATTGGTAATTATAATTATTCAAGGTGTTAGACAATCTTATGCGATTAAAATATTTAACTTTAAGTCTTTTTAGTTTGAGTTTGGGTGCATGTTCATCTCATGTCATTAAAACCAATCCTAACCAATCAGATATAACGTCATCTATACGTGCAACACAGGCGTTAAACGCAATTTATGAGTATCCAAGTTTTGATTATTCAGGTCAGGTCAAGGTCAATTTAGCTCAAAGTCAGGATGTAAAAACAAACACTTATGCCAATCCAGAGTTAAGTTTAGATGCTGAGATTAAAAGAAAATTAGATCAGTATTTAAAAGCACAACAGATCAAATTAACACATGAAGATCAGCAAGCTTTATATCAAAGTCTTGCTAAGCAAGATGTATCCTCCCTGTCGGATGTATTGGGGAAAGGTTCAAGTTTTGTTGAAAGTATGCTGAATGATTTAAATATTCAGTATGACGGGACAGTCAATTATCGGCAAAAAATAGCGTCACTTAATCTGTCATCGCAGTATAAAAAACCGAACTTATTGGTTGCAGTACGAATTCCGACAGTGATTGATTTTAGTGATTATAAATTTTATACCCAAATTTTTTCATTGATGCCTTATTTGGCAAATCCACAAGATCAAGATAAGTATGCTTATTTAGATTTTTCAAAATATAAAGATCAAATTTCGAAAGTAAACAATAAGGCACTGATTGAATTTTTAAAACAATCAAGTGCAACAAGTTATGTTTTGGCTGACCCAAGGCAAGTACAAAATCTACGTGTGAGTGCGGCTGAAAAGCAGCAAGGGATTGTTGAAAAAATTCGTTTAAATGGCAGTGTTGAAGAGTTTTTCTTACAGGCAAGTTTATATGGCACGGTCAATCGTGATTATTTAATGCATGCTGTCTTTGGCATAGATGCAGCAGCGGCAGAACAGTCAGCAATTGAAAACTTAGCTGCACAAGCGGTTGCGGAAGCAGAGGCTGAGCATGCGGCAGAAGAGGAGCGTGATGAAGCCACTGCTGCGATGTATAAACTCTATGAAGCAGTGAATAAAACGGTTTTAGATATTTCTGATGAAGATGACGACATCGCAACAGCAGAAACAGCAACAGCAGCGGCTGATGCTGCGGTAGCGGCTGCAATGGATGCAACAGCTGCAGATGCGACGGCGAGTAGTGAAGAAGATGAGGAAGCATCAGCACAAACAGATGAGGAATCTGAAGAAGGTGTATTATTGACTTCACAACAATGTGAAGATTTAACACAAAATAAAACAAACTTACGAATCGGTGATGTGACTTATTGTCAGTATGCTTATGACATAGATGTCTTTGAAGCGACTTCAGCACCGTCCTTGGTCGAAATGCAGTTATCTGAAAAGAATAAGGCATTAACTGAAAAATTTGCATCATTGGGTTCAAAAGATGAATTGGTTACTGCACAGCAATTTAAGCAATTGTGGCTAGAGAATCAAAAAGATATTGATGCCGTTTTAGTTTCGCAAGAAAAGCGTAACCCTTTTATTATAGATGTTTCACTTGATGAAAAGGGACGCATGGTCAAAGCAGACTATGATTTAAACTATGACTTAGATGATTTTCAACGTAAATTAAATGTCAAATTCGATATGCAGTTTAAAAATTATGGCAATGCGAGCAAAATCGATCGTCAAAGTTTAAATCAAGCGAAGTCATTCCAAGAGGTCTTTAAAGGCAGCCCAATGCAAAAATTGTTTGGCGGCTTTGGAAAAGCCTCAGAAGATGAAGGTAAAGTCATTGATTTCTCTGACTCATTACAGCAGTTAGCCAATAAAGTTTATCAACAAACACAGTCTTATGAAAAAACCTATAAGGCCGTATTTATTGCCAAACTCACGCATGATTCAGCACAAATTGTAAAACAGTATTCTGCACAAGATTTACAAGAGATTGCTGCTGTATATGCTTATTCTTACAGTGATGAAGATATTTACAATCCGAAAGGGCAAGCTTTAAAACACATTGAGGCTTTAAAGAAAAAGCATCATTTAGAAGAAGATGAGCAGTTTGACCATGATTTAGGTAATGATGTTGATGATGTTGTGGTTGCAGCAATGACGGCACAAAAAAGCGTGATTGAAATGCAGCAATTGTTGAAGAAATACAAGACCGCAGAAGCCGTATTTGCACATTATTATGCAGAAAAATTTGAGCAAGAAAATGGTCTTGAGGCATTGCAACAAGATGAGTTTAAGAAAACGGTAAAGACGCTGGGTAAAGCCTATGTGGCATTGAAAAATAATAAGTTTAAAGACAATGTTATTGCAAATTTAACTGAGAATTCAGTGGAATTTATTGATTATGCACTATTTAAAGAAACCTACATTGCCTTGAGCGATGCAAATTTAAAATAAAATTTTAAATGCTGTAAAAAGAACCTCTACGGAGGTTCTTTTTATTAAAAATCCAAACAATTTTTTAGAGAAAATCTTTAATATTCGGCTTCACCCCATGCCAAATATAAAATGCTTCTACGGCTTGACCAACCAACATGCCAAAACCTTCAGAAGTTGCGACACCACGTGCTTTGGCTTGGTCTAAAAAGCTTGAAGCTTTGCCATATGCCATTTCATAAGCTGCATTAAACTGTAAACTTTCTGGTAAAACCAAAGCATCACCAGAAAGGCTTGCTGAGGTTGCATTGATGACAATGTCAAATTGTCCATTGAGATCATCTAAAGCGCAGGCAGATAATGTTGCCTCAGGAACTGCATCTTGTAGATCAGCAATTAATTGCTCAGCACGTGCAAGAGTACGATTGGCAATGACTATTTTTTTTACACCAGCTTGTACCAATGGATAAATCACGCCACGGGTCGCACCACCTGCACCAATGATTAAAATTGAGGTCTGGTCTAATGTCCAATCGAGTGCCTGAATGGCTTCGACTAGACCTTGTCCATCCGTGTTGTCGCCATGCAATTCGCCATTTTCCATCCATAAAGTATTGACGGCTTTCGCAATTTTTGCACGTTCAGAAAGATGCTGACATAAGGCAAAAGCTTGTTCTTTAAATGGTACAGTGACATTCATGCCTTTGCCATGATCTGCAAAAAAAGCCTGAACACTGTCTTCAAAACCATCTAAAGGCGCAAAACGTTTGACATAATCGAGTGCAATTCCTGTTTTTTCAGCAAAAGCATGATGAAGTTCAGGGGAGCGAGATTGTTCGATAGGATTACCAATAACGGCAAACTGTTTGCGCATGTTGCAACATCCTTGGGCTAAAATGAGGGCTTAATATACGTCAAAAATGCATTGCTCTAAAGCCTAAATCTCAACAAGAACATTGAAAAGACTAAAAAATTATGGGTTACAAATATCTCGAATCGTGTTCATAAAAATATAAGACATATTTAAACATAAACCGATAATTGCAAAGAACATTAAGCTAAAACCAAAATGATCATTCAAGGGCTTTTCAGAAAAAATCACTGTGCTGATCGCACTCATGAGGGCAATAAAAAGTATGCAAAATACCGCACAGTTAAGGTTAATACGTTTTGTCTGCATCTCAACTTCCTGAGTGTAGGGCATACAAAATAGCAAATAAAAATTGATTTTGCTGTCCATGTCGTGGGATTAGGTGGGAGTTTTAGTGTACGCCATTTCAGCATGAAAAGATGGCAAAGGCGTAGTGAAAGTGTGACAAACTATGTGGGTATGCGTGTGTTTTGTAAGAATCAAATCAAAAATAGAGCGCATTAAAAGCATAAACAGAAACCCTAAAGAGATTTCTGTTTATATTTGGCATCAAAATTATTTTAATTCAGCAAGCCAATCTTTAGGTTTTAAATAATAGTCGGTTAAGCGTTTTTCTGCAGAATCTTCATCCCATTCGGGACGATACGACCATGCTGCAAGCGGTGGCATACTGACGAGAATCGACTCAATGCGGCCACCTGTTTGTAAGCCGAACAGTGTTCCACGGTCATACACTAAATTATATTCAACATAGCGACCACGGCGATACAATTGGAAATCACGTTGCGCTTTGGTAAATGGTTGATTTTGACGTTTTTGGAAAATAGGTAAGATTGCTTCTAAATAACCATTCCCGACCGCTTGGATATATTCAAAACATTTCTCGAAATCCCATTGATTTAAGTCATCGAAGAATAATCCACCTACACCACGTTGCTCATCACGATGTTTTAAATAGAAATAGTCATCACACCATTTTTTATGTTCAGCATACACATTTTCACCAAAAGGGGCGCATAGATCAGAGGCTTTTTGATGCCACGCTAAAACATCTTCATCGTTGGGATAAAATGGCGTTAAGTCAAAACCACCACCAAACCACCAAATCGGATCTTGTCCTTCAGGTTCAGCGACAAATAAACGTACATTGGCATGAGAGGTTGGGACATTTGGATTTTTAGGATGAATCACTAAAGACACACCGAGTGCTTGGGCTTTTGCACCTGCAATGTGTGGATGGCGTTCTGTTGCAGAAGCAGGTAGTTTTGAAATGTTAATGTGTGAGAACATCACACCGCCTTTTTCAATTACCGTACCATTTTGTAAAACACGTGAACGACCACCGCCACCTTCTGGACGTTCCCATTCATCGATTTCAAATGTTGCTGTACCACCGCTTTCAAGTTCACGAGTTTCTAAGCCTGCACAGATACGGGCTTGTAAGTCGAGGAGAAATTCACGGACACGCTGAATATCAGCTGAAGTTGGATTCTGCATGATGACCCTCATTGGGAAGATTTGAATTCAAAAAATGCTGTATTGAGTATATAAAAACACAAAACCATAAAAAAAGTAAGGCTTTTGACTGATTTCTTTTTTGTCGTGTGGGTCAGTGAAATAAATAGCGAATTTAACATAAATTTTATATGCATCATGCATACAGTTTAAGCATTTGTTTTGATGTTATTTCATTTCTGTAACGCTGATGTTTTATAGATGAAAAGTCATTTACTCAATCACAGCGTGTTATTTAAATGCTATTAATATCTCAACGAATTGTTTTAGTTTTGGTATTGCGATATTCACTCGCTGACTCATCGTCAAATAAAAAGTTAGGAAGCAAATAAAATGGAAGTGAATTTTATTTGCTTAATCTCTAATTTTTAAATGAAATGGCTTTTAAAGTCGCCAGTAGTTAAAAATCATCTTTATCATACATATGTGACATACGATCATGTTTGGTTTTTAAATAATCTGCATTAAATTCATTTAAGCCTACGGTCAAGGGCACACGATCAATCACATCAATGCCAAGATCAGTCAACGCCTTTAATTTCAACGGATTATTGGTAATGAGTTTGACGTGTTTAACCTGTAAATGATCGAGCATGATGCTACACATTTCATAAGTCCGTGCATCGGCAGGTAGATTTAACAGCAAGTTGGCATCTACAGTGTCATGTCCTTGATCTTGCAAAGCATAAGCACGGATTTTATTGGTCAAACCAATACCACGACCTTCCTGACGTAAATATAAAATCACGCCTTGACCTGCGTCATTCATCATTTTCATGGTGTTATGCAGTTGTGGGCCACAATCACATTTTAAAGAACCGAAGGCATCGCCTGTTAAACATTCGGAATGAATACGAACTAAAACGGGTTCAGAAGGCGCATTTTCCAAACCTTTAGAAAGAGCAACATGCTCTTCGCCCGTCTGAGGATCCTGAAATACAGAAATTTTAAAATCACCATAAGCTGTAGGTAATTTTGAAGTGGCAACAAACGCTATTGGCACAGAATTTTCCATTTTTTGTTTAGAAATTGACTAAAGTATAGCGTAATGCTTGGACATTGGTAGAATTGTCAAACAAGTTTTTATAGATAACTTTGCGATAAAATTTTCTTTTTTGTATAAAGCAGACAATAATAGTTGATCTAGAGATAGATTATTCAGGATAATCACGATCATGAACATACTTGCATCATTGGATTGAATTCAATGACGCATCATTATAAATGTGGCTGATCGAATGTGATATGATTCGATTTCTCAATCATGCTAACCCGTGTACCTCGCTTAGATTTGCCAGGCTTTAGAAGGCTTTGCCACATATGTTGTATACTGAAATACCTAGTCAACGTCCTGTAACGCCATTGTTGGATGGGATCCATTATCCTCAACAATTACGTCAACTTGAGCAAAGCCAATTGGCACAGGTCGCAGACGAATTGCGTCAATTTATTTTGTATGCTGCTGGTCAAAGTGGCGGGCATTTTGGTGCAAATTTGGGTGTAATCGAGTTGTCGGTTGCACTACATTATTGTTTTGAAACACCGAAAGACCGTTTAGTTTGGGATGTAGGGCATCAAGCCTATCCACATAAAGCCTTAACAGGTCGCCGTGAACAACTGACGACAATTCGCTCTAAAGATGGTTTAGCCGCTTTTCCTGCACGTGAAGAATCTGAATTTGACACCTTTGGTGTCGGTCATTCATCCACTGCTATTTCAGCAGGCTTGGGGATGGCTTTGGCGAGTCGTTATCAAAAAGAAGCTCGCGAAGTGGTTGCTATTGTCGGTGATGGTGCAATGACGGCAGGAATGGCTTTTGAAGCCATGAATGATGCGGTTGCCCACAATGCAGATTTGATGGTGGTCTTGAACGACAATGATATGTCAATTTCCCAAAGCACAGGTGGTTTTGCAAAGCACCTTGCTTCAATTTGGGAACAGGGTCAGTTCATTAATATTGATGAACACGGCCAGGCATTTGTGCAAGACTGTCCTGAATGGGATTACAACTCACGTTTGCATGAATCTGCAACAGATGCAGCCGATAACTTATTTAAAGCCATTGGATTTGACTATTTTGGACCGTTTGATGGTCATGATGTCGAACAATTGGTACAAGTGTTTAATGCACTGAAAAAACGTAAAGGTCCTCGTCTAATTCACATCTATACAGTGAAAGGTAAAGGCTTTGCACCTGCGGAAGCAGATCAAATTAAATATCATGCAATTAGTAAAATAAATACAGCACCCTCTAAAACCACTGCACCAAAGTACTCAGATGTATTTGGGCAATGGTTATGTGATGAAGCTGCCCAAGATGACAAATTACTCGCCATCACACCAGCAATGTGTGAAGGTTCAGGCATGGTCAAGTTCGCACAACAATTTCCTGAACGTTATTTTGATGTTGCGATTGCAGAACAGCATGCTGTGACTTTGGCAGCAGGTATGGCATGTGAAGGTTTAAAACCCGTTGTTGCAATTTATTCAACGTTCTTACAACGTGGTTATGACCAGTTGATTCATGATGTAGCGTTGCAAAATTTGGATGTGACGTTTGGCATCGACCGTGCTGGATTGGTGGGTGAAGATGGCCCTACACATGCAGGCGCATATGATTATGCCTATATGCGCACTGTACCAAATATGGTGATCATGGCACCAAAAGACGAAAATGAATGTCGTCAAATGTTGCATACAGCCTATCTATACAAAGGTCCGACAGCAGTTCGTTACCCACGTGGGAATGGCTTAGGTGTCGAGATTCAACAACAACTCACTGAACTTGAAATTGGTAAAGCTGAAATTGTTGCTGAGTTTAATACCGAGCATGAAGGAGGCATTAGCATCCTTGCTTTTGGTAGTCGTGTTCAGCCTGCAATTGAATCTGCAAAACAACTTGCTACTCAGTTGCATATCGCAGTTCGCGTGGTGAATATGCGTTTTGTAAAACCATTGGATGAACAAATCATTTGTGACTTAGCGGATAAAACTCATTTATTTGTCACTGTAGAAGAACATGCGGTAATGGCGGGTGCGGGGAGTGCCGTCAATGAGTTCCTTGCTCAAGCACAAATTGTTAAACCTATTTTGAATTTAGGTCTACCTGATGAGTTCTTACCTCAAGCGACGCATGCTGAAATGTTGCAAGATTGTGGTTTGGATGCCAACGGCATTCAGCACTCAATTGAACAGGCTTGGTTAAAGCTTACGCAACCTGTTTAAAATATGATAGATTTTTTCTAAATTTGAAAATGTAAAATTTTAGAAACAAAATTTCCCCAAAAGCGTCGATATTTGTTAAAATGTCGGCGCTTTTATGCATTATTCTTTATCAGTATCTTCAAATTTGTAGTGGGTGTTCAATGGAACCTATGGTGGTGATGGCTGCGCGTGCGGCTCAATTAGTTGGTCAAGAGCTTTTAAAAGCGCATCAAAATCGTCATAAACTCGATCTACAAGTCGAAGAAAAAGGTATTGATGGTCCTGTGACTCGTGTAGATCGTTACATCGAGCAATTGACGATTGATACTCTTCGTAAAAGTTATAAAAATCATAGCTTCCTTGGTGAAGAGTTTGGTATGCAAGAAGGTAAAGGTCACGATGCCGATTGGTGTTGGGTGATCGATCCGCTTGATGGTACTTTAAACTTTATCAATGGCTTCCCTCATTTCTGTGTCTCTATCGCAGTTCAACATAAAGGAATTACTCAACACGGTGTTATTTATGACCCTGTGAAAGATGAGCTATTCTCTGCAAGCCGTGGTCGCGGTGCAATGTTGAACCAACGCCGTATCCGTGTAAACGTGAAAGACAGCCTTGAAAATACGTTCATGGGCGTAGGTCATGCTTACCGTAAAATTCGTAATGGTGAAGTGGTTTCTTATGCGAAAAACCATTTTGAATCATTGTTAAACGTAACTGAAGCAGGCGCGCAATACCGCCGTGCAGGTTCTGCTGCATTGGATTTAGCTTATGTTGCTGCTGGTCGTTTAGATGGTTACTTTGAACTTGGTTTGAAACCTTGGGATATCGCAGCAGGCGAGTTGATCGTGAAAGAAGCGGGCGGTACAGTGGTTGATGCGCGTGGTGGTTCTGATTCTATGGAAAACGGTCAAGTGATCGCATGTTCGATGAAAATGTTAAAACCACTGATGCAACAAGTTGTTCCTGCTTGGGGTGAAGCTGCGAAGTAATTTATGCTTTTGTAGTTTGAGTTTTGAAAAGCCTTCATGTGAATGAGGGCTTTTTTTATGCCTATTTCATTTTTTGAGTAGCAAGATAAGTCTGAATAAGTTCAATATCGTGAAGGTCTTTCTCTCTTCTATAACTTTGCTTTAACTGCATCAATGTTTGTAAATTAATAAATTGTATTTGATTGAAAATGTCTGCATTTTCAAATAGTTGAGATGTAGTTCGTTGGAAATCGTCAGTATTTACATCAAGATAAACTTCAACGAAATCTTTATAGAGTTTTGGTTTGCCGTTTGGGCGAATTGTATAACTCCATTTATTATCATTTTTAAGTTTTTCAAATAATTCAGCGGTTACGACAATATCAAGGTCAGAAGTTTCTCGAAGATTCCTGATGACTAAAGCACCTCCACCAACAATAATAAAGTCGGTGTTTGGAAATTCTAGCTTTTGTATCTCATTGAGTAATTCTTGTTTATTCATTTAGAAAACTCATCGATAGGGTTATTTTTAATGAGTATAAAGGCTTTATGTAGATAATGTTTATTGCTAATGTTATGAGGATGGGTAGAGGGGATATTTTTCACAGGAAAAAACAATAAAACTTCGTGACATTATTTTAAATTCTGCTATACTCCGCCCACGCACTAAATTTCGTTCATTACCTGAACATTCTCTTCTATATTGTGTATGCGCGTCCGGTCCAAGAGAGGACAATATTTCGCGCCCCACCCAATCGCTTAAGCGATTCCTTCAGGTTGCGGCTGTAATCAAATGTGCGTTATACGCATCGTCGTTCTCGGATCGCCGCTGATTCTATATTTTCAGCGATAATTGCTGTGCCGCTTTTTGCCGATGTCCATCAGACCATATTTTTAATGGAGCACCCACATTCGGGGTGAATATCTCTATGAGCAAAACTTTTGCTGATTTTCCTTTAGACGAGTCATTACATAAAGCACTCGAATCTCTTGGTTTTACTACACCTACTCCTGTTCAAGAACAATCAATTCCAGCGGCTTTAGAAGGTAAAGATCTTTTAGTATCTAGCCAAACGGGTTCTGGTAAAACTGCTGCATTCTTACTGCCTACATTAAACGCTTTAGCAGGACAAGACACTTTTGTTCCTTTTAAAGAACGTATGAAAGCAGTAACACAACCAAATATTTTGGTGATCTCTCCAACGCGTGAACTTGCACAACAAGTATGTCAAGACGCAATTGCATTTGTACGTCACATGAAAGGTGTTCGTATTGCTGCGATCATGGGTGGTATGCCATTTGGTAAACAAATCCAACAATTAAAAGGTGCGCAAGTTGTTGTTGCGACTCCGGGTCGTTTACTTGACCTTGTAAACCGTCGTCAAATCAAACTTGATAAAGTTGATTCTTTAATTGTGGATGAAGCTGACCGTATGCTGGATTTAGGTTTCTCTGAAGACCTAGAAGCAATTAGCGACTTAGCTGCTAACCGTAAACAAACATTAATGTTCTCTGCAACATTTGCACCACGTATCATTAACCTTGCTGAACGCATGATGAATGATCCTGAACGTATTGCAATTGAAACAGGTCATTCTACCAATACTGACATTACCCAAACTTTACATTGGACTGATGGTTTTGAGCATAAGAAAAAATTGCTTACCCATTGGTTAAATGAAGAAGATTTGGATCAAGCCGTTGTATTTGCGTCTACACAAGAAGACACAGACATGCTTGCTGAAGAGTTAACAGAAGCGGGTTTATCTGTTGTTGCGCTTCATGGTGCAATGCCACAAACGGTACGTAACCGTCGTTTACGTTCAATCCGTGAAGGTCGTGCAAAAATCTTAGTTGCAACTGATGTAGCAGCACGTGGTTTAGACGTACCAACGATTTCTCACGTGATCAACTTCGGTCTTCCAATGAAAAACGAAGACTATGTACACCGTATTGGTCGTACAGGTCGTGCAGGTCGTACAGGTAAAGCGATTACTTTGGCGACTTATCGTGAGCGTGGCAAAATTCGTGCTTTAGAAGACTATTTAGAAACTCGTTTAGATGTTTCTGAAATTGAAGGTTTAGAGCCATCTCCACCGCCTGCACGCGGTAGCCGTGATGGTCGTGGTCGCAATGGTGGCGGTCGTCGTGATGGTGGTCGTGGCTTTGGTAGCGGTCGTGGTCGTGATGGCGGTCGCCGTTTTGAAGGCGAATCTAACTTTAAACGCCGTGAAGGTGGTGAAGACCGTCCACGTCGTAGCTTCGATGATAAACCACGTGGTGATCGTCCATCTTATGGCGAAGATCGTCCAAAACGTTCATTCGGTGGTGAAGACCGTCCACGTCGCGAGTTCAACAACGATCGTCCACGCCGTGAAGGTGGTTTTGAAGACCGCCCACGTCGCGAGTTCAGCAATGATCGCCCACGTCGTGAAGGTGGTTTTGAAGACCGTCCACGTCGTGAGTTCAATAATGATCGTCCACGTCGTGAAGGTGGTTTTGAAGACCGTCCACGTCGCGAGTTCAGCAATGATCGCCCACGTCGTGAAGGTGGTTTCAATGATAAACCACGTTTTGACTCAAATGATGACAACCGTGGTAATCGTGTAGATTACAAACCACGTCGTGAAGGTAGCTTCGGTGATCGTCCTAAGCGTTCATTTGGTGAAGATCGTCCACGTCGTGAGTTTAATGGTGATCGTCCACAACGCTCTTTCGGTGATGACCGTCCTAAGCGTTCATTCGGTGAAGATCAACCACGTCGTGAAGGTGGTGATCGTCGTCGTAAATTTAACGACTAAGACCTATAGATCTAAAAACCAGCATTTATGCTGGTTTTTTTATGTCTATTTCTTTTGCTTTTATTTTAATATTTGTGATTCTTATCACATTTATGCTATGGTATGACAAATTCACCGCTAGGTCAGTATTGTGATTAAAGAAAGTTATGGGGAAATTATGTTATATATTTTTTCGATTCTATTGATTTCCAACATTGTGTATTTTATTTATAGTAGTTTGGTTTAAATAACCATAAATACTTTGAATGAGTGAAAGAATAAATAAAATCTCATTGCAATGTTCTTATAAAAATATCGTTTCCAAATTCTTATTTGAAAAATACAATACGTTCTTTATCTTTAATTACAACAAAAAATTTGATTTCAGCGTATAGTATGCGAGCTGATGAATGCAGGAAAACGTTCAGCTATGAATAATCAATTATATCCCGATGCTCAAGCTTTAATTGACGTTAAAAATTTAAGCTTTAAGAGAGGGGAGCGTGTCATATATGACAATGTAAATTTAAAAATTCGTCGTGGACAAATTACCGCAATTATGGGGCCATCTGGCACAGGAAAGACCACATTACTGCGTTTGATCGGTGGACAATTAACACCAGATCAAGGTGGAATATTACTTGATGGTCAGAATATTGCTACAATGTCTCGAAGTGAATTATTTGCAGCGCGCGCACGTATGGGCATGTTATTCCAAAGCGGTGCATTATTTACAGATATGTCCGTATATGAAAATGTTGCCTTTCCCATTCGAGCACATACAAAATTACCAGAAAATTTAATCGCTGAAATTGTCGCTTTAAAATTAGAATCTGTCGGTTTGCGTGGTGCAGAGAAGTTGATGCCAGCGGAGCTATCAGGCGGGATGAATCGCCGTGTTGCGTTAGCTCGTGCGATTGCATTAGACCCTGATTTAATTATGTATGACGAACCGTTTGCAGGACAAGATCCGATTGTGATGGGGGTACTCACCCGTTTAATTCGTTCATTACGTGAAGCTTTGGATTTAACCACGATTATTGTTTCACATGATGTGGATGAAACTTTATCTATTGCAGACTATATTTATGTGGTTGCTGAAGGGAAAGTACAAGGCGAGGGGACACCTGCACAATTGCGTGAACATGCATCGCCATTTGTACGTCAGTTCCTGACAGGATCAGTTGAAGGTCCTGTTGATTATCAATTTAGCCATCAAGCCTATTTAAGCAATGAGGTCATTTCATGAATGCAATTGCCTTATTGGGTAGACGTGTTTTAGAACGTATTCAAGGCATAGGCGTTGCAACTCAAATGTTGTTACGTGTCTTATTTTCAATGCCTACGATTTTAGGTGTGAAACTTTTTATTTATCAAATGTATCGAGTCGGTGTTTTATCCTTCTTGATCATTGCTGTATCGGGCTTGTTTATCGGTGCAGTACTTGGCTTGCAGATGTATAACATCTTGGTCACTTTTGGTAGTGAAGCGATGTTGGGTGCGGCTGTTGCATTGACGTTGTTACGTGAATTAGCACCTGTGGTTGCAGCGCTGCTATTTGCGGGGCGAGCAGGTTCAGCATTAACGGCTGAAATTGGTTTGATGAAAGCGACAGAACAGCTGTCTAGTATGGAAATGATTGGTGTAGATCCATTAAAACGTGTGGTTTCTCCACGTTTGTGGGCAGGTATTATTAGTTTACCGATGCTGTCTGTGATTTTTGCTGCGATTGGAATCATGGGTGGTAAAATGGTCGGTGTTGACTTTTTGGGGGCAGATGAAGGCTCTTATTGGAGTGGCATCATGAGTAGTACCCAATTTTACAAAGATGTACTCAATGGCACGATTATTAAAAGTTTAGTTTTTGCCTTAATTTGTACATGGATTGCGGTATATCAAGGTTATGCTTGTGAGCCAACATCAGAAGGTATTGCAACATCGACAACACGTACAGTCGTGTATTCATCATTATGTGTATTAGGTTTTGATTTTGTGTTGACTGCGGTCATGTTCGGAGGTATTTAGTGAAATCACGTACAAGTGAGTTGACCGTAGGTGTTTTTGTCATCGTCTTCGGTATTGCTTTATTTTTCTTGGCGATGAAAGTGAGTGGCTTAGTTGGCAACACGCTGAAAGATAGTTATAGCATGACTGCAACCTTTGACAATGTAAATGGTTTAAAACCACGTGCCAAAGTGACCATGAGCGGTGTGAAAATTGGTCAAGTTGAATCTATTTCTTTAGACCCTGTCACACGTTTAGCGACTGTAAAATTTGATCTTGATGGTTCATTAACCAGTTTTAGTCCAGCTCAATTAAAGACTGTACAACAAAATGCTTTAGAAGAACTACGTTATAGTTCTGATTATCAAGCTGCTGATGCAAAGAAACAAAAAGAAATGGAACAGCAACTATTGAATAACATGAAATCCATCACAAGTATCGATGAAGATGCTTACATAATGGTTGCAACCAATGGTCTTTTAGGTGAGAAATACCTCAAAGTTGTTCCTGGTGGTGGTTTAAACTATGTAAAACGCGGTGAAAGTGTCACAAATACCCAAGGTACAATGGATCTGGAAGACCTTATTTCGAAATTTATTACTGGTGGTGCAGGGAAATCATCAGAGGGTGCGTCAGGTTCACAAGACGCACCTGCATCAAATGAAACGACAGATGCTCAAACATCTTTTGTTGAATAAGCATTAGAGGAAATATTGAAAGATGAATATTTTAATGAAACAAACTTTTACAGCAACAGTATTGGCAACTATGTTGGCAACTGCTGCGAATGCAGCCCCTGCAGAAGCACCATCAGCATTTGTGAAACGTGTTGCAGATGGTTTGATTACACGTTTAAAAACAGATCATGCAAAACTGCAAAATAACCCTGCAGCAGTAAAAGCAATTGTACGTCAGAATCTTGATCCGTACGTAGATGGTCAAGCATTTACACGTATTGTGATGGGTACTTATGCGACCAATCAGTATAGTAATGCAGCACAACGTGCTAAGTTTGAGCAAAATTTCCGTAATACATTGATTGAAAATTATGGTTCAGCTTTTGCTAAATATACCAATCAAACGTACACCATGCGCCCATTTAAAGCAACGAATAGTAAGAATCCTGTAGTGACCATCGACTTTAATAATAAAGGCGAAAAAATTCCTGTGTCATTCCAGTTGGCTGATCATGGTTCACAATGGAAAATCCGTAACATCAATGTTTCAGGCATTGATTTAGGTTTGCAATTCCGTAATCAGTTTGCTGCAAATGTGAAACGTAATGGCGGTAATATTGACAAAGCGATTGCGACATTTGAACCAGATGCAGATGCAGCAGTTAATAAAAAGTAAGATCAAGATAGGTGGTCGTGAGTGATTGAATTTAAAAATCAGGAATTACATGTAAGTGGTAAGATCGCTTATGAGAATGCTGAAAACTATTATTTAAATGGTTTGAAAATCATTCAGGCTGAGAAAACATTTCCAATGACTGTAAATTTATCGCAGTTGGAACATGGTAGTACCTTAGCTTTGTCTGTTTTAGTGCAATGGTTACGCCATACACCAAATACGCAAGGCTTACAATTTAAAGCTGTTCCTGAAAAAATGATGAAGATTATTCAAGCCTGTCATTTACAAGATGATTTAAAATTGATTTAAATTGTTAAAGTAAAAAGAAAAGCACCGAAAGGTGCTTTTCTTTTACAACTGTAGCATTTTGAAGTTTGCTTTATAGAATGGATGTAAAACATACTAACAGGATTGTAGATTCGGTGTGTTTTTTGCGCTTCGCTTTGAAGAAATGCCTCAAAGCTTGCTCAAATCCATTTTTTCCATCTAAAATAAATCAGTGGTCCAACAAAGAATGCAATCAAAATACTAATGACCACATAAAAACTCGTTGTACCATGAGCAAAAGGTAAAACTTCAGTGTTCATTCCATAAATACTGGCAATGAGCATCGGAGGTGCAAGCATACTAGGTAGAATCGAGAATCGACGAATCGTATCATTCTGTTCGGTGTTAATGAATCCTGACGTTGTATCGAGTAGGAATCGAACTTTTTGAAACAAGAAAGCATCATGTTCAACCAATGAGCGAACATCTTCACTGAGCTCTCGAATATCTGCATCATAAATATGACTGCCCAAAGCACGAGGACGAGAAAGAAAGGTCAAAACTCGGCGTAAGTCGATGAGACAGAGTTGTGCTTTTCCGATCATGTCCTCTTTTTGTGCTAAGCGAGTAATCATGTCATCCAAATCTAAAATTTGTTCACGATGACGTACATTGAGTACTTCGGTTGAATATAGTTCTAAGTCCTTGTGGACATCTTCTAAGATATCCGCAAGTTCATCCAATTTGGCTTCGAGTAAACCCAATAAAATCCAAGTTGGATCTTTGTAGTCAATATCGTAGTCATTACGGCGTGCACGTGCACGGAAAGCACGGAAAGCAACCAGTTTTTCGCCACGCAAAGTAAATAAACGATCTTTATGTAAAATAAAAGCAACCGTTTGTACATTGGCAAGCATGTTGGATGAGTCTTCAGGATCATCTTCAACTTGATAATTTTTATTTTTCGTTAAAAAATAAGTACTGATATGCAAAATCCCATCATCATCACGATAAAATCGAGCAGATGATGAAATGTCTTCCAATGATTTTAGCGTTGGAAAATTTTGCTCATAAGCATCTAAAACCCATTCTTGTTCTTCTTGTGAGGGTGCAATAAGATCAATCCAGACCAGTTCAGGATGTAGATCAAATCCACCATTAATGGTGGCATCTTCCAAGCTACCGCGCTCAGTGGCGTAAAAGGCTTCAAGCATAGTGTCTTTTCTTCCTTGCGCTGTAGTGTTCAATCAATGCGTGTATTTTAGACAAGGATTTCAGTAAAAACACGGATTACATTGCTCTTTTGTAAAAAAAAATTGTGATACATTTTACAATTGTTGCATAATAAAATTTAAAATAGGTTAAATTCATGAATTCTATTGCAATTTTTTGTGGCTCATCTCTTGGTACAGATCCAATTTTTGCAGCTACTGCAAAACTGACTGGCGAAACAATCGCCAATCAAGGTAAAACATTAGTCTATGGTGGTGCACGTTCTGGCCTAATGGGGATTATTGCAGATAGTGCTTTAGCAGTTGGTGGCAAAGTCATTGGGGTGATTCCAGAAGGTTTGGTTGAGCGAGAACTTGCACATCCACATTTAACTGAATTATATATTGTAAAGAATATGCATGAACGTAAAACGAAAATGTCTGAACTTGCGGATGCATTTATTGCATTGCCGGGTGGTGCAGGTACAGTCGAAGAAATTTTTGAACAATGGACATGGGCACAACTTGGGATTCATTTAAAGCCGTGTGCATTTTTAAATGTCGAAGGTTTTTATGATGACTTATTAAAATTTATCCAATTGACCACGAATAAAGGTTTTTCTAAAGCAAGGTTTACAGATCAATTGATTTATTCCGATGCTTTGGATGAAATTTTATTGAAATTTGAAAATTATCAAGCACCTGAACCCAAATGGGGGGTAAAAGACCGTGAAGAATTGGTTAAATTGGATGACGCAGATAAAAAAATTTGACTAATTAAAACACAGCGATTATTTACATTTTGCATTTATCTAAAACACAATATATTGCATGTTAAATAAAATAATATCACAATATATTGTGTTTTTTATTTTTAGTCATCATGAACGTTATTACTGTTGCTGCTGCCATTATTTTAAATGATCAAAATCAATTGCTGTTGGTTCGAAAGAAAAATACTGACTTCTTTATGCAGGTGGGTGGTAAGTTAGAAGAAAATGAAGCACCTGAACACACCATGTTACGTGAGATTGCAGAGGAAATTGGTGCAAAAGCAAACATTCAGCAATTTATTGGTCGTTTTGAAACGCGTGCAGCCAATGAAGCAGGGCATCAATTGGTGAGCTATGTTTATCACGTCACCTTAGATCAAGCGCCGAAAATTGATGCTGAAATTGCAGAGATGAAATGGATTGCTTTGGATGACGATCCAACTTGGCTTGCTCCTTTAACCAATGAAGTCGTGATTCCGTGGTGTAGGGAGAATCTTGGCTAAGTACCCTCTTTACTTGTGAAGCAATGCTTCTCATCTTTCAAAGGCAAAGAGGGCTATTTTGTTCCAGCAACAGCGATACATGCACTATAAATCTGCTGACAACCTAATTTTTCTAGTGCTTGGTTGAGTGCATGAATTGAACTTCCTGTTGTCACTACATCATCAATAATCAATACTTTTTTATATTTTCGTTTTTCAGCAGGGATGATTTGAAATTGGTTTTCAATATTTTCCAGTCGTTCGATTCGACTTAACCCTTTTTGTGAATGTTGTGCTGCACGAATCACAGGTTGCCAGACAGGGACTTTGAGTTCTCTTGCCATAATTTTGGCAATGAGCAGCATTTGGTTATAGCCACGATCTTTTAAGCGTTCTGTAGAAATTGGCATGGGCACGATGGCTTGGACTTTTGGAAGTCTTAAATTTAAAAGACTGTGAGCAAGTAAGTTTTGATATTGCAGTTGTTGTTCGTATTTATAGGTTTGAATAATGCGATTGATTGGAAAATCATAGTGATGTGCGCAAAGGATATTTTGTTCATGGCGTATAGTATGTTGTTTAAACCAAGGCAGTTGTTCCCAACAATCATTGCAGAGTGAATGCTGTTGTTGGCGGTCGATACCACAAAGCAGGCAAGGGGAAATGCTTTGTACGCCTTTGTAGAGTAGTTGGTTGATAAATTGGAGCATATTTTTGTTCTTTTTTATTTTTGAATATTGATTCTAATACCATTCAATCAAAGTTGGGTAATATAAATTTAAGGTTTGCACTGCCTTAATTTACAGTGAAAAGTTTAAATGAATTTGTGTAGGCAATTCTTTACTTTTGACTGGACAAAAGTAAAAAAACCTCTTTGTTGGGCAAAGGGCACGTCCATGATGCCCTTGCCCAACGGCGACATCCATGTCGCCTAACGCGATAGCAAATTCCTTTGTGATTTTTTCTTTTATTTTGTAAAGAGGTATTTAAACATACGCATATCTAGGTGCTTCAGGTAACCATCTTTTCAGTAATGCTTCTGCATTTTCAGGATAATCTTTTAACACTTGGCTTGCGACATGATGGGCTTGATTGAGCAAATGATCATCTCTTTCCAGTTTGGCGACACGAAAACCCATATCTCCTGTCTGTTTGGTTCCAAGTAATTCACCCGGACCCCGTATTTCTAAATCTTTTTCGGCAATGATAAAACCGTCATTGGTTTCACGCATGATGCGTAAACGCTCTTGTCCATTTTGCGACAGCGGATTTTTATACAGTAGGGCACAGAAACTTGCCGTGGCACCTCGTCCAACTCGCCCTCGAAGCTGATGCAATTGTGAAAGCCCTAGACGCTCGGCATTTTCAATGACCATAATTGAAGCGTTCGGTACATCGACACCCACCTCGATCACAGTGGTTGCAATGAGTAACTGGAGCTCATTGTCCTTAAATTGTTGCATCACAGATTGCTTTTCATCGGCTTTCATTTTGCCATGCACAAGTCCAATATTCAGTTCAGGAAAACGCTCTTTAATTTCTGCATACGTGGCTTCAGCCGCTTGTGCATCCAAAGTTTCAGACTGCTCAACCAACGTGCAGACCCAATACGCCTGTTTACCTTCGGCACAGTTTTTGGCAATGCGTTGTAAGACTTCTTCGCGACGATCAAGGGGGATGGTCACGGTTTGGATCGGTGTACGTCCGGGAGGGAGTTCATCAATCACTGATGTATCCAAATCACCATAAGCTGACATAGCCAATGTACGTGGAATGGGGGTAGCGGTCATCACCAATTGATGTGGCGTGGTGTTGTCCTGACCTTTGTTGCGCAGGGCTAAACGCTGATCGACCCCAAAACGATGTTGCTCATCAATGATGACTAAACCGAGTTTAGCAAATTCGACATTGTCCTGAAACAACGCATGTGTCCCGACAATGACATTTGCGGTACCGTCTTTAATAGTTTGTTCTGCCGTAGTTCGTGCTTTGCCTTTTTGTTTGCCTGAAAGCCACGAGACATTCAGACCCAAAGGTTCAAACCACTTTTTAAAATTCAAATAATGCTGTTCTGCTAAAATTTCAGTTGGTGCCATCAAGGCAACTTGCCAACCTTCTTCCAGAGCATGACAGGCGGCAACACCTGCAACTAAGGTTTTTCCTGCGCCGACATCACCTTGAACAAGGCGTAACATCGGTTTGTTTTGTTTTAAATCTTTGGCAATTTCATTCGACACACGCTTTTGCGCACCTGTCATTTCAAAAGGCAAATTTGCCAAAAGTTTTTTGGCAAAAGTTTTACTTGGTGAAAATGATGGTGCTGAAATTTGCTGAATATAAGCACGACGAGTCAATAAACTGATTTGGTGTGCCACCAATTCTTCAAAAATCAGCCGTTGCTGTGCAGGGTGTGAACCTTGTGACAGTTGCAACATATTGGCATCGACAGGAGGATGGTGAATATATTCAAGCGCCTGTTTCATAGCGTAGCCATTGGTAAATTTCTCAGGCAATAGCTCAGGTAAATCATCGGCATGATGGTTCAGTGCTTGTTTGACATAGTCACGCAGTTTAGGTTGCGTCAAGCCTTCGGTCGCAGGGTAAATTGCCGTGAGTTCAGTTTGTGGTAAAGGCGTATGTTCGGTGATGAGCTGTATTTCAGGATGATATAACTCTAAACCACGTGCGCCGACTCGAACTTCACCAAAGATTCTTAAACGGTTGCCTGCTTTGGCACGATCCATCAAGGCTTTATAAATATGATAAAAACGTAAGGTGACTTTGCCGAAATCATCCTGTAACAGAATCGCCATCGACTTACGCTTTCCGGGTGGCATATCAATCGATTTGACCACGCCTTCCATGAGGTAGCTACGCCCAACCTGTAATTGGTTCATCGGGATGATCGTGCTACGATCTTCATAGTCACGTGGTAAATGAAACAGCAGATCATCTGTTGTGAAAATATTCAGTTTTTCAAGTAAAGCAGCGGCGGCATTGCCAACCCCTTGCAATTGATGGACGGCAGCCATGTCCCCTCAACTTAGGTTCTAGTGATCTTGATTGATCAGTTTTACGAATAGGTGGTTTGATGCATATTCTATTTATCGGTTATGGTAAAACATCGCAGCGTGTTGCTAAACAATTATTTCAACAAGATCACCAAATTACCACAGTGAGCCGTAGCGCGAAAGAGGACGATTTTGCTGAGCATTTGATTCAAGACATTCATCAGCTCGATTTATCGCAAATCAAACCTGTCGATGCGGTTTATGTGTTACTTGCACCATCTCGAAATAGCACTTTAAGTTCTGTGGAAGCTTACACGCACACTTATGTGGATTCTGTAAAACCCATTGTAAATGCTTTAAAAGATCATCCTGTAAAGAAAATTATCGTGGTGTCGTCGACACGAGTTTACGGTGAGAATAACGGTGAAATCATCAATGATGATTCGCCAACGATCCCTAGTGATGAACAAGGTCATTTGCTCTTGAAAATGGAAGCTTTATGGCAACAGGCTTATCCAAATGAATGTGTAATTGTACGTCCGACAGGGATTTATGGGATTTCATCTGAAAGAATGGTGAAAATTGCTCAAATAACAAAAACTTATCCGAATATTCATTGGTCAAATCGGATTCATATTGATGATCTTGCCAATTTCTTAGCGCGTTTGCTTCACGTGGAACATCCTGAAAAATCATATATTTGTACTGATAATCATCCTCAACCTTTGCATGAGAAAATTTTAAAGATTCAACGTGAGATGGGGTTGCCTGAGTTGGTTTTGGAGAGTGATAGGGAAACGGGGAAGAGGATTTTTGCGGGGAGATTAGATTAATCAGGATTTAAGTTTGAGCATTAAACTTGTTATAGTGATATTTCATAATGATTAGATTCAAGTGTTTATAAGAAAATGAAAGATATTCTTTATATTGATAACTTTATAGAAGACCCACAAAAATTATTCGAGGTTTTAAGTCATAAAATTGTATGGGATAGTCGCATGACTGCACGTAAAACGGCAAGTTATGGAAAAGCTTATAATTATTCACAAATGTCTTATCCTGAGGTGCCTTTTTTAGATGAATTAAAACCGTTGATTGTTCAGATTGAAAATGTATTGGGTTTTGAGCCGAATAATTGTTTGATTAATTTTTATGAAAATGGTCAGGCACGTATGGGCTGGCACTCTGATCAAACAGATATTCTGTACCCTCAAACAGGCGTTGTAATTGTGTCTTTAGGTAGTGAGCGGATGTTGAAATTTAGAAAAATAAGTCATCCTGAAATTAACAAAGAGTATTTATTGGCTTCAGGAAGTTTGCTTTATATGACTCAAAGTATACAGAAAGAATGGCAACATGCTATTCCAAAACATGAAACAGATCAGGCAAGAATCAGTTTGACCTTTAGGAAGATTTTGTAAAATATGTGATATCTAAAAATTATACAGACAAAATCACATTTTTAATTGTAATGAGCCATTCTTTTAATTCTTTATGTGTATCAAATTCATTTCCTGTCAGTTTATGAATACTTTCCATATACTCTGCAGGATTTTCTAGAATTTCAATAATTTGCTTTTTAATCGTAAAGATATCAACGGCCCAAGTTGGGGCTTTAACAGCCTTGTGTAGTTCATATATTCCATAATCCTCTACATGGCAATATAGATGAAAAAAGGATTTAATCGGTTCGGATAGTTCTTGCACGATAATTTTAGATCTCTCCTTAGCCCTCACTTGCGCTAGATTTAAAGCAGTGCTTTATTTCTAGCTCAGGAGAGGGGATTTATAAAGCTTTACTTCTTCTTCCGCTTCAAACGTTTCTTCGCTTGCTGTGCAGCCAAAGCGTCCAATGCTTCTTTTAACTCATCATCGGTAAACGAGGTAATGTGCTGGAGCATTTGCAAAGTCACATCATCCAACACCAAGTTGGCATATTGCGCAACATTACGGAATTGCGCATCAAATACAATCGCATTGTCTTCATTGGTCTTGATATAACCTTGCTCAGTTAAGACTTTCACAAAGCTTTGGAATAAGGCTTTATCAAAGAACTCGGGTGAGTTGAACTCATACAACACCGACAAACGCTGACCAACTAAATGGCTCAATTCTTCAACCTGACGAATTGAAATATTGCCAGAACCACGTTGCGTGATCAAAGCCAGAGTCATGTAATAACGCTCAAGACTTTGACGTACAGGTGCAGCCAATACAGCAAGCTGATTATGATCTTCCGAGTTTGGCACAGGGCAGTAGATAAAATCTTCATCATCGACAAAAATCAAATTCGCTTCGGCTAGCGCATTTACATACTCTTCTACTTGCGCTTTGATTTCACTGTCTTTCCATTTCAAGAATAATTCAGCTTTTAAGAATGGATAAAGCGTACGAATCACATTGAGCAAATCAGCCTTACTGATTTTCCCATTATGCTCAACCAATGCAGCAATAAGTGAAGGTAAAACAAAGGCATGTAAAATGTTATTACGGAAATAAGTCAGTAAAACAGCCTGATTGTCTTCAATCGCAATAATATCGCCAAGTACGTGTTGAACACGTTTAATTAATTTCAGTTTTAGACCATAAGCAATAATTTCTTTGCCCGAAAGAGGGGTAACTTGAGTACGACCGTCATACGGAATTGCAGTCAGCAAATTGCGATACGTATCGAGCTGTTTAACACAAATACCTTCATCAAGCGTGTGTTTCGGTGTCGCTAATAAAATCAGTGACAATAACGAAACAGGATTGATCACCACGGCACGGTTGATATTTTCCAGAATAGCATTGGCAGAACTATTGACCGCATTGGAAATTTCTTGCGGAATCGGATCGTCATTGTGTTCAATTTTGATCTGATCTGCGCCGTGTTGTTTCAGTAAATCATCCAAGAAAACAGGTTCACCGAAATTGACATGTACACGTCCAAAGATACGCTCAATCTTTTTCAGGGTTTGAATAATACCCCAGATTGATTCAGATTCTTTAGCCTTACCATTCATTTCGCCGACGTAGGTCGCACCTTCCATCAAACGCTCATAACCGATATAGGTTGGAATAAAGACAATCGGTTTGGCTTTTTCACGTAAATGGCCATGTACTGTCATGGCCAACATCCCTGTTTTCGGTGGCAATAAACGTCCAGTACGCGAGCGACCACCTTCGATGAAGTATTCTAATGGGGTATTGCGTGATAAAATATTAAATAAATATTCTTTAAATACAGATGTATAAAGCGCATTCCCACGGAATGAACGACGAATAAAGAATGCACCGCCACCACGTAAAATTTGCCCAACAAATGGCATATTGAGGTTATCACCTGCTGCAATATATGGCACCATCAAGCCACGTTTATAGATCACATAAGACAGCAGTAAGTAATCGATATGACTACGGTGGCATGGGGTATAAATGACTTCATAGTCTTTAACCAACTCTCGTACTGTACTGAAGTTATGAACTTCCACACCGTCATATAACTGCGTCCATAGACGTGTTAAAGCTCTTTCTGCAAAACGAACCGTTGATGCAGAATAGTCAGATGCTATTTCATTGACAAAACCAACCGCTTTGCGCTCTGCTTCAATCATACTAATCTTTGAGCGGATACTTTCTTTACGAATGGCATCCTGTACATCGGGTGATTTGATTAAAGATTGCATCACGTTACGGCGATCTGATAAGTCGGGACCAAGTACCACTTCACGCTGACGGTCTAAATAATCATTCAGTTGATTGACAATATAAGTAACAGGAGAAACATTTGGATGCTGTTCTTTTGCATAGTTCACTAAGCTACGTAAAGATTTTGCTTCATGGAATTCAATAAAGGATTGACGACCATGCACGCCTATATTCACCAACTGCTTCACTTTACTTGGTGTTGCCCATGTATCTGTAAATAGAAGTTTAAATAATGAATCTTCTTTATCAGGTGAACGTCCCCATAACACAGTCACAGGAATCAGTTCAACATTCACGTCAGGATGTTGTTCAATAAAGTCAATTAAACGTACAAGACGAGGTGGAAAAGCATGGCTGTGCTGTCCTAAAAACTGTACATCATCATTATTTTGTAAAAATATAACAGCGGCTTTTTCTTTTTGACTTTCAAGTTGAATCGGGTCGAGTGCAGGTTGTAAATTTAAACGGCGTGTTTCCGCATCTACAACTAAGGCATTACTACGTGAATAATTTTGTAAAACGTAACACACAACTTTTGTGGGAGGTGTTACAGCAAGCTCTTGGTTATTTTCATGGGCTAAGAGGGGAGTCTCTGGGGTAGGAACCTCTCCAAGAACATGTGGTGTGACCACAAGGTCAAGTAGCTTACTGGAAAGCCGACGATACATTTGACCAAAACCATTCTTGGACATATTTACTCCTAGCACCTAGACATATTGTATTGGGGCAAAACCCATTAAATATTAAAAAATTGCCATTAAACAATATGTCATTTTCTAATAAATCATGACGATCGTATGCAATTTTATCGTTAAAAATCGTATTTTTAAGAATTATAACAAAAAAATAAGTGACAACATTGTTTATGAAACTTTAGTAAATCACTCTGAAATTATGGCAGAATAACCACCATTATCTAAAGTTTCAGGCCAATGTGGAATTTTACTTCACTATAGCCCAAATAAGAATAGGTTTTATATGAATGCTTTAACCCAAGATCTCGTAGATTTACTTACACTGGAAAAGCTTGAAGAACATATTTTTCGTGGGCAAAGTCGTAACCTTGTGGGTAAGCGTGTCTTTGGTGGTCAAGTGCTGGGTCAGGCATTGCGTGCAGCATCTTATACCGCAGACCGTCCTGCACATTCGATGCATGCCTATTTTCTTTATGGTGGCGATATTA
Organism: Acinetobacter sp. Marseille-Q1623; assembly: GCF_902809895.1. Lineage (NCBI taxonomy): Bacteria > Pseudomonadati > Pseudomonadota > Gammaproteobacteria > Moraxellales > Moraxellaceae > Acinetobacter > Acinetobacter sp. Marseille-Q1623. The sequence goes on along the minus strand of NZ_CADDWG010000001.1, from coordinate 2,275,005 downwards.
ATGCCCCGATTATTTATGAAGTTGATAAACTGCGTGATGGTAAAAGCTTTTTAAGTCGCCAAGTGCGTGCCATACAGCATGGACGTACCATTTTTTCAGCGATGGTGTCCTTTGCTACCCCTGAAGAAGGTTTGAACTATCAAGTTGCTGAACCTGATTATCCAGCGCCTAATGAGTTGAAATCAGAACAAGAATTAAAAGAAAATTTAATCAGTTTTATTCCTGAAAATATTCGTGCAGCATTTATGCGCCCACGTCAGGTAGAAATTAAACCGATTAATATCGGTAATCCATTTCAGCCACAACCTGAAGCGCCATTAAATGCATTTTATATGAAAACCTATGAAAAGCTGCCACAACAACTTGCAGATGATGTGGCTTTAAACCAGTCAATTGTGGCATTTTACTCAGATTATTCCTTTATGGTGACAGCATTACGTCCACACGGAATGACGTATTTAAGTCCAAGTATTCAGATTGCCAGTATTGATCATGCAATTTATTTCCATAAACCAGTCAAAGCTGATGAATGGATGTTATATGACATGGATGCAACGGTGACTGCAAGTTCTCGTGGTTTGAATCATGGACGTATGTGGCAAAATGGTGAATTGGTCTGTAGCACAGTGCAAGAAGGCTTGATGCGTATGCGTGAAATCGAGCAACGTTAAGTTTTTTATTTTATTTATAAAAATATATAAAGAGCCATCAATTTTTGATGGCTTTTGTGTTTTTAGTGCAACACTTGTCACAAAAAATGCTCGATTGTTCATGCTTTCAATGGCATAGTTCTGCTAATTCAAGAAAAATAGTCAGTGAAGATGAGCTTAAATACGCAAATATTAATTGCTGCAATATTAGGAGTCGCATTTGGATTTCTACTCAACCAATTTCCTGAAACCCAATTTTTTGACACTAGTATTTATGTATTAGGGATAGCCAGTAGTATTTTTATTGGTTTACTCAAAATGCTGCTCGTGCCACTTATTTTTAGCTCGATTGTGGTGGGGGTGTCCAACTTGCAGGCGGGTGGGCAACTCAGTCGTACATGGAAAATCACTTTAGCATGTTGTGTAACGACAACAACTTTAGCGCTGATTTTAGGTCTCACCTGTGCCCATTTATTTGATGTGGGTAAAGGGGTAGACATTGCGTTATTTCAAGATGCAATGAATAGTCATCAAACACCAGATACCCTAACCCCAAGCTCATTTTTTACCAATTTTATTCAAAATACTTTAATTAATCCCTTTAAAGCATTTGCAGAGGGCAACGTTCTTGCAGTTGTTGTTTTTGCACTGTTTTTAGGGGCGGCATTGGTGAAAGGAGGAGAGAGATTTAACAGCATTCGTGCCTTAAGTTTGCAATTCTTTGAAGTGATGATGCTGCTTGTGAGTTGGGTAATGAAGCTCGCACCAATCGGTATTTTTGCATTATTGGCGAAGCTGATTTCTACTGAAGATCTTTCAATTTTGAGCCGTTTAGCAGAATTTGCTGCGGTGGTAACAGGAACAACCATTTTTCATGGGGCAGTGGTCTTACCTTTACTGCTGTGGATATTTGGCAAAATGAATCCAATCACCTTTTTTAAAGGTACACGTGCTGCATTAATTACTGCATTTGCGACCAGTTCAAGTTCAGCAACAATGCCACTGTCGATGAAGTGTGCACAGGAAAATTTAGGTGTGAGACCTCAGACAGCAGGTTTTGTGATTCCATTGGGTACACAATTAAATATGGATGGTACGGCACTATATGAGGCTGCAGCCGCCTTATTTATTGCAAATTTGATGGGGTTAGATCTGAGTATTGGACAACAAGTGATTGTTTGTTTGACGGCGATGATTGCATCTTTAGGAGCACCGGGGATTCCAAGTGCTGGCATGGTCACGATGATTATGGTATTGCAATCAGTAGGCTTACCCGCTGAAGCAATTGCAATTTTACTCCCAATTGATCGCTTGTTGGACACAGTGAGAACTGTGGTTAATGTACAAGGCGATATGATGATCAGTGTGGTGGTAGATCGCCATACTCGGGAAATGTAATCCTATGATTAGAGCTTATGAGGGTTGATACATTGTATAAAGATGGTCTTCCTCTTGATTGATTCGTTGTGCTAATACTTGACCAATGGTTTCATATTCAGTGCGAAACTCTTCAATATTATCATCACAAATAGCGGTTGTTTGCCATTTTTTAATAAACTTAATAAAGGCATGGGAAATACCGTTCATTTCTTTACGATAAAATTTGATGGTTTCGAGCTGTTCAGGATTTTGAATAAATTTTTGCTCAAGATAACAATAAAAACTGACATTTTCCTGCATGATATGACGATTAAACTCAGTTTTGAGCGTATCTAGATTTTGCTGAATTGCGTCATATTTTTGCGATAAAATATAGTATGAAATTTGACCATATAAGTTGATCAAGGCTTGATGATCATGTTTAAGTGCAGGAATAAGTTGTTCTGAATATGAAATCGCAGAGGTTGATTGATTGATGTTAGATGTGTGTTCAGCCTGTAGTTGTTGACTTGAGGCTTTGAATATTCCAAAGAGTTTTTGGAAAAATAAAATAATGCTATTCATCACGAATTTCTCATTTATTGTGATATTTGTTGTAATTTAACATTATAAATACATTAAATCGAGCAATAAAAAAAGATCTGCATACTTTGTGCATACAGATCTTATGTTTGAACTCAATTGTGATTTTGTGTTGTTTAGGCAACTTTAGGGAGTGCACGCTTAGCAGCAGGAGATTGATCTAAATATGCAATTGCATCTTCAGTTTTTGCTTCATGTACAGGGTCATACCAAGGCATTAAATAACCAAGTTGTTGTGATACTAACCAAAGAGGATGAGGCATAATACGATTATCTTTTTGTGCAATATTTGCCCATTCACGCCAAATCCATGGTTTATATACCGCAGGTTTTTTATCGGCAAAACGAGGGTCTTGTCCCATAATATGTGCTGCACCATCTACCCATAACCCTAGTACTGCGGCAATGACAATCACACTTTGGTAATAACGAGAAATATAACCACCACCTAAATGACGGTATAAATCAAATGCGACAGTACGGTGTTCAATTTCTTCAGCACCATGCCATTTCACTAGGTCAAGCATATTGGGATCTGCACCAAGATCGCCCCACTTTTTATTGTAAAGAGCATATTTACCAAGTACACACGTCATGTGCTCAACTGTTGCTACGATACCTAGGCGGAACAGATCCCATTGATGATCAAGAGCCTCAGGAATTTTTAAACCTAAAGGCTGATCTGCTAATAACTTACCAAATAGAAAGTCCATCACATCTAGGTTGCGTTGAATATCAATATTCCGCACGGTTAAATATTCTTTATTTGCGGATGTATGTGCTTGAGCATGCATGGCTTCTTGGCGAATAAAAGCACGAACATCTTCTGCTAATTTTTCGTCAGTGACTTTAGGTAATACACGGTTATAAAGGCGGCAGAACCAAAATTCACCCGCAGGCAAAATATTGTTAATTTCATTAATAAAATAGCTTGCAAAAGGCTGATTTGGGATCCAATCAATAGGGGTTTCCTGCCATTCAAACTTCACCTTTCGTGGTTTGATATGATACTGAATAGACGATCCAATCTTACTGTTTTTTAATTTCGATAATAATTTCATTACAGTGTCCTAATTTTTTTAATCTGTTACTACACATTTTATATTTAGTATAAAAAAATGTCCTAAATAGTTATTAGCAATTTAGGACATTCAAATATCAATAGGTGATGTATTTGGTTAGACAATTACAAAATTATTTGATCTGGTCTACATTATTCACTAAGTTTTCATCAAATTTTGCTAAGTCAGTCTCTTCTATCTCATCATCAGAGAACTCTGGAATGCTGTCTAAGTCAAAACCTGTTGGGTTGTCTAACGTGAAATTTAAACGACCACCCATGATGCTTGCTAATTCTTCTAAGCCCTCTTTATTTAAAGATGAAAACAATTGAATAGAAAAATTTAATTTCATTTTTTTCAATTCTTGTTTAACTTCTAAAAGTGCTTTATTGGCAGGCCCACGATTGAGTTTGTCAGATTTGGTGAGTAATACATGGACAAATAGCTGACGAGAGTATGCCCATTCCAACATCATGACATCAAAATGTTGTAAAGGATGGCGAATATCCATCAGTAAAATTAAGCCTTGTAAACTTTTGCGATGAATCAGATAATTTTCCAATTCTTTCTGCCAAACAATTTTCATTGCTTCGGGAACGGCTGCATAACCATAACCGGGTAAGTCGACCAAGCGTTGATCTGGATTGCCCAAACTAAAAAAGTTGATCATTTGGGTACGACCAGGTTTTTTTGACGCACGTGCGAGTTGTTTTTGGTTGGTGATGGCGTTAATTGCGCTAGATTTCCCCGCATTTGAACGACCTGCAAATGCAACCTCATACCCCGTGTCTTCTACACATAGGTCGAGTTTGGGTGCACTCATTAAAAACTCAGCTTTGCGTAGCCAATTGAGTGCTGTACTCGCATATTCAGAAATAGCTGAATCGACTTTTTTTTCGTAGCTAATTTTCTGCCGAGGCGCATTTGCTGTTTTACTGTTTTTCGACTTTCCACTGCTGCGATGCATAATTCAACTTCAAACTAAAAATTATGCCTAGTATAAATGATCAAGCTGCATCTGACGAATTTCTTGCTATAAATTCAAAAATAACAAGCATCATCCGAGTTGAATCAATGCAATAGGTGAATTTTGCGATGGCGCTGTAACATTAGAACGATGTAACACATCTGCAACCGTATATTGATCTAATACTTGATAAAACTGCTCAACAGCTTGATCTAAGATACCTTTTAATCCGCAATTACGACGTAAAACGCAGGGCGGAGTATTGCATTCTACGATTGGGACTTGACCTTGTAAAATGCGAACCATCTCGCCTAATTTTAAACTGTGAACACTAGGATTTAAGCGAATGCCCCCGCCTTTACCTCGCGTGGTGATGAGCCAATCTTTTTTTGCCATAAAATGTACAATTTTAACCAAATGATTTTCTGAAACTTGTAAGTCTTTGGCAATTTCAGCAATGGTATAGGGCGTATCTTTAGGTCTTGCTGTATATAAGACGAGGCGAAGTGCGTAATCGGTAAATTTATTTAACTGCATAACGCTTTCAGTTGGTGAGTTTAAGACTATGTTAACGTGAAACTTGTTGAAAGCAAAAAAATTGAAAATAAATCTGACTGAATGAATGATGAAAAGAAATCAAAATAGAATATTGAAAAATGATTGGGTAAGAGTATAAATTTTTAAATCAATCAAATAGGTCAAACATCGTTTGACCTATTTAAGTACACAGAAGTTTAGCTTAGCCTTTTAATGGCGCAGTGACTTCTAAGCTGTCACCAACTTTGTAACTTTCTAATAGAATATTTGCAACAGAATATTCAGTTGCTGTCTCTACAGGTTTAACTTCAATTTGATATTCAGTATTGTTTTGTGCTGTTGCAAAAGTAAACTGTTGAGGTTGTTGAATGTTGTGATTTGGCACTTGTACTTTTACTGAAATGTACTGACTCGCTTCAGCAGCAGGGAGGCTTTGACCATCTTTTGCTTTTAGTGTGAATTTCTTACCTGTCTCCGTATTTTCTAGTGCAGTAATTTCAAACTCACGCCAACCTTTCCAGCCGCCTTCTTGTGTTGCTAAGCCATCGTATTTCGCTTTTTCGACATTAATTAAAATATCTGCAAGTTGTAAGTATGCTTCTTTCCACGCAGCAATTAATTCTGATTCAAATGGGACATCTAAAACTTCACTGATTGAATGTAAAAGATTTTCACCCACAATTGCATATTGATCTGCTTGAATATTTAGACTGACATGTTTAGTCGTAATGTGTTCAATGGCTTTAGCTAAAACACTTGGGTTTTCAATATGTTCTGCATAAGCTAAAACTGCAGCAGCGAGTGCACGAGGTTGGCGACCGCTACTTTGATGATCCATGTTAAAGACATTTTTTAGATCAGGATTATTATTCAACATGCGGTTATAAAAATATTGCGTTAAGGCAACGCCATTTTCACGTAGTACAGGCACTGTAGATTTAACAAGTTCGATATGTTGAGGGGTCATGGGAGGCCTTTTTTTATTTGCGTTTATAAGATGTATTTAAAATACATTTTTAAGGGGGAAATAGCAAGCTTTCTTGAAATAAAAACCATAAAGTAAATAAGGAATAGTTAAATACTCCTTATTTAATCAGTAATTATAAAAATAAGAGAAGGGATTATTTCCCGCCAAATAATGAGCCAAGCAGACCACGCACAATTTTTTGACCTGTTGTCCCCCCTAGGCTGCGTGCTGCACTTTTGGCGAATGTACCGAGTACATCCTGAGTCATTTTAGCTCTTGCCGCTGCTGCTTTGGCTTCTTCTTTTTCCTGCTGTTGCTGTGCTTTGGCTTGTTGTTTTTCTATAATCTGCTGTTGTTTTTCCTGTTCTGCAGCGGCTTTGATAGCAGCTTGTTGCTGAGTACTTTCAGCGACTTTACGTTGTAGTATTTCATAGGCACTATCACGGTCCACTTCAGCCTCATATACGCCGGCAACGATACTTTGTGTCATGAGTGCTTTACGTTCATCTAAGGTGATTGGACTAAATGATGAGTAAGGCGGCATGACCATGCCACGTTCCACAACTTGAGGTGTGCCTTGCTCATCTAAACAACTAATTAAAGCCTCGCCTACAGCAAGTTCGGTGATCGCTTCATCGACTTTAAACTCAGGATTTGCGCGGAAGGTATCTGCTGCGGTTTTGACTGCTTTTTGATCTTTTGGTGTGAATGCACGAAGCGCATGTTGTACACGATTACCTAATTGTCCAAGTACATCTTCTGGGATGTCTAATGGGCTTTGGGTGATAAAATAAATCCCGACACCTTTAGAACGAATTAAGCGTACCACTTGTTGAATTTTTTCTTGTAATGCAGGGCTTGTATTGTTGAATAATAAATGCGCTTCATCGAAGAAAAATACCAATTTGGGCTTATCCATATCACCGACTTCAGGTAGTTTTTCAAACAACTCAGATAACATCCAAAGTAAGAATGTTGCATAGAGTTTTGGGGTATTGATTAATTTATCCGCAGCCAATAAATTGATATAACCTTGTCCATTTGAATCTGTTTGGATGAAATCCATAATGTCTAAGCTTGGTTCACCAAAGAAGCGATCACCGCCCTGATCACCAAGTGCTAACAAATTTCGTTGAATTGCACCAAGACTGGCAGGAGAGAGGTTGCCGTATTCAGTTTTTAGCGCAGCTGCATTTTCACTGACATAGCTGAGGATGGCTTTGAGGTCTTTAAAGTCGATCAGAAGTAAACCTTGATCATCAGCAATACGAAATACAGCCGAGAGCACACCTTCTTGCGTTTCATTTAAATTCAATATTTGTGCAAGAAGTAAAGGGCCAATTTCAGAAACTGTGGTACGAATCGGATGTCCTTGTTCACCAAAGAGATCCCAAAAAATTGTAGGAGATGCAGCAAAAGGAATACTTTCAATGCTTAAGCTTTGAATGCGTTCATCAAATTTAGGATTGCTTGATCCTGCTTTAGCAATACTCGACACATCACCTTTGGCATCAGCTAAAAATACGGGTACACCAATACGAGAAAAGTTTTCAGCTAAGACTTTTAAGGTGATGGTTTTACCTGTACCTGTTGCTCCCGCAATCAAGCCATGTCGGTTAGCAAATTGTGAATGTAATACGATGTCTTGTGAGGTATCTGAAGTTTTTTTTGCGATGACGATTGGTGTACCCATTGTTATTCCTATAGCTTTAATTTGAGTTTGACTATTTTGTTGAATTCAATTTTTATCTCATTGTTGTTATACAAAATGCCATGAATTAAAGGTGTAGTAAAACTGTTTTTGTTGTTGAGTTTTGAGAAGGGTGATTAGTGTTTTTGAGTTTGATAAAATATAGTTTATAGCGTAGAAATGAATTACAAGCTTGAAGACAAGCCAGTTTGGTATTGTTGAAAATAAAAAATAGAGTATGTAAATGTTTAGCGTTGAAAATAAATCCTATAACGTGCTCAAGCATGTCAGTTCTAGAGGGATGGGCTATGGTCAAAATGATTTAGGTCATCGTGCAAAAAACTATCTATGGATTCAGTATTTAGATGTATTTTTAAAAGTGACTCAGCATGCAATAGATGAATTTATTGAGCAGGGTATTATCGATGATCAAAATCAATCTGAGCCAGACATCGACTATCTTTATCAGTTGAATTATCCCTCTGCTCGGAATTTGGCTTTTGAAAATTCAGACTATTTTTGCCAATTGTTGTTGAGTTTTCCTTTTTTAATTCATGATCCTTTTTTTAGTGTTTTTTCTATTTGGAAGGAAAGGGATCTCCGTTTTGTGATAAATACCTTAACAAAAGTGAGTATTAAAAATGGCTTTATACACATGGAAGGTGAGGGCTATTTTGTAGATAAATTTGCACATCTAAAAAGCCATCATTTTTCCTATGAGCTGAGACAGTGCCAACTCATAGGGGATACGCGATATTTTAACCCTGAATCGCCTTTAAGGCATTTTCAATATCTTGAATCAAATCATCCGCATCTTCCAAGCCGATACAAAAACGTACCAACAAGCCTTTTTGTAAATGTGAATGTTCCAAATAGCGCATATCATCTAAGTTATACAACATCACCAAACTGACTGGCCCGCCCCAACTAAAGCCAAGTTTAAATAATTTTAAATGGTCACAGAATTTACGAATCGCAGTCATGTCATATTCAGGTTTGAAAATAACACTGACCAAACCTGCACTTTGTTCAGTTTGACATGTTTCTTTCCAATATTGATGGCTAATGTTGTCAGGATCGGCAGGGTGTAATACTTGAACAAAAATATCTTGTGTCTTTAACCATGCTAAAAGTTTCAAAGCGGTTTGTGACTGATGTTCATAGCGAATTTTCATCGAAGCTAAACTACGTTGTACTTGTGCTGCATCATCACCTGAAATCGCAATGCCTTGAATCGCATGTGCGCGAAACAGCTTGTGATGTAAAGCTTGATCACGCGTGACCACAGAGCCCATGAGAATATCACCACCACCGCTTGGATATTTAGTCAAGGCATGTACGGTCATATCTACAGTTAAATGCTCCTGACTGAAATCAAAGGCATTAAAGGCTAAACCTGCGCCCCACGTATTATCAAGTGCTGTGAGTATATTGTTGGCTTTGGCTTTTTTTACCAGATTGATCAGGTCGGGAAACTCTAAAGTGACTGATCCAGCCGCTTCTAACCAAAGCAGTTTGGCTTTCTCTGTGGGTTGAAAACTATTGATATCAATTGCGTTATACACTTTAACGATGATGCCATAACGTGATTCTAAATTGCGCAAATGTTCCATATTAGGACCATAAATATTGTCTGCAACCCACACCTCATCTCCTGTTGCTAGAAAACAAGCATTGACTAAATTAATTGCAGATAGACCACTTGGGCATAATAGACAATATTCACCACCTTCGATTTGGGCAATATTATCGCCTAGTGTGAACGTGCTAGGTGTACCGTGCGTACCATAACTATAGTCATACGGATCAGTCCAATGCCGATCAAACAATGCTGTTGTATCATTAAAAATAATGGTAGATGCACGATAGATTGGGGGTTGAATCGTGTTGATCCATTGAGGTGCTTTACGTTCAGCATGAACCAAAGCAGTTTGCGGATGAAGTTTCACAACAAGGCTCTAGATACCAATAAAAGATGATTAAAGAGAAACACAGAAAGCATGTAGCGCAAAGTTTTAAAATGTGAATATTTATAAATTAAAAAGGATTTGGCTTCATTTTTGCTTAATTAAAATCATGATCAAAGACATTATGACAAAAATGGTGCTCAGATGAAAAAATTAAAAGTACATTATTTTAGACATATTGCAGGCGAAGATTTTGGCGCATGTTATGACTATTTAAAATCCCTAAATGCACACATTACAGCAACTGAATTTTATGCCTTACCTAAGGATTTCGCATTAGATATAGAGGCTCTGCCTCAAGTCGATGATGTGGATCTACTGATCATTATGGGTGGTGAAATGAGTGTGAATGATGAAGCGAATTATCCTTGGTTAAAAATTGAAAAGCGTTGGATACGCCGATATTTGGCAACAGAGAAACCTGCAATTGGTTTGTGCTTAGGTGGGCAGCTGATCGCCAATGCTTTAGGTGCCAATGTCTATCGTAATCCAATGCAAGAGCTGGGTTGGACAACCGTATATAAAAGTACGGCCACACCTGAGTTTTGTTTTCAATTGCCTGAGAAAATGCGAGTCATGCAATGGCACAGTGAAACCTTTGATATTCCTAAAGGTGCTGTACGTTTGGCTGAAAACGAAATTTGTAGAAATCAACTGTATCAGATTGGGAAAAATGTATTGGGTTTCCAATTTCATCCTGAAATTACCCCACAAAGTTTAGGGCTCTTTATTGAACATGAAGAAGATCAGCAAGTCTTTCAAGGGCATTATGTGCAGCCATTAGAGAGTTTAAAAATATCGCCAAAACATGATTTTATGGCAGGTCATCAAATCTTAAATCAGGCGATTGATTATGTCTTAAGACATTAAAAAGTCTGCTTGAGATTTAAGCAGATTGATTTTCATGAACTATTTAAAAACAATTAAAAAATGCTAAATATATTTGCTTAAGCGTTAAACAATCGTTATAATGGGCGACCCTTCAATACGAAGGGTTGGGTAACGAAGAAAGTTACCCAGATCGTTACAGTCGTGGCATCGATCACGACCTTAGTGATTTTCACTGCTCTTGACACTTGCCTTTTTAGTGGGGTGAGATGCGTCAGGAGTGATTCTTTATATATTTGGCTTGGAGTTAACTGGTATGTCTAACCAGAGAATTCGTATCCGTCTTAAGTCTTTTGATCATCGTTTAATTGATCAATCTTCTCAAGAAATCGTAGAAACAGCAAAACGTACTGGTGCACAAGTTTGTGGTCCAATTCCAATGCCTACACGCATTGAACGTTTTAACGTTTTAACATCACCACACGTAAATAAAGATGCGCGTGACCAATATGAGATCCGCACTTATAAACGTTTGATCGATATCGTTCAGCCTACAGATAAAACTGTAGATGCGTTGATGAAATTGGATCTTGCAGCTGGTGTTGATGTTCAGATCGCATTGGGTTAAGGCTTTCGGTTAATTAACGCTCTAAGTTAATTAAGCCGCTTTTTTAGAGGTTTATGCACATGGCTATTGGTTTAGTCGGTCGCAAGTGCGGTATGACACGTATCTTTACAGATGCTGGTGTTTCTGTACCTGTAACAGTGATTGAGGTTGATCCTAACCGTATCACTCAAATCAAAACGCTTGAAACTGATGGTTATCAAGCGATTCAAATCACTACTGGTGAACGTCGCGAATCTCGCGTAACTAACGCTCAGAAAGGTCACTTTGCGAAAGCAGGTGTTGCAGCTGGTCGTTTAGTTCAAGAATTCCGTGCTACAGAAGCTGATCTTGAAGGTCGTGAAGTTGGTGGAACTATCGGTGTAGACTTGTTCACAGTAGGTCAAGTTGTTGACGTAACTGGTCAATCTAAAGGTAAAGGTTTCCAAGGTGGTGTTAAGCGTTGGAACTTCCGTACGCAAGATGCTACACATGGTAACTCTGTATCTCACCGTGTAATCGGTTCTACAGGTCAAAACCAGACTCCTGGTCGCGTATTCAAAGGCAAAAAAATGCCTGGTCACCTAGGTGATGTACGTGTAACTACACAGGGTCTTGAAATCGTTGCTATCGACGTTGAACGTTCAGTTCTTGTTGTTAAAGGCGCGGTTCCTGGTGCTACTGGTGGCGACGTAACTGTTCGTCCTACTATCAAGGCCTGAGGGGAAATAACGTGAATTTAAATACTGTTTCCGGCTCTGCTGTTGAATTGTCTGAAGTTGCGTTTGGTCGTGAATTCAATGAAGCGCTTGTACACCAAGTTGTTACAGCTTATTTAGCTGGTGGTCGTCAAGGCTCAAAAGCACAAAAATCACGTGCAGACGTTTCTGGCGGTGGTAAAAAACCATTCCGTCAAAAAGGTACTGGCCGCGCTCGTGCTGGTTCTATTCGTAGCCCAATCTGGGTTGGTGGTGGTAAAACTTTTGCTGCTCGTCCACAAGATTGGTCACAAAAAGTGAACCGTAAAATGTACCGCGGTGCAATGCAATGTATCTTAGCTGAACTTGTTCGCCAAGATCGTCTTGTATTAGTTGAAGAGTTTGCTGTTGAAGCGCCTAAAACTAAAGAATTGCTTGCAAAACTTAACGACTTGAACGCTACTCGCGCATTAATCGTTACTGAAGCTGTAGATGAAAATCTATATTTAGCTGCACGTAACCTTCCACACGTTGATGTGGTTGATGCTGCTGGGATCGATCCTGTTGGCTTGATCGCGTTCGATAAAGTTGTAATGTCTGTTGCTGCTGCTAAGAAAATTGAGGTAGAACTCGGATGAACAACGAACGTATCTATCAAGTCCTCCAAGGACCTGTATTCTCAGAAAAAGCACAAGTTTTAGGTGAGACTGCTGGTGTTCAAGTATTTAAAGTTGCACTTGATGCAAACAAACTTGAAATCAAAAAAGCAGTTGAACAATTGTTTGGTGTGGAAGTTGTTAAAGTTAACACGACTATCACTAAAGGTAAGACTAAGCGCTTTGGTCGTACATTAGGACGTCGTTCTGATGTTAAAAAAGCATACGTCACCCTGAAAGCTGGCCAAGATGTTGAAATGGCTGACTTGGGCGATACCGCTGAAAACGCAGCGGAGTAAGGACGAGAATTATGCCTATTCAAAAATGTAAGCCAACGTCTCCAGGACGTCGCTTTGTAGAGAAAGTGGTTCATAGCCATCTTCACAAAGGCGCGCCTTATGCACCGTTGGTAGAAGCTAAAAAACGTACTGGTGGTCGTAATAACAACGGTCACATTACAACTCGTCACGTTGGTGGCGGTCATAAGCAGCACTATCGTCTTGTTGACTTTAAACGTAACAAAGATGGTATTCCTGCAACTGTAGAGCGTATTGAATACGATCCTAACCGTACATCTCATATTGCACTTGTGCTTTATGCTGACGGTGAACGTCGTTATATCATTGCACCTAAAGGCCTTCGTGCTGGTGATAAAGTACAATCTGGTAACGATGCTCCAATTCGTACAGGTAACTGCTTGCCACTTCGCAACATGCCAATCGGTTCTACATTACATAACATCGAGCTTAAAATCGGTAAAGGCGCACAATTAGTACGTTCTGCTGGTACTTCTGCTCAGTTGTTAGGTCGTGACGGTTCTTACGCGATTATTCGTCTACGTTCAGGCGAAATGCGTAAAGTACACGTTGAATGTCGCGCTGTGTTAGGTGAAGTATCTAACTCAGAAAGCAACCTTCGTTCACTTGGTAAAGCAGGTGCATCACGCTGGCGTGGCGTTCGTCCTACCGTTCGTGGTATGGCGATGAACCCAGTAGACCATCCACATGGTGGTGGTGAAGGGCGTAATAAAGGTATTCAACCTGTAAGCCCATGGGGTCAAAAAGCGAAAGGGTACAAGACTCGTACCAATAAGCGTACGACTAAGATGATCATTCGCGACCGTCGCGTTAAGTAACAAGTAAAGGAATCTGACAATGCCTCGTTCTCTGAAAAAAGGCCCATTCGTCGATGCGCACTTGTTCGCTAAGGTTGAAGCGGCTGTAGCGAGTAATTCTCGTAAGCCGATCAAAACTTGGTCGCGTCGTTCGATGATCCTCCCAGATTTTGTTGGTTTAACAATTTCTGTACATAATGGTCGTAACCATGTTCCAGTGATTGTATCTGAACATATGGTTGGACATAAATTAGGTGAATTCGCGCCAACTCGTACCTATCGTGGTCACGGTGTTGACAAGAAGTCTAAACGTTAAGGTGCTATGATGGAAGTTACTGCTAAATTACGCGGTGCCGCTATCTCGGCACAAAAAACTCGTTTGGTTGCAGACCTAATCCGTGGCAAATCTGTTGCTCACGCGCTTAACATCCTTAACTTCAGCAACAAAAAAGCTGCAGTTTTGGTTAAAAAGGCATTGGAATCTGCAATTGCAAACGCTGAACATAATAACAGTTTAGATGTAGACGATCTTAAAGTAACTACGATTTACGTTGATGAAGGCATGAGCCTTAAACGTATTATGCCACGTGCTAAAGGCCGTGCAGATCGTATTACTAAGCGTACTTGTCACATCACCGTTAAGGTAGGGGTTTGATATGGGTCAGAAGGTTCATCCAATCGGTATCCGCCTAGGTGTTGTGAAACGTCATAACGCTAACTGGTATGCGAATCCGAAACAATACGCTGAATACTTGCTTAAAGATTTGCAAGTTCGTGAGTTTTTGACTAAAAAACTTAAGAATGCAATGATCAGCAATATTCTTATCGAACGTCCTACAGGCGCTGCTAAAGTAACAATTAGCACTGCTCGTCCAGGTATCGTGATCGGTAAAAAAGGCGAAGACATTGAGAAATTACAGCGTGAACTTACCAATATTATGGGTGTTCCTGCGCAAGTAAGTATCAATGAAATTGATCGTCCAGACTTAGACGCGCGTCTAGTTGCTGAAGCAATTGCTTCTCAATTAGAAAAACGTGTAATGTTCCGTCGTGCTATGAAGCGTGCGGTTCAAAACACAATGCGTGCTGGCGCTAAAGGTATCAAAGTTGAAGTTTCAGGCCGTTTAGGTGGTGCAGAGATTGCACGTACTGAATGGTATCGTGAAGGTCGTGTACCTTTGCATACGCTTCGTGCTGATATTGATTACGCAACTATGCGTGCTGAGACTACTTACGGTACGATCGGCGTTAAAGTATGGATTTTCCGTGGTGAGATCTTAGGTGGCATGAAACAAGTCATGAACCCTGCTCCTGCTGAAGAGCGTCCAGCTAAACGTGGTCGTGGTCGTGGTGAAGGTCAAGAGCGTCGTGGTCGTCGCAATGATCGTTCTGCTGAAAAAGGAGAATAATCCATGTTGCAACCTAAACGTACTAAATTCCGTAAAGTACAAAAAGGCCGTAACACTGGTCTAGCACATCGCGGTAGCACTGTATCTTTTGGTACTGTTGCGCTTAAATCTATTGAACGTGGTCAAATGACTGCGCGTCAGATTGAAGCTTGTCGTCGTACAATTAGTCGTCGTGTTAAACGTGGTGGTAAGATCTTTATCCGTGTTTTCCCAGACAAACCAATTACTGAAAAACCATTAGAAGTTCGTATGGGTAAAGGTAAAGGTTCTGTGGAATACTGGGTTTGTCAAATCAAACCAGGTAAGATCTTGTACGAAATGGATGGTGTTAGTGAAGAATTGGCTCGTGAAGCGTTTGCGCTTGCAGCGGCTAAACTTCCGTTCAAAACCACTATCGTTACTAAGACGGTGATGTAATGAAAACTAAAGATCTACGTGAAAAATCGGTAGAAGAGTTGACAGCTTTGCTTGATGAGCAACAGCTTAACCAATTCCGTCTTCGTATGGCGAAAGCAACTGGTCAATTGGGTAAATCGCATGAAGTTGCGCTTACTCGTAAAACTATTGCTCGTATCAAGACACTCCTTACCGAAAAACAGGGGAACGGACAATGAGTGAGCAAACAGTTCGCACGTTAACTGGCAAAGTCGTAAGTGACAAAATGGACAAGTCTATTGTTGTTCTTATTGAACGCCGCGTTCAACACCCGTTGTATGGCAAATCAATCCGCCGTTCAACTAAATTACACGCTCATGATGAAAACAACGTTGCTAAAGTTGGCGACCTAGTAAGCATCAAAGAAAGCCGCCCAATTTCTAAAACTAAGTCTTGGACTTTAGTTGAAGTAGTTGAAGCTGCTGCTGAGTAATTAACGTTCTTGTTGCATCATTGGTTAATTTCGAGTACTCTTTGAGCCTTTCGAAATTTCGACCGGTGATGCGACTCGGTTTTGGAGTAGGGCAATGATTCAAACCGAAAGTATGCTCGACGTAGCAGACAACAGTGGTGCTCGCCGCGTACAATGTATCAAAGTACTAGGTGGTTCACATCGTCGTTATGCTTCTGTTGGCGACATTATTAAAGTTACTGTAAAAGAAGCAATTCCACGTGGCCGTGTTAAAAAAGGTGACGTGATGAATGCTGTTGTGGTTCGTACTAAATTCGGTATTCGTCGTCCAGACGGTTCTGTGATCCGTTTCGATGACAATGCTGCAGTTATTCTGAACAACAACAAGGCTCCGATTGCCACTCGTATTTTCGGACCAGTGACTCGTGAACTTCGTACTGAACAGTTCATGAAAATCATTTCATTGGCTCCTGAAGTTCTATAATAGAGGCAATCATGGCTAAGATTAGAAAAGGCGATCAAGTAATTGTGATCGCAGGTAAAGAAAAAGGCAAACAGGGTACTGTTCTGTCTGTTTCTAATGACCGTGTTATGGTAGAAGGCCTTAACTTGGTTAAGAAGCATCAAAAGCCGAACCGTGCAACAGGTGCTGAAGGCGCTATCGTTACACAAGAAGCTTCGCTTCATATTTCAAACGTGGCAATTTTTAATGCTACAACCCAAAAGGCTGACCGTGTTGGTTACCAAGTGTCTGAAGGCGTGAAAACTCGCGTTTACAAGTCAAATGGTGAATCAGTGGCGGTAGCGAAGTAATAGGTTGAAATAGGCTATGGCCAGACTTAAAACGCGTTATAACGACGAAATCCGAGCTAAGTTGAAAGAAGAACTTGGTTTGGCGAACGTGATGGAGATTCCTCGCATCACAAAAATTACCATTAATATGGGTGTTGGTGCGGCTTCAGCTGACAAGAAATTGTTAGATGGCGCTTTAGCTGATATGCAAGCTATTGCTGGTCAAAAACCAGTATTAACTTTAGCTCGTAAATCAATCGCTGGTTTCAAAATCCGTGATGGTTGGCCGATTGGTTGTAAAGTTACTTTACGCGGCGAACAAATGTACGAATTCTTAGACCGTTTGATCTCAATTGCGATCCCTCGTATCCGTGACTTCCGTGGTTTCTCTGCGAAATCATTTGACGGTCGTGGTAACTACTCTATGGGTCTCAAGGAACAAATCATGTTCCCTGAAATCGATTTTGATAAGATCGATCGTATTCGTGGTATGGACATCACCATCACTACGACTGCTCGCACTGATGACGAAGGCCGTGCGCTTATGCGTGGTTTCGGCTTCCCATTCAAATAAGAGGTCGATATGGCTAAGAAAGGTATGATTAATCGCGAATTGAAACGCGAAAAAACAGTTGCAAAATTTGCTGCAAAACGTGCTGAATTAAAAGCAACGATTGCAAATGTAAATGCAACTGATGAAGAGCGTTTCGAAGCGATGATGAAGTTACAAGCATTACCACGTAATGCATCTCCAGTGCGTCTTCGTAACCGTTGTGGTTTAACTGGTCGTCCTCATGGTTACTTCCGTAAGTTCGGCTTAAGCCGTAACAAATTACGTGACACAGTAATGCAAGGTGATGTACCGGGCGTTGTTAAGGCAAGCTGGTAAGGAGCGACTATAAATGAGTATGCAAGATACCGTTGCCGACATGTTAACACGTGTTCGTAACGCACAAATGGCAAAGAAACAAACTGTTTCTATGCCAAACTCTAAGTTGAAAGTTGCGATTGCGAACGTACTTCAACAAGAAGGTTATATTTCAAACGTAGAAGTTGCTGATAATGAAGGCAAAGCTACTTTGACTATTACTTTAAAATATTTCGAAGGCAAACCAGTTATTGATACTGTGAAACGTGTAAGCCGTCCAGGTCTACGCCAATATCGCGGTAAAGATGCACTTCCTAGCGTTAAGCAAGGTTTAGGTATTGCAATTGTTTCTACAAGCAAAGGCATCATGACTGATCGCGCTGCACGTGCTGCGGGCGTTGGTGGTGAAGTTATTGCTTTTGTTTCTTAATAGGTGATTCCTCATGTCTCGTGTGGCTAAAGCCCCAGTAACTGTACCTAATGGTGTAACAGTTACTCAGAACGGCCGGCAGGTCGAAGTGAAAGGCAGCAAAGGTACGTTGTCTTTCAACCTGCATGCGCTGGTCGAGCTAAAACAGGAAGAAGGTCAACTTCACATTGCTCCTAAAGCTGAGTCGAAAGACGCTTGGATGCAAGCTGGTACTGCTCGCGCTGTTCTTAACAACCTTGTAAAAGGTGTTAGCGAAGGTTTCGAACGCAAGTTACAACTCATTGGTGTTGGTTATAAAGCTGCGGTTAAAGGTAACGTTGTTAACCTTAACCTTGGTTTTTCACACCCAATCGACTACAACCTTCCAGAAGGTGTAACTGCTGAAACTCCAACTGCAACTGAAATTATTCTTAAATCTGCTGATAAAGCAGCTTTAGGTCAAGTGGCTGCAGATATCCGTGGTTACCGTCCACCAGAGCCTTATAAAGGTAAAGGTGTTCGTTATTCTGACGAAGTTGTTCTTCGTAAAGAAGCTAAGAAGAAATAAGGCGCGAGGTTCTTATGAACGAAAAGAAACAATCCCGTTTGCGTCGTGCAAAAAGCACACGCTTGCACATTCGTGCATTGGGTGCGACTCGTTTGTGTGTAAACCGCACGCCGCGTCACATCTATGCGCAAGTTATTTCAGCAGATGGTGGCAAAGTATTAGCGCAAGCTTCTACTTTGGATGCATCTTTACGTAGCGGTACTACAGGTAATGTAGATTCAGCTACTAAAGTAGGTGCTTTAATCGCAGAACGTGCGAAAGCTGCTGGTGTTACTAAAGTAGCGTTTGACCGTTCTGGTTTTAAATATCATGGTCGTATCAAAGCCTTGGCTGATGCTGCTCGTGAAAACGGCTTGGAGTTCTAATCATGGCTAAAGTTGAACAAAACGAAGGTCTTGTTGAAAAGCTGGTTGCCGTTGATCGTGTAGCCAAAGTTGTTAAGGGTGGTCGTATCTTCTCTTTCACAGCATTGACTGTGGTTGGTGATGGTAATGGTCGTGTAGGTTTTGGTCGTGGTAAAGCACGTGAAGTTCCAGCTGCTATTTCTAAAGCACTTGAAGCTGCACGTCGTAACATGATCACTGTTGATCTTGTTGACGGTACTTTACAACACCCAATCAATGCGCGTCATGGCGCTAGCCGTGTATTCATGCAACCTGCATCAGAAGGTACTGGCGTAATCGCTGGTGGTTCTATGCGTGCGGTACTTGAAGCTGCTGGTGTACGTAACGTATTGACTAAATGTTATGGTTCTACAAACGCTGCAAACGTTGTAAACGCGACTTTTAATGGTTTGCGTGATATGACTTCTCCAGAGAAAGTTGCTGCAAAACGTGGTCTTTCAGTAGAACAAATTTTAGGGTAATCAATCATGAAAACGATTAAAGTTACCCAGACTAAATCTGCTTCGCATCGTTTGAAAAATCACAAACTTTGCCTACAAGGTTTAGGTCTGCGTCGTATTGGTCATACTGTAGAAGTGGTAGATACTCCTTCTAACCGTGGTATGATCAACAAAGTCTACTATATGGTTAGTGTAGAGGAATAAGCCATGACTCTGCGTTTAAATGAGCTTGCACCTGCTGAAGGTGCAAAACGTGAAAACCGTCGTTTAGGCCGTGGTATCGGTTCTGGCGTTGGTAAAACCGGTGGCCGTGGTGTCAAAGGTCAAAAATCACGTAAAAGTGGTGGCGTTCGTCCAGGCTTTGAAGGTGGTCAAACTGCGTTATATCGTCGTTTACCTAAATTCGGTTTCACTAGCCAATTGGCTTTGAAAACTGCTGAAGTACGTTTGTCAGAACTTGCTAAAGTTGAAGGTGATATTGTTTCACTTGAAACTTTGAAAGCTGCGAATGTTGTACGTAAAGATATGTTACGTGCTCGTATCGTTCTTTCTGGTGAAATTACTCGTGCGTTCACTGTACAAGGTGTTGCTTTGACTAAAGGCGCTAAAGCTGCTGTAGAAGCTGCTGGCGGTAAAGTCGAGGAGTAATCGCGAGTGAGTATGTCTCCTAGTTCTTCAGGTCATGTGAATATGATGAAAGGTCAACCGTTTCATGTGAAATATCGTGAAGTTATACGCCGATTAATGTTCTTAATTGGTGCATTGGTGGTCTTTCGACTAGGAGCGCATATTCCGCTACCAGGTATCGATAATGTCGCTTTAGAACGTTTTTTCAAGGCTAATGAGGGTACCTTCTTAGGCTTGTTTAATATGTTCTCAGGCGGGGCATTAGAGCGAATGTCAATTCTTGCGTTAGGGATCATGCCATACATTTCTGCATCGATTATCGTGCAGTTAATGTCAACGGTTGTTCCTTCGCTGGAAGCATTAAAGAAAGAAGGCGAGCAGGGCAAGCGTAAGATTAATCAGTACACACGCTATGGCACACTTTTACTCGCATTTGTTCAGGGTATCGGGATGTGTGCAGGTCTAATTAGTCAAGGTATTACTTTGACTTCTGGACTGGCATTTTACATTCCAGCACTAACATCGTTAGTTGCAGGTACGATGTTCTTAATGTGGTTGGGTGAGCAAATTACAGAGCGCGGTATTGGTAATGGTATCTCGATGATTATCTTCGCAGGTATTGTTGCTGGCTTACCAAACCTAGTAATTCAAGCATTTACTTCGGTAGATAATGGTCAGTCAAGTTTAATTGGTTTGGCTATTTTTGGATTGCTCTCGGTTGCTGTACTGGCAGCGATTGTGTTTATTGAAAAAGCGCAACGCCGCATACCTGTTAACTATGCTCAAAAGCAGCAAGGTCGTCGTGTATTCACTGCACAGCAAACACATTTGCCATTGAAAATTAACATGGCAGGGGTTATTCCAGCAATTTTCGCAAGTTCGTTATTGTTGTTCCCTGCAAGTTTAGGTCAATGGTTGGGTAGTGCTGATCCAAATGCAGGAATTGTAAAACGTAGCCTTCAAGATTTGGCACTCGTATTGTCGCCTGGACAACCTTTGTATTTGGTGCTCTTTGGTGCGTTAATTATCTTTTTCTGTTATTTTTATACGGCACTTGTATTTAGCCCTAAAGAAGTATCAGAGAACTTGAAACGCAGCGGAGCTTATGTACCTGGTATTCGCCCAGGTGAGCAAACTGCTCGTTACTTAGATCATATTCTTAATCGTTTGACGTTTATTGGTGCGATTTATATTACTGTGATTTGTTTGATGCCAATGATTCTGCAAAGTTCTTTTGGTATTCCGTTCCACCTTGGTGGTACATCATTGTTGATCGTTGTTGTTGTTGTGATGGACTTTATGGCTCAGCTACAAGCACATCTCACTTCACGCCAATATGACAATCAAACGTTAATGAGAAAAACGACTGCTCATCCTAAAGGATAAGCGCACTTAGAGGTTTCATCATGAAAGTACAAGCTTCTGTAAAGAAAATTTGTGGTAGCTGTAAAGTTATCCGTCGTAATGGGGTTATTCGCGTAATTTGTAGCGCTGAACCTCGTCATAAGCAGCGTCAAGGTTAATTTAATTAAGACCTGTTGATTTCAGTAGGCTAATTAGGTTATTATCCGCCCCTCAAGATTTTTGTGGGGCGGTTGATTATCTCTACTGCCTTTTTGGAGAAATTTGAATGGCTCGTATTGCCGGTGTAAACATTCCGGATAACAAGCATGCTGTTATCTCTCTCACGTATATTTTTGGTATTGGTCGCCATACTGCTAAAGTTATCTTAGCTGCTGCGGGTGTTGCTACAACTACTAAAATTCGTGAATTAGATGATGCTCAGCTTGATGCGATTCGTGCTGAAGTTGCTAAGGTTCCAACCGAAGGTGACTTACGTCGCGAAATTTCCATGAACATTAAACGTTTAATGGATTTAGGCTGCTACCGCGGTCTTCGTCATCGTCGCAGCTTGCCTGTTCGCGGACAACGCACCAAAACTAACGCACGTACCCGTAAAGGTCCGCGCAAACCTATTAAGAAATAAGATTTCTGGAAGCTAAAAGATGGCTAAAGATACTCGCACACGCAAGAAGGTCACCCGTACCGTCTCTGAAGGTGTTGCACACATTCACGCTTCTTTTAATAACACCATTGTTACGATTACTGATCGTCAAGGTAATGCATTGGCTTGGGCCACTTCAGGTGGACAAGGCTTCCGTGGATCACGTAAATCAACTCCGTTTGCTGCTCAGGTAGCTGCTGAAGTTGCTGGTAAAGCTGCTTTGGATTACGGTTTGAAAAACTTGGACGTCCTTGTAAAAGGTCCTGGTCCTGGTCGTGAATCTGCGGTTCGTGCATTAGGTGCAGTGGGTTATAAAATTAACAGCATTACCGATGTGACTCCAATTCCGCACAACGGTTGCCGTCCACCTAAAAAACGTCGCGTGTAAGGAGAAACATTCATGGCTCGTTATATTGGTCCAAAATGCAAACTCTCTCGCCGCGAAGGGACAGACCTGCAATTAAAATCTGGCGTTAAACCTTTTGACGTCAAAACTAAAAAAGCTGCTAAAGCGCCTGGTCAACATGGCGGGGCTCGTGGTGGTAAACAATCTGAGTATTCACTACAATTACGTGAAAAACAAAAAGTACGTCGTATGTACGGTGTGTTAGAGCGTCAATTTAGTAATTACTATAAAGAAGCTGCTCGTGTTAAAGGCGCAACAGGTGAAAACTTGTTGAAATTGCTTGAAAGCCGTTTAGATAACGTTGTTTATCGTATGGGCTTTGGTTCTACACGTGCAGAAGCTCGTCAGCTTGTATCTCACCGTTCAATCACTTTAAATGGTCGTCGCGTTAATATCGCGTCTATCCAAGTTAAAGCGGGTGACGTGATCGCAGTTCACGAAGGTGCTAAACAACAATTACGTATTAAAAACGCAATTGAATTAGCTGCTCAACGTGGTACTTCTCCTTGGATCGAAGTAGATCATTCGAAACTTGAAGGTACATTTAAAGCTGCACCAGATCGTTCTGATTTACCTGCTGAAATCAACGAAAGCTTGATTGTAGAATTGTATTCTAAATAATCCTTGAGGTAGCAATAATGACGCGTACTGCAAACGAGTTTCTTACTCCGCAAGCGATCAAGGTCGAAGCGGCAAGCGGGACCTCGGCGAAAGTGATTCTAGAACCTTTAGAGCGTGGCTTTGGTCATACTCTGGGGAATGCTTTACGTCGCATTCTATTATCTTCTTTGCCTGGCGCTGCTGTGGTTGAAGTGGAAATAGAAGGTGTCGAGCACGAGTACAGTACTTTAGAAGGCTTGCAGCAGGACATCGTCGAGCTCTTGCTGAACCTAAAAGGATTGTCTATTAAGCTGTTCGATCAAAACGAAGCATATTTAACATTAGAAAAACAAGGTCCTGGCGATGTAACTGCTGCTGATCTTCGTTTGCCACATAATGTTGAAGTGGTTAACCCTGAACATGTGATCGGCACTTTAAGTGCTACAGGCTCATTAAAAATGCGCTTGAAAGTTGCTCAAGGTCGTGGTTATGAAACATCTGACTCACGCTTCCCTGAAGGCGAAACTCGCCCAGTGGGTCGTTTACAGTTAGATGCTTCTTATAGCCCAATCAAACGTGTTTCTTATACCGTAGAAAATGCGCGTGTAGAACAACGTACTGACCTTGATAAATTGGTCATTGATCTTGAAACAAATGGTACCGTAGATCCAGAAGAAGCGATCCGCAAAGCGGCAACAATCTTGCAACAACAAATTGCAATTTTTGTTGATCTTCAGAAAGATCAAGCGCCAGTGGCTCAAGAACCTCGTGAAGAAGTTGACCCAATCTTGCTTCGTCCAGTAGATGATCTAGAGCTTACTGTTCGTTCTGCTAACTGTTTGAAAGCAGAAAATATTTACTACATTGGTGATTTAGTACAACGTACTGAAGTTGAGTTATTAAAAACTCCTAACTTAGGTAAAAAATCGTTGACTGAAATCAAAGATGTTCTGGCTTCAAAAGGCTTACAACTCGGCATGCGTTTAGAAAACTGGCCACCAGCTAGTTTGCGTATGGACGATCGTTTTGCCTATCGTAGCCGTTAATTAAGTAGGACTATCACCATGCGTCATCGTAATAGTGGTGTGAAATTAGGCCGTACAAGCAGTCATCGTAAAGCGATGTTCCAAAACATGGCGAATTCTTTGTTTGAACATGAGTTAATCAAAACTACTGTTCCTAAAGCAAAAGAGTTACGTCGTGTAGCTGAGCCTTTAATCACTTTAGCTAAAAACGATACTGTTGCAAACCGTCGTTTAGCGTTTGCTCGTACTCGTTCAGCAGCAACTGTTGGTAAATTATTTACCGTTCTAGGCCCTCGTTATAAAGAACGTAACGGTGGTTATCTGCGTGTTCTTAAAGCTGGTTTCCGTGCAGGTGATGCTGCACCAATGGCTTATGTAGAACTTGTAGATCGTGAAGTAAACTAATACTTCTCTAAGAACTTCGGTTGTTCTTGAAAAGGTCGGTTTTTATACCGACCTTTTTTATGCTTCGGAATAATAATTGTTAGACAAAATATTAAAAATGTCCTCAAGTGACATGCATTTTGTCAGAAAAAGTCAAACTTGACATTGTGTATTGTCAAATTTATGTTTTAATAAAAATGTACTCTTAAAAAGGTTATAAAAAGAAAATGGAAAAGCAAGTTGATATTCTCATTGTAGGCGCAGGGATCTCTGGTATTGGAGTAGCTGCACATTTATCTAAAAATTCGCCACAACGTTCGTTTGAAATAATTGAGCGCCGAGATAGTTTTGGTGGTACTTGGGATTTATTTAAATATCCTGGTATTCGTTCAGATTCGGATATGTCGACTTTTGGTTTTAATTTTAAGCCTTGGCAAAAAGCAAATGTACTTGCAGATGGTGCTTCAATTAAAGGTTATGTTTCTGAAGTTGTTGATGAATTTAAACTTAAGGATAAAATTCATTTTAATCATCGGGTACGCACTGCGAATTATGATTCGGTAACAAAAAAATGGTCTGTGGAAATTGAAGATCCGAATGGTCAATTACAGACTTGGATAGCAAACTTTGTGGTAGGTTGTACCGGTTATTATAACTATGACCAAGGTTATCAGCCTGATTATCCTGGTAAAGAAAACTTTAAAGGTGAGTTTGTTAATCCACAATTTTGGCCTGAAAATTTAGATTATGCAGGTAAAAAAGTTGTGATTATTGGTAGTGGTGCAACAGCAATTACCTTGGTTCCAGCAATGGCAAAAGGGGGGGCAGGTCATGTGACCATGTTACAACGTTCACCTACCTATATTGCATCAATTCCATCGGTGGATTTTGTGTATGACAAAATGCGCAAAGTATTGCCTGAAGATTTAGCCTATAAATTGACGCGTGCACGTAATATTGGTATGCAACGTGGTATTTATGCACTTGCACAAAAGCAGCCTAAAGTACTGCGTAAATTGCTATTAAAATCAATTGAAATGCAGCTAAAAGGTAAAGTGGATATGAAACACTTTACGCCAAGCTATAATCCATGGGATCAACGTTTATGCGTCGTGCCTGATGGTGATTTATTTAAGATTTTACGTTCTGGTAAAGCGAGTGTTGAAACGGATCATATTGAAAAAATTACTGAAACAGGCATTCAACTTAAATCAGGTCAGCATTTGGATGCAGATATTATCGTCTCTGCAACAGGTTTGGAAATTCAGATTTTAGGTGGTATTAAAGCAACATTAGATGGTAAACCGCTAAATACCTCACAACATATGTTGTATCAAGGTGTGATGGTGAGTGATGTCCCAAATATGGCGATGATTATTGGTTATATTAATGCATCGTGGACACTTAAAGTTGATATTGCAGCGGATTATATTACTCGTCTCCTCAATTATATGGATAAGAAAGGCTATGATGAGGTGGTTCCACAAGGTGATGCAACTGAATTGATGGAAGACACCGTTATGGGAAGCTTATCATCGGGTTATATTGCACGTGCTGCTGATGTGATGCCTAAACAAGGTAAACATGCACCTTGGAAAGTGACGAACAACTATCTTGCAGACCGTAAAGAATTGAAACATGCTAAGTTTGATGATGGTGTGTTGAAATTTCGTAAGCGTGAAGCACAAGCGGCAAAAAAGCCTAAATTGGTTTCTTAATTAAAATAGGGAATCAGAAAAGGAGCGAAAGCTCCTTTTTTATTTTCAAGACCAAAGGGTTCATTTTTATTACGATAAAATATGCTAAAAATATTGAGCTTTTATTATAAATTTAGGATGAATACATGATGCAGCTCATACATTCAGTGCATAGAATTAAAATTGGAAAGGCTGAATTATTTGCACAGCATTGGCAAAAGGATTGCACTTTTGAGCAAAAATCACCGATTATTTTATTTCATGAATCACTCGGAAGTGTGGAGTTGTGGCGTGATTTTCCTGAAAAATTGGCAATGGTGACAGGACGTAGTGTCATTGCTTATGATCGTTTAGGATTTGGTTGTTCCTCTGCATTAGATCATCCCTTAGCTATTGATTTTGTTGCACAAGAAGCCAAATCAATATTGCCTATTCTGTTGGATCATTTTCAAATCAATACTTTTATTGCAATGGGGCATAGTGTAGGTGGTGGTATGGCTAGTGTTTGTGCTGCACTTTACCCAAGGCAATGCCAAGCTTTAATCACAGTGTCTGCGCAATCTCAAGTAGAAGACGTGACTTTAGCAGGGATTAGGCAAGCTAAAGAAAACTTTAAAAATGAAAAATTATTTAATCGTTTAGCTAAATACCATGCAGACAAAACACAATGGGTATTAGATGCATGGACAGAAACATGGCTTTCACCTGATTTTGTAACATGGAATTTGGATGAGTATTTGACTTTAATTCAATGTCCCCTTTTGGCGATTCATGGCGAACATGATGAATATGCAACTTTAGCGCAACCGAGACGTTTCGTTGAGCGAGGGCAGGGTGAAAATGTATTGGCGATTATTGAGGCTTGTGGACATTTTCCTCATCAAGAAAAACAGCATGACGTTTTAGAATTGGTTGAAGGATTTTTAAAAAGAATTGCTTAAATCTTGCGATTGAATAAATATTTAAATGTGAATATTAAGTAAACTGATCACTTTTTTATAAAAATAAATTTTAATGAGAATGCATCTCCCTTCTAATAGGAAGATGCTTTAAGTTCTATATGAAGACAGCATTGACCGTATTTAAAGTGAACGAGAAATCAATTCCTTCATAATTTCATTGGTCCCTGCATAAATACGGTTTGCACGGTTATCGATATAAGCACGAGCAATTGGGTATTCGAGCATATAGCCATATCCACCATGGAGTTGTAGGCACTCATCGACAACATTTGAGAATAATTCAGAAATTTTATATTTAGCGGCTGCGGCTGCATCTACACCAAGTGAGCCTTCAAGTTGTAGTTCCATACAACGATCTAAATAAGCACGACAGAAGTCAATTTCAGTCCGCATTTCAGCAAGTTTAAAACGTGTGTTTTGGAACGCACCGATGGGTTTGCCAAATGCTTTACGATCTTTCGTATATTGCACGGTATGTGCAAATGCAGCTTCAGCACCTGCTTGGCAGATAATCGCAACGAGCATACGTTCCCAAGCCAATTCTTTCATAAGCATGATAAACCCCATGCCTTCCATACCCAGTAAATTTTCTTTTGGGACACGGACATCTTCAAAGAATAACTCACAGGTATCTTGACCTTTCATCCCTATTTTGTTGAGTGGTTTACCTTTGCTAAATCCTGCGCGGTCAGCTTCAACAATGATCAAAGATAAGTTAGCAGAACCTTTGTCTGTATTGCCTGTTTTGCACACGACGATTGCCATGTCGCATAAATAACCATTGGTAATGAAGATTTTCGAACCATTGATGACATATTCATCGCCATCTAAAACGGCTGTGGTACGTACACCTTGTAAATCAGAACCTGTGCCAGGTTCGGTCATTGCAATGGCAGTTACTGCTTCACCTGATGCCATTTTGGGTAACCAATGTTTCTTTTGTTCTTCATTACCAAAGTTGTTGATATAGTTTGCAACAATGTCAGAATGTAATGAAAAACCTGTTGAAGAATCCATTGCATAGGCTTGTTCTTCAATCAAAATCATACTGTATAAACGGTCTACACCATAACCACCATATTCTTCTGGCATGGTTGCACACAATAAGCCCATTTCGCCTGCTTTATTCCATAAATCACGGTCAACGTGTTGTTGTTCTTCGTATTTGGCAATATTGGGTACGACTTCTTTCTCATAAAACTTGCGGACTGTTTCACGAAATGCTTCATGTTCAGCATTAAATAAATTGCGAGGTAGCATATTTGCCAATGGACGAATTGCGCCTGATTGCATGTTTTTTATTCCAAATTATTGTTTAATCTTTATAAATTAAGTGAACATTCAGCTAGTCTCAATGAGGTGAATGCTCATTTGCTATTAAATATTGATATATTTCGCCAATCGACATATATACTCAAGTATTTATGATGGAATCAGGTAAAATACTGCTCACTATCATCTTCGGGGAAAATCAATGTTTGAAGAATTAACTTTGGAAGAGCGTAAAGTCATTTATCGTGCACGTCGTGGTTTAAAAGAAATAGATGTTTATTTTGATCCTTATGTGAAGCAATATTATTTACAAGCAGATGCGACAGAGAAAGGCTTGTTTAAAGAGTTAGTGGATCAGGAAGACCCTGATTTGCTAGATTGGTTTATGGAGGTTTCTGAGCCACCAAAACCTGAATTAAGACAACTTATTATTAAATTAAAAAAATATGTCCACGGTTAATTCTAATTTTTATCCGTGTTTTCAACTGAAACCTAGTCGATTTAAATATGGGTTTCAGTTTTTTTTCGGTCTTGTGATTAGCATAATTTTATTTCAAATTTTGAGTCTTGGTATTTGGTTGGTTGCGGTCTTTCTGTTGCTTATTTCAGCGTGTTTTTGGCATAGGCAGGCAAGAATCGAGCAATTTGAACAGTTGGATGTAGATCTTTGGTCGGTCAAAATGACGCAAGACACAGTCATTCAACAGGTGAAAATCAAAAAAATGGTGGATCATCTTTTTTATATTGTGATCTATTTTGAGGATATCAATGCGCTCAATAAGTCATCAAATATCATTATTTGGCATGATCAATGTGACTTAAAAAGCTGGAAAATGTTAAAAGCACATGCAAACTTAGGTTAATTGTTGGACATTTTTTAATTGGGTTGAATTTTATAAAATTATTTAAAAATAATATCTTATAATGTGTATTAAGTACAAAATAATCGATTGTTAGACTAAAATCACACAAACTAAGCAAAAAAATGGATTGTTAGACAATTATATTTAAGAATTTTAAATTTTACCTGTACATTAAACCTACCAACAGCAAATGAGGAATTTCGAGATGACTGAAGTTCAACAATGGTTGTTTCTAGTGGTCGCAATTATTCTTGCGATTGTGGTAGGAAGACTAGGAACTGTGCTGAGGGAACAGATTGAGAAAAGAAAGCTCAAAACTAACAAACTCTCTTGAGGGTTTATTGTTTAATAAGTAGCATGTGCTGAACCGTCGCAATGCTACTTTTTTTTGCCTAAAATTTGCTAGTTCTTATTGTGCGGTCAATTCATTTCTATGTGGATTGTGGCAAATTATATTAATAAAATTAGAGTTATTGCTCTTTTCATCAAATAGAGCATCTGATATTTTAAGTAAAAAGGACATAAACACAATTATATAGAGGACAGGAAGTATGTCTAAAGTCCAAAAAATTGGGCAATTTATGGTGACTGCCATTGTTGCTTCATCCATTTTATCTGGTTGTTCATATGTGGTTAAGTCTGGGGCAAATGTCGCTTTAGGCTTTAGTGAAAATCATATTGTGCCACCCATCTTAGCAGGTAATGATGCAGATATGGCATGCCAATCCGGTAGTGCTTTAACCCCCGCTGTGATGGCAACCAAAGATATGGGGGCTGATCCAACTCGTATGGCTGTATTGCTGTACTCTGCGGCAGGGATGTGTGCTGAAAATCGTGCTTTAGAGGCGGAGTTGCGTTATCTCCGTGCTTCAAAAGACGGTAAAGTATCGGAAGCGCAAGATGCACGAGTAGAGCAAAAACGTTGGGCTGCATTGGCTGCAAATCGTCAGTATGCCGGCTATCAGTTATTTGCTGAACGTTGGCAAGCCAAATATAAATATACATTGGGTGATTCTTGCCCAACGATGAAAAAAGATTTAGATCAGACCATTTATCTCTTGGGAATGCTTAGTGGTTTGCAAGCGATGACCAATGATATTAATTCAGGTGGTGCAGCAAACGTTCCAAAGGATATCGCAGCAATTGTTGAACGTGGTATGACATGTTTGGATAATAATAAATTCTGGGGTGCGCCAATGGCGACACGTGCAGTAATTTGGACATTATTACCTGGTGCGGATGAAGGTAAGCCTGATCCATATCAAACTTTGAAACAGTCTATGCAAATCGGTGAACAAAAAGGGGTACGTCTAGCCCATGCTTTATATGCTGTATCTGCTCAAGCCAGTGGTGATGATGCACGTATTCGTGAAGCATTACGAACTTATGCTGCATCTCGTGAAGAAGATAAACCTGTTAATCCAGAGTTTAGATTGATTGATGCAATGGCAGGGCAAATGGTACAAGCGATTGCAGACCGTTATTGGACTGAACATACAGGTGTGCGTGCAGCAGATGATGGTATGACTGTATTCTGGGATGAGCAAGGTGCAACAGGCGATGATTCTTTATTTGAGGGATTAGGCGATCCTGCAACGGAGGATTCTGGTGCTGCTCCAGCTCAACAAGAAACAGCTGCACCGACTGAAGAAGCTACGCCAGAAAGTGCAACACCTTAACTGCAAAAATACACATTGAAATTTAAGTTTTGTATTTATACTCAAGAAAAGCTTCGGCTTTTCTTGTTTTTTTAGAGGAACTGGATATGCAAGAAATACAACTCAAGAAACGTATGATCTTGATTGCAAGTTGCATATGTATTGCTGCTTGCTTGCAAATTTTCCAGTCCACTTTCATTTATTGGCGTTATACATTTTTTAGTGAAATTTGGCGATGGTGGACTGCACATTGGGTACATGTGGGTTGGATTCATTTTGCCTTAAATATGATTGCATTTGCATGTTTGCCCTTTATATTCCCACATATTCAAAATCGCTTTATCATTTTACTGCTTTTGATTTTAGCTCCTTTATGTAGCCTAAGTTTTTATTATTTTTATCCTGAAATTGAAGCTTATGCTGGACTATCGGGTGTATTGCATGGTTTATATGTTGCTGCTGCATTTTTCTATTTAAAATTTCGTAAAGAGCGCAATTTTGCGGTATTGGTTTTATGTTTGGTGGTTGCAAAACTCATTTGGGAAAATACGTTTGGTCAAATTGGTACAGCGCAGCTCATAGGTAGTCCAGTTTTGGTTGAAGCGCATTTGGTGGGTACATTTTGGGGGGCAATTTTAGCCGTAATGTATTTGCTCTCTCAGCAGCTTTTTATAGAAAATAAGAATAAATCTTAACGAAGATCATTTAAAAGATAAGCCTCCTATTTTGCAATTTATGCTCTATATAAAATGAGGATGTATTTAAGAAGTAGAAATAAAAATATTTCTCTGCTATTTGGAGCGAATCTATTGTTTTTTTATCTTAAATTGCTTATTAATGCATAGACTTAAGTGCGTTAATTTACATTTATCGTTTTATACTTGACAAAAATGCATGAAAAAAAATGTAACACTGCCATTCTTTTAATTTAAAAAAACATGCAGATTTGCAAGTGGACATAAAAATAGGAAATGAGGACTTCCGCGTTACTCATAACTTATAAAAAAATTAGTCTTATAAAAGATTTATAAGATTAGAGATAAAAATGGAATTATCATGAATGATAGTGCAGAAAATAAATCAGGCTTAGGGCTGATTGGTCGTATATGGACAGAAGGGATCTCAACTTTTCTCGTTCTTCTACTTCTCTTGTTGACCTTATTGATTGGTACAGGGGAAATGATTCATGGGCAAATGTTACGTATAGGCGAACGTCTATACGGTGACGAAAAAATAGGAATGCAATATTCCTTTTTAAGAGCTGAACCCACTAAACCAAGTTGTGAACGAAATCCAAATATTGATGCGCTTGTGCAAGAGCGTATGAAGGCTGAGGCAAGCGATCCAGATGCCAGTTTCTTTGGGGTGACATCTGAAGCTGATGTGCGTCAATCTTTTTTAGCGGCTAAAACTGAATGTGAAGAAAAATTTGCATTTTATGATAAGTCAATGAAGCATATGGAGCAGCATCCTTCTATTCGTTCTTATCGTACGATGGAAACGGGATTTTTCTGGTTGTTTAAGTTCGGTACAGAAAACCGTGTCTTGATCTTACTGTTTATGGTCATGATTTCATCGATTACTGCGTCGTTGAAAATGCATCATATTAGTTTACGTCCACCAACAACGAAACTCGATTTCAGAGTGTATTCAATTGCCATGATTTTGGGTAATGGTTTATTGACATACTCTGTCTGGAGTCAATATCAGTCTGTTATGAGCTCAGGGGTAGAGTCAACTTATGAGACGATTTGGGGATATTGGCTATGGTTGATCTTGTTTGTCAGTGTGACATTGATTAGTTTGTATCAGTTTTTCGCGATTCCAAAAACTGCCAAAGAAGGTGGAAATATCGGGCTTGCGCTCATCAGTATTCCGTTATATGCCATTATGGCGATTGTCACGGGTATTGCATTTACCTTCTTTATGGATTATCCAATGGGGCAAGGTATTTACCTTGGTCAGTTGGTTGAATTCTCAGGAATCTTCCTGAACTTAGCCCTATTTATTTGGGCAGGTATGTTACTAACACAAACACGAATCATGGATGTATTCCTTGCGATCTTACGTCCATGGAACCTTGCGCCAGAAACATTAACCTGGATCATCTTGATTGCTGCTGCGATTCCAACAGCGTATACAGGTGCTTCAGGGATCTTCGTTGTGGCAGCGGGTGCGATTATCTATCGTGAAGTATGGAACTCTGGTGCACGCCGTCAGTATGCACTTGCAGTCTCAGCGATGTCTGGTTCACTGGGTGTTGTATTACGTCCATGTCTATTGGTGATCTTGATTTCGATGTTAGATAGCCGTCATGTTACTTCTGATGAGTTATTTAATCATGGTATTTATGTCTTCTGGTTAACTGCGTTTATTTTCCTTGGTGTGTCTTTATACCTTGCAGAAGATAAATTCCGTATTAATTCACCAAAAATTGCAGTCCCTGGCATGTTGAAAGCTTTGGTTCCTGTGATTCCATATGTGGTAATTACCGCATTGGTTGTGGGTTTCTATAGCTATGGCTTAGATACACAAATGGATGAATTTACAGCCCCTGTGATTCTTCCAATCATGCTATTGGCTTATATTTTATTTGATAAATATTGGGGGGATCGCGTTCCTGTGCCTGAGTACAATACTGCTTTAGCACAAGAACATGCGAAAAACTCTGAATATTTACGCACACATGGTAGTGCGGCTGAACATAAACGTAGCTTTGGTCAATCGATCTGGTTCGCCTCATCTGAAAGTGTTGGACATATCGGTGCTTTGATCATTCTAATGGCACTTTCAGCGAGTATGGGTGGTCTGATCGAGCGTAGTGAAATCGTGACAATGGTACCGACGCATTTAGGTAGCATCATGCTTTCATTGGCATTCCTTGCGATCTTGCTTGCGATTATTGGTATGACGACAGATCCATTTGGTGCGGTGATTTTGGTGGCTGCAACAATTGCACCTGTAGCGTATGAGAATGGCATCCATCCGATTCATTTCTGGATGATTGTATTGGTTGCTTTCGAGTTTGGTTATGTGACACCACCTGTTGCACTCAACCACTTGCTGACGAGGCTCTCTGTCGGGGATGAGGAAGTCGCCGCCGCAGATGCGGAAGCGAAAGAGAAGTATACAAGCTTCTATTATCGTTATGAGCGTTGGTTATTGCCGATGATCGTCTTGTTCTCTGCTCTTGTAATTGTGACGTTTGTTCCATACTTACTCAATATGTTTGATTGGTATACCAATAAGTAACAGCTTCATTTCATTAAAGCACCTTCGGGTGCTTTTTTGTTTTCAGTCGATTCTATTTAAATCAAGCTTTAAAGTTGCCTCATGGGATCACATCACTTGCATGTCCGTTTGTATAAAAACAGTTTTTATTAATGAATGTCTATGATTGATCTTAAGATAATGCAAAGGACCAGTGCTGTAAAATCAGGTGGTTTATAGCTGTAATTGGAATGATGCGGCTAATACGTATAGTTGTATTTGTTTTTGATGGAAAGTGTAGTGCTAAGATAAAGTGCAGAAGTGGTGAGCAATTAAAAAACACCATCCAAATGGAGTTGAATGGTGTTTTTTAATTGGAGTATTAAGACTATTTTTGTTCAGCAGCAAGTTGTTGTTCAAGTAGTTTTAATTGCTCTTCTTTGAGTTTAATCAATTGATCTGCATCAGCATGTTGTGATTCTAAAGACTGTTGTTGATCTTTTAATTGTGTTTGAATGTCATCAAGTTTTGCAATTTCTTCTTTAGCAAGACTTTCATTTTCAGAAACAGGCTCTTGTAAAATAGAGGAATCGACCAAGGTTTGTGTCGTTGTTTCTGATGCAGCTGTTTGTTCTACAGGTTGTGCCAATGGTGGCGCTGCTGCCTTAGCGGGTGCTTTGGTTTCTGCAGGCGTTACAGTTTTTGTTTGGTCTTGATCTGCTTTAAGCCAAAATAATGCACTGGCTAAAGCTACAATAATGATCAATCCCCCAGCAATAAACCACATCAGTTTAGAATTATTTCTTGTATCTAATTGCATGTTTAATCCAAATTTATTTTGAAGAACGAGGCTTGAATTGAATGACCCCAATTTCATCAGGTGCAGCAGATTCTTCAGGCGCATCTACATAAGTAGGGCGGTTTTCAGAATAATCGCACTCGATACATTCAATCCATTCAGCATCGTCAGTGGTGAGCATGACGATTCGATCCATCGCCTCACATCTTGGACATTTAGCCCCTGCAATGAAACGACGTTTGATATTCATACACTCACCACATAATTAATTTTACATGCGTAGTTTAAGCGTTTTTAGAGGCATTCGTCCAACCTTGATGACGTAACAATGCATCAATTTTAGGTTCACGACCTCGGAAATTGATAAAAGCATCTAGAGCAGTATCTTTTCCCCCCACTGCTAAAATGGCTTTGCGGAATTCTTGCCCCGTTTGAGTGTTGAAAACACCTTCATTTTCAAAACGATCAAAGGCATCACTCGCAAGAACTTCAGCCCATTTATAGGAGTAATAACCTGCGGCATAGCCACCTGCAAAAATATGGCTAAAGCTATTTTGGAAACGGTTTGTTGTTGTGCTAGGGGCAACAGCAAATTTTTGGCGAATGTCATCTAAAGTGGCTTGAATCTGTTTTGCATCCAAAGCAGGTGTAAGTTTGTGGATGTTAAGGTCAAACAAGGCAAATTCAATTTGACGTAAAGTTTGCATTCCAGATTGGAAGAAACGTGCATCAAGTAAAGATTTTAATAACTCTTCAGATAAGGTTTGCTTGCTTTCAATATGTTCAGAAAGCAGGTCTAGACTGTCTTTGTCCCAAGTCCAAAACTCCATAAATTGACTTGGTAGCTCAACAGCATCCCATGCTACGCCGTGTGTGCCTGCCACCGCAATATTATCCACTTCTGTTAACATATGATGTAAGCCATGTCCAAACTCATGGAATAATGTATTGACTTCATCATGTGTCAGCAGAGCAGGTTGATCACCAACAGGTGGGGTAAAATTTCCAACCATATAACAAATTGGTTTTTGCAGGCCTGATTCAGTTTGCATGCGTGAACGGAAACCACTCATCCAAGCGCCACCACGTTTGCCACTACGTGCATAGAGGTCAAAATAGAAACCACCAATCACTGAACCTTGATCTTCAAGTTCGTAATAATGTACATCTGGATGCCAAAGTGGTGCTTCACGTTCGATCACATCGATACCATAGAGACGATTCACGACATTGAATAAGCCTTGAATCACTTTTGGTGCTGGAAAATAAGGTTTTAAATCTTCTTGTGAAAGATTGAACTGCTGAACTTTGAGTTTTTCTGAATAATACGTGGTATCCCATGCTTGTAATTCACTGATGCCATCTTGTGCTGCAATGCTTTTCAGTTCAGCGATTTCTTTTTCAGCAGGTGCACGTGCGTGTTCTGCGAGGTCAACCAAGAACTGATTGACGGTTTCAACATCAGGTGCCATTTTTGAAGCTAATGAATATTCTGCATAGTTGTCAAAGCCTAAAAGTTTTGCCATTTCTTGACGTAAACTTAAAATTTCAACCATGACAGGGGCATTGTCATATTGTGGATCGGCTGCTAAGTCTGAAGCACGAGTCGTATAGGCATTATAAAGCTGTTCACGTAAATCACGATCTTGGGCATAGGTCATGATGGCTAAATAAGATGGAATATCTAAAGTGGCAACAGCTTGGTCTAATTCACGTTGTTGACCGTACTGTTTTAACAGTTCGATACTGCTTTGTGGTAAACCTTTGAGTTGTTGTGCATTTAACGGTAAAAAAAATGCTTGGGTTGAATCTAATACATGGTTAGAAAAATCTGAGGACAGTTGTGAAAGTCGTGCTGAAATTTCTGCATAGCGTTTTTTTGCTTCGCCTTCTAAAGCGACACCAGACAGTTTAAAGTCACGTAAAGCGAGTTTAATGGCACTTTGTTGCGCGGCGGGCAGGTCGTTAAAAATCGCATTGTCAAATACATGTTGGTAGCTTTGGTAAAGTGGAACATGCTGACCCAGTTGTGTGTAATATTCGCTTAGACTCGGCAATAACGATTGATAGACTTCACGGGTTTCTGAGTTGTTCATCACGGCATTTAGGTGTGACAAAATCCCCCACGACTCACTCATGTTATTTTCAAGCGTATCAATTTTTTCTAATACTTGCAGTTGTTGCTGTAACGTTTCAGGTACTTGCTGAAGTTCATTTAAGAAATCTTGTCCATCTTGAATGGCTTGTTCAATATTTTGTTTTAGTTTCTCTAAAGTGATTTGATCGAATTGGGGTACAGGTAAAGTCGCCTTTTCTAATGTCATGTCTTTATGCCAAATATATGCTTCGTTATGGATAGATGTAGGGCTTTTGATAGGGGAAATCAAGCTTTGGCAATAAATTAAAACCATAATATGGTAATAAATTTTGGACAATTATAAAAAACAAGAGCGCCGAAGCGCTCTTATTGTTACATCTAATTATTCACTTTTCGTCTTTGCATTGGACTTTTTCTTTTTCGCTTTTGCCTTTTTCTTTACTTTATCTTTAATCTTCGTTTCAGACTTCGTTGCAGTGTTTTTAGCAGGCTTTTTGCTGTAAGTGCTAGGTTTTCCTTTGGATTTTTTCTTTCGAATGGGACGTTCTCCATCTTCACTCACATTCGAAGATTCAGAGCTGCTCTTTTTCGCAGGACGTTCAGCGAAAACTTCTTCTTTGGCTACAGGTTTTGCCACACGTGGCGCACGACTACGAATCACACGCCCTGCATGAGAAAGCTGTTGTAAAAGCTCGAAGTCGATCTTGCGTTCTTCAAGGTTGACCCCAGCAACTTTGATTTTAACTTCATCGCCTAAACCAAAGACTTGTCCACGATTTTGCCCAACTAAGGTTTGACTCGCTTGATCAAAGACAAAATAGTCATCACCAAGTTGGCTGACATGTACCATACCATCGACATACAAATCTTTCAGGGTGACGAATAGTCCAAACTCAGCGGTGGCGCTGATCACACCAACAAATTCTTCACCAATATGCTGATGCATATAGTGACATTTCAACCAAGAGGTCACTGAACGAGATGCTTCATCGGCACGACGTTCAGTTGCAGAGAAGTGTTCACCTGCATCATCCAATGCTGCACCTGAAAGCGGATATTGTTTGCTGGTTAAACTCGCTTTAATGGCACGATGTAATAACAAGTCAGGATAACGGCGAATCGGAGACGTGAAGTGGGTATAGGCTTCATACGCTAAGCCATAGTGACCGACATTTTTTGCACCATAATACGCTTGCATCATTGAACGTAATAACACGGCATGAATACTTGGCGCATCGATACGGTCTTTGGTTGCTTCAATGACGTTCTGATAATCAGCTTGTGTGGGTTGATCAGGGAAAGGTAAACCCAGTAATTTGACAAAGTCTTTGACTTTTTGAATGCGTGAAAATTCAGGTGCTTCATGTACACGGTACAACATTGGCACTTCATTTTTTAAGCAATATTCTGCTGCTGCCACGTTGGCAAGCAACATACATTCTTCAATCAGTTTATGTGCGACATTACGTGAACGAGGCAAAATCTCTTTAATTCCGCCTAACTCATCAAAGGTCATATAGGTTTCAACGGTTTCAAATTCCATTGCATGACGCTCAGCACGTAAACCTTTGAGTGTTTCATAGAGTTGATAAAGCGTATTTAATGATTTGCGAACATTGCGGTCTTCAGGTACTGCTTTGC
The DNA here is from genome assembly GCF_902809895.1 of Acinetobacter sp. Marseille-Q1623. NCBI lineage: Bacteria > Pseudomonadati > Pseudomonadota > Gammaproteobacteria > Moraxellales > Moraxellaceae > Acinetobacter > Acinetobacter sp. Marseille-Q1623. Next base: position 2,236,320 of record NZ_CADDWG010000001.1, on the reverse strand, counting down.
TGTCACCATCTAAATACTGTGCAACTTGGGTATAGGTCAAACGTGCTTTTGAATGCATCACAGAAGGGTAGAATTCAAACTTGGTCACACGGCCTGCACGACTCAAATTCAAGTCACAGACCATGCACAAACGGTCGACATTTGGATTGAGTGAACATAAACCATTAGAAAGCGCTTCAGGTAACATCGGTAAAACAAAATGTGGGAAATATACGGATGTACCACGTTCTTGCGCTTCATCGTCTAACGGTTTCCCGATACGAACATAGTGACTCACATCTGCGATAGCCACAACGACACGATAACCGCCACCCGGACGTTTTTCCGCATAGACTGCATCATCGAAGTCACGTGCATCTTCACCATCAATGGTGACAAGCGGTAAATCACGTAGATCGATGCGACCTGCACGGTCTTTTTCTGAAGGCTCTTTAAAGCTTTCAGCTTCTTTGACCACTTCTTCAGGAAATTCATACGGTAGACCATATTCCAAAATGGTTTGAGGAATAATGATTTCGGTATCCGCTTTGTCTGCCATAGATTGAATGACATGACCTGTGGCAAATTCATCCCGTGTTGGATAGTCATCAATTTCGACACGAATTGAATCACCCACTTTGGCTTTGGCATGCTCAATCAATTCTTTTTCTAATGTGATTGGTTGATGTGCATTGGGATTTGCGGGTTGAATGAAATACTCATCTTCAAACTCAGCGACTTTACCAATCAACTGTTTCACACGGCGTTGCGTGACTTCGGTGATATAGCCCCATGCTTTGCCTTTGCGGTCTACGGAAGTCTGTTGAACTTTGACACGGTCGCCGTGGAAGACTTGGCGTAGCTCACGTTCAGGCAGTAAAAATTCTTCTTTTTTACCATCGATATTGGCAACGCCTAAACCTTTGGAGTTAACGTATACCGTCGCATCTAAAATCGGTTGATCCGCCATAAGTTGGTATTTAAAACCATCTTTCATCAGCTGACCATCACGCACCATTGCGCTTAAACGATGGCTCAGCGCATCTATACTTTTTTGATCAGCAATTTCAAACAGATCTACTAAATCTGCGTGTGATTGAGGTTCTTGTTTTTGTTCAATCGTTTCAAGGATAAGGGTACGACTTGGGATAGGATTGTCGTAACGTTCGGCTTCAGCTTTCGCTTCAGGATCGACCCAATTTTTCATCATGTATGTGGTTTCTAGTCAGAAGGTAGGATTAGCATAAGTCAAACAGGCAAATACTGCACGTAATTGATTGCAATAAACTGTTTTAAATTTAAATTTATGCAGATTTATCAAAAAATTCATTGGATTAAAGTGCTGTTTGGATTAAAAAAAGTACAAATTTATAAAAATTGTTTAAAAAATATGTAATCAGGCAAAAAAACTGCATTTTTTTTAAATCATGACTTGCCGAATGATGTTTTAGTTTGTATTATGGCGGCTCGTTACGGTGAGATGGGTGAGTGGCTGAAACCACATCCCTGCTAAGGATGCATACGGGCAACTGTATCGAGGGTTCGAATCCCTCTCTCACCGCCAACGATTACTTATGTCGCGCTCATAGCTCAGCTGGATAGAGCACTTGGCTACGAACTAAGGGGTCGGGAGTTCGAATCTCTCTGAGCGCACCAATAAGTTAATCGAAAGTAACGAATCGTCAATATTTTGACACACAAGTATTGCGCTCATAGCTCAGCTGGATAGAGCACTTGGCTACGAACTAAGGGGTCGGGAGTTCGAATCTCTCTGAGCGCACCAACTTGAAGAATTAACCGCACATGTTGCGGTTTTTTTGTTCCTGTGATAATTAGAAGATTCAAAATATAAAATTATAATGAAAGGTTTTTATGCCTAAATTTTTAAAATATGCTCTTTACTTTATTGGTGGCTATGCACTTATTTTAGGATTACTCGCTTTAATTACCTCAAATTCGAAATGCAGTATTTTAAGTTCTAGAAGTTGTAGTGCTTTAGATGTTGTTTATATGGTGATGCTCGTACCTGTAGCAATACCTGTAGGCATTTATGATGAATACAAAGAGAATAAGCGTGTTAATGAGTTTATTGAAAAAAGAAATGAAGGAGTACTTCGTGGCGATCGTACTTCCTTAGAGCAATGCGTAGAATCTTGCTACTATCTACCCTCTGATTCTGAAAAAATGAAAGCCTTATCAGAGCTAGCTGCACAGAAATTGATACGACTTGATGATCCTAAAAATGTGATGCTTCCTGAGCAAATAAAGCCAATGATCGTTGCATATTCTCATTTGCAGCAAAAATTAAAATTTGATGATCCGTTGAAAAAGCAATATGTGGAAAGAGCTTGGAGTTTGGTTAAGATAACCAATAAAACTCGGGATTACTTTAAAATCAATGGTCCGGACGTAACTAGAACAGGTGGCCACGCTTTTATATTAAAAGCTGAATTAAGTACTCGTCCTTTGGAGCATATTAAGCCTATTTTTAATACGTGTCTTTCTGATAAATTTTGGCTAGATGCTGGATTTGAGGCTTTTGATTTAGATGTATTGTTTTTTTGTGAATCGTCATTAGACTTGTATTTATCATCCGTACCTGACAGTAAAGAACATAAAGCAATTTTTCGAAATGAATTGAAAACAAAATGGAAAGGTGAGTGGCGCTCAGCTTTAAAGAAAAAGTATCCAAGCAAAAATTAAGTAAAGATTCTTCGATTATGCGACCATTTCTGTCGCACAGCATCAATTGAAAGCTCAATTTACAAAGCAAAAAAATTAAAATAAGTACAAGAACAGAAGCTTTGAAAAGAACATGAAAAAATATACAGATGGATATTATATTTATCAGCATGTTGATTTTATTTGCCATTTCAACTTGCAGCAGTGTGATGGTTGTAATCGTACCATGACAGGTTTTGTCTACGAATTACAAATTCAGAACTTTGACACTGAAGTGGTGTTTTTTTGTGCATCTTGTATGGAACAATTAGAGTTGATCAGTGCTAATTAAATTAAGTGATCAGTTTTAAATCAAAAAATACCGGATGACGAATGAGATAAAACTGAGTGAAAAAGTCGTAATGATGAGATAGTTAATCAATTTTATCGTCGATTTTTTAAAGACATTGAAAGATAGATTGAATCCTAAAAACATGATTGCAAAAATTAAATGTTTCAAAAATGCAAAGATAAAAAAGCTGCGAAATTCTGTTTTTATTTCTGCAATATATTGAGGCGAATTCGGAGCGTCTGTCATGTATGGGAAAGTTTGCAGCTGTCCCTGTTTGTCTTTAAATGCGATTGTGTTGAGAAGGAATTCATTGTAATTATTAGTGTTTTTTTCTAAAAAAGTATAAAAGTTAAGTGAAATAATCTGAATTTCGTGGTTTTCAATAAATTTACAAATCAGTTCGAGTTGCCCATTACAGGATTTGGAGAAAATCTCTTGTTGGTTTTCCTTAAATATTATTTTGGATTGATGATTTCGGTAATGGAATATCTCAATCTCCATTTGAGGTGTTATTTCCATCGTTTTTTGAACCCAATTTTTGTTTTTTAATTTATGTTGGAATTGAGCAAAAGACGAGAACTCTCGATAAGTTGAGGTCAAGAATACAATAGCAACGATACAACACATTATAAATTGAATAATGAAATTTATATCCGCTTCATTTTCTTGAGAATCTATCATTTTTACCTTTTACTGAGATTGTATTCGTTGGTAAATATTGAATTTATGAAGATTATAGCGCTCGAGTGAATGCACTGCATTATTTTAGAAATACTTATTCTATTAACATATTTCTTTAGTAAAAATAATCACAGTAAGATAATCCAAAATCACTATTTCTGCTTTAGCACAAAGCAAAACAATAATATTTTGGACGACTTCTTTGAATTGGCAATATATCTACAGTGTGATGCCACAGTTTGTTTCAGCAACTTTGACCACATTAAAAATTTCAGTGATCAGTATCTTACTTGCAATCATCGTGGGTTTAATTTGCAGTATTTTGATCACCTATCATGTTCGTGTATTTGACAGAATTGCCAAATTTTATATTGAACTCTCACGTAATACACCCTTACTGATTCAGCTATTTTTCCTTTATTACGGCTTACCTAAACTCGGCATAAAAATTGATGGGTTTACCTGTGGTGTGATTGGCTTAACCTTTTTAGGGGGGAGCTATATGGCAGAAGCATTTCGAGCAGGTCTGCAAGCAGTTGCCAAGGGACAAATTGATTCAGGGGAAAGTATTGGTTTAAACCGATTTCAAGTTTTTCAATATGTGATTTTTCCCCAAGCTTTGGCTGTCTCAATCCCAGCGATTGGAGCAAACTGTCTATTCCTGATCAAAGAAAGCTCAGTGGTCAGTGCAATCGCCGTAGTAGAACTTTTATTCCTTACTAAAGACTTGATTGGTATGGATTACAAAACCACTGAAGCCTTATTTTTATTGGTCATGTCTTATCTCATTATTTTATTGCCTGTTTCTATTCTGAGTAGTTATTTGGAATATCGTAGTCGGAAGGTGAGCCATGGGATTTGAGTATTTATTTCAACCTGCACACCTTGAACGATTATTCGAAGGGCTTTGGGTCACAGCGAAAATCGCCTTTATTTCAGTCTTCTTTTCAGCAATTTTCGGTGCAATTTTTGGGGTGATCATGACCTCAAAAAATATTCTCGTCAAAAGCATTTGCCGACTGTATTTAGAAGCCATCCGTATTATTCCTATTTTGGTGATGCTTTTTGTTTTCTATTTTGGTTTTGCTACTTGGTTTAATTGGCAATTTTCAGCAACGGCTGTTTGTATCGTTGTATTTGTTCTATGGGGCACAGCGGAAATGGGCGACCTCGTCCGTGCTGCAATAACATCTATAGACCAACATCAACGTGATTCAGCTTATGCACTCGGACTCAATCCAATTCAAACATTAACCTATGTCATTTTTCCACAGAGCTTAAAACGAGTCACTCCAGGCGCAATCAATTTATTTACCCGAATGGTGAAAACCAGTTCTTTAGCGGTACTCATTGGGGTGATGGAAGTGATCAAAGTGGGACAACAAATTATTGAAAATTCACTTTTAATTGTGCCCAATGCTTCACTATGGATTTACGGTTTAATCTTTATTTTCTATTTCATCATTTGTTATCCCTTATCACGTTTAGCGACCCATTTAGAAAAAGTTTGGGAGTAAAGATTCATTATGGCTTTGTTATCTATACAACATTTACAGAAATCATTTGCAGAAAGTCATATTTTACAAGGGATTGATTTGGACGTAGAACAGGGTGAGGTCGTTGTTATTCTTGGGCCTTCAGGCTGTGGAAAAAGCACCTTATTGCGCTGTGTAAATGGCTTAGAAAAAATCCAAAGTGGCTCGATCACGTTGCAAGGTTTGGGCGTACTTGGACAGGATGTACCGTGGGTCGATGTCCGTCAAAAAATTGGTATGGTATTCCAAAATTATGAGCTTTTTGGGCATATGAATGTGATTGATAACATTTTACTTGGCCCTTTGAAAGTTCAAAAAAGGAATCGTGCAGAAGCGGAAAAAGTTGCGGATAAATTGCTAAAACGTGTGGGCTTATATGATCGTAAATTGGATTATCCACGCCAACTTTCAGGTGGGCAAAAGCAACGAATTGCGATTGTTCGTTCATTGGTGATGCAACCGCAAGTAATTCTTTTGGATGAGATTACCGCCGCATTAGACCCTGAAATGGTGCGTGAAGTTTTAGATGTGGTGTTAAAACTCGCTCATGATGGCATGACCATGTTGATTGTCACCCATGAAATGTCCTTTGCTCGGAAAGTTGCAGATCGGATTATTTTTATGGACAAAGGCAAAATCATCGAACAAGCCACACCTGAACAGTTCTTTGAACAACCGCAAACTGAACGTGCTAAAGCATTTTTAAATATGTTGAATTACTAAAATTAGAGTTGAAAAAAATGACTGTATTAAAAAACTTAAAAACGATGAGTATTTGGACAAGTACACTTTTACTTGTTGGTTCTCTCTCTGCCTGTCAGAAACCTACAGACCATCAGACCAAGCAACAATCTGCAGAAGATCAATCTTTAGAACAAGTGAAAAAGAATGGTGTGTTTCGTGTCGCAGTATTTGCTGACAACCCTCCTTTTGGTTATGTCGACAGCGCAGGTAAGCCACAGGGCTTCGATGTCGCTTTAGCTAAGAAAGTCACCAAAGACTTATTAGGCGATGAGTCAAAAATTGAATTTGTGGTGACTGAGGCGGCGAATCGGGTGGAGTTTCTAAAATCGGGTAAAGCAGATGCGGTATTTGCCAGTTTTTCTGTCACACCTGAACGTAAGGAAGTTGTGGATTTTGCACAGCCCTATTTAAAAGCAGCTTTAGGTATCGTTTCACCAAAAGCCAAAGCCATTACCGATATCAAACAGCTTGAAGCTAAAACTTTGATTGTGAATAAAGGTTCGACCTCTGATATTTATTTCACCAAAAATTATCCAAAAATCAATTTGTTGAAATTTGAACAAAATACCGATGCTTTTAATGCTTTGAAGGATGGGCGTGGTGATGCGATTTCTCAAGACAGTACCTATGCATTGGCTTGGGCAGCAGAAAATCCAACATTTACCGCAGGAATTCAACAAATTGGCAATGAAGACTTTATTGCACCTGCGGTGAAAAAGGGCAATACCCAACTGCTCAATTGGCTCAATACAGAAATTTTGACACTACAAAAAAATGGTGAAATCCAGAAGATTTATGACCAAACCTTAAAGCCAATTTATGGTGAAAGCGTTGATGCAAAAGTCTTTTTAGATGTCACAGCAAAATAATTTTGAATCAATAAGAGGAAAATAAAATGAACATCGCCATAAAAAATGTAATGCAACTCTTGGTCGCTTCTGTATTGAGTTTAGGTTTAGTCGCATGTAATAAAAATTCTACTTCACCTGATAAGACGACAGACACAGAAAAAACAGTTTCAACAATCGAGCAAATTAAGAAAAATGGTGTAATACGTATCGGAGTATTTAGCGATAAGCCACCTTTTGGTTATTTGGATGCGCAAGGGAAAAATCAAGGCTTCGATGTTGAAATTGCTAAGCACGTTGCGAAAGATTTATTGGGTGACGAAAACAAGGTTCAGTTTGTTTTAACTGAGGCAGCTAATCGTGTTGAATATCTAAAGGCGGATAAGGTGGATATTATTTTCGCCAATTTCACAGTCACACCAGAACGTCAGGAGGTGGTTGATTTCTCTAAGCCATATTTGAAAGTATCTTTAGGCGTTGTTTCTCCAAAAGCCAAACCGATTACAGATGTGGCACAATTGAAAGACCAAACTTTATTGGTCAATAAAGGCACGACAGCAGATTCATTCTTTACCAAGTCACATCCTGAAATCAAATTGCAGAAATATGAGCAAAATACGGAAACTTTCGATGCTTTAAAAGATGGTCGTGGTGCAGCTTTGGCTCATGATAATTTATTGGTTTTGGCTTGGGCAAAAGAAAATCCTAACTATACCGTGGGAATCACCAGTTTAGGTCAGCATGATTTGATTGCACCAGCAGTGAAAAAGGGCGATAAGGAATTATTAGATTGGTTGAATCAAGATTTAGAGAAATTAGCTAAAGAAGGTGTGATCCAACAAGCCTATGAAAAAACCTTAAAACCTGTTTATGGTGACACAATCAATCCGAAAGATTTGTTGGTGGAATAATTGTTATTGCATACAATCTATTTTGAATGAATAATCAACAATATATTGTACGAATGTTTAATTCATATACATTCAGTTGTAAAAGTTATATAAAAGTCTTTTCAATAAAGTGAAAAGGCGTATAATGCGTCCCATCAAGACGTCGCGCTCATAGCTCAGCTGGATAGAGCACTTGGCTACGAACTAAGGGGTCGGGAGTTCGAATCTCTCTGAGCGCACCAACTTGATCATCGACAGATGTTAAATTGACAATAAACCGCTTAATTGCGGTTTTTTTGTGTCTAAAAAATATATTATTGATTTTCTTTAAGCTGAGGTGGTTCATACACTTTTGCATGTTCAAGCTGTGAAATATCCATTTTAATATTTTCTGAAATTACAGCACTACGCCCAAACATTCGTCCAAAAATGACACGACAAGAAAGTTCTTTAGGCAAGGCTTTTAATTGTTTAAAGTCATAGATACATTCTAATTTGGATGCGTCATTTTCAGGGCAGATCGTAAATAAAACATCATATTTAAAATGATGATTTTCATAAATGATCGGATTGTCTTCCAGTTCATCTGCAGCAATAGAGCCACTCACTTCAAATTTGTCGTTAATTGGGCATTTAAAGTGGGCATAATGAAAGCGATATTCATCATAAATTTTATGTAATGGTTTCTGACTGAAGGCGGTGGTATTAAATAATAGATAACCATGCCGATCTAATTCAGGTATGTGTTGAGGTGCAACAAAAGTATATTGCGGTTCAAGGGTAATAGGGACTTGATATTCAGGCATTTTTTCACATCCAATCAATAACAATGCGAATGTGCTGACTAAATATCGACTGCGTCCCTGTAACATGTTTATTTTGTCCTATGATTTGCTTTGCGCTCTAATTTTTTGAGTAAATACAGCATTTCCACCTACGGCAGGTAACATATCATGATATGGCAAACTACGTGCAGCTCTGAGTAAGAAAGGTGCTTTTTCATCGACTTTGACGGCTGTCGTTACACGCATAAATGTACCTGTATCTTGCGGATTGAGTTGGACTTGCCCTTTGAGATAACGTAAATCACCGCCATTGGCGAAAAAGTTATTTTCATTGCTTTTTGGAAAATTAAAATGCATTTTAAAGTCAAAGGGAATGCTAACTACGCCGAGACCGATACTGACTTTAAAATCGGTATCTTGCCCTTGTGCTGTGAGGGATGATGTGGTGATTTTCTTGATTTGACGCGGAAAAACACTTTGATAAGAAGTGGGTTGTAGCCATTTTTGTAATTGTTGCGGTGTTTCTTTAAAGGATTGATAGGTAGTGGTAAAGCGTAACATCTCCCGTCCATGCGTATAAGGTACGGTTGTCGGCATGTTCACAATGCTCACGGGTTGTCCTGTATTTTCACTTAAAGCATCAATTTTCTGTAGTTGAGCAGCACTCAGTTTAGGTTCAGGTAATTGTCCAGCATTCAGTGCAATGACATTTTTTGTTCCAAAGCGTTGTCGTAATGACTCTAGAACAAAAGCACCTGTACCTGTTGGAATCCCAAGTTTGGCTTCAGGAATTGCATTTAAAATTTGTTTAAATAAGAATCCTTTAGGTTGATTTGTGTCACCCCATTGGGTCAGTGTCACAAGGGTTTTTTTATCCCCTAAGCTAAACCATTCTAATTTGCCAACTGCATAGGGGAGTGGTGCATCAATGACAATTGTGGAAATACTGTTGCTAGAGACTTGATGTTGCATCACGATATCTTCGTTAAAATTTAGTACAGGAATGGGTGTCGGAATTGATACGCGATATTGCATTTTGCTGACATTGCCTTTTTGTTCAAGCAACTTTGCTGTTTTTAAGGTTGGAAATAAGCCGACATATTGAGTGTAATTGCTTAAAGTTTTTGCTACCTCTTGGCTACTAACAGGCACAATAATAGCCGCAGAGGTGAAGCGTGCAGTTGGGTTCGGGTTGGCTTTTAATGTGGGTAAACTTGTTTTGGTTGCTGCTTGAGGATAGATAAAAATATCATCCTGTACATAACTCGCAAGTTGCTGTGCACTATTTTGAAAAGGTTTTAGACTGCTCGGAATGTTGTCGCTCCATGTCACAAGTTGGGCAAAACTGAACGAACTTGCACTTACACAAAGTAATGTACATAGGGTTTTTTGAATAATTTTCATCCTTGCATCCTTATTTTTGTACTGCATTTTTAGATTTATCTTTTACATGAAAATGATCTTTTTTGAATTGACCTAAACTTTAAAATTAAGCATGTAAATTAACATGAAAACGCAGTGCTAAATGTCATTTCTGGTGTAATATCTTGGTATCGTTAAATTTTGTATTGAAGCACTATGTCAGACACTCAGCCTGCATTATCTGCACGTTATTATCTTAATCTAGAAGAATCACAGGACGGTTTTAAGCTTGCAACCTTAGGCAAAAAGCAAATTTCACGTTTTTTAACGCCTTTGGTCAGCATTGCAATTATAGGATATGGCGTGTATTTGGGCATGGCAACAGTTGGACGTTACTATGTTTTTTTAGGTCTATTCTTTTTGCTACTGCAAGGCTTGATGCGTTATTGGTTTTTACCCATGATGTTTAAACGCCAGTTTATTAAATACCAATTTGGTAAAAGTGAGCAAGGAATTGAATTATTTCAAGATCATGCAGAAATTTTTTCTAGTGGTCGTCCTAAAAAACCTTTCCAATATAGTGATGTACAACATTTTTTGGAAGGCAAATTAACTTATATGATTGAGTTGAAAAATCGTACTGTGATTATTGTACCGAAACGTGCTTTTGCAGACTCAGCTGATCAAACACGATTTGCTAATACGTTTAAAAAATAACCTAATACGAACAAAACTAATATGAAAAAGGGAAGATTATGAGTACACGTCCATCGAAAATTGTCTGTGTCGGTCGTAGCTATGCAGCGCATATTGCAGAATTAGGTAATGCAACACCAGATCGTCCTGTTTTATTTATTAAGCCACCCAGTAGTTTGATTTCTTTACAAGAAGGTATTTCTTGGAATGAAAATTGGGGCAGTTTGCACCATGAATGTGAAGTAACTTTACGTATAGACAAGCCATTAAAGGGTGAAACCAATCCTGAGAAAGCCTTAGAAGCTATTGGTGCTATCACGCTTGGTCTAGATTTAACTTTGCGTGATATGCAAGATGACTTAAAGAAAAAAGGTCAACCTTGGGAACGTGCGAAAGCATTTGATGGTTCATGCGTACTTGCCGATTGGGTCAGTGTCGATGAAGTCAAAGCTTGGGATGCAATTACTTTCGAATTTGCCGTGAATGAGCAAGTCCGTCAAAAGGGGGATACGTCGTTATTAATTTTCGACATCGGTTATTTGCTTGCAGATATAAGCCAAGTTTTCAGTTTAGAGCCAGGTGATGTAGTGATGACTGGTACACCGGCTGGTGTGGGTGCATTGGCTTCAGGTGATCAACTGACGATGACATTGAATGGTCAAAATCAAGATTTTGTTTGGAAAAGCTTTGTGAAGTAATTCATTCATGAACTTGGAATTACATCTGAATTTAATGTTGTTTTGATTCAGTACAGATTCGATGGATGAAAAGCAGATTAAGTATAATTTGATCTGCTTTTTTACGATTGTTAAAAATAACTATTTGAAATATTTAGAAACTGTTGTAACAAATTATTATTCATTAAATTGATGGATATCGGTAAATAAAATCTATTTTTGTGATATGGTGTCTATTCTTTGTATGAGTTTTATTCTTATTTAGAGATATCTTGTTGGATAAACAATGTACTTTTCTCTAAGAACTCATATTCATTTGTCTCTGCATCCTAATTTAAAAGATGATGTTGATCTTGAAATTCAGATTCTATTTGTTCTTATTTTTTATCATAAAAATGATGCCTGTAGCATCTGAATGCTAGCTAAACTCATCATTTTAGGAGCTTTTTCAAAGAACTCAAAACTAATGGAGATAGCAATGACCCGAATTGCAATTATCGGAGCAGGTCCTAGTGGCATGGCTCAATTAAGAGCATTTCAATCAGCAAAGTCCAAAGGTCTACAAGTTCCAGAAATTGTATGTTTCGAAAAACAAAACGATTGGGGCGGACTATGGAATTACACTTGGCGTACAGGTGTAGATCAACATGGCGAAGCGGTACACGGAAGTATGTATCGTTATTTATGGTCTAATGGACCAAAAGAAGCATTGGAGTTCGCAGACTATACGTTTGATGAACATTTTAAAAAGCCAATCGCTTCATATCCTCCACGTGCGGTACTTTGGGATTACATCAAAGGACGTGTTGAAAAGGCTGGTGTGAAAAATCAGGTTCGCTTTAATACAGCAGTACGTCATGTTGAATATGATCAAGTAACGGAAAAATTTACAGTTCACGTATGTGACCACACACAAGATCGAGTGTATTCGGAACAGTTTGACTATGTGGTAGTTGCTTCAGGACATTTTTCTACACCTAAAGTTCCTGAATATGAAGGTTTTGATCAATTCAATGGTCGAATTCTACATGCACATGATTTTCGTGATGCTGTTGAATTTAAAGGTAAAACCGTGCTGCTTGTTGGAAGTAGCTATTCTGCCGAAGATGTTGGTTCACAATGTTATAAATATGGTGCAAAGCAAATTTATAGTTGTTATCGTAGTCAACCGATGGGCTATAAATGGCCAAAAAACTGGTCTGAAAAGCAGCATCTGCTAAAAGTAGATGAAAATACAGCCTATTTTGGTGATGGAAGTTCTGCCAAAATTGATGCGATTATCCTGTGTACGGGTTATTTGCACCATTTTCCTTATATGGCGGAAGATTTACGACTCAAAACGCACAATTGCTTGTATCCACAATCTTTATATCAAGGCGTGGTTTGGGAAAATAATCCAAAACTATTCTATTTGGGTATGCAAGACCAGTGGTATACCTTTAATATGTTCGATGCACAAGCTTGGTATGTGCGTGACATTATCATGGGGAAAATTGAATTACCTCCATCGGCTGACATGCAAGCACACTCTCAAATGTGGATGGCACGTGAAAGTAAGTTAAAAACGCCTGAGCAAATGGTGAAATTCCAAGGCGAATATATCAAACAATTGATAGCAGCCACCGATTATCCTAGTTTTGACATTGATGCCGTAAATGATATTTTTATGCAATGGAAAAAGCATAAAAAAGAAGGCATTATGAACTTTAGAGATAAAACTTATCGTTCTGTCATGACGGGTAAAATGTCGAAACCGCATCATACACCGTGGTTATATGCTTTAGATGACTCTTTGGAGGCTTATCTTGAGAGTGAAAATCGAGAGCAGCAAGCCATATAATTTTTCAGCATGTGATTCATATCAATGCATAGTTGAAAAATTATATGGGTCAATATTTTAAGATGAAAAGGGCTGTAGTTTTACAGCCCTTTTTTATTGGCAATTTTAGTGGTCAGTTTACAAGGTCGCACTTATGGTTATTTATATCATTTAGATGCTGCCTCTTTTCACCGTATAGATCATTAACAATGGTTAACAAAACAAGAACTAATACCGCTTAAAGTGGAACGAGTAGATCCATTGAGCTTAAAACAATGGATCATCTCAGAAGAGATTTGATTTTGCTATTTATTCTCTAAAATTGTTGAAAGTGGAATTGACAATTTCGCAGCCAAGTATTCATCCGACTCAATCAAGGCAGGACCAATACGTTGCATCCAAACATCATCAGGGTGAATATTTCCAACGTCCTGACGGCGTGGTAGTGGATAAGGTAAGGCAGTATAAAATGTCCAAAAATCAATAGTGTCTAAATTACGTGCCAATACATATTCGTTATTGTCTGTCCGTGTCACTAAATTTTGTTTTTCTAGCATGCTGACATAAGCAGGCCAACGCCCAATTTCACCACGGCCCAAAATTTTTAGCACTTCTGCATCACTCACAGCTTTGCCACTTTTTTGCTTCTGATAAAATAACTCTAAAACGTCTAATAACATTAAAATAGGATGACGAGTTTGGATTTTACCTGTATGAAATGCAGTAAGTGCATAACTGATTTCAACTCCTAGTAATACAATATTCCATGACATAAAAATCCATAATAGGAAAATAGGTACTGCCGCAAATGCACCATAAACAATGGTATAACTGGTAAAGTTGGTCATAATGAAACCAAACAAATTTTTCAGTAATTCAAAAACAATGGCACTAAATAGACCTGAAATTGCTGCAGCTTTTACGGGTACACTACGGTTTGGAATAGTCCAATATAAAATGAAAAAGCCGAGCACCGTTAAGGCAAAAGAGATAATCCATAATAATGCTGTGCCATCCACTTGGTAACCTGCAAAGTTGTTACTGAGTACATTCATTGATGCAAGAGTTGATGAAATCACAAATGCACTGCCGAGCAAAATTGGTCCTAAAGAAATAATCGTCCAATAGCGCATAAAGCCGACTATACCATTGCGGGTTTCTTGGACACGCCAAATACGATTAAAGACTGATTCAATACTGGTTAGCATCATCACGGTGGTGATGAAGAGGAACAGTATCCCGATTACGGTTAAGTTGCTCGAGTTTTGCGTAAAAACGTTAAAGGCTTTGTCAAAAGCAATACTGGTTTTTGGCAAAAAATTACTATAAATCATTTGTTGCAACTGCTGTCGAGCGGGTTCAAGTGCTTTAATCGAGGAGATAATCACTAGAAAAACCGTCAACATCGGGACAACAGCAAATAACGTGGTATAGGTTAAAGAGCCTGCTTGATCACGACAACGATCCGCTTCAAAACGACGAATCACAAACAGAATAAACTGAAACCAAGTTTTGTCATAAAAGGGGAGCTTTTTCAGTAAATTCATCATATTTTGTGTATCTCAATTTATTTTCATCATGTTTATCTAGATTTACTGTTACAGCTTAACCAAAAATACAGAAAAATACCGTATAGTTTTCTTTTTTACATCTTTAAAAAATTATGCAAATGTATGTTTTAGTTCTGTATTACAGTAAATATGGTGCAACCAAAGAAATGGCACATTTAATTGCCAATGGTATTGAAGCAGCAGGGGTTGCTGTAAAAATACGTACCGTACCCAATTTATCAACCGTGGTGACAGAAGCGCAAGCCAGTATTCCAGAAGAAGGTGATATTTATTGTACTTTGGATGATTTACAAAATTGTGCAGGTTTAGCCTTAGGTTCACCAACACGTTTTGGCAATATGGCATCTGAAATGAAATATTTTTGGGATCAGACCACAAGTCTTTGGCTCAATGGTGCTTTACATAATAAACCTGCGTGTGTCTTTACTTCTTCGGGTTCAATGCATGGTGGTCAGGAAAGTACACTGTTAACGATGCTGCCTCCATTGTTCCATCATGGCATGATGATCATGGGTCTAACCAATGCAGAGCCTGCATTGTCGAATACAAAAACAGGGGGGACGCCGTATGGTGCAACTCATGTGAGTGGTCCACGTCATGATTTAAGTTTAAGCCAAGATGAAAAAGTTTTATGTGAAGCACAAGGCAAACGCTTGGGTGAAGTGGTGAAAAAAATGGCACTTTAATATGTGTGCAAGGTTCTCTGGTCTACAGTATTTATATGAGTTGATTAGAGAGCCATTATTTTATGTATTGAATACGAATTAAAACAAAAAAATATGTTCAAAATGCTGATTTAGAAAATCGGAAAATGATTAAAAATACCCAATTTTAATGATATGAAAATTGATCCTAAGACCTTTTAATGGTTTTTTGATCAATGCTATTCATTCGATGATTCAATAGAAGGCAGAGCGATCAAAGTAATTTCATTTCATTTTGGATGAAATTAGAAAGTGAGTGACTTTCACTTTCTAAAATTGAATCTTGTAATGCACAAAGTATTTTTCTGAATGGGGCTCTATTTGAGTTGTTTTTGATTTGCATTTGTATTGGTCGTCATATTAAAACGATGCTTACATTTTTTACATACATAATCTAAATAAATATTCTGGTCGACCATCACCCCCGCTTTCTTACCAAAGCGATGTCCTAAAAATCCACCTGTGATTCCGACACTGATTGCACCGACAAACGTCCCAATCGTGCCTCCCATAATCACGCCTAATGGTCCTGCAACAGTTCCAATCGCAGCGCCAATCGATGCACCTGAAGCAGCCCCGCCGACAGTTCCTGCTGCTGCGCCCGCTGAGCTAAGCAGTACGCCACCTGCTTTTTGCAGTAGTTGTTCATGATTACGTGTTTCGATTTCACTTGAACCACATTTAGGGCAGATTACAACCATTTCATCAGTCATTGATCAGTACTCATTTCGGATAAAGTCCATTTGCCTTTGTCTATTCTGTTGATGCTATTCATTATTAGATTGAATTGAAGTCATGATTTCAATCTTATGACATCTAAATTGTAACTCATTCAAACACTTGATTTTTATCATTCATGTAACAAATACAAAGAAATTTTTGATTATTTTTTAGGGTTTAAATAAATTTTTCCGACATTGATTTTATTGAAAATATGCGGTGAATTTTTTTCATCAGGGACTTGCTGCCAGTACACTTCTGAATAATCATAAATTTTCCCTTCATAGCCTTCAAAGGCGATATAAATTTGTAAAGGACCTTTTAACTTACGCATATTGGGTCTAAAAAATTTATAATGAATTTCAAAAGCAGGCAGTTGAAAAGCGCCTTGAGCAGATAAGGTTTTTTCGAAGCGATGATCCGCAGCCATGTAATAACCAATATCTCCCGTCTTATACGCTAAAGGGTGTCCAGTATGCTGATCATACAAAGTTCCCATTGCTTCAGGATGTAAATAAATCGTTTTGGTTGGGGTAAAGAAATATACAATCAACCCAGTACATGCCAATAAGAGCACCGACATAAGAATAATTTTGGTTTTCATCATTTTTACTGATTTGATCTAAGCGTACGTTGACGCATCAAACTTTCTTGACTAACGCTACATACCAAACGGTCATTTTGCCACATTTCACCAAAATTTAAACCGCGTGCTTGGCTAGAGCGCGTGGCATACATGTCATATAGCATCCATTCATCGACCCGAAAATGATGATGAAAATGTATGGTATGATCTAAACTAGCACTGCGCACACCGCCGTTGGCGTAACTTACACCATGCGGACGTAAAGATGTGGTGAGTAAATTATAATCTGAATAATAAGCTGCAATGGCTTGATGCATTGCAATAGTATCTAATTCACCTTCAATTTTATCAAAACTTCTAAAGTATTCAGCATATTTTGTATCTGCTTTGATGGGGTGAAATGGATTCGCAAATTCAACAGGGTGGATTAATAAGTTAAATTGTTGCATCACAATGGCACGGCGACTTTCAGGAATATCATTCACAATCATCATTTTATGCTCTTGTTCAGGGATGAGTGTGTCAGGGTGAGGATAGTCAGGTGCTGAAATTTGAAACTCTAACCCTTGTTCTGGTTGCGCAAAAGACAGCATTGCTGAAAATATGACTTTACCATCTTGTAATGCGTGAACTTGTCGTGCTGAAAAGCTTGAACCATCTCGTAAATTTTCAACTTTAAATAAAATCGGTAAATCGGTGCGACCACTACGAATAAAATAAGCATGGAGTGAGTGTGCAGGGCGGTCTGTAGTTTTAGAGGCAGCAATCAAAGCTTGTGCTAAAATTTGTCCGCCGAATAAATGTGAACCAAAAAGTTGATTGGTTTGACCTTGGAAAAGATATTGGTCAATTTGTTGCACATTTAATAAATGCGTCAGTTGCTGTGTGAGTGAATCCATTCTGGTGATGACCTAATTTTTGTATTTGTAAATAATATAGTCGAGTCAACTTAAGAAATGAATGAATAAAGTATTTATCCTTTCGATCAGAAATAAAAAAGAGCGCCTAAAGCGCCCAATTTTAAACAGTTACAGTTATTCTTGAACGAAAGTAACTGTACCGTTTGCTAAAGATTCAACACGTGCCAAAGACTCAACACGGTAACCTTTATCAAGAAGTAGTTGGCGACCTGGTTGGAATGATTTTTCAATCACGATGCCAATACCGACAACTTCAGCATTCGCTTGATGGATAAGATCAGCAAGTCCTAAAGCAGCTTGACCATTTGCTAAAAAGTCATCAATAACAAGGGCTTTATCACCTGCACTGATATGCTTTTTTGAGATCGCAATGGTGCTTTCAACTTGTTTAGTAAATGAGAAAACTTTAGAACGATATAGGTCATCTTTTAACGTTAAAGATTGGTATTTACGTGCAAAAATCACGGGAACACCAAGCTCAAGTCCGGCCATTACTGCTGGCGCGATACCTGAAGCTTCAATCGTAATAATTTTGGTAATACCTGCATCTTTAAATAGACGAGCAAATTCCTGACCAATTTGCTGCATCATAACAGGATCAATTTGATGGTTTAAAAAAGAATCGACTTTCAGAACCTGATCAGATAGAACGATACCTTCAGCCAAGATTTTCTGTTCTAGTGCGTACACGGGAAGAATCCTCTAAGGGCAAGGTGCTTTTTCAAGCAAAGGCGTATTTTAAAAAGCACCAAGAAAAAAGCAAGCTCAATTTCACGAAAAGTGGAAAATAGCTTATTTTTTATAGCCTGTCAGAGAAAGATTATAAGATGTCTTACCATCTTGGTGTGACATTTTTACAGGTAAGTAATCCAACTTCGGTGCTAACCAAAAAATCGATTGTTTGGTTTTGTTATCATGAGTGAGTACGACTTTAATAGTATCGAAGGTCCCATAGCTGGTTTTGACAGACTCATTACCTTGTTTGACAAAATGACGTGTGTCTAAACCTTTGGCATCTGCAATGAGGTAGCTTGATTTTAAGCCTGAACCTTTTAAGTCTTCACGAACTTGTAACTCAGCATTTAACTCATCCAATGCACCTGCTTTCCAAGCAAAAGAACGGGCTTTATTACTTTTATTGGTGTTAATAGTTTTGGTACTTGGATTAAACTTGATGGTCATAGTGTCATTATGAACCAAAATTTTACTGGTACGACTGAAGTTATTGGATTGGATTTGACCATTGTTTAAAGAAAAATTACTGGTTTCTGTGGCAGAGGCAATGGCTGCTGCTTTCGCTGCAAATACATAACTCCAATTGTTACCATTTTTGCTCAAGGTGCGGGTAGCCGAACCCATATTTTTACCATTATAGGAAAATTGGTAAGTGGCTTGGAATGGACTCATGGCAAGAGCATGGCTTGAAAAACCTGTGAAGCATATAGCTGCAACAAGCCCTGTGGTAAGACTCATTTTTTTCATTAATTGTGTTGCCATAAGGAATATCCTATGCAATTGACGCGATATAGCTATTATGCGACTGAATTAAGGAGAAAAACTTAGAATTTAAGCAAAATATGTGAATTTGTGTATTTATTTTGCATACATCTATTTCAAAGTTTTCATTTTAAACATGGGCTTAAGCTATTTTTGTTGAATTGGTGTGACATCCGTTTCAATAAAATCATCCTCGGCGGAGTCGTCATCCCAGTCATTACTCCCTACTTTGTTAAATAGTGCCATGAGATTGACATTGCCAATGACCACAAGTTCAGTTTCTCTCAGTTCAGCATGATTAATATGGACTTTGTTTAGGGTATCCATAATTGAGCGTTTGTCACCAAGCCAACGATTAAGGTCTAAATGCAAAAGTTCATCTTTGACAGTCAATACATTAAATTTTTCTAAAATCATGCCCAAAGGGTCTTTTTTTAGAATTTTTTGATAGAAAAATAATGCAGCATTAACCCCAAGCTTATAGAAAAAATTGGGATAAGTTGCTTCAATGACTTCGGTATTGCTAATTTGTTCAAAGACGATGAGTTGCATGTCTTTGTTAAATTCCATTTGAATGAGTTTAAGATCTACGCCTAAGACTAGATGCATGCCTTTAACATTCAATGTTGCATATAAACGTAGCCAATCATTATGTAAGTCAGCATGTAAGTCTTCTAAAATTTCAACATTGTCAGTGACAAAACGTTGAAAAGTAGCATTGAGAAAAACCTGTGATATAGGGAACTCACGTTCTTCTTCAATAAAATCCCCAGCTTTTTGGTAAATACGTTGAATACGTTGAGCAATCTTAGAAAGTAGCGACGGCATAAGTGAGTTCCAAATCAGCTTCATTTTATTCGGTGTATCTTGTCGATTTGTTTAAAATTTCCAAGCTTTATTCTTGCAGTTTAGCAAATTTAGATGCACCATTTTAACGTTTTATTCTAATGATATATTTTCTATTAAAAGCAGCACTGAAAAGTATTAAAAGTGTAATGCTAAAATAGTTTTATTTTTGATTCAGTTGGGGAATGGCGGTCAATTGTCATGTTTAAAAAAATGAAGATTTCATCTAAGGCTTTTTTACCTTGGTGGGAAGACAATATCTTCTTAAGTGCTGTCGTAGTGGCGATTGCACTGCATCTGGTTTTTATTTCATTACAGTTTGCTGAGCCCAAAGAACATGATTTACATCATAGCAAAGACATTGCTGTGACCTTGCGCCCAAGTGCAGATGAAGTCAAAGATGCAGACTTTTTAGCGCAAGAAGACCAACAAGGCTCTGGTGTATTTCGTGAAAAGCACCGTATGTCGAGTGATATGCCCGCACAGACAAAAGATCTAAGCGTTGGTGAGCAAGAGTTAGAAGCGTTGGAAAAAGTACAGCAAAAGCGTGAATTAAAGTTTGAAGAAAAAGTGTTGATGACTGTGCTCAGTTGGCAGAAACAAGCAGAACAAAATGAACGTAAAAAAGCCATGGATGAGCTGCAAAGTCAATTTCAAGCCAAAGCAGCCATGGTGGCGAGTTTAGAAGCACAATATTTACAAAAACAGCAAAATTTTAGTAAACAGCAAAAAATTAAAACTGTGGATGGTATTCAAGCGAAAAAAGACGCTTCAGCAGCTTATTTGGAAAAATTTCGGACTAAAGTGGAGTTGTACGGTAACCGTTATTATCCTGATGAGGCAAAACAACAACGCTTATCGGGTGAAGTTCGTTTAATGGTGATCTTGAATGCTTCAGGCGGGATTCGTGCGATTCGTTTGATTGAAAGTTCAGGGCATCCAATTTTAGATGAAGCTGCAAAAAACTCAGTGCGTAAAGGTGCGCCGTTTGGAAATTTTGATGCCAGTATGAAAGATATTTCTGAGCTGAGAATTATACGAACTTGGCGTTTTGATCCTGCTGAATCTGAGTTTGAAGTACATTAAGGTAGTGAAAAATAAAGATTAATATGATTGATTTTCTCATGATGTATAAGTTCGTTGGATCTCACAAACTTCTACACTAAAGTGTGTATACCATTTTATTTTACCTTGATTTTGTGCAACTTGATGTTCTGCATCTTGTTGCCATAAATGAATATCCTCAAGTGAATTCCAATAAGATAAAGCGATTTCAAGATTATTTTCAGACAGTGCTTCAAATTTTTGACAATTAAATTGAGTTAAAGCTTTTTCTCGAAGTAAATTTGCAGTATTAAAATATTCTTCATCTAATTCTTTGATTCTAGCTTTAAAAATCACAACAAATTTCATGTATTTTACTCGTGTTTATTTTGCTTTGAAAAAGGTTGAGGCAGTAATTGCAGATGTGGATAGGGTACTTCAATTTTGGCATCTTGCAGGGCTTCTTTGACGTGTTCTAGTAACTTTTCTTGAATACGAGGTAAGCGCTCCATTTGATAGGGTTCGAGCCAATAACGCACAATCAGCACGATCCCTGATTCTGCAAATTCACGCACATCAACACTCGGTGCAGGGGTTTTTAAATATTCATCTTCTTGGTCTAAACGCATTAAAATAGCTTGACGTGCTTTTTCAATATCTTCATGCAGTGAAATACGGCAATAACTTTCAAAACGCATTCTTTCATGCGCAGTTAAATTGGTGACCTCGGCATTGGCAACGGTTGAGTTTGGAATAATAATCAATAAATTATCACGGTTACGAATATGGGTCGTTCTGAGTAAAATTTGCGTAATTTTTCCTTCAAATTTATTAATACGCACCCAGTCGCCAATATGAAAAGGGCGTTCTATTAAAATTGTAATACCCGCAATAAAATTAGACAATGTGGACTGAGCGGCGAAACTCACTGCAATCCCGACAATCCCAAGACCTGCCATAATCGAAATAATATTAAAGCCAAACTGTGCCATGATGGCTGCGATGCCAAAAATGACGAGGAGCACAGAAATAATGTTACGTAACAGTTGTTTTAACGAATCATCAATATAAAAACGATCTAAGAAACGCATAGTGAGTTTGGTAAATAGCATCCAAATCATATAAAAGATCAAAGAAACAATCGCAGCGCGTGAAACAGCTTGTAAATATTTTTCAGATAAACCAAATTGCGAAAGAATCGTAATGACTGAGGCAAGTAACCAAAAAAAGTGAATCGTATTGTTGATGATATTTGTAATGATTTGATTAGTATTAAATTTTTTAGATATATAGCGAACAAAAAGCCGTAAAACCCGACTCAGTAGCCAAAAAAATGCGATTAAGATGACGACAATAAAGAGCTTGCTCAATATTGAAGCTGCAAGGATATCCCAATCTAAATCGTGATTCTCTGGCGCACCCATACTTAAATAGATACTGCGTTTGAGGGCATCTAAAAACTCGTTGAATAGGCGGTCGAACATGATTTAAGTGATGAATTATCTAATATTTTTAGGGACTTTGACAGTATAGATAAAAGGTGTTTGCGGTGATAGAACTAACTTTTGTAATTTTACCGTATAAGTGTAACGATTTTCCTATTCTCAAATAAAAGCAAGATAAGCAATGCTGACATTACTTATCTAGCAAGGAAAGTTGATATTAACTTTCTTTGATGGTGTAAGGATTATCGAAACCTAATTTTGCCAAAATCTCAATTTCTAAAGCTTCCATTTCCTCAGCATCAGCTTCAGAAGTTTCATGGTCATAACCCATTAAATGCAAAGTACCATGCACCAGCATATGGGTGAAATGCTCAATCGGTGTTTTTTCTTGTTCAAGTGCTTCTTGTAAAACCACAGGAATACAAATCACCAAATCACCAATGGGGAATGTATCTAAGATTTGAGCCATTTCATCAGGCAAATCACTTGGGAAAGACAGAACATTGGTTGGTTTGTCTTTGCCACGATATTCTAAATTGAGTTTGTGACTTTCATCGACATCCACACAGGCAATACCAATTTCACAATCACTTTGTGTGTCAATAAAGCGCAGTGTCGTTTCAACGACTTTTTTTATATAGGCACGTTTGAGTACCAATTCAGGTGCCTCAAACGCTTGTTGTAACGATAAACTAAGTTTCAAAATGAATCCTTAACTTTAACCATGTATAACGTTTTAGTCCTGTGCATCTGCTTTGAGATCATTGTCTGCGATGAGGGCTTGTTGTAGCGCTTTACGCTCAGCACGTGCAGCAGAACTTAAACGGTGTTGTTCACCTTCCCATCCTTCATAAGCTTCAACAATTTTTTGAACCAATTGATGACGAACAACATCACGAGAATGGAAACGTGTGATATGAATTTCTTTGACATTTTCAAGTACACGCAGTGCATGCGCAAGACCTGATTGTTGACCACGTGGTAAGTCAACTTGGGTAATATCTCCCGTAATGACAGCCCGTGAACCAAAACCTAAACGCGTTAAAAACATTTTCATTTGTTCAGGTGTAGTATTTTGCGCTTCATCCAAAATAACAAAAGAATGATTTAAAGTACGACCACGCATATAGGCGAGGGGAGCAACTTCAATGATTTGACGCTCAATGAGTTTTGCGACTTTTTCAAAGCCAAGCATTTCATACAAGGCATCGTAAAGTGGGCGTAAGTAGGGATCAATTTTTTGAGTTAAATCGCCGGGTAAAAAACCTAGCTTTTCACCCGCTTCAACAGCAGGACGGACGAGTAAAATTCTTTGAATTTCGTTGCGCTCAAGCATGTCGACTGCGGCAGCAACAGCAAGATAGGTCTTACCCGTACCTGCAGGACCAATCCCGAAAGAAATGTCACTTTGTAAAATACGTTGTACATAACGTTTTTGGTTGATGCCGCGTGGATTAACACGCCCTTTAGGAGTTTGCAGCCAAATGGCTTCAAGCCCTGTATGTTCGTTATCTGATAAATCAGCTTGTAACTCTCGGTCAGTTTGACTGCCTTGAATCATGAGGTGAACGGTATCTGCACTAATTTGAGCAGAAAATTCAGCTTCGTCATATAAACGTTGCAATAAAATTTCTGCTCTTTCAACAGCATCTAATTTCCCATCGATAAAAAAAGCTTCACTTCGATGGGAGATTTTGACCTCTAAACGTTGTTCTATTTGTTTCATATGGCTGTTATAAGCACCAAGCATGCTTTTTAAACGTTCCATAGAAATGCCAGGAAAAGCTACTGTACGTCGAATTTCGGCAGTCAAGAGATATCCTTTTTATAAGCTTAATGGATAGCTCTACATTACGACACGTCAGGCTCAAGATTCAAGAGTTCACCATAAACTAAATTTAAGGTTTTAATCTCTGTGATCTCAATCTCTGCAAAGCGTCCCACCCAATTCGCATCGCCAATAAATGTTACTAAACGTGTATTGTCTGCGGTTCCAACCAATAAATTAGGATCTTTATTGGAAACACTCTCAATTAGAACGCGTTGGATGGTTCCAAGCATGGCATCAGTTTTTTCAATACTGGATTGTTTAATCCATTGTTGAACTTTAGCCAAGCGTTCTTTCTTGACAGACTCAGGCGTTTCATCTGCAAGTTCAGATGCTGGCGTACCTGGACGTTTTGAATAGATAAAACTATAAGAATGGTCAAAATCTAAATCTTGAATAAACTGATAAGTTTCTTCAAAATTTGCATCAGTTTCACCAGGGAAGCCAATAATAAAGTCTGAAGATAAATGCATATCTGGGCGAACTTTACGTAACTTCGCAATTTTATCGATATAAACATCGATAGTATGGTTACGTTTCATTGCTTGTAACACATCATTTGAGCCACTTTGTACAGGCAAATGTAAATGTGAAACCATTTGTGGCAAGTCGCGGTAGCATTGAATCAAATCATCATTAAATTCAAGTGGATGTGAAGTTGTGTAACGTAGACGACCAATCCCTGGAATTTCCGCGACTAAACGCAGTAAATCTGCAAAGGTGCAGATTTCACCTTCAAAGGTTTCACCACGGTAACCATTCACGTTTTGACCTAAAAGGCTAATTTCACGCACGCCTTTTTCAGCTAAACCTGCGATTTCAGCTAAAACGTCATCAAGTGGACGAGAAACTTCTTCACCACGTGTATATGGTACAACACAGAAAGAGCAGTATTTTGAACAGCCTTCCATGATCGAAACAAAAGCTTTAAAACCTTCCACACGTGGTTCAGGTAAAAAGTCGAATTTTTCAATATCTGGAAATGAAATATCGACCAATTTAATTTTTTCTTTTTTTGGTTTTTCGACTTGATCATGATGTTGATCAAGCATTTGTGGTAAACGGTGTAAGGTTTGTGGACCAAAAACCATATCGACATATGGCGCACGTTTTTGAATATTGTCACCTTCTTGCGAAGCAACACATCCACCGACACCAATCACTAAATCTGGATTTTGTTCTTTCAATTTGCGCCAGCGACCCAATTCAGAAAACACTTTTTCTTGTGCTTTTTCACGAATTGAACAGGTATTCATTAGGAGAATATCTGCATCTTTAGGATCAGTGGTCAGTACATAACCGTGTGAATCGCCTAAAAGATCTGCCATACGATGACTGTCATACTCATTCATCTGACACCCTTGCGTTTCGATATACAGTTTTTTCACTGTACCGTCTGCTGGGGTGTGCTGTGGCTGGAGAACAGTGTTTTCTGAGGCAGCTTTGGCACCATTGGGGATGAAGGTTTGAACCGTCATGGAGGTGTTTATCCTATATAAAACCAAAAATTAAATGGAGTGACGTTTCGTCAAACCAATAAAGTAGCGCATTTTACAGTATTTACATACAAAGCCATAATAAAAATCTATACAGTAAGATGAATATTCAAATTATGCTAAAAAAGAACGAAAAATGGATAAAATTAATAACGTTGAATCATAAGGTTACACAACAGAACAGTAGAAAAGCATGAGAATAATTAAACTACACGTTATTTCGTGCGATGTTGAAAAAGGTTAACCATGCAAGATAACAATACCTTGGTGAGAGAAAACGTGTTAAATCAAAAATCAATCAAAAAAAATAAAATAACATCGTGTGTTTTAGGTTTAGTTGCATGTGCAGGTTTACAAGTCACGCAGGCTGTAGAAGAACAATTTAATGATGTACTTCGTAATGCCAATAATCCAGCAGCTTTAGAGCAATACAAGTATTCCATGCAAAATGATGCATTAGGATATTACCCGGAATATTTCTCGTTAAATTCAAATTTAGCATTTCAACCTGCTGCAAATATTGTGAGCTTTGCACAGCGTTACCCACAGTCTGCTATGGCAGAAAAGCTTGCTGCAGATTATGTCGAAGAAAAAGTGAAACAAGCCGACTTTGCGAGTGCTCAACCTGTTTTGGCTTATGTGTCTAATCCAGACCAAGCAGAAAGTTGTGCTATGGCACAAGTACGTGCCAAAACAGGCGATTCCTTAGTCTTTGCTGAGTTTAAAGATGTTTGGTTGGCGACCAATTCTCAACCTGAATCATGTAATGGCTTAGGTCGTTTAATGTTGTCTAGTCCGTTATTGACGGCTGAAGATCGTCAACAGCGACTCTATGCACAGCTTCGTGCGGGGCAGTCTGGACAAGCCATTGCTACCGCACAGTCGATCGGTGTTAATCTTTCATTGGCACAACTTAATCAGATTCAAGCCAATCCATTAAATTATTTATGGACAGCACCTAAAGCTAATGTTACAGATTATGCTTATATGATATTTGCTTTAGGGCGTGCTGCGGACACTGATTTAACCTCTGCCTTACAGTCTGTGCCACGCCTTGCTCAGGGTGTGCCAGATACAGTACAAAAGTATTTATACCGTACAGTCGGTTATATCGGCGGGACAACGGTGATGAAAAATAATTTCAATCGCCAAGTCTTAGAAAGTTTAGATGCCAGTTATGGTGTGCCATTTAGTGCAGAAGAGGCTGAGATTTATGCACGACAAGCCATTCGTTTTGGCGCTTGGGAAAGTGTCATTCGTGCGATTGAGAGCATGAGTGTCACGCAGAAACAAGAAGATCGTTGGCAATATTGGTTAGCACGTGCATCTGAACAACGGGGTGATAAATCCTCGAAAAAGACAGCCGAAGAAATTTTTAAACGTTTGGCAATGTCAGGCGATGATTACCATAATCTCTTAGCAAGAGATCATATTGGTCAAAAATATAATGACGGTTTGAGTCAGGAACAACCATCGTCAAGCGATGTGCAACGTTTGAATCAAGATATTCATTTCCGCCGTGCATTTGCCTTAAAAAATATCAATGCCAATCCGAGTTATACCAATCGTGAATGGAACTGGGCCGTGCGCCAAGCGTATTTAAAACAAGATGATGGTTTATTGCTTGCTGCTGCACAACGTGCGACGAATATGGGGTGGTATGATCGTGCAATTTATGCAGCAGACCGTACTAAGAAAAAGCATAACTATAGTTATCGTTATGCCACACCACATCAATCTTTGGTTGTCAGTCACAGTCGTAATGTTGGCATTGACCCTGCTTGGGCATATGGTTTGATGCGTCAAGAAAGTCGTTTTGTCACTGCGGCTCGTTCACATGTGGGGGCAGGTGGTCTGATGCAAATCATGCCAGGGACAGCAAAGCAAGTTGCACGACAAATGGGTGAAACCTATAATCCTGCCGCACTGAGTGATCCAAATACCAACATTCGCTATGGCACATATTATTTATCTATGATTCAACAACAGTTAAGTAATAATCCTGTTTTAGCGACAGCGGGGTATAATGCAGGCCCAAACCGTGCTAAACGTTGGCAGCCAAATGATCGCAGTTTAGCCGCAGATCAATATACTGAGGCGATTCCACTGAATGAAACACGCGATTATGTAAAAAATGTGATGACCAATGCGGTACATTACGGCATGTTACTCGGGCAAGGACCACAAGTCATTGAAAGCCGTATGCCAAATATTGCCATTCGAGCTTTTGAATAACAGAATTGGATGATTTTGTAATAAATTTTTGTGTGCATGGTTACAATGAAGAACGTTGTGTTGAATCGCTTGAAAAGAAAAATTCGTGTGTGGGTATTGATCTGCACAGGATTTTTCTTATTTAAAATGGATGCATCTGCTGCACCCGCACGACCACAAGGTTATGTAATGCAAATACAGTTGACGCCAGCGGTTTGTGCTTTGGATAGCTCTAAACAAAAGCAACGTAAATGTTTAGAAGGCTATTCACTGACCATTACAGGTTTACTACCTGAAACCACACAAAAAGATTGCCAAACATCTTCATCTGCAACACTTACGCCACTACAATCTAAAGTTGTTGCTCGTGTGATGCCCGATCAAAATGCACGAACCCAACTTTGGGCGAGTGTTGGAGGGTGTGTCCCCATGAATGCGAGCCAATATTTTAGGACAATGATTAATTTGGCTGAAAAATTAAAAATTCCTGCTGATCTGACCAGTGCAGACAGTCGAGTGGTGTATCACAATCAATTAAAAGCACAATTTACTAAACTGAACCCAAGTTTGCCTTCAAATAGTCTGAATTTTATTTGCCAAAGCAGTCGATCAAGCACAATTTTGACTGAAATCGAAGTCTGTTACAAAGTAAATGGTCAATATAAACAATGCTCAAGTCAATTAGTTTCAAATTGCCCAAATAGTTTTTCCATAAAAGGTGCCTATTAAGGTTTTGAAAGCACTTATTTATTTTTCCTATAATACTTTTGTTGAAAATCATTTTCTTTTAAATGCATAACGCCAAAGATTGGAGTACAATCTTTGGCGTTTATGATAATTCGATTAAATGGAAATAGTCCTTTAATCACATTAACGATCCTCAATTGGAGATAATTACATGAAGCAAGCAGTTCGTGTTGCCGTTACTGGCGCTGCAGGTCAAATCGGTTACAGCTTATTATTCCGTATCGCTAGTGGTGAAATGCTTGGTAAAGACCAACCAGTTATCCTTCAATTATTAGAAGTTCCATTTGAGAAAGCTCAAGCTGCGCTTAAAGGCGTAATGATGGAACTAGACGACTGTGCATTCCCATTATTAGAAGGCATGATCGGTACTGATGATCCTAAAGTTGCATTTAAAGATGCTGATTATGCACTTTTAGTTGGTTCACGTCCACGTGGTCCAGGTATGGAACGTGCTGAATTACTTAAAGTGAACGGTGAAATCTTCATCGGTCAAGGTCAAGCATTGAATGAAGTTGCAAGCCGTGATGTTAAAGTTCTTGTTGTAGGTAACCCTGCAAATACTAACGCTTATATCGCAATGAAATCTGCACCAGATCTTCCTGCGAAAAACTTCACAGCAATGTTACGTCTTGACCACAACCGTGCGTTAACTCAACTTGCTCAAAAAGCGAACGTTGCAGTTTCTGACATCAAACACATGACTGTTTGGGGTAACCATTCTCCAACAATGTATGCTGACTACCGTTTTGCGACAGTAAACGGCGAAAGCTTAAAAGACAAAATCAATGATGCAGAATGGAACAAAGATGTGTTCCTTCCAACTGTTGGTAAACGTGGTGCTGCGATCATCGAAGCACGTGGTTTATCTTCTGCTGCATCTGCTGCAAACGCTGCGATCGACCATATGCGTGATTGGGCGCTTGGTACAAACGGTGAATGGGTAACGATGGGTATTCCTTCTGATGGTTCTTATGGTATTCCTGAAGGTGTAATGTTCGGTTTCCCTGTAACTTGCGAAAATGGCGAGTACAAAATCGTTCAAGGTCTTGAAATCGACGAATTCAGCCGTGAACGTATCAACTTCACTTTAGAAGAGTTAGAAGGCGAACGTGCAGCAGTTGCTGACATGGTTAAATAATTGAATTTTTAAGATCGTTGATCTTTTAGATTGAATTAAAAAAAGCACTCCATTTGGGGGTGCTTTTTATTGGTATTCGTTGATAAAAATGATTAACAAACAATAACAAGAATAAAGCAAGATCATGCTGAATTTAGAATAAAAAACAGTTAATTTTAAAAGTGATATCGTCAATTTAAACTTTAACAATAAGCAACGCAGGAAAATAATATGTTTGATGAACAACCAACACTTAAATTGTTATTTGATCAATTGGGATTGGATTCAGATCAGGCTTCAATTGATCAATTTGTTGCAACACATCAGCTACCACAAGGGGCGATGCTACATGAAGCGAGTTTTTGGAGTGATTCACAGCGTGAGTTTATTGCAAGCCATTGGCGTAAAGATGACGATTGGGCTTTGGTGATTGATGAACTGAACGAGTTATTGGCAGATAAGTCTTAGATTTTAAATAGAATGTCTATGCTTTCTATAAGTGTGTGAAAATTAATCACAAATTGAAACAACAAAAAATAGTCTTAGGACTATTTTTTTTGTCTAAATTCTTATAAGTTGGTTGTATAAGGAAATACAATTTTATTGATATAAATTTATTGGATAAGCTTCATAAATGTTTGAACGATAAAAATTTACCGAGGGAGGGCAGGAAGCTCATGAACACTCAACCATCTTTAGCCTTATTATTTTCTCAGCTCGGTTTGGCAAATAGTCCTGCTGCAATTGAGCTCTATATTCGTACTCATCAATTAACATCTAGTCAAAATTTGCATGACGCGCCATTTTGGAATAAATCACAACGTGACTTTTTAATCAGTCATTTGGTTCAAGATGATGATTGGGCAATGTGGATTGATGAACTAAATCAACAATTACACATGGATGCCTATAAACTACAAACGGCTTAAAAGTATTTATTTCAAACTGAAAAAAAGATGGTATTTCACCATCTTTTTTTGTTTTAAATTCAAAGCTTAATGTAATTTATGTTGAATTAAATCATTAAACCATGTGTTTTGACGTACCTGTTTAAATGCAGGATGTTCTTGCAATAATGCTACATCACATTGTTCAGTTTTCACATATTTAGTGAGCCAATGTCGTGTTAAGGCCAATTCATTTTTAACCGCAGAGGCATAAGCAAGGAAGAAATAAATTTCATTATGTTCATGCGGTGTTAATGGTTTTAAAATTTGCTGCGTAATTAATGCAAAACGATTTTCTTGAGTAATTTCAAAATACAACATATAAGCTTTAGCTAAATGTAGCGACAATTTGAGATATAAACTCATCGGCATTTCTTCATATTCCACACGTGCACTTTCAAGCAATACAATGGCTTCTTGTAGAAAATGAATTTGTTCTTGGCGTACATGGCTAAGTACCACCAATTGCAAGCGTAAGTCAGCTCGTTCCAAAGCGAGTTCAGGCGTGTTTTCTTGCAAATACATTTGGTCTGTTTCACCAATACGTGCAATGATTTGTTTTGTATTTTCAAACATGCGCCTTCATCCTCATTTTTCAATAGCGCTATATATGAGGATGAATATTTAAATTTAAAGATAATGAGCAGCTAAAAAGAACAAAGCGTAAAACTTATAATAGTTGCTGATCTGAACGCAGCCATGCTGTAATGGATAAACGCTGATGTTTAGCTTCAATGACTTCGTGTAATAAATCACTCTGAAATATCGCAAGACGATTGGGTTTAGGGTGGATATAGTGCCATTGATTATTTTTATCTTGTAGATGTAATTGACCACCCCAATCATCTTGCCACTGCTCATGTAAATAATACACAGCGGAGATCATTCGACCATTTTTACCTTGTGGATTATCACGATGTAAAGTATAAAATTCGCCTGCATTATAACAAGCAAAATGTGCTTCTACTTCATTGATTCCTAAATAAAAATAACGATTTAATGTATTGGAGAGTTGTTTTAATGTGTCGATATGTTGTTGGGCAATGTCTAAATTGTCATTGATCCATAAAATATGATCACTACGAATATTGCTGATGACACCATTTTGAACGGCAGCAGCACGAAATTCATTAAGGTGGGTGGTACATTCGAGTACAAGTGCTTGTAAATAGTCTGTGGGATAAACATCATCAATAATGGCGAAACCGTGTTGATCTAAATCATCTAAAATTTGATCAACATTCCAAGACTTTGGGAGAAAGATCACATCCATACATATCCAAAAAATAACGAAAAAATAAAGGCTTTATTTTAGAACAAGAACGGGACAGTGAAGAAATATTTTTTCGTGCTAAAATAGTTGTTGAACTTAGGAATGAATCAAAACATGAATTACCGTCACCATTTCCATGCAGGCAACTTTGCCGATGTCATGAAACATGTGTTATTGCTGCAAATTTTGGCACGTTTAAATGGCAAAGATAAACCATATCGTTATGTAGACACGCATGGTGGTGCGGGTAGATACGATTTATCGACTGCAGAAGCACAAAAATCAGGTGAATTTTTAAATGGTATTCACCGTTTGGTCAAATTAGATGACTCGATTAAGCGTAATGCGCCTGAAGGCGTAAAACAATATCTTAAAATTGTTGAAGATATGCGTGCAGGTTCAGGCAAAGGGGCATATCCAGGTTCGCCGTGGTTTGCACTTGAAGGTATGCGTGAAACAGATAAAGCCACTATTTTTGAAATGCAACGAGATGTATTTCAACAGCTTTATTATAATATTCGTGACAAACGTGCAGGCTTACATGAGCGTGATGCTTATGAAGGCTTACTTGGTGTGATTCCACCGAAAGAAAAACGTGGGTTGGTTATGATTGATCCACCATATGAGTTGGAACGTAAAGATTTTCCTCAATTGGTAGAACTTTTAGTTGCAGCTTATAAAAAATGGCCTACAGGTATTTTTGCAGTTTGGTATCCAATTAAAGATCGTGCCATGATTGAACGCTTTGAAAAGAAAATGATCAAAACAGGTATTCGCCGTCAGTTGGTGTGTGAAGTCTGTGTCTGGCCAGATGACACGCCTGTAGGTTTAAATGGTTGTGGTCTATTGGTGATTAATCCACCTTGGAAATTCTCTGAAGATGCTGATGAAGCTTTACAATGGCTATTTCCACATTTACGTATGAGTGAAAATGGTGGTCATGCAGCAGTACGTTGGTTAGTTGGCGAATAAGCAAAATTGATGAAAAAGGTCACAGTAGGATCGAACAATGACAAATATAAATAAACCTGAAAGCAATCCTTCTTCGCACGATGATCATGCTTTTGACGGCATTACCTTTGAAGTCGAAGAAGTGGAGCATACCTATGAAGGGGAAAAGGTCAAACGTCGCGGGATCTACTTGTGGCCAAATTTAATCACCACTGCTGCATTGTTATCGGGTTTTTACTCAATTATTGCCAGTATGAATGGTGATTTTACCCAAGCGATTTATGCAATTTTCCTTGCTGCTTTATTTGATGGTTTAGATGGACGTGTAGCCCGTGCAATAGGTGCGCAAAGTGCATTTGGTGAACAATTTGATTCGCTCTCTGACTTACTGGCATTTGGTGTTGCACCTGCAATCCTAATGTACAGTTGGAGTTTACATGATCTCGGTCGCATCGGTTTGGCTGCATGTTTTGTCTATACCGCATGTGCTGCATTTCGTTTAGCACGTTTTAACGTGCAAATCGGTGTAGTCGATAAACGCTATTTTATTGGCGTTGCAAGTCCATTAGCTGCTGTGATGATCATTTCATTGGTCTGGGTTGGACGAGATTTTCCCGCTATTTTTGATTTGAAAGATATCGGTATTCAAATTGTCAATGCTGTGATTATTGTCGCTGTAGGATTATTGATGATTTCCAATATCAAATATTATTCATTTAAAACTGTTGATCGTAAACGTGTCCCATTTTTCGTGTTACCAATCGCTGTATTTATTTTGGCAGCAGTGACCTATAATATTCCTGTAGGCATTCTTATTATTTCAATTATCTATGCCATGTCTGGATTTATAACCACTTTTCTGGCTAGAAAAAATGCGGTGAGCTAATAAAAAAATAGGAGTTTGATATGCAGTTGTTCATGAATTTTATCGATGAATCCAAACAGCTCAATCAGGCTCCTTTTCCGCTGAAGCTCGATTATCATCCACAACGTGGACGATTTAAAATTATTCATCAAGGATTGATGATTCCTAATCTACCCGCACCTTTATATTACCTCAATTTCCTGAGCATCATTGGGCAATCCAACATTCCTATATTACGTAATCAAGATGCGATTCACACTACAGCTTTGGATACAGCAACGATTATTGTAAGTTGTAGTGCGCATATGGCTGGGCATTTTTCTTCTTATTCCATTGAAAATGATTGCAACTTCAAATCAGATTTTTATCAATTTGCAAATAAAGAAATATTACAAGGTACTTTTCCATTTTTTCGATTAACACGCCAAGATGACGAGCTGAGTTTTGATCTTAAAATTCAAACCACACCGATCATTTCACATTTCACCAAACTAAAATTAGGTATTTTTAATCATTGGTCTTTGCTGTGTCATTGTCGAGGTGAACTGAGTTACAAGGGACAAAGTTACAACATTGATGAAATGGGTTCATTTGAATATGCTCGCGCAATCAATATTCCTTATTTACCTTTGTGTTTTTTTACCTATCAAATTATTAACCTGCAAAATCAACGTCAATTGTTGTTAGGACAGATTCGTAATAACTTTAATCAAATCGTACAGTCGCGTATTTATTTTAGAGATGCGCAAACTTCAATCGCTGAGATGTTTGATGAAGATGTTCATTTCAAAATTTTGCGAGTGTATCCAAAAGTAAAAACACCAAATCACCAAGAAATGTACTTACCACGAGAGTTTTATT
Source organism: Acinetobacter sp. Marseille-Q1623 (assembly GCF_902809895.1). Taxonomy (NCBI): domain Bacteria; kingdom Pseudomonadati; phylum Pseudomonadota; class Gammaproteobacteria; order Moraxellales; family Moraxellaceae; genus Acinetobacter; species Acinetobacter sp. Marseille-Q1623. The sequence continues at coordinate 2,201,659 of NZ_CADDWG010000001.1, read as the reverse complement.
GGACTTTTCAAAATGGAAATAGAAAAATAGAAATCCATGCAGAAAGCCGTGGTGATTATAAATTTGGTCTAGCAGCAGGCTATGTCGGCAGTTTTAAATATTGTGTAAATATTGATGGAATTGAAGAAACAGGAGAAAGTGGCTACTGTGAATACATTGATTGTCGTCCTTTAAAGTGGCAAGAAAAAGAAAATGACGAAAAAAAAGCGGATGAAGCAATGAATATCATGCCATGTGCGCTCAAAAAATAACAAAAACAGCCAAAATTGTAGAATAAATAAGCAAGTAATAAGCTTTTTAAAAAATAAATCAAAAAAGGGGTTGTGTCATATCTGAAATGCTGTAGAATGCACATCCATCGGCGGTGATGAAGATTAAAACTTCTGATAAAACAATGACTTGGTTGAATTGATTAAGTTGGGTTTTAGGAGGAAGGATTAAAAATAATTTTCATTACATGTTGACTTTTTAGAGATAGAGAGTAATATAGCCGACCTAGCTTGATGCTGACGAAGCATTAAGAAGATCATTAAGAGAATATGAAGAACAACTTGTGTGGATTTTTACTGGTTGATTGATCGAAATTATTTTCATTGATTGATGGTAGAAATTACTCGAAGTTTATTTGAGAAATTAATGTCAGTAATTGATGAGCCAGAATTGGCACCTTTTCTTTAAATAAGGTGCAAAATGATTTTAACTGAAGAGTTTGATCATGGCTCAGATTGAACGCTGGCGGCAGGCTTAACACATGCAAGTCGAGCGGGGAAAGGTAGCTTGCTACTGGACCTAGCGGCGGACGGGTGAGTAATACTTAGGAATCTGCCTATTAGTGGGGGACAACGTTTCGAAAGGGACGCTAATACCGCATACGCCCTACGGGGGAAAGCAGGGGATCTTCGGACCTTGCGCTAATAGATGAGCCTAAGTCGGATTAGCTAGTTGGTGGGGTAAAGGCCTACCAAGGCGACGATCTGTAGCGGGTCTGAGAGGATGATCCGCCACACTGGGACTGAGACACGGCCCAGACTCCTACGGGAGGCAGCAGTGGGGAATATTGGACAATGGGGGGAACCCTGATCCAGCCATGCCGCGTGTGTGAAGAAGGCCTTATGGTTGTAAAGCACTTTAAGCGAGGAGGAGGCTACTTTGGTTAATACCTAAAGATAGTGGACGTTACTCGCAGAATAAGCACCGGCTAACTCTGTGCCAGCAGCCGCGGTAATACAGAGGGTGCGAGCGTTAATCGGATTTACTGGGCGTAAAGCGTACGTAGGCGGCTTTTTAAGTCGGATGTGAAATCCCTGAGCTTAACTTAGGAATTGCATTCGATACTGGGAAGCTAGAGTATGGGAGAGGATGGTAGAATTCCAGGTGTAGCGGTGAAATGCGTAGAGATCTGGAGGAATACCGATGGCGAAGGCAGCCATCTGGCCTAATACTGACGCTGAGGTACGAAAGCATGGGGAGCAAACAGGATTAGATACCCTGGTAGTCCATGCCGTAAACGATGTCTACTAGCCGTTGGGGCCTTTGAGGCTTTAGTGGCGCAGCTAACGCGATAAGTAGACCGCCTGGGGAGTACGGTCGCAAGACTAAAACTCAAATGAATTGACGGGGGCCCGCACAAGCGGTGGAGCATGTGGTTTAATTCGATGCAACGCGAAGAACCTTACCTGGTCTTGACATAGTAAGAACTTTCCAGAGATGGATTGGTGCCTTCGGGAACTTACATACAGGTGCTGCATGGCTGTCGTCAGCTCGTGTCGTGAGATGTTGGGTTAAGTCCCGCAACGAGCGCAACCCTTTTCCTTATTTGCCAGCACTTCGGGTGGGAACTTTAAGGATACTGCCAGTGACAAACTGGAGGAAGGCGGGGACGACGTCAAGTCATCATGGCCCTTACGACCAGGGCTACACACGTGCTACAATGGTCGGTACAAAGGGTTGCTACCTAGCGATAGGATGCTAATCTCAAAAAGCCGATCGTAGTCCGGATTGGAGTCTGCAACTCGACTCCATGAAGTCGGAATCGCTAGTAATCGCGGATCAGAATGCCGCGGTGAATACGTTCCCGGGCCTTGTACACACCGCCCGTCACACCATGGGAGTTTGTTGCACCAGAAGTAGGTAGTCTAACCGCAAGGAGGACGCTTACCACGGTGTGGCCGACGACTGGGGTGAAGTCGTAACAAGGTAGCCGTAGGGGAACCTGCGGCTGGATCACCTCCTTAACGAAAGATTGACGATCGGTAAGAATCCACAACAAGTTGTTCTTCATTGAAGTATCTGAGGGTCTGTAGCTCAGTTGGTTAGAGCACACGCTTGATAAGCGTGGGGTCACAAGTTCAAGTCTTGTCAGACCCACCATTCTGACGAACACATTATTTAATTGAAAAATTAAATATTGAGTACAGGGAATTAGATATTTTAGATCTTAAGCTGGGGACTTAGCTTAGTTGGTAGAGCGCCTGCTTTGCACGCAGGAGGTCAGGAGTTCGACTCTCCTAGTCTCCACCACATTCTTACAGAATGTTAACTAGCTAATAAACAAGCAAATAAAATGATAGCTTATAGAGCTTAGTGATAAAGAAGCGTATAATACGCTGCATTGTTATTAAGCTCTGTGATTTATCACAGTTGACTGCGATCTGACGAAGACGTAGTGAATCATTAACAGAATATATTTGAGTTGAAATAAATTGTTCATACTCGTTTCAAGTAGGCAACTACAAGAAATGAGTTACTAGCGATAAAACTGAATCAAGCGTTTTGGTATATGAATTTAGATTGAAGCTGTACAGTGCTTAAGTGCACAAGACGCCAACTGTATGATTGACTGAGTAATTAGTTGATCTGTTGCTCATCCTACTTGTAGGGATGAACGACTGTTTGGGGTTGTATAGTCAAGTAATTAAGTGCATGTGGTGGATGCCTTGGCAGTCAGAGGCGATGAAAGACGTAATAGCCTGCGATAAGCTTCGGGGAGGCGGCAAATATCCTGTGATCCGGAGATTTCTGAATGGGGAAACCCACTTACCATAAGGTAGGTATCGTATGATGAATACATAGTCATACGAGGCGAACGAGGGGAAGTGAAACATCTCAGTACCCTTAGGAAAAGAAATCAATTGAGATTCCCTCAGTAGCGGCGAGCGAACGGGGATCAGCCCATTAAGTTATATGTGTTTTAGCGGAACGCTCTGGGAAGTGCGACCGTAGAGGGTGATAGTCCCGTACACGAAAGGGCACATATAATGATGACGAGTAGGGCGAGGCACGTGAAACCTTGTCTGAATATGGGGGGACCATCCTCCAAGGCTAAATACTCCTGACTGACCGATAGTGAACCAGTACCGTGAGGGAAAGGCGAAAAGAACCCCTGTGAGGGGAGTGAAATAGATCCTGAAACCGCATGCATACAAGCAGTGGGAGCCGACTTGTTCGGTGACTGCGTACCTTTTGTATAATGGGTCAGCGACTTATATTCAGTAGCAAGGTTAACCGTATAGGGGAGCCGTAGAGAAATCGAGTCTTAATAGGGCGTATAGTTGCTGGGTATAGACCCGAAACCGGGTGATCTATCCATGAGCAGGTTGAAGGTTGGGTAACACTAACTGGAGGACCGAACCCACTGTCGTTGAAAAGCCAGGGGATGACTTGTGGATAGGGGTGAAAGGCTAATCAAACTCGGTGATAGCTGGTTCTCCCCGAAAGCTATTTAGGTAGCGCCTCGGACGAATACCATTGGGGGTAGAGCACTGTTTCGGCTAGGGGGTCATCCCGACTTACCAAACCGATGCAAACTCCGAATACCAATGAGTACTATCCGGGAGACAGACTGCGGGTGCTAACGTCCGTAGTCAAGAGGAAAACAATCCAGACCGCCAGCTAAGGTCCCAAAATCTATATTAAGTGGGAAACGATGTGGGAAGGCATAGACAGCTAGGAGGTTGGCTTAGAAGCAGCCACCCTTTAAAGAAAGCGTAATAGCTCACTAGTCGAGTCGGCCTGCGCGGAAGATGTAACGGGGCTAAAATATAGTACCGAAGCTGCGGATGTATACTATGTATACGTGGTAGGGGAGCGTTCTGTAAGCCGATGAAGGTGGATTGAGAAGTCTGCTGGAGGTATCAGAAGTGCGAATGCTGACGTGAGTAACGACAAAACGGGTGAAAAACCCGTTCGCTGAAAGACCAAGGGTTCCAGTCCAACGTTAATCGGGGCTGGGTGAGTCGACCCCTAAGGCGAGGCCGAGAGGCGTAGTCGATGGGAAATTGGTTAATATTCCAATACTTCTGTGTAATGCGATGAGAGGACGGAGAAGGTTAAGTCAGCCTGGCGTTGGTTGTCCAGGTGAAAGGTTGTAGGCATGTATCTTAGGCAAATCCGGGGTACTCTATGCTGAGAACTGATAGCAAGCTGTACTTGTACAGTAAAGTGGCTGATACCATACTTCCAAGAAAAGTCTCTAAGCTTCAGTTACACAGGAATCGTACCCGAAACCGACACAGGTGGTCAGGTCGAGTAGACCAAAGCGCTTGAGAGAACTCTGCTGAAGGAACTAGGCAAAATGGTACCGTAACTTCGGGAGAAGGTACGCTGCTTTTGGTGATGGAACTTGCTTCCTGAGCTGAGAGCAGCCACAGAAACTAGGCCCCTGCAACTGTTTATTAAAAACATAGCACTCTGCAAACACGAAAGTGGACGTATAGGGTGTGATGCCTGCCCGGTGCTGGAAGGTTAATTGATGGGGTTAGCGTAAGCGAAGCTCTTGATCGAAGCCCCAGTAAACGGCGGCCGTAACTATAACGGTCCTAAGGTAGCGAAATTCCTTGTCGGGTAAGTTCCGACCTGCACGAATGGCATAATGATGGGGGCGCTGTCTCCAGCAGAGGCTCAGTGAAATCGAAATCGCCGTGAAGATGCGGTGTACCCGCGGCTAGACGGAAAGACCCCGTGAACCTTTACTGCAGCTTGACATTGAACTTTGATCTTACTTGTGTAGGATAGGTGGGAGGCTTTGAAACCGAGACGCTAGTTTCGGTGGAGCCAATCTTGAAATACCACCCTGGTAATATTGAGGTTCTAACTCTGCTCCATTATCTGGAGCGAGGACCATGTCTGGTGGGTAGTTTGACTGGGGCGGTCTCCTCCTAAAGAGTAACGGAGGAGTACGAAGGTGCGCTCAGCGTGGTCGGAAATCACGCGTAGAGTATAAAGGCAAAAGCGCGCTTAACTGCGAGACCCACAAGTCGAGCAGGTACGAAAGTAGGTCTTAGTGATCCGGTGGTTCTGTATGGAAGGGCCATCGCTCAACGGATAAAAGGTACTCTGGGGATAACAGGCTGATACCGCCCAAGAGTTCATATCGACGGCGGTGTTTGGCACCTCGATGTCGGCTCATCTCATCCTGGGGCTGAAGCAGGTCCCAAGGGTATGGCTGTTCGCCATTTAAAGAGGTACGCGAGCTGGGTTTAGAACGTCGTGAGACAGTTCGGTCCCTATCTACCGTGGGCGCTGGAAATTTGAGAGGATCTGCTCCTAGTACGAGAGGACCAGAGTGGACGAACCTCTGGTGTACCGGTTGTGACGCCAGTCGCATCGCCGGGTAGCTATGTTCGGAAGGGATAACCGCTGAAAGCATCTAAGCGGGAAGCCTACCTCAAGATAAGATTTCCCTAGGACTTTATGTCCTCTAAAGAGCCGTTGAAGACTACGACGTTGATAGGTTGGATGTGGAAGTGCAGCGATGCATGAAGCTGACCAATACTAATTGCTCGTGAGGCTTGACTATACAACACCCAAACAGTTGTATGTTTCAATGAATTCAAAGCAAAATGCTTGATTTAGTTCAAAAGCTAGTTACAATAGCAACTCAAATTATCCTGTTAATAACTCATTTGGTACGAAGTAAGGCATACACTGTAAATCACAGTTTAAATAAGACCCGAATAAGGTCCATAACAGTTTGCTGGCGACAATAGCAAGAGTGAACCACCTGATCCCTTCCCGAACTCAGAAGTGAAACCTCTTAGCGCTGATGGTAGTGTGGGATTACCCATGTGAGAGTAAGTCATCGCCAGCTTTTAAATTTAAACACCCTCAACTGAAAGGTTGGGGGTGTTTTTTATGGCGGGTGGGAAAATAATATTTATAAATAAGGAATAATTATTTCAATTATTCCTTGTTATATTTTATTGATTTAATTGTCTTCTTGCATGTTTTAAAGCAGTACGCAACCCTTCCTCAAGTGTTGGATGATAAAAGGGTTTTGTAAGAAGATCGTCAAGTGTTACTTCTTCAGCGATCATCCAAGAAAGTAAATGTGCCATATGCTCAGCGGATTCTACAAAAAGTTCTGCACCTAAAAGTCTTCGTGATGTTTTATCAATATAAACTTCAATGCCACCTTTATTTTTACCGAGTACAAGAGCACGTCCTTGTTTTTGATAGGATGCGAAACCAGTGATAAAATCAACTTCTTTGTCTTTTAATGCTTTATAACTCTGTCCTACTGTTGCCATTTCAGGTGAGCTAAACATAATCGCAAGTGGTGTTAATGTCTTAATATTTTTAATTGGGGTATTTAGACAATTGTGTACAGCCATTCTACCTTCATGAGCCGCTTCATGTTGAATAGGTGTATTTGTAAATGCATCTCCAATAATAAAAATAGGTAAGTTTGCTAATTGCTTCGTTTGGGGATGGATCGGAAGTTTTTTTAGGTCTTGATATTCAGGATGAATATTTTCTAGATTCAGGGTATTCAGCAAAGATTGTCTACCTGTTGCTACTAATAAGTACTCAACCTCTAAAGTTATATTTTCATTTCCACGTTGATAATGAATTCTTACACCATTTTTTGTTTTTTCAACTTTTTGTGGCAGTGTTTCAAATAAAATATTTATTTCTTTGGCAATTGTTTGTTGTGCTAATTCTTGCAATTGTGGGCTAGAAAGTGAACCGACTTTTTTACTTCGTGCAAAAACAGTTGTTTTTATACCTAAACGCTGCATGGCTTGTGCTAGCTCAATTGCAATTACACCACTGCCAATGACTGCGAGTGATTTAGGAAGTTGCTCTAATTCAAAGATTTGATCTGAGGTAATAAGGTGTTCTTTGAGTTCTTGTTTCCATGCAACATCAAAACTTGGTGTTGAGCCTACGGCAATAATAAAACTTTTTGCTTGAAATTGTTGTTGATTGACTTCGATTGTATTGGAATTAATAAATTTGGCTTTGCCATTTATTTTATGGGTAGAATTCCAACTTTCTACATCTTTTAATGTTGCTTGTGTAAATTGGTCACGCAGTTGGCGGACATGCGGCATAATTTGTGTCGTATTAATCTCTGCTTTAATGTTTACTCCAACTTCATCTGCATGTTGTATATCATATAGACGATTTGCACTTGAAATAAGCACTTTACTTGGCATGCAGCCAACACGTGCACATGTTGTATCCCAAGGACCATCATTAATAATCAGAAGCTTATTGGTGTATTTTACAGCTTCTTTATAGGCTGCAATTCCCGCAGTTCCCGCACCAATAATAATAATATCGTACATAAAAAATAACTCATAACTCACTATTTTAAAAAGAATATAATAAAAAAAGCCTTCAAATGAAGGCTTTCTTGCAAATATTTACATTAGTATTTGATGTTATTTGGTTGAGTTAAAGTTGTGCTAATCTTACCATTCTGATTGACAGATTGTCCCTCAAACATAATACCATTAAGTGCATGTTTGAATTTCAATATTGAACCATTTAGGGCTTGTTTAAAGGTAAAAATATTTCTACCTTCGAGATGAATACTACCAGTGAAGCTTTGCTCATTTTTTGAAGGTAATTCATTTTCTATACGTATACCAGAAATTGCAGAAACATTAGGTAAATCTAAGACTTGATCTAGATTCGCTTTAATGCGATATGTAGCTAATGCTGTTGGATCACCTGGAACAGAGGAAACTATAAAGGATACTGGCTCAACATTTGGTGTATTTGGATTATCATTAATTAATACATCAAAACTAGAATTATTTTGTAGTACATATAATTCACCATCTTTTGATGTTGGATCTTTATAAATACTTAAAGCACCATAAGTTTTAGCTTCTTCTTCTGGCTCTATTGTTGATGGAGTGGTTGTTTTTGGGGAAGAGGTTACATTATATTCACCTTCTCCATTCATTGAAACAATACGTAATTGATCTGTTTGTGTTAAACCCCATGACTGTTTATAAGGATAGCCAAAAACACCCGCAACCCATACATCATTAAAGGCTTTATCTTTATTTTGATTATCAAAAATGATCAGGAATGCTTCACCAGTAAATTTTGATATTTGGTCAGGTGAAATTTTTAGAGAATTTAATTGGTCTTTAGTCACGTTAAAATCCCAATTTTGATAAGTATTGGGTGAGATTTTGTTTAGAGCAGCTTTAATATTTGCTTCGCCTTGAAGTACATAACAAGGTGTGTTCTCATATATTTGATTACCTTCACCAGCAAAACAAACATTGTAGTATTTAAAGTTAGATTTATCTGTATCAAAGAGTTTTTTTACATCAGTGGCAAGTCGCAAAGGGCCTTGAGAAAAGGTATCTAAAGCATGATCAATATAGCCTTTAGCTGTTGTAGAATCATTTGGATCATAGTTTCCAAATAAATATTGCCCTTCAGTTTTTAGTAGATCTAATGTTTTTTGTGCTTTGATAGTTTCTTCAGATTGTGTTGTTGGAGGTGTATTATTAGTAACTTTATCATAATAACCATCGCTACCTCCACCACCACACGCAACGAGTAAATAAGACAGACTTAATGCTAATGTTCCTTTCAGAAAATTCATGAGTACCCCAAAAAAATGATTTGAAATGTATGTATAAATTTATTTATATTATGTAAAGATAGCACAGTTAAAATATGGTGCAAATAGCACCATATCATATTTCTTCTAATTTAAATCGACGCCCCCATACTCACGCCAACAGTTGGTTTAACATTCATACTGCTACAAGCGCTTAAAAGTACAACACTCATAATTACAAAAATGACTTTATTCATGAAGAAGTCCCGCCTCTTTTGCTTGATTAAATAATGAGGTTGATCTTGAGCCACTTTTGCAAATCATTAAAATAGGTTTGGGTAAACTATTGTAATATTTTGAAAATTCAATGACATCTTGTTGTGAGATCTTACCTGAAATGACAGGCTGATAAACCAAACTGACTTGAGATTTTTCAGATATTTGACGCAATTGAGATGCTGTAACAAGATTACCCCTTTCATTATCAGGTCGGTTCACAATGACAGATTTAAAGCCTTGAGTGAGCAAAACTTGAAATTTATTGACAGTCATTTTCCCCGCTACACTGACTGATGGTGTCAGTGTAGTTCGATCAAAAAGTGTTTCTGCAAAAGTGTTTGAAATACTAAAACAAAGAAAAACAATCCAAAAGGTAAATTGTTTCTTAGTCATCTAAGAGATCCATTTGTTTTGCAAGTTGGTAAAGGTTGTTTGAACGATTCCCTGTACGACAGAACATTAGCACAGGTTTTGGAAGTTCATTAAAATGATTCGCAAAAGTACGTACATCTACTTCTGTAATTTGACCTGCAACCACAGGCTGATGTACATAATCTAAGCCAGCATTACGTGCAGCTTCCTCAATTTGAGCACTTGTTGGTTGTTCAGTACCACCTTCTAAATCTGGGCGATTATTAATAATCGATTTAAAACCTTTTTCAACAACTTGGGAAATATGTTCAGGACCAATTTGGCCTGCAAATCCAACATTTTCACTCATGATGATGCTCCACAATATTTAAAAAAACTATGTTAGTATCATAGCATTAAGCTTTGTATTACGATTTAGTAATGAAGTAGATTTATAAGATAAAACCAACAAAATATAATGGAATGGAGTGCCTATGTACGCTTATACAGTCGAACCACTGTATGTTCCAAGCGGTCAGGAGGTGATTGCTGCTGATTTCTATAGACCTAAAAATATAAAAAAACCAGCAGTGATTGTGATGGCGCATGGATTTGCAGCCTTAAGACAATTTCGTTTAATCGAATATGCCAAGCGTTTTGCTCAAGCAGGTTATGCGGTTGTACTATTTGATTATCGTTATTGGGGGGGGAGTACTGGGCAACCCCGTGAACAAATTTCCTTGACCGATCAATTAGAAGATTGGAAAACAGTGATCACCTACGTGAGTAGTAAAAAAAGTATTAACTCACGTAAAATGGTGTTGTGGGGAACATCACTCAGTGGGGGATATGTCTTAACACTCGCAGCAGAAGTGAAAAATATTCAAGCGGTCATGGTGCAAATTCCTTTTGTGGATGGTAATGAGACGGCTAAACTTTATCCGATTCATCATTTACCGAAAGCGCTGAAACTCTCTAGCCAAGACTATATGAGTGCAAAAATAGGGATGCAGCCAAAAACATTGCCTGTGGTACATCCTTTTAGTTTGTGTTTTATTCCGACAAGGGACAGCTATAACGGTTATATGTCGATAGTCAATCCTGATTATTATTGGAGTGGTGAAGTTCCTGCACGGGTGTTCTTTAATTTGATTCGCTATCGTCCGATTGAAATCGTGAGAAGGATTAATATTCCTGTGTTGTTTATTGCGGCGAAAAAAGACAGTGTTGTTCCTATTTCATCTAGCCGTGAAACAGCAACAAATATTGCACCATTTGTAAAATATTACGAATGGAACATGTCTCATTATGATATTTATCATGGGCAATGGTTGGAAAAAGCCATTTTGACCCAATTAGAGTTTTTACATCAACATATTGGAGTGAGCTCATGATCATTGTATGCCCAGATTGCGGCGCTAAAAATCGCGTACCTGATGAAAAATTAGATGCACAACCCACGTGTGGTCAATGTCATCAAGCGCTTATTCCACTCGCACCAATTGAGTTAAATGAACAAAATTTTAGCAATTTTGTCAGTCACAGTGATTTACCCATTTTAATTGATTTATGGGCGGATTGGTGTGGACCTTGTAAAATGATGGCACCACATTTTGCAGAAGTTGCAAAGCATAATCCACAGGTGGTATTTGCTAAAATTGACACGGAAGCAAACCCGCGTTTGAGCAGTGCATTTAATGTTCGTAGTATTCCAACGTTAGTTTTAATGAATAAAACCACAGAAATTGCTAGAATAAGCGGCGCTTTACGTTCTAGCCAGTTACAAGATTGGTTAGATGAGCAGTTAAAATCTTTTTAGTTAATTGACCAATTTGGAGTTCATGTGTCAGATTCTCATGTAAAACCTGAAGGTACGCTTTCCCTTCAAACCATCGCAATGCCTGCGGATACCAACTGGAGTGGTGATGTTTTTGGTGGATGGATCGTTTCGCAAATGGATTTGGCAGGTGCAATTCATGCAGAACGTTTTAGTAAAGGACGTTGTGCAACGATTTCAATTAATCAGATGACTTTTTTAGTTCCTGTAAAAGTCGGTGACGTGATTAGTTGTTATACGAAGATTTTAAAAGTGGGGAATACCTCAATTCAAATGCAGATTGAAGTATGGGATAGTCATGACAGTTCTCGTTCAGCAAAACGTGTAACAGAAGGCGTCTTTACCTTTGTTGCTGTCGATGTTGCTGGGAATAAACGTCAAATTCCTGAAGAAGTGAAAGTACAATATGCTGCATCGAAAAGTGCTTAACTTTTTGTAAAGATTAAAAATAAAAAATCCCAATTATGTTTGGGATTTTTTATGTCTATGTGATTTTAAATATTCACTTTAAAACATCGTATTGCTATTGGCACTTTGTTCAGGAATAGCCTGTTGTACATCCCAATGCTCTACAATTTTACCATTTTCTACTCTAAAAATATCGACAATGGCAACGCCACGGTCTTGTGTATTTTGTGTTGAATGTACATGTAAAAAGACCAGATTTCCTTCTGCAACAGCACGTTTGATCACGCTTTTAGCTTCAGGATTCTCTTTGAAATGTCCTATGAAATAATTGACAAATGGTGCTTTACCATCAGGGACATGTGGGTTGTGTTGAATATATTGATCACCGATATAACGATCAGCATATTCTTTGACTTGATGTTTTAAAAATACACCTTCATAGAAATCGATGACGATTTTTTTATTTTGTTCTGCACTGTTTTGTGCAGTTGTGACCGTTGTTGTAGCTGAAGATTGTGAATTTTGTATTGGACTTTGACTACATGCAGTGATGAGTAATGGCAGTACAATAGCACTAGAAATAAGCGCTTTTTTTAAAGTAGCGTGTAACATGATTATTCTCAAGATGATGTTTATATACACCATCTTGAAGATTAAATACGAGAGAATATAGTGAATATTCGTCTCTGATTTTGAGTGATTTGGTAAAATTTTTACTTACTCAAAAGTAAGTTTTATTTACATTTATTTGTTTTTAAGATGTGCTTTTGATACCCAAGCCCACAACATTTCTGCTTCAATAGGTTGTTGACCTGACTCATCTGTGACTGTGACAGCGACAACAGTTTCACCTTTTTCGGTGTCTTGCATGAGCTTACGTTGTTCTTCGGTTAATGTTGCAATCGCAGTTAACCCACCTTTTGATGGGCGTTTAAACTGAATATTCATATGTTTAATGAGGACGATGCATGAATCAGGAATATTCATACCTGTCACAAAACCTGTCGCAGTTTCTGCCACTAAGGCCATCGCACACGCATGCGCTTGTCCGATATGGTTTTGCATATTTTTATTATTTTCAATTTTGACTTCGACACGTGAGGGTGTGATGTCGATATAACGTAGTTTTGCCGTTCCCACCATCGGGACGACTCGACCAAACGCTTTGCTTAAAACGGTACTACGAATACCTGAAGGCAATTTAGATGTTGCTTTGACGATTTTTGCTAAACGATTGGTCTGAGTCATATGAGATCCCTGATGAAAAGACCTTAGTCTTTAAAGTTATTGAATTGGAGTGGGACACCAAACTGCTGTTCTTTTAAAAATGCCATGACTTGCTGTAAAGTATCGCGCTTTTTATCAGTTACACGAATTTTGTCACCTTGAATAGATGATTGCACTTTAACACCACTTTCTTTAATGGCTTTATTAATTTTTTTTGCAGTATCAGAGTCAAGACCATCTTTGAGTTTGATGATTTGAATCACATTTTTACCTGAAGCTGTCATTTTTTGTGGATCAAGTGCTTGAATGTCAATTTTGCGTTTAAAGAAATGATTTTCAAGCATAGTATAGACTTGTTCACATTGGAAATCGCTTTCAGTTGAAATTTTGATTTCTTTGTTTTTTTCATTAATTTCAATCGAAACGTCTTGACCACGGAAGTCAAAGCGAGTCGCAATCTCTTTTTGTGTGTTCTGAACAGCATGATTTACTTCAAAAATCTCTAATTCTGAAACAATATCGAAAGATGGCATAGTTTAGACCTTTACAAATGGAAAGAATATCTGAGATGCTAGGGATGTTTTCTTCATTTGCCAAGTGTTGTTTACATCAAAGGAGTGCGCAATGATCCGTAAACAAGAAATTACAACATTTGAGTTCCCAGAAAATGCAATTATCTGGGATGTTCGTGATCAAAAAGCTTATGCTGAAGGTCATATCAAAGGTGCTGTTAATCAGCCTATTGATAATTTATCGGCGGAGAGCTTAACTCAAGTGAATTCGGATCAACCCATATACATTTTATGTGGCGGTGGTAGTAAAGCCCCACGTGCAGCTGAAAAGTTAGAAAGCTTAGATAGCTCTCGTGATTATGTCGTACTTATGGGTGGTACACGTGCAGCACGTGATGCAGGCTTGCCTTTAGAGCAAGAAGCATAAAGAAAAGCGCCGTAAGGCGCTTTTTTTGGCATTAGAGAAAGGTTTTAAATTCTGAGCGTAAATAAAAACAAAAAGTTAAATGTGTGGTGCTTGATAATAAGGTTTACGCACCCTGATCTTTTTTCGACCACGTGTAGGACTGAGCATATTCAATAAATTTTGCGAAATAGGGCAGGCTTCCTTTAAAACCAATGCTGCTAAAATTTCACTACAAAGCGGTGCAAATAAAAAACCTTTCGAGCCTAAGCCTGCAAAGGTATACATCTCTAGATCATCTACGCCTTGCCCAAGTACAGGAAAATAGTCCAATGTTTGCGCACGTACAGAGGCACGCCCTTGCCAACTATCTATTTGAGGCAATGCTTCAGCATAGGCAGGAAAGGCATTGTGGATAAGTTCGTAGTTATGCACATGGTCGGCTTGTGCTAAAGCTGAATCATCGCATTCAGGATGGAATGATGCACCTAAAATCAAATGTTCAGCATCGAGTTGCATACAGTAACCACCAAAACTGTAGGCATGTTGGGGATTTAAAGCCAGTCCGGTATTTTCGAGCCAACTCACTTGCCCACGAATGGCCCTTAAGCGTGGGTAGTGTGAGAAAAACTTCTGACTTTCACGTGCGCAGCACACCACAACATGATCAAACTGCCCTAAGATATTTTTATGTGCATCTGAAAGTTGAACCTGTTTATTGTCTAATTTTTGGCATTGTTCAATCTGTGCGATTTTAAAATCAATTAAATCATGCGCAAGGATTTGATCACGTAGTTGCTGCGGTGAAATTGCACCTGCCTGTTTAAGTTGCACACTGGCATAGTGGGTTTGCAGATCTAATTGCTCAGCAGTGAAATATTCTAAAACCTCAGAAGAATAATCATTGACTAAATCTAAAGCCTCTTGCAGATTTTTTTGAATCAGTTGCTGCACTGAAATTGCCCGAAAGGCTTTAAATTGAGGGTAATAATGTTGTGCAAATTGCCATGATAAGGTCATCAGATGATCTGCACTTTGTGCAATCGGACTGAGTTTAGGGTTAAGTAACGCGAGGGGATTACCCGAAGCACCTGCCAATGGCGCTGATTGGTCGTAGATGCTCACTTGATGCCCACGCTCGGCAAATGCCCAAGCACAGCTTAAGCCCGCGATTCCTGCGCCTATAATCGCAATATGGCGTTGTTTGTTGTACTGAGCAATATTGGTTTCAGATTTTTGTTGCACTACCTCTTGATGTTGCTTTGCATCATCATTGTTATGCAGCGCTGATTGTGCCTCGGGTTTGATCCAAATCGCTTTGAGCATTTCCCGTTTATGCCCAAAACCTTTGGGGCGTGAAATAAAAATGCCATGTTGTTTTAAAGCTCGTTTTAAAACACCTGCAACACTGAATGAGGCAAAGCTCGTCCCATAATTAGATAAACGCACGACATGATTGAAAATATGTTCTGCCCATAAATCAGGATTACACGAGGGTGCAAAACCATCTAAAAACCATGCATTCACCGATGTGGTTTTTGGAATGATGGGGAAAACATCCTGTGCGTCACCGAGCCATAAATCAATGGAAAAGCGCTCAGATGGAAAGTTTAGACGATGACAACCCGCAAGAGGTAAAGGGTACTGCTGAATCAGTTGATCTGCTAAAGGCTTGAGTTCATCCCAAGCATTTAAAGCACGTATCAGATCCGTTTTGGACAATGGAAATTTTTCAACACTGATGGCATGTAAATGGCTATGATTATCAGGACGAACCTGTTGCCAAAGTTGCCATAACGCTAAAATATTTAAACCTGTGCCAAAACCTGTTTCAGCGACTGTGAAATATTCAAAATTATGTAAATCGGCTAAGCGGGTGGAAAGATCATTGCCATTTAAAAATACATGGCGTGTTTCGAGTAATCCATTGTCTTTGGAAAAATAGACATCACCGAATTGTTTAGAGACAGGAACTTCAATTCCATCAACACATTGCCAATCCAAGTCAGCAGTTTGAATGGTATTTGGCAATGTTATATACCTTTTGAAATTTTAAATAAAACGCTTAAATCAAGTCGGTGAGGTCAGTGGCTTACCATTGACGACGACGCTTGGTATAGATATAACTGGCAATCAAGAAGCCTAATAATACACCCACAGCAATGGTTGCGGCGCCGTATAAAAACATTTGTGCACTTTGTTCACTCTGTAAAACTTGAACTTGCACACCAAGATTGTCATTTTTCAATTGTAATTCTTGGTTTTGTGATAATGCTTCCAAATTGGCTTTTTCAAGCTGCTGTAAGCGAGTCGCTTGATCTTTGACCAAAGCTTTGACTTTGGCATCTTGCGCGGCTTTTTCTTTGATGATCTGTTCTGCGGTTAATGGTTTATTTTCCTGTGCTTGCGCTTGATTTTGTACAATCGCATTAGCACCCGCAACCGCAGGCAGAATAGAGGGTTTTGGGGGAGGCGTTGCCGCAGTAATTTGTGCAGCTTGATTGGTTGGTGTTGTAGCTGTCGGTTCTGCCCAAACGACAGACGAGCAGAATAAAGAAAAACCCAATAAACTTTGGACAACAACACGCATTGGCTTATCCTTTTGGTAGAGCTTTGTTAAATGGTTTAACATCAACGTGGCTATACACACCTTCTTTGACAAAAGGTTCATCCTGCAACCATTCATCCAATGCTTCACGACTTTCAAAATCTAAAATCATGGTACTACCATAAAAACCTGCTTGTGGATTCTCACGGTCTTTGGGCATAGCGCCTGCGACAATGACGCGACCTTCGGCATCTAATTTTTCTAAACGTGCCAAATGTTGAGGACGCACAGCAAGACGTTTTTCAACTGTACCATCTCGATCGGTACAGGTAATCACAAATAAAGGCATGGAAAAAACCTGATTTACTCTGAAGATTTAAAATGTTTTCGCAAGCAAAATAGTATAACAGCAAGGTAGCTCAAGGATACGATAATATCGCCAAAAGCGGTAAATTCGCCCCAATATTTGCCATTCATATACAAGAAACCGAAAAAGTAATGTAAAGCAGCGAGTAGGAAGAATTGACCACACCATGCCCAGTTCAAGCGCATCCAACCTTGGCGTGTGAGTTCAAGCATCGAACCTAACATTTTTTGAATAATTGGTAAACGTTCTTTATTGAAGAATGGTGTAACTAAAAAGCCAATACCAATGCCTAAATTTAAGATGACTGCTTTAAGTTTGATATAGGTCACATCACTAAATGCGAGGGTAATTCCACCAAAAATGACAGACATAATGACAATAAACCATTGCATTTTTTCCAGTCTGAATTTTTGTGCGAAGAATAAGCACCCATAAACCACTAAGGTTGAGATTAATAAGGCACAGGTTGCAACTAAAATATGGTTTTGGTCTGCATTGCCTGTACTTCCCACTAATTCTAATAATGGGTGATGGTTATCTTTGGGATCTGTCGTTTTATAAAAATAAAAGAAGATAATAATTGGTAAATAATCAAATAGCGCTTTCATGCTACAGTAGAGTCATCAAATTTTGGTGACTTAGCATAATACAAACAATGATTGGTGTCGATTTACATACGCATAGTAATATTTCAGATGGAACACTTACACCTGAAGAGCTGATTGAAGCTGCACATGCATTGGGAATAAAGACCTTTGCATTGACTGACCATGATACGATGGATGGTGTACAACGTGCGAAAAAATGTGCTGATGCCTTAGGCATGCAACTGATTTCAGGTGTAGAAATCTCAAGTCAATGGTCACGTCCTGCCACTAAAAAAACCTATGGTGTGCATATTGTGGCGCTGAATATGCAAAATCCTGCGCCATTAGAGAAATTACTTGCCGAACAAAAACGTATTCGTGCTGAACGTGCCGAAAAAATTTGCCAATTACTTATCCCCCTCATTGGGCAGGATATTTATCCTGAAGTTTTATTGATGGTAGAGGGTGAGGCAGATCGAGTGACACGTACCCATATTGCTAAAATATTGGTGCAAAAAGGCATTGTGAGTCGGGTACAACAAGCATTTGATAAATATATCAAAGAAGGTAAAAAAGCCTATGTAAAATTTGATGGTTTAGGTTTGGCAGAAACCATTCAAGTGATTCATGACAGCCAAGGTTTTGCTGTTTTGGCACACCCCACACGTTATGATTTATCAGCAACGAATATTCGTTATTTGATTGAGATTTTTGCCCAATTTGGGGGGGATGCTGTCGAGCTGCCACCTGCGATCGAAACTTTATCTACCCGACAAATGGTAGATCGGATGATTGCACAATTTGCATTAAAAGTTTCTATCGGAAGTGATTTTCATGGCAGTCATATGCCTTGGATTAAACTCGGTAATATTCCACGTGTAAAAGAAGGACAAGTGGGGATTTGGGAGTATTTTCGTTAAGTTATCTTTTTTAATAGCATTCTCACGATTTAGAAGGGAACGTTGATATGAATTAAAATCAAGAACAGGGAAAATATACATTACAACAAATTATGATCCTGTGCCTGAATGGGCGGTGGTGTTGGCTTACCTAAAGTGCCTAAAAGCTCGATTTCTATTGTACGTACCATTGCATCTAAAGGTAAATCATTGCTTTGGGTACCAAAAGGTTCTTCAATTTCAGAGCTTAAAGCATCCAAGCCTAAAAATGTGTATGCTAAAATTCCGACCAAAAGTGGTGTACCTAACCCCAATAATGAGCCCAAACTAAAGGGCAGCATAAAACAGAAGAAATAGACAGTACGATTGAGCAACACAGAATAAGCAAAGGGCAAAGGCGTGGTGGCAATACGGTCACAACCTGTTTGTACGAGGCTGAGTTCATTGACATGCTCATTGAGCTGAGTATAAATAATATCGGAAATTTCACCTTCTTTTAGCGCTTGCATCAGTTCCCATTGGATTAGGCTGAGCGTGTATTGAGGTGCATTAGATTGTTGATAGAGTTGTTTTAAAGCCTGTTGGCTCATACCACTGGTTTCAACTAAAACATCTGGACTTGCGGTTTGATGGCGTAGGCGGTCGCGTAATACATTTGCAAAAACAATCACATGTTGAATGATACGTTCACGACGACCTTGAGGAAACATACGACAGTCTCGGTCAAAATGTCGTGCATTGGCAATCAACATTCCCCAAAGTTTTCGGGCTTCCCACCAACGATCATAACAAGCTGTATTTTTAAAGCCTAAAAAAATTGAAAGTACCACACCGATTAAAGTAAATCCGACTAAAGGTAATTCAGGGAAACGATATAAACCCGTATATTCAATTCCTCCTACGATCGCAGAAATCAGCATGACAAAACCTAAAGGCGGTAAAACCTTGGGTAAAATCGTACCACGCCATGAAAAAAGTAGTTTAAAAGTGTCGTTTTGTTCCCGAACAATCATGTAAATCGAATCTGTTATTTTTCTATGATCTTCCTCACATTAATGGTTATTGTCAATATGATTTGGTACAAAACCCGTGGTAATGATTTGTTGATGTTCAGCAAATGAATAATTTTGTGTTGTTGTGACAATGATATGATCAAGCAATTGTATTTCCACAAGCTGACATGCTTTTAAAATCTGTTGAGTAAGCTGCTGATCAGCGATAGAAGGTTGGGCAGCACCGTTGGGATGATTGTGTGCGATTACAATAAAACTGGCTTGTTTTTGTATGGCGTAGCGTAATAGTTGATTGATTGAAATATCACAATAGTTAGTTGAACCATAAAATAATTTTTTAAAGCTAAGTTTGCGTAATTGGCTGTCCAAACATAGAACGGCAAAGACTTCCTGACGTTCACCAAGTAATTCATAACGTAGATAATCTCCAATTAAATCGGAGCGACTTAAATCGACCCCTTGATAGAGTTGTTGTTTGAGATAACGTCGTCCAAGTTCTTTAACTGCCATGAGCTGAGAGTATTTGGTATCTGCAATACCATGAAACTGTTTAATTTCATCAGATGTTGCATCAAATACGGCATTGAGATGCCCAAAATGTTGGATGAGTATACGTGCCAACTCTACAGCAGAATGTTGTTTTGAGCCTGAACGTAGGAAAATTGCTAAAAGCTCAGCATCAGACAAGCTTTCAGCCCCTTGGTTGAGTAAACGTTCTCTTGGACGTTCTTGTTCAGGCCATTGTTTAATTGATGTCGTTTTAGTGGAATTATTCATTATTATTCACTATTTTGATTTATTTTACTTTTCAATTTCCCAAGTGAATGTCTTGGGATCTAGATTATTTAATGCTATTGTGAGCGCCACTGCAACAGAAAGGTGACTTGATCGTGAGTTTCGATCTCAGTGTATTTTCTAATAAAAATATTCTTCTCGCTGTCACAGGCGGAATTGCCGCATATAAAAGTGCCATTCTCGTCCGCCGTTTAAAGGATTACGGTTTTAACGTGCGTGTGGTGATGACCCATGGCGCTCAAGCATTTATTACCCCATTAACATTTCAAGCGTTGTCGGGAAATCCCGTCCATACTGAATTATTAAACCCAGAAGCTGAAGCAGGTATGGGGCATATTGAGCTGGCACGTTGGGCAGATTTGCTTCTTGTTGCCCCTGCAAGTTGTGACACCCTTGCTAAGTTTGCGGCTGGTTTAGCAGACGATTTACTCAGCACTTTATATTTAGCAACCAAAGCGCCAGTTTGGGTTGCACCTGCGATGAATCAGCAAATGTGGGCAGCCAAAGCAACGCAGCGTAATTTAAATACTCTGGTTGAAGATGGTGTACATGTCATTATGCCTGATGCAGGTTCACAAGCTTGTGGAGATGTTGGCTTAGGACGTATGCCTGAACCTGAGCATTTAGCAGATCAAGTCAAAGACTATTTCCATCAAGCACAAAGAGCGATTGCAGAAAAATTTGGTTTATTGGCAGGGAAACGAGTGACAATTACGGCAGGGCCAACACGTGAAGCGATTGATCCCGTGCGTTATATCTCAAATCATAGTACTGGCAAAATGGGCTTTGCGATTGCAGCAGCATGTTATAGTGCAGGAGCCAAAGTGACATTGTTAGCAGGTCCTGTGAGCTTAGATACACCAAATGGTGTAAAACGTATTAATGTTTCATCTGCCTTAAAGATGCTAGATGAAAGCATGAAACAGCTTGAAGAAGGCTGTGATATTTTTATTGCGACAGCAGCCGTAGCAGACTATAGAGTGGCTGAAGTTGCTGAACATAAAATTAAAAAAGCGGGTGATGAGCTCAATGTCGCATTGATTAAAAATCCCGACATTGTGGCAACGATTGCACAGCAAAAGAAACGTCCATTTATGGTGGGTTTTGCAGCAGAAACACGTCATGTTGAAGAATATGCTGCAGGAAAATTGGTGGCTAAAAAGCTCGATATGATTGCTTGTAATGATGTATCCCGTGCAGATATTGGTTTTGCGTCAGATCAAAACGCCATGACCGTATTTTTTGCAGAGCAATACCAAATGGAAAAACGTGATCTAGAAAAAGCATCAAAACAGGAGATTGCGCAGCAACTGATTGAAGCAATTCACGATGCCTTACATCATGAAATAGAGCCTGTTTAATCGTTTATTTAAGATTTTAGATGCAATTAGTCTAAGAAAATGCAACGAATCCGTTGCATTTTTTATTTGCAATTTTGAATGATTTTAACTTATGTTTAAGCATATAAATGGACAATAAATATAACAGTATTGCGCTATTTAATTTTTATTGACAGCCACAGTTTTAAAGGATGATCGAGATGATCAAAAAAACTTTAGCCACTTTTCTACTTGCTTCAACATGTGTCATGAGTTCTATGAGCTTTGCTGCAAGTCTAGAAGAGAATATGAAAACACTTGCAAAGAATTACAAAGCATTTAATCAGAGTAATAATGCTGCTGAAGCCAATAAAGCTTTAGATAATATGCGCCTAGCTGCAAATGACGCTAAAAAAGTTAAACTCAAAGGTCGTGGCGAAGCACAAGCGGTCACCTCAACGCAATTATATGATCAGATTATTGCAGAAATTGATAAAACTCAATCGCTGGTAAAAGGTGGTCACTTAGACCATGCTAAAATAGAAGCAAAGAAAATTGCTGAGATTCGTGATCAAGGGCATAAAATTTATCGTTAAATTGATCAGTTGAAGCACCGCGTTAAACCTGCTTCCTTTAAAACCGCATTAAGATGCGGTTTTTTATGACATGAAATATGAGAAAAGTACGGATAATCTAAAAGTATTTCAATCTTTTTATCGATAAGATAAGTAAGAAAATAATCCTACAATTGAGGCTTAGGAAGTTAAAGAGGGTGTTTACGGAGTCGTTTAAATAAACCAAGCTATAAATAGCTCTGATGAACAACCAGATATAAAGCTTTAGTCATTTTTAAATTTGTCATAAAAAAGACCGCATAAAGCGGTCTTTCAATCAACACTTAATTCGAAAAAATTAAGCTTGACCTTCAGCAGCAGCGGCTTGAGCACGTTCCATATTTGCTTCAAACTCAGCATCAAAATTGATCGGAGTAAGAAGTAATTGTGGGAAGCTACCTTTAGTGACAAGATCATTCACCGCTTCACGAAGGAATGGGAACAAAATGTTCGGGCAGTAAGCACCTAAAATGTAAGGTAAGCGTTCTTCTTCGATTCCATCAATCAGGAAAATACCCGCTTGTGTTGCATCAACGATAAAAGCAGTCTCACCACCATTGTTCGCTTGAACAACCACTTTCAAAGAAACTTCGAAGTGTGTTGGGTCTACTTTTTCAGCAGAAGAAGACAAATTGATGTTCAGCTCAGGTTGCCATTCTTTAGTAAAAACTTGCGCCCCAGGAACTTCAAAAGATAAGTCTTTTGCATATAAACGTTCTAAAGCAAGTTGTGGTTGAGCTTGTTGTTCTTCACTCATTCTTTATATTCCTTAAATATTATGAAGTGATTAAGCGAGTAATTCGTCAAGTTTGCCAGCTTTTTCAAGCGCATAAAGTTGGTCAAACCCACCGATGAATTGATCTTTAATAAAAATTTGTGGCACTGTACGATGTTTTGTACGTTGCATGAGTTCTACACGAACTTCAGGTGCTTCATTTGAAAGATTAATTTCTTTAAACTCAATACCTTTACGTTCAAGAAGTTGTTTTGCTCGAACGCAATATGGGCAAGAAACTGTAGAATATACAATTACATTAGCAGTCATTTTCAACTCCTTAAACTTATTTCGCTTTGATCAATGGTAAGCCTTGGGCTTTCCAATTGCTAATACCACCGTCTAAGCGGTAACTATCTGTATGACCGACTTGTTGCAATGCACTGCCTGCAACTTGACCCATATTACAAATAAAGACCAATGGACGATCAGCAGTTTTTAACTCTTCTAAATGACTTGTAATTTTGCTGTAAGGGATATTGCGACTACCGCTGATATGACCTTCTTTAAAATCTTTGGCATCACGTAAATCGATCAACATGGCATTTTTTGCTTTCACTAAAATACCGAGTGATTGAGGAGAGATTTTACGACCACTGCGTTGACCTTCAAATACGAAGAACAAAATGATCAGAACCCCTAAAACACCAAATAAGAAGGGGTGATTCCCCATAAACTCAAACCAACGTTCCACAATTCACCTAATTACAATCAAAATTTGTGTCGAGTATAGCCTATATATATGGTGATCAAAATCACTGCTTCAAGGCTAGATTTAAAGAAAATTAATTTTTTTGTTGCGCCTCGGTAATTTCGTCTACCAAGCGCAAATAACTGTCTAAGCGTCTTGCTAAGATTTCACCTTCGGCAACAGCTTGTTTCAGTGCACATTGCTTTTCATGCGTATGGGTACAATTGCGATATTGGCAATGCCCTAAAAAATTGGCAATATCTGAAAATCCAGCATCAATTTTTTCTAAATCTAAATGCCAAAGTCCAAACTCACGAATGCCCGGTGAGTCAATCAGCGCACCATTTTCACCAAAGCGAATTAAACGCGTAGATGTGGTGGTATGTTGTCCTAAAGCTGAGTTTTCAGAAATAATATTGGTTTTTTGCGCTGCATCAGGCACGATGACATTGATCAGAGAGCTTTTGCCCACACCAGATTGCCCCACAAAAGCAACCGTTTCATTATCAAGACGTTGTGCGAGTGGCGTCAAATCACCATCAGAACGTGTGATGAGGACTTCATAGCCTAAAGCTTGATACTCTTTAAGCATATCTAAAATAGGATCATTTTCTTTAAGTAAGTCAGACTTATTCAGTACCAATAACACAGGAATATCGGCATCAGCACAAGCAACCAGATAACGGTCAATCAGTGTCGGTGCAGGTTCGGGTAAAGCTGCAAAGACAATGACAATCAAACTAATATTAGCTGCCACGGGTTTAACTTTGTGATAACGATCAGGGCGGGTGAGTAATGATGTTCGTGGATGAATGGCTGTGATAATCCCTAAACCTGTATTGGGATCAGCTTGCCATTTGACTTTATCGCCTGTGACCAAAAGTTCTAAGTTGGTACGCGTATGGCAACGCCAGACACTGTCTAGCTCAATGGTTTTCCAAAAGGGTTCGGGATCACCTGCTTTAACTTGCGGTTTTTCAGGATGTTGATCAGGAACAGAAAGGGCTTGTACTTCAAGTTGACGTCCATAATGTTGGACCACTAAACCTTCGAGGTCATTTGAAGTGTCGATTTCTTCTTGACGTGTTTTATGTTGTTTCTGAATGCGACGTTGTTGCTGTTCAGTTAAACGACGTTTACGAATTAAAGCCATTCATATCCTAAAAAACCGTAAAAATAAGAAGGCAAAAATAACATGCTGAACGAATGAATTACAGCGCAGATGTCAGAAATTTGCTACTATTCATGTTTTATAGCCTAATAAGATTGCACTTTATGAGCAGCAGCACCCCAGATACACGCTTGATTTGGATTGATCTTGAAATGACAGGTCTTGATACGGACAACGATCAAATTATTGAAGTTGCCACCATTGTAACGGACGATCATTTAAATATTCTTGCGGAAGGTCCAGTGCTCGCAGTACATCAATCAGATGTTATTTTAAATGCAATGGATGAGTGGAATACCAAACAGCATGGTCAGTCAGGTCTGATTGAACGTGTCCGTCGTAGTAAATTGACTGCACGTGATGCAGAGTTACAGACTTTGGAATTTTTAAAGAAATGGGTCAATCCAAAATCATCGCCAATGTGTGGTAATTCAATTTGCCAAGATCGTCGTTTTTTACATCGTTTAATGCCCGAAATGGAACAATATTTCCACTATCGTAATTTAGACGTTTCTTCTGTAAAAGAGTTGGCAAAACGCTGGCGCCCTGAGATTATGAGCGGTCTGAAGAAAAATGCCTCACATTTAGCAATGGATGATATTCGTGATTCAATTGCGGAGTTAAAATACTATCGTCAGTATTTCTTTATCTCAAATCAAGATTAATTGCATATTGAAAATGATTAAAAGAGGCAGAAATTGCCTCTTTTTTATGCACTGTGTATTTTTAAAAATTAAGTTATACTAATTTAGGCAACATTTTTGCTTTTGTTACAAAAAGAAGTAAGCTGTACATTAATTTGACAATTATTCGTTTTACAATCCCTTTATATTTTAAATATTACAATGAGTTGAGATATGCAAAGTAATAACCCTATTTTAACCCGTGTGGAAACACATGCGGACTACAGTCAGCCGATGACCGTGCAGGGTGCAATTCAAAAGTCGATATTGATGACTGTGATTGCTGCTGTGCTTGGTTTGGGTGTTTTCATTTATAGTTTTGCAACCATGAATTTTGGTATGGCCTATGCAGCTGCAATGGTTGGCGCAATTGGTGGTCTCATCATTGCATTAGTTGCAACTTTTAAACCAAATACTGCACGTGTTTTAGCAATTCCTTATGCGCTGTTTGAAGGTGCATTTTTAGGTGGTGCATCGGTTATTTTCCAATTGAAATTTCCGGGTGTACCGTTACAAGCGTTGTTGGCAACTTTTGTCACCACTTTTGTGATGTTTGGTTTGTATCGTTTTAAAATTATTCGTGCCACTGAAAAATTTAAATCGATTGTGATGTCAGCAACGATTGCGATTGCATTAGTTTTTGTTGTGCAGTTCATCATGAATTTGGCATTTGGTTCAAGCATTCCTGGGCTATTTGAAAGTTCTTGGTTGGGCATAGGCTTTGCTGCTTTTGTTGCGGTTATTGCCTCATTGAACTTAATTTTAGATTTTGATTTAATTGAAAATGCTGCTGCACAACGTGCACCAAAAGCGTTTGAATGGCTATGTGGTATCGCATTATTAGCCACTTTAGTTTGGATGTATTATTCATTCATGCGTTTATTTAGCTTATTGCAAGGCGATGATTAAGTTCTCACCTTGTTATAAATTCAAAAATCGTCCTTTATGGGCGATTTTTTTATGATTTGAGTAAAGTTCTGAAAAAAGGTGGATTATGCAATTTTGTTCTGATTAAACTCTTGGCATTATGCATACAAACTTATTGTAAGTGAGAATTTCATGGCACAAGGACTTTTGGCAGGTAAGCGCTTCCTCATCGCAGGAATTGCAAGTAAATTATCGATTGCATTTGGTATTGCGCAAGCGCTACATCGTGAAGGAGCAGAGCTTGCATTTACTTATCCAAACGAAAAATTGAAAAAACGTGTAGACGACTTTGCAGAGCAATTTGGTTCTACCTTGGTTTTTCCTTGTGATGTTGCTGTTGATGCTGAAATTGATCATGCATTTACTGAGTTGGCAAAACATTGGGACGGTTTAGATGGTGTTGTGCATTCAATCGGCTTTGCACCTGCACATACCTTAGATGGTGATTTTACTGAAGTTACCGATCGTGAAGGTTTTAAAGTTGCACATGACATTAGCGCATATAGCTTTATTGCAATGGCACGTGCAGCAAAACCGTTGTTGCTTGCGCGTCAAGGTTGCTTACTCACATTGACTTATCAAGGTTCTGAGTCAGTCATGCCAAACTACAATGTAATGGGCATGGCAAAAGCATCTTTAGAAGCAGGTGTACGTTATTTAGCATCAAGCTTAGGTGCTGAAGGGATTCGTGTAAATGCGATTTCGGCAGGTCCAATCCGTACTTTAGCGGCGTCAGGTATTAAATCTTTCCGTAAAATGTTAGATGCGAATGAAAAAATTGCCCCGTTAAAACGTAATGTGACGATTGAAGATGTAGGAAATGCCGCACTTTTCCTTTGTTCACCTTGGGCAAATGGGATTACAGGTGAAATTTTGTATGTAGATGCAGGTTTCAATACTGTGGGTATGAGCGCTTCAATGATGGATGCAGAATAATTTTATTTTGCATGGATAAAAAAAGGCACTGCATTCAGTGCCTTTTTTGTTTTAATATTTTAGATCCAAGTAAACATTAGTTGGTTGTGGTATTGGGCAATTGCTGAATCGGGCTACCCCCTAGTGCTTGCATTAAGGTCACATAAGCATTGTATTGATTTTGCTTGACTTGTACTAAAGACAGTCGTGCATTACGCGTGGTTTCTTGCGCATCTAACAGATTTTTTAAAGCAATCGCACCATTGCGATAACGTACATCTGTTAAACGTTCAGTTTTCTCAGCCAGTTCTAAATTTTTCTGCTGTAAAGCAACTTGCTTATCTAATTCAATTCGATTTGAAAGTGCATTTTCAGTATCAGCAAAGGCTTGGTATAAAGTCTGACGATATTGAATAATGGCTTTTTCATAATCCAATTCACTAATTTTTAAGTCCTTTTTCATATCATTATATTGCAAAAAGGGCAGACTCAAACTGGCACCGAGCGTCAGTGCAGGATTTTTCAGTAAATTGGTGAGTGAAGTACTGCTTGAGCCTAAGTTGCCCGTCAAACTGATCGAAGGATAATAACTGGCTTTGGTTGCATCTTTAGAGGCGAGCGCTTCACGCAAGCGTAACTCAGCAGCACGTAAATCGGGGCGACGTGACAAAATATCGGCAGGTAAGCCTGTTGCAATATACGGTAAGCTGATGCGTGGCAGTTTTTTGGGTTCTTGAATATTCAGCTGCTGTACAGGAATTTGTAATAGCACCGCCAAAGCAGTACGTGTTTCGACCAGCTGTTGTTCAATTTGGCTCAAACTGGCTTTTTGACTTTGTACAGACTGTTCTGCTTGGGTCAAATCTAAGCCTGAAACCGCACCTGCACGATATTGCGTGCGTACCAGTTCATAGAGCTTTTGCGTGGTGGATAAACTTTGCTGTGCTACGCTATAGCGTTCATTTAAATAACCTAATTGCCAATATAGATTTGCTGTCGTGGCAATCAGTGTTTGCCCTGTGGCTTGTAAATCTTGCTCGGTCGCTAAAGATTCCCATTTTGCCGCTTCGGTTTGACGAGCCAATTTTCCAAACAGGTCAATTTCATAACTGACGCCTGTACTGAGCGATAAACCCTTCGCACTGTCATCCCCTGAATTTAAATCAAATGAATGACCTGTCGATACGCCTGAGTTGACACGAGGCCCTTGTTGATCACGAGCTAAACCCGCTTTTAAGCGAGCAGTTTGTAAATTGATTCCAGCAACAGCTAAATCTGCATTTTTTGCAATGACCTGTTCAACCAAACTGTTGAGTTGAGCATCACCAAATAAGCTCCACCATTGGTCGGCATTTAGCGCTGTATGAATCTGTTGTTGATTGATTTTATAAGCAAATTGGTTTGGAATATCAACCGCAGGTGCTTGATAAGGGGTTTTTACCACAGCCGCACATCCCACCAAAGAACTTCCAAGAATCAAGGCAGTTGCAAGCTTTGTTAAATTCATTTGCATAATAATTTCCTTATTCTGTTTATTCGCGTGAGAGAGCATCGACGGGATCAAGTTGTGCAGCATTACGGGCAGGAATAAAGCCAAATACCACACCAATTAAGGTTGAACAGACGAAAGCTGCAATAATTGAGGTTGTAGAATACGCCATTTGGAAACTATCACCGGCAAAGTGGCTAATCAGTTGACCAACTCCTAAAGATAAGAGCACCCCTAAAATCCCGCCTAAGATACAAACCAAAATCGCTTCAATCAGGAATTGTTGTAAAATATCGCTTTGTCGAGCACCTACAGCCATACGTACCCCAATTTCTTGGGTACGTTCAGTCACCGATACCAGCATAATATTCATGACGCCAATTCCACCGACCACCAAAGAAATGACGGCAATTGCTGAAACGAGTAAGGTCATTGTTGCAGTGGTTTGTTCAATGGTTTCACGGATACTGTCAGAGTTTTGGGTAAAGACATCCTGTGTACCATGACGTTGTTCAAGTAAGCTGAGAATGGCATTTTCCGCGATTGCTGTAGGATATTCATCTTTCACACGAACGATAATACTGCGTACGTTAGATTGCCCTAACATACGACTCATCACTGTTGAATAGGGCAGGTAGACATTTAAACTGTCTGAGCCCATCATCCCTTTTTGAGCATCTACAATCCCAATAATTCGACTGGGTACAGTCCCTAATAAAATGACTTGTCCAACGGGATTTGTTCCATCAGCGAAAAAAGTATTTTTTGTATTGGTGTCAATGACCACATCTTGAGCACGCTCAATCACACTATGTTTGTCAAAAGCTTGTCCTGAGGTAAAGCTCATGCCTTTGACATCAAAAAAGTCACTACTGACCCCATTAACCGTAATTGCAGCTTCCGTATCTTTGAAACGCCCAGTTAAACTTGAATTAACTGATGGGCTGACCGCTTGTACATAAGGCTGTTCTGCTAAGGCGTCGGCATCGGCAGGGATCAGGGTTTTGACTTGGGCAGTTTTGGAGTTATCTCCAAAGCCTCGCCCTTGAAATACCGTGATGGTATTGGTACCCAAACTGCTAATATTTTCTAAAATTTGTTTTTGTGAGCCATTCCCGAGCGCCACAACCGAAACGACCGAAGCAATCCCGATAATAATCCCAAGCATGGTCAAAAATGTACGCATACGATGTGCATTCATGGCCAATAATGCCATGCGAAAAGCTTCACTGAAACGGTCTAATGTCGAACGCCAAGCAGAAGATTTTTTTTGCTTTTCTATACCATCAAGTGCATTTTCTGTTGCTGCAATGCTTTCAGCTTCGGGGGTGTTGGGTGTATCTGAAATGATATTACCATCACTGATTTCAATGATACGCGTTGCATTTTTTGCCACATTCATATCATGGGTTACCAAGATAATGGTATGACCTTTGGCATTCAGTTCACGTAAAATACGCATCACTTCTATACCGCTGTTCTTGTCCAATGCACCCGTTGGTTCATCAGCAAGGATCACATCACCGCCATTCATTAAAGCACGTGCAATAGAGACACGTTGTTGCTGACCACCTGATAATTGGTTTGGACGGTTTTGAGTTTTTTCACCTAGTCCTAGTTCAGTCAACAATGCTTTAGAGCGTTCTTGGCGGGCAGTGGGATTCATCCCTGCGTAGATTGCAGGAACTTCTACATTGCCTGCCGCATTGATGTCACCCAATAAGTGATAACGTTGGAAAATAAAACCAAAATATTCACGGCGTAACTGTGCCAGTTCATCGGGTTCAAGTTCACGTGTTTCACGTCCTTTGACTTGATAACTGCCTGAGGTGGGTTTGTCTAAACAACCTAAAATATTCATCAACGTTGATTTACCTGAACCTGATTGCCCAACAATGGCAACCAATTCACCTGCATAAATCTTTAAGTCGATACCTTTTAAAATCTGAACAGTCGAATCACCAGCGGGAAATTCACGGATCAGATTATTCACCTCAAGTAGAGGTTGCTGATGCTGATTCATGATTAAAATCTCATTCCGCCTCGATTGCTACGTTTTGCTGAATCATTACTGGTGTCAGAACCATCTGCAATGACCACTTGATCACCTTGTTTAAGACCACGCATAATTTCAGCAGTGACACGATTGTTTAAACCGACCAAAACTTGTTGGCGTTTGGCTGTACCATCTGCTTGCACGACACGAACTATCGACACGGATGCTTTGCCCTGATCGATTAAAGCTTTTTCGTCCGCAGTGAGTTCTAGGCGTTGTGGGCGGTCTGCTTTGTCTTTCTGAGCTGTTTCTGGTTTTTTATCGGCATTATTGCGGTTAGCACGTTGTGGGCGGTTTGAACTTTGCAATGCAGCAGCAGGAACAGTCAGTACATTTTTTGCTTCGGCAAGGATGATATATACTTGTGCCGTCATATCAATCCGTAGTTTGCCATCATCATTTGGGACATCAAACAAAGCATTATAATAAACAGCATTACTTGAAGATGATGAACTGTTATTTGATGTTTCAGTATTGATCGACTCAGGTGCAGGTTCTACTTGACGTAAAGTTGCGTAACGTTTTTTCTCACTATCACCCAAAGTTGTAAAATAAACTTTTTGACCTTCTTCTACTTTCATCACGTCAGCTTCAGAAATTTGCGCTTTGATGGTCATAGTATTGAGTTGAGCAAGTTTTACAATCGTTGGTGCACTTTGATTCGCATTTACGGTTTGACCTTCTTCCGTGACGATTGCTACGACTGTACCATTCATTGGTGCTAGGATTTGGGTATAACCTAAATCTTCTTTTGCTGTTGCAAGTGTTAAGCGTGATTGTTCAATTTGTGCATTCATTGCAGTAATATCTGCTTGTGCAGTTTTAAATGCAGCAAGTGCACTTTCATATTCAGCTTTTGATGTTGCATCCTGTGCATACATATTTTTTTGACGATTATATTCAGCTTCAACTTTTGCTAAAGTCGCTTGTTTGGTTGCCAACTGTGCTTGTTGATTTTTAATATTGGCTTCTGCCGTTTTTAAATCATTGGTCTGGCGTACTGAGTCAATTTGTGCAATCAATTGACCTTGTTTGACTTGGTCACCAAGTTGAACATACATTTTTTTGACCTGACCTGAAACCTGTGCGCCGACACTGACCATTTTTGTGGCTTCAAGACCTCCTGTGGCAAGGACAGCATTTTCAATATCTCCACGTACTACTTCTGAGGTGATGAACTGCGGTTTTTCATCTTTTGGCTTCAACATAAACCATGAAATTGCAGCAATAATGGCAATACAGACCACAATTACAATGATTTTGGACGGTTTTATTTTTGGCATGATGGTCGCAGGTAAACTAAGATAATTGGTTAAATTATAAGATGTAAATAAGGATAAACAGTGAATTTTTTCACAAAGCTAAATGATAATTATTTTCTTTAGTGATTGGTGAATAAGCTTTTTCCACACAGTAGAGCAATCGCTTGCTGGATTAAATGTTCAGGATTTTCCTGACTTAAACCTTTAATTGAGGCATCAATGCTGAGTAATAACGCGGGCCATAATAAAAAGGTTTGTGGATTTAAACGGCGTAATGTTTGCTGATAAGTGGCAATTTTAGTTTTCCAAATGCCCAATTGTAAAGCATTTTGCGGCTGTTCATACAATTGCATCAACAGGCGCATTTCTTTACTAATCGTCCATAACAATAGACTGGGTGCTTCACCAGATTCAAATAAATAATTTAAAATTTTGATGCTTTGAGCAAAATCTCCTGCCAAAAATGCATCGCTTAAGTCAAAACTGTTATAACGTGATTGATCCTGTAAACATTCATATAGATGTTCAATCTTGATCTGTCTTTGTTCAGGAAATGTATCGGCAACACGCATTAAGCTATTTTTTGCAGCCAATAAATTATGCTCATGATGCTGTTCAAGCCATAGCCAAGCATCTTGATCCAATTGAATACCCAATTGATCTGCTTCAATGGTTAAAATTCGTTGACGATCTTTGGGGGAATTGGCACTAAGCTGTACCATAACCCCATTGGCTTCAACGGTTTGAAAGAAACTAGACTTTAAACTATTTGTATCTTGTTTTGGCATTACAATGAGCAATAAATTATGCTCATTGTGTTGAAGATAATGTTTAAGTTGTTTGAGTCCATTGGCATCAGGCTTAATATTGCCATGCACTTCCACAGCCAAATGCTGAGAAAACAATGACAAACTATCTAATGCATTAAATACGTTTTTCCAATCACTGACGTTCGTTAAATCATAACGTTGACGTTCAATGTCGTGCGTACTCCAACTTTTACGAAAAGCATCGAGTAGATTTTGTTCTAATAACGGTTCTTGACCGTACATAATCCAAGCCCCACGGGCTTCATCAACACGTTTTAAGGCTTGGAGATAGTCAAGTTTCATAATTAAATCAGATTACTGTGCAGTTTGTGGTGCTGGGTTCAATAAATGTTGCGCTTTAGGTAAACGATTTGCTGAGATTTGACGACTAATTTGTTGTGCAATATCATCAATAATAACTTGTTTTAAATACTTTTCTTGTTGATCATCGGTATTGACCGTCGCAACGTCATATTGGTAACTACGTGATGCAGTCAAGGTACGTGGCTCAGTAATCGCATGACCTTGTTGATCTTCAATTTGAAAAGTCACACTGAGACGTAATAGGGTTTCAATCAATTGACCATTGAGTTCATGACGAATCGGTTTGTAATCTAACACACGTAATACATAGGCATCACTGCTATTGCCGAGTTGTACGCCTGATGCTGTCAAATAAACACTCAGTTTACTTTCTAGATCGTCTGTATTTTTAGGAAGTTGTAGATTAAGTTTGGTATAAACCAAAGGGGTTACATATTGGTTTGTGCCTTTTAAATGGAAATCACAACCCACTAAGCCTGCACTGAAACCCAAAGTTAATACAACTGCGGCAACACGTTGAACCAAATGCATGTGGTGTCCTCTGATTTTTCCAAAATGGAAAATAATTTAAAGATCTTGGGATGGATTGTAAAGTCAAAGCCCGTTGAATAACAACGGGCTTTGTTAGGGTTTTGTTTTTAGCCTTAAATTCCCTCTCTTTTTAGGAGATGAGAAACACTGTTTCGCAAGGGGAGAGGTAATTTATTTAAGAACCCTCATCCCCTTGCGGAATATATTCCTCATCCCAAAGGGAGAAGGGGGTGTAAGGATTTTAAACCACCAAATTTACTAATTTATTTGGTACAACGATTTCTTTCTTGGTTGGACCTGTCAAAAATTGTTGCACTTCAGGTAAAGCTTTCGCTTGTGCCAAGATGTCATCTTTAGACGCATCTACAGACACTTCTAACTTGCCACGAAGTTTACCATTCACCTGAACCACAATCGTTTGCGTATTACGCGTGAGTGCAGACTCATCGACAGCAGGGAATAATACTGTAGTTAAATCAATATCAAATTGCGCTAATAAAGTCTGACTTAAATGCGGTGCAAATGGTGCAAGTAAAGTCAGCAATGTGATGATCGATTCACGAGCAACCGCGATATCATTGTCATCTTTTGCATCAAACTTGTTATTGGCATTTAACAATTCCATTAACGCAGCAATCGCTGTGTTAAAGGCATGACGGCGTTCAATGTCATCACCGACTTTCTGAATCGTTTCATGCGTTTTACGGCGTAAATCTTGCGCATCTTGAGATAGTTTCGCAGTATCAATAGCAGATGCATTGTTGCCTTTTTCAAGGAAGCCTGTGGTTAAACGCCATACACGTTTTAAGAAACGGTTTGAACCTTCAACACCTGCATCTGACCATTCAAGTGATTGATCAGGTGGAGCAGCAAACATCATGAAGACACGAGCAGTATCTGCACCGTATTGGTCAATAATGGCTTGCGGGTCGATACCGTTATTTTTCGATTTCGACATTTTTTCTTGACCGCCAACCACAACTTCTTGACCATCACCTTTATATTTTGCAGAAAGAACACGACCTTTTTCGTCTTTTTCTAACTCAATATCAGCAGGGTTGAACCAAGTTTTCTTACCAGATTCAGCTTCACGATAGAAAGTATCAGCAAGGACCATGCCTTGTGTAAGCAAGTTGGTGAATGGTTCGTTGCCTTGAACTACCCCTTCATCACGCATCAATTTATGGAAGAAACGTGCATAAAGTAAGTGAAGGATCGCGTGCTCTACACCACCGATGTACTGGTTCACTGGTAACCAAGATTGTGCAGCTTCAGGTTTCACCATACCACCCGTGAAATCAGGAGACGCATAACGTGCATAATACCAAGACGACTCTACGAAAGTATCCAAAGTATCGGTTTCGCGACGTGCGTCGCCACCACAACATGGACATTTGGTTTCATAGAATTCAGGCATTTTATTCAGTGGGTTACCTGAGCCATCAGGAACAACATCTGTTGGTAATACCACAGGTAATTGATCTTCAGGAACAGGTACTTGACCACACTTGTCACAGTTGATCATTGGAATTGGACAACCCCAATAACGCTGACGAGATACACCCCAGTCACGTAAACGGAATTGAACTTTAGAATTTGCAAGTTGTTGTGGTTGTAATTTTGCAAGGAATGCATCAAAAGCCGCTTGGAAATCTAAACCGTCAAATTCAGCTGAATTGACCAATTTACCTTCTTTAGAACCGTACCATTCTTGCCATTCAGTTGCAGAGTAATCTGCATCATCAGCACCTTTGGCATCAATCACTTGTTTGATTGGCAAGTTGTATTTATTGGCAAATTCAAAATCACGTTCATCATGTGCAGGAACCGCCATCACAGCACCTGAACCATATGACATCAACACATAGTTCGCGATCCAAACTGGCACTTCTTCACCAGTCACAGGATGCTTAACAGAAAGACCTGTTGCCATACCTTTCTTTTCAGCAGTGGCAAGATCGGCTTCTGCGACTGAACCCATACGGCATTCTTCAATAAATGCTGCAAGTTCAGGGTTACTTTCAGCTGCTTTTAATGCCATAGGGTGTTCTGCTGCTACCGCAACATAAGTCACACCCATTAAGGTATCAGCACGCGTGGTATATACCGTTAAACCATCAGCATAAACGTCTGTATTCGCTGAAGGGAAGGTAATTTCCATCCCTTGTGAACGACCAATCCAGTTACGTTGCATGGTCAAGACTTGTTGTGGCCAACCGTCTTTTAAAGTGTCTAAATCGTCTAATAATTCTTGTGCATAGTCGGTAATACGGAAGTAGTACATTGGAATATCACGTTTTTCAACCAATGCACCTGAGCGCCAACCGCGACCATTTTCCACTTGCTCATTGGCAAGAACAGTTTGGTCTACAGGATCCCAGTTTACGGTAGAGAGTTTACGGTAAATCAGACCTTTTTTATAAAGCTGAACAAATAACCATTGTTCCCAGTGATAGTACTCAGGGGTACAGGTGGCAAATTCACGATCCCAGTCAACCGCAAGACCTAATTTTTTTAATTGGTCACGCATGTAAGCGATATTTTCAAATGTCCATTTTGCAGGCGCCACTTGGTGAGCAATCGCAGCATTTTCAGCAGGTAGACCAAAGGCATCCCACCCCATAGGTTGTAGGACAGTTTCACCTTTAAGACGGTGAAAACGGCTGATCACGTCACCAATGGTATAGTTACGCACATGACCCATATGCAGTTTACCGCTTGGGTAAGGGAACATCGAGAGGATATAACGACGTGGACCTTCTACAGTGTCGGCAACTTTAAATGCTTTGCGAGTTTCCCAGTCTTGTTGGACGTTAGGTTCAATCGCACTCGCTTGATATTCAGGGTCAATGTGAGGATTAGTCATAGTAAATAAACGTATTTAATAAGAACAAAGTTAAAATGTGTCACACAGCATAGCTTAAAACCTAAAAAAATGTCAGATTTTCGCACGCAATTTATGTAAAAGGTTGCTATTTAACGCAATGTGTCGATGTGCGTTAAATTTTAAAGAACTCAATCGCTCAATCTAAAATGACCATAAAAAAGCCTTTCATTTTGAAAGGCTTTTTCTATTTTGTTTCATGGCATTTTTTAATTATTGCGGTGCGCGCTCTAACTGACCTTTTTGTAGTGCAGCATTTGCCTCACTTTGTTGGTCTGTATGTGGGACTTCATTTGTAGGTGCTGCTGTCGTTGTATTTGTAGGTGTTGTATTTGCAGGCGCAGCAGCGCTTGCTGAACTTGAAACATTGTGCCCGTAGGTTGTTACCGTGGTTTTGTGCTTTGCATTACGTGGCGGAGGGGTTTCTGAATAATGGGTCGACCCATTTTGATCAACCCATTTATAATACTCTTTGGCAAAACTTGGAGCAGTCACGCCAAGAGTCAAGAGTAACCCCATGCCTGAAATCAAAGCCATTTTTAATTTTTTTAGATGATACATACCTAAACCTTATTACTGAACTTATCAATATTTTAAGTATGCGGTGTTGCAAAGAGACTTAAAATAAAGAAATTGTCATTGTGATTTTTCGTGCTGTTATTTTAAACAAAATTTTAAAATAATGCAGATTTTTATCATAAATTTATTAAGTTATAACTATTTGAAAATTTAGTTATAACTAAGTTAAAAAAAAGGAATAGTTTAAAAAAAATGCGTATGGGAAATAATCAATAAAAAAGCGAATAGAAACCTTGACTTTGCTTGCTAAAACAACAAAAATGCTGAAACAGTTTTATATGCTTTTATTCGATCACCCTTCGAATAAAAATATCAAAGCAAGCAATAACGTTTTCTCTAAGCCGAGAAGTCGAACCTAACCGAAAGATGTTTATCCCAACATTTTTTAGTGATTTATACAGCCCAAACGGCTGTGTGATGATTTAATTTTTTATTGCTGCAAAAACTATTAAATATGTGTGTTATAACAGAGCACACAAATCAATGAATGAAAACACAAACTATGTCTCCCATAGTGTTGTGGAAAAAAGATTAGGGTGAATACGTTGGAACTTTTATCTGGTGGTGAAATGCTCGTTCGTGCATTGGCGGACGAAGGCGTTGAACATGTTTTTGGGTACCCAGGCGGCGCAGTTTTGCATATTTATGATGCGCTATTTCAACAAGAGAAAATCAATCATTACCTCGTGCGTCATGAACAAGCAGCAGGTCACATGGCTGATGCTTACTCACGCGTGACAGGTAAGACAGGTGTTGTACTTGTAACATCTGGTCCAGGTGCGACCAATACCGTAACGCCAATTGCGACCGCTTATATGGACTCAATCCCTATGGTGATTTTGTCTGGTCAGGTTGCAAGCCATTTAATCGGTGAGGATGCGTTCCAAGAAACGGATATGGTCGGTATTTCTCGTCCAATCGTGAAGCATAGTTTCCAAGTGCGCCATGCAAGCGAAATTCCTGCAATTATTAAAAAAGCATTTTATATTGCTTCAAGTGGTCGTCCAGGTCCAGTTGTTGTCGATATTCCAAAAGATGCAACAAATCCTGCTGAAAAATTTGCATACGAATATCCTGAAAAGGTAAAAATGCGTTCGTATCAACCGCCGCATCGTGGTCATTCTGGGCAGATTCGTAAAGCAATTGATGAACTGATTAATGCAAAACGCCCTGTCATTTATACAGGTGGTGGTGTGGTTCAAGGCAATGCTTCTGAGTCGTTAACAGAGCTTGCACATTTATTGGGCTATCCTGTCACCAATACTTTAATGGGCTTAGGTGCTTTCCCTGGTAATGATCCACAATTTGTGGGTATGTTGGGGATGCATGGTACGTATGAAGCCAATATGACCATGGCAAATGCAGATTTAATTTTAGCCATTGGCGCACGTTTTGATGACCGTGTAACCAATAATCCAGCTAAATTCTGTCCAAATGCTAAAGTCATTCATATTGATATTGACCCTGCAACCATTTCTAAAACCATTATGGCGCATATCCCGATTGTGGGTGCAGTTGAGCCTGTATTACAAGAAATGTTGGTTCAATTGAAACAAATGAATGTTTCAAAACCAAATCCAGAAGCAATTGCAGCTTGGTGGGATCAAATCAATGAATGGCGCAAAGTTCATGGTTTGAAATATGAAGCAGGTCAAGATGGTGTAATGAAACCACAACAAGTGGTTCAAGCACTCGATAAAGTGACCAACAGCCAAGCGATTATTACCTCTGATGTGGGTCAGCATCAAATGTTTGGTGCACTGTACTACACCTATATTCGTCCACGTCAATGGATTAACTCGGGTGGCTTAGGAACAATGGGTGTAGGCTTACCATATGCAATGGCTGCTAAGCTTGCATTCCCAGATCAACAAGTGGTGTGTATTACAGGTGAAGCATCGATTCAGATGTGTATCCAAGAGCTTTCAACATGTAAGCAATATGGCTTAAATGTGAAAATTCTGTGTTTGAATAACCGTGCTTTAGGGATGGTTAAGCAATGGCAGGACATGAACTACGAAGGTCGTCATTCAAGTTCTTATGTTGAGTCATTACCAGACTTCGCTAAATTGATGGAAGCTTATGGTCATGTCGGGATTCAAATTGACCATGCGGACGAGCTCGAATCTAAACTTGCTGAAGCAATGGCAATTAATGATAAATGCGTATTTATTAATGTCATGGTTGATCGTTCAGAGCATGTTTATCCGATGCTGATCGCGGGTCAATCAATGAAAGATATGTGGTTGTCTAAAGGGGAGCGTACACAATGAGACATATAATTTCTGTACTCATGGAAAACGAAGCTGGTGCGCTTTCTCGTTTGGTGGGTTTATTTAGTCAACGTGGCTATAACATTGAAACATTAAATGTTGCGCCCACAGAAGATCCAACTTTGTCACGTTTGACATTAACCACGTATGGTGATGAGCACAAAATTGAGCAAATTACCAAGCAACTAAACAAATTGGTTGAAGTAGTCAAAGTGGTTGATTTATCAGAGGGTGCACATATTGAGCGTGAATTGATGCTCATTAAGGTTAAGGCTTTAGGTTCAGCACGTGCTGAAATTAAACGTACAGCCGATATTTTCCGTGCACAAATTGTCGATGTAACACCAACGACTTATACCATTCAGATTGCAGGTACAACTGAAAAAATTGATGGTTTTATTGATGCACTTGCTGAAAATACCATTCTTGAAGTTGTACGTTCGGGCGTGTCAGGCGTGGCACGCGGCGAAAAAGTTTTAACTATTTAATTTATTCACCTATACTCCTCTCCTAGAAAAAAGGAGAGGCTTAGTTGACCAGTACACAATAAAGCCGTACCAACTAAGTTAAAGGAAACAAAAGCATTTAAGCGGAGACAGCAATGCAAATTTTTTATGATAAAGACTGTGACTTATCTATCATCCAAGGCAAAAAAGTAGCAATCATTGGTTATGGTTCACAAGGCCATGCGCATGCGCTTAACCTTAAAGATTCAGGCGTTGACGTAACTGTAGGTCTACGCGCTGGTTCTACTTCTTGGAAAAAAGCTGAAAATGCTGGTCTTAAAGTTTCAGAAGTTCCTGCTGCTGTAGCTCAAGCTGACTTAGTTATGATCTTGACGCCTGATGAATTCCAATCACAACTTTATCGTGATGTGATTGAGCCAAACATCAAGCAAGGTGCAACTTTAGCATTTGCTCATGGTTTCTCTGTTCTTTATAACCAAGTTGTTCCACGTGCTGACTTAGACGTAATCATGGTTGCACCTAAAGCACCTGGTCATACTGTACGTTCAGAATATCAACGTGGTTCAGGTGTTCCTGACCTAATCGCAATTCACCAAGATGCTTCTGGTAATGCACGTAACGTTGCGCTTTCTTATGCTTCAGGCGTAGGTGGCGGCCGTACTGGTATTATCGAAACTTCTTTCCGTGAAGAAACTGAAACTGACTTATTCGGTGAGCAAGCAGTTCTTTGTGGTGGTGCTGTTGAATTGGTTAAAATGGGCTTCGAAACTTTGGTTGAAGCGGGTTATGCACCAGAAATGGCTTACTTCGAGTGCCTACACGAACTTAAATTGATCGTTGATTTAATGTTCGAAGGCGGTATCGCTGACATGAACTACTCAGTATCGAACAATGCTGAATATGGCGAATATGTAACAGGTACTGAAGTAATCAACGAACAGTCTCGTGAAGCAATGCGTAATGCACTTAAACGTATTCAATCTGGTGAATACGCGAAGATGTTCATTCAAGAGGGTGCATTAAACTACCCATCTATGACTGCTCGTCGTCGTCAAAATGCTGCTCATGGTATCGAAGTAACTGGTAACAAGTTACGTGCGATGATGCCTTGGATTCAAGCAAACAAAATCGTTGATAAAGAAAAGAACTAAGGTTACGTTACGTGCCTTAAAAATGGGAAAGCAGTGCTTTCCCATTTTTTCGTGCCTTGGATTCAAGCGAACAAAATCGTTGACAAAGAAAAGAACTAAGTTCTAATTTTTGAGTCAAAAAGCCCTTGTTAAAACAAGGGCTTTTTTTATGTTCTAAAGAAATGAGTATTCACTACATGCTTTAAAACATAACAAAGTAGTACTTTGCTAGTCCTCGTTCATACTTTGAATTCAAGTAAATAGAATTGTTGATAAAATAAAAACTAAGTTTAAGTTTTTAACTTTATCAAAGCCGACTCTATTGAGTGGGCTTTTTTTTGTGATAAATTACGCATTATTTTGCTGTTTTTAAATGTGGTGAAATTATGAAATTTAAAATTTTATTGGGCATGGTTGCTATAACATTTTCAAATTTAAATCATGCTGGAACTGTAATAAATTCAAAAGAGTTTAAACCGCTGAACGAAGTTCGTGTTTCTATGCAACGGATGTTGCGTTCTACCGAAGGACGTTATTTTTTAAGTCTGTATGCGGGTATTTGGAATCCACATGCGGTACTGACGGATTTAGTAGAAAATAAAAATATTGCATTTAAAGGCTTACAAAAAGCAGATCAACTCACGCTAAAGTCAGTAAATTCTGAAACTGATGCAATTGAAAATGGTGCTTATCAGTTGACGGGAACGTTAAATGCAAATACGGGTTATTTCAAAACTTTACTCTCAGCAGGCGGTGATACTTTTGGTAAAAATATTCAGTTTGAACCAGCTGTGAAAGTGAGCAACAAGCCTTCATTTGTATTTAAATTTTATAGTGGTGATCAAACGACAACCTATGGTGCACCTTTACAGCGTGTAGATGTGGTTAATAAAAGTAATAATCAGACGATTCAGTCCTTGACGGGGTTTGTTGCCTATCCAAAAAGTATAGGTTATATGGATATTAACTTTGATGGTTATTATGATGTCATTTTATCTGATATTTCACAGTCTTATTCTGTAGAAGATAAGCGTTATATTTA
Source organism: Acinetobacter sp. Marseille-Q1623 (assembly GCF_902809895.1). Taxonomy (NCBI): domain Bacteria; kingdom Pseudomonadati; phylum Pseudomonadota; class Gammaproteobacteria; order Moraxellales; family Moraxellaceae; genus Acinetobacter; species Acinetobacter sp. Marseille-Q1623. Next base: position 2,159,680 of record NZ_CADDWG010000001.1, on the reverse strand, counting down.
TTGGATGTATAATCCAAAAACAGGACAATTTCAGCGTTCGCCACAACTTGATAAAATCATCGGTTTCCCAAATTTACATGGTGAAAAACAGCAAATTGATTTTGGAGGTGGTCGAGTATATCAAGTGAAAAATGGCTTATTAAATCGAATTTAGCTTTTAATTTTCGATAATATGCGTAACCCCTAGGAGATACTTTATGGTCTAGGGGGCACATGCACAGAGCTCAAGGGATGTAATGAGCATATTTGTTGGTGATTTAAGGCTAAATTTAGGTTAAATTTTTATGCTAAAACAGGTTGTGAAAATATTTTTAGTCTTGATGGTGGGAGGTGTTCATGCACAAGTTATAGATTATGACCTATTGAAAGAACAAGCCGTTGAATATGAAAATAGTTTAACTGAACAAGAAAAATCACAATTAAATCGCTCTTATGCAGAGCCGCTTTCAGTTTCTATTGGTTTTTGTGCACAGTTTTATCAGGGTACATCTTTTGAAATTGTGTCTAGGGTGAGTGAGAGGGGAGTATTGTTAGAAAACTGGACAAATACAATAGGTCCTTTTGCTGAGTGTGTGCGAAGTATGTTTAATCATCAACATATTTATTCCGTTCGTAATGAAGCATTTTATGCATTTTTAGAATTCAATTTAACAAAACAATAATGCTGTAAGCAAAACGTCATTGCATCATCATCGAAATGTAAAAAAGAAAATTTAAACTATTCAAAAATGAAGAGAAGATTGGGGTAAACGTATGACCAAGACGTACGCAGAAACCTTATTGTATAAACAACAAGAATTTCCAGACTATTTTAAATTTTATTTAAAGAAAAATAAAAATCCCACTCATATTTCAGAGAATTTAAATACGCTTCAAAAACTTGTTCGTCCACGGCTGAAAATCGTCATTGTGACAGAAACATGGCCGCCTGAAATTAATGGGGTAGCAATGTCATTGATGCAGTTATGCAAGGGGTTGCAGAAACAAGGGCATAAAATTTTACTGATTCGCCCAAAACAAAAACATGTATGTTATGAATTTTCGCCCAATAAAGAGTGCTTAGTGACAGCTCAAGCCGTTCCAAAATATCCTGATATGCGTTTTGGTTGGCCACAATATTTAAAAGTATCCCAAGCAATTTCTGATTTTGTGCCAGATATTATTCATATCGTGACTGAAGGGCCCTTAGGTTTTACGGCTTTACATGCGGCGAAGGCAAAACGTATCCCTGTATCAAGTGGTTTTCATTCACCATTTCAAGAGTTTAGTCGATTTTTTGATTTAGCATTTTTAGTAAAACCGGTGCAGCATTATTTGAAATGGTTTCATAATAATACGCAGCTTACTTGTGTCCCTAGTGTTGATACTGAAAAAGCATTGCGCCAATTTGGTGTGACTTGTCCAATGCAAGTGGTGGGACGAGGGGTGGATGTTGAAAAGTTTTCGGCAAAACATCGCTCAGAAAAGCTGAGACGCATGTGGGGTGTCGACCAAGATACCACTGTTTTATTGTATGTCGGACGTTTATCTCCTGAGAAAGAAATCAATGTTTTGATTGATGCGTATGCGGCAATGAGAAATTGTCGGAATAAAAAAGTGAAATTGGTCATCGTGGGTGATGGACCTGATCGTAAGCGTTTGCAACAAATGCTTGCTGCGGAACATATTATTTTTACAGGGAACTTGAGTGGTCAGCAACTTGCTGAAGCTTATGCGAGTGCAGATGTCTTTGTCTTTGCAAGTCAGGTGGAAACATTTGGTAATGTGGTGCTTGAGGCGATGGCAAGTGGTTTGGCGATCGTTGCGTATAACTATGCAAGCACACAACTTTATGTGACACATCAACAAACAGGTTGGGTCTGTCCTTTGGGTGCAACAGATCAATTTATTCAGAATATTCTTCGACTTCCAAACAATTCGATTTTGCATGACATGGGGCAACATGCGATGCGTGATGTGCAAAATATTGGTTGGCAACAGGCGGTACAACAATTTGAACAGGCACTTTATCAAGTCACGCAAGATCAGGTTTTAGTGACTTAAAATCATCTCGGATAGAGAGGAGAGCGACAATGAATTTTAAAGAGACCAAAATAAAAATACTCGATTTAGATTTAAAAGGCTGCTTATATCTCAATAATTTGTCACACGTACAACATATTGCTGTGTTTTTTAAAGTGATCAGTCGGTTTGGGGATGGTACTTTTTGGTACCTAATGTTGTTTATTGTTTGGTTGAACAAAGGTTTGCTCTATGGATTGAAACTGTTATATGTAGTTTTAAGTGCCTTGATTGGCACAGGCATCTATAAAATATTAAAGCATAAAACAGTACGTCCACGTCCATACCAAGTACATCAAGTGATTCGTTTAGGTGAGCGTCCATTGGATCATTTTAGTTTTCCTTCGGGACATACTTTGCACGCCGTGATGACGACAGTCGTGCTTGGTTATATTCAACCTGTGCTGTTATTGATCATGATGCCTTTTACAATTTTAGTGGCATTGTCACGTATGGTCTTGGGGTTGCACTATCCAAGTGATGTGATTGTGGGGGCTTTAATTGGGGCAACGGTAGCGAGTCTGATTTTGGTCGCTGCACCATTTCTGAGTATTGCTTTGTAAGTATTTTATTTGATCAAGGTGGAGTTGATGAAAAATCAGCAGGTTTAAAAATAAAATCTATTTTGGCAATGCTACGGATTTTGTTAAAGTAGTTCAATAAATTGAACGGATAGGATGACCTCAATGGGTTTACGTTGGACTGATACATTAGATATCGCAATTGAGCTATATGAAGCTCACCCAGATGTTGACCCGCAATGGGTGCGTTTTACAGATTTACATGCATGGATTTGTGCATTACCTGACTTTAGTGATGACCCAACCAAGTCAACGGAAGGGTTGCTAGAGGCGATCCAAATGGCTTGGATTGACGAAGCAAGTTAAAAAATCAACTCAATCTGTCTAAAAAATCATTTTTTTACAGTTTAAACCGCGGAAAATCACGCATTATTCGGTATAATGCGCCAAAATTTTCGTGTCAATTTGACTTAAGGAGCCAATCAATGGCTATTGAACGTACTTTATCTATCGTAAAACCAGACGCAGTTGCTAAAAACCACATTGGTGATATCTTTGCTCGTTTCGAAAAAGCTGGTCTTAAAATCGTTGCGACTAAAATGAAACACCTTTCTCAAGCTGAAGCTGAAGGTTTCTATGCTGAACATAAAGAACGTGGTTTCTTTGCTGACTTAGTTGCATTCATGACTTCTGGTCCAGTGGTTGTTTCAGTTCTTGAAGGTGAAAACGCAGTTCTTGCTCACCGTGAAATCTTGGGTGCTACAAACCCTAAAGAAGCTGCTCCTGGTACAATCCGTGCAGATTTCGCTGTAAGCATCGATGAAAATGCTGCTCACGGTTCTGACTCTGTAGCTTCTGCTGACCGTGAAGTAAACTACTTCTTCGCTCAAACTGAAGTTTGCCCACGTACTCGTTAATTCTGAGTCAATAGGGTTGTCTTAAAATTCACAGAAGCGTTTTACGTTTTGTAAATTGTAAACAGACCCTGAACCAGATAAGTGTTATACTGCTTGTCTGGTTTTTTTATTTTTAATGTTCGAATATTGAACGAATCCTACCCATTGGCATGTTTTTTAGGTAATACTCATGAATTCTGAAGTTGTCGCTTCGTCATTAACGCAAGATGAACAGAAGCCTGCATCATCAAAATCTGCACAGCAAACACATGTACAGAAAGTGAATTTACTGGGCATGTCACGTCCACAATTGGAAAAATTCTTCGAAGATATGGGGGAGAAAAAATTCCGTGCAGGACAGGTGATGAAATGGATTCATCAATTTTTCGTCACAGATTTTGCTGAAATGACTAATATTTCAGGTAAGTTGCGTGAAAAATTAGAAAAAGTGTGTGTGATTGAAGCACCAGAAGTTGTACATCGTAATTATTCAAAAGATGGTACCCGTAAATGGGTGTTCCGAGTGGGCGAAGGGGAAGGCTCATTGGTTGAAACTGTTTTAATTCCTGCTGAAGATAAAACAGGTTCGCGTAAAACTTTATGTATTTCTTCACAAGTGGGTTGTGCATTGGACTGTTCATTTTGTTCAACAGGTAAACAGGGTTTTCAACGTGATTTAACGCCGAGTGAAATTATTGGTCAGTTATGGATGGCGAACTACTCGTATATGGAAGAAGTGCCAGTTGCAGAGCGTGAACGCTCGGTGACCAATGTTGTTATGATGGGAATGGGTGAGCCATTACTCAACTATGATGCTGTTTTAAGTTCAATGAATATCATGTTGGACGACTTTGCTTATGGTATGTCTAAACGTCGCGTGACTTTGTCTACATCAGGTGTGGTGCCAAAAATTGATCAATTGGCACAGGATATCGATGTTGCTTTAGCCATTTCTTTACATGCACCAAATGATGAGCTGCGTAATGAATTAGTACCAATTAATAAAAAATATCCATTAGAACAACTCATTGCAGCATGTCAGCGTTATATTGCCAAAGATGGCAATGAAAGTTCACGTAAACATGTCACCATTGAATATGTCATGTTAGAAGGGGTGAATGATCAGCCTGAACATGCACAGCAAATGATTAAGTTGTTGAAAAATTTACCAAGTAAAATTAATTTAATTCCATTTAATCCGTTTCCGCATGCACCTTATGGTCGTTCAAGCCGTAATCGAATTATTTCTTTTCAAAAAACTTTGTCTGATGCAGGATTTGTGTGTACGATTCGTCAGACACGTGGTGATGATATTGATGCTGCGTGTGGTCAATTGGTTGGTCAGGTGGCTGACCGTACTCGCCGTGCAGAACAATGGAAGAAAAAAGTTGCGCAGCAGAACGAGATTTTGCGTTCACAAGGTTGACCATTTTTAACATTAAATATGGGGAGCAAGCTTTGAGAAATCATATGTACAAAAAATTGATCACAGTCGCTGCAATCAGTTGTGCTGTGTTCTTGACGGCTTGTGAAACCACACAAACAGGGTCGGTTTTAAAAAAAGATCCAGAAAAAGCAGTTAAAGTACGTACTCAATTGGCTGCAGAATATATTCGAACACATGATTTAGATGCAGCAAAGCGTTCACTTGATCAAGCCTTAGAAATTGATTCAGGTGATTCGACTGCCAATATGATGATGGGGGTTTTACTGCAACAAGAAGGCAGTAAAGTCAGCATGGATAAAGCGGATAGTTATTTTAAACGTGCTATTTCCCGTGATCCAGACAATGCACAAGCCCGTAATAATTATGGGACTTACTTATATTTGATGAAGCGTTATAATGACGCCATTGAACAACTGCAGTTTGCAGGTGCGAGTTTAGGCTATGACCAACGCTATAGAGCTTTGGAAAATCTCGGTAAAGTCTATATGATTGTAGGCGATAAAGAGAATGCTGAAAAAACGTTCAAGCAAACGCTACAAGTCAATCGAGATTCTGTTATATCTTTAATCGAGTTGTCAGAACTATTATATTTAAAACAGCAAACCGCTCAAGCCAGTCAACTGTATGAGCAGTTTGTGCGTTTAGTGGGTCAGAAAAATCAAGACTCAAGAGCGCTTTGGATCGGAATTCGTATCGCGAGAGCGAATGGTGATCAGATGGGGTCGCAAGTATTGGTCAATCAATTACGCGCACTTTTTCCTGAAAGCCAAGAATATCAACGTTATTTGCAATTACAGTACAGTACTGAGGCCGTATGGAAGTAAATCCTAATTCACAGCAACCTACTGGTTCAAACGTAGCACCTAATGGTTTAGGAAATGTTCAGCGTCCGGGCGAGTACTTACGTCAAGTTCGTGTTTCACAGCATCGTGATATTAAAGCCGTTGCTACAGACTTAAATATGCCTTTAAAAACTTTAGAAGCTTTAGAGAAAGATGAATATAAATCTTTGCCTGAAGCCACGTTTATTAAAGGCTATTATCGCTCGTATGCAAAATATTTGAATGTTGATGCAACTGCAATCATTCAACGTTTTGATGACATTTATCAAAATGATACTGGATTGATGCCCAACCATGCATTAAACAATTCTCCCATTAAAATCATGGGGAAATTGCCGGGTTCTAACAGTGATCGCAACAAAAAATGGTTGAAACGTGCTTTAATTGCCGTGATTGCATTGGCGGTGATTTGGGCGGTGGTTGCAGGGATTCAAAAATGGTCATCAAGTAAAAATGACGGTTCAGATGCCAAACCACAACAATCCGATGTTGAAGTGTTGTCGATGAACAATAGCTCAAGTCATAGCTCTGGCGATCAGATGGTGTTGAACTTTAGTCGCCCAACCTCTGTCAATATTGTGGATAGCACAGGTAAAGTGTTGGCGACGGGTCGTCAATCATCAACATTAACATTGACAGGTGAATCTCCATTCCAGATTCGACTTGATGATGCTGCTGCTGTGTCATTAAGCCTTAATAATGAACAGATTTCATTGTCTCCATATACTGTGAACGGGAAAGCAGAATTCCGTTTATCTCGTTAATTTAAATTAAGTCGAGCGGTACAATGATTGAAAATCCAATTAAACGTCGTCCAACCCGAAAAATTCGTGTCGGTTCAGTGTATGTTGGTGGTGATGCACCGATTAGCATCCAAAGCATGACCAATACTGAAACGTGTGATGTCGAAGCGACTGTTGCACAGATTCAACGTTGTGTAGACGTTGGTGCGGACATCATGCGTGTGTCTGTGCCAAGCATGGAAGCAGCTCAAGCTTTCGGTGAAATTCGTAAACGTGTTTCAGTGCCTTTGGTTGCTGATATCCACTTTGACTATAAAATTGCGCTTGCTGTCGCTGACTTTGGTGCGGATTGTTTACGTATTAATCCTGGGAATATTGGTTCGGAAGCGAAAATTCGTGAAGTGGTTGCTGCGGCAAAACATCATGATATTTCGATGAGAATTGGGGTAAATGCTGGGTCGTTAGAAAAAGATATTCAAAAAAAATATGGTGAGCCGACAGGTCAAGCCTTGCTTGAGTCTGCAATGCGCCATATTGATATTTTAGATCGTTTGGATTTCCAAGAGTTTAAAGTCTCAGTGAAAGCATCGAATGTGTTTTTAACCCTGGATGCTTATCGTTTATTGTCTGCACAAATTGACAATCCATTGCATTTGGGGGTGACTGAAGCAGGTGTATATCGCACAGGTTCAGTAAAATCAGCCATTGCTTTGGGTGGTTTGTTGATGGAAGGCATTGGCGATACCATGCGTATTTCTTTGGCAGCAGAGCCTGAAGAAGAAATTAAAATCGGTTTTGATATTTTAAAATCATTAGGCTTACGTTCTAATGGGATTAATTTTATTGCTTGCCCAAGTTGTTCACGTCAAGAATTTAATGTCATCAAAGTGATGCAAACATTGGAGGAGCGCTTAGAAGATGTGCGCACACCAATGGATGTCTCGGTGATTGGCTGTAAAGTGAATGGGCCAGGTGAAGCGAAAGAAGCTGATATTGGTGTGGTTGGGGCAGCCCCACGCTCATTGGTCTATCGTAATGGTGAAAAGAGCCATTTGATTGATACTAATCAGCTTGTTGATGAAATCGAAGCAATGGTTCGTCAACGTATTGTAGAGCTTGAAGAAGCGAAAGCTAAAGAGATTATCCGCACAAGTTTTTCTGAGTAAGTCATGAGTTCAATTGTCGCAATTAAAGGTTTTAACGATATTCTTCCAACGCAAACGCCTGCGTGGAGACGTTTAGAACAGCATTTAGCATCGTTGATGGATGCCTATGGCTATCAACAAATTCGTTTGCCGATGGTTGAGCAGACCCATTTGTTCAAGCGTTCAATTGGTGATGCAACGGATATTGTTGAAAAAGAAATGTACACATTCTTAGACAAAGGCAATCCACCCGAGTCTTTGACTTTGCGTCCTGAAGGAACTGCAGGTTGTGTGCGTGCTATGCTTGAACATAACTTACTGCGTGGTGCAAACCCACGTGTTTGGTATGTGGGACCAATGTTCCGTTATGAAAAACCACAAAAAGGGCGCTATCGTCAATTTCATCAATTTGGTGTGGAAACTTTTGGTGTCGCTACACCTGACCAAGATGCAGAACTGATTTTAATGACTGCACGTTTGTGGAAACGCATGGGCGTGGCAGATAAAGTTCAATTAGAATTGAATACTTTGGGCGAGTCAGATGAACGTGCTGAATATCGTACGGCATTGGTTGAATTTTTAAATGCACACAAAGCAGAATTAGATGAAGACTCTCAACGTCGTTTAAGTACCAATCCACTTCGAATTTTAGATTCAAAAGATGCACGTACCCAAGAAATTTTGCAAAATGCGCCAAAATTGCATGATTTTATGGGTCAAGAGACCATGCAGCATTTTGCTCAATTGCAGCAATATTTGAGCGATGCAGGTATAAAATTTGTAATTAATCAAAAATTAGTACGTGGTTTGGATTATTACAATAAAACTGTTTTTGAATGGACAACAACACATTTAGGTTCACAAGGCACAGTATGTGCAGGTGGTCGCTATGATGGTTTAGTTGGACAGTTAAAAGGTAAGCCTGATCAATCTGTTCCTGCTGTTGGTTTTGCGATGGGAATGGAGCGTTTATTACTTCTACTTGAGCAAGTGGAAGACAATACACCCGTACGTGAATGTGAAATGTTCTTGGTGTCTGACCCTGCGACTCAAGGTCAGGCGTTGGTACTTGCTGAGCAAATTCGTGATCAACTGGATGCTGCAAATTGTTCAATTCGCTTGAAAACAGGTTCACAAGGTTCGATGAAGAGCCAAATGAAAAAAGCGGATCAATCGGGTGCAGTTTACGCATTGATTTATGGTGAGCGTGAAGCCGCAGCACAGCAGGTCTTGGTGAAAGAACTTGCAACTGCTGAGCAGCATGAAGTTGCCGTGACTGATCTAGTTGCATTTTCTATAGAAAAATTTTCTGCAAAATAATTGAAAACATGAATAAAAGGGCAATCTTATGAGCGCAATGACTGACGAAGAACAACTAGATAGTTTGAAGTCATTTTTTAAGAAATATGGCTCAGCTATGGTGAGCGGGGTTCTCATTGCGTTGATCGCCTTTTTTGGTTGGCAGTATTGGCAAAAAAATAATTTGGCAAAAGCGCAAAATCAGACTGCCAAAGTGCAGCAATTGTTTGATCAAGCACATGCGGCAAATGGTGATGCAAAAGCAACAGCGGCATTAACGACAGCAGCAGATAAGCTCGTTAAAGAAGATCCAGACTCGATTCAGGCGATTCAGACCCAATTTACTATGGCGAAATTGGCGTATGATCAAGCAGATTATGCCAAAGCTGAGCGTGAGCTGAAAAAAGTCGAAAACTCTAAAATTGACGATAAAGGTATTTTACAAGCTGTTAAAATTCGTCTAGCAGATGCACAATTTGCACAAAAGAAATATGATGAAGCCTTAAAAACGTTATCTGCAGTGAATGAACCTACATTCAAATCGACTGCGGAAGAAATGAAAGGTGATGTTTATGTGGCAAAAAATGATATTGAGAATGCTAAAAAATCATATCAAGCTGCATGGGATGCGTTATTGGAACGTAAACAAGAGCGTCAAATTTTACAAATTAAACTCGAAAGTGTCGGCGTATTAGTGGATGATCCTGATTTTGAACGCCCAATCTTAGAAACACAAGTGGATGAGTCTTAATGGATAGAAAATATAAAATACCTTTTGCTTTGGCAATATTATCAGTTGCATTGGTTGGTTGTTCAAGCAACAAAGTCAAAGAAGAAAAAGTTAAACCCAACCCACTTCCTAAGATTGCGCAAGCAACAGGTCTTGTCCCAGTGTTTTCGCAAAGTGTTTCTTCGACTGCAAAAGAAGATCCTTTACGTTTAAGACTTGATGCAGATAACGGTAAAATTTTCTTACTTGATCCGAATGGTAAAGTTGAAGCATACCAAGGTAAACAACGCCTATGGTCAAAAAAAGTATCTAAAAACGGTTTGAGTTCAGGTGTTGAAGCAGCACAAGGGCTTGTGATTGTTGGTAATAGTAAGGGTCAATTGTTTGCTTTAGATCAAGCAACAGGTGAGCAAAAATGGGCAGCACAGCTTTCTGGTGCGATTATTAGCCCAGCGCATATCCAAACGGGTCGTGTGATTGTGGTTGCCAATGATGGTACGGTTTATGCTTTTGATCAAGAAACAGGTCAACAAGCATGGACATACAAGCTATCGAATGCATCATTTAGTTTACGTGGTCAAGCTGCACCTGTAGAGTTAGATCCACGGACCATTGCGGTAGCGACATCGACGGGCTATGTGTATGCGATTGATAGTTTGTCGGGTATGCCACGTATGCAGCGCCGTGTTGCAGTGACAGATGGTCGTTCAGATATTCAGCGTCTTATTGACGTGGATGGTGAACCTGTGGTGGTGGGTCAGTTTGTCGTGACCAATAGTTATCAAGGTCAAGTCACTGTATTGGACTTAGCTTCACAACGTGTGATTTGGAGTGTTGATGCAGGAAGTTCAACACGTCCAGAAGTGTATGATAATAAAGTTTTTGTTGCGCAAACCAATGGTAAAGTTGCAGCATTTGACTTGACTTCGGGTCAAGTCATTTGGTCAAATGATCAATTGTTAAATCGTGAACTGAGTAATGTGGTTGTTCTTGGACAATATTTAGTTGTCGGTGATTTGGATGGTGTGTTGCATCTGATTGACCCTAACTCAGGTACAATTGTGGGGCGTGCAAAAACCAGTGGTGAAGTACGTACACTACGTGTGATTGATAATCAACTGTATGTTGCAACACGCACAGGTAAATTAACTGTTTGGCAGAACCGTTAATTTTTTTAATGCATGTGTTAAACTAATACCTATATATTTTTTATGACTCGGGGTGATTGAAAATCAATACCCCGAGTTCTTTATTTTAGTGAATTTGATCGAAAGATCGTGGAGTATTTACTCCCACATTCTTCCTCGCTCTCTGATGTTCAGACCAGTCCAACTGGCTGATCTTGAATTAAGGTTAATCTATGAAACCCGTAATTGCGCTCATTGGACGTCCGAACGTCGGAAAATCAACGTTATTTAACCAGATTACCAAGAGTCGTGATGCACTTGTTGCAGACTTTGCAGGTCTTACACGTGACCGTAAATACGGTGATGCTGTATACCAAAATAAATCGTTTATTGTTGTTGATACTGGCGGTATTGGTGAAAATGAAGGAGGAATTGACTCCTACATGGCGGAGCAGTCAAAAACTGCCATCAATGAAGCTGATATTATTGTATTTGTAGTTGATGCACGTGCAGGTTTGTTGGCTTCAGACGAACAAATTGCCCGTGAGCTTCGTACCTTAGGTAAAAAAGTCTTTTTAGTTGCCAATAAAGTCGATGGCGTACATGCTGAAGCGGCTTTGGTTGAGTTCTTTAAACTTGGTATGGGTGAGCCCCTACAAGTGGCTGCAAGTCATGGTCGTGGTGTGCAGCAAATGCTTGAAGATGTCCTTGCGGATGTTCCTGAAGATGAAGATGAAGCAGAGCACGATAAAGCGACGGGTTTACGTTTGGCTGTTATTGGGCGTCCAAACGTCGGTAAATCAACCTTAGTTAACCGATTATTGGGTGAAGAACGTGTGGTGGCATTTGACCAACCAGGGACAACACGTGACTCGATTTATATTCCCTTTGAACGTGATGGTCGTCAATATACACTGATTGATACCGCAGGGGTACGTCGTAAAGGTAAAGTTGATGAAATGATTGAGAAATTCTCAGTTGTGAAAACTTTACAGGCAATGAAAGATGCACATGTTGTGGTCGTGGTTGTGGATGCACGTGAAGGGATTGTTGAACAAGATTTACATTTAATTGGTTATGCGCTTGAAGCAGGGCGTGCCATGGTCATCGCCATTAACAAATGGGACAATATGTCTGAGTATGACCGCAAACAGTGTAAATTGGATGTCGATCGTCGTTTTGACTTTATTCCCTGGGCAAAAATTCATTTAATTTCAGCATTACATGGCACAGGTGTTGGGGATTTATATCCTTCGATTCATCGTGCTTATGATTCTTCACACTTAAAAGTTTCACCTGCAAAATTAACACAAATTTTGAATGATGCGACTGATGCACATCAACCGCCAATGTTTAGTGGTAAACGAATCAAAATGCGTTATGCGCATATGGGCGGACAGAACCCACCGACGATTGTGATTCATGGGAATAAAGTCGACAAAACGCCTGCGGACTATCGTCGTTATTTAGAAAATGTGTTCCGTAAAGTCTACAAGTTAGAAGGTACACCTGTACGCATTGATTTTAAAACTTCGGAAAACCCATTTGAAGGACGTAAATCTCAGGTGGATGAGCGTACAGCAGCACGTCGTCGTCGTTATATTCAGAAATTTAAGAAAGCAGAAAAGAAATTTAATCGTTAACTTTCATTACCTTATATTTTTTCAAAAGAAAAACCCAAAGTTCGCTTTGGGTTTTGCTCATTTGGTTAAATATTTTTACTGAAAAATACAAAAAACAGATTGATTTTTGATGAGTATTTTTTATATGCAGTGATATAATCATCGCGCAATTTTTATAGGTTGCAAAAAAATAGAAAATAGTGATGCCGTAGGCAGAGATTCAACATGATTCAATTGAATATCTCACAGTTTAAATATCGTTGTGCAGGAGAAAGTTTGCCTGCGCTTGAGCATATTCCTGCCATGCAGCGTAGACGATTATCTTCTCTTGCAAAATTAGCATTAAATACTGCCATTGAATGTGTTGAGGAAAACCCTGTAGATTATATTGTATGGGCATCTCAATATGGTGATGAACATAAAACCTATAAAATTCTACAAGATGTTTTGCAAGGTTTAACGCCTTCACCGACACAGTTTTCAACCTCTGTACACAATGCAATCGGCGGTTTGTATTCGATTTTATGTCAGGATGCAACGCTCTCTACCAGTTTATGTGCAAATTGGTCTGAAGCAGTATTAGAGGCTTATGCGTATTTAAAAACCATGTGTCCTCAAGGTCGGGCAATGGTGGTATATTATGACCAAGCCTTGCCAGATATTTATGTGGAACAGCAAGCATTTCAAGGTTTTGCCTTTGCTGCTGTATTGGATTTAAGGGCGGCAAATGTACAACTTGATGAACGTGCTGTGCGAGAAGTAGAACCTAAATATTTAGATGCAGATAATTTTTATAATTTTTGGACGAACCCATCACAGTCAAGCTGTGGTACTTGGTCAAGATGTGAATGATGAAACAACTTCGTAAAAAAATAAACTATGCTTGGCGTGTGGGTGCAACGGGATTCAGTTTTGCTAGTTTTGGCTTAGGTGGTGTGGCGATCGGTGGGATTATTGCTCCTTTGGTGAATTTATCGAGTTCCGATGCCAAAATTCGACAAAATCGTGCACAGCAAGTGATTCGCCACAGTTTCAAAGGTTTTACTGAAATGATGGTCAAATTGGGCATCATGACTTATGACATTGAAGGCTTAGAAAAGTTACAACAAAGCCGTCAAGAATTGGTGATTGCGAATCATCCAACATTGGTGGATGTCGTCGTATTAATTGGACTGATGGAAAAAGCCAATTGTGTGGTGAAAGAGGCGCTGTGGTCAAATCCATTTACTAAAGGTCCAGTACGTTCAGCAGGCTATATTTTAAATGCAGGTTCTGAGCAGTTTATTCAAGATTGTGTCGCACGATTGCAAGAAGATCATGCGGCTTCCTTATTGATTTTCCCTGAAGGAACACGCACAGCGAAAGGTGAAATACTGAATGAGTTTCAACGCGGTGCAGCCAATATTGCATTACGTGCCAATGTGCCTATTCGTCCAATTTTAATTCGTTGTACGCCATCGACATTAACCAAAAATGAAAAATGGTATCATGTGCCATCTGAACCTTTTCATATCCAAATCAAAGTTTTAGATGCGATTCAAATTGATGAGTTACTTGAGGATACTCAGGTTTCGCCAAAGCGTGTTCGTCAATTAAATCAAAAACTTCAACAATTTTTTAATCAAGAGCTATCCAACAATGAGCAATCTTGCTGATGAATTAAAACAAATGATTATTGATGTACTTGCACTCGAGGACATCAGCATAGATGACATCGACACTGAAGCCCCTTTATTTGGGGATGGCTTAGGTTTAGATTCAATTGATGCATTAGAATTAGGTTTAGCATTGAAAAAACGCTACAACATTCATCTCAATGCTGAGTCAGCAGACACTAAACAGCATTTTAAATCAATTCAAAGTTTAGTGGCTTTGGTTGAAAGCCAACAAAAAGCATAAGAGGATAAGATGTTAACACAAGAACAAATCTTAGAAAAACTGCGTGAGTGGATGGAAGAGTTATTTGAAATTGAACCTGATGATATTCAGTTGGATTCAAATTTGTATTCTGATCTAGATGTAGACAGTATTGATGCGATTGATTTAGTTGTGAAAATTAAAGAATTAACAGGGAAGCAAGTGCAGCCTGAAGACTTTAAAAATGTCCGCACAGTTCAAGATGTGGTGACGGTCATTCAAAACATGTCAGTTGAATGAAGCATATTTTTAAAGGGATTGTTGTCATTTTAATGATTGCATATCCCTTTTTCGTTGGTTGGGGCTTATCTCAAGGACAATTCGTTTGGATCAGTGTCGTCTTGATTGTCCTCGGTGTCATCCGATTATTTAGTCAAGGTCATCCCTTACTCTTGCCACTGACATGGTTTGCCATTCTGTGTGGTGGGCTTAGTCTATTGCTCCAAGAGCACGCTTGGTTAAAAATGTACCCGGTATTGATGAGTGTGGGAGCAGGGATTATTTTTGCTTCAACCTTAATCAAACCACCTTCAATGATTGAGCGTTTTGCGCGTTTGGTTGAGCCGAATTTACCTGAGTCAGGGGTGATTTGGACAAGAAAGGTCACCATTGTTTGGTGCATTTTCTTTGTATTTAATGCTGCCATTGCTTTATATACGGTGATCGCTGCACCCATGAAAATTTGGGTCATTTATAATGGCTTTATTTCCTATATGTTGATGGGAATTTTGTTTTTAGGTGAGTTTATTTTGCGTAAACGCCATCAGCGTTTAAATCAGCAGCAATTGGCTGAGTTAAATAACCAAAAGAAAGAGTGATTTAAAATGTTGTTGTGTCATTTCCAAACGCATATCCAATCTTTGAAAACGTTGTGTGTCCAAGCAGATTTGGGGCAAATCAGTTTTCGTGATTTTTGGCAAGAGGTCTGTCAACAAGCCAATGCGATACAACAGTTAAAAGCAAAACAATATGCACTTTGGGAAAATGACAGCTATACATTTTTGGTGCTGTTTTTTGCAGCATTATTGGCCAATAAAGAACTGCTGTTGGCACCGAATCGTGTGAAAGATTTGGAACTTGAATTGGCAGCACAAGATATTTATTTTTTAAGCCCTCAGCCGATTGTAGAACATACTACAGATGTAAAAGCACCATTTTATTTTGATTCGCTCCTTTTAGATGATGCATTTCTGACACAAGCACAAGTTTACTTTTATACCTCGGGTTCTACAGGACAACCGAAAAAAATTCCCAGAACATTGCGTCAACTGCTGAATGAAGTACAAGGTTTAGATCAAAGTTTTGATTTAGATCAGGACAGTATTGCCATCGCAACGGTCAGTCATCAGCATATTTATGGGTTGTTATTTAAACTCCTTTTGCCTTTAGCAACGGGACGCAGTTTTTATCTTCCACAGCTCGCCTTTCCCGAAGATGTGGTCGCAGTACAGCAAAAATTAAAGCATTTGCAACGTAAAAATTATGTGATTTCAAGTCCTGCTTTATTGAAGCGTTGGACAAGGGACGTGGTATTGCAAGATTGTCAGTCTGTATATTCTTCGGGTGGAAAATTAGAGTCAGGCATACGCCCTTTGCTGAATCGTCCGATTGTGGAAGTGTTGGGGAGCTCGGAAACAGGTGGAATCGCCCATCGTCAGCAGGATGAGGCTGTATGGACCCCTTTTGCTAATGTAGAAATACAGGTCACAGCACAAGAAGAGTTAGGCGTGAAAACCAATCATGCATTTACTGACGACTGGATTTTTACGGGTGATCGTGCGCAGGCTGTAGATGCAGCACAAACTCAATCTGCTTTTCAGTTACTTGGACGTTTAGATCGTATTGTTAAACTTGAAGAAAAACGGCTAAGTTTGGATGCGATTGAGCAAAAAATCTTAACTTTAACCGATGTGCTTGAATGTCATACGCTGTTAATTGAAAAACAACATCGGTACATTTTAGTGTGTGTCGCTGTTTTATCTGAAAGTGCAAGACAGCATTTAGCGCAAGTCGGTAAAGCACAGTTTGTGGCACAACTCAAACAACAACTAACTGATAAATTAGAAAGTATAGCAATACCACGGCAATGGCGCTTTTTGTCACAATTGCCTCGTAACAGTCAATCCAAACTGAATAAACAGATGATGCAATCTTTGTTTCAGCCTTTATTGACGCCCGTCGTCCTGAATCAGTCATATACTGCAGAATCTGCACAATATTTATTGGAATTTCCACCTGAACTTGAATGTTTTAAGGGGCATTTTCCAAATTATCCTATTTATCCTGGTGTTGGGCAGATTGGATTTATTCAGCAGTTTGCAAAACAAGCATGGGCAGATTTAGCATGGTGCAATGGCTATGAGCAACTTAAATTTCAAGATTTGATTAAACCTTTTGCTGTGGTGACTTTGCTTTTAGAGCGTAAACAACACAAAGTATATTTCCAAATGCGCTCAGAACAACAGCTTTTGGCATCAGGGCGTTTACTGTTTGTACTGCAACAGCAAACCGATACGATCTAGGAGATGAATATGGCGCAGTATGGTTTTGTGATCCCTGTTTATAATCATCCACATTATATTCAAGCATTGCTTGAGCATTTAAATGATTTTGCCTTGCCTGTCATTGTGGTAAATGATGGTAGTGATGCCGAATGTACACAGCTCTTGCATATGCTGGATCAGCAGTGTGAACATGTTATTTTGGTTGAACATGCAATGAACCAAGGCAAAGGGCAAGCCGTCATGACAGGGCTGCAAAAAGCCTTTGATTTAGGTCTTAGCCATGCATTACAAATTGATGCAGATGGTCAGCATGACTGGCAGGATATCGCTAAGTTTTTACAGATCTCACAGCAGCACCCAAAAGCAATGGTGATCGGCCAGCCCATTTTTGATGACACTGTACCGAAAAAGCGTTTATATGGACGTTATGCAACGCATATTTGGGTATGGATCAATAGTCTGTCTTTTGACATTAAAGACAGTATGTGTGGATTTCGGATTTACCCATTGGCAGCGACCATTCAAATATTAAATACTGCAAAATTTCAAGCACGTATGGGCTTTGACAGTGAAATTTTAGTGCGTCTGAAATGGGAAAATATCCCTTTTATTAATGTACCAACCAAAGTAATTTATCCTGAGCAAGGTATTTCACATTTTCATGTGTGGCGAGATAATTTAGGCATGTCTCAAGCGCATTCTCGTTTGTTTGCTGGAATGTTATTGCGCTTGCCTAAACTGCTCAAAAATAAATATAAAGGTTCGGCAGATGTCTGAAGCAGGATCACCGCGTTGGAATGAGCTCAAAGAAAAAGGTGGTGCACTGCCTTTGATGCTGATGTTGTGGTTCTATCGTTTAGGGGGGCGTTTTTTATGTCGTATCGTGTTGTACTTTGTGATTATGTGGTATTGGCTATTTTCTAAAACCGCGAAGCAAGCTTCTTTGCAATATCTCAGCAAATTACATCAATTTGCAGGTGAACAGTCACCGTTTACTCATGCACCTACGCTTGCAAATAGTTATACCCATCTCATGCAATTTGGCGAATGTCTTTTAGATAAAATTGAAGGTTGGTTGGGGCATATTTCTGAGCAAAAACTGAATTTGCATGGGCATGAACATTTTCGGGCACATTATCAAAAGGGAGCGATTATTGTTGTATCGCACTTTGGCAATACCGAATTGTTACGTGCCATTAAGTCAGAACATACACAAAAAATTAATGTCTTGGTTTATCAAAAGCATGCCACCAAGTTTAATGATTTTATTAAAAAATTAAACAGTAAGGCCGATGTACGACTGATTGCGGTCGATGAGTTAGGAATAGACACCGCTTTACTGCTACAAGATAAAGTTGACCAAGGGGAATGGGTCGTGATTGCGGCTGACCGTGTACCTGTACAGTCAGACCGTGTGCAAAGTGTACAGTTTTTAGGTGAATATGCACTTTGGCCTCAAGGTGGATGGATCTTGGCAAATTTGCTGAAAGTGCCGTTATTAGCGGTGTTTTGTTATCGTCAACAACAGAGTTTTGATGTGCATATCCATCTGTTGGCTGAGAAAATGCAATTGCCACGCCGTGAACGTACTGCTGCGATCCATCGCATTACACGACAGTATGTACAGTTGCTAGAACAACATTGCATACGTGCACCATATCAATGGTTTAACTTTTATCATTTTTGGAATAAATAATTGGAAAATAACAATATGCAAGTTTTAGTCGTCGGGGAACAGGCATTAACCATCGAGCAGATTGTGGCTGTGGCACAACATCGTTGCCATGTGGCATTACCTGAAACAGCAGAATGGCGTCAGTTGATTCAACGTGGTGCTGATTTTTTAGATCAGTTGCTTGAAGATGAAGGGGTAATTTATGGCGTGACCACAGGTTATGGTGACTCGTGTCTTGTAGAAATTCCAACGCATCAGGTGCACGAATTACCCCTGCATTTATCACGCTTTCATGGCTGTGGTTTGGGGCAGAATCTTGATTTAATCACTGCACGTGCTGTGGTGGTGACACGTTTATGTTCTTTGGCACGTGGTTATTCAGGTGTGTCTTTGGCATTGTTGGAACGTCTGGTTTGGATGCTCAATGAAAATATTATTCCTGTGATTCCATCTGAAGGTTCTGTCGGGGCAAGTGGTGATTTAACACCATTGTCTTATATTGCAGGTGCTTTGGTTGGTGAGCGTGATGTGTATTTGCAGTCACAGCAAAAAATCGTTCCAATTGCAGAAGTCTATGCTGAACAGAAAATTGAGGCTTTGGTACTGCGTCCAAAAGAAGGTTTGGCACTGATGAATGGCACTGCAGTCATGACTGCCATCGCATGCCTGAACTATAAAAAAGCGGAACAGATTTCACTCAGCAGTACTTTGGTCACAGCCATGAATGTCTTGGCTTTAGAGGGTAATCCGAGCCATTTTGATGAAGTTTTATTTGCACAAAAACCGCATCAGGGGCAACAACAGATTGCTGCGCAATTACGCAATTGGTTAAACAGTGAAGTACAGACAGCGCACCAAAGTCCACGTTTACAAGACCGTTATTCATTACGCTGTGCACCGCATGTGATAGGTGTATTTGAAGACTCTAAAGTATGGCTGCGTCAGTTTATTGAAAATGAATTAAATTCAAGTAATGACAATCCTTTGATTGATCCTGTCAATTTACGGGTATTACACGGTGGGCATTTTTATGGTGGGCACATTGCCCAAGCCATGGACAGTTTAAAAATCATGATCGCCAATATTGCCGATTTAATGGATCGACAGCTTGCACAATTGGTCGATCACAAGATGAATCATGGTTTGCCGCGTAATTTAACAGGTTCAAGTCTTGAGCGTTTGCCACTCAATCATGGCTTTAAAGCTGTGCAAATTGGGGTATCTGCATGGACGGCAGAAGCCTTAAAACAAACCGTTGCCGCTTCAATTTTTTCACGTTCGACCGAATGTCACAATCAAGACAAAGTCAGTATGGGCACCATTGCTGCACGTGATGCTAGCCGAGTGATCCTATTGACTGAGCAAGTGATGGCAGCACTCAGTTGTGCCGCAGTACAAGCAATTCAACTCAAAGGACTGAATACACAATTGGGGCAGGTGTTAACGCAGTTCCAACAGTGGGTGCTTGAAAGCTTCACCTTTGTAGAGGAAGATCGCCCTTTACAACAGGATTTACAGCGTTTGGTTGACCGTTTTGAACAGTTTGATTTGCTCAATGGTTATGATCAACAGTTGAAATGGAGCTGAGTTATGCATGCTGATGTGATCATTGAAATACCATTTCATGATGTCGACACCATGAACATTGTATGGCATGGGCATTACATTAAATATTTTGAAATCGCACGTTGTAAATTACTTGATGAATTTCAGTATAACTATGTACAAATGAAACAATCGGGCTATGCATGGCCAGTCATTGAAAGCTATGTACGTTATGTACAAGGCATCGAGTTTCAACAAAAAATACGTGTGCGTGCCATTTTAAAAGAATGGGAAAACCGTCTGAAAATTGAATATCAGATTTTTGATGCAGACTCAGGCAAGCGTTTGACCAAAGGTTTTACCTCACAGGTTGCTGTTCATATTGAAACGCGTGAAATGTGTTTTCAATCGCCATCTGTCCTGTTTGAACGTTTAAATGCATGGTCGGCTTTTCAGCCTGCTTAGTGTGAATTTAGAGGAAATTGTCATGCAAAATATGAAAGTCGCATCGCAAGCATTGGCGCTACAGCAGACCAAATTTACATCTGCTCTGCTATTGAAGTTGTTGTGGGTGTGCTTCTGTGCGATGGTGTTGAGTATGACATTTTCCACGACAAGTTTTGCGCAAACTAGCCAAGTGGAGCAGATCTTTAAACAATTGTCAGCCACACCAACAGTGCGTGCCAATTTTCAACAGCAAAAGAAATTGGCATCTTTGAATAAAACCTTTGTTTCTCATGGGACGGTTTTATTTTCCAAACAAAATGGTGTGTTATGGCAGATTCAAAGTCCTGTACAAGCCAGTTTGATTGTGACTCCAAAAAAATTGGTGCAAAAAACCCAACGGACTTTGAGCCAAATTGAAATTGATAAATCACCTTATGGCTCAGTAGCCACTATGTTTTTACAGTTGATGTCAGGCAATGAAGCGGCATTGGCAAAAAACTTTAATATCGTTTCAGCTCATTATTCCCCAACGCAATGGAATGTAACATTAACCCCAAAAAGTAGCTTATTTAAAAAGCTATTTGTGCGTGTAGATGCACAAGGTCAGCGCTTTGTGGACCGTATTGTGATCACTGAAAAAGCCAATAATGCAACGACCATTCTATTTAGTCAGCATACGACCCAACCTGTTCAAATGATGGCGACAGAAGATGCTCTTTTCAAATTGGCAAAATAAACTCACTACGCTGTGGCTTGCTATTTTATTGATTGTGATCTCTTGCTTAGCCTATGCATGGGTGCAGCGTGATATTCATATTCAAACCAATATTTTTTCACTGTTACCGAAAGAAAACCAAGACAAAGCCTCTGAGCAAACGCAAAAATATGTCAGTGAACAGTTGAACAAGCAATTGTTTTTAGTCATAGATGCGCCCAATGATCAGGTTTTACAACATGCGACTGATTTACTGAAACAACGGGTCGCTGAGACTGCATTATGGCAGCCGTTAAAACCACAATTAGACACTGATCAGTTTGCGCAAACGCTCTATCAGCATCATGCAGGTTTGTTGAGTGCAGAAGATATAACTGCGTTAAAACAGCATGATTATGCCGCGATTACAGAGCAAGCTTTATTACAAGTGATGAGTCCGGGAATGCCGATCACGGCTGAATTATTGCAAAAAGATCCGCTGTTATTATTTCCGCGTTTTGCAATGAATCTGTCCAATCAGAAAACAGACCAAAGCATTGAAATGGAACAGGGCTTTGCCACCATTCATGATGAAAAAGGACATTCACGGTTTTTTAGTTTATTACTCACACAAAGCCCTTATAATATTGATTATCAAGAAAATACAACGACTTGGATGCATAATCTCGATTCAGAGATGCAAAAAATCGGGGCAAAAACCCATTGGACAGGGACGTTATTATTTTCAAGCTTTGGTACGCAGTCGGCTGAAAAAGAAATTTCGACAATCGGATTAGGCTCAAGTTTGGGTGTGTTGTTGTTGGTCTGGTTTGGTTTCCGTTCATTACGTCCAATGCTGACGGAATTTATTGCAGTCAGTAGTGGCAGTCTGGTGGCTTTTGCGGTTACGCATTGGGTATTTGGTGAAATCCATCTGATGACCTTGGTGTTTGGTGCCAGTCTAGTTGGGGTGTGTGTCGATTTTTCTTTTTATTTTATGGCATTGCAATCACAGCATCGTAAAGTCGATGGTTTTAAGGTTCTAAAACCTGTTTTGCCAAGTCTGTTTATGGGCTTGATGACGACTTTGGTTGCATATGTATTTTTGACCTTTACACCCTTTCCGGGCTTTAAGCAGATTGCAGTTTTCTCCATTGTGGGGTTAAGTGCTGCGTGGATCACCAGTATTTTATTATTGCCACGTTTAAAGGCACTCAATGCACAGCCTGCAATTGATACCTTGCGCTTTATTGGGCGTGCACGTGACTATGTTTTAACGCGTAACACCTTACGTTTTGGCATGATTGCCGTCATCGCAGTGGTGTCGATAGGAAGTCTATATTTTCTTAAAGCCAATGATGATATTCGTAATTTACAAAGTATGGATCAAAAGCTGAAACAAGAAGATCGCTATGTGCGTGAACGTTTTGGGCAGCAGCAAAGTAATGATTATTTCGTCATTCGTGGCAAAAATACGGCTGAACTTGAACAGCTTGAGCAAGATTTATTGATCCAATTAAATCACTTACAGCAACAGGGTGTATTACAAAGTACACAAGCGATTGGGCAATCAGTTCCGTCTTTAGCCACACAACGTGCCAATATTCAACTGTTACAACAGATTCCAAAAGCTGAGTTGAGCCGTTATGCCACAGCAATGCAACTCGATGTGGCAGATGTATGGGCATGGCAACAACAACTTTCACAGCAACCGTTATTAAGCCTGTCTGATTTTGCACAGCATCCTTTGGCATTTTTACAGGTCAATGCACATGAGCGTTTGGTGATGGTGCAAGGCGTACAACAGGTACAAGCATTGAAGCAGTTACAAACAGCACAGATTCAATTTTTGCAGCCGGTGAGTAATTTATCGACTTTGTTTCACAATCATCGTATTCAAGCACAATACTTGCTGCTTTATGCTTTGGCAGCATTGCTGATCGGTTTGACTTTGATTTATGGTGTTAATGCGATTGTTGCACTGATTTTACCCGTCAGTTTGGCATTGCTCAGTACCTTTGCTGTCCAAGCATGGCTTGGGGTAGAAATTAATTTGTTCAGTATTATGGGCACATTTTTGATTATCGGGATTGGGGTGGATTATGCGATTTTTTATCGGCATGGGCATGATCATCCACAAGTTGTCGGTATGGCATTATTCTTATGTATGATGTCGACTTTACTCGGTTTTGGTTTATTGTCATTGAGTTCGACATATGCCATCCATTGTTTTGGTTTAACGGTTTTATTTGGCGTGATATTTTCATTTATTTACGCGACTATTTTTACGAAAGCAGATCATCAACATTCTATTATTTTAAAAGAATCAGCAAAATAGCTAAAAGTTGGGGAAATCATGAATTCAATTCAACACACAGATGTATTAATTATTGGTGCAGGTCCATCGGGGAGTTCAGCAGCCGCATTATTACGCAAAAAAGGCTATGCCGTGACCATCATTGAAAAACAATATTTTCCTCGTTTTTCAATTGGTGAGTCTTTATTACCACAATCGATGGTATTTTTAGAAGAAGCAGGTTTATTAGACACTGTTCGAAAGCATGTGGAAGAATATGCATTTCAATTTAAAAATGGGGCAGCTTTTTTAAAAGGTCAACAGCGCAGTTTCTATGACTTTACTGAAAAATTTAGCGAAGGTCCAGGTACGACTTGGCAAGTACGCCGTGCTAATTTTGACCATTTATTGGCATTACAAGCTGAAGAATATGGTACAGAAATTCGTTTTGGACATGAAGTCATCGCAGTGGATGTTGAATCTCAACATCCGATTTTAACGGTTAAAGATGAGCAAGCGGTCCAATATCAAATTCAAGCAAAATTTTTACTTGATGCAAGTGGTTTTGGACGCATTTTACCGAAGTTTTTAGACCTTGAAAGTCCGTCTAATTTTCCTGTGCGTCGTGCGATTTTTACTCATATTGAAGATGGAATTTTAGATGATCCTGATTTTGATCGTGAAAAGATTTTGATTACCGTACATGAAAAAGATCCACGCGCTTGGTATTGGTTGATTCCATTTGCAGATGGTCGTTCCTCTTTTGGCGTAGTCGCTGAACAAGATTTTTTTGATCATTATCAGTTTGATGATGCCAGTCCTGAAACTTTGCAGGCAACATTTGCGCGCATTTTAGCGGATGATCCTGCTTTATCACATGTACTGCGTAATAAAAAGTTTGATACTCCTGTGCGAACTTTGGTGGGTTATTCTGCCAATGTGAAACACTTGGCGAGTCAAAATTATGCATTATTGGGCAATGCAGGTGAGTTTTTAGACCCTGTGTTTTCTTCAGGTGTGACGATTGCGCTGAAGTCATCAAGTTTAGCAGTGCCTTTGGTTGTACGTGTGCTTCAGGGGCAAGCTGTAGATTGGATGCAAGACTATGAACAGCCGCTACGTAAAGGGATTAAAGTCTTCCGTGCCTATGTGGAGTCTTGGTATGAGGGTGAGTTTCAGGATGTGGTTTTTTCAAAAACTCAAAATGATAAAATTCGCCGTATGATTGCATCGCTTTTAGCAGGCTATGCATGGGATGAGCACAACCCAATTCATAAAAATGCCAAGCAACGTTTGAGTACTTTGGCAGCATATTGTCGAGAAGATCAGCCACAAGCAGCTGTTATTGGAATCGAAGAATGCGAATGAGATGGAAAAATAGCTTTTTAGCGTTGCTGATGATGGTACCCTTGAGTGCATGTCAGCAGCTCTTGCCCAAAGCTCAAGGTCTGGCGACTACGCAATGGACTGCGCAGCAATACCAACGTCAAGATCAAGTGGAAGTGCAGTGGCAAGAACACAGCTTTAGCTTTTTGCTGTATCAACAACAGCAAGATCAAAAGTTGGAGTTTCTGGCTTTAAGCTTAACAGGGCAGCAGTTGTTTAAAGTGCATTTTGATGGGCAAAAGGTCACAGTAGAGCAGCGCATTGATGCAATGAAATTATTACCTTTTGAGTTTGTGGTACGTGATATTTTATTTGCAACTTATCCCGATTTTATTCAACATCCACCTGAACAGGTTCATGTAAAACAATATGTGGATGCTGCAGATGTGAAAATTCAAGATGTTGAAATTAAAAAACAAAAAGTATTAAATATACGACATTTCGCGACACAGATTGAACTGGATAATCTGCAAGTACCCTACCAAATGGTCTTTAGTCCCGTGCCAAATACTTTAGAAAATAATGAGTAAATGTTGAATGTCTAAACAGATTGATACGCAAAATCCAGCCGTTGGCATTCAACTCAGTGTGGGCTTGTCTGCTTTGGGTGCAGATGCAGTACAGATGCGACAAGCATTAACCCAAACGGATCAGACCTTAAGCTTAAGATCAGACTTTATTCTAGAAAAAAAGGTTTGGGTCGGTGCGTGTTCCGTTGATTTAATTGAGACTGTGCCTGATGCCTTAAAAGCGGTTGAAACTCGAAATTTACGTTTTGCTTTGACTGCACTACAACGTATTGAAGCCGAGCTACGGACTTATACAGCCCAATTTGACCCTAAACGTTTGGCGATTATTATCGGGACATCGACCTCAGGGATTGCAGATAATGAACCTGAATTACAACGTTATTTCCAAGGTGATCAAACCGCTCAAGTTGTGCAAAAAAAACAGGAAATGGACAGTTTAGCCAAAGCTTTACAGCAATATTTGGCTTGGGAAGGTCTCGCATATACCATTTCAACAGCATGTTCTTCGAGTGCTAAAGCATTGGCTGCGGGACAACGCTTGATCAATGCTGGGCTTGCAGATGCTGTGCTGGTCGGTGGTGTTGATACTTTATGTAAGCTCACCTTAAATGGTTTTAATAGCCTTGAAAGTTTATCTCAAGGGATTTGTCAGCCGTGTGGGCAACAACGTGATGGCATCAATATTGGTGAAGCAGCTGCTTTATTTTTACTATCAAAGCAAACAGCTCCAACCATGTTGATATCTGCAGGTGAGTCGATGGATGCGTGGCATATTTCAGCACCACATCCTGAAGGGCAAGGCGCAGCCAAAGCCATGCAAGCTGCTTTGGATTTAGCACAGCTAAAAGCACAAGATATTGGTTATTTAAATTTGCATGGCACAGCAACGCTGCAAAATGATGCAATGGAAATTAAAGCCGTTCAGCAAGTATTTCAGGATTATGCAGTGCCTTTAAGTAGTACCAAACATAAAACAGGGCATTGCCTTGGGGCAGCAGGGGCAATCGAAGCCATGATTTGCACACAGGTTCTACAGGATCAAACATGGTTGCCTTTACATCAAAATACACGATTCGATGCTGAATTGGATATGCACAATTTTGTTGAAGATGCACAATTGACACAAAAAATCAGCTATGTCATGTCGAACTCATTTGCTTTTGGCGGTAGCAACATTAGTTTAATTTTTGGAACCACATTGCCATGAATGCTTCAAAAAAATTAGCTGCTGTTGATTTTATACCTCATGAAAAGCCAATGGTTTTCGTGGATGATTTGGTTGAGGTTGGCGAAAACTTTGCAGAGGCGACACTCACTATTCAACCTGCATTAATGTTTTGTGAAGCAGCAGGATTACCAACGTGGTCAAGCATTGAGTTGATGGCACAAACGGTGAGTTTATATGCTGGAGCGCAAAGTCAAAAAGTGGGGCAAAGGCCCAAAATAGGTTTTCTTTTGGGCACAAGAAAGTTGCATTTACCTGTTGCATATTTTGCCATGGGTGAAGTTGTGACCATTCGTGCTGAGCGTCAGTATCTGCATGAAGGATTGGGACAATTTGCCTGTGAAATTCAGTATCAAGAACATACAATCAATGCCATGTTAAGTGTGTATGAACCTGAATAACATTCGTCAGTTGAAAAGATGAGAAAATATTAGGATAAGCGTGTGACAAGAAGAATTTTAGTAACGGGGTCAAGCCGAGGTATTGGAAAAGCGATTGCATTACAATTGGCGCAAGCGGGTTTTGATGTCACAGTACATGCACGTTCTCGAAAAGTGGAAGCAGAGCAAGTGGTTACTGAAATTCAAGCCATGGGACGACAAAGTCATGCGCTGTTATTTGATGTGACTGAACGAGTGCAAGTACAGCAAATATTAGAAAAAGACATGGCTGAACATGGTGCATTTTATGGTGTGGTGCTGAATGCAGGTTTAACCCATGACGCGGCATTTCCAGCATTGACTGACCATGATTGGGATGAGGTGATTTCCACCTCATTGGACGGTTTTTACAATGTTTTAAAACCCTTGGTGATGCCGATGATTCGTCTGAAAAAAGGCGGGCGTATTGTCACGATGTCTTCGGTGTCGGGCGTGATGGGCAACCGTGGACAGGTGAACTATAGTGCTGCCAAAGCAGGACTGATTGGTGCCACCAAAGCCTTAGCATTGGAATTGGCAAAACGTAAAATTACGGTTAACTGCGTTGCACCTGGTCTGATTGAAACAGAAATGGTCAGTGAAGATGTACAGGAACATGCCTTGAAAATGATTCCAATGCAGCGCATGGGGCAAGTCGATGAAGTGGCAAAAGTGGTGAAATTTCTGTGCAGTGATGATGCCAGTTATATCACCCGACAAGTCATTTCAGTCAACGGAGGCTTGATCTAATGAAGCGTGTCGTGGTGACAGGAATGGCAGGTATTACCTCATTAGGTGAGACAGCAGACTCTATTTTTGAACAGTTTGCTGCGGCAAAAAGTGGTATTCGCTACATGCCTGAATGGGAAATATTTACCGATTTACGCTGTAAGATTGCAGGGCCTGTGGAGTCTTTTGAAACGCCAAAGCACTTTAACCGTAAGGTGACACGTGGAATGGGGCGTGTGGCTTTAATGTCTGTGATCTGTGCAGAAAAAGCTTTGATCGATGCTAATTTGCTGAATGATCCAATTTTACAAAACGGTGAAACAGGTGTGGCATTTGGTTCATCTGCGGGCAGTGTCGATGCAGTCGCTGAGTTTGGTTCAATGTTGATTGAAAATAACATGAACAAAATGAATGCAACCACGTATATCCGAATGATGTCACATACCAGTGCTGTGAATATGACCGTTTATTTTGGTTTAAAAGGACTGACATTGCCAACCTCAAGTGCCTGTACTTCAGGTTCAATGGCAATCGGTCAAGCCTATGAAGCCATTAAGTATGGTAAGCAAACTGTGATGCTTGCAGGTGGTGCAGAAGAACTGAGTGCGGCAGGCTGTGCCGTTTTTGATGTCCTACTTGCAACGAGTGGAATGAATGATCAAGCTGAAAAATCACCACGTCCCTTTGACCAAAACCGAGATGGTTTAGTGGTCGGTGAGGGTGCGGGGTGTTTAATCTTAGAAGAATATGAACATGCCAAAGCACGTGGTGCTACAATGTATGCGGAAATTATCGGTTATGGTAGCAATACCGATGGTCAGCATGTGACCCGTCCTGACTCAGAGATGATGGGACGTTGTATGCAATTGGCATTGAAGGACGCCAACATTAATGCTGATCAGATTGATTATGTTAACGCTCATGGCACGTCAACAGATCAGGGGGATATTGCTGAAACACAGGCAACCGCACGGGTGCTAGGGCGTAAACCGATCAGTTCACTGAAAAGTTATTTTGGGCATACATTGGGGGCTTGTGGTGCAATTGAAGCATGGCTGAGCCTAGAAATGATGCAAAGACAGCAATTTATTCCGACATTAAATTTAGAAAATATTGATCCACTTTGTGGCGATTTAGATTATATTGTGGGGAAAGCTCGAACAATAAATGCCGAAATATTGATGAGTAATAATTTCGCTTTTGGAGGTATTAATACGTCCATTATTTTCAAAAAAATAGATCATAAATAAGGGTAACGACATGTCTATTAAAAATATCTTAATCGCTTTAGCATTAGGTGTGAGTGGCATTGCTTCTGTACAAGCAGCGGATTCAATGCATCAATTTAATTTCCAAGAAGCTGTTGACCGCGCTGTTGCTGATGGTGTCTTAGACGGTTCTGTAAAATTTTATTTAGCAGGTACCAAGTCGGGTGGGCAGGTACTTCAAAAAGGTTTGGTCAGCAATAAAAAGACCAATGGTTTTGGTAAGTCAGCAGAGAGTGCTTGTGACCATGTATTACGTTCAGCCTTGATTCAATTTCAAAATACGGCAAAATCTCGTGGTGCAAATGCAGTCACTAATCTCGTGAGTTTTTATAAATCCAATGAAACACGTAGTACAACAACATATGATTGTGCAAAAGGTACAGCCGTTGCTGGTGTTGCTTTGAAAGGTGACATTGCTAAATTTTAATGTGAAGTGAGTATGATTGAGCCAGTGAAAAACAGAACGATTCAAGTCCATGTTCAACCATTGGCTCAATTTATTCATTTAGTCAAATCAGATTTTAAAAATTTACCTGAATATCATCAATATAAAAAAAACATAATTTATCAGCAGCGTAATCATTACCTGTCTGTATTTTTACAGCACCATATTTCAGAAGCAGATATTCTGCGCAACGAATTTGGTAAGCCTTATTTAGCACATCTTGAAAAAATTGCATTTAACCATTCTCATAGCCAGCAGCACTATGCTTTGATTATGTCTCAAAATATGGCAGACATTGGTGTTGATGTTGAAGATCTAGATCGAAAGGTGCGTTTTGAAGCATTGGCAAAGCATGCTTTTCATCCTCAAGAATATCAAACATGGCAAGATGTAGAATTTGACTCAGAATATTGGTTTAAGGTATGGACAACCAAAGAGGCGGTGTTAAAAGCCTCAGGTTTAGGTATTCGTTTGAGTTTGAATACTTTGAATACCCAAGTACACCCTTTTGATCATGGGGGAATATGTACTCATCCTCTGATTGGGGTATTTGCCTATCAAAATTATCGTTTGCCAAATTGTATGCTCACCATTGCATGGCGTTCAGAACACTCATGCAAGGGCTTCGCCTTTCCTCAAATTAAGATGATTCAACATTAATATTTGCTTGTTTAAAATGCAGAAATAAAAAAGCCCATCCGAAGATGGGCTATTTTTAAAATAGTGCCTTAATGTGGAATTTGTTCTTCATCTTCAAACTCAGGTTTAACCTGAACAATGAAGTCTTGACGGTTGAGACCACGCCATAAAGCGAAGGCTGTACCAATATAGATTGAAGAATAAGTACCGACAAATACCCCAATGAACATGGCAACAGAAAACCAATGTAAACCATCACCACCTAAGAACATCATGGCCATAACCACAAGCAAAAGTGTCATCGAGGTGTGAATAGTACGACGTAGTGTTTCAGTCAATGCTGAGTTCACGACTTCAAGTGGACTTGCACCGCGAATCTTACGGAAATTTTCACGGATACGGTCTGAAACTACAATATTATCGTTGAGTGAGAAGCCGATTAAGGCAAGAATCGCAGCGAGAACTGTTAAGTCAAATGGCCATTGCATCATGGCAAAAATACCCACAGTTACAATAACGTCATGGAGCAAAGATAACACTGCACCCAGTGCGAGTTTAAACTCAAAGCGAATAGTGACATAGACAAGCATGAGCAGCATTGCAAGCGCAACAGCACCCGCAGAGCGGATATAAAGCTCATTACCGACTTGACCGCCGACAGAGTCCACTTTATGGACATTTGCTGCGTTACCAGGCAGTTGTACAGCCTTAGTCAGTGCGTTATTTAAGTCTTCAACATTAATATCTTGTACTGGCATACGTACAATTAAATCTTTGTTTGACCCTAAGGTTTGCACTACCGCATCTTTAAAGCCTGCTTTATCTAAAGTACTAATCACGTCAGCAGGTTTTGCTTCATGTTGATAGTTGAGTTCAGCAGAAACCCCGCCAGTAAAGTCTAAACCTAAATTTAGACCCTTGGTGACAATAAAGAAAATACTACCAATCGTGAGGATGATCGAAAGGATTGCCGCTGGTTTCGCAATCTTCATAAAGTTGATGATTTTTTCATCATCAGGGCGACCATACTTTTTGGCTTTTTGCTCTTGAGGTTGAGTCACATCAGTCATCATCGATCTCCTATATGCTCAACTTTTTCAAGTTGCGTTTTTTACCATAAATGATCTGTACGATAGCGCGAGTCACTGTAATCGCAGTAAACATTGAGCAAACAATACCGATCATCAAAGTAACAGCGAAGCCTTTAATCGGGCCTGTGCCAATCGCAAATAAGATAAATGCAACCAAAAAGGTGGTTAAGTTCGAGTCGAAGATGGTGTTATAAGCACGATCATAACCCGCCACAATGGCCTGTTTAGGGGAGGCACCCCATCGCATTTCTTCCCGTATTCGCTCACAGATCAGTACGTTGGCATCAACAGCCATACCAATGGTGATGACGATACCTGCAATACCCGGTAAAGTAAGAGAAGCACCAATCCATGACATGATGGTCAGTAGCATGGCAAGGTTAATCATTAACGCTAAGTCAGCAATCACACCAAACACACGGAAGAATACCACCATCCAAATTGCAACAAGGATGAAGCCGACTTGGGTAGAAAGTACACCTTTATCAATATTTTCTTGACCAAGACTTGGACCCACGACACGTTCTTCAACGAAATACATTGGCGCAGCAAGTGCACCTGCACGTAACATCAACGCAAGTTCAGCCGCTTCTTGTGGCGAGTCTAAGCCAGTGATACGGAACTGAGCACCTAGCACAGCTTGAATCGTTGCTGCATTGATGACCACAGATTCTGTATATGGTGTACGTACTTCAGTTTGTACACCTGTTGTTGGGTCTGTAATGAATTCAATTTTTTGTTTATTTTCAATAAACAATACTGCCATGCGTTTCCCAACAGCATTACGCGTTGCATCTGCCATGAGCTTACCGCCAGCATTGTCTAACGTAATGTTGACTTCAGCACCGCCAGTATCTTGACTAAATCCACTTGATGCATTTTGAACACGTTCACCTGTTAAGATACGGTTACGGTTTAACAATAGCTGTTTGCCACTGTCTAATGACTCGTAAGCAAATAACTCGGTACCCGGTGGAATTGGTTGACCATTAGACTGACCATTTGGAATGACATATTGATCATTCAAATCCGACACTAAGCGGAATTCTAAGTTCGCTGTACGACCCAATACACGTTTTGCTTCAGCAGTATCTTGAACACCTGGTAATTCAACCACGATACGGTTGCTACCTTGACTTTGTACCAAAGCTTCAGCCACACCTAACTCATTAATACGGTTACGTAAAGTCGTTAAGTTTTGATCTAAAGCATAAGATTGGATTTCTTGTTTAGTCGTATCATTATAAGTGAGTTTCAGAGTAGAACCTGTCTCAGTTGCAAGTGCTTGTTGGTTATATTTATTACCATCACGACGTAAAAAATCCATTGCAGCAGCACGATCATCGTTATTTGCAAATAACAAGGTAATCGTGTTGTTATTCAACGTTAAGCTGTTGAATTTGATTTTTTGTTCACGCAAATCACGACGTAGATCAGTTGCCGAAGTTTCCATGCGTTGTGCAATTGCTTTGTCCATATCTACTTCAAGTAGGAAATGAACACCACCACGTAAGTCGAGACCCAGTTTCATTGGTTTTGCACCAATTTTCTGTAGCCACTCTGGCGTGGTTGGCGCAAGGTTGAGCGCAACAACATACTCTTCACCTAAACCTTTACGCAAAGCTTCTTGGGCTTTGAGCTGAGCATCAGATGAACTTACACGCAACAATGCTGCATTGTTGGTAAAGGTATTGTCATGAGTGGCAATATTGTCACTCTTTAATATTTGCTCTGCTTTTTGTATGACAGACTGATCAATCTGCGTACCAGCTTTGGCACCAGAGATCTGAACAGCAGGTTCATCAGGATACAAACTTGGCAGGGCATATAATGTACTGACCACGAGAACAACGAGGATCAGTAAATATTTCCATGCAGGGTAACGCATTCGCTTTCTTCTTAAAATTAAAAAGTCGTGCAAGAAGCACGACTACTTTTTGATTAAAGGTTATTTAATGTGCCTTCAGGGAGTACTGAAATAACACTTGCACGTTGTATTTTTACTTCATTACCACGGTTGAGTTCAATTACTGCAAAGTCACCGTCAATTTTTGTCACACGACCCATTAAGCCACCTGCAAAAACCACTTCACTGCCAACGCCTAAGCTTTCAATCAGTGCACGGTGTTCTTTAGCACGTTTTGCTTGAGGACGCCAAATAAGGAAATAGAAGATTGCAACAAAAACAGCAATCATCAATAAGTTAGCCATCATGCTTGGACCTTGTGCAGGTGCATCGGCTGCATGAGCAGCAGAAATAAATAAACTCATTTTAGTTTCCTAAAGTTAAATAATGGGTGTCAAAAACATGACATTTAAATTGACTTGTTCTGCAATTTACATGGTCTTGTAGCTCAGCGCAAATCTTGATGAATGAAAAATACGCCATCCTTAGGATTATTCATCGACTGGACAAGGTGGAACTTCTAAGCCACGGCGTTGATAGAAATCAGCAACAAATTCATCAAAGGTACCATTGTCTAAAGCATCACGAATATCTTGAGTAAAACGTTGGTAATAACGTAAGTTGTGAATCGTACCGAGCATTGAACCCAACATTTCGCCACATTTTTCTAAATGGAATAAATAGGCGCGGGTAAAATTTGTACAAGTATAACAATCACAATGTGGATCAAGCGGACTTTGATCATGACGATATTTAGCATTGCGAATACGCACCAAACCATCAGTCACGAAATAATGCCCATTACGCGCATTACGGGTTGGCATGACACAGTCAAACATGTCTACACCACGACGAATCGCTTCAACAATGTCCTCAGGTTTCCCAACACCCATCAAGTAACGTGGCTTATCTTCTGGCATTTTTGCAGGCAAATAATCCAAAACTTTAATCATTTCTTCTTTAGGTTCACCTACAGATAAACCGCCAATGGCAAAACCATCAAAATCAATTTCTTTTAGACCATTGAGTGATTCTTCACGCAGGTCTTCGTACATGCCACCTTGAATAATGCCAAATAATGCATTTTTATTTTTTAATACATCATGGTGCTGAGTTTTACAACGTTTCGCCCAACGTAATGAAAGCTGTAATGATTTTTGTGCTTCTTCATGCGTTGCAGGATAAGGCGTACATTCGTCAAAAATCATCACGATATCTGAGTTCAATGTATGCTGAATATCCATTGAAATTTCAGGTGATAAAAAGACTTTTGAGCCATCAATAGGTGAGCGGAAAGTAACACCTTCCTCTTTGATTTTACGCATTGCGCCTAAGCTGAAGACTTGGAAACCACCTGAGTCAGTGAGAATTGGTTTTCCCCACTTCATAAACTCATGCAAACCACCGTGTTCACGAATGACATCTAAACCAGGACGCAAGTAAAGATGAAAAGTATTACCCAAAATAATTTGAGCTTGAATATCTTCAATATCACGCGGCAACATGCCTTTGACCGTGCCATAAGTGCCGACTGGCATGAACACAGGCGTTTCTACAACGCCATGTTCTAAGGTTAAACGACCACGACGGGCACGTCCCGACTGACCTAATTTTTCAAACTTCATAAATGACCTAAATCTGGCGAAAAAACAGTTCGCTGATTGATTGCTGCAAAAGTTGACTATTTTCCCATGTTTTTATGGTGAATTGCTAGTCATGATAAAGACTAAATATGAATTGAAAATGAAAGCTTTGTTTGAACGCTTTAACACAGCAGTTTTTACTGGATCTAAATTAGCACTGGGTATCGATTTGGGTACTTATTTCCCTTTGTGATGATGACTTTGAGAGGGAAGAACATTTTAGGAAAAAATTAAAATTATGCATTATTCTATTGATTTAGATAATAAAAAAGCCCCTAAGTCTTAATGCGCTTAGAGGCTTTTCATATATATGGTCCCGAGGGTCGGACTCGAACCGACACGTCATCGCTGACAGTGGATTTTGAGTCCACCGCGTCTACCAATTTCACCACCTCGGGAGAGGTTGTGTGGCTATAATAGCGTTTTTCAGATCATTGTCAATCAAGATATTTCACATTTGTTTATTTTTAATTCAGATGTGATTTTTTTGGATTAAAAAGCAGCAATTTCTGCGATAAAGTATAAAAAAGACTATACTACGTCGAGTTTTATTTCCTAAATTTTCGTTTTATGCAACTTTCTGATTTTAACTTTGACCTCCCCGATGAGCTTATTGCTCGCTATCCTTTAGACACACGTAGTGCATCACGGTTACTGCATCTCAATGCAGATGGGTCATACCAAGACCATCATTTCACCGATATTTTAGATTTGTTCGAAGAAGGTGACTTAATGGTGTTAAATGATACCAAAGTGATGAAAGCTCGCCTTAAAGGTAAGCGTGCAACAGGTGGTGCAGTCGAGGTTCTCGTTGAACGTATTTTTGACCAAACCATTGCCCATTGTCATATCAAAGCCAGTAATTCTCCCAAAGCAGGCGCTGAATTATTTATTGGTGAAGATGGAGTCAAAGTGACTGTCACTGGTCGACATGAAAATTTATTTGTCGTGGAGTTTTCACAACCTATTTTACAAGTTTTAGAGGTTTATGGTCAGCTACCGATTCCACCATATTTTAATCGTGAAGCTGAAGCGATTGACACTGAACGCTATCAAACAGTTTTTAATGACCCGACTAAGTTAGCATCTGTTGCAGCGCCAACAGCAAGTTTGCATTTCGATGAAGACCTTCTAGCCAAATTAGCCCAAAAAGGTGTGAATAAAACTTTTGTCACTTTACACGTTGGTGCAGGCACTTTCTTGCCAGTACGTACCACAGATATTGAAAATCACATTATGCATAGTGAATGGTGTGAAGTATCAGAATCTGCTGCAAAAATGATTCAAGATACGCAAGCTCGTGGTAATAAAGTGATTGCCA
The DNA here is from genome assembly GCF_902809895.1 of Acinetobacter sp. Marseille-Q1623. Taxonomy (NCBI): domain Bacteria; kingdom Pseudomonadati; phylum Pseudomonadota; class Gammaproteobacteria; order Moraxellales; family Moraxellaceae; genus Acinetobacter; species Acinetobacter sp. Marseille-Q1623. The sequence continues at coordinate 2,123,567 of NZ_CADDWG010000001.1, read as the reverse complement.
TTGGTACAACGGCAACACGTGCAGTCGAAAGTGCTGCACAAGCTTGTGGTGGGAAAATTGGTGCTTGGACAGGGGATACACAGATTTTTATTTATCCAGGTTATCAGTTCTGTGTCGTAGATCGTTTAATTACGAACTTCCATTTACCTGAATCAACCTTACTGATGTTGGTTTCGGCATTATCAAGTAAAGAAAATATTTTGAATGCATATCAACATGCAGTGGCAAGCAAATATCGTTTCTTTAGTTATGGTGATGCGATGTTGATTGAAAAATCATCTGTATAAGTTTTGCATTTATAAATAAAAAAACCGATGCCTTGGCATCGGTTTTTTATCACACAAATAAATTTGTGCTAGATCACTTATTGTACTGCTTCAAGAGCAGCATTTAAAGTTGCACTTGGACGCATTACTGCATCAACTTTTGCTGTATCTACTGCATAGTAACCACCGATATCAGCAGCTTTACCTTGCACTGCAGCAAGTTCAGCAACGATTTTTTCTTCGTTGTCAGCAAGTGTTTTAGCAAGTGGTGCAAACTTCGCTTTAAGCTCAGCATCTTCATCTTGTGCAGCCAAAGCTTCAGCCCAGAATTTAGCAAGATAGAAATGGCTACCACGGTTATCCAACTCACCTGTACGGCGTGATGGAGATTTATCGTTGTCGAGCAGTTTACCTGTTGCTTGGTCTAAAGTCTTCGCAAGAAGTTTTGCTTTCGCGTTATCTTCTTTAATGCCCATTTCTTCTAAAGAAACAGCAAGTGCTAAGAACTCACCTAAAGAATCCCAACGTAAGTGGTTTTCTTCAACAAGTTGTTGTACGTGTTTAGGCGCAGAACCGCCTGCACCAGTTTCGTACATACCACCGCCCGCCATTAACGGAACGATAGACAACATTTTCGCAGAAGTACCTAATTCCATGATTGGGAACAAGTCTGTGAGATAGTCACGTAAAATGTTACCTGTTACAGAAATTGTATCTAGACCGCGCGCTACACGTTCAAGTGTATAACGCATTGCACGTACTTGAGACATGATTTGAATGTCTAAGCCAGCAGTGTCATGATCTTTCAAGTAAGTTTGAACTTTCTTGATCAATTCATTTTCATGTGGACGGTACGGGTCAAGCCAGAAGATTGCAGGCATGCCAGAGTTACGCGCACGCGTTACTGCAAGTTTTACCCAGTCACGGATCGGTGCGTCTTTCACCTGACACATACGCCAGATATCGCCTTCTTCAACGTTTTGCGACATTAATACTTCACCTGTTTCAAGATCAGTAATGTTCGCTACACCCGCTTCAGTAATTTCAAACGTTTTGTCGTGTGAACCGTATTCTTCAGCTTTTTGTGCCATCAAACCAACGTTAGGCACAGTACCCATCGTACGTGGATCAAAATTACCATTCCATTTACAGAAGTTGATCATTTCTTGGTAAATACGGGCAAATGTAGACTCAGGCATTACGGCTTTACAGTCATACTGTTTACCGTCAGCACCCCACATTTTACCGCCACCACGAATCATTGCAGGCATAGAAGCATCTACAATCACGTCATTTGGTGAATGGAAGTTGGTGATGCCTTTTGCAGAATCTACCATTGCTAAAGCAGGGCGGTGTTCTTGACAAGCATGTAAATCTTCGATGATTTCTTCACGTAAAGAAGTCGGTAGGGTTTCGATCTTTTCATAAAGACCTGCCATACCGTTATTTACGTTAATGCCGAGTTCCGCGAATAATTTGGCATGTTTTTCAAAAGCTTCTTTATAATAAATTTTCACACAGTGACCGAATACGATCGGGTGTGAAACTTTCATCATGGTTGCTTTCACGTGTAAAGAGAACAAAATGCCCGCTTCTTTACAATCATCTAATTCTTTTTCATAGAAGTCGCAAAGTGCTTTTTTGCTCATGAACATAGAGTCGATGATTTCACCGTCTTGAAGCGCAACTTTTGGCTTAAGAACGATAGTTTCACCTGACTTGGTGATCAATTCCATTTTCACATTACGTGCACGGTCTAAAGTCATTGACTTTTCACCGTGATAGAAGTCACCTTCATCCATATGTGAAACGTGGGTTTGTGACCACTGTTTCCATTCACTCATAGAGTGTGGATGTTTTTTTGCATAATTTTTTACGGCAGTAGGTGCACGGCGGTCAGAGTTACCTTCACGTAAAACTGGGTTTACAGCAGAACCTAAGCATTTGCCATAACGTGCTTTAATTTCTTTCTCTTCATCAGTTGTTGGATTTTCTGGATAATCAGGAATCGCAAAACCTTTCGATTGAAGCTCTTTAATACATGCTGTTAATTGAGCAACAGATGCACTGATATTTGGCAATTTAATGATATTGGTATCAGGATCTTGAGTAAGACGACCTAATTCAGCAAGGTTATTGTTAACCTTTTGCTCATCTTTTAGATAGTCTGTAAATTCTGCAAGCACACGTGCAGCAACAGAGATGTCGGTTTTAACGATCTCTACGCCAGCGGGCTTAGTAAAGGTCTCAATGATCGGTAGCAGAGAATAGGTCGCTAACAGTGGCGCCTCGTCGGTCAATGTGTAAATGATAGTTGACTTTCCACCAGCCATATATAGCCCCTTGCTTTGGATTATGTTTTTGAGGACTAAACTTGTGGTTCAGTCCCTACGAACCGATTTGCTTAAATAAAAACATTGAAAGTATCAATGTTCATTTCCTTTCAGTCAATGTAAGATCTAGTGATAACGACATTTCGCTAAAAAATGATACTAGAGCTTGTATGACTGCTTCATGACGAGATCTGTCACATGGGTTGTAAATCTGAAAATACCTTCAGTTTCTTGATCTATGCGACAAAACACAGAACAACTTGTGTAGGATAAGTTTGGTGTAGAATGAGAGTGAATTGTAACAGCGCAGTATTTCTTATTTTTATATCGCGACAAACACTCACACATTGAACACCGTGTGTGTTCTGGCGAAACAATACACAACCTGTCAATATTTGCAAATCTATAACTTAGTGACATGATAACAGAATTTGTTTAAATATGCTTAATTAGGTGTACAGTAATGACGTATGAGCATCGAACAAAATAGAGCTAGAATAGAAAACGGTCATTGTATTATTTGTATAAGATAGAAACTAAATATATCAATGAAAATCAGTAAAATTTTAACATTATTTAATTTTATCTATTTTTGATTGATGGTATTTAAATTAAAATATAATTTATATGAAGGATATATATCTATTTTTCGGTTTATAAATCTGATTTAAAAAATCATCAAATGTAGGTAAATATAATTTAACACATCTAAATGAAGTATAGGACTATATTTTAATTTATATGCCATAGTTTTATGTAGTTGATTTTGTAGTGTTTTTAAATAAAATAGAGTTTGGGATTATTATCGATAGAAGGTTGTATTATTCTAGACATATTGTTGTTATATTATAAAATGTGACATCTTGTAAATAAGCTGAGTCATACATTCTTTTTACTCGTCCTCATGAGGCAGCCATGACATTAAAACTCTTAGAAATGAGTGAGGCTGATAAGCTAAGCGCTTGTAAATTATCTTTATTATTGGGTGTAAATAGCTCGGATAATAAAATTGAGCGTTATATGCGGGTTGCACGTGGCATATTGAATTTAAAAAAAGCAATTTTTTCGTTTCATGACGAACCTTATGCCTGGTATACCGAGTCATTGTACGATTTTCGAATGCTCGTTATCGAAAAAAATAAAAGTTTACTGCCTTATTTTGAACAAGATTTAATGATTACTGCCAAACATCATAATTATCAAGAATTTTCACAACATTTACGTGGTTTAAATATACCTCATCAACGTGTAGTGGGATTAAATTTTAAATATAGTGAAACAGGCGAATCATTTGGTCAGGTCATTTTTTTTGATGATGCTGAGGAAGATATTACTGTCGAACAAATGAGTTTGTTAGATGAATTAAGTTCTGGTTTGGTGACGATTTTAGAAAAAAGAACAGAGTCGGAAAATTATTTAGAACTTTATGAACAAGAGTGTGCACTCAATTTTAGTAAAACTAAATTTTTCCAAATCATTGCACATGATTTACGAGCACCATTTCATGGCTTGATTGGTTTTTCTGAGGTTTTAGCGAAAGAGCAAGATACATTAGATCGTGAAAGTATTCAGAATATTGCTGAATACTTATACGATACTGCCATGTCAACTTATACGTTATTGGAGAATTTACTGAATTGGGCAATGGCGGAAGGTGGGCGCTTTGTTTATCACCCGATTAACTTCAATTTAAAACAATCTACAAAGATTGTTTATGATGTGCTGAATATGTTGGCTATCAAAAAAAATATTCAGTTAGTGGATGAGGTGCCGGAGCATCTTAAAGTATATGCTGATATCAATATGGTGACTTCGATTATTCAAAACTTAGTTTCGAATGCATTGAAATTTACTCATGTTGATGGTTCAGGCAAAGTCATTCTTAGTGCAAAAGAAAGTCTAGAAGGCATTGAAATTTCAATCCGTGATACAGGGATTGGAATGACAGAACAACAAATGCAGAACATTTTTGAGCCTGAAATCAATGCCAGCTTTAAAGGAACATCTGGTGAGCGAGGAACAGGTTTAGGTTTGGTTCTATGTAAACGTTTTGTTGATTTAAATCATGGTGTGATTTCAGTGAGCTCTAAAATGGGAGAGGGGACAGTCTTTACTTTGATATTGCCTACAGCGAAGCACAGTCATCAAGCTTTAGTGACAGCATCAATCGATAAAAAAACGTGTCAGAAAAACAATGTATAAAACATTCATCAACAGCGTTTAAGTAGAGCGCAAAGCGTTCGTAATGTCTAATATTTTGACTAAAATGCCGGAAATTTGCCTCTGAAATCTGCCCGTGGCAGTGATAACCTGTTATAAAGATAAGGTGAATTAAAAAGTATAGGCTCTTTCCAAATGAATGCTGAGCAATTGCAAAAAACGTTACGTGCCAGTCAATACGCAGAACAAGTATTAAGTTTACATCAGGCTTTTTTAGAACAAGATTATGCTATTGATCAGTTTCAGTATTCGCTTTCAACCGAAAAAATTCAACAATATGTGCATGAAACCTTAGTTGGAATTTCAGATGAATTGCAATGGATGAAAGCCATTCGTATTTTACGTGCACGTTTAATGTTTCGTTGGATTTGGCAAGATGCTAATCAGCTTACAAATGTGGTTACTTTAACACGTGAACTTTCCGATTTTGCAGATGCAAGTATTAATGCGGCTAAAGATTTTGCCAGAATTCCATTGATTGCAAAGTATGGAGAACCGATTGGTTATAATGGCAAAGTGCAAGATCTGATTGTCATTGCAATGGGGAAATTGGGTGCGCAAGAGCTGAATTTATCGAGTGATATCGACCTGATTTTTGCTTTTGATGAACAGGGTGAAACCAACGGTCGTAAGTGTGTTGATGTACAACAGTTTTGTATTCATTGGGGACAAAAGCTGATTTATTTGCTTGAGCATATCACCGCAGATGGTTTTGTATTTCGTGTTGATATGCGTTTACGTCCTTGGGGTGATGGTTCCGCACTTGCCATTAGTCATGTGGCATTAGAAAAATATCTCAGTCAGCATGGACGTGAATGGGAGCGTTATGCATGGATTAAAGCGCGTATCGTATCAGGTGGAAAAGAGGGGGATGAGCTGTTAGAAATGACACGACCTTTTGTTTTCCGTAAGTACGTGGATTACACGGCTTTTGAAGCGATGCGTGAAATGAAAGCCATGATTGAGCGCGAAGTTGCACGTCGTAATATTGCTGATGATATTAAGCTAGGTGCTGGAGGGATTCGAGAGGTTGAATTCATTGTTCAAGTATTTCAACTGATTTATGGCGGTTCAAAATTAGAATTACAAGATCGGCAATGCCTAGTTAGCCTAAAACACTTGGGTGAAGTTGGACTACTAGACTTACAATCAGTTCTAGATCTTGAGGATGCTTATCTTTTTCTACGTCGTGTTGAGCATGCTATTCAAGCATTGAATGATCAACAAACCCAATCTTTGCCAACTGAGCCAGAACTTAGACAGCGTATTGTTGATACTTTGAGTTTTAAGGATTGGCAACAGTTTCTTGATGTATTAAATGAAAAGCGTAGTAGAGTGATTTACCAATTTGAACATCTAATTAAAGAAAAAGGCTACGATTCACCTGCGGAAAGTTTTAGTCAACTTGAGCAACAATTAGAAAATGTCTTAGATGAAAATGCAAAAAATTTAATTCATGAATTTTGGTACGGACATGCCATTAAAAAACTTCCTGCCAAAGCAGTACAGCGCTTAAAAGAGTTCTGGCCGCATTTGATTGAAGCGATTTTACAATCAGATAAACCGCAAGTGGCGCTCATGCGTTTGATGCCTTTGGTCGAGTCGGTGATGCGCCGTACTGTCTATTTAGTCATGCTCATTGAAAGCAAAGGGGCATTGCAGCGTTTAGTTAAAATGGCAACGGTAAGCCCTTGGATCTGTGAAGAGCTGACTCATTATCCAGTGTTATTAGATGAATTTTTGTCGATGGATTTTGAATTGCCAAAACGCAAAGATTTGGAAGATTCTTTACGCCAACAGTTATTACGCATTGAGATTGATCAAGTTGAAGATCAAATGCGTGTATTGCGTTTATTCAAAAAATCGAATGTTCTGACGGTTGCGGCAAGTGATGTACTGGCTGAAAGCCCCCTCATGAAAGTCTCAGATGCACTCACTGATATTGCTGAAGTATCTGTCATTGCGACTTTAAATTTGGCTTATCAAACTGTGGCGAAACGGCATGGTTATCCATTAGATGCAGAAGGACAGCGCTGTTCACTTGATCACATGGCTTTTGTTGTTGCAGGCTATGGTAAATTGGGTGGAATAGAATTGGGCTATGGTTCGGACTTAGATTTAGTATTTATTCATTATATGGATGAGCAAGCCGATACCGATGGCATGAAAATCATTAGTGGTTTTGAATTTGCTATGCGCGTTGCACAGAAATTTATGTCTTTAATGACCACGCAAACACTCGATGGTCGAGTCTATGAGGTGGATACGCGCTTACGTCCATCAGGTGAAGCAGGGCTTTTAGTGACCAGTCTAAAAGCATTTGAACAATATCAATTAAAGAATGCATGGTTATGGGAGCATCAAGCCATTGTACGAGCACGTTCTATCGCAGGAGAAGCAATCTTAAGAAGCAAGTTTGAGCAACTACGTTGTCGAATTCTGACCTTGCCGAGAGAAGAAGAAACAGTTCGACAAGAAGTATTAAAAATGCGGCAAAAGATGAAAGATCATCTAGGTTCTTCAAAAGAACAGAAGAAAGATGGAATTTTTCATTTAAAACAGGATGCAGGTGGTATCGTTGACATTGAATTTATGGCACAGTATGTTGTATTAGCCTGGAGTGGGACGAATCCTGATCTCGCCCATTATTCCGACAATGTTAGAATTCTTGAGGATGCCGCAAAGGCAGGTTGCTTATCCAGCGACGATGTATCCGCACTGATTCAAGCTTATCTTAGTGAACGCGCCGAGAGCCATCGCTTAGCACTTGCAAATCATAATATGCAAGTTAGCGCAGCTGATTGGCACGATACCCGAGAGGTCGTTTGTAAGTTATGGCAAAGATTAATTGATCCAACAGCGACTTTCGCTTTGGAAAGTGAATAATAGTGTAAAAATTTGGAGTGTGTGCCATGAATTTGGCTGATCGTGATGGTTTTATTTGGCAAGATGGACAAATGGTTGATTGGCGTGAAGCGAAAGTTCACGTTTTAACCCATACTTTACATTATAGTATGGGTGTGTTTGAAGGCGTCCGAGCTTATGAAACACCAAATGGTACCGCGATTTTCCGTCTCCAAGACCATACAAAACGTTTGTTAAATTCTGCAAAAATTTATCAAATGAAAGTTCCATTTGATCAAGCAACTTTAGAACAAGCTCAAATTGATGTTGTACGTGAAAATAAATTAGCTTCTTGCTATTTACGTCCAATCATTTTCATTGGTTCGGAAAAACTCGGGATTGCTGCAACAGACAACACGATTCATGCAACTGTAGCAGCGTGGAGTTGGGGGGCTTACCTTGGTGATGACGCAATGGCGAAAGGCATTCGTGTTAAAACTTCATCATTTACGCATCATCACCCGAACGTGACGATGTGTAAGGCAAAAGCTGCGGGCAATTACACGCTTTCTATTCTTGCCCATCAAGAAGTTGCTCAAGCTGGTTATGACGAAGCAATGTTGATGGACCCACAGGGTTATGTATGTCAAGGTTCAGGCGAAAATGTATTCTTAGTCAAAGATGGCGCATTGCATACACCTGATATTGCAGGTGGTGCATTGGATGGGATTACTCGTCAAACCATCATTACTATTGCGAAAGACCTTGGTATTGAAGTATTTGAACGTCGTATTACGCGTGATGAATTCTACATTGGTGATGAAGCATTCTTCACAGGTACTGCTGCTGAAGTAACGCCAATCCGTGAGTATGATGACCGTGAAATCGGCTCTGGTGCGCGTGGTCCGATCACTGAGAAAATTCAAAAAGCATTCTTTGATGCAGTTCAGGGTAAAGATCCTAAATATGCACACTGGTTGACTTACGTAAAATAAGTTGATCGGTTAAGATAAAAAGGCGGAACTTGGTTTCGCCTTTTTTTATGATTTTTTAGAGCTGTTAAATAAGGGTTTTCATGCATATTGTCTACGTTAGTGATGGAAAAGCAGGACATCGTTCACAGGCAATCGGCTTGTTTAAAGCGATGCAAAGACAATCTCAGCAAGCTGTCACTTTTGAAGAAATCTCAATTGCGGAACTTGCCATTTTTCCTTTAATCATGGGAATGATGCAGCATAAAATTCCTCAGCTTCAACAAACACCAGATTATATTTTTGGAGTGGGAAGCCACACTCAATTCAGGGTTTTGTTGTTGGGGAAAATCTATAAACAGGCAAAAACGGTCATTTTGATGAAGCCAAATTTTCCATGTTCAATGTTTGATTATGCTGTGATTCCTGAACATGATGCTGTGACAGAACAGGGCAATGTGATTGTGAGCAGAGGCGCGCTGAATCCCATTGTGGATGAGCAACGGCACATTTCAGGTCGCATTTTGATTGCACTGGGTGGTTCATCGAAACGCCATACATGGAATGATCAAAAAGTTTTAACTGCAATTGAAAATATTGTTCAGCAAAATTCGCACGGCGATATCATTTTAACCACATCAAGACGCACACCCTCAGACTTTTTGAGTCAATTAAAGCAAAAAAAATATGCAGAAAAATTGCAAATTTTTCCTGTAGAGCAAACACCACAAGGCTGGATTTTTGAGCAAATGCAATTGGCAGAAGCTGTTTGGGTGACAGAGGACAGTGTTTCAATGATTTTTGAGGCATTGACGGCAGGATGTAAAGTTGGGACGATTTTAATTGATCGCAGCAAGCAAGATCGAATCACGCAATCTATCGATCAGATTTTGACAGCACATTTGATTTCCACTGCTGAAAACATTGCTGATTTACCACAAGCACAGACTTTTAAAGAAGCAGATCGTGTGGCAACATATCTTTTAGCAAAATAACTGGTCATGACCGTGATTTATATTCTCATTTTACTGTTGGTTTTAATGATTGCATTTAGCATGAAATATGCATGGTGGAAACCTGCTGTAGATTGGAAACGTCCGCGTGTTCTGATGTATCACATGGTGCGCGAGCATATAGAGGGTGCGAAGTTCAATAAATTACGAGTCAAACCTGCTGAGTTTGAAAAGCAAATCGCATGGATGAAAGCACAAGGTTTTCACTTTGTGACCATGCAGGAATTACAGCAGAATTGGGGCAAACACCCTGAAAAAACGGTTGCCATTACTTTTGATGATGGCTATTTGGATAATCTGGAAAATGCTTATCCTATTTTAGAAAAATATCAAGCCAAAGCCACGATTTATGTGGTGGTTGATCGTCATGATCGTGATTGGTCCACCTATAAAAAAGCCCATCATAATAGTGGTGAATTGGCACGTGAGCCTAAACTCAATGATGAACAAGTCCGCTTTTTGGCACAAGGTGCTGTGGTTGAAATTGGTTCACATACCCTGACTCATGCCAATCTGGATAAACTGACGGATGAGCAGTGTCTGCATGAGTTACAGGACTCTAAAATACAACTGGAGCAACTGACTCAGCAAGCAGTGACAAGTTTTGCTTATCCCTTTGGAATCTATTCACAACGTGATGTCGATTTGGCAAAACAGGCAGGTTATCACAATGCAGTTACCACCAAAGAAGGCATTGATGGTCTAAGCCCTGACTTTATGCAACTACAACGGATTAAAATCAGCGGTAAGGATTCAATGTTTGTTGTCAAACTCCGTCTTAAACTTGGCAAGCGTGAGGGCTGATCATGCGTATAACAATGGTCATGGCAAGTAACGAAGATGGTGGGCTTGAAAAGCATGTCATTGAATTGAGTAACGGTTTAGCTCAGTTTCATGATGTAAGTTTAATTGCACATTCACGTTTTTTACCTTTAATGAGTCCAAAGGTTAATTTTATTGAAATGGATATGAGTGGCAGCCGTCATAATCCATTTACTAAGATTAAATTAAAACAAAAAATACTTCAAACACAACCAGATGTATTACATGCACATGCTTCAAAAACTGCAAAATTTTTACAGCATATGATTTCTAGTTTTGATTTTCCAAGTGTTGTCACCATGCACGGTTTGAAAAGTAATATCAAAGCTTATCTAGCTTTTGATCAAATTATTGCAGTGAGTCAACGTTTAGCAAATGAAATTAATCAGCCAAATAAAGTCAGTGTCGTTTATAACGGAGCTGTTGTGACTGAACCTGTTACTGCATTGCAGCGAAACCACAAATTTCTTGCGATTGGTCGCTTAAATGAAGTGAAAGGTTTTGATGTTTTGATCCGTGCTTGGAAAGATATTTCACATGAATTATTGATTATCGGTGATGGTGAAGAGCAAGAAAAATTACAGTATTTAATCGAGCAATTGGATTTACAAGATCGCGTCAAATTGTATGGATACTCTGATCATATTCATCAACAAATTAACCAATCAGAAGCATTAATCATTTCATCGCATCGTGAAGGTGGGCCTTATACCTTGAGTGAGGCTTTACTGTTACAGCGTCCAGTGATTGGAACTGATGTTGGAATGATGTCAGAGTTTATTCCACGTGAGTTTTTATGTGAAATTAACCAACCTGATGCTTTACAGCAATTGATAAAGCATTATATAAACGAACTTGATGTTGGTCAAAAATTCGGCATTTCTTTTGATTTAGCAAAACAGCAACTTAGCTTTGATAAAATGATTGCTCATACTATTGATGTCTATATGAAAGTACAACATTCACATAAATAAAGTTTGGATAAATTCATGCAAGATTTACAAAAGCCAATGATTCTCGCCATAACAGATGGTCGTCCTGGTCATGAAACGCAGACTCAAGGTATTTGTACAATATTAAATCGAGATCAAAAATATTTAGTTGAATATATAAAAATAAAGACGATTTCTAAGTTTAAAAAGAAAATTTTGATGTGGGGATTTAAATTTTTTTCAAAATCGTGGATGTTGGGGCAAATCTTTGATCTTGATGAATTTGAAGATATGGATATAGACAGTATCGAATATATCGTTTCTGCAGGTGGTGATACTTTGCTAGCAAATGCATTGTTAAAAGTATATTTAAGCAGCGTTGATGTTCCCGCCAAAAATATTATTGCAACGTCATTGAGAGGAATGCCAGCTAGTGCATTTGATGCAGTATTTACCATTGATGAAAATAAAGCAGGGCGGTCACCATTTATTTACTATCCTATTGCACCCAATAAATTGTTGAGTTTTAATTTAGATAAAGATGAACAAGGTGCACGTCAAAAACTTAATTTAAAATCTGGCACAGGTGTGTGGAGTGTTTTGATTGGTGCTGATTCACATGATGTTTCAATTGGTTCCGTTGAAGACTGGATTATCATGTTGGAAAACCTTGCACAAAATTTTAGTGCAGATGAGTTTTTTATTTCAACATCTAGAAGAACACCAAAATTATTTGAACAAGCTTTGAAAAATGTTTTAAAACAATATAAAAATGTGCATTTGATACTGGTGGGTGAAGGAGATAAGACACCAGTAAAGGATTTAATGTATGCAGCAAATATTATTATTTGTTCACCAGATTCGACTTCGATGGTGAGTGAAAGTTTAATGTTGCAAAAACCAGTATTAATTGCACATTTCGCTAGCACACGCTTAAACTCAGAATTTGAAAAATATTATGCTGATAAAAAAAATCGTGGCTGGATAAAGTTTTATTCCCCAGAACATTTTGATATTCAAATTTTAAATGATTTTAAATATGAATATCATGCGATAAAATTAGAAGAACTAATTAAGGCTCAATTTGAATCAAATAATTTATAATTGACCAAGCTTTAAAAGTAATAGGTTTAATTAATTCAAGGATTCTTTGTGGCATGAAAATTATTAACACAGTTTATGGTGATGCGACAGGTGGCCGTTGGCAAGCCATGTTAAATATAGCAGATACATTGGAACTGGGTGGACATGAGGTTGTTTTATTACGTGGTGAAGAAAATAAGCATTTGAGCAGTGGAAACCGCTCCATTCATGTCATTGCAAATACAGGCTTTTATAGTGTCAATGCCGCAATGAAGATTCGTAAGTTTTTATTGGAACAGCAACCTGATGCTGTCATCGCACATAGTGGAAAAGCAGTCTGGTTGTTTAAGAATGCAATGATGGGGATGGCCAAAAAAATTCCAGTGATTGCAGTTAATCATAGCCATAATGTCAAGCGTACTGTGAGGGCTGATGCATTTATACACATTACACCGCATATTCAGCATTTAGTTCAGCAAAGAATGACAGAGGCACAAAATGCCAAAAAAATGCATGCTGTCATTTCCAATTTAATACACTTACCTAATGAACCCGCTCTACCACAGCCACTACGGACTCCGCCGACAATCGCAATGTTGACCAGGATGATTCCAAACAAGGGTGTTCATATTTTAATTGAAGCGATTCATCTACTCAATCAAAAAAATATTCAGGTAAATGCAATTCTTGCAGGAGATGGTGAGAACAAAGCAGAATATGAAAAAATGGTACAAGATTTTGGCATTGAGCATTTAGTTCAGTTCCCTGGCTGGGTGGATGCTCAGCAAAAAGTCGAGATTTATCATCGTGCGGATATGATGGCTATACCATCATTAAATGATATCCAACCTCTTGGCATTCTTGATGCTTTTGGATGGGGAAAAGTCGTTTTAAGTAGCGATCATATTGGTCCTATGCAAGTATGTAAACATCGTGAAAATGCCTGGGTGGCCAAACTTGGTGATGCACAGGATCTTGCAAATGGGATTGAATATCTCATCGCTCATCCAGAAGAAGCGCTACAGTTGGCGCAACAAGCCAAGAAAGAAGCATTGGACGTCTATTGTTTTGAGCAAATTGCGAAAGCGCATAATCAATTTGTCACCGCTGTTGTAGAGCGTTTCAAATCATGATGTTTTTGATGACTTTAATGCTGCTCAGTCAGTTGTAAAAATTGTTCTGCCATTCGATCAATACTAATATTTCTTTGCATTGCAGTGTTGTATTGTATCGGGTGGTTTACAAGGGTATACAGTTTCTGTGCCAATTCTTTAATATTTTGTTTTTCAGCCAGGCATAGTGCTTTATATTCTTCTGTAAACAAGTCTGTAATTCCCGTAGAGGACGCATAACTGACGACAGGGATATTCAATGAAATCGCTTCTAGCAAGGTGACAGGACTCCCCTCATAAAATGAAGACATAATGACGCATTGACTTTGTTGCATATAGGTTTTAGGTTGCTCAATCCATCCAAGAAATTCAACTTTGTCCTGAGTATTCAGTGATCGTACCCATTGTTCCAGGCGGTTACGTTCAGGACCTTCACCGATAATCGCCATTTTCCCTGTTAAACCACTTTGTAAAAATGCCTTGATCGCATGATCAACCTGTTTAATCGCAACCAGGCGACCAACAAAAATGCAGTCCCATTTTTTGTTATAAGCCTGAGACGGATTTGGAGCAGCAATAATTTTAGTACCATTGGCAATGTTGGTAAGCTGACTGTCTGGACATAGTTTTTGATAGCGCCGAGCCAGGTCAGAATTGACAGTAATGCATTTTTTCCCGTTAAATAATTTTTTAAATTTTTTTCGGTTACGAATTTGTCGAAGGTATTCTTTTAATAATTTTAGCGGGTTTTGGGTATTTCTAAACTCAATGAGTTCAGCATGGATCCAATGCCATACTTTATCTTTTTGAGATAATTCATCGTAGATATAATAACCATTATGATGACCTAAAATGATCAAATCGAAAGATGTGGAGTTAATCAGGGAGTCGATGGTTCGTTTTTCACAATCATTCAGTTTTTTGTTTTTCCATAATTTGCCAAAGGCAAATTCAGAGCGGATATTCAAATCAATAAAATGAATTTTCTTATTTAGAATTTGCACTGTTTTATCATTGCTTAATACTGCAACCGAGACCTGATGTGCTTGATCAGCTAAACAGGATGCTAAATCAGCAGTAATTTTTTCAGCTCCACCACGGCCTAAATCATCAATAATAAATAAAATTTTTTTTGAATGATGATTCAATTTATTATCCATCATCAGCATTGCCTTTCACAACTAAATAGATAAGTGCCCCCATAATGACAAATGCACCACCAAAACAACTCAAGCAAAATAATAAAATACGTTGATATTTGTCTAAATCAAACAATTGGTGATTGAGTATATATAAGACAAAGCCCCATTGAATAAGTGAAAACGCAATAAGAATGATCGTATGACGACGAACATCGGGACGCATAGCCATGAGAGAAATTACCGTTCCAAAGAGCACCATTAGTATGCCATTTTTAAGGCCTAATCTCAATTGAATAAGCACAACTAATTTTTGAGTTAGACTTTATAATATTCCTTAAATCTAAGTCTGTAAAAAATAGAGCGGATGATAAGGTCAAGATTTTTTATATATATTGATTTGATCAGCATTTTTTCTAAAACGTTTATATGACCAAATATATTGTTCAGGTGCACCGTCAATGATTCTTTGCATTTCTTGGTTGAGGCAATCCACAGAATGCTGTAAGTTTTTTGATAAAATTTCATGAGATAGGCGAGTGCAATGCACGTCAAAGCTACGATGGTCTGTATTGCGAATGCAGCTTAAACCGATCACATTACATTGTGTTTTCTGTGCAAGTTTAGAAACCAAGGTACTTGAAAGCGTATTTTGCCCATAAAAAAGAGAGTAAATTCCACCGGACTGTTTAGGTACATGGTCAGGTAAAATCACCGTTAATCCACCCATTTTTAAATGTTTGAAAATTGCTCGAATCCCACTTTCATCTGTTGGGACAAGTTTTGCATTTGATTTTTGACGTGCTTCTAATAAGTATCGGTTAATCCCTGCAACTTTATTCGGTTTGTACATGATGAGAGGTTGGGCGTATACATTGATCCATGCATTTAAAAGCTCCCAACAACCAAAATGTGGAACGATCAGAATAACGCCCTTTTTATTTGCTAATGCATTTACAAAATGCTCTTCACCATAGATATTTTTAAGCAAGCTTAAACTATAAGCAGCAGGCATTCCCCAACATTTAATTGACTCTAGATAGGTCATATATTGGCTTTTGATGCTTTCATTGAGCATTAAATGATGGTCTGCATCACTTAAAGTGGGATATGCAACTTTTAGATTTATATGGGTATTTCTTTTGATTGAATAGTTAAAAAATTGCATGATGATTGCAATGCATATAGCAAAGCGTTGTAAGACACCCAATGGAAAGCGTGCTATAAACTTAAGAATATAATACATAAAAAGATCTGACAGATTGAATGATGAGAAAAAATAAATGGAAGAAAATAAAATGTTATAAAGATTAGGAATACGTCAGAAACATTGCAGGGCTAAAATACAAGGTATTTGAACAATCTTATGAACAAAATGAGGATGGAAATGAATGAAATTTCCAACTTTCAAAATATTTATTTTGGCGTACCTCATCATATACACTTTTAAAGTCAGATGAGTTATCAAAAACAATCAAAACATCATTTTAGTCAATATATGGGGAAATATTCATCGTAAAAAATCAAAAACCCTGCACAAAGGCAGGGTTTTATTACTCAAATAAAGAATTAAGCTTCTTTATTTTCAGCTTTTGGTTTTTCACGTAAACGAATGCCAAGGTCACGCAATTGATTTGCTTCAACAGGTGCTGGTGCTTGAGTCAATGGACATTCAGCAGTCTTGGTTTTCGGGAATGCGATTACGTCACGGATTGAAGATGAACCTGTCATCAACATGACAAGACGGTCAAGACCGAATGCCAAACCACCGTGAGGAGGCGCACCGAATTTCAATGCATTTAACAAGAAGCTGAATTTCTCCTCTGCTTCTTCTTCAGAAATACCAAGCGCTTCAAAGATCGCTTTTTGCATTTCTAAAGTATAAATACGAAGTGAACCACCACCGATTTCAGTACCGTTCAAGACCATGTCGTAAGCAACAGATAATGCTTGACCAGGGTTGTTCTTCACTTCTTCAACACTTGATTTTGGTAGTGTGAATGGGTGGTGAACAGAAGTCCATTTACCGTCATCAGTTTCTTCGAACATTGGGAAGTCAACAACCCAAAGTGGCGCCCACTCACAAGTTGCCATATTCATGTCATGACCGATCTTGATACGTAACGCACCCATTGCATCATTTACAACTTTGGCTTTATCCGCACCGAAGAAGACGATGTCGCCATTTTCAGCGCCAACGCGTTTCAACAAATCAAGCACGATTGGCTCGATGAATTTAACGATTGGAGATTGAAGACCTTCGATACCTTTTTCAAGTTCGTTGACTTTGATATAAGCCAAACCTTTCGCACCGTAGATCCCCACGAATTTAGTATATTCGTCGATTTGGCTACGTGGAAGTGAGCCTGCACCTGGTACACGAAGTGCAACGATACGACCTTTAGGATCTTTAGCAGGACCTGCGAATACTTTGAACTCAACGTCTTGCATCATGTCTGCAACGTCAACCAATTTCAAAGGAATACGCAAGTCAGGTTTGTCAGATGCATAGTCACGCATTGCATCTGCATACGTCATACGTTGGAATTTGTCGAATTTCACGCCAAGAAGCTCATCGAACATCTTAACAGTCATGCCTTCCATCAAATCCATAATATCGTCATCGTTAAGGAACGATGTTTCGATGTCGATTTGAGTGAATTCAGGTTGACGGTCCGCACGTAAGTCTTCGTCACGGAAACATTTTGCGATTTGGTAGTAACGGTCAACACCACCCACCATCAACAATTGTTTGAATAATTGTGGTGATTGCGGAAGTGCATAGAAGCTACCATTTGAAACACGACTTGGCACTAAATAGTCACGCGCGCCTTCAGGTGTAGCACGTGTCAAGATCGGTGTTTCAACGTCAAGGAAACCGTGTTCGTCTAAGTAATTACGGATTAAGTTAGTCACTTTAGAACGGAAACGTAAACGGTCAATCATTTCTGGACGACGAATGTCTAAGAAACGATATTTCAAACGAATTTCTTCAGAAATATTTGCGTTTTCATCATTCAATGGGAATGGAGGCGTTTCAGATGAAGCAAGAACTTCAATTTCTTTACCTAAAACTTCGATTTGACCACTCACCATATTGGCATTTTCTGTGCCTTCATAGCGACGACGTACACGACCTACGATTTTTAATACAAATTCTGAACGTGCTTTGTCTGCAGTTGCAAACGCTTCAGGTGTATCAGGGTCAATCACCACTTGAACAAGACCGTCACGGTCACGCATGTCAAGGAAGATTACACCACCGTGGTCACGGCGACGGTGAACCCAACCGCATAATGTCACGGTTTGGTCGATTTGGGCTTCAGTCAATGAGCCGCAGTAATGAGTTCGCATCATAGCGTTAGAAATCCAACTATATGGGTTAAGGAAGCGGGTACGTAAACAGCGCACCGCCTAAAAATGTAAACTGAGATTATGCCTCTTTGAGCATGTTGTCACAAGGACTTGGGCGAAAAACTATAAAAATTCACGCGGATTGCTCAATTAAAATAATGAAAGATTTTAAGATTTGGAAAATATTGCACAGGTTTTCTGCAAAATGATAAAAATCAAACTGCCTAAACTAAAAACGACTAAAAATGCTCTAAAGAAATAATTAATTGATCTGCCGATATACTGATATAAATCATCGGAAAATGTACTTGCAGTGAGACTTTCAGAAAAATTGAAGTAACTTAAAAAACCTGAAAATATAGAGAGAAAAAAGAGTGCAATGACATAAATTTTAATATTTTTATGGATCGGTTGTGTATGCCTAAAATGCTGGTGGTGGCGATAAATCATCCAAAATAGAATGGGTAATGCCAATGCTGACATGCCAATTTGTAAAACTCGATGTAAAGGGTAACTATGCTGAAAAATAGAAATTTGGCGACTTAACACGTCCTTAAACGCAACCGTTCGAAAATCAACATGAGTAAAACCATCCCAAATAATATGCGTGGTCACACCAACCAAAACTGCCACAATAATACTGAGTATAAAACCTGAGTAATCATTTAAATTTTTTAGATTTAACGCTTTGTTAAGCCCTGAAAAGGCAAATAACATTGGGCGGTACAACCCATACCAAAGTCCACAGAAAAATAAGCCCATTAATAGATTAGGAAAGATCAAGCCTGACCATTGGTGTGATTGATCATAATTTGCATCGGTAAATAAACGATATAAATCAGGTGTCATACAGCCAATCGCCAATGCAGCAATCGGCAAACGATGTCCTGTCAGTTTAGAAATCGGTGGCGCTAAAACAGCATGAGAAATGGTAAAAGGCATATCAAAAAAATAAAATATAAAACTCTATTATTCTAACGATTTCTGATAAGCAGAATGTTTTTTATTGCAATTATATTGAAATGTTATAATATAACAATAATTTTAAAGTATGATGCTTCGAGCGCAATCACATGTCTTTTTCAAAACATATTTTGACACTCTCTATTTTAACTGTTTTTTCTACAAGCAGTTGGGCTGAAGAACAAGCTACAGCACAGCAAAAAACGATTGCCAATGAGGACGGCATTCAACAATTAGATACATTGACTTTAACCGCACATCCTTTACAACAGTCAAAGCAAGATTTTGGTGTTGCCGATCAAACCGTTTCTCGGGACACTTTACAGCAAGGCGGCTCTACTTTAGGTGAAGCACTGAAACAACAATTAGGTGTGTATTCTAATAGTTTTGGTGCAGGTTCAAGCCGACCTGTGATTCGTGGTCAAGAAGGTGCACGCGTAAAAGTCACACAAAACGCCACTGAAAGCATGGATGTATCCAGTTTGTCACCCGACCATACGGTCACTGTCGATCCGCAATTGGCTGAAAAAATTGAAGTGATTCGAGGGCCTTCGACTTTATTGTATGGTGCGGGCTCGGTCGGTGGTTTAGTCAATGTTGTTGACTCTAAAATTGCGACAAAAATGCCAAAAGACGGTTATGCAGGAGATGTCGGCCTACGCTATAACTCAGGTAATGATGAAAAATTAGCACATGCGGGGATGACAGTTGGCTTAGGCTCAAATGTTGCGTTGCGCGTCGAAGGTTTAAAGCGTGAAGCCAATGATTATATTGCACCCAATTATAGCGTAATCGAAGATCATGGCGATCATACACACAGCACGAAAGAGCGTCGTGTGGGCAATACATTCTCTGAATCAGACAATGTCAATGTTGGTTTATCTTGGATTGGTGAGCGAGGTTTTGCAGGCGTGTCTTATAGCAACCGCCAAGATCAATATGGTTTACCCGGACATAGTCATGAGTATGAATCATGTCATCCACATGGCGATCATTTACATTGTGGCGGACATGATGACCATGAACATGAAGATGAATCGGCACATGATCACGAAGGACATGATCATGATCACTCAGGTGCAGGACCATGGATCGATTTAAAAACGGAACGTTATGATTTCCGCTCAGAATTAAACAATCCATTTGCAGGCTTTAAAAAATTACGTGCTCAAGCCAGTTATACAGATTATCAACATGATGAAATTGAAGGTGATCAAGCAATGACCACTTTCAAAAGTAAAGGTTATGAAGGGCGTATTGAATTGGTACACAATCCTTTAGCGCAGTGGGAAGGTGTATGGGGGCTACAAGCAAGCCAGCAAAAACTCGATATTTCAGGTGAAGAAGCGATTTTTGCACCGAATAAAACTCAAAAATATAGTCTATTTGGTTTAGAGCATCGTCAGTTAGGTGATGTGCATTTAGAGTTAGGGACTCGTTTTGATCATCAAAAAATTGATATTGATTCAATGCAAAAAGACTTTGATGGCAATGCCTTTTCTGTTTCAGGTGCAGCAAATTGGGAATTTAAGCCAGATTACACATTGTCTTTATCGGCATCGCATCAGCAACGTTTGCCTTCTGCGCAAGAGTTATATTCAAAGGGTGGACATTTTGCGACCAATACTTATGAATTAGGCAATGAAAATTTAGACAAAGAAAAGTCAAATAATGTTGAAGTTGGGCTGCATTATGATGGAGATCGGCTCAGTTATCATGTTCATCTATATCATAATTGGTTCGATAATTACATTTATGCCAAAACTTTGGATCAGTACGAAAATTTCCGTCTGATTGAATATAGCCAAGATGCAGCCAAGTTTTATGGCACTGAAGCAGAAGTGACTTATCAGTGGAATGATATGCATAAAACAACGATTTTTGGTGACTATGTACGTGGCAAAATTGACAATGAAAATGCGCCTCGTGTGCCCGCAGGTCGTTTAGGTACACGTGTAAATGCAAATTTTGATGACAACTGGTCAGGTTCTGCTGAATATTCACATGTGTTTAATCAAGATAAATTTGCTTCTTATGAGCGAGAAACCAAAGGCTACAATATGGTGAATGTCGGTGTGGCTTATCAGCATCCGTTTGCCAATAAACAAGTTGCCAAAGTTTATTTAAATGCCAATAATTTACTCGATGAAACGGTCTATGAACATAGTTCATTCTTGTCAACCATTCCACAAATGGGACGAAACTTTGTCATCGGTGTGGATTATAAATTCTAAAATTTAAATTCATTCACCAAATCGTTATTGAAAATAAAAGAGATTCGACCTAGTCTGACAGCAGTAGACTAGGTTTTTTAATATGCGTATCTTTCATAAAATTCACAGTAAGTTGAATTGGTCAAAACGTCGTTATTTGAGTTTAATCTTTGCTGCATTGGCATTGGGTTATTTATCTTCTGCGATTTATCATACAGTGAAACCTTTACCACAAGGACTGAATTTTACTGGACCTTTACGGTATGCTGATGTGAAATTTATTGCAGATGAAACCTATATTGATGCACAAGGTAAACAGCAGCTAGATCATCATATTTTTGATCAAATTTTAGCTTTGATTAAACAAGCAAAAACCACCATCGTGGTGGATATGTTTCTATTTAACAGTGAGGTGGGTGAGTCTAAAGTTCAGCAAAGAGCATTAACCCATCAATTAACCGAAGCATTGATTAATCAAAAAGTGGTCAATCCTACACTGGAAATTAAATTTATTACTGACCCCATTAACTCTGTTTATGGTGGAATTGCCCCTGAACAATATCGTAAATTGCGTCAAGGTGGCATTGAAGTGATTGAAACCAATCTTACCCCACTACGGGCTTCAAATCCGACATGGTCTGGTTTTTGGTATTTATGCTGCCAAGATATCGGCAATAATGCTGAAAAAGGTTGGTTAAACAATCCATTTGGTAAAGAGCCGATCACCCTTCGTAGTTATTTAAATTTATTTAATTTCAAAGCCAATCACCGTAAAACCATTGTGGTTGATACGAACGAAGGTTGGAAAACGATTGTCACTTCGGCAAATCCGCATGATGGGAGTTCTCGTCATTCGAATGTGGCATTGTTGGTGAATGGTGCTGTCGCAACTGATGTGTTGAAGTCTGAACAACCTGTGGCACAGATGTCAGGTGGAGATACACCTTTTGTGATCGTGGGGAAATTACCTGAAAGTCCAGCCAATCCACAAGTGCAAGTGCTGACTGAACACGCAATTTATGATGCAGTTTTAAATTTATTAGACAGTGCAAAAGCCAATGATCAAATTGATTTGGCAATGTTCTATCTGTCAGAGCGTAAAATTGTCAAAGGATTGATTGCTGCAAAGCAACGTGGTGTGAAATTGCGTATTTTGCTTGATCCAAATAAAGACGCATTCGGTCGTCAGAAAAATGGCATTCCAAACCGTCAAGTGGCTTCTGAATTGCATGATGCAGGTGTAGATGTGCGTTGGTGCAATACACAAGGCGAGCAATGTCATAGCAAGATGATCATCAAACGTAATGCGCAGTCTGCAGAGTTGATCCTAGGTTCTGCCAATTTTACCGCACGTAATCTGAAAAACTATAATTTGGAAACAGATTTACGTGTTGTGGGCAATCCGCAACAGCAAGTGTTTGTTGATGCAACTCAGTATTTTAATACGGCTTGGTCGAACTTAAATGGTCGAAAGATGAGTGTGAACTATTCAAAGTTTGCGGATGAATCGACATTCAAATATGGCGTGTATCGATTTATGGAATGGAGTGGACTTTCAACATTTTGATTTGATTTATAAATTTGTAAATTATGTACTGAATGGTGAATGATTCAGTGCATAATTGCTGCTCAAAATATTTTAATTAAAAACTTGAGCCTAAATATGCAAAAAATCATGCAAAACCATAAAACTTTAAAAAAATTTAAAACATCATTTTTTTTAACATCGATTCTTGCCATAGGGATATTTATTTCGCCTTTTGCCTTTGCTGAAAATCCTTTAGTCACTCAAGCCAAAGAGTTGCGAACAGGCAGTGAAAATGTCGGTATTGATCATCAAAAAGCCATTGCATTGCTGAAAAAAGCCTCTGATGAGGGTGATGCAGAGGCGATGTATTTATTAAGTCAGTATTATCTGTCGACTTATGATTTTCGATATTTACCTGCAAATTATAAAATTAACAGAGATTTAGTCCTTAAGTCAGCGAAATTAGGTCATTGGGAAGCCATTAGCCAATTAATGACAGAGGAGCGAGTTGCTCAGGCATTCTCTATTCCTGCACAAATGAAAAAAGAAATGAACGCGCTAAAACCTGTGATTGCGCGCGGTATTAAAAATAAAGATCCCAAAGCATTTATTGCAATGGCAGATGCTTTGGATGAGCCTGCAAATTATAGAGGTTTTAGCGCTGAACAATGTCAGTGGTTGTATAGAGGCTATCGTTTAGGGGATATATGGGATGCAGGTTACCGCTTAAAAAGTTGTGATGATGATGACTTAAAGAAAATGAAAGCACCATCATCTGCACAATTTAGTCAGATTTATGATGCCAATGTACGTCAGGAAATTCAAAATTATCAATTGATAGCGCAACCTACGTTAAAACAGAAAGTGGCTATTTTAGATAAAATTGGTTGGAATTTATCAGAGGAATTTGCCGAATTTCCAACAAAAATTGAGAAGGAAATTAAAGACTTTTATATTCAGCAAGGTCAACAAGGATATAGCGATGCATATATACAGCTTGTAAAAGATGATTATGATTTTAAAGAGAAAAAACCATGGTATGAAAAAGCGGCAAAATTAAATAATCCGATTGCTTTGACTGAATTAGGTTATGCCTATTTGTACCCTGAAGATGACAAACAAAAGCCAAATAATCAGCTTGGAATTCAGTATTTAGAAAAAGCCATACAGTTAAATGATGCAGATGCAATGAATTATCTAGCTGTTTGGTATACAGATCAAAGTGACAAACCACAAGATAAAGACAAAGCCAAACAGTTATATTTACGTGCGGCACAGTTAGGTTCTGTGGATGCGATGCAAAATTTAGCTCGTGTCTTAGATGAGCCTGAAAGTTATAAATGGGCAAGTATTGCATTTCAACATGGAGGTAAAGATGATGATATTTTACCAATGGCATATCAAGCCTATGCTGAAGGTATTGGCGTAGAAAAAGATGAAAAAATTGCGGCTGAAGTACAACAACGTATAGATCGTATAGAAAATAATAGCCAAGCGATGAGAGAAGCGTGGGGACTTGGAGAAGAATAATTGAATAAAAAAGCCAAAGTTAAACTTTGGCTTTTTTATTTGTAGCCTTTGTTATGGTTGTGGATTTGGTGGCACCATTTTATCTAAATCTTTATCTGAGATTTTATCTAGTTCATGCAAATCAGTTTTGATTTTCCACTGACTTTCATCTTCAACGGGTTGTGGTAAACGCGCTTCTAACCAGTCACAGACGACATCTGGTGGAAAGTCTGCGTGATTACATTGAATGACCCAAGCTAAAAATTGTTTTGCTTCACCATTCATATACGGTGGTGGTGAAACAGGTAAAAATTGAGTCGGAAGACGTTCATTTTTTGAAATATAATTCAGCACATGTCCCAATTCTTGTACCGTTTGCCAAGCCAAAGGGTGTTCGATATTAATCTGAAATTTAAACCACCATGCCGATTTTCCATCCGTACCATAACTGTCAATAAACGCTTTTTGCACACTTGGTACTTTACAAAAAAATTGATGTAAACGGTCAAAACTCAGTTCAGCCACAGTACAGCATCCATCCGACAAAAAAGAATATCTTAGCAGATTGTATTTTAAATGACTTAAATGAAATCAAGTTAATACTAAAATGCCATTTCATATTGTGTATAAAATATTCATTATTTATCTCAGATTTGGCATTAAAATAACAACTAAACGGTTTTATGGTGGAGGTTGAGGTGAAAAACTTATTCAACTTGAGTGTAGTGACACTGATGTGCAGTGCATTTTCAACCACACTCTATGCAGATGCACGAGATTGGGCGGGGTATCGGAGTGTTGAACGTCGGCAGCATCAAATTCCAACGCAAACTTATCAATATACAGATCAAAACGGTTTAACCCAAAGCAAGCAGATTCCCATTCGACCATCACAAAATTATGGGCAATGGGGAAATTCTTATCCAAATTATCCGCATTATCCACATCAAAACTATCCAAGTCGACCTTATCCTGTTTACCCACAACAGAATGGCGTGACCATTATTTATCAACAGCAATTTCCAACCCAGACACAGTCTTCGGGCAGCAGTTATGGTTATGTCAATGGTGACGGTGGGCGAATAGAAAGTTCACAATATATGCTGATTAGTGACTGGCGCCGTTATGGTTTGCCTGATCCTCAGGTCGGTATGCATTGGATCTATGAAAATGGGCGTTATATTCAAATCCCTAATGATCGCTAGAGCAATAAATATCGACCTCCAACATAATTCCCTTTCCTTGAGGAGAGGGGGAAGTGGTTTTTTAAGCCAGTTCATCGTCTTCTGGGCGTGGGGTTTTGCCATGTGGTACAGGATGATCGTGCTGTTTTTCCCGAATCACGGAAGGAAATTTCCATGAAGCAAAACGCACAATTAAAATGGAAATCGCTAAAATTAAAATTGAACCTGTAATAATAATTTGATCTATATCCGCTTTATGATCATGTTGAATGTCTGAAATTAATAGCCGAGTCAGTGCCGTAATGGCTATATAAATCAAAAAGCGTACAGGCATATGGTTGGTTTTAAAGTAAATTCCAACCATTGCACCGAGTTCTAGATAAATGAATAACAATAAAATATCATCAATACTGGCATATTTTTTAACAGTTAAAATTTCTACAATGGTATGTACCGCCGACCATGCAATCATACAGCCAATAATAAAAAGTGCTAAATAATGAAAGGCTTCAACAGCAAGATTGCCAAATTTGTCGAGGATTTTCTCAATTTTCTCTATACGCGGGTCTTTATTCATATCGTCCTCCATTGCCTAAGTTTTAAGTTATTTAAAACCATGCAAATTTCATGCACATGAAAGGGAGTTGTGAAGCCAATAAAATTTTGAAAATATTAATCTGTCAATTAAGATCAATACAAAGATCAATTTTGATAAAAATAAGGACAAATATGTATTTATATCGCCCCGTTGGATTATTTGAATATCGTTTAATTGAAAGTACAAATTTTCGAGCATTTCCACCACGTTTGTATTGGCAACCCATTTTTTATCCTGTACTCAATCAAAAGTATGCTGAAAAGATTGCATTAGATTGGAATACCAAAGATCAAGCGAGTGGTTACATCGGTTATGTCACACGTTTTGAGTTGGCAGATGAGTATTTGGCTCAATTTGAAGTACATACTGTAGGTGATGATTTTTGTCAGGAAATGTGGATACCTGCGGAACGTTTGGATGAGTTTAATCAGCAAATCATGGGTAAAATTGAAGTGGTTAATATTTTTAAAGGTGAGGCTTTTACTGAAAATGCTGAATTACCTGAGATATTTAAAACGAGCCCAGATGGTTCAAAAGAGTATTAATTATCAATGTACTTACCAACACACTTTAAACAAGAAGATTTAAAAGAACTTTTTGACTTAGTCGAAAACAATCCATTAGGGAGTTTAATGGTCGTTCATGAAGGTGAAATTGAAGCCAATCATATTCCTTTTGAGTTGGATCGTTCAGTAGATGCAAATGGAGTCCTGCGAGGGCATATTGCGAAAGCCAATCCATTATTTCATTTGTTGGACAATGACCAATCTGCTTATGTGATATTTCATGCCGATCAGGCTTATATTTCACCGAATTGGTATGAAGGTAAACAGGAGCATCATCGAGTTGTACCGACCTGGAATTATCGGGTGGTGCATGTGAAAGGCAAGATTCGTAAAGTTGAAGATGATAAATATTTGCGTGGCGTGTTGGCTCGACTTACTCGAACGCATGAAGCGACTCAGCCTGTGCCATGGAAAATGGGTGATGCCCCGAATGATTTTATAGCAGAGCAATTAGAGAAAATTGTGGCGATTGAAATCAAAATAGATTCAATCATCGGTAAGTTTAAAGTCAGTCAAAATCGCAGTGCTGTAGATGCTGGAAATGTGGCGCAGGCGTTGGAAAATAAGAATACTCAAATGGCGGAGTCGGTGAGGAAGTATTGTCTTAAGTCGTTACCTTTTAGGCAATAAATTATAAAAGGAATCATTTATGACATTTTATAAAACACATATTGAGTTTAGATCAGATCGTTTCCCACAAACACCCCAAGAAAAGGAAGAATGGGATAAGCAAGTTGGCGGGATTCTATTAGCACAATATTTAACAGCCGAGCTAGAAAAACATGGAATTAAGGTTTCGGGGTTTAATATTGAGGACTGGGGGTATTTGATTTCGCTTTCAGATGAACAGTTTAGTGATATTTCGATTGGTTGTAACCATTATTTAGAATATGAAAATGGCTTTTTAGTCTTTATTCATCCATATAAGCCAATTATTAAAAAATGGTTCTTTAAAAAGATAGATATATCAGAACAACTTACGATTTTATCAAATATTTTGAATGAAATTTTAACAACAAATCCTGAAATTTATGCACAACGTTGGTGGAGTCAGGAAGAAATGCGTTTAATGGGCTAGTAAATTGAGTATTATGTTAAAAATATTTTTCATTCAGTATTCAAAATAAAACACCCCCAACTTTTACAAGTTGAGGGCATTGTCAAAGTTTAAAACTTTTTAAAATTTAGAGCTTAAGCCTGATTAGTAAAGTAATCTTCGCTAAAGCCCATAATCACTTCTGCGCCAGATTTGATTTTAGCAATACGTGAGCTTAGGTCAGGCAGCACGCGTTGAATGAAGTAATGTGTCAATGCCAATTTGTCTTGGTAGAATTGACCTTCTTTCGCTTTCGCAGCTTTAGCAATACGTGCAAACATATAAGTAAAGCTGAGTAAACCAACTGCATGTAAGTAATCAACCGCTACAGCATTAGAAAAATCAGCATGTTCCTTAGCACGTTCAAGAATACGCTGAGTCACCACTTCAATTTCAGTTGCAACGTCTAAAGTTGCATCTTTAATGAAGTTTAAGTCCGAATCTAGATCATTGGCAAAATCACGGATTTCCGCAATATATTCTGCAATAAATGCACCATTGCATTTAATGGTTTTACGACCAATTAAATCTTGTGATTGAACGCCGTTGGTTCCTTCGTAAATTTGTGCAATACGCAAGTCACGAACGCATTGTTCCATGCCCCATTCACGGATAAAGCCATGACCACCAAAGACCATTTGTGCATCAATTGCAGCATCAAATGCAGTATCTGTTAAATAGGCTTTTGCGATAGGTGTAAGCAGGGCAACACGGTTATTTGCAGCTGCTACAGCTTCAGCATCTGTAGAGAATTTAGTGATGTCAAGCTGTTGACCGACATACACTGCAAAAGCACGAGAGGCTTCGTTGTTTGCACGCGCATTCAACAACATACGACGTACATCACCATGAACAAGGATGCTGTCCGCAGGTTTGTTTGGAGATTGAACGCCTTGAGCACTACGACCTTGCAAACGATCTGTCGCATATTGCGCAGCATTTTGATAAGCGTATTCAGAAGCACCTAGACCTTGGATGCCCATCGATAAACGTTCGTAGTTCATCATCACGAACATTGCCGCTAAACCTTCGTTTTCTTTACCTACGAGGTAGCCTTTAGCAGCGTCAAAGTTCATCACGCAAGTTGCAGATGCTTTGATCCCCATTTTGTGTTCAATGGAACCCGGGCCTGCAGTATTGCGCTCGCCTAGAGAACCGTCAGCATTGACAATGAATTTCGGAACGATGAATAGAGAAATACCACGTGAACCCGCAGGTGCATCAGGTGTTTTTGCCAAAACAAGGTGAATGATGTTTTCAGCAAGATCATGATCACCACCTGTAATAAAGATTTTTGTACCTGTGATGTTATAAGTACCATCTGCATTCGGTTCAGCTTTGGTTTTGATAATGCCTAAGTCTGTACCTGCATGTGGCTCAGTCAAACACATGGTACCTGACCATTCACCAGAGTAAATTTTAGGCAGGTAAGTCTCTTTTTGTTCTTGAGATGCATAGCTGTTTAACGCCATACCTGCACCGACTGAAAGAAGCGGGTAGAGCATGAATGATGGGTTGGTTGCAAATAACATTTCATCTGCAAGTACAGTCAGCATTTTTGGCATGCCTTGACCGCCCCATTCTTCGTCAGCACCTAAGCCGATCCAACCACCTTCAGCATATTGTTTGAATGCTTCTTTAAAACCTGAAGGTGTAGTGACTTTGCCATTTTCATAGTGTGCACCTTCTTCGTCACCTGTACGGTTTAAAGGAAGGGTAACATTTTGTGCAAATTTAGCCATTTCTTCCAAAATAGCTTCAGCGGTTGCTGCATCTAAATGAGCAAGGTTTTCGTTCGCTTGCCAGAATTGCTCTGCATTAAAAACATCATTAAGAATAAAACGCATATCTGCAAGAGGCGCATTATAAATTGGCATAGTTCATTCACCTGTTTTTTGTTTGAATCCGTGTCAATCTTAGTCTAAAACAAAGCGTTCAATGGTGTTATTCAACCAAAGATTGATGATGTGTATTTATAAAGAAAAAGGACAATCAAAGCTATGACTGTCCTTTCTCGATTTCTGCACGCATGGGTACAGTTTTTTAATCAATTAAAATGCAAAGTGTTCAGCATCTAAAGTCATTAAAGGCTCTAGACCGCCTGCAATTACGTCTACGTGTGAGCGTACACGTGGCAAGATTTTCTTGAAGTAGAAGCGTGCAGTGGTTACTTTGGCATTGTAGAAATCTACATCGGTTGTACCTGCTGCTAAAGTTTCTTGTGCAACAAGTGCCATACGAGCCCATAAGAATGCAAGTGTTACATAACCAGAGAAGTATAAGTAATCAACTGCTGCAGCACCCACTTCGTCTGGATTTTGCATTGCTTTCATACCGATTTGCATGGTTAGATCACCCCACTCTTTATTCAGCGCAGCAAGTGGTTCTAAGAATTCTTTTAATTCAGCATTGTCTTTGTTTGCTTCGATAAATTTATGGATGATCTTAGTGAAGTCTTTCAACATTGCACCTTGAGTCCCTAAAACTTTACGACCGAGCAAGTCAAGTGCTTGAATTTCAGTTGTACCTTCGTATAAGCAAGAGATACGTGTATCACGTACGATTTGCTCCATACCATGTTCAGAAATAAAGCCATGACCACCAAAGACTTGAACACCGTGTTTTGCAGATTCTGAACCAGTTTCAGTTAAGAATGCTTTCGCAATTGGTGTTAATAAAGACAAAATATTGTCAGCAAATTTACGATCTTCTTCTGTCGCACCTTGTTCGACAATGTCGGCATATTGAGACAAGAAGTAAACAAGCGCACGACCACCTTCAGCAAAAGCTTTCTGCGTCATTAACATGTTACGTACAGCAGGGTGCACGATGATTGGATCTGCTTCTTTTTCAGGTGCTTTAGGGCCAGAAAGTGAACGCATCGCTAAACGTTCTTTCGCATAAGCAAGCGCGCCTTGGAAAGAAGACTCAGAAGCGGTTAAACCTTGAACAGCCGTACCAATACGTGCAGTGTTCATGAAAGTAAACATGCAGTTTAGACCGCGATTTTCAGGGCCGATCAAGAAACCTTTTGCGTTATCAAAGTTGATGACGCACGTAGCATTACCATGGATCCCCATTTTGTGTTCAATCGAACCACAACGTACCGCATTACGCTCACCTAGAGAGCCATCTGCATTGACATTGAATTTTGGTACGATGAATAGAGAAATACCTTTGGTGCCTTTCGGTGCACCTGGTAAACGTGCCAATACGATATGGATGATGTTCTCAGCCATGTCATGTTCGCCTGCTGAGATAAAGATTTTCTCACCAGAGATTGCATAGCTACCATCTGCTTGTGGTTCAGCTTTAGAACGGATAATCCCCAAGTCAGAACCTGCATGAGATTCTGTTAAACACATGGTACCCGTCCATTCACCTGACACAAGTTTTGGTAAATAGGTATCTTTTTGTTCAGCAGAACCGTGATGTTCAATGGTACGTACTGCACCATGAGACAAACCAGGATACATACCCCATGCCCAGTTTGCAGAACCTACCATTTCAGAAATAACGGTACCTAATGAACCAGGTAAACCTTGACCGCCATGTGCTTCTGGTACAGAAAGCGATGGGAAACCAAGTTCAATATATTTTTGATATGCTTCTTTGAAGCCAGTTGGTGTAGTTACTACACCGTCATTCCATGTACAGCCTTCACGGTCGCCCACTTGATTAAGTGGAGAAAGTTCATTTTCACAAAAGTCAGCCGCAGCTTCTAAATATTGGTCAACCAACTCACGGCTTACGGTGTCAGAAAATGCAGGGAGTTTAGCGTAGTGTTCTTCGACATTTAATAATTCATGTAAAACGAATTGCATATCACGTAAGGGTGCTTTGTATTGTGGCATATCGGTTTCCTCAATACTGGTTAAACCAGATTTATAATCCTAATAAATACGATGCATGTCTTCATCGACACATAGTTGTTATGTACATCGTGCAACAACTTATAATAACGTACAAGTATTTCTGTGTGATTTCTCTGTGACTGTAAAGTCAAAGAAAAATAGTATCAATCTTGTAAGTCCCTTGAGTGTAAACAGTTTTATAAAGAAATTATGTTCACAAATAGTCAAAATCGTAAAAAGATATTTCCAAACATGCGTTTGTCAGAATGACGAATTCAAAAAAATTAGTCAGTACATAATTGCTTTACTTTTATCTCAAAAAACATAAAAAGTGTGGCATTTTTGGCTGATCACTACGCTTTCATTGAAGGTCAGTCATTTTTCTATTTTAGTTTAAAAAAATCGCCCCCAAAGGCGATTTAATCTCACAGTTTTTGAAATTTTATGATGCTTTTATATCTGTTATCGGGGGAATAGATTGCATCGGTTACACAGATTTTTGTGCTTGGAACTTAACTACACATGTTCCAGTAATAGTTTTTTCGCCTAATTTGACTTGAATAGGTTGGCCATTATTTTGTCCTGCACAAGCTTTTTGAACTTGTTCATGAAAAGCTTGACGTTCAGTACGCTTTTGTTCACGTTGCTGTTGCAATTGTGCACGTTGTTCTTCGGTCATTTGTTGCATATGATGTTGACCACGATGATGATCGCGCATCATACGGCCTTGGTCTTGACGAAATTCGCTTCGCATCTCACGTAATGCTTTACGATCTGCTTTAAACACCATATTACATGTGCCATCTACAGTTTTGTCACCTGCTTTTAGTTGGGTCGTTTGACCTATTGTTTTACCATCACAGGCTTTTTGAACCTGTTCATGAAAAGCTTGACGTTCAGCACGCATTTGTTTGAAGTGGGCACGTTGTTCAGGACTCATCTGACGGTCATGATGATGTCCCATCATATGCCCAGCATATTCAGGCTTTGAACTAGACGTCGATTGACAGGCAGTTAATGCCCCCATACTCAGAATACTAGCAGCAACAAGTACGATTTTAGTGTGGGCTTGCATTGTGTCTACTCCAATCATCTGATGAATATTTTCAATGCTTAAAGATTAAATAATAATGATGTAGAAACAATGGAGGGCATTTTTTCACATGGTTGGTTACAATGAATAATAAAGAAGAATATGTGTGAGAGTTAATTTGAACATACGCCGAGTCCCCATCGCATTACGCTTATTTTTGACGGTTTTACTTACGACCTTAGTGATTACGACCGTCAGTTTGGGTGTGTTGCATTGGACAATGCAGAAAAATTTCGCGAAATATGTTGCAGATGTAGAGATGCAAAAACTTGATCATTTGATTGAAAATTTAGCGAGCGTATATGGTTTATACCATGACTGGGGCAATGCTGTTCAGGCACAAATTTTACAAATTGAAGGGGAAGCTGCACCTGATGATTATGATAAATTATCACACTGGTGGTTGCGACGTCAGTATGATATTGCCTTGCAACAGCGTTATTTTAAAGAGCATACTTTAGTCAGTCAGATCAGCCAAGATTCGGGCATGAATCAAAGAAAACTTGATCCTGCTGAATTGCAAATGCTGCAAGAAAATTTACCTTCCGAATATCAACCTTTTGAAGGTTTAAAATTTCCCTTAAGTGCTAATCAAAACTTTTTTAAACCAGTTGAAAAAAATAATAAGAGTCAAACAGCGGTATCTTCTTTGAAGCAAGAAGGTAAAAAACGTTTTATTTCAATGCCTGACCGTTTAGGTTTGAGTTCTCGTTTATCTTTATATGATGCGAAACATCAATTCATTATTGGTGAGCCATCAGAAGATCAAGTCTCATTTCGTCCGATTATTGTCAAAGATCAAGTCGTGGGTTATTTGGGCTTAAAACCTGTTTTAGATCAGGATGATGCTTTAAGTATTAATTTTTTTAGTAATCAAAAACGCTTTTTACTGCTCATTTATATTTTATCTGTGATTGCAAG
Source organism: Acinetobacter sp. Marseille-Q1623 (assembly GCF_902809895.1). Classification (NCBI taxonomy): domain Bacteria; kingdom Pseudomonadati; phylum Pseudomonadota; class Gammaproteobacteria; order Moraxellales; family Moraxellaceae; genus Acinetobacter; species Acinetobacter sp. Marseille-Q1623. Next base: position 2,089,953 of record NZ_CADDWG010000001.1, on the reverse strand, counting down.
TTTAGTTGCAGCATTATTATTAGCAACTTATTTTAAAAAGCCGATTCAACGTTTGTTACATGCAACACGTGAGTTAACCCAAGGGAATTATCAACATCAAGTTGTCGTTAAGCGAAATGATGAGTTGGGTGATTTGTCTAAAGAAATTAATCAGTTGGCAGTTATCTTGGATCAGCATGAACATTCACGTCGTCAATGGGTCGCAGATACATCACATGAACTGAAAACACCTTTAGCGGTCTTACAGGCGCAAATCGAAGCCATGCAAGATGGGATTAGAAAACCAACACCTGAACATTTTGATTCGATGTTGCGTCAAGTTACCAGTTTGAAGAAATTGACCCAAGATTTGGCAGATTTAGCGCAAGCTGAAGCACAGCAACTGACATGCTATTTTGCTGACGTAGATCCGTGGGATGTGGTTTTGCAAGAAGTTGAAAACTTTAGACCGAAATTTGAACAAGCCAATTTATCAATTCAAGTTAGTGGTGAAGGTACAAAATTACAATTAGATATAGATCGTTTTAAACAAATTATGGTGAACTTGTTGGGGAATAGTATTCGCTATACTGAAGCAGGTGGTGAAGTACAGATTCATACCGTACAAGATACACAAAGTTGGACGATCTATGTTGATGATAGTCCATTGGGTTTAAGTGATGAGCAATTGGCAAAACTTGGTGAGCGTTTTTATCGAGTGGATGATTCTCGGACACGTAGTACAGGTGGTACAGGTCTAGGTTTGGCATTATCAGGTAAAATTGCCCAAGCCTTAGGTGGTAAGTTGAGTTTTGAGCATTCTCCATTGGGTGGTTTGCGTTGTAAATTAACTTTCCCAAAATAAACAAAGTGTTAAAAGAGGAAAATACAACATGAAGCATATTATGCTTGTCGAAGATGAAGTGGAACTTGCGCAATTGGTGCGAGATTATCTAGAAGCAGCAGGCTTAGAAGTCAGTATGTTTCATGATGGACAAGAAGCTTACGATAGCTTCTTGCAACGTAAACCGAGTTTAATGATTTTAGACTTGATGGTGCCGCGTATGGATGGTTTAACCATTTGCCGTAAAGTGCGTGAACAGTCTGATTTACCTATTATTATGGTCACTGCACGTACAGAAGAAATTGACCGTGTTTTGGGCTTAAATATGGGCGCGGATGATTATGTCTGTAAACCGTTTAGCCCTAAAGAATTGGTGGCACGTGTGCAAGCTGTCTTACGCCGTTTAGAACGTAAAGCAGAGCCTGAGGAAAATAATTTATTCCGCATGGATAAAGCACAACAACGCATTTGGTATCAACAAAAATCGTTGAATTTAACACCAACTGAGTTCCGCTTATTGGAGTTATTCTTAGAGCATGTGGGACAAGTGTATTCACGTGCACAGCTTTTAGACCATATTAATCCAGACAGTTTTGATGTTGCTGATCGTGTTATTGACAGCCATATCAAGAACTTACGTCGTAAAATTTCAGAGGCAGCGGAAACAGGTAATCGTCATGAATGGGTACAAGCGGTTTATGGTGTAGGCTACCGTTTTGAATATCCAGAAGATTAAAAAAGTTACAATCTGAAACATTATTTGTGGATAAACACAGGTTTATCCACAGATATTGGGTATAAGTGTTGATAACAGCAATTAAAAAACAGACAATCAATTTCAATATTTATATGATGAAAACGACGTTGAATCATGTATTTTATAAAAATGATACTTCACTCTTTGAACTCGTTTTGATCTTGATCTTTTGTGAACGTAACACAATCGAATAACATCTATCGAAAAATGACATGTCTAACACCTCTGATTATTACCATCTTCGTCGATTTTTTGCAGTGCTGTTTTTTCTTTCTGCTTTTGGTTGTCTAATCGCATTTTTGAGTACAGGTTTGCAGCATTATATTTTGCTTGTTGTTATGATTATTTTGTTTATTTTGACTTATTTTATTGCACCATATTCACAAGCAAGACGAAGCTGGAAGTCGGATGTAGCACAAGAAGTTCTGCTTGATCAGTGGTTTATTGAAGGCTTTTTTCATATTTTTGTTTTTTTAATTCGTACTGTGATTTCTTTCATTCGACACCTTGTAAATTAAAAAATTATTGAATGGTTGAATGTATCACGAGTACTTGTTTTTGCTTTTTAGTCAGTTGCTCTGTCACCAATTGATACGATGTCTTGACTAAATCTTCGATCAACTGCGCATCAATTTTTTCACCGGCATAGATTGAAATCCAGTGTTGTTTATTCATGTGATAGCCTGTATGAATAGAGGGATATAAATCCCGTAAAATTTCAGATTGTTCAGGCGTACATTTGAGATTAATAATTTTCTGAGTTGCATGTTTAAAACTCATCATAAAAATTTTATTCATGACTTTAAAAACACGAACATCTTCACCAAAAGGATAGCTGAGTTCAGCCAAGGGAAGCTGTGCTGCGATCTGTATCGCCAATGTCTGAATCTCATCTTCATGCATGTTTTTATTTCCTATATCAAGCACAGATTATTTATGGATAAATCGTGATTATGGTTCCATCATCCACCAATTTCCAGATTTCATCCATGTCGACATTGCGAACAGCAACACAGCCCCATGTCCAATCTTTTTGTGGCAAATAGGTCATGAGTTTGGGGAGTTTATTGACTTGTGTAGTGGTTGCAGAACCATGAATCATAATATCACCACCCGCAGAAACACCAAGTTTTTTGGCTTTGGCTTGGTCTTGTACATTGGGATACGATACATGTAACGACTTATAAAATGCACTTTTCGGATTACGCCAATCTAAAATATATTGTCCTTCAGGGGTTTTACCATCGCCTTCTTGAACTTTATGTCCAATGGGATTAAAGCCCAAACGCATGGGATAGCTTTGAATGATTTGATCACGATGCATGAGTTTAATTAGGCGTTTAGCTTTATACACTTTAACTTCGGTTATGGGGGTATTTTGGCGAATCTGTTGAATTTGTGCGGTAGAAAAATTTTCAACCTGTATCTCTTGTGATGCGGTCGGTAAATATTGATTATATTTTTGATAAGCAAAAGCCCCTGCAATTGCAAGAATAATCAAGGTGATCAAGAAAATAATGTTTTTATTCATTGTTAAAATAACTTGTTTATTTAACCAATATTTTATAAAAAATGAGTTACTTATATCGTGGTGATATTGTTTAAATTTTCTCTTGAATGACAATGGGTAGGACAAGCTACCCATTGGTAATTTAACATTGATTTATGAGGAACAACTCACCATGACTTCAGGCACATCATTAGGTAAAGGTGCTAAGTCTTCAGCTTTTTCCAGATTACTTTGTTTGCTGAATGGTTGACTGAGTAATTTAAACAGACGATTTACTTCTGAAAAATCATTACGTTCCGCCAATTCGATCGCTTTTTGTGCCATGTGATTTCGTAAAATATACACAGGATTGGCTTTAAGCATTTCTGCATCGAGTTGCTCCGTGTCTTGGTTTGTTCGAATACTTTCATATTGTGCTAAGAAACTTTCAAACTGACGACGGTCTAAGCAGTCATCGTTAATGGCTTCATAGTGTTTGTTCTGTAACCGAATAAAACTGTCGGTATAGTCGAGTTGCTCTGTTTGTAGAATTCTTAAAAATGCCATGGCACAGTCAAAACTATCTTTATGGAAGCTTGGTAGCCCCATTTTCTGACATAAACCATGGGTATAATGTTCTAAGAATGTTGGCTCAAAATGTTCCAAACAAGCGGCAAGGTCTTGTTTAAATTGCTCTTTGTTTTCAGGTGTTGCCAAAGGAATTAAATTGTTGAGCCAATTCCATAAATTCCAATGCGCAATACTCGGTTGGTTTTGGTAGGTATAACGACCATTGTAATCACTGTGATTGTTGATCCAATTCGGGCGGAAACGCTCCATAAAACCATAAGGTCCAAAGTCTAAAGTTGAACCTGTAATGTTTAAATTATCGGTATTCATCACACCGTGGGCAAAACCCACCAATTGCCATTTTGCAATCATGACGGCTGTATTTTGAATGACTTTGGTGGCAAAGGCCAGAATCGGTTGTTCAGCATCAAGACATTCAGGATAATGCCATTCGATGCATTTTTCGGTAAATTCTTTGAGTAATTCAGGTTGATATTGATTGATCCATTCAAAATGTCCCAAACGAATATGACAGTCAGATGTACGAAGCATCATTGCGCCAAGCTCTAACTTTTCACGTTGTACGCCTTGTTCAGAAGTTGTGAATCCGACGGAATTACTTGAAGGTACGCCTAGAGAATTCAGCGCATGACCTGCTAAATATTCACGAATTACTGAACGCAGTACTGCACGACCGTCGCCCATACGTGAGTAGGGTGTTGAGCCTGCACCTTTTAAATGCAAGTCGATGGTTTGACCTTCTTTATTTAAAACTTGGGCAATCAATAAACCTCGTCCATCACCGAGTTGTCCTGCCCATTGTCCAAATTGATGTCCTGCATAGACCATTGCCAAAGGGTGAAATTCAGCAAAGGTTTTTTGTCCGCTACAAATTTCAACCCACTGCGCTTTTTCATCCGCAGACCATTGCAGATCATCCGCAAGTGCTTCATTGAAATGTCCTGCTTTTGCCCCTTTGAGTGGTGAGGGCATTTGCTCATGGTAGAGTTTTGGGTTGAGGGATGGGTAGCGAGGATTAAATTTCATAACAGGTCATCACAATGGCTTTGTGAAAACTATAGCAAAGTTATAGGATAAGCTGTGCAAATTAAAAAGAATGACAACATGATTGAACAAGTGTCAGAAGATAGACTCCCTATTTTTGCTAAATATAGTATTGTCGAGATTGGAAGTATTAATATTGCTTTAGATTCTCTTTTATTAGCAAAGGGGTTTAGTTATATTCCTAGTTCTATAGATGGTTTGGGGGAATCAAAAGCTTTTTTATTTAAATTAGATCGGGATTATTATTTTCTTCATGTTTTAACTGATCATCCCACATTAAAATTTACTCAAATTCATACTACAAGTTTAAGAAGACCAGAACAATCATTTCAAGTTTTATTTGATGCTTTAAATATTTCTTTAAATCAAGTGGGTATATATTATGACAATTTTGATATTCAATATGTTTCAATTCAAAACCAACTTAATCTACGATAAAAAATATTGTATCAGTTATCTTTATCAAACGAAGAAAGGGCTTTAAAAAGCCAAAAGAAAAGCCCCATTTTGGAGCTTTTCAGTCAATTCAGATTAAGAAACGACGTTCTTTTTAATGCCGCGCATTAAAGTTTCTAAACGTGAACGATGGTAACTCAGTTTTTGTTCAACCAACTGAAAATCAACTTTAAGTTTGCCATCCATTTGGTGAATTTTTTCAGCAACAGCGGCTTTTTTCGCTTGAATCTCTTGCTCTTTTAACTTCGCCCAATCATTGAGCGTATGGGTAAATGCTTCATATTCTTGCGCCACTTTTTGTTTCATTGCCAAAATATCAGCATTCACATCATGTCCATATACAGCCAAGTCTTGTTCAGCGTATTTAAACTTCATTGCCAATTCTGCTTTTTTAATATTAAAGCTTGGAATACGGCGTAAATTTTTTGCTAAGCCAACTTTAGAGCAAGTCCAGATGAGCCATTTTGTTGGATCATATTGCCACCATTTCACACCATTACGGTAGTCGTACTGGAAAATATGATGATAGTTATGATAACCCTCACCCCATGTTGCAATGGCAAGAATAAAGTTGTCACGTGCTGTATTTTCGTCTGTATAAGGACGTTTGCCCCACATATGACACAATGAATTAATGAAGAAGGTGACATGGTGGCTAAAGATTAAGCGCAATAGACCGCCTAATAACAACACGCCCCAAATATCACCAACAGCCCAACCAATTGGCAATAAAATCGCAGCATGAACGATGATGACCAATGGGATGTAATATTTGTCTTGGAACATGACAATTTTGTCATTCAGTAAATCTGGTGCATTTTTATAATTGGCTTCTGAGGCAGGATAGTTACGTAACATCCAACCGATATGTGCATACCAAAAACCGTTATTAATCGAATATGGATCTTGGTCAACATCATCGACATGACGATGGTGAGTACGGTGACCTGAAGCCCAAAACAAAATACTGTTCTGAACGGCAAAAGTCCCCATGATCATTAAAATAATTTTAAGCGGCACAGTCGCTTCATAAGCACGATGTGCCCATAAACGATGGTAACCGGCAGTAATACCTAAACTACTTAAACCAAGTAGTACGAATAAGCTGATCCACGCCGCAGTACTGAAATCATGATGCCAAGCATATAAAGGAATGGCGATCAGTGCGACGATAGGTAAAAAAACTAACGCAAATACACCGATCCAGTTAATTGGGGCTTTGGGTAGGGGAGCATTCATCTCCAACAGCACTCCTAAGAACCTTAAAGTATGAGGTAAAAATATGATACAGCCAACGACTTTTTATAGGGCTGTAATGGGTGAATTTTAACATGCTATAACAGCTATTCACTAGCATTATTGTACAACTGTATTGTACGAAACAGTAACAGAATAAAACATCATTTTGATGGGATTAATCGGAAAAAAGAAACAGCGAAGTTTGTGCAAATTTAAGTTAATTTATGTGTGGGAAATGTGCATGAAACTTCGCTTATTTTTTGATTTTATATATAAAGTTACATTTCATTTGTGGGGTTTAAATAAAATAAAAACAAAAATCCACAATTTTAATGCGGCATTATTGCTTTTGCTGTAGGGCTATTTGCATCATTTTAGGAAAATCGGTAATTAAACCTTGAACGCCTAGTTCACGTAAATGTTTGGCACGCTCAATGTCATTGACTGTCCATACACTGATGTTGAGTTGTGCCGCTTGCGTTTTTTTAATGATGTCATCATGAGCAAGTTGATCCATCCAACCGATTTGAACACAGTTAAGATCAAGCGCTTGTTCAATTGCACGTTCACCGATGTCCTTTTCAATGAGTAAACCTTGTTTAAATTGGGTACCTTGTTGTTTTAAAGCGTGATGAATTTTCAGATCAAAACTGGTGATCACCGCGTTGTGTTCGAAACCTTGTAATTGGCGTTGTAATTCTAAAGTTAATTTTTCAGCTTGTGCTTCTGTTTCAACTGCTTTCACTTCCACTTCAATATGTTCAAAGTCTTGCATGATCTGGAGTGATTGTTTCAGTGTAGGCGTGACTTGTTTTGCCCAATCCATCCAAATATGTGCTTGGTTGTAGGTGTCCAACTCGGTACTTTTTAGGGGATATAGTGCTTGTTCAACGCCTGTAGTCCTCAAAAAATTATCATCATGCATAATGATGAGTTCGTCGTCTTTGAGTTGGCGTACATCAAACTCAACCGCACGAATACCTAAGTCATGGATGTATTGAAATCCCCCCAAGGTATTTTCTGGTGCTTCGCCACGTGCGCCACGATGTCCGATAATTTTCATAATGAGCCCTGTTTGGTCAATCTAACAAGAAAGATGATTGTTGTTCTGCCCAAAATATTCAATAGAGATGATTAAATTTCTTGTATGTCGGGTTGTCATTTATATTGAATTTATAATGGAGGTTCCCTCTCCTTTTAAAAGGAGAGGGCTAGGGAGAGGATTGCTATAAATAATTCCATCTCATTTATATCAATTTTTGATCAAATCGTCTCATTAATATTTTTTTGCCATAGTACTTCGCTACCGCCTTCCGCTCGTTGTAAAGTGCGTGATGCGACAAAGAACCAGTCCGATAAACGATTCAGTAATTGTAAAGCGGTTGCTTGAATATTTTGATCACGTGTATGCACGGTCATCAAACTGCGTTCTGCGCGGCGACATACAGCACGTGCTTGATGGGCATAACTACATACAATTGTGCCTGCTGGTAAAATAAAATCCTTTAACATTGGCAGGTCTTCGTTCATACGGTCAATGTCTTGTTCAAGAAATTCCACACAAATCGGTTGTAGTAAGTTGTAATTTGGAATACATACTTCACCGCCTAAATCAAATAGCCAATGTTGAATCAGGCTTAAAGATTTGTCCCAATCTGCTTTTTTCTCAATTGTGCTGAGTGCAATTTGGGAACGTAAAACACCCACAATGGAGTTGAGTTCATCGACATCGCCCAAAGCTGCAATGCGTAAGTCATCTTTTGCAACACGAGAGCCATCACCTAAACCTGTGGTGCCTGCATCACCTGTACGCGTATAGATTTTACTTAAACGGTGTCCCATAATTTTTCCTTGAAAGTTTTAAAACTCAATGACATTAAAAAGGATAATGCCTTCATCATGGCATTATCCTCAAAAGTTTTTGTCTAAGCTTAAAGCATCTTAGTATTTAAATGTCACACCAACAGACGCTTGGCGTCCTGAGTTAATGTAATATTCATCTGCATAATAGTTTGCAGTTTTATATTTCACATCACCCATGTTTTTAATATTTGTGAACAGTTTAGCGTAAGGACTGATATTCCAATAGGCATTTAAATCTACAGTTGCATGCCCAGGTAGTGTTGCTGAATTGGCTGAATTTGAAATTTTCGATGTCGACTTCGCAATCACCGATGTACTGATTCCATAGGTTTGATTTTCTAAACCTGCTGTTACCGTGAAAGATTGGCGAGGACGACGAATTAATTCGTAACCTGTGTCTTCATTTTCTGTTTTCACATAAGCATATTCAGTGGTTAAAAATAAATCATCTTGATTCCATTTCAAACCGACTTCACCACCTGTCATTTTGGCTTTGCTGACATTCTGATAGGTTGAATCAGGATATCCATATGTGTATTCGATCAAGTTTTTTACTTTAGTTTGATAAATAGACGTATAAGCTGATAAGCCATAAGCAAGCTTTTGATCAAGTCCTATTTCATAAGAAAGACTTTTTTCAGGTTTCAAGTCTGGGTTGCCATAGGTATTGCCCCATTGCGTATCTTCGTAAATGTAATACAGTTGGTTCCCTGTAGGTGCTTTAAATGCACTGCCAATGTTTGCATAAATACTGGTTAATGGTGCAATTTGGATCCGCCCAGCAAGTTGCCCCACAGTATGTGTTCCAAATTGATCATTGTCTTCTACACGCACCCCAGCTTGGGTATGAACACCTGCATGATCATATTGATGCTGAACATAATAGCCGACTGAGTCTAGACTTTTAGATTTTCCAATGATTGATAAGCTTTCTATATCTGCATTATTTAATGAAGCACCGATCAATACATTTTGATGTTCGCTAAATTTCCAACGTAAATTGAGATCAGCTTCGTTACGTTCTGTGTTGAAATAACTCAGGTATGATTTCCCTGTTAACTCATCTTTAAAATTAGAATAACGTGCATTTAAAATTAAATCAGGCGTGAAATTAAAGCGACCATTGACATTAATTAAACGGTTAAAGAAATCTTGAGCACCACCATAGTAAACATTGGTCCCTTTATTCTCACTTAAGCTGACAGCAGCACCATATTGTTCTTGTTCATAGCCCACTTTAGCGCTGTAGCCTTTTTGGTCATAAGATGCACGATTTTTATCTTTATTGGTGACGGTTGTTCCATCACTCTCAAGACGTTGGCTGCGAACTTGCGCATAGATACCATCTTGAGCGAAGTCTGCACCAACTACAGTTTTATAAGTCTTATTTTCAGCCATTTCGCCTGTGACGAAAAACTGGGGTTTGGTTGGAATTGCTGAACGGACATTAATCACCCCACCGATGGCATCTGTACCATATTGAACAGAAGCAGGGCCTTTTAAGACTTCAATTTGACCTGCATCACTTAAATCAATATAGGGAATACTTGCACCACCATCTAATGCGGTATTTAGACTTGCACCATCTTTTAAAAACAACACATGTGTTGAGTTTGTACCACGAATGAACGCAGATGTTTGTTGACCAATACCACCGCTTTGTACAATATTTAGAGCCGCTTCACGTTGCAATAATTGACCTAAATCTGCAATTGGAGACTGTTGAATCGTTTTTTGGTCAATGACACTAATACGTACAGGGACTTCATTCACTTTTGCTTCAGCACGTGTTGCTGTAATGACGACAGGGTCTAAGGTAATAATGTCTTGAGTTGTTGGTGTTGCCGCAAAAACAGTAGTAGAAATCCCCATCGCAGCAGCGACAGCACCTACAAGCGCAGTAGGTTTAAAAAAAGTAGACATGATATGCTCCATACATTCACCCCACGTGAATGATTGAGTTGAAAGGCACAACAAGCTGGTATCCGGACTTAAATATAGAATGTTTGACATTCCTCTTATTTCTACCTTCCCATACTGAAGTACAGTGGCTTAAATTTAAACATTTAAATGAAATAAGATTCTTTATTACCGTTGCGGGGGCAGTGTTGGATTTGCACCAACTTCCCAAAGCCAAAGCTATAGGCTTGTTATATTTGTGCGAAGTATAAAGTTAGATGTTTGTTTAAACAATGTAAAAAATAAATTTTAGGAACTGTGATGAATATTGAAATTTGTGAGGCAGAAATTATTGATGCCCAATATATTTTGGAATTACAAAAAGTTGCTTATCAAAGTGAGGCAAAACTCTATCAAGATTGGACTATTCCTCCATTAACTCAAACTCTTTTAGAATTAGAAGCAGAATTTACAAGCCATGTCATATTAGTTGCTATTCTTGAACAAGAAATTATAGGTTCAGTTCGAGCTTATGTTGATCAAGAAACTACATACATAGGCAGATTAATTGTTCATCCTAAATTTCAAAAGATGGGCATTGGTAGCCGACTATTATCGACAATAGAAAAACTAACTAATTGTAAACGCTATGAATTATATACAGGACATAAGAGTATTGATAATTTAAAATTGTATAAGAAACTAGGTTATCAAATATTCAAAAGCCAAAGAATTCACAATGATTTAGAATTTATTTATTTACATAAACATGCTTAAGCACTTTTATTTAAATTGCATTACAATGACGGTGTTAAAATAGAAACAACCTCTATTTTATAAAATGGAATTAGAGTTAGAACGATGCGAACACGTGCCAAAATTTGTGGACTCACCCGTACAGAAGATATTCATGCTGCAGTCAATGCAGGTGTGGATGCGATTGGTTTGGTCTTTTATGCACCAAGTCCACGTGCTGTCAGTATTCAACAAGCGAAAGTTCTAGCACAACATATTCCTGCTTATGTCAGTATTGTTGGCTTATTTGTCAATGCAAGCAGCGAGGAGATCGCACAGGTGTTGGCAGAAGTTCCATTGGATATTTTGCAATTTCATGGCGATGAAACAGCTGCACAGTGCCAAAAAATTGCACAAGACAATCAACGTCGTTGGTATAAAGCCATCCAAGTCAAAGCAGATTTAGATGTGATTGCAGAGATTGAGCAATATCAACAGGCAGGTGCAAGTGCTATGCTTCTTGATGCATGGCATCCTGAACTGAAAGGTGGAACAGGACACAGTTTTGATTGGGAGAAATTCCCAAAACTTGATCTGCCTTTAATTTTGGCGGGTGGTTTAAAACCTGAAAATATTGAAGATGCGATCAAGACAACAGCTGCTTATGCAGTCGATGTCAGTGGCGGTGTAGAGTCCGCAAAAGGTATAAAAGACCAACAACTTATTCAACAGTTTATGCAAGGAGTCCAACGTGGATCAGCACAGTAATCAACAAGATCAAGTGATTGACTATACCCAATTTCCTGATGCAAAAGGGCATTTTGGGATCCATGGTGGACGTTTTGTATCAGAAACTTTGATGGCGGCGTTAGAAGATCTAGAAAATCTTTATAACCGCATGAAAACAGATGAAAAGTTCTTGGCAGAATTTGACCGTGATTTGGCCTATTATGTGGGTCGTCCAAGCCCTTTATATCATGCTGAACGTTGGTCGAGAGAGTTGGGTGGTGCACAAATTTATTTAAAACGTGAAGACCTTAATCACACAGGTTCTCATAAAGTGAATAACACCATTGGACAAGCTTTACTGGCTAAACTTTCAGGCAAAAGACGTATTATCGCTGAAACGGGTGCAGGTCAGCATGGTGTAGCAACCGCGACAATTGCAGCACGTTTAGGGATGGAATGTGTGGTTTACATGGGCGCAGAAGATGTTAAACGTCAAGCCATGAATGTGTACCGTATGCGTTTGTTAGGTGCAAAAGTTGTGCCTGTAGAAAGTGGTTCTAAAACATTAAAAGATGCATTAAATGAAGCGATGCGTGATTGGGTGACCAATGTTGATTCTACTTATTATGTGATTGGTACTGTGGCAGGCCCACATCCATATCCACAATTGGTGCGTGATTTCCAATCGATCATTGGTCGTGAAGCACGTAAGCAAATTCTAGAACAAGCAGGTCGTTTACCTGATGCTTTAGTGGCATGTGTTGGTGGTGGTTCAAATGCGATGGGCTTATTTTATCCATTTTTAAACGATCAAGATGTAAAAATCTATGGTGTCGAAGCAGCAGGCTATGGCATTGAAACAGGGAAACATTCAGCACCACTCAATGCAGGTCATGTGGGGGTATTACATGGTAACCGTACTTACCTGATGTCAGATGAACAAGGTCAAATCATTGAAACACATTCAATCTCTGCGGGTCTAGATTATCCAGGTGTAGGTCCTGAGCATAGTTTCTTAAAAGATATGCACCGTGTTGATTATGTTCCGATCAATGACACTGAAGCACTGCAAGGTTTCCGTGATTTAACTCAAATTGAAGGGATTATTCCTGCACTAGAAAGCTCACATGCGATGGCATACGTGACCAAACTTGCACCGACGATGGATAAAGATCAAATCATCATTGCAACTGTTTCTGGTCGTGGTGATAAAGACTTGATGACGGTTGCCCGCATTGATGGTGTAGAAATGGTCGATATGTAAATATCTAGCAAGATGCTTTTGCATAGCTTTTGAACAAAAATCCTCCTAATTTAAGGGGGATTTTTTTGTCTAAAAATTCACAGAAGATGCACAGACCTACGCTTGTTCAATTCGGGATAATAGCGACGATAGATCATTATGTTTAAAAATTAAAATGTCAAATTTTGTTCAATTGATACGTGCAGAAGAATTTCCCGAAAAAATTACATGGCAATGGCGCGATAGTTTTGCTTTATTGATTATCCCACTCATTTTCTTAAATGGGGCTTTTTTAGAGCGTCTTTGGGGGATGAGTGCCAATGTTGCGTTAGGTGATTCAATTTTTCGTGGCATTTTGTTCGCCATCGTATGTTATTTATATAAAGACATGCTCTATGCGCATTGGCAGAAATATAAACGCGCGTTTTGGCGTTCGAGTGTGTTGGTTATTGTTGGGGCTGTTTTGTTGCAAGTGGTGGTCTCCATCACTCGACAATTTTTACCGATAATTACAGATACAAACACTGAACAGACCGCGCTGATTGATCCTAAAACTATTCCATTTTTTAGTTTATTGATGATTAGCCTTGGACCTTTATTTACAGCTTTACTCGAAGATATTGTGTTTCGCTATACTTTATTGCAAAAGCTTTTTATCACGCCGTGGCTGTGGCGTGTGCTTTTAGTGTTGTTCAACTCTATTTTATTCGGTTTGATTCATTATCATAACTTTGATGGCAATGTGATTGCGACCATCAGTTTTATGACAGCAGGTTTGTTTTTAAATCTTATTTATTTGTGGACGCGCAATATTTGGCATGTGTTATTGATTCATTTTTTCAATAATGCCGTATTATCATTAGGTGCTTTAATTTTACTCAAATTTTTACATGTGGCTGGTGCTGTATAAAGGATTGGAAATGCCAAGTTTGTTTATTGTGATGTTGGGTGGTCGTCATGCACGTGCCAATACTGAAGTGCATGATGTTGTGCTTGCTGTGGGAGACTCACTTGAAGATATTTATCCGCAACTGAAAAGTGCATGGTTTGGTGAGCAAAAAGGTTTACATATCGATGCTTGGATGAAAGTTTCTGGTCTTGAGTTTGAAAATAAAAAATATCAAATTCAGTGGAGTAATGCGCAGCCGAATGCATCTGAGCAAAAGTTGTGGCTGATCAATTTGGGCGGTTACGATGCCCATGAGTTTGGTGAGTTACACCGCTATGTATTGGTGGTGGCACAAAATGCGAAGGCTGCTAAAGAAAAGGGCAAGGCAAATTTTGCACAGCATTGGCAAAAACAACATACTGACCGTGTATTGGATGTTGATGATTGCATTGCGATAGACCATGTATATGGGCGTTATGTGCAATTGCGTGAAGGTGAATTTAAACAAGGATATTGGGAAAATACCTATTTAACACTTTGAATTACAATACAACAGTCCGTATGGTAGCGAAATGATTCTTATCACAAATATAGATAAGCAATGAAGAAAAATATCAATAGTGTAAATAAATTAGTGAAATGTTTTCAAAGCATTGCTGTTTATGTCTTTGCAGCATGCTTATCAATAAAACCGCTATGAAATATGTAAAAAAAGCATTTCGCTGATAGATTAAATCTCGTTATATTGTGCGTCGTTATAATGAAACTACTAGCTGTACGCCATGTATTTATATACTGATTTCGATCAGCAACTGATCAATGAACGTGTTGCACAATTCCGTGATCAAACGGAACGTTATTTAGCGGGTAAACTCACTGAAGATGAGTATCGTCCATTACGTCTACAAAATGGTTTATACGTACAGCGTTATGCGCCGATGTTACGTATTGCCGTGCCATATGGTCTGATGAACTCAAAGCAATTACGCAAAGTTGCTGAATTGGCTCAGGAATTTGACCGTGGTTATGCGCATGTTTCAACCCGTCAAAACATTCAGTTCAACTGGCCTGCATTGGAAAATGTACCTGATATGCTTGCTGAACTTGCGACAGTTCAAATGCATGCGATTCAGACTTCAGGGAACTGTATTCGTAATACCACCACTGACCAATATGCAGGTGTGGTTGCAGGTGAAGTTGCAGATCCACGTCCAACGTGTGAGTTGATCCGTCAATGGTCAACATTCCACCCAGAATTTGCTTTCTTGCCACGTAAGTTCAAAATTGCGGTATCGGCTTTGGCTGAGATTGATCGTGCAGCAGTATCTTTCCATGATATTGGTGTGTATTTAACGCGTAATGAAGCTGGCGAATTAGGCTACAAAATTAAAGTAGGTGGTGGTTTAGGACGTACGCCAATCATCGGTTCCATGATCCGTGAATGGTTGCCACGTGAAGATTTAATCGCTTATCTTGAAGCGGTACTTCGTGTATATAACTTACATGGTCGCCGTGACAATAAATATAAAGCACGTATTAAGATTTTAGTTAAGGCTCTGACACCGCAAGTATTTGCTGAAAAAGTCGAAGCAGAATTTGCTGAAACCATTAAAACTTTGAAAATTGATGCTGAAACTTTGAAGAAAATGGATGAGGAATTCACGCCATTTAATTATCAAAACTATGCAGATGAAGATTTCACAGCACAGTTTGCAGAGCATCCAAAATTCAAACAATGGTTCAATATCAACACCAATGCCCATAAAGTAACAGGTTATCGTATTGTGACGATTTCACTGAAACGTGCAGGGATTGCACCGGGTGATATGACCACTGAAGAGATGAATTTGATTGCTGATCTTGCAGACAAATATACCTTTGGTGAGTTACGTACCACACATGAACAAAACATTTCATTGGTGGATGTGCCACAGAAAGATTTGTTTGAATTGTGGCAAATCCTTGAACAAAATAATCTTGCTCGTGCACATATTGGTTTCATTACCGATATTATCTGCTGTCCGGGTGGTGATTTCTGTTCATTGGCGAATGCGAAATCAATTCCTATTTCCGAAGCAATCTCACGTCGTTTTGATGACTTGGATACAGTATACAATTTGGGTCATATTGACTTAAATATTTCAGGTTGTATGAATGCCTGTGGTCATCACCATGTGGGTAACATTGGTATTTTAGGTGTGGACAAAAAAGGCGCAGAATTCTACCAAATTACTTTAGGTGGTAATGCAGATCATGATGCGTCTATTGGTGATATCTTAGGGCCATCATTTGCAGCGGAAAAAGTGCCTGATGTGGTTGAAGAAATTTTAAATACTTATCTTGACCTACGTAACGAAGGTGAAGCGTTTATCGAAACCTATCGTCGTGTTGGCATTCAACCATTTAAGGAGCGTGCATATGCTTAATACAGCACTTCAAGTCCTCTCTAAAGATGGCACGATTGCAGACAACACTTACCAAATCATTGGTGAAGATGGGGTGTTACCACAAGGTGACGTACTTTTAACTGTAGAACAGTTAGATCAGATTGCAAATGTAACGGGTAAAAAAGCCTTGTTCATTACGGTGGACACTTCGCCTGAAGTGAATCAATTTCCACTTGACCAGCTCGACGCAATTTTTATTGATTTTGCAGGTTTTAATGATGGTCGTGGTTATTCATTTGCTGCGTTATTACGCCGTCAAGGTTACCAAGGCGAACTTCGTGCAACAGGTGATGTATTTAAAGATGTTTTAAACTACATGAAGCGTTCAGGTTTTGATACTTTCGTGATTAAAGAAGGTAAAGATATTACTGAAGCAGCTGCGGGTTTAAATGACTTTAAAAATCCTTACCAAGCGTCAACGGCTGTACCAAAAGCACATTATCAAACAGGTGCTTGATTCAATTTGAAGTTTTAAAAGCCTGCTTCATGCAGGCTTTTTTATTATTGAACAAATGGAAAATTAAAAATTATATCTACATGTTTTCTATTGATTTAATATGTTAAGGTGTCTGCGTCTGAATATCAGCGATCCTGATCTGTAATCTTCTTTATAGACCCTATAAACAGTCAGAAAAATGGAAACATTTTTTTGTGCTGGGCTATTTTAACTTTCTCATCAGAAGTGACATTGTTCTTATGCAAAATTTAATTCGTATTGGTATCGTGGGTTACGGTAACCTAGGGCGTGGTGTTGAAACTGCGATCCAGAAGAACCCAGATTTACAATTGGTCGGTATTTTTAGCCGTCGTGAACCTGCAACAGTTTCTCCATGCTTTGCTGAAACACAAGTATATGCAATGGATTCTTTAAATGATTTTAAAGATAAAATTGATGTACTGATTTTATGTGGTGGCTCTAAAGATGATTTGCCACAGCAAGGACCAATTTTAGCTAGCCAATTTAATACGGTAGATAGTTTTGATACTCATGCACGTATTCCTGAATATTTTGCTGCGGTAGATGCACCTGCAACTCAAAATAAAAAAACAGCCATGATTTCGATTGGTTGGGATCCTGGTATGTTCTCAATTAACCGTTTATTTGGTGAAGCATTATTGCCTGATGGTGAAACCTATACTTTTTGGGGTAAAGGTTTGAGTCAAGGACACTCGGATGCAATTCGCCGTGTAGATGGTGTGAAAGCGGGTGTTCAGTACACCATTCCATCAACCGATGCGATTGAAAAAGTTCGTAGTGGTGCACGTCCAACCTTAAGTACCAAAGAAAAACATCATCGTGAATGTTATGTTGTACTTGCAGAAGGCGCAGATGCAGATGCCGTTGAGCAAGCGATTGTGACCATGCCGGACTATTTTGCAGATTATAATACGACTGTAAATTTCATTGATGAAGCAACTTTGGCAAAAGATCATCAAAAAATGCCGCATGGCGGTTTTGTCATTCGTAGTGGTCATACCAGCACTGAACAAAATCAAGTGGTTGAATTTTCACTGAAATTGGACAGTAATCCTGAGTTTACCGCGAGTGTATTGGTTGCATATGCACGTGCATGTTATCGCTTAAACCAAATGCAGCAGTATGGTGCCAAGACTGCATTTGATGTTGCCCCAGGTTTGTTGTCAATGAAGTCACCTGAACAATTGCGTAAAGAGTTACTTTGATTAAACTCAGTATTTGATAAAAAGGTGAATGTTATATTCACCTTTTTTCTTGGAAGTACATTGGAACATCTTTGCATGCTAGTGGTTTTAAGTCGTTTGGGCTAAAATCCGCCCATGATGATAAAATGAAAATAACCATGTCTTTATTGCTTGCAAAAATAAATCCTGGGGTCATTTGGCTATTGATCGCAATCGCTACCGATGTATTGTCAACTTTTTATTCGGCAAAGGGTGATGGTTTGGTAAATAAAGTTGATCAAGGGATTGCATTGGTTTTGTATATGATTTCGTTTGCATGTGCAGCTTATGCATTGAAATTTATGCAGGCAGGCATTCTATATGTGTTGTGGTCAGGCATTGGCGTAATTGCAACAGCACTTTTGGCAAAAGCATTTCTTGGGCAAAATATCGATTTTGCAGGTTGGTTAGGCATCGCTTTTATTACGATTGGTTTAACGATTATTGCTCAGTTTTCCAATATTGATGTGTGAGTTTGTATGAATGATGACATTCAGTACGTAAACAACAAATGTAAAAATGAAAACGTTTTTACATAAATGATGAATATAGAGAATACTTCGTTCGCGCCCCAGTTTTAGCTGAAATCGCATCTTAAATACCACAAATTTAAGTAAGCATAAGATCATGCGCTCTTCTATTTTAGTCATTGTTAGAGTGATTATTTTGAAATGAATCGACAGTATAAGAAATCCCTCAATGTTGAGGGATTTTTTATTAAAATCAGACCTTATTTATTGAGCAATTATAAAAGCTCAATTGCAACAGCAGTTGCCTCACCACCACCGATACATAGTGCAGCAATACCTTTTTTACCGCCCGTGCGTTTTAAAGCATGAATCAATGTCAAGATAATACGTGAGCCAGTAGAACCGACAGGGTGTCCTAGTGCACAAGCACCGCCATTGATATTGACTTTTTCAGCATCCAATTTGAAATCATCGATTGGGCACATAGTCACCATGGCAAATGCTTCATTGATTTCCCATAAATCAACATCTTGAGCAGTCCAGCCTGCTTTGTCTAAAACTTTTTGAATCGCACCTACAGGCGCAATGGTAAATTCAGATGGATGCTGTGAATTTGAAGCATAAGCGACAATTTTAGCAAGAGGCTGTAAGCCTTTTTGTGCTGCAAGTTCAGCAGAAGCTAAAACTAAAGCTGAAGCTCCATCTGAAATTGAGCTGGCATTGGCAGCAGTGATTGTACCGTCTTTAGCAAAAGCAGGACGCAATGTCGGAATCTTTTCAATATTGGCATTGAAGGGTTGTTCATCTTGATCAACAACCACATCGCCTTTACGACCTGAAACAGTGACAGGAACGATTTCGTCAGCGAAATAACCTTCAGTAATGGCTTTTTGCGCGCGCTGTAAAGAGCGGATTGCAAACTCATCCATTTGTTCACGGGTATAGCCACGGGTATTTGCCATATCCTGTGCAAAAGATCCCATGAGCCGACCTGTTTCAGCATCTTCTAAACCATCAAAGAACATATGATCTTTAACTTCGCCATGCCCCATACGGTAACCACCACGTGCTTTCGGTAGTAAATACGGTGCGTTGGTCATCGACTCCATACCACCTGCAACGATGATATTGGCAGAACCTGCTTTGATCGCATCAGCAGCTTGCATGACGGCTTTCATTCCTGAACCACATAGTTTATTGATGGTTACAGCACCTGTTGAGTCAGGAAGACCTGCTTTACGCATGGCTTGGCGAGCAGGGCCTTGTTTTAAACCTGCTGGAAGCACACAGCCCATAATGACTTCTTCTACATCGTTTGTGTCTAAACCCGCACGAGACACAGCTTCTTTAATTACAGTCGCACCTAGTTCAGGTGCAGTGACACTCGCCAGACTCCCTTGAAATCCGCCCATTGCAGTACGTGCACCATTGACAATTACGATGTCAGTCATTGTTGTATTCTCCAATTCACTTGTTGTTGATTGTTTCCAGAGCCTAAGCAGTATATAAAAAAAAGATATAGAATAAAGAAGAATGTCTATAGAACTCTAGACGCTAGAGACTAGTTTTTAACATGTTATTGTTGAGGCGACATTTAAATTTGCCATTTGTCCCATCTTGAAGCGTAAATGTTTGGATGGATCGTAATCACTGCAATAGTAAAAACTTCCATAGGCGCCTCGTGGTAAACCTGTATCACCTTTGAATGTTAATAATTTACGATGAGTACTATTGCCGTTCCATTTGAGATTGCCATATTTTAATTCTGTTTTGGTTTGTTGTAATAATTGTTCATTCTTATCATGTTGTTGATTATGATTTCTATCAATAAAAATGATGATCGCTGTATTCCATTGATCATTTTGGCAGGTATCTAGATCGACAGAAGAACAAATGACAATATCACTGTGATGTAATATTGCGCTATTTTTAGCAAATTTGATGTGTTGATCCAATAAAGGAAAAATATTTTTTTGTTCAGTTTCTTGTAGTATGTGGAGGAAGTGTGGAGTTGCAATACATGCAATAATTCCAATAATACAGATACAAGTGATTAGCTCAATCAGGGAAACGCCCTGTTGTTTACAATAAAAATACATGATTTATTCTACTTTTGAATAGATTAAGTTTATGAGTTTTAATATTTTTCTAATTATTTATGCAGTTAGCGATAAGTTTTTAAAATATGTATTACTATCGTATTGTTTTACTGCTAAAATAATGGTTAGTGAAAAGAGTAAGGTATTCACAAATATAATCGAGTAAAAATTTACCGAATTACAACGGAAATTGTAAGTAATTTTGTCAATAATAAGCTTGATTAAAGTTATCAAGCACTTGGAAAAAGTCTCAAGTGTTTGTATGATTCAACGTGAGTAGCTTAAAAATAATACTGGGGTATAAAAAGCTTATCTCAGGAAGCCAAAAAATTTTAGGCTGAGTTTGAACAACAATTTGTTATCTCTGGAGGATATCCATGAAATTGAGTCGTATCGCACTTGCTATGCTTGTTGCTGCGCCATTCGCTGCTGCTAACGCTGGTGTAACTGTAACTCCATTATTAGTAGGTTACACATTCCAAGACACAGAGCACAACAACCGTAACTTAACAGATAGCCATGAATTACAAGATGACTTATTTGTTGGTGCTGCGCTTGGTGTTGAATTAACTCCATGGTTAGGTTTCGAAGCTGAATATAACCAAGTTAAAGGTGATGTTGACCCTAACGCAGGTGAATATAAGCAACAACAAATCAACGGTAACTTCTATGTTACTTCTGATTTAATCACTAAAGATTATGACAGCAAAATCAAACCTTACGTATTGTTAGGTGCTGGTCACTATAAATACGATTTTGATGCACCTGCATTAAACTATCGTGATGGTGAAGAAGGTACTTTAGGTAACGCTGGTGCAGGTGTATTCTGGCGCTTAAACGATGCTCTATCTCTTCGTACAGAAGCTCGTGCAACTTATAACATCGATGAAGATTTCTGGAACTACACAGCACTTGCTGGTCTTAACGTAGTTCTTGGTGGTCACTTGAAACCTGCTGCGCCTGTAGTAGAAGTTGCTCCAGTACCTGAAGTTGCTCCAACTCCAGTTGCTCCAGCACCTCAAGAAATCACTGAACCACTTAACATGGAACTTCGTGTATTCTTTGATACAAACAAATCAAATATCAAAGCACAATACAAACCAGAAATCGCTAAGGTTGCTGAGAAGTTAAATGAATTCCCGAATGCGACTGCTCGTATTGAAGGTCACACAGATAACACTGGTCCACGTAAGTTAAACGAACGTTTATCTTTAGCTCGTGCTAACTCTGTTAAATCTGCACTTGTAAGCGAATTCAACATTGATGCATCTCGTTTGTCTACTCAAGGTTTCGCTTGGGATCAACCGATTGCTGACAACAAAACTAAAGAAGGTCGTGCTATGAACCGTCGCGTATTCGCTGCGATTTCTGGTAGCCGTACTGTTCTTGCTCAACCAGCTCAATAATATTGAGTCACTGAGTGATAAAAACGACTCTTCGGAGTCGTTTTTTTTATGCTAATTTTTATGTTGATGCTTTAAGAATGCTATATTCAGCATTGATATAGAAGAGGATTAAACACCGTGAGCATGCCTGATGAAATTTTAAATTTACCCTCCAATTGTGGGGTGTTTGCCTTATGGTGTGTGGTTCGACAGTATGGTTTAGATATTCAGCCGCTACAATTGATTGAACTTTCTCGGCATGATGCTGAAGATGGTACTTTTAGTATTGGCTTGGCTGTTGCTTTGTATAAAATGGGATTTGAAGTCTCTTTTTATAGCGACCCTGATCCTGATCAGCATGTGAAAGAGCAAGTGGCATATTTTGAGGCAGAACAACTTGGTATTGCGGTTTTACCTGCGCTAAGTTATGAAAGTATTCAACATGAAATAGAAGAAAATCAAGCTTTAGTAATCGTATTTTATGATGATTTAGAGGGTGTGGGGAATCATTCTTTGGTGTATAGCATTGATAAAGATGAAATTTGTTTTTTTGATAGTTTAGATGCGATGCCACGAGATGTTTTTGAAAAACAGCGCCTAGCAGAAGGAATTTGCCAACAAGCCATAGTAATTCATTGTTATCAAGCTGCTACACCATTGAGCTAAAAATAGAAATAAGCATAAATATGAGATAAAGGATAGGTTCAGCAAACGAATTTGCTGAACCTGATGTTTTAGCATTGATCAGGTGAGTATTTAAGGATGTGCCCAATCAGTTTTACGTAACTGCTGTTTCGAGTGTTTACGGTCACGGCGATGTTGTGCTTTGGGTTTTTCTGCTTCATGCATGCCACTTTTATGTAAAAGCGGGGATAGTGCAATAGGATTACGGGCTTTAATTTTTGGCATTTTTTTCAGCTTCATTAGATTGACCTTTTATTTTTAGCCTTTAATACACATGACTTGTTTGAGAGTATGCACCACTTCAATTAAGTCGGTTTGGTTTGCCATCACTTCATCAATATCTTTGTAGGCACTTGGAATTTCATCCACCACGCCTTTGTCTTTACGACATTCGATTCCTTCAGTTTGGGCAATTAAATCTTGCTGATTAAACAGATTTTTGGCTTTGCTGCGGCTCATTTTTCGACCTGCACCATGCGAGCATGAGCAGAATGAATCGGGATTACCTTTCCCTTTAACAATAAAAGATTTTGCTCCCATTGAACCGGGGATAATGCCGTACTCATCTGTACCTGCACGAATCGCACCTTTACGCGTCACAAAAACCTCTTCGCCAAAATGCAGTTCTTTTTGCACATAATTATGGTGACAATTAATCGCTTCTTTGGTCATTTGAAAGCTAGGGAGTAGTGGGCGAATGGCTTCTAAAATCAAACGCATCATTTCACGTCGGTTTTCATAAGCATATTCTTGTGCCCACTCTACGGCTTCAAAATAATCATCAAAACTGTTTGAACCCTCGGCAAAGTAAGATAAATCTTTGTCTGGTACATGACCAAAACGGCTTTGGGCTTCTTTCTTGGCACGTTCAATAAAATAGGTGCCAATTACATTACCAAGACCTCGACTGCCTGAATGCAACATGATCCAAACATCATGATTTTCATCTAAACACAACTCGATAAAATGGTTACCACCACCGAGTGTGCCGATTTGCTTTTGCCATGTCGAGTCGAAATGGCGCAACATACGTTTTAGCGCAGGGTGTTTATCGGTAATCAATTTTAAACGTTTATCGAGTGGTGTCAGCGTTGAAGCTTTGGCTTTAATTTGCTTATGCATTTCAAACCCAACAGGTACTTTACGCTCAATTGCATTACGCAATGTACTTAAATTATCAGGCAGTTGATCTGCTTTTAAACTCAAACGCATCGCATTCATGCCACAGCCAATGTCTACACCCACCGCGGCAGGAATAATGGCATTTTTGGTTGGAATGACACTGCCCACCGTTGCACCTTTGCCGACATGCACATCAGGCATGACCGCAATATGGGAATGAATAAATTGCAATTGCGCCATTTTACGCAATTGGGTCATACTTTCTTCGTCAATGTCGTTGGTATAAATTTTTACGGGAACGCCATAATCTGCTTTGGCGTTCAGAATTTTTTGTATGCCCATGATCTTTACTCTAAGCAATTTTATATTTGTCCGAATAATTCTATTTACCTGTTTTTTCAGGCATAAAAAAACCCAGCGAATGCTAGGTTTAGAATCTTGGCATTCGGACACTTTGGTACAGCAAGTGTCCGTGAGCGACATCTGTGCTGTGTTAGTTTGTTGTGTTTTCCAATGTCAGCATGATGATGTCCTCCTATAAAATCTTTTGGAAAAGATGAATCGAATTTGGCGCTATTTTAAGCATTTAAAGTTCACTGTCAAGGAGAGCTTACGATTTATTATTTCATTTTTAAATAAATTTATAATCTTAAAATGCTTAACCTATTGTTTATTCATTGATATTTTTAGCTTAACAAAATTAAAATATTCATTTTGCAATAAAAAAGCCCTATCGAAATAGGGCTAAGCGCTTGTAATAAAATGAAGCTTAATACAGTTATGCTTTATCTTCGTCCATTGGTTTTACATCCATATCTTTATAGGCAATCAATTTTGAGCCATTTTTAAATTTATAGATCAGCCAAATTGCGAGGAAAAGTGGAAGACTGATATAGGTCGATAGTACACTCATCCAGTCACCGTTGAGAAATGCTTCATAGTTTTGTCCAAGGACAACAATGGTACAAAGAATGAACGCAAACCAAGGGGCAAATGGGAAGAATTTTGCACGATATGCCAAATCTTCTAATTTATAACCTTGCGCCAAATAGCCTTTACGGAAGCGATAATGCGAAATTGCAATACCTAACCAAACAATAAAGCCACACATTCCTGACATGTTTAATAGCCATGTAAAGACTTCATTCTCGCCAAAAAGCGTGGTCAGGAAACACAGTGCTGCAATCGCCGTTGTTGCATACAAGGCATTCATCGGTACGCCACGTAGATCAAGTTTAGCAAACCATTTCGGTGCGCGTCCTTGACGTGCCATATCAAATAACATACGGGTAGAAGAATACATACCTGAGTTACCTGCAGACATGATTGCAGTTAAAATCACGGCATTCATCAAACCTGCAGCAAAAGCTAACCCTGCTTTTTCGTAGAGCAGGGTAAATGGTGAAAGGGTAATATTACCATCACCTTCGGCAGCAAGTTTGAGACTTGGGTCGGTATAAGCAACCAATGTTCCAATAATGAAAATACATAAAATGTAAAATAATAGAATACGCCAGAAAATTTGCTTAATGGCAATTGGAATGGTTTTCTTTGGATCTTTCGACTCACCCGCAGCAACCCCAACCATTTCAGTCCCTTGGAATGAAAATCCTGCAATCATAGCCACGCCAACTAAGGCTTGGAAACCACCCACAAA
The DNA here is from genome assembly GCF_902809895.1 of Acinetobacter sp. Marseille-Q1623. NCBI lineage: Bacteria > Pseudomonadati > Pseudomonadota > Gammaproteobacteria > Moraxellales > Moraxellaceae > Acinetobacter > Acinetobacter sp. Marseille-Q1623. The sequence continues at coordinate 2,064,631 of NZ_CADDWG010000001.1, read as the reverse complement.
AGGTGCTTCGCCAATGGTCCAGTTTTTGGTCACAGACTGTGTTGGATCAAGCATAATTTTACCAATCATGAATAAACCAATCACAATGAAGAAAATGATTGCAATCACTTTAACCAATGAAAATAAAAATTCACTTTCGCCAAAGCCTTTCACAGTTAAGGCATTGATAAAGAAAATGATGGCAAGGAAGGTTGCACTCCACCAGACTCCAGGAATATCAGGGAACCAAAATTTCATGATGAATTGAACTGCAACCAATTCAAAGGCAACAGTAATTGCCCAGTTGTACCAGTAGTTCCAACCGAGTGCAAAGCCAAAACCTTCTTCGACATATTTATTACCATAGGTAAAAAATGCACCTGATGTTGGGTTATGTGTTGCGAGTTCGCCTAAACTGGTCATCAAGAAATAAATCATGACACCAATCAAGGCATAAGCAAGTAATGCACCGCCGGGTCCTGCTGTGGCAATGGTTTGACCTGATGCTAGGAATAAACCTGTACCGATTGAACCACCAATGGCGATCATATTTAAATGTCGAGCGCCGAGCTTACGCTTGAGTTGAGGATGATCTTGTCCGCTCATCATGCTTCCTTAAGATTTTTTTGAGTGTTGGCGAATAACACTTTAAAACCTTGTTGATCAGCTTTGGTCGCACATTGACCAAAACTTTGTTCAATAAGTAATGGATAATTGAGGAAGCGGTTCGCCACAATCCATAATTCGCCACCTGATTTTAAATGTCGTCTTGCAGTTTTGCACAGTGTTTCACTGGCATTGTAATCGGTTTGAATTCCTTGGTGAAATGGAGGATTGCTGACGATCGCGTGCAAAAACAATGGCGCATCATCAATCCCTGTCACTGCTTTTATTTCGAGTTGTTCTAAGGGTAAATTATTTTTTTCAAAGGTCATTTGGGTGGATGCTAAAGCAAAAGCATCTACATCCAAAGCAAAAATACGATTTTTCGGATTTAGCTTGCATAAATATGCACTGATCACACCTGCACCGCAACCAAAATCAGCAATTTTGCCTGAAGTCACTTGTGATAAATACGGTAACAACACTGCAGTACCGACATCAAGACGATTTTGGCTAAACACGCCCGGAAGCGCACAAATGGTCAGTTCGCCTGCAGGCGTTGCAACTGGATAATGTTGAACCCATTCTGCTAAAGGTTTTGCATGCACAGTTTTGTCAGTTGTCAGTTGCCACATTTGACAATGACGAGCGCTGTCCAATTTGATGGCTTGACCAAAGGGCTGTAACTGTTTTGATGCTCGTTCAACACCGCCTTTTTTCTCACCAACAAGGAAAATAGACGCACCTATTGCTAAGCGGCTGACTAAATTGTGCAAAATATAATTGAGTAATTCTTTTGATTTTGGCACAAATACGATTGCTTGATCAAAATCATGCGTAGGTAAATCTGTACCAAAATGCACATTGGCCTTTAAGTTTTGGAAATATTGAAATTCATTAAAATTCCATGTCCAAACGCTGGCTTCGATGTCATGAGCTAAATTTGAAAGTAGATCATCCGTTGGCGCATTGACCAATAATACACGTCCAGAAAGGTAGTCATGCTGTCGAATGACAACTTCACTGCTTGGCTCCATAATCACCATCCATTAGAAAAGTTTGAACAATAATGCCCAGTCAAAACTGGGCATTATAAGGAATTACTCAATTATTTTTTAGTTTCAGGTAAAACTAAATTTAAGATCAAAGCTGAAATACCGCCTGTTGCCACACCAGAGCTAAAAATATTACGTGGTAATTCAGGAAGATGCTCTAAAATTTGAGGAACTTGAGCAACCCCTAAACCGAGTGCTAAAGAAATTGCAATAATCAATAATGCACGACGATCAAGACTAACACCTGACAAAATGTTAATACCTGATGCAGCCACTGCACCAAACATCACCATGACCGCACCTCCGAGTACAGCTTGTGGAACAGCTTGGATCACACCTGCAACCGCAGGGAATAGGCCAAGAACGATCAGCATGATCGCGATCCAGATGCCGACATAACGACTTGCAACACCTGTAAGCTGAATTACACCGTTATTTTGTGCAAATACTGAACTTGGAAAAGTATTAAAAATCCCTGCAAGGAATGAGTTTGCACCATTGACCAGTACACCACCTTTAATACGTTGCATCCATAAAGGACCATCAACAGGTTGGTTGGAGATTTTAGAGGTTGCAGTGACATCTCCAATTGCTTCTAAAGAAGTCACGAGGTAAATAAATGCCATGGGTATGAATAAGCTCCAAGAGAAACTTAGACCAAAATGCATCGGTGTTGGTACTTGGATTAATGGTGCATCTTTTAAACCTGAAAAATTCAGATAACCCATATAGCCAGCGAGCGCATAACCAATGACTAATGCAATCAAGATTGCAGAACTTTTTAGCCATACGATTTTAAAACGGTTGAGTAAAATGATGATGGCCAATACGGTACATGACATAATTAAGTTGTCAGTACTGGCAAAGGTTTTATTTTCCATGGCTTGATAGCCGCCACCCATACTGATCAGACCTTCTTTAATTAAAGTCAGACCAATAAGTAGTACGACAATACCTGTAACCAATGGGGTAATGAGTTTTTTCACCCAAGGTAAAATACGTGATACACCCATTTCAATAAATGAGCCTGCAATGACAACACCAAAAATCGAAGCCATGACCGCTTCTACAGGTGTGCCTGCAGCAACCATTGCTGAACCAATCCCGATAATCGGACCAATAAAGTTAAAACTGGTCCCTTGGACAATCAATAATCCTGCACCAAAGGGTCCTACTTTTTTGCATTGTAAAAAGGTTGCGATCCCTGAAATGACCAAAGACATGGATAAAATCATGTTGGTATCGTGTGTGGAAACGCCGAGCGCTAAACAAATGAGCAAACCTGGTGTCACGATTGGGACAATAATGGCAAGTAAATGTTGTAGAGCTGCAAAAAATGCGATCAACGGTTTTGGACGATCATTTAAGCCATAAACAAGATCAATTTGACCTTGTTGTTGCTCTTGAGAGGTATTTAAATCGGACATGGGGATTGGGAGAACAGCGGCAAGATGGTGCTATTCTAATCTCTTTACACTCTTTTACAAAATAAAAAGCCCGTTATTGTGAAAAAAACTTGTAACAGTCCATAAACTGTCACTACTAAAAGTTAAGATTTTTCTGTATAATTTGCCCTCAAACTTTAGGCGTATCGAATTTACATGTCAGATATTAAAACTCTCCGCAATATTGCTATTATTGCTCACGTCGACCACGGGAAGACAACTTTAGTTGATAAACTTTTACAACAATCAGGTGCGCTCGGTGAACGTGCGGGCGAGATTGAACGTGTCATGGATTCTGGCGCTATTGAAAGTGAACGTGGTATTACCATTCTTGCAAAAAACACTGCAATTAAATGGTTAGATAAACGTACTGATACTGAATATCGTATTAATATTGTCGACACCCCGGGACACGCCGACTTCGGTGGTGAAGTTGAACGTGTAATGTCAATGGTTGACTGCGTACTTCTTCTTGTTGACTCTCAAGAAGGTCCAATGCCACAAACGCGTTTCGTAACACAAAAAGCGTTCGCACGTGGTTTGAAACCAATCGTGATCATTAACAAAGTTGACAAGCCAAACGCGCGTCCAGACTGGGTAATTGACCAAGTATTCGACTTATTCGATAACCTTGGTGGTACTGACGAACAGTTAGACTTCCCAGTCGTTTACGCTTCAGGTCTTCGTGGTGTGGCGGGTCCATCACCGGAAGAACTTGCTGAAGACATGACGCCGTTGTTCGAAACAATTGTAGATATCGTTGAGCCACCAGCAGTTGACGTTGACGGTCCATTCCAAATGCAAGTGTCTTCACTCGACTATAATAGCTTCGTTGGTGTTATCGGTGTTGGTCGTATTCAACGTGGTTCGGTGAAATTAAATACACCTGTAACTGTCATCGACAAAGACGGTAAAACACGTAACGGTCGTATCTTAAAAATTATGGGTTACCATGGTTTAGAGCGTATTGATGTTGAATCAGCTTCTGCTGGTGACATCGTTTGTGTAACGGGTATCGATGAACTTCATATTTCTGACACGATTTGTGATCCGAAAGCAGTTGAAGCTTTACCTGCACTTTCTGTAGACGAACCTACAGTATCGATGACTTTCCAAGTCAACAATTCACCGTTTGCGGGTAAAGAAGGTAAGTTTGTTACTTCACGTAATATCCGTGAACGTCTTGACCGCGAATTGATTCACAACGTCGCATTGCGTGTTGAAGATACTGACAGCCCTGACCGTTTCAAAGTGTCTGGTCGTGGTGAACTTCACCTTTCAGTTCTGATTGAAAACATGCGTCGTGAAGGTTTCGAAATGGGCGTATCTCGTCCACAAGTAATCTTGAAAGAAATCGACGGTGAGAAACAAGAACCGTATGAAAACGTAACGTTTGACGTTGAAGAACAGCATCAAGGTGCTGTCATGGAACAAATGGGTCATCGTAAAGGCGAAATGACCAATATGGAAGTTGACGGCAAAGGTCGTATCCGTATTGAAGCAACTGTGCCTTCACGTGGTTTGATTGGCTTCCGTTCTGAATTCTTAACTATGACTTCAGGTACAGGCATTATGACTTCAAGCTTCTCGCACTATGGTCCGATGAAGCAAGGTACTGTTGCAAAACGTCAAAACGGTGTGTTGATCTCTATGGTTCAAGGGACTTGCTTGGGCTATGCATTGTTCACATTGCAAGACCGTGGTCGTTTATTTGCTAAACCACAGTTAGAAGTTTATGAAGGTATGATCGTTGGTATTAACTCACGTTCTGACGATATGACTGTGAACCCAACTAAAGCAAAACAGTTAACAAACGTACGTGCTTCTGGTACGGATGATGCGTTAACACTAGTGCCTAACATTGAATTCACACTTGAACAAGCACTTGAATTCATTGAAGATGATGAATTAGTTGAAGTTACACCGAAGTCAATCCGTATTCGTAAACGTTGGTTGACTGAAAACGAACGTAAACGTAATCGTAACGGTTAATTTTCAGTTCTAAAAAAACCGTCATATATTGGCGGTTTTTTTATGCTTAAACTAAATGTCTGGTTGATTTGAGCTATGGTGCGTATGATTTGAAAATCATGTTATTTGTCGAATATTTTATTGCAAAGCCAGTTTTTAGTTTGAGTAATCCTAAGGGCTCAGATTAATATTGAATCGTGGAAAAGTATACTTTTTGTATAAAATGAAAAAAAATATAGAAAGTTCTTTAAAACCTAGTAAATTAGGCGGAAATATATATTAGAAATTAATGTATACTTCGTCACATAAAAATTACGCAAAAGCAAGCGTGGAGATACACATGGGTATTGTTTCAGAATTTAAAGAATTTGCTGTCAAAGGCAATATGATGGACATGGCGATCGGTGTCATCATCGGTGGTGCATTCGGTAAAATTATTGACTCTCTTGTGAAAGATATCATTATGCCACTGATCACTGTGATTACAGGAGGCGGTGTTGATTTTACTCAAAAATTCTTCGTATTAGGAGATAATCCGAACAATTTACAATCTTTAGATGAGTTGACTAAAGCGGGAATTAACGTTTTAACCTACGGTAACTTTATTACAATTTTCTTAAACTTCCTAATTTTAGCTTGGGTGGTTTTCTTGTTGGTTAAATTCTTAAATAAAATCCGTAAACCTGTGGAAGCAGCACCTGCAGCTACGCCAGAAGATATTGAATTATTACGTGAAATTCGTGATGAATTGAAAAAACGTCAATAATCCTTTTCAGTATTTATTATGTATATTAAACGGTACTTTGAGGTACCGTTTTTTATGTGTACTATGAATAAAGGATTTAAAATTAAGGGAAGGGAACAGAACATGCAAAAACAACTACTGATAAGTTTAATGATTTTTAGTCTATTTGCATGTAGTGAACCCCAAAAAAGTAAAGTAGATCCTGAATTAGAAAAAATTGCGCTGCCCAATAGCAAGAATGAAAATACATCAGAATTAAATCAACAACTGACTTTTGAAGACATTCCTAATCAAAAAACACAATATGAAACAATAGAAGCCAATAATATTAATGAAAATGAAGTCTTAATGAATGCTTTACAAGTTAAGTTGTTAAAGCAAAATTTTGAGTTATTTGAAAGTGAAAGTGGTAAAAATTGGTCAGAAAATGATTGTGATCTGAACAAAGTACTCCAAGTTAAAGGCGAAGGATTACGAATTTACACTGCAAAGAGTAAAGTGGGAATAGGTGAAAAGAAAAAGTATTTTCCAGACTTTACGATGTTGGTTTTTGGATTCGAGAGTGAGGCGCAAGCCATTCAGCATTACAGTACATTGAAGTCAGCTGTCTTTTCTAATCATGGTTTTTGCAATGGTAAAACGCCTGAAAATATTGTTAGAAATGGCAATGAGGTGTTTTATTTTGCTACTCGTGCGGAGATGTTTAGAAGCTACATCAATGAATATGCGGACTTTATTGAAAACTATAACAGCTTAGAACAAAGTCCTTAATTTATTGTTATTTCAATTTTAAAAGTCCATACGGAATTTGATTTCTAACAAATGAAAGCCAAATTGACTTTTAATTGGCCCATGAAGTTCGCGTTCAGCTAAACTAAACACAGCTTTGTCGATGGGCGCAACTAAATCCCCTTTTTTAATTTCCCCCAATTCACCGCCTTTTTTCGCTGAAGGGCAAGTAGAGTGCTGTTTAGCAATTTTAGCAAAGTCAGCCCCATCCAAGATTTTTTGCTTTAATTGTTGAGCTAAGTCCTTATCTTTCACCAAAATATGACGAGCAATTGCAGTTTTCATTGGGATTTACCTTTTGATGAGGGTTGAACGACTTTGATTTTTTTTAAGGTTTGGCATTGTGGGCAAAATACACTCGCACGTTGTCCAAGTTTTAAATTTTCTAATGTTGTTTCACAATTTACGCACATTTCACCTGCACGACCATATGCGAGTAAGGTTTGCTGAAAATAACCATTTTCACCCATAGCGTTAGTGTAATCACGTAAGGTTGACCCACCTAAATCTATGGCTTGCTTTAAAATACGTTTAATTTCAATTACTAATTTAGCAATTTGGGTTGAATTCAGTGTTTTAGCTGGTTGGGCAGGATGAATGCCTAAATTAAATAAACTTTCAGTTGCATAAATATTACCCACACCGACCACGACATGATTGTCCATGATGGCAACTTTTATGGCTGTTTGTTTATTTTTTAATTTTTCAGTTAAATATTCTGCTGTAAATTCAGCACTGAGGGGTTCAGGGCCTAAAGTGTCAATCAGTTTACTTTGTGAGTGTTCATCTAACCAAAGGATACAACCAAAGCGGCGTGGATCATGGTAACGGAGTTGAATGTCTTCAAAATCAATAATTAAATGATCATGTTTACGCAGTTCTTCATGTGCATCACATAAACGAAAACTGCCAGACATTCCCAAATGCCAAAGCATGGTATTGTGTTCAAATTCAGCCAAAATATATTTAGAACGGCGAGTTAGTTGAATCAGTTTTTGTCCAACTAATTTTGATAGATCATCAGGAATTGCCCAACGTAAGCGAGATTCCCGAACTTGTACAGAGGTTACTTTTTGCTCAAGTAATGGAAAAAGACTGGTTTTGGTAGTTTCAACTTCTGGTAATTCAGGCATAAGGCGGTTGAACAGGAGAATAATAAGATAAGAATAATATTGTAGTGAAATTTGTCAGTTCAAGAAAGTTTTCTAAAAATATACAGGTCAATTGCGATGGTGCATTGTTAGTGTATGTACAGACAAAACGAGGATTCAGTGAGTAAACTTTAATAATACTAAACAATTGGTAATAAGATGAGCTGATATTATATAAAAAAAAGTTTATTTACTCATAAAAATAATCACCTAGTGGAAGTTCATAAAAATGTGTAATTTTCTTGTAATAAAACTGTAATGGCATCCATTGTAAGCAATGCCATTGCAGCATATTTGTAGGTTGTAAATGTGATGTTTCTCTTAATTATAGATATCTAACACCCTGCAAAAAAATTTATACAGTTTTAAATTAGGCTCTGCTATGAAAATTATTGCGCTTTCTTTATTGGCAATTTCAACTGCTTCTTTAATGTCAGCTACACATGCAGAATCTGCATTTGATCCCAATGGAAAAACTTTAACAGGAGACTGGGGCGGTAAACGCACTGCGCTTGCAGAACAAGGTATTAAATTTGATGCCAATATTGCAATGGATGGTTCATATTTGGCGGACGGTGGTTACGACGCACATCAATCGCCGACATTTGGGACACAATTTGCCGTAGGAACAACGCTAAATCTTGAACAGCTCGCTGGTTGGGATGGGGTGACGGTACGTGCTATGGTGACCGCTCGTCAGGGGCAAAGTACGAGTTTGGAAGGGATTCAAGACCCAAGTGCACCACAATTTGCCAATTCTCAAGCCAATTGGGGGCGTGGTAACTCAGGGAGTCGTTTGAGTGAATTATATATTGAAAAAAATTTTAAAGCACAAGGCGTGAATCTCCGTATTGGGCGCATGGGCTTGGGAACAGAATTTAATACAATGGCATGCGATTTCCAAGGCAATGCTTTTTGTGCTGCGCAGATGGGGAAATGGCAAGGTAAGCTATGGTACAACACACCTGTTTCACAATGGGGCGGGCGTGTAAAGTGGCAAATACAACCTGAGTTGTTTACACAAGTGGGTGTGTTTGAATATAACCCTGAAAATGCTTTAGAACGTCACGGTTGGAATTTAGATACCCAAAATGCAGATGGGATTAATATTTTAGCTGAAACCGTATGGTCTCCGAAAACAGCAATTAACAATTTAGCAGGTAGTTACCGTGCAGGGCTGTTGTACAATACGGCTGATGATGCAAAGAATCAATATGATGTTGCTTATAAAGCAGGTACAGTCGGTAAAGACCGCAGTTATGGTGGTTGGCTTTCATTTGAACAACAACTGACGTCTACAGGCGAAGGTCGCCGTGGTTTACATAGCTTTGGTAATTTTACCTTTCATGATCAAACAACAACACAAGTGGATAATTCTCAGCAGCTCGGTTTGAAATATATTGGTCTTTTTGATGGTCATCCCAATGATATTTTAGGTTTTGCTGTGAATCGCGTGCATGTCAATGAGCGCTATCGAGCGCCTAAAGCTGCAGTGCTGAATCAAAGTGCAGAATATAATATGGAACTTAATTATTCCTATTATCCAACCCCATGGTTGATGTTACGTCCTTTAGTTCAGTATGTTGTACATCCAGGTGCAACAAATAAAGTGGATGATGCTTTTGTGGTTGGATTCGGCTCGAAAGTTATTTTCTAGTCTTATTTTTAAAATGTAAAACAAACATAAGGAATATGCTGATGCAAAGTAATATACGATTTATCTCTCTAAATTTTAGCTTACTTTGTTTAACAGCATGTATTAGTCAACAACTTTATGCTGAAACGGGGACATCAGAACCCGTTCAGCTTTTGGATACACTGACTTTACACGCAACGCGTAGTGATACGACATGGTTGCATACACCTGCTTCGGTTTATCGGATTGAACAAAAAGAGCAAGCGAATAATCTCGGGGTTAATCTGACTGAAACATTGCAAGGCGTGCCGGGATTACAACTGAATAATCGTGAAAATTACGCCCAAGATTTACAGTTGTCGATGCGTGGTTTTGGCGCACGTTCAACGTTTGGCGTACGTGGCATTCGCTTATATGTGGATGGGATTCCTGCAACAATGCCTGATGGTCAAGGGCAAACTTCGAATATTGATTTGAGTAGCTTAAAAGATATAGAAGTTCTTGGAGGACCATTTTCAGCCTTGTATGGTAATTCTTCAGGTGGAACAATATTAACCACAACCCAAGAAGGGCAAGGGCGAGACTCTATACAATTAGGATATTCGGCAGGGAGTCATGATAAAAATCGTGCCGACATTGTCTTGCAAGGCGGTGCAGATCAAGCCAATGAGCCGAGTTATGTGCTCAGTACGTCGTATTTTGCGACAGATGGTTATCGTGAACATAGTGATGCGAAAAAAGTCCTCAGTAATGCCAAGCTCAGTTGGGATTTGGAGGATGGTTCTAAAATTAATTGGATCTTGAATCATGTTGATATCAATGCCGATGATCCACAAGGATTGACCCGTGAACAATGGCAAGCCAATCCGAAACAACAAGTTCCATTTTTAAAACAATTTGATGTCCGAAAAGAAATTAATCAAACGCAAACAGGGATCAATTGGACTAAACCATTGAATGATCAAAATGAACTTTATTCAATGGCATATTTTGGTCATCGTGAAGTGACCCAGTATCAATCGATTCCCAATAGTGCTCAAAAAAATCCTCGTCATGCAGGTGGCGTAATTGACTTTGCACGTGATTACTATGGTGCAGATCTGCGTTGGACAGGCAAAGCGTTATTGCCGAATACACGCTTGAGCGTAGGTGTCGCTTATGATGCAATGAATGAAGATCGTCAAGGTTATGAAAACTTTATTTTAAATCCGCAAAATCAGCCGAATTATGGGGTAAAGGGTGATCTGCGTCGTGATGAAAAAAATACTTTATGGAATTTAGATCCCTATCTGCAAGCCTCTTGGCAGTTGATTCCTGCACTGCGATTAGATGCAGGTTTACGCTATAGCAATGTCCATTTTGAGTCGAAAGATCATTATGTAAAAGGTGTAAATGGCGATGATAGTGGTAAAACGGATTATGACAAAGTATTACCTTCTGCTGCTTTGACTTGGGATATTTCTCCACATCTGATGAGTTATTTTAGTTATTCTAAAGGCTTTGAAACGCCGACATTTACTGAAATGGCTTATCCAACCTTGGCAACGTCAGGCATTAATTTTGCGTTAAAACCTGCGACAAGTGATAATTATGAGATCGGTTTGAAAGCCAAAAATCGTTTAGGGAAATTCACCGCAGCAATTTTTCAAAGTAAAACCCAAGACGACATTGTCTCAGGGCAGTCAAATAATGGACGAAATACCTTTCGCAATGCAGAGCAGACGTTACGTGAAGGGCTAGAGCTGTCTTGGAATAAAAAATTATGGCGAGATTTTACGGCACAAGCCTCTTATAGTTATTTAGATGCTACGTTTAATGCAGATGTTCCTGAAATTTTAAATGATCAACATGAAGTGCTTGTGGGTAAAATTCCAAAAGATAATGTCATTCCTGGGATTGCCAAAAACCAAGCCTATGCAAGTTTGGGATGGTTACCTGAAACAGGTTTGAATGCGGGCATAGATGTTCGTTATATGGATAAAATTTATGTCAATGATAGTAATAGTGATGCTGCGCCAAGTTATACCGTGACCAGCGCCAATGTGGGGTATATTTGGAAAAATCATGATTGGAAAATTAAAACCTTTGCCCGTGTAGATAATATTTTTGATAAAAATTATATTGGTTCTGTGATTGTAAATGATGGAAATGGGCGTTTCTTTGAATCTGCGGATGGGGTGAATTGGAGCGCAGGATTAAATATTACAAAAGCATTTTAAGGAAAATTTACATGTCATTGCTATTTCAACCGATTCAATTTGGACAACTGAAACTCAATAATAAAATCATCATTGCACCAATGTGCCAATATTCTGCCACTGAGCAAGGTGAAGTGACCTATTGGCATGAACAGCAATGGGCAAATTACGCATTGTCAGGTTCGGGGTTGTGTATCATTGAGGCAACAGCCATACAGCCAGAAGGTCGAATTAGCTATGCCGATGTCGGATTATGGAATGATAGACAGCGTGACAAAATTAAGGTGTTGCTGCAAAAAGTAAAAACCCTTTCACCGATGCCTTTTGCTGTGCAGTTAGCACATGCAGGACGTAAAGCTTCTACGGATAAACCTTGGTTGGGCAAGGGACAGATTGCACCTGAGCAAGATTTAGGATGGCAAACAGTTTCAGCGAGTAACATTGCATTTCATGTAGATGATGTTGCACCACATACATTGACCGTTGATGAGATCCAACAAATCATTGCTGATTTTGCAGCTGCGGCAAAACGTGCAGTAGAGGCAGGGTTTGATTTAATAGAAGTGCATGCAGCACATGGTTATTTGTTACATCAATTTATGTCACCATTGTCTAATCACCGTACAGATCAGTATGGTGGCAGTTTTGAAAATCGTATTCGCCTGACTCTAGAAGCGACGAGAGCGATGAAAGCCGCAGTGCCTGCTGATTATCCAATTGGGGTACGTATTTCAGCAACAGATTGGATGGATGAAGAGGGCGGTTGGAATGTCTCTTCTAGCATTGACCTTGCTAAAGCATTGGAACAATGCGGTGCGGTGTATATTCATGTCTCTTCAGGTGGTTTACATGTACAGCAAAACATTCAAATCGGTGCAAATTATCAAGTACCTTTTGCTACTGAAATCAAAAAACATGTGAATATTCCTGTGATTGCGGTAGGTTTGATTACTGAGCCACAACAAGCAGAAAATATTTTACAAAATAAACAAGCTGATGCGATTGCATTGGCACGAGCAATTTTGTATGACCCACGTTGGCCTTGGCATGCAGCAGCTGTGTTGAATGCACAAGTGGCTATTGCACCACAATATCTCCGTTGTCAGCCCCATGCATTGAAAAGTCTCTTTACGCCATTTGAGTAAAAAGTTATGCCTTAATGGTATTTAAGATTTTGAGAAATATATTTTAGGATATATTTCTCTTTTTATTTTTACCATACGGAAAAAGGATTCACCCAATGGTACTTTCAGTGCTTTTACCTATTTTTATCCTCATTTTTTTGGGATATTTGAGTGTAAAAATCAATCTTATTGATAAAGCACAAATTTCAGCACTGAGTGCTTTTGTGATTCGCATTTCTCTTCCTGCATTATTGTTTGTGGCTTTGGCTTCTAAAGATTTGCATGAAATTTGGTATCCAAGCTATTTCTTTGTCTATGCGACTGTGTCTTTTCTCTTATATTTGACTGTATTTCTGGTTTTTTATTACTTTTTTAAACATCGGTTTAGCCATGCTGCGGTATTTGCGATGGGCGGTGCAATGTCAAATACGGGCTTTATTGGGACTGCAATTTTAACCTTGCTGATGGGAAATCAGGCGACCGTTTATATCTCGTTAACCTTGATTGTGGAAAATGTCATCATAGTGACCATGGTGTTGGCTTTGGCTGAAATGGGTTTGCAGCAACAGCAAAATCTTGGATTATTACTCCGTCAGACTTTACTTAAGTTATTAAAAAATCCTGTGATTTTATCGGTGATCTTGGGTTTGAGTTTTGCATTTTTTCAGATTCAATTACCCACTCAACAGAATCAAGCATTAGATTTGCTAGGTAAAACAGCTTCACCCATTGCACTTTTTGTTATTGGTGGTGGTTTGGTGGGTTTATCAATTCAAAAAATTGATATGGAAAGTGTATTTTTGGTGTTTGCTAAAATGATCATAATGCCATTAGCAGTATTTACAGGCTTGTCTTGGATGCCAAATGTCAGTCAGGAAATGCTTTATGCAGGTACGATTATTGCGGCTTTACCGATGCCTGCGGCTTTTATTATTTTCTCACAAGCCTATCAGTTGCAAGATCAAAAAACCTTAACACCGTTGATGATCAGTACATTTTTGGGTTTCGTGATCATTAGTGCGCTGATTGCATTGTGGTGGTGAATATTCCCAATAAAAAGGATTGTTAAAAATAAGTTGCTCAATGGATATTTAGGGTATTTGAAATTTTATATAAGCCAAAAAATTAAAAAACCTCCGTGTGGAGGTTTTTAAAATATGGGGGCTTAAAATGTGGGCTTAACCACCACTAAAATAACCACAGCAAGTAAAATTAAGGTGGGTAATTCATTAAAAAAACGCCAAAATTTGTGTGATTTGTAATGTGCATTGCCAATGAGTTTTTTACGGTAATAACCACAAACAAAATGATAAATGACCAATAAACCCACTAAGCCTACTTTCAGATAGAACCACAGTGCTTCGTGATAATGACGTGTTGCATCCCCCCAATCCACGAGGAAATGGGCGGTGATCAGTGTGATGATCATCGAAGGCCACATGATGCCTCGATATAATTTGCGTTCCATCACTTCAAAGCGTTGATGGCTAAGCTGATCTTCGCTCATCGCATGATAAACATAGAGGCGTGGGAGGTAGAACAATGCAGCAAACCAACAGACCACTGCAATAATATGAAATGCTTTTACCCAGAGGAAAGCATCAGAAGGAGCATCCATCAAATCACCCTTATGTAAAGGGCAGTGCGGAAGTGGTTGACCTATTGGAGTAATAGATCAACCATTTTCAAATTAGCCTTCCCATTTTTTGAAAATGAGACATGCATTAACACCGCCAAAACCGAAACTGTTACTCATGACAGTATTCAATTTTGCATCACGTTTTTCAAGTACGATGTCGAATGGTTTTGCACCTTCGTCTAATTCTGTGACATTGATGTTTGGTGCAATAAAGTCATTTTGCATCATCAGTACAGAATAAATTGCTTCTTGTACACCCGCAGCACCTAAGCTATGACCTGTCATTGACTTTGTTGAACTCAATGGTGGAACTTGACCTTCACCAAAAGCACGCTCCATGGCTTTTAACTCAGTTACGTCACCTGCAGGTGTAGATGTACCATGTGTATTTACATAGTCAATGCTTTCTACGCCGTGTTGCTTTGCTTCATCAAGTGCCATCAAGATACAACGTGTCGCACCTTCGCCTGATGGTGCAACCATGTCAGCACCGTCAGAGTTTGCAGCATAAGCAACCACTTCAGCCAAGATATTTGCACCACGTGCTTGAGCATGTTCCAGTGATTCAAGAACCACGAAACCACCACCACCTGCAATCACGAAACCATCACGGTCAGCAGAATAAGGGCGTGATGCTGTTTCAGGTGTTTCATTATATTTAGAACACAGTGCGCCCATCGCATCAAATAATAAGCTTTGTGACCAATGATCTTCTTCACCGCCACCTGCAAGCATTAAATCTTGTTTACCCAATTGAATCAGGTTATATGCATAACCAATCGCATCTGCAGAAGTTGCGCAAGCACTGGTAATTGAGTGTGCAACACCTTGTAATTTGAAGGCTACACCGACGTTTGCAGTAATGGTATTTGACATATTACGTGGAACGAAGAAAGGTCCTACTTTACGTGCACCTTTTTCTTCAAGTAATTTAATCATTTCAGCAACAGAGGCAGTTGAGTTACCGCCTGAACCCCCTGCGATACCATAACGTGGATTGCCACCCAATTGTTCAGGAGTTAAACCTGCATGTTCAACCGCAGCGACCGCAGAATTATAGGCATACATTGCACATACGCCCATGAAACGTTTAAGTTTACGGTCAATATGGTCAAAATCTTGTTCAGCCGCAGCACTGACATGGCTTTTAAAATTGAGTTCTTCATAAGTCGGGTTATGACGTGTGCCTGAAATTCCATTTTGTAAAGAATGGGTCACATCTTCTAATGTATTTCCGATACATGAGTTAATACCCATACCCGTAATCACAACACGACGATTCATACAAAGTCCTTTATTTTAAAATAAGCGATACAATGGGCTCATTTAAGCGTTTTTAGTTTTCTATCGCAATGGCGAAAGATATAGATTCTACAAGGATTGACTTTATTTACCTGATCCTCTGACTTTTTGGTCAATCCTTGGCTACAAGTTACTTTTGCCGTATTTAAAAATAAATATGAAAAGTAAAATATTTGCAAAATAAGACAAAGCTACTCAAATTTATCTCACAAAAGAGCAGCTTTGAGAAAATCTTACTTGTTTTACCAAGGCGTTTTCTTTTCCCACTCAGGGTCAAAACCACGACATGCATCTGCAACTTTCAAATAATCTGCGTAGCTTTCAGCCAGTAGAATTGGCGGAACTTCACTTAAGGGTAGACGATTTGAGTTCCAAGAACGGCTACCGAGTTGATCAAACTCTAAGTCATACAGAACCGCAGGAATATTTTCTTCAGGGACATAACTGCCACTAAATACGATTTGTACATCAATACCCAATTGTTTAAATGATTTGCTATAACGGTCAAATGAGCCTGCATCTTCAATGCTTGAACGTTGATAACCGAGTTTGTTGACGACACCACGTAAAGTAAAAGTATCTGTGATCCAACCTTTACGATCTTCGATTTGATTGGCTTTGGGGTCGGTGAGTTCAGGTAAATGATGGCTCATTTGTTCAAATAAAAATTTGACTTTGTAGTCTTTAAAATGTGCCATCCATGCATCTGCATGATCTTTACCGACAATCACGGCATGTGCAATTTGAATTTTGCTGGTGTTACTAAGTTCAATTTCATCATCATCTAGATTCAGTAAGCAGCCATCATCACTTGGACGGAACGCGATTTTCTCACCTGATTCAGTGACTTCAAGCCAAACTAAACGTTGAATTAAACGTTGCATGATTGGATGTTGAAACAGATATTCTTGCCATTCCGTAACATTCCATTGGCGTTCACTACACATTGCCTCATACAAACGACCTGTTTGCATGTCAACGACCTGTTTAAATTCTTTTTTGCTGCTGCTGAATAATGCTTTTGCTTCTTTAATCAAACTCTCATCATCATTTTGACGCGCTGCAGGTAAGGCTTTGACCACTTTGCCTTCTTCATTCTTTAATACAAATTTGTCTTTATCATCGACGATCGCTGTAAATAAGCGTGTGCCATATTCTAAGTTAAGGACGCCATGTTCATCCAATCCTGCCGTTGGAATGGTACGGTCAGCCAATTCATCATTACTCCATTGATTGCGTTCAGCAATTTCTGTGACTAAATCGGTCGCTAAGTTTTGTACAGAGGTCGTGCGATAACGCCGTGATAATGATAATAGTAATTGAATGATTAATGGATCATTGCTGAGAGATAATGCTGAAATCATCGCTTCAATTTGTGAGCGGCGAGGGTAGTGCTGCTTCATATAATTTTGTAGCATTTTTACAGCAAAACTACCTTGTGCGGGATAAGTGAGTGCCAACATCCCTTTACTTTTAATCGCTGAACCTAAATAAATTGACAGTTGTTGACGCTTAACTTCTTCAATGACTTCTTCAAGTGTAATGGTTGCATAATGCCCATAATATTCAGGGTATTTATGTCCATAATGTTGATAACTGTCTCGGTAGCCTTGTAGGCGTTGTGGTGCTTCTTTGGTTGCGACCTCCATCGCTTGTTCTAAAGTAGGAGATAAAGTATCTTGTTGAATAAAAAGATGTAATAGATGGTTGGCAAGCTGTTGCTGACTTTTTTCATCGAGTAAATCTAAGTAACGTTGAAAAAGTGCATTGGCTTTTGGGTCTTTAAGTTTTTCAGCCAACACCACCCACCAGTGAATAATTTCGGCTTTTACAGTTGTACCATTTTTCCACGATAATTCAGGTAAAGTTTTGGCATTAAACCAAGTAAAACTACTGGAAATCTTCGCTTTTAAGCCCTGTTGAGCCTCAGCAAGTAACACTTTTTCAGACAAATAAGGGCTGATGTCTTGTCCTAATTTTTCCAAAGCAGTGAGTAGGGCGGCACGAACGATTTCCTTTTTCTCTTTTTTTAGTAAAGCGTTTAGTGGTTTAACAGCTTCCTGATGTTGTAAACGTGCAAGCCATTCAATGGCAGTAATGCGAATTTCCTGTTTACCTGAGTCTAAAGCTTCAGTGGCACGTAAATGAATTTCTGGCAACGTTTGTAAAGCTTGCTGTGCGTCGAAACGCAGACGTTTATTTTCCCCTAAAGCATATTCAAGTAAACGGGGAATAAATTGCTGTGGAATGCTTGGGAAATATTCTAAAATTTTAATCGCTTTGATGGCTTCAAATTGATAATAGGCACTTTCTTCTAAAGATGGACTTAAACCCAATGCTTCACTGATAAACTCAGGATGTTCAGCAAAAAAAGGCCAAATCTGTTGTGGCTCGGTGATATAGTCATCTAAATTATTCCAATAAGACATTAACATACCTTGTGCGATCTGACGCTCAGTATTGCTACATCCTATATCTTGGAGTGCTTGGTTGATTTGACGTAACTCTACATTCGCATATAGGGAAGGTGGTACATCCTCAAAAATGGTGCGCCAACTGATCGTTTGATCCGCCCTACGAGAAACATGAATGCGCATTGCATGAATCAGTGAATATTCAGGATATTTTTGTATATTTTTTTGATAGGTGATGATCTGAGTATCTTGTTCAGAGGGTTTTCGGGAGGGTTGACCATTTACCTGATCTAACAACACTTTAAAATTACTAATTTTCACGTTTTTTAAACGCTTTAAATTTTTTTGCGCCCAATCTGAACGATAACTACGATTTTTATTTTCTTCGATTTCAGCCGCAGCAGACTGTTCGGCTTTTTTTAGAATTTTATCAAAATTATCTTGTAAAACATCAATGAAATCAGAAGGAATATTTTGTGCAAGCAAGGGGCTAAAACTTGGAATTTCAATATGTGTAGCGTGAGTAGACTCATGTACTGCTTTTAAGCGTTGTACAGCCATTAAAATCACTTGTTGTACAGATTTTTGCTTTTCACTTTCAAGAGCTTGTTCTAAAACAGCAAGGTTATGTTCACCTAAGCGTGCTAAAAGTTCTGCAGCAAAACCACGTTCCTTGCTTAAACCATGGATTAAATAGTCCTGTAAGTAACGTTGACTGTCTTCTGCATTGAGTTGGCTGAGTAAACTTACTGCCAAATCACGAATGGTTTTAGAACGACCAATGGTTAATTTTACGATTAATTCAGGAAGTTGCTTTAAAATCTCAGGTTGAGCTTTTAAATAATCTAAAAATACAGTTTGCCCATCGACACTGAGATTTGGAACCTCTTGTTGAAAAATATCAAGATGTTGTTCGATATAAGTATTTGTATCAGACAGTTCAAAAATTAGATCCATACGGTCTGTATAATAACTACTACAACCGACTCGTTCGAATAGAAACAATGGTAAATGTTGTGCCAAAGTGGATTCATCTGTAGCTAAAAGTTGCTCTAATTTAGCCAATGTCCAATGTTGTTTAATCGGTTTTTTTGCATCAAGTTCACTAAAACCATGACGCTGTTGTAATGTGACCAAAGCATCAACCACAATATAGTGAAACCACACAGGAATGGGCGCGTACAGTTCTTTATAATTTTTTTGTTGGGTAATACTTTCATATACTTTACCCAAACGAATGATTTGTTGATTGTTCAACGTATCAAATAAAGCATGATTGAGTTGCTGGCGTGATTTAATAGATTGATTTTTTAATTTTTCTTGTGCTTTGCTGAGCTCAATATTTGTCCAATGCCATTCATAAGTACCAGGATATCCAATTAAATCAGCTGCTTTTTCATCATTGAGTTGATTGAGTTGCAGTAATATTTCTGGATTTGTTCCTTCTACAATAAAAGGAATAATATTTTTCATTAAATTTTCATCAACTTCATTGAGTACTTTAAAGATCTCATATAAAGGTTTGACGGTATCTACAAGCTTTTGATTATATTCTTGATGTTCAGTGCTTTGTTGTGTGGATTTCTGATTTTGATTAGAAAAAAAGGATTCTATTTTGGACATGAAGTGACTGAGCATTGTAAAAGTTCCTCTTTTGCAAAGATATATTTGTTATTCAGTAGGATTGAATTAAACATATTGTTCTATTTTAAAAATAAATTCAAAAAATAGTAGATGGATACTAAGGCTTTACGACATTAATTGTCGCAAAGCCTGATATTCATTTTTCTATATTAAACTGAATGTTCGATCGGTAAACGATAAGACAGACGTTGTATTTGTAAAAATAAATGTCGCCATTTTAGTAAAGTCGCTGGCAAATTATCACTTTCGATGCCTGTTTGAATACTACGTTGCAATATTGCCAAGCCCAAGTCCTCATATAATTGTGCAGCATGTTGTAATTTAAGTTTGTCTTGCGGATCGAGTACAGCACGTCCTGTATTGGCATAAAACTCAAGCACAGATTGGGTTTGCCTGATGGCAATATCTAAAGCAGAATAGTGCTGTTGGCTTTGCCATTGTTTTTTTTGTTGCAGTAATTTTTCGATCCGACCTGTGATCAACTCGCCCAAACTGCTCTTTTTATAGGACGGGTGATGGTAGTCCAAACTGAAAATTTCCAAATGTTGCTTTTTCTGCAAAATGACACTACATGGAATGAGTTGAATATTTTGTTGTGAGGTGTCCAAACGCACGAGTGTTGCTACAATTTTTTCATTCTTTTGAATAAGCGTAGTGAGGTGTTTGATCCGAACTTGATATTCAATTTCAATCGGTAAAGTGAGTTTTAAATGACAAGCATCATCATCCTGAATACGACATTCAAAACATTGTTGCTGTTCATTCAGTTCAGGTGCATCAATCTGTTGGTGGCGTAGTAATACATAACGATACGGATTTTGCTCCAAACTTGAGGTAGGTTGCACATATTGAACGAGATCAGACCAACGACTAACCCCGATATTCAACTGTTGAAAATCATCTAACGTCAGGTCTTGAAAACTTGCAAGTTGAGTAAACCGAGTGTCTGCACTCGCACTGAGATTGACCTCAGAGCTTGCTTTGGAAATATTGAGTTGAATCTGATGCCTCAGTAAATAATCTAAAGATGTGCCCCAAATGCCTGTTTGTGCCACACTATTTTTGTCAAATGTGCTGTCTAAACGATTGGCTCGGGCTTGGGTGACTTCACGGCTATGCTGTTGTTCTACATCCCAAAACGTAAGTGTTAGACCTTGTGCACCGCTGTCGGTTTGCCACCATTCACAGCCCAAAGGAATTAAGCGTTCTGTACTCTGTTCTTGATAATCACGTTGCATAGTGCCTTTGAGACGCTTGAAATTTTTAGCTTGGTTTTGACTGTTTTGTAAGGCAAATAAATAAGCGTTTAAATAGGCGAGTTGTGAGAAAATCTGTTGTTCATCCATCTGAAAGTCATCTTCTAGCAACTGTTGCATCATGCCGTGTAACTGTCTTAACTGTGTTGCCAAGCGAGGTAGATTTTGTGCACGTGCTTGCATATTTAAAATGTGCAATGACAAGACAGATTCTTTAGCGATATGAGAGAGACCTTGCTGAATAAAGTGTTGGCAAAGTTGTTGTAGTTCTTGGATAAATTCAACGTCTTCAGGGGTTAAAGTGTATGGATGATTGAGGTGAAGTTGTTGTTTTAAATCCTCCGGCCATCGCCATTGTTCAGGCGCATGCAGATGAAATACATAGGCAATACAGGCTAAATGTACAGCGTTTTTTTTATTGTCGTTAATATCTGACAAAATCCCATCAAAAGCTGTTGGCGGGAAAAATAAAATTGGATTTTCGCTGAATGTGGTTTTAAAACTGATTTTTTCAGTTGATATTGCAAGAGAACAAGAGTCTTTATTCTCACAAAAATTTTCCCAAATTTCAAAAGCTAAACGGGTTTGTGCTTTGCCTATTTTTTTAAATAATGTGCTGTCTTTTAGGGCTAAAACTGTGTTTAACGCTGAATTTTGGACAACGCTTTCTGTCGCGATTGCTTTGACATTTTCTGCAAGGCGAGCAGGACTTTTCGCAGTTTCTAGATGCTCATGTGTATTATTTTGTTCAGTGCTTTCAATGGTCGTTTGAGTGATATGTTGATTTTGCTGTAACCAAAAAATACTGCTGAGAATATGTTTGCAACAACTTTGAGCAGGGCAGTTGCATTGTGCTTCGGTAATACCTTGTTCTGGTAAACATACTTCAAATTCTTCGACTTTAAATTGCAAAGGTGCAGTATTGCCTTCAATGAGTTGCACCTCTTCAAGTGACTTTTTGGCACGACGAATCAAGCCTGCGTTGCTATGTAAGGCTAAACTTTCTTCATCATAATGCAGATAAATTTGTCCAATCATTGCATCACCTCCGCAAACCAAGTGGCTAAATGCTCAGGTGTCATCGCAGCGATTTGCATACCACGTTGTTGTAATTTTTGTGCCATGTTGCTGTCATAAACAGGATTGGCTTGACTGTCCAAAGCTGCAAGTCCAAGCAATTTACAGCCTTGTTCATTCAGTTGCGCTGTCGTATTTAACAAATGCTGAACCGAGGCTCCTTCCTCAAAATCACTGATCAAAATCAAAATGCTACGATTCGGCTGCGTAATTTTTTGAGCACAATATTGCATGGCTTGACCAATATTGGTTCCGCCACCAAGTTGTACGGTGAGTAACACTTCGACAGGATCATGTGCCAAATGACTGAGGTCAACGATTTGTGTATCAAACAGCACCAAGCTGATTTTTATCGCAGGTAATGCTGCCAAAATGCTGGCACAAATTGCGGCATACATGACAGAGTCAAGCATTGAACCGCTCTGATCCACACACAGCACAATTTCCCAAGATAAATGCTTTTGCACCCGAGCATTAAAAATTGGATTTTGAATGATCAGCTTTTTATGTTCAGGTTGATAATTTTTCAGATTGGTGTGAATGGTGCGTTTCCAATCAAAATTCTGCGCTTGCTTGATCTGGGTACGACGAAAACGATTGCGTCGCCCTTGTAGTGACTGCAAAAATTGCGTGCGAATTTTTTGTAATAATTCCTCAACCACTTGGCGAATCACATCACGTACTGCTTCTTTGGCTTCAGTACTTAAATGTCCACGCATACTGAGCAGGGCTTTGGCTGTGGCAGGATGAGGTGCTAACGCTCGGATACTTTGAGGGTCTTTAAGTAAGTCTTGCAGTTGATAGCGTTCGAGCGCATGTTTTTGCATACGTTCAAAGGTAGATTTGGGAAATAATTTACGACTTTGATTGAGCCAATTGATTGCAGTCAATTGTGAGCCTTCAAGTCCACCATGTCGCTTAGAGCCTTGTTGAACGCCACGGCGTTTATATTCATTTTGATATAAATAATCGAGATTGCGTTCTAATCTCAGTTGTTCACCTGACAAATGGGCTGCCGATAAACTTTGATCGGAATAACGTCCTAAAATGAGTCGCCAACGTCGGGCAGCTTCTAGGCTGTCCAATACATTTTCATCTGAGTCTACATCGGATGGTGCGGTATTGTTGGATGTCATTTTGCCACTCCTGTAATCCAATGCTCAAGTTGATCATGCTGTAAAAGCTGTTGTAATTGTTGATTTAACTGAGCAGCCTGTAACATGTCTTGTTCACTGATATGACTGTGCGCTTGATCTAGAATCACATCTTCAGCAAGCCCCGCCATACGGGCGACTTTTTGTGAAACAGCAGAATTTTGCTTTGGACTGAGTTGACTGAAAATATAACGCAGATCAGGCAAAATCTGTAAAAAGGTTTCTTCTCGCCAATGTTTAACCAAATCATATAAAGCACTGATGGCAATGGAGGATTGCACAAAAATTTCAGGTGCAATTGCAAACATTCCTTGCACATATTGCACAGCTTCATTTGCATCACAGCCGACAGCAAAGGCAATTTTTAAATACTGCTGTAATTGTTCCTGATCAATCCGATGATCAAGAAACATTAAGGTATCCAAAGCACCTTTTAATTTACTGAGATGGAAGTGATCAAATTGCTGACGTTCAATATGCTGATAAAATAAGTCGAGCAATGCATCATTTTCTTGTTGCAGTTTTAGTTTAGAAACTGACAAAATTAAATGATGTAAAGTCTTAAAACTATTTAAATTTTCTTCAATTTTATCTTCATGGGTGTCATATAGTTGTTCGAGTAAGAAACAAGCTTGTTGCACTGAACGCACTAAACTGTGCTGTAAAATGTGTTCAGGTAATTGCAATAACTTTCGACCACTCCATAGATAATACAATTGCTGTGCAGCAGCCACGACTGAGTGTAAGCTTTGATCTGTTTCTAAATAATCATCTAACTGTTGTTGTAAAATATTCAGTTGTTCTTTTAAGCCCAAACGACAGGCTAAAGTCAGCAATTTTGCGGTTTCAAATGCCGATTGTCCGAGCCCATTTTGCTGGTGATATTGCTGTAAAGCGAGAATTTTTCCTAAAGCGATGTGAGGTAATTGATCGCCCAATTCTGCAAGTTCAATTAAACGCGCTTCAACCGAAGGTGACCACGCATAACGCCATTCTTCAAATAGCAAATCCATGCCCGCGCCATGGGTGAAATCTGGACCTGATAAGCGATGTGCAAAGCCACAATCGACAAATTCAAGTAAATTGAGAAATTGACTGATTTCTTGCTGTAAAGGCTTGCGGTAAATATCAAGTTTTCGATGGCGAGGAATTGTATCGCTGACATTAAAACGATATTTTTCGATTTGTTTGAAAATATTTTGTAAGAGTGCGGGGCTGTGTTGATGTACAGCGACATTCCCCAGTTGTTGCCCGCTTAAATATGTATAAATTTCCTGAAATAACAGTTGTTGGCCATCGTCCACTTCACCTTTAACCAAGGCACTTTGTAAAGCATCTAAAAGATCGTAACGACTTGGGCGGTAATGACCGCGCAAATGTGCCAATTGCAATGCGAGTTCAGCCGTATTTTTTAGCGCAATATACGCAGTGACATCTAGAACTTTTTTATCCTCTAAATGATGACAAATTTCAGTGAGATATTTTAGAAATTGTTGTTGAATCAAATGATCATCAGCATGATCTTGTTGCTGTTCTTGCAAATCTGCTTGATTTAGATCTTGCCAAAACTGTTGATAAAATGCAGGCGATGGCATACCTGACGCATAGCCATTTAACGCATCCAAACGGTCAAAACTATAACGAATTAACCATGCATTTTCCTGCCATTTGTCTTTTTTATTGACCTGGATAGGGTAGCGTTTTGCTGTGTTTTTTTGTGTTAAATTTTCAATCAAAGCCAAGGTGTGAAAACCACCTGTGACCACCAAAATTTTATGTTCAGGGCTTAAACAGGCTTGAATTTTTTGCCACATGCAGTCTTCACGATGCAATGATGCTTCTTGTAACAGCACATCCTGTTCATAGTCCAAACGTGCCAATGAACACCATGTAAAGACATCCTCGAAAAATTTTTCAGCTTGCTTGAGTTTAGAAATACTTTGTAATTCAAATAAATGATCCCAAAGTTCATCATGGTTACGACAATGTAACTGCTGTGCAAGATTTTGAATGTATAGGCTATGCGCTAAATAACGCTCAGAAATCAGATTTTTTTGAGACCAATCTAAGGAGCCATTTGCCAATTTAAAAGCACTTTGTTGTTGCCAAGACAGATCAATAAATTCAATTTTTGCGTGTTGTGCAGCCCCTTGTTTTAATGCCACCCATTCAGGCGAATATTCACAAAATGGGTAATAGGCTGAAAACAGTGCAGGTGTTTGATTGTCTTGTGTATCTTGGTTTTCATTCGATTGTTTTGCCTGAGTCGCTTTTTGTTGTTGTGCTTGTGCAAAAATTGCAATTGGAGGTTGGGTATTTTCATCTAATAAAGCTTTAAGTAAAAACTGAAAGCGATGTGGCGCTTCGATTAAAATATGTGTGGGTTGTAATGCCTCAATATAATGTTGCAAGGCATAGGCACAAGCAGGGCTATGGTGACGTATAGGCGCAAAATAAACCTGTTGTGCTGCGGCGAGCGTTTGCTTGGCTTGAAATGCCTGTTGCAGTCGTTCAGGCAGTGCTGCTGCATGAAATTCTGCCATGGTTAAAACTCACGGCTAGCATCAAAAAAGGCTTTCCAATCTTGATCTTGGCGTGCACGTTCTTTGACCACACTGTCCAAATAATAACGTAAACGTTTGGCATCTTCAGGATTGTCTTTAAATACTACACCCATCAATTGCTGTGCGATATGTTCGGCTTGGAGTACGCCATTGCCCAAATAAATTGCCTGTAAACTTGCTGCATGCGCAATATTTACCGCTTCCGCCGTTGACATGACTGCATCAGGCGTTTTTAAGTTGGCACCTTGTAAGCTTTGACCTGTACGTAATTCATTGAAAATAGTGACAAGCAGCTCAATTACTTGCGGTGGTACGGTTAACTCTGAAAATAAATCACCGACTTGTTGTTTGAGTTGTAACTGTACCAACTCCACCTCAAAGGCACGGTTTTGAATAGGTTTCACAGTTTCAAAGTTAAAACGGCGTTTCAGTGCAGCAGACATTTCATGTACACCCCGATCACGTAAGTTGGCCGTGGCAATTAAGTTAAAACCATGTTGTGCGCAGACACTAAAATCTTGTCCCATTTCAGGAATCATCATTTGTTTTTCAGACAATAATGATACCAAAACATCCTGAATTTCAGGCGGGCAACGGGTAATTTCCTCAAAGCGTGCCAATTTTCCTTGTTGCATAGCAAAGTAAATAGGGGATGGAATTAAGGAACGATCCGAAGGACCTTCAGAGAGCAATAGGGCATAATTCCACGAATATTTAATATGGTCTTCGGTGGTTCCTGCGGTTCCTTGTACCGTAAGTTGAGAGTTGCCACTGATTGCGGCACTTAAGAGTTCTGACAGCATAGATTTGGCTGTACCCGGTTGCCCAACCAGCATGAGACCTTGATTGCCCATTAAGGTAACTAAGGCACGATCAACCAAAGCATCATCGCCATAAAATTTCTTTTGAATATTGAGCTGAGCGTTGCCCAAGATAAAATCCCGTACGGCATAGGCTGAAAGTTGCCAACCTTGTGGTTTACGCTTTTGGTCTTTTTCTTTTAAGCGTTGTAACTCATTAGCATATTTTTGTTCAGCACTGAGCTTTAAGGTGTATTGTCGATTATTATCCATATTGTGAATCATCTTGATATTCAGTTATATAATTGATCATAACGAGGCATGACAGGGAGCGCCAGCATTGTTAGCATGAATGCGACAAATTGTGACTTATGTATATATTTTTGTGTAACGGTATTATGGTTTTTTATATTTTTCGTCAAACGTACACAATTAGAGTTGAGATAATCATGCACAATCCTTAGTATTGGGCTAAACCCATAAAAATGAGTGGAGTAGAGTGCAAATGGCAGATTCTAATAATAAACAGACAAAGCGCATGTTATCCAATACATTTGGACTCGCTAAAAAAATAACTGCGACAGGTTTAAATATGTTAAATCATGTTGCGCCTAATTCTGTCACTAAGCTCAATCAAAGCCCTGCAAAAGATTCAGTTGTGGAAGGCAAAGCTCGTAATCAAAGCATGTTTGAAAAAAAACAATATGATAACCCGCAACAGATGATGCGCGAACATTTACCCAAAGTATCGAGTCAGTTATTAGGACGACATTATACAAAAATCAATAATGTAGCTTCATTTATTTCACCACAATTAAATGACAAAATGTCAGACTATTTTTTTGATAAATTGAATGATTTTGTTTCAGAGAGTAGTTCAGTTGATAAGCTGCTCAAAGAAGTCGGTGCCAAAGATTTAAAAGAACTCACCCAAGATCCAGCTCGCTCACAGCGCATTAGCCAAGCTTTAGCAAATCAAAATAAAATCCTTGCTGCTATTCAAGGTGCATTGACAGGTGCAACAGGTGTGATTGGTTCAGCGATTGATGTGCCAACATCGATTGCACTAGCTTTACGTAGTATTTACCAAACAGGACGTGCACATGGCTTTGAGTTGAAGCCTGAGGATCATGAGATTGTTGAATTTATTTTCAAAAAAATTGATCTAGGTTCTGTGGCGGAAAAACAAGCGTTGTTAATTGCGGTACGAACATTTTCCACCACTTTACAAACCCATGATGTCAGTCAGTTTCAACAATTAGTGGGATCAAGCACCTCATCTGATGTATTGAAAAATTGGTTAAGTAATCAAGATGGTACATGGAAATGGTCTTGGTTGGACAATCTACCCCAATTTAAAATTGTGACTAAACTTGCACCCTTAGCATGTATGAGCATTAGTGCAACTTATAGTTGGAAATTGGTTGATGACGCGACTGAAAAAGCACAAATTGTATTTAAAGGGGCGCAACAATATCAAGCGCAACATCCTGAAGAAAATATAAGTGCTTTAGCTGCTTTTGAAAAGTCAGAAATCTTACTTACACAAGCCAGTTTATTGTTACAAGCACCAGAGCAAGAAGATGCAGCTTCCGTTCCTGCGATTGAAGAAACTGTAGAAAATGACGTTATTCAAGATGTGCAAGTATTGACAAAAGATGAGGCTCAGCAACTTAAAAATAAGGAAGAAATCAGTATTGCAGATTTAGCCAAAGCACATGTTGCCACAGAAAATTCGCTTTCTACGGATGAATCACAAGCGAGTGAGGTTGAAAAAACAGCAAAATTGACCGAAAAATCGCAAGCAGATGAAAAAAATGCAACAAAAGATGCACAAGATACACAGGCAAATGTTGACGCAGAAACAGTCGTTGATCAGTCGAGTGAAAATGAAGCTGTGCCGCAAAATGTTGAAGCGACAGCAAAATCTAACCGTAATAAAAAAGTTTAAAACAACATACATAAGATTTATTTTAGGTGATTTGGAAAAAACATCTAAAAAAGATTGAAAAAATACAGAGATGGTCAATATTTGATAAGTGTCGAATGTTGACCATTTTTACATCTTGACTTACAATTGCATGCCCTCAAAAAGCGGTATTTTTTTGAGGCTTTTTATTAACGGGAGAATTGCCATATGGCAACAACAAATCAGTTGATCCGTAAGGGTCGCACAACTTTAGTTGAAAAATCTAAAGTTCCTGCGTTGAAGGCTTGTCCACAACGTCGTGGTGTTTGTACACGTGTTTATACAACTACACCTAAAAAACCTAACTCAGCAATGCGTAAAGTTTGCCGTGTGCGTTTAACTTCAGGTTTCGAAGTTTCTAGCTACATCGGTGGTGAAGGTCATAACCTACAAGAGCACAGTGTTGTTCTTATCCGTGGTGGTCGTGTTAAAGACTTACCAGGTGTACGTTACCATACCGTTCGTGGTTCTTTAGACTGTGCTGGTGTGAAAGATCGTAACCAGTCTCGTTCTAAATACGGTGCTAAACGTCCTAAGAAATAATTCTTTCAGAATTCAATCTTAAGATTATAGAACTGCAATCCTTTATCGTCTCGCTTGTCTGATTTCTGCATTTATTTTGTGAAATTCAAGCGACGTGTAGTAAGGCCAGCGAAAAGTACATGACACTTTGTACTGCTGCTGGATAAACCTGAAGTGTCATATTTATAGGTAGTTTAAAATGCCAAGACGTCGCGTAGTTGCTGCTCGTGAAATCCTTCCGGATCCGAAGTTCAGTAGCCAAACAATCGCTAAATTCATGAACCACGTAATGCAAGATGGTAAAAAATCTATTGCTGAAAGTATCGTTTACGGTGCTTTAGACCGCGTTCAAGAAAAAAATAAAGTAGACCCAGTTGAATTTTTTGAAGCTACGCTTGAAAAAGTTCGTCCAATGGTCGAAGTAAAAGCACGCCGTGTTGGTGGTGCTACATACCAAGTTCCTATGGAAGTACGCCCATCCCGTCGTACTGCTTTAGCGATGCGTTGGTTAGTAGATGCTGCTGCTAAGCGTTCTGAAAAAACTATGGCTTTACGTCTTGCTGGTGAGTTGCTTGATGCAGCTGAAGGTAAAGGCGCAGCAATCAAAAAACGTGAAGATGTGCATCGTATGGCTGAAGCCAACAAAGCCTTCTCTCACTACCGCTTCTAAGCGGCTAAAACAGTCCCTTATCAGGAGAATACTAATGCGAATTGCAGCACGATTTAACATCGCCCTCTACCAAAGTGGGGGATTTGCGGGAATTTAAGTTGCGCTTAAATCCGTATTAAGTATCCGTACGCATCAATACTTATTGATGCGTCCTGTTTTAAACAACAAAATTTAGGAATGCTAGAAATCATGGCTCGTCAAACCCCAATTTCTCGTTACCGTAACATTGGTATCTCTGCACACATTGATGCGGGTAAAACAACAACTTCAGAACGTATTTTGTTCTATACAGGTCAAAGCCACAAACTTGGTGAAACTCACGAAGGTTCTGCGACTACTGACTGGATGGAACAAGAGCAAGAACGTGGTATTACCATTACTTCAGCAGCTGTAACATGCTTCTGGTCAGGTATGGGTAACCAGTTTGATCAACACCGTATCAACGTAATTGACACACCGGGGCACGTAGACTTCACAATCGAAGTTGAACGTTCTATGCGTGTTCTTGACGGTGCTTGCATGGTTTACTGTGCGGTAGGTGGTGTTCAACCTCAGTCTGAAACTGTATGGCGTCAAGCGAACAAATATAAAGTTCCACGTATTGCGTTCGTAAACAAAATGGACCGTACTGGTGCGAATTTCTTCCGTGCTGTAGAACAAATGAAAACTCGCTTGGGCGCAAACCCAGTGCCGATCGTTGTTCCAATTGGTTCAGAAGAAAACTTCCAAGGTGTTGTTGACCTGATCGAAATGAAAGCGATTATCTGGGATGAAGCATCTCAAGGTATGAAGTTTGAATACGGTGAGATCCCAGCTGAATTGGTAGAATTAGCGCAAGAATGGCGTACTAACATGGTTGAAGCTGCTGCGGAAGCATCAGAAGAACTCATGGATAAATACCTAGAAGAAGGCGATCTTACTAAAGAAGAGATTGTTGGCGGTCTACGTACACGTACTTTGGCAAACGAAATTCAGCCAATGATGTGTGGTTCTGCATTCAAAAACAAAGGTGTTCAACGTATGTTGGATGCTGTAATTGAATTCTTACCTGCACCAACCGACGTTGAAGCGATCAAAGGTATTCTTGACGACAAAGACGAAACTGAAGGTTCTCGTGAAGCGTCTGATGAAGCTCCGTTCTCTGCACTTGCGTTCAAAATCATGAACGACAAATTCGTGGGTAACTTAACGTTCGTACGTGTTTACTCTGGTGTTCTTCAAGCAGGTAGCCCTGTTTATAACCCAGTGAAAATGAAACGTGAGCGTATTGGTCGTATTGTACAGATGCATGCGAACGATCGTCACGACATCGAAGAAATTCGTGCGGGTGATATCGCAGCGTGTGTAGGTCTTAAAGATACAACAACTGGTGATACATTATGTGATGAAAATCATGTAATTACACTAGAGCGTATGGAGTTCCCTGAGCCAGTAATTGCACTTGCAGTTGAACCTAAAACTAAAGCTGACCAAGAAAAAATGTCAGTTGCTTTAGGTCGTTTGGCAAAAGAAGATCCATCATTCCGCGTTCGTACAGATGAAGAATCTGGTCAAACGATTATTGCGGGTATGGGTGAGCTTCACCTTGACATCATTGTTGACCGTATGAAACGTGAATTCGGTGTAGAAGCAAACATTGGTAAACCAATGGTTTCTTATCGTGAAACGATCAAAAAATCGGTTGAACAAGAAGGTAAATTCGTACGTCAAACTGGTGGTAAAGGTAAATTCGGTCACGTATACGTACGTTTAGAACCGCTTGCTGAAGACGCTGGTAAAGATTACGAGTTCGCTGAAGAAGTTGTTGGTGGTGTAGTACCTAAAGAATTCTTTGGTGCGGTTGACAAAGGTATTCAAGAACGTATGAAGAATGGTGTCCTTGCTGGTTACCCAGTTGTAGGCATCAAAGCGACATTATTCGACGGTTCTTACCACGATGTCGACTCTGACGAATTATCGTTCAAAATGGCAGGTTCTTATGCCTTCCGTGATGGTTTCATGAAAGCGGATCCTATCCTTCTTGAACCAATCATGAAAGTAGAAGTAGAAACTCCAGAAGACTACATGGGCGACATCATGGGTGACTTAAACCGTCGCCGTGGTATGGTTCAAGGTATGGACGATTTACCTGGTGGTACTAAAGCGATTCGTGCAGAAGTTCCACTTGCTGAGATGTTCGGTTACGCAACTCAAATGCGTTCTATGTCTCAAGGTCGTGCGACATACTCTATGGAATTTGCTAAATATGCAGAGACTCCACGTAACGTGGCTGAAGGCATCATTTCTAAATTCCAAAATGGTGGTAAAAAAGGTGACGACGAGTAATCTTTCGATTACTATAAGCCCAACTAATACATAGTTAAAAACCAAGTGCTCATGTAGTGACCCTACATGAGTAGTTTAAAAAGGAAGAACTCATGGCTAAGGCTAAGTTTGAACGTAATAAGCCACACGTAAACGTGGGCACAATCGGTCACGTTGACCATGGTAAAACAACTTTAACAGCTGCAATTGCAACTGTATGTGCAAAAACTTTTGGTGGCGAAGCGAAAGACTACGCTGCAATTGACTCTGCACCAGAAGAAAAAGCACGTGGTATTACAATTAATACTTCTCACGTAGAATACGATTCTCCAATCCGTCACTACGCGCACGTAGACTGCCCAGGACACGCCGATTATGTTAAAAACATGATCACAGGTGCTGCTCAAATGGACGGCGCGATCCTTGTATGTTCAGCGACTGATGGTCCTATGCCACAAACTCGTGAACACATCCTTCTTTCTCGTCAAGTAGGTGTACCTTACATTCTTGTTTTCTTAAACAAATGTGACATCGTTGATGATGAAGAGTTAATCGAATTAGTTGAAATGGAAGTTCGTGAACTTCTTTCTACTTACGACTTCCCAGGTGATGACACTCCAGTAATCCGTGGTTCAGCTTTAGCTGCACTTAATGGTGAAGATGGTCAATACGGTGTTCCAGCTGTACTTGCACTTGTTGAAGCGCTTGACACTTACATTCCAGAACCAGAACGTGCTATCGATAAAGCATTCTTAATGCCAATCGAAGACGTATTCTCAATTTCTGGTCGTGGTACAGTAGTAACAGGTCGTGTTGAGTCTGGTATCGTTAAAGTCGGCGAAGAAGTTGAAATCGTTGGTATTAAAGATACAGTTAAAACAACTGTAACTGGCGTAGAAATGTTCCGTAAATTGCTTGACGAAGGTCGTGCAGGTGAGAACTGTGGTATTCTTCTACGTGGTACTAAACGTGAAGACGTTCAACGTGGTCAAGTATTGGCTAAACCAGGTTCAATCAAACCACACACTAAATTCGACGCAGAAGTATACGTACTTTCTAAAGACGAAGGTGGTCGCCACACTCCATTCCTTAACGGTTACCGTCCACAGTTCTACTTCCGTACAACTGACGTAACTGGCGCAATCTCTTTGAAAGAAGGCGTTGAAATGGTTATGCCTGGTGACAACGTAGAAATGTCAGTAGAATTGATCCACCCAATCGCAATGGACCCAGGTCTACGTTTTGCGATCCGTGAAGGTGGTCGTACAGTGGGTGCTGGTGTAGTTTCTAAAGTTACTGCATAATCACTGATTGTGTAAAAAAAGCGCTCCTTTGGGGCGCTTTTTTTGTCATTAATAGAATTAAAATCATATTAAGTTTTTGATGTTGTTCTTTTTATTTTATTGATCATTTTTTATATTCTATTTGATTAAAGTTGTATTTTAGTCATTGTCTTGAAGATTTTCCTGTTCACTTTATTTCTTATGATAGTTCTTCATGTCCCTAAGTGATATTTGTTTGACCTGATCAGCAATTATTTCAATTCGATAAAAACGTAATATAAAAATAAGAAAAAAAATCACAAAAGATTTAAGTGGTCATTCACTTAACAGGAGTTGTTTTAATGAATGCAAAAGTCAATATTTCTAATCGTGCAGGTGCTTCTTTCCCAGTACGTCGAATGAATTTTAATTTTGATCATGTGCCAGAGTATTGGGCAAATAATTCTGCAGGTATTACTCATTTTATGACAGCATTATCAGCATTGTTTCCTGATGGTGAAAAGCTATTTATCGATTCAGTACGAGCAGTACGTTATCACCCTGCGATTAAAGACAATGAGGCTTTGCAAAAAGAGATTAGTGCTTTTATTGGTCAAGAAGCAATGCATACTCAAGAGCATGTGGGTTTTAATGCATCAGCACAAAAATATGGTCATGACGTAGCAAAGTATGAACGTGAAACAGGTCGTTTGATTCAAGCGACACGTAAATGGTTTGCTCGTGCAGTGAAGCCATTTGGTATGACGCAAGAAATGGTAGATTTGACTGCAACTACAGCACTTGAGCATTTTACTGCAACAATTGCTTCAGAGTTATTGCGTAATCCGCATATTCAAGAACTAATGACCGATCCAACCATGTCTTATATGTGGTATTGGCATGCAGTGGAAGAAAATGAACATAAAGCAGTTGCATTTGATGTATATGAGGGTGTATTTGGTACAGGTGTAAAAGCTTATGCTTTACGTAGCACTGCTTTGGTGGTCGCAATGGCATTAATTTTGAGTGCACAATCTTCATTTGTCATTCGATTATTAAAAAATGACGGCAAACTCAATCTGAAAGAATTAGGCATCATTTATAAATATGCATATAGTCCATCAAAAGGGATTATTGCAGGAATGACTAAAGAAATGTTGGCATATTTCCGTCCAAGTTTTCATCCAAATGATTTAGATACGGTTGAGCTATTACAGACATGGAAAACAAAATTAGGGATTTAATGTTGATAGATTAGATTCATATAAAGGAAGATTTTTATAAATCTTCCTTTTTTATTAGACTTCTACATAGAAATTCTTATAATTTGATTTTTGTTAATAAAAGATGATGAACGAAGATGATTCGTTTAATGCAAAGCACAGATTTACATGCTGTTGCTCAGATTGAAAATCTTGTTCAGTCGCATCCTTGGACCTTAAAGCAATTTCAAGAAGCTATTGATAGTTATCAGAGTACGGTACTTGAAATACAAGGAAAGGTGGTTGGTTTTTGTATTTTACAACCTGTATTAGATGAAGCAAATTTATTGCTAATGGCTATTCATCCAGCGCAACAAGGTCAAGGCTTGGGTTATCAATTATTAGCTGAATCTATTCAATTATTAAAAAACAATCCAATTCAGGTCTTTTTAGAAGTGCGTGAATCTAATCATGCGGCAATTGCTTTATATGAAAAGTCTGATTTTCATCAAATTGATCTGCGTAAACATTATTATCCGAACAAAGACGGTGGTCGTGAACATGCGATTATCATGGTAAAAAGCTTTACAGATGATTTTTCACAGTTATTTAAAGTTTGAAATATCAAATACTTATTTTATGATGGGTTCATTCCATTCAGAAGGTAAGGTTGTCATGAGCATATTCCCTAATTTGTTAATTTCTTCTTGATCTAAATGGCGACCGATGTGTCGCCATTGCCCATCAAGTAGTAATTCAAAGGGTGCATATTGAGACTTATAATTCATTTTCTGTGAATGTGGCACCCAATAGCCTAAGTATACATAGTCTTTTTGTTGCGATTTTACATATTCAATTTGTTTTAATATCGCAAAAACCCCTAATGAGCGACGATTTTCATCAGGATCAAAAAACGTATATACGGCAGATATTCCGTCATCAAGTGTGTCACACGTAGATACGCTAATCAGTTGATTATCTTTCCAAAGTTCTAAAAAAAAGCTGTCACTACAACTATGGATTAAAAATTTTTCAAATTGGTCATAACTTGGTGGAAACATATCTCCATCTGCATGGCGTTCATTGATATAGCGTTCATACAGTTTATAGTGTGTGATATTTGCATCTTGTGTAGATACGATTTTCATCGTGAGGTCTTGATTGCGCTTCCATGCTTTTCTCTGTGAGCTGTTCATTTTAAATTCGTTGACAGGCACACGGCACGACAAACATTGGCGACAGAGATGACATTCAGGTCGATAGACAAAATCACCGCTACGGCGAAAGCCCATACGTGATAACTCTGATAATGTCACGACATCGATACGATGTGCAGGGTCTAGAAACACCATACGTGCTGATTTTTCAGCTAAATAGCTACAGTCATGTGGTGGGGTAATATAATATTGTAAGTCGTTCAAGCGGGACTTTGGTTGATATGAGTTCATAACGATATGTCCCTCCAAGTGTTCCTATCCAGTTATTTTCAGTCCATTAATTTTGCAGTTTGCGCTATTGTTTTACTTGAAAATACACGTTCTTGATAACTTTTCCAATCTATAGAGGGGTGTTTAATTACATCTTGTAACGATTTTAAGTAGTCTTGACGAGAAAGTGTACAGGCACCGAGGCTGAGTAAGTGATCATTGACCAATTGACAGTCAATCCAAGGCAGTTGGTTTTCATGACCAAGCAGCATTAATGTATAAAATGCCATTTTAGAGACGTCGGTTTGTGTACTAAACATGGATTCACCAAAACAGCCATGACCAATTGTTACACCGTATAAACCACCAACGACTTTATCTTGATCCCAAACTTCGACACTATAGGCATAACCTTCTTGAAATAGTGCACAGTAACCTTGAATAATATCTTCTGAAATCCATGTTTCATCAGCATAGCTTCTAGGCAGGGAGCAAGAACGAATGACTTGTTCAAAAGCTTGATTGATTGTAATTCTATAATCAAACTTTTTCATGTTACGCACGAGAGATTTACTTGGATGGTAATCTTGTGGTCGGATGATGCAACGGGGTTCAGGGCTCCACCAACAAATTGGTTCACCTTCTGAAAACCATGGAAATAGTCCATGAGTGTACGCTTCAAATAGTGTAGATGGAGTGAGATCTGCACCAATACAAATTAATCCTTCGCCATCAGGGTCATATTCTAAAGGATCAGGGAATTTAAATTTTGAAGGATTCAGCATATGTATCAAATAAAAAAAGATCAGCTTTATATTAGCTGATCTTTTTTAGTCATGTATTGCAGAAGTTATGCAAAAAGTTTCAATTGTTTAGCAATTTTAATTTTATCTTGTTCAAGGAAGAGTTGAGCTTTTTCTTGCAAGAGTGTCAGACTTGTTGCTTTGTCTGTAATCGTTTCCCCTTTATCAATGATAAACCAGCCTAAATCATTCAATACTTGTTGAGCATATTCAGCAAACTGTTTTGCTGTTTTTAAGCCATCAATAAAATGTGCACGATAGAATAATTGCGTGAATTGATCAGCATTAATGCCAATACCAGAAATAGGGCAGGCTAAAACTTGATAGTTATTGTGAAAACTGGCTTGTTCTAAAATAAAACGATTTAACTGATGTGCGTGTTGTAGTGTTTCTTGAGAGACTTCTGCTTGACAAGGTTGTGCGAAACCTAAATGGCATAAAATAACCAATGCATTTAAAATTTTTGCATAAGATTGGTCTAGTAATTTTTTTTCAATATCAGCAATGGTTTGCGGAGCATAATTCTCTTGTTTGAATAGTTTGCCTAACGGTTCATAAATGTCTTGGATTAAGTTAAATTCACCCAAATATCCTGTGATGGTTTTAGGTAAGTGCTCAGGTGCTATTAAAAGAACAAAAGCTGTATTTCTTAAGCGAGTTTGTATTTCTAATGGGCTGAGATTATTTTTACCACGGATAAATAAATCTTTTCTAAATTGTGTATTGGCAAAATAGTCGCGGCATTGTTCTCTAAGAATAGGGTGTTCAATTTTATTTAAAAATTGTTGGTGCTCTTCTGAGAAGTTAATACTGTTTAATTGAGTGTTTAAATCTGTTGAGCATGCATAAGTGAGTTTTGCCTCTTCTAAAATGCGTGCAACTTGTTGAAATGAAAAACATTGCCAATCTTGGTTTAAATACTCATGAATTAAATAGTTTGGATTTTGCTTTTGTAAGTCTTGGATTTTGCTTATCGCATTCGGATTACGTTTCGCAAAATTAGGGTTTTGCTGTAATAATGCTTCACTAAAGGCGAGTGAATCTTTGACTTTTTGAATGGGATTATTGCTGATGCTATTAAACTTAAAATGACTATGGAATAATTCACGAATCGGAATATTTGCTGCCCAGCCTGTAACGCAGTTATAGCTGATATACACAATGCCATTTGGTTTAAGGTATTTACGAATAAATTTTAAAATAATATGTTGATTTTCATGACTAATCCAACTCCAAATTCCATGTAGACTGATAGAGTCTAACATCGGTAAATCTTTGTTGAGAAGTTCTTCAAAACTCGCGTCATAAAACTGATGTGGGATCTGGCTATGTTCTGCAAGCATTGAAGCATGTCCAGCATGAGCAGGGTTGAAGTCAGTACCGATAAATTGTCCTAAATTCGAAGCTGCATGAATGTTTAGACTGACCCCTTGCCCAAAACCTAATTCACAATGAAAATGTTGTTCATTTGAACTAGGACTATCAACACCATTAAGCAATAAACAGAACTTTTGATAATTCGGGCTTAAATCTTTGTAATAACCATACGTATAATTCACTTCTGTTTGATAGCCATCAGTCCATGTGTTGCTCATTTTTTATCCTTAAATAGATCGGTTTTAACGTGAATTCGAGTAAGAAAGCTTCTAAAGAATAGGCATTTGATTCAAAATTTAATCATAAAAAATAAAGATTGCAAATGTCTAACAAGGCACAGCTTACATCACTTCTTTGGTGAATAAATGACTTTTGTGTAGATATTTTTATTACATCATTTGGAATTCTATTAAAAGGAAAATATTGATTAATATCATGTATTTTAAATAGTTCGGATAACAGTGAAATTTTTATAGCAGCTTTTTATTCTTTTAAAGAATATAGTATGTTGTAGATCACGTAGTATTTAAAAGCAAATCCTGATCAATTTTTCTGTTTATATAATAGGGGTATCATTTTGATTTTTAAAAGATATTTTAGTGGCTAAATGAAGGTTGTTGAAAACAATTTTTCTGTTTTGACTGTGTATATAAGTTGTCATAAATAGATATAATTATTTGATCATAAAGAGCTATATCTTTTAAAAAATAGCATTTTTTTGTATTTAAAAATGATAAATATCAATAAAAAAAACCGCCATTGCTGACGGTTTTTTACATTCAAGATAGAAAATTATTTTTCTAAACTATCTAAATAGCGATCAGCATCTAGTGCCGCCATACAGCCTGAACCTGCTGATGTAATTGCTTGGCGATACACATCGTCAGCAACATCACCTGCAGCAAAAACACCAGCCACAGATGTTGCAGTTGCATTGCCAGCTGTGCCACTGTGTACTTGGATATAGCCATTGCGTAGTTCAAGTTGACCCTCAAACATTGCTGTGTTTGGTTTGTGACCAATTGCAACGAATAATCCTGTTACTGCAACATCTTGCTGAGAATCATCGAGTGTTGATTTTAAACGGACTGAGGTTACGCCTGAAGCATCATCCCCAAGAACTTCTTCAACTGCATGATTCCAAATAATACTGATTTTGCCTTCTTTTTCTTTTTCAAAAAGATGGTCTTGCAAAATTTTCTCAGAACGTAGTTTGTCACGGCGATGTACTAAAGTAACATGCGATGCGATATTTGATAAATATAGTGCTTCTTCAACAGCAGTATTACCACCACCTACAACCATGACATTTTGGTTCTTATAGAAGAAACCATCACAGGTTGCACAAGCACTTACACCTTGCCCCATGAACGCTTGTTCAGATTCTAAACCTAAGTACTGTGCAGTTGCACCTGTTGCGATAATTAACGCATCACACGTATATTCTTCCATATCACCTTTGAGCACAAATGGGCGTACAGTAAGGTCTACTTCATTAATATGGTCATATAAAATTTCAGTGCCAAAGCGTTCAGCATGTGCTTGCATTCGCTCCATTAAAGCAGGGCCTGTTAAACCTTCTGGGTCACCTGGCCAGTTATCTACTTCAGTTGTGGTGGTTAATTGACCGCCAAGTTGCATACCAGCAATTAAAGTTGGTTTTAAATTGGCACGTGCAGCATAAACAGCAGCGCTATAACCCGCAGGGCCAGAACCTAAAATAATTAAACGTGAGTGACGAGCGCTCATTTATGCCATCCTTTTTATATCAGAAAATATAGAATCTGCTAAAATTATACGTGAAAGTTGAATGTGATTGGGGTTGTTCAATGTCGATAAAACTGATGAGCTAAATCGAATTGAACCATATACCGAATATATACAAATAACTTAACAACATACTGCAACAATCTTGCATCTTTTTTGTAAGAACAGGTGCATAATATAAAGATTTCTTGCATGAAGAAAGTAATTCGTTTCATCAAAAGTACATTAATGAATAATTGGTTACAGGACAGTATATGACTGCGGTGTCGAGTGTTTATGCACAGCGCTTTTTATTAACATTATTCTTGATTTCATTTGGGATTTACCTGTTCTTAGCGACAGTGACATATACCCCATTTGATCCAGGCTGGATGCATATCTCGAGTGACACGCAACAAGTGTCTAATGCCAGTGGCGTGGCGGGTGCGTGGATTGCAGATTTACTCTTTGGATTTTTAGGGTGGGCGAGTTTACTCATTCCATTTTATCTTTTTGTTGAAGCGATTCAAGTCTGGTGGCCGAGAAGTTTTTTGAGTAAACCTTTTCGCTACGCAGCACAATTTTTTATTTTACTAACCACATCAAGTTTATTGTATTTATTGTGGAATGTCCCTGCAGATACCTTGGCAAATGCGTCAGGTGGAATTATTGGGTATGAGTTGGGGGAAAGCCTTTCTCAGTTGTTAACCATTTATGGTGCTTGTGCATTTTTATTCATTTTACTTGGCGTACTCTGTACTTTAGCCTTTGGTATTCAGTGGAATAAAACATGGGCAACGCTTAAGGCAACACCAGCATATTTACAAGATTTATTTTATAAAAATGTACCCGAAAGTGAGTCTGCTTATGATTTGACTGCTGAACCTAAACCTGTTGTCAAAACCAAAAAAGCAATAGAGAGAGAACAGCAGAAAGAACATACTGAAGTTGTGGCACAAATGAGTGTAGCCCAAACAGCGACAGCAACAAAACATGAACAAGTCGCTGCGCGTTTGTTTGATGATATGGTGGATCAAGAGCACAACATCCAACAAAAAGTATTGTCTGAACATAAAAATGATGACGATGAATTAGAACAAACTTTAGCAAAAGCGCGCCGTTTACAAGAAGACAGTAAACGTTTTGTCCCTACGGGTGAAATTTGGAAGCCTTTGGAACAAAATCAAGATCATAACCGTGATATTGATGCCTTATTACGTGCTTCAGAAGATCATAAAGATCATGTTCATTCGTCGTCAGATTTGTTGAATAACAACATAGTCCATACGGAGCAGAATACGACAGTCCTCAAACACTCTACACATGATGTGCAAGATTTAGATTGGGATGATGACCAAGTTTTTGATGATTTATTGGCGGTTGTACCTAAAGACAATACTGCAACAGATGTACACCGTCCATTTAGTCAAACAGCTGAAGCACATTCAACAGGGCATTCTTTAGATCTTGATCTCCCAAGTTTGGCGCAAGTACAACAGCCTCACTCAAGTCATGATGCTGACCGTTTAGCTGCAGAGTTAGATGATTTAGCACATTTGGCTGATGCATCTATTGAACAAGTCACTGATGTTCAGCCTGAAGTGCGTAAAGCAAGCAGCTATGCACAATCTTCACCTTTGGTAAAAGCCGAAATTCAAACGAATTTAATGACTTCAGTGGTGTCTGAAGAAGAAAAGTCACGTATTTCTTCTGATAAAGATGCATTTAGAGCGGCTTGGCAAGAAACAGCAGGTAAACCTGTTGAAGATGATGTTTTAGATGAAGAATTTGATCTAGATGCACCATTGACGGATGCCTTAGGTCGACCAATGTCTCGTTCAATGCAAGTTGCACAAAAAAGACGTGATTTGCCAACATTACCTGGTTATGAATTATTAGATAAGGTCGATCCTAATAAAAAAGTAAACTTCACGGCTGATCAATTGGCACGCTTGTCTGAGTTATTGGAAATTAAATTACAAGAATTTAATGTTAAAGCCAAAGTGATTGAAGCACAACCAGGACCTGTAGTCACACGTTTTGAATTAGACCTTGCACCAGGGGTAAAAGCGTCTAAAGTGACCAATATTTCACGTGATCTAGCACGTTCTATGTCAATGGCTTCGGTACGTGTGGTCGAGGTGATTCCAGGTAAGCCTTATATTGGTATTGAAGTGCCGAACAGTTCCCGTGAAATGGTACGTTTAATTGAACTATTAGAAACTCCGACATTTAAAGATCCTTCGGGATTACTTTCGATGGCGATGGGCAAGGATATTTCAGGCAATCCTGTCATTACTGACTTGGGTAAAGCCCCACACATGTTAGTTGCAGGAACAACAGGCTCAGGTAAATCGGTTGCAGTCAACTCGATGATTTTATCCATGTTATTGAAATATACACCTGACCAGTTGCGTTTGATCCTCATTGATCCAAAACAGCTCGAACTTGCTAACTATAATGATATTCCTCATCTTTTAACGCCTGTTGTAACGGACATGAAAGATGCTGTAAGTGCGCTGAATTGGTGTGTGAATGAGATGGAACGCCGTTATAAATTAATGTCATTCTTAAAAATCCGTAAATTGGCAGACTATAATCGTAAGGTTGAAGAAGCAATCGCCAATGGTGAAGACTTAATCGACCCGACATGGAAGCCATCAGATTCAGCGACACAAGAACGTGCACCGCGCTTACAGCCATTACCTTCGATTGTGATTGTGGCTGATGAATTTGCAGACATGATCATGCAAGTGGGAAAAAAAGCAGAAGAAATGATCACGCGTTTGGCTCAAAAGTCACGTGCAGCAGGAATTCATTTACTTCTTGCAACACAGCGTCCATCGGTCGATGTGATTACCGGTTTAATTAAAGCGAATATACCGACGCGTGTGGCTCTGCGTGTCAATAGTAAAATTGATTCACGTACTATTTTAGATGCAGGCGGCGCAGAGGATTTACTTGGTCATGGTGACATGTTGTTCTTAGGACCAGGTAAAATTGAACCTGAACGTGTACATGGTGCATTTATTTCAGATGATGAAGTCAACCGAATTTGTGATGCTTGGCGTGAACGTGGCGAGCCAAATTATGTCGATGAGATTTTAACGCCATATGATGAAGAGCCAACATCAAAAGGCTTTGAAGATGGCGATGGTGATCCAAATCGTGATGCTTTATATGATCAGTGCGTCTCTTTTGTGCTAGAAACACGTAAAGTATCTGTTTCATCTTTACAACGTAAATTTAGTTTGGGTTATAACCGTGCTGCACGTATTGTTGACCAGATGGAAGAACAGGGCATTGTGAGTGCAATGGGACCAAATGGCAAACGAGAAATTTTGGTTTGATTTAGTTTAACTTGAGATTTGCAATGAGTTTCGGCTCATTGCAATTTTGTAGCACACTTAGTGGCTAATTCAGCGAGATTTTTAATTTGAAATAAATCATTTTAAATTCAAGATGTTCTTTCACCCAATAGGGGATCTCTCATGTTATTGGCATTAAGTACCTTAGTTTTTATTCATTTTTGTGCTTTAGTGACACCAGGTCCAGATTTTTTTATTGTTTCTCAAACTGCGATTAGTCGTTCTCGTACTCAAGCAATGTGTGTGGTATTGGGAATTACAGTTGCGGTAGTGCTGTGGGCATTTTTTGCTTTAATAGGCTTAAATTATATTTTTGAAAAATTTGTTTGGTTTAAACAGGTCATGTTGGTATTGGGCGGTATTTATTTA
The DNA here is from genome assembly GCF_902809895.1 of Acinetobacter sp. Marseille-Q1623. NCBI lineage: Bacteria > Pseudomonadati > Pseudomonadota > Gammaproteobacteria > Moraxellales > Moraxellaceae > Acinetobacter > Acinetobacter sp. Marseille-Q1623. The sequence continues at coordinate 2,021,066 of NZ_CADDWG010000001.1, read as the reverse complement.
TGTTGGTTAGGTTTTCAGTTGTTAAAATCTGCATTTTCTAAGCAAAAAATAAATAGTCCAATCGTTGAAGTTGAATTGCCTAAAAGCCATTTTAAATTTTTTATGAAAGGTTTGTTGACGAACTTATCTAATCCGAAGGCTGTGATTTACTTTGGTAGTGTTTTTTCTATGTTTCTTGCAAATCCTCAATTAGATCAAATGCATGCTGTTTTGCTATTGATTGTTGGCGTGGAAACATTGATGTGGTTTGTCTTTGTGGCATTTATTTTTTCATTACCCCGTTTTAAAACTGCTTATCAACGTGCAGCAAAATGGATTGATGGTATCGCTGGTGGATTATTTACTGCATTTGGATCTTATTTAATTATTAATAAGTAATTATTAATAAATAATTATAAATTTTGAGTGAAATGGTTTAAAAGTTGATTCTAGCCATAAAAAAAACCTACAATTGTGCAGGTTTTTTTAATCTTATTCGTGATTATGCAAATTTTGCTAAAACTTCTAAAAAGCCATCTTTTTGACGAGGATATTGTTTGATCACGTCATGGATACGTTGACCTTCAGGATTGGTTGCATTGATGTCACGACCATCGGCAATAAATTTATTCAACAGGCGTTCATAGTCAAAAGGACGCATGTGTTTAAAAGCATGATAAAGCACATGAAAGTCAGCATTGACACCTTCAGGAGGTAACTGATCTAAATAGGCAAAAACACGCTCGTCCGACCATTCCTCATTGAACGTTGCTGGCTGTGAAAGTGCCATAACAGCATCTCCTCAAAATAAAAAATTGACATTCTTCAGTATTATAAAAAGCTTTTGAAAAACTGTTTATAAGGAATACTGCAAAGGTTTTCTGAATTATGTCTAATAAAAAAGGGCAAAATATGAGATTAGATGAGTCAAGCATTGCTTTAGCTCACCTAATGACTTGCAGCGCTGCTGTAAGTCAACTGAATAGAATCAAATTTCTATACAGCTTGTCTCATATTTTGCCCTGAATCAATTCACTTGACTAATCAATAATGAAATTAACGTTCTTCAGGTAAATTGATATTCATTTCTAGCATTTCAATGTTTGCTTCTGAACGTACAGACATTTGAATATGTTGTTCATCTACGCCACGAACATAGCGATTCACAACTTGCATGATTTCTTTTTTCATTTGATCAATTTTATCTTGACTCAAACGTTTGCCTAAACCTTGTTCAGAGGCAACAATGACTTTCAAACGATCTTTAGCAGTTTGCGCACTTGAAGGCTTGTCATCATTACTAAATAATTTACTCCAAAATCCCGCCATTCTTACGCTCCAAATAATCTCGCTAACCAACCTTTAGGCTTAACAGTAATATGTCGATATGGACGCTCTTCACCAAGGAAGCGAGCAACTAAGTCATCATAAGCTTGTCCTGCACTTGCTTCTGTATACAAAATAACAGGTTTACCTTCGTTGGATGCTTGTAGCACGCTTGGACATTCAGGAATTACACCTAAAGTCGGGATACGTAAAATATCTTTTGAAATATCATCAATAGTTAACATTTCTTGTTTGTCGGCACGTTCTGGGTTGAAACGTGTGATACATAAATGTTTACGTACTCGTCCTTCGTTGTTTTCGATTTTCTTGGTTTTGCTGTCTAGCATTCCGATGATACGGTCAGAATCTCGAACTGAAGAAATTTCTGGGTTGGTTACAATAATTGCTTCATCTGCATGGTACATTGCCAAAATAGCACCACGTTCGATCCCTGCAGGAGAGTCACAGATAATATAATCAAACTCTTGTGAAAGCTCATCCATCACACGTGCAACGCCTTCGTCTGTTAAGGCATCTTTATCACGGGTTTGTGATGCAGGTAAAATATAAAGATTTTCGATGTCTTTATCACGGATTAAAGCCTGTTGTAAACGGGCTTCATTATTCAAAACATTCACAAAGTCATAAACGACACGGCGTTCACAACCCATGATTAAGTCTAAGTTTCGTAGACCGACATCAAAATCAATAACAACAGTTTTATGACCACGAAGGGCTAGTCCTGTTGCAAAAGATGCACTTGTTGTAGTTTTACCTACGCCACCTTTGCCTGATGTAACGACAACAATTTTGGCCACCGAATCCACTCCTGTTATGGTCATTCATCCCCTTTGTGAGGGGAGTTTATTATGGTGTTAATTTATACATTAAAATTGCAGAACTGAAAACTCAAGTTCTTGCTGGTCATTCAAGTAAATATGCACAGATTTTTTGATGAATTCCGCTGGAATATCATCAGCTACACAATATGTTCCCGCAATAGAAACCAATTCAGCTTCTAAGGAATGACAAAAAATTCTTGCAGCGCTATTACCGCCTGCACCTGCAATCACTCTACCACGAACACTGCCATAAATATGTATATTTCCAGAAGCAATCACTTCTGAACCACTATTTATTCCAGCATTCAAAATGATGTCACCATGATCTTGTACTAAACATTGTCCAGTCCGCAGAATTTCGTCATGATAAGACGTTATATGGCTAACCGTAGTGTGTTGTTGTGTAACTTTCGATGGTGCATCTGTATTGTCATGTGCAGGTGAAGCTGTTGCGGGTGCTGCAACCACCTGTTCTTTCGTTGCTTTAATACGTTGTAAAGGTCGGTCAGAAGGCAGGATTGGAAATTGAATCGCTTGAGCTTGTTCGCTTAAAATGCCATCAATCACGCCCATCGGTTGTAAATCTAGGCTAATTAATAGCTGAATTAACGCAATGAGTTCTTGTTCAACAGTACTGTCAAGAACGACCAAAGCCCCTTGATAAGAAGTTTCTGCCATCATAGCGCTAAGTTGCTGGCGGATAGCATCATGATCATTTGTATCGAAGATTAATCGGGTAAAATTAACCATTCTGCCTGTAATCCGTATATCAGCCATAACTATTCCTTAAAGGCTCGTCACCTGAAAATGATAAATAAAGTCAAACTTTAAAAACTGCTCAAATGCTAGAACAAATTGAACGATTTCTCTAGCATAGATACAAATATTTGCATTGATTTGCTCAATCTTTGAATCACTTAATCATTGGCTTGGTCATATTTTTCGAGTTCAATCTGCCATTGTTTAATTTTCACTTGTTTACGGATCGCCGCTAAGCTTTCATAGACTGCTGATTCGACCAATTGTTCTAAGGCTTTATTTTCAATGTTTAATTGGCTTAGTTTGTCAGAAATGAGCATATAAATTTGGTTCGGCTGAGCATGTGAACCAGCAGTTAAAGGAGCAATCAATCCTTGAGTAATGTTTTCACCTAAACGCTGACCAATACTCTGGATTTGATTTTCAATCATGCCACCTGCAATGGGAATCAGTCTGAGTAGTTGAGTCAGTTGAGGGGTATCTTCAATCGCTTGTTTGACGATTTGCCCAACGTTGTCTGCGATGAAGCGTTGCTGTGCTTTGAGTTCGGTGGCGAGCGTATCTTGTAAAATCTCTGCTAAGACCTGAGCAAATATTTCTCGGTGATGATCGACCAATTCATGAATAATTTTTTTATGACTTGAACTGGTATCAAGCTCATATTTAATCCCATCAATAACAGAAACAACAACACGGTCAGAAATTTCTTCCATCACCACGCGATAATAAAACAATACCTTTTTCATGATATTGTCAGGAATAACTTTATAGCCTAACTCATGTAAACGATAGGCAATAATGCCTGCACGAATTAGACGTAAGAAACGTAAATAAGGAATAATTGCTAAAATTTCATACCAATGAATAAAAGGGAAGAAAAACCAACGCTGATGATGTTTGTAGATAATGGCAATCAACCAACGAATGGCGAGTTCAACTACTAAAAATAAAATAAACCATCCTTCAGTTTTAATCACCCATGGATGTAAGTCTGATTTATAAAAAGCTAAAACTTCAGGCAAATGAATTTCATTAAAAAATAATTGCCCAAAACTGCTCATTAAAAATAAGTTAGCGCATAGACAAAACAGGTTGAAGACAATGATCGCCATCATGAAAATGTCATACACTAAAAACATTTTCCAACCCAAAGTATTGTGATGTTGTGGGCGAATACTTTTTTGCTTCGCTGTAGCCTGTTCTGTCATAACGATCCTTATTGGTTTCTATATCATTTTTTAGTTTTGATATTTTTGTTTCATCGAACTAATCAATTGATCTTTGTCTTGCCATAACTCATCGACCCAATGTTGAAATTTAGCACGGTATTCTGCATCTTCTTCATAATCACCGCCCAATACCCATGTTGGAATTTCGATTTTACGTAGATTGACTACGATTCGTGGAACTTCACCGAGCCAAAATTCGCCATAGCCTGGTGCACCATCAGGATAGACAATGGTCATGTCAACCAGGGCATCGATTTGATCACCTAAAATATTTAATGCTAGAGCTAATCCGCCAGCTTTCGGTTTAAGTAAGTTACGATAGGGGGACTGTTGCTGTTGATGTTTTTCAGGGGTGAAGCGTGTACCTTCAAGATAGTTTAATAACGTAAAGGGTTGGCTCAATAATTGTTCACATGCTTTACGCGCTTCTGCCATATCTTGATGTTTTAAGGCTGGATTTTTTTCGATTTGTGCTTTGCTATGACGCTTCATCATTGGAAAGCCTAAAATTTTAAAGGCTTGTCCCACAAAAGGAATAAAAATAAGTTCCCATTTGGTAAAGAAACGGGTCAGTGGCATACGGGTTAAGCCAAAATATTGATTAACTGTGGTATCGACCCAACTTTGATGATTACAGGTCATAAGGTAGCGACCTTGCATATTTAAGTCGAGATTTTGATCGACTGAAATCTCCCACTGTGTTTCCGGTAAGATATGATCGATGAGCCAATTGTTGACACTTAACCAACTGTTGGTAATTTGAATATTGGTTTCATCAACTTTTTTAGATTGTTTAAAGAGTTTGGTTAATCCGAGTGCTAATACAGGTGGACCATGAAAAAAAGTACTTCCTGTAATCACAGAACCGACAGTAAAGCCTTTGCTTATTTTTTTTAAAAAAGGGTGTTTCTGCTGTTGAGATGACATAGAAAAGTCCTAAAAAAGAGTTTTATGTGCGCATGACTGCTTTTAAATATAGTCGTTGTTTATGCAATTAAAAAGTCTGATTTCTTAACTATGTATAAATTATGATGAACTACACTGAAAATACTCAGTTATTTATTTCAAAATGTAACGAATTGGGATATTTTTAACAAAATGTCAATGGTTTAAGCGCATAATTTAAATCATTATTTCTAACATAGAAAAACACCAACCTTGGAGGCATGTAATGCGTGCACTTGTAATCTCAGCGGTAGTAGGGGCTTTGGCACTTTCTGGTTGCCAAAATATGGAATATGATAAAGCAGCAATTGGTACTGGCTTAGGTGCATTATTAGGCGCTGGTATTGCGTATTCAAATGCTGATAAAGATAAAATGGGTCAAGCTGCTGCAATTGGTGCAGTTGTTGGTGCAGGTGCAGGAGCACTGCTTGATCGTAAAGAAAAACGTTTACGTGAAGAGTTAGCGGGTACAGGTGTTGATGTAAACCGTAATCCAGATGGCTCAATCAATATGGTAATGCCAAGTGTAACTTTCGCGACAAACTCAGCATCAATTCAACCTAAATTCCAATCAGCGTTAAATGACGTTGCTCGTGTATTGGCTGAAGGTGGTACAGCTGGTAAATTAGCACTTGTTATTCATGGTCATACCGATAACACAGGTAATGATTCAATCAATATTCCATTGTCTCAAAGCCGTGCAAGTTCAGTATTGAACTATCTTGCGACTCAAGGTATTTCTGCGTCTCGTATGACAGCGAGAGGTTATGGTTCAACTTCGCCAGTTGCTGATAACTCAACAGCTGCAGGTCGTGAACAAAACCGTCGTGTAGAAATCACAGTTTATGAAACTAAATAATTATTGTTTCTAAATTGACTTAAAGAACCACCTTCGGGTGGTTTTTTATTTGTGAAAAAGCATGAAAAATTAGGCAAGATCGCTTTTGATGACTATAATCTAGCTCGAAGTTTTTAGAGGATGAACAATGTCAAAAGCAAGTCAGTTGAACGACAAGCAACTTGAAGCCATGAAGTATACTCAAGGACCCTTGTTAGTACTTGCAGGGGCAGGTTCAGGCAAAACTTCAGTGATTACCCGTAAAATTGCCTATTTGGTACAACAGTGTGGCATTCCTGCACATCGTATTACGGCAATGACATTTACCAACAAAGCTGCTCGTGAAATGAAAGAGCGTGTGGGTAAACTGTTAGGTAAAGAAGAGGGCAAAGGGCTTTCTGTATCGACGTTCCATACCTTTGGTTTGAACTTATTGCGTTTAGAGTTGAAGCATACGCCTTTAAAAAATAACTTTTCGATCTTAGATGCTGATGACTGTAAACGTATTTTGATGGATTTGATGCATCGCGATAATTTATCAGGTGCAGAAAGTAAAGATTTGATCGCCAAAGCCATGAAGAAAATTTCGGATTGGAAAAACGATCTGATTTTACCTGAGCAAGCACACAATACCTGTGAAACCACAGAAGATGTGCAATTTGCTCATTTATATCAACTTTATGAGCGTAATTTACGTGCTTATAATGCCGTAGATTTTGATGATTTGATCGTGATGCCAACACGGTTGTTACAAGACAATGCTGAAGTACGTGACCGTTGGCAAAATCGTATTCGTTATTTACTGGTTGATGAATATCAAGACACCAACACAGCACAGTATATTTTAGTGAAATTACTGGTTGGTGTGATGGGGCAGTTCACCGCCGTAGGTGATGATGACCAATCGATTTATGCATGGCGTGGTGCAAAGCCTGAAAATATGGCATTGCTCAAAGAAGACTTTCATAATTTAAAAGTGATTAAGCTTGAACAAAATTACCGTTCAACTAGTCGTATTTTAAAAGCAGCAAACCATGTGATTGACAACAATCCGCATATTTTTGATAAAAAATTGTGGAGTGATAAAGGGCATGGTGAAGTCATTCGTGTCATTACTTGTCGTAATGATGATGATGAATCTGAACGTGTAGTGAAAGATTTACTAACGCATAAATTGATGAATGGGAAAAATTGGAAAGATTATGCGGTGTTGTATCGTGGAAATTTCCAAGCCCGTGTACTCGAAACCCAACTGCGTCAAATGCAAATTCCTTATAAACTTTCAGGTGGTCAGTCTTTCTTTGCGCGTGCTGAAATCAAAGACATCATGAGTTATTTAAGGGTAATTATTAACCCTGAAGATGACAGTGCTTTCTTACGTATTATCAATACCCCAAAACGTGCGATTGGTCCTGTGACACTGGAAAAATTGGGTTTATTTGCCCAAGAAAATCATTTATCACTTTTAGCGGCTGCAAGTGATCAACGTCTTACCATGGTGATGCCGAAAAAAGCGACGACACAACTGGCTGAGTTTGCAGGTTTTATTGAAGATTTTACCCGTGAACTATTAGATGATGATGAGCCTGTGCCGAAAATTCGTCAGATGATGAATGAAGCAGGCTATATTGATTATTTACGTGAATCTGCTGCTACACCTGCGCAAGAAAAAACCAAGTTGGATAATGTAGAAATGCTATATAGCAGTATCCAAAGTTTGATTAATCGTGCCGAAGATGTCGATGAAAAAAACATTGAAAGTGTGATTCGTAAAATGGTGTTGCTTGATATGCTTGAACAGCAACAGGAAGAAGAAGACACGGATAAAGTGAATCTGTTGACCTTGCATGCATCAAAAGGTTTAGAGTTTCCATTTGTTTATATCATGGGTTTAGAGGAAGAGTTGCTTCCGCATAAAAACTCGATTGCGGCTGAAACTATCGAAGAAGAACGCCGTTTGATGTATGTGGGGATTACTCGAGCACAACAGGGCTTGACCTTGACCTTGGCGGAACAGCGCAAAAATGGCGGACAAATGAAGCAAATGACCCCAAGTCGTTTCCTAGATGAGTTGCCACAAGATGAATTGGATTGGTTAGGACGCAAGAAAAAGTTGGCTGAAAATGTCGATCCAAAACAGCAAGCACAGCATTATCTACAAAATTTAAAAGCGTTATTAAAACGTTAATTTACCCTTTTATTTCTTTTTAAATCTCTCTGACCTGTGTGGGAATAAGAGAGATTTTTAGTTTTCATTGTGTTCAATATAGGATTTTAGTATGAAAGTGCAAGTCAAAGTACTTGATCAGCGTTTAGGTCAAGAATGGCCAATGCCAACATATGCGACAACAGGTTCAGCAGGTTTAGATCTACGTGCATGTGTAGATGAAGCGACACAAATTGAACCGGGTCAAACGGTTTTAGTGAAAACAGGTTTGGCGATTTATATTCAAGACCCAAGTTTTGCAGGCTTAGTATTACCACGTTCAGGCTTAGGACATAAGCATGGTATTGTTTTGGGTAATTTGGTCGGCTTGATTGATTCAGATTATCAAGGTGAATTGATGGTATCTGTGTGGAATCGTGGACAGACTACATTTACCTTAGAGCCTGGTGAACGTTTAGCACAATATGTGCTTGTGCCTGTGGTACAAGCTGAGTTTGATTTAGTCAATGATTTTGAAGCGACTGAACGTGGTGCAGGTGGTTTTGGACATACAGGTCAGAATTAATCTACATTTGTAATTTTTTAGATAAAAAAGCCTGTTGATCAGGCTTTTTGTCATTTTTTTGTCGCTTTGTAACCAAAAGTATATTTAAAATATGTTTTATATTTGCCTATAGTTATATCAACAATTTTAAATCATTTTGATTTTGTCCCCATTATAAAAAGGTGACTCTATATTGGTTATCTAAAGGGCGGAAGTCATTAGAAGTATTGCTTATGATCAATTCCTTAGAATTTCCACATCATATTTTTCGTGCATATGATATTCGTGGAAAAGTTGAATTATTAACACCTGAATTGGTTTACTGTATTGCGCAAGCTTTAGTAAAACAATATCAGCAACAACAACAAGACCAGATTGTCATTGGATATGATGCACGTTTGACGAGTCCAATTTTTGCCAAAATTATAGAAAATGTATTTTTACAACATCATTTTAAAGTGATTTCGATTGGCTGCTGTGCGTCGCCACAAATGTATTTTGCTGCAAGAAAAACACAGGGCAATGGCATTATTGTGACTGCGAGTCATAATCCTAAAACTGACAATGGGATAAAGTGGATTATCAATGCTGAGCCCCCTTGTCCTGATATGATTCAAGCAGTGGGTCAAGAAGCGAAGCACGTATTGGCACAACAAAAATCAGCAATGGTCGTGCCACAAGTCAAACATGAAATCAAAACAGAATTTTGTACAGCCTATCAAGCCGCAATTTTACGTGATATTTATTTAAAACGACCCTTGAAAGTGGTGATTGATGGTTTAAATGGTTCGGCAGGATTTTGTTCACACATTATTTTGAAAAAACTGGGCTGTGAAGTGATTGCTTTACGCTGTAATGCCGATGGTAATTTTCCTGATCATGCACCTGATCCATCTCAAGCGACACATTTGGAATTATTACGACAAAATATTTTAACTCATCAAGCTGATCTTGGGATTGCACTGGATGGCGATGGCGATCGTGTGGTGATTTTAGATGAAAATGCGCACATTATTTCTGCAGATCGTTTAATGGCTTTATTTGCACAGATTTGTCTGCGTGCCAATCCACATCGTGAAATTGTTTTTGATGTGAAATGTTCTTCTATGGTACGTGAAACTATTGAAAAAATGGGGGGTAAAGCCACCATGATTCGTACGGGCAGTAGTTTTTTACGCAAATATTTAACCCAATCTAAAGGGCAGGCTGTTTTTGGCGGCGAATATGCAGGGCATTATGTATTTAATGATGGACGTGGTCTAGGCTACGATGATGGTATCTATGCAGCGTTGCGTGTAATGGAATATTTATGTGAATCGCCCAAGGAAACGACGTTATCGCAAGTGTTGGCAGCTTATCCTGAACGTTGTTATACCGAAGATACTTATATCAGTACGCATAGTACCAATCCTAAAAAAGTGTTGAGTGAAATTGAACAATTGAGCACAGGTTATGGTGCAGAATTGATTAAAATAGATGGCATTCGACTTGATTTTGATCATGGATTTGGCATTATTCGAGCATCAAATACGGGTGAGTTTTTTACAGTACGTTTTGATGCCGACAATCCATCACGTTTAGATGAAATTCGACAAACATTTGCGTCTATGTTGCATGATCATTATCCTATGATTGCTCAAGACATTTTGAAAGCTCATTAATATCATTTCTACATGGGAGAGGCGTAATGCCACATCAACATACTGGCACTGACAAAGCGCAAATTTTGACAGAAGCGTTACCGTATATTCAACGCTTTTCAGGTAAAACGCTAGTCGTGAAATATGGTGGCAATGCGATGACTGATCCTGCTTTGGAAAGCTCATTTGCACGTGACATCGTGTTGTTAAAAACGGTAGGGATTAATCCAATCGTGGTACATGGTGGCGGTCCTCAAGTTGATTCATTTTTAAAACAACTCGGTCGTGAATCTGACCGTATCGATGGGATGCGTGTAACCGATCCTGCAACGATGGAAGTTGTAGAAATGGTCCTTGGCGGTAGTGTGAACAAATCTATCGTAAATTTGATCAATAAACATGGTGGTCGTGCTATTGGTCTCACGGGTAAAGATGGTAATTTATTACGTGCTAAAAAACTATTGATGGAAAAAATCCAAGAGGATGGTTCAGTACAACACATTGATTTAGGTTTAGTCGGTGAAGTGACTGGCGTTAAAACTGATGTTTTAGAAATGTTTACCCAAAGTGATTTTATTCCTGTCATTGCACCTTTAGGTGTCGATGAAGAGGGTAAAACCTATAACATTAATGCCGACTTGGTTGCAGGTAAAGTGGCTGAAGCTTTAGGTGCTGAAAAGCTTATTTTACTGACCAACATCACTGGTGTTTTGGATGAAAATAAAAATCTGTTAACAGGTTTGTCTACCCAAGAAGTTGATCATCTGATCGATACAGGTGTGATTTATGGTGGCATGATTCCAAAAGTTGGTTGTGCTTTAGATGCTGTGAAAGGTGGCGTGGTGAGCGCACATATTGTGGATGGACGTGTGCCACATGCAACGCTATTGGAAATTTTTACTGATCATGGGGTCGGTACTTTGATCACCAACCGAACAAAGCCAAGCGGTGCTTAATCCTTTAAAATCGTCAACTGAAGAAGCCAGTGTTTAAACTGGCTTTTTTATGATGAAAATTTAGCTTCTATTGAAGACACATGTATGTGTTTTTGAATGGTCATCAATTAGTCATTCATTTGTCATTTAGATTCTCTAGTGTGATGAAAAGCACAAGGAGTTCTAAATTATGTTTGCAAGATTAAATCAATACAGACAAAACATTAGCTTCCCATTAACTCGTCCTAAAAAAGCACAATTACACTATAAATTTGAGTGGGCAGAAGACATTAAACAACTCAAAGAAATTCAAAAGTTTCGCGCAGAACAATTTTCACAACAATTTGGTATCCAATTTGAACATGGTTTAGACCAAGATTTATATGACTTAGATTGTCATCATGCTGTTTTGCGCGATAAATGGAGCGATGAAATCGTTGCTTATACTCGTTTAAAATTGGTACAAGGTGATGATTTAGCTCATAGTTATAGTGCTCAAGAATTTGATATTTCTCAGTTTTCAAATTTAAGCAATATTGTTGAAATTGGACGCACCTGTGTACATCCGCGCTATCGTAATGGTAAGGCATTGTCGATTTTATGGTTAAATTTAGTGCCGATGGTGCTTTGGAAAATGAAAGCTAAACATTTAATGGGCTGTGTTTCGATTCGCTTAGAAGACAATAAAGCACGTGCCTATTACACCCATCAATTTATTAAAAAACTAGATCAAAGCCAAACCATTCATGTTCCTGCACGACCGAGTTATGAACCGATCCATCCTGAGTTTAGTTTTCCACAAGATGAACGTATTCCAAAATTATTTGATGTGTATTTGAAAATGAAAGCTCGTTTGTCACAACAGGCTTATCATGATGAACAATTTAATTGTTTAGATTATTTTGTCTTTTTAGATGTCAATGAAATTGCCAAGCATTTTGTGCTCAATAAAATGGTCAATCGTTCATAATATAAGAAAAGCACATTTCGTTTGTAAACATTCAGATTTGCAAGCGAAGTGTGACTCATGCACAATATTCACATAATGATCATGTTCAAATAAAAGATTATGTGCCAATTACTCGGAATGAACTGTGCAACACCAACAGATATTACATTTTCCTTTCGTGGGTTTTCTCAACGAGCAGGAATAACATCTGATCATTCAGATGGTTTTGGCATTGCCTTTTTTGAAGACAAAGCCTGTCGTTTATTTGTGGATAATCAATCTGCAGTTGAATCTCCGATTGCAGAGTTGGTTCGTAATTATCCGATCAAGTCACGTAACGTGATTGCACATATCCGTAAAGCAACACAAGGCAAAATCACTTTAGAAAACTCACATCCTTTTGTCCGTGAGTTGTGGGGTAGGCAGTGGATTTTTGCTCATAATGGTGATTTACATCATTTTAATCCAAGACTTTCGGGGCGTTTTACCCCTGTAGGCAATACGGACAGTGAATTATCCTTTTGTTATTTATTGGATAAATTGGTAGAAAAATTTGGTTATCATGAACCCTCTTTAAATGAGATTTTTGCTGCACTTCTAGAAATCTCTCCAAAAATAGCTGAACACGGTACATTTAACTTTTGTTTATCGAATGGGCAGGCTCTTTTTAGCTATGCGACTACAAAACTGCATTGGATTGTGCGTGAATATCCGTTCCAACCCGCAAGTCTGATTGATCTTGATGTTGAAGTTGATTTTAGTGAAGTCACGACACCTGAGGATCGGGTTGCAGTGATTACCACTGAACCTTTAACCAATAATGAAGTGTGGCATGCATATCAAGCGGGTGAAATGATTTTATTTCAAAATGGACAACCGATTAAACAAGCACTGACTGTCGTTGAACGTTTGCAGCGTGAAGCGAAAGATCCAAGTTTAAAACGTGTTACGAAAGCGGATCAATATTAATTACATAATACTATCATAGGGGTGTGTATTATTTTTTCTTCAATATATTCTGATATTGTTTCTGCTTAAATAAATATTATCACTGATATTTATTTAACTTTTTCTTGATTTATTAGCTTATTTTAAGAAATCATATTTTATATATAATATTAAAATCAAACTATAGATTGGTTAAAAAATACTTTATTGTTTTACTTGGCATTATATTAAATATTAATACAAAACAGTAATTTATGTTTTTTTGTATAAAAAATAGTGAATCCCGACTAATCTGATTGATTTTTATTTGTTTTTTAAAGGTTTATGATGTAGCTGAATGATTGTGAAAATATTTTAACTTGTGTGGGGCAATGCGATGAAGATGAAATGGCTTCCTGAATATAATACAGGGATAGAGGTTATCGATGATCAACATAAACGCATTTTAGATTATATTAATGATTTGCAAAATGTTGATATTGTCTCTGATCGTGCACAAGTTAAAGAAGTTTTAGATAATATTATTGATTATACGCAATCACATTTTACATTTGAAGAAAGTTTGCAAGAAGAAGCAAATTATAAATATCGTGTACCCCATAAACGCGTACATGATTTATTTATTAAGCGTATCGAGGGTTATCGCCAAGATTTTCAAGACGGTAAATCGATTGAAAATGAGTTAAGTGAAGTCTTAGCAAAATGGTTGATTAACCATATTCAACACGATGATGCAGATTATGTTGGGGCAGTAAAACATAATATGATGGGAATTATTCGTGAAAATGAAAAGAAAAAAGGCAAAAACTGGTTTCAACGCTTTTTCTCTTAACTCTATTAACTGAGATAATAAAAACTGAAATAAAATGAATAAGATTCTTATTAGCGCAGCAAACCAGAGGTTTTGGTTTGCTTTTTTTATGCCTAAACTTTGATTTTCACTGAGGACAAAGGCAAAATAGCAGCACTTTATTACGAAACACCTCATGCAGGATTATTCTATGTCACGATGGTTATCGCCGCTCATGGCATTTTGTCTTTCATTTATGATTATTGTTGGCTTAGCGCCAAGTCTCGATATTCAGTTTGATCGACAAATTGATTTTTGGTTATTGTGGTTAGCAACTATGCTGCTTTTAGCATTGCCAATCACCTATTTAGAAATTGCACTTGCAAAACGTTCAAAACAAAGTCCGCTTGCCGCTTTAGCTGCTTTGACACGTGATGCTGATGCTTCACAAAAATGGCGCATTGTGGGGTGGCTTTCTGTCGTATTTATTCCATTTCTTGCAGGCGCAATTGTATCTAATATCACTGTGAATGCTTTGCAAAGTGTACAGTTAAGTTTACAAGCCAATGTATTCTTTGTGATCTGTGCGGTGGTGGCATTTGCATTGTCATTTTTATCTCGTCAGATTTTAGTCGTGTTGACGACATTGGCTGTGATTGCTTCTTTGATTGTAGCAAATGTATTTGGTACAGCCTTACAGCCTTGGCATGTCACCGCTATTGAATTTAAGGAGTGGGGTAATGCAGCGATTTTGGCATTGGTTGCGAGTGGCTTAGGACTAGGTTTGTATTGGCAGACGAACACCTTGCATGCAAAAGAAAGTGCTGCAACGGGTGTTGTACTGCCAATTTGGTTGGCACAGTTAATTGCTGTCATTGCTTTTGGTTTCTTTGCTGTATCCGCACAAATCCCTGCATATACGGTATGTTTTGCCGCAATAGCAAGTGCAGCCTTGTTATTACAATTGGCAAAAGAGCAGTTAAGCCAACGTCAAATTGCACCTGTTTTACAGTTTGTGATTGTGTTGGTGGCATTGTTGGTATGGGCAATTCCAAATATAGCTGTGATTTTCAATCCAATCTTGATGTTATGGGGTTTAGTGATTTGTTTAATCTATGCAATTTTTGTGGGTTGGATCATGAAGATCAGTCATTTGCGTAAAGCAATGAATTTCAGCAATGAGGCATTTTATAATATTTGGCGTATCGCGGTGCGTATTGTGTCACCTTTAGCGATTGTGCTTGCAATCATTGCTTTAGTGGGACAATTGTTCTAATGACGCTGGATCGAACATCTAAAGTTTGGGTGGCATATGCTACTCAAACGCAGCAGTTTCATATCGCTGTTGCTTTTCAAGAGGGTATGACGGCTTTGGATGCAATTGTACAAAGTGGCATCCAAGCGCAGATTGAGTTACCTGAGAAATATCAGTTGGGTATTTTTGGGCTAAAGATCGCGGATGAACACCAGTTGCTCCAAGCAGGGGATCGGGTGGAAATTTATCGTGCATTGACCATCAATCCGAAAGATATTCGCCGTAATCGCGCCAAGGCAAATCCTGTTGGACGCTATTGTCGTGGCAATCGTTATCGCCAATTATTATCCAAATAGTACTTTATTTTGTTGATCGCTTAAAACTATCTACTTGATAATAAAAAACCCCTAGCTAAGGGGTTTCTTTTTATTCTAAATTGACTATAGTGGAGGCGCATTCAAAATTGCTTCTTTGGAAGCAGGCAAACCAGGTTGAGATTCTGGGATCGTCTCTAATCCTTCAATATTAGACACAATTCCTGACTCATTAAAATATATTTTTAAGTGTTGCCCATGTGCTGCTGGAATTTTTGCTTTTTTCGCGTAAGTTCCAGGGATGTAGTTGTAAATGTAGTCCCAACGTAGTGGATTTAATGGATCTGTTACAGTTGGACTGCCTAGCAAAAAGCGGACTTGTTGATAACTCATACCGACTTGAACTTTTGAGGCTTGGGCTTGGGTGAGTGGTGTTCCTTGTGGAATGTCTACCTTATAGACACCGAATACTGAACATCCACCAAGTAAAGAAGCGACGAATAACGTCAGCATGATTTTTTGCATTTTGCTACACTATCCCAAATTAATTATGATGCAATTGATCTATGGATAGATCATACTGCATCTCAAGACTGTTGCATATTCCAACTTAAAATTTGTTGAGAGACCCTTTTATATGCCTATTTCAAATCAGGATTTACGCAAAGCTGGACTTAAAGTTACCCTACCACGAATCAAGATTTTGGAATTATTAGAAAATTCAAGACAACATCACTTGAGCGCGGAAGACATTTATAAAACATTACTTGAACAAGGTGAAGATGTGGGTCTTGCGACCGTATATCGTGTGTTAACACAATTTGAGGCAGCTGGAATTATTCAGCGCCATCATTTTGAAAATAATCACTCTGTTTTTGAAATCATGCAAGAAGATCACCACGATCACCTTGTGTGCCAAAACTGTAATAAAGTAATTGAATTTACAAATGATATTATTGAACATGAGCAGCATAAAGTTGCTGAGCAATACGGTTTTAATCTTACAGGACATTCATTAAACCTCTATGGTTATTGTGATGAACAAGAATGCCAAGAGGCATTTCGTAAGAAATAAAATCACATAAATACAACAAATTAAAAAAGGGAGCTAGTGGTTTAGCTCCCTTTTTACACGCTTTTAAAAAATGATTATTGACCGTCAAAGGTTAGTTTGTTGTTGGCATTCAATAACTGTGCGCCACCTTCTTCATCAAGCTTAATCTGTAGACGTAGGTCATTTGGTGAGTCTGCATGTTTTAGCGCATCTTTATAGGTAATTTGACCTGCTTTATAAAGATCAAATAAAGCTTGGTCAAAGGTTTGCATACCCAATTCACGTGAGCGTTTCATTAAATCTTTGATTTCATGTACATCACCTTTACGGATCAAATCTGAAATCAATGGCGAGTTAATGAGAATCTCAATTGCCGCACGGCGTGAATTGCCATCTGGGGTTGGGATGAGTTGCTGCGCAATCATGGCTTTGAGGTTTAAGGACAAGTCCATAAACAATTGACTATGACGGTCTGATTCAAAGAAGTGAATAATACGATCGATGGCTTGGTTGGCGTTATTGGCATGCAGGGTTGCAAAGACCAAGTGACCTGTTTCAGCAAAGGCAATCGCATAATCCATGGTTTCACGAGAACGAATCTCACCAATCAAAATGACGTCAGGTGCTTGACGTAAAGTATTTTTCAGTGCGACTTCAAAAGAGTCTGTATCAATCCCTACTTCGCGTTGGGTGATAATACAGCCTGCATGTTCATGTACGAACTCGATTGGGTCTTCGATGGTAATAATATGACCTTTAGAGTTTTGATTTCGGTAACCGATCAATGATGCCAAAGAGGTCGATTTACCTGTACCTGTTGCTCCTACAAAAATGATAATGCCACGCTTGGTCATGGCGAGATCTTTTAAGATCGGTGGTAGCTTTAAATCTTCCATGGTTGGAATCGTGGTTTCGATTCGACGTAAAATCATCCCAGGTTGATCACGTTGCTGAAATGCACTGACACGAAAACGTGCAGTTTTATCTTTGTTGACAATGGCAAAGTTGCACTCACGCGTTTCGGCAAATTCTTTACGTTGTTTATCACTCATGATTGAGTGAATAATTTGCCCGACCAATTCTCCAGTCAATTTAGTTTTGACCACAGGAACAATTTGACCGTTAATCTTCATTGATGGTTCAACATCGGCAGTAATAAACAAGTCCGATGCCTTTTGCTCAATCATCATATTAAGCAAATCATTAAAATCCATTCTAATTCCCCAAATTTACTTTTTCTTATAAGAATGATTCTGGCTGTTTTGCCGCAGTACGTGCCACTTGTGCGCTGATCGTGCCTTTAGAGACCAATGTTTTTAAACTTTGGTCGAGTGTGGTCATACCGTAGTTGGCACCTGTTTGAATCGCAGAATACATTTGTGCGACTTTATTTTCACGGATCAAGTTACGAATCGCAGGTACACCGATCATAATTTCATGTGCAGCCACACGCCCACCGCCATTTTTCTTCAGTAGGGTTTGTGAAATCACGGCTTGTAAAGATTCAGATAACATGGCACGGACCATGTCTTTTTCTTCAGCAGGGAATACGTCAATCACACGGTCAATGGTTTTTGCCGCAGAAGTGGTATGGAGTGTACCAAAGACCAAGTGACCTGTTTCAGCAGCAGTTAAGGCTAAACGAATGGTCTCAAGGTCACGCATCTCACCGACCAAGATAATGTCAGGGTCTTCACGCAGTGCTGAGCGTAGTGCTTCATTAAAGCCGTGTGTATCACGATGGACTTCACGTTGATTGATCAAGCATTTTTTAGACTGGTGTACAAACTCGATCGGGTCTTCTACCGTTAAAATATGATCATAGCGGTTGTCATTGATATAATCGAGCATCGCAGCGAGGGTAGTTGATTTACCTGAACCCGTAGGACCTGTGACCAACACGATTCCTCTTGGATAATCACAAATGTCTTTAAAGATTTGCCCAAGACCTAAGTCTTCCATAGTCAAAACTTTAGATGGAATGGTACGAAATACCGCACCTGCACCGCGATTTTGGTTAAATGCGTTGACACGAAAACGTGCCACCCCTGGGACTTCAAAGGAAAAGTCAGTTTCGAGTTGTTCTTCATAATCACGGCGTTGTTTATCATTCATAATGTCATAAACAAGACGGTGTACATCTTTATGCTCAAATGCAGGTAAGTTAATACGGCGCACTTCACCATCGACACGAATCATGGGTGGCATACCTGCTGATAAGTGTAAATCTGATGCACCATTTTTAACTGAAAATGCTAGTAGTTCTGTAATGTCCATAATGTCCCCAAAGTAAAACCTATTTACTTAATTATTTTGTAGAATGATAAGGCTTTCGTTCAGCATAACCAACATTTGATGAACAAGAAAGCTGAAATTTTTTTAAATGAGACCACTGCCCATGAATGATTTAACACAAGCCTATAAGATTGTCCTTGAACAGATTGAACATGCTTGTCACATTGCTCAACGTGATGTGGATGAGGTGCAATTATTGGCGGTGTCGAAAACACATCCAAGTGAAATGTTAAAAACAATGTATGAGATGGGGCAACGTGCATTTGGTGAAAATTATTTACAAGAAGCGTTAGATAAAATTGAACAATTACAAGACTTAGATATTGAGTGGCATTTTATTGGTCATGTACAACGCAATAAAACCAAACATCTGGCAGAGAAATTTGCATGGGTGCATGGCGTTGACCGTTTAATGATCGCGGAACGTTTGTCGAGTCAAAGAACAGTGGCGCAAGTACCACTCAATATTTGTCTTCAAGTTAATATCGATAATCAAGACAGTAAAGATGGTTGCCAACCGAGTGAAGTTGAAGAGTTGGTACAGCACATCAGTCAACTTCCGCACTTAAAACTACGGGGCTTAATGGTGATTCCTGCACCGAATAATACACAGGCATTTGTTGATGCAAAACAATTGTTTGAGCAAGTCAAATTACAACATGCGCATCCTGAAGATTGGGACACTTTAAGTATGGGAATGTCAGGGGATATGCAAGCTGCTATTGCAGCAGGTTCAACGATGGTACGCGTGGGAACGGCTTTGTTTGGTGCACGAGATTATTCAAAACTGTGATAGAAACGTGATAAAAGTATATGAAAATACTGAACTATAGGGTTCAGTATTTTGCTGAAAATTGGACATTTCTTGCTAAATTGAGTACAAAAATATAGCGATTTAATTGTATAAATTGCTGTAAAAATATTTTAAAGATCAAGCTGCAGGGAAGAAGATGTCGAGTTATTATCAGTTATTACAACGTTCAGTCGATGAACAAGGCGTGGTCACTGCACATTACCAATCTACGCTTCATGCACAAGGTGCATGGAATGAACATGAACAGCATATGGCACCTGCGACAGGAATTATCTGTGCTGAACTAGAACAATTCTCTCCACGAGATGATGTGCGTATTGGGCGAATCAGTTTAGATATTTTTGGACTCATTGCAGGGGGTAAATTTAGCATCACCACTAAAGTCATTCGAGGTGGAAAAACCATTGAATTGGTTGAATCTGAAATGGTAGCTCAAGGCAAAGTCTGTATCGTGGCAAGAACATGGCGCATGATGACCAATAACAGCCAAGATGTTGCAGGTTTAGAAGATCAAAAAATTGGAACGCCAGACAACTTACCCATTTGGCATGACATCCGTCAGTGGCCGGGAGGCTATATCAAATCTATTGAGGCGCGTACAGAACAGCGCCGTCAAGGTGCAGGCATCGTGTGGCTAAGTAATGAATTAGATATGGTGGAAGGTCAAGAAACCACAGCATTTGTCAAATTGATGGGCATGGTTGACACCGCAAATGGGATTGTTGCACGACAAAGCCCTCCATTTACATGGGGCTTTCCAAATCTAGACTTACAAATTCATTTATATCGTTTACCCCAAGGTAAATGGTTAGGTTTAGAAACAGTGCAACAGTATGGTGAGGATGGCATTGGCTTAACCAGTTCCGTATTGCACGACATACATGGACCATTTGGACGTAGTGAGCAAATTTTGACATTACGACCATTATAAAAACGTCGTTGAAAGCTTTTTAAATCTTAGCCAGTAGGATAAAAATTATCCTACAAATGACTACAGATTACTGGTTTCACATCTGTTTATATGAAGTTAAATCATTTTTTACATAAAATAATTGAATAACAGGATGACAGATGATGAAGCCATATTATTTATTGTCTTTGCTTTGGGTTGGATTACTTGCGGCATGTACATCACAACCTGTTCAGCAGCAGCCAAACAGCCATGCAGAATACTCAGCCAAAGCCATTCAAACCGAGAGTAGCAGCAATCATATTGATGCGAGTCAACAGCTAGGCACAAAATGGGGTGATGATGTCAGTTCTTATGTGCAACACGTCAACTTAAAAAGAGGGGCGAATCAGCCCGTAGATGAAACGCAAGTTCGCTATACAGATCAACAATTTTCAGGACGTCGTATTAACAGTATTTCATTGGCATCTGGAAAAATTAGTTTTTCGATATTGGATGATCATGGAAGAACATTAGCATTATATAGAGAAGGGACACGTTATTTTTTATCAGGTCAAAATGGGCAAAGTTACCAATTGCATTATAACAATAGCAGTGCACAAACATTTGAAATTGTTGCAAGTGTAGATGGTTTAGATGTACTGGATGGTCATCAGGCATCTCGAAAAAAAAGTGGCTATGTATTAAGACCTTATAGTTCAATATCGATTGAGGGATTTAGGAAAAGTAATCGTGCTGTGGCATCATTTACTTTTAGTGCACCACAACAATCTTATGTAGCCAATAGTACCTATGGTTCAATTCAAAATACTGGGATCATTGGTACAGTGGTTTATGAATTAAAAGTACCAAAAGCTGAACGATCAGTACAAAATGATGGTTATGCACCTGCACCAAATGCATTCCCTGCGGACTAGTTTTTATAATGTTATAATGTTACATAAATACAAAAAATAAGCATTAGAGAAAATGAAATATTCAGGTTATGCTCAGCTTGATAATAATCCGAGTGCCTTAAAAATGACTATTCAATTGAAAATAATCAATTTCGAATAGATGCCCAGTCATCTTTGAAAAAAGGTCATCATGATGAAAATTATAAATTATTTTTTATGTTTACTGATGTGTGTATTTCTTGCTGCATGTGCGAAGAAAACAGAAGAAAATAGCACACAGCCCTCAACACGTAGTGAAACAACCAGTGCAGAAGCTGCTGCGACTGATGCCAATAATGATGTTGCAAGTGATGAAAAACTCGGAACCAAATGGGGCGATGAAATTGACTCCTCCGTGACCGAAGTCGATTTAAAACGTAAGTCAGATTCTCCGATTGCAGAAACCTTAGTCCGTTATGCCGATAAACAATACCAAGGCAAACCGATTCAAGGAATCTCAATTGCAGGGGGTAAAATTAGCCTGACGATTATTGATGATCGTGGGGAGAATATTCCTTTGTATCGCGTAGGTAGCAATTACTTTTTGGCAGGACGTGAAGGACAAAGCTATCAACTCCATTATGAAAATAATACCAGTAAAACATTTGAGATCGTGACGAGTGTGGATGGTGTGGATGTGATTGATGGTAGTACAGCATCACGCAGTAATTCAGGTTATGTCTTACATGCCCATGATACTTTAACCATTGAAGGCTTCCGTAAAAGTGCTGATGCAGTGGCTTCATTTACATTTGGAAAACCTGAAGAATCGTATGCAGCAAACTCGGACAATGGTTCAATTCAAAATACAGGGATCATTGGTACAGTGGTCTATGAGTTAAAAGCACCAGAGGAAGAGCAGAAACAGACCAATAAATATGCACCGCCACCGAATGCATTCCCAGCAGATCGTGATTGAAAAAGACACGAGAGTTAAGGTATTTTTTAAAAGTAGAAAATACCTTTAATAAAAACATAATGTTATGAAGAAATGACCACGTTGGTTTTGGGGTTATTTTTTAAATACGACAATTGTATTTGCGCATGGTCATGAAGATTCATTGAAAAATCTTATTGCAACACAAGCAACAACAGAAGAATTTCTTAGCAATTATGACGTGACTTTAGATGCATTAGAAAAAAATTGAAGGTTGGAATGTCAAACCTGATGAAAGTTAGGCATATATAAATCATATGATGCAAAAATGGCAACCAACAGGTTGCCATTTTTTAACTGACCACTTCAATGGTACTTGCGCCTGCACCTAAAGGCTTGACCTGAATCTGCACTGGAATCCGTTCATGCATGTCCTGTATATGTGAAATCAGCACAACTTTACGCCCCTGATTTTGCAGTTGATCGAGTGCATTCATGACCATATGTAGCGATGAGGCATCTAAAGTTCCGAAGCCTTCATCAATAAACAGCGATTCTATTTTCATTGAACCTGATGCCATATTGGCAATTGCAAGTGATAGTGCAAGCGCTGTCAAGAATGACTCACCTCCTGAAAGTGAAGCCACAGAACGCGTTTCACCATCCATGTCATGGTCAATAATGGCTAGACTTAGTGAGTTGTCCAAACGTTTTAAGGTATAACGCTGCGAGAGCATCGCCAATTGCTGGTTGGCATGTTCAAGTAAAATATCCAAATTATATTGCTGTGCATAATCACGGAATTTTTTACCTGTGGCATCGCCCATTAAGCCTGAAATTTTACCCCAACGATGTTCCTCTTGTTGTACTTCTTGGATTTGATCCGCAAATTGTTTTTGCTTCGCTACATTCTGTTGATGCAATTCGAGTTTTAGCTTGAGTTGATCTCGAACGTCCAATTGTGATTTTAAACTTTCAGCATTTTCTGCAATCAATTGCTGTAATTGAGCAAAATTAATCTCAGGTTGCATTTTTGTGTGTTCAGTCCTTTGTTCTTGCATGGTTTTAAGTGCAGAACTTGCTTCATTCAACAAGCGTTCAGCATTTTGCACTTGCTGACGGATGTGCTGTTCTTGAGCAGGGCTGATCTGTAAGAGTTCGGTCAAATCTGTCGTTTGAAAATCAGAATGATGATTCGACCAATTTTGAATCTCAATATTCACTGCATGAGCATTGTTCTGATTCTGCTGTAATTGTGCATTGAGTTGATCAAGTTGGCTTTTTTGTTGCTCAAATTGAACGCGCAACTGTTCAAAGCTTTGTTTGAGTTGTTGATACTGATTTTGTATTTGCAGGCGTTTTTGATCATGCTGAATGAGCCACTCATTCGGTTTTACATCACTTAAACCTGTCATGTGCAAAATCAGTTGTTTCGCCGTTTCTGTATTTTGCAAACCTTTGATTTTGATTTCATCCAATGCTTGTTTCGTATCCGTTACTTGCTTCGAAATATGTTCAATATTCAAAGTCAACGCATGCAATTTTTGCTTAAATTGATCAAAATCTTTCAGCAGTTTTTCAGCTTGTTCTAAATTTTTTAAGCGTTGATTGAGTTGATTAGAAATCTGTTGTGCTGTCTTCGTACTGTGTTGTTGCCATGTATGTTTTTCAGCATCGGATAATGCGCTGACAATATGCTGAACCTGATGTTGTAGTTGAGTTGCTTTATCTAATAAATTTTCAGCGTGTTGGATATTTTGATTGAGCTGTTGCTGAGTTTTAATACTTTGAATCCATTGATTCGATTGCGTTTCAATCTGCTGAATATCGGCCTGATATTGTTCAAAAAGTTGTTTGATTTGAGCCGAAATTTCAACTTGAGATTGAGTTAAATTCAATTTGATTTTAATAGCATCAACTTGTGCAAGTAGCGTATTTTGAGCAACAGCAACTTTATTAGCATTACTTTGAATAGATGAATCGAGTTGTTCTCGTTCCGTTTTAAATTTGGTGAATACTTGCTGAGAATTTTGCCAAATTTTAAATACTTCTTGTTCTTTGATAATGGCTTGCTGTTCTTGTTGCTGTTGCAGTTCGAATAAGGCTTTAGATACAGCAGCATCATCCACTTTATAAGGGTGTGAGGTACTACCACAAACTAAGCAAGGTTCACCATCTTGCAACTCAGCACGTAAATGTTCAATATTTTCAGCATGTAATAGACGTTGCTGTTGCAAAATCTCCTGTAATTTTTGACGTTCGGTTTTTGCAGCTTGAAAGTCTTGCTCAGCTTGTAATGCTTCTTTTTCAGATTGCTCAAGTTGCGTTGATGCAGTTTGCAATTGATCATTCAAGCATTGCGATTCAGTTTTTAATTCAAAAAAATGCGTTAATTTTTGCTGAATTAAATCCAGTTGATTACGTTGCTGAATTTTTTGCTCACGTTGCTGACGAGCTTGCTCAATTTGAAGTTCTAATTGCTCAATCGTTCCGTTTTGTTCAATGGTTTGCTTATGCTGAGTTTTTTGAGCAGATAATTGCTGTTCAGCTTGTGTTAAATTTCCGAACTGATTTTCAATATTTTGATATTGCTGAATAAATTGATTGAGTTGTTGTAGATGCGCATTTAACCCCTGATCTAAACTCGAAAATTTTTGTGTTTCAGCAAGGTTTTTATTCACTAAACTTTGCTGTTCAGTAATCTGCTGAATCTGTCGTTCAAGGTTTTTTTTCTGTTCAAATAAAGGTTGCTGATTACTTTCTAATTCATTCAGTTTCGTTTGAGTTTTCTTAAATTCAACTCCGATTCGATCACGCTCAGTATTACAATGACGGACTTGATTGATGGATTCAAAATGAACACTTTCAAAAATTTGTAATTCATTTAATGCGGTTTCAGCCTGAACAAACGCAGTTTTTTGTATATCAAACTGATTTTTTAACTCATTAAATAAATGCTGTTGCTTTTGAATTTTTGGTGCAAGTTGTTGTTCAGCTTTGAGTAATTGTTGCTGTTGAAATACGGTTGAGCGAATTTCAGAAAAGATTTCTAAACGATGCAGACGCTCACGTTCAGGCGCTAAATCTTGTTGCGCTTTAAGTTGAGTATCCACCCATTGTTGCTTCACCAAAATTTCACTTTCAAGTTGTTGCTTGCGTTCAAACCATTGTTGTTGGGTCGTGAGTTGCGTTTTTTCAGACTCAAATTTTTTATATTCAGCTTCAACTTGTTGATATTGATTTGATAATTCAGCCACTTCATCATCAGATAAAATTTCAATATGACCCAGTAAATTTTCAAGTTCTTTGCGTTTGACTGCAACAGCTTTGGTGCGCTCAAAAGCCAATTGACCAATTTTGCCAAAGATTGAAGAATTGGTTAAATATTCAAGTAATTCACCACGTTCATTATCACGGGCTTTTAAAAATGCGGTGACTTCTGATTGGGCTAAAAGTACGGCACGAGTGAATTGTTCAAAGCTCAATTGTGTGATTTTGAAAATACTTGCATCAACCGCTTTGGCTTTGTCTGCAACGACCACACCATCGGTTATACATTTTAGATAACGTTGTACGCTTTGCAGTTTTCCATCTGCTTTTTCACGTGAACGTTTCAGTTCCCAACGGGCAAGATAATGTTTTTGATCCTGAGCGACAAAGGTCAGTTCAGCAAAACCATGCGCCGTGCCACGTCGTAATACGGTTAGAGGAGAATTGGTTAAAAGTTCTGTGCCATCAACATCTTGCAACTTACCATCACTGTCTTTTAAACGTGGAATTTTATTAAACAGCGCAAGGCACATGGCATCTAAAATGGTCGATTTTCCTGCACCTGTTTTCCCGACGATTGCTACTAAGCCTGCGGAAGCTAAAGGTTCGGATTCAAAATCAATAAAATGCTCACCTGCAAGAGATGCCAAATTTTTTATACGAATAGATAAAATTTTCATGGCAAATCCTTAACCTTCATGCTCATTTTCAAGTGATTTTTCGGCTTCTTGTACCAAGCTTAGAAAGTCTTTTAGCACAGCATCATCAGTGGCATAACCTTGCTTTTGCCAAATTTGTTCAAAGAGTTTTTTTGGCGTTGGTGGTTCTAAACTGATATGTGATTGTTCACTATCTGATTTTTCCGAAGCCAAATATTGTCGAGAAATCCGCACCAAACGATAACGACCTTTGGGTAAAGCATCTTCAAATTGTTGTCTTAAATTCGGCTGTGGTGGTACAGCAGTATGGTACTCAATATCGACATATTCACGATAGTCAATATTGTCAATTTCACCACTTGGCAAGGCTTTGAGTTTAACAAAAACTTCGGTTAATTCCCCTTTGATTTTATGCAGTTGCACACTGCGAGGAATAAAAATCGGTTCATATTTAAAACGAGATTCATCCGTTTTTTTCGGATCAATGGTGACTTCAACGATTTGATGTTTATAGTTGATTTCACTAAATGAAAGTGGAATCGGAGAACCACTATAACGGATATGATCTTTGCCCACTTTTTGCGGTTTATGCAAATGCCCAAGCGCAACATAGTCGATCACATCATCAAACAGGGCAGTGGAAAGTGCCTCTTCATTGCCAATAATAATTGGGCGTTCTGAGTCCGACGTTTCGCCACCTTGCATGTGTGCATGTGACATCAAAATCAAGGCTTGATCAGCTGTTTTTCGTTTGATTGCTTCGGCAATAATCTGTTGATGTAAATAAGCAATTGCGTTTTGGTTGTTGGTGGTTTGCTCATTGAAACCTGTAATTTCAGCAGGACGTAAAAAGGGTAGAGCTAAGCACCAAGCAACAATTTTTTTATTTTCATCATTTTTTGTATCATAAATAGGAATAAGTAAACGGTCTAAATCAATTGAACCTTCATTATTTTTGTGGATCACACCGACAGTTTTAGCATTGTATTTTTCAAGTAAAGGTTCAACTTGTTCAATGCGATAACCCGAATCATGATTCCCTGCAATCATCAAGGTTTGCATGTGTGGGGCGAGGTCATGTGTATCGGCGAGGAATTGATAAAGTTGTTTTTGTGCAGCAGATGCGGGGTTGATGACATCGAAAATATCACCTGCAATGAGTAAAGCATGCGGTTGTTTTTCTTTGATTTGCTCAAGTAACCATGCCAAAAATTGCTCATGTTCATAGTGACGGGAATGGTTATAGAAAAATTGTCCCAAATGCCAGTCGGAAGTATGAAGAAAGCGTACAGTCATGTGAATTCAAGTGTTTGAAATGCTATATATAATTTAGCATGTTTTCTATGAGTCGAGTTTGCCAATATTTTATATGCCACAGCTTTGATCGTTTAAATTAAAGATTTAAAATTGATCCTACATTTGGATTGATTTGTACCCATCCAAAAAAAAGTTTAAGTTCTAAATGCATTTTATACTCTAATGATTACTTTTCAGTGTGATTTTCCCTCGGATATTCCAAAATGCGTGGAAAATGAAAATCAAAATTGTCCAAAGCATATTTGTATAACTGCGCAGGACGTTTGCCTGCAATTTTGGATTGATCTGTTTCTTCAACCGCACCCGCTTCAATCATACGACGTCTAAAGGATTTTTTCTCCAAACTTTGCCCTAAAATGATTTCATAAATCTGCTGTAATTCAGTCAGGGTAAAGAGTTCAGGCATTAAACTCGCAGGCAGTGCTGTATAACGAGCTTTACTGCTTAGACGCTCTACCGCCAAATCCAAAAGCTGTAAATGATCAAAGGCTAAATCCAATTTTTTAGCATCGGCAATAGAAAACCATTCACTATACTCGGTTTGCTTTTGCTCGGTCTGTTCATTGGCAACGCGTTGAAAGGCTTTAAAATCAATCAGCGCAAAATACAAAGATGTCACTGCCCACCCCCGTGGGTCACGTGTAGCATTGCCAACAGTCGCGACTTGTTCCAAATGTGGTGACTGAAGTCCTGTTTTTTCCACCAATTTACGATGAGCAGAAGCCATCAAATCGGTATCTTTCGACAAATCGACAAAACCACCCGGCAAAGCCCATTGATCTTTTTGTGGAAAGTTAGAACGCTTAATGAGTAGAACTTGAAGTTGTCCTTTATCTACAGAAAAAATTGCCATATCCACCGTGAACAAAGGTGCATCAAAGTCTTTTTTATTATAGTTGGATAAAAAATCCTGTTCAGATGTAAACATCACGGTCTGGCTCGCTTTATTTTCAACGTGGATGAGTATTCGGATTATTACAGGGTAGGGGGATATTCGCCAAGTATTTTCCAACTTGTTTGTTTGAAACCGAGTCTTTATGATGTCGATTCATAGATAAATTTAATAAGAACAGACAATGAGCACTAAAACTTTATTTATCTCAGTATTATGTTGCGTTTCGACTTTAACCTTTGCAGATAAAACCATTCAACCTGTGATCAATGGTAAAACATATCATTCATTTGATTTGAATCTAAAAACACTACCAAAGCCTCTAAAAGTGATTAAAGGTGAGCCAGATGAATGTAATGGTGGAAAATTTCCAGATGAATATGATTTTGGATCATTTACGGTCAATGGCTACAATCGAATTCAAACCGTCCACATGCTTAAAAATAATGCGGTGATTTTCTATGGTAAAAGAATAGATAGCTCGATGACCAAAGCCAATTTTCAAAAAATCTTTAAAGGCAAGATTACTTCAGATGAAGAAAATCCAAATCGTTTCAGTGCTTCATCAGAACAAGACGAATATAAATCAATTACATTTTATTTCAAAAATAATCATCTAGATCATTATAAATTATGGGTAGATGACTGCTAAGATTTAGTCAAATTATTAAGTTGCTATCCCTGAAACACGTTTCTTTTCAAGGATAGCATTTCAATACTTACAGGTTTTCAGCTAATCGAGCGCGAATCTCATCCAAACGACATTCACGCGTCAACTGACCATTTTCAAATACTGTTTTTAACTCGCCTTGTTGCTCTTGCTCAGCAGTTTGTTGATCAAATAATTCAAAACCATTTGTAGATTTTTCAATACGCAACAAACCTTTTGCAGATTTCTTCACGCCTGAGTCTGTGACCGGGTCTTTAAACAATTCACGAGCAACACCATTTACTTGCCCCCAAGTCGCTTTGACCGCAAAACCAAAAGTGTCACGGGTCATGTAATTATAAGTATAACTCCCAATCCCAAACACCACGTTATTCGATGCAAAGCCTTTGGCTTCCAATTGTTGAAGAATGTTTGAAGCACGTTCTAAAGTAATCGAATCACCATAGATTAAACCGACACGTTCATTTAAAACTTTATAGCCTTTATCTGTTGTTGTTCCTCCAAAAACATCCCATAAGCATTCCACAGCGCCTTTATACGCAGGGCTACCTACTTCGGCTTCAGGGTCACCACACAAAATTTTAACAGGGTCGCCTGAGTCAGGACGGAACACCAGTTTTGCTAAACCCATTGCATTCGGTTGGCGAGCAAGAATTTCAGCTTTTAACTCCACCGTAAACTCAGTGATCACTCGCCAAAAATCCCAAGTATCCGACACAATACTGACCACACCAGAAGGATACAGCTCAGTGATTAACCGACGAAACGTTTCAATTTCATTGTCTTCACTGCCCATACACATGACACTGTGCTCAGTTGCAGGGACAGAAACACCAATAACCCCTTCGGCATTGTAATATTCCTCAGCATAATCAATTGCAGACACCGCATCTGTGCCAATGAAACTGGTTAAGTGACCCACGCCATTTTGGGTGGCATCATAAATACCACTCATACCACGACTACTAAAATCATGTCCTTGAATTGGAACAAAATCCAAAGGTGCACCTGTTTTAATTGCATATTCAGTCAATAAACGTTTGTATTCAAAAGCAATGGTTGCAGTGGTACAGCTTTTCCATAATTCAGCACTCAGTACTGTTTCCAAATAATTCGTCAACCAAAAGAATTCAGGCAGAGTATTCATAATAGTTAATACAGGCACTTTCATATTGACACGGCTGCCTTCTTCTAAGGCTTTAATGCGAATAGGCAAATAACCTAAATCATGTAAAGCTTCAATGTGATCGACGGGAACAGCACCATCCCCCAAAGCATTGTCCATACGACGTTTATAAGCTGAAACGACTTTATTTTTATTTTGTTTAAAAAAGCCTTCATTCCAAGTATCAATCAAAAAGTGTTTAATAAAACCTTGCAAGCCAAAGAATACGATTTTGTCATCAAAATCGGGCAACATTTTTGCCAATTTAGCCGAGCGTGGTGTGAAATTGGCATAGACATATTCAGTGCCAGCAGGGTATTGGCGTCTGTGGTCTGCTTTATAAAAGTCGATTGCATTCAATGGATTTAATTTTAAGCTCATTTTTATTTTCCTAAGGTAATCATATCTTTATTTGGGTAATCGTTTAGTCATTGCTGCCAAAGTGAATCACAGTCATTTTTTCATTGGCGATTTGAGGGAAACTGTCAGAAGTAAAAATTTGATCAACTTTTCCATCAAATACAGCCAAACCTTTACTGAAAATGCCATGCGTGACATAGAGCACTACATGCTCACAATTTAACTTTTTCAATTCTTCGGCAATACCAATAAAGGTTGCACCACCATCACAGATGTCATCTGTAATGACTGCTGTTTTGCCTGATAAATCAGTCGTATGCACATGTGAGTTTTGAATTTTACCTGTGACTGGATCACGGTTTTTCTCGCAATATACAATTTCAATATTGCTTGCTCGATGAGCATTGATTACATCAGCAATGCCTTGAGTACGCTGTTTTGCACCTGCGTCAGGGCAAATCAATACTGTATCTTGAGCTGTTAAAATATCTGTTAAGGCTTGGCTTTTTAAAATAATTTCACTAGGTTGAACATTAATCACTTTATTAAATAATGTGTTTTCGCCCAATAATTTTTCAGATACCACACTATGCACATCCCAAACTTTGATGGAATGACGTTGCTTTGGAAATTGCTCAGTATTGATATTCAAAAGTTTGGTCATAATGTCGAGTGAAAATGCCTGACCTGTTGCACAAATACGATCTTGACGTGCATAGGGGAAATAAGGGATTTCCAAATTGATTGTTAAACCTTGATTCATCAATACATTTTCAATCAACAAATAATCCATCAAATCCTGACTATTCTTGATTTTGGCTTGAATATAAACCTGACCTTGACGTTGCGTGAGTTCATCTGCTTCGAACTGTACGTGACGTTCTCCGCCTGAAAATTGTCTGGTCTTCACAGCAATTATTTTGTTATTTGAATCTTTAATTTGAATAGACATCTTTACATCTCTATATAGTGTCTTATAGCCTATATAAATATAGTGTCACAAAGACTATTTATTTAGCAAGATTAATTTACAAAAGATTACAGATATTGAGTGGGGAAGTTGTGAAATACGAGAATGGATTTTTAAATAATTTTTATTTTACAATGCATTATCAAGAAAAAATGGCAGTCAATTTGACTGCCATTTTAAAAGATTTAAGTCTATATGATATGGGGATATCTATTTTTTTGCAGGATTCGCAGCTTTATTGGTAATCATTTTATTGATCGCTTCAACAGCTTCTTTGGCTGTAGGCACGTTTTGTTTGGCTAAAGCTTCATAAATTCTTTTTGCTTCAGGTAAATTCTGCTCAATGATTTCGCCTTTTACCATCATATTTGCCATTGCTAACAAAGCAGGAATATAGCCTTTTTGTGCAAGTGTTTGGATGGACTTGATGCCTTGCTGTACAGATTCGATTTTCTTATTTTTAAATCCTTGGCTAATGTCATACAGTGCTTTAGCGTGGATCGCTTGCATATTCCCTTTTTTAATTAAAGGATCTAACTTTTGCAGTGCCAATTTGTCTGATTCTGCTTTGTCTTCAGAGAAAAGTTGTACAGCATATTCGACAGTGGCATCGTCATAACCTTGTTTTGAGGACTTCTCTAAGTATTGGCGGACTTTGTTTTGATCGACTTGAACGCCTAATTCACCCGTTTGATAGGCTTTAGCAAGTGCATAACTTGCAACTGAATAGCCTTTGTCAGACGCTTGTTGATAGTATTGCAAGGCTTTTTTAGTGTCAACTGTAGTACCTTGACCTGCTTGAGTTAAAAATGCCAAATTATATAAAGCTTGTGCATCACCTGTTTTAGCAATGCTTTCAAGTTCTTTATAGGCTGCGTTAAAATCTTTCTTTTGAATCAGTTGTTCAACTTTTGCAAATTTGGGATCGACAGATGAGGCTTGTGGTGCTGCAAAAGCAGTTACACAAGAAAAACTGAGTAATGCAGAGAGTAGAATTTTTTTCATTGATACATAACCTTATTGAAGCATTTCTTCCTGAAAGAAATTTTGTAGTTTTCGTGGATTCATCATAAGTGCTCTAAAAATAAGATGTAAAGCCTTAAAAGGCGTGTTTTTCTTTAATTTTTGTATGGTATTGTGAGGCAAACAGATGAATAGGTGTGAAAATGTATACAAAATATTCTGTTTTTAAATATTTGTTATTTAATGTTATTTTTAAGAATATATTGTGTAGGTGACAACATCTATTCAAAAAAGTGATTATTAAACAGATGTTGTACTTCACAATGGCTTCTTAATTCACCTTAAATTTACCAATCAATACTGCACCATCTTCACCTGTTTGCAGTCGATCTTTGGTCATTTTCACTCGTAAAATTTCTTCGCTTTGTTTTGAGGTTCCCCAATCACGAATTAAGCGCACAAATGCAGTCGTCGGTCCAGTCACGATTTGCTGACGGTCACCATAATAATGTGCTTTGATGCTGTATTCACCTTTCATGGGTTGCCTTAACCAAAATGCTTCAGGACCATAACCCCCTGTGAAATCATTGGAAATTTTACCGCCTTGTGCACTATGACGATTTGAGTAATAGGTTTTTTCCTGATTCGGGTCGATCACCCACAAATCCATATCTGAATTATCACTGTCCCATGTCAGTACCACACGAATTCCCACAGGTAGATTACGAATTAATTTTTTGTCGATGTCTTTGATCGCAGGGCTGTTTGGTGCTTTGGCAATAAAGTTGTTTAATTCATCTACAGCAATTAAATGAATACCACCAAAACGCTGATCCCATTCATGACTTACCACATGGTACATGGTGTGAATTGCATCATCATATTGTTTGTTTTCTGCATAGGCCAAAGCAAGATCACGCCAAGATTGTGGCTCTTCTTCTGCCATGTTTAAAACTTTTTGATAAATCACAATCGCATCTTCATATTGTTGGAGCAACATGAGCTGCTGACCCAATAATCGTAGAACATGACGATTTTCCAAATTTAATTCAGCTAAATTTGAAATGACCAAAATGGCTTCATCATGTAAGCCTTTTTGCTTAAAAATCTCCGTAACAGTTAAATAAAATGATGGATTGTTTAAGTTATTTTCACGTTCATCTAAATAGATTTGGTACGCTTGTTGTTTCGATGCTTTTTCTAAACGTGCGACATAGGGCGCGTCATCTTTCCACGGCTGAATCTCAATCGTAATATTTTGTGGTGTATTGCTGCTGCGTTGCTGTGCCTTTTGACTGCGGCTTTGTAAAACTTCTCTTGTTTCGGTTGCAGCCGCAACTGAATCTGTCGCAATTGCATCTGCTGCATATTCAGCAGAGACAGGTGCGGGCATTTGAGGAGCAGGTGCAACTTCAACTACAGGTGCATTGGCCATTTTTTCGGCATGACTTCGCTTGATTTTTTGTTTTGGAAAATCTTTTTCCCACCAATGTTGATGTTCTTTATATTCATCAATACTGCGGGCAAGAGCTTGCTGCTGTTTTTGCTGCATACTTTGTTGTTGAGCAGTGATGCGTTGTTCATACTCCGCTTTTAAGCTTGCAGGTGGTTGAATTTTATATTGCACATAATCATCTAAATTTTCTAAGACAATCAAAGAGGTGTTAGGCGTCACAAGGTTAAAGTCTTGTGCAAGGCTTTGAATGGCTTGTTCATTCAGCGTTGCTTGTGGCAGTAGTTGTGCGACTTTTTGTTTTGCCCAAAGTGCTGCGACTTGTTGACTGTTCAAACTGCTGTTAAAGGGCAATTGTAAAGTTTGTTGTTGCTCGCCATTGTTTAATTTTAGCTTTAAGGCGGCTTGATCCCCGACCAGGGGTGAATATTTGCCAAACACGCGCACAATTCCATTTTCAGGAAAATACGATGGAATATATAATTCACTGATGCCATTACCATCGACTTGAATTAAACGGCTTTGATCATGGAGTAGGGCATGTTGTGCTTGTTTAAACTCATTTGTATTTTGCCAAAATAGATATTGCCCATGATTTTTTTCGGCAAGTTGACGTAATTGTTGATGATCTAAGTTCAGGGCATTGCCTTGAATCGTATATAAACGTTGCTTGTCATTGAGTTGAATGTTTTGTTGCAGACCATAGTTGTCTAAGCCATCACTAAACAATAAATATTCTTGAATATTACTGTTGTTTTTCCAGCCAGAAAGATGCGTTGCTCCATCGTATACTACATTTTCCAAGAACTTTTTCAGTGCTGACCAATCACTATTTTTAATTTTAAAGCTTTGTGGTGCAGAGGCTTTATAACGTAACAGAGTTAATTCAACGGTCGCATTTTGTATCTTTTGAAAATATGCATCGAGTAAGGCAAGTTCACTTTGTAGATCACGTTGTCGAGCAGACAAAGACGCATCCCATAAAATGCCAATATTTTCTGGTAACGGACGTGCTTGTAACATATCCACAACAGGAATTTCGGCATAAAAATAATCAGCATTTTTAAAATGTTGTGTAAATAGTTGGGCTTGTTGATTGCTAGGAATCAAAATATCGATGTGTTTGAGATCGGTGAGTTTCGGATTTGTAAGCGTTGCACGATATTCATTTTTTGCGTTGCGAGTAAAGGTTAACTGCTCACTTTTAGGTATATTTTCAACACCTTTTATGCTGATCTCAAGCTGATAATTTTGCACTTGATTGGCAAATTGTAAGGGTAAGCGATAGCGTTTATCTTGTGAACTCTGGCTTAACGCTTCTTGGTAACGAATACGAACCGTGCGCGTACCTTGTGCAGGAATTGGGTAGACTCGCAGCTTAAAATTATTGCCTTGAGTCTGTTCAAGCAAAGCAGGGTCTACATTACGCCGTTCAATGGCTTCAAACACTTGCTGTCCTTTGGCTTTGGGCACAGGTACAGCATCACGCATTTCACCATTGATGTCCAAAGCCAGCGCCGTAATTTGTTGACCTTCTTGCAATGGGAACTCTAAATTTCCTTCTAGTGGTCGCGTATTCGGATTATATAATTGCATTTCCACGGTTGTTTCAGCTAAACCATTGATGATTTCCACTTGTGTTTTGACACTTTTCAGTTGCATTGCTGTTTCATTTTTTGCTGTGATAATTTGAATGGAGCGTGGCATGATTTCAACGGGTGAGGTAGCAATACGAGGCTCTATCACTACGTCTTTGGCAGTCGAAAAAGTCAATGGTGTTAGGCTTAAGATTACGCAGGTGATTAGATTTTTTTTCATCGTTTTAAGTTCTTGAAAATAAAGGTTTATGATGTTTTTTTACAGCGAAAATAATCAATAAAAGTATGAATGTATGAAAATAATTTTACAGGTGTCAGAGGTTAAATATAACTGAAAAAATAAGTTTCGAAAATGATATTGTGATTGTAAAAAAGGATGGTGAAGCGTAGGTG
The DNA here is from genome assembly GCF_902809895.1 of Acinetobacter sp. Marseille-Q1623. Taxonomy (NCBI): domain Bacteria; kingdom Pseudomonadati; phylum Pseudomonadota; class Gammaproteobacteria; order Moraxellales; family Moraxellaceae; genus Acinetobacter; species Acinetobacter sp. Marseille-Q1623. Next base: position 1,985,011 of record NZ_CADDWG010000001.1, on the reverse strand, counting down.
AATCGTCACCATCCTAATAGTGTTATTTTAGAATTTTTTCTAAGTCTTCTGCACTACGAATACCCGAAATACGAGTACCATCTTTTAAGAAAAAGGTCGGTGTACCCTCAACTTCAAGTTGCTTGCCTAAATCTGCGATTTTCGTGATGGGTGTAGCACATACTTTATGATTTGAGGGTTGTTTTTTCTCAAGTGTATAGTCGAGCCATGCTTGATGTGGGTTTTTTGAACACCAAATTTGGTTAGCAATATTCACTGCATTAGGATGCAAAGTTGGAATTGGATACAAGAATAAATACACAGTCAAGTTGTCAATTTTTTGCAATTCATGCTCAAATTTTTGACAATATGGACAGTCAGGATCACTAAATAAATAGATGACACGTTCGCCTTTGCCTTTGACTTTTTTAATGGCTTGGTTCAGTGGAAGTTGGGCAATGTCTATTTTACTTAAAACTTGCATACTTTCTTCTGTTAAGTTTTTTTGCTGTTTTAAATCAATTAGATTTCCGACAAAAAAGTATTTTGCATCATCGGTGGTATAGACAATGCGCCCACCCATATAGACTTCATAGATATCTTTCACAGCAGATGTTCTGACAGACTTAACTGCAATATCTGGGAAATTTTGTTTAAGATTTTTTTCTACGGTTTTAATGTCTGCATGACTTGCAGTCATGGCAAAAAAGCTCAGACTCAGCGCAGTGAACCACGTTTTCATAATCAATCTCGAAAAAATATTGGTTGGATATTGGCGTAGTTATTTAAAAAAATATAGCCTATTCCTGTAATTATTTGATTGAGAAAAATTATTAAAATTTATGCAAAATCATCTAAGTAGGGTGGCACAACATCTTGCAAAATTTCAACTAGCGCGGCATCCATATAGTGATAGTCATCAGGAATGTCGAGTACAATGACTTTCTTATGTTGCAACTGTTTGGAAAATTTTTCTTTGATATTTTGCTTATGCTTTTGTTCCATCACAAAAATAAGATCTGCCCAAGCAATATCTTTGGATGAAAGGGTATGTTTCGCGTGACGACTGGTACCTGCCGAGCGAGTTTTAATGCCATAGCCCACGGCAAAGACATGCTCTGCGGTGGGACTACGCCATTGGTTACGACTACAAATAAAAAGAATATTCAATTGATAGAATTCCAGTATTCATGTTGAGCATTGAGCCGTCGTTGTTGAGGTGAGATTCGTGGATATTCAAAGCCTAAATGCATGGCTCTTTTTAGTTTAAATGGTCGTCCTGCCATGAACTTAAATTTCTTTTCAGGCTTAAACATTGAGGGATGATGTCGAGCATCCCGTCGTAGATGAGTATATTTGTTTTTACGTCGCCATGCTCGGTTACGTTTTGGGGGGTGTGGCGGTGCTTTGGTTTGCTCTAAAACTAAATAGTGAGTGTCCATTATTTTAAAAATCATGAGTTGATCGGGTTCAGCAGCCGCGATAACACATGATGTGGCAATTTTATCGGCATCCTTCGCTTTAGACAAGATTGAAATAGAGGAATGACCGCTTTTGTTGCATGTTCAAATAGGTTTTTGCTGTAGATTTTGGTTAAATTCCCCTATTCAATTGAACTGTAGAGTAGAGCATGTTTATTAAAACCATTAAGCGCAATTATTTAAAAGTGCTTGAAGATGAAAGTATTGCAGATGCAGATAAAATTGATGCTTTATTGATGAAATTGGGCAGTGAATATCTGATCAGTAAAGAAGATCGGGTTTATATTTTTCAAAAAGGCGATTTGACGGCAAAATTTGATGCAAAACATGCCCGTGCTTATCATTTTAAAGACTATGTTTGTAAAGATATGAATAAGCTGTTTCATGGTTTTTAAGAGATGAATATTTACTTTAACTGAGTCAAATCATTGAGTTGAGCGGTAAAGTAAGCTTTGCGGCTCACTGACTTTAAATCGAGATATGACACACTGATGTAGATGCATGCTTTAAAATTGTAAACTTGATTTTTAATTTATTTTAAAATTATATAAAACAATCATATAGCTTGATTTTTTCTTTTTTAAAAGAATCTTGTGATCTGTTGTTCATTCAGTTTATATTATAAAAATTCATATTGAATCAGATGAATGCAATAATGATAAAAATACGTTCAATATTACTCATCAGCTTAGTGTATTCAACAAGCATTTTCGCTGAGCAACCCCAATTGGTTCCACACCCAATTCACTTGAAAAATGGTCAGCAATTTTCCTTAAATTTACCTGCAAATTACGAGATTATTCCTGCTGCGGAAGGCTTAAAACGTGTACGTTTTTTTGCTAAATCTCCAGACGGTAGAATGTTTGTCACCGATATGTATGACCTGTCTGATAATAATAAAGGCAGTATTTATATTTTAGATGAATGGAATCCACAAACAGGAAAGTTCAGCAAAATCACACCTTATCTGACAGGTTTAAAAAATCCAAACTCAGTACAATTTTATACAGATGCGGGCGGGCAGGATTGGATCTATATTGCAGAAACCCATCAACTCACCCGTCGTAAATTCACGCAAGGTGAAATAAAACCTTCGGCTAAGTCTGAAGTTCTGGCGACTTTTCCTGATTATGGCTTAAGTTATAAATATGGCGGATGGCATCTGACACGAACGATAGCAGTTGGTGGCAATGGTAAAATTTATGTTTCAGTCGGTTCAAGTTGCAATGCCTGTGTAGAGAAAGAACAAGTTCGGGCAACTGTTTTGGAAATGAACCCTGATGGTTCAGAGCAGAAAATTTATGCTTCAGGTTTACGTAATGCAGTGGGTTTGAAATGGATTGGCAACTTTTTATTTGCCACCAATCAAGGCTCAGATCATTTAGGGAAAAATAAACCTGATGAAACATTTTATGCACTAAAAGCGAATACTGATTATGGTTGGCCATCTTGTTATTCAGCGGGTGGAAAAGTTTTTGCAGACCCTAAGTTTAAACGTGCCTCAGGCTGTAAAAATGTGCCATCGCCTTATGCCTATTTCCCATCGCATTCTTCTGCCTTAGGTTTTGATTATTTTGATGATCCGAACACGGATGACACGATTAAAAATGCTTTTTTAGTCGCATTACACGGTTCAACCGATGCAAAGATTGGTCATGGTTATAAAATTGTGATGATGCGTAAAGGGCAAAAACTTGAAACCTTTATGGATGGTTTTTTAGTGGGTAAAAAAGTAAATGGTCGACCTGCTGATATTTATAAAATTGATGCAAATTCATTTTATTTTTCCGATGATCGGGGTGGGGTGGTTTATTATGTGAGGAAGAAAGATTAGTCATCAATTTTAGAGGCTATTTTTGTCTATTTTCAATTACATATTAGATGCTTGTTAAAATATACTCGTAGAACTCTTAATTTTGATTTGAAAATGACTTTCATAATTGCTCTATTTGAAACTAAAAAATAGATTATAAAAAATCGAATTCCTCATGAATTGATGAGCAGCTTCCTTGCCTTTGGAGTTGTAAATTTCTTTTAGCAAAAGTTTTTGTTGCTGTTCTACTGTTTCTAAATTTTCATATGGGATTTTACGGATTGATCTTGCTTGACGGATGGGTATTAAATTTTTTCGGAAATTTTTAAAACACGTATAGATTTCATTTGAAAAATATGGGGTGGTATTGTCTGAGCAGAACTCAGATAAAGCGAGATGCAATAACCATTGATTCCTTTTAGGAGTATGTTGTATAGCATTGTTGATCGTATTTTTGTAGCTTGGATCAGGTGCTAAAAAACATAAAAAGGCGGCAATGATTTTTCCTTGCCATCCATATTTTGACATTAAGTCAGTTATGACATCTTCATCAATAATGCTCAGAGATTTATGTAAAATATAATAAAAATCTAAAGGTTGATATTTTAAATTTGGATAAGCAGTTAAAATATTGCTTAGTTCATCAGCGAGTTGAACATGATGTAATAAAAATGGAAGAGCTGTTTGATGACGAGCTAATGTTAAATAAGGTAATTGAAATAAAAAAGATAAATCAGCAGGCGCACATTTCATAATGATCATCTACTTTGGAAAAGAAGATCACGCTTTTTTTCACGTGATCTATGTTTTTTAAACAGGACGAGCCACATCACCACTTAAACTTTCAGGTAAGTCTAAAACAGTCACTTCAAGCTCAGCCAAAGCTTCAGGTCGAGCCACCACAAGCGCAATAAAACCATTTTCAAAAGCAGTGCTATTGACCACTTGAACGCCTTTATTCAGTTGCTCAGCTTGAGCAGGAGCAGCACCTGAACCTTGAATCACATGTAACCATGCTTTCGGTTTTGCTTTAAACCAAAGACGGGCAATCACTTCCTGACCCAAATAACAGCCCTTGTCATAATTGACACCACCACGTTGATGTAAACGGAGTTCTTGTGGTTGAAAAACACCTTCAATCGTTTGATCAATATAAGCTTGACCTGTTTGAATCGCAGCAATTTTCCATGCAGAGATATCAGTTTCAACGTCAGAAAAGTGAGTTGTCGTGCCATTCACTGTTGGAAAAACATGTCCAACTTGTTCAAGTTTCATCTTAGAAAAAGCACCATATTTTTTAATATGTTTGGCAAATTCCTCAGCCTGATCTTGCGTCGTTACGATCTCAAACTCTTCAGGATTACGTTTTTTAAGCCATAAACCAAAGTGAATACGACCTTTCAAATCACAAATTGCTGTGTACTGGTTTACATTTTCAGCCAAAGCTTCAACATTGACAGTGACTTGTCCTTGTAAGAATTTCAGTGCATCGACACCAATTAAAGTAAACGAGGAGAAAGCTAAATTGCTCATGAATTGCTCACTTATCTTAAATCTAATACTAAAGAATTAAGCTTATTTTCCGCTATTTTTATAAAAAATGCACATTTCAGAAAAATAAATCGAGCAATATGTTACCAAATATTTCTAAAACCCCTATTTTTATATATAACTATATGAAATATAAAAGATTTGGGAAATGGCTTTTCGACAGTGTACTATTCAGCCATTAGAACGCAGTACAAAATGATGCAAGAGGCACACGTAATGAATAACAACTACCGCAAACCCCTGCAAGGTACCCAGCTCGAATATTATGACGTGCGTCAAGCCGTAGAAGATATTCAGCCAGGCGCATACGCAAAACTTCCATACACATCTAAAGTCTTGGCAGAGCAATTGGTACGCCGTTGTGACCCAGCCATTCTCGAACAATCTTTAAAAGAACTCATCAACCGTAAACAAGACCACGATTTTCCTTGGTACCCTGCACGTGTGGTATGTCATGACATTCTCGGACAAACAGCACTTGTAGACCTTGCAGGTTTGCGTGATGCGATTGCAGACCAAGGCGGTGACCCATCTAAAGTCAATCCAGTCGTTCCGACTCAGTTGATTGTAGACCATTCACTGGCTGTAGAATATGGTGGTTTTGACCCAGATGCCTTTGAGAAAAACCGTGCGATTGAAGACCGTCGTAATGAAGACCGCTTCCACTTCATCGAATGGACCAAAACAGCATTTGAAAATGTCGACGTGATCCCTGCGGGTAACGGCATCATGCACCAAATCAACTTGGAGAAAATGTCTCCAGTGATTCAAAACCGTGGTGGTATTGCATTCCCTGATACCTGTGTGGGTACAGACTCACACACACCACATACCGATGCATTGGGTGTGATTTCAATCGGTGTGGGTGGTTTAGAAGCAGAAAATGTAATGCTGGGTCGTGCTTCTTGGATGCGTCTACCTGACATTATCGGGGTCGAGCTTGTTGGTCAGCGTCAAGCAGGCATTACCGCAACCGATATCGTTTTGGCACTCACTGAATTCTTGCGTAAAGAACGTGTGGTTGGTGCGTATTTAGAATTCTTCGGTGAAGGCGCAGACAGCATGTCAGTGGGTGATCGTGCAACGATTTCGAACATGACACCAGAGTACGGTGCGACAGCAGCGATGTTCTACATCGACCAAAACACGATTGATTATTTAACCCTAACAGGTCGTGAATCTGAACAAGTCAAATTGGTTGAAACTTATGCCAAAGAAATTGGTCTTTGGGCTTCTGATATGAAGCAAGCGGAATACCCACGTGTACTTCGTTTCGACCTTTCTACTGTAACGCGTAACATCGCAGGACCATCAAACCCACATGCACGTGTATCAACAGCTGACCTTAAAGCCAAAGGTATTGCAGGTAATTTAGAAGCGGCTAAAGCTCAAGAAGCTGAAGGCTTAATGCCTGATGGCGCAATCATCATTGCAGCAATCACCTCATGTACAAACACTTCTAACCCACGTAATACTGTTGCAGCAGGCTTACTTGCACGTAAAGCAAATGAGCTTGGCTTAGTACGTAAACCTTGGGTGAAAACTTCTTTTGCACCGGGTTCTAAAGCGGCTGCGTTGTATTTGGAAGAAGCAGGTGTATTGCACGATTTAGAAAAATTGGGTTTTGGTATCGTGGCATATGCATGTACAACTTGTAATGGTATGTCAGGTGCGTTAGATCCAGTGATTCAACAAGAAATCATTGACCGTGACTTGTATGCAACCGCAGTTCTTTCAGGTAACCGTAACTTCGATGGTCGTATCCATCCATACGCAAAACAAGCGTTCTTGGCTTCTCCACCTTTAGTTGTGGCGTATGCGATTGCAGGTACGATTCGTTTTGACATCGAAACAGATGCGTTGGGTAATGACAAAGACGGCAACCCAATTTACCTGAAAGACATTTGGCCGTCTGATGCTGAAATTGATGCATTGGTGAAGGAAGCAGTGAAACCTGAGCAATTCAAAAAAGTGTATATCCCGATGTTTGATTTGGGTGAACGTGTTCAGGCAGCAAGTCCGTTATATGACTGGCGTCCGCAAAGTACCTATATTCGTCGTCCGCCGTATTGGGAAGGGGCTTTGGCTGCGCCACGTACTTTGGCAAATATGCGTCCGCTTGCGATTTTGGGTGACAACATCACCACGGATCATTTATCACCATCAAATGCAATCATGATGGATTCGGCAGCAGGTGAATACCTACATAAAATGGGCGTGCCTGAGGAAGACTTTAACTCATACGCAACGCACCGTGGGGATCACTTGACTGCTCAACGTGCAACATTTGCCAATCCGAAATTGTTCAATGAGATGGTGGTTCGTTCTGACGGTACGATCAAGCAGGGTTCTAAGGCGCGTGTTGAGCCTGAAGGCGAAGTAATGCGTATGTGGGAAGCGATTGAAACCTATATGAATCGTAAGCAACCGCTCATCATTGTTGCAGGTAAGGACTATGGCCAAGGTTCTAGCCGTGACTGGGCTGCGAAAGGTGTGCGTCTTGCTGGTGTTGAAGTGATTGTTGCGGAAGGTTTTGAGCGTATTCACCGTACTAACTTGGTGGGTATGGGCGTGTTACCGCTTGAGTTTAAAGCTGGAACGGATCGTAAAACGTTAAAGTTGGACGGTACTGAGTTGTATAGTGTGATCGGTAATATTGCACCGCGTTCTGATTTGACTTTGGTGATTGAGCGTTCGACTGAGAATGGTCAAAATGAAATCATTAAAGTGCCTGTAACCTGCCGTTTGGATACTGAAGAAGAAGTGCATGTGTATGAAGCGGGTGGTGTATTGCAACGCTTTGCACAGGATTTCTTGGAAGGGAATGTGGCTTGATAATTTAAGCTAAAAGTATTTGATATTGTTGTAAAAAGACCCTACATTGATGTGGGGTCGTTTTATTATAGAGTAAATAAGTTGAAGCAATTAAAAGAAGACTTTAAATTTTTAAAGGACATATCGAATGAGTTTTTTCAACAAGAAAAAATCGTTAATAAGCTTATAGAATTTGAAAAATTTGAAATCAAAGGATGGGAAATTTGGTTGCAAGTTGAATTTGCAATATTTATGTATAAACATGAGAAGATTTCTGTTGTTGAAAGAGAGGTACGGTTTGAATTTGATAAGCGTATATCCAAAGAAAAAGATATCTGCTCAATTGATTTCATGATTCGTCAAAAATATAAGCAAAGTTCAATTCCTTTAGAAATCAAACAGCATCAAAATATTTCTCACTGTATTCGTTACATGCTTAAAGATATGGAAAAATATGAAAAAATCAAAGGATCTAAGATATCTACTGATCGGTTTTTATGGTGTTTAGGTGTTCATCCTAAGCCACAAGATGATGCATATTTAACTAGGCTTGTAAATGAAAATAAGTTTAGGGAAATTAATCTAGATTTCGTATATTCACAACATATTGAAGGAAGTAACTTCAGCTTTACATTGATTTGATAATGTTAACTTGATAAGGTTTCATAGAAGGGAAATATGTTTGAAATTTAAAGCTAAAAGTATTTGATATTATTAGAAAATATTCTCTGTTAAGTGAGTTTTTTATTGGCGGAAATAATGCATGTATTAGATAAATTTCTTAAGCAGGTTAGAGCTAGGTCAGCTGAAAATTTAAAATCTTTTAACTTGCTATATGATGCGTATTGTTATGGAGTTTGCATTGGGATTATAAGGCAAGAACTAGATAGTTTATTACGTGTTTCTTACTTAGTAGACCATAATAGCGGTTTTCAGTTAAGGTCGAATGCTTTGGATTTAGTCAAAAATAGTGTTGAATTTGGTGAGTGGAGATTTTTGAATGCTAATCAGAAAATGCAGAAAGTAAATGATAAGGAAATGATCAAACAAGGTGGTTGGGAACAGATTGTTTATAAGTTTGGGTGCGGTTTGATACATTTATCAAATAAACATTTATATCAAGATCTTGATCCCGTGATTATGATTGAAAATGAGCAAAAAGAAGAAATAATTCATTATCTAAAGACCTACCACCGATTTGAAAAAAACGAAGTGACTATGAATGATATTATTCAATATTTACCTGTGATTTTTCAAAAAATTTATGAGAATATTGATGCTCATATTGAGCAAATTATTTTGATCAATAATGAAACAAAAGTTTTCGAGGATTAAATTGGGACCATTAGAGGAAGGTAATGCCTGAAATAAAACCTTTCATGATTGGAGAGAGTTAATATATTTATCTTTCTGAGGAGTTTAATTCAAAGTTTCAGAGACCGAATTTTTAGATACTTGCTATGAGTCCCTTTGTGTGGAAAGGAGGTACTGAATAATAAGTTATGGCTCCAATGGAATTCATACCTACAAATTTTTTTTGTAGATGTAAAAGAGGTGAATTACTAAAATAAAGACAAGAATTCAAAGCGAACAACCCATGCCCAAAAAATCCCCCGAACAAAAAGCCGAAGAAGAACGTCGCTATATTTTAGCGTGTGGTGCTTCCAATACAGCCGAACTTGAACCATTTTTAACAGACCCGAATCAGGCAATCCGTGTTGTTGCCGCCATGAATCCCGATGCGGATGCTGAAATCCTCGACCGCTTTGCCAATGACAAATTTTGGGGTGTACGCATAGAAGTGGTGAATCATCCTAATGTCAGCGAAGCGACTTTATGCAGACTACTCGAAGCTAAAGTGAGTAAACGAGGCGTGGTTCATCACGCAGCGTATGAAAAATTAATTGAGCGAGGCGTATCCTTTGACGAGGACGGAATGCCAATATTGATGCAGAAATAACTTGAAACATATTTGACTACATAGGAAATTCAATTCATTTGAGTCTTTTTAAGCGAACAAAACAGCAAACATTGTAAAATATGTCACAAATTGAGCGAGAGTTGATAAAAAAAACGGCTTAAGTATTTTTTGCTCAAATGCCATCATCATTTGTCGAAATGACCAATAGACAAACACAAAAAACAGCCTATACTTTATTCACCATTTCTAAAAACCTATGGAGAACAAAAATGGTAATGGCTGGTCAAAAACCTGGAACAGGCTTCTATTTTTGTGTCAACTGCGGACACCGCACCTACTTAGAAATTGGTACAGATCGTTTACCACCGTGTACCAAATGCCTTGGCAATCAATTCAACAACAAGAATGCCTAAGCAGCACAAGCAAAACAGCTACTCCCTGTTTTAAAAAAAAGCCCTATTACTCAATAGGGCTTTTTGCTACCTTATCCATTCATCCATAAAAAATACAGGTAGACGCATGATGATCGAAACAATACTTAGCTTGTGCATTGGCATTGGATTAAGCGCTGCCTGTGGTTTTCGTGTATTTGTCCCATTACTTGTGATGAGTGTAGCATCCTTAACAGGATGGTTTGAGCCGATGAAAGGCTTTGAATGGTTGGCAATGCCATCGGTTTGTATTGGGCTTGCAGTCGCTACAGTCTGTGAAATTGGAGCTTATTACATTCCTTGGGTGGACAATGCGTTGGACACCATTTCTACACCTGCGGCAATGGTTGCAGGCACACTGACCACGATGGCGGTGAGCACAGGAGAAATGTCACCCTTTGCCAGTTGGGCAGCAGCAATTATTGTTGGGGGCGGGACAGCGTCAGCAGTACAACTGAGCACAGTTGCAGTACGTGGCTTGTCCACTGCAACTACAGGAGGAATTGCTAATCCTGTAGTGTCAACAGGTGAATGGATCAGTGCATTAGTGGTTTCAATTTTGTCCTTCCTTGTTCCTATTCTCGTGGTCATTGTGGGTATTATTGCCATGATTTGGGTGGTACGTTGGATTCGTTTAAAAAAGAAAAATAAGATAGCCTCAGCACCATTATAAATTGCCAATACCAATAAAGAGTTGGTCAACATATTTTGAAAAATATTGCATGATATTGATCTCGAAAAACATTTGATTTTTATCTAAAAACAGCATAATTTTTAGATAAATATATATCCATAATTTTTTTATGGGATTATTGAAAATAAAATCATAGTTCAGAGGTGATGGAATGGACATGCTTAAATTTATCATAGATGAAAATCCACTCAGTAATGGCGTCTATCAGTTACATAATGCAACGCAAGGATGTGAAGATTTGCCAAAAAATTATCATCAAATTTTAATTGGTTATTTTGCTGATGTAGAATTAGCACATAAACGTGCACGCATGAATTGGCCTAAAGAAAAAATACAAGCATGTCCAAAATGCTGCCAAAACTGAAGAAATCATGCTGAAAATGATCGATTTTTAAAATGTTCTTTTATCGGAAATAAAAACGATAATATAAGATAAGTTGTTAAAATCCACTTGTTTAATAGGAAAATAACAATGAAAACATTCGACTTAGTGGTACATACACCGAAAAATTTACAAGAAGGTGGCGATGAGTTTTTAGAAAAATTCACAGCCATTCAGGCTTTGATCAAATTTGACAGTATTGCTTGGCGGCAGCTTTTGGTACGGCAATTACAATTTAATAGTGAAAATGCGAGTTTTACGATTACAGATCTGCAAAGCCAACAAAGCCTTCGATTCACTTTAAACGCGTTTTCAAAATTAGATGATTTAGAGTTTAAAATTGAAAGTGATGTTGCCATTATCGTGCCACAAAAAGATGTATTTGGACTGATTACCCGTAAAACCAAAGATTATATTTTTTCAAAAAATTAGACTTTGCTACGGCAAGGCAGTATCTACTGTGTTTTTTAAATGCTGAATTACAACAGCTAGAGCAATTTTATAAGGACAGCCAGTCTAAATTGGCGCTTCATCTATAAATTTTGAAGAAAGAGAACTGTAGAAGATAGATAAAAATTCTGCTGAATTGAGATTTTACGCTGTAAAAAATGAGTAATTTTCGAATAAAAGGAAAAAAATTGGAATTAATCGAGTTTTTATGAAAAATATTTTTAAATTTATGCAAAATTGCCTGATCTTAGGAAATTAATCCCGTAGTCATTTGGCTACTATAAATCTCAAGGGTGTGATGGGATCGAAAAGAGTAGCCTGCTACCAGTTGCGTACAACGTGAGTGTAGTACAAATCCAAAAGATCTCGATTCGGCTTAGGACGCTATAGACCAAAAGTTTATAGGCAATAGGATTAGAACTTACCAAGTTTTAATAGTTGAAGTAAACCATACAACGTTTTCCCAAATACCCTAAAAAATTTTTAGCATAACAATATATAATCAAAAAAGTCCCTCTCTAGATCAGTCAGATCTTCGCTTGAAAACACAATATCTATATTTTTACCCTCTGCATGATTCATGGTGATTTATGCTTTTTTAAATTGAGCTTTTCGCAGATTTTAAAGTATCACTCGGCATTATATTTTGAATGCAGCGCTCACAGCGCATTCAGTGGTTATTTGAATCTCACATTAACACACTATTCAAAATCCAGTCTTTTCCCGTATAAATACAAAATGAGATTTAAGCAAAGAAAAATATCTCATTTTTAACCATAAATAACGTAAAAAAATGCACAAATTTGGCTTGAATGGGAAAAATTATTAATATTCAGAAAATCGTGAAAAATATTTTCAAATTTATGCAAAATTGCCTGATCTTAGGAAATTAATCCCGTAGCCATTTGGTTACTATAAATCTAAAGGGTGTGATGGGATCGAAAAGAGTAGCCTGCTACCAGTTGCGTATAACGTGAGTGTAGTACAAATCCAAAAGATCTCGATTCGGCTTAGGACGCTATAGACCAAAAGTTTATAGGCAATAGGGTTAGAACTTACCAAGTTTTAATAGTTGAAGTAAACCATACGATGTTTTCCCAATACCCTAAAAAATTTTAAACAATCAAATAAAAATAAATTTAAATCCAAAACCATAAAAGTTGTATGAGCATTCCAATTTTTCTAAAATTTTACCGATATTTTGACTTAAACATTAACGACAAATTTTGTCGTTTAGCTGATTTTTTCCGTTGAATTATTAAAATGAAAAATATACATTGATTGAGCAAATGAAATTTAAAATGAAAAAATAACATAAGGACTTTTTATGTTGCTGACGATTCAGCCAGACCAAATACAACAAATTATTCCTGATGCAAATTCAGAGAAAGCGGCTAAAAAATTGGCTAAAGTCAATGACTGGAATAATAAAGGTGCTTCTACAGATCAATGGGTTTGGGCAGAAATCAAAGGGAGTGCGATTTATCAAAGTGCTATTTTTTTACCCCAACTAAAATGTGAATGTAGTTGTCCAAGTTTTAAACGTCCTTGTAAACATGCGCTTGCTTTACTGATGGTGTATCAAGAACATCCCGCCGAGTTTCAAATTCAGGAAGATGAAACACAATTTCCTGAACGGGTCACAAAATGGCGTGACAAACTCACGCAAAGTACCGAGAAAAAAGCCGAAAAAGCCAATAAACCTGTTGATGAAGCAGCACGTGCTAAGCGTCAAGAATCACGTGATAAAAAAATTGATCAAGCCATTGATGCTTTGCAACTGTGGCTGAAAGATGTAGTCAATTTAGGCTTAGGTGAAGTGCGTTCACAAAATGGACGACAATTTTTTCATGAAATTACCAGTCGTTTGGTAGATGGTCAGGCTGCGGGAATCAATATTTGGATTGATGAATTTTCAAGTGCGTTGTATCAGCCAAATTGGCAACAGCACAGTGCTTTTTGGCTTGCGCGTTTATATCTGATTGCTGAACTATGGCAAAAAAGAGCACAACTTTCTCTAGATTTACAGCAAGAATTACGTCAGTTGATGGGCATTAACCTGGCTAGTGATTTTTGGTCAAGCCAAAGTACAGAAGAGCTACAGTTAAGTGTGCTTGCTTCTCGTACACAAGCATTACAACAGTCCAAAGGGAATTTTCGTCGTCAATGGTTATGGGATGAGAAAACATGTACAGATTATTTAATTTTAGATTTTGATATTGCACCGCATACACGTTATGGCTTAACCCTACCAAGTCAGCATCATTTTAAACTCAAAGCACAGCGTTATCCTGGGGTAGAACAACAACGTTTGAAACTTGCAGAGCAAGTCACACTCAACGATATTGACGCTATTAAAATTGAAAATAAACCGCCGCAAGGTTTTGTGTGTTTTGAAGATGCTTTAGCCAAACATGCAGAAAAGCTCAGTCATAATCCGATGCATCTGACCAGTTTTTGGTGGATGAATCCTGTGCGTTTAAGTCAAAAAGATGAGCGTTATTATTTGATTGATTCGACACATCATATGATGCCAATTGCACTCAGTACTGATCAATTTATTTCGTTATGGATGATGGTGAGTAATCAACCTTTTTATGCAGGTTTAGAGTGGAATGGTTTAGAACTGCAACTGATTAGTCTTTGGCAAGGAGCGCATTACCAATGTCTATAAGCTCACCTTTAGAACAATTTACCAAGCAACTTGAACTTAAACTCACCCTTGGGCAGCATTATCAACAACCGATTCATGTACCTGCGCCCATTTCTGAGTTTGTCAGTGATGAACAGGATGTATTGGATTTAAATCTGCAATGGACACTTTTTCAAGTGTCTGCACAACAAGCTTATCCTTGTTCAGCGCAACAACTTGCTCGCTTAGCTGACGATGAAACGCCATTTACACCTAGTAAACGGGGTATGAATAGCCTAATTAAAAGTATTGTTCAACTTAATCAATATAATTTTCAGTATGATAAGCCTGTTTGGATGAATTATCTCTTGCATCTCATTCGTTTGCAGAAACAGGCGATTGCGCCACATTTGGTTTTAGATGTACTGAATGTTGCCAATAATGATGTGCTATTAGCGGCAACATTGCCTGAACGAAGCTACAAATTGCAAGATTTGCGTCAGGATAATCGCTTAAAAGTGGTTAAAATTTTACATCAGACATTGATTTTACAACAACCCATTGATGAAGAAGATGCAAAATTTGCCAGTTTAAGTAAAGGTCCTGCTGAGCGTTTACTTCAAAACCTTGCACTTGAACATGCCGATTTTATTCATCAAAATTTTGAAGCTTTATGGAAACGTATCGATAAAGAACAGCGTAAAGACTGGATTGAAAATACGCCATTTTCATTTTTTGCCCCGCATGTTGCATATTTAACTGCATTGCATCAAAAGAAACCTGAACAAGCTTTAGGGCAAGGTTTACACTATTTGTTTTTGCATGATTCTGAACATACTTATACGCAAAAAATGCTGCAATTACTGGAAAATGTCATTGAATTTGATGCTAAAAATCGCTGTATGATCGTGCGAATGAGCATTGAATTGGATGAACAATTACAACAACTCAATATCATTGATTACACTGCAAATGGCAATGAACGTAAGGTCATTAAAGAGCTAGATATTGAAGAAAATTTAATAAAATTCTCACAATCGAGTAAAGCTGAAGACTATTTATATTTTATTTTAAAAGCGATGCCTTTGTCCTATTGGCAACAGATTTTCCCAACCTGGGAAAGTTTACTGAAGCTGAAATATAAAAATCAGCGAAATCACATTTTAGATGCATTTTGTTTTCGTTGTTTTCATGAACAGCGTGCCGATTTAGCGCAATGGCTCTATGAAAATGATCAAGAAGAACTCGAAAGCATCCGTTTTGCTTCCAATATGCAATATCTGTATCCGCTACTGAGCATCGAAAAGCGTGATCATTTGATGGTGCAGCATTTACGCCAAGCCCGTAAACGTCATGAACCTGATTTTTTATTGGATGTTTGGAAACGCTTACCATTGCCTGCGTCAGAGATAGGTGTTTTATCCAAAGAACTGACTGAGCGTTTATTGGCGGAAATCTATCTACAGGAAGAGCAGGAATATGCCTATTTATTGCATCCATTGTATGAATGGCTTGTGGTCTATGGCTATCCAACTGAAATTAGCCCATTAAAAGATTTAGATTCTAGTCGTTTTGATATTTTAAATAGCATTGCCAAACAAAAAATGGCATTGCTTACGTAACAAAAAATCATTTTAATTTTCGATAAAAAGGACACTGACATGAGTCAAGTTTTACGTGCCAAAGCAGAACAACAATATGCCCATGAGTTGGCAGCTTTAAAAGAACACGATAAAAAACAACGCCCTGCACAATGGGAGTTATCACCAAATGCTGTCGTCGATTATTTAATGGGGACTACACTGCCTGATGGTACGGTTATTTCACCTAAATATATTGGTAATCGTCGTTTGATGGAAATTGCGGTGGCGACATTAGCAACAGACCGTGCTTTATTGTTACTTGGTGTACCAGGAACAGCAAAATCTTGGGTATCTGAGCATTTAGCAGCAGCGATTAGTGGTAACAGTACTTTACTGATTCAAGGGACAGCAGGCACAAGTGAAGATACTTTACGTTATAGCTGGAACTATGCACAGTTACTTGCCAAAGGTCCTACAGAAGACGCCTTGGTACAAAGCCCAATGTTACGTGCGATGCGTACAGGAAAAATTGCACGTATTGAAGAGTTGACCCGTATTCCTGCTGATGTACAGGATACTTTGATTACATTGTTATCTGAAAAAAATCTACCTGTACCTGAGTTAGGCATTGAATATCAAGCGGTACAAGGTTTTAGTGTGATTGCGACTGCCAACAACCGTGATAAAGGCGTCAATGAACTTTCATCGGCACTTAAACGTCGTTTTAACACCGTAATTTTACCACCACCTGCTACTATTGCAGAAGAAATTGAAATTGTGCAACAACGTGTTGCCTCACTTGGTCGTAGTTTATCTTTACCTGAAATTCAACCACTTGATCAACACATTAAAACCCTTGTGACCATTTTCCGTGAATTGCGTGAAGGTAAAACAGTAGATGGTAAGCAAAAACTGAAAAGCACTACAGGGACATTATCCACAGCCGAAGCGATTTCAGTGATGAGCCATAGTTGGGCAATGTCAGGGCATTTTGGTGATGGCAGTTTAAATGCCCATGATTTAGTTGCAGGTTTACAAGGTGCGATTGTCAAAGACCCTGTGCAAGATGTGGTGCCTTGGAAAGAATATGTCGAAACCGTCATTAAACAACGTGAAGGTTGGAATGAGATTTACCAAGCTTGCCGAGATTTAGAATAATTACAGTCAAAGGATTTGCCCATGCATTATATTTTAGGGGTACGTCATCATGGTCCTGGCTCTGCGCGTAGTGTTTTAAATGCACTAGAGCAGTTGCAACCTGACTGTATTCTCATTGAAGGACCACCTGATGCGAATGATCGTATTGCACAGCTCAGCCATGCTGAAATTGAGCCACCGATTGCATTACTCATCAACACACCTGTACAAAAAGATGAACGACCACGTGCGGTATTTTATCCTTTTGCAGAATTTTCACCCGAATGGCAAGCATTACAATTTGCTTTAAAACATCAAATCCATGCTGAATTTATGGATTTAGCCTGCCAGCATCGGTTTGCATTGGAAAAACAGGCTGAGGAGGCACGACAAGCGCTTGAAGCTAAACAACAGACAGATTCAGAAGAAGAAAAATCTGAAGCATCTGTAGATGAGAATGTTGATGAAACGCTTGCTGATGAATCAGCTTCTGACAATGAAAGCACTGATGAAGATGAAGCATTTGAAATCTCAGATGAAGAACGCAAATTTCTGCAATATCGTCATGATCCCATCGCACTTTTAGCCCATCAAGCAGGTTATCAGGACAGTGAGCGTTTTTGGGAACACTTGGTTGAGCAGCAACCACATGCGGGTGATATGTTTCAGTCGATCAATGAAGCAATGGCTGAAATTCGCGATTATTTGAACAGTTTAAATCCGAATACTGAACTTGATGATGATCAGTTGATAGAACAATACCGCGAAGCGTCTATGCGAAAAATCATTCGCCAAGCACAGAAGCAGGGCTTTGAACGTATCGTGGTGATTTGTGGTGCATGGCATGCACCTGTTTTAGTGGATTTAAAAACAAGCTTAAAAGATGACAATCAACTGTTAAAAGGTTTGCCAAAAACCAAGATTGAATCCGCTTGGATTGCATGGACACATGGACGTTTACATCGTGATAGTGGTTATGGCGCAGGTATTCAAGCGGTGGGTTGGTATGCACATTTATGGAAGCATTATCAGCAAGCTCTTGCAGGCAAAGTCGATGCTGAAAAAATTAGTATTGATTGGCTCAGTCAGTTTGCCAATGCTTTGCGTGAGGCAGGACATGATGCCTCAAGTGCGCAAATTATTGATGCAACGCAACTAATTCAGTCTTTATTACAATTGCGTGAGCGCCGTATTCCTGATCTTGATGATTTAACAGAAGCGATTCGCAGTGTGCTGCATCATGGTTATGATTTGCCTGAGCCGATCATGAATCAGATGCTATTGGCAGAAAAACTGGGGCATTTACCTGAAGATTATTCAGAATTACCAATACAACAAGACTTTTTAAAACAATGTAAGTCGTTGCGTTTAAAGCTTGAAGCGGTACATCGTGGGGTTGAACTGGACTTGCGTCAGCCTTTTGATTTAAGTAAAAGTCAGTTTTTTCATCGGGTAAATTTGCTGGGTTTGGCATGGGCAGAATTACAAAATTACTCATCAGGTCGAGGAAATTATAAAGAAAACTGGCAATTGTCATGGCAACCTGAAAGCAGTTTATACCTCAATGAAATGTCACTTTGGGGCTATACCATTGCTGATGCAGCCGCAAGTTATATTCAAGATAAAATTGAGCATAGTGATGATCTATCAACTGTTGCTAAATATATTGAGCAAATATTGCTGGCAGGTTTAGACCGTAGTTTGCCTGTGGCTTTACAGCGTTTACAATCTTTATCAACCTTGCACCAAGATCCTGATGTATTGCTTGCGACTTTAACACCTTTGGTCACAGCTTTGCGTTATGGTAGCGTCCGTCAATTTTCTGAGCATGAATTATTTCAAATTATTCAACAGCTCAGCATACGTTTAATGTTGTCATTACCACAGTATTGTCAGTCCATTAATGATGATATGGCAAAACAAACTGCACAGCAGTTAAATAGCCTTTATTTGTTGTTACAGCGTTTAGACAATGCAACGCTCAATCAATATTGGCAAGACTTAATACTCAAATTATTGCAACAAACCTATATGAATGGTTATTTGCATGGCTCTGTTACCAAGTTAGCAAAACAGCAGCAATTGCTTGATTTAGATGAAATAGAACATTATTTATCACAAGCTTTATCGGTTGGGCAAACCGTTGATTATAGTGCAGGTTGGTTCGAAGGCTTTATCAGTGATCAAGCGTTATTATTGTTACATGAAGATAATTTATGGAACTTGGTGAATGCATGGCTAGGCGATTTACCCGAAGAACAATTTATCAATATTCTGCCTATTTTACGTCGTTCAACCAGTGATTTTAGTCCAAGTGAATCTGCGAAAATTGCAGAAAAAGCAGCATCAGGGGTGACAGTACATATTGCGCAACTGCCTCATCAATTTAATCTTGAGCGTGGTTATAACACTTTATTGAATTTAAGAAATTTACTTCATCCTCAACTTGCATGTGTAGATGGCGCTGAAAAAGCTGATTTAAAAGAGGGTTCTGATGTCACAAATTAATCAAAATACCCAAGAACAAGAACGACGTTGGCGCTTAATTTTAGGTCAACGTCCTGAGCAGTCATCACCTGAGTATTGGTCGAGTGATGATGAAAATATGTTCCAGTGTTTAGATGTGTTATATAACACGCAACAGCAACAACGTGGTGGTTTAGGGCGTTCTAGTCCACGTATTGCCAAATGGCTGGGCGATATTCGTCAGTATTTCCCAAGTTCTGTGGTGCAAATCATTCAAAAAGATGCGCTTGAACGTTTGAACTTGCAACAAATGTTGCTAGAGCCTGAATTATTAGAAAATATCGAAGTTGATATTCATTTGGTTTCGACTTTGATTGGCTTAAATCACTTGATGCCTGATCAAACCAAAGAAACTGCCCGTATTGTGGTACGTAAATTAGTTGAGGAAATTGAGCGACGTTTAAAACAAAGTTTAGAGCAAGCCATTCAAGGTTCAGTCAACCGTTCAGCCCATACGCGCCGTCCAAAACGTATTCAAGATATTAATTGGCACCGCACCATTCAAGCCAACTTAAAACATTGGCAAGAAGAATACAAAACTATTATTCCTGAACAACTGCATGGACATCCACGCCAGCGCAGTTCCTTAAAAGATATTGTACTGTGTGTGGATCAGAGCGGTTCGATGGCACCCTCGGTGGTGTATTCGAGTATTTTTGCTGCGGTGATGGCAAGTATTCGGGCTGTGACCACACAAATGGTGGTGTTTGATACGCAAATTGTTGATTTAACGCCATTGCTTGAAGACCCTGTAGATGTGTTATTTGGAACGCAACTCGGTGGTGGTACGGACATTGCTAAAGCGATTAAATATTGTCGTAGTAAAATCACCCGCCCTGAAGAAACAATTTTTGTGTTGGTCACAGATTTATGTGAAGGGGGCAGTGAGCAACAGCTCTTTAAACAAGTGGCTGAGATGCTCAATAGTGGTGTACAAATTATTACTTTATTGGCACTGTCAGATGAGGGCACACCTTATTATGACCGTGAAAATGCACAAAAGTTTGCGGCATTAGGCATTCCCACTTTTGCGTGTACCCCCGATCAATTTCCTGAATTGATGGCAAAAGCCATTGAAAAGCAGGATATTAATGCTTGGTATGCAGCACAGCAACAAAAATAGGTATATCAAGGCAGTATAATCTGTCTTGATATAATAAATGAGACGATGCAGCATTATTTGCTTGCAATTAAAAGCTGCATCTTTTGAGCTTGTTGTTGTGTGGTTAGGGGAGGAAGTAGGGATGGATTACTTGGATAAGCCATTCCATTATAAGCTAATTGCACTGCACCTTGATTGCGAGATTGTACAACTAAGTTTTTCCAACCATGACTTTGTTGTTGACTGACATAAATAGGTGGGTTTATAACCGTGGTTTTATTGATTAATTTAAATTTATGACTAGGTAAACCTTGATAAATCAATAAGGTACATCCACCAGAGCCGCACCAGTCTAAACCTTGTAGTAATACTAGAGCATCAGGTTGACCATCTTGATTTAAATCATGAAAAGCTGATAAATATTGGGTTTGGTCTTGAGTGTATTGATATACGCTTTGTTGTAAGGCGTGCTGTGTGGAAGGATTAGTTTGTTTAGGTGTTTGCTCTATTACTGTAGTACATCCTGCGAAGCATAAAATACATCCTAAATGTAGAAATTTCATATTTATTTAACCCTTTGAATCCCAATACTGAGTCATTGTATTGTACAAAGATTTATCAATCATGCATGATTTTATGTACTCCTAGCATAGTCATAATGACAGTTTGAAAATAGGGTTGAGGCGTTGGATAAGGTAAAAATTAAATTTAAAATTTTGCTTTTTATGATAATAGCAATGAAATATAGCTTAAATTTGCTCAATAATACGGGAGTTTTTAGTCTGAAATATCATGAATTAAGGTGAGGTAAAATAAATCAGAGTATAAAATTGAGTCTCTGAATGAGTATATTAATTTTTACTGGCGATTTAGTACTGTAAAACTTAAAATCTTCACAATTTTTTTGATTTTTTTGACATGCCTTTAGATCAAACCTTTGTATATATGCCTCCCCAAGACCCCCTTGCTATCCTCTATGAAGATGCAGACTTGGTCGTCATTGATAAGCCTGCAGAATTATTGTCCGTTCCGGGGCGTTTACCTGAACATCATGATAGTGCTTATTTTCGTGTCTTAGAGCAATTTCCCAATGCTAAAATCACCCACCGTTTAGATATGGCAACCTCTGGAATTTTAATGTTTGCGAAACATAGAGATGCGGAAGTCGCGATCAGTAAAATGTTTCAGGCGCGTACTGTGAAGAAAAATTATATTGCTTTGGTGCAGGGAAAATTAGACGGTGAGGGCAGTGTAGATGTTCCACTCATCACAGATTGGGAAAATCGTCCTCGTCAAATGGTGCATTTTGAGCTAGGTAAATCAGCCCAAACACTGTATCAAGCTTTAAATTATGATGAGCAGCAAGATATTACACGGGTTTTACTCACACCCATTACAGGACGTTCACATCAATTAAGAGTGCATATGATGCATATTGGACATCCGATTACAGGCGATAAAATTTATCATCCTGATCCAAAGCAAAGCCCTTTAAAACGTATGGCTTTACATGCAAGTTATTTAGAGTTTATACAACCTTTAAATGGTGAAAAAGTTATCATTCAGGGAGATGTACCTTTTTAAGATTCATTAGAATTTTCATTATTTTTTATAAATCTCACTCTTTATAACATTGGAAAATAATAAAATGATACAGCCTGCAATTGCTCAAATAATTTTAATTGTATTGTTAGTTTTATCATGGGGTGGAATCATTTTTTGGTTGATTTATATCACCATTAAAGGTTTGTCACCCTATGAAGTTACAAAGGAAAATCGAAGATTTATGTTGTATATTTTGCTGATGATGGGTGCGATTGTCATGATTTATGATTTTACTCCCGCTGATGCTCAAGATTTAGAAAAGATAAATCAGTATTTAGAGCAGGCAAAACGAGAGAATAACCAAGATTTATTATTCACGATTCAAAATATCAAAATGCAACCACAAATCAGTATTAAAGATCGAAAATATATAGAAAAATTAATTGAAAAAGGGATCTAATCTAAAGGGTCAAGGCTGTTCGTGGCAGGAGTTGAATGTGGGAAATCAATTTTAAATTTATTTGCTCATTTCATATTCAGTAAAACTTTAATCGCCAAATTGCAATAAAACTCAGTTAATCTAAATCTAGAAAAATGGCAAACAGAACAAGGACACCAAAATGACACGCGATTTTGAACAATTCCCTGATGATGATAACGGCAATTTATTGTGGCAAATGCAAGAAGATGGTGATGATTTAGATGAAGTACATGAAATTGAATTTTCAATGTATTTTAAAACCCAAGCACTTGCTGAAAAATGTGCATTACATTTATTGCTAGAAGAACAAAAAGTTTCGATGTATCTCGATGAAGAAATTGAGCCCAATGAATGGGTAATTACTGTTTTTGTCAATTTACTTCCTGAATATACCGATATTGTTGATCTTGAAGAATGGTTCAACAAAATTGCGACAGAATTTAACGGTGAATATGATGGTTGGGGATGCACCACTTATGTCTTTGATGATGCATTTGATGAAGATGACTTTACTGAAGAAGAATTAGGTGAATTAAAATAAATTTTAGTGACATATCCAATAAAAAGCATACCAACAGTATGCTTTTTTTATTGAACGAGTAGAATTTTTAAGTTTGTATATACTAAAGAAATACAGATCTGAGCGGTGCAACAAGACAAAAATAAGATGAAAATTCAAATAAAACAACGTTTATGATCATGCTAAAAAACATGCAACATAACCCATATATTTAATACGGGATTTTAGGTTTTATATGATTTTTACGCTATAGTGGACATTATTTTTTCTTTATTTTGAGGTTGTTATGTCTTTACCCCATTGCCCAAAATGCAGTTCTGAGTACACTTATCAAGATGGTGATCTACTGATTTGTCCTGAATGCGCACACGAGTGGACACAAGGAGAGCAGGCAGTACAAGATGAACAGCATGTGATTAAAGATGCCTTTGGCAATATTTTGAATGATGGGGATACAGTTACGGTTGTCAAAGATTTAAAAATTAAAGGTTCATCTGCTGTGGTTAAAGTCGGTACTAAAGTTAAAAATATTCGTTTATTGCCCGATGCGAGTGATGGTCATGATATTGACTGTAAAATTGAGGGTGTGGGGAGTATGAAACTCAAATCTGAATTTGTGAAAAAGGCATAAATATTCCATCATATTCTGATTAAAAATCAGATCATGATTCAAGAGACAGCATATGAGAAAAGTATCTTATTTTTTGAGTTTTTCTGTAATGTTGTCTCTTGTTCTTTGGTTTGCTTCACCCTATTGGATGTTGTACCAAATCAATCAAGCGATACAACATAATCAAGCCGCGAAGATTTCTCAATACATTGATTATCCTCGTGTACAAGCAAGTTTAGAACCACAAATTCAACAAAAAATAATCAGTCGTTTAGGTTTGGAAAATAATCATACTTGGTTCGGGCGTTTTAGTGAGCGTGTGAGTGATCAACTTGCAAGGCAAGTCGTACAGACACTTGTAACCCCCGAAAGCATTATGGTTTTAATGAAGGGCAAGGCACTCAAAGAAGTGATTCAACTCAAAATACCTCATGTAACCGCCGTTATGATACAAGAAACCAAACCACTTAATCAACAAGTCTCAAATCAGTGGTTATCTGCAAAAGATAAGCAGCATGTTATAACAATCCATCCAAATAAAGTTGAAGCACAGTATATTTCTTTAAATACTTTTCAAGTGATTGTGCCAACATTTTCGCAAGGTAAAACTCAATTTATTTTTCAACGCCATTATATAAAATGGCAATTAGTTGGAATTTATTTGATTTGATTTTATTTTTTATTAAGTATATTTAAATTATATCTTTAATTAATTTGCTGTTTTTACATAAAATAATTAAAAAAATAATCAAACTAATATTGTGGTTTACTTTTAAAAATGTAAAATTAATCACACTTATTGATATTTAGTGAGAATAATTATATGAAATATGAGGTGGATGGTGATCCTATTACTGCAAAAAACATTCTGACACAAATACAAAAATGGGACGATGCACTAAAAAATAATGATTTAGAAAAAATGACTCAGCACTATGCCGATGACATCAGTTTATTTGATGTGAGTTCACAGCTAAATGGGCTTGAGCAATACAAAACAGAATTAGAAAAAGTTAGTCCATATTTTACCTCGAGTATGGATATTCGTAGACGTGATATTAAAATTCATGTCTCAGGTGATTTTGCATTTTTATATTGTTATACCAAAGTGGAAAATCCACAATTGAGTTCAATATTACAAATGCCGTGGTGTCGTACAACATTATGTTTACAAAAGAAAGATGAACAATGGATTTTATTGCATCAACATATCTCTATCCCCGTTAATATACTGACGAAAAAAGCAATTGATTTGAAGGTTAAACCAAAATTGAAGTTAGTGGTATAACTTTAGTGTTTTAATACCATGCTGTTATAGATCAAGAGTGATAAATGAGCAGATTGACATGGAATATGTCAGCTTTTGGATGGCATAATAAAAGAAGAAATATCGAAAAAAAAGCAAAATATAGAACAGAAAAGTGGCATATTTCTCGCTAAAATAGCGCAAAATATTTAGAAAAATTGATCTATGTCAAATTCATTTTTTGCAAAGTATGAATGGTTAAAACCATTGTCTCCTCGTGATCCACATGAAAAACATCGGGTTGCCACTTCTTTAGAATTATTATTTGACCTGATTTTTGTGGTGGCCATTGCAACAGCAGGGCAGCAACTCCATCATGCCATTGTTGAAAATCATCTTGCACATGGAATATTACTGTATTGCATGGTGTTTTTTGCTTTGTGGTGGGCATGGATGAACTTTAGTTGGTTTGCGTCTGCCTATGACAATGATGATGCCTTATATCGCGTCATGACTTTTGTCCAAATCATTGGTTCTTTGGTGTTGGCAGCAGGTATTCCGAGTGCATTTCAACAGCAAGACTTTGATGTGATTATCATTGGTTATGCCATTATGCGCTTTGCTTTAGTGAGTCAATGGTTACGGGTTGCCATCAGTGATCCTGCACGAAAAACTACAGCTTTACGTTATGCATGTGGGATTGTTGTTGTGCAAATCGGATGGTTATTTTTTCACTTTAGCCCGATTCATTTTAGTGTTTATCTTTTTGCAATCTTGGTCATCGCTGAATTATGTGTGCCGATTTGGGCAGAATCTGCCAATATGACACCGTGGCATCCACATCATATTGCAGAGCGTTATTCGCTGCTGACGATTATTGTATTAGGCGAGTCGATTGTGGGAAGTTATGCTGCGATCAGTGACGCATTGGCACATCAACATGTCAGTACTGAGCTTATTTTCTTAATGATCGGCGGTTTGATCATGATGTTTACAATCTGGTGGGCATATTTTGATCATGAAATTGCGGATCGTCTAAATAGCCGTAAACGTGCATTTTCTTGGGGATATGGGCATTTCTTTATTTTTATTAGTATTGCGGCGCTGGGTGCAAGTCTAGCGGCTGCTGTAGATATTAGTACCCATCAAGCCGAAATTTCGGCACAATGGGGGGGATGGTTGGTGGCGATTCCTTTGGTTATGTATAGCGCAAGTTTATGGTTATTACACGAAGCACATCATTTACAGGGCATGAAAAAATGGCTCTATCCATTGACGACAATCATTGTGCTTAGTATTCCTTATGTGGTGCCAGAGATTGGTTATGCCGTTTTCATTATGGCAATCGTCTATGCATTACGTTTGATTTTTTCAAAATGTTATTTGGCGCGTTAAGGAAATAAAGCCATGGGTTTTCATGATTTTTACCGAATGAGTTCACATGCTGTCATTTGTAATGCACAGCAGCAAATTTTATTGTTAAAAGCCACCTATGCCGATCATGCATGGGGCTTACCTGGGGGTGGTTTGGATGTTGGTGAAACTATTCATGAGGCTTTAATACGAGAATGTCACGAAGAAATTGGATGCAAGGTACAGATCGAGTATTTATCAGGTGTGTATTTTCATTCAGCCGTGAACTCCCATGCTTTTATTTTTAAATGTCAGTTAGATCGATGTGCCGAAATTCAACTCAGTGCTGAGCATTCAGCATACCGTTGGTTTACTTTGGATGAGCTTTCAGTTGTGCAAAAAGTGCGGATCGAAGATTGTTTAAATTTTAATGGAACGGTACACAGTCGGGCATTTTAACAAGTCTATCGTTCCACAAGATAACAATAGATGTGTTTAAGATAAGATTTAAATATAACTCAAATTTAAAAAATAGGATGCTGATATGACACCGCATTTACCTAAAAAAATAAGCTTAGGGATTTTGTTTGTATTCTTTAATGGTACAAGTTTTGCAGCCATACAAGGAATGAGTTTTGAACATAAAGATTGGGAATTAAGCTGTGATAATACAGGAACATGCCGCGCAGCAGGGTATCAGTCTGATGAGGATTTTGAGTCTCCTGTCAGTGTATTGTTGACTCGAAAAGCAGGTGAAAATATGCCTGTAGTTGCTGAAGTACAGTTTGGTGAAAATGAAGATAACCCAAATGTACATGCTCAATATGAGCTTAAAATAAATGGCAAATCTTATGGTTGGGTGAATAATAGCACTGAATCGAGTACGCTCAATCCCAGTCAAATTAAAGCCTTATTAGCCACGGCACAACGTGATGCAACGGTGATCTTTGAAGCAGGCAAGCAAAATTTTAGATTGTCAGGACAAGGCATGAGTGCTGTTTTATTGAAAATGGATGAGTTTCAAAAAAGGCTTGGAACATCTTCTGCATTGATTAGAAAAGGGCAAAATACAAATCAACATGTACTGCAAGCTGAAGCTAAGCCGATTGTGGTGGCACAAGACGTGATGCAAGGCAAAGAAACCCAACTTTTGCCAAAAAGCGAACAAGCATTAAAAATTATTCGCTTGTTGAAGCCGACCACCAACACAGATGATTGCCCGACTTTATTTGGTGAATCAGATTATTTTGAGTCAGATCGCGTGGTCATTACACCAATTACTTCGGAATTAAGCATCGTACATCATCCTTGTTGGTCAGGTGCATATAATTTTGGTACAGGCGTTTGGGTCATGAATAAAAAACTGACACAAGTCAAACAATTGGTCAGTACATCCATCAGTGATGAGTCAGACAATCAACTTTTTGAAAATCATAAAGGTCGTGGTATAGGTGATTGTTGGTCTCAGACTGAATGGACGTGGAATGGTCAGCGTTATGTACAAACCCTAGACTCAACGACAGGCATGTGCAAAGGTTTTGCAGGGGGTGCATGGAGTTTGCCGACGGTCATTGTAGAGGTGAAAGGTTTAAAACAGTAAGGGTGTGAATGTACCTCATCAATTTTGGGAAAGGTTAAGTTTTTCAACCACTTCATCAATTTTTTTCAAACGCTTGACTTCATCCCACAAGGCTTTGGCTTCAGGATAATGTTTTGACATCATGCCGAGCCATTGTTTATAACGCCCAACCATATTCATTTCTTTTTTATAGCTGCCATTTAAAAACCGAATCTGTAAACCAAGTAATTCGTTCCATGTAATCAAGGCTTCATCAGTATTTTTGCGAATACATTGGGTTAAGTCAGGTGTGGTCACTGCACCACGACCAATCATTAAATCTTCACAGCCTGATTCAAGTTGACACTGTTTTGCATCGGCATTGGTCCAAATTTCACCATTGGCAATGACATTGATGTTGAGTGATTCACGGATAGGGTGAAGAAGATCCCAAAAAGCAGGTGGGGTATAGCCATCAGCTTTGGTACGCGCATGTACCGTTACCCATGCTGCGCCTGCGTCTTCAATGGCATGCGCATTTTCCATAGTGAAGTTACGATCCATATAACCCAAACGCATTTTTGCTGAGACAGGAATATGTGTTGGTACAGCATCACGTACAGCTTTAACCAACTCATGCACCACTTCAGGTTCATCTAAGAGTACGGAACCACCTCGGTGACGATTTACCGTTTTTGCAGGACAGCCAAAGTTTAGATCAATCGCAGGCGCACCTAGTTCAACAGCTCGCACTGCATTGGCTGCAAGCATGTCAGGATTATTTCCCAAAAACTGTACATGGACAGGTGTACCTGCCGCTGTTTTACCGTCATTATTTAATTCAGGACAATAGCTGTGGTAAATATGATCGGGTAATATCGAATCTGTGACACGAATGAACTCAGTTACACACCAGTCGAAGCTGCCGACAGATGTCAGTACATCACGCATAATAGGGTCGGTTAAGCCTTCCATGGGTGCAAGAACGAGTTTCAATGAATTACCTAAATGCGAAATCTAAACAGGAGCGTTATACGGTTTTTTGAGATGATTGTCTAGCAATCTAAACTGTGAATAAACATACAGACAATTAAGTATTTTCAACGTACATATAAATTTATACGGATCGGACAATTAAAATGAAAAAAATAAAATGCTGTTGATCAGTTTGTTATGTAGCACACCTATGGTTTGGGCAAACCCACAGCTTGAAAGTGAATATGCTTTAAAAGGCGGTGCACTTTATATATTACCTCATCGACAATTTGCGGTGATTGGTTATGCTACTGCTCTAGCTGGAAACTATGAAATTCAAGTTAATACGCTTCAATTTCATTGGACAAGGGAAAAATATCTCAAATTTATTATTCAAGAATTTTCAGATTTATCCGAGGTAGATTATCAAGATCGGATGCAGCCTAAGTTAAAGCAATTAATCATTCACTTTGATTCAAACTTACCTGATACATTTTACTTAGGGGGAAATCAGCCTTTAACATCGCCTCAGCTGAAAAGAGTCTTTAATGAAGATTCAAATTGCTATGAATATTCTAAAATGAATCAGAATGAATTAGCCCAGAAAAATTCAAAAAGAAGGCTTGGTTTTTTATCATAGGAATGATCTGCACAAAGGAGAATGGTCTGAACGCCGCGAATTATCGGGGCTTGCAGGAGAAGATTTAGCCATGCTGCAACAGATCGTACAACAAAGCCAATCTCCTTGGTCATTTGAAAGTCAAATTATTCATTTTAAGCATATTCAATTAGACGAGTACCCAATGATCAAAATGCAAAGCGATTCCTCTTTATAACTTTATAAGGCGCATGATCAAGTTATATAGATATTGAATTCACCACGTTCATTTATAGATTGACTATAAATAAAACATTTTCTCATCTCGTACTATTTTTTCTCGGTAACGCATGAAAATGTACAATAGCTGTCGTCATCAATGGTAGAGACTACGCCATCATCATTGAGATCTGCATCTTTAAATAAAAAGATTTGATCACATTGTTGACATCTTTCAGGTGTCATCGCATTGAGTTGTTCTAATGGTGGATGTGTTGGTATTGTCATTTTAAAATCCTTTTGGGTGAAATATATACACATAGTTTTTTTAAGAGATTAGATCCAATCGTATATTTACGCAAGTCATAAAAGTGAGATTTTATTTTTATTTCTGATATTTAGCGCAAATATTGGATCAAAAAAGTGAGAGAATCGGTTTTCTCTTTTGCCTCTTTGTATGAAGGTTTAACGATGCAAAATCATTTCCAAAATAAATTTAGAACCAATAAAACCAATGGCTAATAAGAAAAATCCAATAATGGTAAAGCGAATCGCTTTTTGACCACGCCAACCAAATTTATAATGCCCAAGCAATAATGCGCCATAGACAAACCAAGAAATAATACTAAACGCTGTTTTATGTGCTAAATGTTGTGCAAAGAAGTTTTCAACGGTAAAGAAACCAAAACCCAGTGCGACCGTTAATAAAGCAAAACCTGTGATCAACATATCGAACAGCAAGGATTCCATGACTTGCAAGGGGGGTAATAAGTTGACCCAAACACGTTTTTTTTGTTTTTTCTTGAGTTCCCTATTTTGTAACCACATCAGTACAGCTTGGATGGTTGCCATCAATAACACGGCATAAGCAGATAAAGATAAAATGATATGCGTATCTAAACCTAAAGAATGCATTTCAATAAACTGACGAGGGACACTAAAAG
Source organism: Acinetobacter sp. Marseille-Q1623 (assembly GCF_902809895.1). NCBI lineage: Bacteria > Pseudomonadati > Pseudomonadota > Gammaproteobacteria > Moraxellales > Moraxellaceae > Acinetobacter > Acinetobacter sp. Marseille-Q1623. Next base: position 1,954,466 of record NZ_CADDWG010000001.1, on the reverse strand, counting down.
CAAAGCCTAAGATTAGACCTAAAGCTGCTACAGGGATGCCTAATAGATTTAGCGCAATGACAGGTCGATAGGTGCTAAACAATACACTCAGTAACAACATTAAACCTGATGTAAAAGACATTAAATTAAATACATCATAATTGATCCCCGACGGGGTGATCATATTGTTATACAGTACAGCGGCATGTAACAATAGCCCTAAGCCTAAGACAACGCCAATAAACCAATGGTTTGGCGCACGTTTAGACATTAGATGCATAAATAAATACCAAAATGATGTGGTATAGGCAATTAATGCTAAAATGGTATACACCAAGGGGAGGCTAATCATGTCAAACCTTTTTCGGGATGATAAATATTCATGTTATAAGATATAAATTCGATATGAACTCAAGTATCCTATAGCATCTTATGCATAAAAGTTCTATTTTTCAGAAAGTTTTTTTGCAACAACTATTTTAAGCGGATTTCGCAATGTTTGATACCTTAACAGAACGACTCACGCAGAGTCTCAGAAATGTTACTGGCTCAGGACAACTGACCGAAGATAATATTAAAGACACTTTACGTGAAGTGCGTATGGCACTGCTCGAGGCCGATGTTGCTCTGCCTGTAACTCGTGAGTTTATCGCGAAAGTTAAGGAAGAGGCATTGGGTCAGGAAGTGATGACACAGCTTTCACCAGGTCAAGCTTTCGTTAAAATTGTCTATGACGAACTCACCAAAATGATGGGTGAGGCCAACGAAACCTTAGATTTGGCTGCAAAACCACCTGTGGTGATTTTACTTGCAGGTTTGCAAGGTGCGGGTAAAACTACAACTGCTGCAAAACTTGCACGTTTCTTAAAAGAACGTCAAAAGAAAAAAGTGGCAATGGTCTCTGCTGACGTTTATCGTCCTGCTGCAATTAAACAGTTGCAAACTGTTGCAGCTGAAGTCGGTGTGGACTTTATTGAGTCTGAAGCATCCGAAGATCCAATCAAAATTGCACAACGTGCGATTGGACAAGCGAAGATCAATTTCAATGATGTCTTGATTGTCGATACTGCGGGGCGTTTACATGTCGATGATGACATGATGGATGAAATCAAAGCATTACATGCATCGATCAATCCAACTGAAACCTTGTTTGTCGTTGATGCGATGACGGGGCAGGATGCAGCCAATACAGCCAAGGCATTCAACGATGCATTACCTTTGACAGGCGTGATCCTGACCAAGACCGATGGTGATGCGCGTGGTGGTGCGGCACTTTCAGTCCGTGCAATCACAGGTAAGCCAATCAAATTTTTAGGTATGGGTGAAAAACTTGATGCCTTAGAGCCATTCCATCCTGAGCGTGTTGCACAACGTATCTTAGGTATGGGTGACGTACTTTCTTTAGTCGAAGAAGTTGAACGTAAGATCGACAAAGAAAAAGCCGAAAAAATGGCGAAAAAATTGCAAAAAGGCGGCAGCTTCAACTTTGAAGATATGCTGATGCAATTTGAACAAATGAATAAGATGGGCGGCATGATGGGCTTCTTGGATAAGTTGCCTGGCATGAGCAATTCAGGAATTCAAGATGCAATCGCGCAAGCGAACCCTGAAAAGCAAGTGAAAAAGATGGAAGCGATTATCCAGTCGATGACCATCAAAGAGCGTCGTAATCCAGATTTGATGAATCCAAGCCGTAAAAAACGTATTGCAGCGGGTTGTGGTATGGATGTTGTTGAAGTGAATAAACTGATCAAACAACATGCACAAATGGCCAAAATGATGAAAAAATTTGCCAATCCATCAGGGATGGCAAAAATGATGCGTTCATTAAGTGGCTTACAAAAACAATTTGGTGGCGGTGGTGGTATGGGGCCATTATTTGGTAATAATGAACCTAAAAAATAATCCAAACCTATGACTTGACAAGAGCGCTTTAAGCGCTCTTTTTTGTGGATAATATTTTAAAAAATTTAAACTTAAATTATGCTATATTGGCTAAAACAATTGATAAGAAGAACTATCTAATATGAATACTGTTTTTGTTGTCCATGGCTATCGTGCAGCACCAGAAAATCATTGGTTTCCTTGGCTTGCACAGAAAATCCAATCTGTTGGGGCTACGTGTGAGATTGTTCATTTAGAAGATGCAGATGCACCGAATTACGCCGTGTGGAAAGAATGCTTACACATGCAAATTTCCCCTTTGGATGAAAATAGTATTGTGATTGCGCATAGTTTAGGTTGTTTGAGTAGTTTAGATTTTTTATCAGAAGCACTCAAAACGAAGAAAATTAAGGCAATTTTTTTAATAGCACCTTTTAAAGCATTATTACCTGCATTGCCTGAATTAAATGAATTTATTCAACAAGCCAAAATAGATGAATTTGTCATTCATACTGCAATTCAGAAACGCTTTGTATTTTTATCGAATAATGATCCTTATGTTGCTGCACAGTTGAGTATTCGTTTAGGGCAAGCGATCCATGCGCAATTGGTTGAAGTACCATCTGCTGGGCATTTTATGCAGGACAATGGCTTTACTGAATTTCCTCAGTTATGGGACAAATTAAGCCCATTGATTGCAATACCACAGAATATAAACAAGTAAAATTCAATCTAATATTGAAAATATCAAGATAAAAATCGGGCAGTGGAATATTTACCGCCCGAAATTTTGTATTTTAGTGATTAAAATAGTTATTCATTGGTTTTTTCATAAATACTTTCAACAATATTGTTGATCTCGGTATTGTCTGTCACAAGCTGTCCTTGTTCATCCCATGCTTTTGCATTATAAGTGGGTTTATCGTCTTCATAGGCAGCAAAACCTTCAACAGCAGGTTTGCCATTTTCATACCAAAATTTAATTTTGTATGAATGAAGGTCAGGGTCTGCGATTTCATATTCATAAGCTTGTTGCCCATTGTGATAAAAGGTTTTGGAAAGACCAACTTCCATACCTTCATTATAGTTTGCTGTGGATGCAATTTGCCCATTTTCAAAATAAGTGGTAATTGGGCCATCCGTGAAAATAATATCAAAGCTACGTAAAGCTAAAGGTTCTTTGATCCAAAAAGGAGCTGTTTGTTTTTTATGACTATTTTGATAAAAATCTTGTACTAAGAAACGTCCATCTTTGTCGCGTCCCAAAAGCTTACGGTAGTAACCATCTTTTAATGGCGTTGCTGAATAACCTGAGTCATATTCTTCACCTAAACTGGCATCTTTATCAAAATATGCCACAATAGGTTCTTCTGTTTGCAGTTGTTGTTTAATTTCATTGGAAATAGCAGTGGAGTTATTGGTCTGTAATTGACTACACCCTGTAATTGAAAGTCCAAGTAGGCTGATCAAAAAAAGTTGTTTGAAATTTGGCATCATAAAGTTCACTTATTTTACACTTGTTATAAATATGCTTTAACAGATTAAACATAAAGCTGAGTATTCGTTGCACTGTTATTTTGCAGCATCATCATTGATTTTCAATATAAATTTGTAAATATGAAGCAGTATTGTGAGGGATGGTTGGGTACACATTAAAAATACGAATTTAATTTTGCCAAAATCGTGTCAATTTTTTCACTGTCTGTTACCAAATGTCCCTTTTCATCCCAAACCTTGCTGTCAAAAATACAGTTGTTATCCGCTGGATTTATTTTTAGATCGGCAGCGAGTTTGCCATTGTCATACCAGATTTTTTGTAAAATCAATTCATCACTGACAATCTCTTCTGCAAAAGCAAGTTGCCCATTTTCATAGTAATACTCATTTTTTCCGACTTTTTTAAAGTCTTTATAATGATGTTTGATATGTATATTGCCATTTTCATAATAAGCCACCATGAGTCCATCAGAAGATATACCATCAAAACTTTTTAATGCTGAGACTTCTTTGATCCAATAAGGATCAGTTTGTTTTTTATGGCTGTTTTGGAAAAAGTCTTGCACCAAGTAACGTCCATATTGATCACGATCTAACAGTTTACGATAGTAACCATTTTCTACAGGAGCGGTAGAGTAGCCCGCACCCACTGTATCTAAGTGAGTGGTATTTTCAAAATCTGATGCTTCGGCAGCTTCGGGTGAAAAATAGGCAATAATCGGTTGCTCTTTTTGTTTGTGTTCGAGCGGCTGTTCCATTTTAAGAGTATTGATTTCAAGTGGTTTTTGTTGTGCCATATGGGCTGAGTTGGCACATCCGATCAGTATGATACAGACCAAGCTCACACTGAAAAATGGTTTTAGCTGAGACATGTAAATATCCTTGTTTTTTGCATTGGCTTGAGCATTAAATTTTTATTTTATAGACATTTTATTGCTTTATTTTGCTTGATAATCAATATAAATTTGTAAACCTTTGAGCAGTAAATCAGCTTCAACATGAGGTGAATATTTTGCTAAAAATTGAGCAAATAAGGGGGCATCACCACCTGTTAAAATCAATTTGCGTGGAGATTGTTGTAGCACGTGCTGAATAGTACTGAGTAGACCTAAGAAAATCCCGTGATGTACAGCATCAATGGTATTGCGTCCAGGAGAGAGTTCATTAAACGCAGCATCTGGAATTTTAATACCTTTGGTATTTTGAATCAGTGAGTCGCGTTGTAAATATAAATTTGGAACAATATAGCCGCCTAAGTGTTGTTTACCTTGTGTGAGGTCAATGGTTAAAGCAGTACCACAACTAATCACACATAAATCTTCATCTTGATTTGCCACAGCGAGTACTTGCAGCCAACGGTCTATTCCAAGTTGTTTGGGGTCATCATAACCACATTTGAGCCCAGCATAGTCATGATGAACTTTGGCAAAATGGATAGGGACCTCAAGAAGTTTTAAAATTTTTTCAATGCGTTGATTATTTTTTTTATCTTGAACAGAAGAGATTCCAACCCGAGTAATGGCTAAATTTTTAAAGTGTTGAATGAGACCTAAAAGTAAGTCAGCAGGAGATTGTAGATGTAACTCGGCAGCATGTTCAACGATTTGATCTGCTTCTGTGACCCAATACTTTAAACGTGTATTGCCAATGTCTAACCAAAGTTTTTTATCGTGAGTATTCATAGTTCACCTTGATTTGCGAGACGTAAACGTCCTTGGTAGACATTGATTAAACCTTGTGCTGTTTGTAAATGAACAGATCCATCATCACTGATACCTTTAAAAGTACCTTCGATATTGCCTTTAATTTGTTCAAAATACACATGCTTATCCATAAATGCAGCATAGTGATTGAAGCGAGCAGCAAGGTTGTAGCAGCCATGGTCAAACCATTGTCCTGCTTGATGAATAGCAAGATAAAGTTCACTGATCATTTGAATACGATTTGGAAATTCTACGCCCAACTGCACAATAGATGTGGCTTGTTGGTCAAGTTGCGCTTGTGGTAAAGGCAGTAAGTTAATCCCTACACCGACAATGGCTTCATTGGGTGAAATGGGTTCAACTAAGATCCCGCCCCATTTCCCTTGTGAGCTATATAAATCATTTGGCCATTTGATTTGCAAATGCGGCAAATTTTTAAGACTTGGCATTTGTAAGATATTTAACGCAATTTCTAAAGCTAAACGACCATCTATTGTTGTTTGCGTTTGTAGCAATGTGCTTAAATAAATATTCCCAATCGGAGAAACCCACTCGCGTTGATGCTGTCCTCGACCTTGAGTCTGTATTTCACTACATACCAATACCGTTTTAATTCCTTTTAATGCGATGTCGCGTACATCATCATTGGTTGATGTAGTACTATGTTTTAACAGCAAAATTTCAGGGAGTTGCTGTGCATTGCTCAGCAGTTCGCGTAGATGACGTGTTTCTAAGTCCATGTTGAATAGAAGAGAATGGAAAAATATTTATGGAGTTAATCATATATTTAGGGATTGGCGCAATCGCTGGTTTTGCTGCAGGGCTATTTGGTGTCGGCGGTGGTTTAATTATTGTTCCTATTCTTTATATTGTTTTTACCCAAATGGGCTATGACCCTGCGGTGATTATGCACCTTGCTTTAGGGACATCATTGGCAACGATTATGGTGACTTCGATCAGTTCATTGATGGCGCATCATAAAAATGGTGCGGTACTTTGGAATGTTGTGAAAAATCTTGCACCTGGCTTAGTTTTAGGCTCATTTTTAGGGGCAGGCGTTGCAGGCTTACTATCGGGTGCAAATTTACAACTGATTATTGGGCTATTTGCCATTTGGGTGGCTTATAAAATGTTTAAAGGGGCAAATGTCAAAGTAGATGAAACCAAGCAATTACCTTCAAGCACCATGCAGCTTTTGGCAGGCGGTGGTATTGGTGTTGCTTCTGCAATTTTTGGTATTGGTGGGGGAAGTTTGACTGTACCGTATCTCAATAAAAATGGTGTGGTCATGCAAAAAGCTGTCGGGACTTCAGCAGCATGTGGTTTACCCATTGCAATTGCTGGTGCACTCGGTTTTATGTTCTTTGGAGCTAAAGCGCAAATCAATGTGCCGAATACCATTGGTTTTGTGCATATTTATGCTTTTATTGGCATTAGTATCATGAGTTTTATTACGGCAAAATTTGGTGCGAAAGTTGCACATGCACTGTCTCCTGCAATGTTGAAAAAGTGTTTTGCGGGATTGCTCACGGTGATTGGTTGTTACTTTATCTTTAAAGGTGTAATGCCATTTTTTTAATAGTTATTTATGACTGAAAGTAGGTGAGAAGTACTGATGGCTATTATTCATTTAAGCTGAAACTTGGTGTTTTACATGAGTTTTATGAAGAAATGATTGATCATGGACATCAAAGTGATGCAGAATTCGAAACAGTTATAGGACATCTCATCTACGATTATGAACAAGGTTTTTCAAAGGTCGAACAAATTATTATCGAATTTGTGATTTATGCGATTGCTGGAAAATTCATTTCTGAACAATGAAGAATACGATTGCAGAATGAAATTTTAGAAAAGTTGAATGCAGTAGATTTTAAATTACTTTTATCGCTTTTAGAGGATGAAGAAAGATCGTTATTTTACATGATTTATATTAATACACTTGATCAATCTTGAAACGAGAGATTCCTTAATTCAATGGGTTGGAATTACTTGAGGTGAGTCACAGTTGTCATCAAATGTTATTGTGCAATATCGGTAAATGACCATGCTGGTTTAAATTCATTTCCGACCAAAGGCGCTTTTTCCCAAAACAAAGTTGACCTAAAATGCATGAATATTGTCTGACAATGTCATGTTTAAAACAGGTTGAATAAGGTAAAACTAAAATATAGACAATTGAAATTGTTAGAACCTTGTCGAAAAATAAAAAATTAAAGATAGGATTTATATGCAATTGGAAGAAGTGGATAGCCTTTCAGAGCAAATTGCCAAGCACATCAGTGAGCAAATTATCAGTGGTGAATTGGTTGAAGGTGAGCGTATACAGGAACTACGGATCGCCAAAGAACTCGATGTCAGTCGAGGTTCTGTACGTGAAGCACTTTTGTTGATTGAAAGAACACATCTCATCGAAATCTATCCACGTCGTGGCGCGATTGTGTCTGAAATGTCAGCGCAACAAGTTCGTGCATTATTTGACACCAGTGCCTTATTGCTTGGGCAAATCGTTTCTCGTATGAGTGAAACATGGCGTAACCATGAAGCCGAAGCAATGCAAAAAATGCTGACTCACCTGATTGAGCAGGTGAAACAAGGCAATACTGAAAAATTCTACGATGGCATATTCCAATTTCTTTCAGAACAGCAAGATATGGTTGGAAATCCTTATTTGATGAAGTTTTATAAAGAATTACTTCCATCTTTACGTCGAAGTTATTTTTTAACCTTAAATACTTCAAGACGCGAGCTACAAGAGGCTTTAGAACTCATAAAACTCGTGATTGATGCAATTTTAATCCGAAAATCACAACAAGCTACTTTATTTATGGAAGATTTTTGTCGACACTTGCGTAATCTCGTGTTGGAATCGCTGGCACGTATGAAACAAATTGAACTCGCATGGGCGAGGCGATCGCGTCGCTAAGAGGCGTTGCTAAGTAACTAGGACATTATGCGTTTAAGCAGCTTAAAACTTTCAGGCTTTAAATCTTTTGCCGATAGTGCAACATTACAATTCAAAGCAAACCGTACTGCTGTAGTCGGACCCAATGGTTGTGGTAAATCCAATGTGATTGATGCCATTCGTTGGGTGATGGGGGAGTCAAGTGCACGTCAATTACGCGGCGGCAGTATGCAGGATGTTATTTTTACAGGGACGAGCAAACGTAAACCTGTAGGTATGGCAAGTGTAGAGCTGCGTTTTGAAAATACCTATGGCAAACTTGGTGGTGCATATAATGCTTATTCCGAATTAGCAGTTCGTCGCCAAGTGAACCGAGATGGAAAATCAGAATATTTTCTCAATGGCACCAAGTGCCGTCGCCGTGACATTACCGATATTTTTTTAGGGACAGGTTTAGGCCCACGTTCATATGCAATCATTGAACAAGGTATGATTAACCGCTTGGTCGATGCTAAACCTGAAGAAATGCGTGTTTTTATTGAAGAAGCCGCAGGGGTTTCTCGTTACCAAGCGCGCCGTAAAGAAACACTGCAACATTTAGAACACACCACACAAAACTTAGAACGTTTAGAAGACATTTCCAGTGAATTACAAGCGCAGTTAAAAACACTGAAACGCCAGTCTGAGTCTGCTGTTCAATATAAAACTTTAGAAACACAAATTCGTACTTTAAAAGTTGAAATTTTGTCGTTCCAGTGCGAGCAAAGCTCACGCTTACAAGAACAATATTCTGTTGAAATGAATGAATTGGGCGAGCATTTTAAATTGGTTCGCTCAGATATGACTACGTTGGAGCATGACCTTGCTGCGACGAGTGAATTATTCCAACGTTTGATTCAAAAGTCCTCGCCATTGCAACTTGAGTGGCAACAGGCAGAGAAAAAATTGTCTGAATTAAAGATGACCTTAGAGCAAAAGCAAGGTTTATTCCAACAAAATTCGGACATGCTCAGACAATTAGAACAACAAAAAGTCCAAACCAAAGAACGTATTCAATTGCTTGAACTACAACTTGATGGCTTGTTGACTCAAGTCGATGAACAAGGTCAAACTCTACAAGCATTAGAGTCTGAAATGTTGCTGAGTCAGCAAAGTCGTGAAAGTTTAAAAGCACAGCAAGGCGAAGCACAAAAACAATTTGAGCAGATCAAAAACCAAGTTGAAAAGCAGCAACAGCAAAAAGCGCAGATGCAGGCACAGATTGAACAACTTGCTAAAAATGTCGCTCGAATTGAACAGCAAAAAGACACCTTAAAAAGCCAAGCGATTCAAATACAAAGTCAATTTCAGACTGAAGATGTACAACAACTTGAGCAAGATAAAGCAACGGCTCAAGAACAGATTGTGTTGTTGGAAAATAACATTACACAATCGAAGGTTCAGTTAGAGCAGCTGCAAGAACAGATCAATCAGCAAAAAACGCAGATTTCGAGCTTAAAGTCTGAAGTACAAGTATTGCAGTCAGAACAGAAAAACTTAAATCAATTGATGGCAAAAAGTACAATCAAAACCGATGCACATACAGTGCAATTGATGCAAGTATTAAGGTTAAATGAACATGGCAAAGCGCATGCAGCATTGGTCGAGAAGTTTTTAGCGAAATGGCTTTCTGCGCAGGTTATTGATTCAAATTCAACATTTAGCGAAAGCATAGCCCGTCAGCTGAAAGCATTAAATTCACATGATAAAATTCAACTCAATGGCTTGCCTTGTTTAGCCGATTGGATTGAATCGCCACAATATTCTTTGTGGCATCAAGTCGCGATGGTCGAAAATCTTGCACAGGCTTTGAGCCTTCAAGCACAACTCACAACGGGGCAAAGTCTACTGAGCTTGGATGGTTATCATATTGGGCAAGATTGGGTGATTGGCTTATTTTATGATGAATCGAGCCAAGCTGCGCAAGGTGCATTAAGTCATCGTATCCGATTCGAAGAAATTGAAAATCTATTGACAGATTTACAGCCTAAGTTGCTAGAAGCTGAAAGTGTCTTGCCAACCTTAACTCAGCAAATGAGCAATATTCAAAAACAGCTTCAAGCTGATCAAGACATACTCAAAAATCAGCAAAAGTTAGTACAACAGTTTGATGTACAAATTGCCAAACAGCAAAGTACGTCACAAGCATTTGCACTGCAAAAAGTTCAGTTAAACAGTCAATTACAACAATTGGATGAGCAACTTGAAGAAGATGCAATGCAGAAAGATGACCTTGAAATCGATATACATTCGCTCTTACTCAAGCTTGAACAAAATCTTCCTGAATATAAAACGTTGCAATATAAACTCGATGAGTTAAATGAACAGGTTGAGGAACAACAGCAACAGTTGCAACTCAAACAGCAAGATTTTGAAGGCACACGCCGTTTAGCAGAACAGAATAAGCAACAAATTGAATTGCTTGAAAAAGATTTAACATTTTCAAAAGTACAATACCAACAAATTATTGTGCAAATGGATCAGGCAAAGAAATTTGTCGAGCCGATCCAACTTGAATTACCAAGTCTACAAAGCCAATATGCTGAACAATCACAATTGACTGAAAAATTACAGAAAACGTGGGCAGACTGGCAAGTTGAGCTAAATAGTGTACAGTCTAAGCAGCAAACTTTGACGGAAATGCGTCATTTACATCAGCAAAATGATGAAAAGTTACGTACCCAGTTAGAAGAAAAGCGTTTGGCTTGGCAAGTGGCAAAATCTGATTTGCAACATTATTCAGATCAGCTCAATGATTTAAATGCCAAAGTTAAACAAGGTTTAACTATTGATTTGCTCAGCCATCAACAGAACTTAGAACAAGCGCAACGTCGGTTTGAAAAATTAGGTGCAGTGAACTTGGCTGCTTCAGAAGAATATTTAGAAGTTTCAAAACGCCATGAAGAACTGAGTCATCAGATGCAAGACTTGGAAAATACGGTTGAGCAACTGAAAAATGCCATGAAAAGTATTGATCAAGAAACCAAAAAACTCTTCATGACGACTTTTGATCGGGTAAATGCTGAACTCAAAGAGCTCTTCCCGAAAGTATTTAATGGTGGCGAGGCGAGTTTAAGTCTTGAAGATGACTGGCAATCGGGTGTTAAATTGATGGCTCGTCCACCAGGAAAACGTAATAGTTCATTGGCGCTGTTGTCAGGGGGGGAAAAAGCACTCACTGCATTAGCCTTGGTCTTTTCTATTTTTAGATTAAATCCTGCACCTTTCTGTGTATTAGATGAGGTTGACGCGCCATTAGATGATGCGAATGTAGGAAGATTTTGTAATTTGGTAAAAGAGCTTTCTGAACAAGTCCAATTCATTTACATTACGCATAATAAAGTTGCAATGACGATGGCAACCGATTTGCTGGGTGTGACGATGCCCGAACCGGGAACATCAAAACTCGTCACTGTAAATTTGGAAGAGGCAAAAGAATACGGTTTAGCCGCGGAGTCATAGTATGGAAATCACCACAATCGTTGGGATTGTTGTTGCAGTCATTATTATTCTTATTGGTTTAAGAATGGTTTTACGCAAATCAGATGATGCAGCACCTTCTTTAGAATCTGAGTTACACATTAACTCAGAAAGTAATCAGCCTGTTATTCCACGTCATGTTCGTGATCAACTCCAAGCCGATAGTTCCAAAGAAGTAGTACGTGTAGAGCCTGATTTAAATCCTTTAGAGAAGACACAGGTCACAGAAGAAGCAAATGTTGAACACAAAACAAATGCTGTTAGCACTGAAGTTGCGCCTGAGTCGGTAGAAAATAAAGACGCGATCGCTGAAAAAGTGGTTGAAACAGCAAAAGTTGATGAACTTGAACAGTCAGCAGCTGAAACCGCAACACATGTAGAGCCTGAGCAAAAAGATGCCATTGCTGGTGCAAAAGAAGAAAAACCTGTAGATGAATTTAGCTTAAATCCCAATATTGAAACGGCTGAAATCAAAGAATTTGATGAAGAAAGCAGTATTTTGGATGTGCATTTGCATGAACAACAACGTTTTGATGATGAAAGTACGCTAGCCAATGCGCAAAGTATTATTGCACTGAATGTTTATCCAAATCCACGTAAAGCATTGTCAGGCGATAAAACCTTAAAAGTGTTGCTGAAATATGGTTTACGTTATGGTGAATTGTCTTGTTTCCATCGTTATGAAAATATCGATGAGCCAAGCCCACTCATGTTCTCTGTATTACGTTTGACCGATGAAGGCCCTGTTGGTTTTGATTTAGAAACGCTGTCAACTGAGCAAGTGAAAGGCTTAGCATTTTTCCTTGCTTTACCACATAGCAACGTACAAAAAGGCTTTGACACCATGGCAAGTATTGCAGGTCTGATCGCACGTGAAGTGGATGGTACGGTGTATGATGAAAATAATTTGGAGTTTACGCCACAATTAAAAGAGCATTGGCGTCATAAAGCGATTGATTATCGCTCTGAACAAGAAGCTTAAAGAAAAGACTCAATTGAAGCATAACCCCTTGATCAAGATCACGGGGTTATTTTTATGCATGCCGATTTAAATGTTTTGATGGGAAAATATAAAAAACTCAAATAGCGCATACCATCTATTGAAAGATAAGTACGACAATTTTTGTCGTAAAGCACAAAGCATTGACTTATATCCTGCCACAAAATTCCTTTATAATTGCCATCAAACTTCATTAGGGCGGACTTTTCGCCTATTTATAGGGTGAAAACAATATGGATAACACTGCCGTCATTTCTCAAATGCGTCAATTGATTCAAATCTTGGCAACACATAATCATGCCTATTATGTGATGGATCAACCGAGCATTGCTGATAGTGAATATGATCAACTCTTTCACCAATTAAAAGCGTTGGAAGAGCAGTATCCTGACCTTGTTCAAGCAGATACCCCGACCCATAAAGTAGGCGGCAAGGCATTGTCTAAATTTGAAAGCATTACCCATACAGTACCGATGCTATCTTTGGGCAATGTCTTTGATAAAGAAGAATTATTTTCTTTTGCAAAACGTGTGGAAGAGCGCTTACCGAATCAAAAAATTGAATATGATGTCGAACTGAAATTTGACGGTTTGGCGATTTCACTGTGGTATGAAGATGGCGTCTTGGTTCGTGGTGTCACTCGTGGGGATGGTGAAACAGGTGAGGTCATTACCCAAAATGTGAAAACCATTCGCAACTTACCGAAAGTGCTTTCATCAGACAAAGTTGCAATACCGCGCTTACTCGAAGTGCGTGGTGAAGTGTTGATGCCGAAAGCAGGTTTTGAAAAACTCAATGCGGAAAATGAAGCCAAAGGTGAAAAAACTTTTGCTAATCCACGTAATGCGGCAGCAGGAAGTTTACGCCAACTTGACCCAAATATTGCAGCCGCACGTCCTTTGGCATTTTATGCGTATGGCATTGCACAATGTGAACCGCATCATGGCTTAGAAAAAATGTCAGAAAGTTTGGAATGGTTGACCAATTTTGGTTTTGCTATTGGTGAACAGCATTTTGTTTGTAGTAGCATTCAAGAAGTTCAAGAAAAATACGAACAAATCAATCAACAACGTCCAAATCTATCTGTCGAAATCGATGGTATGGTGGTCAAAGTTGATTCACTAAAACAGCAACAACAACTGGGTTTTTTAAGTCGTGAACCACGTTGGGCAACGGCTTATAAATTCCCTGCGGTGGCAGCGCTGACTACTGTTGATCAAATTGATTGGCAAGTTGGGCGTACGGGCACGCTCACTCCTGTAGCACGTTTAAATCCTGTGGCAGTGGGTGGTGTAACCGTATCTAATGTGACTTTACATAATATTGGCGAAATTCATCGTTTAGATGTGCGGGTTGGCGATACGGTCAGCGTTTATCGTAGTGGTGATGTGATTCCAAAGGTCGAAAAAGTTTGGTTAGAATTCCGTCCAAATGATGTGGTTGAAGTACATTTACCTGAAAATTGTCCTGTCTGTGCTTCACCTGTGGTCATGCCTGAAGGCGAGGCTTTGGCACGTTGTTCAGGTGGTTTGTATTGTGCAGCACAGCGTATTGAAGCGATTCGCCACTTTGTTTCACGTAAAGCTATGGATATTGAAGGTTTGGGCGAGCGTTGGGTGGAGTCTTTATTGCATCTGAACCTATTGAATGATGTTGCAGATATTTACCATTTACATGAACACCGTGAAAAGTTGCTTAGCATTGAAAAAATGGGTGAGAAATCTGTTCAAAATTTATTTGATGCGATTGAAAATAGTAAGAAAACCACATTATTTGCATTTATTTATGCTTTAGGGATTCGTGGTGTTGGGGAAAATACGTCAAGAATGTTGGCACAGACATTCCAAACGTTTGAAGCTTTACGTCAAGCGGATGTAGATGCATTGAAAAAAACCCCTGATGTAGGTGACATTACTGCAGAATGGATTGCGGATTTCTTCCAAGCACCACATAATCTTGAGGTGATTGATCGTTTATTGGCAGCAGGCATCCATTGGGATGCACCAACAGCACCGACCCGTCAGCCTTTAAATGGTGAAAGTTGGGTGATTACGGGAACATTGGCAACCATGGGACGTGATGATGCAACGCAAATGCTACAAGCTTTAGGTGCACGCGTCAGTGGGAGTGTTTCGAGTAAAACTAAATGTGTGGTTGCGGGTGAAAAAGCAGGTTCTAAGTTAGAAAAAGCACAAAAAGCGGGTGTACCCGTGATGAATGAGCAAGAATTTTTAGCGTTTATTCAGCAATATCAATAAATTTTGAGTGATATGAAGGAGAGTTTAGGCTCTCCTTTTATATGCGCAAATAAAAATAAATCATTTTATGCAGTCTTTCGCTTTTTAATGTTCATAGGTTGAATATTAAATCTGTAGGGCACGATAGACGTCATTGAAATTTAATCATTCGGTTGAATTTTCAATCACTCTTACAATATAAATGAGAATGGTATTTGTTATTGTTTATTTGAATGAAAACTTAAATTAGGATTAATTTTTACAATTATTAAACAAAATGATTATGAATATAATAATAATTCTCATTATCAATGGTGTGTTTATTTCTATGTTTTCAAAAAAAATATTAGTCAGTTCGATTGGACTTGCCATGCTTACCAGCACTTTTAGCGCAAGTGTATCAGCAGAAGATGAAGTGACCACATTACCTGAGGTGGTGTTACAAGCACAAAAACAAAAAAATAATGAGACTTTTGCCAATGGCCAACTCAAACAACAGACCCATTTAGGTCCATTAGGAAATAAAAAAATTATTGATACGCCATTTAGCCTTACTTCATACAGCGAACAACTGATTGAAGAACAACAAGCATCAACCATTGGGGATGTTCTAAAAAATGATCCAGGTATCCGTATTACCAGTAACCAAGGGCATTTAAACGAAAACTTTAAAATCCGTGGTTTTGATTTAAACCATGAAGATATGTCCTTTAACGGTCTGTTTGGAATGGCACCTTATGGTCGTGTGCCCACTGAGTTCTTAGACAGTGTAACGGTGTTGAAAGGCCCAAATGCCTTGGTTTCAGGAGTCGCACCGACAGGTAGTGTTGGCGGCGTAGTGATTGCGAAATCTAAACGTGCTGACAAAGAAGTTACGCAAGTGTCGGGCGCTTTTGAAGATGAAGGGTTTTACACATCAGGTTTTGATATTTCACGCCGTTTGGGTGAAAACCAAGAGTTTGGTATACGGGTAAATGGTACTTATGGTCAGGGTGAACATACGATTGATGGAATGGATGATCGTCACATTTCAGGTGCAATTGCTGCGGACTATACCACAGACAAAGTCAAAATTAACTTTGACTCCTATGCTGTGCGGGATGACCGAAAAGGGGGCTCACCTGCCATGATCTCCATGCAAAAACTTGACCATGTTGTTAAAGCACCGGCAGGAGACTCTAATTACTTTCCACACTTACAAGGGTATACAGAAAGTAATTTTGTGGGGTTATCTGGGGAGTATAAATTTACTCCAGATCTAAAAGCTTTTGCGGGCGTGGGCTATATTGAAAAACAATATGCAGGGCATTTGTTTGGTACACGTATGATTTTGCAAAATGCGCAAGGTGATGCAACTTCACAATATTATCGTGTTGGCTCACAAGAGCAAAATACTTCAGCCAATGCAGGTTTTGAGGCAAAATTTGAAACAGGTTCAATCAAACATACTTTAGGTTTAAGAGCAGATTATTTAAATCGTAAATTTGATCAGCATAAAGGACAAGGTGCAACGGCTGTACCCTTTAACACCAATATTTATCAACCATCGAATGAAGGTCATATGCCTTTGCTAAGACCTGAAATTGTTCCAATGGGGGATAATCACTATGTGAGTTATACTTTAACTGATCAGCTCTCAATGTTAGATGACCGTTTACAACTGATTTTAGGTGCACGTTATCAAGAGATTGACACGAAAAACTTACAGAAACATACCGCCTATAGTGAAGACAAACTTTCACCTAGCCTAGGCATTGTGGTGAAACCTTTTGGTAAAAATCTATCTCTATACGCAAGTTATGTGGAAGGATTATCAGAAGGGTCAACTGTTGATAGTACATTAAGCAATGATGCTAATGCAGGTGTGACATTTGCACCATTTCAAACGAAGCAATATGAAGTGGGTGCAAAATATCAATCAGGTAAGTGGTTGAATACTTTAGCTCTGTATCAAATTGAAAAGCCAAGTACCATGGTGATGCCGTATTCAAGTGCAACCAATAAGGACATTAATCAGATCACAACGGATGATGCTGAAACGCGTTCACGTGGTGTCGAGTGGGCGATTTCAGGTGAAGTTGTCCACGGTTTAAATCTATTGGCTAATGTCGCCTATAACGATGCTGAATTAACCAAAGCAGGTATTAGCAAAGGGGTAACGAACCAAGGCAAGAGCGTCTTTGGTGTGCCTGAATGGACTGCATCACTTGGTTTAGACTATGCCATTCCGTTTATTGATGGTTTAAATGTCAACACACGTGTCAATTATGTAGGTAAGCAATATATGAATAATGCCAATACCTTAGAACTTCCTGATTTTACCATTGTGGATGTAGGTGCACGTTATAAGACAAAATTGGGCGGTGTAGATACGACTTTCCTCGTAAATGTTGACAATGTCTCAGATCAGAAATACTGGGAAGGCATGTTTAATGAAAATTATGCTTTAGTGGGTGGTGCTCGTACCTATAAAGCAGGGATAACTTTTGACTTTTAAATGAAAAATTTAAACTTTACTACGACATATCTGGTCTAGCATAAATTGCACGACAGCCCATTTTTCATATTGAGAAATGGGTTTTATTTTTTATTAAATGCACAGCATAAAATACAACCATGCTAAACCTGTTTATAACATCTTAATCAACGAAAGATGAATATTCTCACTGGTCACTGTGCAAATCAGTGCTATTGCGAATCGTTACAAATTTTAAAATTGAATTATTGGCTCAAATTTATCATTTTTTTATTTATGAAAATGTTGCAAAGGCTTATTTTTTATCTGAAAAAATTATGAATGTGACTGTAAATGCGTATGTTTCTCATTTTAATTTTATAAAAATCATAAACTTACACATTTTATCTTTTGCATTGTAAGAGAAACTTGTCCATAATGTGGAAAAAGGTATGGAGTAATTGAAATGCGTGGCAATCCAGAAGTTATAGACTATCTAAATATGTTGATCGGTGGTGAACTGGCTGCACGTGATCAATATTTAATTCATTCCCGTATGTATGAAGATTGGGGCTTAAGTAAAATCTTTGAACGGATCGATCATGAAAGCCAAGAAGAAGGCGCACATGCCGATGCGTTAATCCGCCGTGTTTTGTTCCTTGAAGGCACACCAAACATGAACCGTGATGAGATTGAAGTTGGTACGGATGTTGTAACCTGTTTAAAAGCTGATTTAGCACTTGAGTATCATGTACGTGAAAAATTAGCGCAAGGCGTAAAATTGTGTGAAGAAAAGGGCGATTATGTCACTCGTGATATGCTTCGTCAGCAAATGTCCGACACCGAAGAAGACCATACTTATTGGCTAGAAAAACAAATGCGTCTAATTCAGTTAATTGGTTTACCAAACTATATTCAATCGCAAATGTAAGATTTCTTCGTTTACTCCTTCTCCTTGAGGAGAAGGTCGGGATGAGGTGGAGTAGAAGCCTTTAGTTCAATATCTAAGGGCTTTTTTATTCACCATTTTGAACTGTAAACTGTTTGGTTTGTATATTGAAAATATATTGCTCACCAAATTCTTTGGTAATTAAAATTTCAGAATCAGAAATCTGTTGTAAATTTTCAATTCACCACATATTCGGTGGATCACGATAATATTCATCATATTGATTGTTGAATGTATTGTAGCTGTATGATTTAAAAGGCTCATTCAAATAATAGAGGATAAAACCACAACCTGCGGATATACACCAATTTTCATTGTGATCAATGATTGCAACTTCAGGATTGCCATAAAAATCACCGATGATGATGTCATAAGGAGAATGAGGATTTTTCGGTGTTATTAAATAGACGGTCTCATGTGCGTTTATGATCTTATAATTTTCTGAAATTGCTAATAAGTTATCCATTCTAATTATTTCTGAGCAAACTTTTGAATATCCGCCAAAACCTGCCCTGCATGAGTTTGCGTATTCACACTACTATAGTGATAGGTCACAATTCCCTGAGGGTCAATCAGGAATGTTTCTCTTTTCGCTATTTTAACAATTCCAAGATTACGCACAATACCTAGTTGGTTAGCAAGTTGATGATTTTCATCGGCTAAAATTGGAAAGTTTAAGCCTAATTTTTCAGAGAATTTTTGATGTGATTGCACATCATCTAAACTTACCCCTAAAACCACGGCATTATTTTTAATAAATTGCGGATATAGAGATTTGAATTCATTAGCTTCTTGGGTACAACCAGGCGAGTTATCCTTCGGATAAAAATACAGTACCACCCATTTGCCTTTATATTGTTTAAGTTCGTGCCATTTAGCATTTTGATCTTGTAGCTTAAATGCAGGCGCAGGTTTCCCAACCCATTGTTTTTGTTCAGTTGATGAAAAGATAGAACTTTGTGCATAGGTTTGGCTATGGATTGTAAAAATGGACAAGCTTGCGAGTATGGTGATTGCAACATATTGAGCAGTTTTCATTATGCCTGTCCTAAAAGAAGCCGAATTTTGATCTTAGCAAAATTATATGTTTATCTCAGTAAAAAAATGAAGCCATTGAAACCTTAAAAGCAGAAGGGGTTTTTGGTTGAGTCGTGGTTTCATGTGAAATTAGAAGGTCAGAATTATTTGATTGCTGATATGCGTGCTGAAGATATTGCCAAAGCACAGCACATTGGACGTGAAAGTCAGTTTGCCATTGATGCGATGCATAAAGCTTTTAAACAAAATTGGGAAAGAGGTTATAAAGCAACTTTGTTGGTCGATTTGGAAAGGTAGTCAAAATAATATTATCCAATATAAATGGTAATTCCATCTCTTAATGCAAAAACCTCAGATATTTTTTTTATTAATAGATCTAATCGTGTTTTAAAGTAATCAGTTTCCATTTGGGTGAGTTGAATAAGGTTTAGATTATTGATTAATAAAATTAATTCGTCCAAGATTTCATCTTTATCCTCATTTGTAATAAAAACACCTGTTTGAAATAGAGGAATCCATTGTAAATTTAAGACTTTCGCAAGAGGTTGCCAAGCATCAGTAAAAAATGATTCAGTTGAAATGGGGATTGATCTTTCTTCTAATTCATTGATTGGATTGTGAATAATTAAAGCGATAGTCATTTAGATTTTGTGATGATGATTGTCCTTGAATTTTAAGCATGGTCTAATGAAGTATCAATATTATTTTGGCTGTTAAATTGAACCAACGAATTCTACTCATCACAGGCTGGGGCGGTGGTACTAAACTGCTCAATTCACTTCAACAGGCTTTGGAAAATAAAGGTCATGCAGTTACATTGATTAATATTTTTAATGCTTTAGATCAGTATGTTTTGCAACAGCATGTCGAAAAAGCCAAAGATTTTGATGTGATCATGGGCTGGTCTTTAGGTGGGCAACTGGCCACTTTATTGGTTGATCAGATTGATCAACAATATGATGAACAAAAAGTGCTGATCACTTTAGCCTCTAATCCTTGCTTTGTAGAAAATGAACAATGGCACACGGCAATGCCACAAACGACATTTCAAAGCTTTAAGCAGTCTTTTGAACACAATGCAATTGCGACTTTAAAAAAATTTGGTTTTATGGTCTGTCAGGGTGTAGAAACTGCCAAAGCAGATTTCATCATGTTGCAAAGTTTGCTTCAAGCACAAAAAATCGAATTGCTTGAAGCGGGTTTAAAACTTTTGGAACAATTAAATCTTGTCAGTATCCTGAAAAATTATACAGGAAAGCAATATCATTTACTCGCAAAGCAAGATTACTTAGTTAGTTACAAAGTCTGCGAAAATCTGCAAAAATTAGATGCGAAGTTTTTAAAAGCAGAGCTGATTAATGGCTCTCACGGCTGTCCTGTATTTCATTATGAAGATATAACTGACAAAATCTGCCAATATTTACAAAAAATAGAATAATTTGCAGGATGACTGGCAAAAATCGCAATTTCAATTTAAACCGCACAGGTTTAAGATCTGTAAATTAGATTTTTTGTTGTACCGAATGGAATGGAGTTTAGGATGACCGATGTATTGGCTAATTCATTGAGTGAATTAACAGATCAACAGTTTGATCTACAACATCTTTGGCATCCTTATACATCCATGACGAACCCATTGCCGACCTTTAAAGTCAAAAAGGCACAAGGTGCGATCATTGAACTTGAAGATGGACGTCAGTTGATTGATGGTATGTCGTCTTGGTGGTGCGCCATTCACGGTTATAATCATCCTGAACTCAATCGAGCCGTGACGGAACAACTGCAAAATATGTCGCACATTATGTTCGGTGGTTTTACCCACGATCCTGCGATTCAACTTGGAAAATTACTGTTAAAAATTACCCCACCAAGTCTAGATAAAATTTTCTATGCAGACTCGGGTTCGGTTGCGGTCGAAGTCGCTTTGAAAATGGCGGTACAGTATTGGACTGCTTTGGGTCATTCTGCAAAAACCAATTTTGTCACCCCTCGTTCTGGCTATCATGGAGATACATGGAATGCGATGTCCGTGTGTGATCCTGTCACAGGGATGCATCAGATTTTTGGTTCAAATTTACCCAATCGAATCTTTGTTCCTGCGCCACAAGTTGGCTTTTATGATGAATGGCATCAAACTGATATTGCCGAACTCGAAAAAACGTTGGCAGAACAGCATGAAAATATTGCAGGATTGATTCTTGAGCCGATTGTGCAAGGTGCAGGGGGAATGCGCTTTTACCATCCTGAATATTTACGTCAAGCCAAGTTACTGTGTGAAAAATACAATATCCTGCTGATTTTTGATGAAATTGCCACAGGTTTCGGACGTACAGGCAAGCTCTTTGCATGGGAGTGGGCGGGCATTGAGCCTGATATTATGTGCATCGGCAAAGGTCTGACAGGCGGTTATATGACCTTGTCGGCAACACTTACAACCCAAAAAATTGCTGAAACCATCAGTCAGGGTGAGGCAGGCGTGTTTATGCATGGTCCAACTTTTATGGCAAATCCGCTTGCCTGTGCGGTTGCAGCCAAAAGTACCGAACTGCTGATTTCACAGGATTGGCAAAGCAATATTCAACGCATTCAACAGCAACTCAGTATACATTTACAACCACTTGCGCAGCTTGATGATGTGAAAGATATACGTGTACTTGGCGCAATTGGTGTAGTAGAACTCAGCTTTAATGTGGATATGAAAACCTTACAACAGGAGTTTGTGCGCCGTGGCATTTGGATTCGCCCATTTGGAAAACTGGTTTATGTGATGCCACCTTATGTTATTTCCGAAGTTGAATTAACAACTTTATTAGAACAATTGGTCGAAGTGGTGCAAAACATGGAGCAACCGCAATGAGTCTGCTCGATCATTTTTCAACGCAATTGGATGTTTTAAAGCAACAAGGCAATCTACGACAGTTCACATCCAATATTCAGCAAGATCGTTACATCATCATTCATGATCAAAAGATGTTGAATTTAGCTTCAAATGACTATTTGGGTTTAGGATCCAACATTCATCTACGAGAACAGTTTTTTGATGAAACCCCAAATACAGCACGTTGGATGAGCTCATCTTCTTCACGTTTATTGACTGGAAATTTCCCTGAATATGAACAGCTCGAAGCAAGTTTAAGTCAGGTATTTCATGGTCGCTCTGCGCTGTTATTTAACAGTGGCTATCACATGAATATTGGGATTTTACCTGCGCTTGCAGACAGTAAAACTTTGATTCTTGCTGATAAACTGATTCATGCCAGTATGATTGATGGCATCCGTTTATCGACTGCGAAATATGTGCGTTATCGTCATAATGACTTGGTACATTTAACTCAGCTTTTACAGAAATATCATGCAGATGATGCATTTGAACGGATCATTATTGTCACAGAATCCATTTTCAGCATGGATGGGGATGAAACTGATCTTGCTGAATTGGTGCGGATTAAAAAGCAATTTTCAAAGGTGATGCTCTATGTCGATGAAGCACATGCCATTGGTGTGCGTGGCGAGCACGGTTTAGGCTGTGCCGAACAATATGGCGTCATAGGTGAGATTGACCTTTTGGTTGGAACATTCGGCAAGGCAATGGCGTCGATTGGCGGTTATCTGATTTGTCATCAAGTTATTCGGGATTATTTGATTAATTCGATGCGTCCGCTGATTTTTAGTACTGCACAACCACCGATTTGTATAGCATGGACAGATTTTATATTTAAAAAAGTCCTGCATTTAAATGCGGAGCGTCAGCATTTACAACAGCTTAGTCAATATTTACAGCAAGCTGTTCAAGCCAAAGGTTTTGATTGTCCTTCGACCTCGCATATTGTGCCTGTGATTATTGGTGAATCTACAAAAACTGTGGGGAAAGCTAAAGCTTTACAAAATGCAGGCTTTTATATTATGCCTGTACGCCCACCGACTGTGCCACAAAACAGTTCCCGTTTGCGTATTTCATTGACCGCACAAATTCAGCAGACTGATCTCCATCAGTTGATAGATTTATTGTAAATAGCATGTGATGAATAACGTGAATCATTTAAAAATAGATAAATCACAAGTGGCTTTGCGTTTTGCACAGGCAGGGCAAAGTTATGTTGAACATGCCATTGTACAAAAGCAGATTGCACAGCATTTATTTGATTTAATTGGGCAATATTGCCCTGAATTATTTAAAAATGCTGTAGGAAATGTTTTAGAAATCGGTTGTGGCTCAGGCAATTTAAGTCATTTATTGCTTAAAAATATGCAGATTGATCATTTGATTTTAAATGACCTGTATCCTGAAATTCAGCAACATTTTCAAGCCAATTTTAAAACCGATTACCTCATAGGCGATATTGAACAGCTTGAGTTTCCACAGCATTTAGACTTAATTACCTCAAGTTCAGCCTTGCAATGGGTGCAGAATTTAGATGATATTTTCTTAAAAGCCTGTCAAAGTTTAAATCCGCAAGCCTGTTTGGTATTTTCGAGTTTTGGTGAAAAAAATCTACAGGAAATAAAAGCTTTAACAGGACAAGGTTTGGATTATTTAAGTCTTGAACATCTTCAGGATAAATTACAGAACAATGGTTTTGAAATATTACATCTTTCTGAGCAGATCACCGCTTTAAATTTTCAGCATCCCAAACAAGTTTTACAGCATTTAAAAGCCACAGGAGTGACTGCAACGGCTTCCAATTTTCGTTGGACAAAGCAAAGTTTGCAGAACTTTTATCAGGATTATCAACAATTTTTATTCAGTGATGAATCAGGTCAAATGCTATATCCATTAACCTATCATCCGATTTATTGTATTGCACGGAGAATGCCATGACAGGTTCAGTTTACTTTATCAGTGGAATCGACACAGGCATTGGCAAAACCTATACCACTGGCTATTTGGCGAAGCTTTGGAATGAACAAGGCAAGAAAACCATCACGCAAAAACTCATCCAAACGGGCAATGTGGATATTTCAGAAGATATTGAACAGCATCGTCAGATTATGGGCATGGGCTGGTTTCCTGAAGATGAAAGCAAGCTGACTATGCCTGAAATTTTTACTTATCCTGCATCGCCACACTTAGCGACCAAACTAGATGGTCGTGAGATTGATTTTCAGAAAATTGAAAATGCCACAGCACAACTTGCAGAAAAATATGAAATTGTCTTGCTCGAAGGTGCAGGTGGTTTGATGGTACCACTCACCACAGATTTACTGACGATCGATTATGTCGCTGCAAAAAAACTGCCTGTGATTTTGGTCACTTCAGGGCGTTTGGGGAGTATTAATCATACCATTTTAAGTCTAGAAGCACTCAAAAGTCGTGGTTTAGAGCTGTATGCCTTGGCCTATAATTTAAATGATCAATCGCAAGATGAACTGATTTCCAAAGATACTGCCGACTATTTAAAAAATTATCTGGCAAAACATTTTCCTCACTGTCAGTGGGTTGAGATTCCTGTATTAGAATAATGTATTCAATATGATGAAAATGGTTGATATAGATGAATGATATGGATTTCCTGAACCAAGCTGTACAACTTGCCAAAGCAAATATTGAGCAAGGTGGTCGTCCATTTGGTGCTGTCATTGTGAAAAATGATGTTGTCGTCAGCACAGGGGTAAATCAAATTTTGACTACAGGTGATCCAACCTCACACGCAGAACTTAATGCGTTGCGTCAGGCTGCACAAAATCTAAAAAGTACATCGCTGAAAGACTGCGTGGTTTATGCGAGCGGACAACCATGTCCAATGTGTTTGGCTGCATTACGGATGGCAGGTATCGAAAAAGTTGTCTATGCCTATTCTAATACTGATGCCGAACCTTTTGGTTTATCTACAGCGAAGATTGCGGAAATTTTAAGAGATGCTCCGCATGAGCAACAAGGCTTATCTTATACTCAAAGACAAGTGAATCTGCCTTTTCATTTATATCAGCTTTGGCAAGATGCTCAAAATTAGTTGGCTTTAAAGAAAAATAAAACCCCATAAATTGTGTTTAACTTATGGGGATATAAAATAAAGGTTCTATATAACTAAATTAGGGTTTGTTAAAACCTTTTTTTAAACCAAACGGTTTACGTTGTGAAAATTTATTTTCATCACGGTTTTGGCTGTTAAAGTTATTACTATTACGGTCGCGATTACCTTCAAAACGTGCAGGTGCAGGACGTTCAGAGCGGAAATCATTGCGATCACGGTTACCGTAACCAGCACGATCTTGACGATTGTCCTGACGGTGATGGTTGTGATGACCTTGCTCATCATCACTATCACGGCGTTGTTGACGTAGATAACCACCACGGCGTGCAGCCATTGGTTTGTCTTGCATACGTTCGTTACGGCGTTTTGCCATACCAAATAAACCCGTACCTTGACGCGGTTTTAACTCAACAATTTTCGCTAAGTTATCGATGTCTTGTTTATCTAATTCTACCCAACGACCTGTACGTAGCTCACGTGGTAAAATCACGGTACCATAACGTGTACGTAATAAGCGGCTGACTTTTAGACCTTGTGATTCAAAAATACGACGTACCTCACGGTTACGACCTTCTTTCACCACCACTTGATACCAACGGTTGATTCCTTCGCCACCAATTTCAGTAAATGATTCAAATTTCGCAGGACCATCATCTAAAACCACACCATTGAGCATGTTTTTACGTAATTCAGGCGTTACTTCACCCATCACACGTACAGCATATTCACGTTCAATTTCATTGGAAGGGTGCATCAATCGGTTTGCAAGTTCACCATCATTGGTAAATAACAATAGACCTGTTGAGTTAATGTCCAAACGACCAACCATAACCCAACGATCATTGGCAATTGGCGGTAGATGTTCAAATACAGTAGGTCGTGATTCAGGGTCGTTACGTGAACAAATTTCGCCTTCTGGTTTGTAATAAATCAACACGCGACGACGAATTTCATCTTCAATTTGGAACTGAACTTTACGACCATCAATGCGAAGCTCATCGGTTGGTTCGATACGTTCACCCACTTGAGCAACTTGACCGTTGACACTCACACGACCGGCAGCAATGACTTCTTCCATATAACGGCGGGAGCCTAATCCTACTCGTGCGAGTACCTTTTGCAACTTTTCACTCATGACAGCATAACCTTAGAAATAATAATCAACAGTGTACCTATTCACGACTTTGGTGCTTGCGCATCCAATGCCATAAAAGCTTCCTTGGCATCCTGTAGGGGAGGCAATTGATCTAAAGACGCTAGACCAAAAGCATTTAAAAATTGTGGCGTTGTAACTAACAACGCAGGTCTTCCTGGGAGTTCGCGAAAACCAGATTCTTTAATCCAGTTCCATTCAAATAAAGTACGGAGTAGCTGACTATTATTTGTCACTCCACGAATTTGCTCAATATCAGCTCGGGTTACGGGCTGATGATAAGCAATCACTGAAATAGTTTCTAACAGTGACGGGGATAATTTAGTTGGACGTTCAGGCCAAACTTGACTAATGATATTGCGATATTTGGCACGGACTTGAAAACGAAAGCCCTGTGCAACTTCGACCAATTCAATTGAACGACCATGTTGTAAAACTGACAATTGCTGTAAATAATTTTGCAACTGTTGTTTCGAATATTGATTTTGAAATGCTTCTTTTAAGCGAGCAAGAGAAACAGGTGCATCACTAGCAAAAATGACGGCTTCTATTTGCATTAAAACTTCATGATGCAACTCATCAACATTGAATACATTATTTTGATCTATGGTCATGCGGCAGCTCCTTGAATTGCAAGCGGCGCATCAAGTCCACTAGAAATAATCTGTATTTTTTGTTGGCGGGTGAGTTCTAATACTGCCATAAACGTAACAACCATGCCCATACGACCTTGAGTGGGCAAAAGCAGACTTTCAAAGCTTAAAACCTGTCCAGAGGTGATCATATTTTCAATATATGCAATACGTTCCTCAAGCAAAACAGGTTCATGTTCAATCTTATGAATGACAGGCTCAGGACGATTAAAAATGCAATATAAAGCGTCACGCAGCATTTCAGCTGCATAGCCTTCATATACAGTTGCTGTTTGTCCAAGAGAAACATGGGTAGGGAAAATATCACGTTCAAACACAGGCATCTGCCCCAAACGTTCGGCAGCTTGTTTAATTCTTAAATAGGTTTCTAATCGATCAATCAACGCTTGTTTAGGGTCTTTTTCTAGCGTAACTGATTTTGGTTTTGGCAATAATAAACGAGATTTTAAATCTGCTAACAGTGCAGCCATCACCATATAATCGGCAGTGAGCTCGATATTTAAAGATTTCATGCTATCCATATAGGATAGATACTGACTTGCAATGGGTGCAATGTCTAATTGAAGTAAATCAAAACCATTTTTTTGAATCAGGTAAATCAGGAAGTCGAGTGGGCCTTCGAAATGATCAAGCAAAATTTCGAATGCAGCAGGTGGAATGTATAAATCCTCAGGGATCGAATCTTGCCACTCATCGAGTACTCGAATTTGTGGAATGCTTTCCATTGAGTTATGGACTGATTGAGTCATTACCGTTTTTAGCCACGCGAATTTTCAAAGGCATGTTAGGCGATTCGGGAGATCACTTTTCAAGAATAGGAGAGGTGAAGTGATAGTCGAATTGCATTGAATATAGAAGTGCTTATATTCTAAATTAAAATGCGATGGGAATAAATTGTTATTATGCAGAAATGTGAAAAAAACCTGAAAATAAATAGGGAATATTTTCTTGCGTGATAATGGTCAGTTTTTTGTCTAACAAATAAGCGGTGTTTTACTAGAGAAAATAGCAAAAAACAGGCATATTATTCTTTCATGTCTGTCTATAAATACTCAAAATGCTGACTTATCAAAAATACCAAATTAATGAATTTGGGCAAAAAATTGGTAAAACTGTGGTGCGAGAAAAGCCAAAAAAAATTCAAGAAGATATTCTAGTAGGAAATTATGTGCGCTTATTTCCTATTCACAATGACATTTTACAAACATCTGCTTTTTCAGCGCTTTGGAAAGCTATAGAAAGCGAACCAGATCACGCTTGTTGGACATATTTGCCGTACTCAAGATTTAGTTTTCAAGTCCAGTTAGAACAAGCATTGAAAAAAAATTTTGGTTTTACAGAGGCAAGACATTTTTTGATTGAAGTTGACGGAAAGATTTTAGGTTGGATTGCATTGATGAATGAACGTTCTGAACATGCAGTCATTGAGATTGGTAATGTATATTTTTCACATCAAATGAAACGTAGTGCTGCTGCAACTGAAACGATCTATTTATTATTAAAAGCGTGTTTTGAGCAAGGATTTAGACGTGTTGAGTGGAAATGTGATGACTTAAATGAACCCTCAAGACAAGCAGCATTACGTTTTGGCTTTCAATTTGAGGGAATTTTTCGTCAAGATCGTATTTCTAAAGGCAATAATCGTAATACGGCATGGCATTCGATTCTGGATGAAGAATGGCAAACGATACAAATTGCTTATGAAAATTGGCTTAATCCTGAAAATTTTGATGAAAATGGGCAGCAAAAAAAGCGTTTACAAACTAGAGAATGATCTAGATCTTTAGATTTAAAGCATCTTAAATTTCAAAGCAAATAAAAGTGAGGGTAAATTTAGATCATCTTGCATAATGATATGGGCTGAAAAAGCAGGAGGCTTCCATTTAAGCAGCTTCTAAAACATTCAATTTTTTATTTGAAGACAATCTTTTTTCATCCTAAATAACCTTAGTATTTGAGTGTAAACACTAAGGTGGTTTAGTGTAAATCATTATATCTTTAGGAAAGTCTTGAATATCAGCTAAGATTAAAACGGCTCAGATCAAAACAAAGCCATAGACTTACTATTTCTTAAAACAGCTTATTCGAAAGCACTGACATCCCCCACACCACGACGGATGATTTCAGGATTTGCCCCTGATAAATCAACAATACTGGTTGTGGTTAGTGTCCCTAAACCACTGTCGATAAACACATCTATACGCTTTTCGAGCTGTTGTTCAATATCAAAAGGGTCATCCAAAGGTTGATCCTGATTTGGTAAAATCAAAGTACTGGTTAAAAGGGGTTCACCTAATTCTTTCAATAACATTTGACATACTGCATTACTAGGTACACGTAAACCAATGGTTTTCTTTTTTGCATGCATCAAACGACGAGGTACTTCACTTGTTGCAGGTAAGATATATGTGGTGACAGCAGGGGTATTGGCTTTCAGAAGGCGATACATCGCATTGTCGACTTTGGCATAGGTGGCAATGTCTGATAAATCTGCACAGATAATAGCATATTGATGTTTAGGACCTAAGCCACGAATTTGGGCAATACGTTCCATCGCACTTTTATTCCCAATTTGACAGCCAATCGCATAAGCCGCATCGGTTGGATAGACCACCACGTCGCCTGCACGAATGCGCTCCACAGCTTGGCTGATCAAGCGGGGCTGAGGATTGTCAGGATGAACTCTTAAATGCAGCATATTTTTCTCTCCTGAATATTTTTCATTCATTATCACTTGCTTAAACGCACAGTTGCAATGTTACTATGTTGATTTATGTAAATTAATCAAGCATTTCACGTTGAAACTCGTGACTTTGTAATGTTTTGCCACCTCGTGTGCAAGAGCAGATACATTCTATAAATCGTTTTGCATCTCGTGGCAGTACGGTTTCTCCTGAAAAATAACGTTGTACTTGGGCGAAAACACGGTCTTTAAATGTTGCGCCATCGCCACCTTCACCGGTGAGATTGTCTAAAGACACACGAAATTTTCGTCCAAAAGCTTGAGCAAATAACCATTCAATCGCTTGTGGCTTCACTTCGACTTGTTCAAATAGTGCTTGTTGTTCAGCAGTACGACCATCAGGCGCATACCAATAACCTAAGTCGGGTAATAAGCGGCGCTGTTCGCCTGCAATCGTCCAATGGCTAATTTCATGTAGCGCACTATTAAAATAACCATGGGCAAATTGGATGCGAGCAGGGTGGTCTGCCGTCGCAGGAAAATACTCAGGTTCAAAGTCTCCACGAACAAGTTGTACATTTAAGTGGGAAAACCAAAGATTAAAGTGTAAGATAAGCCAATCGACCTGTTGAACTTCAGTTTGTAAATCACACCATTGTAAACGTTGCACAAGGCTTGATTTTTTAGAAGAAATTGAAGTTAAATCAGTGTTTAACTGTAATGAAGTGGTGACTTCAGGTTGCGGCTGCAACTGATGCATAACTTAAATTACCCAAATGATCTGTCTAAATAAGTACAAAATTGTATCTTAATCTTTGACAGAGTACCGATGAATTTGTAGAATTGCCGCCTTAATTATGTCAGCAAAAACCTTTCCGGCACAGATTGAGCCGTTTAAATGGGCTGAACAGGGCTTTACATGGTCAGGTACACTGCCATTGTCTCGCTGTGTTCGTATTGCTCGTGAAGCTGTTGGATCAATTGATAATCAATTGGTCAATATAGACTGTACACTATCAATGGATGCCTATCATCGCATCGTATGGTTAGATGGACATGCTGAAACAAAAGTTCCAATGGAATGCCAACGTTGTTTGGATCCTGTTGAAATTGAACTTGTTTCAGATTTTCATATAGCCTTGATCGATGATGAGTCACTGATAGAGCGCTTGGATGAGGATGCTGATTACATCGTCTTAGGCGAAAGTGAAGCCACAAAACAGGGTGATTATGCAAGTAATACTCCTGCGACTGCGGATTTACTTTCTCTAATAGAAGATGAATTGATAACGTTGATGCCAATGTCTCCTAAGCATAATGCTTGTGAACATAAACATCAGCCAGTCGATCAGGACGCTGTTGAAGAAAAACGGGATAATCCGTTTGATGTTTTAGCAGGTTTAAAGGGTAAACTTAACTAATTTTTGTGTTATAATGTTTAGTTAAGACAACCGAATTGTTCTGATCCATTTTTTCGATCTTTGTAAGGAGCCATCATGGCCGTTCAGCAAAACCGTAAAAGTCGCTCTCGCCGTGACATGCGCCGTTCACATGACGCTTTAACCGAGAATGCATTAACTGTAGACCAAACTACAGGTGAAACTCATCGTCGTCACCACGTGACTAAAGATGGTTTCTACCGTGGTCGTCAATTATTCGCTAAAGCAGCTGATGCTGAATAATTGTTGATGCATTAAGCGAAAGCTTAGTGAAAAAATTGGGAGCATTTCGCTCCCTTTTTTTTGTCTTGAATTTTTGTTGTATTTGGCAATTAATTTTTTATTTTTTTAGTGTTAAATTGCCGCATCGGAAACGAGCTAGGTATGAAGAAAGGACTTTTATATGTCTACTAAACAACTGGAGCAAGCAGCTCAAGCAACGAAAACTGCATTTTTGTTTCCTGGTCAAGGCTCACAAAAAGTAGGCATGCTTGCTGAACTTGCAGAACAGTTTACTGTAGTGACAGAAACATTTGCAGAAGCTTCAGAGGCTGTTGGTTTTGACTTATGGAATATTGCCCAAAGCGGTGAAGGTTTAAATCAAACAGAAAATACTCAGCCTGTTTTGTTAACAGCAAGTATTGCGATGTGGCGTGTATGGTTAGATTTGGGTGGTGTTGCACCTAAATACCTTGCAGGGCATTCACTCGGAGAATACAGCGCATTGGTGGCAGGAAATGCAATTTCATTGGTCGATGCTGTGAAATTGGTGCATTTACGTGGTCAATTGATGCAATCTGCTGTACCACAAGGTGCAGGTGCGATGGCTGCGATTTTGGGGCTAGAAGATGCTCAAGTGGTTGCATTGTGTCAAGCTGCTTCACAAGCAACTGAAGGCTCAGTCGAAGCTGCAAACTACAATGCAAATGGTCAGGTGGTCATCGCAGGGTCTGCGGCATTGGTGCAAGACGTTATGGCACAAGCCAAAGAGCAATCAGGTAAAGCAATTGCACTTCCTGTATCCGTTCCTTCGCATTGTTCATTGATGAAGCCTGCGGCAGAGCAGTTCGCACAAGCTTTGGAACAAACTGCCATTGAGCTACCAACTATTCCTGTAATACAAAATGTCAACGCAGCGATTGCAAGTGATGTGACGGCTTTACGCCAAGCATTGACGGCACAATTGTATCAGTCTGTACAGTGGACGAACACCATGCAATATCTGCAAGACCAAGGTATTCAATATGTTGTTGAATGTGGTCCAGGTAATGTCTTAGCGAATCTTGCAAAACGTTTGCCGAACATTGAAAAAGCATTTCCAATTGACACGCAAAGTCGTATGGAAGATGCGCTGAATGCCATTTTAGTGGCAGAAGGAAAAATTGCATGACACAAGAACGCAAAGTCGCATTAGTGACAGGCGCAAGCAGAGGGATTGGCGCAGCCATTGCTCAGCAACTTATCTTAGACGGTTATTTTGTAGTAGGTACGGCGACTTCTGAAGCAGGCGCGATACAATTAACAGCAACATTTGCAGAAAATGGTGCAGGTGCGGTTTTAGATGTGCGCGATGGTGATGCCATTGATGCATTGGTATCAGATATTGAACAAAAATATGGTTCAGTGATGGTATTGGTGAATAATGCAGGGATTACTAAAGATAATTTGTTACTGCGTATGTCGGAAGCAGATTGGGATGATATTTTAAATATTCATTTAAAAGCGGTTTTCCGTTTGTCTAAACGTGTGCTGAAAGGCATGACTAAAGCGCGTTTTGGTCGCATTATTAATATCAGTTCTGTGGTTGCACACTTTGCAAATCCGGGGCAGGCAAACTATTCTGCTGCTAAAGCAGGTATTGAAGCATTTAGCCGTAGCCTTGCAAAAGAGATGGGTAGTCGTCAAATCACTGTAAATTGCATTGCACCAGGCTTTATTGCAACAGAAATGACTGAGCAGTTGAGTGAAGACATTCGCAAAAAAATGAGTGATCAAGTAGCGTTAAATCGTTTTGGTGAGCCACAAGACATCGCAAATGCGGTCAGTTTTTTGGCTTCGGAACGTGCAAGTTACATCACAGGTACAGTATTACACGTAAATGGTGGTTTATACATGGCTTAATGTCATGTATTAACTTTGAAAAAATTCAATATTCAATTAAACTATAGGCAATTAAACGCCGCCACAAGCAATGAGGAGAATTCCTGTGAGCGATATCGAACAACGCATTAAACAAGCTGTTGCAGAACAATTAGGTATGAAAGCTGAAGAGATCAAAAACGAAGCATCTTTCATGGATGACTTAGGTGCTGACTCTTTAGACTTAGTTGAGCTTGTAATGTCTTTCGAAAATGACTTCGACATCACGATTCCTGATGAAGATTCAAATGAAATCACAACTGTTCAATCAGCTATTGACTATGTAACTAAAAAACTTGGTTAATCTGTTGAGTGCTTGATGAGTCATCATCAGCGATTAAGCCACCATTACGGTGGCTTTTTTATTTATAAATCAAAAACATTGTTTACATATCGTTACGTTTCTGTCACCAATGACAACCGATTTCAGTATATTTTTTAGTTATAAAAATGGAGTACAAATTTTTATAATCCTTGATTAAATAAAACTTAAATTTATACGGAGAAACATAATGGGTCTTTTTGATTTTGTAAAAGGTATCGGTAAAAAAAATACAGCACCTGCTGAACCACAGGCAGCACCAGCAACTCCTGCTGAACCATCTGCACAAGAAATTGCAAATAAATTATTGGGTCATATCAAAGCATTAGGCTTGCCTGTAGCGGGTTTATCTGTGACTTATAATGGTGCTTCAGATTTGGCAACCGTAAAAGGGCAAGTGCAAACTCAGGCAGACAAAGAAAAGATTATTTTGGCTGTTGGAAACATCGACCATGTTGCACAGGTAGATGATCAGTTGACCGTAGCGACCCCAGAACCGGAAAGCAAGTTTTATACAGTTAAATCTGGTGATAACTTATCTAAAATTTCGAAAGAATTTTATGGTGATGCGAATCAGTACAACAAAATTTTTGAAGCTAATCGTCCATTGTTAAAAAATGCGGATGATATTTTTCCAGGTCAAGTATTACGTATTCCTGCATAATATTTGAGTAAAAGAAAAGGCGCTAGAAAGCGCCTTTTTTTATTGATGAGAATACGGCGTCATGCGACACATAAGTTGTCATAAGATGTAATAGAAAATCATATATTTAGGCATCATTAGTAAAGCCTAATGACATTTTTTGCGACACATAAGCTGTCATTGTTCGAATTTCGCGACACATAAGGTGTCATTATTTAAAAATCATTATTCGATAACTTAGAGGAGCCATTTGGCTCCTCTAAGTTATTTATGATTTAAGATTATGTGCTTTGGGGGTCATACATTCGATCTTTAACAAAGATTGCTGGAATCAGTGCTGTGATCAAATATGCAGTGCAAATTACAAAAAAGCCAATAGCAAAAGACGTATGTGTAGCTATTAAACCAATTGTTGGTGGGGCAATTGCGCCACCAATGCGACCAATGTTATAAGAGATACCAGCAGCTAAACCTCGGTTTGCTGTGCTAAAGCTTTCTGTCAAATAAGTCGTATGAATCCCAGTTGAGAAACCGTATACAAAACCAAACATAATTAGAAGCATTAAAATGTTTGACGGATTATTGTAGTTTACAAGGATTAGTAAGAAACCCGCTGTGCAGATACATCCAAGAGAGAAAACAAATCTGCGCCCGAGTTTATCAGCCATAACCCCTGCTGAAATCTTGCCAAGAATCGTAGCTATGTAAGAACCAATCATGTAGTTAGTCATAGACTTGAAATTCATACCTAAATCTTTTTCTAAATACGATGGCATCCAAACATTTACACCATAGTAACCGTATAAAAGAAAGAATGAGATTAATGTCCAGCAAATAAACATTAAACGGGATTCAGGATTCTTAAAGATATGTTTTAAACCGGATTGATGAGCTGGATTTTTTAAATTAGTTATTGGATTAGCACTTACGCCTTGTTTCTTAAGCTCTTGCAATTTTCTCCATACGGGTGGTTCAGGAATAAACTTCTGAACAAATAGAACTAAGACAATAGGAGCAATGGCGACATAGAATAACCATCTCCAACCATGCTCAGGAATGATCAGACCTGATAAATATGCAGCAAGAATAAATCCTACTATATAGCCAGAAAGCATCGTGCTCATAATAGTCGAGCGATATTTACTCGAAAAATACTCCGATACTAAAATATTGCAGGCTAAATAAACAGCACCTAATGGCATTGAGGCAAAGAATCGTGTGATTCCAAATTGCCAATAATTTTGTGTATGGCCTAATAAGAATGTACCAATTGAAAATAGGGCTACGCTGACAGCGATTGTTCGAACTCGGCCGTAGCGGTCACAAGTCCAACCGCCAATAATTCCGCCAACAAGCATTCCCATTAAAGTGAAACTTGCGAATGTTCCTGCTTGAAAGCTAGTTAAACCAAACTCAGCTTTTAAACTTACCATGCTGTATGAAAGCATCATAATATCAGCACCATCGATGATTAGTGCTACCAAAGCAAATAAAAAAACAAGTATTTGAGTTTTTCTGGAAGGAGACTCCGTCCCCAACTTTTCTGTAGTCATTGTGTCTATTCCTTATGATACCATGAATTAAAATTCCTATATATGAATATTACCATCTAGATCAAAAATCAATCAAAATTTAAATAAAATATTTAAATCTATTTATATCAACAAATTAAGGAAGTTTAAAAAAAATTATCAATAATTTTATTGTCTTTTAAATTCATGTATGGATAATTAAATTCATGGATGTGAAATTAATGGAATATTATCAATGAGTTTTTTAATGACTGAAGAACAACTTCAAATCAAAGAATCTATCGAAGAAATCTGTAAACAGTTTGACGAAGAATATTGGTTGCAACGTGATTCTTCAGGTGAATTTCCACATGAACTACATAAAGCCATGGCTGAAGGTGGTTGGTTGGGAATTGCAATGGAACCTAACTATGGCGGTGCAGGGCTTGGGATTACTGAAGCAGCAATTATGATGCAGGCAATAAGTGCTTCTGGAGCAGGTATGTCTGGTGCTTCGGCCATTCATATGAATATTTTTGGTTTAAATCCTGTTCAAGTGTTTGCAAATGAAGAGCAGAAACAGCGCTTTTTACCGCCTTTAATTGCTGGTGATGAAAAAGCTTGTTTTGCTGTTACTGAACCAAATGCCGGCCTTGATACGACAAGCCTAAAAACTTTCGCAAAGAAAGTAGATGGGGGGTACATCCTAAATGGTCAGAAAATCTGGATTTCAACAGCTCAGCAAGCTCATCGTATGTTGATCATTGCTCGCACTACCCCTAAAGAAGATGTGAAAAAATCAACAGATGGATTAAGTTTGTTTTACACAAAACTAGATCGTAATCATGTTGAAGTTCAGCGTATTGAAAAGATGGGACGTAAATGTGTCGATTCAAATATGTTGTTCATTGATAACTTATTTGTACCTGATGAGGATTTGATTGGCGAAGAAGGTAAAGGTTTTAGCTACTTACTTCATGGTCTTAATCCAGAGCGAATTCTGATTGCCGCTGAAGCCGTTGGAATGGGGCAAGCTGCGTTAAAACGCGCAATTACTTATGCCAATGAACGAGAAGTATTTGGAAGACTTATTGGTCAAAATCAGAGTATACAACATCCATTAGCACAAGCTTGGATGGCATTAGAAGCTGCTAATTTGATGGTATTTAAAGCTGCAACACTCTATGACGCTGGTAAGCCATGTGGTGCAGAAGCTAATACTGCAAAATACCTAGCCGCGGAAGCATGCTTCCAAGCATGTCAAGCTGCAGTTGCAACTCATGGCGGTATGGGCTTTGCCAAGGAATATCATGTAGAGCGTTATATGCGTGAATGCTGGATTCCACGTTTAGCTCCGATTAGCCCTCAAATGATCATGAACTTTATTTCAGAGAAAGTTTTGGGTTTGCCAAAATCTTATTAATCAGGGAGTGGAAAGTATGGATACTTTACATCAGCCTTCAGGCCCTTTATTAGGGGTGAAAGTAATCGATTTGTCCTCAGTTGTGATGGGGCCATATACCTCTCAGATTCTTGGTGATATGGGTGCAGATGTTCTTAAAATTGAATCAACTGATGGTGATGTATTTCGATATACAGCGCCATCTAAGCACCCTACAATGAGTGCCTCGTTTATTCAACTGAATCGGAATAAACAAAGTATTGCCTTAAATCTAAAGAATGCAGAAGAAAAAGCTAAGCTGCTGGAATTAATATCTTCTGCTGATGTGTTGCTTTACAACATTCGCCCTAGATCAATGATTAAGTTAGGGCTGGATTACGCTAGCTTGCAGGTCATTAATCCAAGACTGATTTATTGCGGAGTTTATGGTTTTTCAGAAGATGGGCCATATTCAGGAAAGCCTGCATACGATGATTTAATTCAAGCGATGTCTGGCCTAGCTGATCTACAGGGAAGAAACAAAACTGAATATAGACCAGAATATTTAAATACTGTCATTGCGGATAAAGTCACTGGTATTACAGCAGCCTATGCTATTGCCATGGCTTTATATGAGCGTGAAAAATCTGGTTTAGGGCAAGCTGTAGATGTACCAATGTTTGAAACCATGGTTTCATTTAATCTCATGGAACATATGGCTGAAGCAACCTTTACGGATAATCCAAAACCGAATATGGGTTATGGTCGTGTGTTGTCTAAGTCAAGAAAACCACATCAAACCAAAGATGGCTATCTCGGTATTCTTCCTTATACCTCTGCACAATGGGAACGTTTTTTCACTCTTTCTGGTTTAGAACATCATGCCAAAGAGGAGCGCTTTATAAATCCAGCTCTTCGTGGTCAAAATATTGATGAAATGTATAGCATTTTATCTGAAACGATGATGACAAAGAGTACAGAAGAATGGATAGCGCTATTGAAAGATGCTGATATTCCAATGGCTAGAGTCAATACAGTGGAATCATTACTCGAAGATGAACATCTTAAGCATATAGGGTTCTTCAAAACTTACCAGCATCCAACTGAAGGAAACATCCGCTTAACTGATATACCTACGAAATTTTCACGAACTCCAGGGACAATCTTCCGATTACCACCTAACTTAAATCAAGATGCTGGACTCGTAAACCTTAAGAAAAAATGTGAAAAAGCATCTTAGTGGAATAGAAAATGAATAGTAATGAATGGGTAAATATCGTTGAAGTTGGTCCACGTGATGGTTTGCAGAACGAAAAACAAAGTATTAGCTTCGAAGATAAAATTGAATTAATTCAGCGTTTAGATAGTGCTGGGCTGACTTATATTGAATCTGGCAGTTTTGTTTCTCCAAAATGGGTGTCTCAAATGGCATCCACTAAAGAGATTTTCAATTACCTAAAGGAGCATGAGGCATCTAATAAAACCTTTGCTGCTTTGGTTCCTAATTTGAAAGGTTTAGAAAGTGCTTTGACAACCGAAGTTAAGGAGATAGCAGTTTTTATCGCGGCATCAGAATCCTTTTCTAAAAAGAACATCAATAAAAGTATTGATGAAGCAGTTGCAACGACCCGAGAAGTTATAGAGGAAGCACGTAAGCATAATATTAAGGTACGAGGGTATCTTTCATGTGTGTTGGGCTGCCCTTATGAAGGACAAGTAGATACCAAAACTGTTGTTCAGTTAACTAAAAAACTCATCGATTTAGGCGCATATGAGGTGTCGCTTGGTGACACAATCGGTGTTGGTACTCCGTTTAAAGCTAGAGAATTATTACGCGCTCTGAAAGAAGAAGTTCCTGTTTCAAAATTGGCTGGACATTTTCATGATACCTACGGGCAAGCATTAGCGAATGTTTGGGTAAGTTTGGAGGAGGGTATTAGAACTTTTGATAGTTCTGTAGCGGGCTTAGGTGGATGTCCTTATGCAAAGGGGGCTTCTGGTAATTTATCAACTGAAGATTTGGTCTATATGCTGCATAACTCGGGGTATGACACAGGTATTGATTTACACAAAGTGATTGAGGCAGGGAATTTCATTAATACTGTTTTAGGTAGAGAAACGAATTCTAAAGTTGCTAAGGCATTGGCCTAAAATTACAGATCATTGTCAAGATCGAAAATTCTTTTAGAAAAAAGTATGTTATATGGTACTTACTTTTAAGAAGGAAATACATCATGACAGTAAAACTAGTGGCAAGAGCCTTGGATTTGATAGAAGTATTTGCACATCATCAACGTCCTCTGGTTCTGAGTGAGCTCGCGATCTATCTAGACATTCCACCTTCAAGTTGCCTGTCTATGGTTAGAACGATGATTGATAAAGGGTATTTGTATGAAGTCAAACGTCGCGGTGGATATTATCCCACTCGTAAGCTTGAAGCCCAAGCAGCTAAAATACATGGCGGTAATCAGATTCTTGAAATGATTCACGAACATTTAGTTCGCTTACAAAAGGAAGTTGGTGAAAGTATTGTTCTTGGGAAAATACAGGATGATCAACTTATTTATCTTGATGTAATTGAGTCTAACCAAGTGATTCGATATGGGGCACAGGTCGGGGATTTAAGACCACTTCATGCAAATTCGATTAGTAAATCTATCTTAGCTCAACATGATGATGAGTATGTGCTAGAAAAATTACTTAACTTAAAAATGACCAAATACAGTGACCAAACGATTTCTTCTCCACGTGAGTTTTTAAATGATTTAGAAGAAGTAAGAAAAAATGGTTTCTCGTCAAATTTAGGTGAAAGTGCAGAAGATTTGGCTGCGATTGCAATGCCTATAAATTGCTCGGGAGAGTGGTACGGCATTTCTATTGTAGGTCCTTTAAATAGAATGAAAAAGCTTTGGTCTTCGCATCCTAAAGCGTTATCAAAATGTATAGAACTGATCAATGAAGAGCTCAAAGAGATGGGGGCTCAGTGATGAAAAAAGGAATTAGTTATGTCTCAAACTGTGTACACAGACTTAGAAATCGATTCATTAGGTGTAGCTACACTGTGGTTGAATAGACCTGAAAAATTTAATGCATTAAATGCAGAATTTATTGCTGAATTATCAGCAAAATTTAAAGAAATTAACGAAAAAGAAAATATCAGATTATTTGTTTTAAGAGCACGCGGTAAAAATTTTTGCGCTGGAGCTGACATTGAGTGGATGAAAGCTTCAGCTAATTTAAGTTATGAAGAAAATCTAACAGATGCCAAATACCTTGCTGATATGCTTTGGGAACTTAATCATATTAAAGTGCCAACCTTGGTTGTAACTCATGGTGCTGCATATGGCGGGGCTGTAGGTCTGATTGCCTGTTGTGATATGGCAATAGCTATTGATAATTCAAAAATTTGCCTCTCCGAAGTCAATATTGGGCTTATTCCAGCCACAATTGGTCCCTATGTTCAGCAAACGATTGGCTATAAAAACTCCCTGTATTATTCAATGACCGCTGAAGTAATAGATGCACAAATCGCAGAAAAAATTGGTCTAGTGCAGAAAGTTTTCTCAGTCGATGAAGCTGATTCTTTAGTAAGTCTGTTTATTCAAAACTTCCTCAAAAAAGGTCCTAAAGCTCAGCAAGCTTGTAAGGAACTCTTTAACGAAATTCATGGTTCAGAATTTAATGCTGATCTCAAACGGTATACCGAAGAAATGATTGCGGTACGTCGTACTTCAGATGAAGGTCAGAATGGTCTTCAGGCCTTCTTGGAAAAAATGAAGCCTAATTGGATTAATTAATGATTTTGAATAGGATGTTAAGCATGATTAATAATGATAAAACAATACTGTGGACACCTACTTTTGAGTTAATTAAACAAACCAATATGGTAGGTTTCATTGAACATATAGAAGCTAAATATAAAATAGACTTTAAATATGACTACGAAAAGTTTCATGCATGGAGTTGCGAAAATCTAGCTAATTTTTGGGAAAACTGCTTTATAGCTTCAGGCATAAATACAACTCAACCTTATCAATCAGTCATTGAAGGTGAGATGCCAAATGTTGAGTGGTTTAAAGGCGCAAAAGTTAACTATGCTCATGAAATTTTAAAACAGAATCCCCAAAACATAGCCCTTTATACGTATAGTGAAGCGCGAGAACCGTCATCTCTAACTTATGGTGAACTAAAACATCAAGTTATAGCTTTTGCTAAATATTTAAGAAGCATTGGGGTTAAAAAAGGCGATCGGGTTGCGAGTTACTTGCCGAATATTGAGGAAACTACAGTTGCAATGTTGGCAACTGTTTCAATCGGAGCTATTTGGTCAGCAGCAGCTCCTGAATTTGGTGCTCAAACTGTTTTAGACCGATTTTCTCAAATATCACCAAAGGTTATTTTGGTCTGTGATGGCTATAGATTTAATGGTAAGAATTTTAGTAAATATCAAGATAACTATAAAATTATCAGTCAATTAGATAGTGTTGAGAAAGTTATCTTTGTAAATTACATAGAAGAATGCTCAGTAATAGAGCTGCCTAATATTGTAAATTTCAAAGATGTAATTCAATTCGAATCTGAAGCGAAATTTAAATTTGAATGGGTGGAGCATAATCACCCATTGTGGATATTATATTCTTCGGGGACAACAGGATTACCTAAAGCAATTGTACATTCTCATTTAGGAATGCTTCTAGAATCTTGGCTACTCTGTTCACTTCATTTGGATATTAAAGAAAAATCGAAAATATTTTTCTATACCACGACTGGTTGGATGATGTGGAACTTTCTTCAAGGTGCTTTAACCCTTGGAGCTTCAATCGTTCTCTATGATGGCTGTCCTATTTATCCATCTAAAACATATCTATGGGAAATGGCGGACCAATTGAATCTAGAGGTTTTTGGAGCAAGCCCGACCTATATTCAATTGCTGCAAAAAGAAGAGATTATCCTTAAAGATCGGTTCAAACTGGATAACCTCAAAACAATCATTATGAGTGGATCTCCCCTAGTAGAAGAATCATTTCACTGGATCTATGAAACGATTAAGTCAGATGTTCTTTTAGCGCCTCTAAGTGGTGGAACAGATATTTGTGGTGCGTTCATTGGTCCTACATTCCTAAAACCGATAATAGCTGGTGCTATGCAATGCCGCTTATTAGGTAATGATATCCAAGCATGGGATGATCGAGGGAATTCGTTAAGGGATAAAGTTGGTGAACTGGTATGTGCTCAGCCTCTTCCTTGCATGCCATTAGGGTTCTGGAATGACCAAGATAATCAAAAATACTATTCTGCATACTTTGAAGATTATCCGAATATCTGGAAGCATGGTGATTTCTTGGAAATTTCCCCTACAGGTCATTGCGTAATTAAAGGTAGATCGGATGCTACTCTAAATCGTTATGGAGTACGAATCGGTACAGCAGAAATTTATCGTGTGGTTGAACAAGTCCCAGGGGTGATAGATAGTTTAGTAGTTTGCTGTGAGCTTAAAGATGGTGGTTTTTATATGCCTCTCTTCTTACAACTTGCAGAGGGTGTAGATCTCAATCATGAATTGATTCAAGCAATCAAGACTGAGCTAAAAGTTAAATGTTCACCGCGACATATACCTGATGAGTTTTTAGTAGTTTTGGAGATTCCTTACACTTTAACAGGTAAGAAAATGGAAATACCTGTACGCAAGTTATTAATGGGGAATAAGCCAGACTCTGCATTTAGTATTGATGCTATGAAAAATCCAAAGTCTATGAATTACTTCATTCAACTTTCTAAAAGAATAATCGAAAAACAGGAAAAACTTATAAGATTTTAGTTTTTTCTTTAGAAATTTAAAATAGTTAATCTTATTTTAGGAACATCACAGGGGTAACTGATGTGTGCTGATAAAAACGGAGACTTTAACTTGGTAAACTAAACTTACTCAACAGGAGTTTACCATGAGTAAAAAGCAAAAAATTTATACAACAGAATTTAAAGCTGAAGCAATAAAAGCCATTGAAGAAAACAAAGGTAATGTTTCCGAAACAGCACGACAACTCGGTATTTCCATGCAAACGCTATCGAATTGGCATAAAAAAGCAAAGGCAGGAACATTAGCTGGCACACAACAATATTCGCCTGATCTCGTTGCTCTACTCGAAGAAAATAAGAAGCTGAAACAACAACTTAAAACTTCCGAAATGGAAAGAGAATTTCTAAAAAAAGCAGCGGCGTACTTTGCCAAGGAAAATCAGTGAAGTACGCTTATATGAAAGAGCATAAAAACACATATCCAACAATAATGATGGCTAGGTTGCTAAAAATTTCAATATCAAGATTTTATGATTGGTTAAAGCGGGGCTTAAGTAAACGAGTTATTCAAAGAAACCAACAGACCATCTTGGTCAAAATTGCCCATCAAGAAACTAAAGAAAGTTATGGACATATTCGCTTAACAAGGTATTTACAGTCACAAGGCATTCAAATTAGCGAGTATGCAGTACGTTGCATTAAACAGCAGAATCATCTGTATTGTAAGCGTTTCAAAAGGACAACAAATAGCGATCACAATCGTTCTGTTTACAATAATTTGTTAGAGCAAAACTTTATAGAGACTACCCCAAACATTGCGTGGGTAAGTGACATTACATATATATGGACAGCTGAAGGCTGGCTGTATTTAGCTGTGTTAAAAGACCTTTGCACTAAACAAGTAGTTGGGTATAGCTTGAGTGCAAGGATGACAACACAACTTGTTTGTAATGCACTGAGTATGGCTATTCGCAATCATAAACCACCTCGAAACTTAATTATTCATTGGGACAGAGGCAGTCAATATTGTAGTCATGAATATCGGAATATGCTTGAAAAATATAGTTTTCAAGGTTCGATGAGTAAAAAGGGTGACTGTTTTGATAATGCACCAATTGAAAGTTTCTCGGGTGAGGAACAACGTTCAAGAACGAACTTGTACATCATCGGAACTATAAAACGAGGGAAGAAGCTAAGGCAGATATTACAA
Organism: Acinetobacter sp. Marseille-Q1623; assembly: GCF_902809895.1. Lineage (NCBI taxonomy): Bacteria > Pseudomonadati > Pseudomonadota > Gammaproteobacteria > Moraxellales > Moraxellaceae > Acinetobacter > Acinetobacter sp. Marseille-Q1623. The sequence continues at coordinate 1,910,398 of NZ_CADDWG010000001.1, read as the reverse complement.
AATACATAGAGCTCTTCTATAATCAGCAGAGAATTCAGAAAGGACTGAATTTTAAGACACCAAATCAAATGGCAGAGGACTTTTACAAGTTAGTTGCCTAGAATCTCCCAAGTGGAAGTGTCCTGTTATTTCAGCACACATCATTTTAGCCTTTTCATTGTTTTAACATCTATGTGTAATATAAATATTTAATTAAAGACTAGATCGTATATTTTAAAAAACCGCCAATTTATGGCGGTTTTTTGATCAATGACAACTTATGTGTCGCGCAATGACATTTTATGTGTCGTAAATGATAACTTATGTGTCGCGTGACGCGGAGGCACCGTCATGCGACACATTGTTTGTCATTTCTGGTTTATTAACTTCAATGACTTAGATATTGTTGCGACGCATAATGACATTGATTAGCGACACAACCAATGTCATTTTTAATATAAAACGACACAAAAGATGTCATTATAGAAAGTTGTGGAACTTTACTAAAAAATTATGATAGACAAATGATACTTGTTATTAATCAAAACTATTCATTAATTAAAGTCAGAAAAATCTAAACTAACTATGACTTTTTCAAGAGGAATATTCTTTTGTTTGATAAATCCTAAAAACTCCCAAGTAAATTCATAACTATTAGCTCTATTTACAGTAGAAATTTGAAAAGTTGCACTTTGTCCATGTTCCTCTGGCTCATTATACCAACAAAGCCCATGTTCATTTAATAAACGTAATTCGCCATCCATATCCGGAAAACTACATATTCGTTTTAAATAATCAGCATTTATAAATCGTGTGCATTCTTCCCATTTTCCACGTTGAAGTAAGAATGAGTAGAATTGTCTTGTAATTCTCGGAAGATTTTTCAAGCTTTTTATAAATTGTCTAAAGTCCTCTAAAACATCTTTAAGGTCGATGTCATAGTTGTCTTTCTCTTTCCAATAGTTATAGTAAGAAGAAATTCCTAAAAATTGTTCTTTTGGTATTTGTTCAATAAACTGATCAATATTCGTTTGATATTTACCATTTTTATCTGGAATCTCAAGTTCAATTTTAATACGGGCAACTTCGTGACTTACGTAATCATAAAGAGTTTGAAGAGACTTAATTGGTAAAAGCATGACTTTTTTAAGAATATCTTCAATATCTAATATATTATCTTCTTTAGTAAAATTGAATGGAGCTGTTAGTTCGGCTTTGAGGGTGTAGCTAGTCTGTTTTTCCCCTAATATTAATATGTATATTTTTGAAAATTTATCTTTTTGTGGGAGAGATTTTTGTAAAGTTTTTTCCACTTTAGCAGAGGTTTTTGTAGAACTTATCTGAAATGCAATTCCTTCACTTTCATCCCCTAAATCCAAACCAGGATTATTTGATCTTTCCTCATTGAGATTGCGTAATTTAAGGCCATAAGTGATGTTTAATACATCTTTAAAAAAGTTTTCAAGATGGATGTTCAAATCATATAGATGAAGACCAGCTCTACTTCTGACCTGACTAGAGATTGAAGTAAACTCATCAATGATTTGCCCTATGTAATAACCTCTTGTAATCACTTATTTTTCCTAAAACCTTAGAATTTTTCTTATAATACTAAATAAATTCATCTTAAGACTGCTCAGAGGGGAAAATATTCTAATTAACAATATAAATGTAACTTTTCTTAAAAAAGTTGAGATACGAATTTTTATAAATTGTTGATATATAGTATTTTATAATGAATTTTAGAAATCAAGAGTAATGAGGGTAATGTGATCACAAAATTAATTCAATTCGGCTTTGATATTCATAGTGAGATGTCATTAGATGAAATCATACAGGCATTGAGATTTTGCCCAATTACATACGAGGTAGAACGATTAGATTCTCAACATTTCTTTTTTAAAGTTGAAGATTCGTATCAAAAAAATTTAATTCTTAATTTCTTAAATGATTTTAAATTACGTAAAGAGTTAAATAAGCAAGTTAGTCCTCAACAAAAGTCTTTTGTTGATGCAATTATTTTGCAAGTATAAGTAAATAAAATGATTTTTAAAATGTGGAACTAATGCCATTTAACTTTAAACGAATGGCAGATGATAATTATCTCATAACAAGTGTTACGGGCGATTTTGAGTTTATTTCTCAGGATAATTTAAAAAAAATTATTGCTAAAGATGAATCATTAGATATGGATATCTATCTCAAATTGAAATCCAAATTTTTTCTGATGAGTCAAAATGCTATTGGTTCAAAGCGAGCTTTAGCCTCAAGATTACACGCAAAGAAATCAACAATCTTAGAAGGAACTTCATTACACATTATTGTTGTGACAATTCAATGTATGCACTCATGTTCTTACTGCCAAGTCAGTCGCCAACAAACAGGAGATGAGTTCACTATTTCCAGAAAAGATTTACTTTTGGCCTGCGATACTATCTTTGAAAGCACTTCAGATACATTAACAGTTGAGTTTCAAGGGGGAGATCCTTTAATTAAATATGATTTAGTCAAACTTGCAATTGAATACATCACTGAAAAAAACAAAGAACACAATAGATCTATTCGTTTTGTGGTAACTACAACATTGCATCAGTTAACCTCTGAAATGTGTTTATTTTTCAAAGAACATCAAGTGGTATTGTCTACAAGTATTGATGGTCTTGCAGACTTACATAATAAAAATAGACCGATTACTAATCGAGATGCTTATGAAAGAACTATTGAAGGCTTAGAGCTGGCACGTCAAGAATTAGGTCAAGATTCAGTGTCTGCCTTAATGACGACTACTCGTAAAAGCTTGGATTATTCTCAAGAGATTGTAGATGCATATGTTCAATTAGGATTTAAGGATATTTTTATTCGTGGTTTGAGTGATTATGGGTTTGCTAAGAAGAACTCAAAGCGACTTGCTCCAACTAATGCTGAGTTCTTAGATTTTTATGAGAAAGCATTAGAGCGTGTCATTTATTGGAATGATAGAGGATATGCATTAATAGAAGTCCATTCAGCGATCTTATTAAATAAAATCCTTTCCCCATTTGATCAAGGTTATATTGATCTTCAAAGCCCATCAGGCGCTGGACTGGGGTGTGTTGTCTATAACTATGATGGATACGTATACCCTAGTGATGAATCTCGTATGCTAAAAGAAACAGGGGATATTTCTTTACGCTTAGGTAAAATTGGTGAAGCTTTATCTCAATTATTAAGCTCTAATCTACAAAAAAATATCATTACTTCGAGTTTGAATTTTAATGATCCAAGTTGTAGTCAATGTGCTTATTTACCGTATTGTGGGCCTGATCCTATCAGTGCTTATAACGAATTCAAAACGATGGCTCCACCAACACATTTAACCAGTCATTGTAAGCGTTACATGGGTTTGTTCGATTTGATATTTAATAAGTACCAAAATTCTGACAAGTTTAGGAAGTTAGCAAACCAATGGGCCTTTAGTAAGTAGATAAGATGAGAAAAATCAAGCTAGACTCAGTCACAAAATATACCCCACAAATCTTTAGGGTGCTTAATCTGGATAAGTTAGATGTAGAGTGGTTGCCTAATCAATCTATTTTAGTGCCAGTTACTAATATCCAGGAAGTTGAAATCTTTGATCGATATATTCAGGCTGGGCTAGATAATCTTTATTCAATTTATAGCTCAGACTTGCTCGAAAGGGTTGGTGCAAATAATCTCTTTATTCCAGAACAACAAGCACTAGAATCAAATGACGTGGTTGCTATTGATCCATATAAAAAGAACCTAAGCGTACTTCTGAGAGCAAGTGATACTCACCATACTTTGTTTTTAACTAACAGATGTAATAACTATTGCATCATGTGCTCTCAGCCACCTACTAAGCATGATGATTCATGGTTAGTACAACAAGCATTAGAAATTATTGATCATCTCAGCTATGAACCGATGAATATTGGTTTAACGGGTGGTGAGCCATTATTACTAGATACTCAGTTAAGGTTAATCATCGATACCATTCATAATAAATTTCCTACAACCAAGATTGATGTATTAACGAATGGTCGCTTGTTGAGTAATCCTAAGATAGCTAAATCAGTGTTATCTAATCTTGAAACAAAAGTTAATTGGCTTATCCCATTATATGGTCACGCAGATCTTTTACATGACTTTGTCGTGCAGCAACATTCGGCTTTTGAAGAAACACTAGAAGGTCTATATGTACTCCAGCATTACGAACAACCGATACAATTAAGAATTGTTTTAGTTAAGCCTGTATTAGAGAACTTAATTGATCTTTGTACCTATATACGAACCAATCTTCCATTTGTGAATGAGGTCGCTCTAATTGGGTGTGAACCTATTGGTTTTGCACTTGCGAATAAGGAACTTAGCCAAGTTGATATTAAGGACTGGTGGGAACGACTAAATGCGGCAGTGGATTTATTGCTAAGTACTAAAACTCGGTTAATTTTAATGAATATTCCGCTATGCTGTTTGCCGCAAAGCTTATGGCAATATACAGCAAAAAGTATTTCTGATTGGAAAAATACATATGATGATGTATGTAATAGTTGTGAAATTAAAGCTGATTGTTGTGGACTATTTAGTTGGTACAAATCAGGATGGATGCCATCTACGTTGTCGCCAATTAAACTTGTTGATATTATGAACACTTAAATTGCATAATATATTTATTAATTAGTATCTTATTATTTTTTGGGGCGGTGGAAACTTGAGTAAATTTATAAAATCGTTAGCTCTTTTTGCTGTATCAGCTCCAATCGTTCATAATAAAGCGGAAGCAATGGCGAATGTGACTGTTGATTCTTATGATAACTTAGAGCCAGTATCAATTCGTCCTCTCAATTATGAGTACGAAAATGTGTTTGCTGCACATCGAAGTCACTCAAGTCATCGTAGCCACTCAAGTCATTCGAGTCATTATTCTGGTACTGGTTATTCGGGCTATTCAAGTTCTAAACTTCCAACCTATTCTGTACCGACTTATAGTGCACCAAGTACGAGTAGTTCATATGCTGGAACTACTTCAACTGCGAAAAAAAGTTCAAATATAACTGTAAAAACATATAGTAATGTACCTACACGGACTGATACAGCCTCTAATCCTTTCTATGGTAACTCTACTTCAGTTAATACTGGAGCAACAGAAGACCCGGTATTGGCTCGTGTGCTACAGGTGAAACGTGTACAAATGTCTTTACTACGACTCGGTTATTATTCCGGAAAAATTGATGGTGATTTGGGTAAAAACACAAGAAAAGCTATTGCAAATTATCAAGTTGATAAAGCATTAACAGTTAATGGTCGAATGACTACAGAATTATTAAATAGTCTAGGAATTCCAGCGGTCAATTTTGTTGAAGACTCTTATTAAGAATTTAGATTCAAAAAAATAAAAAATGTCAGAATTTCTTAAATTTCTATTCTTGAAGATAGAATGGCTAATAGGATTTAGTGGGCTAATTACTAAGTTTATCATTGGTTTTGGTATATGCCTTATACTTTGCTATTTTATTTATATTGATTATTTCCCAACAGATTTGTCGTTAGGGGATGGTCTTTTATTCTTTCTTATCACAGTTAAATTTTGTTTTGTGTATCTGTTATTTTTAGGGTCACACTATGCTCTCGGAATACTTTAGTTGGTTTATTAAGTGTATTAAAAAATATATGTATCACCTTATTTTATTTTAGAGAAAAGTTAGCCAAAAATTATTGAATCTTTTTTATCAAATTAGATTTGAAAGAAAGTGTTGATCGAATTGGAAAATTTTTATCAAGTTTTTACTTTCTGTTTTTGGCTTGGCTTTGTGTTTGCTTTTATGGTGGAAAATTATTGAATTTGATTACAATGATTTTTTTAAGTTTATTACTAAAATTTTGTATTGATAAAATCATAAATCAATTAAAAACAGAAAAATTAAATAATGAAAATTTAACTGAGAATGAGAAGGATTATAAAAATAAAAAATTATTATTAATGTTGGTTTATATTTTAATCGTTCCTAGTGTCGTATATCTTTTTTATGCAGGAAAAGATACAAATATTTTTATTAAGAATACACTAGGTTCTGTACGAGAAGATGATAAAAATAGCCTTATTTATATCAAATTAGTATTCAAAGATTTTTTTCCTGAAGCCAGAATTGGAGAGAAGAAAGGTGAATACATAGAAATTAAAGATGCTGAAGTCTTGTTAAGAGGTGTTGGGAAAAATGCTTTAGTCCAATATACATCTAAAGCTAAAGATCAAAATGGGAATATGGTTCCTATCAAGGTGAAAGTAGAAATTCCAAATGATTCACTTTTAATTATACGAAGAACGCATAATCAAAAGTGATAATCTATTTTATATGTACTAGCTCAGACCTAATACATCAGAACGTTTAAAAAGCCTAATTTTTTTATCAGTTTTACCCATGTAATAGGTTTTGATAAGTCCTTGCTTTTGCAAGTTTGTGATATGTGAATGACGCATACCTAGTAATGCACTAGCTTCAGTACCTGTCATATAGACTTCCTTCAATTTAAGTACTTCACTGAGTTCTTCTCGCGGAATGAGCTTCCAATAGACTAAATCTTCAATGCTTAAGAAGCCTGTATTGCACCAATATTTTTTCATCCAGTTCATGGGAGAATTTAATTGCTTTGCTGCATCTACATAGGAAATATAATTTTCGCTATTGAGTTTGTTCTTCAGACTTAATAGAGAGCTAGCTTCTATTTGAACTGATAAAGGATTGTTCTTGTCTTTGATAAGAATTCCTTTTTGAACAAGTACAGCAACCTTATTGGGGCTGATTTCTAAGAGTGCGGCAGCATTTTTTAAAGAGTAATAATCTGTACTCTGAAATATATTTTTTAAAGCATTTTTTTGCCTTCCAGAACGAGTTGGATAGCTCTTAATCATACTTAAGTCATCTGGCTTTATATGTTGGACATCAGTCTTTAAAAAAATATTGATTGCAGTTGAATCTATATGTGGACCATTAGTAGGAGTAATACCTAAAGCCGCTAATTTTTCCACTAGATTAGTTGGAGATGCTTTTAGCTGTGTTGCTAGTGGACTAACGAGTATGTAATTTTCTTTGAATTCATTCACCTTTTCTTTTGAATATTTTTTGAAAGTCTGTGGTATTTCATTTGTATTCTCTAATTTGAACCATCCAGATTTTGCTAGTTTTCTAGCAAGGTCATAATTGATATCTAACAACTTAGCAACATCCTTTAATTGCATACTATCATTGTCTGCGGGTGCTTCGATGCTAGTGAGAAGTGTAGATTTAGGTTGAGAATATGTATCAATTAAGAAGTGTTCTATGTCTCTGCTAGCAATATCTCCTTTATAGAGTTCTTTCTGTCCAAGCTTCAAAAAGTCATTTTCTATCAACTTCTCAAGCTCAAATCGAGAAATATTTAAGATCAGTTGTATTTCATAATTTCTAAGATTTCTGGAAATACTATTTTCACTAATTCTATATTCTGAAGAATTCTTTTCGGTGATTTTAATATGCTTGTTGAAAAGTTTTTTATGTTTTAGAAATGGTAGCAGTAGAATACGTGGATGAGAATTCTCACTTCTACTGTTAATATTTTCACTTAATTTTATGGCAGAAGTCTCTGGGGCAGAAAAATATTCATACACTTTAAAAAAAATATTTTCATTTGTATTGGAATTATCATCTTTTAAGAAAGAATTGAATGCTTTCCAACATGATGCAAAATCTGAAAAAACTTCCTTTGAACTATGCGTAAGTATGTCAAGAAACCAATAGATACTTTCCATTGATTTTACTTTTTGTACAGGTCCTTTATCTAATTTAAAACCGCAGCGAGAACAGTTTAGAACCCCTGTTTTGGGGAGAAGAAAATTCTTACATTGAGGACAAGAATCAATTAACAAACAAGAATGTATTGGACATGCATGTATAGGCTTTAATGTCCATATTTTTCTAAGATATGCTTTTTCAGAAAGACAAGTAGGACAGTAGCGTAAACCTTCTAATTCTAATAATTCATGGGGGACTTCAATTGTTCCAATCATTATAGGAGATCTATTGGTTGGCCTTGATCTTTCAAAAGCTAGAAATTTATAAGAACTATCAAGATTTAATACTTCTAACACTTGAGTGAAGCGTTTCATATCAGAAATATGATAATTCAAAGACTGACGAATGATAGATTTATACTTTTCTTTGCCTATTAAATTAAAAATTGAACTATGTGCATTGAGTTCTGCTGTTCTTAACAAGAAACTCATTGGTGACTCATCTTCATGAGGTATTGCTTGTATTAAAAGAGGATTTTGCATAATTTTGACTATTAAATTAATGAAATGATTTGTGAAATATTCATTTCAAATGGATTTTTATTTTGTTTGCTAATGTAGAGCGTGATGCCTAATTTCCATGCATAACTGAAATCAAGGGGAGTTATTACTTGCCTATTATCATGTAAAGCATGTGTAATACTTTCCCTAATCAGGCTCATTACATATGAGTGATAGCCTTTCGTAGCTAATTGAATTTGCATGCCTACGAGTTGGCTATCTAGTGCTGGTGAGAATGTGATATTTTGCTTATTGAGTGTTCTTGAAACTTCAGCGAGAAATGCAAACATGCTCCCGCCATTTGAAGGATCAATAGTTAATGGATTTAGGTGGTAGATGAATGGGAATCTACGTGCAATCTGGCTATCAACCTGAAGTAGTGGGACAAACTCAGGTAAACCAACTAAACAAAAACTAATCCCTGTTCGGTTTACTAGCGTTTTAAGCCAATTTCCTGTAGTCCGATTCATTCTTGTAGATGTTGGTTTACGCTCAAATAAATGATGGAATTCATCTAAGAATATAAGCTTGGTTTCACATTGTGCGAGTAAATAAATAAGTCTGCTAGTTAAGTATTCAGTAGTGCCATATCCATTTTCATAAGTAGGATCACCAAGCTCTTTGAGCATCGTTATTGCTAATGATTTAACTGTGGCAGGCGATGGTACTTCCACATAGCATACAGGGATGATGTTTTTCTTATGATCCTTCTCAATTTTTTCTGTACGAGGCATTAGACTTAAGATCGTTTTACAGAGCGTAGTTTTTCCAAGACCTCCTTCAGCAAGAAGCATACTTCCAACAGGCTCACTAAATGAAATACTTCTTTTTACACAATCTTGTATACCTGTGAAAGCAGTCATGAATTCATTAGAAGTAATAACAATATTGTTAATAGATCGAATTTGTTCAAAACGATTCTCAAATTTTTCCATGTTTAAAAACCTCCAATGAACCAAATTGATTAATTGGTGTAGGTACATTTATTAAGGAAACAGCTTGTTCAGCAATATCTTTGTCTTTTGAGAATAGTTGTTCTTCGATCCTCTGTAGTTGCTTGGGAAGCTCAAGAGTAAGTGGTTTCAATCTTGGCTTTCGTCTCACAAGATTGGTTTGAATCTCATGCATAAGTTTATACAGATAATATAAATCGGACATCGAACCAATTTTTTGTTTATCAGATCGAGATTGGATTCTCTTTAGTTTTTGAACTTCAAGATGGGTTACTCGTGTTAATCCAAATGTATAGTCTTGATTGGTTGAATCCGCTTGAATAACTATATCTTTATTGTTGGGATCAATGATAAAAACTTCATTTAAATTTAAATCATCTATAAGCACGGTAACTTTTTTTATGCCTTTAGCTTGTAGTGTAGTTAGAGCGTGTGAAAAATAACTAATGCCATCTACACGTACTTGACCGTGATTAATGTTTCTTTCAATAGGCTTACGGCATAAAATTTTTGCATCTATATCTGTAAGAAAACTCGGTCGTATATCTTCAATGGCATCTTCCCACATGATGATAGGTGAACGCCCTGTTGTGTGATGGATAGATCGGTGATAAACCTCATGAATCCAAGTATCTATATATTGTTTTAATTGTTCTAAAGTTAATTGTGCAATTTTACTTGAATTGTATTCACCTCTATTTGTTGGATTGGAAAAAGTTGTTCCCGGTAGTTTTTGTATAATCCCATGTGTGAGCGTACTAAAAAAACGTTCAATATGAGGTTTGTTATTAGGTGTACCTACTTGGGAGGGAGTCAAAGTAATTTTCAGTTGTTCACATACTCGTTCGAGAGCATTGTTTTTAAACTCTACACCATTATCTGGAATGACGATACTTGGGATTCCTCCTGGTAACTTTTGGTTTGGCCGAGTAATCATATCTTTGATGACTTCTAATGTAGTGGCAGCACTAGGGGGGTACATATTGATATAAGTGCCTACAATGGCTCTAGAGTAGATGTCAATTGCACAAGCGAGAAATGGTCGGCCTAAGGCAAGTTTCGTCTTCGGATCAATCACGATTAGATCTAAATAGTGTGTATCAATTTCGACCATATAAAGAGCGAATGGACTAATGATACTTTTGCCAGCAGCTTGAAATTTTTTCTTCGCTATTCGGGACCCTTTTTTCATTTTAAATTCAATATAAGGATCTAATTTTTTGATATGTCGCTGGATACTACGAAGTGTTGGTAACTGTTCTAATGGGATGCCTTGTTCCATGAATCGACCAAGCATATAGGCAAGTACGTCTTTACCACTTCTGTATTCAGGCTTTAAATAAACTTCATTAATTGCTTGATTTAGAATTTGATAAATTTCAGGAGGGAATCGTAAACTACGATTACCTGAATATTTATTTTGTAAGCACAGTTTATTCTGAGAAGAACTTTGATATTTATTGATCCATCTTGCCACAGTACGGCACGAAGGTGGGTTAAGGTCATTAATGTTGGAAGCTATCTGGGGGATTAATTCGGAAAGCAAATTAATACTTGTAGGGTGCTCCAATAGTTGTAATGCATTGACAACATAGCGTTCTTTGCGATGAATTTCTGAACTATAGTTTGGGTTGATTATGAGTTTCTCAGGTGCAAATACACATAAAATTTCACCTAATTTATAGCGACTTTCGAATTCGGTGGGTGTTATTGAAAATGACTTTCCGCCAGCTATAGCAGCATATCGAATAGCATTATAGGTTATAGATCCGATTTCAAAAACATAGTCGGGATGTGCTTTAAAATAAAAACGAAAACCAGATTGAGGTATAAAAAGAGAGTTTTCCATATTAATAGACCTTTCGACTATTCATATTTTCAGAGCGAAGCTTAATTTTTTTATGAAAAAATAAATAATCAGCTAGTTCTTGTTTAAGACCTATTGATTCAAGTGTTTTGTAGACTTGCTGTGAGGTATCAAATTCTTCGAAATTTAAGTGACGTAAGGCGTAATTGATTTCGAGGGTGTTCCAATTGAATCTATGTCCTCTTTGATACCAGTAAAGTAGCTGCGAAATTTCTGATTCACTTGGTAAGTCTATGTGATCTATTAGCTTAAAAGTAATATCAATTGAGTGGAGTAGATCAGAAAGTATTGCAAAGCGGTTTAAGTCATCAGTTGACAATGATGCTATGGATGGTTTGACTTCATGAACTTCATAAGTACCTTCTTTGGTTTGAACCAAGAAATCTGGAAAACAATACTGTTCATTGACTACCAAGATTTTTAATGCTTGTGAGCGATAATTTAAGATGTTGGGATCTTGCTCTAATGAGATTGCATGTGCGAGTTCAAGTCGGCTTTCTAAGGGTATTGCTCCACAACACTTCTGACTAGGGAATAGGGAAGTTCGACGACCAAAAGCACCTTGATAGATTTTACGTTGCCCATGAAGTGTAGCTGCTACATTTGCTGTTGATTCAAAGGCAACCCTGATCTGTTCAAGGATATTTATTTGAATATCATTTTTTGAAAAAACTGTTTTATAAGACATATCTGTTTATCCAGAAGTAATCCTATTCTCAATAGATATTTGAGAATGAGTTAATCTGTACTATTACGATTGAATAGCACTTACTTGACTGGTGACGATATAGAGAAGATACTATGATTCTCAGGTCTTTATATGCTTCTATATAAAGTCACAAACGGATCCTTTTAGGGTCCGTTTTTTATTGATTTTTGATTTAGTTTTTCATGATGACTCCATAATAATTTTTTGAAAAATGAAAATTAGTGGTTATGGTTCGGATCTAAAGATGAGTTTCTTTGGTTTGCTAGCCATGTAGCAACATCTTTTACTAACGCATATTTTCCACGACGATTTGGGAAAGTGAAAATAGGAATAGGAACAGTTTTACGTGTTAATGCTTGACGAAAAGCATCTGTGGTTTTGTATCCTAAAGCAACTCTTAGAGCATCATCAGCTATTAGTGGACCGTAACGGTCAAATAGCTCTTTTTCTATTGTTGTTGCATCAACGATGAAATGGTTTTGCATAGGGTGTCTTGTATTGTCCTGTCACAACAGAAGCATATATCTTTTAAAAAAAGTTGTGTAGAAAGTAAAAACAGCTCAATCTTTTACTCTATACAAATTTCTAATTTATTGTTTTTAAATTATAAATAACTATAACTAGGATTTTTTTTGAGATTGACTAAAAAATGAAAAATACAAAAATGGAAAAAAGAAGTGAGTTGGATATCGTTCGAGTTTCATTATGGTATTGGTATCTCAGGGTCAATTTATCTAAAAATTCAGATTATCAAATTGAAAAAGTAATTGAGCCAGATGCTTTTAATAAAAATAAGTATGGTGATGCTTATCATAATAATAAATGGCGAGGTTATCGCTTAGGTAAACATACTCCAAGTCCTATACTTATAGGCCAAGCAGAATCTCATGTACAAGGCAGCTCTATGCTTCTTAAACATACTCTTTGGAAAGTCATGAATAACTCCATTAGTATTGAATCGCTGTTAAGTGATGAGCTTAGAAATCTATCGTGGGAAATCCAACGTATTCTTTATAAAGCTAACAAATATGATTGTGGGAGTACTACATTAGTCATGCATCTATCTAAAAGAAAATTACGCCAGCTAGAGTGTTTAGCTGGATTGGATTCATTGGCAGCACAGATAATTTTTTTTAAATTAGCTGTTAAAAGAGAAGAGTGTACTTCTGCATTAAGTCAGTCTATTTATAGGACTTTACTTATTATTTGTACTGAACTTCCATTTTTTAATTATCGTGAGCACTTTATTTCATTAATTAATTCAAATGTTTTCTCTTTGGTTAGCTCAACAGAGAAAGTATTGGGTAAAAATTTTGTGGATAGTTTTTCGAAAAATGTCAGAACTTTGATAAACCTTTTGTTATCAATGGAAGATAAGGGTGAGCTGGGTATTACAAGAAAGGAAAGTGTAAGAGCATTATCAGATTTATTGTATGAAACGCAAGTTTTAAAATATTTTGAAGGTGGTAATCTTCTTGTAGCAGATGTTATTTGAAATTCTTTGAATGCAAATCATATTTGTAACTTACATTCAAAATTTTGATACGTACAATGAGTAAAGGCTTTAAGCTTGTATACTTAAATACTTTACATTTTTAGACGTTTAGATAGCTTTTCTTCTGCATACATTTGCTTTAGAGCTAAATTTTCTTGTTCCAATTTATCTAATCGAATCAGAATTTGCTCATTAACATCTATGTAACTTGCTTTCCAGCGATAGAAAGTAGCTACACTGATTTTGTACTCTTGGCAAAGCTGTTCGATAGTTGCGCCTGCCAAATGCTTTTTAACAATTCTATTGATTTGAGCTACAGAAAATTTTTGTTTCACAGTGAATTCCTAAACTATCGTTCAATCATTATCCAAAAGAAAAATTTCAGTAAACAGATAGGGTTAAATTAAAAATATCCTATTTTGGGATATTTTTAATTGTAACTGATATTGAGCCATGCGCTCAATACACGATCCTAGGTATCAAGACCTAATTAAGAAACTTATAGAACTCCGTGAGTCCAAAGATGTGACTCAGGTTGAACTTGCACATCGCTTGAATAAGCCTCAATCGTATGTTTCCAAAGTCGAAATTTTGGAAAGACGACTTGATGTGATTGAATTAATGGACTGGTTAAAAATATTGGATGCTAATATTTTTGATTTTCTGACATTATGTTATTTTCAAAATTAAAAGGCCCAGAATATTTTCCAAGCCTTTTTTTTAAACTGATATCAGCTCATTGCCATTTTCAGTACTATTAATCCTTAATACAGACTCTAAGCCAGCTTGTTTATAGTCGTAAACGATTACATCTGGGTGATTTTTATCAATCCCTTGCCCTATAGCAACACATGCAGCATTCGGTGCTGTTATGAATAAATGTACTAAGGCAATACCATACTCACTTTTAAACTGATGTAATAGCTTTTGTATTTGAGCAGTAAGAGCTTTAACGTTTAATGGGTGGGGTATACTTTTACTACCCATATATTCAGGTAAAGTCGATATTTCCACGACTTGATTATCAATGCTTTCTGCTAGTTGCTGGGCCTTTTCAAGGACTCTATCAACTTTAGCTGTAGCATGAATACATAGCACAACTTCATTATTTTTCTTTAATTTATCTAACCCAATTATTTCATTAAATGGATCCACCATTGTGGGACTTGGCCATTCCCATTTTTGGCTATCCCTAAACTTTAACATAGGGATAAATTCCCCCTTATTTCCTAGCAATGCGCCTAAGCCAATTAAGGCTGGCATAGGGCCAAATGCAAAAATAGCAGCTTTATGATGAGTCGTTCTGGTTTGGTTGATAATTTTTGCTGCTTCATTTTCAATATGCTGAATCATCTGTGTATTGAAGAGTTCACCATTCATAGTGCTGTCACACAGGGGAATGAGGCAGCCATTGACTCTATAGCGTAATGGAAGAAGGCTAGATGAAATCTCTTTTAAGTTTGGATTGGAGGCAGGTTGGCCATGAACAGGCCAAAGAACTGAGTATACTGGAATTGGCTCAAATGCGAGAGCATCTAAAAGTTGTTGAGCCATTTCACTATGTGCTTTTCTCATACTATTTAGAGTTTCTGCATCATAATTACTAGGAGCTACTTTATCTATTAATCTATGGTGTTTATCACATAGTAATAAAACATTATTGGGTTCATCAGAAAGCATTTCAGATAAGAAAGGTATACCTCTCTCACCATTGTCTGAAGATGCAATATTATGTGCATTATAAGCAAAGTTTCCCTTTGCTCCTGTAAGCTGATCTATATCTAATCGCTCACCACAGCCTGTAAACATACAGCGTCCATGACTATCAATCATTAAGCTAGTGATAGTTTTACTAGTGAATTGTTTACCTCGGCCAGTCTTTTTCTTATTACTGTAAAAGTCTTTTATAAACTTTATTTTTAATGACTTCGTCTTTAGACTTACGGTAGAAAACTCATATGTTGTCCATAGAGAATTTATCGTTTCTAAGTTTACAATATCATCGGATGTTAAAATATTATCCGTAGCTCTTAGCTCGATAGTAGATCGAGTACCTGAAAGGTAATCTAGAAAATTTAACAAATCTATTTCGCAGAGATTAACCCGCAGAAGAGATTCGATTTTTTCTGAGGTAATTAATAAGATTAATAAGTTTTTGTTTGATTGGCTTATGAATAGCCCGACTCTATCCCAAGTTAAAACAGATTTTATTCCATCGATATATGATTTGGCTGTTAGTAAGTTATCCAATGGTTCTAGTTTACTTTGTATTAGTTCAAGTTTAGGCAAAGAATTGGTGTCACTCATGTTTTTTATTAAAACCTCAAGGCTGAAGATGTACTTAAATAGCTATTTTGATCAGTGTAAATTTTAACTTCTTTAATGCCTACGATTACAAAAAATAGTCTTCTATTATGATTTCTCGCTATGCAATTCTCCCAATCTTGCTTATCAATCGAAGATGGTGTAGGTATCGATTCTGGATGGCTATGCCATGTGCCTAAATAAACAGATGTGCCATTAGATTCTTTATACTTTGTATCGAGAAACCTCTGATGAAATGGATCTTTCATCACAAAGTTATACCTAGTTCTAATGTCTAGTTTTTGTGGAGTAGTAACAAATTCTATTTGAAAGATTTCAGTACCTTGAATTTGATGTCCTATCAATATTCCGCAAGCTTCTTTAGCTTCAGATGAGATTTGACGATACTCTTCCCATATTTCAATGATATCTTTATTGATATGAACAGTAGCGTCAGAAACATGAACAGTTAATTGGTCATTCATTACAAATATCACATTCTGGATTCAATAGTGGTGTGACTAGTAATGATTTTGAAAAGCTAGAATAACGATCAGTTAACTCTAAATTTTCATTTAAAGCGTCTAGATCAGAACCTTTCCAGCTTACCTTTGAAGAATCTTTGACTTTCCCTTGTAAAAATTTTAAGGCTAAATCTGTAGTGATACTAGCGGTTTGAATGGCAGATAAGTTTGAATAGGGTAGAAAGGCATTTCCACATCCTGAAAGATTTCTAGTTAAATCTTGATTTGGTTTTAAAAAATTAAGATTAGAAACTAAGCCTCTACATAAATTTTCATTATCTACATAAGCACATCTTAAGCATCCTTTTTGCTCAGGAATATCTAAAACTGCATGTCCCCCAACACCATAGCCTTCTGTCCATGTATTAATTATGGCTGTTTCTACTTCATTCTTTATACAGTAATCATGAAATATCCGTTCTTTTGTTGGTGAGCCTATAGCAATGATAATCAGATCATATCTATTGATAATAGAATCGTTTCTCAGCTCGAGCAAACATCCATCAGCAGGGATTACGTTAACCCAAGGATATTTAGTTGTTATTCTAAATTGTAGTCCTATAGTTTTGTATTGATGTAAATATTCTATTGGTAGATAGTGTCTGTATATATTTTCTATGGAAAGGGTATCGGAATCGACAAGAGTTAGATTCCCTAATCCACATGATGCTAGCTGATCTGCTATATAACCACCTACAGACCCACAGCCTACTAATAAAACGTGTTTGTCTTGAAGATCACAAAAAGCACCGCCACGGGGTATTAAGCTTGATTTATCAAATAATTTAATTGAGCATGCTTCTATATTCCATTCAGTGAAGCTTTCTAATTTGAGTGGAAAAGTTTTGTTTACTTTAGATTTTTTATATTGAAATTTTAGTCCAAACCAAGATTTTCCTGAGGATGTATCAATGTTAAAGATTACCCAGAATATATTCTTCCTAGTTTGAGCGAAGGTTGTTACGAATTTTTTTTTAGTATCAGCATCTAATAACTCGAAATGTTCCAAAAACCACTGAGGTAGATCTGAGGCAGTCCATGGAATAGAGGTAATACAAGGTAATGGGAGAATACAACCTAAATCAGGACTCTTTTTTCTTTGAGCTACTTGAATTTTAAAAAAAGGTTCTTTTGTTGCAAGATCATAATTTTCAGGGTGAACTAATACGCTACTTTTTAATCCGTATTTCCCTTCAGGCGCATAAACTTTTAATTTACAAAATTCAGGTGAATCTACTAGACAAAGAACATCATTAAATTTTGTATTATTTAAGCTATACCAACTGGCTAAGAACTCTCTTAGAAGCTCTTTCTTGTTTTCAACTGGATCAGTTAAACATTTTGTAAGCAATTCAATATGCTTTTTTAATGAATCCTCAAATGCAAGAGTTGGAACTTCATAATTTACTGATACAGAGTCTGTGACATTCACACATATACTTGCTAAGTTATAATCATTGAAAGACAAGGTATGAGCAAGTCTTGGAAATTGCTGAGGATCTTTTAAATAAAATGAAGGCATTGAAGTTATTTCATCAACTTCAAAATGAATAAGTGTAATGGTATAACTACCAATAGTCACATTAACTTCTATCGTATTCCGAGCAAGTACATTGGCTGCAGATACTGAGTATCCACAGCTTTGTAGATGCTGAATTATTAATTGATAATTCATGCGCCTTGAGATGTTCCTACAGATCCAGCTGAAGGAAATACAACCTTAGCTGCTTCATTTTTTGAGTTATTTTTAGTACTTTCAGGGAAATCTTCGCCAAATATTTCTCTTAATAGATCACATTGTTTGGATTCATCTGACTCATCAATGACTTTCTTTAAGTTATTTCTCAAGGTGGATAGCTTATTTTTCAATTGAGTACCTGTATCTATACTACTGCCAGAGAAAATATCTCTGTATGGTGATACGGGTAAATCAACTTTTACTTTCCATTGACTGTCGTTTTGGTATAAAAAGTAATTTGACTGATCTAGTATTTGGTCGATAGTATTTTTCAAAGCTTCTAGATCATTTTCAAGGCCTTCATCATTAATTGAACTTTGAAACTTTTCTTTGAGCATTACAGTAAGACCGATCGAAAAAACCTTTCTGCAGGTATCCTCATGAAATTTGATGTTTCTCCATCTTTTTATATATCTAGTTAATCGTTTAAATTGCTGAAGTTTCTGTGTTTCATAAATGCCTGAGCTGTCTTTAGCATTGATCCAATCAATTAAACCTTTGGGATCTGAGTCAGACCACTCCCTATTATTTTCATCAGAATTTTTCTTGCCCACAGCTAATTTGTAATAACCGCTCTCCGATTTACTATAAATAGGGATATCAATATGTAAATCCTCATTTTTATAGTCCGCAGTGACACAAGGTTTTTTAATTTTAGCGTTCTTGAAACCTCTATTTTCTAGAATTTCTAAGACAACCTTCTTAGGTATAGTTGGATCAGTAGGGGCATCATTTTCATTGATGACTATCGCTCTATCTATATCGAAGTCTTTTCCTTTTTCCTTGATTGCTGTGTTAGTTGCTAAAGAACCTTGAATGAAATCTTCTTGAACGGGATAGCCATTTTCTCGAAATTTTTTGCGAATGTCTTCTGTAATGCTATCGTCTTTTTCACGTGCATTCTTATATTCCTCGCTTTGACGAGTTATGTAGATATTGGTGTTAAATGTTAAAAATTTACTTTGTAAGCCCATTTTTACCTTCTTAATCGATTATTTATTTTGAAATTAATTATTTGTTTGATTATTCAAAGCACAATTAGTCCTTAGCCAGAATTAGCCAAACTTTTATATTCAATTTCAGATTTAAAATTTTAAAGTGATATGTTTTTAAGTTACCCAATAAGAAACCTAGATCTCTTATTGGGTATATATTGAAATTAGCATCAATGATAATTTCTGTGTCTATTGATGTTTTGACAAACCTTGCGTCGTCTTATGACAAACCATGTGTCGTTTTTGACAAACAATGTGTCGCGTGACGGGCACGAGCTTACCAGCTCAACGCACCACCAGTCTGATAGTCTGTTACACGTGTTTCGAAGAAATTCTTCTCTTTACGTAAGTCCATCATTTCAGACATCCATTGGAATGGGTTATTCACACCAGTGAATTGTTCAGGTAAGCCTAATTGAGCTAAACGACGGTTTGCAATGAATTTTAAATATTCTTCCATCATTGCTGCATTCATGCCTAATACACCGCGTGGCATGGTGTCACGTGCGTATTCAATCTCAAGCATCGTACCTTCAAGAATCATTTGAATAATTTCTTCTTGGAACTCAGCTGTCCATAAGTTTGGATTTTCGATCTTGATTTGGTTGATCATGTCGATACCAAAATTCAAGTGCATAGACTCATCACGTAAGATGTATTGGAATTGCTCAGCAACACCATTCATCTTGTTACGACGACCCATCGACAAGATTTGGCTGAAACCACAGTAGAAGAAAATACCTTCAAGTACACAATAGAATGCGATCAAGTTACGAAGTAAGATTTGATCGTTTTCAGGTGTACCTGTTTTGAACGTAGGATCACTTAAAGACTGCGTATATTTCAAGCCCCAAGCTGCTTTACGTGCTACTGATGGAACTTCACGGTACATGTTGAAGACTTCGCCTTCATCCATACCCAAAGATTCGATACAGTATTGGTAAGCATGGGTATGAATTGCTTCTTCAAATGCTTGACGCAAAATGTATTGACGGCATTCTGGGTTAGTAATATGACGGTAAATCGCTAATACTAAGTTGTTTGCTACCAAAGAGTCAGCAGTCGAGAAGAAACCTAAAGAACGCATAACAATGGTACGCTCATCTTCAGTTAAGCCATTTTCAGACTTCCAAAGTGCGATGTCGTGGTTCATGTTGACTTCTTGAGGCATCCAGTGGTTTGCACATCCGTCAAGATATTTTTGCCAAGCCCATTCGTATTTGAATGGTACAAGTTGATTTAAGTCAGCACGACAGTTGATCATCGCTTTATCATCAACTTGAACACGTTGCGCACCCATTTCAAGCTCTTCTAAGCCTGGTGCAACGTCTAAGGTTTCTAGAGCGTTAGATGCTCTTGCCAATGGATCGGCTGAATTTGTTGTTCCTGCTGAATAGGTTCGAGCGGGTTGTGTAGCTGCCACAGTCGACGATGCGTGCTGTGCATCAGATACCACTTGCGAATCAGTCGTTTTTTTCGGTTCGACGGGCGCAGGCTGGTGAGCTTGTGCAGCTTGTTTCGGTTCATCATCTTCGAAATCGTCCCAACTTAGGATAGACATATCAATTCTCTCTTCGTTGCTTTATATCTTTTATTTAGACATCTCAAACGAGAGATGTCCTACTATACGCTCATTCTGTGTAAGCAAAATTAAGTTTTGCCGATGATTGTCCTAATCTTGTACGAAAGATTAGATATCCACACTACTTATTTTGCTTACGCTTTTGTTGCTTACGAATGGCAAAGAATGCGTATGCCATAGGTACATAAAAAACTAAAAAGGCTAAGATCAGTACAATTATGCCTAACTCATAGTTTTGACTTAAGTGGAACATTTCTTAGTCCTAAATAGTTTGGTTAAAGAGAGAGGCTTTTCAGCCTCTCTTTGTTACCACAAACTTAATTGGTTTGGATAACTACGGCAGTGTGCACAAACATTTTCCCACCGATTATAACGGTAACGAATATATGATCGAACACTAACACCACGAGGATAAGTACAATTACTCATCGTTTAGCTCCTAGTTACAAATTGGAGCTTTCAGAAGAGTGACTCAATCCCTAAATTTTGCTAAAGTAACTTTTGTTAGATCGCCAAATTTAACATTGATTACTTAAGTTACTTTCTAGAGAGTTGTTAAACCTCTGAAAGCTTAGGTTTTCAAATGGCTTGTTTATAGCTTCTATAGACAGGTCATTTTTATTTCTGTCTATAAAACTCATATTTAATTTTCTCCTTTTATTTAAATTTCTCTATCGTAAAAAATCCCCCTAAATCCCCCTTTTTTAAGGGGGACTTTCTCCCTCCTTTTCAAAGGAGGGTCGGGGAGGATTAAAAAATTACTGGCAAGCTTCGCAATCAGGATTGTCTATTGAACATGCTTGTGGAACTGGAGCAGCGTTGGCGAAACCTTCTTCCTCAGCAGGAGCAACAGGTTTAGCTTCAGCAACAGGAGCTGCAACCGTAGTTGGCTTAACTGCGTTCAATGCACCCGTATTGATGGTAGATTTTTCAGCAGAAGTTGCACCCAATGCACGGAGATAGTAAGTCGTTTTAAGACCGCGTAACCAAGCCATCTTATAAGTTAGGTCGAGTTTCTTACCATTTGCACCTGAGATGTAAAGGTTAAGCGATTGCGCTTGGTCGATCCATTTTTGACGACGTGACGCAGCATCAACGATCCAACGTGGTTCAACTTCAAATGCAGTGGCAAAAATGGCTTTTAATTCTTCAGGAATACGTGCAATTTTTTGTACTGAACCTTCGAAATGTTTCAAGTCATTGACCATCACAGAGTCCCAAAGACCACGATCTTTTAACGCACGTACTAAGTACGGGTTGATCACTGTAAATTCACCAGAAAGGTTAGATTTTACATAAAGGTTTTGGAATGTTGGCTCGATAGACTGAGATACACCACAAATATTTGAAATAGTCGCAGTTGGTGCAATCGCCATCACATTTGAGTTACGCATACCGTCTTTTTGAACTTTGGCACGTAAAGTGTCCCAATCCAAACGAGTTGTACGGTCAACTTCGAACATGCGTTCAGGACGTGATTTAGCAACGATGTCTAAAGAGTCGATTGGTAGAATCCCTTGATCCCACAATGAACCTTTAAATGTTGAATAAACACCACGTTCAACAGCCAAGTTGCTTGAAGTTTCAATTGCGTAGTAGCTGATGACTTCCATCGATTCATCTGCAAAATCGACAGCTTCATCAGAACCATAAGCAAGCTTCATTTCATATAAAGCATCTTGGAAGCCCATGATCCCCATACCCACTGGACGGTGTTTCAAGTTTGAATTACGTGCTTGTTCAACTGCGTAGTAGTTGATGTCAATTACGTTATCCAACATGCGAACCGCAGTTTTAACTGTACGTGCTAGTTTTTCACGGTCGAGTTTGCCACCTTGTACGTGTTGAACAAGGTTGATCGAACCTAAGTTACATACTGCGATTTCATCTTTATTGGTATTTAAAGTGATTTCTGTACATAAGTTAGATGAATGCACTACACCCACGTGTTGTTGTGGTGAACGTAGGTTACATACGTCTTTGAATGTGATCCAAGGGTGACCAGTTTCAAACAACATTGACAACATTTTGCGCCATAAGTCTTTCGCACGGATTTTCTTATGAAGCATGTTTTTTTCTTTGGCAATGCCTTCGTAGTACGCATAGCGTTCAGCGAATTCTGCACCAGTCAAATCATGTAAGTCAGGTGTTTCAGATGGTGTGAATAAAGTCCATTCAGCATCTTCAAAGACACGTTGCATGAACAAGTCTGGAACCCAGTTCGCAGTATTCATATCGTGTGTACGACGACGGTCATCACCTGTGTTTTTACGAAGCTCTAGGAATTCTTCAATGTCCAAGTGCCAAGTTTCAAGGTATGCACATACCGCACCTTTACGTTTACCACCTTGGTTGACTGCAACCGCAGTATCGTTGGCAACTTTAAGGAAAGGCACTACACCTTGAGATTTACCATTTGTTCCTTTGATGTAGGAGTTTAAAGCACGTACTGGTGTCCAGTCATTGCCTAAACCACCTGCCCATTTAGAAAGAAGGGCATTGTCACGCATCGCACCATAGATGTCATATAGGTCATCTTGGATTGTTGTGAGGTAGCAACTCGACAACTGTGGACGTAAAGTACCAGAGTTAAATAATGTTGGTGTAGATGCCATATAGTCGAAACTAGACAATAAGTCATAGAATTCGATTGCACGTTGTTCTTTATTCTCTTCGTTTAACGCAAGTCCCATTGAAACACGCATGAAGAACAATTGTGGAAGTTCAAAACGCACGCCGTCTGAGTGAATGAAGTAACGGTCAAATAAAGTTTGCAGGCCTAAATAGGTAAATTGGTTTGAACGCTCAGGTTTGATCGCTGCTGCCAATTTTTTAAGGTCAAAGTTCAATAAGTCAGCAGATAACAGCTCTAACTCAACACCTTTGTTTAAGTATGTTTCTAAAGCATCATTTTCTAAGGTCTCTTCAGAAAGACCTAAAAATTTAAGACCTGTTGCAACCAAATCATCACGGAGTAAACGTGCAGTCACATAAGTATAGTTTGGTTCTTGTTCAATACGTGTACGTGTTGCCATCATCATCGTGGTTGAGATGTCTGACTGTTTTACACCGTTATATAAATTTTTAACTGTTTCATCGACAATGGCTTGAACATTGATGCCTTCTAAGCCTTCACTTGCTTTTTCAATCGTGGCTTGAAGTTTGCCCAAATCTAGAGGCTGAAGCTGACCATTCGCATCTGTGATTTGTAAAGTAGGGTGGTGATGTGCACCTGTTTGTTTACGTGCTTCAGAACGTTGTTCACGATAGATCACATAAGCACGAGCAACTTTTTGTTCGCCAGTACGCATAAGCGCCAATTCAACTTGGTCTTGAATCTCTTCAATGTGAATTGTTCCGCCTGAAGGTAAACGACGATTAAAAGTATTCATTACCATCTCAGTGAGCTGAGTGATGCGATCATGAATACGGCTTGAATCTGCACTTTGTTGACCCTCTACAGCCAAAAAAGCTTTACCAATTGCTACAGAAATTTTATCTGCATCAAAAGCGGCTACATCACCAGTGCGTTTAATCACTTGAAGTAGACCTGGGGTTGTAATGGCGTTCATTGTCAGCGTAGCTCCATTGTCATCATTGTTATGTTTATGGACCATTTGAATCGCAGCAACATAGAAGAAATATGTTGTCGAGATGTTTGAGGACTAAACACAATACTTAGTGGTTTAATGTAAATTAGGACACAAGATACGGTAAAAATTAGGGGAGATCAATATTGACATTTCGATAATTTTCTTTCTGAAAAAGTTGAAAAAAAATTGCAATATTTAGGGTCTCTTGTGGAGTTTTTATATATGCCTTATTAGACAAGGGCATAGCATAGCAAACTCTGTAAAAGCTGCTTATAGATAACCTTGTGGATAACTAAAAACAGTGCGTTTAAAAAGACAGAATGTGTACAATGAAATAAATTGTATAAAAAACGTGCCTTAGCGTAGTAAAAAATAGAATAAATTTAAAAAACATCAAAGGTGTGAGAGAAAACTATCTACAATTCAATAGTTAATAAAATATAACAAAATGCTACTGTCATGTATCAGTTTGGTGAATAGGGTCTTGTTTACAATGTAAACGTGTGTATATTGCAAAGCATAGTGTGTTGAATCTGCGAGATTTGTAGCAGACACAAAGTCAAATACAGGGGCAAATAGATGAGCCAAGAAGAAAAGTTACCAAAAATTTTAATTGTAGAAGATGATGAGCGTTTAGCCCGTTTAACACAAGAGTATTTAATCCGTAATGGGCTAGAGGTTGGGGTAGAGCCAGACGGCAACCGTGCAATTCGTCGTATTATTGCTGAACAACCTGATATGGTGGTGCTAGATGTGATGCTACCAGGTGCAGATGGTTTAACCGTTTGTCGTGAAGTTCGTCCACATTATCATCAACCGATTTTGATGTTGACTGCTCGTACGGAAGATATGGATCAAGTGCTTGGTTTGGAAATGGGTGCAGATGACTATGTTGCTAAACCTGTACAACCTCGTGTGCTTTTAGCGCGTATTCGTGCCTTACTGCGTCGTACAGACAAAGCGCCAGAAGATGAAGTAGTACAACGTATTGAGTTTGATGATCTTGTGATTGATAACGGTGGTCGTTCTGTAACTTTAAACGGCGAGCTAGTCGATTTCACCAGTGCAGAATATGACCTTTTATGGTTGTTGGCATCTAATGCTGGACGAATTTTGTCACGTGAAGATATTTTTGAACGTCTGCGTGGGATTGAATATGATGGTCAAGACCGTTCGATTGATGTGCGTATTTCACGTATTCGTCCAAAAATTGGTGATGATCCTGAAAATCCAAAACGCATTAAAACTGTACGTAGTAAAGGGTACTTATTTGTTAAAGAAACAAATGGGATGTAATGCTATTTTCTAGTTAGGGATTTAGCTCTATATAAGGTTGTTTTCGTGTCCAAACACAGCATATTCCTGCGTATTTACGCAGGATTAGTTATTCTTGTCGTCTTAGTTGCTTTATTTGGCTATTTGCTTGTTCAGATTATTAATTATCAACGTGCGCAAGAATATCGTGAATCTCTAACGGATGGTATTTCTTATGTCATCAGTGAGGGGGTGGCACGTCAACAGACTGAACAACAAAGAATAGATTGGATTTCAGATGCTTCCGACTTATTAGAACTTCCTATTCATTATGTTGATGCCAGTAAAGTTGAACTTTCTCGCACTGAAAATAAACGTATAGAAAGTCAAAAAGCTGTTGTACGTTATGATGCTGAACATGGTATTGCGTATTTAGTTTTAGGCATTCGTAATGATCCTAAACATTATTTATATATTAAAGTCGATCAGTTTGCAGAGCGACAAATGAAAGCTCTTCCTGTCTTTATTATGGATTATTTGGTCTACTATCCAGGACAAGAGCAGGAGTATCTGAAAAAAATTCAGCAACATTTTTACTACCATGTGGGTGTGGAAAAGGTTTCGGGGCTTAATTTAGATCCTGAGCAACTTGGACGTTTGCGTTCAGATCAGCCTGTTATTTTATGGCGCGACAGTGCAACCGTACGTGGTACAACTATATCTATAGTTTCTCCTTTGCCAAGCTCTCCAACTGATGCGCTCGTGATCGGTCCAGTACCCATGTTTAATTGGATGCCAGTAAAACTTGCTGCAGGTATCACCTTGCTCAGTATGTTTTTACTGTGTCTGGGGGTTTATGGCTTGATTGTGCCAATGCAACGTAAACTGAAACAGGTGAATGATGCCTTGGATGTCATGAAGACAGGTGATATGTCACAACGGGTGCCTGTAGAAGGGCATGATGAGTTAGCAAGCTTAGCCACAAGCTATAATAGTATGTCAGACCACATTCAACGCTTGATCGAAGCACAAAGGGAGTTGATGCGTGCAGTTTCGCATGAATTGCGAACCCCTGTTGCTCGAATCCGTTTTGGTATGGAAATGTTGGCAGACGAAGACGATTATGAATATCGTTTGCAACAGATGGAAATGATTGATAAAGATATTGAAGCTTTAAATACGTTAATTGATGAAATCATGACCTATGCTAAGCTTGAGCAGGGTACGCCATCTCTTAATTTTGAAAAAATTATTTTGGTCGATGTGTTAGATCAGGTTGCTGTTGAAACAGAAGCCTTGAAAACTCAAAAAGAAATACATCTTGTTCCATTGTCTAATGATGTAGTCGTGGAAGCAGAACGCCGTTATTTACATCGTGTGGTACAAAACTTAGTCGGTAATGCGATTCGTTATTGCGATGATCGTATTTATATTAGTGGTGGTATCGATGCGGATACAGGTATGGCTTATGTTTGTGTTGAAGATGATGGACCGGGCATTCCTGAGGAAGATCGTAAACGTATTTTTGAAGCCTTTGCTCGTTTAGATGACAGTCGTACACGTGCTTCTGGTGGTTATGGTTTAGGGTTGTCAATTGTCAGTCGAATCGCCTATTGGTTTGGTGGGACGATTGAGGTCGATGGAAGCCCAACTTTAGGTGGTGCACGTTTTAAAATGTCTTGGCCTGCGCATAGAAATAAACTTAAAGTGAAGTAATTAGTGATAGGGCTTGTTTAAGTCCTGTTGTAAAAAAGCACCGATTTCGGTGCTTTTTTAGTTTTCATTGCGAGTTTTTCATTGAGAGGCATTTAACTTATTGGTGTAAGGTTGCATCAGGTGCAATGATCGGTTTACCAGCACGTAAAGCTTGTAGCGCATCAGGATTAAAATCAATCAATAAACTATTTTGTTCAGCATCAATTTTATATTCGCTAATAATTTTTTGATCACCATTTAGGGTGTCAATCGTATATTCGTCTGCAATATTTAAAATACCCTCTAAATTGGTGGTGGTTGATGCTAAATCTTGACGAAAAAGCTCATAAATATCACGTAAATCGAAGATTGCATTATTGGCATCGGGATGTTTTTTGATATACCCCTCAATATGACGAACTAATAATTGAGCAAATAAAAAATAATTGGGTTTGTGTGCAAAGTTCATGCTCATGTGTTGTACTCCTTATTATTATTTTCTAGCATACACAGAACAACTTAATGAATTGTATAAACTTTATTAATGGGTTGTTATTGAATTGAAAAATAAAACTTGCTTAAATTTTATCATTTTTGAGTCGTGTCTTTTGTGGTGCGTTGTCCTTAAGGTAGGTGAGAAGTAGGCAATATTTCTTTATGTAATCGTAAAGTGTTGGTCAGCTGTGTCGATTGTAAAATATTTTTGATAATTTAATGGTTTTTAATTTAATGATTTGTATTTAATTTTATATATATTATCTTTATTTGATAATTTTAAGATTTTTAATTGGTTTTGCATTTGGTTTTTTTTGAAGAATGTAACAAAATATTTTAAATATCTTTGTGGTTAATTTTTGCTATAAAAAACGCATGAAATTGTGAAAATATGGAAAATTAGACATAAAAATTAGATAGAGTTTAAAATTAAGTAAATGATTTAAGATAAAAAATCAAAAAAAAGGGTATGTGTTTGGAAAAACTTATTATTTTTGTATTGTTGATTTAATAATACGATTATTAGGCATTGTATGAGTCTGAAATATATGTCAATACCCCAAAAGACTAAAAAATCATCCAAAAGACTTATAGTTATAAACTAGCAAGAGATGATACCAATCGGGTACAATTGTTCAGATTTATTTTGTGTTTGGTGTATTTTTAGGCCAATACATACATTCTTTGTTAATAATAGGCCTGCCAGGAGTTATCCCCGCATGAGTGCCATTACTCCATACGATTGGGCAATCATTGCCTTCGTGATCGGCGTTACATTTCTATGTGTCTTTATGCTCACAGTCCCTTTACTCCTTGGGGGTAAAGCATGGGGGCGTGCGAAGCAAGAGCAATTTGAATCAGGTGTGGTAGGTGCTGGTGGTGCACGTATCCGCTTATCTGCAAAATTCTATTTGGTTGCAATCTTCTTTGTCGTGTTCGACTTAGAAGCACTTTATCTATATGCATGGGCAAACTCTGTTCGTGAAGTAGGTTGGATAGGATTTGCAGCGGCTGCTGTGTTTATTTTAGTTTTACTTGTTGGTTTGATTTATGAATTATCTACAGGGGCTTTAAATTGGTCACCTTCTGATAAGCGCAAGGCAGCAGGAATTAAAGCTAAGATAGGTTCGCCAAATATGGATCTTGCTGAAATCACACGCTTCAATTCTATTGAAGAGTTGGTTGTTGATCCTACTGGTACGATTCCAGCTCAATCATCTGGTCGTGTTAAATCGAAAACACCGACTATGTCACTGAATAAGGAGTAAGTCGGGAATGAAATATACATTAACCCGTGCGAATCCAGAAGCTGATCAATATCCACTTCAAGATCGTCAGATTGTTACAGATCCGCTTGAAGAAGAAGTGAATAAAAATGTGTTTATGACTCGTTTAGAGGATTTGGCACATACAGCTGTTAACTGGGGCCGTAAAAATTCATTATGGCCTTTTAACTTTGGTACTTCTTGCTGTTATGTAGAGTATGCAACTACCTTAACAGGTGTGCACGACTTGTCACGTTTCGGTGCTGAGGTTATTCGTGCTTCACCACGTCAGGCAGACTTGATGATCGTTGCAGGAACATGCTTTGTTAAAATGGCACCTGTAATTCAGCGTTTGTACGAGCAAATGCTTGAACCTAAATGGGTGATCTCAATGGGTGCATGTGCAAACTCTGGTGGTATGTACGATATCTATTCAGTTGTACAAGGTGTGGATAAGATCATTCCTGTCGACGTTTATGTGCCAGGTTGCCCACCGCGTCCAGAAGCATTGATTCAAGCGCTGATGTTATTGCAAGACCAAATTCAATTAGAACGTCGTCCGCTTTCAGCGGTAATCGGTGATGATCTTCAGCCAGTGTATAAGCCAAAGATGATGCCAGAACGCGACCGTAAGAACGCTGAACGTATTGCAGTGAAAAACTTACGCTCTATGGATGAAATTGAGTAATTTTTTCTGATGAATGTTTGACATAGCTGAAGGCTGTGATCATCGGGAAATTTGACAGAATTTGTATTAAATAGGAAGCCAAGCCAATGGCTGAAACTGAAATTGCTATGCCAGAATCGACTCCTGTTGATTCACGCCCAGCATTTGCGATTGTAGAAGATCTCAAAACCAAATTTGGTGAGAACTTTTACGTGCAACCAACGTTTGAAGATTTTCCAACGGTCTGGGTTGAGCGCGCACGTGTACAAGAAGTTTTAATGTACTTGCGTACAGTATCACGTCCATACGTGATGCTATTTGACTTGTCTGCAGTAGATGAGCGTTTACGTACACACCGTGATGGATTGCCTGCATCTGACTTTACAGTGTTTTACCACTTGTTATCGTTAGAACGCAATAGTGATATTCGTATTAAAGTTGCGTTGAATGAGAATGATATTAACATTCCAACAGCGACCAATATTTGGCCGAATGCCAACTGGTACGAACGTGAAGCTTACGATATGTTTGGGATCAATTTCGAAGGGCATCCAATGCTCCGTCGTATTTTGTTACCAACGTATTGGGAAGGTCATCCATTACGTAAAGAATATTCTGCACGTGCGACTGAATATACGCCGTACATGCAAGACAAGGCTAAACAAGATTTCGAACAAGAACATCTTCGTTTTGTACCTGAAGATTGGGGTCTAACTCGTGGTAATGACGACGAAGATTTCATGTTCTTGAACTTGGGTCCTAACCATCCATCTGCACATGGTGCGTTCCGTGTGATCTTGCAGTTGGACGGTGAAGAAGTGAAAGATTGTGTGCCTGATATTGGTTATCACCACCGTGGTGTGGAAAAGATGGCTGAGCGTCAAACTTGGCATTCATTCATTCCCTATACAGACCGTGTGGACTACTTAGGTGGTTGTGCGCAAAACATGCCTTATGTGATGGGTGTGGAGCAAATGGCGGGAATCACTGTTCCTGACCGTGCACAATGTATCCGTGTCATGATGTCTGAACTGTTCCGTATCAATAACCACTTGTTGTATATCGGTACTGCGATTCAGGATGCGGGTGGTATGACCCCAGTATTCTATATGTTTGCTGACCGTCAAAAAATCTATGACGCGATTGAAGCGATCACAGGTTTCCGTATGCACCCAGCATGGTTCCGTATCGGTGGTACAGCGCATGATCTTCCAAACAACTGGCAAAAACTGATTCGTGAAATTCTCGAATGGATGCCAAAACGTTTGAAGGAATACCATACTGCTGCATTGAAAAACTCAGTGTTTATTGGTCGTACGCGTAATGTTGCTCAATACGATGCTAAATCTGCATTGGCTTGGGGTGTAACAGGTACTGGTCTACGTGCGACAGGGATTGATTTCGACGTTCGTAAATATCGTCCATACAGTGGTTACGAAAATTATGACTTCGAAATTCCTGTTGAGTATGAAGGCGATGCGTATGCGCGTGTGATGGTTCACTATCGTGAAATCGAAGAATCATTAAAAATCATAAAACAGTGCTTGGATAATATGCCATCTGGTCCTTATAAAGCGGATCATCCTTTGGCAGTTCCACCACCAAAAGACAAGACTTTACAAGATATTGAAACTTTGATTACGCACTTCTTGAGCGTGTCATGGGGTCCTGTAATGCCTGCAGGTGAAGCATCTGTGATGGCTGAAGTGGTAAAAGGTGCATCGAACTACTATTTGACTTCTGATAAGTCAACCATGAGTTACCGTACCCGTATTCGTACACCAACCTTCACGCATTTACAGCAAATTCCTTCCGTGATTAACGGCAGTCTTGTATCTGACTTGATCATTTATTTAGCGACGATTGATGTCGTTATGGCTGACGTGGATCGCTAAGGGGTAAACGCATTATGATGATTTTGACTGATAAAAAGCCACGTGTGAATGTTGAAGGAATTTTGACTGCGGAAGAAATCCACGAAATTGAACATCACATTGGTCATTATCCATACCCACGTGCTGCATCTTTGGATGCCTTAAAGTGCGTACAACGCCGTAATGGTTGGGTGGATGATGCACAGTTGCATGCAATTGCTCAATTATTGACAATTAGTGTTGCTGATTTGGAAGGTGTAGCGACGTTCTATAACCGTATTTACCGTCAACCTGTGGGGCGTCACGTAATTTTATTATGTGATTCAATTGCATGTTTCTTGATGGGTGCGGAAACTTTGGCAGAAGCATTCCAGCGTGAATTGGGTATTCAATATGGTCAAACGACAGCTGATGGTCGTTTTACGTTATTGCCGATTTGCTGCTTAGGAAATTGTGACAAAGGTCCTACCTTGATGATTGATGAAGATACTCACGGCTTGGTTGAAGTGACATCAATTAAACAGTTATTGGAGAAGTATGTATGAATACTGAACCAAAACCAATTTATGGCGACGGTAACCCAGAAACTCACCCATTAACTTGGCGTTTGAGTAAGCAAGAGTCTGTTCGTAGTGCAGATGATTACGAAGCACTTGAAGGTTATGCAGGCTTTAAAAAAGCACTTTCTATGCCGCCGAAAGATGTGCTTGAAGTGATTAAAGCTGCTACCGTAAAGGGTCGTGGTGGTGCAGGTTTCCCAGCAGGGATTAAATGGTCATTGATGGCACCCAATGATGGTGGTCCACGTTACCTGATCTGTAATGCCGATGAAATGGAACCAGGTACATTTAAAGACCGTTTGTTGATGGAAAAACTTCCACATCAATTGATCGAAGGGATGTTGATTGCTGGTTATACCCTTGAAGCAACGCAAGGTTATATCTTCATTCGTGGTGAGTATATCGAAGCTGCACAATACTTAAATGAAGCTTTAGAACAAATTCGTGCTAAAGGTTATTTGGGTGACAATATCCTGAATTCAGGATGGAGCTTTGATTTACACGTACATACTGGTGCAGGTCGTTATATCTGTGGTGAAGAAACCGCATTGATTAACTCACTTGAAGGTCGTCGTGCCAATCCACGTACTAAACCGCCATTCCCGCAAGTTGCAGGGGCTTGGGGTCGTCCTACGATTGTAAACAACGTAGAAACGTACAACAACTTACCCGCAATCATGTTGCGTGGACCTGAGTGGTATATTGGTTTGTCTGCGGGCAAGTCTAAAGATCCAGGTACGAAAATCTACGGTGCATCAGGTAAAGTGAAATTCCCTGGTTTATGGGAATTACCATTTGGTACAACTGCACGTGAAGTCATTGAAGATCATGCCGGTGGTATGCGTGATGGCTTGAAACTTAAAGCATGGTTACCAGGTGGCGCATCGACTGACTTCTTGGCTGCTGAACATATCGACCTTCCTATGGATGCTGAAAGCATCATGAAAGCAGGTTCACGTTTAGGTACGTGTTTGCTGATGGTGGTGGATGAAACTCAATGTATGGTTTCAGCTACACGTAACTTGGAAGAGTTCTTTGCGCGTGAGTCATGTGGTTGGTGTACACCTTGCCGTGATGGTTTACCTTGGGCGGTTAAAGCGCTTAAAGCACTTGAGAATGGTGAAGGTAAACAGGAAGATATCGATCATTTACAGGAATTGACCCGTAAATTATGGATTGGTAAAACTTTCTGTGCCCATGCTCCAGGTGCGATGGAACCACTTATGGGCGCACTCAAACATTTCCGTGGCGAGTTTGAAGCGAAAGTTGTCAATGCAGCTGCTCAAACCCGCAACGTAGAACAAGCTTAAGGAATTCGACTATGGCTACAATTCATGTCGATGGAAAATCGTATGAAGTCAATGGCTCGGAAAACTTGCTACAAGCATGTTTGAGTCTAGGCATCGACATCCCATATTTTTGTTGGCATCCAGCTTTAGGTTCTGTCGGTTCTTGCCGTCAATGTGCTGTGACGCAATACGCGAATCCTGAAGATACGCGTGGGCGTTTAGTCATGTCATGTATGACGCCTGCATCTGACAATACCTATATCTCAATTGAAGATAAAGAAGCGACATCGTTTCGTGAATCGATCGTTGAGTTCTTGATGACCAACCACCCACACGACTGTCCAGTCTGTGAAGAGGGTGGTCATTGTCATTTACAAGATATGACTGTGATGACACAACACGATCGTCGTCGTTATCGTTTTACTAAACGTACACATCACAACCAAGAATTAGGTTCGTTCATTGCACATGAAATGAACCGTTGTATCGCATGTTACCGTTGTGTTCGTTACTATAACGACTATGCGGGCGGTACTGACTTTGGTGTATATGCCAATGCGTCACGTGTTTACTTTGGTCGTCCTGAGTCAGGGACTTTAGAGTCTGAATTCTCGGGTAATTTGACTGAAGTCTGTCCAACAGGTGTATTTACCGATAAAACTCACTCAGCACGTTATAACCGTAAATGGGACATGCAATACGCACCGAGCGTATGCCAAGGCTGTTCTTCAGGTTGTAACATCTCTCCGGGTGAACGTTATGGTGAACTACGTCGTGTAGAAAACCGTTTCAATGGCGAAGTAAACCAATACTTCCTCTGTGATAAAGGTCGTTTCGGTACAGGTTATGTCAACCGTGAAGATCGTCCTCGTCAACCACAATTCCGTAAAGGGACTGCTGTAGAAACAATTTCTGTAGATATGGCGTTGGATTCTGTGATTGCAAATGTTCAAGGCAAAAAAGTCTTGGGTATTGGTTCGCCACGTGCATCACTTGAGTCAAACTTCGCATTACGTGAGTTGGTGGGTCAAGAGCACTATTCAACAGGTCTTTCTCAGAAAGAACAAAATCTGGTTGAATTGGCTGCTTCTATTATGCAAACCGAAGGTGTTTATAACCCAGGTATGCGTGAAATTGAAAGCTACGATGCAGTATTGATCTTAGGTGAAGACTTAACGCAAACTGCACCACGTATGGCATTGTCTGTTCGCCAAGCTGCGAAAAACAAAGCCAAAGAAATGGCAGCAGAACGTCGTACACAAGATTGGTTAGCAGAGCCTGTTAAACGTATTGGTCAAGATGCCAAATCTCCAATTTACATCTTATCTGCGACGCAAACACGTCTTGCTGATGTTGCGACAGGTGAAGTGGTTGCTTCTCCAAATGACATTGCGCGTTTAGGTTTTGCGATTGCTGCGGGCGTAAAAGGTGAAGCGATTCTTGGTTTAGATGACGATGCAAAAGCATTTGCACAAACCATTGCTGACACATTAAAAGCTGCGAAAAAACCACTCATTATCTCGGGTACAAGTTTACAAGATGCTGCCATCATGGAAGCTGCTGCACAAGTTGCACAGAATCTTGGTTCAACAGCAGGCTTAACATTGACTGTTCCTGAAGTGAACTCAATGGGCTTGGCATTGTTTGGTGGTTTAAGCTTAGAACAAGCATTTGCACAAGATTATGACTCAATCATCATCATGGAAAATGACTTATTCCGTCGTTTACCTGCTGCACAAGTTCAAGCCGCGCTTAATAAAGCGCAAAGCGTGATTGTATTGGATCATTCAGAAACTGAAACTGTAAAAGCTGCGGATGTTGTTTTATCTGCTGCGAGTTTCGCTGAAGGTGATGGTACAGTGGTTTCACAAGAAGGACGTGCACAACGTTTCTATCAAGTGTATGACCCAAGCTACTACAAACCAGAACTTGCAATCAAAGAATCATGGCGCTGGTTACATGCCATTGAAACCGGTGTGAAAGGCAAAGCGATTTCTTGGACATTACTTGATGACGTGATTGAAAGCGTTGTGAATAATGTACCTGCACTTGAAGCGATTCAAGATGTTGCACCTGATGCAGGCTATCGTGTACATGGTTTGAAAATTGCGCGTGAACCACGTCGTTACTCAGGTCGTACTGCGATGCGTGCGCCACTTAATGTTCATGAGCCAAAACAACCAGTCGATGTCGACTCAGCATTAACGTTCTCTATGGAAGGTTATGTGGGGAATCAGACACCTGCAGCATTGGTTCCATTTGCATGGGCACCAGGTTGGAACTCTCCACAGTCTTGGAACAAATACCAAGATGAAGTGGGTGGTCACTTAAAAGGTGGTGATTCTGGCGTTCGTCTATTCGATCGTTTACCTAAACGTCCAGCACGGAGTTATGTTGCACCAGCAGCAGTTGTGGCAAACCCAGATAGCTTCCGTTTAGTGCCAATGCACCATATTTTTGCTTCTGGTGAATTCACCGTGAAAACACCTGCAATGGAATCTCGTATTCCTGAAGCAATGTTTGCTGTGGGTGAGCAAGATGCAGCACGCTTGAACGTACAAGATGGTCAGAAAATTACTGTGAAAGCAGGTGAGACTTCAATCAGTCTTCCAGTTCAAGTGATTGAGTATTTACCTACAGGTTATATCGGATATCCAGTTGGACAAGCGCCGACCGTTTCTCTTGCAGAGCCTGTATCTGTGGCGGTAGGAGTGTAATTCATGAACGAAACTTTACGCGCCCTCCCGACATGGGCACAAGATTGGCCAATCGCATATAGCGTGATTCAAGCGATTGTGATCTTGTTGGTTGTGGTGTTGCTTGCAGCACTAATGTCGTTCATTGAACGCCGTTTGCTCGGTTTATGGCAAGACCGTTATGGTCCGAACCGTGTAGGTCCGGGCGGTATGTTCCAGATTGTTGCCGACATGTTGAAAATCATGTTCAAGGAAGACTGGACACCAAAGTTTGTTGATAAACTGACTTTCCGTTTAGCACCAGCAGTTGCAATGGCAACTGCGGTACTGTCATTCATGGTTATTCCTGTTTCACCTTATTTAGGTGTTGCAGACATGAGCATTGGCTTATTGTTCTTTATGGCAATGGCGGGTATTGCAGTGTATGCCGTGTTATTCGGTGGTTGGTCATCAAATAACAAATATGCATTATTAGGTGGTTTACGTTCTGCTGCACAAACCATTTCTTATGAAGTGTTCTTGGGTATTTCATTGATGGGTGTAGTTGCAATAGCAGGCTCATTCAACTTACGTGAAATCGTAGAAGCACAACGTGATGTTTGGTTTGTGATTCCACAATTCATTGGTTTCATGATCTTCGTGGTTGCCGGTGTTGCGGTAACGCATCGTCATCCATTTGACCAACCAGAAGCTGAACAAGAATTGGCTGAAGGTTACCATGTCGAGTACGGTGGTATGAAATGGGGGATGTTCTTCGTTGCTGAATACGTCAACATCATCTTAATTTCTGCCTTGATCGTGACTTTATTCTTTGGTGGATGGTTAGCACCATTTAACTTAAACATTCCATTCATTCCAGATGCGTTCTGGTTCATTGCAAAAACAGCATTCTTTGTGATGATGTTTGTCTTGGCACGTGGTTCGTTAATGCGTCCTCGTTATGACCAAGTGATGAACTTTGGTTGGAAAGTATGTTTACCACTTGCATTGGTTAACCTTTTGGTGACTGGTGCTGTGATTCTGATGAATCAAGCCTAGGACAGCAGGGAGTACAAAATGTATAAAATTCTAGCTGGCGTAGGATCAATCGTTCGTTCGTTATGGATGGTATTTACCCATGCCACTCGTCCACGTGATACGATTTTATATCCTGAAGTTCCAGCCGAACAAATCGTACCTCCACGCTACCGTGGTCGTATCGTATTAACACGTGATCCTGATGGCGAAGAGCGTTGTGTTGCGTGTAACTTATGTGCGGTTGCATGTCCTGTGGGCTGTATCTCATTACAGAAAGCTGAAAAAGAAGATGGACGTTGGTATCCAGAGTTTTTCCGCATTAACTTCTCACGTTGTATCTTCTGTGGGATGTGTGAAGAAGCGTGCCCAACAACTGCAATTCAGTTAACACCAGACTTCGAGTTGGGTGAATATGTACGTCAAGACCTTGTTTATGAGAAAGAAAACTTACTCATTTCGGGTCCTGGTAAATACCCTGATTACAACTTCTATCGTGTAACGGGTATGGCAATTGACGGTAAAGAAAAAGGTCAAGCGCAACGTGAAAGCGCACCTGTTGACGTACGGAGCTTATTACCATGATGTGGCCATTTTATTTAATGGCTCTCGTGGCCATTGTTTCTACAGTTCGTGTTGTGACCAATGCGAATCCTGTACATGCACTTTTAAGCTTAATCGTGTCACTGCTTGCCGTTGCAGGGATTTTTTTAACCATTGGCGCACCCTTTGCTGCTGCATTAGAAATTATTGTCTATGCAGGTGCAATCATGGTGTTGTTCGTCTTCGTGGTGATGATGCTCAATCTTGGTCAACATACTGTTGATCAAGAGCGTAAATGGTTGACTTCTGATGCTTGGGCTTATCCAGCATTGATGAGTTTCTTGATGGGTTTGTGTTTGGTTTGGATGTTAGGTTCAGACTATACGCAAACACAACATGTTTTAGGGACGCAAATGGTCGGTCCTAAAGAAGTTGGTCAAGTACTCTTTACACACTACTTATTATTGGTTGAAGTAGCCGCGATGTTATTGCTTGCAGCATTGGTTGCAGCATTCCACTTAGGCAAACGTGAACCAAGTGCAGAAGAGGATAAACAATAATGGGCAATATCCCTTTAGAGCATGGTTTAATCGTTGCATCTATCCTTTTTGCACTCGGTTTTTACGGTGTAATGGTACGACGCAATATTTTATTTATGTTAATGAGCCTTGAAATCATGATGAATGCTGCTGCGCTAGCATTCGTTGTTGCAGGTAGTGCATGGGTACAACCAGACGGTCAAATTATGTTTATCTTAATTTTGACGCTTGCTGCAGCAGAGGCGTGTATCGGTCTTGCGATCGTCCTTCAGTTCTATCATCGCTTCCATCACTTGGATGTAGATGCTGCTAGTGAGATGCGCGGATGAGTACTTTATATTTAACGATTTTATTTCCGCTTATTGGTTTTATTCTTTTAGCGGCAGGACGTAATAAACTTCCTGAAAATGTCGCTGCGATTATTGGTGCGGGTTCAGTTGGTCTTTCAGCATTGTTTGCGTTGATCAGCGGTATGGCATTTATCAACAGCGGTGAAACTGTATTTGTTCAAAATTTATGGACATGGTTTAACGTTGGTGGTTTTGCGCCAGGTATTACTTTAAGTTTAGATGGCTTGTCATTGTTAATGATGGGCATGATCACGGGCGTAGGTTTTCTGATTCATATCTTCGCAACATGGTATATGCGTGGTGAAGAGGATTTCGCACGTTTCTTCTCTTATTTCAACCTGTTCGTAGCAAGTATGCTTGTGCTTGTATTGGGTGACAACTTAGCGTTGTTATTCTTAGGTTGGGAAGGCGTAGGTCTGTGTTCTTATCTATTGATTGGTTACTACTATCAAAACCCGTCAAATGGTATGGCTGCGATCAAAGCATTTACCGTAACACGTGTGGGTGATATTTTCTTACTCATTGCGATGTTCTTGCTTTATCAACAATTTGGTACTTTGCATATCGGTACAATCGTTGCCAATGCATCACAAGTTTTAGCACTTGATCATAACCTTGCGCTTTGGACTTCACTCATGTTGTTCTTAGGTGCTGCGGGTAAATCTGCACAAATTCCATTACAAACATGGTTGGCAGATGCGATGGCTGGTCCTACACCAGTATCTGCATTGATCCACGCTGCAACAATGGTAACCGCAGGTGTTTACCTGTGCTGCCGTATGTTCACTGTGTTTGAAATGACACCTGAAATTATGCAATTCATTGCGATTACAGGCGCAGTAACATTATTGGTGGCTGGTTTTGCAGCATTGGTGCAAACCGACATCAAACGTATTTTGGCTTACTCAACCATGAGTCAGCTCGGTTATATGTTTATGGCGGTGGGTGCCGAAGCTTATCAAGCTGGCCTATTCCATATGCTTTCTCACGCATTCTTCAAGGCATTATTATTCTTGTCTTCTGGTGCGGTGATTTTGGCTTACCATCACGAACAAAACATCTTCAAAATGGGGGGCTTGTTCTACAAAAATAAATTCTTGTTTGCATGTTTCGCCATCGGTGGTGGTGCGCTTGCAGCGATTCCATTCGTAACAATTGGCTTCTTCTCTAAAGATGCGATCTTGGGCGCAGTTTGGGTACAAGGTCAAGCAAATGCAGCATTTGGTTGGTTGTACTGGGTGGGTGTAGCAGGTGCATTCTTAACATCTATTTATACATTCCGTTTAATCTGGGTTGTATTCTTTGGCAAAGAAAATACGCCTTATCACGAAATCAAAGGTGCAACATATTGGTTACCTTTAGGTATCCTTGCTGTACTGTCAACAGGTTTGGCTTATTTCTTAAAAGCACCAGTGGAAAAAGCACTGACTGCTGCGCAAATTCCTGTATTTAATGTGCCAACTGAAGAGTTGATGCACGGTATGCATTCTGCTGAATATACAGCAGTCGGTATTGCACTTGCAGGTTTAGTCGTGGGTGTTGTGTTGTTCGCATTTGCTTACCAAGCGGTAAAAGGCTTTGCTGCAACATCATTTGGTACAGGTCTTGCCAATATCTGCCGTAATGCATTTGGTTTCGATTCGTTATACAACATTGTATTTGTTCAACCTTATTTATTGATTGCAAAAATCTTAGGTCGTGACCCAATTGATGGTTTATGGCTCATGTTACCTGCGATTGTGAAAGGTGGTAATAAGTTTACAAGTACCCGTCAAACAGGTTCATTACGTGAATATGCATCAAGTATGTCACTCGGTGTAGTGGTATTGCTGATGATCTTGATCGTGATTCAGGTAGTGGGGAAATAAGATGGAAGCAAATAACTGGATTTTACCCGCATT
Source organism: Acinetobacter sp. Marseille-Q1623 (assembly GCF_902809895.1). Classification (NCBI taxonomy): domain Bacteria; kingdom Pseudomonadati; phylum Pseudomonadota; class Gammaproteobacteria; order Moraxellales; family Moraxellaceae; genus Acinetobacter; species Acinetobacter sp. Marseille-Q1623. The sequence goes on along the minus strand of NZ_CADDWG010000001.1, from coordinate 1,870,188 downwards.
AATTCTTGTACCTTTCATTGCAGGTTTTATTTGCTGGTTAGTCGATAAGCTCGATGAACATTTGCCTCGCTATATTGCACTCGTGGGGATGCTCATTACTTTGGGCTTAACAGGTGTGCTTTGGAGTCAAGGTGGTTTTACCTATGAGTTGGGACAACAAGTCCCAGCTTGGGCTGCACAATTTCAAGTTGAATGGATTAAATCTTTAGGGATTAATATCCATTTAGCGATAGATGGTCTTTCACTTTTGATGGTCGGCTTAACTGCATTACTCGGTGTACTTGCAGTCGGTTGTTCATGGGGTGAAATTCAAAAGAATGTTGGTTTCTTCCACTTAAACCTTTTATGGTCTTTAGGTGGGGTGATTGGTGTATTCCTTGCAATTGATTTGTTCTTGTTCTTCTTCTTCTGGGAGATGATGCTTGTACCAATCTATTTCTTGATTGCACTCTGGGGGCATAAAGGCGCGGATGGTAAATCACGCGTATATGCTGCAACCAAGTTCTTCATTTATACACAAGTTGCAGGTCTGATCATGCTTGTGGGTATCCTAGGTCTAGTGATCTATGGCTACATGATGTCTGGCAATATCAGCTTCAACTATTATTACTTAATGGCTGTTGCACGTACATTAGATGCTCAAGCACCACATATTGCTTATGCATTGATGATCTGTATGTTCATCGGTTTTGCGGTAAAACTTCCTGTTTTTCCATTACATGGTTGGTTACCCGATGCCCACGCGCAAGCACCTACAGCAGGTTCTGTCGACTTAGCGGGTATCTTGATTAAAACTGCGGCTTACGGTTTATTACGTTTCGTCATTCCGTTCTTCCCTGCAGCATCGGCACAATTTGCAGATATTGCAATCATCTTTGGTTTAATTGGTATCTTCTACGGTGCTTGGTGTGCATTCCAACAAACAGATATGAAACGCTTACTTGCGTACACATCTATTTCGCACATGGGCTTCGTGTTACTTGCACTTTATGCAGGTAATATTTTGACCTTCCAAGGTTTGATGATCATGATGTTGGCGCATGGTTTATCTTCTGCTGCATTGTTCATTATGTGTGGTCAAGTGTATGAGCGTTTACATACACGTGATTTACGTTTGATGGGTGGTATTCGTGGTCAATTCCAATATTTACCATTCTTCTTAATGTTCTTTATTGCTGCATTGGTCGGTATTCCTGGTTTAGGTAACTTTATTGGTGAGTTCCTGATTTTGATGGGTTCATTTGGTAAATTCCCAATGTTTACCATCATTGCAGCGATCAGTTTAGTATTTGCGGGTCTTTATGGTTTAATCCTGATCCACAAAGCATTATTTGGTACGCCAAATGAAGCACAAAAACAGCATTATACAGCTCCGTTAAAAGATCTTGGCGCACGTGAAATCGGTCTTTTGATGATCTGTGTAATCGGTTTGGTATGGTTAGGTATGCATCCACAAACATTCTTAGATGTTTCAAACTCAAGCATGGCGTGGATTGCAAATAGCTATATTCCTGTTCAAGAAGCCGTTGAAGCAACGCAGCAAGTTGTTTCTCAACAAAATGCGGGGATCCAATAGTCATGAATTTTACAATGTCATTTTCGGATCTCATGCCTTTGGCACCTGTCATGATTGTAGCTTTGACTGCAGTCGTGGTGATGATCTTAACGGCAATCAAACGTAATCATAATTTGATTGCAACAGCTTCAGTGGTTGGTTTAAACCTTGCGGCGCTTGATTTGATAATCATGATGTTTGGTGGTGCGTTCGCACCATCAAATGTGATGGGCATGTTTATGGTTGACCCATTTACATTGTTCTATCAATTGCTTGCGATTGTTGCTGCGTTAGCATGTTGTACTTTGTCACATGCATACATTGAAACCTATAAAGACCATCGTGAAGAACTTTATATCTTGATGTTGATCTCTGTTGCAGGGGCGATGTTAATGGTAGCAAGTTCGCACTTTGCATCGTTCTTTATTAGCTTAGAGTTAATGTCGATTCCGATGTATGGTTTGGTGGCTTATACACATCAACGTTCAAAATCGTTAGAAGCGGGAATTAAATATTTAGTTCTTTCTGCAACTGCGTCTGCAATGTTGTTGATGGGTATGGCATATATCTATGCATATACAGGTTCTTTAGCATTCTATGATGCTGTACCTGCATTGTTCCAAGTCATTCAACAACCAATGGTGATCTTAGGTCTAGGTCTCATTATCTTTGCAATTGGCTTTAAGCTTTCTCTTGCACCATTTCACAAATGGACACCTGATGTTTATCAAGGTGCACCTGCGCCAATCGCAACATTCTTGGCGACTGTGGCAAAAGTTGCAACGATTGGTTTATTGGTACGTTACATTTTGACTTCGGGTGCAATTTTAGTCCCTTCAATTGTGACAATCATTACTGTAATTGCAGTACTTTCAATCTTGGTCGGTAACTTCCTTGCTGTACGTCAAGTGAACTTAAAACGTATTTTAGGTTATTCTTCGATTGCACATTTTGGTTATTTATTGATTGCTTTAGTCAGCACAACCTATGCAAGCTTAGGCAGTGTAACGGTTTATATTGCGACTTATACATTAACAACGATTGGTGCTTTTGGTGCAGTTGCTTTGATGTCAAGCCCATATAACAATGTTGATGAAGCTGAATCACTTGCAGACTATCGTGGTTTATTCTGGCGCCGTCCAGTATTGACTGCAACTTTAACTGTGATGATGTTATCTCTTGCAGGTATTCCATTAACTGCGGGCTTCATTGGTAAGTTCCTTGTGGTGATGTCTGCTGTGACAGCTCAAAACTGGTTCTTAGCTGCAATGATTATTGTGGGTAGTGGTATTGGTTTATATTACTATTTACGTGTGATGGTTGTGATGTATATGACCCCACCTGAAAATCCTCGTATTGATGCTGTTGATCATTGGGGACAAAAAGTCGGTGGTCTTATGGTTTTAGGTGCTGCTGCTTTAGTGTTGATCATTGGTGTTTATCCAGACCCATTGATTGACTTAGCGCTTAAATCTGAAATTTTATCACCTATTCATATGATGCTAAGCCAACAGCAATAATCTATCAATACGATTTGTTTTAACAAAAAAAGCCCTCAAACATTGGGGGCTTTTCTTATATCTTATATAAAAAACATTTATAATAGTGAATATTTACTTTTATCCTTTTAGGTGTACTCCCGTGTCTATTCAAGAAATTCGCCATCCACTTATTCGTCATAAATTAGGTTTATTACGTCGTGCAGATATTAGTACTAAGAATTTCCGTGAATTAGCGCAAGAAGTCACAATGCTGCTTACTTATGAAGCAACTAAAGATTTACCTGTATGTGATCATGAAATTGATGGTTGGAATGGTAAAGTGACTGTAGATCGTATTGCAGGTAAAAAAATTACAGTTGTCCCTATTTTACGTGCAGGGATTGGCATGTTAGATGGTTTTCTTAATCTAATTCCAAGTGCAAAAGTCTCTGTACTCGGTTTAGAGCGTGATGAAGAAACTTTGGAAGCACGCACTTACTATAAAAAACTAGTGCCTGATGTACAAAATCGTTTGGCGATGATTATTGATCCAATGCTTGCAACGGGATCATCTTTAGTCGCTGCAATTGATGTGCTTAAAGCCAGTGGTTGTAAAGATATTCGCGTCATGGTACTTGTTGCTGCACCTGAAGGAATCAAACGAGTTACTGAAGCACATCCTGATGTGACTATTTTTACAGCTTCAATTGATAAAGGTCTAAATGAAAATGGTTATATTGTTCCTGGTCTAGGTGATGCAGGCGATAAAATTTTTGGTAGTGTGCAAAAAGACTAAAATTTAGTAATATAAAAAGGAAGCTTTATAGCTTCCTTTTTTGTCGGAAATTATTATAAAAATTAGAGAATTGATTTATGTTCTATAAGGGGATCGTGGTTCAATATGATGTTGAAGAACAGAAGGGTTTTATTGAACTCGTTCAAGATCAACGCATCATTCATTTTCATTTGTCTGATTTCCCAAATTCAGACATTCCGCCTCAGTTAAATGAACGAATTAAATGTGCGGTTTTAGAAAGTGCTGATCAATTGAGCGCCAATTGTATTGTACGTTTAGATATTAAAAATGCGACTCAAAAAGTACAACATACAAAAACCTCTTATACTTCACAATTGATAGAAGAACAGCATGTTCAGTCTAAGCGTATGAGTCGTAAATCTACGCTTGCTAAATTGCGTTTGTTAAATGAAAGTCGTACAACAGTTGAAGCAGTTGAGGCAGTTGAAGCAGTTGAAGCAGTTGAAGCAGTTGAAGCAGTTGAAGCAGTTGAAGCAGTTGAAGCAGTTGAAGCAGTTGAAGCAGTTGAAGCAGTTGAAGCAGTTGAAGCAGTTGAAGCAGTTGAAGCAGTTGAAGCAGTTGAAGCAGTTGAAGCAGTTGAAGTAGTTAAAGCAGTTGAAGCAGTTGAAGCACAAAACAATATTGCGGAAGTGATTCGACAGCTGACACCACAAGCAAAATTGCAACTGAATGAATATTTATCATCAGTTCCAGCAGATGATGTAGAACGTGAAAGCTCCTCACATCCACAGGCACAGATTGATAAAACTTTAGATCATCGTCATGGATCTAAGATAGATAGAGATTCCTCAATAGCAATAGCATCAAGTGATTTAGAGCAAGCTCCATTACCCGATACAGCACTTTCGAGTACAGCATTGCTCGATGTAGAGTTACAGCCCTTAACCCACGCTTTTTTGAAAGATGATCAAATTCAAGTTGATATACCGTCTTTAGCACAAGATAGCATTATACAAGAGGTTAATTCCAAGGATGCTGTCCTGGAGGTTGAGGCTAAAGTATTAGAACCAGTTCAAAGTATAGTGATCCATGAAATTGATGCTTCTCAAGCTTCATCAAATTTAGAAATTGATTTAGATCATTCTGTTGTAAAAAAACAAGATATGCCTATATTTGAGCATCATCCACCACAGCATAATATCAACGATGATATAGAGTGTACTTCATCTGTTAAGCAAGAAGAGTTATCTTTTCAAATTATTGAAAATGTAGATCTCGCTGAAAAAGTCATACAAATTACGGATGAGCCTTTTACTGAGTTAAAGACAGGTGACGAAGTACAAAAAAGTATCATGATGCCGTCTGAGCATCCGATTGATGTCTCGAAGCAGCCTGAAATTATACAAGAACAAGCAAGTCTAGAAGTCTCTTCAGATCAAGTGGAAAAATTAACAGATTACAATGCTGTGCCTGAACAGTCTAAAGTGGAACATGAAAATGTTACATCCTGTGCTGTGAGCAAAACAGAGTCATCTGAAATCTTAAAAACAGTCGATTTAGATAAGGCAGCAGTGACTAAAAGTGATGTAAAGCAAAATAATATAGAGACAAGAGTAGCGAAGGAGCAAGTACTGAAGGAAATATCAAGTTTTAAAGAAAACTCGGTATATCTAAATCTAAAAACCCAAATTTTATATGGCAAATGGCAGCCCATCAAAGAAAAAAAACAACGTAAAATTTATGTCAATCCACTTTATTTGATCGCTGTGATTATCATAGTGCTTGGTGCAACCGTGAGTTATTTGGCATATCAAAAATATCAAAAGCACCAACAAGCGCAAGAGGCTAAGCTGAATTTATATAAATTAGAGCAAGAAAAGAAAAATGCTGCACAAAAAAATGCTGCCTTAAGATAATCGGCAGCATTGATCATTTTAATCTATACCATGATGAGGTTAATGTGTATGGATTTCGACTTGATCTTCACAGAACTGCAAGAATGAACGTAAACCTGGACCTTGATATTTTTGGCGATGTACCAGCATATATAGCGGGCGAGTCAGTGTCCAAAAAGGTGTTTTTAAAATAACCAATTGTTGTTTTTCTAATAAAGGCTCAATGGCTAATTTAGAAATACACGATACTCCTAAACCACCTGCGACAATTTTTAGAATAGCTTCATTGTGTCCAAGTGTTAAACGTATATTGGCATCAGGAATATCTTGTAAAATCGCATTATCGAAGACTTCACGTGTTCCTGAACCTTCTTCACGTAAAATCCATTGGACAGTATAAAAATCCTCAGGGGTCAATGGACGATTTAATTTTGCCAAAGGATGGTTGGACGAGCAGCACACAGCGAGTTCATCATCACGCCAAGGAATGCATTGTAACTGTGGTAAATGACATGACCCTTCAATGAGTGCTAAATCTAATTGAAATTGATTGACTGCCTCAATCATTTGACGGGTATTACCGACTTGTAACTGTAAATGTGCTTGTGGGCGGATTTGTAAAAAATCGGCCATTAGATCAGGCATTAAGTAATCACTGATCGTGAGTGTTGCACCAATACGTAAGTCGATACTTTGTAATTCACCTTTGGCCGCTTGTTCAAAAGATTCACAACGACCTAAAATTTCTAAAGCTTGTGGAAGTAAAAAACGACCTAAATCATTGAGTTGTAGTCTTTTTCCTAAGCGGTCAAATAAAGGTGCACCCAACCCATCTTCAAGATCTGCCAAAGCCATACTGGCAGCACTTTGTGTCAGGCGCACAGCATCACTGGCTTTGGTTACTGTACCTTCTTGAGCGACTGCTACGAAAACAGCCAGTTGACGTAAAGTCATGCGCATGTGAATAGCCTTAAGCTGAGACGTTTTTTCATAAGCTTTAAAAATCCATTTAATTGGTGATTTATGAACAAAAAACTGGATTTGATGAAAGAAGTCAATTGAAATAAATACGATAAATTATCCTGACATGCTACCATGAGCATAGTCATTCATGCCACGTTGAAATCATGTCAATTGAAAAATTTAGTGTAGAAAAGGTTTTATCTGTACACCGTTGGACCAATACTTTATTTAGCTTCACCATGACACGACCCGCACACTTTAAATTCACCGCAGGGCAATTTGCACGTATTGGGTTAAAAGTTGCAGATGATTTGGTGGTGCGCGCCTATTCTGTTGTTTCTTCTCCGTTCGAGGAAACCTTAGAGTTTTTTTCGATCGTTGTGCCAGATGGTGCATTTACTTCTAATTTACAACATCTACGAGTGGGAGATGAATTGTATTTGGAAAAAGTGCCCTATGGTTTTTTAACTTTAACTCGCTATCAATTACCTTTGCCGCATGATTTATGGTTGTTGGCGACAGGAACGGGTTTAGCGCCTTTTATTTCCATGCTACAAGACTTTGAAACTTGGCAGAAATATCAATTTATTACGCTTGTTTATAGTGTACGTTCAGCGGCTGAACTGGCTTATGTAGACCGTATTCAAGAAATCGTTGAGACTTTTGGGGAAGGGCACACAGGCTTTAAATTTGTGCCGATTATTACCCGAGACCCACAGGCTGCTTTACATGATCGTTTGCCAATTTTGATTGAAAATGGTGAATTGGAAAAGGCAGTCGGTTTAAACCTTAGTCCTACAACGACACACGTGATGTTGTGTGGAAATCCACAAATGGTGGATGACACCAAAGATGCTTTAAAGGCACGTGGTTTGAGCATGAATAGACGTGGTGAAGGTAATATTGCTGTAGAAAATTATTGGTAGAATATTTCTAAAGCTTAGATTTTAGAATGAAGAGCATTTATAGATGATATAAATGCTCTTTTTTGATGTTTAATGTACGAACATATCCATAAATTCACGTAATTCATAAATGGCAGACTCCATGTCCGTACTGAGCCATGTGGGTTCAAAAAAACCAGAATAAAACTCTAAACGCTCTTGTGGAGCAACGATGCGAATCGGACATTCTTCTTCAACCAAACGCCAAGGAATAATCGGGACTTCTGCATCTAAAAAAGGTGCAACATTACGAATATCAATAATCATGGCATTAATACAGTCAGGAAATGGCATGACGGATAATTCTTCAGTACGGCGGCGAAAATATTCTAAATCTCCCCATTTGAGAACATAGCTTTGCTTTGTAAACTCAATGATCCCAATTAAATGTTCATCACGTGTGGTATGCAAAAAGCATTGATGAGTGACATCTGTGTCTAAGTCTAAACAGACACTTTGTCGTTGATAAGCCATATTGTCCATAGCCAAATAAGAGGGTCATTAGTATAGCTGATATTCAAAATCTTGCCATGAAATAGACGCTTTACTTTCATTTAAATTAATTTACACACCGCAACATGATCACCTGATAGTATAAAAATGCATCACATGGAGAAGGAGTATAGAAATGAAACATGACTTTTCTAGACCAGCACATGTTATAAGTACTGAAGAGACCACACAGAAAAAACGTTTACCTGTGTATATGCTGATTCTTGTGGGGTTATTTCTTGTTGCTTTAGTTGTGTATATGCTTGCAGATTGGATGTAAGCTCATTTCGTTATATAAATTATTGTTTATTATATTTTTATATACTTAAACGCTGAAAATTCATAATCGAAAACCCTAAATAACTCTAACAGCGTTCAGCTCGTTAGAGTTTTTAAATTTTATATTTGTTGTATTTATGCTGCTAAAAATTGAATAAAAAAACAACACAAGATAACGTGAGGGTGTGCTTTAAAAATGATCAAACGAAATTGAATTAAGCCACTTAAAACCTCAACATAAAAAAGGGGATAACAAATGAATGAATTTTTAGTTGCGCGTGGTGGTCATTTAGATGCCCTGTATTATTGGGAGCAATTTCAACCCATTATTGCTGCAATCGTTATTTTATTGGTGGGATGGATTATTGCACTGATTATTGCAGCAGGGATTAAAAAGATATTGACCAAGTTAGGCACAAACCAAAAATTGTCTAATGCGACAGGTCATCGTTCAAATATTGAAAATATTGTCTCGAGAGTTATTTTTTGGGTAGTGATGGTGATCGCGGTGATTGGTGCATTAAATGTACTCAATCTGAGCAGTATCAGCAGTCCATTTAGTAACATGATTCAGCAATTTTTATTGTTTATTCCACAACTTCTTGCCGCCATTGCGATCGGTTTTGTGGGTTGGATTGTTGCCAATTTAGTCAAAGTCGGGCTAAAAAATTTATTAGACCGTACTCAGCTCGATGAAAAGCTGAGTGCAGAAGTCGGTGTAAATCCAATTAGTCACAATATTGCAGATATTGTTTATTGGTTAATCTTATTGCTTTTCCTTCCCATTGTACTGTCAATTTTAGGTCTACAAGGCTTATTGATTCCTGTGCAAAATATGGTCAATGAGGCTATTTCTTATTTACCAAACATTTTCATCGCTGGTGTGGTTATTTTTGTTGGTTATATCTTAGCAAAAATTGTACGTGGCATTGTAGAAGGGTTAAGCAATAGTTTAAATCTACAAGCGCAAGCTGAAAAAATTGGTTTATTTAAAAATGGGAGTTTATCTAAACTACTAGGTTCATTTGTTTTTGCCATTGTGATGATTACGTCATTGATCGTGGCATTTGAAGCATTAGGCATTCAAGCGATTTCTCAGCCTGCTACCGCAATGTTGGCTGAAATCATGAATGCCATTCCGCATATTATTGCGGCAGGTCTGATCTTAATTGTGGCATATGTTGTTTCTCGCTTTGTTGGGCGTTTGGTTGCTGAAATCATTGCAGGGACAGGTGTAGATGAGATTCCTGCAAAACTCGATGTACAGCGTTTTCTCGGTCAAACCAAAATTTCATGCGTGGTTGGTTATCTGATTGTATTTTTTACCATGCTGTTTGCTGTATCAGAAGCAGCCAACCGTCTAGGCTTCGAGCAAGTCAGTGGCTTGATCTCGATGTTTATCCAGTTCGGTGCGGATATCTTACTCGGTGCTGTGATTTTAGTAATCGGGTTTTGGTTGGCAAACCTTGTGGCAAATGTGGTGCAACGCGGTGAATACAACAGTTCACGTTGGTTAGGTAATTTAGTTCGTATCCTGATCATGGGGCTTGTCATTGCAATGGGTCTACGTGCAATGGGTATTGCTGACTCGATTGTAAATCTAGCATTTGGCTTAACTTTGGGTGCAGTGGCAGTTGCGTTTGCTTTGGCATTTGGTTTAGGTGGTCGTCAACCTGCGGAGCGTGTATTGACGGATTTGATTGATAAAGCAAAGAAAGAAGGTAATAAACCGAATCCTTTGGCACAAAAATCAACAATAGCAAGTCCTGTAGAAAATCAAGTAACGACTGATACACCGACCATTGAATCTGAATATCAATCTACTTTAGATCAAGTAAAGCCTGCACCAGATTCAAATTCTGATTATCCGTTAAAAGATGACCTGAATTAACCTGTAATTTATGATGAAGATCGATCAGGATGTTCTGGTCGATCTTTTTATTTGAAAAATGAAACATAAATGAGGAGAAATAACGTGTCAAAAAAACAGCCGAATAAATTTATTGCTCCTATTGTGATTGCAGGAATTACAGTGGGGTTTTTAGTCAGCGCTTATAAATTTGTTTTTGCTAAGCCTAAAAAAACGCATACAGCAGAAATCATCCAGTCTGAAGAAACAGATGAAACAGCAAAAGCACCAGAAGAGTGAGAATATTCACAATATTTAAGTGAATATATAGAAAATATTTTGTACAAAATGTAGATAACTTTCTGTTTATTGGATAAATTTAAAGTATTCATATTTATTAAATAAATTGGATTTATATTAATGTGAAGTTTCAATAAAACATGAAATTTAAAAAGGAATTAAAATGAAAATTATTGCTTTTGTACATCATATTTATCAACAGATTTGTAAAGCTGACACAACCGAAAATACAGAATATGTATTGATGGATATTGCAATGCAACGTGTTGCAAACAATCAACAGATCATATTATTCAGAACAGATTATTTGGAGTAATTGTCAGCAGATCTTTTATGAAACTTCACACTTGGGGATGAAGTTTCATAAGGTCAACATCTAAAAGAGTGCTCTTTATTTATACCATATTACACATATTCTGAAGCTGCATGTGCTGAAGCCCAAGCCCATTGAAAATTAAAGCCACCTAAATGACCTGTTACATCTAAGATTTCACCGATAAAAAACAAGCCCTTTTGCTTTTTACTTTCCATGGTTTTTGAAGAAACTTCTGTGGTGTCGACCCCACCTAAGGTGACTTCGGCAGTACGATAACCTTCTGTCCCTGAGGGTTTAACTTCAAACTGATGTAGTTTCTGGGCAATATTTTCTAGTTTTTCATCACTGAGTTGTCCAATCGCTATCTCTGCAAATTCTGCCCAAATTAAGTTTTGCAGTTCAAGTACGACACTTTTGGGCAATAAGTCAGCCAACAGGGTGCGAAGCAGAACTTTGGGTTGTGCTTGTTTTTTAGCTTTAAAAAATGTGAATAATTCTTCTGAAGGTAAAAAATCGATTTTAAAGCTTTGTCCGACATTCCAATAGTTAGACAGTTGCAATGAACTTGGACCACTGAGTCCACGATGGGTAAATAACAGTGCTTCAGTAAAGCTATTTAATTCATTCGATAAGGTTGCTTCAACGGCATTCCCACTTAAACGCATGGTCACTTCTTTAAATTGATCTGAAAAAGTAAAGGGAACTAAGCCTGCACGTGTGGGAAATATATGATGGCCAAATTGTTGAGCAATTTTATAGCCAATGTCTGAACCACCGAGTGTTGGAATAGACAAGCCACCACTTGCCACCACCACAGATTGTGCTTGGAAGTAGCCGATATTGGTTGCGACTTGGAAATTTTGTTCATCAATGGCATTGACTGCTTTGACTTCACAGCTGGTTTTGATTTCGACCAAACCCGTTTTTTCACATTCATTGAGTAACATGGCTAAAATTTCTTTAGCGCCATTGAGTGTAAAGAGTTGCCCGTGTTTACGTTCTTCATACTCGATGCCATATTCACACACCATTCCAATAAAATCCCAGTTGGTATAACGGGTGAGTGCTGAAATGACGAAATGGGGATTATGCGAAATAAAATTTTCAGGCTCGACATAGAGATTGGTAAAGTTACATTTACCACCGCCAGACATTAAGATTTTTTTACCAATTTTGTTGGCTTTTTCCACGACTAAAACTTTGCGACCTCGTTGTGCGGCTTTGGCTGCAAGCATTAAGCCCGAAGCACCTGCACCAAGGACAACAACATCATAGGCGTTGGAAGACATAAATACACTCAAATCAAAATAGGAAAGCAGGGCATTATAGACAAAATGCCATGAAATTTCAGTGATCACAGGATGAAATAAAAGCCGTAAGTTAAAACAAATTTGCAAATAATATTTTTTTGTACGACAGCTTAAATGAAACTTAAAATGTTTTGTAGTATAAATAGTGTACATAAATATAAGGTAAAATCATGAATCATTTAACAAAGACAGATGCAGAAATTGCATCTTTAAAACAATATAATCAAATCACATATATTTTGTATCTTGCAGGTTATGTGGTCGGTTTTACATGGCTTATTGCAATTATTATGAACTATGTTAAACGTGATGATATGCGTGGTACATGGCTAGAAAGTCATGTGAATTATCAAATCAAAACCTTTTGGATCAGTTTGGTAGGCTATATCGTAGGTGCACTTTTAGCCGTTGTTTTGGTTGGTTTTGTGATTTTATTGGTTGTATTTATTTGGGATGTTTATCGTTTAATCAAAGGTTTGATTGCTTTGAATGATAATAAGCTCGTGCAAAACTAATTCTACGGTCATTTGATTTTTAAGTGGCGATTTGCAATTAAACAGTAGCTTATAAAGATCTACCTTGTAAACCGCCGCTATGAATCACCAAAATTCGGCTGTTTTTTGCAAAATAATGTTGACTAATCAAATCAAAAATACCCAAAAGCATTTTTCCTGTATAGATGGGCTCAAGTGGAATCTGATATTTTTTTTGAAAATTTTCAATAAATTGTAAGAGTTCAATGGTCGTCTTGGCATACCCACCACAGCAATAATGATCTAAAATTTTCCAGTTTCTTTTTTCTGTCATCTGTGCGACATTGGTGCTGAGAAAATCTCCTTTTAACGCGGAAAATCCTAAAATTTGTTGTTGTGCTGTACTGGCTTCGATTAAACCTGTGATCGTGCCGCCTGTACCCACCGCACAACAAATTACATCGTAAGTATTTAGGTCATTCGCAGATAATATTTCAGTACAACCTTGGATGGCAAAAGCGTTTGTTCCACCTTCAGGAATGATATAACTGTTTGGATATTGGGTTTCAAGTGCATTTAAATAAGCGGCACTGTCTTTTAAACGATAGTCTTTACGTGACACAAAGTGAAGTTGCATACCCAATTTTTGTGCTGTCGCAAGCGTATGGTTGAGTGGCTGAGTGGCAAGTTCCTCACCACGAATGATGCCTATACTTTGAAAGCCAAAGCGATTTGCAGCATAAGCCGTAGCCGCAATATGATTGGAAAATGCACCACCAAAAGTGATCAGTGAGGTTTTGCCTTGTTGTTGGGCTGCTAAAAAGTTGTATTTCAGTTTAAAAAATTTATTGCCTGAAATTTGCGGATGAATCTGATCAAGCCGCCGAATAGTCAGTTGAATAGGTGCATCAACAAAAATCTGCTGATCTGTAATACCTTGGGCAATATCATCAAACATGTACAGTGATCATCAAAACAATTTAAGCCTATTGTAACCATTAAAAACCTTAGGCTTTAAAAAGATATTCTGACATACCATGCTAAGAGTTTGTATCGACACTTGTGACCACTGACATTCCTGGACGTAAATGCTCTAAACCTTTTTGATTGGCATCAATCGCGATACGCACAGAAATTCGTTGTACCACTTTGGTAAAGTTACCTGTTGTATTATCTGCTTTAAGCACACTAAATTCTGAGCCTGTGGCAGGTGATATTTCTTCAACTTTTCCTGTGAATTTTTGATGATTCATTGCATCAACAGTAAATGTTGCAGTTTGACCAATTTTCATTTTGGCAATTTGGGTTTCTTTAAAGTTTGCAGTCACCCATCTTTGTTGTGGAATCAGATACATCAGTTGTGTACCTGCGGCAACATATTGTCCAACCCGAGGATTGACTTCACCTAATTGTCCATCCATGGGTGCACGAATTACACTATAGTCTTTGGTGGTCACGGCTTGGTCGAGTTGTGCTTTGGCATTGGTCACTTGAGCAGCCAAACCAGTTTCAGAAACTTGTGCTGTTTTGAGGGCTTGCTGTGTCACTAGCACATTGGCTTGAGCTTGTTGAAGTAAGGCTAAATTATTTTTTGCATCTGCGGCGGCTTTGTCTTGTTCAGACTTTGAAGCGGCACCACTATTGCCGAGTTGTTGATAGCGTTGCTGTTGTGCGATTGAGAGTTCATAAGCTGCGCGCGCTTGTTCAACTTTGGCTTGTGCTGCCACAATATCTGCTTTGCGTTGTTCGATAGTTTGGGTTTGATTGGATAGATTATTTTGTGCTTGATCTACACCTGATTTTGCTTGTGTGACTTTTTGATCATAGGTTGTAGTGTCAATGTGCATCAGTATTTGACCTTGTTTAACATGATCAAAATCGGTGACAAGGACATCTTTAACATAGCCATTAATTTGTGAGGATAAAACCGTGGTTTTACCTTTGACATAACTATTTTCGGTGGACTCAATAGCACTTTGAAATGGACCAATTTTCCAAGCATACATGATCAAAGCAATGCCCATTAACAGGACAATGAACATGAAAAATAACGTACGTTTGGCTGTGGGAATCAATTTACTCGATGGCACAGCTTGTGGTGCTGTCGGTGTCGTCTCTTTTTCTGTGGTCGTGCTTTGTTCACTTTTTTGATCTTGGCTCATGGTTATACTCATTCATTCAATCTATTCAATCTGCTGAAAATTGGATCTGCTCCATCTAAGTTGGCAAGTAAAGCTAACTGCTATTATTGAGTACTTGCTGTTTTTTATTTTGATAATACGTTCGTGCAATATTGAGGCTACCCCAAATCAGCAATAAAATTGCAAAGATTCCATTTAAAGCAATCACATCGTTATAGGCACGTACTTGTGCTTCACGGCTAATAATTTGGTCTAAATTTCGTTGTGCTTGAATATCTTCTAACTTTGGATCTAACGTATATTGACTGGCATTTTTTTCATACAAAGCCAAACGTTGTGCAACCACAGGATCGGTTTGAGATAAATCACTCATCAATTCTACTTTATAATTTTGAGTGCGATATTGTTGATATGTTGAAAAAAATGAGTTGCCCACTAAGCCACCAAAACTTTGTGTTGCAGAAAACAACACAATAAAAGTGACCATGTGCGAAGGACCTTTTTGCAGTGCATTGACTATACCTGTTAATAACAAAGGTCCAATAAATAAGCCACTGGCAAAACCCATGAGAAATTGGCTTAAATAAAAATTTTCAGGACGGACATCACTGGTCAGATGATAATCTAAAGCACAAGCAATCAGTACCAAAGACACTGCAAATAGCAGATGCCACACAATCCGCTCACGTTTAAAAGTCAAAGCGCTGAAAATAGTACCAGAAGCAATCGCAAGCAAGATCACAATATATAACGATACAAATTGATCAGGTCCCATACCCATCGCTTTAAGAAAATTCACCGCTGCATAGCTTTGCTCAGACATTAAAAAACGGATTGCAAATGCACCTAAAATAAAGCGCAATGTAGAGGATGTCCCTAGCCAACGTGTGATGATCAGGGGATTGACCCGAAAGTGCTCATAGGTCAGTCCAATCATTAACAAGGTAAAACCTAGAATCAGTACATAACCTAACCATTTTGCTTCAAACCACCACACGATAGGACCTTGTGTGAGCACAATACAGATGAGCGCGAAAGCAGGTGCAAGCAAGGCAAAAGTGAAAAAATCTTGTTTTTCAAAGACAGCAATACGCAAGCTACGAGGGAGTTTGAGTGACACTACCATCGCTAAACAACATAGTGCCAAGCCTAGTTCAAAGGTATAAAAAATTGACCAATCATTGACATCCACAATATACGGGGAAATGATCCACGCAATCGGTATACCTAACTGTTGAAACCCTAAGGCTAAATACAGCCCACGACCAAAATTGGCACGTTTAAAGGCTTGCATGATGTAATACATGCCTAATGAACTTAAGGGTGCGGCAACTAAACCACTGATTACACGAACAAAGACCGCCATTTCAAAGGTGTGTACAAAAATATGTAGCACTAAGGCACAGATGAACAGTACGAGTCCAACTTCTGAAAAAAGTCTTAACCCATATTGTTGTCTCGCCTTGAATAAAACCAAGTTTGAGCTGATATTTGCCATGACATAGGCAGCAGGAATCCATGCTGCTTGTGTTGGTGTAAGAGAGTATTCACCTTGAATTAAGGGTAAATTGGCTGTAATAAAACCATTACTTAAGCTACCCATCAGCGCAACAAATAAACCAATAAAGAAGTATAAAAACTTTTTTGGCATTGAATGCGCAATTGCAGCTGGAGAACCCGGTAAAGTAGGGCGTTCTTCAGGCGTCCAATCAGGTGCTGGTTCAAGTAAACGAGGTGTACGATCCATGGGATGCTAACTCAGGCTTTAATACCGCTGATTAACAATTCAACAGCACGGGTAGCCAGTTTGATTTGTTCATCATCAGTTAAGCCTTGAAAAGATGCTCGTAATATCGCTGTCGCTAAACCATAATCTTTAGGTGTTAAATCAGCACGACACACCCCATGTTTGATTGCACAATCAATGAGAGGTTGTAAGATCTCATCACGCTTTTTATAAAGGTCGACTAAGACAGGGTCTTGCCGTTCGATGACTCGCCAATATTCCATTAAAGCCGTTAAATAGGGCAAGTTATGCACATGATTTTGAATCAATAAAATAAAACCATCAGGACGATCAGCAAATTGTGCTGCACGTTCTTCTAAGCGCAGCAAAGCTTGTTCCATCAAGGCGATGACTAATGCTCTACGGTCTGCAAAATTACGATAAAAGGTTGCACGTCCAACATTTGCTTCATCCATGATCATTTGTAGTGGCGCACGAATACCATGTTTTCTAAAAATAGTCAGGGCTGCATCAAGTAAGATTTCTCGATTTTGAGCGGCTTGTTGTTGGCGTTTAAGCATAATTGGACGATGACGCAAAAGGTTTAGCTATATTTAACGGACATTTTTGTCCGTTGTAAATAAAAGGCTCTGTACTTTTTTGTAAATGAAAATATGTTTTTATATCAAAACTATCTAAAATATTTGAGCTAATCTATTGATTTAAAATAACTAGAGTATTCATATTGTGAGCAAAATCAGAATAAAAAATTTTATCCGAAGCAGTTTTATTCTAAGCAGTATGCTTTTACTGATTAGTTGTTCAAAACAGCCCAATCTAGAACAGCAAAATAGTCAAAAAGGACAAGAAAACTCAGCATTAAATGCACAATATCAGGCATGGAAATCAAAGCAAGACCCAAATGCTTTAAAACAATATCAGCTCTTTTTTGCTGGTTTTATGAAAGCACCACCTCCATTGATGGAGTTAGTGACCAATCGAAACTTTGTACCGAAAAGTTGTGAGCATGTACGCTTTAGTATTCCACCCAAAAAATATTGGAATAATCTCAAATCAAGTTTAATACTATTAGAAAAATTACATCAAAATGAATATTTTAAAACCTATACGATTACAGCGACTTATCGAAATCCTGAATTAAATCGCTGTGTCGAAGGTGCTAAAAAAAGTAAACATCTACAAAATTTTGCAGTGGATTTTCATATCTTAAATCCTAAAGAAACACACAAAGCCGACAGTCAAAAATTGCAAAAAAAATTATGTGATTTTTGGCGCAAAGAAGGGAAGCGATATAAAATGGGATTTGGCATATATGGCAATAACCGTTTTCATATCGATACCCAATCCTATCGGACGTGGGGGAAAGATTACACTGTAAAATCATCGCCGTGTTTAAATAATTAAGCTCATTCACAATAAGGAAAATATACGATGCGGTGGCACTATAAAACATTTGTGGTCATGGTGATTTTGATGAATAGTCATGTGGTTTTAGCAAAGAATCAAATTAAACCGATTGCCTATGAAGCAGATCCTCAAGCACAGGTTTTAGGGCAGGCAGGTCAAATCAAAATCCAACGAGAATTTTGCAATACGGAGGGTTATAACTGTGACTATGTTTTATATGATGCTCAAGGTCATCGTGAAGTTTTAATCGAAGATTGGTCGAGAACAGCCAATGTGTATCAGTTTAGTCCAACGTTAATGGGTTTTTTATTGGGTGCAACGGGTTCAGGGCATATTTTAACGGTGATTAATGCACAGAACCAACGGAAAGACTATACAGATTTTCAAGCGATCAATGAGGCTCAAAGCTGTATGGTAAGTTACGAAACAGGCTTAAAAAATATGCCTCATTCATTGGTATTTTATAGCGTGCCTGATTTTAGAGTACGTTTAGTCTTAAATAATAAAGTACCGCAATTTAAAAAATTCAGTACATTATCAAATGTAAATTTTGAGACGAATGGTGATTTTAGATTTGAATATACTTATACGATGGATCATGAATTGGCAATTCAAAATGTAGTTGTGCAAAATCCTTGTGCTGCAAATTATAGAATTGTGATGGATTAACGAATTTCATTTTGTATAAAATTAAAACAATTTAGTAATCTTTATTTGCTGTACTTTTAATCAAAGCTGCTATGCTGCATGGATAAGAAAATGACAGGGGATATGTCATGAAAAGAATATCGATCACATTCAGTTTATTATTCACTTTTATTTTAGTCAGTTGTAGCGCACAAGAATCGACAGCTCAGAAAATGCAGGAACAATCTCGTACTATGATCATCGGGGGGGTACCTGTGCATGACAAAGATTATCGTTTGCTTGCCCAAAATTAATTTTTCAGATTGATTTTGAAAATTTATAGAGGGAAGAAAATATAAATAAGTTCGTTATTTCTTTTTAGTATCGGTTAAAATAGCTCAAAATTTAATTTAGGTAGATTTCGTGGAATCTTTGATTGTTTTAGGCTCGATTACCTTAGCACTGATGTTGGGTGCAATAAGTCCGGGTCCTACATTTATTTATGTAGCAAAAAACTCGATTGCGATTTCACGTAAGCATGGTCTTTTTACTGCTTTAGGTACGGGTACAGGCGCAGCGATTTTTGGCTTGTTGGCAGTGATGGGTTTACAGGCAATTTTACTTGCTGTGCCCTCTGCATATTTGGCTTTAAAAATCTGTGGTGGTCTGTATTTGCTTTATTTAGCTTATAAAATTATTAAACATGCCAAAGAGCCGATGGAACAGGCAGATGGTGTAACTGCTGTAATGAGTTATCAACAAGCGTATCGTTTAGGTTTGATTACGCAGATGAGTAATCCGAAAATTGCGATTGTTTTAGCCAGTATTTTTACTGCACTTTTACCGAAAGAGATTCCAAGTTATTTTTATGTAGTTTTACCAATGCTATGCTTCTTTATTGATGCAGGTTGGTATTCACTCGTTGCAGTTGCTTTGTCTGCCGAAAAGCCGCGTCGTGTGTATTTGAAGTTTAAGAAAGTGTTTGACCGTGTTGCAGGTGGGGTGATGACGGTGCTTGGCTTGAAATTAATTTTTGGGATGAAGTAATCCATCCATAAGGCTAGCAATGAATCAGAATAAAATTGAATTACTTGCATCGGCAAATTGGACACGAACCAAATGGGACTTAAGCTGGCAATCAATTATTGAATTGTCTGAGCTTTTGCCCAAAGTAGGTGAATGCTATGAGATTACCTTACAGGATTCTGAAGCTGAGCAGACTCAAAATGGTCTTTATGATTTGCTTTGGCTTCCACCTCATGCTGAACTTAATGGTCTAGATGATCGACCAACTGAGGTATTGAAAGCGCATGTAATAAAAGCTGAACTGGTTGAAGGGGAATGGCTTAGAAATGAATATGGGTATTTAACTGAGAAAAAATTTAGGGTGAAAATAATTTCAGTTCATCGAATAATTGAAATTTTATCTCAGCTTCATGTATCTAATGATAAGCGCTTAGAAGGTTATTTTAATCTAGATAGATCTAAAATTTCTTATTATGAATGGGATGATTATTTGTATGTGACACAAAGTGCCGAATATGTGAAAGATGAGTTTTTATTTGTGAAGAATAGAGAGGGATATTCTCTCATTTTTATGAATAATTCGGTGAGTTATAGCTATCAATGTGAAGTGTGCAAAGTAGAATTAACGCCTCTACAGAATATTTTTATACAAAATTTATTAAAAATGGGTGAAAAACTGAGGTCGATTTCACAAATATCAGTTGCTGATAAGCAAGTACAAGGTGCGTTATATTATTAACAATCAAATAGAATTAAAAGAATTAATTGATGTCTTAATTTTCAGAGATGCTGAAAATTAGAGACATATTGGTTGACTTTTATAAATGACAATTATTGTAACTTTGGATTTTGATCATTTTGGTAGTGAGTGGCATAGTCAAAATTTTTAGATGTTTGAGAGTGATTTGAGCCTCTGATATTTTAAGTGATCTACTCGAAGTAAACATGTAATAAAACCGCTAAAACATTTATTTTAAGTAAATTATGGAAAACTTTTTACATGTTTAATTTGTACATATTACTTAAAATATAATTAATGAAATTTCATGTTTCATAAAAAACCCCTACATCAGTAGAGGCTTTTTATCTAAGATTTAAAATCTTAAGACACTTTATCGCCTGCTTTAGCGCCGCTCTCAGGTGAAATCACCCAAACACCTTCGCCATTACCTGCAGCTAAAACCATACCGTTAGAAATCCCAAAACGCATCTTACGAGGTGCAAGGTTTGCCACCATCACCACCAATTTACCTTTTAAATCTTCAGGTTGGTAGAACTCACGAATACCGCTAAATACATTACGTGGTTCAGCTTCGCCTACATTTAAAGTCAATTGAAGCAACTTGTCAGAACCTTCAACCGTAGCAGCATCCAAAACTTCCGCTACACGTAGGTCAACTTTCATAAAGTCGTCGATACCGATAATTTCAGCTTCACCCACTTTAGGCTCAGCTTTCTTCTCTTTGGCTTTCTCTTTTTTCTTTTCAGCTTTTGGCGCTTCAGCAGGTGCACCTAAAGATTCTTTAGATGCATCCACCATGGCCGCAACCGCTTTCGGGTCAACACGTTGCATTAACGGTTGGAACTGTGCAATTTCATGATCAACCAAAATGCTTTGAGCTGAAGCAAAGTCGAAAGATTCAAGTTTTAAGAAGTCTTGAACTTGTGCTGCAAGTGTCGGTAACACAGGTGCAAGGTAAACCGCCAATTGACGGAACAAGTTAATACCGACAGAACAAACGTCATGAACTTGTTGCTCTTCGCCTTCAATCTTCGCAAGTGCCCATGGTTTTTTCTCATCAATATATTGATTGGCACGGTCTGCAAGTGCCATGATTTCACGGATTGCAGTCGAAAATTCACGTGCTTCATAGGCTTTAGCAATCGATGTCCCTGCATCAATAAAACTTTGTACCAACTCAGGCTCTGCACAAGTCGCAGATAATTTATTGTCAAACTTAGTATTGATGAATTTTGCACAACGGCTGGCGATGTTTACCACTTTACCAACCAAGTCAGAATTTACTTTTTGAACGAAATCATCAAGATTTAAATCAGAATCTTCAACTTTATCTGACAAACGCGATGCGAAGTAATAACGCAAATATTCAGGGTTTAAATGCTGTAAATAGGTTTCCGCTTTGATGAACGTACCACGAGATTTTGACATTTTTTGACCATTGACAGTCAAGAAGCCATTCACAAACAAGCTTGTCGGGGTGCGGTAGTTGGCACCTTCTAGCATTGCAGGCCAGAACAATGCATGGAAGTAAACGATGTCTTTACCAATGAAGTGATACACCTCATTTTGTGAATCTTTTTTCCAATAATCATCAAAACTTAAGTCAGGACGTTTGGTTTTGATGTAGTTTTCAAAACTTGACATATAACCAATCGGCGCATCGACCCAAACATAAAAATATTTGTTTGGTGCATCAGGAATTTCAAAACCAAAATATGGCGCATCACGCGAAATATCCCAATCAGACAAACCTGCTTCAAACCATTCATCTAATTTGTTGGCAATGGACACAGGTAAGCGATTTTCATCACGTGTCCATTTTTGCAAATATTCTGAGAAATTTGGCAGTTTAAAGAAGTAATGATCAGATGATTTTTCTACAGGCGTTGCACCGCTCAAGGTTGAGCGAGGGTTTAATAATTCTGTTGCGTTATATGTTGTACCACAAACTTCACACGAGTCGCCGTATTGATCTTCTGCTTTACATTTTGGACAAGTCCCCTTAATGAAACGGTCTGATAAGAACATTTGTTTTTCAGGGTCAAACAACTGTGTCACAGGACGAATTGCAATATTGCCTGCTTCACGGTTTTTGATATAAATCTCAGAAGAACGTGCTTTATTTTCGTCACTGTTGGTTGAATCATAATGGTCGAAATGTACGCCGAAGCCATCAAAGTCACGGATATGTTCTTTTTGCACATTGGCAATTTGCGCTTCAGGTGTAATCCCGTTCGCTTCTGCACGCAGCATGATGGCTGTTCCATGTGCATCATCCGCGCAGACATAAGTCACGTTATGACCCATTGCACGCATGGCACGAACCCAGATATCTGCTTGGATGTAACCGAGTAAATGACCCATATGAATAGGACCATTTGCGTATGGAAGGGCGTTAGTGACTAAAATATTTCGCACGGATATAACTCTCTTTCTCAAAGTTAATGCAAGGGCATTGATTTTAGCGTAATTGCTAGCAAGATGCACAACAGAATAGGTGAAATGTTTTTTAAATCACTTTTTTGTCTTATGAATACATTATGATATTGAGTCTTGCCTGATTTCGGAAAAGTGCTAAGACCATGATTTATGATGACGATTTTGATTTTGACCAACCTGTCACCCGTATTCCACAAAATAAAGGCAGCCAGCAACAACTTGGAAAACAGATCTTAAAAGAAGCACAGTTCTATCTTGAAGAGATTGCAGAAGATGAACATGGCTATTTACAGAAATGCTTACATCAATTGGCAGAGGAGGAGCCTTATTTTGCTGTACTTGCAGACGAATTAAATCAGGAATTGGATGCGAAGGTCGCCAATGATGCATTGTATTTACTGTATTTTTGGCAGGATATTCATCGCGTTGAAGATTTAAAAAGCTTTAATCTTTTAGAAGTGGTCAATACCGAGCATTTTCAAACTGAATTTTTTCAAGTATTCGATCGCTTAGAAATCGGTGACAATAAAGCATTACGCAAAAATGTGATTCAAGAAGCATTTAAATTGTACGAACTGGGTTTTTATGCAGGTTGTGCGCCAATATTGTATGCACAATTGGAAGGTTTGCTCACTGATATTTTGCTTCAACATGGTTATTTAAAACAGCAAGACAGTAAATTTGTCGATGTCTATAAAATTGTACCTGGTTTAAAAGGTCATGAAATTAAGAGCTTGTGGCATAAGGCAAAAATTGCGCATGAGCTAAACCCGTATTTCTCAGAACTTGCTGCCTATAAAATGGATACCAGTTCTATAGTCACAGCAACACGGCATAATATTTTACATGGCACTGATTTAAATCATTTTAATCAAGGGCGTTGTTTTGTCTTGTTTATTTGGTTGTTTGGTGCAATCAGTTTTATGGGGGCAGTTAAATCTTAAGCAAATTCACTTAAATTTCACATTTCTCTCATATAAATCACAATTTAATCAGGCAGAATAAGACCAAGTTCAAAAAGGATCATAAAAATGAGATCTTGGTCATTGTTATTTTCGGCATTTTTCGCCAGTATCGTGTCGGTATTTAGTCTTGTGATCCCTTTTTGTTTATTTTTAAACTTTTACCATGGCGATTTATTTGTGGCTGCTTCAGCGCGTAGTGCACAACGGGGTATAGAAGTTATGCTCTATCTCACGCCTTTTTTAATGATCATGGCATTTGTTGGTTTTTGGCTGATGTTCAGGTTTTTAAAAATTCCGCATAAAATATTTGAAATACAACGTTTTTTCACTGTCATACGTTGTTTTGGCATCGTTTGGTTGGGTTTGATTTTCTTGTGTCAATTTCTGGATGGCAGAATGGCTGAAATCATGGAAAGCCTGATTTTTGCGATCATCAGTCTGAGTGTTTTTGCTGTACCCTTGTTGATTGGTATTTGGAGTGGAAATTATATCTATTTGAAAATATTAAATAAAAAATGGGTGTTTAAACCTGCTTTGCCATTGTTCCGAAAATATAAACGATTACAGTTTCCACCACTATAAAAATGACAAATAACCTCTTATTTCACATTGCATTTTATTGAAATTGACCTTGTTCAATAGTTTGAATCAGTATTGAAACTTGCTGTTTCAGTGTATTTATTTTTCTAAAATTTTTACTGAATAATGGTTTTTCCCAGTCCATATTGTTAATCACGACTATACGGAAAAATCCTTGTCGAGTGCCAAAAGGGTTATACCAACCGACATCGATGATCAAATCTTTTTGAGGAAATTCAATTTGTAATAAATCCTCAGATAATTCATAGAAGGATTGTGAGTTTAACTGATAAGCATCACTGAGCCATGAAAGGGTATTGTATGTCACAATGGCTGAATGTAACTCAATTCCCCACCAATGGTTTTCTAGAAGTTTATTCATCCATTTTATTCTGAACCAAAAGCTTAATTTTGATAGCTTTTTCAAAATGATCTAATTTGTGGGTTTGAATCCACCAGGTTGCAACTTGCATTAAAGTTTTGGGGTCATCATTTTTATTGGCAAAAACGCATAAAAGGACAGTCCGACATTTTCACCTTTCGTCGCAATTTTTTCATTGCAGATCGCAAGCATTTTGTAGCTTATTTCAGGTGTCATGAGTTATTCCATCATGATCATATAGAAATATAGAATTTGGTATCTTATCTTAAAATTGAAAAAGTTCAGCGCAATAAATGATTCGTTAATGATTTAAAAATAGATTATAAATAATAGAGTAGCAAAAAGTTACATACGTAACATTGCGTATGGTATTTATTGCAAATTGCTGTGTAATAATTCATCACTGTAAAAAACAGTGTATAACTAAATCATTGATAAGCATTGTTAAGCTTAAAATTTACAGCATACTGATACTATCAGAGGATAATGACATGACAATTGAAAAAAAAGTGAATGATTTAAAAGAAAAAGCATCTGAGTTAAAAGATGACCTTAAGTTGAAAGCAGATGAGGCAAAACTTGCAGGTGAAAAAGCAGTTGATGATGTCAAGCATGAAGCAAAGGCAGCGCAACTTACAGGTGAAGAAAAACTAAATGATTTAAAACATGATCTTAAACAAGAGAGTGCAGAACAGTCAGATGCTGCACATTCACAGTTAGAGGATGCTAAAGCCAAATGGAGTGATGCACAGCAGCAGGCACAGGAAAAATTAGAGCATTTGAAAACTGAAGCATCACATAAGTTTGAAGAGGCTAAACTTAAAGCCAATGAACTGAAGCAAGAAGCATCGGTCAAGTTTGATGAACTCAAAGCACAAGCAACAACGAAATTTGACGAATTAAAAAAAGCTGCAACTGAAAAAATTAATTCATTCAAAAAAGAGGATTCGGCAAAAGTGGATGAGCAAGATAAAGATCAGCAAAAGTGATTCCAAATTTAGTTAAACGATTTAAAAAGCACCTATTAAGATTGATCAGGTGCTTTTTTATACTCAGGATTTATTTTTATTCATTTTTGATGATGAAAATAAAACTAAAACCAACCAAATGACTAAGATTTATAAGTACATTCAAAAAGCTTGATATAACTTCACTTAACCTAAGCTTCATTTACAGATAGACTATAGGTGTTTTAGGTGCATTTTCACTTTTTGGAGCAAATATATGTCGTGGCTTTCTTCTTTAAAATCGGTTTTTTCTCCTGCACAAGAGGTGAAAGAGGAAGAAATCCAACATGTGCTTCAAAATTATATTTTGCCAAACTCAAAAAATGCCTTAAAAGATCGTATTACACAGGTCAATGTACAAGGGCAAGTTTTACAAATTACGATTAATACTTTTCCTGAGGAAGCTGAACATTTACAAAAAATTCATGATGATTTGGCTGATGCTTTGGAAAAATGTGGTATTCAAGAATTGAATATGCATGTGATCCAACAAAAAATTCAACATGATCATAAACACGGTCATAGCTGTTCAAGTGATCAACATGGCAAAGAAGGTCATAGCTGTTCTTCTAAACCACAAACTCAGAATCAAAGCCAAAAGTTACCGCCTGTCGTTGATGCTTCAGCACCGCAGCCACAAGCTGAAAATGATCCCAATAATCCGCCTATCCAAAAAGCCGCACCCCAACAACGTGATGTACCTAAGCATCCACGGATTCAAAATGTCATCTTGGTGTCTTCAGGTAAAGGTGGTGTAGGTAAATCGACAACGACTGTAAATTTAGCTTTGGCTTTACAAAAATTAGGGCTAAAAGTCGGTGTGCTCGATGCGGACATCTATGGACCGAGTATTCCTACTATGCTTGGAAATTCGGGGCAAACCCCAATGATTGAAGCTGAAAATTTTGTCCCGCTTGAAGCTTATGGCATGGCAGTGCTTTCTATTGGGCATTTGATTGGTAAAGAAAATACACCTGTCGCTTGGCGTGGACCAAAAGCAACAGGCGCTTTAATGCAGCTCTTTAATCAAACATTATGGCCTGACTTAGATGTGCTGATGATTGATATGCCACCAGGTACAGGGGATATCCAATTAACGATGGCGCAGCGTATACCAGTGACAGGAGCAGTGATTGTAACAACACCGCAAAACGTTGCATTAATGGATGCGGTAAAAGGCATTGAATTATTTAATAAAGCACAAATTCCAGTGATAGGTGTAGTCGAAAATATGTCTACACATATTTGTTCGAACTGTGGTCATGAAGAGCAAATTTTTGGTACAGGTGGCGGCGATCAACTTGCGCAACAATATGATATTCCACTGCTTGGACGTTTACCTTTAAATGTGCAAATTCGTGAAAATGTAGATGCAGGTAAGCCTTCTGTGGTGGTTGGAGATGATGCTGCACCTCACTATATTGCGATAGCAGAAAAAATTGCCCAATCACTGACTAAAGTCGAAAAAGACCCACAAAGAATTTTCTGATATTGTCATCCTACGCCTTGCTCTTTGTCATGGCGTAGGCCAATGATGAACTGTGGGATCAGACGATGAAAAATTTAAATTTACTCAATAATAAAGTATTTATGAGCCTTGCCAATACAGCGAATGGTGATGTGAATGGTGCAACACGGTTTTATTACACACAAAAAGGTAAAGTTATTACCGCAAAATATGAGGGTGGTGTGGTACAAATTGGCTCAATTATCGGGCAAATGCTGTCTGATGATCGCTTTGAAATTTGTTATCAACATTTAACAGTTTCGGGTGAATTACGTACAGGAAAGTGTCAAACAAAAATCGAATTATTAGAAAACGATGTCATCAAACTGGTTGAAAATTGGCAATGGTTAAATGGTGATTTATCCACAGGATATTCTGAATTGATTGAAGTAGTCTTGAATTAAAAATCAGTCTAACTTTAAATGTCGATTTTGCCATTTGCGCACGACACTCCAACGCCAATAAATACGTGTACCGAGAAAAAATAAAATCGCAAACAATAACGCTTCAAAAAATAAACCTGTGGCTAAGATTTTAGCTAAACTAAAATCAATATGCCCATGACCAAAGTTTTGAATCCAATGAATAATTTGATGAAATACACCTAGAAGCATGTCTTGATTGATCATTTTCACCTGATAAATTTTTGCACCAATCCAAAAGGCAAAAATGAGAATAGGAACAACCGTAAATGGGTTCATAATCCAAGCCAAGAGTAAGGCAATAGGCAAATTCGCCTCAAACATTAAGACTGTTAAAATAATTAAAGCACTATGTAAGGGAATTGGCAGGATACCCCAAAATGTACCAATAAACATGGCATTGGAAATAGAGCGACGATTCACATACCAAAGCTGTGGGTTCAATGTATGTTGACCGAAAATTTTCATAATTTTCAGATGATTGACTTTTTCAGGGGAAGGAAGCCATGATTTGAAAAAACGTTTTGCCATAATCATTGAACGTAAATCGTAAGAGGTTATTGTGCATGATTGTTTATAAAAACAATAGGAAAATGTTATTTCTCTAAAAATATGAATAAATCATAATAAGCTCAGCTGAAAAATGGCTTAAAAGTACAGAATATTCAGTTTTTTGCATAAATAATGTTCAAAAATAAAAGTTTATCTCGATTGTTACTATAAAGTGACTTAAAAGTAATAAATTGTAAATATTTTTTATTTTATTGATATTTAATATTATTTTCAATATTTTTCCAAAATTTAGATCTCTACTTACAATTATTTTTTTGATAAGTCTGAGCAACTGATTTAATCTGCGCTCAATGATTTAGTGAGGTCATTTAATGATTTCATGGTTTTTTATTGGGCTCATTGTCACCATTTTATTGACTCCGGGTCCGACCAACACATTGTTGGCATCTTCTGGCATCCAAGTGGGGGTGCGTAAATCTCTAAGCCTGATTCCTGCGGAAGCATTGGGTTATTTTATTTCGATTACGATTTGGGGTGCTTTGATTGGCAGTTTAGCCAAACAATTTCCGATGATTCCTGTCATTTTAAAATTGTTTAGTGCAGTATTTATTATTTATTTAGCATTTAAACTTTGGCATAAGGCAGAGCGACAGCCAGATTATTCTCAAGCGACTATTCGCCCAAGCGCATTATTTTGTGCAACTTTGCTGAATCCAAAAGCCTTACTTTTTGCATCTGCAATTTTTCCAAGTTTTGTTTGGCATAATTTTGCTGCTTATGTATCACACATGCTCGTTTTCTTGGTTTTAATTATTCCCATTGCGTTCTTTTGGATCTTTTTAGGGAAAAAATTAACTTCAAATAAAATTGCTTGGCTTAACCCATTTAATATGCAGCGCACAGCTTCTGTAATCTTGTTCGGATTTTCTGTGCCTATTGGTTATTCGGCAATTTTAAGTTTATAGAAATTTGTATGAATATCATGCAATCCTGAATTTTAAAGCGCTTAACATTTCAATCAAACGCATTTTAAGTTAAAGTACGTTCAGTTATACAGTTAAGCATTTTGGGAAAAATACATGGCAATTAAGTCTGATCGTTGGATTCG
This sequence comes from Acinetobacter sp. Marseille-Q1623, assembly GCF_902809895.1. Classification (NCBI taxonomy): domain Bacteria; kingdom Pseudomonadati; phylum Pseudomonadota; class Gammaproteobacteria; order Moraxellales; family Moraxellaceae; genus Acinetobacter; species Acinetobacter sp. Marseille-Q1623. Next base: position 1,840,962 of record NZ_CADDWG010000001.1, on the reverse strand, counting down.
TGAAATGAGCGAAAAACACGGGATGATCGAACCGTATGCTGAAAACCAAGTTCGTTTAGATGCAAATGGTGAAAAGCTAATTTCATACGGTGTATCTAGCTACGGTTATGATGTTCGTTGCGCACGTGAGTTTAAAGTATTTACCAATGTGCACTCTGCAATTGTCGACCCAAAAAACTTTGATGATAAAAGCTTCATCGATATCGAATCTGATGTGTGTATTATTCCACCGAACTCATTCGCTTTAGCACGTACCGTCGAGTATTTTCGTATTCCACGTAATGTTTTGACGGTTTGTTTAGGAAAATCAACCTATGCACGCTGCGGCATTATTGTAAATGTCACCCCGCTAGAACCAGAGTGGGAAGGTCATGTAACTTTAGAGTTTTCAAATACTACAAACTTACCAGCACGTATTTATGCAGGTGAAGGTGTGGCACAAATGCTCTTTTTTGAATCTGATGAAGTCTGTGAAACCTCTTATAAAGACCGTGGTGGTAAATACCAAGGTCAAAGAGGTGTGACTTTACCTAAGGCTTAAAAGCTCCTTAGCATTTAAAAGCAAGTGTCACTCACTTGCTTTTTTTGTATATAAATATTAATTCAGCACACACGATTTTATCGTGGGAATGTGGATTTTATTTAAATGTAATATATTGATTTAATTTATGATTTTTTATATAAACATACGTTTGTCGGAAAAATGGACGATAAATCGTATTTTTTTTGCATTTGATAAATTTTTCAGCATAATGGAAAATGAGAAAAGGTTGGCAGAATTGGATTATTGCCCTATTTGAACAAAAAGATGGTCATTTGTTCAAAACAAAGAAATTTTAGAAAAATAAAATATGGTGCGGAGCATTGTATACATAGGAAGGTCAAGATGACTAAGCTCGGTTATACAGTAAACTTGAAAAAGACGGTACTGGCTTCACTGCTAGGACTTGGGTTATCACAGTCATGTTTTGCCTTAGAAGCATTGACTGATGAAAGCTTGAGTGAGGCAACAGGTGAAGGCGTGGCCTTTTTACCTGAAAATTTTAAAATGGTATTCCAAAAAGCTGAAGATAATGTGGCAAACCCACAAGCATCATGGGGCGATCGAACAAAAGATACAGGTTTAATCCGTATCATTCCCGTCGGTCCATTAACTTCAGTTGCAACGAATGCAGGTGCTAAAAAAGCAGATATTTTCTTGTATGGTTTAGCACTTTCTCAAAATGATAATAATGTAACGACACGTTTTAGTAATGTCGGTGTGAGTTCTGGCACAGAAAAAAATCCATGGATATTGAGTGTTGATACCAAAAATGTTCCAAATTTTGCAGGTACGTCAAAAGATCTAAGTTATTTACAATTAGAAGCACCTTTAGCGCAAGTGGGTATTCAGCCTTTAAATACTCAAACGATTAAATTAGGTCTATGGGGTGATATTTTTGCGCGTAACCAAACAACAGCTGGTTCAACATCTGCTGTGAACCCTGATACAGGTGCACCAATAGATTCAAAAGGCTTAGAAGAAAAGCTTCGTGTCCAAATGATTGCAAATGGTTTGCTATTAGAAGGTTCTCAAATACGCCTATTTCAAACTTTAGATGGAGCAACAACAGGGACAGGCGGGTTATCATCAACCTATAATAATACTTTAGGCGCTGGACTATTATTGCGTCTAAATACGCATTTTAATGCAGATGGTGGTACTTGGGTAGATAAAGTATTAAGAATCAGTACCCGTGAAACCACGGGTGCAGCTAAAGACTTAACGACGCCTGCGATTGATGGTGGGGCAGCAGCAGTCTTTGATGCAAATGAAGGTCTATATATATATAGTCCAAATATCAATCTTGTTTTAGGAAGTATCTATCAACCTTTAATTATTGATACACCCGATGGAAAAAATCTCAGTTTAGAATTGACACGTATTCCAAATCAAGCAGCCGTATATAATAAAATTTATACTGATTATGGCAACCTAGATAGTACCACTTATACCGGTTCAACGTGTAACGTACGTTATTGTGGTACTACAGTTTCAATAGGTGGTGCTAATTATCAAGGAACAACCGCAACGCATAGTAGTATTTCTATTGGTAAAGTTGCGTTTTCAAATAATGATAGAATCATGAATGCAGATAAAGTATCAACGACTTCAGGCATTGTGATGAAGGGCACAGGCGCAGATGTCAATTTAGGCTCTGCCGTCATTGATGGTTTATTAATTCAGCATTTTAAAATGACCACTACGGGTTTATAAGGAGCTTAATGATGAAAATAGTATTGAGTTCTTTGTTACTCTTGGTTTCAACCGCACATGCAGGGTTGATAGGATTAGATAATCAAACATTGAGTGAGATCAATGGTCAAGGTGGTGCAGATTTAAGTTGGACATTGTCTTTAAATCATAAGGCAACCACTGATGGTTCTTTATCTAGAGTATATGAATGTTCTGGTGATACTGCTTATTGTCGTTTAGCAATTTCACCGAATAATCGTAAAGATGGCTCAGGAAATATACAGTGGTTGGTCTTTAAACAATTGCAAGGAACTTTACAGTTAGAAAAATTCCAACTAGATGGAGTTTCTTTGGCACAAACGGGTGATGGTAGTCGTACAGCACTTCAATTACGTTTTGGTGATGATGGTGCAACAACGCCAACTTATTTTCAGCCTTTAAAAATTCGTAATTTTGGTTATGCAGCCTTACAGATTGAGACAGATAGTACCACCCAAAAAGGTTATTTAAACAATACAACTTATGCTGCCAATCATGCTTCTGTTTTTGATCAAGGCAAGGAAACAGGCTTTACAGGTCTAAATATGCATGGAAATTTAGCAATCGCAGGAACGCTTAAAATTTTTGGTTGTAATGGTTCGAGTGCTTCACGTTGCTAAAAAAACCGCTTATCAGCATTTAAGCGAAAATAAATGTCACAGGTAGGGATAAGTGATGAGAAAAAAAATAATACAGTTAAATATTTTAACGTTGAGTATTTTATGTGCGCAACATTGTTTTGCATTGCAAGAATTAGAAGATAGTTCTTTGAGTGAGATCTCCGGTCAAGATGGTATCAGTTTACAGATTGAAGCAAACAAAGTTCAAATTGGAGAAGTAAATTGGAAGGATAGTACGCAAACCACGACAGGTGCGGACGACGTACTGAATGTGAGTATGCGAAATATCGAAACTACCCCTTATGGTTCCGGTGGGCTAAGTGCAAAATTTACTGCGGATGTGGGGGGGAAACCAGGAGCAAGTGCGACAGCATCGAATGGTTTAGGTTTAAGTGCAGTTTTTGGACCTGCAACGATGCATATTGGTAATTTGGCTGTATGCCCTAATGGTGCGGGTATTACTGCAGATTGTACAGGGGCTGGCAGTCAGTCTTTAGGTGCATTAACTTTTCAGAACCGAAAGGATTTAACCTTTTCTTTAGAAACTCAAAATGGCTTGTTTAATGGGGGGAGTCCAGTCTCTTTAGGTTTTGGCTTAAAAAATGCAAATCTTTTTTATACATTAAATAATGCGACTGAATATAATCAACTCATATTTAAAGACTTTAACTTTAATTTTGCTGGAAATGGCTATTTGTATATAGACCCAGCGGAAGGTTTGGTTTTATCCACCAATAAAAAGAATGAGACTTCGAATATAAATAGAGTTGTTCTTGCTGATGTCGATGACCCTGATTTTTCTGGTAAGAAACAACCAGGTCTTAATTTAGATTTACGCTACAAAAAAAATGTAGGTTCGGATTATAAAGCCTATCAGGCAACAGGATTAGACTCTAATATTTCAAGTTTTGGTCGAATTGGTGCCTCAGGCACATTAAAAAATGCATATATAAAAGTTAATGGTACACAAGACTCAACTTTAGGTGCAGCAACTTCGGGATCAGCAAATACAGGCACGGGTAATTTAGCGGGTAAAGGTGGCTTACATCTACAAATGAAAGCTGATTTTGAAAATGATGCGGCAAGTACCCAAAAAACGTATTTTGATATAGGAATGTCAGGTAAAAATGCGTATGTTTTACGTTATGGTAATTTAACACCTTTACAAATTCGAAGTAATACAGCGACAAGTCTAGCTTTGAATAGTGATTCGGCATTTATAGATTTCGGTGATGTTTATATCAATGCTGCGCAGACCAATACGATTGATTTTCCTATTAGTGCACTTTTAAATAAGATATATGCTAGAAATTCATCTGCTGCTGCTTCAACACTGAAAACAGCTTTGTATAACACGCCAGGTTCTACGCCATCAAATGCTTTAGTTGTTGCTGTGCGGGGCATGGACTTTCAAGCTATTGCACGTCAAGGATTATTTGTCGCTGATAACAGTATAATAAATCCTGTAACGAATGCAGGGAGTTCATGGGGCTTAGGTCTACCTATTTATAACTTGAATGCAAACCTTGGTATATATGGTGTAAAAGATGCAAATAATAATAAGCAGAGTATTGGTTTTGGCTTAAGCATGAGTACAGAGGGACGTAACAGTACAGGTTCTCAAACGACTTCCATTTTATTGATTGATGGTGCAAAAAACCAATTTAATAACAATGAAACAGTAAACTATTATGCAGGTTTAAGAAATATTAATTTACTTGCAGACTTAACTGGAAATATAAGTTTTACGACTAGTGGATTATGGTTATCTGTACCAAAATTAGTCGCTGCTTTAGATGCAGAGTTGGCTGTTGGACAATTACCAGGCTCTCGTGTTGTTTCATCAACTTGTAAGGATTCTACTGCAAGTAATTGTTTTGTTGCGAGTGATAGTTTCAGTAAAAATACCGATGTATTATTTGGTCTTGCTGCACGTATAGATGGAACAGCAAATTTGGTTGTCGCACCAAGTAGCGGATCAGGCTTATCGATTTATGGTGATATTGCTTTAAATGCAGATCAGTCGGGGAATACTAATCGAAATTATTTAAGAATAAGTGATAAATCGGGTAGTACAAGTGCAGACTCACCATCTCAATTAGGCTTGGAAAGTCTTTCTGGTAATATGAGATTGGATAGCAAGTTAAATATGAATGCTACAACGGTAGAGTTTACCAATTCTGTAAATCTAAATACGACAAAAACACCTGTAAATGTTTTACGTGCAGATGTAAATTTATATCCTAAAAATACAGGCAGCACAGTATTACCTCCAGCCCAAACTTTGGGACAAATTGTCATGACAGGTGGAAATATCCGTAGTACTTTGGGAATCTCTCCACGATAATCTAATTGTAGAGTTCCTTTAAAGCGCCGTAATCGGCGCTTTTTTATGTTTAAAACTTTTTAAAATAAACGTATTATTTTTTGCTTTTAAATAGTGTATTTTTATAAGAAAATGTATTTTTTTGTTGTAAATTTTTTAATTTATTAAAAATATCAGTAATTTATTTTTATTTATTCTGTTGTTGATGCTGTGACCATCGGTTTAGATGTGAGATAATTTTGAATATAGGCTATATATTTTTCGCAGTTTTAAAGTAAGGCTGATCTACACAAATTAATTTTCGAGCATGTGAACTGAAGTTAACTAATTACTTTTATTGCATGGTATAAAAGTGATGAGTGGTAATTGCTGTGAACTAGTTAAATTATTGAATTATAAGTTGAATAATTTATTGTTAAGTTTTTTTAAATTTATTTTGTTTTTTGTAATTATGTTAAAATTCCTGTGAGTAATATCGTGAATTACACGAAAAATCCGTATTAATATAAAAAAGATAGGGTGATTAGGGATGATCAGGTTTTTTTACATTTTTGTCTTATGTACTTTAAGTTCATTGTTGTATGCGAATGAATTACCATCAAATGAGATTGATAAAAATACAAAAGCCGGTTCTTCGATGTTCGCTATGACAGATGAGGAGTTATCGGAAGTTCAAGGTCAGGCGTTATTTAGTTTGTCTTATCTCGCTCCTGGGGCAGCAACAAATTACTATAATGCTTCAAATGGAAATGTTGGCTTTTATACATTAGGACTCGAAGCGCAAATTTCATTAAATGCTAATATTAAAAATTTACAGGTAGGTTGCGGCGGTGAAAATGGTGCAGGTGCTTGTGATATCGATATTCAAAACTTTTCATTAGGATGTATTGCAAACTCTTCAGGAGTTTGTATTTCATTACCCAGTAATACGATAGGTAGTGCAACGAATAATCCTGCTACACATACGACAAGTAGTAGTACTGTCGCGGATAATTTGGCAAATCAGCAACAAATGAAAGATTTTGTATTAACCAATCCATTTTTTCAATTTGCGATTAAGGATGCCGATAAAGCATCTACTCGAGAAATCATGGGCGTGAGAATTGGTGCTGCAAATGCAAAGGGACCGATGAGTTTTAATGATATTATTAACTTTTCTGGTTATTTATCAGGAAAAGCTGATATTACCATGCAGAAAAAAGACAATTTAGCATTTACCACCAATTCCGTCTATTTGGGAAATGGGGATCGTAGCCAAACTTTTCCAATTTATCCTGGGGCTAATCCCGGACCTGGACCAGGGACTTGTACCTCTAATTGTACCAATGGCTCATTGGGTCTAGCGGATTGGAATATTTTGCTCTGGGTCTATGGAAGTGATGTACGTGCTGATATTACAAAAGATATTTCACGTACATGGGGTGTTTCAAATCAGGGAAATCGTTTTAATTTGGCTTATATTCGTAATGCTAATTTAGATAGTGTTGTTAATGATGTTGTGGATTCAGTTGCCAATGTTGAGAGTAAGGATGGTTTAGGGGGATTGTATGATTTATTATTCCCTTTGCTAAAAAGTGGTGTTAAATCAAAAGTAAAAGAGCAATTGGCAAATGGCTTAGGAATCAGTGTTTCTCAATTATCAAATTTTGATTTGAAATATAATTTATCAAATGTTGGTGCTTTAGAAATTGATTCTCCTACATTTGGTTTAACTGTACAAAAACAAGATTTGTACTATCCTGGCTTTGTGCAATATGATTTAAATGGAAATGCAACTTCTCAGGCTGTTGTAATGACTAAAGGTTGGGCAATGTATTTACCATCGGCATTTACATTAAATATTGCGCAACCATTAGATATGTTTACTTCAGCAATATTGGGAGGTGGGGCAAAAGCAGGTAACATTGTTGGTCTACCTGCACCATACCGAAACTGCTATGGGACATTGACATTCTGTTAATATTTTAAAAAATTTTTAAGCGCCGTAACTGGCGCTTTTTTATGTTTATATCTTATGGGTTTGAATTATAAATTGATTTATAAAATATAATATCATTGATAAAAATAATGAACAGATCAAAATAATTATGAAAGTAAGTAACTTATTTTTAATCATAAAAATATTAAATTCGACTCGAAAAATGAGTATTTTCTTATTGAGCTAAGGGATTAAATTTCTACACTATCTATTTAATTAAGATGAAGTATGTCTTTGCAAATTTTTTATTTTAAGTGTTCATAATCAATGCTGGCATTTGGTGAGTGATATATTGAATTAATCTGATCAATGCCATCGTAATATTTTAATCGCTAGATTGAAATTACTAAATGATCTGAATTTCACTAAGTTATTGAAAATTTGATAAATATAAAATTTGGATTTTTTTGTTGCGATATATCGGAAATTGTATTTTTTACGTTTATTATTAAGTTATGCTAACCTATACTAAGGTAAGAAATAAACGGTTATCTCATGGTTGGGATGAGCAAGAAAAACAAAAATGAAGGAATGGTGAACTTATGAAAAGTTTATCTATAGCAATATTATCAATCATGACGTCATTTGCTTATGCACATTCGGCAAATTTAGAAAATACATCTGACGTGAATGTGGCTGCAAACACGCATTTAGTACAAATGTCTGATGATGAGTTGTCTGCAACCCAAGGACAGGCGTTAATGAATTTGACGCGTACTAATGATGCGAATCAAGGATTAGGATTTTATCGTTTAGGTATGGAAGCTGAAATTGAGATTAATGCGAATATTAAAAAATTACAACTTGGTTGTGGTGGGACGAATGGTGCGGGTAATTGTGATATAGACATTGATAACTTGAGTTTAACTGGGCTTAATCCTGTGAATGGGGAATATGCAGCAAGTGATGCAATATTAAAAAATCCGTTTATTGAATTTGCGCTAAAAAACCCTGATACAGCTGCTACTAGAGAGATATTGGGTTTTAGGGTGGGGGCTTTAGAGGCACTTGGTCTACTTTCACTGGGAACAAATTCCAATACTTCAGACCCTAGTGATGATACAGGAATTAACTCTTTATCTGGTAATTTGACATTAAATTTAAAAAATACACAAATGACAAATATTAGAGCATGTGGTGGAGCATTGGTTTTTGGTGCATGTTTAGGAGTATGGTTAACGGGATCTGCTACAGTAAGAGATACTCAAAAGCAATTAGTTTTTAATCGCGATTCTCAAATTGATGATTTAGGTCCTTTGACAGCAGATGCTACAATCCTAGGTTTGACACTTAGTAATGTTCATTTGAAAAATCAAACATTAAAAGCAATTCATCAAATTGCACTTAAATCTGCTGATGGAACAGGAACTAAAGATTTTTATTTAAGTTTACAAAAACAAGCTGTCACATGGCCAACTACAGCAACATCGGGTTGGAATGCGGTTGCAGCACAAAAAGGTTGGTGGTTAGCATTGCCTGAAGTGACTATTGAGAATGCAAAAGCTACTCAACAAATTTCCTTAAGTGGTGTAGGGGCAATTTTTGGTGCAGTATTTGGCACTCAGGTTGATGTACAAGGTATAGATTTAGCACAAGTCCCTGCAAAAAACTGTTACGGTTCTCTCACATTTTGCTAAATTTTTAAGTTGGTCTGCATAAAAAATCCCGCACTAAGCGGGATTTTTATTTTGATGTGGAATTATTGAGCGATTTTAGCCAATAACTCTTCTTTAGAAATATTCACAGATTCGGCATCACGGCGACCTTTATATTCAAAAGTTCCTGCATCCAAACCTTTTTCACCAATCACGATACGATGTGGAATACCTGTAAGCTCTAAGTCAGAGAATTTCACACCTGGACGCTCATTACGGTCATCAAGTAATACATCATAACCCGCAGCTTGTAGCTCTGTATACAATGCTTCTGCCGCCTCTAAAGTGCGAGGAGATTTATGAGCATTCATGGGTACAATCGCCACTTCAAAAGGCGCAATCGCAGCAGGCCAAATGATGCCTTTTTCGTCAAAATTTTGTTCAATGGCAGATGCAACAACACGCGTTACACCAATACCATAACAACCCATGGTGACGACCATCGGCTTACCGTCTTCACCTAATACTTTACAGCCAAGTGCTTCAGAGTATTTTTTACCCAATTGGAAAATATGACCAACTTCGATGCCACGTTTGATTAGGATTGTGCCTTTACCATCGGGTGATGGATCACCCTCAACTACATTACGCAAGTCATAAACTTCAGTAAATTTGGCATCACGCTCCCAGTTCAAACCTGTTGCATGTTTGTTAACCACATTTGCACCAGCAACAAAGTCAGAAAGTACAGAAGCCGCGCGGTCAATAATGACTGTTAAGCCTTTTTCAACAAGGCCTTGTGGACCACAAAAACCTGCTGTTAAGCCATTTTCTTGCAGTTGAGCTTCAGTTGCAAAAGTTAATGGTGCTGCAATTAAAGGATGCTTTTCTGCTTTGATTTCATTAAGTTCATGATCACCACGCAAGAATAATGCGACTACAGGGACGTGACCTTTTTCATCTGTAATACCTTGAACCAACAAAGCTTTTACTGAATGAGTAGGATCAGTTCCTAAAAATGCAGAAACATCTGCAATTGTTTTTTGATCAGGTGTATCAATGATTTTTACTTCTTGTGTTGGTGCAGCACGTTCGCCAACAAGTACAGCTTCTGCCATTTCAACGTTAGCTGCATAGTCAGACTCAGTTGAAAAAGCAATATCGTCTTCACCACTTGAAGCTAACACGTGGAATTCGTGTGAGCCTGAACCCCCAATTGAACCTGTATCTGCTTGAACAGGGCGGAAGTTTAGGCCTAAACGTGTGAAAATTTTGCAATATGCCTCGTACATCACATCATAAGTTTCTTGTAAAGACGCTTGGTCAACGTGGAAAGAATAAGCATCTTTCATCACAAATTCACGTGAACGCATTACGCCAAAACGTGGACGGATTTCGTCACGGAATTTAGTTTGTACTTGATAAAAGTTAGCAGGAAGTTGCTTATAACTTTTAAGTTCATTACGAGCGAGGTCGGTAATGACTTCCTCATGTGTTGGACCAAGGACAAAGTCATTATTATGGCGGTCTTTAAAGCGTAAAAGTTCAGGACCATATTGTACATAACGACCTGATTCTTCCCATAAAGAAGCGGGCTGTGTCACAGGCATTAATACTTGTAATGAGCCTGCGCGATCCATTTCTTCACGTACAATCGCTTCAACTTTATTGAGCACACGTACACCCATCGGCAACCAAGTATACAAACCTGAAGCCAATTTACGAATCATCCCCGCACGTAGCATCAATTGATGTGAAATAACTTCCGCATCATTTGGGGTTTCTCTTAACGTTGCAAATAAAAAGCGACTCGCGCGCATGGAAACTGTCCTAAAATTTTAAGCATTAAAGTGGAGATTATACGATAAAACCAACAAGGGAACATTTGATAATGTTCTTTTGATGAAAATTATCTGTCAGGATAAATTTTTTGGTGTCAAAATGCGCAATGTTTTAGGAAGATAAATCATGCGCAGAAGAAAAAAAGCCATGATTTCATCTTATTCCATTGCTTTAAGACGTTGAATAATATTGTTATAAGAGTCTTGTGTTTTTTGATAATTATTTTGCAAGGTTTCAATGTTTTTCTTGGTTTGATTGATTCGATCGCTGTTGTATTGGATCGATTGTTTTAAATGAAGAGGTACAGAGGTTCCTTTACGAAAATGTTCCATTTCCTGTCTTTTAAGTAAAATACGGTCATTTTGTAACTGTTTCACTTGAGCTTGTTGCATTGAGATTTGTTTTTTTATACTTGCTAATTGTTCATCACGTTTATTGATGGCAACTGAGCTACTGCCATATGCACGTTTAAGGCGCGCATTTTGCTCATACTGTTTGGCTTGTGCAGCTCGCGAGGTAGATTGTTGAGCATCTTTTTCGGCATTATAAGGACGATTAAGACGAATGACTTGCATATTTGCATCTAGAGCTTCATAGCCATGACGAATATGTGCAGGCGTGACTGTACTACTAATATTAGCAACACCTTTATCATAATAACGATACCAAACTGCTTTGGGTTGTGCATCTGTAGCAAAGCATAAGGTTGATAGTAAGATGTTTAGAACCCCGATCACAAGTGTTTGAAAAAATACTGTGGAGTACTTTTTAGATCGCACCTGCCAAGACCAAGTCTGCAGCATGATTAATTCCCCAAATAAAGCAGAATGTAGCTCAATAATTATTTTTAATTACGTTAAAACTAGACGATAATTTGCGATCTATTTTAAGAATATATAAGTTTCTTAATCAACTGTAAATCTGCTTTTAACGCTGTTTTATAGCGCTTTTAAACATGATTCCTAAGTTTATTCGAAATCTTGATTGATAAAGTGAGCAAATGCATGTTAAATAAGGATGATAAATTTCAAAAAATAAATGTATTCGGAATGTCAAATTCTGAATTTATGGGGAAGGGCATTAAATGGAAGAAAAATTCCAAAATTTAAAAGTCATGGTTATCGATGATTCTAAAACGATTCGTCGAACGGCTGAAACACTATTGCAGCGTGAAGGATGTGAAGTCATCACCGCGGTAGATGGGTTTGAAGCACTTTCAAAAATTGCTGATGCGAATCCTGATATTGTTTTTGTTGATATTATGATGCCTCGATTAGATGGTTACCAAACTTGTGCTCTCATTAAAAATTCTCAGAGTTATCAAAATATTCCTGTGATTATGCTGTCAAGTAAAGACGGTTTATTTGACCAAGCAAAAGGAAAGGTCGTAGGATCGGATGAGTATTTAACTAAACCATTTAGTAAAGATGAATTATTAAATGCTATTCGGAAACATGTTTAATTTTAAATTCTGAATGGGGAAATAAGATGGCAAAAATTTTAATCGTAGACGACTCTCCTACAGAGATGTATCGTTTTAAAGAAATTTTAGGTCGGCATGGCTATGATGTTCTAGAAGCCAATAATGGTGCCGATGGAGTCACGTTAACACAAGCTGAACAGCCAGATTTGGTTTTGATGGATGTTGTGATGCCGGGCGTAAATGGCTTTCAGGCGACACGTCAAATCGCACGTGGTGCAACTACAAAGCATATTCCTGTGGTGATTGTCAGTACTAAAGATCAAGATACTGACCGTGTTTGGGGAAAACGCCAAGGTGCATGTGATTATTTAACCAAACCAATTGATGAGAGTGTCTTAATCAATGTGATTAAACAGCATCTCACGACGGGATAATTATGGCAGCAAATGGATTTATCGAATTACTTCGCCTGTCCAAACGTGGAAATCAAAACTACGTTGATAAAGAAAGTGAAGTAAATAGATGGTCAGGCATTGCATTTGAAATGATGGGGCAATATTTTGTTGCTCCATTAGGTGAAGTGACCGAAGTGATTTACCCACCTAAATGTACAACAGTTCCAAACGTACAAAATTGGGTAAAAGGACTTGCAAATATTCGGGGACGTTTACTGTCAGTATCAGATTTAACCTATTTTATTTCTGGACAAAGAAGTCAGTTTACACCAACACAAAAAGTTTTATGCATTAGCCATAATGATCATTATGTCGGTTTGATTGTAGATCAAGTTTTGGGGATTCAACATTTCAATAAAAAAAGTTTTTTTTCAGAAAACAAAAATTTAGAAAAGAAGCTAAAAACATACTGTCAAGGGTATTTTCAACAGCATAATCGTGCGTGGAATATATTTTTGTTCAGCCAATTGTTGAGTGATCCTAAATACATGAATGCATCGGAAAAATTTAAATAAACGAGTTTCTACGCTCAATGTTAGGTTAAGCGTTTCGGGGAGAAGCTGAATGGGCTTTAAGCTAAAAAAGAAAAATACATCTGAAAATACGCAGAAAAATAATCCAATTGCAGCATCAAAGTTGCAAACGCAATTGGATCAGTTTTCCAAGTTATTCGGCGACAGTGATAAATCGAAACCATATCTGATTACAGCTTTGGTGACCATCATTGTCGCTGTAATTTGTTTGCTTACATTATTATATAATGTTCCACGAAACAATGACTTAACACGTAGTATTGGTGAGTTAAAGTTACTTTCTCAAACCATGTCTCGTCAGGCGACAGAGGCAACGGCTTCTGGTAAAGAAGATACGATTAAAGATCTTGTTGCATCGCAAAAGAAATTTGATGAAAACTTGGAAATTGTTAAAGATATTCACTCATCAAATGCGGACATGAAAAAAGTAGAAAAACTTTGGTCAGAAGTCTCAGCAGATATCAGTTTAATTGCATCTGAACAAAAAGTAATTAATCAATTATATGATACTAACGTTACCATGAGTGATGTTATTCCTGGAATTCAGGCAGAATACAACTTAATGGTGAACCAAATGGCACGTGAAAATATGCCAAGTTCACAGGTTGTGTTGGCGAAAAACCAAGTGTTTATCGCCGAACGTATTTTACGTTCTATTTCATCAGTTTTAAGTGGTTCTGAAAATGCGCGTGCATCGGCAGATGACTTTAATGCTGATACAGAAACTTTTGGTGCATATCTTGATGCTCAACTTAAAGGCAGTGCAGAGCTTGGTGTAACACGTATTGATCAACCTTCTATGCGTGAGTCATTACAAAGTATACAGTCTGATTATAATGATGTATTAAAATCTGCATCAGATAGTATTTTAAAGAACTCTTCAAAAATTGTAAAAGTACGTCAAGCATCGACGAATATTTTTGCTAAATCTGATCAGCTGTTAAAAGATTTAAATAATCTCAGCAGTAGCTCTTGGGCAACGACGGTTATTCCTGGCATATTATTAGTGATCATGCTTGGTATTTTCTTATTCTCTGTATTCAAACTTTTAACTTTACGTGGTGAAGCTGATAAAGTTCGTGTAACTCGTTTACAAGATGAGTATGACCGTAACCAAAATGCAATTTTACGTTTACTTGATGAGATTGCTGATTTAGCGGATGGTGACTTGAGTTCGTATGCAACAGTATCGGAAGACTTTACGGGCGCAATTGCCGACTCGATTAACTTTGCAATCGACCAATTACGTGACCTTGTATCGCGAATCAATGAAACGTCTCAAGAAGTTGCAAGCTATACCCAAAACACTCAGTTGATTACTAACCAGTTGGCTGAGGCATCTGAGCATCAGGCGCAAGAAATTGCAGGTGCGTCTACCGCAATTAATGAAATCGCACAATCGATTGAGCACGTATCTGCCAATGCGACTGAATCAGCAGACGTAGCACAACGTTCGGTACAAATTGCATCGAATGGAGCGGAAGTGGTAAACCGTTCAATCGAAGGTATGGATACGATTCGTGAACAGATTCAAGAAACGTCTAAACGTATTAAACGTTTGGGTGAATCATCACAAGAGATTGGTAACATTGTCTCTTTGATTAACGATATTGCCGATCAAACGAATATCTTGGCATTGAATGCTGCAATTCAGGCATCGATGGCAGGTGAAGCAGGTCGAGGTTTCGCAGTCGTAGCCGATGAGGTACAACGTCTTGCAGAACGTTCAGCTTCAGCAACTAAACAGATTGAAACACTGGTAAAAACCATTCAAACAGATACCAATGAAGCGGTAATCTCAATGGAGCAAACCACTTCGGAAGTTGTACGTGGTGCGCATTTGGCGAAAGATGCCGGTGTTGCCTTGGATGAAATTCAAAGCGTATCAAGCAGCTTGGCAAAATTGATTGAAAACATTTCTGACTCAGCAAAACTACAGTCAGCGTCAGCAGGTCATATTGCAAATACGATGAATATTGTACAAGAGATTACATCGCAAACGACCACTGCGACGTTTGATACAGCACGTTCGGTATCAGAGTTAGCAAGTATGGCAGACTCGTTACGTCAATCTGTATCTGACTTTAAATTACCAGAGCAATAATTTAGCAACCCAAAGAGTACTGTGTAAAAGTATTCTTTGGGTATTAATCACGCTTAGATCACTTAATTTATTGTTAATAAAATTAAGCTGTTGATAGGTTTTAGTCCCTCTAAGGAACTATGATAGAAGCCTGAGCTATGAAAAAAATATTAAAAGATTTAGTTGAAAATATAAATCTTCCCCAAGACGAATTTGTGGACCAAGATCCTGAAATTTTAGAAATCTTTGTGGAAGAGATCGAAGAGATCATCGAAAATGTTCAGCCGTTGTTAACACAATGGTTAAGTGAACCGTCAGATGCTGAACTTTTGACTGTAATTCGCCGTAATTTCCATACTTTGAAAGGGTCTGGTCGTATGGTGGGCGCAAAGTCATCAGGTGAGTTGGCTTGGACGGTTGAAGATACATTAAATCGTGTGATTGCTAAAAGTTTGAGTTTATCTCAACCATTACAGCAATATGTCAATGCGGTATTTAATATTTATAAATTTAAGCTGCATGATGATTTTGCCAAAGCACAAGCGCATCAGTTAGATTTAAGACCTTTGGTTTTGTTGGGACAACAGATTCAACAAAATCTGAGTATTGAGCCAGCACTTGAAGAATTACTTGCACTTTCAGCGCAATTAAATAGTGCAGATGTTTTGACAGGCTTAGAATATTCTACAACCGATGATGCGGCTGAGGTTATAGCACAAGCAAAACCAACAACTGCTATGGTAGAGCCTGTAATTCCTGAAAGTCCTGTGACTATCCCAGAACAACCAGAAGTTATTTCGTCTGAAAAAACTTCACTTGAGAATCACAAGGAGGCGGTTGACGAAGCTGAGGATCGTCGATTTCTGGCCGAGACTATTGCAATCTTTATTGAAGAGTCTGAAGAACATCTGGCGTCAATTGACACGTTCTTAAGCATTGAACAGCATACCGCAGATCACTATAACCGTTTGATTCGTGCATTACACACCTTGCGTGGTAGTTCAGCGATGGCGCATGTGGATGATGTATTTCATGCGAGTAGTAAAGTTGAACAATTATTTAAAATTTTGTTAAAAGACGATACACAGCATAGCACCAACGAAAATGCACTTTTAATACATTATACTGAATTTGTTCGAGATTATTTGCATACACTGGTGCAAGAAAATAGTTCAGAACAACAAAAAGTTATTTATCAAAAGTTTAATGATGCTTGGGAACGTTATGATTTCCAAACTGAATATTTAGAAAGTAATGAGCATCAGCAAGATCTCGTTTCTCAACTGGTTGACTTAGATATTGAGCATTTGCTTGATGCTGAATTTGATTTTGATCAAAAAGCCAAAGTTGAATATCCAGCATATTTTGAAAGCTTAATGCGTGAAGCTGATGTATTAATTGAACATACAGACAACCGCGCAGCACAAGGTATTCATGATATTAGCTTGGCATTAAAAGTTGCTTATGAACATATATTGGCTGATCAACGTTTACTGAATACAGATTATGTATTTGAGCTGTTTAATCAAGCACATCAAGAGTTTATTCATCTATTTGATGCATTAGCATCTGGTCAACGCGTCGTTTTAAATGAAAATGGTCAACATGTTTTAGAACAATTGTATGACTATGTTACACAAGACATTGAACAGATTGAAGCTGTGGATTCTGCACAAACAGAGTCACTTGAAACTGTAGATTTGGAAACGATCACTGTTCCTGAAACTGCAGCGACAGCTGAATTTAATAGCAATCAAATCTTTAATCTGATTGCAAAAGATCAGCAATATTTACATTCTGCCGATAGTTTTAAAGACTTTGATGCTGAGGTCTTGGAGATTTTCCTTGAAGAAGCAGATGAGCTGTTGGTGGGGATTGATCAGGATTTAACGGTATGGTTCTCTGATACCCAAAATCTGACGTCATTAAATAATTTGATGCGTTATTTGCATACCTTAAAGGGTGGTGCGAATATGGTACAAGCAGAGCATATTGGTCTGATTGCCCATCATTTAGAATCAATTTATGAACGAATTATTAAGCAACAAATTCCTGTAAATGTGGCGTTGATGCAAACCATTCGTATGGTTCAGGATGAAATTGCAGAACGTATTCAAGTGATTCGTGAACAAGGGATTGATTATCCAGCTGTTCATCTTTTAGGTCTTTTGCAAGCCATTGAAAAGCAACAGCCGATCAAACTTGCATTCGATACATCGGATGAGCCTTCTGCCGTTGCAGAGCCTGAACATGTAGGGCAGTCTGATTCTATTCAGCAATTTGAAGCACAGGCGCCAGTTGATGAAGTGGGATCTGTCGCTGCGATACAAAATGATTCTTCAGTCGAAGATGTGGCACAAGATGCTTTTGCAGAAGAAGCTGAAGAATTATTGGCACGTGCTGATGATATTTTAGATCAATGGTTTGATGAGCGTAGTAGTCGTAGTCTATTATTGCAATTACAACGTATTGCCCACACTTTAAAAGGTGGTGCAAAAATGGTTGGTTATACACAAATATCTGATATTGCATATGAATTAGAAAATACATTTGAACGTTTTGGTTTGCACAATTTCAACTCAAATGCTTATGATCAGTTATTGAGTAAAGCATTTAATTGGTTGAAAAATGCCATTTTGTCGAATAATTATGAGCATTTTGATTCGATAAAAACGGGTCTTAAAAATATTCAGTATGTTGATGTATCGGCACAATTACCTGAAAAAATAATTAGCAATGATATCTTTTGGGATAATCAGAGCGTTGAGTTTATTCAAGGTGATGGTACTGAACCACCATCAATGTTGGGTGAATGGGGGCAAGTTGAGCAAGTTGAAAACAGTAATGAGATGATTCGTATCTCGGCAGACTTGATTGAAAAAATGATCGATTTGTCGGGTGAGAACTCAATTAACCGTTCACGTATTGAAATGGATTTGGGGCAGTTTGGTAATACGCTGTCGGAAATGGAATTGGCGATTCAACGTTTGGCAGATCAGTTACGCCGAATGGAAGGGGAATTAGAGTCACAAATTATTGCTAAGCATGGTGATTCAAATTCACGTTATGCTGATTTTGATCCACTTGAAATGGACCAATATTCTTCTTTAAATCAGTTATCTAAGTCACTTGCCGAATCTGCATCGGACTTGGTGGATTTTAAGAGCACATTGGCTGAAAAAATTCGTGATACAGAAGGTTTATTGTTACAACAAGCACGTATTCAAGCTGAAATTCAAGAAGGTTTAATGCGTACTCGTTTGGTACCATTTACCCGCTTATTACCCCGTTTACAACGTTTGGTACGTCAAACGGCTTCAAGTTTAAATCGACCAACCGAGCTGATTGTACATAATACAGAAGGTGAATTGGATCGTAATATTCTTGAAAAGCTCATGTCTCCATTAGAACACATGTTACGTAATGCAATTGACCATGGTATTGAAGAAACGTCTATTCGCGAGCAATGTAATAAGCCTGCCACAGGACGCATTGAGCTGAATATTAGTCGTCAAGGTACAGATGTCTTGGTTGAGTTTAAGGATGATGGAAAGGGAATTGATCCGAAAATCATCAAAGCCAAAGCATTGCAAAATGGTTTGATTCAAGCTGATCAAAGCGTGTCTGATGAAGAAATATTGCAATATATTTTTCATCATGGCTTCAGTACTGCGCAACAAGTTACTCAGATTTCCGGGCGTGGTGTTGGATTGGATGTGGTACAAAGTGAAATTAAGTCACTTGGTGGGCAAGTCTCTGTGTCTTCGATACTCGGTCAAGGTTCAACTTTTACCATTCGTGTACCAACTACTGTTGCCGTGAGTGATGCCTTGATGGTGAAAGTGGGTGATCAGCAATTTGCTGTACCATTATCACAAATTGACCGTATTGTACGTATTGCACCAAGTACCTTGGAAGAATATTTCCATAGTAATAAAGAAGACTTTGTCATCGATCAGCAACGCTATAACTTACGTTATATGGCTGAGTTTGTGGCGCACCAACCAATGCCACGTTTCTCCGGTATTGCACATTCTTTACCTGTGCTGCTGATTAAAAATAACAGCGGTAAAAATACAGCATTATTGGTCGATCAGTTGATTGGTTCACGCTCACAGATTGTTGTAAAACCAATTGGCAAGCAATTTACATCAATTGGCGCTGTGGCCGGTGCAACAATTTTGGGTGATGGTCAAGTCTGTTTAATTTTAGATGCACAAAATATTGCACGTCAGGCTTTGAGTAATAAACGTCAAGCAGCGAATGATCAACGAGAGTTAACGCGTCACCGTGATCAGCGTCATTTGGTAATGATTGTGGATGACTCAGTGACAGTACGTAAAGTGACTTCGCGTTTGCTTGAACGTCATAACTTTGATGTCATCACTGCCAAAGATGGTGTAGATGCGATTGAGCAGTTGGAAAATGTCAAACCAGACTTAATGTTGCTTGATATTGAAATGCCACGTATGGATGGTTTTGAGGTGACCAATTGGATTCGCCACCATGAAATTCATCATGAGTTGCCAATCATTATGATTACTTCAAGAACAGGTGAAAAACATCGTGAACGTGCATTTAGTTTAGGTGTGACGAATTATATGGGTAAACCATTCCAAGAAGCTGATTTGTTGGAAAATATTCAGAATTTGTTGGTTGCACAATAAGGAGTAATGATGTCTCAAAATGGCAAAGGATCGATTTTAGATCAAACCAATACGCAGGAGCTTCAGCACCTTATTACGGTATCAACGGGTTTTATTGATGCATATATCATTGATTGTTATGATAAAGCACCAATGTTATTGCCACAAAATATTGTCATTTCCGCACTCGATAGTCCAACACAAGTGAAAACAGTAGAGTGGCATGAGCGTAAATTACCTGTATTTCGTGTGAGCGATCCCCATACAACTTTAGGGGTTGCTTTGGTGATTGAAGGTGATTCCGCAAATGAACGTTTTGCTTTATTGTGCAATGAAATGCCACGTTCTATTCGTTTACGTATCTCAGAAGTGGTAGACGAGGAGCAGCAGTCTGAGGATGAAACCATTTTATATATGGTGAGAGTAGGTGAGGAAAGTTTCCATGTCCCTAACTTAGCGAAGATTCAAAAAGAATTAGAGCTAAGCGAATAAAAGAAAAGGAATGCAATGCATTCCTTTTTTGACCAATATGATTAGGTCAGTAATTGTTCTAAAATTTGCTCATAAATGTCGGTTAATGGGTCAAGTTCATCAATATTAACATGCTCATTGATTTGATGAATTGTTGCATTTAATACGCCTAATTCAAGTACTTGTGCACCTGTAGGAGCAATAAAACGCCCATCTGATGTTCCACCGCTCGTCGAAAGTGCAGCATATGTTCCTGTGACATTTTTAATTGCTGTTGTTGCCGCATTTACCAACTCACCGACAGGTGTTAAAAATGGTAAACCAGATAAAGTCCATTGTGCTTCATAGTCGACTTGATGACGATCTAATATTTCTAGCACACGGGCTTTTAATTGTTCCGCAGTCACTTCAGTGGAATAACGGAAATTGAAGGTCACTGTCATTGTGCCAGGCACAACATTGGTTGCACCTGTACCCGCTTGAATATTTGAAATTTGGAAAGATGTTGCTGGGAAATATTCATTACCATTGTCCCATACTGTCTCACACATTTCAGCCAATGCTTTTGATGCTGTGTGGATAGGATTAATCGCAAGATGAGGATAAGCAACATGACCTTGCTTACCTTTCACGGTAAGAACGCAGTTTAAAGAACCACGGCGACCATTTTTGATAATGTCCCCTAATGTTGAAGTACTAGAAGGTTCACCGACCAAGCACCATGTCATTTTTTCA
The DNA here is from genome assembly GCF_902809895.1 of Acinetobacter sp. Marseille-Q1623. Taxonomy (NCBI): domain Bacteria; kingdom Pseudomonadati; phylum Pseudomonadota; class Gammaproteobacteria; order Moraxellales; family Moraxellaceae; genus Acinetobacter; species Acinetobacter sp. Marseille-Q1623. The sequence goes on along the minus strand of NZ_CADDWG010000001.1, from coordinate 1,819,980 downwards.
TGACGTGCTTCAAGGGTCTCAACAACTTTGACTGTACCATTGATCGATGGACCTTCTTCATCTGAGGTAATCAAAAAGGCAATTGAACCTTTATGGTTTGGATGTTTTTTGACAAAGCGTTCAGAAGCAACCACCATTGCAGCTAAAGCGGTTTTCATATCTGCACTGCCACGACCATACAACTTACCATCACGAATTTCTGGTAAAAATGGATCAGATTCCCAAGCATCTAAATGCCCCGTTGGAACAACATCTGTGTGGCCTGCAAAGCAAAAAACAGGTGCTTCTGTACCACGGCGTGCCCATAGATTGTCGACATCCTCAAAGCGCATATGTTCAATGTTGAAACCGACAGCAGCTAAACGCTCAGCCATCATGTTTTGGCAACTATGATCGACTGGTGTGACTGAGGGTTGACGTAAGAGTGCGAGGCTGAGATCCAAAGTGTCTGAGGCATTCATGGTTAAAAATAAAATCTGAAAAGGGGAAAGCTTATAATAGAGAAGATCGTTTTGAATGAAAACTAAAAAGCTTTCTGAGTTGAACTTATTCTTTGCTATAAAAATAAAAAAAAGCCTTATCAAAAGATAAGGCTTTTTTTTATTATTTAAATTAAAGTTTATTTTCGACTTTTTCAGCAGAGTTTGTCACTGCATTTCCTGCTTTAGATACGTCTTGACCAGCCCCTTTAATGGTATTACAGCCTGTTAAAACAAACGCTAACATAATTGAAGCTGCTAAAACTTTTTTCATCATTGATCTCCAGTTTAAAATTATTCTGATGCCTAGATAGATTAAAAAAATCATATACAGTTGAATATGATTGTTTTATGAGTGCTTGGTTATATTTTGTATATTTTTTGGGTGATTTTTACACTTTTTGCACATGAATATTGAGGATATGAGGTTGACGGTACATATAAAAATCTTGCTGATCCTGATGCTTATATAAACCATTTGTCCACCATATTGCATTATTTGTGCTTTGTGTAATATTTGGACAAATCCATTCATGGCGTGTTAAGGCATAATATTTTTGCTGTGGAATTGTGCGTCCCCAATGACCGATACGGCGCATCTCATTTATCCAAGCTTCTGTTTTATATGGGAAATAATGAGTTGGGTAATATAATTGCCCCTTTAACACGCTAAAGCGTTTTTGAATTTCGTGCGACTGTACAGCGGTGAATTGAAACTGTTTTTCTGTGAAATGTTTGAGTTTTCGCAGCAGCGTATCCTGTCGGTTTAAACCATACCAATGTTGCAGTTGAAAATCTGCCTCAGCTAAATAATATTTTAAAGCGACCTCCCAATGTTCGATTTGTTGAGTATTTTCATTCAAAATTAAGAAGTCAATTTCCCCTAAAGTCCGTTGCCCTTGAAACATTTGAATGCTGTGTCCGAGCAATTTGAAGGCATGAAATCTGTGATCTTTTAACCAAAACCACATCAAATATTCAAAGCGTAAGCCTAAACGTGTGCTTTTCAGTTGTGCGATAAAATGAAGTAATTCTGTGGGATCTCGATCTAATTGTTCAAGACGAGTTTCATATTGTAGATAATGTTGTTGCCAAAAATGATCTGGATGTAATTGAAATGAATGCTGAATCGCTAAATCATTTGGGATTTGCGCAAGAATATTAGGACTTGCAACCACAAATGCTAACTGTCGAACGATCGGTGTTTTAAATTTTAACCAAGGTTCAAAATAACTGATATTGATCGCATTCAAAAGCAATGATCCAAAGAAAGAAAATACAGTGTTTAATCATAAAACATATATACTAACGAAGTTTGAAAAATTGAGTTGATCTATGCGAATTTTGTTTTGGCGTAGCCTGGTGATTATTTTTATTGTGCTTGGCTTTATTGGTGCAATATTGCCAGGTATGCCAACAACAGTTTTTTTAATTTTGGCACTGTGGGCAGCATCCAAAGGTTGGCCACAAGTACATGATTGGTTATTGAATCATCCTAAATACGGTAGAACGTTAAGAGCATGGCGTGAACATGGTACTGTGCCACGCAAAGCAAAATGGTTAGCAAGCCTCATGATGACAGCAAGTGCGATCTTAATGTTATTTACCAATGCGCCTGTAGCGGTCAAAATTTTTACCAATTTAACCATGTTAATTGTGGCAATTTGGCTTTGGACGCGTCCAGAAGAGCAAGTTGAAAGATAAATTAAAATTTTAAAATAAAGCGCTGTACAAAATTTCAGTTATTTTAAGGTGCTAAGATGCATTGAAAATAAAAGCTCAAAATAGAATAAAAATTGCCGAATTGTATTTCTAAAGCAAAATAAAAGCTAAAAATCGCAATATTTCAAAACAGGGGAATAAAATAAAGTCTGAAAAATTCAATTTAAATCACGATAAATAGATAAATAATAAACAAAAAAGCTCAAAATATATCAAAATGATCTATTTTTTAATCACTCAAACGCAAAAAGTGAAAAACGTGGAGAAAAGCGTTTGACAGTCGGTAAAGATTCTCTATAATGCACCTCACAAACGATGAAGTCGTTAGGGCGCTTAGCTCAGTTGGTAGAGCGTCTGCCTTACAAGCAGAATGTCGGCGGTTCGATCCCGTCAGCGCCCACCAAGCTTTAACGTTGAATTTATAGTGCAGCGGTAGTTCAGTTGGTTAGAATACCGGCCTGTCACGCCGGGGGTCGCGGGTTCGAGTCCCGTCCGCTGCGCCACTTAAGTTCAATAAATCGTTTGTATAGCAATGAAAATTGTTGAAGTGCAGCGGTAGTTCAGTTGGTTAGAATACCGGCCTGTCACGCCGGGGGTCGCGGGTTCGAGTCCCGTCCGCTGCGCCACTTTACAATAGATTTGCAATAAGGTTTAATGCCTGACTAGCGTTTAAATTCATATTTATCTCGCTCAGGGCGCTTAGCTCAGTTGGTAGAGCGTCTGCCTTACAAGCAGAATGTCGGCGGTTCGATCCCGTCAGCGCCCACCATAATTTATATAGTAATATATAAATGCCGTAATGCAGCGGTAGTTCAGTTGGTTAGAATACCGGCCTGTCACGCCGGGGGTCGCGGGTTCGAGTCCCGTCCGCTGCGCCATTTCCTTGATACCTGATCTTGGAATTGTAATAATGCAAGTTGATACCATGTGTTGATCTTGCACGATAAAGATAGCAATGCTATTTTTATGACTCAGGGCGCTTAGCTCAGTTGGTAGAGCGTCTGCCTTACAAGCAGAATGTCGGCGGTTCGATCCCGTCAGCGCCCACCATATTTATGCGATAAAAAGCACAAGACCTCACTTTACATCATGTAAAGTATCGTAATGCAGCGGTAGTTCAGTTGGTTAGAATACCGGCCTGTCACGCCGGGGGTCGCGGGTTCGAGTCCCGTCCGCTGCGCCATTTCCTTGATACCTGATCTTGGAAGTGTGATAAAGCAAGTTACAACATTCTTTTGTTGGTCTTGTATCCTAAAATAGCAATGCTATTTTTCTCAGGGCGCTTAGCTCAGTTGGTAGAGCGTCTGCCTTACAAGCAGAATGTCGGCGGTTCGATCCCGTCAGCGCCCACCATATTTTATCTCTTTATTTTCTTTTCATATTTTTTAAAATTCCTGTAATATATAGGGATAAAAAATTTAATTATATTACGAAAATATGCGAAATCCTTATCAGCGTAAGTCTGCGTCGAATACTCAAAAAACTGCATTATCTGCCGAAGATCAATATCGACATTTTATTGAAACCATTATTGCTCAAGCCAAAGTCTATGCTTTATATGATGAAGGTTGGGCGTTGTGTGCAACACCTACAGGTCAGCAGGCATTTGCAGTTTGGCAAAATCGAAGTTTAACGCAATTATTGATTAAAGATAATTGGGCTCGTTACTCTATTCAAGAGATTGATTTGGTCGCTTTTATTGAGCAAGTAATTCCATTTATTATAGAAAATAATACTTTACTGTCAGTCAATTTAACGCCTGAGGGACAGAATATTTTAGTATCTGGTAGTAAGTTTTTGATAGATATGAAAAAGGCTTTATATGCTTTATATCTTGAACAACCTGTATTATTTCAAAATAATCAATTACCTTTACCCCGCAAAATTAGAATTCATCATACTTAAGTTGGTTTAATATAAGGTGAGAATATCACCTTATGTGTGATTTATTTTTAATATTCATGAAGTAACCAACCACTCAGGTAAGCAAAGTATTCACGTAACCAAGCGTTGTAGCGTGTTGCTAATGGTGTTTTGGCACTGTATGTTATAAAGTTTTGGTAGCCTTGTTTCCTTGCAATTGCTGCTGCACGTAAGGTATGAAAATCACTGGTCACTATGGCGATTTTTGCATTTAGACCTAGATGATGTGCTTGTAAAATTTTCTGACTATTTTTTAGATTGAGTGCTGTGCTTGTACTTTGATCTTCTTCTAAAATTTTGGCAGCATTTAAGTGATATTTTTCTTGTAAATAGGCTGACATGACTTTTGCTTCAGTAATGTTTTCTCCATAATCTAGCCCACCACTGACAATGATCCATGCCTGTGGGTGCTGTTGGTGTGCAAGCGCTGCTGCTGTATCAAGGCGTGAGGCGAGCGTAGGTGAGGGACGACCTTGGATGATACCGCTACCCAAAATAATAATGGCATCGACTTGTACTATTGGGGTCTTTGCTTGGGTTTGTTCATGTAAGTAGATAAAAAAAGCCAAGACACTGATAGCCCATAGACTAAAGAAACCCCATCCCACTTGCCAAAATATTTTTAGTTTTAGGTTTTTTTGTAGCATATTTTGAATTTTTTGATAAAAAATCACGTAGATGAGAAAGCATAGTCCAATACAAAAGGGCAGAATTGTGCCTAGATGGATTTTATTTTGCAAAATAAGAATAAGACCATCTACAAATAGGACGAGACCTAAAATAAATAAGCTACTACGCAGTAAAATAGAGAACTTCATTCGCGCTATTATCATCATTTTAAACAAGATTAGTTATTATTTTAACAAAGCCTTAGCTTTATTGAGCGTTGAAATTGTAAAGTCAGTTGATAGTGAGCAAAATAAAAAAACCGAGCCATGTGGCTCGGTTTGATTTTAATTTTTTGGAAAATTTAAAAATAAATCAGTACACATCACGTTTATAGCGACCATTTTCACGTAACTGATTGACTTGTTGTTCACCTAAGATATCTACCAATGCTTGGTCAACATCACTTGCCATGCCTTGAATGCTACCACAAACATAGATGACAGCACCTTGTGTGATCCAAGCCTTTAATCGTTGTTCTTGTTCACGGAGTTTATGATGCACATAGACTTTCTCGACTTGGTCACGTGAAAATGCCAGATCTAAATGTTTAAGCATTCCTGTGGTTTGCCATGCTTCTAACGTTTCTTTAAAGAAGAAGTCATGTGCTTGTTGGCGCTCACCAAAGATCAGCCAATTATCTGTATAACTTGAGCGCACACGACTATGGATCAAACTCATCAATCCTGCAATGCCTGTTCCATTACCAATACAAATAATTGGGCGATTGTCATCGATTAAATGGAATGACGGATTGGTACGGATACGCATCGCAATTTGATCATTCACTTGGCAATGTTGTGTTAACCAACCTGAACCTAAACCAAGCTCACCATTTTCATCGCTTTGTTGGCGTACTACCAAACGTAAAATCTGCTGGGATGGAATACTGGCAATTGAATATTCTCGAGTAGGTAATATGGGTAATTGTTCAAGTAAATGCTGCATGTTGGCAAAAGGTTCAACATCGACATTGAGCTGACGATTCCACAGCGCATGTTGAATCTCTTGATCTTGTCCATCTACAGGTGTTTGAGCTGAAATTTGATATTTTTGCATAAATGCTTGGATACGCTTAGGACTATTTCCTGTTTGAATTTCCGCAATATCACCTGCTTGCCAAGTAACTTCATGTGTTGCTTGTAATTCTATATTGAATGCTGGTGCACCTAAGCTATGTGGATTAAGTAATTGTTGTTTCTTTAATGTCCATTGATCAAAGACTTTTTCAATACTCATATTGCTGAGTTTAAGTTGTGTGATTTGTGCAAGGGCAGATGTCCATTTCGCAATATCAGTGGCATTGCCATTATCGACTTCAACGGTTTTAAACAAGGCTTGTGCGTGATTACGTTGTAACCAAGCATCGAGTTGATGACCAAAACTACAATAGGTCTCTGGATATTCTTGTGAACCTAAAGCTAAAACTGCATATTTTAGATGCTTTAAGTCTAAAGATTGTGTCATTAATTTTTTGACAAATGTGATGGCTAAATCAGGTGCTTCGCCTGTGCCATAAGTACTGACTACAAATAAGATTTGTGGGGAGTTTTGCAAGTCTGCTAAGGTTAAGTCTTGTGTTGCTTTGACTGTCACAGGTTGACGAGCTGCTTGTAAGTTGGTGGCTGTACGCCAAGCCAATTGTTCAGATACGCCTGTTTGCGATGCATAACTGATCAGCCAAGGGGTCGCATTTGGATCAATATCAACAATTGCAGTTTGGTTGCGTGCAGCTAATGTTAATTTCTTTTGTTTACGGCGTTTCAGATACAGCATCCAACCTGTCACAAAGAATAATGGCATACAGAGTGCAGCTAACATCACTAAGAATTGATAAATTGGACCAAAGAAGCTACCACGATGCACAGGTAACATACTGCTCATGATTTTTTCATTGAGCTTTTTATCTTCATAAAGCTCAATTTTTTCAATTTGATTGTTTTGATAGTTAAATGTTGCTTTGTTACGAGCGCGTTCATGTTGTGGAGTCACATCTACAAAAGAAACGTCCATGGCACCATTTGCTTTTTTCGGAGTAGAGAGGGTGATTGATGAATACGCTTGTTTATATTGTGCATGAAAGCCCGTCCATGTTTGTGTATAAGCGATGACAATTTGACTTGGATCAATTTTGGCTTTATCTCGACCTTTATCTTGTCTTTCACCTTCTGCTGAACCACGGCGTTCATTTTTTGCCTGAGCTTCAGTTACTGCATGTTCATTTGGTTTTGCTTTACCTGCGCCTGCTTGCATTTCAGGTTGTGGACGATCCACGCCTAAAATTGTGTACATGCCATTACGCCACCAATCATACGACCAATATAAGCCTGTTACAGCTAATAGAAGATAGAAGATGACCACCCAAGTGCCAACAACCGCATGTAAATCCCAGAGGAAGTTACGGCCTTTGAGTTGAGGTTTAATGCTGAACCATTGTTTCAATGAATGTTTTTTAGGCCAACGTAAGTACAAACCACTGAGAATGAAATAAATCAGAATGAGGGTACATGCACCTGTAATTTGTTTACCGACGGGTCCAACGGTTAAATTACGATGTAATTGTTGAACAAATTGAAAAAATTCTCTTCCTTTAATATCAGGAAGTACTGCTGCTGTGTACGGGTTGATCATCATATTGAAGCCTTTACGTGCACCTTCTTTCTCAATATTGATACTTGAACTGGCATTTGGCGCTTGGTCTATGGTGATGCTATTAATCTTAATTTCAGGCTGTGTGGTCTGAAAATGTTGATAAATTTCAGCAGGGCTAAGTTTGGCTCGATTTTCGACTTGTACCGTATAACTGTCTGGATTGAGTAGTTTTTGAATAGGCTGTTCATAAGAATAAATCGCACCAGTGACCCCCATAATGGAGAGAATCAAGCCAGCAGTAATCCCGAAAAACCAATGAAGTTGGAAAAGTATTTTTTTAAACATGTGTGTTCAGGTAAAAGGCAGAATTTGAATGTGGCAATTATAACTGAATAAATTGTAGAGAGAATGGATTTAAAGATAATATTTATTCTCATTATCATTATGTTTTATGCATTAAAAAAGCCTCCTTAACAGGAGGCTTAATATTGATATGAAATTAAAGCGTTTTTGGTTCGCCTACAGTTTCTTTTAAATGTTTGCGTACGGTTTCAAAAGAAAAGTTCTTGCTGTTCATACGACTTGGAAGGATGTAAGCACCTTGTTGACCTTTGACTTTAAAGTTCACCAATAAAAAATCTGGGGTATTATACCATTCATAAATATCTTTCCAACCAATCGTTCCAACACCTTCTTGCATGCCCATTTGCTGACGCATTACGATGCCGTGGGGTTGGACGCCGAGTTTAATGCCTTTGATTTCTTGCACTGGGAATTCGTTCATCTTACGTTTAACATACCATTCCAAGCCAAATTTACGTACAAGGAGGTAAATTGCAACACAGGCAAGCAAGACCCAAAAAATGACAGTGGAATAATTTTTAATAAAAATAAGACCAAGTAGAGATAATGCGGTAATCACACCCATGATTGCCCACGCTTTGGTACCAATTTTATTGGTACTGCGCCAAATCATTAATTGAGCATTGCGTTGTTCCGCCTCAGTAACTTCATACGGCACAGGTTGTAGGGTATAAGCGTAAAGATTTTTGGCAGTCATAATGTCAGTATTAAAAAAATATATAGAGCTAAGCAGAGTTTAGCATTATTTACATTCAAATCGTCAGTATATTCTACCAAAATACCTGCAAAATGCATTGTGTCTACAGTGAAGCAAGTTCAGTTGACTGCTCATCTCGTTCGTGGCTTAAACTTTGTTTGAGCGTACTGAGTTGTTTTAAAATGCTAAACATTAAAGACAGTTGTTGTAAAATAATCAAAGCTTTTGCTGAGTCTTCATCCGACTGATTTAAACGTAAACGAATGGTTTGCAACATATTATGTGCAGTTAAATCAGGCATTTCGTCTCTTAATAATGCACCTCTAATGTCATCAAGTGCTTGATCGAGTAAACCTAAAATCTCTGAATCATGAATTTTTTCACGATGTGCACCTAATGCTGCGATATAGCTAATAAAAGTATGATTTAAACATAAAAACTCAAATGCCAAGGTTTTTTGTGCAGGGTCAAAATCGGGCTCAGTGGCTAAAGTAGAAATTAATGAGGCAACATCGGCATCGGTATTATGCGCAGCTCGGCGGACAATACGATAATTCAGCGCATTGTTACGACCATGATGATATTGATCAACAACCTCAGCCAAATACTGACATTGTGACTCTAAAGAACGATTGATGGTACGTGGTAAGCGGCGGAATTTCCAATCTGGAAAAATAAAGCTCACACCAAACCATGCAAAAGCACAACCGATGATGGTGTCAATTAGACGGGGCAATGCGGCTTCAAAACCTAAACCATCTAAATTAAAATTAATGAGCGCTAAAATCGTAATGAAAGCAGTTGCTTGAGCATATTGTTTACTGCGTAAATCGAAGAATAAAACCCCGCTTAGAATGAGTAATAAGAGTTGTCCTTCTACAGTCGGCACAAAATAGAGAATCGCATAACCCGCAATAATCCCAGCCAAAGTCCCGATAATTCTTAGGCGTAAACGACGCTTGGTGGCATTAAAGTTGGGTTGACTGACGAAAAGCGCAGTGAGTAAGACCCAATAGCCATATTCAATTTCGGTGATTTGCACAAAGACGTAACCAATAAACAGCACCACAGAGACCCGAATCGCATGACGGAATAGGACTGATTCAGGGCTTAAGTGTTGTTTAATCCGACTGAAAATATCATCCAAACCTTTTAAGTCATCATCTTTGAGTTGGTTTTCGATGTGTTTACTTTGATCATATTTGATATGGCGTTCAGTTTCGACATTTTGGAGTTGGGCATCGATCGACTTTAAATTTTGATATAAGGAAAATAACGCATTGACCCAAATTTGGTCATAATTTTGTTCTGTGCGTAGTCGATCTAAAGAATGTCTCAAATTTTTAAAAGCATGACTAAAACGCGCATTATGTTGATAAGTAGTACGGTTTAGAATGCTGTCACTCAAATCCTTACATGCTTTACCTTGCAAGGATAAAATCCGTTGGAAGCGAAATAAAATGTCACTATGTTCAAATATTTTTGCTAATTTTTGATAATCAATATGAGCTGAATCTGCACGTTCATGAATATCTTGTGCGACAAAGTAGTATTGTAAACTGCGGCGCGTATCACGTTGACCACGGTCACCTTTTAAACGTGTCAATAGGGCAGTTTTCATATCGTTGAAAATGCCAATCAATTGACCATTTTCCATAGATAGACTGATCATACTCTGTTGATAGCTTTCAGAAGTCATATCAACATCAAACAGATTGGATTTTGAAAATAAAAAATCGCCTAAAGCCGAATAACATTGTGCAAGTTTGTCTTGTACTTGGCGTACAGGAAATAATAAGAAACTGATGGTTGAAATCAGTCCATACCATGCAGCCCCAATGACCAATAAACTGGGTTGCATATACCAGGGTTCAAACAAGTGCACACCGAGCATCGAATAAACTGAAATGACTAAGCAACCGTAAGAGATGGTGGCGTACCGTCGACCTAAGGAGCCTAATAAAATCCAGCCAATACAGGAGATGATTAGTCCAAATGCAAACAATATCGGATAAGGAAAGAGCAAGGTTACTGAGGCAGCGGTCACAAAAAAACCAATATAGGTATAGACCAAGTTCATGATGCGCACAGAAAAACGATCATCAATATCACTTAAACCTGCCGCTACGACACCTAAAGTTAAAGGAATGGTCATCAACTGCTGGTCTAAGAAATACGGTACAAAAGCCGTCCCTGCAAAAGCAATAATCATGCGAATGTTATACATAATACTGGTATTGTAGGTTGCTTTTTTAAGTCGATTGAGCCACGTGTTCAAAACGATTCCTTGTGTAGCACTTTTTAATAAGTCTAAAAATAATCAAAGCGTAACATGTGAAACTTCAATTAATCAGCAATAGAAATAATACAATGCAAGCGTTACACTTGTCTGCATTTCCTCCGATTAAATTCATACTTTCTATGTCTCAACAACAGGTCAAAGCGCAATATTCAATGGGTTGGATTTTGCTACTCGCACTCTTTACATCGCTTGGACCCTTGTCGATCGACATGTATTTACCTGCTTTACCGCAAATGGCGCAAGACTTTAATGTCTCGACACAACAAGTTGCCAATTCATTGCCCGCATATTTCTTTGGTTTGGCTGTAGGGCAATTGATTTATGGTCCAATCAGTGACCGCATTGGACGTAAAAAACCATTGTACTTTGGGATGACCTTATTTGCTTGTGCGAGTTTGCTGTGCGTTTTAGCCAATGATCAATGGTCGTTGATTGCGGCACGTGTGTTGCAAGCGCTTGGAGGTTGCGTAGGCGTAGTGATGGCACGTGCAGCCATTCGAGATCAACTCGATGTGCAAGGTTCAGCACAGGCTTTTGCCAGTATGATGATTGTTATGGGGATTGCACCTGTGCTCGCACCAACTTTGGGTGCTTGGATTTTATACTTTTTTGAGTGGCACGCCGTTTTTATTGTCTTAATGTTGATTGGCTTTTTTTGTTTGGCATGTGTGCATTTTTTCTTTAAAGAAACATTGCCTGTAGAACGCCGTTTACAACTCAATATGAGACAAGTCTTACAACTGTATGTAGAGATTTGCAAAGATCGTAGTTTTTATTTACCTATGCTTGCAGGTTGTTTAACAGGGGCTGCACTTTTTGCTTATATTGGTTCTGCTGCTGCAGTATTGATGGATCAATACCATCTGAATGAACAACAGTTTGCTTATGCCTTTGGTTTTAATGCCTTAGGTATTATGTGTATTTCATTTTTAAATAAAAAATTGGCAAAAAAATTCTCTGTCGTGCAGCGTTTGCAATTGGGTGGATTGAGTCAAATTTTGGGTTCTATGCTGATCGTTATTTCAGGATTATTTCTTGATACACCGCTTTGGGTAGTGATGGTGGGACTGTTTTTCACTGTTTCAGGAATTGGTTTTACAGGCCCCAATGCAATGGCTTTGGCAATGTCTAAACAAGGTGAACGCGCAGGGACGGCCAGTGCAATTATGGGCAGTGCTCAATTTACATGTGGTTTAGTGGGTGGGATTTTACTGAATTTTCTAATGTTTAATCATGTGTTAAATATGGGGATTTTAATGCTGGGATTTACTGCCACAGGGGGGATTGCCATTTGGTTTGTTAAAAAAGAGTTGCAATTACAGCAGTAAAAAATCATCGTTGATTTAACGTTGAAGTGATACTTATGGCGCTCGGTGGGGGAGGAATTGAGGAAGATACTTCATCAAATTTTCATATTTTTGTGCAAAGTCATAAAAATATGCCTAGACATTAGTCTTAGTCATAAAATAATGATCTGCTATTTTGCAGCATAAATGTAAGAATATATAACAAAAAATGCAAAGTTAATCTGAAATAAGAATTGAAAATACAATGTTATTCGTTAAAACTGATTTTAATAAAGTTGTTGAGTTAAGATAAATTACAAGTGTGTTATTATTTTACACATAATGTTACTTTTATGTTTTAACTTAAGTTTAACGCTTTCATAATTTAACAAAAAAGCAGAAGTGCATCTGTTGATTTAGCAGATTAAGAAATGATTGCTGATCACAAAAAAATATTGGTTGCTTCAACATGATATAGGGGGATTCAGCCAATGCTTGCACGGACGTACAACAGGATTAAAAACTAGGAGTTTTTCATGAGTCAATTCCTCAGCAGTAAAACATTTGTTTTGAAGAGCTTAGCCCTAACCGTAACAGCATTGATGGTTACGACAGCAAACGCAGCAACATCTGATCAAGAGGAAATTAAACAACTTCGTCAAGAGGTTGAAGCTTTAAAAGCATTGGTACAACAGCAACAACAAGTACAACAGCAACAACAAGTTACATTACAAGAAGTCGCAGCTCAACCTGCTGCACCACAGTCACCTTTAGCCTCTTTAAAATCTAAAACGGGTGCTGATGTAAATCTTTATGGTTTTGTTCGTGCAGATGCTTCTTATCAAGCAAAAGGTGGTGACGGTATTTTTAACCGTATCAATGAGGTTGATCTTAATAAAGCAGGCGATGAAAAAAATGATGATCGCCTTTATAGTACAGCAGCAACATCACGTATTGGTTTAGACTTTAAAGCGCCAGTTCAAGGTGCGGATGTTGGCGGTAAAATCGAAATCGATTTCCGTGGTTCAAGTGACACAGTACGTATTCGTCATGCTTACTTAAACTATAATAATTGGTTATTTGGTCAAACGACATCATCGTTCTTATCAACTGAAACTCAGCCAGAAATGTTAGATTTCAACTCACCATTAGGGATTGGAACAAAACGTACTCCAATGGTTCGTTATAGCGATAAACTAGACGCAAATACTCAATACTTTGTTGGTTTAGAAAAAGGTCGTGACGAAAACCGTTTACCTGCGGCAACTGCAAAAATTAGCCATAAATTGGGTGATACTGCTTTGTTAACAGGTCGTGCTTTGATTCAAGAAGTACGTGCACGTGCTGCTGATGACGCAACTGAGTTTGGTTGGGGGGTAGGTTTGGGTGCTAAACTGAATCTTGCTGAACAATTAACCGTATTTGGTGATTATTCTCATGTAAAAGGTGATAACTTCTTCTTACTGTATACAGAAAACCCATACCAAGTTGAAACAAATAAAACAGATATCGACTTAACTGATATTGATGCAGTAACTGTAGGGGCAACCTATAAGATTACACCTAAATTACGCAGTACTATTGGTTATGGTGCAGCATTCTATGATGATAGTACTTTAGGCGCTGATGCGAATGAAAAGTTACAACAAGGTTGGTTAAACGTGATGTATAGCCCTGTGAAACCAATTACATTCGGTACTGAATATGTCTATGGTGAGCGTGAAACTGTAGGCGGTGCAAAAGGTCGTGATAGTCGTTTAGGTTTGATGGCGAAATATGACTTCTAATCACATTTAAGTGACCAGAAGATGAAAATAACAGGAACTCTATGAGTTCCTGTTTTTATTTACATATTGCTAAAAATTTATACTTTATCTTCACGCTAAAATTTATCACTATAAAAGCGCTATCTATAACTTTAGTCTAATAATAGGATGGAAAAAGGCATAAATTTGTAAAAAAAGCTGATATTTTTTTGAAATTAAGCATAATGTTCGATCTTTTTAAAATCGCTAAAAATCATGTTTTGAAAAGCGATAATAGTTAAGACAGCATTTTTTACACTTGAATGTTGTTGCTTCAGTTTATTCACGATGTGATCCCTTGGGATAGGCTGTAAATTCTGATGTTTTTTGATGAAACTATCCATTTTATCAATGATAGAAGGAATAATGATGATTTCTCAAATAGATTTAATATGTTTATCATATTTTTATCCATCAAAAAATATAGCCACTCATAGGTTAATTTAACTCAGAACTTTAATTGTTCTATCTGTCTTTTCGTTGTGCAGTTTTATCCGCTTATACTTGAAGTAAATATTTAAGTATAAATAAGACTGTAGAACAAAAAGTATCACCTCAATTAAATGGAAATAATGATGGAATTTACTTTTAATGCCTTTTATACGCTGATAGCAGCCGTCATCGTGCTGTTATTAGGGCGTTTCCTTGTTCAAAAAATTGAATTTTTACGTAAATATAATATTCCTGAACCCGTTGCAGGCGGTTTGGTTGCAGCGGTTATTTCTTTGATTGTACATAATTTATTTGGCTATAGTATTACCACAAGTAGTGAATTACAAACAAGTTTTATGCTTGTTTTCTTTGCTTCTATTGGTTTGAGTGCAAACTTTGCCAAACTCAAAGAAGGTGGCATTGGCTTGGTTATTTTCCTTGTCTGCGTCGCGTCATTTATTATTGTGCAAGATATTGTGGGAATGAGTTTGGCATCTGCTTTAGGTCTAGATCCATTAATTGGTCTTATCGCAGGTTCAATTACCCTCACAGGTGGTCATGGTACAGCGGGTGCTTGGGGTGGAATTTTAGAATCTGAACACGGCATCCAAGGTGCATTGGCTTTAGGTATGGCGAGCGCGACCTTTGGTTTGATTATTGGTGGGATCATTGGCGGGCCGTTGGCAAAACTATTAATTAACCGTTATCAACTTGCTAGCCCGAGAACGCGCAGTGAAGTAGACGATGCTAACAGTGAGCCATTGAGTGGTTTAGGTGAATATGTTCCTTTTGAATACCCTCAACAAGTCCGCTTGATTACTGCCGATAATGCAATCACGACTCTAGGTTTATTTGCAGCGTGTTTGGCTTTTGCTGAATTTATGACAGGCTTTAGTAAAGGGCAGTGGTTTGAATTACCCACTTTTGTTTGGGCATTAGGTGGTGGTGTTATTTTACGTAATATCTTAGAAAGTGTATTACGTATTAATATGTTTGATCGTGCGATTGATGTATTTGGTAATGCTGCATTATCACTATATTTGGCGATGGCATTGTTATCATTGAAACTTTGGCAATTAGCAGATTTAGCAGGTCCATTGGTGGTGATTTTAACAGCACAAACCTTGACGATGGCGCTTTATGCTGGATTTGTGACTTTCCGCGTTATGGGTAAAAACTATGATGCAGCAGTATTAGCTGCAGGTCATTGTGGTTTTGGGATGGGCGCAACACCAACAGCGGTTGCAAATATGCAAGCCATCACCAATATGTATGGTCCTTCGCATAAAGCATTCCTGATTGTACCTTTATGCGGTGCATTCTTTGTCGACTTGATTAATGCCACAGTGATTCAGTTGATCTTGAAGTTTTTTGTTTAACTAATCGCAGCAAAGAGAAGCTAAAGATTTTGGCTTCTCTTTATTATTTCAAAATAGATGTGAGCAAAAAAGTATTATTTAAAAATGAAACGACTGAACCACAAATTAAACCGTCTATATATTTTTATTGAGTCATTTGTCTCGTGATGAGGCTATACAACAATTTTCTGATTATACATTTTAAAAATTATACGTTTTAAATATGACAAAAAAATTTAACAGTTTTTTGGCTGCATTTGTGCTGTGATATATGTAAAAGTGAGAATCATATTTTTATGAAAAAAATTATCTTATCGTTGGTCTGTTGTAGTTTTATGCTGATTGGCTGTCAAAGTGTGCCTTTAGAGAGTACAGCAGCTGTGCAAGCCCATGCTGTAGCACGCTCTCAGCTCGACAAAAGTTTTTATAAATTTAAAGATTCTCAAAAAAAACCAGTAATTGCATTGGTTTTAGGCAGTGGTGGTGCACGAGGTTATGCACATATTGGTGTCATTGAAGTATTAGAACAACAAGGAATTAAGCCTGATTTTATCGTCGGAACGAGTGCAGGAAGTATTGTCGGTTCACTGTATGCGAGTGGTAAATCTGCGCAAGAATTACGTGAAATCGCTTTAAATTTGAAAGTTAAAGATGTTCGTGAATTTAAAATAGGCATGAAAGGCTTTTTTGATGGTCAAAAAGTTGAAGATTATATCAATGCTCAAGTAGGACAACAGCCACTTGAACACATGAAAATACCGATGTATGTGGTCGCAACTGAACTAAGAAATGGTAAAAAAGTTGTTTTTAATTATGGGAATACTGGGCAGGCTGTACGTGCTTCAGTGTCTATTCCAAGTATGTTTATTCCGACTCAAATCGAAGGGCATGAATATGTTGATGGGGGCTTAGTTAGTCCTGTACCTGTAGAAGTTGCACGAGAGCTTGGTGCTGATATTGTCATTGCAGTCAATATCTTAGCGCAACCTGTTTATACTGAAACCACCAACATGTGGGGACTGTTTAACCAAAATATTAATATTATGCAAAGTCATTTGGCAGCTGAAGAACTAAAAAGTGCTGATATCGTCATACAGCCTGATCTGCGTGAAAAAGCACATATTTTTGATGTAAAAACTCGCGAATACACCATGCAAGTTGGACGAGATGCCGCCAATGAGCGACTGAACGATATTAAAACTGTGTTAAATATCAAGAAACAAGATCAACAAAATGGGCAGTTTTCTGAATTGACTGTGCATAATTGATTGATCGTTTTGAACTATGGCATGAGTCAATTTTTAAATAAATAATGTGATTTGATTACATTATGGGTTTAAAAATCATTAATTTAAATTTACTATTTTTAATGAAAAATTTATAATCCAAAAAAATTTAATATTGAATAAATATTAATGATTAGGATTATGAAATTAAAATGACGAAAATTGCAGTCGGTCAACAAGTAAAACTCGCAACACAGCCTGAAGTGATCTTTGTGGTTACAAAAATAAATTTGGATCAATCTTATGAAATCCAATTGTGTAGTATGAGTAAACACGATCTTAGCTATGACAACATTCCCATGGAAATGTTACGTCTCATTGAAAAAAATCATGATGAAAAGGGATGAACCATATATTTTATAAATGATTCAATCAAACAATATCATGTCAGATAATGGTCAATTGCCGAATTAAACATTTTTTTTGCTTGAAAAGATATATAATAATAGTCCTCTATCTCCTGTCTTAACACTGAGTCAAGAAAATAATGTCACCACTCGATCAAATGATCCCTACAACAGAAGACCAATCTGAATTAACGATGTCTATTTTGATGACCCCTGACATGGCAAACTTTTCAGGTAATGTACATGGGGGTACAATTTTAAAGCTGCTCGACCAAGTTGCTTATGCATGTGCAAGCCGTTATTCGGGCAGTTATGTTGTCACTTTGTCAGTGGATAAAGTGAACTTTAAAGAGCCGATTCATGTCGGTGAGTTGGTGACATTCTTAGCGAGTGTGAATCACGTTGGTCGTACTTCTATGGAAATCGGCATTCGTGTAGAGGCACAAAATATTCAAAAGCGCTCGATTCGTCATACTAATAGTTGTTATTTTACGATGGTTGCTGTGGATGAAAATGGTAAGCCAAAACAAATTCCGCCTTTAAATTTAGACAATGATTGGAAGCGTTGCCGTTTTGAAGCTGCGGAGCATCGTAAAGTTGCTCGTTTGCAAGAAAACCATCATCCATCATGTAGTATTTATAAGAAAAGCTCAAATAGCTGAGAAAAACCTCCTGTTAGGAGGTTTTTTTATGGGTGAACAACGCCATTGAAAGTGATTTTCTAAACATCAGTTTATTCAAAACATGCTTTTAAAATTTTATAAAAATAAAAAACAACGCAATCGATTGATTGTTTTTACAGATGATCTGAAAGGAAAAAACTATTTAGCAAGACAGACAAGATTTCTTAAAATCAAACGAAACGTAGCGTATCGTTTGGTGCAGGGATGATGGAAATTGAAAAAACCGCCCGCCGTAAACAATGTATTTTGGATGCAGTGGTGGAAGCTTTAGAAGAGCATGATTATCGTAAATTCACGATTGAGGATGTGGCTTTGCGTTCAGGTGTTGCTAAGTCAACGATTTATCGTTGGTGGAAACACAAGTCCGATTTAGTTTTTGAAGCCTTTAAAGCCTATACCGCTTCGATTTTTGACATGGATTTCTCACAAAGTCTACAATTCAATTTAGAGCAACAATTACTAAAATTAGCCAAAGCCTTAGATCATCAAGTCGGACGTGCTTTATTGGTGGTCATGGCGGAAAATCGAGAAGCAGCAGGTGAGTTTTTTCAGCAGTATTTATTGCCTAGACGAGAAGAAACACGAAAGCTGATTCAGTTGGCAATTCAACGGGGTGAAATTTGTGAACATTATCCATTTGAATTGATGCTTGATAGTATTTATGCTCCGATTCATTATCAAATTATTTTCTTTAATAAAATGCCTGATGCTGCCTATATTCATGATTTGGTCGCATTGGCTTTAGCACCGATTCAAACAATAAAAACACAGGTGCAAGTATGAATCGCATGGTTGCAATACAGCCTGAAAAACTGTGGAATAGAAACTTTATTTTATGCATTTTTAATAATTTATTCTTGTTCACTTACTATTTTGCATTTTTAACCATTTTACCTGTTTATATTTTAAAGTCTTTGGGGGGCTCTGTTCAGCAAGCTGGTTTAGCCCTGACATTATTTTTAGTGTCTTCTATTGCGATTCGTCCATTTTCAGGCTTAATCATTGAAAAAATAGGGGAAAAAATCGCCTTTCGAGGTTCTGAATTATTATTCGTGCTTTGTGCTTTTACGTATTTGTTTGCAGATAATTTATGGATCTTATTGGTTGTTCGCTTTATTCATGGGATTTGGTTTAGTGTTCTCACGACAGTTGCCGTGCCGATTGCCAATGAATTTATTCCTGAACAACGTAAAGGTGAGGGCATGGGCTATTATGTGATGTCAACCAATTTGGCTGTGGTATTTGGTCCATTGATTGCTTTAACTGTTTTGCAATATTCTGATTTTATAACGGTTTTTCAGGTCTTGACTGCAATTATTTGTGTTGGTTTTATTTTTTGTTTAATGATTCCTTTAGCATCAAACTCTGCTGTTAAAAACCAGAAAACAGCGCTTCAAACGCGTGTGCAGTTTTCAGATATTATTGAGCAACGTGCTGTACCTATCGGTTGTGTAGCGTTACTGGTTGCATTTTCTTATTCAAGTATTATGAGTTTTATTACTGCCTATGCGGAAATGCAAAATTTACTGCAATATGTCAGCTTATTTTTTATTATTTTTGCGTTGGCGATGATTATTGTACGCCCTTGGGTTGGGAAAATTTACGATCGTAAAGGGGCGAGTGCTGTGATTTATCCATCTTTTGTATTTTTTGCCATCGGTTTAGTGATTGTCAGTTTTGTACATTCACAATGGATTTTGTGGCTAGCAGCAGTTTTTATTGGTATCGGTTATGGTTCATTATTTCCATGTTTTCAAACCGTTGCCATTCAAGCTGTACCCAAAGAGCGAATGGGGTATTCAATTTCAACTTTTTTCACTTTGTTTGATTTTGGTATGGCAGTTGGTTCAGTGGTTATGGGCTTGATCATTGCTTACTTGGGTTATCAATTCACATATCTTTTTTGTGCAGTGATTGTACTCATGACCATGTTGTTATACAAAATGAGCGTTGCACCAAAACTAATTTCGGCAAAATAGAAGGCTAAACCTATGGAATTACGTCATTTACGCTATTTTGTAGCAGTGGCAGAGGAATTAAATTTTACGAAAGCTGCACAAAGGATGTTTACAGTTCAGCCTTCTTTAAGTCAACAAATCAAAGACTTAGAGCAAGAGGTTGGTGTGCAACTGTTGATTCGTTCCAACCGAAAAGTGGAGCTCACTGAGGAAGGGCGGGCATTTCTAAAAGAAGCATTGCTCAGTTTGGAACATGCGGAAAAGGCAATTTTTGATGCACGTCAGATTGCTAAAATTCATAAAGATCAACTGAATATTGGCTTCGTTCCTGTGGCTGAAATGAAAGTTTTTCCGTATATCATGCCCAATATTCGGGCACATTTTCCTGATATTAAAATTGATTTTCATAGTTTGACTGATTCTGATCAATTTAAAGCATTGCGTAAAGGGGAAATTGACATTGCTTTCACACGTTATCTTGGAGATGACGAGGAGTTTGAAAGTATACAGGTTTTTCAAGAGCCTTTGACTCTGATTATTCCTAAAGATTCACCTTTTGCACAACAAAAGCATGTCGGGATTAAGTCATTTAATCAGCAAGATTTTGTCATTAGTGATGAAGATGCATCACCTCAACTGCATAAAATTATTCAGGATTTTTTCAAGCAATCGAAATTGAATGTCAATGTGGTACAGAAGTCGACCAATATTCTACTCAATGTCAATCTGGTGGGGATGGGCGTGGGGTGGAGTTTGGTTCCTGCCTATGTGATTCCCTTATTGGGTGATAAGATCGTGGTGAAAAATACGCTTGAGCCGTTGCCGATGATTGGTTTATATGCAAGTTATCGTAAAGATCAAAAGAATGAAGCCATTGATTTAATTTTAAAAATTTTAAAAGAGCAATTTTATATGGAGATGTTTTGACGGGTGCAATGGTGAGTTTAGTTTTAATGATGGAAATGAGTTCAAACCATGTTCAAAACGGATGTTAAACCTAACTCAGTCAAATGTAGCTTGCTTGCAAGCTGTATCAGTCACTAGGCAGCACTTGGCGATTTAACAGCCGCCAAGTGAAACCTGAAAATTTGCTTATTGATCTTTTAATTTCTGATAGCTTTCTTCTGACAATGTTTCGACAGACCAATGCGGTGTTGCATCATTATTCATTAAACTAAATTGATAAAATTTATGTGGATAGTCATTGGAATAGTTTTCGGTATTTGAAAGATAGTCTGACTGCACAATAAATTTTGTGTTTTCTAGCCATGTTGCAGCAGAGAAGCCAATATTATTTTCACTCTGAAACTGTGGAATGGTTTTAACTGCTTCAAAAATGAGTTGAGGATTATGCTGGTCATCAAGCTGGTAAATATTGAGCTCATTGTCAGTATAACCCGCTTCTAAGTCACTATTAATGCTCAGCATGTATTTATAATCTGGACTAAATGTGGGTAGACCTGACAGACTGGTTTCACGACCTGTTTTTAAATTGAGCACGCTATAACTTGAGCCTTCATAATATTGAATATGTAGAAGTAAAGAATCAATCGCCGGATATTCATTGACCACAGTATAAGCACAGACTTCACAGTAGTCAGGATGATCTTCTTTGCCTCGACTTGGCATATATTTTTTAATTGTGCCATCAAAAAATTGAATACTAATACCATCGCCAATTTTTTGGATTAAATCAGGATATTTAGAACGAAGTTGCTCTTGTGCATAAGTATAACATTGTAGGGAGTCTTGAGGACATAAAGGTCCAGCCTCATCACTACGCATAAAGCGTGTGCTATCGAAAGTATTTTTTGAAGGTTGTAGTGAAATACTTGCTTCCGTTTGGTTTGATGAGGCATTTTGTTCGGGTGTGGCTTTTGAACAGGCTATGAGTGTGGAAATAAATGCAATTAAAATAATTTTTTTCATAAGAATAAAAGGCTTAATTTGAATGATGATATTATGCTTAAATTTAGCATTCAATACAGCTTTTTATTTACAGAAGTCTGTTGAGGTGAAAAATGAATAACATCGATGTGTAAAACAAAAATGAAATACAGAGGAAGGGATGAATTACATTAAAAGAATCACCATGTTTGAAACATGGTGATTCTTGCACATGATCAAAATATTGCTGTGTTATTTCGCATGGAGTTTGCTAAATAATTGCTGACTGACCGTATTCATGGTTTGCGGAATTGCTAAAGCTGCAACAAAGCGGTCAGGACGTAAAATGACGATTGCTTGATCTGTCTTGCCGAACCACGAACGAATCTCGGTACCGATATCACCAATGGTAATCACACCATCATGGATTTTACGTTTTTCATTGCCCAACTGAACGGCAGGTAATACTTGGATGAATTTAACCCCTAACGCTTGCCATTTTTTCATATTGGCTTCGTTGATGCCCCATTTCGGATCTACACCCCAAGCGATTACGGCAAAGTCATTGCTAATCACTTCATCAAGTAAAACGGTTTGACCATTTTCAAGTTGAACCTGTGGTTGGATAAACATTTTGCCTACAGGTGAGTCTTTATGACCATCTGCAAGTAAAGCACCGTCATGATACTTAGGCATTGGTTTAAAACGCATTTCCAATAAGTATTGTTTAATTGGTTTGATGTAATTCAATGCGTAGGCAATACCATCACGGACAAAACCTTGCCATTTTTTTGGTGGAGCAAGGACATGACCAGCCATGACAGAAAGATCGATCATGGCTTTGGCATGGTCTTTACGTTCGACTTGGTAAGAGTCTAATAAATCAGGCGTTGCTTTACCTTGCACAACTAAAGCCATTTTCCAAGCTAAGTTAAAGGCATCACGCATACCACTGTTATAGCCTTGACCTTGCCATACAGGCATGATGTGTGCTGCATCACCCGCAAGTAAAATACGGTCTACACGGAATTTATCTGCGATACGTGCATTATGGGTATAGACACGCTGACGAATCACTTCGATCCCATCGGTCGTAGGTAATACTTTAGACAATAATTTGGCAATATTTTCAGGCTTGCTCAGTTCTTCTTGAGTTTCACCCGGCATGACCATAAATTCAAAACGACGGATACCATGAGGTAATGCTGCAGACACATAAGGACGTACAGGGTCACAACACAAATAGATGTGTGGTGTTGCCAATGGGTCATTTTCAATGTCAATGACAATCCATTGATTTGGTGCTGTTTTACCATCAAAACCAATATTGAGAGTACGACGTACAATTGAGTTACCGCCATCACATGCAATCAAGTATTGCGCATGAATAACTTCTTTGTCGCCATCTTTGTTTTGGATGTTTAAGGTTACACCGTTGGCATCTTGGCTAAACTCATTCAACTGACGAGAGAATAAAACTTGCGCCCCTTGGTACTGTTTTAAACCTTGTAGTAATACGCTGTCGACTTGTGGTTGAATAAATGCATTACGACGAGAGAAACCAAACTCACGGGTCAATGGTTGAATATCCGCAAAACAGCGACCTTTCGGTGTAAGAAAGCGCATCGCATGGTTCGGTGTAGTATGAGGTAATACTTGATCTACCAAACCCAGTGATTGAATGGTACGCAAAGATTCATCATCGATCCCAATGGCACGAGGGTAATCAATCAGACTGTCGAGCTGTTCAACCACAGTGACTTTTACGCCCTGTTTACTTAAGTAGTTAGCAATGGTTAAACCCACAGGACCTGCACCTAAAATAGCCACTTCAGTGCTGTAGTCAATCTTTGAACGCATAGCGATGGTTCCATTCAAATCACAATATGGGGCTATTAATGACTGAAATATAGGTCTAAGCCTAGCTATGCCATAGTGGAAAGCTAGTCGAATAAAGTGCAGTAGATAATCTTTATTTTTATTTAAGTTTTTGAAAATGATAAATAAAATTATAAATTTAGTATAGGTTTATTAAATCTAATCATTATAAATATCTATGATGAAGCATGTGGATCATTTTAAATCATAAGCATTGATCAAGGTACATCGATTAAAATATTGGCAGAAAATGATGAGTGAGAACAATACTAAAATACTTAAGTACAAAAAAACCAGATCGCAGCTTGATCTGGTTTTTTTAAAGCTAAGCGGACTTAACTTAAATTGTTATCTTGAGGGAGATCAACACATTTTATTGGTTTGCTTGTGGAGCAGCAGGTACTGAACCTTCAACAGCACTTTCAGTTGCTGGCTGTTCAGATGATGGTTGTGCAGCAGCAGACGCATCTTCAGTTGTTGCACCTTCTTGTGTTGATACAATGACTTTTTCAGCTTCATCAGCCGCTTTTTCGGTAGCAGCAAAAGAAGCAGTTGCAGCAGTGAGAGCAAAAGTTGTTGCAAGTAGTGTTTTAACGAGTTTCATTTTCGGCATCCTTATTCATTTAAAAATAACTCCCAAGATTTTTACATTGTCGAGTAGATTGAGTAAGTGACAACAATCATTGGGAACGAAAATTATGCTAAGTGCTGAATGAAATTTAGGCAACCTTCTAAACAAAGGAAAACAGTTTGGGTTACGAAGCAGACATAAATCGCTAACTTTTGTGTACTTCATGTGAAAAATAATGCATTTTTTGCCCTTAAAATGTATGTAAATATGACAAGTTGCTTAAAATATCGTCTAAAAAATTACTTAGCTTTAACAAAATGTCCCTGATTTCTGCCATATTCAATAGGTTTTAGGAAAACTAATAACACAAAATAAGCTGTTGATATGTATTTAAAAGATATAAAAATAAAGCATTTAGCGCATGATATATAAGATTCAAACAATTATTTTATGATAAAAAATATTGACTTAGCACGAAGAGATGGTTTTTAAAATATTCAGCGATGAATCTATACACGATACACTCTACACTAAGCTTGAAAATGAAATTTTATGCATGATTGAGTATGCTTCTGTGAAAATTATGACGACTGTCACAGTCAAAACCCACATTATTTCTGGTTTTTTGGGTGCAGGAAAAACCACTTTGTTACAGGCATTATTGGCACAAAAGCCTGAACATGAAACATGGGCAATTCTGATGAATGAATTTGGGGAAATTGGGATTGATCAACAATTATTACCCAATGCACAAGGCTATGAAGTCAAAGAACTCCTTGGTGGCTGTTTGTGTTGTACGAGTCAATTACCCATGCAAATTGCATTATCACGGTTGATTCAAGAAAAAAAGCCTGACCGTTTATTTATTGAACCTACAGGCTTGGGGCATCCTGCGCAGCTTATTGAACAGTTGACTGAACCCCATTGGCAGTCACAAGTGAATATGCGGGCTTTGCTTACCGTGATTGATGGCTCACGTTTACACGATACCGATTGGATTTCACAGGATTTGTATCAAGATCAGCTCAAAGCAGCGCAAATTGTGTTGGTGTCCCATACAAACAGTATGTCTGAGGTTGATCAGCGTGTATTGAGCGATCTAAAAGATGAATATTTGACTGGCATCCAAACGTGGATCATGGCAGAGCAGGGCAATATTCAAATTGAACAAATAGATATACCCCACCGAGGCATTCAACGTAAAATCATGCCATTGATACATATACAAAAACAATTTTCAGCAGATGAAAATTTGCCTGAAATTAAGCAGTTGCCATATCACTATGTTGAATCTTCCAATGGCTATACTGTTGCAGGTTGGAAATTTTCCAAACGTTGGCAATTCGATTTTTATGATCTATTAGATGTACTGTGTGAGCAAGAAAATTGGTTACGGATTAAGGGTATTTTTAATACCAATCAAGGTTGGATGACCTTTAATTTTAATCCTGAGCAACTCAACTATAAGTCAGGCGCAGAAAATATTGATAATCGAATAGAAGTCATTACGCAACATGATCGGGATTGGGCAAGTTTAGAAAGTGCGATTTTGCACTGTCGCATAGATTCAGCCGAAAAAACGCAGTAAAGGTTATTAAAATCTTATAGACTAACGCCATAGTTGAGAACTTGAATTTTTGGATTTTTCATGGCGTTAAAAGCAACGATTTATAAGGCAGATTTGAATATTGCCAATATGGATGTACATCAATATGGTGATTATCAACTGACCATGGCTTTGCATCCTTCAGAAACCATTGAACGTCTCATGGTGCGTGTGTTGGCATATGCGCGTTTTGCCGATGAAGGTTTAGAATTTACCAAAGATTTATTTGAAACGGATGAGCCGGCACTGTGGGAAAAAGACCTGACAGGGCAGTTGGTACAATGGATCGAAGTGGGCTTGCCTGATGAAGATAAAGTCAAAAAAGCGGCTGCACGTTGTAAAAATGTGGCTGTAGTGGCGTATGGTTCAGCTGTTGCCGAATGGTACAAACGCAGTTCAAAATTAAAAACATTGTCTAATGTACATGTTTGGCAGTTGTCTGAAGCAACCACTGAGGCAATTCAACACCTTTGCCAACGTACCATGCAATTACAGCTCAATGTAATGGATGGTGAATGGACCTTAATTGGTGACACTGCCCAAGCTGTGATTGAGTGGACACAGTTGCAGTAATCTTCGTTATATCAAACGAATATAGAGATTGAATCAAACATTTAAATGCGGAGCAAAGTAATGACAGCTGAGTTAGAGATTATCGATTTAGTGGTGGGTGAAGGTAAAGAAGCGGTAAAAGGTGCTTTAATTACCACACATTATACGGGCTGGTTAGAAGATGGAACCAAGTTTGACTCTTCACTTGATCGTGGTAACTATTTTGAAACTGTGATCGGTACGGGGCGTGTGATCAAGGGGTGGGATCAAGGAATCATGGGAATGAAAGTGGGCGGTAAGCGTAAATTGATCGTGCCGTCACATTTGGCATATGGCGAACGTAAAATGGGTAATATCATTCCTGCAAACTCAAACTTGATTTTTGAAATTGAATTATATGATGTCAAAACACGTGACTAAGCGTGTGATTGGTATTGCAGTTCATAAAAACTCTAAGCATCGCTTGGAGTTTTTTTATTAGGTGCGAAGAAAATTGAGCATGTTGAAAACAAGTAAGCAAATCGTAAAAATTGTGAGCTTTATAGTGGTTAAGTGTAGGACATAATCTGCAAATAAAACAAAACTTTCATTTTAATATTCATTTCAGAATTATATTTTATAAAATATCCCATGAAGAATGTTTGCTTGACCTCTGCTTCAATCGCTTAAATGTTGTTGCTATACGAATAAAGTAGAAAAGTAATGATATCTCAAGGTTTTAAATGTTGAATATAATTATTTTCAAGTAAATATCTATAAAATCAATGAGCTGGAAATTTATGTTGAATCGTTTTTCTAAACCCATCGTTGCATGTTTAACCCTGTTGGCTGCTTCTATGAGTGCTGTTACCCATGCGGGCATGCATACACCTGATCGAAATTTACTGACGATCATTGGTTATCATGAAATTACCGATCATGAACGTGCATTGATTCCACAATATGCGATTAAATCTACACAATTTGCCGAGCAGATTCAGTCATTAAAGAAAGATGGCTTCCACTTTATCAGCGTAGACCAATTGATTAAAGCCAATCAAGGTTCATATAAATTACCAAAAAAGCCTTTATTACTGACCGTCGATGATGGTTACCAAAGCTTTTATAAATATGCTTATCCAATTGTGAAAGAAAAACGGGTTCCTGTGGTATTGTCTGTTGTAGGCTCGTGGATTGAGACGCAAGGTCAGCAAGTCAGTTTTGGTGATCAAAAAATTCCACGCAGTGATATTTTGACGTGGGCTGAGTTAAAAGAAATGCAAGACAGTGGTTATGTTGAGATTGGTAACCACAGTTATGATTTGCACCGTGGCATATTGGGCAATCCTCAAGGAAATTCTGAACCTGCTGCAACGACACGGTTGTATTCTCCAGAAAGCAAAAGTTATGAGTCTGATCAAGCTTATGCAACACGAATTTATACCGATCTAAAGAAAAACAATGAAGTTTTACAAAAACATGGTATTCGTAGTCCTCGGGTGATGGTGTGGCCTTATGGACAGTACAACATGAAAACAGTCGAAATTGCGAAGCAATTGGGTATGCCAATCACCATTACGTTGGATGATGGGGGGAATAATGTGAAGCAGTCCCTCAGCCATTTGAATCGGATTTTGGTCGAAAGTGATACCACTCGTGCAGATTTATTAGCAGATATTAAAACCCGTGAAATGGGTTTAAATGATAATAATCGCGCACAAAAAATTATGCATGTCGATTTAGACTATTTGTACGATCCTGATCCAGCACAAGAAGAAAAAAATATCGGACTCTTGCTTGATCGTATTCAAGCCATGAAAGTCAACACAGTGTACTTACAAGCTTTTTCTGATCCAGATGCAGATGGTTCAGCAGATATGGTATATTTCCCGAATCGCTATTTACCGATGCGTGCAGATTTGTTTAATCGGGTCGCATGGCAAATTCAGTCCCGTACTCAAGTGAACCGTTTATATGCATGGATGCCGCTTTTGGCGTGGCAATTACCTGAAAATAATCCGGTATCTAAGCATTTGGTGGTGACGCAACAAGCGAAAACATCTGATCATTTAAATATGGGCTACCATCGTTTGTCGCCATATTCACCTCAAGCGCGTGAAGTGATTCGTGGAATTTATGAAGATTTGGCGAAGTCGTCCAATTTTAATGGTATTTTATTCCATGACGATACCACACTGTCAGATTATGAAGACAGCAGTGATTATGCGCTGAGTGCATATAAAG
Organism: Acinetobacter sp. Marseille-Q1623; assembly: GCF_902809895.1. NCBI lineage: Bacteria > Pseudomonadati > Pseudomonadota > Gammaproteobacteria > Moraxellales > Moraxellaceae > Acinetobacter > Acinetobacter sp. Marseille-Q1623. The sequence goes on along the minus strand of NZ_CADDWG010000001.1, from coordinate 1,791,364 downwards.
CTGCGGGGATTTCAACTGACCTAGAGGCTGTACGTCAAGATGAAGCACAATTGCAAAAATGGACAGCATTTAAGACCAAAACGATTGATGATTTTGCTATGAAGTTGGCAGATGAAATCCGTTATTACCATCCTTATTTAGTGACAGCACGTAATCTTTATGCTCAAGTGGCTTTAAATGCATACTCAGAAAATTGGTATGCGCAGTCTTTAGAACAGTCACTTAAACGTTATGATTTTACCGCCATTATGGCAATGCCTTATATGGAGCAGGCTGAAGATAAAGAGAAATTTTTTAACGACCTTGTCAAACGGGTGAAGTCTTATCCACAGGGTTTGAAGAAAACTGTCTTTGAGTTACAAGCGACGAATTGGAGAAATAATCAGCCAGTTCCAGCACAAGAGATGGCAGATACGATAAAATCGTTATATCAGCAGGGTGCAATGCACATTGCCTATTATCCTGATGATCCTTTCAAAAATCATCCAGACCCAAAAATTATGCGAGATACCTTTGGTTTAAAAACCAATCGTCTTGTTCCTTGATAGTATTTATATGAAATTTTTACAGCATTTTTGGCATATGGCTTTGGATTTTGTGTTTTTCTATCCATTATTCATGTCGTATCTTTGGATGATTGGCGCTGTGATTTTCTTCCGTAAAGAGAAGAAAGAACCTGCTTATGATCAACCAAATCCTCTGCCCACTTATCCTAAAGTGGCAGTGCTTGTCCCTTGCTTTAATGAAGGTGACAATGCAGAAGAAACTTTAAGTCATGCGCTTCAGTTAAATTACCCACATTTTGAGGTGATTGCCATTAATGATGGAAGTTCAGACAATACTGCACAAGTCTTGGATGCTTTGGCAGCCAAATATGAAAAGTTACGTGTGGTACATTTGGCACAAAATCAAGGCAAAGCGATGGCATTGCAAGCGGGTAGCTTGCTCACAGATGCAGAATATTTGATTGGGATTGATGGCGATGCGTTATTAGACCCCCATGCTGCGATGTGGATGGTACGTCATTTCTTAGCAGACAACTCTGTTGCTGCTGTTACAGGTAATCCAAGAATTCGTACCCGTTCCACTTTACTTGGGCGTATCCAAGTCGGTGAGTTTTCTTCGATTGTGGGTTTGATTAAACGCGCGCAGCGTAGCTTTGGACGCTTGTTTACGGTCTCAGGCGTAATCACTGCTTTTCGTAAAAGTGCGGTGCATGATGTGGGTTATTGGTCACCGAATGCTTTAACCGAAGATATCGATATTACATGGAAATTACAACGTGCAGGGTGGAATATCCATTTTGAACCCAATGCTTTAGTTTGGATCTTAATGCCTGAAACTCTAACAGGCTTATGGAAACAACGTTTGCGTTGGGCAATGGGTGGTGCACAGGTATTGATTAAAAACATCGATGTTGTTTTTAAGCCTAAACTTAATTATTTGTGGCCACTGATTTTAGAGTTGGTATTAACTTTAGTTTGGTCATATCTCATGCTTGCTGTTGCTGTGATTTGGTTACTGCATTTTATTTTCCCAATCTCAGGTCTGAGTCAGACAGCAAGCTCACCATTTTTACCTTATGGCAGTGGAATTCTTTTAGGTTTAAGCTGTTTACTTCAGTTTGCTTTAAGCAAATGGATGGATAGTAGGTATGAACCTAATCTGCTCAAGAATTATTATTGGATGATTTGGTATCCCTTTGTTTTTTGGTTAATTACATTAACAGCAAGCATTATCGCATTTCCGAAAGTTTTGCTCCGTGGTAGTGGCAAGCGTGCACGTTGGATCAGTCCAGATCGTGGGATGCGTTCTTAATGGTCTTGGTAGAGTATTGATAAAATGAAATCAGATTTGATTATTGACTTACGTCAACAGTTACCTTGGCATAAACGCTATTTGTCCAACACGTCAACAGCGATGCTTTGGGCGGTATGGTTATTTTTATGGCGTCCATTATTGCTGCTGCTGGGTGTGATTGGGATTCAGAAACCACATTTTGTGCATAATATTATGGCTGCTTTTTCTGTGATCTTGCAGCATGGTCTGATTGCGCTGATGGTCTGTGCACTCAGTTTATTACTTTGGAATCGTTTTATTCCTGCAAAAACACCGCAGCAAGCGAAACAAAAATCGTTGTCTGATTATGCTGAGCATTTTGCGCTAAAAGGGCAAGACATTGAGGTCGGTCGACAACAAAAAGTTACCACAGTGCATCATGACGTAAATGGAAATATTATTTCTATTCAATAATATTCAAAGAAAAAATCCCACATCCAGTGGGATTTTTTATGATGCAAGGACGATGTAGTGCAATGAATGCAAAGCTAATAGTTATGAGTATGACCACGTGCAAAAAATAAATTCGGCTGAAAGTATTCGTGGTTTGGCGTGTTTGGCGGTGGTTTTTTCGCATTTAAGTTTGAGTTTTATTCCTTATTTACATCGGTTTGATGCCAATGATATTGCGAATAATTCATTCATCTATGCCATTCATCATTCACCTTTTGCCTTTTGGTATTCAGGTACAGCGGCTGTGTTTATCTTTTTTGTGCTCAGTGGTTATGTATTGAGTTATGCACTATGTAAATCGCCTGAACTGATTTTAACTAAACTTAAAAATATGTGTATTAAACGTTATCCACGTTTAATGATTCCCGCATTGATTTCCTGTGTAATCATTTGGGCGGTATTTAATAGTATTAAAATTGATAGTCACCATGTCGGTGGGTGGTTACAAGCCTATGTCACACAAGATTTTTCACTTAAAACAGCAATCTATGAAGGAACAATAGGTTCTTTTCTATTTGCAGAAAGTAGCATTAATTGGGTGCTGTGGACAATGACCATTGAGCTATTTGGCTCATTTGCCTTATTTTTTTTAATTTATATTAAACAGCTACATACATCTCTTTTTATCATCGCTTCTGTTGTTTTGGCAGCTTTAGCATATTGGTGGCGAGGTGAAGGTTTTTGTATGGGCATTGCCAGTTTTATTATTGGTATGTATTTTTATTTTTATGGTCGTCAAATTCCGCTGTTCATTGCGAGTATTTTATTGATTTTGGGTCTATATTTGGCAGGTGCGCATAATACGAGTGCTTCTTATGCATGGATCTATCAGCAAATCGGCGAAAGAACCTATGAATATAGCAATTTCTTTGCGGGTATCTTGATTGTTTATAGTATTTTAATGAATCCTAAATTATCGAAAGTTTTAGATCAACCTATACTGATCTGGCTCGGTAAAGTTTCATTTTCTGTGTATTTACTGCATTTGGTGTTGATGTATTTGGTGTGTATTCCGTTGTTCAATCTATTTTTAAATTGGCATTGGAGTTATTTAAATGCAGTGATGTGTGCATCGATATTGTACATCGCTGTGACCTTATGGATGGCTGAATTTTATAGCCGCTATGTTGACCAATTGGCAATGCAGAGTAGCCAAAAGCTCGCTCAATTCATTTTAAAATAGAACGGTTTTCTAGGCTTAGGATGTTTTTATTTACAACATTTAAGTTTGCTGCTGAATGGGTTTAGAGTTGATGGATTGTTCACGCATAACTTTCACCTGATAACGTCAACTCACTAGATAAATGTACCAATTAGCGCTGTTAAAGTCATTTTTTCGGGGGATGTAATGTTATGTCTTAAACGTTGATATTTGGCTTTAGAAAAGGGAGAAAACTATTTTATAATTCAGTGAATGCTATAAATATTAAATCAAAGACCTAAAATGAAAAATTATATTCTCAGTTGTATCTTGTTCATCTGTAGCGCTACACAGGCAGATTCAAATCATACATTTGCTGCATTGCCATATAGTTCTCAACTTAATCACGAATGTACACAAGATGACAGCGAGGTATTTGAGCCTAAAACATATCATTTAAATGTTGGAAAAGTCACATTAAAAACATATTCTTGCCATATAGAAAAAGCGCATCATTCACAATATTATTCAAGTTATGGGCTAAAGCTCGATTCAGGCAAACAGTTTTTTTTGAATGATCAAGCTGTGGATGCGATCGGCTATGTTGGCATCACAGCACAACAAGTTGATGCTTCGACCGTTGTTTTTGACAATATGTATGAACGGGGCGGTGATTTAGTCTTACTGTGGTTTACAGATGCACAACATCTCTATTCGGCTAAAATTCCTTATATGACTTCAGATGAGGGCAGTGTCACCGTGACTGCACAAGGTCAAAATATTATTTTACAAAAGAAAATATACCTTGGTGATGATCAAAAAGGTCTCGCTAAATATAAAAATATCGGTCAAAGTATTGTAATTAAAAAAGAAAATAATAAAGGGCTTGTCTATCAATCAGGTAATATGAAAAGCTTTCAGTACGATGCATTTAAATAAAATTATAAATAAATGTGCATGTACTTTATATTGAAATGACATAAAAATAATTTAGAGGTACTTAAGCATGAAATTGCTGTTGATTTTGATCATTGTCTGTGTGGTGATCTTTTGGCTGTATCGTATGATTGCTGCACAGCATATTTCAAAATTCAAACCCGCAACATTTAAACCTTTTAAAGATGCTGTGCAACCGAAGCTAGACCAAATTAAAGTTGAACCCATGGCATATAATGATGAAGAGCAAGTGTTATTTGATGATGTGGCAAAATTATTTTTTGAACAGCAACGACACGTCGTATGCCTTGAACAAGCAGAAAATATTCAGCAGCAATATTTAAATAAAATGCCCGCTAAAACCAACAGTCAAATTGGTGAGTTTGATTTAGGCGAATGGTGTATTTATTGGAATTATCGACAGCAGTCCTTAGAATATTATGTGGGTAAATATGGCATTTTTTATACCCATGTTGATCGTTTTGGTATTGAGCATCGCAATGAAATGAAGATCTAAAGTAAACATCTGAGCCTATATTTTGTGAGTATCTGGTTCGGCATTTGCAGTCCTTATTTTTATCATGCTTAAATTTGACTGAAAATGCCTGTTTTTTAGATCAATTTTCTTCTACTAAGTTTATGTTGACATCATAATTAAAAAGGAAATTGCATCAACTGATTGAAAAAATGAGGAATAACTTTAGGCTCAATCATGATGGTCATAATCACACCGTACGCTGCTCCCCATAGATGGGCACTGTGATTGATATTCGAATTGCCTTTTTTACCTGACCAAATACTATAAGCCACATACAGCACTGCAAAAATAATCGCGGGTACAGGAATAAAAAAGACGAAGATCAGCTTCCACGGTTGAAATAAAATATAAGCAAACAGCACCGCAGACACAGCACCTGAAGCACCAAGACTTGCCCATCGACTGTCATTTTTATGTTTTAAATAACTCGGTAAAATCGCAAAGATCAATGCACCCAAATAAAATAATACAAAGCCTAAATCATAAAGATATTGTCGATAAAAACTTTCAATAATGCTGCCAAAAAAGAATAAGGTAAACATGTTAAATAATAAATGCATACCATCGGCATGGATAAAACCATGCGTGATAAAGCGGTCATATTGCGCTTTTTGCTGAATCGCAGGCGGCCAAAAAATAAGACGATCCATCACAACACGTTGTGAAAAAGCAATCAGGGAAATCATAACGGTAATCAAAATGATGGTAATCGTATGATTAAAAGGTAAATGCAGCATAAGTATTCACTAAACAAAGTTAGAAGATTAATTTAACAACAATCATGACATTAAATGATAAAAAATCATGTTGTTTTTCATCAATTCCGACAATTTTAGTTGATTTTTATTTATTCGTCCTCATCTTCAGTTAAAATACCGACTTCAGCTTGAGGATAGAGTTATGTCGACTGAGAACACCAATACTGCAGTTGCAGAAGAACTTCCAAATTTATTGATTACGCCAACTGCACAAGAGTATTTGAAAGAATTATTGGAAAAACAAAATACTCCAGGAATTGGCGTTCGTGTATTTGTAGAAAATGCAGGCACGCCACGTGCTGAATGTTGTATGGCATATAGCGCACCTGAAGAAGTGATTCCAACCGATTATCGTCAAGAATATGCGGAATTTCCTGCATTTATTGATACACCATCGATTCCTTATTTAAAAGATGCTGTCATTGACTACAATAAAGACCGCTTTGGGGGACAACTGACATTCCGTGCACCAAACTCTAAAGTGCCACGTGTTGGACCAGATGCTTCTATTGAAGAGCGCATTACTTATGTACTACAAGCTGAAATTAATCCAGGCTTAGCAGGGCATGGTGGTAACTGTGCTTTGGTTGAAGTGGTTGAAGATGAAGAACACGGTTTAACGGCTGTATTGAAGTTTGGTGGTGGTTGCCAAGGATGTTCAGCAATTGATGTGACTTTAAAACAAGGTGTGGAAACTACACTGAAAGAGCATATTCCTGAATTGGCACGTGTCGTGGATCAAACTGACCATAGCCAAGCAGATGGTGCATATTTCAAATAATTTTGTTTGAAAATATTTTAAAAAAGCTTCTCAAATCGAGAAGCTTTTTTTATACGTGATTATTTTTATATGAATGAGTTTTTTATTTTGGACATTAAAAAACTTAAATGAATATTAAAAAATAGAAGATATTGTTTAAATTTAAAACAGATAAACAAGATTTTAATAAAGTTAATAAGAATTGTTATCATTATTATTGTAATTTGAGTTATTATTGTTACACTTCTTCACGAAAACTGCACTTTTTATTCTCTTTTTTGTATTTGAACCATTCTGGAATACCTTTTATGTCAAACCGTATTATCCAATCTGCGCTCTCTATATCGGTACTCTCGCTGATGACAGGGCAAGTCTATGCAAATAGTTCACAAGAAAATTCCAGTGAAGTTCAGGGTAAAAATTCAGAACCTGTGCAATTAGAAACGGTGGTTTTAACGGCTTCTGGCTATAAACAAGATAAAACAAAAGCACCAGCCTCTATGACGGTCATTACACGTAAAGAATTAGAAAATCGACAATATAGTGATATTACAGATGTACTCAGAAATACCCCAGGGGTTGTAATTTCAGGTGCAGGTTCAGCACAAACGGTCAGTATTCGTGGTATGGGCTCAAGTTATACTTTATTTTTGGTCAACGGAAAGCGCCAATTTTCTAAAGATGTGAACCCAAATGGCGATGATTATGGTTTTGAAAAAAACATTTTACCGCCAATTGCTGAAATTGAACGTATTGAAGTCATTCGTGGTCCTGCATCTACTTTATATGGTACAGACGCTATGGGTGGTGTGGTAAATATCATTACCAAAAAGGTCAGTACAGATTGGTCAGGAACAGCAGAATTAGGTGCTGTGCTACAAGATCATCACCAATCGGGCGACATTAAAAATGGTTCTGCATATATATCAGGTCCGCTTATTGCCAATAAATTAGGCATGCAATTAGGCTTAAGTAAGTCGAAACGTGATGAAGATCGTTATGTTGGCGGCTTTAGAAGTACTGATGTTGAAAGCTTAAATTCAAGATTTACATATTTACTCAATGACAATCATGATCTTGAATTTGAAGCAAATTTCATGAAACAAGAGTCTGAGTCAACTGCGGGTAAAACCATTGTAAGTACAGGTGCAGATTCTTATGGACGTAATTATCGCCAAGTCTATGGCTTAACTCATAATGGTCATTATGGCGATAATTTAAGTAGTCATTCTTATATTCAATATGAAAATTCAAAAAATCCAGATCGTAGTAACAGTTCAACTGGTTTAAGTGGGATTGAACTGGAAACTTGGTTGGCAAATAGTCAGTGGCATTGGAAATTAAACGACCATAACCTCATTGGTGGCTTATATTTTAAAAATGAATCTTTAGTCGATAAAGCAACCAATCAAAATGCAAATATGCCTGTAACAGAGTTAGAGCGTTGGGCATTCGCCGTATTTGCTGAAGATACATGGGCGCTGACTGACACATTTAATTTGACGACTGGATTACGTTATGATCATGATGAAAATTATGATGGTAATTTTTCGCCACGTTTATATGGTGTTTACACCCCTACAGAGGCTTGGACATTTAAAGGTGGAGTGTCAACAGGGTATAAACAACCTGACTTAAAACAGTCTTCGAGTGATGTGCATTCTGTCACAGGTAAAGGCAGTGCCTTTATTATGGGAAATGATGATTTAAAACCAGAAAAATCTGTCAGTTATGAGTTTGGTACAGCATGGCAAGGCGATCAGTCAAAAGCTTCTGTGACGGCATTTTATACTGAATTTAAAGATAAAATTACCGAAATTCGAGACTGTTCTTCGCCAAATGGCAGTAATACAAATGCAGCGACTTGGGCATGTAAAGACCCATTTGGTCGTTTAGATGCTGCAACGGGTGATGTTCGTTTATGGAACTTCATTAGTTCACGTATCAATGTTGATGAAGCAACCATGCAAGGTGTGGAAGCGACATTTGACACTGAACTTGCCGATGGTGTGAATTTAAGTACAAACTATACTTATACTGAAACAGAGCAAAAGTCTGGCGATTTAAAAGGGCAGCCTTTAAATCAAGTGCCTAAGCATATGTTTAATGCGACAGTTGATTATACTATTAATGATGCTTTAGACATTTGGACACGTTTACATCATCGTAGCGAAACGTCGTCATATTTAGGTCGAGCTTCTATGTCAGCACCGACACCTGCATATCAATTTTTAGATGTTGGTTTTAATTATCAATTTACAGCAAACTTAAAAGGTAAATTTGGTATTTATAATATTTTAGATGAAAAAGCTGAAGATGCTGATGGTGATCAAGTTCTGGATGGTCGTCGTTATGGAATTAGCTTTTTAGCAAAATTCTAACAACATGATAAAAAGAGAAAGGCGCTTAAGCGCCTTTTTCAATATTTAAAATCGCTAAAGTTTCATCTGCATAATAAAACTTTTCTAAATAAAGACGCGCACGAGTTTTTAAATGCTCAGAAGAAATCATTTTTTGAATGACAGGTTCGAGTAATGCTTGAAGTTGATTCTCAATCAAGGCTTCATCAATATTTAAATCACGTAGCAATAAATCAACAGGGCGCTCTGCATTACGCACATACCAAGCAAAAACACCATCATGAACTTGTTGCTGTAAATATTCAGTCTGGCGCAGATGCTCCCAAATTTCATGTCCCATACCGACTGTATTGGGTAAATCATTCACTTCTACATAATGACGCATGACATTTAAAGGCTGCTTCTTGATCTTATGCCATAAATTTGCTTGGAAATGATAGAGCGTGTCATCATCAAAATGCTGATTAATCACTTGTTCGCTTAACTGACTAATCTTAATAATATTTTTTTGTAAATAATGCTTTACGGTATCATCTAAATTGGTATCAGTCACAGATTCCAAAACAGATTTGCCCATTTTCATAAAGCGCCCAACCCCAGGGACTTTTTTAGTCATCACAGAATTATCCATATAGTCTTGGATTGAATGATGAATCAGTTGGGTGAGCATCATTGAAAATGCAGGATTATTGACAACTTTATGAATCAATGCTTTACGATGTGAGGACTTACTTGCCACATACTGGGCGATTTTATCAATCGTTGTGACAGGAATAATATCTTCGATACAGGTTTGATCATTGCTTGGGTGGATCAGTGCAAAACGAATATGTTCAGCAATTTGCTCAATCAAAAAATCACTGGCTGGAGTTGCTAAAATTTGCTTTTGCAACAATTGATTAATTTGTTCAAAACGCCAAATGTTTTGTAATGGTTGCTTGCGAAACCAAAGATAAAATTCTTTAAATTCAATTTGAATACGATCTACTTGTGTAAATTCTTGATCTAAAAATGCCAATTGAGCATCGATCAATTGTTCAATCATAGGGTGACTCATAGCACTGCCTTATTTATAAAATTTTCGGATCATTCAAAGCACTCTTTTGTGCTTGAACTTTATCTAAAAAAGACAGATAAGCATCTACCACTTTATCAGGTGCTTCTAATAAGGGCATATGACCCACGCGATCTAAAATGATCGGCGTTTGGCTATGTTTAATCATAGATTTGAGTTCTTGAGCAACTTCAACATTGACAATTTGGTCTTGTTTGCCCCACATGATTAAGGTAGGTGCTTCAATATTTCTCACCATCGTGGCAAATGAACTTGTCGTATAGAGCTTGTTTAAAGCATCAATTTGATCGATCACCTTTCTGGTATCTTGTGCTTTTGAAATCAGCATTTTTTCACGTTCATTATTGATCATGCTTGGCGTAAAAGGTGGGTTATACATCACTTTTTTCATGACAAAATTTAGATCACCTGCTTGTGTGACTAATAATTGTTTTAGATAAATCGGATTTTTTAAATAATTGGTATTGTTGCTTTTAAATACACCACCCGAGCTGAGTAAAAACAAACTTTGAGTATCAAAAGGGTATTGTGATGCATAGAACATTGCAATTGAGCCACCTAGAGAGTGTCCAACGACATTTAAATTATTTTGAATACGAGCTGCTTCAATAAAACGGCGCAGTTGTTCTGTAACATTTGGAACAGAAATATCAAAATTTGTTGGAACTTGAGTGCTGCCTGCAAAAGGTAAGTCCGGCATTATCACATGATAATGACGAGTTAACTCGTGTGCGACATCATTCCAAGTATCACGACTATTACCCAAACCATGAATCAGTAAAATTGTCGGTTTGCTACGGTCACCGCCCTCACTATATGACCAAACCACATCACCTACACGTAAAGTTTTACTCGATACACCTGCCCAAGCTCGCTCTTCTTGTAATACTTTTTGGTAATCTATTGCTTCATGCGCTGCGGCATAACTTGTACTGAGTCCTACACTAGATAAAGCAAAATTCATACTACTTGCAATGAGTGCTACACTAAAAAATTTGAAAACTTTTTTTGAGGGCGTTTGTGGCATGTATAGGATTCCTTCTAAACAATTCACCATTATATAAAGCAAATGCAATTTTTTGATGACCTAGTTTTCTTAAAATGTAGGTATATTTTGCATAAAACGTTGGTTATTATTGGTTTTTGTTTATTAAATAAACTTTTTTGAGTTTGAAAATGTCTACTTATTCATATTATCTCTATATTGTGTAGATTAATTAAACAATAAAAAGGTATTTGAATGAAAAAATAACATTTAACTTAAATTGTAACAGAGTTTATTTTTAGTCAGTGACAATCAAAATTGACAGTATTAAAATTAACTTTATCTTCACCCAATGGAACTGATGACACATGCTAACTGCTCAAGAAGCTTTAGAAAGATTGAAACAGGGTAATGAACGCTTTGCACACGGTGAAACAAACCATAATAAGTTTTTAACACATCAACAGCGCACAGAGATGGTAGGTAGTCAGGAACCTTTTGCCATTATTTTAGGATGTTCAGATTCACGTGTTCCTGCGGAGATGGTTTTTGACCAAGGTTTTGGTGATTTATTTGTAATTCGTGTTGCAGGAAATATTGTTGCACCATCACAAGTAGGTAGTGTGGAGTTTGCTGCAGAAAGTTTTGGTTGTCCTTTGGTCATTGTGCTTGGACATAGCCATTGTGGTGCAATTCATTCAACGATAGAAGCACTTAAAAATCCGAATACACCACCTTCTGCAAACCTCATGTCGATTGTGAATCGTGTACGTCCTTCTGTTGAAATTTTGATGCAAACTGAATTAAAAGATGACCTTGAAAAGTTATCTATGCATGCCGTGAAATCAAATGTATTTGCTTCTGTAAATCAGTTAAGACATGGTTCAGCAGTGCTTGAAAGTCTGATCGCAAAAGGGAAGTTAAAAGTTGTTGGCGCAGAATATTCACTTGAAACAGGTGAAGTTTTATTTTATGACTTTTGAGTTTAGAAATTCTTTAAGTCTATTCTGAGCGTCGAAATAAAAAATCCCACAATGATGTGGGATTTTCTATAGAGTTAAGTTCTTAGAATTTATAACCTAATTTTAAACCATAAGCGATGGCATTGTTATCTGAGAATTCAGCAACATAATCGCTACCGCCTGCTTGAGCACCTGTTTGCGCTTTAGCATCGCCTAACCAGAAATATTTTACACCACCAGCGATAAAGGTTGCAGGTGTAGGACTATATTGAACACCTAGACCCACATTCCAATAGCCTTCTGTTGGACCAAGTGTAGAGACAGGGTCTCCTGCACCTGAGTCCCAACCTACAGAGACATTACCTGCCCATTTGTCATTGAGTTTACGACCTACACCTGCGTTAACAGACCATTGATCATCAGAATATTCAACAAGGTTAAAGCCATTTGGACGATTGACTAAACTACCAATTGCTTCAGAAACTTTACCAAACTTATAAGGTTGAATAGAGAAATCTTTCCAATTCACCCAACGAATATTAGCAAAAGCAACGGTATCTGCCATGATGCCTGTTTGTAAATCTAAATTGACTGATTGTGGTGTGGTAATTTTAGTCTTACCATCAGATTTCATGGCAGCGATTTGTTCTTTTGTTACTCCTAAACCTGCTAAAACTGCAGGATTACGATCAAAAGCACTTTCCACTGAAAGTGTTTCAACAGCATTTACATCATGGTCGATTTCTGAACGATAGGTAACCGAAGCTTTTAAGGCAATTTCAGGAATTTGATATGCAGCACCCGCTAACCAACCTACACCACCTGTTTGCTTGATAGATGCATCATAACCATTATAAAGACTATATGCTGTACCACGTAGGCTTACATTACCTTTAATGGTTTGGTAAGCAGCACCACCATAAAGGTTGATATTTTTAGTAGGTTGGAAACCAAAAACTAAGGATAAGTTTTGAGTATCAACTTCAACTTGAGTACTACCTGTACCTAGATTTGCATTTGCATCAGCTAAACCTTTTGCCAAAGCAACAAGAGGTTTACTTGCTTCTGCTAATACAGCTTGTGTTGCATCAGCTTGGCTTAAGCCTTGTTGCATTAAACCACCAATTGCTTGTTTCGCTGCATCAGATTGCATATAGGCTTGTACTTTTGCTTTTCCTGCAGCAGCCAAAGCATCTAATTTATTTTGAGGTAGTACAGTATCTACTCCTGGATTTGAAACGAAAATATTACTTCCATGATATTTCGCATCTGCACCAAAAGGTTGATCATATAAAAGACCAAAAGAAATATTGTCTGTAAGTTGAAGTTTCAACGCTGCAGATGGAAAATAATAATCCTCACCCATATCTTCAATATCACGGCGTGTTTCACTTGTTCCAGCCTCACGTCCCTCAACCGTTGGGTCTAAAACAGAAATACCAGCTTCAAAATAGTTATTAGGCTGTAAAAAAGCAGACATCGATTGACCAGATCGATCTAATGCTGCAGCAAAAACACTTGTTGCAGGTACTGTTGCAAATAAAATTGCAGTTGTTAACGTTTTTAATTTCATTTTAGTTTTTCCCTAGCCATAAAATGAATGGTTTGAAGCATTTGTAAACAAAACTTAGAATATTTGTAATTTACAAATAGTGTTTGAAATTTACTTCTTTTTACAAAATAACATATAAAAAATAAGAGTAAATACTCTAGGAATTGAAAAAGTGAAAAAAGTGTAAACGGTATAGTTTATTATTTGTGCTTTAAAAAAATAATTTAATATATATCAATTTCTTATACTTGTTATTTGGCTTTGCGATGAATGTAAAGTTGAATGTTTTAATGATGAAAAATCGGACTTTTAAAAAATCAACTCAATTTTGAATATCAGTGAACTGTAAAATTATTGGAATAAAAATCAAGTCTATTTTTGGATTTTATACTGATATTAATAAAAGCTATAATTGACCAAAATGATAGATTGTTGATCCTGTTAACAATTTCATGATGTTGTACTGACTGATTTTGATCAGGATGTCCATATAAAATTGTTATAAAAATAGCAGAAAAATTTTTAGGATATAACAATGCACAAAGTTGGAATGATGATTTGCATGCTTTTGATTACAGCATGTCATAATAATACTCAAGACCAAAGCCAAATGAACGAAGGAAAGTTACGACAAAGTGCGGAAAATTTGAAGCCTGAACATATTATGGTGACGGTAAAAGATGGTCAAAAGTTAGATCGAAATATTCAGGTGTTTATTCGCCCCTCGGACACAGTCAAGCATATTTTAACAAAAGCAGAAGTTATAAATATGGTGAATAAAACATCGGAACAATTTGCTCCATTATTGATTGTGCCTGATGCATTTATTCCACTGAATTCAACGGTAACCTTGTATGAGACAGTAGCAGATGTTGAAGTAGAGTATTCTCTTTTAGATCAGCATAATAAAAGAATAAAAAATGCTTACCGTAAAACCTTTAGTTTGAAAAATTAAATAGATTTGAAGTTATATGTATTGCTTGGTGGTGCGCTCTGCGGGACTCGAACCCACGTCGGTCGCTTAGGAGGCAACTGCTCTATCCAGTTAAGCTAAGGGCGCATAGTGGGTAATGTAATAGAAAAATATTTAAACATAAAGCGCTGAGTAGGTGGGTGATGAATAATTGGACAAGTTTAGTATGATTTGTATAAAAAATAGCTTTAAGATAAATAGTTTGAAGCAATGAATTTTAAATCATCGAAAGTGAAGATATTGATCTGATTTATCATTGTGCAGTTTGAATATGACATTTTGCTAAGCGCCAAGAGCGGCGATGGTTAGCTGTTTAATCTTTCATTTAATAAAAAAGAGATATGTGTGAGCTACACATATCTCTTACGGAACTTGATTTTCGCTGTTTTAATTGAATTGTATTTGAAATAAAATCCATTAAAACAAAATTTTAACTGCTTTATTGCGGCATGTTTTTATTCAACATTTTATAAAGACCAAACATCAATACAATCCAAATTGGAATCATTAACACTGACTCTTTAAAGCCAACTTTCCACATAATGCCAAGCACCATAGCAATAAAAACTAAAACAAGAATATTGCTGACAGGCGACCATAACGCAGGAAATTTAGAGACTTGACCTGTTTTCTTCATAGCTTGTTTGAATTTTAAATGTGTCAAGCTGATCATTGCCCAGTTCAGTACCAAAGCACCGACCACAATGTAAATCAAATGTCCTAGTGCATCTTCAGGAACGAAGTAGTTCAATAAGACACAGCCAAAAATCAGTAAAGCTGAGAAGAGTACTGCAGGAATTGGCACGCCTTGTTTGTTGACTTGTTTAAATACTTTGGGTGCATTGCCTTGTTCCGCTAAGCCATACAGCATACGACTGTTGGCATACATCCCACTGTTATAAACAGAGAGTGCAGCAGTAAGAATAATAAAATTCACCAAATTCGCAGCCCAAGCAATACCAATTAAACTAAAGACCATCACAAATGGGCTTTTGTCTAAACTACCACCTGTGAATTGATCCCAAGGCACGAGAGAAAGCAAAATTGCAATCGAACCAATATAGAAAATCAAAATACGAGGAATAATCTGATTAATTGCTTTTGGAATGGTTTTTTCAGGATCTTTAGCTTCAGCAGCTGCCATACCAATCAGTTCAATACCACCAAAGGCAAACATCAAGAAGGCAAGCATTAAAAATAAACCTTCAAAGCCATGTGGGAAGAAACCGCCATGTGACCAAAGATTACTAAAGCCAAAACCTGCGCTCGGATCTGCGGTAAAAATGAGGTATAAACCAAAGATAATCATCGCAATAATGGCGGTGACTTTAATGATGGATAACCAAAACTCAGATTCACCGTAAAATTTGACGTTGGCCAAATTGATCGCAGTAATCGCAACAAAAAAGACCAAAACCGTGGTCCATGCTGGTATATGGGGCCACCAAAAATTGACATATTTTGCAGCCGCTGTCAGTTCAGACATAGCAACTAAAATATACAAGATCCAATAGTTCCAGCCTGCTAAAAAGCCTGGAAATTTGCCCCAATATTTATAAGCAAAATGACTGAATGAGCCAGCGACAGGTTCTTCTACGATCATTTCACCGAGTTGGCGCATAATCAGAAATGCAATTAAACCACCAATGGCATAACCGAGAATAATGGATGGACCAGCAGACTTGATGACATCTGCAGAACCTAAAAATAGTCCCGTACCAATTGCACCACCCATGGCAATTAATTGGATATGTCTATTTTTAAGTCCACGTTTTAAATGGGTAGACTCGTTGCTCAATGTTTACAACTCGGTATATAGATTAAATTGATTGTAAATGATTGGTAACTTTAAGCCTAGTATGTGTTGAATGAATATGCTGACGCTTAAGATTAAAAATGGAATGTAGCAAATAAATTTATTTATATTTCATATAAATAAAAAATATTAAACACAAATGAATGCTTTTGGTTTTGTTTAATATTTCAGCATAATTTGCATTTGGCTTTAAGACTTAAGTCAATGCTTCTGTGCATTTTTATAAAAAATGGGTAAAATTAAACTGAATTATGATTCACTATTTGAAATCATGATTATGCGACAATAAAAGATAAACGAAAAGGAAAGCGATAAATGAGCTCTGCACCCCAGATCAAAATACCTGCAACATATATGCGTGGTGGTACCAGTAAAGGCGTATTCTTTAAATTAGATGATTTGCCTGAACGTGCGCAAAGTGCAGGCGAAGCACGTGATCAAATGTTGCTTCGTGTTATTGGTAGTCCAGACCCATATGGTAAACAAATTGATGGTATGGGTGGTGCAACATCAAGTACGAGTAAAACCGTCATTCTGTCTAAAAGTACACAACCTGAACATGATGTGGATTATTTATTTGGGCAAGTCTCGATTGATAAAGCCTTTGTAGATTGGAGCGGTAACTGCGGTAACCTAACAGCAGCTGTAGGGTCATTTGCGATTTCTAATGGTTTGGTCAGTGCGGAACGTATTCCTGAAAATGGTATATGTACTGTACGTATTTGGCAGGTAAATATTCAAAAAACCATTATTGCCCATGTGCCAATAACTGATGGACAAGTACAAGAGACTGGTGACTTTGAGTTAGATGGGGTGACTTTTCCTGCAGCGGAAGTGCAAATTGAATTTTTAGATCCTGCTGATGATGGTGAGGATGGCGGTGCAATGTTCCCTACAGGCAATGTCGTTGATACATTGGATGTACCTGAAGTCGGCACTTTCCAAGCAACATTGATCAATGCAGGGATTCCAACGATTTTCTTAAATGCTGAAGATATTGGTTATCAAGGTACAGAGCTACAAGAAGCGATCAATGGTGATGCCGCAGCATTGGCACGTTTTGAAAAAATTCGTGCTTATGGGGCATTGAAAATGGGGCTCATTCAAGATGTTAGTGAAGCTGCCAATCGTCAACATACACCTAAAGTTGCATTTGTCTCAAAACCGAAAGCCTATACAGCATCAAGTGGTAAACAGGTAACTGAGGCAGATACAGATTTACTCGTTCGTGCATTATCGATGGGGAAACTTCACCATGCCATGATGGGGACGGCTGCTGTTGCAATTGGTACGGCTGCAGCGATTCCTGACACTTTGGTGAATTTGGCAGCAGGTGGTGGTGAGCGTGAAGCAGTACGTTTTGGTCATCCGTCTGGGACTTTACGTGTAGGCGCACAGGCATTGCTAGAAAATGGACAATGGGTAGTAAAAAAAGCCATTATGAGTCGCAGCGCACGTGTATTAATGGAAGGTTGGGTACGTATTCCTGCAGATAGCTTCTAATTTCTGTAAATTAAACACTGAACTGTCCCTAATTACCAATGAGTAATTGGGGATTTTTTCGATGACTATATAAATTTTTTGATTATTTTTTAATCTTTTTAAAAATTGCATATATTTTTAAATCATAAAAAATTATAATATGCCGCATTCAAGCTCTTATATATTTTAATCTCATCATTGTATTAACATTTAAACCTTTATTTTTATATATAGATGTTTAAAGCAACACATCGGATATAATGTTGATGATATTAATTTCAGCAAAATCAACAAATAAATAGTGATATATACGACTATCATGGGGTACGGTATGGAAAGTGAACAGTCTCATTTGAGCACAATACTTTCAGATGAGGACTTGATCCAGACGTTAAAAAATGTTGAAAAATTAGATTTAGTCTCCTTGATTTCAAAACTTCCATTACCTGTAGCGATTTTAGAACCTGACTCGCGTTTAATTGGAGTAAACCAACTTTTTGCCGATATTTTTCAAAGTGATGCATTATTTTTAAATGGAAAATTTTTAAGCACTTGCTCAACCGTTGTACATGCACATTTTTTGTTGGCAATTGAAAAAATTCAAGATATAGAAACGCAAGCAGACTTTGAGTTCTATTCACAAGGGCGTTTTTATTTGTCTTATTTCAAAGCCATTTATGACGCTGAGCATGCCGTACAGGCGGTAATTTTAATTTGTGCCGATGTGACTCGTTTAAAACGCCGTGAGAAAGTTTTGATTTTAAATAATCAAAAATTGCATGATCATCTATTTATTGATCAAATTACGGGTTTACCCAATAAAATGGCATTGGATCAGTTTATTCAAGAAAACATTGTGAATAACGTTCAATATACATATGCATTTTTGAAAATAGATTTAGATCAATTTAAAAAATTTAATCAAATTCATAGCTATACACAAGGTGATCAGGTTTTAATGCAAATTGGCACAATCTTGAATGATGAGCTTAATCCTGATTATAGCCGTATTTTTCGGTTAAATTCAGCCAGTTTTGTGGTTGTGATTAAGGAAATGACACAATGGGCTGTATTTACTTTGGCTGAACGTTTGAAAATGAAAATTTCTCAGGAAAAAATCATACTTCAGGATCAGGATCTATTGACTGCTTCAGTGGGAATTTATCATTTAACAACACCTTTTCAGCAGCATGATATTTTACAGCAGTTAGATTTCGCTGTGCAGCAGGCAAAATCTCAAGGTAAAAACTCAATTTATGTTTTACAGGGTTAGGTCATGGATTTCGTAAGTTTGAGAGAGCTTAGGAAATATATTTTTTATTCTATGACAGGTAAATATGATCTTAGCCACAATTAAAAGTATAAAGCAAAAGCCAACTCTATTTTTTTAATCAAAATAGAGCTGTATTGGTTTTTAAAGTGTGTCTTATTTGATGTTGTAGCAGAAAATGAAAAGCATCAGCAGTAACTTTGAACAGCACGAGGTATTGATCCAGCAAAACCATAGTTAAGCGGAGTTAAGTGCTAGATTTTCACCCATTTGGGCAGTGCCATGAGTAGTATGCCAATCACAATCAGTGACGTTGTATTTTCAAAAAAATAGGGATAAATCATCAATGCAAGACCACATATTAAGGCGATTGTGTGATGCTGTTTTTTACCATAAATAAAATAGCCTAAGCCTATTGAGCCAAATAGCGTGCCTAATAATAAAGCGCTGACATTCATGTTCTTGCTATGCTTTGCTGAAAAAATCAGTATGACGTGGTTAACTGAAGCTATACTTAATCGATGTTAAAAAAGTATCCCATCAAGAAGATTGCAATTTAAAACAAGAGAAAATTTATGTCGGTGATTTTACCTGTAGCACAACGTGGAGAAGTGATTTTAACGTTTGTTGCTGTGCCTGTGGCTCAAACTGAATTTGGCAGTGAATGGTTGCAACAGTTAGCTGCGGCGTTACATATGACGATGTTACAAAGAAATGGTGTGGGCATTGCAGCACCACAAGTATATATATCCAAAAGAATCATCATTGTGGCATCTCGTCCAAATCCACGTTATCCTGATGCGCCTGAAATGGCTGCTGTGGTGATGGTTAACCCAGAGATTTTATCTATGTCTGATGAAAAGACTTTGGGGGAGGAAGGCTGTTTGAGTGTGTCCGATGAACGTGGGCAAGTCGCACGTGCAGAACATATTCGAGTACGTTATATGAGTTTGCAGGGCGAAGTGGTTGAAACAACATTTTCTGGTTTTCCAGCACGGATTGTGCAACATGAAATTGACCATTTAAATGGCATTTTATTTGTCGATCGACTTTAAAAAATATGCTTTGTTGCTAAAAAATGCCTGATTGGGATGAGTATTTGCATTATTTTCTCTGATCATTTTTCAAGATGCGTATAATGGTGTAATTGTAAGAGATGATGAGAATGTAGATGAAAGCTGAATTTCAACAAGGCAAAATTAAGCAATACCATGCCGATAAAGGTTTTGGTTTTATTGGTGGAATGGGTCAGGATATTTTCTTTCATATTTCCGATTTTCCATTGGCAGATGGTGAACCGAAGCGTAATGAACGTGTGAAGTTTATTGTTGTGGATAATGGTGGTAAGCCACGCGCAATCAAAATTGAACGTCTGGAAGATCATTCAGCAAAAGCGAAAAAAACCAAAGTGGTAAAGCATAATGAAGCGATTACCAATACTTTGCTGTCTAATTTTAGAAAGTGATCTGAGATACATGACTCCCAATGCTTTGCTGTAAAAGTATTTGGGAGTAATCCTAAAGTATGTTGAAAGTAGAAAAATAGAGATTGATTCACTTTTTGAATGATTGATCGATATGATGATTTTTTATTATTTTTGAATTGAAACCGAATAAATGATTGGGTTTATATAAGCGATTGAATTTTTTGTTTAAATTTTGATATATTTGATGGAAATGAATATAATTTATAAATGAAATTTTAACCAAGAGTAAAGATCCACGTGGCTGAACTGATTCCTCCGAGTATACAACAATTAAAATCTGCAACGAGTGGGGAACGCAAGGTTTATCAGTTGCTTGAACATGTTTTTCAGAATGAAAATGCCATCATTTGGTATGAGCCTAAAGCATTAAATCGCTATACCGATTTTATTGTTTGGTTACCTGAACATGGTTTATTGGTCATTGAAGTCAAAGATTGGTCAAAAGAGCGTTTTGAAACCTTGAATCCTGATACTTTTACAGGGCGTTTTTATCATCATAATCAACAAAAAATTGTTGCAGTGAAAAACCCTGAAAGCCAAGTACGTAAGTGCATGTTGAATATTTTGCATGAGTTTAAGAAAGCAGCAATTTTTCTACAACAAGAGGGACATTATCAAGGTAATTTAAAATTTCCAATCAGCAGTTGTGTTATTTATACCGAGTTAAAACAAGAGGATGCAGATGCCATTGGTTTGACTTTAGCTTCGATTTCAACAGCACATAAAACCATTTTTAAAGATGATTTACGTTTGGTTGCTGAAAATAAAACCTTTAAAAATAAATTAATTGATGCATTTAAAGGGGTGTCATTTTCATTTAAAGCATTGAGTTATGCTGAAGAAAAATTTTTACGTTATATGATTTTTCCTGAAATTCGTGTAAATGAATTTACCCAGGAGGAGTTATTTTCAGTTGAACCGCAAGATGCAAAAGCACTTGATTTATCACAAGAATCCATTGCTAAAAATATCGGTGATGGACATCGTATTTTAAAAGGTGTCGCGGGAAGTGGTAAAACACTGGTTTTAGCTTGTAGAGCAAAATATTTAAAAACGATTTATCCTGAATATAAAATTTTAGTGGTTTGTTATAACAATTCACTTTGCAATCATTTAAGACAAATGTTTGGTGATGAATTCAATGAAAAGATTCATGTATTCAATTTTCATAGCCTTGTTAAGACAATAACCCATGCCAATTTGTCAATGTTAGTGAATGAAAAGCAAGCGGATTATAATAGTCGTGTTGGACAGATTTTATTAGATTATTTGGAGCAAAAAAAATTAGCTCAACAAGACTTATATGATGCGATCTTAATTGATGAAGGGCAGGATTTTGCGCAGGAATGGATAATTGGTTTATCTCAACTCGTTAAAACTGAAACCAATAATATTTTGTTTTGCTACGATCCCGCGCAAAATATTTTTAATCGTAAAAAACCGAGTTGGCGTTCTGTCGGTTTACAGGTACAAGGTAAAAAACCAGTTGAATTGTACAAATGCTACCGCAATACCAAAGAAATTCTAGATATAGCCAAAGCATTTTTAAATCCTAAGGCATTGGATAGTTTACAAAATAACGATGAATATGACCGTGTATTAGACCCTGATACAGGTGAGTGCAAAACAGGGGATTATCCAAGTATTTATCATGAAAATGATGTACGTCATTTGGTAGATTTGATTGCGCGAAAAATTCGTCAGTTATTGAAATCAGGAGTTGAGCCACGAGATATTGCAATATTACAGGCGAAATCTGCTGAATATGATGTGTTTGTGAGTGAATTAAAGTTAAAGTTAAGTGCTTATATTTCAGATGTAGCGGTAGATTTTATTTTTAGCAGCGCTGATAAAAAAGCTTTAGATTTACATAAAAACTCACTGAAAGTGATGAATGTGGAATCATCAAAAGGTTTGGAGTTTACCCATGTATTCTTTGTGGGTTTAGATTATATGCCTCGTATCGGTGAAAACCGTGATTTGGACTCAGAACGTAAATTGGCTTATGTGGGCATGA
The DNA here is from genome assembly GCF_902809895.1 of Acinetobacter sp. Marseille-Q1623. Taxonomy (NCBI): domain Bacteria; kingdom Pseudomonadati; phylum Pseudomonadota; class Gammaproteobacteria; order Moraxellales; family Moraxellaceae; genus Acinetobacter; species Acinetobacter sp. Marseille-Q1623. The sequence continues at coordinate 1,768,961 of NZ_CADDWG010000001.1, read as the reverse complement.
CACGCGCACAGAATAAATTGTTTCTACTTGGCTGTGAAAATAAAGGTTTTCTAGCCGATGTAAAAGAGATTTATGAACAAACCACGCGTCTGCTTGAGATTCGAGAGCACTCAATTGAAGTCAGCATTGGTCAAGTTGAGGAAGTGAATTCTGAGCCTAAAACAGAAAAAATGGATGATTCAATGATTGGGCAGAAGTGGACCGAAGATGAAGAAGTTCGATTGATTGATGCTTTTATGGATGAAAATTTGTCGATTAAAGAAATTGCCCAACGACACAACCGTAAACAAGGTGGAATTCGGGCGAGGCTAAAAAAATTAAGGTTATTAGATTGATTTTGATTTTTTTATATAAATACTTATTATTTTCAATAAAATACAAAGTAATCACTCAAAAAAGAGATTGACGTGTTTTTGCAGGATGGTAAAAGCACGGTCGTTCTCTTTGCTTTTTAATCCGCCATCAAAAATTGCACAGTTTCATCAAGCTAATTTAGACCGACCGATGCTTGATTGATCGGTGGTAGATTGTGTTGCTGACAGGCTATCATGTTGAATTAAAATTAGATTAAGGCATAGAGATATCAAATTTTATTATTATTTCTGTGTTTGAAATACGCGCTATATTTTTTTGATGGATTAAATTATTTTTAGTTCTAAATTTTACTATATAAACTTTTTTCTACTTATACATGTACATGGTGAATTGCTGATGAGCATGTTTGCTTGATTAGATTAAATTTTCTTGCTTAATCGTCCTGCATTAGGGCTGCGATGATATGGAAATGAGTTGAAATGACATAGCGAATAGTATCCATAAGGGTACAATTTTGTTAAGGACATCATGTTAATTCAAATAAGTACAGATAGGATGAAGCTATGGGCATTTTACAGAAATTGATTAAATCGACTGTTTATCACGAACCTTTACCTATTCGCCGTGATATTCATTTTGCTTTACCTGCTAACCGTATTGCAGACTGGCATACATCTGCGGGGCCTATTTTTACCGCATTGTTAAATACATTTTCAATTGTTTTACCGATAGGTGAGCGGTTCTTTATTGATGCGGTACGTGCACATCGAGATCTCGTGCAAGACCCTGATTTACAAAAAGCGGTAACAGCTTTTATTGGTCAGGAAGCCATGCATGGTCGTGAGCATGAAGAATATAATAGTGCGCTGTTCGAGCGAAATAGCATTGCACCAAAATTTGAAGCTTTTGTTTTAGATCTGTTTGGTTTAATTAAAAAACATACACCTGAGTATTTTTGGTTGAGTTCTACCATTGCACTAGAACATTTTACTGCACTATTGGCAGATTCTGTGCTGCAAATTCCTGAACTCTTTGATGGAGCTGAAGAAAATTATGCCAATATTTGGCGTTGGCATGCTTTTGAAGAAACTGAACATAAAGCCGTTGCTTTCGATGTATGGAATACTGCAATGGGGCATGGACCTTATGCCTACGCAGTTCGTAGTTTAGGTTTAGTACTTGCAACGATTGTATTTTGGGGACTTGTACTCCCAGTTTTTACGAAGATTGTGATAGATGAGAAAAAGCTGACAGATCTTTCAAGTTGGCGTAAGGCGTACAAATATACGTTTGGAGAAGTGGGTGCTTTAAGAAAACAATTGGGCAATTATATTGATTATTTCCGTCCAAATTTCCATCCATGGGATCATGCAAATCGTGACAAAATGTTGGCAATGCAAGATCTGATTTATAAACTAGCAGATGAATCCGTAAAAAATAAAAAAGCAGCAGTGAGTTAAAAAAACCGATAGAACACATTTTGTAGGTTTTGCGTGAGTTGTATTTAAATGTAAAACGCATTAAAAAAGCCAGTCAATTTACACTGACTGGCTTTTGATTTACTTTATAAAAAGTAAATTATTTTTCTACACCAGCTTCTTGACCAGCATATTTAGCATTTGCATAGTCCCAGTTCACTAAGCTTTCTAAGAAAGTAGAGATATATTTAGGACGTGCATTACGGAAGTCGATGTAATAAGCATGTTCCCAAACGTCAATTGTAAGTACAGCAACTTTACCATGAGCAAGTGGAGTATCAGCGTTTGAAGTTTTAAGGATAGAAAGGTCGCCATTTACTTTGTCAGCAACTAACCAAGCCCAACCTGAACCAAATTGAGTTGTTGCAGCAGCAGCAAATTCTTCAGCAAATTTTTCATAAGAACCGAAAGCTTCATCAATTTTAGCAGCTAAAGCACCAGTTGCTTTACCGCCACCATTTTTAGCCATACAGTTCCAGTAGAACGTGTGGTTCCAAACTTGAGCAGCGTTATTGAAAACACCAGCTTTAGATGCATCGCCTGCAACAGCAGTGATGATTTCTTCTAAAGATTTACCTTCAAGATCTGTACCAGCAATAAGGTTGTTTAAGTTAACAACGTAAGTATTGTGGTGTTTGTCATGGTGAAACTCTAAAGTTTCTTTGCTGATGTGCGGAGCGAGGTCATCATAACCGTATGGAAGCGCAGGTAAAGTAATGGTTGTCATGTTTTAAATTCCTTGCATTTTGCTGGGTTTTAACATTAAGTGGCTTTATTGTAATAGATTCTACGAATAATTGTGCAGGATGTTAAATAACAATACACAATTTATTTCGATTTAATACGTATAAAGAAAATGTTAAAAAACAGCCATTATTTTTGGCAAAAAAGCTTTTCATTTGAATGTTTTTATGAACATGCAAATTTAACTTTTCGACCGCCATTAAATCGGATTATTTAATTCGAAATAACTATACTCAATATTGAAGTGTTCTGAAATAGCTTTGCCTAGTCGTTGTACACCATAACGCTCAGTGGCATGATGTCCACAGGCAAAATAATGTACATTTAACTCTTGTGCTTGATAGAAAGTTCGCTCACTAACTTCACCTGAAATATAAGCATCACATGCTTGTGCTGCCGCTTTTTCAATATAGTCTTGTGCCCCCCCTGTACAAAAACCAACTTTTTGAATTTGGGTTTTTGCTGCAGGTAAATGAATGGTATTGAAACCTAGTTTTTCAGTTAATACCGCTTTGAATGTTTCAGCGGACATTGGTTGTTTTAAATAACCAATATTACCAATAGGATTACGTTCAGTAGGGTCAAGCGCTTCAATATTTTCTAATGCTAAAATATCAGCAATGGCAGCGTTATTACCTAAAATAGGATGTGAGTCTAGAGGTAAATGATAACCTACAAGAGAAATATCATGTTGGATCAAAGATTTGATTCGTTTACCACGCATGCCTGTAATCGGGTAAGGTTCACCTTTCCAAAAATAGCCATGATGCACCAATAACAAGTCAGCTTGTTGGTGAATTGCAGCATCAATTGCATCTTGTGATGCGGTCACTGCACAGAGAATCTTTTTAACTTCGGCTTTGCCTTCGATCTGTAAACCGTTGGGTGCATAGTCTTTAAATTCAGCTGTTTTTAAGGTGCGGTCACACCACTGAATCAGGTCAGATAATTTTACCATAATGCTCTCATCTATTTACATCAAGAAAGTATTTAAAAAATCAGTGTTAACATGATATTAAACATATCGCATTCAGCAAGATCTAGGAATTTATTTTGTGTTTACGATAACAATGCTTATTATATGAAATACCAACAGATACTAAATATATGTAATATGGTACTAATCTGTTAAATTGTAACTAAAGCTGAACAAAACTCCTGGCGTTTTTTAGGTTTATTTGTTGAATTGCATTACAATATTGAAAATACTTTCACATCAATGAATTAAAAAATTTTGAAGAGGAGCGAAAAAGTGCGCCGCACCTTTACATGGCTACCTTGGGTGTTACTCATCCTCGTAATTATTAGTTTTGTCGTATGGCAAAAATTACAACAACCAAAAGCACCCATTGCAGCAGATGGTGTAAAAATGCCAGCTGAAAAGGTTGAGCCATTAGTCAATACGTCACGTACAGGTGGTGTGGTTTCTTATAATGCTGCGGTCAAAGTTGCAGCGCCAGCTGTGGTCAATATTTTTACAACGCAAAAAGTAAAACAGAATCATCCATTATTGAATGATCCAGCATTCCGTGAGTTTTTTGGTAATCAAATTCCTGAACAAAATCAAGGACAAAATGAAAATAGCCTAGGTTCAGGTGTGATCGTTCGCCCTGATGGTTATATTTTGACGAACAATCATGTGATCGAACAGGCTGACCAAATTGTGGTTGCATTACAAGATGGACGCCGTGCAGAAGCCAAAGTCATTGGTACAGATCCAGATACTGATTTGGCTGTGATTAAAATCGAATTAGAAAATTTGCCAGTATTGCCATTTAAACTCAGTGGTAATGAAGTCGGTGATGTTGTTCTTGCGATAGGTAATCCTTTTGGCGTTGGGCAAACTGTTACACAAGGCATTATCTCGGCGACAGGTCGTTCTGACTTAGGGATTAATACTTACGAAGACTTTATTCAAACAGATGCTGCAATTAATCCCGGTAATTCTGGTGGAGCATTAATTGATGTTTCAGGTAATTTAATCGGGGTGAATACCGCTATTTTTTCACAGTCGGGTGGTTCATTGGGAATTGGTTTTGCTATCCCTGCAAAAATTTGCCAACAGATTTTAAACTCAATTTTGAAAGATGGTCGTGTCATTCGTGGGTGGTTGGGAATTAGCTTAGTTCCACCAACACAGGCTGATGTATTAGCGCCACGTCAAACAGGCGTTGTTGTGGCTGATGTGTTGAAGAATGGTCCTGCTGCAAATGCAGGTTTAAAAATTGGTGACCGTATTGTTAAAGTCAATGATGAGGAAATTACATCAACATCACATTTAATTAATTATGTAGCTTTGCAAGCACCTAATTCTGAAATTAAAGTTGAAGTGATTCGTGGACAAGAAACATTAGACCTGAATGTAAAAGTAGGCGAGCGTCAATTCCAACAAAATGATTCCCAGTTTATCCCTTTACCAAAACGTTAGTTCAAAAATATTAAAGCCCTGAAAGTTCAGGGCTTTTTACTGTATTTAATTGGTACTGTTAAAAAGTGATTAACCGATAAGGACATATTGAGTTCATAAATTTAACTGTACTTTCGCATTATTTTTTATTTCAAATGGCAATAAACATGTCGCGTTTATTTAGATTGTGTAATATCAAACTGTTGTTGTGCAATAAGAACATGTTGCACATTTTCTTCTGCCCAAGTTTTAAATGAAAGAGCAGTTTGAGTAAATTCAATCCCTAAGTTTGTCAGTGCATATTCAACACGGATGATATTGTTTTCGTGAATAGTTCTTGAAATAAAACCATCTCTTTCCAAAATTTTTAACTTTTGAGAAAGTACTTTAGGAGAAATACCTTCAAGACTCTTTTTTAATTCATTGAAGTGTAGAGCGTTTTGATATAAACGATAAATAATGAGCAATACCCATTTATCTGCAAATTTTTCAAAAAAAGCACGAGCAGGGCAAAGCGGTTGAAAAACATCGAAATTACAATGATTTGTCATGTTAAATCGCCTTTTATTCACAATTATTGACAAATAATTTTGCTTAAAATGACCAGTTACCTAGTGGTAACTAATTGATACTAGATTTCAAAAGTATATCATAAATCCATCACATGAATATGTGTTCAATGAAGACAATAAGATTTAACAAATTAAATTTTTAGTTAGATTAAAGGTCAATGTTGAATAACACGAAACTTTCAAAACATTAATAAGAGGTTTTTTATGTCTAGAATAGCTGTGGTTTATTATTCTGGTTATGGTCATACCAAAGTGATTGCTGAAACTTTTGCGAAAGAAGTTGATGCAACCTTAGTTGCTGTTAATCAGGAAGGGGATGTTACTGAAGCTGATTGGGCAGTGCTAGATGCAGCAGATGCAATTGTATTTGGTGCACCGACTTACATGGGTGGCGTACCTTGGCAATTTAAAAAATTTGCGGATGCATCATCTAAACGTTGGTTTACAAGCGTTTGGAAAGATAAAGTTTTTGGCGGTTTTACCAACAGTGCAAGTTTTAATGGGGACAAGCAAGTCACTTTGATTTATTTACAAACACTCGCTTCTCAACATGGTGGAATCTGGGTAAGTTTAGGATTATTACCTGCAAATACCAAAGCAGCGACTCGACAAGACGTAAATAATTTAGGTGGTTCAGTCGGCTTATTGGTGCAATCACCTGCAGATGCAAGCGTGGATGAAATTCCAAGTGGTGATTTAGAGACTGCTAAAGTATATGCAAAACGTATTCAACAGATTACAGATAAATTTGTAGCTTTATCACTTTGATTTTTGACAAAACAAAAGGCGCATCATGCGCCTTTTGTTATGGATGAACAGTCAATTTAAAATTATTCGTGTTCATTATGTTGTGGTGCAGGGTAGCGGAAACCTTTGGTTTTATAACCTAAATACAAGATACCGAACATTGCCCACCATAAACCAAATTTTAATGCAGTTTCTTCGATTTCGAGCCACATTGCAAAGATACTGATAAAACCTAAAAGTGGAATAATCACAAAACTAAGAATATCTTTGAATGATTTGGTACGACCGTCACGTAGTGCATAACGAGAAATGACAGATAAGTTCACGAAGGTAAATGCAGTTAAAGCACCGAAGCTGATCATTGAAATGACAATATCAAGATCCATGAAGCCTGCAGTTAATGCAACAGCACCAACAATTAAAATGTTGTATGACGGTGTGAAATTTTTTGGACTGATATGACCAAAGATTTTTTTGTTAATCACGCCATCACGGCCCATCACATACATTAAACGTGATACACCCGCATGTGCTGAGATCCCTGAAGCCATAACCGTGACAATTGCAAAATACAGAACGACTGTTTTAAACGCGACGCCACCAACAGCTTGTAAAATATCAGGCTGAGTTGCGGCAACATCTTCGAAGTATGTTTTCGGGTCGTTCGGGAAATAAATTTGCATAAAGTACGTACTGATAATGAAAATAACTCCAGCAAATAGTGCAGTCATAAAGATCGCACGTGGCAAAGTTTTTTCAGTATCTTTGGTTTCTTCTGCAAGTGAACTGAGAGAGTCAAAACCTGTAAAAGAGAAGCACAGTAAAGTTGCGCCCGTAATGAGTGCACCAAGACTAGTTAACTCATTCCAAAATGGTTCTAAGCTCCACAACTGATATTTTGCATTGACCAATGTACCATCCGCATTGACACCACTTTCAAGTAGTTGATAAACCATCCACGTAAAGTACGCAATCACGCCTAATTGTACAAATACAATCAAACTGTTGAAGTTAGCAACAAATTTAGCACCACGTAAATTGACGGCAGTCATTACAGCAGTTAATCCAATAACCCACACCCAGTGATTCACTTCTGGAAATAACGCTTCCAAATAAATCACGGCAAGAATGATGTTCACCATTGGCGAGAGCAAATAATCTAACCAAGATGACCAACCGACCATAAAGCCGACGTTTGGATGAATCGATTTTTGCGCATAGGTATAAGCAGAACCCGAAGATGGATATCGACGGATCATGTGACCATAACTAATGGAAGTAAATAAAATTGCAATTAAAGCAATGATATATGAAGTGGGAACATGAAAGTGACTTTCTTCTGATACTAAACCAAATGTATCAAAAAGCGTCATTGGTTGAATGTAAGCCAAACCAATAATAATGATGTGCCAGAAGCCCAGCGTTTTTTGCAGTTTAGCTGCCGATTGAGTCCCAGAGTTAATTGTCAACGGCGTTATCCTCTTATCGTTGATCAAGGATCAGTCATATATCTAAGGATCGTTTGAGACGAACGATCCCCCCTACAAATAAAACAAAAGTGCGCCAATCTACTCCAATTGCAAACTTTTGTCAGTAACTTTAAGCATGTTTTTAGCAGAAAATATGCCAATTTGTATGAAAAACAAGCTAAATTTATGCACGACAAATGAAAAGCCCAATGTTCGAAAACATTAGGCTTATTTCAATGGTATATTGGCTTATTTTTCAACAATTACCAAGCTTTTTCTAAAATAGATTTCAAATCTTTAAATGTTGCTTCTTTCGGGTTGTAAATGATAGAACCATCATTAAGTGCTTTATCTGCCACTTCATCCAATTGCTCTTTGGAGACTTTACCTGTTTCACTCAAAGTGCGTGGTAATTTGGTCAAAGTATAGATACGATCACGCATCGTATTTAACACAGCAATCGCTTTTTCAGCACGTTGATTAGCAGGGGTTTGTGCATAAATATCTGCACCTGCAAGCGGTAATAATAAATCAGCGATTTTATCGCCATTTACTTCTTTATTATATTCAAGTACATAAGGTAAAAACAGGTTCATGCATAAACCATGCGGCAGATGTGCAACCGCACCAAGCGCATGACCTAATGAATGCACTAAGCCAACCATTGAGTTTGAAAATGCAATGCCTGCCATCGTTGATGCCTGTGCAAGTTCTAAACGACCTTCTGCATCACTTGGGTTGTCTAAGACATTAAATAAGTTTGCACTGACTTTTTTAATTGCAGCAGTCGCATATGCATCTGAAATCGGATTTGCTGCCATACAGGTATATGCTTCAACAGCATGCGTCATGGCATCCATTGCGGTCATCGCTGTTAAATGCGGTGGCAAGGTCTGAGTCATGCGGGGGTCTAAAATTGCAGCATGTGGCATTAAATAGTTTGATGCAAATGCCATTTTGACATGTTTTTGATTGTCAGAAACGACAGCAACCATCGTGACTTCAGAACCCGTACCTGAGGTGGTTGGAATCACAAAAAAAGGTTTCAGTGGTCGTGGTAGATTATGCGCACCTGAATATTTAGTCAGGTCATCACCACCTTCAGTCACCAAAATATTAGATGCTTTAGCCGTGTCAATCACTGAACCGCCACCCACAGCAATAATCGCATCACAATTGTGCGTACGATATGCTTGTGCAACTGCACGCACCGTTTCTAAGCTTGAATCTGGTGGGACATCATCAAAAATAAAGCCAATTTCGACATCTGTAGAGATAAATGCTGCTTCAATTGGTTCAAGTAGCTTATTGGTACGTACCCCTTTATCTGTAATGATCATTGGACGTTTTGCGCCAAGTGATGATAATTCATAAGGAATATGTTCAAGTGCAGCATGACCAGCAATGACTTTTACAGGACAAAAAAATTCGTAATACGGTTTAGCAGCCATGTGTTATGCACTCCTTTTTAAATAAGATTGGGCAACTTTAAGGTAAATATTTGCTGCGCCAGATAATTTTTCTTTTAAGCTTAATTCATGTGGGTATTCTTTGACTGCAAGTTCTGCCACCAATTTTGGTAAAATTAAGGCTTCCATTTTATTTAAACAACGGACTAAACGAATTGCATATGACAAATCACCATCTGCAATCATACGGTCATTGGCAAAAGCCTGGGCAGTACTTTCCTGAAATGAAAATACCAAAAATGCATGATGCAGATGTTTAAACGTAATGGTTAGATCAGGTTTACCTTGCAAAGACGTAACGAGTTCTAAATTATGCTGTGCATTGACTTTGGCAATAAAAGCAGCTCCATTAGGGAACACTTTCATTGAAAGTACAAAATCGACAGGGAACTTAGATACTTCATGTCTAATTTCATCATCGACTTGACTCGCCATGACCAAACCTCTGCCAATCACATCCATCATGAGCTTGACATAGGCTTGTTCTAAAGCGGGTTTTACAGATTTACTTGAAATCACTCGCTTATCCCTTCATTTGAGTTAGTATTATATTTTAGAGTAATTACTCTAATTTGTTTTAAGTGAAAAGGGAAGTGCTTTATTGTGAAATGACTTTAACGTCATTAAAAAAGCCACTTTCTTTTAAATAAGTACTAACATCTTCTGCTAGTTGTTTGAATTTTGGATAATTTTCTACAAGGTCACAGATGCGAACCATTTCTAAACCAGCATAACCGCAAGGGTTAATGGTATGAAAACCATCAAGATTGCAGTCGATATTGAGTGCTAAACCATGATAACTGCGACCTTTACGTATTTTAAAGCCTAAAGAGCCAATTTTTCGTTCATTCACATATACACCAGGTGCATCAGGTTTAGCATAGGCTTCGATATTGTATTTTTTGAGCAGATCAATCATCAAATTTTCTGCATAGCTTACCAAAGTGCGAACATTCCATTTTAAGCGATTTAGATCAAACATAAAATAGATCACCATTTGACCTGGACCATGCCAAGTGACTTGACCGCCACGATCTGATTGCACCACAGGAATATCTGTATGCACAAGAATATGTTCTGGTTTTCCAGCTTGTCCCTGAGTTAAAACATCAGGATGCTGTAAAATCCACAATTCATCAGGTGTATTTTCATCACGTTGTTCGGTGAGGGCTTTCATTTCCTGAAAGCGTGTTGCATAGTCTGTGAGTTGTTTAAATTCACGAATGATTAAATTTGGTAAACCATCAGATAGATTCATAACACGTGTCGATAAGAAACTTTAATTTTCTCTTATATTAGAATGTTTCGCAGGCTTTAAGTATTATTTATTACAAATTAATCATTGATGGTACATAAATATTCAAAATAATTATTTGATTTTCATGATTCGTAAGATGAAGACAGTATGATCCAGCATTTTTAAAGTAAACATTCTATTCTAAAGTATGTAGGACTTGAATTTTTTATGCAAGGAGGCAATATCACGGGATAAGCCGTAAAGGCTCATTTTAAAACGTTAATTTAAAATTGACTAAGAAAAATTAAAATAACAGTATCTTAACAGGATAGGTACAGTCAATTGTTTAAGAATATGATGAAAAAATCAGAGTACTCAGACTCTGATTTTTCCGTTTCTAATTGAATGCTTACAGTGCAGTTTTAATTAATGAGCAAGCTGCTAAATCTGCATAGAGTTGATGGACTTGTTCGAGTTCATCAAAGCGTAATTGTGCGGTAATTGAATGATATTTACCTGTACGTGATGGTTGTACTTTTAAAGTGGCTTCATCAAATTCAGGGAAATGTTTAACTAAAATTTCAACAACAGCACCACGCAATTCTTCGCCAGCATCACCAATCAATTTGATTGGATAATCCATTGGAAATACCCAAAGATCTTCACGAAGTTCGCGAGAAGGTGTACGGTCTAACATTGACATGAGTGTCCCCTAATTTCAAACGCCTGCAAGAGCAGGCGTTGTGTTGCAATTAACTACTTAATGGAGGTGAATAATAAATTTTCAAGTCTCCATAAAGAGTAGTAGATTTTAGTCATTTTCAAGGAATGAACGTAAATGTTCCGAACGAGAAGGGTGACGTAATTTACGTAACGCTTTCGCTTCAATCTGACGAATACGCTCACGTGTAACGTCAAACTGTTTACCTACTTCTTCCAAGGTATGGTCGGTTGGCATGTCGATACCAAAACGCATTTTCAAGACTTTCGCTTCACGTTCAGTTAAGTTTTCAAGTACTTCACGAGTCGCTTCTTTTAAACCTTCTGAAGTTGCAGCATCAACAGGTGAGGTGATGTTGCCATCTTCAATGAAGTCACCCAAATGCGAATCTTCATCATCACCGATTGGGGTTTCCATTGAAATTGGTTCTTTCGCAATTTTCAACACTTTACGAACTTTAACTTCGTCCATTTCTAGACGTTCGCCCAATTCTTCAGGTGTTGGTTCACGTCCCATTTCTTGCAGTAATTGACGAGATACACGGTTGATCTTGTTAATGGTTTCAATCATATGCACAGGAATACGGATCGTACGTGCTTGATCGGCAATCGAACGGGTAATCGCCTGACGAATCCACCAAGTTGCATAAGTCGAAAATTTATAACCACGGCGATATTCAAACTTGTCTACCGCTTTCATCAAGCCAATGTTACCTTCTTGAATCAAGTCAAGGAATTGTAAGCCACGGTTAGTATATTTTTTCGCAATTGAAATAACCAAACGTAAGTTGGCTTCAACCATTTCTTTTTTCGCACGACGCGCTTTGGCTTCACCAATTGCCATACGTTTAGAAATGTCTTTGATGCCTTTAACATCTAAACCTAAGTCGTTTTCGATGTCTGCAATCTTTTGTTGGAATGCCAATACATCAGGACGAACTTTTTCTAAATAATTTTTAAGTTCAGCAGGTGCTTTAGCAATTTGCTCATCTAACCAAGCAAAGTTTGACTCTTGACCTGGGAAAGAGGTACGGAATTGCGTACGATCCATACGACCACGACGTACTGCATAACGCATAATTTCACGTTCAGAGGTACGAATTTGTTCATGTGTACCACGAATCATTTCAGAAATGATGTCAAATAAACGTGGTGTAAATTTAAACATCATAAATACAGTTGCAAGAGCTTCCATTGCTTCTTTACTTTCAGCACTGTTACGTCCTGATTTTGCAATAGATTCTTTTGCAGTATTCCAGACAGCTTGTAATTCTTCAAAACGCGCTTTGGCAATTTCAGGGTCAGGGCCAGATTCGCCTTCAGAATCGTCATCACCTTCGGCTTCTTCTTCCTCGTCGTCGTCATCCAACTTTACATCTTTGGTTGGTTTGCTAGAAGATTCTTCTTCGTCATCAAGATCTTCAGCTTCATCTTCCAAAACTTCAGGAATTTCTTCGTCAGTTTCAGGGTCAAGATAACCTGATAAAATGTCCGCTAAACGGCGTTCACCCGCTTCATAATCTTTGTATTCTTGTAAAACCACTTCCACAGCATTTGGCCAATACGCAATTGAATGTAGAACATCACGGATGCCTTCTTCGATACGTTTTGCAATGCTGATTTCGCCTTCACGGGTCAAAAGTTCAACGGTGCCCATTTCACGCATATACATACGGACAGGGTCAGTGGTACGACCAGGTTCATTTTCTACAGAAGCAAGAACAGCGGCTGCTTCTTCTTCAGCCACTTCATCTGCTGCTTCGCTGTTGCCTTCGAACATGGCATCGTCAGTTTCAGGTGCACGTTCATGCACAGGGATACCGACGTCTTGAAGCATTTGGATAATGTCTTCAATCTGTTCGCTTTCGGTGATTGAGTCTGGGAGATGATCGTTAACCTCAGCATAGGTTAAGTAACCTTGTTCTTTGCCTCGGCTAATCAGAGCCGCTACTTGTGAAGTAGGGGAATGCATATCGCTCATCTTTACTCTCTTCTCGTTGAAATCTGTGGTAGTGAAAACTGTATTCAGCACAGTCCATAACCATTTTTATGGCAATAATTTGGGTATTTCATCAGAGTAAATGGGCTCTGATAAAATCAGTAAAATTGGTTTCTGTGACTTAAAATGGGGATGAATTTGTTGTTTTCAAGTTCAACCCTATAACGTATCTTCTATCTACAAGTGCTCAAAGTGAGTCATCAAATAGAAGGACGTAGGGTGGATTATACCATGCCATAAATTTCGGCACAAAAAAAGCCCAAATAGGCCTAAAAATGTAAAAAAAATAAATAAAACTTGACAAGATTTCAGAACAAAGATAAATAGCGCCTAGACCCATTCACATTTTTTCATTATGAGGTAGTTTTAGTGTCTTCTACAGATTTTGAACTAGATGATAACTACGGTGATGATGATGTTAGTTTTGATGAGTCATCAAGCAAAATTAGCGCCAAAGAATCATTAGAAAAACGTCGTTTAATCGATGATTTACTTGCTCAACGCCGTTTAGATCGCGAATTAAAAGATTTTGATTATGATTTTGATGACGACGACGATTTTGATGATGACGATGCTTAAAACAGATTGGGCATAGCGCTAAAAAATGCTATGCTTTTACACTGATTCAAATCAATTGGAAACAAGATGAGTGCTTTAGATTTAGACCTGTTAAGTGACTATTTAGATGGCGACCAAAACGAGTACGGTCTAGATTTCGCAGCGACTCATGGTTTTTTATGTGCAATTGCGGTTGGTCCACAATTTGATCGTTGGTTAGACGAGCTGTTTGAAGGAAACCAAAGCAAAGCACCAAAAGAAATCATTGCGCAAATTAAGACATGGTTAGATGATATTCGTCAAAAATTATCTAATGAAGAAGGGGTGGAATTTCCTTTTGAAATTGAAGAAGCAGATGTTGAGTCAAGCTTAGGTGATTGGTCTGTGGGTTTTGTCGATGCAATGTTCCTCAATGAAGAAGCATGGTTTAGCCCTGAGTATGAAGAGCAAGTGGTTGATTTAACCCTGCCGATGATGGTCTTTAGTGGTGTAGATGATGAAGACCCGCAAATGGAATCGTTCCGTCGCAATGGTCAGCTCATGGATGAAATTGCAGAAGAAATTCCTGATAATTTAAATGAAATTTATTTGATGTTCCATTCAGATCAATAAGTTTAAGTTTGATGAGAAAGCACCTTTAATCGGTGCTTTTTTATTGTTTGGCGTATTGTTTAGTTTTAAGGGTTAATTGAAATATATGTTATGAGAATAAGTTTTTTATTCTTTTTTGACTGCAAATAACTTTTAGTGAGTCGTCTTTAAAAATAATTTTGCCGAAATGGTATACACTGTAAAAAATACCGCAGCATGTACTGCCACCATACAGAGCATAATAACAGCAGAGAGTGCTAGACCTGCTTGATCTGCAGATTTTAAAATTTGTTCTGCTTGAGGGTTCATTAAGACTAAAAAGAACGTGAAAAAACTACCAATGACAATTGCAACCGCACTAAGTCCCCAAATCAGTTGGATTTTTTCATCAGATGAAGCTAAGCGTTGTTCACGTTTAAAATAATAATGTGCATTGATGAATGCTGCTATGACCAAGGTTGGAAAGAGAGAAATATAGCCGAGTGGGAAAATAAAAATAAGAATCAACATTAATACAATTAATGCAACAGCATAGACTTTGGCAAAATGAAGATAATAATGCTGCATTCTTATTCCTAAATATAAATCAAAGCAATAGCTTACAGTGTAACAGTTTTAAATTGGATTTATCTTTGAGATTGATGTCGAGTCTTACGTTGATGTCTACGATAGAGGATCCAAAGGATGACGACAATCACGATTGCCATAATAAAATAGCTCACTTGATGAAAGATTTGCTGCATCAAGGCTTGATTTTCACCGAAATAAAAACCGACACAAGCCAAAAAGGTTGTCCAAATCACGGTTCCTAATCCGCTATACAGCATAAATTTCCAAAATGGCATGCCACTCATACCCGCAGGGATGCTGATCAGTGAACGTACCGCAGGAATCATACGACCAAAAAATACAATACGATGTCCATATTGTTCAAACCAATCCAAAGATTTTTCCACATCGGTTGACTTAATAAAAAGATATTTGCCGTAACGATCGACCCATTTAAATAAGGTTTGTTGTGAGATTTTGTGTCCGAGCCAGTACAGCAATGCAGCAGCAAGTAAAGAGCCAAGACTTCCTGCAATGATTACGCCTGTCAGAATGAGTTTGCCTTGAGAGGCAGCGAGTCCTGCGGAAGGCATAATAATTTCAGATGGAATAGGTGGGAAGACATTGTCTAAAAACATAAGTAGAGCAATGCCGAAATAGCTCAATTGCTCCATGATGGAAATAATCCATTCAGTCATTTTATCGCATCACTAACGAAGTGGATATTTATAGTATTGTGTGTAATTCACTTCGTAAAGTGATGCGGCGTATATCTTTGTAAAGTGTTATATCTTAAAAAATTAGTCTTGGTAATGAATCAGTGTATGAATATAAATTTTACGTAAACAGTAGGTGAGGGCAACAGGAAAACTCATTAATAAAAAGAGATTTATCCAAGTTGTATTTAGATGATAGCCGATAAACAATGATAGTATTGCTCCGATCATCATACCTAAGCAAATAATAAATAGATGTGACTCTTGTTCAAGTTTAGTTTTTATGTTTTGGCTCGTAATTACGGGAACAGTCTGTGAATAAGGGTAATGTATGCGATGAGATGGAAGGTAAGCGTTTTTATTCATCATATGAATTTCCTTATCATTTGTAATACAGCTTTTCAGTATCTACTTAATCACTTTTAAACAATGGATTGAATAAATTTGATATTAGCAATCAATTTTGTAATCTGCTCTCCTGAAGCACATATTTCATGTATGAATACTTTATGCGTTCTATAAAATGTGTCATGTAAATGTAAAAAAACCGCATCAAATATGCGGTTTTTTTACAAATTGGATAAAAATCTTAGATTATAAGCGTTTACGTTTTGCTGCTACGATTTGTGATTGGCGCATACGGAAACCTTCTTTTTGTTTTTCAGAAGTTTTTTCAATACAGTACACACAAGATACGCCGTGCTCATAACTTGGTAAAGCAACTTCTTCTGGGGTTAACGGCCAACCGCAAGCATGACATTTAATATTGGTGCCTTCTTCAACGCCATGTGTAACTGCAGTACGACCATCAAAAACAAAGCATTCACCTTCCCACATACTTTCTTCAGCAGGGGTTTCTTCTAGGTATTTTAAAATGCCACCTTTAAGATGATAAACCTCGTTAAAACCTTCTTGTAAAAGTAATGACGTTGATTTTTCACAGCGAATACCACCTGTACAGAACATGGCAATTTTTTTATCTTTGTGTTGCGCTAATTCTTTTTTAACGTAGTCAGGAAATTCACGGAAAGTTTCAGTTTTTGGATCAACTGCGCCTTTGAATGTGCCTGCCTTATATTCATAGTCATTACGTGTATCAACTAAGATCACATCATCACGTGCAATGAGTTCATTCCACTCTTTTGGATCGAGATAATGTCCAACCAAGTCACGTGGTTTCACTTCTACGCCCAAAGTTACGATTTCTTTTTTGAGTTTAACTTTCATTTTACGGAATGGTTTATCGTCACTATGAGATTCTTTGTATTCCATAGCATTAAAACCATTGTCTAAAAGAAATTGATGAATAACATCAATTGCTTGACGATCACCTGCAACAGTACCGTTGATTCCTTCACCTGCAACAATTAGAGTACCGCATAAGTTGATGGTTTTTACCAAGTCTAAAAGACGTTGTTGAAGATCGGCAGGATCTTGAACTTCTTTGAATTGATAAAGTGCTGCAACAACCCAACCAGTGGTCGCTTGCTGTTCTACAGGTGCAAGCTGTTCTACAGTAGCGTTCATGGAATACTCCAAATGTATTAAGATATGAAAAAATTTAGGTGCGTATTCTAGCCTGAATTTTGAAAATTTGCGAGAAAGCCATAGCAAAAATATGGTTTTAAATGAGGAAAATATTTTGAGTAATAAAAGTCGAATCCCAACATTAACCCCGTGTGCAGGACGCTGTTCAACGGTTTTTGGTGATTCGGTTTGTCGTGGTTGTCGCCGTTTTAATCATGAAGTGATCCAATGGAATACCTATACCGCAGAACAGCGTTTGGCTGTTTGGAAGCGTTTGGATGCACAACTTGATCAAATTTTAGTCCCGATGTTGCCTTTTGCTCAGCTACAACATGTTGAAGGTTTTATTTTAAGTAAACGTGTCCGTGTGTTAGATGGAGCTTCAAAAGGGCGTAAACTTTACCATGCATTAAAAATTTGTGAAAAAAATCGTTCACTTGCAGATGAAAGTGGCTTAGGTATTGGGGCTAAACAAGTCAAACCTTTATGGGATGAGTTTGAACGCCGTGTTTTGGCATTGGCAACGGCGAGTTATGATTTGGCATGGTTGCGTGCAGATGGTATTCGCCATAATTTATTGAAAATCATGGAAGAGGATGAAGAATTACATTCTTTATAATTTAATGAATCATCAGTTATTATTTGGATAAGTCTTGGATTTTTCAGCCTATATTTTGTACTGTATCGCTGTGGTGATCATGATTGCAACGCCTGGACCTGTGATGCTTTTGGTGGCAAGTGCAGGTTTAAAAGGTGGGTATAAAAAAGCATTACATACGATTGTGGGAACAAATTCAGCTTCTTTGTTACTTATCGCGATTTCTGTTTTGATTTTAAAAGGCTTTTTTAATATTGCTAGTCATTGGTTTAATTTGATCAAAATTTTGGGTTGCTTATATATTGCTTATTTGGGCATACAAATCGTACGAGAGGTATTAAGCCAAAGCCAGCAAGACCAAGAGATTTCGCGCCAAGTACAAGGGGGTTTTCAACAAGGTTTTCTTGTGGGAATTTCCAATCCTAAAGATATTATTTTCTTTGCATCTTTTTTCCCTCAATTTACGCATGTGACATCCACCTTAGATCAGAGCTTAGTTGTGTTGACTTTAACGTGGATTATCTTAGATTTTGCGACTTTATCGGTGGTTTATTTAGGTTTTAATGCATTATCTAAGTCTAAGCTTTACTCTAAAATTTTACTGGGCTGTGGTGCAATTTTGATTACAGTTGCGTTATATGGCATTTATTCAATTTGGTTTTGAAGTAAATAAATAAAAAGCATTAAAAATTAATCATCAAAATAGCTAAATAGGCTGCGTATATAGCTGAATAAGCCAATGATATCCATAAATAAATCAAATGCTCCGAAACGTGCATCATAACCAAATTGTTCAGCGCGAATTAGAATTTGACTGGTGTCATATAAGATCCATCCAATAAAGACTGCTGAGCCAAAGAATCCTAAAAATAAAGATAAGATGCTGATATGGAAAAATAACGTTAAGATTCCCCCAACCAGTAAAATCCAAAAACCAATATTCAGACTCGCTGCCAAAAATGAAAAATCACGTTTGCTAAAAAATACATAAGTACTGACACCTGCAAAAATTGCTAATGTCGTTAACGCAGCACTTAAAAATAAATTTGGGCTATATAAATGGGCAATTTGTCCCATTGCTAAACCTGTAATGACTAGAAATATGGGAAATACTGCTTTGATGGGATTTCTCCAATGAAACCAGCCGCATGCAACCCAAATTAAGAAGTCGAGTATCATGACAGGAAACTGAAGCATCGGCGGTAAAAAATGATATGAAAAAATGCCAAAGATGGGCATGAGGAGTAATGAGCCAAATAAAATCGTATAGGTATGTTGTATGAAGGCAAGTTGATTTTGATCCAATTCAGAAAGGCTACTTAACATATTTATTATCCTATTATTTATATTGTTTAAATAAACTTAATATTTTTTTAGAATTATGCTTAAATTTTAACAATTATACTAGCTAAAAAAGAGTATAAAAAATAATAGCTTATTGATTTTTATTTAATTTTCTTATTTTATATACTGAATTAAAAAAGCATGAGAATGCTAATCAAATTCTCATGCTTAAACTGGCTTAATATGAATTTTAGATTTTATGGTCTAAATTAAACACCATGCGCTAAACGATATTGTGCAATTTCATCAATGCTAATGAGTGTTAAATGATGGGTTTGTGCATATGCTAAAACTTGGATACCTGAAGCCATCGTACCATCAGGATTGGTGACTTCACACAATACGCCCGCAGGTTTTAAGCCTGCCATACGTGCTAAATCAATAGAACCTTCTGTATGTCCACGACGTGTAAGCACACCACCATCACGACCACGTAAAGGAAATACATGTCCGGGACGATTTAAATCACTGGCTACAGCACCATCTTTGATAGCGGCTTGAATGGTTGTGACGCGATCTTTGGCTGAAACGCCTGTAGTCACGCCTTCAGCTGCCTCAATGGTGACTGTAAATGCAGTTTTAAAATGACTTGAATTGTCCTGAACCATAGGGGCTAATGCTAAATGGTCGGCAAGTTCAGAAGTGAGTGTCAGACAGACAATCCCAGAACCATCACGGATCATACGTGCCATGGTTTCAACATTTAATGTTTCGGCTGCAACAATCAAATCTGCTTCATTTTCACGATCAAAATCGTCCATGACCAAGACAGGTTTGCCTTGACGCATATCTTCTAAAGCTTGTTCTATACGTTGCTCAGCAGGAGAAAGTGCTGAAAAGAAAATTTCGGGTTGGATTAAACTAGACATTGAAACGCTCTCGTAAAAATAAAAATACGGTTGAACATTTCAGGACATGTGAAAATAGTGGCGTTACAAAACAGATCCGAGTGAATCGAATCTGTTCAAAAGTGACGTCGTCTTCTTTCATCCGGACTATACCGTCGGCTTTGGCTTTGACCAAATCTGCCTATCATTTTATGAGAAATAATAGGCTCGTGGGCTGAATAAATACGTTCTAAAGAACATATTTAAATTACCACCGGTGGGGAATTGCACCCCGCCCTGAAGCGATGTGTACTGATTATAGTGCATTTTTATAAGAAAAAACGGATTTTCTATAGAACGATGCGTACTATATTTATGATAAAAATAGCTTAACTTTTTAAAAAAATATTATGTGAATATCTTAGTAATTGTATGCTCATAAAAGGCTGGAAAATGATAATTTTAACCATTGATACAATTAACTCTCCATTATTTAATGTTTTTATATTTTATTTTTAAATTTTAAATCAATGATGCTATCGATTTAGAAGGTTAAGTATTGAATATTATTAAAAATAAATATGTGTCTTAGCAACTGATTAAGATCGATATTCTTTATAACTTTAAAATAAGAGGTTTCTGTGAAAAAAGTATTATTTGGTCTATGTATTTTTTCTTTGTCGACAACGATGCTCTATGCAGGTCAAGGAAATGACTGGGGATATGATACAAACAATGCACCTGAAAAATGGGCGAGTTTAAGTGAAAAGTATCATGCTTGTTCAGGTTTAAATCAGTCGCCAATTGATATTAAAAATACCACATCAGCTAAACTTGAACCTTTAACTTTTAACTACACGACAAGTGCAAAATCGATCGTAAATAATGGACATACTGTTCAGGTCGATTTTAATGCAGGAAATAGTTTGACTTTAGATGGTCAAGAATTTGTTTTAAAACAATTCCATTTACATAGTCCTAGTGAAAATAAAATCAATGGTGTGAGTTATCCAATGGAAATGCATTTGGTTCATGCTAATGCACAGGGTGAGCTAGCAGTGGTTGCAGTGATGTATCAAAAAGGGCAAGAGAATGCAAGTTTAGCGCACACGTGGAAAAATTTACCGAAGCAAGCAGGGCAGATGCTTAACTTAGAAGAAACTGAAAAAGCTGCAAATTTTTTACCTAAAAAACTAGATTATTACCGTTTTAATGGCTCTTTAACGACACCACCATGTACAGAAGGGGTGCGTTGGATTGTATTAAAAGATATTCAAACTGCATCTGAGGCACAGTTTGATGAATTTAACAAACTGTTAAGTCATCCAAATAATCGTCCTGTACAGCCTGTGAATGCACGCGTTGTTTTAGAATAATTTATGTAATATTTCCGCTCATACTTTATGCCTGACAGTAGACATAAAGTTGAGTGGAAGTAATTAAAATTTAAATAAAACTAAGATGTTGATGTGACCGCATTGGCATGAATAATAAAATCTATGTTGCATTCATTAAGATGGCTTTTCTATTGGCTGAAACATGGCTTATATCCATCTGGATATTTAGAAAAATAAAGAGGAGGTGTGGCTGTGATTAAGATCACGCTAGAAAAGAATGATCTTTGTTGTAATTTTATTTTATCATGGCTGTATTTTTTTGATTGTTGGGACCTGATTAGCCATGTCTTTTGATATTAAAGTGACTCAACAGCCTCAAGCTGAATTTCATCCGCAGCACAAAAAACTAAATCAATTGATTCAACAGATTGAGCAACAAAAGCAAGATTTAAAGCTTTGGCAAAATGCACAAAGTGAAATCCAGAGTTATTTGCAGCAAAAATTAGTCCCGATTTATCGTGATTTACATACGATTTTATTCAAGCAACTTGAGCAATTGTGGGCACATTTACAACAGCAAGACTTTTCAAAAGCTGATTTAGAACAACTCGATCACAAACTTACTCAACTTGCTAAGCAACTGAAAAAATCATCGTATTTAAATACAGCACAACTGCAAAAAGTTGTAGAAGTTCATATATTTTATCAACAAAATCATTTATATAAAAAGTCGAAGAAGGCAAAGAAAAAGTCAATTTTTGAAAATGAACAAGTCGTAGAAAATGAAAATCAGTATTCAAACTTTGAAAATGTAGAATATGCCGTTGATCAGTGTGAAGATTGGGACAATGATCAGTTTCAGCGTGAACGAGAAGAACATCAACGTAAGCGTTTACAACAAAAACGTGAGCAATCTGAGAAGTTGGCGGAGCAATCATTAAAAACGGTGTATTTAAAAATCACCGCCATGATTCATCCTGACCGTGAAACTGATGAGGTTAAAAAGTTAGAAAAAACTGAACTTCAGCAAGTGGTAAATCAGGCGTATGAGCAACAGGATTTATTTTATTTATTAAAGCTTCAATTACAGCTGGAAACCAATCAGGGCAAAAGTCCAAAGGCTTTGACGGACGAGCATTTAAAGTTTTATAAAATGGCATTGGATGCACAAAGTCAACGTTTGGCGAGTCAGATTGATGATATTACCGATGCTTTGCATTGGAGTGAAAAGCCGAAGCCGAAAAATATGCAGGTGAAAGATGTGTATAAGGTAATTGATGCGGATGTGGTGGCGTTAAAAGAACAAATAAAGTGGGAAAAGGAACGTTTGAAATATATGGGGAAAGTAAAAGGGTTGGAAGTGTTGTTGGGGAATGGGGTACTTTGATGTTTTTTATTAAAAGTACGTTTCCCTCTCCTGAGCAAATTTTAAAGTAGTGCTTTTAAATTTGCTCAGGAGAGGGACTTCATTGCGAAACTCATGCAGACATTAAATCCAATGATGTTCCCTTTCTTTGTGGTGAAGGGGCAGTGATGTGTGCTAATAAAAACGGAGAGTTTAAATCTCTTTCAAAAGCTCCACCACGGTATTTGTATATAAGCATAAGTTAATTTCTACTAGACTATATTTCATATCTATATGATTGTTTTATCAGAGAATTCAAGGCGTATTATTAAATCAATTTAATCCCTCCCAACCTCCCTTTAAAAAGGGAGGAGCTGTCACGTAATTCATTAAATCACATGACATTTCCCTCTTTTTCAAAGAAGGGTTAGGGGAGATTTAAAAAACTCAAGAAACCGAATCATCCAAATTCGGCGCTAACCAACGTTTCGCCTCATCCAACGTCCAACCTTTACGCTTTGCATAATCTTCTAGCTGATCGCCTGCAATTTTGCCCACGTTAAAGTACTGGCTTTCAGGGTGTGCATAGTAGAAACCGCTGACAGATGAAGGTGGCCACATTGCAAAGCTAGTGGTCAATTGCGTACCAATCTTGTCAGTCGAACCGAGCCAGTCAAACAATGGCGCTTTTTCAGAATGCTCAGGGCAAGCAGGGTAGCCCGGTGCAGGACGGATTCCCACATACTTCTCTTTAATCAATTCTTCATTGCTTAAAATTTCAGATGCTTGGTTGCCCCAGAACTCTTTACGGATGCGCTCATGCAAATGCTCCGCAAATGCTTCGGCAAAACGGTCACCTAATGATTGCGCCAAAATTGCAGAGTAGTCATCGCCTTTGGCTTTGTACTCATTCGCCATTTCTTCTGCGCCAAAGATGGATACCGTGAAACCGCCCAAGTAATCTTCCGCAACACCTTTAGGCGCAACAAAGTCAGCCAATGACAAGTTTGGTTTACCTGTAACCTTATCTGATTGTTGACGCAAATGATGGAAAGTATGCGTCACGGCTTGCCCATCTTCTGTATAAACTTCAACAGAATCTGCAGCAGAACGGTTGGCAGGGTAAATACCAAAGACAGCACGTGCATCAAAACGTTTGTTATCGATGATGTCTTTTAACATGTCTTGTGCTTGGTTGTACAAGTCAGTTGCTGCTTCACCGACCACTTCATCTTTTAGAATTGCAGGGAATTTACCCGCCAAGCTCCAAGAGATAAAGAACGGTGTCCAGTCAAAGTATTCCACCAAAGTTTCCAATGGATAATTGGTCAGCGTTTGCGTACCAATAAAGTTTGGCTTCGCAGGTTTATTCGCTGCAAAGTCAATTTTCAAACCATTTTCAATCGATTCTGCATAAGACAGCTTAGCGGCTTTCGGCTGTTTGTTGGCAATACGTTCACGCACTTTTTCATATTCAGCACGGGTTTCTGCTACAAACTTCGGCTTCATTTCTTTAGAAAGTAGTGTGGTTGCTACACCTACGGCACGAGAAGCATCAGCAACATAAATGACTGCATCATTTGAATATTGCGGGTCAATTTTTACAGCTGTATGTGCTTTAGAAGTCGTTGCACCACCAATCATGAGTGGAACATTAAAGCCTTTACGTTGCATCTCTTTGGCAACAAAGACCATTTCATCCAAAGACGGTGTGATCAGACCGGACAAGCCGATGATATCAACTTTCTCATCAATCGCAGTTTGCAGAATTTTCTCCGCAGGCACCATCACGCCAAGGTCGACAATGTCATAACCATTACAACCAAGAACTACGCCTACAATATTTTTACCGATGTCATGTACGTCACCTTTCACGGTTGCCATCAGGACTTTACCCTTAGATTGGCCAGCTGTTTTTTCCGCTTCAATGAACGGGTTCAGCCAAGCTACAGCCTGTTTCATGACACGTGCAGATTTCACCACTTGCGGCAGGAACATTTTGCCCGAACCGAATAAGTCACCAACCACGTTCATGCCGTCCATCAGCGGACCTTCAATCACATCGAGTGGACGTTTAGCTTTCAGGCGTGCTTCTTCAGTATCTTCATCAATAAAGGTGGTGATCCCTTTCACTAAAGCATGCTCAAGGCGCTTTTCTACAGGAAGCTCACGCCATTCCAAGTTTTCAACTTGTTTTTGCGCTGCGCCTTGACCGCGGTATTTCTCAGCCACTTCAAGCAGCTTTTCTGTTGCTTCTTGATGGCTTTCACCTTGGTTTTGGTTCAAGATCACATCTTCAACTGCAGTTTTTAGTTCAGCGTCAATATCATCATAAATCGCCATTTGACCTGCGTTTACGATCCCCATGGTCATGCCTTGCTTAATGGCATGGTAGAGGAAGACCGAGTGAATCGCTTCACGGACTGGCTCGTTGCCGCGGAATGAGAAGGATACGTTCGACACACCACCTGAAATCATCGCATGCGGTAAGTTTTGCTTGATCCAGCCTGTCGCCTCAATGAAGTCCACAGCATAGTTGTTGTGTTCTTCAATCCCTGTTGCAACAGCAAACACGTTCGGGTCAAAAATGATGTCTTCAGCAGGGAAGCCCACTTCATTAACCAACACATCATAAGAACGCTTGCAGATTTCTTTTTTACGTGCGGCAGTATCTGCCTGACCTTGTTCATCAAATGCCATGACAATCACGGCAGCGCCATACTGACGGCATAGGCGTGCTTTATGCACAAACTCGTCATAACCCTCTTTGAGTGAGATCGAGTTAACAACCGCTTTACCTTGTACGCATTTCAAACCTGCTTCAATGATGTCCCATTTAGATGAGTCGATCATGATTGGCACACGTGAAATTTCAGGCTCAGATGCTACAAGATTCAGGAAGTGCACCATTGCGCCTTCTGAATCCAACATGCCTTCATCCATGTTGATGTCGATAATCTGCGCGCCAGCTTCAACTTGTTGCTGTGCAACATCTAAAGCTTCGGCAAAGTTTTCTTCACGGATTAGGCGTAAGAATTTTTTAGATCCTGTGACGTTGGTACGTTCACCGACATTCACAAACAGCGAATCTTCGGTAATGTTGAACGGTTCTAAACCACTTAAACGGCAAGCGGGTTTAGTTTCAGGCACGCTGCGTGGTGCAATGTCTTTGACTGCATTGGCAATGGCACGAATATGATCAGGCGTGGTACCACAACAGCCGCCTGTAATATTAATTAAACCACTTTCAGCAAACTCTTTAATAAAGGCAGCGGTTTGTTCAGGCGTTTCATCATAACCACCAAAGGCATTCGGTAAGCCAGCGTTTGGATGTGCAGAAACAAAGGTATCGGCAACATCTGCAATGGTTTTGACGTGTGGACGCATGGCATCTGCACCTAAGGCACAGTTGAACCCAATAGATAACAAGTCGCCGTGACGTACAGAGTTCCAGAATGCTTCAGCGGTTTGACCTGTTAAGGTACGACCTGATGCATCGGTAATCGTACCTGAAATCATCAATGGCAATTCATAACCGATTTGTTTAAAGACTTCTTTGACTGCAAAAATTGCTGCTTTACAGTTTAAAGTATCAAATACAGTTTCAATCAGCAGAATGTCCGCACCGCCTTCAATGAGGGCATGTGCAGCTTCGATATAATTTATTTTTAATTCATCAAAGGTAATATTACGAAACGCAGGGTCGTTTACATTCGGTGAAATAGAGCAAGTGCGTGAAGTCGGCCCAAGCACCCCTGCAACAAAACGCGGCTTTTCAGGGGTTGAGTATTTTTCACAAGCGGCTTTTGCAATGCGTGCTGCTTCACGGTTGATCTCTGTAACCAAATCTTCCATATGATAGTCAGACATCGAAACACGTGTGCCATTGAAACTGTTGGTTTCAATGATGTCTGCGCCAGCATCCAAATAGGCTTCATGAATGCCTTGAATGATTTGTGGTTGAGTTAAGACCAAAAGGTCATTGTTGCCTTTTAAATCCGATGCCCAGTCGGCAAAACGCTCACCACGATAGTCGGCTTCTTCAAGTTTATGACGCTGAATCATGGTACCCATTGCACCATCAATAATCAGAATCCGTTGAGCAAGTAGCTCTTTTAAGGTGGTAAGCGTGGACATAAATAACCCAATCCGATGGAATATAAAATCGGCATATATGTTAGCAGAATTCACATCAGTTTTATTGCTATTCATGCCACTTGGCGATGGAAAATATTTTTTATTGCTTTTGTGGAAAATTGAGAGGCTTTTTTGTTTGAAATTTCATCGAAATGTCATGATAGGTCGCTATGCTTAGTTTGCAAAAATAAAATTGTGACATTTTTTATGGCAAATATTACAAATATTTCAAATTGTTGAAATATTTAAATGAATATAAATTGTGAGTTTAAAGCGTGGTAATTGTTTGATTTTTTATGATTAAGTATCAAATACAGATATTTTTAGCCCATTTATTATCTGCTAATTAGGCAGAAATGTTGCTTTATATGACAGCTATTTGTCATATAATTGTCACAATTTAATTGAACAATAAGCGCATTCTATCATCCGCTTAAAACGTCTGCATGAATTCTAATTTACCTCCCGTTTCAGATTCATCACAATCGTCGCATTCAAGTAAATCGACGAATGTTCATGTTCCGACACCCAAGTTTTTTATGCCGGTGTTTTTAACGCTTATTATTTCAACACTTATTTATATCGGTGTTCAGCTTTCTGCTGATTTGGCACATGTGCCACCTTTGAGCTTATATTCTGTTGTACTGCTTGCAACAGCTTTGTTCATTGCATTGGGGTTTGAGTTTGTCAATGGTTTTCATGACACAGCCAATGCCGTTGCAACAGTGATTTATACCAACGCACTTCCTGCACCTGTGGCAGTGATGTGGGCGGGTTTCTGTAATTTCCTTGGGGTAATGGTAGCAAGTGGTGCCGTAGCCTATGGCATCATTGCATTATTGCCTGTTGAATTGATTATGAATGTTGGCAGTGGCGCAGGTTTTGCCATGGTCTTTGCGATGCTGATTGCTGCAATCATGTGGAATTTAGGAACATGGTTCTTAGGCATTCCTGCATCAAGTTCACACACTTTGATTGGTTCTATTCTCGGTGTGGGGATCATGAACTACATTTTGCATTCTTCTAGTGGTGCAAGCGGCGTAGACATGGATCAAGTCATGAAAGTCGGTAAAGCACTTTTATTCTCTCCATTGATTGGTTTTGCTTTTGCAGCAGTTGTTTTCTTGATCGTTAAAAAGATTTTTAAGAAACAACTTGAGTTATTTCAACCACCTGAAGGTAATAAACCACCACCACCATTAATTCGTGCGATTTTGATTTTCACTTGTACAGGTGTGAGTTTTGCACATGGTTCAAATGATGGGCAAAAAGGTATGGGCTTGATCATGTTGATTTTGATCGGTTTGGTGCCATTGGCTTATTCTTTGAATAAAAATTTAGATCAGCAACATTTACAATCTTTCTCACAGTTGTCTGAACAAACTGCGACTGCAATTTATGCACAGCATTCAGATATTCCAGATGAGCAAGCGCGTAATACCATTACCAAATATATTCAAACCAAAGAAATTACGCCTGAAGTCGTACCTGCTTTGGCAAGTTTGACCGATCATTTAGGTGAGCGTGTTGGCAAGTTTGGTGATTTAAAAGATATTCCTGAAGCTGAAGTTTCATCTTTACGTAATGACATGTACTTGAGTACAACTGCATTTAAACGTTTGGATAAAGCTGAACAATTGCCAAAAATGGATGCAGCCCAAGCAAAAACTGTTAAAGAATATCGTAGTAACTTAGATTCGTTCTTACAATATATTCCAACTTGGGTGAAAGTTGCTGTTGCGCTTGCCTTAGGTCTAGGCACAATGGTGGGTTGGAAGCGTATTGTCGTGACTGTAGGTGAGCGTATTGGTAAACACCATATGACCTATGGTCAAGGGATGTCTGCTGAACTTGTTGCAATGTCAACGATTGCTGCTGCAGATGGTTTTGGTATGCCTGTATCAACTACACACGTCTTGAACTCTGCGGTTGCAGGTACAATGGTGGCAAATAAATCAGGTTTGAACTTTAATACAGTGAAAACAATTTTGTCAGCGTGGATTTTTACATTACCTGCAACGATTTGTTTATCTGGTGCATTGTATTGGTTGTTATTAAAAGTTTTTTGATCTTTAAATTAAAAATAAAAAAACGCTGCAATTGCAGCGTTTTTTGTGTCTTATGAATTATTTGTTTTCCTTGCCAAAGTGCTTTTTGAGCGGCAACTTATCATGGGCAAAACCATAAATCGCTGCAAATGGCAGGGCAGTACGTGCTAAATAGGCAACTCGCCATAAACCACCATGATTTGCACCATCCATAATCAATTCTAAAGGGTGAGCAATGAATGTGTCAGGATTTGCGACTGCTTCAGGATTTTTTAAATCATGAATCCACAATGCTGCCATGATGGCATTGGTTGTTTCGGGTGAAAATGCTTCTACATCAAATAAACTTGCCCCATTAAATGCCGCTTTGAGCAAGGGATTCTTGGTGACTGAAGCTGTCGTGGTTGAGGGGGCAATATTAATACTAACGCGTTGTCCGTGATGACGTGCGAGTGTTGCTCGCCATTGTTGAATACGTTTTGCCAAGGCATAGTTTGGGCCTTGTTCTACCACTAAACAGTCTGCCACGCCATAAGATTGACCATTGTCAGAGTTGATTAATTGTTGATGATTCGCTTTAAATAATTGCTTCATGGATACTGTGGCAATCCCTTTACTCAGCCACTTTTCAGCTGAAGAGCGTGACTGATATTTTTCAGTCGCTGCTTGAATCACTTCTTTGGGTACAGCATAGACATCTGTAGGCGTACACATATACATCAATGAACTGTCAGGTTTTTGTGCACTGACATAGCTCATAATGCTGTCCATTGCCATGGAAACACGGACATGCTTTTCACCATCAAGATAGGCGATAGCAGCCAAATCTAAAGTATTGGGATTTTGTGCTAACCATTGCGCGATTTCAGGTGTTTGCGTCAATAAGTTTACACCGAGCTTATTTTTAAGTTCATCTATGGATAAATTTTCAGCCAATGACTCAGTGCTTGGTGCATATAAAGTGGCATTCCCTTGTTGAATGGTGTTGAGAATTTTCTGCCAAACCTTAGCATTGGGTAAATCAATTGCAATGATATTGGCTTTCCATTTTGCCAACCAAGTGAGAGGGCCTGCTTCAGATGCAGCACCAAACAACACCATGGTACGATCAGATAAATCAAACCATTCAGGATGAGCAATAACATTACGCAAAGCCTTGGCATGGCTTGGTTCAACAATGCCATTATTTTCCCAAGTTTGAATTTGCTCAAGCAGTGCTTGTCCCTGTAATTTTTTCCCATGATAAGGCACATACCATTCAGGTGCAGCAGTACTTTGTCCTTGTAAACGCACAGTATGCAAAGGTTGGATTTTGGGTACAGCCATGAAATCTTTGAGTGCATAAGACTGCCCATCACGATAAAATTCAAAACGATGATGTGCTTTGGCTAAACCTTGTTTGGCAATGGTAATCGGTGCATTGATTGAAGCAATACCTTGTGTCACCAATGCTTTAAAATGGCGAGGATAATTTTTACGCCAATTTTTTTCGTTTAAAACTTTTTGAGCACTCTCTTGATCGATCAATGACAAAGCTTCGGCAATAATTTCTTTTCCGAGTGAAGAGGTACTGGCTTTTTGAGATTCAGGATCAAGTGGGAAGTGTAAACCGTCAAGTGAAGTGGACATGCAAAAAATCTCTATTTTTTCATCATTAATATACAGATGTATACATTATCCACGCCAAGTTTAAATATACGGTGGCAATTTCTGCCAAAATCGCCCCGTTGGCAATAAAATAATTTGCATAAATATAATAAAAAAGCCTCTATGTATAGAGGCTTTAGATTTAGCAACGTCCTTTTTTTGCTTGTCCAGGCGGGCAAAAATCGCCATGATCGCGGTCATGATAATGTCCATCTGGGTCAACAACAACGCTGCCTGCAGGTGTATGTACGGCGCATGCGCTTAATGAAATTAAAAAAGCAGCGGTACATAAGCTCAGTATTTTCTTCATGTATTTTTTCCTTTTGCTATTATTTATTCTTATATAAATACCGTAAATTTAAAAAAATAATAGCGGATTTTTGGCATGAAATTGTAAGTCTAGCGATGACTCAAAATATAGTATTGGTGTAATATTAAAGTTGTATAGTTGCGCCCAATGCTTTAATAAACTGTGCCATCCATGCAGGATGTGCAGGCCATGCAGGTGCAGTGATTAAATGTCCATCAGTCACCGCTTCAGTTACAGCTATCTCCGCATATTGACCACCTGCAAGTTTAACTTCTGCTGCACAGGCAGGATAAGCAGAGCACAAACGACCTTTTAGTACATCCGCAGCAGCTAAGATCTGAGCGCCATGACAAACTGCAGCAATAGGTTTTTGTGCTGTATCAAACTCACGAACGATTTCAAGGATACGTGCATTCATGCGTAAGTACTCAGGTGCTCGACCACCCGGAATCACTAAACCGACATAGTGAGCAGTATTGACTGCTGAAAAATCAAAATTGAGTGCAAAATTGTGCCCACGCTTTTCACTATAGGTTTGTTCGCCTTCAAAATCATGAATGGCTGTTGCGACAGTATCACCTGATTTTTTTTCAGGACAAACAGTATGCACGGTATAGCCTAAGCCAGTCAAAAATTGGAAAGGCACCATAGTTTCATAATCTTCGACATAGTCACCGACCAACATTAAAATTTGTTTTGACATGTAATTTCCCTCTTTTCACTCGATCATTGTTATACATTGAACATAGCAGATTGAGCGGACACTTTTAATCAGACCAATGGATAAAATGTGTTGCACAACGAGAAAGTCTTTTTAAAAATATCTTTTTGATCTTTAAACTACATGGCAAGTTACTAAAATACATAAAAATTATTTTGATTTCTTATTCTTAATTAAGTTTTTAGGATTAATATCAGGTTACTTAGAAAAAATATTAAGGATATCAAGTATCAATGTTTAAATCTTTTTTTCC
Organism: Acinetobacter sp. Marseille-Q1623; assembly: GCF_902809895.1. Taxonomy (NCBI): domain Bacteria; kingdom Pseudomonadati; phylum Pseudomonadota; class Gammaproteobacteria; order Moraxellales; family Moraxellaceae; genus Acinetobacter; species Acinetobacter sp. Marseille-Q1623. Next base: position 1,737,296 of record NZ_CADDWG010000001.1, on the reverse strand, counting down.
AAATCCAAAATGGTTTTTTAATTCATTGCTCATTTGGTTCATCATTAATTTAGTGTTGTGGTATAGCGGTGGTAAATCTTGGGGGGAGTTGATTGGTTTTCCGCAAGCGTATGCGACTACAGAATTACCCATTAGTGTGACACGTTTTTGGTCAGCACAGTTCCTTTGGTTTTATATTTGGTTCTTTGTTTCAACTGCGCTATTTGCAGGGTTTTGGAAATGGAAGTCGAATAATCAATGGCAAGCGTGGTCAGTATGGGGTTCTGCCTTTATCTTGTTTAATGTTTGGTTTGGAGTGCAAGTTTCTGTTGCGATCAATGCTTGGTATGGCCCATTTTGGGATTTGATTCAAAAGATGCTCAGTAGTGGCGGGGGGAATATTCAAGACTTATATATGGGGACATTAACCTTCTTAATGATTGCCATGGTCGCTGTTACTGTTGCTGTGATGAATTCGTTTTTTGTCAGTCATTATATTTTTCGTTGGCGTACAGCAATGAATGAATATTACACAGCACATTGGGAGAAGTTGCGTCATGTAGAAGGTGCATCACAGCGTGTACAAGAAGATACCATGCGTTTTGCCACAACTTTAGAGTCGTTAGGCGTAAGTTTTATTAAAGCAATTATGATTTTAATTGCATTTTTACCTGTATTAATTGAACTTTCTAAACATGTTCCTGTATTGCCTGTGATTGGTGAAATTAAATATTCGCTCGTTTGGGCCGCAATCGGTTGGGCAGTTTTCGGTACATTTTTATTAATGGTAGTTGGGGTGAAATTACCTGGCTTAGAGTTTAATAATCAAAAAGTAGAGGCAGCCTATCGTAAAGAATTGGTCTATGGTGAAGACTATGCAGACCGTGCACAACCTGCGACTTTAAAGGAATTGTTCCAAAACGTGCGTAAAAACTATTTTCGTTTATATTTTCATTATGCTTATTTTAATATGGTGAGCACATGGTATGCGCAGCTTGATATTTTGTTTAGTTTGGTGGTGTTATTTCCATCAATTGCAGCGGGAACCATGACTTTAGGTTTATTAAATCAAATTGGTAATGTATTTGATAAGGTACGTGAATCATTTCAATATTTGATTAGTTCATGGAAAACCATCATTGAGCTATTGTCGATTCATAAACGTTTAAAAGCTTTTGAATCTGTTCTAGAGGAAAAATAAGTGTTCCATGACAAAAAAGAGAGCATAGCAACATGCTCTCTTTTTTATTTATCCTTCAATGACATTATTACAATGTCACTTTTGACTCGTTACAGCCCATAAAGAACCTTGTTCGGTATTCTGTTGGCGATCTTTTGCTTGTTGATAAAATCTGAAAAATGCCCATGCTGCCACCAATGCAACAAAATCAATCCAAAACGTTGTACCACCGTAGACAGAAATCCCGCTACTCGGGATATAGGTCCCGATTAAACTGGTCAATGGCATCAACATTAAACACATTGCAATCGTCATCAGCAATATGGGTAATGCTTTGGCATACCCTTTGATAAATGTAAATACAATACAAGCCAAAAAAATCAGATAATAACCATACATAAAAAAGTGATTGCTGCTATTTAACGTAACATATTGGAAAATGATACGACTGAGCATCAGCGTTGCAACAATGGCTAAAATACAGCCTAAGCATGTTCCGATAGTTAAATTTGCGAGAAATACCACATCTTTACGCTGAGTTGGAATAGGGTCTTGCGCACGTTTTTGTTTGCGTGCACGCGTTTCGACCCACAACATATTTCCTGAATAAAACAAAAATGCGCCACCAATACCTAAGATTAAGTACAGCCAACGCACTGTAAAGCCACCAAAACTACCGAAATGTAAACTAAACATGGTATTGACGAGTTTTTCACTGGTGCCGTTTTGGGTATTGATGCCGCTAGCATCCAATTTTTCTACTGCATAGGGATTCATACGCATAAAGTCTTGTGATGCACCGCGTAACATTTGATCGGGGCTATATAATGCAATACGTGCAGCCGCTTTTTGTGGTTGATCTAAATTGCTAAATTGAATGTAATCCACTCGATACTCAGGTGCAGTTTTATGAATCTTGTTCAAAATCTGCTGAATATCAATTTTATGATGAGAGATATGGATCACTTCTTTGGCTGGTGGGCTAAAAACAGGTTTGCCTTTGAGTGCCAACGCGCCCAAAGCATCATAGAATAAATCATGAAATGCAAATACAATCACAGATGCACTGATGAGAATATGAAAGGGTAAACTGGTAATGCCTACAACATTATGTGTGTCTAACCAAAAACGCTTTTTGTTTTTACCAGGACGAATGACAAAATAATCTTTGATTAATGTCGGTAATAAAATGATTAACCCTGACATGAGTGCCAAAAAGTATAAAACAGCAACAATACCCATGACATAGACCCCAAAAGCATGATGTCCAAGCATGCCAGGGATACCGGCTGTTTCATGTAACTGTTCAATTAACCAACCTGCTTTGGCAAGATTTTCTTGTTGTACGATCAATTCTCCTTGTTCACTTAAACTCGCAAGCCACGTGTTTTGTGCGGTATTAAAACCCTCACCTCGACTTTTTTCACTCCATGACAATGGAGCAAAATGATATTCATTCGAATTAAAGTTGAGGGTAAAACTGTTTGCTGTTGCAGGGTATTTTTCTTGTACCTGTTGAATAAGCTGCCCATATTGATGCACTTGAATGTGTGGAAGCTGCTGTTTTTCAGGTGTTGCCCATTGGCTAATTTGATGTTGAAACATACTTAGCCCCCCTGCAAAAAAGCAGATGAACAGCAAAATGCCCGCACTGACACCAACCCATGTATGCAAGTTTTTGGCAATTTTCATAAGGTCTGAACGAATTTTCATACTAAGCCCTTAATCCAAAAAGTAAACTAAAGGCAATTACATTGGCGATACTGAAAAATAGTAGAGCCTGTTTGCCTGTTCGACATAAGTAACTCAGAAAAAATAACGGCAACCAAAACCATGCGATACACCACATTGCAATTTGTGCAATTGTGGCTTGTGCTAAAAAATGAAGTCCGATCACTAGCACCAAACTTGCCAAGGCAATCGATAGACTCAGCCCCAAAAATGCGCCAACAAGCGTTTTTGTCCACCAATCGGGCTGCATAGGGCGTTGTATTTTTGTTTTCATGGCAATCATTTCCGTTTAAATAAGCTTAAAAATGGAGCAAAAGACCAAACAGTAATTAACAACATGACCCAAATTAAACAGGCAACAAGCTTTGGTAAGCTAATGATCAGTAAGACTAAACTGATGATTAATGCACTCATACCAAGCCATTTGAATAATGGAGGTAGCGGTTTAGCGAATAGGTTTTGATTGTGGTGGCTGCTATAGATGCTAAAAGCACCTAAAAAGACAAAGCAAATGCCTAAAATTTTCATGTTGAATCAACACGGAGATATGTATATTTACAATACAGTATATATAAATGATAATCATTATTAAATAGTAAAAATAATTATTTATGTTTTGTTTGTCGCTTATACAGAAGGTCAAATCATCAGAGAAACGGATTTAACCTGCTATTGAACAGTATTTTTGTTATAGTGCATCACCAAAATGATGCTGATTTTTGCTTGAGGAATGAGAACACATGAATTCAACTGTGCCCACAGCCAAAAAAAGTCATACAAAACTTTTATTTATTCTCAGTTTAGGTATTCTGATTCCAGTCACACTGATTGCTCTGGTATTTTTTGCTGCAAAAAATGATGCTGAAAATCAAAAGGAATATGATCGTATCCGCCAACAGCAAGCTGAAAAAATTGAATTTCAAAAACAGCAACAAAAAATTCAGCAAGCCATAGACCCAAAACAAACTGTCAGTGAATCTTAAATAAAGATTGATAAAAAAACCGCTCAACATTGAGCGGTTTTTTTTGACACCAAACAAATGCAAAATTATTTGTTTTTGTCTTTTAATTGAGGAACAGCAGAACCTGTACCGACAGCCAATAAACCTGCACCTGTATAGATACCCAATTTTGCACGTGTATCTGTGATGTCAAGGTTACGCATCGTTAATTGACCAATACGATCCATAGGCGTGAACATTGAATCGCCTTTTTCCATGGTTAAGCGTTCAGCTTCATAGGTCAAGTTTTCAGATTCAGTGTTCATGATGGTATAGTCATTACCGCGACGAAGTTCTAAAGTTACAGTACCTGTAATTGCTTTAGCCACCCAACGTTGTGCAGTTTCACGAAGCATTAAAGATTGAGAATCGAACCAACGACCTTGGTACAATAAACGACCTAAACGTAAACCGTTAATGCGGTATTGTTCGATGGTGTCTTCGTTGTGAATACCAGTTACAAGGCGTTCATAAGCGATGTGAAGCAGTGCCATACCTGGAGCTTCATAAATACCACGAGATTTCGCTTCGATAATACGGTTTTCGATTTGATCCGACATACCTAGACCATGACGACCACCAATGCGATTTGCTTCAAGGATCAATTCAACAGGATCTTCGATACGTTTGCCATTTAAAGCAACAGGGAAGCCTTCTTCAAAAGTAATGGATACTTCTTCAGCATCAATTTTTACGTCTTCTTTCCAGAATGCAACGCCCATGATTGGATCAACGATTTTGATACCCGCATTTAAGTATTCAAGATCTTTTGCTTCGTGTGTTGCACCTAACATATTCGAGTCAGTTGAATATGCTTTTTCTTTTGACATTTTGTAATCAAAACCATTGTCGATCAAGAATTGTGACATTTCTGCACGACCACCAAGCTCATCGATGAACTGTTGGTCTAACCATGGTTTGTAAATTTTAAGTGCTGGATTGGTCAATAAACCATAACGATAGAAACGTTCAATATCGTTACCTTTATAAGTTGAACCATCACCCCAGATGTTCACGTCATCTTCTTTCATGGCAGTGACAAGCATTGTACCTGTTACTGCACGACCAAGCGGAGTTGTGTTGAAGTAAGGAACGCCACCAGTGCTGATATGGAATGCGCCACATTGAATTGCAGCAATACCTTCCAATGCAAGTTGTAAACGGCAATCGACCAAGCGAGCTTTTACCGCACCGTAAGCTTCTGCTTTACGTGGGATTGCATCATAGTCATCTTCATCAGGTTGACCTAAGTTTGCAGTATATGCATAAGGTTCAGCGCCTTTTTGTTTCATCCACAATAAAGCAGCTGAAGTATCTAGACCACCAGAGAAAGCGATACCTACTTTTTTGCCTACTGGTACATGCTGCAAGATCGTTGCATTATCAGTCATTGCTATTCCTAACTTTTACGAATATTGGTACACGCATGGGTGTACCGAAAAAAATTATATGGGCGATATGATAGCACTTTTTAACGCACTTGTTTTCCTTATCAAAACGGCAATTTAAAAATATATTCATTTTTTAAATGGAAAATTTGTTTTGCTTACTAGGGATGATTTAGCTTTGCGATTAAATGCTTACTTATTTTTCTTGAGAGATGTGAAAGCACATGCATGGATCAGCTTTGAAAATGGATCTGTATCAATATCAGCTGGTAGCACGAGGGTATAACGATAAATTTTGCTACAGATATATACAGTTGTTATACGGGATTCATCATTAAATTCTTCTCCATCCACTGTGGATTTTAAATCACGTACAAAACTTTGGACTTCATGTGTTCGATGTTTAGAGGTGAAAATGGCAAATGGACCTTCTCCTTCAGTATTAAGTGCATAGCCATGTTCATCACTGAATTGATCCATGAGCGAATCTTTTTGAAAATAAGCAATGATGTTGTCTTCTTTTTTATCATAATCAAAACTTTCTAGATTGGTTCACCAAACGTGCTGTTTAATTTTTTTGCGAAAACGTTTGAAAAACTTATTGTAGCTTACTGGTGAATAAAAAATATAGTCATAACCTGTGATGTGCATGATATTTCCTTATTTACAATTGATCATTCAAACCAATAAACTGTTTCTCAATGGGTGTAAATACATGATCATTGCGTGCAATGAGGTATAAGCCTATGTCACGATATGGTTTAGGAATTTCAAGATAATGCTCAATGTGATATTTCTTTGCAACTGTTTTGGTCACCATCGCAATCCCTAGACCCAATTGCGTAAAATTAACAAGAGATTCATAATCATTGATATGGGTTTGTTCGCCGCGTTCGATTTGAAAATCTTGAAATAATTTATCGAGCATTGACCAATAACAACAATCTAATGAAGTATATAAAATATTCTTCTTATGTAAGGCATCATTGATGTTTTGATAGCGATGTAAATCTTTACCAATGACTACGAGTTCATCTTCAGCTTTATGAATATAATGCAGACTTTTATGATTTGGGTGCCCCAAAACATAGGCAATATCGATATTTCCATACAAAACTTCGTCTTCAATGAAACCCGTTGAGCCTGTTTTCATTGTGATTGAAATGTCTAAATAAGTTTCACAAAGTTGCTTAAAAGAAGGGTAGAAACGCATACCACCCAAACTCGTATTGGTACCAAAACGCAATTTTTTTTCTTGTTGGTAAATCTTATTTTCAGTTTCTTCCCAAGTGAACATCATTTTTTTATATTGCTGATACAAATCAATACCTGATTCAGTTAATTCTACGCCTTTAGGTTTACGTATAAATAGCTGACGTTTATAGTGATTTTCAATTTTTTTAATTTTAGCGGTCATATTTGACTGTAAATAATTGAGCTTATTGGCAGCTGCAGAAATGCTTTTCAGTTCTGCAACAGTCACAAAGGACTTAATATCACCCATGTCAATATTCATTGTAATACCTCAATTATTTATTTTCGCTTGATTCATCAAACAATGCTTTCTCACTTAAGTTTGATTATTGCATGAACGCACAGTAGAAAAACCACACATCAAAAAAAATGATGTATACATTAAAACATAACATTATTCATGATGTCATTTATTATTTAAACTGCATCTAATTTCCATCTAATGAGTGCGACAAATGAATATCAAAGTTGTGAGTGCAATTGCTGTATTGTGCTTGATTTGGGGCTCATTATGGGGCGTTGTTAAACATGTTTTGCAAATCTTCCCGCCATTTTTATTTATTTCAGTTCGTTTGCTTTTGGCGGCATTGACTTTAATGCTCGCGCAGAAACTGATACAGAAATCCATCTTACCTAAACGTAATGAGTGGAAAAAACTTATTATTTCAAGTTTTTTGATGTGTTTTGGTTTTTATGCAACTCAAACTTTTGCCATGCAATTCGTTGATTCGGGTCTGTCAGCAGTCTTGGTATTTACGATGCCTATTTTTGTCGGAATATTGGCACACTTTATTTTAAAAGAACGGTTGAACTCACAAAAAATGCTCGGCTTGCTTTTCGGCTTTTTAGGATTAACAGCAATTCTTTGGCCACAGTTGCAACATTTACATTTGAATATGGCATTGCTTGGTCAAGTGTGTTTGATTCTATCAGGCTTTTTCTGGGCAATGACGACTGTTTATATTAAAAAGAATTTTGCGAATTATGACAAAATCAAATTGACGATTTGGCAAATGTTGCTCGGTGGGGTGGTGTTGCTTATCGGATCTCTAACATTTGAAACTGTTGATCCGAAAGTATGGCTGAATCCATTGAACGATTCACTCTTGCTTTATATTGCCGTGGTTGGTACAGGTGCTGCATTTGCATTGTGGAATTGGATTGTGAGTCAAGTTGATACTTTTGTGGCATCCATTTCCGTAATGAGTATCCCAATTCTCAGTTTATTTTTCGGCTATGTGTTGTGGCACGAGCCATTAACATTTTATATTTGGACAGGGGCGATTTTGATTGCTGTGGGGATTTTATTTAGTGCTTTAAAACCCAAAATTGTGTTCACTACTAAGTAATGCGTATTTTGAAATATTGATATTCAAAGCTTAGATTAAATGTTCAACAGATAAGTTCCATTTATTTTTTAACTTTGAAAGCACTTAGCTTTAAATCCAAAGCATTAATTTGACCTCATAAAACAGTTTTGTTGCAATATAAAGAAGTTTTTATGAAAAACTGAGTAAAGTTCATTCTCAATCTTTAAAAACTTCATGCTACAATATGCGCCAATCTTAGCACGGCTTAAAAGCCCTACATTTCATAGGACCTCGCTAATGTTTGCCAATATCTCTATTGCTGAATTTGACCCTGAATTAGCGCAAGCAATCTCGAATGAAGATGCTCGCCAAGAAGCGCATATTGAGTTAATCGCTTCTGAAAACTATTGCTCACCAGCAGTAATGGAAGCACAAGGCTCAAAACTCACTAACAAATATGCAGAAGGCTACCCAGGCAAACGCTATTATGGCGGTTGTGAATATGTAGACGTGATCGAACAATTGGCGATTGATCGTGCTAAAGAGCTTTTTGGTGCTGACTATGCAAACGTTCAACCGCATGCAGGTTCTCAAGCAAACTCAGCAGTTTACCTTGCACTTCTTAACCCAGGCGATACAGTTCTTGGGATGAGTCTTGCTCACGGTGGTCACTTGACGCACGGTGCAAAAGTAAGTTTCTCAGGTAAAACATATAATGCGATTCAATACGGTTTAAATCCAGAAACTGGTGAAATCGATTATGAAGAAGTTGAGCGTTTAGCTGTAGAACATAAACCACGTATGATCGTGGCTGGTTTCTCTGCTTATAGCCAAATCGTAGATTGGCAACGTTTCCGTGAAATCGCGGACAAAGTTGGCGCTTACTTATTCGTAGATATGGCTCACGTTGCAGGTCTTGTTGCTGCGGGTGTTTACCCAAGCCCAGTGCAAATTGCTGATGTCACAACAACGACTACACATAAAACTTTACGTGGTCCACGTTCAGGTTTAATCCTTGCCAAAGCAAATGAAGAAATTGAGAAAAAACTTCAATCTGCTGTATTCCCTGGTAACCAAGGTGGTCCTTTAGTTCATGCAGTTGCTGCGAAAGCAATTTGTTTTAAAGAAGCAATGGCTCCTGAGTACAAAGCTTACCAACAACAAGTTGTTAAGAATGCACAAGCAATGGCTGAAGTGCTAATTGAGCGTGGTTATGACGTTGTATCTGGTGGTACTAAAAACCACTTGTTCCTATTGTCTTTAATTAAACAAGACATTACAGGTAAAGATGCTGATGCATGGTTGGGTGCTGCTCACATTACAGTGAACAAAAACTCTGTACCAAATGACCCACGTTCTCCATTTGTGACTTCAGGTATTCGTATTGGTACTCCTGCTGTCACAACTCGTGGTTTCGGTGAAGCTGAAGTACGTGACCTTGCAGGTTGGATCGCAGATATTTTAGATGCGAAAGGTGATGAAGCAGTAATTAATGCAGTGAAAGCGAAAGTTGAAGCTGTATGCGCTAAATTCCCTGTTTATGCAAAATAAGCATTGACTTGAGAAAGCCCCCTCAAGGGGGCTTTTTTTATAGCTTTAAAAAAGTGAGTGGATTATTCAATTGTCATAATTTCTGTTATAAGTGGAAGTTAGACATTAAATTTTTATTGCTGTTGCTCGTTCATCATATAAATTAAAGGAAGTGAAGTACATGGCTCAACCGAAGATTGTAATTACAGAACAAGATTTACATCGTTTAGAAACGATGCTTGAACATCAAACTAAATTAACACCCACAATGGAACATTTAGAAGATGAGTTGGCACGTGCAGATGTGGTTGCACCACAGGATATTCCTGCCAATATTGTGACGATGAATGCCAAAGTGTTGATTACAATTGCGCCTGCAACAGAAGCAACAGAAATTACTTTGGTGTATCCACATGACTTTAAAGGGGATAAAGGTCAAGTCAATATTCTTGCCCCAATTGGTGCTGCGATTATTGGCTTAGCTGAAGGTCAGGAAATTGAATGGCCACAACCCGATGGTCACACCATGAAAGTCAAAATTGAAAAAGTTCTGTATCAACCTGAACGTGAAGGGAAATTTATTTAAGTATTTAAAGCCATCATCATGATGGCTTTATTATGAGAATCATCATTTGCTACAACAGTAGGCACTTCACTATCTTGAAAGCATTTTTATTTTTAAACACAATTAATTAAATTCATAGATGAAAGCTGGACATTATCTGCCTTTAAATTGTGGAGCACGACGTTGTAACATTGCCATCACACCTTCTTGTGCGTCTTGTGAACCAAGTAATGGGCTGAGCAATTCTTGTAGATTGGCAAAAGCTGCTTCGGGACTTTGTAGAAATGCTTGATGCGCCGATTTGAGCGTCGCTTGTACTGCAAGTGGGGCAGCTTGAGCGATCCGTTCAGCCAGTTCAATCGCACGGATTAATTGGTTATTGCCTTCAACTACTTCTGTGACTAAGTTCATTTCATAAGCGGTTTGTGCATAGAATAAATCACCTGTCAGGATATATTTCATGGCTTTTGCCCAACCTGCAGCCTGTACAAAACGCACTGTTGCACCTCCAAAGGGTAAAATGCCACGTTGTACTTCAATTTGAGTAAATTGGGTATTTTCATTGGCAACCACAATGTCCGAGTTCAACATAAGTTCAATACCTGCGGTATAGCAGTAACCTTGTACCGCTGTGACCAAAGGTTTACTGCGTTGCCGACCGACTGTACCCCAAGGATTGACAATATCATGATGAAAATTGAATACACCGTCAGCAAGTTTGGGTTGTAACTCGACTAAATCTAAGCCAGCAGTGAAATGGTCACCATGTGCGAAAATCACAGCACAGCGTAGTTCAGGATTATTTTCATATTCGGTCAATGCCAATGATAAATCTTCAATCATGTAACTGTCGAAAGCATTGCGTTTAGTGGTACGGTCGAGTCCAATTAAAAAAATATGACCACGGATTTCACGGCTCACTTTTCCTTGTACTGACATTATTATTCTCTCTTTTATAGTGTTGAGTGTGGTGTGTGATTTAAGTTTTAATGGGTTATGAGAAAACTGTCAAATTTAAAAATGTGACGATTACGCTTATAGTGCCTGTTGATGTTATTGAAAATAGTAGCGTGAGATGTGTTGGCGAGCGTAATTGAGAAAAGTGTATAGACATCAAAGGATGTGGAGATAAATTACGGCATAAATATGCATAATCCTGCGAATTAGACTTGCATTCACAGTGTATTTTTTCATAATAAGCACTTCTTCCTTAGGGTAGCCCACGTATGTCCCCATTAGAAATATTTTCCGTGATCATTAGTGTCATCGGGGTGGCATTGACCATAAAACGAAGTATGTGGTGTTGGCTGTTTAACTTTCTTGCCTTTATTTTATATGCCTATTTATTCTACGAATATAAATTGTATGGTGAAACCATTTTACAGTTTTTGTTTATTATGGTGAATTTTTACGGTTTTTATCAATGGCTTAAAGGTAAACAACAAGATCATGAGATTCGTATTGAGCCCATCGCTATAAAGTTGGTTGTAGGGCAAATGATTTTAGCTGCTGTGGGTGGTTTTGTTTTTGGCTGGTCATTACATCATTTTACAGATGCCGCTTTGCCTTGGTTGGACTCACAGTTGGCCGCATTTAGTTTGTTAGCGACTTATTGGACTAGCCGTAAACATATTGCAACTTGGGTTTTATGGGTTTTCGTTGATATTATTTATGTGGGTATGTTTATTCACAAAGATTTATTTCTCACCGCAGGTTTATATGCGGCATTTGTGGCAATGGCAGCCTTTGGATGGTGGCAATGGACACAGGTCAAACAAAAGCAACAGCTCAAGCTGAGTACTTAAAGGTCACAGGCTATGTTGATTGATTTGATTGCGATGCAAAAGCAAAAGTTTCAACAACTTGCAGACAAAATTAAGGCTCAACCTGAATGTTATTTAAATTTTGACTCATTGGCAGATTTTTATCATGCGGCATGGCTAAATGATTTTCCAAAGGGGACGACATGGACAGTCACGGGCTTAGACGATGGTGCTGATGAGTTTGATATTCGTATTGAATATCGGGATATATTTAATCATTGAATATTCATCACAATATAAGATTTATACTGGCAAAAATAACAGATTTGAGAAGATTTTGAGTGATTCCAAGGAAGACTAAATCACAAAATCGCGGCTGAGTTGAATAATTAAATTTATGATTTTATTTATAAAGTCTATCTTTTTATTCAGAAATACAGTACATATTATTTATTATTGATGCATGCTTTAAAGACTGATCATCGTGATCATTTTATTATGCAAAATAATTCATATTATTTTTTATATGTGTGATGTAAATAATATTTTGCTCTTTAAAAATAGACTGAAGCATACACTTAATATGTCAACACGGCAGATGAAAATGAAATTGTGGCGCAAATTCAGTGCGTTTATAGGTGGAGAGATTATTCTCAACTGGAATACGCTCACCAAATGTTGTCTAGTGATGATACTAGGTGCCTTGGTCTATGCTCTATGGATTTCATGGTATTTATTTGTTTTTAGTTTCCCGACTTTAAAATATTGGATGAATGTGGATTTATTTTATTCACATTTAACACTTTCTATTATTATTTTCTTTTCATATTTATTGTTGGCATGGTTGGGGTGGAAGTTTAAAAATAGTACATGGGTGAAAGATTATTTTCCTTATTTTTCGATTTTATATTTTGCTTCTACATTAATTTATGGCGGTTTTAATATTGGGATTATTAGTCCTGCAACGATAGGAAGTTATATCAGTCTTATGTCTGTTGGTGTAGTTTTATTTGATCGTAAAATAATTTATAGCGCTGCGATTCCGATCTCAATATTTATGTTGAGTGCAATTATTTTAAGTAGCTTGCAACTTATACCCTATGCACCTTTATTTAGCCAGGAACTCAATGGCACCATTTTGTCGGAAAATCCATTTTGGGTGAATAGCATGCTCATTTTGTCTTTTCCGATTTTATTATTTTCGATCATTCTTTTTGAGATATTACTTACGCAATGGCGTAATCGTGAAGCACAGATTCAGAACATGAGTTTATTAGACCCATTGACCAATATTTTTAACCGCCGTAGTTTGGCACAGCGCTTAATGCAAATGCAGCTTGAGCAAACGGCGTATGCCTTGGTTTTACTTGATTTAGATCACTTTAAGATGATCAATGATACCTATGGACATGATGTTGGGGATTTGGTGCTGACGAAAGTGGCTAAATTGCTCGATATGCATGTAGGACAAGATGATATGGTCGGACGTTTTGGTGGCGAGGAATTTTTATTAATTTTAAAAAATAAAAATACTGAGCAAACGATTTTTATTGCTGAACAATGTCGAAAACTGATTGAACAAGAAGAGATTATCCTAGACCACGAGCAAAAACTCTATGTCACTGCCAGTTTTGGTGTTGCCATATCTGAACAAGATCAAAGTAAAGAAGTAGTGTTACGTCAAGCAGATCAGGCATTGTATTTGGCAAAGCATAAAGGACGTAATCAAGTGCGACATTATGCGGAAATACAGCATGATTAAGCTATTGATCTCTATGTTAAAAAGTACATTGATGATGAAGCTGTTGAGTGGTATTTAATGGTCAGTATACATTTTCAAATATTATCTACCTTTTTTTGCTTCATGACTGAAATAAAGCCTGAAATAGATGCCTCTCTATATATTTCGATGTAGAATATCATAGGCTTAAAATATTGAGTTAAAGTGACTCATCATTTGAATTTCGAGGCAAAAGTGACCGCAATTTCTAATGTGAATGCAGATGTATTAAAGCAAGCGCAACAGCGTATTCAGCAGGATTTACAAACAGCATTAGAGGCTTTTTCTCTTCCTGAACCTTTGAAATCTGCCGTACATCATGCTGTGATGTTAGGTGGAAAACGTGTCCGACCAGCATTATGTTATGCAACGTCCGCTTTACAAGAAAACAATCAAAATTTTGCGGCTGTACGCCGTGCGGCTGTTGCCATAGAGTTAATACATTGTTATTCATTGGCACATGATGATTTACCTTGTATGGATAATGATTTATTACGTCGAGGACAACCGACATGTCATGCAGCTTTTGGTGAAGATACAGCACTGTTGGCAGGTGATATTTTACAGTCGATGGCATTTGAAGTTTTAGGCAGTCGTTTGTTTGATCAAATGCAAGCGGTCGACAATTCAATTGTATTGAAACAAATGCAAATCTTGGCGACAGCAACCTCAAAAATGGTCTGTGGGCAGGTGTTAGATTTGCAAGCTGAAGGCAAACATGTTGATCAAGCACATTTAGAAAATATTCACCGTAATAAAACAGGTGCATTGATTCAAGCTGCCATCATGATGGCAGCGGTGACCATTTTTAAAGGTGCTGATCCTGCGATTCCGCAATTACGCCAGTTTGGACAAGCCATTGGTTTAGCATTCCAAGTTCAAGATGATATTTTAGATGTGATCTCTGACACTGTATCTTTAGGCAAAACCGCGGGTAAAGATGAGCAAGTGGATAAGTCGACCTATCCTGCATTGATGGGTTTAGAAAATGCCAAGCTTTATGCACAACAATTGCATGATCAAGCCTTTGAAGCTTTAGCGTATTTTGCTGAAAATGCTGCGGAATTAAATCAAATTTCGCAGTTTTTATTAGGACGGAAAAGTTAACTTTTTTGTGATGTATGAAGGTCGCAAGTCAATCGATTGACTTGCGATTTTTTTGAAAATTGAATGATTAAACCCCTAAGTATGGCAGATCGCTGAGCCATGTATTATTCGATGAATTGCATTAAAAATTCATAAGCTGCATCACGATCTAAAGGGCGTACTGTTTGCACAATGGTACGAATTTCCTCTTTTGCCCATTTTTCTTTTTCAGCCGCACAGACAAAAGATGCAAGCCAGATAAAAGGTGTATCGTGAGGACGTAGATAAAGACGTTTTAATTTTTTCAAAGCATTGTTCCGAAAATTTATTGGGATGACAGCGTCATCAATATTTTTATAAACTATGATTGTTATAATATAACACTAGATTTATTTTGAATATGAATAAAATGCATAATGGGGCTAATTTAGCCCCATTAATGTGATATTTGTTTAGGTTTTAGACTTATTTTGATGTTCTATAGAGTTGATCTGCTTCATCAAAACGCTGGATCATAGCTGCATTTGGTTTTTTGCTGATTAAACTTACAACAACAATTGCAATCATTGAGGCAATAAAGCCCGGGATAATGGCATAAAGTTCTGTTGCGATGAGCGCAGGCACCGTCACCCACAGAATAACCACGATCGCACCGACCACCATACCTGCGATTGCACCAGATAAAGTCATGCGTTTCCAGAACAATGAGAAGATGATTAATGGTCCAAATGCTGCACCAAAACCTGCCCATGCATTTGCCACTAAGCCAAGGACTTCAGAGTCTGGATCATGCGCTAAAACAATGGCTAAGATAGCAATCAGCAAGACCATTAAACGTCCAACCCAAACCAATTCTTTTTGTGAAGCAGATTTACGGATAAATGCTTTATAAAAGTCTTCGGTCAAGGTACTTGAACAGACCAATAACTGACAGCTTAATGTACTCATTACTGCGGCTAAAATCGCTGCCAATACAATACCCGCTACCCATGGATTAAATAAAATTTTGGTGAGTTCAATAAAAATCAGTTCATGATTGGCACTGACATTGCCTGCGAGCTCAGGATGTAGATAGAAAAATGCAATACCAAAGAAACCTGCTGCAACTGCGCCTCCGAGACATAAGGTCATCCATGTCATGCCAATACGGCGTGCATTTGGAATAGATTTGATCGAATCAATCGCCATAAAGCGCACTAAAATATGCGGTTGACCAAAATAGCCTAAACCCCATGCAAGCGATGAAATCACTGCAACGGTACTTAAATTGGTAAATAAATCTAAAGCATGTGGACGAGCAGCTTCTAAAGCAACAGTGACCTGTGACAAATCACCAATACTTAAAATCGTGACAATTGGCGTAAGTAATAATGCAAAAATCATGAGTGTCGCTTGAATCGTATCCGTCCAACTCACAGCCAAGAATCCACCAATAAATACATAACTGATGGTGGCAATAGCACTAATCCACAGTGCTGTGTTATAAGACATATCAAACATGCCTTCGAACAAACGTGCACCTGCGACCATACCCGATGCGCAATACACCGCAAAGAAGATTAAAATCACCACCGCAGAAATCACACGTAATACTTTTTTACGGTCATCAAAACGATTTGAAAAATAATCGGGTAAGGTGAGTGCATTATTTTGTACTTCAGTATGGACACGTAAACGTCCCGCAACCAAAAACCAATTCAGCCATGCACCAATAATCAGACCGATGGCGATCCACATTTTAGATAAACCGAACAGATAAATGGCACCAGGTAAACCCATGAGTAACCAACCACTCATATCAGATGCGCCTGCGGATAATGCAGTGACAAAGCTACCTAAACGGCGTCCACCTAAGATATAGTCGGAAAAATCTTTGGTTGCACGATATGCCAATAAGCCAATCACAATCATGGCGACAATATAGAACATAAAGGTTATTAGGGTGGGATTTAGGGAGCTCATACGCAGTCCAAGTGTATGTAAGACAACAATTTGAAATAGTTTATTTCAAAAAATAACGTGAAATTTAAGCACAAATTAACAATATTTGCTGACTAATTATTGTGCATAAGAAAAAATAGGCAGTCTTGAAACCACCTATTTTACTGAAAAATAATAAATTAATTATTTCTTCCCATTACACCACGAATGGTATTTAACACATCTGCTGGCAATACAACCGTTTTCGCATTATTCGATTTTGCCATATCTTGCATGGCTTTTACGTACTGTTCACCTAACAAATATGCCACAGGGATTTCTTTGTCTCCTACCGCAGAAGTCACCATTGAAATGGCTTTTTGTGATGCTTCTGCTAATACCACTTGTGCTTCAGCATCACGGCGAGAGGCTTCTAAACGTCCATCTGCTTCTAAAATTGCAGCCTGTTTTTCACCATCCGCTTTGGTTACAGTTGCACGGCGTTGACGTTCAGCTGCAGCCTGAGCTTCCATCGCCGATTGCATGGTGGTCGAGGGTTGAATATCTTGAATTTCCACAGTTTTAAGGGTAATTCCCCAGTCTGAAATATCATCGGAAATTGCAGCTTTAAGTTTGGCTTTGATATGGTCACGTGATGACAAGGCATCATCTAAATCCATTTCACCAACGATAGAACGTAATGAGGTTTGTACTAGATTTTGAATTGCCCATGTATAGTTTTCAATCCCATAGACCGCTTTTTCAGGTGTGGTAATATTGATATAAGCCACAGCATTCATCAATAATACTGCATTATCACGAGTAATCACTTCTTGAGAAGGAATATCCAAAACAATATCTTTGGTGGTGATTTTATAAGCAACATCATCTACATAAGGAATAATAAAATTTAGCCCTGGACTGAGGGTACTGTCATATTTCCCTAAACGCTGTACGATCCACTTATAACCTTGTGGGACAATACGAACACCTTTGAATATGGTGACGATGACCAATGCAGAAAGAGCAACTGCAATAATTGAACCAATTGACATGTTTATTCCTCTTTTCTAAAAAATTATAATGGTGTTTGAGTGCTTTGATGGGGTTGAATGACCAGATCATTTCCTGAAATATCAACAACGCGGACACGATCACCCACTGCAACAGGAGAGAGAGTTCGACAATTCCATTCATCAGCACCTAAAATAGGCATGGGAAAGCGGACTTTGACATGATCATGTGTTAAATCTGTTTGAATGACCATACCCACTTGACCGATGGTGGACTCACGGGCAAGACCTGCTTTAGTTTTATCTATAGATAAGGGTTTAATAAATTTAAACCAAAAAAGAGTACAACTGATCGAAAGGATGATCCAAAAAATAATTTGGGTAGTTAAAGATAGACTAGGGAAAAGCCAAAAAAGAATGGCAACCAATATCGCTGCAACCCCAAACCACAGTGCAGCAAAAGAAGGCAGAATCAGTTCAAAGAGGATTAACAACACACCTAAAACTAACCAATGCCAAGGTTCTATTATAAAATTCATACGTCTACTCTAATTGTAATCATGGAGATAGATGACGAATCATCTCAATCAATGTAACAGATCGCGGTCAGAATGAATATTAAAAAATGACCAACTTCTCTGATGAAAAGTTGGTTACAGTGATGAAAAAATTAGATTCTTGCTTTAAGTGCGGGTTGTAGTGCAGCCGGGGATTTTTTAAAATTGTTAATAGCCGTTTGAATTGCAGTAATTTTCAACTGTGCAGCTTTTTCCCCCTCCAAAATCGCTTGATTACTCGCTGTTAAGTCCAAAGTCCCTAAATGTCCCACTTTGGGTTGGATCACGATATTGGCTTGAGCAAGTTCTGACTGAATACTTTGTTGTCCCATAATGTTAATGGTCTGATCGAGTAAGCCCCACATATTCATGGGTTGGCTGCCTGAAGGACGTGCAGAAATATCGACTGCAATCACAATATCAGCACCCATATTTTTCGCAGTTTGTACTGGAATTGGACTGACTAAGCCACCATCGACATATTTAGTCTTGCCAATAGTTGCGGGTACAAAGACATTAGGAATACTACATGAAGCACGGACAGCTTGACCTGCATTTCCTTTGATGAATTCTGCTTTTTTACCATTGTCTAAGCGGGTTGCCACGGCTGCAAAACGAATTGGAAATTTTTCAATGGGTTTATTGGCCACATGACTATTGACATAATTTTGCAGCTTTTCACCCAAAATAATCCCTTGACGATTAAGAGTTAAGTCACGCAGATCTGACTCTTTGAGCTGTAGGGCAATTTGCTGCATTTGATAAGGTGTTTTACCACTGGCATAAATACTACCGACAAAACTCCCTGCACTTGTTCCTGTCACAATTTTGGGTTTAATACCATGTGACTCAAGTACTTTGATTACACCAATATGGGCGAAGCCTTTGGCACCACCACCGCCTAAAGCAAGTGCAATCACAGGTTCACGGGCTTTGATTGCTGTGGTTGTGGGTGGTGTTTTTGTGGTTTTATCACAGCCTACCAATGCCAGACCAAGTAAGCTGATGAGTCCAAAGAGTTTGATATGCATGTGCGTTATCTATTCATAAATTAAACAAAATATGCGCAACATCACAACAGATTACGTTATGATTTTCTAGCGCTTTTTAAACAGTTTTTGTAACGGTTTAGCCAATCGGGCAGGATTTTTGGGTGAAAAATTGCCCTGATAATGACTGAAAATTTGCGCTAAGTCTGCATCATAGTCGCCTGTAGGGGTGAATACACCTAAGCAACGAATCATTTTTTGCTCATAATCAAAAGCAAACATGACAATTGGAATATGTGCACCCATGGCAATATGATAAAAACCACTTTTGATTTTTTCAGCTTGTTTGCGTGTCCCTTCAGGCGCGAGGGCAATCCAAATTTTATCCGTAGATTGAATGGCATTGACAATTTGTTGGGTCAAGCCATGAGGGGAGTCACGTTGTACAGGAATTACCCCCATCCATTTAAATAGCTTATCCAATGGCGGTTTAAATAAACTGTCTTTGCCAAAGATCGTGACTTTTAAGCCAATGCCGAGCATGGCTAAGAATGCATACAATCCATCAAAATTAGATGTATGTGGCGAAACAATAGCAACCGCTTTAGGGATATTGGGAAATTGTCCTTCAAAGCGCCATCCTTGTGCGAGATATAAATTTTTAAAAAAAGCACGGCTTTTTGGTGTTCCACGATGTGGAACTTGATCGGGTAATTGTGGAAAATTTATTGCCATTGTTGTTTACATAACACTAAAAATCACTGTAAATATGCATTTTTCATAGATAATAGTACATGGATAAATTGTAATTATCCAACAACATTATCTACTCTAAAAGATCGCCAATTGGTTGAAAGGTCAATATTGTTATGCCCAAAGCCCCCCATTTGTATGTCCTGTTGTTTTCTTTATATTGGGCACAAGGATTACCTGTTGGTTTTATGACACATGCTTTGCCTGTGATTTTAAGGGCACAAGGAGTGTCACTGACCCATATTGGTGGTTTTGGTTTGCTGATGGCACCTTGGGCGATGAAAGTCCTGTGGGCACCTTGGGTTGACCGTTATGGTGCATTGGGGTTTGGGCATTATCGGAGTTGGATTATTCCTTGTCAGTTACTGACAGTTACTATTTTAATTGTTTTATCTTATTTGCCCATTCAAGCTTTAAATGAACCTGTGTATTTATTGGGATTTTTTATTACTTTATTGTTGATGAATGGCATTGGTGCCACCCAAGATATTGCCACAGATGCTTTGGCAGTCAATATTCTCAAAGGTGAACAACAACATTGGGGCAATATGTTTCAAGTGGTGGGGTCGCGTTTAGGATTTATTGTTGGTGGTGGGGTGATTTTGTGGGCATTGGACAGTTTGACATGGCAAACGACTTTTTTAATTTTAGCTGCAATTGTATTTTTAAATATTGTGCCTGCTTTATTTTATCGAGAACCACAACATCATTTACACTTAGAGCAATCTAAACCAAGGGAACAGGCTGAGAGCAAAGCACCTTTCATGCAGCAAATCTCAGAATATTTACAGTATTTTTTAAACACTAAAGTCATGTTGTATTGGTTCATTGTATTATGCACGATCAAAATTGCGGATGGTTTGTCAGGTCCAATTAGCAAGCCACTCATGGTGGATTTAGGTTTAACGTATTCACAAATTGGTGTTTACATCACCATGTTAGGGGCAGGGGCTGCATTATGTGGTGCAGGTTTAGCGAGTCTTTATTTACAGTATTTTTCACGTGTTCGTGCACTAATTTTATTCTCTTTTTTTAAAGTATTGAGTTTGCTTGCTTATGCATGGCTCGCATATCAATTCCAACAAAAAACTGCAGTTTCGCATCTGACTATTTATTTCATCAATGCTGTCGATGATATGTTTGCAGCCATGCTTTTGGTGGTGATTTTGACTTTGATAATGCAATATAGCCGTAAAACGCATGCAGGAACAGACTTTACCTTTCAGGTCTCTGTGATGGCGGCAGTAAGTGGCATGCTGTATAGTCTCAGTGGAATCTTGGGCGATGTGATGGGATATTTTGATTATTTTATCTTGATGAGTTGTGTTGCTCTCCTGTGTTTATTGCCCATTTTTCTATGGATGAAGCAAGTGCATCTAAAAATAGATGAAAATTAAACTATTGGTAAAATGCTAAATTGTGCAAATTTATGTATTTCAGTGGTTTATCTCTATTTCTTAAGGCTATTTCAGTTTAAATTAAGTCTTTCTTAAGGTTCAATTTTTACAGTTGATTATCTTTTATGCATGATCAGACTGAGATGTTGGGATTCTTAGAAAAACGATTCAATCAAAAAATAACGGTTTCATTTACTGTTTTTACTTTAGCTATGGCGGTGTGGTTAGGGGTATGTTTAAATTTTGCTTTTTATCGTCAAATTCATAATTTAACGCCATATCAAGGTATTAAATCCTATGCTTTTCTAGCTGCTACAGCCTTAATTTTAATCGCATTATATAATCTGATTTTACAAATCTTGGGTTGGAAGTGGACACTCAAAGCAATTACCGTTTTACTGGTATTTATTGGTGGATTCAGTGCCTATTTTGTGAATTCATTGGGTGTGGTGATTTCTCCTGATCAAATTCAAAATATGATGCAGACAGACCCTGCAGAAGTACGTGATCTGGTTTCACTCCGTTTTATTTTATGGTCGATTGCTTTTGTGGTTTTACCCATCGCATTGATTTTTTGGGTCAATATTCGTGATGAGTCCATTTCGAAAACCTTGCTGAAAAAGTTAGCCAGTAGTATTGCTTCTTTGGCAGTAATCGGTTCATTGTTATTTGTCTATTATGTCGATTTTGCTGCAATTTTTCGTGAGCATCGAGATTTAAAAGGCATGATTTCACCACAAAATGTGTTTGCTGCAACCAGTTCTTATTTCCATAAAAGAGCGCCAAAGGAAAATTTACCTTTAATTCGTTATGGTGAAGATGCACATTTGGTTGAAGACACCTCAACACAAAAACATCCGAAATTGATGGTATTGGTGGTCGGTGAAACCGCACGTGCTGAAAGCTTTGCTTTAGATGGTTATCATAAAAATACCAATCCTGAATTGTCTAAACAGGCAGGTCTGATTAATTATAGTCAGGTGAGTTCATGTGGTACAGCCACAGCAGTGTCAGTACCTTGTATGTTCTCAGGAATGCCACGTCTTGAATATGATGAGCACTTAGCAAGCCATCGTGAAGGACTACTCGATATTGCACAACGTGCAGGTTATAAAGTGACGTGGATTGATAATAACTCTGGCTGTAAAGGCACATGTAATCGTGTAGAACAGTATAAAATTCCTGAAAATCTAAAACAAAAATGGTGTAAAGAAGGAGAGTGTCTGGATGGTATTTTGGTGGACAGTTTAAAACAATATATTTCAACGATTCCGAAAAATGATGTATCACCGCATTTGATTGTATTACATCAGATGGGTAGCCATGGCCCTGCTTATTATAAACGTGCACCTCAAGCGTTTCAGGTATTTCATCCAACCTGTGATACCAACGCGATTCAAGGCTGTACACGTGAGGAATTATTAAACAGTTATGACAATAGTATTGTGTATACTGACCATGTGCTGAATCAAGTGATTGAAGTTTTAAAAACACAAACGCAATATAGAACAGGTTTTTGGTATTTGTCTGATCATGGTGAATCTACAGGTGAGCATGGTATGTATTTACATGGCGCACCGTATTCAATTGCACCGAGCCAACAAACCCATGTACCGATGATGATGTGGTTCTCTGACAGTTGGAAACAAGCACATGCTGCACAAGTCAATTGTTTGGCACAACAAAAGGCAAAAACCTTGAGTCAGGATAATTTATTTCCAAGTTTGTTAAGTCTGTTGGGTGTTAAAACCCAAGTGATTAATCAAAATCATAATATGCTCAGCCAATGTGCTGTACGTAGTTAATACAGGATGCCAAACATGACTAAAATCTTAATGATTGAAGATGACTTTATGATTGCTGAATCAACGCTCACCTTGTTGCGTTTTCATCAATATGAAGTGGAATGGGTCAATAATGGCTTGGATGGGTTAAAACAATTGACCCATCAACAATTTGATTTGATTTTATTAGACTTAGGTCTGCCAATGATGGATGGCATGCAAGTACTGAAGCAAATTCGACAACGGGTAGCAACGCCTGTATTGATCATTTCTGCACGAGATCAACTGCAAAATCGTGTAGATGGTTTAAATCAAGGCGCAGATGATTATTTGATTAAACCGTATGAATTTGAAGAATTAATTGCACGTATCCAAGCGTTATTACGTCGTTCGAATCAAACGCAAGCGCTGCAATCAGGTGCTGAAATCCTAAAAAATGGAGATTTAGTACTCGATGTAGAGCAGCATCTCGCAACTTTTAAAGGTGAATTGGTCGAATTATCTAAACGTGAATGGGCAATCTTAATTCCACTGATGACCCACCCAAATAAAATATTTTCTAAAACCAATTTAGAAGATAAGTTATATGCTTTAGACAGTGAAATTAATAGCAATACCATTGAAGTCTATGTGCATCATATTCGTTCAAAATTAGGTAAAAACATTATTCGTACTATTCGTGGTTTGGGCTATCGTTTTGGTCAAGCCTAATATTTTGGAAAAATTTGAAATAAAAGTATGACAGAAAAACAGCATTATTCTCTTAGAAGGCGCTTAATTACATATGTCTCGCTCTTTAGCGTGCTCATGGGTTGCCTGCTCATTTTTACTGCTTATAAAACGTCATTACATGAAATCACTGAAATTCTAGATGAACAAATGGTGTATTTGGCGGAACGTGTTGCCAAAAATCCACGTCCATTAGAAAGTCAATTTAATCATCAAAAACGTTATCATGAAGAAGATTTGTTTATCGATGTTTGGGCGTACAATGAGCGTAAAGACCTCAGTCATGATGAACATTATTTGATTGAACCGAAAAGTAAAGCAGGCTTCTATACCCAAGAAACTGAAAATGGTACTTGGATTGCTTATGTTTTACCTACACCACAATATCAAATTCAAATTAGTCAACAACTAAAAGTGCGTAAAGAGCTGGCATTTGAGTTAGCAGGTACAATGTTTTTGCCTTATTTGTTGATTATGCCTTTTGCCCTGTTTGCATTGGTATTTATTATTCGTAGAAGCTTAAAGCCTTTAGAAGCGTTTAAATCTGAACTGTCGTTACGTGATTCAAATAGTTTATCTTCGATTCAAAGTAGTCATTATCCCGAAGAGCTTGTGCCTACTATTAATGAAATGAATCATTTATTTGAACGTATTTCTATTGCTCAACAGGAACAACGCCAATTTGTCGCTGATGCTGCACATGAGTTACGGACACCGATTACCGCACTCAACTTACAAACCAAGATTTTGATTAGCCAATTGCCTGATGACCCTAATTTATTGAATTTAAGTAAAGGTTTGGCACGGATGCAGCATTTGGTCACCCAACTCTTGGCACTTGCCAAACAAGATGCTTCGTTGAAATACGAGCGACCCGCGACTACTTTTCAGTTAAATGATGTTGCATTTAATTGTGTTGAACAATTACTTAATCTTGCGATGCAAAAAGACATAGATCTTGGATTTTTACGCAATGATCCTGTACAGATGTTTAGTGTTGAACAAAGTGTGCATTCGATTATTTTTAATTTAATTGATAATGCCATTAAATATACCCCTGATACAGGTGTGATCAATATTTCTGTATTTGAAGATGGGCATGGCTCAGCATTTGTTAAAATTGAGGACAGTGGTCCGGGAATCGAACCTGAGTTATATGAAAAAGTGCTGAAACGCTTTTATCGAATCCATCATCACTTAGAAGTGGGCAGTGGTCTAGGATTATCGATTGTAGAAAAAGCAGTACAACATTTGGGTGGACTACTGACTTTATCGCGCAGTGAAGAACTCGGTGGTTTAGAGGTTCTGGTTAAATTACCGATGCAATTGAGTGATCAGTAAATCTTTAAAATGAGGTGAAAATACGGTTTCACCTCATCAATTATTGTGCATGTTTTTGAAATTTTTTATAGAAAATGGCATACAGAACAGCATTTAAACTAAATATAATCCAAGCTGTCCATAGATTGTGACTGAGAAAATGTGCGCCTCGCATCATTTGCCCCCAACCCATAATAAAGCCTAAAGTTAGACCGAAAAATAAGAAGAGATAGGCACATTTTTTTGAACTTAAACGATAGACAAAAAATCCAGTCATCAGTGCAAAGCCTGTACTGGCATGCCCACCTGGAAAACAGTGTCCATGTGTTGCAGTGAAGTCCCAAATAAATCCTGTAGGGGTTGCTTGTGTCATATTCCATGGACAAGCATGCTGCGATTGAGATTTTAATAATCCGACGACACCTGTACACAATATACTGACCCAAAACATATAGCCATATTGCCAACGAGATGGTTTTAATTTTTCAACCTTAAATGAAGCTAACCATAAAAATAAAAAACTCAGATAAACTAAAATCAAAATATTTTTCAGGTGTTTATGATTCCAATGTACCAAATAATAGTTATCACGATAGGTAAAATGTCCAAATTGATCCATCCAAGGTCGAATCAAATTTTGGTCAATTGCGCCACCAACAGGAAAATAACAGAGCAGAATCACACCGGATATCAAACTGACTGTCATACAAGACAGCATAAATTTTTGAAAATTTGAGAAAACCATATCGGATAAAATGCAAATGTGAAATGAAAATATAGTTTATGATTTAAGCAATTAAAACTTAAATGAGTATTAATCTATACAATTTCATCATATCGAAATTTGGTCTTATTGTTGTGCAACTGAAAAAATACCATGAAAATTCAAGCAGTACTTTTTGATTTAGACAATACGTTGACCCACCGAGATCAGAGCGTGGTGGTGTATGCACAACGCTTTTTAAATGACTTTTCACATCATTTAGCCACATCTGAACTAGAAAAAACCGTGGATATCATCCGTTATATTGACAATGGTGGTTATCCTAAAAAAGAACGATTAACACATTCAAGTATTGCTGCTTCAGTGGGGCAGGCTTTAACAGATACTTTGACTTGGAATACATTGCCCGACCTTGATGAACTTACTCAATATTGGTTTGAGCAATTTGGCATGGCTGCGGTTGCAATGCAGGGTGCAGCAGATTTATTGCAATATTTAAAGCAAGAAAATTATAAATTAGCGGTGATTTCCAATGGTGGGCATGCAACCCGTTTAAAAATTTTACAGGGTTTGGGCTTTGCTCATTATTTTGACCAGATTATCAGTTCGGAATTGGTGGGCATAAGTAAGCCTAAACCTGAAATATTTTTAGATACCTGTCAGCGTTTACATATACAACCACAACAGGCTTTATATATTGGTGATCATCCAGTGAATGATTATGCAGGTGCAACAGGTGCAGGTCTCAATGCATTATTGCTGAACGGCTTTCATGAAAATGTTGCACATATTCCACAACGGATTGATGAATTAAAGCAAGTTTTAGATTATTTATCTCTTAAAGATTGAGATAAAAAACCTCCTGAGAGCAGGAGGTAGTGGTGATTTAGAGCCAAAACACAAGAGCAGCATAATTTGTATTTAAAAAATAGCATCCTCTGAATTTGCTGAAATTTTATGAATAGATAAATCAGCACCACGAAATTCTTCTTCTTGGCTTAAACGAATACCCATCGTCACTTTTAAAATACCATAGACTGCAAAAGCACCAAGCAACGCAATAATAATGGCAAAGATTGTACCGAAGATCTGCGATAACATCGAAACACCGCCTAAACCGCCCAACCAAGTTTGACCGAATAGACCCACAGCAATACCACCAAAGGCACCACATACCCCATGTAAAGGCCATACGCCGAGTACGTCGTCCACTTTTAAGCGGTTTTGTGTATAAGTAAATAACTTAACGAAGAAGAAGCCTGCAAATATCCCGATGAATAAAGCACCCATAGGATGAACAATGTCAGAGCCTGCACAGATCGCAACTAAACCCGCCAATGGACCATTATGTAAAAAGCCAGGGTCTTCTTTGCCGAAGAAATTGGCTGCAATTGTTCCCCCGACCATCGCCATCAGTGAGTTGATTGCGACTAATCCTGAAATAGCATCTAAACGTTGTGCGCTCATGACATTGAAACCAAACCAACCCACAATCAAAATCCATGAACCAAGTGCTAAAAATGGAATAGATGAAGGTGGATGTGCACTGATGCGTCCATCTTTTTTATAACGACCATGTCGAGCGCCTAGTAAAATTACGGCTGCAAGTGCCATCCATCCGCCCATTGCATGTACAACAACTGAACCTGCAAAGTCATGAAAAGATGCACCAAATGCATTTTTTAACCAATCTTGTAATCCAAAATTACCATTCCATGCAATGCCTTCAAAAAAAGGATAAACCAAGGCAACTAAAAACAAAGTCGCAATCGCTTGAGTACGCATTTTGGCACGTTCAGCAATTCCCCCTGAAATAATGGCAGGAATAGCTGCTGCAAAAGTCAGTAAAAAGAAACAGCGCATCAAGTTGTAACCATGCTCAGCGGAAAGTTGTATGCCTGAATGGAAAAAGTGTTGACCATAAGCGATGTAATAGCCCACAAAAAAATAAGCAATCGCTGAAATAGAAAAGTCAGTCAAAATTTTACTCAGTGCATTGACTTGGTTTTTGTGGCGTACAGTACCGAGTTCTAAAAATGCAAATCCTGCATGCATTGCAAGTACAAGGATCGCACCGAGTAGAAGGAAAAGTAGATCAATATTTTGCATAAGGGCTCTGATTTGGTGCTGAATGTTACAGTTTGGTTCAAGTATAACGAGCTATTTGTGGGCGTGAAGAGGGGAAAGACGGGAAAAATTGATCAAAAATGGAGAAGAAGCTGCAAGACTCGATATAAAGCAAAACCCTGCACTAAGTTGGATTTTTTGCATTATTTCGGTGCGTTTAAAAAAATATGTATTATTTTAAGTTTTTGAAAAATATGGTATTATTTTTTATGTAAGGCATGTGTAAAATAAAAGGCTATATAAAAATAAAAACATAAATAAATTTTTTTTGTTCAATGCTGTAAAGTTCTAATTCTTGCATTTTAATATTGCATTTTTAGGATACGGCATGACTCAGATCTTCCTCTCATTATTTCCTTTATTGGCTTTAATTTTTGGGGGGAATATTCTAAAAAGAACAAAATTTTTAACGGATGGTTTTTGGAGTGGTGCAGAAAAACTCAATTATTATCTGCTATTTCCTGCAATGCTATTTGCTAATTTATCGACAGCAACGATTCATTTAGGCATGATCAAAACCATTTTTACGGTTTTGATTTCTATTTTGCTGATTACCTGTATCGTATTATATGTCATTCGTGCGACGCAAAAAACCGATGCTGCACGTTTTGGTGTCTATATGCAGAGCATGGTACGCTTTAATACGTATATGGGTTTAGCTATTGTTGCTGCATTATTTAGTCAACAGGGCATGACCATTTTAGCCATTACTTTGGCAATGTGCATTCCGATTGTAAATGTCTTATCTGTATTGGCGCTCACTCGACAGGACAATATGGATGCTCAATCTATTTTACTTTCTGTGTTGAAAAACCCCTTAATTATGGCGTGTGTGGTGGGGATTGCCTTTAATTTTTCAGGTCTGAGTTTATGGGCAGGCTTTACAGATTTAATTAAACAGTTGGCAATATGCAGTTTACCTTTGGGTTTGCTCTGTGTCGGTGCAGCTTTACAATTTACCGAGCTAAAAAAAGAGCTTTGGGTTTTATTCTTAAATACTTTTGCTCGATTGCTGATCATGCCAGCACTCGCTTATATGGTGTGTAGATTTTTACATTTAAGCCAACTTGAAACCCAAGTTTTAGTCCTGTTTTTTGCATTACCGACCGCCTCGGCATCTTATATTTTAACTAAGGTTTTGGGTGGGGATCATCAATTGATGGCTGGGGTAATCAGCTTGCAAACCTTATGTTCAGCATTTACTTTACCGCTCGTTTTGCTTTGGGTGATGTAGTCTAGGCTGAGTTTTCAAATTTTAGATTTGCTTGTTGAAACGGTGAGTGAGTTTTATAAAAAAGCCCACTGGAGTGAGCTTTCTTTATTGAATCAAATGTGTAAGTCAATCAAATTATTTGGTTGCTTGCTGTTGCTTGAGTTCAGCAGTAGAAGGCTGTACAACAATTTGGTCAGATGTATTGGCTTTGACACCACCACCGAGAGATTTATATAACTCGACTTGGTTATTTAAGTTTGCTTGTTCTAACAATAATAAACCTTGTTCAGCTGCATAAGAACTACGCTGTGCATCTAATACGGTTAAGAAGCTATCAATACCTGCACGGAAACGCGCATTAGAAAGCTTATATGTGGTATTGGTTGCATCGACTAAACGGCGCTGTGCAGAAATACGATCACCAATATTTTGGCGAGTCGCTAATGCATCATTGACTTCACGGAAAGCAGATTGAATTGATTTTTCGTAATCAGATAAAGCAATTTCTTGATCTGTTTCCGAAATTTTAATGTTAGCTTTACGTGTACCCCAATCCCAAAGTGGAATATCTAAGCTTGGACCTAAAGACCAAACAAATGCGCCTGATTTAAATAAGTCACTTAAATCAGTTGAAGCATAACCTGCTGAACCCGTCAAACTAATGGTTGGGAATAAGCGTGCTTTTGCTGCACCAATATTTGCACCCATCGCAGAGAGTTTGTATTCAGCCGCACGAACATCAGGGCGGTTATGTAGCAAGTCACTTGGTAAGCCTGAAGCTAAAGCCGTGTTATTGGTGATCTTCGTTACACGTTGTGATGGCAATAAGTTGCTCGGTACTTGTTGACCAACCAAAAGATTGAGCAAGTTTTGTGCTTGTGCAATCTGTGTTTTATAGTTGGCAACATCATTCCGTGCAGTTTCTACCGACACTTGTGCTTGACGTACAGGCACTTCACTGTCAATTCCAACATCAAAACGTTTTTTGTTGAGATTATATGAATCAAGCTGTGCTTTTAAGGTTTGTTCAGCAAGTTTAAGTTGTGCATTGGCAAATGAATAATTCAGCCAAGCTTGTGCGACTTGACCAATTAAAGAGATTTGCGTTGCATCACGTGCACTTGCTGTCGCTAAATAACTGTCTAAAGCATTGTCTTTTAAACTACGAACACGTCCCCAGAAATCTAATTCATATGCAGTAACACCCAGACCAACATTATATGAAGTGACTGGTTTTTGAGTGTTCAATGTGTCCTGACGTAATATACCACCACTGGCACCAATCGTTGGAAGCTGATTGTTTTCAGTGATTTGATATTGTTGTTGTGCACGTTGAATGTTCAATGTCGCTGTACGTAAATCACGGTTATTGGTTAAAGCAAGATCAATCACTTGCAGCAAACGTGGGTCTGCAAAAAAGTCTTTATAACCTTGTTCAGCAATAGAAGTACCCGATGCACTTTCAAGATAATTGGTCGGAATATTGGCTTGTACAACGGGCTCTGGGCCACGCATGCTTTGACATGCAGTCAAAGCAAGCGCAAGTGCAGATACCGCAATGCCACGACCTGAAATAGACCATAGATTTTGCATCACGATTTTTGCTCCTGAAGGTTTTGATTCTTAGGTTTGTATTTAAAGATACTACGTATCCAGACGAAGAATACAGGAATAAAGAAGATCCCTAGTAAGGTTGAGCTAATTACACCCCCCAATACACCATAACCGACTGAATGTTGGCTACCTGCACCAGCACCGCTTGCTAAAGCAAGTGGAAGTACACCAAAACCAAATGCCAATGTCGTCATGATAATTGGGCGTAAACGCATTTTTGCTGCATGTAATGTTGCATCAAATAGGTCTTCGCCTTTTTCTTGCAATTCCTTGGCAAATTCTACAATCAAGATCGCATTTTTTGCAGATAAACCGATGACTGCAATAATTGCCACTTGGAAGTAAATGTTATTTGAAAGGTTTGGATCACCTGAGAGCACCATACCTAACCAAGTTAAGCCCATTGCACCAACAACACCGAGTGGTACAACCAGTAATACTGAGAATGGAATTGACCAACTTTCATAAAGTGCTGCAAGACATAAGAATACGATGAGTAATGAAAGGGCATATAAGAATGGTGCTTGTGCGCCAGACTCACGTTCTTCTAAAGATAACCCTGTCCATTCATAGTCAAAACCTTGTAGACCCATTGATGGTAATTTGGCAATAATCTCTTCCATGGCTTGCATCGCATCGCCAGAACTTGTACCTGGTGCAGGTGTACCTTGGATATTCATTGATGAAATGCCATTGTAGCGTTCTAAGCGTGGTGAACCATATGTCCAAACCCCAGTTGCAAAACTTGAGAATGGAATCATTTCACCTTTATTATTGCGCACATACCATTTGTTCAAGTCCTCAGGCATCATACGCGCATTGGCTTCACCTTGAACATAGACTTTTTTCACACGACCACGGTCAATGAAGTCATTAATATAAGAACCACCCCAAGCCATACTCATCGTTGAGTTAATATCTGCAATACTTACACCCATTGCTCCAGCTTGTGCTTGGTCAATATTAATTTGGTACTGAGGAGTATCTTCCTGGCCGTTTGGACGTACGCCTATTAAGCGTTTGTCTTGTGCTGCCATACCTAAAATTGCATTACGTGCAGCAAGTAGTTGTTCGTGAGTTTGGCCAGCAGAAGCTTTTAACTGCAAATTAAAACCTGCAGTCACACCTAATTCAGGCATAGCTGGTAATTGTAGAGGCATCACATAAGATGCATCTTTAGCAATCATATTTAGCGCCATACCACGTTTGATGATTTCACCGATTTTTTGTTCAGGTGTTGTACGATCAGCCCAATCTTTCAGCTGAATAAATGCTAAACCTGCATTTTGACCGACACCTGTAAATGAGAAACCTGAAACGCTAAAAACCGATTCTACAGATTTTTTTTCATTTTCCATGAAATAGTGTGTCATTGTGTCGATGACTTTGTCAGTACGATCAAGTGTTGCATTTGGTGGTAATTGAACTAAAGTCATGACGACACCTTGGTCTTCTTCAGGTAAGAAAGACGAAGGCAACATTTTAAATAATACAACTAAAACCCCAATCACAGCAGCATAAACAATTCCTGAGAACAATTTATGATGTGTCATGAAGTTGACACCGCCTTTATACTTTTCAGCAGTACGATCAAAGGCATCGTTAAACCATCTAAAGAAGCGAGCAAAAATATTATTGCTTGGCTTTTTATGTGGATCATGCTGTTTTAGAATCGTCGCACACAATGCAGGTGTGAAGGTTAAGGCAACGATCAATGATAAAATCATTGCAGTTACAAGGGTAATGGAGAACTGACGGTAAATTACCCCTGTTGTCCCTCCAAAGAACGCCATTGGAACGAATACAGCAGTTAATACTGAGGTGATCCCGATTAATGCTCCTGAAATCTGTTTCATTGAAATTTCAGTTGCTGCAACAGGATCAAGATGATCCTCTACCATAACACGTTCGACGTTTTCAACCACAACGATGGCATCATCGACCAATAGACCAATGGCAAGTACCATTGCAAACATGGTGAGGGTATTGATTGAGAAGCCAAAGACGTTAATCACTGCGAATGTACCGAGTACAACCACAGGTACAGCCATTGTTGGAATGATCGTTGCACGCCAGTTCTGTAAGAATAAGAACATGACGAAGAATACAAGGATAACTGCTTCAATCAAAGTATGTACAACACTTTCGATTGATAATTTAATAAATGGTGTTGTATCAAAAGCCAACTTATCCTTCATGCCAACAGGAAAGTTTTTACGCAATTCAACCATACGCGCTTCAACAGCTTTTGCTGTATCTAGAGCATTAGCACCAGTTGCGAGTTTAATTGCTACGCCACCTGCAGGTTTACCATTGAATTTCGAGTCAAACTGATAATTATCAGCACCCAATTCAACCCGTGCTACATCACCTAAACGTACCTGAGCACCATCACTCGTATTACGTAGGAAGATGTTTTTAAATTGTTCTGGGGTAGTCAACATACTCTGTGCATTGACAGTTGCATTGAGCACTTGACCCTCAATCGATGGTGCGCCACCCAACTGACCTACAGCCACTTGTGAGTTTTGGGCACGAATTGCTGCTGCAACATCAGATGGGGTAATACCGAAGCTAGTCAATTTAGCAGGGTCTAACCAAATACGCATGGCATAAGAACCACCAAAGACTTGAACTTCACCTACACCAGCTACACGACTTAAAGGTTCAGAAATATTTGAATTAACATAATCCTTAATGTCATTTGCAGAGAGCGAGCTATCTGGCGAGTAAAATGCCAATACTTGTAAGAAGCTTGCACCAGACTTTGTAACCTTTACCCCTTGACGTTGAACATCTTCAGGTAAAAGAGCTGTAGCTGATTGCAATTTATTTTGAACTTGAACTTGGGCAATATCAGGATCAATCCCTTGTTCAAAGTTTAATTGGATCGATGCTTGACCATTCCCCGCACTGTTTGAGGAGATATAGCGTAAGCCATCGAGACCATTCATTTGTTGTTCGATAATCTGTGTAACCGTGTTTTCAACAGTCGCAGCAGATGCACCCGGATAAGTTGCAGAAATTGTAACTGTCGGAGGTGCAATTGTCGGATATTGTGCAATAGGCATTTTGGTTAGCGTGAGAATCCCCGCCAGCATAATGACTAATGCAATCACCCATGCAAAGATTGGGCGATGAATAAAAAATTGAGCCATTCAGTCTACCCCTTATGCATTTGAAGTAGCTTTGTGTTCAGTTGCTTTATCTTGCTGAGCAGGTTGTGCTCCACCTGTTTTTTGTTGAGTCGCAGGTGTTGCACCTTGAGGTGCAGCAGCTTGTGGTTGATAAGGTTTAGCAACAACTTGTTGTTCAGCTTTTACTTTGGCTATTCCATCTACAATGACTTTATCACCAGTGTTTAAACCTTGTGTCACGATCCAGTTTTGACCTTGTACACCTGCAGTCGTGATCGGACGTGCTTCAACAACACCTTTTGCATTCACTAACATGGCCATTGCTTGACCTGTTGGTGTGCGCGTGATAGCTGCTTGTGGAATCAAATACGCATTTGGAATCACCCCTTGTACGATTTGCGCGTTGGCAAACATGCCTGGAAGTAATAAATGATTTGGATTTGAGAATACTGCACGTAAAGTTACCGAACCTGTATCAGGGTTTACACTTGCGTCAGAAAATGCAAGATTACCTTCAATTGGATAAGTGCTGCCATCTTCAAGCTTCAAACGTACTTTGGTGTTATTGCTACGATCAATACTGCCTTGAGCCAATTGTTGACGTAGACGTAATAATTCAGCACTTGATTGATTAATGTCGACATAAATTGGGTCAAGTTGTTGAATTGTTACCAAAGCATTGGCTTGGCTTGCAGTCACTAAAGCCCCTGCGGTTACACTTGAGCGTCCAGATTGACCAGAAATCGGTGAACGAACAGTTGAATAACCCAAGTCAATTTGTGCATTTTTTACTGCAGCATTTGATGCAGCAATATCTGCTTCAGCGAGTTTAATCTGTGCTAACAAATCGTCATATTCTTGTTTAGAAACGGCATTAATACCAACAAGTTGACGATAACGATTGGCTTTTACTTGTAGCGCATTTAAGTTGGCTTGTTGACGTACTAAAGCTGCTTTTGCACTGTCTAAATTTGCACGGTTGCTACTCGAGTCAATTTCATACAAAGGTTGACCTTCACGGACAAAACTACCTTCAGTAAACAAGCGTTTTAAAATTACACCACTGGTTTGTGGACGAACTTCTGATACTTGGTATGCAGATGTACGACCTGATAACTCAACAGTTTGTTCTACACTTTGTGGTTGAGCAACAATGACACCAACTTCTGTCGGCGGCATTTTTTGGGCAGCAGCGCCACCTTGCTGTGCATCTTTGGGATCTTTGCTACAACCCACAAGTGCAAGACTTGTTGCTAAAGCACAAGCAGTAAGGGCAGGAGCCCAAAGCTTTGCCGACATCATCATTCCACCTCGTTTAGATTTTTATCTAAAAATAATTTGTTCGTATTCAACATGTATTTCGAAAACAAGTACCAAATGAGAGAAACCCATAATAAACCGATACTCCAACCTGCAAGCACATCAGTTAAAAAATGAGCACCCACATACACTCTTGAAATTCCCATACTCAGACACCATAAATAAGCGAAACTCATCAATAATTTAGCTTGTGTGTGTCGAAAAAATATAAAAATAATTAAACAAGCAATTACAGCAGCATAGATGCTGTGCGCACTAGGAAAAGATGCACCATAGGTTTGCACCATTTGGTAAACCGCTTCAGGTCGAGGGCGATGGATACAAGCTTTTAATATCCAACCAATACCCGAAGCCCCTAATAGGCTTACACTAATCAATATAACATTTGCATATTTTTTTAAATATGCTTGCTGCAGGCAACATATTCCGCATAGTAATAACATGACAGGCAAACCACCTATATAAGATAAGGTGATCGAAACATGATCAAAAAAATCCGTACGATGCAAACTTATCCAATGTAGTATGCTTTGGTCAAGTTGTTGTATATAAGAAATATTTAATCCAATATAACTTATACTATATCCAATACAGCCAAGGACGAATAGAAGGATATAAGGCATATTGGATGACCTTGCTAAGATTAATCACACATGTTGAGATTAAATAGTGTGCTAAAGTGTACTAGTCAGTACACTTTTTTTCAAGTCACTATAAATGAGTAATTTATAGTAATTTCTTTTTTTTAAAGTTTTAATCATTTGCACAAAATGATAACAATTTAACTAATGATTACTTTGATGTCCTGTAGAAGAGTGCTCCTCTACTTGTAGAGGTTGTTTCGGTGGCCAAAAGAAATCGAGTGGGCGAGTGAAAAAGTGAGTAAAGACTAATTTTGCCAAAGGTTTCCACTGTTCGAAACGGACTTGTCGTGCACGTAGTGCCACAATGATGGTTAAGCTAAAACTCACGAATAAGTTGGTGATCCCGATCAGTAATACACCCAAGAAAGAAATAATAATCAGCCCAATGTCTGGTGAGCCGTTGATACACATTAAACCTTGCATAAAATTGGCTGATGCAAAGGCAATATGACGAATATCGAGCGGTAAACCTAAAATAAAACCAATCGTTCCCATACTCCCGAGCATGATCCCGAATAAAAAATTACCGCCTAAAGCACCGAGATTACGTTCAATATAGTCTGCAAATTGATCGAGTTTGGCTTGACCTAACCAATTTTTTAATTTTGGATGTGCTTTTAAACGTGGACCAACCTTACGATAAATTGCCATATTGTCAAAATATCCAGCGATTAACCCAGATAAAAATAAACATACTCCTGCAATGGCTGCATGAGGTATTGCCAAGGAGGTAAAAGGATTTAAGCTATGTAACAGCGTTGTAGCTTTAGCATGTGTGAGCAAAGGTTCATGCATCGAGACTTGCCAAAGCCATGTGATTAGCGCGGCTGTCGGAATAGCAATGGAGATATTCCCCAAAATGGCAATAAACTGAGTGCGGATAATATTAATAATCAATCCTGCAAGCTCGGCAATTTGCGCCGTTTTTGACCCTTTTCGATGCTGAACGGTAGATGCGAGTGCTGCTGCAGTCATAGCGGGTTGTTTGGTCGCAACTGTGAAATGCAAGACATGAATGAACATAAAGCCTAAGGCATAATTCATACTGTAGATAAAGGCATGTAAAAATGGCGCTAAGATCAAACGTGCGCTGAGAATCTTCAGTGTTGCCATTGTGGCAATGATCACGCCTGCACCCGCAGCCGCTTTATACATGGCTAAAAAGCCTTTTTTGTCCGTACTTACATAGTGCTCGCCCGTTTTGCTGGCATTTTCGGTCACTTGTAGGGCGATCAGTTCACTGTTGGTTCTGAGTAAATGACGTACACTGGTTTCATTATAATTGGCATGTACGAGGTCAATGAGCAACTCGCCACACGAAAGTGCACGTACTTTGTTTTCTTCAACGATCAGGTTGAGTAAAATTTCCACACGATCTAGACATTGTTCAAGTAAAGACAATAAATACGTCAAGCTTAAACTTACCCCAATGCGTTTAGTGGCACGGCGAATTTTTAACACCACATCACGACATTGTTCGATCATAACCAAAGCTTGATCAGCATCTGGTGGTGGGGTAACAGCAATATCATCAGCATTACGATATTGCTTTTTGTAGGCATTAATAAAGTCTACGATTTCACGATTTTGTACCAAAAAGGGTGATTCATATTCACTCAGTTCAGGATAAGCATTAATAAACTCAGGATATAACCCAATACCACTAATCCGATAGGACAGTACTGTGATAGCTGTGATCATTTCCCGTTTTACATTCAGTTCTGCTTGTGGAAAATGTCCTTGAGTTAAAATCAGAAAAAGCTGATTCCATTGCTCATCTTTAATATGTTCGAGCCAATAACGATCAGTCCGCTGATGAAAAACATTGCCCACCAAATCTCGCAAGTCTGTTTCATCACGAAGTAGAGGAAGAAAATAAGCACCTACACGCTGTGCAAGCTGATTCCAAAAACCATCAAGCGATAAAATACCGCTGTCTGCATATAAGCTGGCTTGTTTATGTTGATTAATTATTTTGAGTAAATAACCTTGAACATTCAAAGCCGCAGTGGGGGTAATCAGCAAGGCTTGAATCAATGTTTGAACATTTTGTTGGGTTTGTTCGATATCGTGACTGTCAGAAGGACGAATACGATTAATCAATTCAATCAGAAGAAATTCGCTAGGAATAGCTTGAGGGGATTCAAGCTGTTCCTGCATTTTTAGGAAAATATCATTAAATTTTATATGCATAAGCAAATTGTAAGTTGAGTTTATTGAATTCTATGCAACGCCAATTGTGCCAAATTAAATAAAGCTTGACGATAAACACTCTCAGGTAACTGTTCTAAAGCACGTATCGCGGTTTGCGTTTCTTCAGTCGCGCGTTGACGACAATAATCAAGCGCCCCAGAATTTTGTACAATTTGAATCACTTCAGTTAAATGTTCTGTTCCACCCGTGGCAATACTCTTACGCACAATCTCATGCTGCTCACCTGTGATATTTTGTAAAGCAGAGATTAAAGGTAAAGTGGGCTTACCTTCCATTAAATCATCACCAATATTTTTACCTAATGTTTCAGCGTCAGAGGTGTAATCTAAAATATCGTCAATAATTTGGAAAGCATTGCCAAAGTGACCAGCAAATAAACGTAATGGTTCACGGTACTCAGGTTTGCCTGCTAAAATTGCTGCACCTTCGGTCGCTAGTTCAAATAAGCGCGAAGTTTTACCATGAATAATATCAAGATAGGTTTGTTCGCTTGTTTCTGGTTGGTGTTGTGCTTGCAGTTGTAATACTTCACCTTCAGCAATTTCACATGTACCTGTCGAAAAGTCTTTCAACAAAGTCATATTGTCTAAATCTACCAATAAGTCAAACGCACGAGAAATGAGAAAGTCCCCAACTAAAACGGCAGTTTGATTATTCCACGTTGCATTTGCCGTTGGGCGACCACGTCTTAGACCAGATTCATCGACAACATCATCATGTACCAAAGTTGCGGTATGGAGCATTTCGATAATCGCAGCAAGTTTACGATATTGATCCATATCAGCATCTAATACGCCACATGCTTTTGCAGCAAGTAGACACATAATTGGACGCATACGTTTACCGCCTGCTTCAACCACATGTTTACTGACCGCCATCACCAAAGCAACTTTTGAAGTAATCCCTTCATTGATAAATGTATCCATCGCTGCAAAGTCAGTAGCAACAGGCGCGAGAATATCTTGCTTAAAGTCGATGGTCATGTGAAGGAAACCTCATACAAATGCATTTTTAAGTGACTAGTGTAAACAATTAATAACGATCAATGTTACTTAAGAAAACAGACATTGTACTGAATCTTAATGAAATGTTCTTAATTTGTCCAAAATATGATGTTGATTAAGTCTTTGTGTAGTCGTTCTTTTGCGCTCCATAGTAACGGAATTCGTTTTAAAATCTATTTCAATTTTTGTAAATTTGAAAATAAACCATATAAATTCAATCCCTCAACCTTAATAGTTAAGTTTTTATTTGAATATTTTACATACAACTTGAATATTTAACGGAAATGGCTTGTTGTTTGCTTTATTATCCCTTAAAATCTTTGCCCTTGTATAACCCCCAGTAGCGTTCGTTATAAGATCGAAATATTCCTTTTTCGGCACGACGATACGGGCAAGTTGGAGTACATTATGTACGCAGTAATCCAAAGCGGTGGTAAACAGCACCGTGTTGTTGAGGGTGAAACCCTTAAAGTTGAATTGTTGAAAGCTGAAACTGGCGCAACGATTACATTTGACGATGTATTAATGGTTGTGAATGGCGAAAGCATTCAAATCGGTGCTCCAGTTGTTGCTGGCGCAAAAGTAACTGCAGAAGTGGTTGGTCATGGTCGTCACGACAAAATCCGTATTGTTAAAATGCGTCGTCGTAAACATTACCGTAAACAACAAGGTCACCGTCAATGGTTCACTGAGTTGAAAATTACTGCGATTGCAGGCTAATCACTAGGAGTAAGTAGACATGGCAACTAAAAAAGCCGGTGGTTCGACACGAAATGGTCGTGATTCAAACCCTAAAATGTTAGGTGTTAAAATGTACGGTGGTCAAGCTGTGACTGCTGGTAACATTATTGTTCGTCAACGTGGTACTGAATTCCACGCGGGTACAAACGTAGGTATGGGCCGTGACCATACTTTATTTGCTACTGCTGACGGCATTATCAAATTTGAAGTGAAAGGTCAGTTTGGCCGTCGCTATGTATCTGTTGAAGCGTAAGTTTTAACTGTACAGAAAAGACCCGCTTTATTGCGGGTTTTTTTATGCTCTAAAATAGTGAAAGTGCAAAGAAAATCTTCATCATGATGAATGAATTTCTACAAATTATGCTAATAACAATACAAAACTTCTTATTTTCTCTAATATTAGCGCTAAAATTTGGTTTATGATAAATCATCTAACAAATTGCTATAGCGCAAATATATAAAAGGTGAACATATGAATATGCTTCGTAAAACCATGAGTGCAGTCGCAATCAGTGCAGCGCTGCTTGCACCTGCAATGATGAGCACAACAGTTTTTGCTGCAACCGCCGCAACGGAGCAACAAGCAACCAATAACTTGGTGAAACAATTGAGCGGTATCCAAAGTTTATCAGCAAACTTTGAGCAAACCACTAAAGCGACAAGCGGTAGTAAAGTCGCTCAACAGAAAGGTTTGTCTGCACAACACATGAACCAAACCTTTAAAGGGGTAATGAAAGTTGCACGTCCTGGTAAGTTCTATTGGGAAACAACGTCACCTGCAAAACAAACCATTGCAACGACGGGTAAAATGGTGTGGATCTATGACCCTGACTTACAGCAAGCTGTGCGTCAAAGCTTAGATGAGCAAGTGGCAAATACCCCAGCATTGTTGCTTTCAGGGAATACTGCGCAAATTCAAAAAGCTTATCGTATTACCCAACCTGACCGTACAAAAACTTATTATACGTTGTTCCCTAAAGACAGAGAGGGTGCATTCCAAAGCTTAACCATTAGCTTTGCTGCAAACAAAGCACCTAGTCTTATGATTTTAAAAGATTCTTTAGGTCAAACCACTTATGTGAAGTTTAATAATGTGAAGCTCAATCCATCATTACCTGCATCAACATTTAATTTTGCACCACCAAAAGGTACAGATATTATTGACCAATAAAATAGAACTGATGAATAAATCTTTGCAACAAGAAAGCAGCTTTCGAGCTGCTTTTTTATGGTTATGATAGAGCGATTTCATGATAAAAAATTAAATATGAATTATATGAATAAAGTTGAGCTATATCACTATTGTTAAATCAAATTATATATTTGGGTTGTGTTAAAAACCCGAAATGAAGATGAAGCAGCCGAACGAAAAAGGCAAAATAAGCATTTAAACAAGAAATTAAGAAAGCAAAGCAGGCGATAATTACAATAATCAATTTCAATTTGGATGTTGTGATTTTATGATACTTATATCGCAATACATGTTTGAAAGACCGCATCATGCAAGTACATTTAAAGAAAACGTTGGTTGCTTCTGCACTTCTATCTATTTTATTGGTGGTTTCAGGCTGCCAAGAAAAACCTGCTTCACAGGCAGAAGCAGCATCTGCACAACAAGCAAAAAAAATTGAAATTCCTTTGATTCAAGCAAAAATCGAGCGTGTAGAACTGCCTGAAAAACAATTTTGTGATGAAGATGGTTGTACTCAATATGATTTTCAAACGGTTAAAACGCAAGTCACATGGATTGATGATTATTTTTTAAATCGTATCAAAAAAGATGTTCCGAGTGCTTTTGAAAAACCAACCAAAGAGGCAACAGCAACAAGCAATGAGGCAGCAAGCCAAAAGGGATTAAGCCAAAGTTCAATTTATGTTCGTTTTATTTCTCAGCAGTATAATTTAGCAACTTTTATGATCCAGTCTTATACCTATGTAGCAGGTGCAGCGCATGGCATGTATCATAATGAATATGTCACTTTTGATTTATCCACCCAAAAGCGTTTGGCATTAACAGATATTTTAAAACCGAATGTCGAGGCTAAAGTGGCTGAACAATTGTATGATGCCAATGCAAATTGGTTGACGCAACATGACATTACCCGTGAAAAATTACAGCTTAGTGATAACTATTATTACGGCCCAAAAGGGATTGTTTTTGTTTATCCTTTATATGAATTAGCATCTTATGCAGAAGGGATGACAGAACTAACTTTACCTTATTTAAGTGCAAGAGATTTGGTCAAAGCTGAGTATTTACCAAGTTTACCTGTGATTGAAGCTGTCGCTGAAAAGCCTGTTGAGGCAGAATAAGCTCATTTTTCAACACAATATTTAAAATCTCTCCTGTGAATTTGCTCTGTCACTGTATTTTTTATGGTGAAGAGCTTACACTATAATCAGTTTTTTTCTCTTATTTAGATTGACTATGATCGACCCGAAATTAATCAGAAATAATATTGAGGCTGTAAATTTAGCCTTGGCAAAACGTGGTGTGCAACTCAATGTCGAGGAGTGGGCATCACTTGAAACTCGCCGTAAAGAAATTCAGTCCAAAACTGAAAATCTGCAAGCTGAGCGTAATTCGGGTGCAAAACAAGTTGGTCAAATCAAAAAAGCGGGCGGCGATGCTTCTGAAATCATGGCACGTATGTCTGCAATTGGTGATGAAATCAAAGCTGCGGAAGTTGAGCTGAATGAGTTACAAGCTGAACTTGATGCAAAATTGATGTCTATTCCAAACATGCCACATGAATCCGTGCCTGAAGGTAAAGATGAAAGCGACAATGTGGAAATCTTAAAATGGGGCACACCGCGTCAGTTTGACTTCGAGATCAAAGACCATACCGATCTGGGTGAAATGATGGGTGGTTTGGAATTTGAAACCGCAACCAAGCTCACAGGTACACGTTTTAGTGTATTAAAAGGTCCATTAGCGCGTTTACAACGAGCATTGACGCAATTTATGCTCGATACGCATACGCTGAAAAATGGCTATACCGAAGCTTATGTACCTTATTTGGTGAATGCTGATTCTTTACGTGGCACAGGTCAACTGCCTAAATTTGAAGAAGATTTATTCAAATTACAAGGTGAAAAGGAATACTACCTGATCCCAACAGCAGAAGTACCAGTGACTAACTTTGTGCGTGATGAAATCATTGATCCTGAACGTTTACCTTTAAAATATGCTGCGCATACGCCATGTTTCCGTAGTGAAGCGGGTTCTTATGGTCGTGATACCCGTGGTTTGATTCGTCAGCACCAATTCGATAAAGTTGAAATGGTTCAGATCGTTAAACCTGAAGATTCTATGCAGGCTTTAGAAGATTTAACTGGTCATGCGGAAGGCATTTTACAAGCTTTAGGTTTACCGTATCGTAAAATCGTACTATGTGGTGGTGACATGGGCTTTGGCGCATGTAAAACTTATGACTTAGAAGTTTGGGTACCTAGCCAAAATACTTATCGTGAAATTTCTTCATGTTCAAATATGTGGGACTTCCAAGCGCGTCGTATGAAAGCGCGTTATCGTGCAGACCAAAAGAAAACAGAATTTGTGCATACGTTAAATGGTTCTGGTTTGGCTGTAGGTCGTACTTTACTTGCAGTGATGGAAAATTATCAACGTGCAGATGGTTCAATCGAAATTCCTGAAGTCTTACGTCCATATATGGGCGGGGTTAGCTTTATTGATTAATGATCATGTAAGCAAGTATGTTTGAAATGAAATAAGCCAAATTTGATATTTGGCTTATTTTTTATCATTAGTATAAATATTGAAATCAGTTGAGTTTGAATTTGAGATGGATGTCTTAATTTATAATGAATTAGCAAATCAAAAAATTATGGGTTTGGATAAACTTATTGCCTACTTGCAAGATGATAATTTTAAATCCGCAGAAGTTAAAAAAATTCAACCAAATTTATATCGTGCCAAACTGAACCGTAGCGATCGTATTTTATTTTCTGTTTATCAATATCAACAAAAAAATTATATTTTAATCTTAGAATATTTAAAAAATCATGATTATCAAGGCTCGCGGTTTTTAAATGAAGATGTTCAAATCAATGAAGCTGAAATTCCTGATGTTGAATCTATCGATGAAATGGAAGCACAGGAACAATTGGTGTATATCAATGTCAATAATCCCAATTTCGTCTATTTAAACAAATTTATTTCATTTGATGATGTGCAGCAGCATATTTATAAACAATATCCGCCTTTGGTGATTATTGGTTCAGCAGGTAGCGGTAAAACCGCGATTTTATTGGAAAAAATGAAGCAGTTGGAAGGGCAGATTTTATATGTCACTTTATCTTCATTTTTGGTGAAAAACTCACGTGAGTTATATTATTCTGACCAATATTATAATGATCGACAATTGGTCGATTTTTACTCCTATCAGGATTTTATTGAAAGTATAGCAATTCCTGAACATGCTTTTGCTGATATTGAATTTTTTAGAACATGGTATAAAAAACATTATAAAAATAGCTTCAATGCACACAGTATTTATGAAGAATTTAAAGGTGTATTGACAGGTGCAATGACAGATCAGGCTTATTTGTCTGAACAGGATTATTTAAATCTAGGCATTAAGCAATCGATATTCAGTGTCGAGGAAAGAACTGAAGTTTATCGAATTTTTCAGCACTATTTAACTGAACTTGATAAAAATAATTTATCTGATATTAATATTTTAAGCTTTGAATATCTGCAAAAAGTTAAAGCTGCCTATGATTATGT
This sequence comes from Acinetobacter sp. Marseille-Q1623, assembly GCF_902809895.1. NCBI lineage: Bacteria > Pseudomonadati > Pseudomonadota > Gammaproteobacteria > Moraxellales > Moraxellaceae > Acinetobacter > Acinetobacter sp. Marseille-Q1623. Next base: position 1,692,779 of record NZ_CADDWG010000001.1, on the reverse strand, counting down.
GGTGATTGACGAAGTACAGGATATTACTGCGATCCAACTCTATTTGATTTTAAATAGCCTCAGTGATAAAGGACTATTTTTAATGTGTGGAGATGCCAATCAAATTGTGCATCCAAATTTTTTCTCTTGGGCAAAGGTAAAAAGTTTGTTTCATCGTCATGAAGAACTGCATCATGGCATGGAAATCACCCATATATTGCAACACAATTATCGTAATGCGCAGCGAATTACCGAAATTTCCAATCGGGTATTATTGTTAAAAAATGCTCGATTTGGCTCGATTGATAAAGAAAGTCATTATTTAGTGCGAAGTAATGCAGATATACAGGGCGGTGTTTATTTTTTAAAAAATCGACCTGAAATTTTACATGAGCTAGATCAAAAAACTGCGGTATCCACACAGTTTGCGGTCATCGTGATGCATGAAGAACAAAAGAAAACCGCACAGCGGGTTTTTAAAACGCCCTTGGTCTTTTCGATTCAGGAAGCCAAAGGCTTAGAGTACCAAAACATTATTTTATATAATTTTGTCAGTCAGTCTGCCGCACATTTTAATGAAATATGCGGTGAGATTTCATTGCAGGATCTGCAAAGTGATTTTGTCTATGCACGTAATAAAGACAAAGCGGATAAATCACTTGAAATCTATAAATTTTATATCAATGCTCTATATGTTGGATTAACACGTGCAATGTCCAATATTTATTGGGTGGAACAGCAAGATCAACATCAGATTTTTCATTTGCTGGGTATGGATCAGGCTGCGGAAGTACTTGATTTACAAGATCAACAGTCAAGCTTAAAAGAGTGGCAAAAAGAAGCGCAGAAGCTCGAACTGCAAGGTAAAAAAGAACAGGCAGAGCGGATTCGACGTGAGATTTTAAAAGAAGAATCACCGAATTGGGTAGTATTAAAAGACAGTGAACTGCGACATTTAGAACATCGGGCATTGCAAGACAAAGATAAAAAATCTCAATTGGCTTTATTTGAATATGCCGTGGTTTATCAGCATCAGGCGTATTTAATTCAATTGGCAAAAATTGGATTTAAGCCTGCAATCAGTGTTTTTAATATGCGTCATGAAGTGGTGGCACATAAAGCTGAGCAGGGTATTTTGTCTAAATATTATATGAATTATCAGGTGAAACATCCGACAGCATTGCTGAAAAAGATTGAAAAATTTGGCATTAATCATCGCAATGAATTTAATCAAACACCATTAATGGCGGCTGTTTGGGTTGGTAACGGTGCATTTTATCAGCAGCTTTTACAAGATGGTGCTGATGTTGGATTATTAGATGGACATGGGTTAAATGTCTTACAAATTGCACTACAACGTGTCACTATTCAGCCTAAATATGCAGCCAACTTGACTGACATTGCAGCATATTTACCGCAAGACAGCATTGTTTTACAAATCAGCCAACGCTTATTTAAACTGGAAGCACATCATGCTGAATATATGATTTTTCAACTGATGTACGTGATGAGTATGATTCAGGGCTATCAGCGTTATGCACGTGATGAAAAAGGCTTTGATAGTGCTGTATTGTTGGAAATGCTGGAAAAAATATTTGGTACGTTATTTGCTAAAAAGAAATTAAAGCGAAGTTATATCAGTTCACTTTTGTCTAAAAATGAAACAACAGGCAGTGACAAATATAACAAGCACTTATTTATACGAACGGGACGTGGGCAATATTTGCTGAATCCTGAATTGATCATCAAAGTCAATGGGGAGTGGCAGCCGATTTATCAGAGTATGAATGTGCAACGGGTTGATTTTTATATGGATGAACCTGAAGTGCCTGAACTGGCAAATAATCAGCATTGGCAAGATAAGTTAAAACAGATCAATCAGTTTAATCGAAATCGTACATTGGCTTTTTTTGATGTTATTGGTCGTAAAGATGGTGCTAAAATTGAAACCGAATTGTAAAGGTGCATAGTGTGGATATTTTTCCAATTTCATTAAAATTACAGCAACAGCCCTGTTTGTTGGTGGGCGGTGGTCATATTGCCTATCGAAAAGCAGTACTTTTGGCAAAATCTGGGGCAATCATTCATGTGCTTGCGCCTGAAATTGAGCAGGATTTATTGCAAATCGTGCACTCAACTCAGGGGCAATATCATGCTGAAAAGTTTAATACACAAATTAGCCTAAGCAGCTTTAGATTGGTGATTGCAGCAACCAATGACAAAGCAGTCAATCAAGCAGTGTTTGAAGCGTGTGAAGTGTTAAATGTATTGGTCAATAGTGTGGATGATCCACCGCATTGCCGTTTTATGGTGCCTGCGATGATTGATCGTTCACCTTTGGTGGTGTCGATTGCGACCAATGGTGCTTCGCCTGTGTTATCCCGTCAGATTCGTACCAAACTAGAAACTTTAATTCCACATGGTATGGGAAAACTTGCTGATTTTTCAGGAAAATGGCGTAAAGCAGTGAAAGAAAAAATCACCAATCCTGATGAACGTCGTATTTTTTGGGAAGATTTATATGCAAGTCCTCTGAAAGAGCAAGTTTTTAATGACAATCTGAATGAGGCGGATCGTTTAATTGAGCAAGCATTAACTGAATGGCAAAAACCAAAAGGTGAAGTGTATCTCGTGGGTGCTGGACCGGGTGATCCAGAGTTATTGACTTTAAAAGCACTGCGTTTAATGCAACAAGCCGATGTCGTAATTTATGACCGCTTGGTTTCACCTGCCATTATGGAACTGTGTCGCCGTGATGCAGAAAAAATCTATGTCGGTAAAGCTCGTTCAAATCATTCTGTACCCCAAGATGGGATCAATGCTTTGTTGGTCGCGTATGCTTCACAAGGTAAACGTGTTTGTCGTTTAAAAGGCGGTGACCCATTTATTTTTGGACGTGGTGGTGAAGAAATTCAAGAACTATTTGCGGCGGGCATCGCTTTCCAAGTTGTGCCAGGCATTACCGCAGCATCGGGCTGTTCGGCTTATGCAGGTATTCCATTGACCCATCGTGACTATGCACAAAGTGTTCGTTTTCTAACAGGACATCTCAAAGAGGGCTCACCTGAGTTGCCATGGCAAGAGTTGGTTTATGAAAATCAAACCTTAGTTTTGTATATGGGCTTGGTCGGTTTAGAGAAAATTTGTGAAAAACTCATCGCACATGGTCAGCGTGCTGATATGCCTGTGGCTTTAATTTCTAAAGGGACTACCCCTGAGCAAAAAGTCGTGATTGGAACTTTAGCAGACATTGCGTTCAAAGTAGAAGAATATCAAATTCAAGCACCAACCTTGACCATTATTGGTGAAGTGGTGAGTTTACGTGAACAGTTGCAGTGGCGATAACACTGTAACTTTTATTCAAAATAGGTCAATCTCCCGTGATACATGTTGTTTTATACGAACCTGAAATTCCTGCAAATACTGGGAATATTATCCGTTTATGTGCCAATACAGGTGCACAATTACATTTGGTTAAGCCTCTGGGATTTCAATTAGATGATAAAAAATTGCGCCGTGCGGGATTGGATTATCATGAATGGGCACATATGAAAGTATGGGAAAATTTTGAGCAATGTCTTGCGCATTTGGCTGAACAAGGTATTGAGCGTGATGCCATTTACCCATTAACCACGAAAGGTTTTGAAACGCCACATACTTCTGATTTAAACCGTCCAGTGGCTTTACTGATGGGACCAGAAACGCGTGGTTTGCCTGAAGACGTTCGTATGATGTTTCCCAAAGCGCATTGGATTCGTTTACCGATGGCACCAAATTCGCGCAGTTTGAATTTATCCAATGCGACTGCGGTAATTTTATATGAAGCATGGCGTCAGCAAGGTTTTCAAACCTTAACAGACTAGACGCAATCACATTATAAATGCTCATGAATATGGGCATTTTTTATTGATATTAAGTAAAGTTCAAAAGAATAGAATGTGTTTATTAAATTTACATCAATGCTTTTTATCATATCGAAATCAAGGATTATATTTTTGCATTTTTAAGCTGATGTGTGAACAATAAGAGCTCTAAACATAAATACATGATGACATTAAAATGAAAACGATCGGTCTTATTGGAGGCATGAGTTGGGAATCTTCAGCGCTTTATTATCAACAATTGAATCGTCAGATACAGCAACGTTATGGTGGTTTGCATTCTGCTCAAGTGATTTTAAATAGTGTTAATTTTCATGATATTGAAGTTTTGCAACGAGAAAATCGTTGGGATGAAGCAGGGCAATATTTGGCAAAAACTGCTGTGCAGTTAGAAGCTGCAGGTGCTGATGTCATCGCCTTATGTACCAACACCATGCATAAAGTTGCAGCCGAGATAGAAAGTGCAATATATCGCCCGTTTTTGCATATTGCGGATGCCACCATTCAAGCGATTCAGCAACAGAAAATACAACGGGTTGGCTTGCTAGGTACAGCATTTACCATGCAACAAGATTTTTATAAAGGTCGATTGTTGGCACAAGGCATTGATGTGCAGACGCCAAATGCTCATGATCAAATCATCATTCATGACGTGATTTATCATGAATTGTGCCGTGGTCATGTCCTTGAATCTTCAAAACAACAATATTTAAATATTATTCAAGCCATGATCGAACAAGGTATAGAAGGTGTGATTTTAGGCTGTACTGAAATTGGTTTATTGATTCAACAGCAAGATCTAAACATTCCTGTATTTGACACCACACAAATCCATGTCAATGCTTTGGTTGATTTTGCTTTGTCATTGTAATCTTTTAATTCCTAGATTCAAAATTGATCGAAAATAAAAAACCAGTGACGAATCACTGGTTTTGATACATTCATGTTATTGAATGAAATTATGCTTGTTGAATACCCGCAACGAGCCAATCTTGTGTAGAACCCGCAGGTTTTACAAAATGCCAGATTTCTGTGAATGGAACAGGTTGACTGTTCAAATCTTCGCTTACTGTACCTGTAAAGCGTACACTCACGACATATTGACCATTTTCTGTCGCTGAATCAGTGACCATTGCATTTAAATTAGAAAACTCAGCAACATCTTGATCTTGGTTTGCCATGATATCGCTATACATAGACTGATAAAGATCAGGCGTTAAATAACGCTGAATTTCGTTAATATTGCTTGCAGTATTCATCGACTGAATATGGTTAAAACGTTGACGTGCAATACGTAAAAAGGCAGCAGGTTCAGTGCCATCTGGAAGTTGGTTGCCGCTTTGTGTTGATGCTGCACCAAAAGGCGCTTGTGTTGCAGTAGAACCACCTACAGATTGACCAAAGATATTGGTGTTATCACCATTTTGTGCTGTAGATGAGCGACCAAAAGGAGTCGAACTTGGTCCTGCATTATTAGGTGCATAAGGATTAGAGGCTGCTAATTTTTTTTTTGCACCAAATTTACGGAACAAGAAGAAAGCACCACCCGCAATCAGGATGAGCCAGATCCAACTTGGGATGCCGCCTTTTTCCTCTTCTTGCTGAGCCGCTGCTTGCTGTTTCGCTAATTCTGCGTCATTGGTCTGTGCTTGAGTATTGGCATTGTTGTCGTCTGCCATTGCGTTTGCAGCAACAGCTCCAATCGCAGCACCTGCTACACCAGCAGCAACCATTTTACCTACACCAGAACCAGATTTCTGTTGGGTATTTTGAGCAGGCATCGGTTGTTGTACAGGCGTAGCTTGTCGAGGTTGTGAGTAAGACTGACTTGGGGTAGCAGAGCGGCTCATACCATGACTTTTACCACCGCCTGCACGTTTAGCTTCCGCTAAAGGAGCAACCACCAATGCTGCCATCAGTACACCCGCCATTAAACCACGCTGTCGAACTTCCATTGAATTTTCCTACTAGAAATAATATGTTGATTGAACTTCTATATATGCAGCTTTTTCAGTGAAATTTCAAGAATGATTGCCATTTTTTTGCACAGTCATTCACATAAAGACAACGATTTCTTTAATTATGCTCATCACACAGTTGAATGGCTTCACTTAAAGCTTCATGTAAGCGAGCAACAGCAATGATTTGTACCCCAGCGATCGGTTTTTGTGGTGCATTGCCACGTGGCACAATGATGTATTTAAAACCATGTTTAATGGCTTCTTTTAAGCGTTCCTGACCATTGGGTACAGGACGTATCTCACCCGATAACCCGACCTCACCAAAGACAGCAAGCTGTTGGGGGAGTGCTTTGGAGCGTAAACTCGAAGCACAGGCTAAAAGCACGGCTAAATCTGACCCTGTTTCCGTAATCTTTAAGCCACCGACCACATTGACATAAACATCTTGTCCTGATGTTTGTACCCCACCATGACGATGCATCACGGCCAACAACATATTTAAACGGTTTTGTTCCAAACCTAAAGCAACACGGCGAGGTTGTCCATGTGCATCATCGACCAAAGCTTGTACCTCAACCAAAAGAGGACGTGTACCTTCACGGCTGATCATCACCACTGAACCGGGAATAGCTTCATCATAACGGCTCAAAAAAATGGCTGAGGGATTAGCCACTTCTTTTAAGCCTTTATCCGTCATGCCAAATACGCCCAGTTCATTGACCGCACCAAAACGGTTTTTTACGGCACGAATCATACGGTAGCGTGAGTCAGATTGTCCTTCAAAATACAAAACACAGTCGACCATGTGTTCTAAAACACGAGGCCCTGCAAGCGAACCTTCTTTGGTGACATGACCGACAATAAATAATGCAGTACCACTGTTTTTGGCAAAACGGGTTAAAAGCGCAGCCGACTCACGGATCTGGGAAACGCCGCCAGGTGCAGATTGTAAAGTTTCAGTATATAAGGTTTGGATCGAGTCTAAAATTGCAACGGATGGACGCAGTTGCGCCAAGGTTTCACAAATACGCTCTACACAGGTTTCCGCCATGACTTGCAGTTTATCAGTAGGTAGATCTAAACGGTTGGCACGTAATGCCACTTGTGACAAAGATTCTTCACCTGTGACATACAGTGCTGAGCTGTTGGCTGCTGCCATATAGGTTGCAGTTTGTAGCAAAATAGTGGATTTACCAATGCCAGGATCGCCGCCAATCAAGACCACAGAGCCTGTCACCAAGCCACCACCAAGGACACGGTCAAATTCACCAATTCCTGTTGCGAGACGAGTTTCAGTCGACACTGCAACTTTATTTAAGGTCGTCACATTCGCTGCTTGACCTGCATAGCCACCCCCCATAGGTTTGGCACGGTGTGACACCACAGGTTCTATACGCACTTCAGTCAAGCTATTCCATTCACCACAGTCAGAACATTGTCCTGACCATTTGGGATGATCTGTGCCACATTGTTCGCAACGATAGAGTGTTTTTGCTTTTGCCATAATTGTTTATATAATTTCAATTTTGTTTGGACTATACAATAAATTTGTTCATATCAGCAGATAGATATTAAAAAGAGCGACTGTTTAAGTCGCTCTGATCTCAAATTTGAATTAAATCCCTGTATCTTCATTTATATTAATACAATTCACCTGATTTACGTTTATCAAGAAAATCCTTAGTTTCTTTCACAATTACGCTTGAAAGTAATAATAAGGCAATTAAGTTTGGAATTGCCATTAAACCGTTAAAGGTATCTGCAAATAGCCAGACTAAGTCAAGCGTTGCTACCGTTCCAATAAAGACTGTTGCGATATACATTAAACGGTAAATGAGGACAAATTTTTCACCCAATAAATAGGTCGCGCACTTTTCACCATAATAACACCAGCCTAAAATAGTAGAGTAGGCAAAGAAAATAATCCCGAATGTTACCACCCAACCGCCAACCCCTGGTAGCAAACGATCAAAAATATGTGTAGTTAAAACTGCACCTGTTTCTGTACCAAAAGTATTTCCAGCAACCAGATAACCCATGACTAAAACAATACCTGTGATACTACATACAATAATAGTGTCGATAAATGTACCCGTCATGGATACTAGGCCTTGACGAACAGGGTGATCCGTTTTCGCTGCTGCGGCTGCAATTGGTGCAGAACCCATACCAGCCTCATTGGAGAATACACCACGTGCTACACCATAACGAATCACAGCACCAATGGCACCACCTGCAACTGCTTCACCTGTAAACGCATCTGTGAAAATTAACTTTAAAGCAGGTATGACTAATTCTAGATTACTGAAGATAATTGCTAAGCCACCGAGTACGTAACCAATCGCCATAATTGGGACAATAAAGGACGCTGCTTTAGCAATCGACTTAATTCCGCCTAAAATCACCAAGGCTGAAAAGACAGTAATGATAATTCCTGTAACCCAGGTTTGAACTCCCATGCTATTTTCGACTGCAAGTGCAACGGTGTTTGACTGTACTGAACTACCAATACCAAAGGATGCGATTGTACCAAATAAAGCAAATAAAACAGCAAGCCATTTCCATTTTAGTCCACGTTCAATATAGTACATTGGGCCACCTGATTTTTGCCCATTCTCGTTGGTGACTCGATATTTAACTGCCAAGACACCTTCACCATATTTGGTAGCCATTCCTACTAAGGCAGTCATCCACATCCAAAAGACGGCACCTGGTCCACCGAGCACACATGCTGTGGCGACTCCAGCGATATTTCCTGTGCCAATAGTGGCAGAAAGAGCTGTCATTAAAGCACCAAACTGGGAAATATCGCCATCGCTACTTTTGGCTTTATCATGTCGTCCAAACACTTGTTTGAAGGCGAAGGGGAGGAGTCTAAATTGTAAAAACATTAAGCGCAGAGTGAGAAAAATCCCCGTACCGACCAACAAAACAAGCATGTAGGGTCCCCAGACCCAACCGCTAAGTGTTTCCATCGCTGATTGTAAGTTTTGCATATTCGCTTCTTCTTTTTCCTGATCTGTTCTTTACATAGCAATTAAGCAAATGCTATGCCATCCCTGTATTTATGTGTTTTTGGATTGTTTATTAATTCAATTGAAAATTGGTCTAATCATCAAAATGGGTAAACAAATCCATATTGTTTTTTCCAATGATTTCTTTTTTGACATAGATTTATTTAACTTACAAGTCATTTTCTATGTTTAACAATCAATAAAAATAGTTGATTTTAATTGTTGATTTTTATAAATATTAATAAAATTAAATAAAATCATGTGATTATTAGTGTGTAATAATTGATCTTTGAGATAAAAATTTGCTGCGCAATGAATGAACAAACTTGATAATTTTTTTTTATTTTTTAGCAAAATTAAGCTAATTTGTGCAAATTAACACGAATGTTGAATTAAAAATGTCTAATGAAAATCAAAAGTCTTCTGTAGATTCAGGAGAATTGGCAAGAAGTTTATCGAATCGACATCTACAGTTAATTGCGATTGGTGGTGCGATTGGAACAGGACTGTTCATGGGGTCAGGCTCTACGATTAGTAAAGCTGGACCCTCGATATTAATTATTTATATGTTGATTGGTTTGATGGTGTTCTTCGTCATGCGTGCGCTTGGTGAATTATTATTGTCAAACTTAAAATATAAGTCATTTATTGATTTATCCACCGATTTAATTGGTCCTTGGGCAGGCTATTTTGTTGGATGGACCTATTGGCTATGTTGGGTCACGATTGGAATCGCAGATTTATCTGCCATTATTTACTATTTAGAGTTTTTTAATAATGGAGCATCCTTTACGCCATTAGGAGGGCTTTTAATTAGTACGGTTGCCATACTGTTTGTACTTGGTCTGAACTTGCTCACTGTACGACTGTTTGGTGAAATGGAGTTTTGGTTTGCCATGGTTAAAATTACAGCCATCATTGTGTTGATTGCTGTCGGTTTATGGATGGTCTTTACTGGGTTTACGAGCGAATCAGGTGCCGTGGCAAGTATCTCCAATCTTTGGTCACATGGGGGGATTTTCCCGAAAGGTTTAGATGGATTTTTGGCAGGTTTTCAAATCGCAATTTTTGCCTTTGTAGGTGTCGAATTGGTCGGTACAACGGCTGCTGAAACACAAGATCCTAAACGTAATTTACCTAAAGCAATTAATTCGATTCCAATCCGTATCATCATTTTCTATGTTTTAGCATTGTTTGTCGTGATGTGTGTAACACCTTGGGATCAAATTAATCCGAAAGTGAGTCCATTTGTAAATATTTTCTCACAAGCGGGTATTGCATCTGCTGCGATTATCATGAACTTGGTAGTATTGTCATCGGTTATGTCATCCATGAACAGTGGTGTATTCTCAACCAGTCGTATGCTATTTGGTTTATCGACAGATCAACAAGCACCAAAATTATTTGGTAAATTGTCGAAATCTTCTGTGCCTGCAAAAGCATTGATTTTTTCATCGATCTGTATCTTTTTAGGTGCATTTGTTCAATATGTGTATAAGGTTCAAACAGGAACCAATGATGAAGTTACGGCGTTTACCTTAGCGACAACTTTATCAACCATTCTATTTATATGTGTATGGATTATTATTATGTGGAGTTATATTAACTACCGCAGAAATAAACCTGAACTACATGCACAATCTACATTTAAGCTGCCTGGCGGTGTGTTTACATGTGTGGTTGTGATTTTATTTTTCTTAGCAACCGTGTATTTCCTTGCTTTAGATGAAACGACATTAGAGGCTTTAAAAGTAAGTCCAATTTGGTTAATCATTTTAGCAATTGGTTATTTTGTATTTTATAAGAAAAAATAATCCTATTGAATGTTCTTTTAAAAACTGTCTGATGGAAACATGAGGCAGTTTTTTTATGCGACAAAGTTTGACGTTATAGTTGATTTGATCATAAAAAATGCTAGAAGCAAAATTTAGGCTGTATTAAGATATTATTTTTATTATAAAAATGGGGACAGGGATGGGGCATGACGAACAGTATTTACAACGACATTTACAAGAAATATTTCGGGTGCATGGACTTTCACATAATCATGAGATCAGAAATGGTCATGCTGCATGGCAACAGCTGATTCAAGACAAATATCAACAAGAACCTTGTCAATTATTAGCATTATGCATGGTTTATGTTGAAAGTTTACAGTCCGCTTTACCCATTTCTGAAACAAAAATTCACTATGTAGAACATGCGCAAAACATTGCCAATTTTTATCGAGATCATGTGGAGCAACGCACACGTATTCTAACTGTGTTGAATGAGTTGTTGCTATTAGGTGAGGCTTATTTTGCACAACCACGTCTGTTTAAAGATTATGTGGCTAAAGGCATGTTTGAGCTTAAAGAAATTTTAGAGCGGACACAAGCATTGTGGGATTTACAGCAACTGTATCACAATGGAGATTTTAAATTTTCAGCAGGATTACTACCGCTGTTAGACCGCTATATTGCGTTGTTAGACCCTTATCAGGCATTGAATTATGATGAGCGTGAACCTTTAATTCAAGATTTACAGTTAGAGATTGTGCAACAATATCCTGAAGATATTTTAAATTTATTTTTATTTGCGCTTAAAGAAGAAGAATATTTTCATTATTGGGTCAGTAAAAAATTGTTTTTTATTTTGATGGAACAAAAAGATAAGCGTTTAAATCGACCTGAAATTTTAGAAAAATTAGTACAAGAATTTGATCTAATTATTAAAAAAATGATTTATGCCAAACCATTTATTCTGCATTTGGCCTTTTCAATCGAAAAAATCGCCAAAGCGCAACAACTCAATCATGCCATTGTAGATGCGATGGTGCAGATTCAGTTTACCAAACACAGTACCCAATCTATAGCTATGCGCCGTTTGGAACAAATTCAACACAAAGTCAGTGACTTGGCAACAGCATTTACGCAACAAAACACACTCAATTCTGCTCAATATGCAGATATCGAATATCAGTTACCGTTGTCTGCGGTGACGCCAAGTAGGACATTTTATAGTGCGATACCTTTGGTTTGGGTAGATATTTTACAACAAGAATTTGCAGCTTTTGATAGACCGAAAAAAGCAGATTGGCAGATATTTTGGCAGCATGTAGACAATGTGAGTGCGAAAAAGCCTAGTCAAAAATGGTTAAAAAAAGCTGAAGAAATTTTACAGTCATCCATTCAGGAGGCTTATGTACAGCGTGTGTCAGGATGGATGACGTTAATTGAGCAAAATTCACCGCGAAATATGCGTGTATTTGACAGTAAAAATGAAAATACGTTGAAAGGCGTGTTGTGGTTTTTATTGTTATTGCCTGTACAGCAAGAGGTGATTGTATTATTAAGTCGTGTTGTGCAGATTGGTTATCGTAAAATTGCCGGGATCGGTGCAAATAGCACCAATTTAGCAAATGCAGCCATCTATGTCTTATTGCAGCAGGGTGAAAGTGGTAGACAAGCGTTGCATGATTTATACGAACATTTATCTTATGACATTGCTAAAAATGCGATTCAAAAAGCATTGGACAGTGTTGGAGAACATACAGACTAATCTAGCAAATTTATTAATTTCACTTATGTTAAAAGCCGATGAGTAAATCATAGGCTTTTGCTTTTATCATCAGGGTGATCACGCTATACTGCCATAAAACATTGTATTGGGTACACTGATGTATGCTATTTCAAATAAAATCGCTTTGCTGTCAATTTTTCTATTGTTAACAGCATGTGGTCAATCAGGTGAATTACAATTACCAAATGACCCAAATTATGACAAACGTGCGCAATATTTGCTTTACCCAAATACAGACAGTCAAGCCACTTCTGCTGACAAAAAAGTAGTCGCAACTCTCGATGCACCTGCCGCATCACAAGTGACAACCAACTAAATTTTTAGCGTTCATTGAAAGGATACATTCATGAGTTTTTCCCGCATTAATGGGGTATTGCATGCAGAGCAATGTTCTTTAGATCAGCTTGCACAGCAATTTGGCACACCGCTTTATGTTTACTCTAAAGCAACGTTTGAAAAACATTATTTAGATATGGATAAAGCTTTTGAATTTATCGATCATCAAATTTGTTTTGCGGTGAAGTCAAACTCAAATCTTGCGGTATTGAATGTACTGGCAAAACTCGGTTCAGGTTTTGATATTGTGACAGGTGGCGAGCTTGCACGTGTGTTAGCCGCAGGTGGCGATGCTTCAAAAATTGTATTCTCTGGTTTAGGTAAACAAGAAGCAGATATTCAAAAAGCCTTAGAAGTGGGCATTGCTTGTTTTAATGTTGAATCTTATGCTGAACTTGATCGAATTCAAAAAGTTGCTGCTCAACTTGGCAAAAAAGCGCCAATTTCTTTACGTGTAAACCCAGATGTAGATGCGAAAACACATCCGTATATTTCAACAGGGTTAAAAGAAAATAAATTTGGTATTCCTTCAGATGTCGTTTTTGAAACATACCAATATGCAGCTTCTTTACCAAATCTTGATGTTGTGGGCATCGACTGTCATATTGGTTCACAGTTGACTGAAACTCAACCTTTTGTTGATGCACTTGATCGTGTGATTGCCATGATTGAACAGTTGAAAGCACTTGGCATCAATCTAAAACACATCGACATTGGTGGTGGTTTAGGTGTGACCTATAAAGATGAAACACCGCCTACAGTGACTGAATATGCCAATGCAATGCGTCCTGCTTTAGAGAAACTTGGCTTAAAAGTCTATATGGAACCGGGTCGTAGTATCTCTGCCAATGCGGGTGTACTATTAACCAAAGTTGATTTACTCAAACCAACCAATCATCGTAATTTTGCAATTATTGATGCAGCAATGAATGACTTGATTCGCCCATCTTTATATCAAGCATGGATGGACATTCAAGCGGTTACACCTCGTGCCGATGTTGAAACAAAAACATGGGATCTTGTGGGTGCGATTTGTGAAACGGGTGACTTCTTAGGAAAAGAGCGCGATTTAGCATTACAAGAAAATGATATTTTGGCAGTGATGGGTGCAGGGGCTTACGGCTTTGTCATGAGCTCAAACTATAATAGCCGTGGACGTGCTGCGGAAATCATGGTTGATGGTGAGCAAGCACATGTGATTCGTCAGCGTGAAACGATTGAATCACTTTGGGAAAATGAACAGTTATTGCCTTAAGGAGTAAATGAAGATGTTATTAGAATTTACTAAAATGCATGGCTTGGGCAATGACTTTATGGTGGTTGACCTGATCAGCCAACGTGCTTTTTTTGATACCGCGACTATTCGTCGTTTGGCTGACCGTCATTTTGGTGTGGGCTTTGATCAACTACTGATCGTTGAACCTCCTGATTTTCCAAATGTCGATTTTAAATATCGTATTTTCAATGCGGATGGTTCTGAAGTCGAACAGTGTGGTAATGGTGTACGTTGTTTTGCGCGTTTTGTACATGAGCGTCAACTGACCAATAAAACTAAATTTAAGGTACAAACCTGCGCAGGAATTGTAGAACCTGAAATTGGTGCAAATGGTTGGGTACGTGTCAATATGGGCTATCCGAAGTTTTTACCTGTTGAAATCCCATTTGTTGCTGAAGAAGCAGATGCTTTATATGACATCGACTTAGCTAATGAGCAAAAGTTGACGATTGATGTTGTCAACATGGGAAATCCTCACGCAGTCACCGTGGTTTCAGATGTTTTAACAGCTGATGTCGAAAATATTGGTCGTCAAGTTGAGTCACATGCGCGTTTTCCTCAGCGTGTAAATGCAGGCTTTATGCAAATCATTGATGAAAAACATGCACGTTTACGTGTCTTTGAGCGTGGTGTAGGTGAAACCATGGCATGTGGCACAGGTGCTTGTGCTGCGGCAGTTTCGGGCATACGTCGTGGTTTATTGTCTAATCAAGTGGAAATTGAGCTTGCAGGCGGTACATTGCACATTGAATGGAAAGAAGGCGATGTGGTGTGGATGACAGGTCCAACGGCAAATGTTTATGAAGGTCGTTTGGATTTACGTTATTTTCAAAGTTGATTAAACGTTATTGTTAGCAAAGCAGATTTTAATACTGTGAAAAGCCCTGAAGTGATTTCGGGGCTTTTTTAAGGGCTGAGCTAAACCTAATTGATAAAATAATGAAAATCATGCAATGGCTGTTGAGGGACAGCACTAAATTTTGTAGATGAAAATTTTTGTAGATGAAGATCGCGACAATCGCAACACAGCGAGTCATCATCTTGATATACTTGATAAGAATTGACATTATTTTTGATGATTCTCAATGATGCTTTTCTTTATTTAATATTTCAAGGAAATGACAGTGATTGCTTCCTGCCGCAAACAGGTTTTCAATACTCCTGAGCATTTAACCACATGGCTGTATGCCGAAGGTTCACTCACACAACAACTGACTGACATCGCGAGTGGTGTATTTAAAGTTGAACCGACACATGAGCATTTCCAACGTTTAACATGGATTGATAGTCAATGGATGCAGATGCCGTATCAACATACAGCATGGGTACGTGAAAGCCTTTTATATGGCTGTGATGCAGATGCATGGGTCAAAGCTAAAAGTATTTTCCCGATTTTAAGCTTGCAAAAACGTGCTCGTTTATTTCAGCATATTGGGCGACAACCTATAGGTCGATTTTTATTTCAGCGTACACATCCTGCTTGTGAGCGTCGTGTATTGCTTTTAGACGATGGTTGGACACGTCAAAGTTGTTATACTTGGCATGGCTGCAAATTTATTGTGCAAGAAACTTTTTTACCTGCTTTTGAGCAATTCCTTGAAAGTAAATCGTTGAAATAAGGTGTTGGATTTTCATGACAACTCTGCAACAGACCACATGGCGTGATCGCTTAGAAGCTTATTATTATTTGTGTCGGTTTGACAAACCAATTGGTACCGAATTGGTGTTTTGGCCGACCATGTGGGCGTTATGGATTGCAGCAGGAGGCATTCCTGATCTTGTCACATTAACTGCTATGGTGTTAGGTACGATTTTTATGCGTGCAGCAGGTTGTGCAATTAATGATTTTGCAGATCGTAAGGTGGATGCGCATGTAGAACGTACCAAAAACAGACCCTTAGCCACAGGGGTGATTTCAGCCAAAGAAGCGATTTGGGTTTTTGTCGCTTTAGTCGCTGCAAGTGCGTGTACATTGTTTTTCTTACCGATTGCGACTTTCTATTGCGCATTGGCAGCTTTGGTCTTGGCATTTATTTACCCATTTATGAAACGCTATACCCATTTACCACAAGTGGTTTTAGGCATGGCATTTTCATGGGGCATTCCAATGTCTTTTACCGCGATGGGTAAGCCTTTGGATTGGACATGTTGGTTGCTTTATTTTGGTAATTTGGCTTGGACAGTGGCTTATGATACACAATATGCCATCACTGACCGTGAATATGATTTGAAAATTGGTGTGAAGTCGACAGCCATTTTATTTGGCAAATATGACATTGAAATTATTTCCTTATTACAAGCAACAGCGGTGATTTTGATTGGTGCAAGTTTATATTTGGAAAATCTATTATTTCCTTATGGTTTAATTGCCTTGTTGGTGGTGGTTGCAGACTTTATTTATCAATGGACAAAGACCAATGATCGTGATCCGCAACGTTGTTTTTGGGCATTCCGACATAATCGTTGGGTTGGGCTGATTATCTTTGTAGGTATATTTATTGCTTTATATTTTAAAAATTAAAAATTTAAAGATAAACGATGAAAACATCGTATTTTCATGAAAAGTACCCTAGTAAGGTACTTTTTTTTATGCTTTATTAGTGAAGTGCTCATGAAGAGCAAAAAAACAACAATGAGGATATATTTATGCAACATGTACTTAAAAAATCACTGATTGCGTTGAGCTGTACTTCGGTTCTCTTTTTTGCGGGGTGTAATGATGATGACGATGACTTTAATTTTATCGTAGACTCAAAGACTAAAACATTTAAAGTTGATAACGATGTTGCCAATGTGGCAAATAAGCATGATATTTTTACATACACTATGCCAAGTGTGTTAAATAAAGATATTGATGCAACAACTTTAGTTTTTACACCGAAAGGTACAGCGCCAACAGGTGGGTGGCCTGTGGTGGTGTGGGCACATGGCACAACAGGGGCAGCTGATCAATGTGCTCCATCTGCAAATGAATTGAGTGGGTTAGAAAAAGATTTGATTATGGCTTTGCTGCAAAAAGGCTATGCAGTTGTTGCACCAGACTATGAAGGTTTAGGTAATAAGAAAGTTGCTCATCCTTATCTGAATTTACAAAGTGCTGCAAAATCAATTTTATTTGCTTTGGATCAAGCCAATAAACACTATGGTAATTTGTCTAAAAATTGGAGTGTTATTGGGTGGTCACAAGGTGGGCATGCTGCTTTAGCTGCGGCTGAATATAGTAAAGCATTACCAAATTATAATTTTAAAGGCACAGTGGCGATTGCACCAGCATCCTATTTAGGTGAAACACTTGATTTGGGTATGCAAGTTGCAAATCAGTATGCACTTGCAGGTGACGCTGTACAAGCGACAAAAATTGGTGCAACTTTATATACTTATGCTGCAATTGTCAGCTCGGGAATCAAAGCTGGATCAACAACCTTTAAATATAATCAAGCCTTTATTGATGCAAAAGTACCTTTGGCAGAACAAGCGGAAAGTTTGTGTTCACCTGAGTTAGCCGTTAAATTTGGTGAGGATATTCAAAAAACTTTACAGTCGAATGGTGGTAACTTTAGTAAATATCAAGCATTACAAAAGGACTTTAAAACAGACCCTGATATTGCAAATTATTTAGCAGATAATACGCCTGCTAAAGTGAAGCTTGAAAAGCCTGTGTATATTTATCAAGGTAAAGCAGATACCACAGTACCATATCTCATTACAGAACAATTGGTTGCAAATATGACGGCGAAAAAAACCGATGTTAAATTGCAGCTTTTAGAAGGAAAAACGCATAGTACAGCGGTATCTGACAATATTCCGTTATTGGCAAATACTGTAGATGCATTGATGAAACAATAATGTAGTTTCATAAAAATAAGGAGCATATAGCTCCTTATTTTTTCAGATTAAATATTCAATTATTTCTGCAAAGCTTTTAAATCTTCTAAAACAATTTCAGCATGTCTTGCTGCTTTGACTTTGCGATATTCTTTAACCAATTCGCCTTTATGGAAAATAAAAGTAGAGCGTTCGATGCCCATAACTTTTTTACCATACATATTTTTTTCTTTAATGACATCAAAATGCTGACAGAGCACTTCATCTTTGTCACTAATCAAGTCAATTGTTAAAGCCTGTTTTTCAGTAAAGTTCTGATGCGTTTTCACGGAGTCACGAGAAACACCAATAATCGTGGTGTTTAAAGCATCAAATTGATCTTTTAAACAAGAAAATCCAACGGCTTGTGTCGTACAACCTGGGGTATTATCTTTTGGATAAAAATAAAGAATGAGCCAATCCGTTGTTATTTCGGTGAGATTGATTTCACCTTGCGTACTCGCAAAGCACTGGTTGGGTAATTGAATATTCTCAGACATGTGTTACTCCAATTTTATTCCATTATGCAAGCTATAAAAAATAAGCCACAAAAATGTGGCTTATTTTCAAATGATGACAACTTATTTTTTCGCTTGAGCCGCTTTCATTGCAGCTTCAGTTAAGGTTTTTAATTTACCTGTTAACTGAGGACCAAAACATGCTTGAAGGTCTTGGTTTTGTTTTTGTACAAACGCTAAAGAAGAAGGATTTTTCTTTTGGTTAATGGCACTTTGGATTTGCCATTTTTGATCATTGGTCAGTTTGCCGTCTGATTCAATTGCACAAGAACAGTATTTGCTGACTTCAGCAGAGGTTAATTTGCCACCTTTGGCTGTTTCAGTTTTACATACACCAATCAATGCAGACTTTACGTTGCTGCTTTTATATGCTTGTTGTAGTGCATTATTGTCTGCTTGTGCTGCTGTACCAAATAAAGCCGCCGCAGAAAATAAAGTTGAAAGAATAAGACCCGATTTTAAGTTTTTCATAAACTGTACCTTGTTATTACTGTATATAACGTGTTGGGTCAGCAACA
Organism: Acinetobacter sp. Marseille-Q1623; assembly: GCF_902809895.1. Lineage (NCBI taxonomy): Bacteria > Pseudomonadati > Pseudomonadota > Gammaproteobacteria > Moraxellales > Moraxellaceae > Acinetobacter > Acinetobacter sp. Marseille-Q1623. The sequence goes on along the minus strand of NZ_CADDWG010000001.1, from coordinate 1,673,871 downwards.
CCTGCATCATTGAAGCCTTGCTTTCTGAGGCGGCAGCTATCACATTTTCCACAAGCACGTCCTTGGTCATCTGCTTGGTAACAGGAGACCGTTTGACTATAGTCTACGCCATGTTCAATGCCTAAGCGTATTATATTCGCTTTGGATAAATGTAACAGAGGTGTTTCAAATTTAAGTGGTTTTCCTTCAATCCCCACTTTGGTTGCAAGGCGAGCCATATTAGCAAAAGCTTCGATAAATTCAGGTCGGCAGTCAGGATATCCTGAATAATCAACAGCATTGATGCCAATTACAATCGCTTGTGCATCAAAAACTTCAGCAGCAGCCAGTGCATAAGATAAGAAAATTGTGTTACGTGCTGGAACATAAGTTACAGGAATACCATCAGTTTCATGATCAGGAACATCAATATTATGGTCAGTCAGTGCAGAACCACCCAAATTTCCTAAGTCAATATTGATGACACGATGTTCTATACCTGCATTTTTTGTAATCGCGCGTGCTGCATCAAGTTCTGTGGTTGAGCGTTGACCATACATAAAGCTTAGCGCAATACAGTCATAATTTGCTTGTGCCCAAGCCAAACACGTTGTTGAGTCTAAGCCACCAGATAATAAAACTACGGCGCGAGGGCGCATAATCAAAGTCTCCAAAAATTACTAAAATTCGATAACTTATCGTGCTTTATATTTTCTAAACGTAAAATAAAAATACAACGATGCGATCTATTAACGACCAGTTTCATCATTCCATAACAATTTATGCAATTGTAATTGGAAACGAACAGGGAGATGGTCATCTAAAATCCATTGTGCAAGGTCACGTGCCAATTGTGGCAAACGTACCGCACCTTTTTCGACTGCAAAGGCAGGGGAGAACCAAACAGTACTCACTTTTTCATTTAACTGAAAATCAGCGACTTGTTGCTTTGCCCAATCATAGTCTTCACGATTACAAATCACAAACTTGATCTGATCATGTGGTGTTAAATGTTCAAAATTACTGAGTAAATTGCGTTGCATTTCACCCGACGTTGGGGTTTTTAAGTCTAAAACTTTAGACACACGTGGATCAACTTTAGATACATCCAATGCACCACTGGTTTCTAATGAAACATCACAACCTAAGTCAGCAAGACGTGTCATGAGTGGTAAGGCATTGGGCTGAGCTAAGGGTTCACCACCTGTTACACAAATATAAGGGGTTTTAAAATCGAGCGTTGTTTGAATAATTTGCTCTAAAGATTGGCGTTCACCACCTTCAAAAGAATACGTGGTATCACAATAGGTACAACGTAGAGGACATCCTGTTAACCGAATAAATACCGTGGGTAAGCCTGCTGCATTGGCTTCACCTTGCAAAGAATAGAAAATCTCCGTAATACGTAGTCCCGCAGACGGATCGGAGACAGGAATAGTCGAAGTTCGCAGAGCATTCATGAGATTTACCACAGGTTACAAAATGAAAAATCTCCACGCTCACATCTGAGCGTGGAGATGGAGGAACGAAGAAAGCGCCAAGGAACACGTAGCTCCTTAAAATGAACGATTAGTCTTCGCGTAATAAGTCATTCAAACTGGTTTTTGCACGTGTTTTCGCATCTACTTTTTTCACGATAACCGCAGCATATAAGCTGTATTTACCGCATTTTGATGGAAGGCTACCCGATACAACAACTGAGCCTGCTGGTACACGACCATAATGGATTTCACCGGTTTCACGGTCATAGATCTTGGTAGATTGACCAATGAAAACACCCATTGAAATAACTGAGCCTTCTTCAACGATCACGCCTTCAACGATTTCAGAGCGTGCGCCAATAAAACAGTTGTCTTCAATAATTGTAGGATTCGCTTGAAGTGGCTCTAATACACCACCAATACCTACACCACCTGAAAGGTGAACATTTTTACCAATTTGAGCACATGAACCCACAGTTGCCCATGTGTCAACCATTGTGCCTTCATCCACATAAGCACCGATGTTCACATAAGAAGGCATCAACACAACATTTTTTGCTTGGAAAGAGCCTTTACGTGCAACAGCAGGAGGAACAACACGCACACCCGCCTCTTGGAATTGTGTTTCAGTCCAGCCTTTAAATTTCGTATCAACTTTGTCGTAAAAACGAAGATCACAAGATTCAATTGGCTTATTGTCGTTAATTTTAAAAGACAATAAAACAGCTTTTTTAAGCCATTGGTGAACAATCCATTCACCGTCAATTTTTTCTGCTACACGAAGTGAGCCATTATCTAAACCCGCAATTGCTTCCTCAACGGCTTGGCGAATTTCTGCTGGGCATGTTGCAGCAGTGAAATTAGCACGGTCTTCAAATGCTTGCTCAATAAGAGTTGAAAGCTGAGACATGATCTTTTTTCCAAAAAAAGTTTGCCGAAGATTCTACACCAAAAGTGATGAAATGAGATAAAAAAACCGCATTTTCTAGAAAAATATCATATTGAAAAAGGTTTTATCGGATAAGCATAAAAATACGCATTTTGTATAGATGTAAAGCAACTAAAAACAAATAATTACGTAGAATTGTATCAAAAATTAACAAAACTTCATCAATATGTATATTTTTTAACATAAAGTTTTTGAATATGATGGGCTCACGTCAAAAATATATGAATGATTAAAGAAGAAATGCTTTTTGAGGAGACATCTATGAAAATGTTAAAAGTATTAGCAGTAGCGACAGCATTATCTGCATCGTGTTTTGCAATGGCTGATGACCAAGTGGTACATAGTGGTTATGCATTTGATAAAAACCAATTAATCCCAACAGGTGTACGTGCTGAAGTAGGTACAACAGGTTACGGTGGTGCTTTACTTTGGACAGCGAACCCATATGTTGGTTTGGCTCTAGGTTATAATGGTGGTGACATTTCTTGGTCGGATGATGTTAAAGTAAATGGCTCAACATATGATATGGATATGGATAACAGCCTTGCATATTTAAATGCTGAAATTCGTCCTTGGGGTGCAAGCCAAAATGTATGGGCACAAGGTCTATATGTTGCAGCAGGTGTAGGCTATGTTGATAATGATTATGACCTAAACCGTAATGTAAATGCGGGTCGTAATTTTACTGTGAATCATAAAGACTTCCAAGCAGGTCCTAATGGTACACAAATTAAAGGTAGTTTATCATATGATAATGATATAGCACCTTATGTTGGTTTTGGTTTTGCGCCTAAAATTACTAAAAACATCGGCGTTTTTGGTGAAGTAGGTGCGTATTATACAGGTAATCCAAACGTAAACCTTCAAGCAGTATCTGGTTCAGCTAGCTCAACTGTAGGTCATGATTTAGATCAAGAACTTGCAAATGAATCTAATAAAATTGCAAACGATGACAAATATGAGTGGATGCCAGTGGGTAAAGTGGGGATCAGCTACAACTGGTAAGACTTGATTTTATCATGATCGAAAAGACGAGCTTCGGCTCGTTTTTTTATGCATATCATTTATTGTTTAAAATGAATAACCAATTTTTATACCATAAGCGATTGCATAATTATCATCTATTGCATTTAAGTTTGCACTTTGATTACCTGCAATAAAAATATCGTTTTGTACGGTTTGAGCTTTTTGTAATTTAAAATATTTTAAACCCGCTGTAATAAAACGATTGGGTTGTAGTTGATATATTGCACCGAGACCTAAAGCATAAAAACCATCGGAAGGATTGAGTGTCTTAGCAGGATTGCCTGTACCAGAATCCCAAGATACATCTGTGAGCATGATCCATTGATCATGGACTCGATGAGCCAATCCTAACTGACTAGACCATAAGAACCATAGATTAAATGCTTGCTTCTGACAGCAGTTTTGAAATCCACATTGACTGAGTGTGGGGGTTGAATATTTGTGCCACTATTCGTTATAAATTGTATCTTCTGTCCTGCGAGCGTTTCATTAGTATTCATGCTGTGACCCCAACCAAGTATAAAAAGTTATATTGCTTTATTTTTATTCAAGAATTTTATGAGGCTTTTGTAAAATGTACAATCATCAGTATTAATAATTATATGATTATTAAAATAATAAAGAGAGTGATGATCACTCTCTTTGAGTTGTATTGATCAATGCAGGAGATTTAGTCCTCAGGATAAGCGATTTTTTTCAGGGCTTTGATATCTGCTTCAGGTGAGCATAATGATATGAACTCATAGCCGTAGCCACGTAGGAGATGTCCTTTACGCACTGCGATCCAAGTGGTGTTAACACCAAAAATATCAGTATCAATTTGTTTAAGACGGTGGTCACGTTCTAAGTCATAAGCCACATCATTGACAATACCAACGCCCATGCCAAGTTCAACATAAGTTTTAATGACATCGGCATCAAGTGCTGACATGACAATATCGACATCTAATTCAGCATCATGAAAGGCTTTGTCAATTTTTGAACGTCCTGTAAAACCGCCGTGATAGGTAATAATTGGATATTCAGCTAATTTCTCTAAAGTGATGTCTTTAGGATCGAGTTTGGTCAATGGATGATCTTGTGGCGTAATAATGCTATGTTTCCATTCATAAAATGGCACACTTCCCAAGTTGTCTTCAGTGGTAAGTGACTCGGTTGCGATACCAATGTCAGCTAAACCAAGTAGTAACATTTCAGAAATCTCAACAGGACTCGCTTGTTGCAAAATCAGATGGACTTTTGGAAAGGCTTTTTTAAATAAATTGACAATAGGTGGCAATACATAACGTGCTTGCGTATGTGTTGTTGCGATAGTTAATGTGCCTTCATCGACTTTGTTAAAATCATCTGCAAGACGTTTGATATTATCAGCATCGATTAACATACGTTCAACAATGCTCAATAACGCTTGTCCAGGCTCAGTTAAACCAAGTAAACGCTTGCCTTTACGTACAAAAAGTTGTACACCAAGTTCATCTTCTAAATCTTTGATATGTTTACTGACACCTGATTGTGATGTATACAATGCCGCAGAAGCTTCGGTTAAATTATAATTTTGTCGAACTGTCTCTCGGATAATTCGTAATTGTTGAAAGTTCATTTTATTCATTACCTCGGGGTTTGGATGAGTGGATTACACTCATCCGTAGAGCGTATTACGCAACTTGATTTTCAAATAAGTGTAATGTCGAAGGGCTAAGCCAAACGGTTTGGTTTGGTCTAAATTTATGTAATTTTGCCTCTTCTGAATTTAAGGAAATTTCAATTAAATTTCCTTGACGATCATGTAACTCCGCCATGACTTTACCTGCGATCCAAACTTCACGTAAGAAAGTTGCTTGAATGGCATTTTCAGTGGGTTGAGTATGAATAGTGAGTTCATCAGGGCGTGCAAATGCAATCACTTTGCCATCAGCCGTATTTTTTGCCGCATCAAGTTGAAGATGATCATCACCTAAATAAAGTGTGCCTTGACGATTTTCACCTTCAAATCGGTTTGCTTGACCTAAAAAGTCAAAGACAAATGGTGTTGCAGGTTTTTCGTAAACTTCACGAGGTGAACCAATTTGCTCAATATCCCCTTTGTTCATCACCACGATTTGATCGGCAACTTCTAAAGCTTCTTCTTGGTCATGGGTAACAAAAATAGAGGTAATGTGTAACTCATCATGTAAAGTACGTAGCCAACGGCGTAACTCTTTACGTACTTTGGCATCTAATGCACCAAAAGGTTCGTCCAGTAATAATACACGTGGCTCAACGGCTAAAGCACGTGCCAATGCAATACGTTGACGTTGACCACCTGAAAGCTGTGCAGGGTAACGATCTGCTAAAAATCCAAGTTGAACTAAATCGAGTAATCGTGTTACACGTTTTTTAATTTCCGCTTCGCTTGGACGAGTTGCACGTGGGCGAACACGTAAACCAAAAGCCACATTGTCATAGACTGTCATGTGACGGAATAAGGCATAGTGCTGGAATACAAAACCGACTTGACGCTCACGAACATGAACATTGGTAGCATCTTGACCTTCAAGCATGATCTGCCCACGGTCTGCTGACTCTAAACCTGCAATGATGCGCAATAATGTTGTTTTTCCACAACCTGATGGACCGAGTAGGGCAACCAGTTGACCATCCGGGAAATCTAACGTGATATCTTTTAGTGCATGGAATGCACCGAAGTGTTTTTCAATATTTTTAACTTGAATACTCATGAGGTCATTCCTTAAGAAACTGTTGAATCATCTTTGCTTTGGTTTAGTTTTTCTTGGCGGAACTCAACCCATGTTTTTAAAATCAGGGTAATAATTGCCAATAAAGCCAAGAGCGATGACACTGCGAATGCGGCACTAAAGGTATATTCGTTGTACAAAATTTCTACATGTAAAGGCAAGGTATTGGTTTCACCACGGATATGTCCAGAAACCACAGAAACTGCACCAAACTCACCCATTGCACGTGCGTTACATAGAATAACACCGTAGATTAGCCCCCATTTGATATTAGGTAAGGTGACTTTCCAAAAAGTCTGCCAGCCTGATGCACCTAATACGATTGCAGCTTCTTCTTCCTCTGTACCTTGCGCTTCCATCAGTGGAATGAGCTCACGTGCAACAAAGGGAACAGTAATAAACACTGTGGCTAAAACAATGGCAGGCGTTGCATATAAAATTTTAATATCATTGTCCATGAGCCAGCCGCCTAACCAACCTTGCGAACCAAAGATCAAGACCAACATTAAACCCGCAATCACAGGTGAAACTGAAAAAGGTGTATCAATGATGGTGGTTAAAATGGCTTTACCACGGAAATTAAACTTCGCAACACACCATGCGGCAGCAACACCAAAAATCACGTTAAGAGGCACTGCAATTGCAGCAGTTAACAAGGTTAATTTAACCGCTGATAATGTATCAGGGTTAATTAAAGCCTCAAAATAGACCGCTAAACCTTGTTTAAATGCTTCAACAAAGACCAAAATTAATGGCAAAATTAGACAGCTTAAAAAGAAGATCAAAGCAATCGTCAAAAGAGTATAACGAACCCATTTCGGCTCACGTGTTGCATCTCGTGACTGAAGTTTTTCAGCCAAAGCATTACTATTTGTTGTTAAGCTCATCGTGCAGTTCTCCCTGTGCGGCGACTTGCCCATGCTTGAATCAGGTTAATTAAGAACAAGATAAAAAATGAGATGACCAACATCACCACAGCAATCGTCGTTGCACCTGCATAATCATATTCTTCTAAACGAGAAATAATCATGAGTGGCGCAATTTCTGTTTCAAACGGCTGGTTACCTGCAATGAAAATCACAGAGCCGTATTCACCTACGCCACGAGCAAATGCCAAAGCAAATCCTGTTAAAAGTGCAGGAAAGAGTACAGGTAAAATCACTTTGGTAATGATTTGAAAACGATTCGCACCCAATGCTGATGCAGCTTCTTCGAGTTCTGTTTCAAAATCACTTAGTACAGGTTGTACGGTACGGACAACAAAAGGAATACCAATAAAAATTAATGCTAAGGTGATACCTATAGGGGTATACGCAACTTTGATGCCTAATGGCTCTAAATATTGCCCAATCCAACCTGTAGGTGCATATAAAGAGGTTAAGGCGATCCCTGCAACTGCGGTAGGCAAAGCAAAAGGTAAATCAACTAAAGCATCGACAATGCGTTTACCAGGGAAAGTATAGCGGACTAAACACCAAGCGAGTAACAAACCAAAAACCACATTGATTAAGGCTGCGATAATCGCAGTACTAAAACTGAGTTGTAAGGCTTTGATAATACGTTCTGAACTGAGAATTTCCCAAAGTCCATCCCAACCCACACCTAATGATTTTATGAATACAGCAGATAATGGTATCAGTACAATTAAAGACAAATACGCTAGGGTGAAGCCTAGTGAAAGACCAAATCCTGGCAGCACTCGGGATCGCTGCGACATGACTACTCCTCAAAGAGAGAAAGCTTGTTGAAGTCAACAAGCCAATAAACTAAAACTTTTGCCAAGCTTAAGAGGCAATAATCAAATAGCAAATTTAAAAAACAACTTGCTATCATCAAAATTATTGATATAAGCATTGGCAGGTGCTGCAATTAAATAATCAAAAATTTCAGGAAAAGTGTTAAAGCCTGATGCAACATTAATATGACCTGCTTGTCCTACATTATGTGGTTTAATTTTCCATGCTTTTGCTAAGGCTTGCGCATCTTCAAAATTTAACCAAGGATCATTTTCAGAAATAATCATGTCTACAGGCACATCAATGCGTAGTTTTTGAAAATATTCAGCATAATTTCCAATACTATCCCTTGCAAAACCTGCTTCACCAAAGCGAGCAGGGTTGGCGGGTGCAACTAAAACCAATTTTTTAACTTTTGATTTTAATTCAGGGTGTTGTGCTAAAGCAGCCACACTCGTTAAACAACCAAAACTATGTGCAATTATTTGCATAGGTGCATCGACTTTGTTGAGTGTATGGACAAAATTTTCGATCCATTCTGCTAAAACAGGATGATCCCAATTTTGTTGTACACGTGAACAAGACATGAGCTGGCGCTGTAACCAAGACTGCCAATGATCATAATCACTGCCACCTACACCTGGAACAATTACGGTATGAATCATGTCGATGCTCCTACTGAAATCTATTATTTAGCTGTATTATTGGCTTTAACGATTTGATCGAAAACACCATTATTTTCAAAATGTTGTTTTTGTACTTTTGTCCAACCGCCAAACTCTTTATCAATGGTCACAAGTTTAAGTGGTTTAAAGGTTGTGGCATATTTTTTCAATGTTGCTGCATTGCGAGGGCGATAAAAGTTTTTCGCCGCAATTTCTTGTCCTGCAGGTGAATACAAATAATTCAGATAAGCTTTCGCAAGATTTAAACTGCCATTTTTTTCCGCATTTTTTTCAACAATCGCCACAGGCGGTTCAGCTAAAATTGAAAGAGATGGAGTAATAATTTCAAATTTACCAGGTTGTTCACGTTGTGCTAAAAATGCTTCATTTTCCCAAGCCAACAACACATCACCAATGCCACGTTCTGCAAATGTTGTGGTAGAGCCACGTGCACCTGAGTCCAAGACTTTGGTTTGTTTATAAATTTGGCGAACAAAGTCTTGTGCTTTTGCATCTGAACCGTACTTATGTTTAGCCCATGCCCATGCTGCAAGATAGTTCCAACGTGCACCACCAGAAGTTTTTGGATTTGGCGTAATAATGTCAACACCAGGTTTGATTAAGTCGCCCCAATCTTTAATGCCTTTCGGGTTACCTTTACGCACTAAAAATACAATGGTTGAAGTATATGGTGTTGAGTTCTGCGGAAACTTCTTTTGCCAATCTTTAGGTAATAAGTTGGTTTTGTCTGCAATAGCGTCAATATCTGCAGCCAGTGCCAAGGTCACCACATCTGCGCTTAAACCATCAATCACTGCACGTGCTTGTTTACCAGAACCACCATGTGATTGTTTAAAATTAATCTCTTGTCCTGTTTTTGACTTCCAATAACCTGCAAATTGCTTGTTGAAGTTGTCATATAACTCTCGGGTTGGGTCATAAGAGACATTAAGAAAGTCTTTTGCGGTTGCAGTAAAAGAAGTTGCTGAAATGAGTACTGCAGCAATACCTAATTTTAATTTTGAAAATTGCATGTGTGAATGCCCCAAATGATTCATAATTTCGTTAATATGCGTGCAGCATAACGCCAGTCTTTATCCATAAAAAATAATAAAAAACGAATTTTATATGAATAAAAAAGCATAAGATTGGTTTTTCAATGTACATTTATTGGCTGTAATTTTAGGAAAATAGAGATGGTAATCTGTTATAAAAATGGTCAAATTGTTGATTCTGTATCAATTTTTGATCGTGCATTTCAGTATGGTGATGGTTGTTTTACCACAGCTCGTATTTATGACAATGTCATCGAACTAGAAGATTTACATCGTCAACGTCTGCAACAATCTGCTGAACGGTTATTTTTGCCAGTCGATTTTTCACTTTTAGATAAAATGTTCAAACAACTTGAACAAAAATTTGATGTATTAAATGGCACTTTAAAAATTGTGATCAGTCGTGGAGAAGGACAACGCGGCTACCTGATGCCTGATCATCTCGCAGATTTATATGTATTGTACTATCCACAAAACATCCAAAACTTTCAGCCTGAATTGATTCAAAGTGGTGTATTAAGCCAAAAAATAGGTTTAACAATGCCTGAACTTGTGGGGTTAAAAAGCCTGAATCGACTTGAACAAGTCATGTTAAAAAAAGAAGCACATGAAAAAGGATGGCTTGAAGCTTTGGTGATTGATCTACAAGATCGAATTGTTGAAGGAGTGAGCAGTAATTGTTTTATTCAAATAAACAATACATGGATTACGCCTGAACTCCGTTATAATGGTGTGCATGGTGTGATGCGTGCTGAGATTTTGCAACGTATGCAACGCCAAAATATTTCATGTGAACAACGTTCAGTTGGGCTAGATGAAATTTCACATATCCAAAGTCTGTTTTTTTGCAACGCATTGAGTCCGATGAAAATCGTACAGTCTTTGGATAATCGAACTTTAGTGGTTCAACCTTGTGTTGAATTATTTGAAACTTTGCAATTACAACAGTTTAAATCTCATGTCGAATACTCCTGCAAAAAGTAATAAAAAAGCGCCTAATAAAGCACACAATAAATTTTATAAAGGTATTGCGCTTGTACTGATTGGACTTTTAGTTCTAGGCGCAGTCGTGTTGAAAATGAGTTTATTTAAAACTTATCCTATCACGGGTGTAAAACAAAAATTAGTGATTAATAATGGTGAAACTTATACTGGTTTTATTGATCAATTAGCTAAAGATGACAAAGTCAGCTTTCCAATTGTTTTAAAGTTATATCGCAAAGCCTTTATTCAGGAAACCATGAAAGCGGGTGTCTATGAAGTCACTCAAGGCATGAGTGTGCGTGATGTTTTAGTCATGGTCTCAGATGCTGATAATGCACAAATGAACCGAATTTTAGTCATTGAAGGGACAACAACGCAGCAATTACTCAAAACCTTGAAAAAAGATCAATATGTGAAAACGGAGGTCGCAAATCTACCTACCGCCGAGATGCTCAAAGCCTTAAATATTCCTTTTGAGCATGCAGAAGGTTTGTTCGCACCTGATACATATTTCTTTGATAAAGGCGCAAGTGATCAAAAGATTCTGACCGATTTATATCAGCGACAAATGAAAATTTTAGACGAGGCCTGGGAAAAACGTGACCAAGGTTTACCTTATCAAAATAAATATGAAGCCTTGATTATGGCGTCAATCATTGAACGTGAAACCAGTGTAGACAGCGAGTTAGAGCAAGTATCAGGAGTATTTGTACGTCGTTTAAAATTAGGAATGCGTCTGCAAACTGACCCAACCGTGATTTATGGTATGGGTGACAACTATAAAGGCAATATTACTAAGCAAGATTTACGTACACCAACGCCTTATAACACCTATACCATCAATGGCTTGCCACCAACTCCGATTGCTTTGCCAAGTAAAAAAGCCATTGAGGCAGCCATGCATCCTGACAACTCAAACAATATTTACTTTGTTGCAACAGGCAATGGTGGACATAAATTTTCAAGTAATCTGGCAGATCATAATCGTGCAGTTCAGGAATACCTTACTGTGATGCGTGCTAAAAATTAAGGAGTAGTCATGTTTATTAGTTTTGAAGGCACAGAAGGCGTAGGTAAAACCACACTGATTCGAAAATTATTTGAGCATTTTCAGGCGCAAGGTAAAGATGTTGTACTGACCCGTGAGCCGGGTGGAACACCGTTGGCTGAGCAAATTCGCGGGTTATTACTGTCAGTCAATCATGAGGAAAAAATGAGTCATGATAGTGAATTATTGTTGATGTATGCCGCACGGGCGCAGCATTTGGATCGTGTGATTTTACCTGCCTTGGCAGAGGATAAAATTGTATTATGTGATCGTTTTACGGACAGCAGTTTTGCCTATCAATGTGCAGGGCGTGGGCTGAGTCGGGAAAAACTACAACTTCTAAATGAAAACTTTGTCAGTCGAATGCCTGATCTTACTTTTTGGTTGGATGCACCGATTGAATTGGGCATGACACGTGCGCGAGAACGCGGTGCTTTAGACCGTTTCGAACAAGAAAAAGTCGCTTTTTTTGCATCAGTCCGTGCAGGATTTGCAGAAATTCATACACGTGAGCCTGAGCGTATGAAGCGTTTAGATGCAACACAAAGTCCTGAACAGGTGTTTGCTGAGGCTTTAAGCTATTTGGTTGAATGAGTTTAATCATCACTTTAGTCACAATTTTTCCAGATTAAAATTGCTTTGCCATAAGGGGAAATAACAGGAACCCAAGCTTCTGTGATTTCTTCCAGTCGGCTCATGTCTAAACATACATCCTGACGTTGATCTTCTTCTTGCTCATTGCTCGTGAACCAAATGGTGATATTTTCAATGCAGCTTCGCAGTTAATCTAATTGTTGTGTATTGAGTTTGCTTGCACTGCGACAAGATTGTCCTTGATGAAATATCTGTCTTAATTGGTGTGAATATTTATCCAATAAAACATCTGTATCAAATGTCAGTCCAATCAACGGAATGAAATAGCCTTCAGTGCTGTATATTTGATTCTCTAAACCTGCGCATTGACTTGCATAAAATAATTTGTTGCTTTTTCAACAATGAAGTATAACCATGCGCTTTGTGTACTATCGGCATCTATAAAAATGTAAGGCTTTTGCATCGTGTTTGATGAAAATTTATGGTTTGAGTGACTTTTAAAATAGAACAAAATGAAAGCATTGGCAAAAAACTTCTTTTTGATTGAAAATGTGAACCCAAGCGTTCTCAAGTCTTTGCAGAAAAAGCTTTATATTGAAAATACAGTGTCATAAAGAAATAATGTAAGGAATAAATGAAAAATGAAAAGCACTAAAAAGGAAATTATTGATTTTTTAACCGTCCATTTTCCACCAAGTTTAGAAAAATGTGAAATTGAGGAAGTGACCGAATGTGGGGCAAGTTTGATTTGGCATGTGAGTGGCACAGATATTCGCCCAGGGGGAACGATTTCAGGACCAACCATGATGACTTTGGCTGATTTTGCTTTATATGTCGCGATTTTAGGTAAAATTGGGATTGTCGGTTTGACAGTAACGACCAATTTAAATATTAATTTTTTACGTAAACCCTCTGGCGGCGTAGATTTGCGTGGGGTATGTAAGCTTATGAAAGTGGGACAGGCATTGATTGTTGGTGAAGTCTGGATTTACTCAATTGATCAGGATGAGCCTGTTGCGCATGTCACGGGAACGTATTCCATTCCACCGAAAAGATAAAACCATCTGAGCTGTTTAGTTAAAAAAAGAGATTCATTGGAATCTCTTTTTTTAATATATTGATTAAGTATTAACCAGAGGTGTTTCCACTTTAAAGTTTGGGGGGGTCAGTACGGTTTTACGGAGTTCATCGGATAGTTCAGGATAATCAAGAGTGTAATGTAAACCACGAGATTCTTTACGTTCCATCGCACAACGTACGATCATTTCCGAGACCAAAACTAAATTACGCAGCTCAATTAAATTCTTGCTGACATGATAATCTTGATAATATTCAGTAATTTCTTGTTTAAGCATTTCAATACGATGTAAAGCACGTTCGAGACGTTTGGTTGTTCGTACGATGCCGACATAGTTCCACATGGTCTGACGTAATTCATCCCAATTTTGTAAAATCACCACTTCTTCATCAGGATTAACGGCCTGTGTCGCATCCCATTCGGGTACATGCGGCACTTCGAATGTTTGATCAAATTTTTTCTCAATATCTTTTGCAGCACTCATGCCATAGACAAAACATTCGAGTAGAGAGTTACTTGCCATACGGTTTGCACCATGCAAGCCAGTATAGGAAGTTTCACCAATGGCATATAAACCCGCAATGTCGGTTTCACTATTTTCATCGACCACAACACCACCACAAGTATAGTGCGCAGCAGGGACAACAGGAATCATCTCTTTGGTGATGTCGATACCAAGTTCCATTAAACGTGCATATAAAGTTGGGAAATGTTCTTTAATGAAATTTGCAGGTTTATGGCTAATATCAAGCCAGACATGACGAATACCTAAGCGTTTGATTTCATAGTCAATGGCACGTGCTACGATATCACGAGGTGCAAGTTCTGCACGTTCATCAAAACGCAGCATAAAGCGTTCACCATCTGGTAAACGCAGATAAGCACCTTCGCCCCGCATGGCTTCGGTGATTAAAAACGAGCGCGCTTGTGGGTGATATAAACAAGTCGGATGGAATTGATTAAACTCCATATTTGCAACACGGCAACCTGCTCGGTACGCCATGGCAATACCATCACCTGTTGCTATGTCAGGATTGGACGTATATAAGTAGGCTTTCATTGCACCACCGCAAGCAAGGGCAGTGAATGGTGCTAGAAAAGTATGTACTGTTTCATTACGCTCATCGAGTGCATATAAGCCTAAAGCTTTATTTACTAATGCTTTATGACCTAATTTGTGTGTGGTAATGAGGTCAATCGCAATATAATTTTCAAAAATCGTAATATTTTCTTTTTCTTGAGCACGTTCAACCAAGGTGGTAGAAATAGCTTTGCCTGTTGCATCGGCTGCATGAATAATACGGCGTTGAGAATGTCCACCTTCACGGGTCAGATGTAGTTGTTCATCTTCATTTAAAGTAAACTTCACGCCATGTTCAAGTAAAAAGTCAACGGATGGTCGACCACCTTCTACTGTATGTTTGACTGCATCGATTTCGCATAAATGCGCGCCTGCAATCATGGTGTCATCTATATGTTGTTCAATGGAATCCGTTTCATCCAGTACAGCAGCCACACCACCTTGCGCAAAATAGGTGCTGGCATCAGTAAGACTAGATTTGGCTAAAACGGCAATTTTAAAATGTGTTGGCAAAGACAGAGCGAGGCTTAAACCTGCACCGCCACTACCTACAATAATCACATCAAATTGGTGCGTGGTTTTTAAATTAGACATGTCCATCAGCTAATTTGAAAAGAGTTTGCTAATAACACTCTCTTTTTGAATAAATTTCAATGGTTATAAGTCTCAGATTTTTGTCGATAAGGCAAATCATTCACTTTTTAAGGATAATTTAAGTAAATTATTGTTTTTTAAAAATATAGAAACATTTTATTACGCAATATTATAAAATTCTATGTTACAAACAAATTCATCAACAAAAAACAAAATTTGTAGGTTAGTCATTCATGAAAATTAGCTTTATACAAAAAGGAATGTATGCAGCAGTATTTACAGTTGCAGCAACACAAGCACAAGCGCAAGCACCTGTTGATTTTTCAAATTTAGTCGAACAAGTTAGTCCTGCGGTAGTGAGTGTGAATGTTGTTAAAAAAATGTCGCAAGAAGAATTATTACAACAGCAAGTACCTGAAATTTTAAAACGTTTCTTTGGTAATCAGATCATTATTCCACAGCAACAAATTCCGCAAGAGAAAACAGGCTATGGCAGTGCCTTTTTTATCAGCAAAGACGGTTATTTAGTAACGAATCATCATGTGGTAGAAGATGCTTCAAAAGTGACCATTGTCCTGAATGATCGCCGTGAAATTGATGCTAAAGTGATCGGAAGTGACGAGCGTACAGACATTGCATTGCTTAAAGTAGATGGTACGAATTTTCCATCACTATCCACTGGCAATGTCGATCAGCTTAAAGTTGGTCAACCTGTATTAGCCATTGGTTCACCATTTGGTTTTGATTATTCCGCTTCGGCAGGGATTGTCAGTGCGAAGTCACGTAATATGATGGGTGAAACTTCCGTTCCATTTATCCAGACTGATGTTGCATTAAATCCGGGGAACTCAGGTGGCCCGTTGTTTAATCAACAAGGACAAGTGGTGGGTGTGAACTCACGTATTTTTAGTGGTACAGGCGGCTACATGGGCTTGTCATTCTCCATTCCAATCGATGTCGCGATGGATGTCGTGAGTCAGTTGAAAACCAATGGCAAAGTCACCCGTTCTTATTTGGGAGTCATGCTACAAGATATTGATCGTAATTTGGCGGAAGCATACAAATTACCAAAACCTGAAGGATCTTTGATCACCCAAGTCGCAGCAGGTTCGCCAGCAGATAAAGCAGGTTTTAAATCAGGTGATGTGATTATGAAATATAATGGTTCGCCTATTTCACAGACCAGTGAGTTGTTGAACTATCTGAACCGTACTCAACCTAAACAAACCGTACAGCTTGAAGTTTTGCGTGATGACAAAGCAAAAGTTATTACCGCAACATTAACCACCGCACCTGATGATACACCAGCGAAAAGTGAGCGTGGTACCACAGCATCTGCCAAGAAAGGTCCAATTTTAGGGGTCGCAATTCGGACTTTAAATGAAATTGAAAAATCACGTTTAGGTATTAAAGGCGGTGTCTTGATTCAAGATGTCACTCGTGGTGGCTTAGCTGCACAGTCGCGTATTCTCGCAGGGGATGTTGTGACGCAAATTAACTCGAAAACCATTTTAAATGCCAATGATTTTGTGGAAGCTGTGTCTGAACTAAAAGCCAATACTGTTGCACGCGTGGCAATTATCCGCGATGGACAACATGCCATGTTGGGTCTAAGAGTACAATAATCTTGGCGGCAAGCAAAAATATGAACCACTCTACGGAGTGGTTTTTTTGTCAATTGCATGGGCAAAATGTTAGTGTAGATAAGATTGTAAAAGCGAAGTAATAGGATCTTTTTGTGGCAACAGCATATTTTGATTTAAAACTCACGGTTCAACCTGAACATATTGATATTTTAGGACATGTCAATAATGTGGTTTATGTAGCATGGATGCAGGAGGTCGCTACAGCACATATCGAAGCTTTAGGTTTAGGTGTCAAGGATTATCTAGAATTAAAACATGCGATGGTTGCAGTGGAACATCATGTGCAATATCGTAAAGCTGCGCTTGAAGGGGATGACATTATTTTAAGAACATGGCTCAATGACATTAATGCATTATTTTCATTCCGCCAATATGCTTTTTTTCGTGCAGCAGATCAGGCATTGTTATTTACAGGTACGACGAAATGGGCATGTGTTGAAATTGCCACAGGGCGCCCAAAGCGCTTATCACCGACGTTTATTCAAGCCTATCAACCTTTAGATGAAAATATTGATCCTTATGATGTGAGTGATCTAAAGTGACCATGAAAATAGGGATATTAAGTCGCTTCATTTTTAAATAATTCAATTGCCTGATCATTATTATGGATACTTTAAAAAAACCATCTGCTATAATCCCTCGCAATTTCTATTCAGCTTTTGTTATGTATATTTTTTCAGTACATAGCGTGTTTTTCTTCAAGGTAGCCCATGGCGCAAGCTAAAAAATCTGTCGATATTAAAAATATTCGTAATTTCAGTATTATCGCGCACATCGACCACGGTAAGTCGACACTCGCAGACCGCTTCATTCAAACCTGTGGCGGTTTACAAGATCGTGAAATGCAAGCACAAGTTTTAGATTCAATGGAATTAGAACGTGAGCGTGGGATTACCATTAAAGCAACGTCTGTAACCTTGTATTACACTCATCCAAATGGTCAAGAATACCAACTCAACTTTATTGATACACCAGGACACGTGGACTTTTCGTATGAAGTATCACGTTCTTTGGCCGCTTGTGAAGGTGCGTTATTGGTTGTTGATGCAGCGCAAGGTGTGGAAGCACAGTCGGTTGCTAACTGCTATACAGCAATTGAACAAGGTTTGGAAGTCCTTCCAATCTTAAATAAAATCGATTTACCACAAGCAGAGCCTGAGCGTGTGATTCAAGAAATTGAAGATATTATTGGGATTGAAGCCACTGAAGCACCGACATGTTCAGCAAAAACAGGATTAGGGATTGAGGGTGTCCTAGAGACGTTGGTCAATGTTATTCCTGCACCTGAGGGTGACCGTGACGCACCTTTACAAGCTTTAATTGTAGACTCGTGGTTTGATAACTACTTAGGTGTTGTGTCTTTGGTTCGTGTGAAACAAGGACGTGTGAAAAAAGGCGACAAAATGTTGATGAAATCAACAGGTCAGTCTCATATCATTACGTCTGTGGGTATTTTTAATCCAAAACACACAGAAACTGGGATTTTGGAAGCAGGTGAAGTTGGCTTTGTGATTGCGGGGATTAAAGATATTTTTGGTGCGCCTGTGGGGGATACCATTACTTTAGCAACGACACCGGAAGTAGCTTCATTACCTGGCTTTAAAAAGGTTAAACCACAAGTCTACGCAGGTTTATTCCCAATCGATGCGAGTGATTTTGAACCCTTCCGTGAAGCGTTACATAAACTACAAATTAACGATTCGGCATTGTTCTTTGAACCTGAAAGCTCAGATGCGTTAGGATTTGGTTTTCGTTGTGGCTTCTTGGGTATGCTGCACATGGAAATCGTACAAGAGCGTTTAGAACGTGAGTACGATTTAGACCTCATTTCTTCAGCACCGACCGTAATTTATGAAGCCGTGATGAAAAATGGCGACACGATTTATATCGACAGTCCATCAAAAATGCCAGATGGTTCAACGGTTGAAGATTTACGTGAACCGATTGCTGAGTGTCATATTTTAGTACCACAAGATTATTTAGGTAATGTGATGACTTTATGTGTTGAGCGCCGTGGGGTGCAAAAAGACATGAAGTTTATGGCCAACCAAGTATCCATTACGTTTGAAATCCCGATGGCTGAAGTCGTGATGGACTTCTTTGATAAATTGAAATCATGTTCGCGTGGTTTTGCATCACTCGATTACAATTTTGTACGCTTTGAGTCTTCATCTTTGGTTAAGGTTGACGTGTTAATTAATGGTGACAAAGTAGATGCATTGGCGATGATTTGTCACCGTCAAGATGCACGTCATCGTGGCATTGCCTTGGTTGAAAAGATGAAAGATTTGATTCCACGTCAAATGTTTGATGTTGCAATTCAAGCGGCGATCGGTGCGCAAGTGATTGCACGTTCTACAGTCAAAGCAATGCGTAAAAACGTCTTGGCAAAATGTTATGGTGGTGACGTTTCTCGTAAGAAGAAATTGTTATCGAAACAAAAAGAAGGTAAGAAACGCATGAAACAAGTGGGTAGTGTTGAAATCCCACAAGAAGCGTTCTTGGCTGTATTAAAAGTCGATAGATAAGAAGTAAGAGGTCGTATCGCTCATGGATTTTGATTTTAATTTAATTCTCGTACCTGCAACACTGGTGTTTTTTGTGTTGTGGTTACTCGATAAATTCGTGTTTAAACAACGCGAAACAAAGGGTAAGGGGAATGAACATTTTATCATTTCATGGGCATACGATTTTTGGCCAGTCCTTGCCGTTGTTTTGGTGTTACGTTCATTTTTATTTGAACCTTTTAATATTCCCTCTGATTCGATGGTTCCGACCTTAGAAACGGGTGATTATATTTTGGTGAATAAGTACCAGTATGGTGTGCGTTTACCGATTACCAATACTAAAGTCATTGATGTAGGTGAGCCTCAACGTGGTGATGTTGCGGTGTTCCGTTATCCTGAAAATCCAAAAATTAGTTATATCAAACGTATTATTGGTTTACCGGGCGATCATATTGTTTATGATCAGGGGCAATTAAGTATTAATGGGAAAAATGTTACACAGACCCCAGTCGAATTTAGTCGTCAAAAAGATATTTTGGATACTCCAAAATCGATTTACTATACTGAAACCATGGGTGAACATAAGCATCTTGTGCGTATTTTAGAAGGTCAAAATACTTTGGCGAGTGCTTTCCAATATGCACAGAAAAAAGAAGATTTACCTTTTGTTGCGCGTGATAATGATCGTTTCATCAAATCAAATGGTCAAAGTTGGGAAGTCACTGTTCCGAAAGGTCATTACTTTGCGATGGGTGATAACCGCGATCAAAGTGCTGACAGCCGTTTTTGGGGATTTGTACCTGAGGCAAATTTAACAGGGCATGCGATCTATGTGTGGATGCACAAAGAACCAGGCTTGAAATTACCTTCATTTAGCCGTAATGGGACAATTGACTAAGCTTCCTTTGAGTCGAATCTGATTTTAAGTATAAAAAGACCAATGTACATTGGTCTTTTTTATTTTCTTTTGAATGACAACTGAGTAAAACGTCAAAGTGGTGAGTTTATAAGATTTCATGCAAATTTTTTTATAAAAATGAGTATCGAAATCTAGTAACTGAATGGGCTTTGCAAGATAATACAATACTGAAATATTGATTCATGATGACGAATGTTTAACATTTACACATCATATTAATATGACATTTTAAATTTGGGGAATTTGTAGGGTTAAAGTGGCAAGGTTGAAGGATCTGGTCTTATTTTAAAGTCTGCAAAATGATATAATTATTTTCGCCTAGTGGATAATAACAATGCGTAAATCTCAACAAGGTGCATCGTATATTGCGATTTTATTAGGAATCGTGGTCTTTGCTTTTATCGTGAAAGCGGTATTAGCACTTTGGCCATCGTATTGGGATGATCGTGTGATTAATGGTCAAATTGAGCAACTTCTTAAAGAAAGCTCAGCGGATATCACACCATCTAAATTTGAAAGCCAAATGAGTCAACGTTTGGACATGAACAATATTCGTGATATTAAATTTAACGATATTGCGAAAGTTTCAAACGACAACGGCTTAACAGTGACAAAGAAATATGAAGTAAGAACACCATTCTTCATGAATATTGATTTAGTCCAAACATTCGAGAAAAGTTTTGATCAAAGGTCAGTTCAAAGTAAGTGATCCTCGCTTACAGAGTCGTATCGGCTATGAGTTTAAACAATCTGAATTGCTACAACTTGCATTGACACATCGTTCGGTGAGTCATAAATACAATTATGAGCGCTTAGAGTTTTTAGGTGATTCATTATTGGGGATGATCATTGCAAACTATTTGTACCATGCTTATCCGCAAGAAAATGAAGGTCGTTTAACCCGTATGCGTGCGACTTTGGTGCGCCAAGAAGCCTTAGGTAAAATTGCCAATGACTTAAAATTAAGCACCAGTTTAATTTTAAGTACAGGTGAATTGAAATCAGGCGGTCATCATCGTGAGTCAATATTAGCAGATACAGTAGAAGCGATCATTGGTGCGATTTATACAGATTGTCAAGATTTACCGATGTTGCGCAATATTGTACTGAAATGGTATGAACCCTATTTAGAACATATTGAACCCACAGATCAGTTGAAAGATCCGAAATCACGTCTCCAAGAATATCTACAAGCTCGTAAAAAGCCATTGCCGAGTTACGAGGTTGTAGATATTCAGGGTGATGCACCCAATCAGCATTTTAAAGTAGAATGCTTAGTAGAGGGCTTGCCTAAAATGATGGGTGAGGGCTCAAGTCGCCGATTTGCAGAACAGGCAGTCGCGGCAGATTTTTTAAAGTTATTGGAGCAGTAAACTGCATGAATACACATTCCGATCACAACGATGCTGATCACGAGCCGCAAGACAGCGGTAATGACTTAATTAACCAATTTTTTAGTTCACAAGGAACGGAAATTCCTGCAGATTATAAAAGTGGTTTTGTGGCGATTGTTGGTCGTCCAAATGTAGGTAAGTCAACCCTAATGAACCATATTTTGGGTCAAAAATTATCTATTACCTCACGTAAGCCACAAACAACTCGCCATAAAATTGTCGGGATTGATAGTCGTGAGACATCACAAGCTGTATTTGTGGATACGCCTGGGATGCACAAAAAAGAAGTACGTGCCATCAATAAAATGATGAATAAAGCCGCACATTCTGCATTGCGTGATGTGAACCTTGTTTTGTTTGTATTGGATGCAGACAAGTGGACACAGAACGATGAGTTGGTACTTGAAAAACTGAAAAATGCAGAAATGCCAGTTATTCTAGTCATCAATAAAATTGATACGCTTGAAAATAAAAACCATGCTTTGCCATTGATCCAAGAGCGTGCAAAGTTAATGAATTTTGCGGAAATTGTACCAGTATCTGCATTACGTGGTGCAAATTTAGATCATTTACGTAATACCATTGAAAAGTATTTGCCATTTCAACCACCCCTATATGCTTTAGAGCAGTTAACAGACCGTTCTGAACGTTTCCTTGCGAGTGAAATTATTCGTGAGAAAATCATGCGTCAGTTAGGTGAAGAACTGCCTTATGATTTAACTGTGCAAATTGAATCATTTAAGACTGAAGAAGCAACGATTAACCCTAAAACGGGTCGTCCTAAAGCAGCGTGTACTTACATTGATGCGACCATTTTTGTAGATCGTCCGGGACAAAAAGCCATCGTGATTGGTGAAAAAGGTGCTAAGCTGAAAAAAATTGGTATGGATGCACGTGTCGACATGGAAAAAATGTTCGAACAAAAAATCATGCTAACACTTTGGGTGAAAGTCAAAGGTGGTTGGTCTGATGATGAGCGTGCTTTAAAAAGTTTAGGTTATAGCGATATTTAAGCGCTGATTTGAGAAAAGGATAGAGCCGTAATGATGAAAGTTTTTGTCATAATATCTTGTATGATCGTGTTACAGGGTTGTGTCTACAAACTCGTTACGGTTCCTGTCAAAGCAGCGTATGGTGTGACCAAAGGTGTGGTAAAAGGTACTGCGGCTGTGGTCGGTGCAGTCATCCCAGATGGAGATGATGAAGATGATAAAAAAGATAAGGATGATTAATTCGCCAAGATGCGAAATGAAATCTTGCATGGTTATTTAATCCATCATCGAAAATATCGTGAACGTAGCCATATTGTGCATTTATTTACACAAGAGTATGGACGTGTTGATGGAATTTTAAGGCAAACGCCGCCTCCGCAATATCAGCCGATTACTCTGCAAGCATCAGGGAAAAGTGAGCTGAAAAACTTTTCAAAATTAGAAATACTTAATCAACCTGTATTTTTTTATGGTGATGCATTTTTTTCAGGGTTTTATCTGAATGAAATTCTGCTCCGTTTATGCCCACTTGAAGAAAGTATGCCGCAAACTTTTGAGCAATATCATGTTACGCTTGAGCATTTACAACATTTAGCCTCACATCCCGAGCCTCATACATTTTTAAAACAAATTTTACGTCAGTTTGAGTATGCGCTTTTAGAAGAGTTGGGCTATCCCTTAGATTATGAGATGGATGCACAGCAAGCGCCGATCATTGCGACGCAACGTTATCAATTTCAACTGTCAGATGGATTTATTCCTATTTCCCATAGCGCTTCATCGACCCTAAGCGGCGAGCAGATTTTAAGTATGGCGAATTATGAAAAGGGTAGGGATTTTAATTCAGAACAGTTACAATTATTGTCGAAACTTTATCGCCAAATGATTACCTCATTGCTTGGTGATCGCCCATTAAAAAGTCGGCAACTGTGGATACAAAATTCTCAGTCCAAAACTGTGAATCGCTAGTTTTTATTTTGATGTATTTAGGAAAATATTATGGCTGCATTGCTTGGTGTAAATATTGACCATGTTGCAACACTTCGACAAGCACGTGGTACGACTTATCCTGATCCTGTTCAGGCAGCATTGGTCTGTGAACAAGCAGGTGCAGAGGGAATTACCTTGCATTTACGTGAAGATCGCCGTCATATTCAAGATGCTGACGTGTATCGTATGCGCTCAGCAATCAAGACACGTATGAACTTGGAAATGGCAGTCACTGATGAAATGGTCGCAATTGCACTTGAAGTCAAGCCGCAACATGTTTGCTTTGTACCTGAAAAACGCCAAGAAGTGACGACTGAAGGTGGTTTGGATGTGGTTGGACATTTTGCTGATGTGAGAGCTGCAACTCAGGCATTGGTTGCGATTGGCTGTGACGTATCATTATTTATTGATGCTGACTTTGCGCAAATTGACGCAGCAGTGGCATGTGGTGCACAAACCATCGAATTGCACACAGGTGCTTATGCAGATGCACACACTGAAGATGCACATCATCACGAGTTAGAGCGTATTATCAAAGGTGCTGAATATGCGGCTGCAAAAGGCTTAGTGGTCAATGCAGGGCATGGTTTAAATCTTAAAAATGTCGCTGAAATTGCAGCAATTCCACAGATTCACGAGTTGAATATTGGTCATTCAATTATTGCAGAAAGTGTTTTTGTTGGCTTAGAACAAGCAGTGAAAGACATGAAAGCAGCAATACATGCTGCAAGTTAATACATTGGAATATATTGAAAAGTAGTCATGTCGAATATTAATTATGATGAACTAATGCAACCTGTCATTGGTTTTTTAGGCTGTGAAACGCCTCAAGCATGGTTGGATGAAGCCCTAAAGAATCTTGATATTTTAATGCAAGATCATGCCAATTGTGAGAAAAAAGCCGCAGGAACAGCCATGAATTTGATGTTTCGTTATAGCTTTTTTACAGATTTACAAGTTAAGCTTGCACAACTTGTTCGTGAAGAAATGCTACATTATGAACAAGTTTTAGAGTTTATGACCAAGCGTGGTCAAGAATGGAAAGGTCTAAGTGCAGGTCGTTATGCAGGTGGTTTGCGTAAGGAAATTCGTACTTATGAACCTGAAGCATTGATTGATGTTTTGGTGATTGGTGCTTTTGTTGAAGCACGTTCTTGTGAGCGTTTTTATGCTTTAGCGCCCTTAGTTGATGATGAGCTTGGGCGTTATTATCGTTACTTACTAAAGTCTGAATCACGCCATTACGAAGATTATCTCGCTTTAGCATTGGATGTAGCGAAAACCGCTAAACTCAAAGACCCTGAAGAAGATATTCAACAACGTATTGAATTAATTCGTGAAGTAGAAAAGGATTTGATTTTAACCCCAGATAAAACTTTTCGTTTTCATAGTGGTGTTCCCATATAAGCTGTGGCTTAAATGTTTAAAGAAAAAGAATAGGAAGTGGTCACACTTCCTTTTTTATTTTTGAGATCAAAACTTTACTGCCGACCATTATGCTATTGGTTTCAATGTGATATTTGTTTTTGCATAAAAAAAGCCCACTTCGTTATGAGTGGGCTTTTTAGTATTTGGCTCTCCAACCTGGGCTCGAACCAGGGACCTGCGGATTAACAGTCCGTCGCTCTACCGACTGAGCTATTGGAGAATCTGCATGTGATTATAAGGATATATTGTTGAGGGTCAAGCCTTTCATGTCATGTTTTCTTCATTTTTGTGCTGTATGCTTTTTATTTGAACAAAAATAATGAAATTCAAAAAAAATTAAAGAAAGGGTTGCAATGATGAAAATGGCTTGTTAGATTAAATTTAGAAAGTGAGTTTAAGCAACTGCTTAAACCGTGTGGATTTAACCAACTTGCCAGCACTAAAATGGCTAAATAGGAGACAGCGATGAATACGCTTAGCATTTCCGATATTTTTTCAAATTTATCTTTTTATCAAGAAAACTATCTTTCTATTCTGCAAAATTCTGAACATTATTACACTGAAGTTGAGCATGCTTATTTTGAAGTATGGCCTTTTGGTGAGAAAAAATTATTCCTAGGTGATTTATTACAGCTTTGGTTTAGTGAAAAATGGCTGATCAATGCAAAGTGCCGACTTTTAACAGATGCAAGCACGCAAAATACGCAGCAATCTATCCAACGTGAGCATGATCTATACTTATTTCAACTGGTCGGCAGTACTTTTTCAGGTGCAAATCATGCCAAGGTGTGGTCTATTTCTGAGCAAAAAGTTGTGCATATTGCTTTAGATCGTGTTTTTAAATATTACTGTTTCTTTGAGTCGATTGAAAGACCAAAAACTGCTCAACTGCCATTTAACCATTTTAAACATGCTATTTAAAGTTGTCATTTGCACAGGGCTTTTAAGCAGTTAAGTGTTTGAAAGCCTCAATAGCTCTTTGTCGACTCATTTTTAAGTCAACGATTGGTTGAGGATAATCCAGTTGTAAATTAGGGTTTTTAGCATAAGGTTCATGGATGGTTTTAGCATCCAAATGTGCAATTTCAGGTAACCATTTTCTTAAATAATCACCATTTTCATCAAACTTTTTAGACTGACTGATCGGGTTAAAAATACGGAAATAAGGGACCGAATCTGTCCCTGTAGAGGCACACCATTGCCAACCACCATTATTTGCCGCTAAGTCACCATCAATCAAATGCTGCATAAACCACTGTTCGCCTAAGCGCCAGTCGATGAGTAAATTTTTACTGAGAAACATGGCTACGATCATACGTACACGGTTATGCATCCAACCTGTTTGTAACATTTGACGCATGCCAGCGTCGACAATTGGAATACCTGTTTGTCCCTGTTGCCATGCTTTTAAATCTTCTGGTGAATTGCGCCACTGTAAATATTGTGTATTGATTTTAAAAGGAATATTTTTAGAAATACGTGGGAAATCAAATAAGATATGTTGATAAAACTCTCGCCAAAGTAGCTCATCTAACCATGTTTGTTGTCCAATATTGTTTATATGGAAATACCCTTGTTGCTGACGAAATAACGCATTCAAGCACTGACGAATCGATAAAATTCCGAGATTTAAATAGGGTGATAACTGACTGGTTGCTTCAAGATGTGGAAAATCTCGTGCGGTTTGATAATTGAGGACTTGGTGTTCTATAAAATGATCTAATATTGTGTGGGCATGATTTTCACCCACTTGCCATTTTGAATAAAAGTCATTGTTCTCAAAACCTAATTGTTGCAAATTGGGAATTTCACATTGAACTTTATTTTCAAACTCAATGTCTACCCATGTTTGTGGCTCAGGTGCTGGATAAGGCTGAGGGATAGCAATACTGAGTTGTTCATAACAGTATTTTTTAAATGCACCAAAGACTTGATAGGGTTGGTTGGATTTGTTACGAATGGAACCCACAGGAAAAATGCTACGATCATGGTATAAAATCAAATCGCATGCATGTTGGTTGAGCGTTTTTTGTACTTGAAAATCACGTTGTAGCTCATTGACACCGCATTCAATGTTGGCGTGTACATTTTCAATATTGAGTGTATCACAATGCTTTAAAATATGCTTTGGCAGGTCATGCCATTCGGGCACGATATCAACAATTAAGGGAATATGCAGGGCATTGAGTTGCTGTTTAAGTTGCTGTACTTGTCTCAAATAAAAGTCGATTTTAATTGGAGCATCATGATGTTTACGCCATTGCTGTGGGGAAAGGGCAATGAAAGCGATGCTTTGTCCTGACTGTGTTGCATGCCACAGTGCACTATGGTCTTGAATGCGTAAGTCTTGGCGAAACCAAATCAGTTGTCGTTTCATGATCTTTCATATGGTATTGGTTGGGGGCTTTGTGTACAAGGCTGTATCGAAAATAGAATTCTATTGATTCTAGAATAAAATTCAAAATGAACAAAGTAATGAGAATAAAAAACAAGCTCATAAAAAAGGCAAAGTATTAAACTTTGCCTTTTTGCTGAGATCGCAATGATCTTAGTGGTGATGACCACCTGCACCGTGAACATGACCATGTTCTAATTCTTCAGCAGAAGCGTCACGAATTTCAACGATTTCTACTTCAAAAGTAAGATCTTGACCAGCAAGTGGGAAGTTTGCATCTACAACAACGTTGTCGCCTTCAACTGCTTTAACAGTTACGATTTGAACGCCATCTTCAGTTTGTGCTTGGAATTGCATACCCGCTTCGATGTTTTCAACACCTTGGAACATTTGAGCAGGAACTTCTTGAACGAGGTCAGGATTGTATTCGCCATAACCTTCAGCTGCAGGAACGTTTACAGTGAATTTTTCGCCTACAGTTTTGCCTTCTAAAGCTTTTTCTAAACCAGGAATGATATTTCCTGCGCCATGCAAATATGCGAGTGGCTCACCTTGTGATTTATCGAGAGTTTCACCCTCAGCGTTAGTCAACGTGTAGTGGAAAGAAACCACTTGGTTATTTGCAATAGCAGTCATGTTATTGATCCATACGACAATAGAGAGTTATAAGCTTACATCATAAAGTGAAATGCAATTTTTGTAGACTAAATTTACGAAAAAAAAGCATTTTTACCACTTTTTTGATGGTTTTTTCATTAATAAGGGCGAATTATTAAATTTCAATGCAATTTTATCCGCGGTGCGATTTTTCGTGTAACAAAATCTTTGGCCGTGAGTAATCCTGCATGAGCATAACCATAAATTGTAGCTTGATGTAAACGATACAATGACACATACATGGACTTCGCGACAAAGCCTTGCACGTTGACCTGACCGAGTAATTCACCCACAGCTTTATTTTTGCTGAGTGAGACTAAAGAGCCTTTGTCTGAAAATTGGAACATTGGTTGTTTATGACCACTTACACGTGCCTTTAAAGCATCAACCATAAATGCTGCTTGTTGGCTTGCTACTTGTGCACGTGGACCAAGTGCTGCTTCTCGTGCATCTAAAATACAGTTGGCACAGTCACCAATGGCAAAAATATTGGGGTCAGTTTTGGTTTGTAGTGTTGCGTAGACTTCTAAGCGTCCCATACGGTCTTTGCTGAAATCTGGTAATTCTGAAATCACCTGTGGTGTCTTGATCCCTGCAGCCCAGACTTTAAGCTCTGCTTGGATGCTTGTACCATCATTAAAATAAACACGTTCAGCATCAACTTTTTCGACACGTTTTGCGGTTAATATATCAATTTTCATTCGTTGCAGTTGTTTGTCAGCATGTTCTGCAATTTTTTCTGAAAGGGCTGGTAAGATACGATCTGCGCCTTCAATCAGTGAAATTTTGACTTGATTGGGATTGATTTTATTTAAGCCGTAATTGTAGAAATTTTGTTTGGCTTCGACTAGCTCTGCTGATAGTTCAACGCCTGTTGCACCTGCACCAATCACCGCAATATTGAGATGACGTTCAGTATTTTTATTTTGTGCATCTAAATATAAATGCAGAAGATCTTGTTGGAAAATTTCAGCCTGTTGCAAACTGTCTAGATAATGACAATATTCTTTGACACCTGGGGTATGAAAGTCATTTGAAACAGAACCTACCGCCAAGACTAAAGTGTCATAAGCAATAGTTTGTTTTTCACTTGCTGCTTCATATTTTGTGGTTTGGGGTTTAATTAACGTAATTTCTTGTTTTTCACGGTCTAAATGTTCAAAGCGACCTTGAATAAACTCATAATGATGCTTCGCTGCATGTGCATAATAATTGGTTTCTTCATCATTGGGATTCATGGTTCCCGCAGCAATTTCATGTAAAAGTGGCTTCCAAACGTGGGTAAGCTTTTGATCGATCAAAGTGATTTTAGCTTTTTGTGCTTTGCCTAAAGTATCGCCGAGTTGTGTGACCAGTTCTAAGCCGCCCACACCACCACCGACAATCACGATATGATGAATTTTTGACATGAATTACCTAATAATTTTTATTGAAGGATGGCTTAATATGCCATCCTATTGGTAATTATTTGTATTTTTTGTTTTACAATTTACATACTTACAACAAAACAAAGTAAATGGGTTGGGTTTGCTCTTACTCAGAAACCTAACCATGTTTTTAGCCATTCGAGTAGACGTTCAAACCATGATGCTTGCTCGATATGTACTTCATCTTCAATGTCAAAAGATTGCAGTAAGAGGTCATTTTGATAGACATTGACTTTGGCTAAATGCATTATTTTTGCTAGTGGCGCAGTCAGCGAAGCTTCATTCAGTTCGACATTTAAATGTGTCTCTGTGTTTTGCAAAGGGTGAACTGCGGACAACAATCCTGTTGCATTTGCTTGCATGATTCTTGAATTGATATTGTCAAAGTTCATCAAGTCGATCGGTTGTACATTATTGTATAAACTGGTGGTCACAATTTGAGGTTTTTTGGCTTCAACTTTAAACATTTTCAAAGTCGATTTGACCACAGGTAACTCAGCGATTAATTGCTTGTCTTTGATGACAACTTCATCACGTGTATAGGCATATGCTAAGTTTAAAAGCTTGTGTGCAACTTCGGCACGTTTGCTCGCATTTTTGGTGCCCATCACCACGACGATAATACGGCGATCAGGTACATCCGGATTGAGTGTAGGGCGGTGTGCTGACAGAGCTAAATTATAACCTGCGGCTTTAGTGAATCCTGTTTTTAAACCATCGACACTTGGGTCAGTTTTTAAGATCAAATTGGTTGCATGATGAAAATGTTGTTTATAGCTAAAACTCGGCATCACCGAATAATGCAAATAATCAGGGGTATGCTGTGCAACAGCTTGTCCAAGTAAAGCCATATCATGCGCAGAGGAAAAATGCTCAGGCATGGTAATGCCTGGTGCATTGGCAAAGTGCGTGTTATTCATTCCCAAAGCTTTCGCTTCTTTGTTCATGCGTTCAATAAAAGCAGGGAGTGTACCTGAAATACGTTCTGCTAAAGTCACAGCTGCATCATTGGCAGACATGACAATCAAACCTGCAATCAGTTGATCAACTGAGATTTGTTCGCCTTCTTTGAGATACATCTGTGATTCATCCCATTGTACAATTTTAACAATAGGGGTTGCTGTCAGTATTTCATCTTTCTTTAGATGTCCTGCCTGAATTTCTTTTAATGCAATGTACGCCACCATCATTTTGGTCATTGAAGCGGGTGCACGTTGTACATGACTATTATACTCAGCAATAGTCTGTCCTGTTTGAGTATCTAAAATCGTCCAAGCTTCTGCTTCTACTGATGCTGGATTGATATTTAATAGTGCTGCATTGACGAACGTTGAGCACAGTGAGCAAATGAAGACAAGCAAGTAAGTGGCAATTTTCAAGGGGGACAGCCTTAGCAAAACAGGAGGTGAAAAATATAACGAATGCTATGCTTTTTTCACTATTCTGGCTAGTCAGTTTTACAATCAAAAAGCACGAATAAAGCACAGCTTTGTAAAAAATGTTAATCTAATAAATAATTACCTTAGATATTTTTTTGAATACGGCTTATGTTGCATTATCAAATTGAATTTGACGATTATCGTCAGCATCTCGTGCATGTCACTTTACGTTTTTTAGCGAATCCAACCCAAGTATTATCTTTGCCAACATGGATTCCAGGTAGTTATTTAATTCGTGAATTTGCCAAGCATTTAGAAGCTGTTAAAGCCTATGATGAAGCAGGGCGCGAACTCCAAATTACCAAGTTTGATAAGAACAAATGGCGTTTATATAACACAGATCATGAGCTCATCACGGTTGAATATGATGTTTATGCTTATGATCTCTCAGTGCGTGGTGCTTATGTGGATCAAACACGTTTTTATGTAAATCCTGCGTGTTTATGTTTAGGCCTACAAGATCAAGAACACTCGCCCATTGAATTGGAAATCTTTTTACCTGAAGAATTGAAACATTTCCAAATTGCCACAGGACTAGCATCAAAAAGCTTAGTTAAAGGTCGTTATACGCTCACTGCGAAAAATTATGCAGAATTGATTGACTGCCCATTTGAATTGGCAGATCAAACACGTTTTAGCTTTGAAGCTCATGGTATTCCTCATGAATTTGTAGTTTCTGGCCAGCATGCAATGAATGCTGAACGTATGCAGCAAGACATTGAAAAAATTTGTAGCACTGAAATTGCCATGTTTGGTTCAGCACCTTTTGCAAACTATACTTTTATGACCATGGCAACAGGTAATAGCTATGGTGGTTTAGAGCATCCGAACAGTACCAGTTTAATTACACCACGTGATGATTTGCCCAAAGCCGATGAACCTGCTGAACCATCAGCAGATTATCAACGTTTCTTAGGCTTATGTAGTCATGAATATTTTCATTCATGGTTAGTGAAATTTATTCGTCCTGAAAATTTAGCGACCTATGATTTAAATCAAGAAAGTTTGACCTCTTTATTGTGGATTTTTGAAGGATTTACCTCTTATTACGATGACTTAATTTTGTATCGTAGTGGCGTAATTTCTCAAGAATCTTATTTAAAGCTACTCAAAGCACAGATTGATCGTTATTTACAAAATCCAGGGCGCTTCATTCAAACTGTTGCTGAGTCTAGTTTTGATGCGTGGATTAAGTTTTATCGTCAAGATGAAAACTCTAATAATGCAGGCACAAGTTACTATAACAAAGGTTGTCTAGTGGCATTATGCTTAGATTTAGGCTTGCGTATGAAAGGTTCAAGCCTTGATGCTTTAATGCGTAAATTGTATGAAAATACGCAAAATGGCATTCAAGTGAATGAACGCACGATTTTCACTTTATGCGAAGAACTGACAGGTGTGCAGTGGATTGAGCAAATTAACCACTTAATTAATACCACGGAAGAATTACCCCTTGATCAATTGTTGCCTGAATTTGGTATTGATTTTGAAGTAAAAAATGAAAAAACGTTGCCATTTGGCTTAAAAATTTCAGACAAAGCAGAAGGCGTGTTGATCCAGCAAGCCCATCGTAATGGTACAGGGGCAAAAGCAGGACTGTCTGCTCATGATGTGATTATTGCCATTGATGGTTTAAAGGCATCGGAAAAGTTATTGGTTAAATATGCGAAACAAGCAACCAATTTCACAGTCTATGCGTTCCGCCGTGATGAATTAATACAGTGTGAACTACAAGGCGGTGAAGTTGAGCTGAGTACAGTTGAACTTAACGTTGTAGATCAAAGCAAAGTCGCGAAATGGTTAAGCATTTAAAGTATCGAATCTAAATTTAAAAAGCACTCACTCGAGTGCTTTTTTTAGGCATAAGCTTTGTTCTTTTTTCGAGAGTTCGTGACTTTATGAAAATGTCCTTGAAAATAAAGCCTGTCTAACTGTTGTACTAAAGGTGTGACCATGTCTGTTCTTTTGATCGGACTATAGTGTTCGACAACTTGTCCCAAATGTGCAATAGATTTTCTTTGAATATATTGATAATTCAAGTATTTTTCGATTAATTCATCTGTTTTGGCTTCATTTAAACACACTGAAGTGACGATTGCACCTGTATGAATGGCTTCAGATAACATGGTAATGCTGTCTTCAGTCACAAAAATATATTTACACTGTGCTAATTTTTCAGACATTGTAAATTTTTGATGCGGGTCTATATGATCTATTTGTTGTGTATGTAATAAATCTAAACTTTTAGGGTCTAAATCAGGTGTTCTACGAGAACAAATGACGCTTCCTTTTAACTGATGTACACTGACAAAATGAGCAAATTCTTGAATCATGTCAGAATAATCTTGCTTTGAAAAAGGATAATCTGAAGTTGATCCACCTAAAAGTAAAACAGCTTCATGTTGTTCTTGCGCTTTAAGCTGAGTTGCAAAATGCGCACAAACTGGCGGTGTGGGTAAAATAATTTGTTTACAATTTACATTTTGAGCCAAAGCAGTAATGCTCAAATCAATGAGATTTTCATTAAATTTTCTTAAATTTCCAACATATAAAAGTGGTATTTGGTATTTTTGAGCCAAATATGCTGCGTAGATTAAATTTGGCATACCTGAGCAAATGATGATTTCTGTCTGTTGAATGCCTGTAGGTTCAACTTTAAAAAATAATTGCCCTAAAAATTTATAAAATATTGGAAAGTTAGAAAACTTTTTAAATAAACTCACCCATTTTTTACTTAGTGTAATAGGGAGTTGAAAAGCTTGAAATCCTAAGGAGTATTTTTCTTGAATAATTTCAGCGACAGCAAGTGATGGATTTAAATGACCTTTTCGACCATCGTGAATCACGATCACAGATGTATTGGATCCTATTATAGTCACAACTTAACCTAATCTGATGTTTTGTTAGAATCAGGCTAGCGAGACATTATTAAATCATACTGAAGCTTAGATTAAAAATTTTTGACAAAGTGCAGTTATTGGTATGATTTACGCTTTGAGTATTTTAATCAAAATCACGATGTAAATAGGGTATTTATAATGAATCATTATGACGCGGCATGATGTTTTAACATAAAAAACTGCTGAAATTTGGTCATGAGATTGATTAAAAATCAGCAGTTTTGGGTATATCACAATTAAAAATTTAACGATTTGGGTTATTTTGCATCAGTTTTAGCTTTTAGGCTTTGAGTTAAACCATTGATGTCACCACCTTGTATACCTAATTCATTCATTAAGCTATCAATCAAAGGGGCTTGTGTACGGTAACGCAAAGCGCTATTCACCACTTGATCTGACAAAGCCACCTGACCTTGTTCAGTACCTGTATCCATTGCAGCAGATGAACCGCCCATGCCACCTAAACCATTCACTTGTAAAATTTTAATGTCATCAATATTTTCCATTGGTTTAACGCTTTCACGAATAATTTCTGGTAAATATTTTAACAATGCCAAGCGAATTTGCATTTCTACTTGCTCAGTTGACAAAATATTATTGGCTTCGTTGACTGCACGCGTACCTTCTGCATCTACATGGTATTGTTTTTCTTGTGCTTGTGCGAGCAAGATTTTTGCATCTGCTTCACCTTTAGCTTTTAAACGAACTTTCTCAGCTTCAGCTTCGGCAGCAATACGCACTGCTTCAGCTTCATCTACCGCTGCTTTTTTAGATGCTTCTGCGGCTACTGTAATGGCGATTGCATCCGTTTCAGCCACCTGTTTTGCAGCCACGAGTTCAACAGCTTTTATACGTTCAGCACGTTGTGTTTCACGAACAGTTAAGACCTCTTCTTCGGCTTTGACTGCTTGGGCACGTGCTTGGTCAGCAAGTGCTTTTGCTTCAGATTCAGCACGAGATTTTTCAGCAATCGCAATTGCACGATCTTGTTCAGCCAATTCAATGGTTTTCTTCTGTTCTACTTGTGCTTTTTGAATCAACTGTGCTTTGACAATATTTTCATTTTCAACATCACGAGCAGATGCAATACGTTTGAGTTCAACTTCACGATCTGCCGCAATACGTGCTTCTTCTGCTTCACGTTTTTTTGATGCTTCTTGTGATGCAATTTCTGCCAATTGTTCAGCTTTGCGAATGGAAATTTCACGCTCTTGTTGCATTTTTGCATATTCTTCTTCACGTAAAATTTGCAATTGCGCTTGTTGGGTTTCTAAGTTTTTAGCTTTAATTGCAAGATCAGCATCTTGCTCAATATCATTTCGCTTTTTACGACGATCTTCAATCGTTTCAGTCAGTTTAGTTAAACCCTCAGCATCAAAAGCATTTTGGGGGTTGAAAAATTTAAAGCTTGTTTGGTCTAAACCTGTCAAAGATACGGTTTCAAGTTCAAGACCATTTTTAAACAAATCTTCCGAAACGACTTGTTGTACTTTTTGTACGAAATCAACACGCTTTTCATGTAATTCTTCCATTGCCATTTCTGCGGCAACAGCACGTAAAGAATCGACAAATTTACCTTCAACTAAGTCTTTTAATTCAGGCGGTGACATGGTTTTTTTACCTAATGTCTGTGCTGCTGTCGCAATTGATTCCGCCGTAGGTTTTACACGGACATAAAACTCAGCCATGACATCGACACGCATTCGATCTCGTGTGATCAGTGCCTGATCTGCTGCACGTTTCACTTCTAAACGTAAAGTGTTCATGTTGACAGGAATCACTTCATGTAAAACAGGTAATACGATTGCACCACCATTTAAAATGACTTTTTCACCGCCGAAACCAGTTCGAACAAATGATACTTCTTTACTTGATCGTTTATAAAGGCGGGCAATAATGATCCCGATGAAAATAAGCGCAGCTAAAATAAGACCTGCAAGTATTAAAATTTGATTAAAAGATGAACTCATCATGTCATTATCTCTACGTTGTTATTAAAAAATTAAAGTTGAATCGCTTGAAACCCGTTTGCTGTTTTTTGCGTTAAAATCACTTCTTGACCTTGTGAAAAAATCATATCGAGCTCAGGCTCGACTAAGACATAATGTGTTTGACCAAATTGGTCGAGAACTTTAGCTTGAGCAGGATAATTTTTCTTTGCTTCACCTAAGATGATTAATGCGGTACGCCCAATCAGTTCATCACTATGAATGGCTGTGGTTTCATCTTGAGGTAAAATTTTGCTGATCAGTGCAGCACTTACACGTACCAAAGGCATGCATAAAAATAAGCAAGCGGGTGCTGCAATCCAAATCGGTAAATAATGTTGTGTAAATGCAAAGAAAGCCGCTTGTACAGCAAAACCAAAAACAGCATATACAGTTAAAAAAATAATTAACCAAACTAAAACAGGGATGCGCCCTAAATATAGCCAATCTAAAAATTGCACAACAAAGTTTTGTTCTACATCTAGATCTATTGCTAGACTTTTTGCTTCACCTAAGCCATCAGGAATAAATTGATCTAAAAATCCCTGCGTAGATGCACCTAAAATTAAAAGTAAACATTCAAAAACGCCCAATAACAGCATTAAGCATAAGCTGACACTAAAAAATAAGTTTGAAGGATGTGTAAATAGTTCCCACATTGTCTGAGCTCTTATTTAATTCACAATTTATTTTTGTGATGAGTTTTTAATATTTGGCAACCGCCAAATGATGAATTAATTCTATTAATAAAGCTAGTTTATATGGTTATTTCAATGTTGACAATATTTTTTTATTAATAATAATTGTAAATCAATAAGTTATTGTTTTTTAGTGATGGTGTACACGACAACGGAAAAAATTTGTAATTATTTAAAAACTAGATTATAAATTATACATAACTAGATGAAAGCGTAATCACCATTACAAGGAATGTATGGCGCTGATATTTAAAAAGATTATTGATAAGGGTTGTTAAAATTACCGATTATTTTTATTTAAGTTCATTAGAACTAAAGGGAAAAGAGTATATTATTTTTTATCTTAAAAAAATACGCAATGATTGGGGTGATCATTGCGTAGAACAACGAATTTGTAGCTACAAATTCGGTTAAGGAGAAATGTTATGAACTTTGGGGATGGTTCATAACTTGAGATAAATAATAATACGACTCAATAGATACTTCATTAGTTTTAGCGTTAAGTCATGTTAATAAACGTTAAATATTAAGAGATTTATGTTTCTTTAGCCTCTAATATAAAAAAGCCTTTCAATCGAAAGGCTTTTTTATTGAGCAATTTATTTATAACTTAAAAGTGGAAAACACCTAAACCATTTTTGATTTCATCCAGTGTATCTTGAGTGATAATGCGGCACTTATCTGTACCTGTTTTCAAGATATCCATAATGTAATCAGGATCTTTTGCAAGTTCCATACGGCGTTCACGAATCGGGCTAATCAATTCTTTTAACACACCTTCAAGGCGTTTTTTCACTGTACCATCGCCTAAACCGCCGCGACGATAATGTGCTTTAAGTTCTTCAACTTCTTCTTTATTTGGATCAAAAGCGTCTAAATAGGTAAATACAATATTACCTTCAACTTGACCAGGATCTTCGATACGAAGATGGTTTGGATCGGTATACATTGCATTTACTGCTTTTTTAATGTCTTTATCCGAAGCATCTAATACAATGGTATTGCCTAAAGATTTAGACATTTTTGCTTTACCATCAAAACCTGGTAAGCGACTCATATTAGATAAAAGAGCTTTACATTCAGGTAAAACCTCATGACCAATTTGACGATTTAAACGACGAACAATTTCGTTGGTTTGTTCAATCATTGGAATTTGGTCTTCACCTACAGGCACGACAGTTGCTTTAAATGCAGTTATATCAGCAGCTTGTGCGACAGGGTAGCATAAAAAGCCTGCTGGAATATCACGTTCAAAACCACGTAGTTGAATTTCAGACTTAATGGTTGGATTGCGCTCTAAGCGTGAAACAGTCACGAAATTGAGATACAGCATGGTCAATTCATTGAGTGCAGGCAAACAAGATTGTACACAAATCGTGGTTTTTGTTGGATCAATACCGACCGCTAAATAATCTGTTGCAACTTCAATAATATTACGGCGAACTTTTTCAAAATTGTCCGCATTATCTGTCAGTGCTTGTGCATCTGCTAAAAGTAAATGCTGATGATGGGAATCTTGTAACCCTACACGTGAACGTAGTGAACCTACAAAATGTCCTAAATGAAGTTGTCC
The DNA here is from genome assembly GCF_902809895.1 of Acinetobacter sp. Marseille-Q1623. NCBI lineage: Bacteria > Pseudomonadati > Pseudomonadota > Gammaproteobacteria > Moraxellales > Moraxellaceae > Acinetobacter > Acinetobacter sp. Marseille-Q1623. The sequence continues at coordinate 1,635,913 of NZ_CADDWG010000001.1, read as the reverse complement.
AGTTGGACGGTCGCCCGTTAAAATAATAGGACGATTGTCTTGATTACTCATTATATATTCCACAGCCGTAAGCGACGACATCTGTTGTTGCTAAATAATATGCCCACATTGTACGGCATAATTTTTTTTTATGTCAGCGAAAAAATCCACTTGATTGCAAAATATAAAAATTTCAAAAATGATATATAAAAATACATGTGCTTATATAAAGCATTTTAAAACTTGATTAAAATATACAGAAATACAGATTAGGATAAAAAGATGGCGAGTAGCTTGTTATTATTATTAGATGATATTGCCACGGTGTTAGATGATGTTGCAGTGATGAGTAAAATGGCCGCCAAGAAAACAGCAGGGGTTTTAGGCGATGATTTAGCACTTAATGCACAGCAAGTGACAGGCGTTCGTTCTGAACGAGAAATTCCTGTGGTGTGGGGGGTGGCAAAAGGCTCATTTATCAATAAATTGATTCTTGTACCTTTAGCACTTTTGATCAGTGTGATTGCACCTTGGTTGATTACGCCATTACTGATTATTGGTGGTCTGTTTTTATGTTATGAAGGTGTGGAAAAAGTTATTCATACGATCATGCATAAAAAAGCAAAAACGGCAGATACAGCCAAGGCTGAATTTGATGCTGTTGAAACAGATTTAGAAAAATTTGAAAAAGACAAAATTAAAGGCGCGGTTCGTACAGATTTTATTTTATCTGCAGAAATTGTGGTGATTTCATTAGGGACAGTCGCGACTCAACCTTTTATGACGAAAGTTTTAGTATTAACTGTGATTTCAATTATCATGACTGTTGGTGTTTATGGTTTTGTGGCGATGATTGTAAAAATTGATGACTTAGGTGTGTATTTAACGGAGCAAGCATCGAACTTAAAGAAAAGTATTGGTCGTGGTTTACTTGCATTTGCACCGATATTAATGAAAACTTTGTCTATTGTGGGTACGATTGCGATGTTTTTAGTGGGTGGCGGGATTATTTCACATGGTATTTCCGCTTTGCATCATTTTACTGAACAAACAGTTGATCAGGTTCAACATATTCCTACCGTGGGTTCAATCATTGGTGCAATGACGCCAACGTTGATTAATTTGGGTATTGGTATCGTGGCGGGTTTTATTGTTCTTATTTTGGTGAATATTGTTCAAAAAATTCGTGGGCAATCTGAAACGGTTTAATTGAGAAAATATCATTAAAATAGAAAGAATTTTATAAAAAATAAGGATAAGGCTATGCGTTGGAAAGGTCGTCGAGTAAGTAGCAATGTCGAAGATCGCCGTGGCGGCGGTGGGGCAAAAGCAGGCGGAATCAGTATTTTAGGCTTAATTGTGGCTTTTGTGGCTTGGAAATTTTTTGGTGTTGATCCACAACAGGCATATCAAGCAACCAAACAAGTGACTTCAAACGGACAAAGCCAACAAGTTGCACCTGAAAATTTAACGCCTGAGCAACAAGAAGTGTCAGACTTTGTCGGTACGGTACTTGCCGATACTGAAGATGTTTGGACCCCCATTTTTCAGGCACAAGGTGCACAATATGCTGCACCTAAATTGGTGATGTTTAGTGGGGCAACCAATTCAGGTTGTGGTGCAGCGCAGTCAGCAATGGGACCATTCTATTGTCCAGCAGATCAAAAAGTATATATCGATACGCAATTTTTCAAAGATATGCGTCAGCAAATGGGAATCTCTGGTGAACAAAATCAATCAGAGTTAAGTGCTCAAGATGAAGCTGGAGATTTTGCACAAGCCTATGTGATTGCTCACGAAGTGGGGCATCATGTACAAAATCTTTTGGGTATTTCAGGACAAGTGCAGCAAGCACGCCAGCGTGCGAGTGAGGCACAGGGCAATCAATTATCAGTGCGTTTAGAATTACAAGCAGATTGTTTGGCAGGTGTTTGGGCAAATAAAACCCATCAAAAAACTCAGTTCCTTGAACAAGGTGATGTGGAAGAAGCGATGGATGCTGCTGAGAAAATTGGGGATGATTATTTACAGAAAAAAGCACGTGGTTATGCAGTACCTGATAGCTTTACACATGGAACCAGCCAACAACGGATGCAATGGTTTCAAACAGGTTTAAAAACAGGTGACATGAATAGTTGTGATACTTTTCAATAAAATACCGGTTCATATCTAAATAAAGGAAAGTAAAACTTTCCTTTATTTATTTAAAAAGGTTTGAAAATCACCCACTATTCGAATACAGACATAGAGTGCAAATAGACTAAAAAACCATAATAAAATCAATTGAAATTTTAGGCTTTCTATATCTGTTGTATAAAATTGATGAATTTGTTGATTGTCAAAATGAAAGCTTTTTGTCTCGAGATTTTGTGTATTTTGATACTTAATATTTTGAATATAATGATATTTTCCGTAATGGACTAAATCTAACGTTTTAATTTGACGCAAATAATGTTGATTATCTGCATTTGTACATAAGCTATTCATATAATGTTCACATGATATTGTGAAGATATAGCCTTGGTTGGGTAGGGTAATAAATATTTTTTCATCAGGCTTTTGGTTGTTACTGACCAAGCGCAATTCTTTAAGAGGTGTGCTCGCTAAATGCGTGTATTGAGGGGTGACTTGATGTGCAGTGAAAGCTTCATAGGTTTTAACTAGAGTTGTCCAAATCAGTAAAGTACTGACAATACCAATCAACGCTGCATAAAAATATCGGAAGATGATTTTAAAACGCATACAGTCATAAAAAATTGCAAAATTTGATAATACCGATTTCAAACTCGCTTTTAAACGCTTTTATTAGAAATGATGTTGCAACTTGAGATTTATGTTAAAAAAATTATTTTTTACGGGCACTTGTTGGCATTTCTTTGTAAAATTATATAGATTTAAAAAATCACTTTTATTTCTTGATTCATTTTAAAAATGATTAGGTTGTAGTTGTTCACATATATTAAAAACTGAAAAAGGGTAAGCATGGGTAATTATTTTTTTCTACAAGTCTTGACAGTCGTTTTTGCTTTATCCATTGCAACTACCATTTTTAATAAGCGAATTTTAGGTTTTCCACAAGCCATTGGAGTACCGTTGGTTTCAGCGATATTTGTCTTTATTTTGCAATGGGGAGCGAGTTTGCTAAATGGCAATCAATTTATCTCCATTAATATTCATAATATTGAAGAAGCGGTTAGACATATTGATTTTTATGACTTTTTGGTCAATGGTGTAATTTGTTTTATTTTAACTTCCTCTGCATTGAAGTTTAAAGTATCTGACTTAAAAGTGCATTGGAAACCCATTAGTATCTTGGCGACCATTGCCTTGGTACTTTGTGCGGTGTTTTTTGCAGGCATAGTTTTTGGCTTTCAGTATTTGATTGGTAATCCTGTACCTATTTTGGTGTTGTTATTATTGGGTTCAGCATTGGGTGCGACTGACCCGATCGGGATTAAAGGTGTACTTAGTTCGGTACGTGCGCCACATCATTTAATGGTTAAACTTGAAGGCGAATCGTTATTTAATGATGCGATGTGTATCGCCGTTTTTATGACTTTACTGAATGTGTTGGAAGGTGAACACTTTAGTTTGGTTGCAACTTTGCAAACCCTGCTCTATGAAATTGTGGTTGCTGTAATTATCGGTTGGGCATTTGGTCTAGGCATTTTACGTTTACTGCGTGGTAAACATGAAATGGAGTCTTTGATTTTAACCACAGCGCTACTGGCATGTGGTTCATATCTTGTGGCGTTGTTTGCTCATGCTTCTGCACCTATTGCTTGTGTAATCGGTGGTTTGATTGTTGGAAATAAATGGAAAGAAATTTTACAAGAGCGTGAAATTCGTGAAGTTAATCATTTTTGGCATACCGTTGAAGGCATTATTAATTCTTTCTTATTTACCTTAATTGGTCTTGAGATTTTTATTTTAGACTTGAGTACAAGTTTGATTTTAGGAGGGATCTTTGCTTTCTTTGCGTTACATTTATCTCGTTTTGCAGCAAACTATTTGGCTTTTGCATTTTTTCCTTCTTTCAGACACAAGAGCTATAATGGCAGTTTAGCGATTCTATCTTGGGGTGGGGTACGTGGTGGTATTTCGCTTGCCTTGATCTTAGCTGTCGCAAACATTCCTGAATTACGTGATTATAGTAGTATTTTAATTGGTTATACGTTTATTAGCGTATTGCTCTCAGGTATTGTTTGTGGTCTAGGTTTGCCTGCGGTGATGAATGCTTTTTATTATAACCCGAATGAAGAAAAGCAAGGTTTTAAAGGTTGGTATCAGCGTATGTGTCATAAAATGAACCGTAAAGGCGTAAAATATATTGTTGGTGAAGACGCTGAAGGTCATGAAACAATTACGATTTATAACCCTGAAGCTTTAGTTGATAAAAAATCAGATGATGGTGTTGCCTCTGTACACCGTCCAGATAAAGCACAAGAAGTAAAACGTTTGGAAAATCCAAGTAATTTCTAAAGTTGAGTATTGTGTTCAACATAAAAAACCGAATGTTTTTACATTCGGTTTTTTAATGAGAACAAATCATTTAATTGGCAGGTGGAAAGTACACCGTATTGGCTGCTTTGAAGGTATTGACGTGTAAAGGAACTAAATCATCCAATTTCTGATAACCACCAGCTAAAACAAACATAATGGGTAAATTGTATTTTTTAGCCAATTTAAATACCATTAAATCTCGTTCATAGAGCATTTCAGTACTGAACCACTTTGAACCACAACGGTCATTTTGATGACAGTCCATACCTGCTTGATAGACGATTAAATCCGCTTGCCATGCCAAAGCATGTTCAAACCCATCCACGACCGCTTCAGCATATTGCTCAAATGATCCCTTTTTATTATGGATATGCCTTGTGATACTGCGTTCATAAGTCGCACACCCAAATGCCAAAGCATAAATACTAAAATTAAACAAATTTTCAAATCTTAGCGTATATTCTGCTGTGCCATTACCACCGTGTTGGTCACAATCAAGCACAAAGATTTTTTTATGCGGATATTGTTGTGCGATCAAGGCTAAGCCGTTGAAAGTACAATAGGCATTACCATGCTCATAAACAGCATGATGAAAACCTTGTGCAATATTGGCTGCTATGCCTTCTTTGAATGCAATTTCTGTGGCTAAAAGTTGACCTGATTGAACGGCTAAAATTGCTTCCCTAAATTGTAAACTCCACTGTTTAAAGCCTTGCATGGTGGCAAGTGGTTTTTTACCTTGGACAAATGCTTGTACATAAGCGGGGTCATGAATACCATATAAAATTTTGGGATCGATACTTTCAGGATCAACCAACTCGGCCATTTCCTCTGCTTCAAGTACTTGTGCAACAGCAGTTAGTTTTTCCATGCTATTCGTATGCGTTTTTGCAAAATATTGAGGTGAATAGCAAGCTTTTAACATGAAGTATTCTCAACTAAATCTGTTCTTGAGCAACGGCAATCAGTTGTTTAAGCTCAGTTGTTTCTGGGCTAAATAAACCATTATCAATTTGTTGTTTAAAATGCGAAGTAAATGCACGCGCTCTATTTTCGGGGGAAATCGCCAAAGTCGTTAAACGTAAAAACCAAAAACCAATCACATCATGCACAGAAATGACATGACCTTTGAAGTTTTTATTGGGACGTTTGGCAATCGTCTCTTCGTCATAATATACCGAAAACAAGCTGCCAAGGGGAATACGAATACCATTAATAATTAAAGGCACGAGATTAATACAAGAATGGTCATCGCCCATTTTGATTTTTTCCATCAAAATTGGTTTTTCATTCTTATCTACAAAAATATTAATGTTGCCTTGACGTAACATGCGACCATGCGCAATTTTAAGGAAAAAGTTTTCTGCCATTGGGCAAGAACCCACTTTCGGTTTTTCACTCAGATTTTTAAGTTCTAAACTGTCTACGTCCTGAGGATCTTTACGTAAAATAATATCTTCTAAGAATTGGCACAGTAGCTTACTTTCTTCTTTTTCGACATGTTCATGGATATTACGGAGTTTGGCTTGAAAAGCAACTTCATTGGCTAATGCACTAATGAACGGATCATCACGATCTTGATGTTTTGCTAAAAATGCATGTACTTCAGCATTAATGTCTAAATTGCGCCATGTTTTTAGTTCTAAACCGTGTGCAGTTGCATTGGCTAAAATCGTTCTCAGCGCTTTAGTATCGTATTGATCAAATATTTTAAAGTCTTTGAAGTCAATTTCATCTTGTTCTGAGTTGATAAACTCAGCCACTACACGTGTTGCTTGAGTATAGCCACAACCTCGGCGTTCAGTTTGATGACTAAAATGCTCATTTAACATTTCAGTTAAATTTTTAGCCAATGGATGTAAGTGTTCGTTAAAACATCTTAAAACTTCATGTTCTAAAATGACATCACTCATGCGTATTCCCCAATCAAGAATTCTTTATCGTTTTTTAAATTATTTAATCGCTTAACAATAATAAATTTCTATAATTTTCACAATACTTTCATAAAATAGAGTGCTTATTTTGTGTGAAATTTCTTCAAAAAAGGTTGTTTTGTGGTATTTTTAAACAATAAAATTGCGTAATTTTAGTAATTATAGCTTTTTAAGTGTGAAGCAGTAGTTGTTTTCTACTGCTTTTGGTGATTTATTTTAAGCCATGCAGAAAGTTTAGATAAGGTTGAACTAATAATTGTTCTTGTTCCATGATGGGCATATGTCCTACACCTTTCAAGATCAATGGCTCTTTGGCATTTTTCAATAAAGACTTAAGTTCAGCCGCAGCTTCAACATTAATGACTTTATCTTTGTCTCCCCATGCGATGAGCACAGGCTGATCAATGGAACGTGCTGCTAAAGCAAACGTTTCTGGCGTATATACTTTTGACATTAAAATCAACTGTTCCACAAGTTTGGCATTGTTCGCTGCTTGTGAAATCATTAACTTTTCTTGAGCTTCTTTGAGTTCATTGGGGATAAAAGGCGGGAGTGCAGTTGCAATGCTTAGCACTTTGTCTAAATCTCCTTTTTTCGCCACAATCATACTGCGTAAAGTGGTTGGATCTTTCAAATAAGGTGTATTTGCAGATTTAAATACACCTGCACTATCTACTAAAAACAGAGATTTGGTATCGACGGGATATTGTGCTGCATAGAGGAGTGCAATAGAGCCTCCCATACTATGACCTGCAACGTGTAAACCTTGTTCAATTTTTGCAGCTTCAGCAAAACGGCGTAATTTTTCAGTCATATTCGGAATAGTATAGTCAAAATCTGCAGCGACTTTGCTGTCACCTTGACCGGGTAGATCTGGAATAATGACATGATAATAAGGGGTTAAATAACGAGCCAAACGATTCCAATTGTCTCGACTGCCTGCTAAACCGTGCACTAACATCAAGGTCGGTTTACCGGCTTGTCCACCTTCACTATATGCCCAATCGATTTCACCTACTTTGAGGCGTTTGGATTGTAAACCCGCCCATGTGCGCTCTTGTTGTAAAACACTCTGAATATCTATTGCTGCAAAAGCCTGACTAGGTAGACTTGCGGTTGTGACAAAGCCCAAACTTAATGCTGTAGAAAGCATGAGTTTACTGAAGATTCCTTTCATTTGTAGTACTCTATGTTTTTGTTGTTCAATATGATTTAAGACTAAAACAGTATTTTTTTTAATACATTTGCCAAAATATAAAATTAGAGTGTATTTAAGCCAATGATTACTCAAAATTCATCTGCATCGACTGCTGAATTGACGCAAATGATCATCGCTGTTGTGGTACAAATTCCCTATGGAAAAGTTGCAAGTTATGGGCAAATTGCCAAATTGGCAGGATTACCTAGGCATGCGCGGTTGGTTGGGCGAGTTTTAGGACAGTTGGAAGCGGGGCATGATGTTCCTTGGTATCGGGTGATTAATGCTCAGGGAAAAATAAGTACCCATACATTGGACGAGCAAGGGATGAATATTCAGCAAGCTAAATTGTTGGCTGAAAGTATTGTCGTGTTAGATGGAAAAGTAAATATGAAAAAATATGCATGGCAACCTTGAAATAAAATGCAGCAAACACTGATTTTTTATATCGGATTATTTGTCACTTTATATACATGTATTGGGTTGAGTTTAGATACGCTATGTTATCTCTTTGGGAGAAAACTACCCGTGAAAAATTTGCAACTGAGTTGCTATGCAAATTATTCGCAAGTCGGAGATGTGTATCATTTACAAGGGCAATATACTTTTGAAATCAATGGGCAAATGTATACAGCTAAACGAATGAATTATCTCGGTTTAGCCGCAGGAGCACTCAGTAAGAAAAGAGTTGAAAAACATATAGAAAAAGTCAAAAAACGTGGTCAGGTGTATGTGTTTATGCCTTATCCGAAAATTAATTGTTTAGTACCATTTTATTATTCATGGATGTTTTTTGGGGCAATCATTTTATTTGGACCTCTGGCTTTATGGGTGGTGTAAATAAAACATCCCTATCACTTGATAGAGATGTTTTATAGCAACTCATATTAGGCGTGTTTTACAACCAAAACAGGTACATTTACAGTCGTTAATAAGCTTTGAGCCACACTACCGATCAGCAGCTTTTTGAAACCACTACGTCCATGAGAACTGACGATGACAAGGTCTGATTTTAGTTCTTCTGTGGCATTGGCAATGGCTTTGGCAATATTTTCACCTTCGAGCAATTTAACTTCTACATCGACTCCTTGCTCTTTAAATTTCGCTTTCGCTGTTTCTAAGTTATCTAAAATATAATTGCGCGCACGTTCGATCAATTGGTTACTTTGACCATGCACCATATATTCATTGGCAATATAAGGATCTAGAGTCATGACTTGGACAACAGTCACATGAGCATTAAATTTTTTAGCAATTTCTACGGCTTCAGGTACTGCAGCAAGTGATGTTTCAGAACCATCAATAGGGACTAAAATATTTTGAAAAGTCATAAAATTCTCCTTATAGTTATTACAAAAATATAGATATTTTTTCGGCTATAAATTCATCATATATGAAAAGAAATGATTTGAAAATGGCTAAAAAACAAGTGAGCTATAAATATTGGTTTTTAATTTATATTTAATATAAGAATATGTATTTTAAAATAATTTATACTAAATTAGTCGGGTTTTAAATTGTAATATTGAAATGTGGTGTAATAGGCTTTATCGATTTCAATATTACAATTTGTTGATGTTTTTACCTTTTTAAATCATGTGAAATAGAAAGTAAGAAATAACTCGAATTAAGATAAAATTAATCTTGCTGTGTGAGTTCTAAAGCACGTTGATATGCCACTTTTTTCTTGATTCCAGTCAAATCGGCGGCCAGTTGTGATGCCGCTTTAACGGATAAATCCTCAAGCAAACGCAAAAGTAATTTGTCTAGCTTTTCTTGATTTACATCATGCTCTTGTGTTGCACCGCCAATGACTAGCACAATTTCACCTTTTTGTTGATGATGATCATTTTCAATGAATGCCAGTAATTCTGCTAAAGTCATTTTTTTTATGGTTTCAAAGGTTTTGGTAATTTCTCTTGCAAAACCGACAGGACGTTCTGCACCAAAGACCTCAACCATATCTTTGACACAATCTAAAATACGATGTGGTGCTTCATAGATAATCAAGGTTTGTGTTTCATGTTTTAACTTTTCGAGTTGCAACATGCGTTGTGATTGTTTAGAGGGTAAAAAACCTTCAAAACTAAAGCGATCACTGGGTAAACCCACAGCACTCAGCGCGGCAATCGCTGCACATGCGCCAGGTACAGGAATAACACGGATATGATTTTCTTGTGCGGCACGGACCAGTTTAAAGCCAGGGTCACTGATCAAAGGAGTACCTGCATCACTGACTAAAGCGATATCTTCACCATTTTTGAGTCGTTCAATCAGTATATTAATTTTGTTACTTTCATTATGATCATGACATGCGGTTAATGGTGTTGAGATATTATAATGCTTTAAAAGTTGTGCAGATTGGCGTGTATCTTCTGCCGCAACGACAGAAACAGATTTTAAGACTTCAATGGCACGAAAGGTCATGTCATCTAAGTGCCCAATTGGGGTCGCTACAACAAATAACTGAGCACTCATAAGGGGTTCTCCATGATTAAGAATAAAAAAGTGAATTATAGACAGACCGTACTCGGTCTTGGTTTGATGAGCATGATGTGGATGGCACATGCAGATGTGTTGGTTATTTTACCCGAAACAGGGCCTTTGGCGCGAGCGAGTAGTAGTATTAAACTGGGAATATCGACTGCATATCAGGCAATGGGGGCAAAAACAGTTTTAAAATTTGTCAATAGCGATCAAAAATCTATGAGTGCTGTGTTAAAACAACAAGTCGATCAGCACACGCAGATGATCATTGGGCCTTTGGCACGTCATGATGTAGAGGAGATTGTTAAACTTGCACCCAAAGTGCCTGTATTGGCTTTAAATGAAGTGACCATTAAACACCCTAATGTCATTCAATTTAGTTTGTCAAAAAAAGAGGATGCCGCCGCTTTAATCGGTACAATGCGGGCGGATCAAATCAATAAATTATATATTTTACAACAACCTGAAACTGTTGAAGAAAACAAAGCATTTTTGAATGCGGTTTCACAACAATTCCAAGGGCAAATTGAAATCCTCGACAATATACCTACGAAAATGGTGAAAAGTGAAGGCTTATTATTATTGGGTAATTATGCTTGGATTCGTCAGTTGAAAAAATTACCCATTCGTAATCTATATATGCAAGCACTCGCCGTAGAAGATAGTCAGCCTTTACCCAAAGGCATAAAATTTTGTGATGTACCTTCTCTTTATCTTCCTGATTGGAAAGATGTTCTAACGGCTTATCAGCAAAATCCAACGCCTATGCCATATCAACGCTTATATGCCTTTGGCGGTGATGCTTGGCAAATTGCTCAAATTTATTTAGCTCAACCTAAGCAATCTACGATAGATTTTCATGGACGTACTGGAGAAATTCATGTTGAACATCAGCAGATTAAGCGTCAGCCGATGTGTTTTATAAGTACGGGTACAAGTTTAGCAGTCGCTTAATTGTTCAAATGGGGCAACGTTATGAGACTTAAAGTTAAACCTTTAAGACAACAGCTCGGTGAATGGGCAGAGCAGATGGCACTGAATGTGCTTGAGCAACATGGTTTTGTTTTACTGTATAAAAATTATTATGCCCGATGTGGTGAAATAGATCTCATTGTACAAAAAGCCAATGAACTGATTTTTGTTGAGGTGAAAGCTCGTGCCAAAACTGAATATGGCACTGCTTTGGAAGTCATTACACTGGCCAAACAACGCAAAATTGTGAAAACAACCTTAAAGTTTTTACAAGATCATGCAGAATTTCAGGATTTTTATTATCGTTTTGATGTAGTTTGTTTTGATTTTCATCAAGAAATTGCAAAAAATGTACAGCATGACTTTTCAAAAATCTCGTATGATCTACAGTGGATTGAAAATGCATTTACTTTAGATGCAGACTTGATTAATCTGTGACTGAAATTTAAGCATAATTGCTTATAAAAGATAGAAATAATGATTTCAATGAGGAGTCTTGCTGAGTGTTAAACCGAATTGTCATTACAATGTTGTGTGTAGCAAGTTTATCTGGATGTGCAAGCTTCATCTCTGGGGGTACGGGCAGTACGCCTGTAGGAACAGAAAGCGGAGTAAGATCACTGGGTCAGGTATTTATTGATTCTTCCATTGAACGTACTGCAAAAATTAATTTATATAAATTAGATTCGAGATTTAAACAATCCCGTATCAATATTAACAGTTTCCATAGCAATGTGTTGCTGACAGGGCAAGTGCCTGACGCGCATTTAAAGCAACTTGCTGAAGATAATGTCCGCGCGATGAGTGATGTAAAAGCTGTACATAACTATATTACAGTAGGTAATCAGATCAGTTATGGGACAATCATGCAAGACGCTTCAGTGACTGCAAATACGCGTGGTTTGATCATGAAAGCGCCTGTAGTTTCAGACAATAAGGTGCTCGTACATACTGAGGATGGTGTGTTGTATGTCATGGGGCGTTTAAATAATGCTGAAAGTAATGATTTAAATGACGTACTGCAAAAAGTTGGCAATATTACCCGAATTGTTACGCTTTTAGATAATGTAGAAATCGCAAATCGTCAGATGCAAAATTCATCTTTTACCGTTGCTCCAACGGGATCCAATGCTCAGCCTGATGTGCAAACCCCTGTAGCGATAGATCCTGATGCTGTAGAGCCGAGTAGCAATGTTCAGCCGTAATTTTCAAGACAAACAACAATTCGTGTTGAAAAAAATCCAAGCGTTTAAAGCATTTTATGCAGATTTTCGACTGTATGATCTTGCGAGTATCACGATTAATGGTTTGACACCTAAAAAAGGTTATCAACTGCATGCCAATATTGCCTATGGATTAAAAGCAAGACAACGCTTGGATTTGTATATTTCGGAGCAAAAACAAAATAAGCCTTTGATTATATTTGTACATGGCGGAGCTTGGAGCCATGGAGATAAAAGTGCTTATAAGTTTGTCGGTGAGGCTTTTAGTCGTTATGGCTATGATGTTGCTGTCTTAAATTATCATCTTGCACCACAGTTTAAGTTTCCAACTTATGTGGATGACTTGGCAATTGCACTCAATTTTTTAGAGCAGCAACAGATGCGATTGGGGATTTCGACACAAAATATTGCCTTAATGGGGCATTCTGCGGGGGCATTTAATATTGCTTCATTGTTGTATCATCCTCAACGGTTTCAATCTGCAATCAAGACACAGATTAAAGCGATTATTGGGATAGCAGGGCCTTATCATTTTGATTATAAAGGTGATCCTTTAGCAGGACATGCCTTTGATCAAGATACGCCGTATCAACATGTGATGCCGTATTATTTTGTTGAAAAAAATGAAGTGCAGCACTATTTGTTTTTGGCTGAAAATGATCAAATTGTGAAAGATACCAATAGTTTTGATTTGAAAAATAAGCTTGAAGCTTTGGGTAATCATTGCCAAATCTGTGTGATCCCCAAAACAGGACACGTTTCAATTATGGGCAGTATTTCCAGTTTATTCAGCCGTTTTTATCGGACGCGTTCCGAGATTATCAAGGCATTGGATCAGACTTTTAAAAGACTTTAAATGTATCGCTTGAATGAAGAAAAAGCAAAATGCCTGAATTACTCAGGCATTTTTTTATTGAAAATGACATGTTCTATCATGGCATGGGCGATACTGCCTGAAATGGGAATCTCAGGTAATGCATCAAATTTAAAGAATTTTGCATCACTAATTTCTTCTTCTTGTAGTACAAGCTCGCCTGATTCATATTCGGCTTTAAAGGCTAACATCAGATTGCTTGGGAAAGGCCAAGGTTGGCTCGCTAAATACTGAATATTCTTGACTTTAATACCCACTTCTTCAAGTGTTTCGCGTTCAACCGCTTCTTCAAGGGTTTCACCCACTTCGACAAAGCCTGCAATTAAACCATACATATTGCTAGTATTTTTAGCATTTTTTGCCAATAAAATTTCATCTTCTCCACGGGTAATCACGGTAATGATACAGGGCTGTACACGAGGGTATTGGTGATAACGGCATGCAGGACAGACCATGGCATATTCGGTTGGATGAACTTCGGTTTCATGACCACAATGGCTACAAAACTTATGATTACGACGCCATTCTAACAGTTGTAATGCCCGACTGGCTTGCTCAAACTGCACTTTTGTCCACTGTGAAATGAGCTGACGAATGGGAACCAGTTGATAGCCTGTAGGAATATTTTCTTCAATAAATAAGTCTCGGGCGATGATTTGATCACCTGAATGAAATACTAAATCACTTGCCAGCTGCTCAACTTTGGGAAGTTGGAAATGATCATCGACTAAAAGTTGGTGATGATGAAAAATATAGGCAAGTGATAAATTAGTATCTTGATTACACATTAGGCAGTCGCTTTTAAGTTTTGGCTACTGTTCAATGCTATATCAAACATCGACTGTAAAACAGGTTGTTTGTTTTGTAAATTATCAATCATCATATCGGCACTTGCTAGAATTTCTAACAAAGCTTGTACTTGTTGTGGGTTTAATATCGCTTGTTGAGACAGTTGTGCTTCTACAAAATCTGCGCTATCAAGTAAAGTTTTTTGACTTTCTTGTGAACCTAAGAACAGCATTGCACCACTGATTTCTTTCAACTGCATAGGAATATTGGCAATATGTTCATTGTTCTGTTCAGAGATATATTGCACTAAAGTTTGACTCGTTGCATCGATTTGAACTTTACTTTCCGCCAATAAAACTGTATGTGCATCATCTAAACGATCAAGTGAAATGTGTAGATTATTGACACGTAGTTGTAAGCGATTGGAGGTGTAATTACGCTCTAAGATCCCAATAGAATTCATCGCAGATAAAATGCTATTCATTAATTGTTGGGCATAGTTTTCATTACTTAACGAGGTATGATCAGATAACAAAGCCGCTTGTTGTGTGAGTTCATTTGCTGCTTCATTTAAGTTTAATACTTTGAAAATATTGACTAAAGCGAGTAATTTATTCTTAAGTTCGGCCGTTTTTTCATCTGACATATTTTCGTAGTTATATTCGATATCATTACGAATTTCACTCATTTCATCGGTAATGAGCTTACTTGCAGTATGAATCGTTTCAAAATCAGGACCATATAAATGGCGGCTGAATACTTGTAACTGGTTGTCTGTTAAAATGTCATCGCCTGCATTGATTTTTTCACGTAGGTATTGTGAGAGATCATTGTCTTGGCTAATACATAAGCTGATTACGTTGGCAATTTCAAGAGTGTTGACATTGAATTGTTGTGGATCTTGTAGAAATGCAGCGATATGTGTTTCGATTTGAATGAGTGTGCGTAAACGTGCATCACTTAAAATAAGATCTTTAATGTTTTGTAAGGCATTGGCAACCAATTTCCAATATTGTGCAGTGGCTGTTGCTTCTGACAAATAAGACAGATATGAACCAACGAGTTGTAAACCTTGAAAATCAAGTGGTGATTCTTGTTGTTTAAGCAAATTATTCAAGCAAATTTTATACAGCTTATGTACATAAGCAGACTTTTCAAGTTCAGGTGCAGCTTGAAGCTCTAAGTTTGGCACGACACAGTCTAAAAGTGGTGCAATACTTTCACCATCTTGTGTCAGTGGTTTACCCAACGCTAATTCTAAACGGTTTAAGGTGTCTAATAGAAACTGATGAACTTTGACTTCGCGTAAGCAAGTAAACTCAATAAAACGCTTCAGCATGGTGGTGCCTTCGCTGAGCGCAAGTACGTCTGAGGTTTTGATATTTTGTGGATCTTGCATGATTTTACGCATCAGTTCAGCAGCGTATTCAGTCAGTTGCGCAAGTTGTGGCATGTCAATTAAACGAATGACATGTGCACATTGCTCAAACTGATTCAGTGCATCATCAATACCAAAAGGCAATGTTTGATCTTCAACCAAACTGCTGACAGCAGACTCTACCAATTGAATCGAGTTATCCACTTCATTTTTTATTATTAATAAAGCCGTTGGATCGAAATAAATTGATGTTTGATAAGACATCAAAGCCCCCTGATAAAAAATACATGTTTTAGTTTTTTAGTCTTTATCTTAAAGACTAATTTTTAGATTTTAATATCGCTTAAATGCGCAGCTTTTACAATAGACTTATGCCATCATTGCCATAGTTTCTATGTCTTGCATAACGAATTGCATGTGATTTACCCAAAAGCAAAATATAAGAAAGATGCGATATGAACTTTATCAACGGGCAAAGAGGCAGGCTGTGCCATTTTTTTCTTGATATTCATCCATCCATGTTTGATGTGCTTCAAGTTCTGCTGCTGAAGCTAGAATGACAGGTGCGTCTAGATCGATTTTTTGACGTACTTGTGCATCATTGGAAAATTCGTCGTCATTCGACAAAGCGTCCATATCAAAAGAGACTTGTCCACCCGTCATCGCTAAATAGACGTCAGATAAAATTTCCGCATCCAGTAATGCACCGTGGAAAGTACGATCCCTTTGCGGAATTTCATAACGGCGAACCAAGGCATCTAAGGAGTTTTTTTGTCCTGGATGCTTACTTTTTGCCATGGCTAAAGTATCGGTGACAGTACACACCTCAGACAATGCGACGAAACCACTACGTTTAAACTCCATATCTAAGAAGTTCATATCGAAGCTTGCATTATGTGCAATGATTTCGCTGCCTTTTAGATAGTCAAATAAGACTTGGGCAATGTCATTGTATTTCGGTTTATCTTTTAAAAACTCATCGGTGATGCCGTGAATTGCTTCTGAGTCGCCCACAGGTTTTTCAGGGTTAATATAAATATGAATTGAGCTACCTGTTAGTTTACGATTGATCATTTCAATCGCACCGACCTCGATAATTCGGTCGCTATCTTGAAAATAAAAACCTGTGGTTTCTGTATCCAAGATCAATTGGCGCGGACCCTGTATATCGAGTTTTTTCGGAGTAATGACAATCTGTGGATGTGATGAAGTACTTGCGCTGATTGTTTCATGCACTTGATTTTGCTGTGCTATAGCATTAGAGCTTGTTATTTGAGATGAATCGCTGTCATCGGTTGTATGGTCCACTTCATGCGTGACCGATGTCGTCTCTGAGGCATCGGTTATTTCAGCATTTTCAAATTCATCAGGCATATCTTGATCAGTTAAATCAAAACCAAAAGGGTCGTCTAAAAGCCAATCTGTTTCAACTTTTTTTTTATCTTCAGTCATGGGAGTATTTGCCTGTGTCGCTGTTTTTTGAACCGTGGTGATTTGTGGTGTGGTTATGCCTTTGGCAATATTTGCTGCACCTAAGTTGGCAAGTTGATCTGCCATTTCATTGCCCGCGTGTCCCGCATGTCCTTTAATCCAATTCCACTCAATATCACGATCTTTGCAGGTCGCATCAAGTTCTTTCCAAAGGTCTGGATTTTTCACATCTTTCCAGTTTTTCTTTTTCCAACCTTCAATCCACTCCGTGATGCCGCGTTTGACGTAGTTGGAATCTGTCCAAAGAACCAATTTTGCTTCTTTTGGACAAAAGGCAATCCCTTGAATGGCTGCTGATAGTTCCATACGGTTATTGGTTGTTTCAAGTTCACCCCCACAGAGTTTATGTTCTTCTGTTGCTGTAATGACATATGCGCCCCAACCCCCAAGTCCGGGATTGCCTTTACATGCACCATCTACATAAAGCGTGATTGTTTGAGACATAGTGATAACCAATGAAATTGAATTTAGTGTTGAACATAACGAGCGAAGAATTTATTGTATACGCAAATCGCGCCTTTCAACGGGCAGAACGGCGATTTTTTTAATTTTTTGTAACATTTGTAAGCAGTTTGCTTGCAATAAGTGCCTTGTATGAGTCAGATGCTCTACTAAAATGGCATGGATAAAATAATTTACTATATTTTGATGTTCGGAACCCTGTATGCCTAAACCAACCACAATTGCGTGGCAGCCCAATTCTTCTGCTTTATTTAAATTATCATTCATGACATCAGCACTGGCTGCCATTGGGTTAATGACAGGGTGTTCTTCTTCGCAAACTGTGACCAAGACACAAACCAGTAAGCAAACAGGAATGTTAGATGCAAGCAGTTTAGATTCTTTAGAAGATTTATTGTCTGCAACAGATATGCGTGCAGTGGAAGGTGATCGTTTGTTGATTTTAAAACATGGCGATGTATGGAAACGTATGTCCGTTGGCTTTAAAATGAATGAAGATCGTTGGGACCCTCGTATTGATGCTCAGCGTAGTTGGTTTGCAGCACGTCAACCGTATATTGACCGTTTGAGTGCGCGTGCATCTCGTTATTTGTACCATACTGTAAAAGAAGCTGAGCGCCGTGGTTTACCTACAGAATTAGCGTTATTACCGATTATTGAAAGTTCTTATGATCCTGCCGCAACCAGTAGTGCAGCGGCAGCGGGAATGTGGCAGTTTATTCCAAGTACAGGGAAAATTTACGGTTTAAGACAGACAAGTGCCTATGATGGTCGTCGTGATGTCGTTGAGTCGACGCGTGCAGCTTATGAATTTTTAGGTAGCTTATATAATCAATTTGGTTCTTGGGAATTGGCACTTGCTGCATATAATGCAGGTCCAGGTCGTATTCAACAAGCAATTAATCGTAATGAAGCAGCGGGTCTACCGACAGATTATTGGTCATTACGTTTGCCGCAAGAAACTATGAACTATGTCCCACGCTTCTTGGCCGTGGCACAAATTGTTAAAAATCCACAAAAATATGGGGTAACTTTACCTCCGATTGCCAACCGTCCGCATTTTAGGGAAGTTTCTGTGCCTGCGGGTGTACAGTTAAATCAAATTGCTGCAACCACAGGTTTAAGTCGTGCAGAATTGTATGCGTTAAATCCAGGGCATCGAGGTGAAATTATAGATCCTTCAAGTCCAATGAAGATTTTAATTCCTGCGGATTTAAACCCGACTATCGATGCGAAATTAAAAAAACTACAGTCTAGTACAGGCGGTTATTGGGCAAATACGGCACCTGCTTATGTTCCTGCACCTAGCTATGTCCCTGCAAATACAGGTACACCGATTACGCCTGCAACCACGAATCCACCCGCGTTAATTGCAAGTACAGCACCTGTTCAGTCTGCGAAAGCTGTAACGAGTACAGTGCCAACGACAACACCATCACCTACGACGTTGAAAACAACGCCGCAAGGATCATCGGCCTTGGCTGCATTTGCGGCAGATGCCACTGTACCAAGTGCACCACGTATTCCTGTTGCAATCACTCAAGCAAGCAATGTAAAACCTGTGACTGTTGAACCACCGTTATCGGCACAGGAACGTGAACAGATTGTAGCTGCAGTGAAAGCAGATGATGCAAAGTTAACGGTAAAGCAAGTGGTTGAACCACAAGCAACGCAAGCTGAAAAAGATGAAGTCGTTAAAGAAATCAAAGCCATTGCACCACAAGGGACAGAAATTGTTGACCCTTATGATGGTAAAATTAAGTTAACTGCTATTCAAACAAGTCAATCCGTTGCAGAGCAACAGGGTCGGGAAAATACAGTTGGTTTTGCTTATCCAAAAGGTTTGGCTGAACCTACAGCGATCAGTGCGGATGAAGCAAAACTCAATCAAGACAAAAAGTTTGAAAAAACGGAAAGTGAAGTGGTTGTGGTGCCACCAAAAGGTAAGCGCAGTACCTATACGGTATTGGCGGGCGATACTTTGGCATTGATTGCCATGAAAAATGGGGTGAATTGGCGTGACATTGCCAAATGGAACCAAGTCGATCCAAATGGAACTTTATTTGTTGGTGCAACTTTATATTTATATGACGCTAAACCACAAGATGTTGAAAGCTCAAGTAAAAAAGTGGATAGCATGCCTGCAACATATACAGTTAAACCGAATGACAGTTTAATTGGTGTTGCCAATCAATTTAATTTGTCTGTATCACAATTAGCAAGTTATAACAATTTGACTACCACCAGTAATTTATTTGTGGGTCAAAAGCTGCATCTCAAAGACAATGGTAGCGATAAACTCTCTGCACTCAATAAAACTTTAGTTCGTTCTGATACAAGCAAGCCTGAAGCTAAAATTAAGACAAAGCCTTATGTGGTGAAACGTGGTGAATATCTCAAAGTGATCGCGGATCGTTATGCCTTGTCAGTACAAGAATTGGCAGATTTAACACCAGGCTTGGAAGTGGGGAATTTATATGCAGGGCAAAAAATTAATGTTCCTGTACAAGAGGTTGAACAACGTGTTGACAAAATTGAGTCTAAAATTGTTGATCAGACTAAATTTAAAAATGTGCAAGCGCAAACCCGTTATAAAACTGAAAATTATCGTGTAAAAAGTGGGGATACTTTATCGAGTATCGCTGTACAGTCAAAAATCAGTTTGTCTGAGCTTGCTGAGCTAAATAATTTATCGACTTCCAAAGGTTTATTGGTTGGCCAAACCATTAAAGTGCCTGAAGGAAGTACAGTGCCAGACAGTTATACTGTGCAATCAGGAGATAGCCTGACGAGTGTTGCCAGTAAATATAATATGTCTGTGGGTCAAGTTGCTGATTTAAATGGCATGAGTACCAATGCAGGCTTGTTTGTTGGACAAAAACTAAAATTGTCAGGTGAACCTGTACAAAGCAGAACCAAGTCTGTTGAATCTGAAGACGTGGTCAATAATAGCCGTAGCGCTGAAAAAGATGTTCATATTGTAAAAGCTGGGGAAACACTAGCTTCGGTTGCGCAGAAGTATCATTTACAACTCGCGTTTTTAACAGAGCTGAATGGTTTGGCTAAAAATGCCAAGTTACGTGCAGGACAGCGTTTAAAAATTGATGGGGAATTACCCAGTAAAGGCGCAGTATCTAAAGAAACAGAGAATCTAGCAACGAGCAAAACCACACGTTCAACGCAAAATACAGAAACTTATACGGTGAAATCAGGAGAGTCTTTAAATCTGATTGCAAACCGCTTAGGGATTTCAGCGAATGAGTTGGCTAAGTTAAATAATCTCAATGGTCGTACAGGCTTACAACGTGGTCAAAGCATTCGTATTCCAAAGTTAGTCACAGAGTATAAAGTGAAAAGTGGTGATTCTTTGATTCGTTTGGCAAGCAAATATGGGATTGCGAGTAACGAGCTTGCAGAGCTAAATGATATGAAACCTTCTACACAACTGCGTATTGGGGATGTTATTAAAGTGCCAAACTTGTAAAATTGGGAAAGAACAGTCAGTAAAAGGATAGACTCAATATGCAATTGAGCTTTGCGTATGCAAAACAGTTTGGGATGACATATGCTTTATTGCTAATGGGAAGTCAAGTTTGGGCCGCGGTTCAGACTACGCCGTATATTGCAATTCATACCACCGCTAAGTATGCAAATGCGCAAGCAATGCCTTATGCCAATCCAACTGCACCTAAAGGCGGTTGGATCAGTCAAGCAAGCAATGGTACTTTTGATAATTTGAACGGCTTTAATGGCAAAGGAACGAGTGCTGAAGGGACAAATTTTTTATTTGATACCTTGATGAGTTCATCGCTCGATGAACCGAGTGTGATGTACCCTTTATTGGCTGAAAAAGTCACTTTTGATCCTGAAAAAACCAAATTTGTGATTTTTCATTTAAATCCCAAAGCGAAGTTTAGCAATGGCACGCCTGTCACTGCTGAAGATGTGAAGTTTACTTTTGACAGTATTCAAGCAAAAGCAAATCCTGGTTTTCAGATGTATTTGTCAGATTTAGCCAAAACTGAGGTTTTGTCAAAGTATCAAGTTAAAGTTACGTTTAAATCCGACAATAATTCTGAAATGCCATTGATCTTGTCTAGCATTGCGATTTATTCCAAAGCGGATTGGAAAAATCGTGATTTTGCCAAAATTACCATGCAACCTATCTTAGGTTCAGGTCCTTATCTGATTGATCGTATCGATGCAGGACGCAGTATTTCTTACAAGCGTAATCCATATTATTGGGGCAAAGATTTAGCGGTCAACAAAGGTCGCTATAATTTTGATTTGGTTAAATTTGTCTATTATCGTAGTTTAGATATTGCTTTTGAAGGGTTTAAATCAGGGCAATATACATTTCACGAAGAGAAAATTTCTCGAAAATGGACAACAGAATATAATTTCCCTGCCTTAACTGCGGGAATGGTGACGAAATATATTGTCAAAACTGAAAATCCTGCGCCGACACAAAGCTTTTTATTTAATACCCGTAAAGCCCCATTTAATGATATCTATTTTCGGCAGGCGCTTAGTTATGTTTATGATTTTGAATGGCTCAATAAGGCTTTATTTTATGGGCAATATATTCGTTTAAACAGTTATTTCCAAAATAGTGAATTGGCAGCTACAGGCAAACCGAGTCAGCAAGAGTTACAAATTTTGCAGCCGTACTTAGCGCGTTTACACCCTTTACAACGTCAAGGGGTTTTAGCAGATTGGAAGTATCCTGTTTCAGATGCCAGTGGCTTTAACCGCAATAATCTATTAACAGCACGGGCATTGTTGCTAAAAGCAGGTTATCGTTATCAAAATGCGATGTTGGTCGATGCAAAAGGGCAACCGATTCGGATTGAATTTATGATTCATCAAGAGGGTTTGCAGCGAACATTGATGCCATTTGTACGTAATCTTAAAAAACTTGGTATTCAAGTCTCAGTACGTCAAGTTGATGTGCCGCAGTATATTGAACGGATGCGCCGTTCTGATTTTCAGATGACCACCAATGTCATGCCACAATCTTTAACGCCAGGCAATGAACAAGCACAAATGTGGAGCAGTAAAGCGGCAGATGAGGTGGGCAATTATAATTATGCAGGTATTAAAAATCCTGTGATTGATGAAGCGGTACAACAAGTGATTCGCGCGCCAAATCGTGAGCAATTGATTCTACGCACCAAAATTTTAGATCGTTTATTGCGTTCAGGTTATTATCATATTTTGACCTATGGCAATGATAAAAATTGGTACGCCTACTGGAATATGTATAAGCAACCGAAAGTGAAACCCAAATTATCTTTAGGTTTAGACTATTGGTGGTCTGATCCACAACACGCACAAAAAGTCAGTCAATATTTGCGTAAACAATAATTTAGACTGTATTTGAGCAAAAATAAAAGCCATGCGCTTACAAGGAATGTCTAATCAATGGGCACATACATTCTCAAACGACTTCTACTGATTATTCCAACATTGTTTTTTATTTTATTGATTAACTTTGTGGTGATTCAACTCGCACCTGGCGGTCCTGTAGAGCAAGCGATTCAACAGGCTGAAAGCTTTCAAGGTATGGGGCACGCACCTGCGGGAGCAGAAGTGGCATCCGCTTCAAATCATTCGAGTCAGTACCAAGGTGCTCGTGGTTTGAGTGAGGATATGGTGGAGAAAATCAAAGCTCAGTATGGGTTTGATCGACCTGCACCTGAACGTTTTTGGATGATGCTCAAAGGCTATCTGCATTTTGATTTTGGCACGAGCTTTTTCAAAGACAAACCTGTCACACAGTTGTTATGGGAAAAAATGCCAGTGACTGTGTCTTTAGGTTTGTGGAGTACTTTGCTGATTTATTTGGTTTCCATTCCACTTGGGATTAAAAAAGCCAAACAGCACGGTATGCTTTTTGATAAATCAACTTCATTAATCTTAGCCGTGGGCTATGCTGTTCCATCTTTTGTATTTGCAGTTTTGCTCATTGTATTCTTTGCGGGTGGTTCTTATTTTCAATGGTTTCCATTGCAAGGCTTGGTTTCGGATGATTTTCATAGTTTAAGTGTATTGGGAAAAATTAAAGATTATTTTTGGCACATGACTTTGCCTTTGATTGCCATCGTGTTGGGTGGTTTTGCAGGTTTAACCTATTTGACGAAGTATTCGTTTATGGAAGAACTGAATAAACAATATGTAATTGCCGCACGTGCCAAAGGTTTAAATGAAAATCGTGTGCTCTATGGACACGTTTTTCGTAATGCTATGCTTATTGTCATTGCAGGTTTACCTGAAGCTTTGGTCGGTATTTTCTTTGTTGGAAATCTATTTATTGAAATTATTTTCAATTTGGATGGACTGGGTTTACTTGGTTTTGAGGCGATTACCCAACGTGATTATCCTGTGATTTTTGGCACATTATTTCTATTTACTTTATTGGGTTTGGTATTACGTTTGATTAGTGATGTCTTATATCAAATCATTGACCCACGAATTAATTTTGAATCGAGAGGTGCGAAATAATGTCACCGATCATGCAAACCCGATTGAAAAGATTTAAAAAAAATCGTCTTGGTTTTGGCTGTTTTATTTTATTTATTCTTATTTTTATTTTGTCTTTGGGCGCAGAGTTTATCGCCAATGATAAGCCACTTTTAGTCAAATATGATGCGCAATATTACACGCCCGTATTCAAAAAATATCCTGAAACCACATTTGGTGGGGTATTTGAAACGGAGGCAGATTATCGTGATCCTGCAGTACAGCAGATGATTGATGCCAAAGGTTGGGCGATCTGGCCAATTTTACGTTATTCCTACCAAACGCCCAATCTAGATTTGGCTGTGCCATTACCTTCACCTCCGACTGCACAAAACTGGTTGGGCACAGACGACCAAGGACGTGATGTTGTGGCACGAATTTTATATGGGCTACGTGTATCTTTATTGTTTGGTTTGGCACTGACTTTGTTTGCTTCAGTGATTGGAATTATCGTGGGGGCGATTCAGGGCTATTATGGTGGGTGGATTGACTTAATTGGTCAGCGTGTATTAGAAGTGTGGGGTGGTTTGCCTACACTATTTATGATCATGATTTTGGTGAGTTTATTTACCCCTAGCGTGTATTGGTTATTTTTGATCATGTTGGTGTTCGGTTGGCCGGCCTTAGTGGGGTTGGTCCGTGCAGAGTTTTTACGTGCTCGAAATTTAGACTATGTTCGTGCCGCACGGTCTTTGGGTGTGCGTGATCGTACCATTATGTTTCGGCATATTTTACCCAATGCGATGAGTTCAAGTTTGTCTCAATTACCTTTTATGTTGACTGCAAATATTACTGCTTTAACTGCATTGGATTTTCTCGGTTATGGTTTACCGCCTGATGCAGCATCTTTAGGTGAATTGTTGCTACAAGGAAAAAATAATTTAACAGCACCATGGTTGGCATTGTCAGGTTTCTTTACTTTGGCTTTGGTACTTTCTTTATTGATTTATATTGGGGAGGCGACACGGGATGCATTCGATCCAAGACGTCAATAAAGACGTAAAGTTAGTGTTATCGGTACGTCATTTACATATTCAAAATCAGCAACAAGATTTGGTGAAAGATCTGAATTTTGACCTACATGCAGGTGAGACCATTGCCATTGTGGGGGAAAGTGGTTCGGGTAAATCTGTTAGTAGTTTGGCAATCTTGGGTTTACTGCCTGAATATTTAAAAATTACAGGTGAAGCCAATCTTGAAGGGCAAAATTTACTCAGCATGGATCAAGCGCAACTTCGCCAAGTTCGTGGAAAAAAAATTGCCATGATTTTCCAAGAGCCGATGACGGCACTGAATCCTTTGCATCGCGTGGAAAAAATTATTGGTGAGCCTTTATTGCTGAATGGGATGTCGAAGGCAAAAGTACGTCGCCGTGTGATTGATTTACTGACAGATGTGGGGATGCCAGATCCTGAGGAAAAACTCAGTCGTTATCCACATGAGTTGTCAGGTGGGCAACGTCAACGGGTGATGATTGCGGCGGCATTGGCATTAGAACCCGATATTATTATTGCCGATGAGCCCACCACCGCTTTGGATGTGACTTTACAAGCACAAGTCTTAAATCTCTTGCAATTGTTGATTTTAAATCATGATATGTCGATGATTTTGATTAGCCATGATCTAAATTTGGTCAAGCGTTATGCCAATCAAGTTATTGTGATGAATAAAGGCAGAGTTGAAGAAAAAGGTGCTGTTCAAGATATTTTTAACCGTCCTAAAGCAGATTATACCAAGCATTTATTAGACCATGATTTTGGCGCAGCCAATCCTGCACCACCGAATGATCCTGCAAATTTGGTCTTGTCCTTACATCATGTTGGTGTCAAATTCCCTATCAAACAAGGCTTACTGAATCGGGTAAAAGACTATTTTGTGGCAGTTGAACCTTTAGAGTTACGCTTACATGCGTCTGAGGCGATTGGGATCGTGGGGGAGAGTGGTTCAGGTAAAACGTCTTTGGCATTGGCTGTGGCGCGTTTGATTGAAAGTGATGGTTTGATTGTCTTATTTAATCAAGATTTAAATAAGCTCAAAGAGTCAAAATTACGCCCATTACGCGCTGAATTTCAAATGGTTTTTCAAGATCCATTCAGTAGTTTAAATCCACGGATGACCGTTGAGCAGATCATTGGTGAAGGTTTGGCATTAAAGAAATTGAAAGCGTATGAAATTACCGAGCGCATTGATGAAGCGTTGTTAAAAGTTGAATTACCTGTCGCGTTTAAGCAGCGTTATCCACATGAATTGTCGGGTGGGCAACGGCAACGTGTCGCATTGGCACGTGCTTTGGTTTTACGTCCCAAACTGATTATTTTTGATGAACCCACCTCGGCTTTAGACCGTACTACACAGCGAGCTATTGTTAAATTGTTACGTCAGTTACAAGCTGAGTTTCAAATCAGCTATTTATTTATTAGCCATGATTTACAGGTGGTGAAAGCGTTGTGTCAAAAAGTTTTGGTATTGCGTCATGCACAAGTGATTGAGTTTCAAGACACTGAATCTTTATTTGCCAACCCTAAAACTGACTATACCAAGCAATTGATTTCAGCCAGTCTGTATTAAATAGCGCAGTAGTTAAAGTGGATTTAAGCGGGTTATGCAAATTTGACATGAGATATTGTCAGATTTTGCTTGACCATTTTTTTAAATAATTTAGAGTAAATATTCTAAAAATAATGTCGAGAAGTACCATGAGCCATATTGCACAAGCATTTACCATCCGAAATACCACCTTTAAAAATCGCATTATTAAAGGTGCAATGAGCGAAGCATTGGCAAACCATGCAGGTCAGCCGAATAAATTACATTTAGGTTTATATGATGCATGGGGCAAAGGTGGTCTAGGCTGTGCGATCACAGGTAATGTTATGGTGGATTTTCGTGCCAAAAACGAACCCGGTGTTGTGGTCGTGGAAACAGAGCGTGATCTAGAAAAACTTACAGCCTGGGCAAATGTGGGTAAAAAGCATGGCATGGTGCAACTGATCCAGTTGTCACATCCGGGACGTCAATGCCCACGTGGTTTAAATAAAGAAACCGTTGCACCTTCTGCAGTGGCATTTAGCCCAACGTTAGCAACGACATTTGGTACGCCACGTGCTTTAGAAGAAAAAGAAATTTTGGATATTATCCAACGTTTTGCTGAATCTGCACGCATCTGTGAAAAGGCAGGTTTTGAAGGTGTGCAGCTACATGGCGCACATGGTTATTTGATTAGTCAGTTTTTATCGCCACTGACCAATAAGCGTCAGGATCAATGGGGTGGTTCTATTGAAAACCGTTCACGCTTTTTATTGGAAATTTATAAGGCAGTTCGTGCTAAAACCTCAGAAAATTTCATTGTTTCCGTTAAATTAAATTCGGCAGATTTCCAACGTGGCGGCATCACTGAAGAAGAAGTGATTCATGTCTTTAAAGCCATTGATGCGGCAGGTATTGACTTAATTGAAATCTCAGGTGGAACCTACGAGGCACCTGCGATGGCGGGCGCCAAGGCGGATAAACGGAAGGCGAGTACCATTGCCCGTGAAGCATATTTCCTCGATTTTGCAGAAAAAATTCGTAAAGAAGTCAAATGCCAACTGATGGTGACGGGTGGTTTCCGTACTGCACAAGGTATGAATGCAGCCTTGGACAGTGGTGCATGTGAATTTATCGGGATTGCTCGTCCTTTGGCGGTAGAACCTGATGTCAGCAATAGTTTGATTGCCGGGCGTGATGTACGCTATGCCGTGGAGCAAATTAAAACGGGTATTCCATTTATTGATAAAATGGCCATTATGGAAATTCTTTGGTATGCAGCGCAGTTTAAGGCGATTGGTGAAGGCAAACAGCCAAATCCTAAATTATCGCCATTAAAAGTCTTCTTGAACTACGCCAAAAATAATGTCAAAGCTGTGATTCAAGGGCGAGTGAATTCACGTAAATCAGCTTAATGGGCTTTATTCCAATATAACTGAAAATGATCGGCAGACCATTGTCCTTTCGCTTTTGCACGTTGAAAGGCGGGTCTGCTTTCTATTTCTTCCAGATAGGCATTGATATGCACGTAGTTTTGAAATGTCTGATCCAACTGTGCACAGGCAAATAAGGGAAACCACACTAAAATATCAGCAGCCGAAAAGTATTCTCCTGCGATCCATGGATTAAGTTGAAGTTGTAGCTCAATCTGCTGCATGTGTTGTTGTAGCGCATTATTTAAATAGCCCTGATCAAAACCATATTTAAATACTTTTGCAACAAAGCGTATTGGAAATGGCGTATGTTGCACGATTTGTGCAAAAATTTGTTTGAGTGCCACATTTGGCATAAAAGAAGCATCGGCACAATTTTTCCAATAATAAAAATCCGCAAGTTGCTTATTTTCTGTCATATGATGCGTGGTGAGCTGCGCATACTGTTGGCAAAGAAAATCTACAATGGCTGTGGTCTCTGCCAATACCAAGGCGGATTGCGCAGGCGGAGCATACACCAAAGTTGGAAATTTTTTAAAGGGATGAGGGTGTTTAGGATAGTCTTGTTCTTGTAAATGTTCTGTAAAGGTCACCAGTTCATAGTCAAGATTTAATTCTTCACATAACCAAACGATGCGTTGCGAGCGCGAGTTTTGTAGATGATATAAAGTGATGTGCATTTGATTGCTACTTTGTAAAATAATGCTTGATGTCAAATTGTGAAACGCAAGGTGATTTTAAAAATAATATGAGTAAATTGAAGTGATGTCTCGATTAATTAATACACTATTTTATCTGATTTTAATGTTCGGTTGCAGTGCAGTATACGCCCTACCATTACAAACGGGTGATTTGATTTTTCAGACTTCTAAGTCAGCACAGAGTCAGGTGATTCAATTGGCAACGCATTCACCTTATAGTCATATGGGAATGTTGGTGAATAAAAATGGTCGATTATGGGTGTTGGAAGCAATCCAACCTGTTCAATATACGCCATTTGAGGCGTGGATACGGCGTGGTGTAGATCAAAAATATGTCGTAAAGCGTTTGATTCAAGGTTTAAACTCAAAACAACAAAATGCTTTAATCAAAAATGCAGAACAGTATTTAAATAAACCTTATGATATTTATTTTGAATGGGATGATCGTGCGATTTACTGTTCTGAAATTGTGTGGAAAGCCTATAAAAATGCCTTAGCAATAGAATTAACGCCTTTACAACAATTAAAGAACTTTGATTTAACTAACAGTAAAGTTAAAGCTTTAATGAAGCAACGCTATGGTGAGCATATTCCATTGCAAGAAAAAGTCATTAGCCCCAAAGCACTGTTTGATTCTCGATATTTAAAAACAGTTTATAGTCAATAGGCATAAAAAAACCTGAGTCATGATGCTCAGGTTTTTTATAAGAATGTAAGACATTCTAGAATTTGGCGACCCTACGGGGATTCGAACCCCGGTTACCGCCGTGAAAGGGCGATGTCCTAGGCCTCTAGACGATAGGGTCGTTGTGAGGTGTCGCTATAATAGGGATAACCCTGGTGCTTGTCAAAGGGTGTAATGGAAAAATATATTTAAATGATTATTTAATCGACATTTAATAAGAAGCATGTTTAATTTTGAATCATAAACAAGAAAAAGGTGAATATTGCAGAGAATATTCACCTAAAAATTGAGTGTTATGATGCTTTTTTATTGTGATACAGCCAATAATAACTGGCATAACATGCAGCCATAAACAGTAAACAACCAATGAAGCCCGATAACATTTCAGGGTCAGCAGCCATACTTAAACCGGTGATGGTACAGGTGATAAAACCTAAAATGGGCACAAGTGGATACCACGGTGTTCTAAATTTTAATTCAGCCAAGGTACGCCCCTGTTTTAGCCAATTTCTACGGAAATTAAACTGACTCCAACAGATACTCATCCATACGATGACCATGGTAAAAGCAGCAACACCCAATAAATTTTTGAAAATAAAATCAGCACCAAACTGTTCGGAAAGTAAGCCAGGTAAACCACCGATCATGGTCACCAAAATTGCAATAACAGGTGTACCAGACTTGGTCAGTTTAGAGAATATTTTCGGTAATTGTTTTTGTACTGACAGTGCCCACATCATACGAGAGGCAGCATATAAACCTGAGTTGGCAGTTGAAAGTAAGGCAGTGATAATCACAAAACGCATAATATCTTCAGCGTACGGGATCCCAATATGATTAAAGACAGTTACAAAGGGGCTGCTACTTAAACCATCACCATGTCCAGCATTTAAACCTGCATCTTGATAAGGCAATAATGAGCTGATGACAATAATGGTACCAACGAAAAAAATCATCAAACGCCATACAGCAGCATGAATGGCTTTCGGTACATTTTTCTCAGGATTTTCAGTTTCGCCTGCGGCAATCCCGATCATTTCAGTGCCATTGAAGGCAAAATTTACAATCAGCATTGTGGCAAAAATGGGAAATAAACCGTTTGGTAGCCAACCATGTTCAGTCAAATTACTGAATAATGGCGCTGACTCATAACCTGCAAAAGAAATAAACCCAAAGATTGCAGCTAAGCCGACCAAAATGAAAATCGCAACAGTGGCGACTTTGATAAATGACAACCAAAATTCCGATTCGGCAAAAAATCGTGTTGAGTATAAGTTTGAAAATAGAACGCCAAAAATAAAAATGAGTGTCCAAATCCAAATCGAGATGCTTGGAAACCATTCTTGCATGAGTAGCGCAGCCGCGGTGAATTCGGTACCGAGTGTTGCTGACCAACCGAGCCAATACATCCAAGACACCATATAACCCGTACCAGGACCAATATTATTGGCAGCAAAAGCACCAAATGAACCTGTAACAGGCTGGTTAACGGCTAATTCTCCTAAACATAACATGACCATGTAGGCAATCAGGCCACCAATGATGTACGAAATAACAGCACCAAGCGGGCCCGCTTGTTGAATCACAGAACCAGAACTTAAAAATAGACCTGTACCAATCGCACCGCCGAGTGACAACATAATGAGGTGACGGCGAGACATGGCTCTTTTTAAAGAAATCGGTTGTCCTTCAGCATGCGGTTGCTGAGGATCAGAGGCAGGAGATGACATAATGAATGTAACGTTAGATTTTTAAAAATGTATTTTAGGATAAAATATGAAAATTCACAAAACATGAACATGTAAATCACCTGAGAAATAAGTCTAAGTGTCTTTTTATGTATAGAAAATAAGGTTTTTTCCTAGTGAGAAATAATTTTATTTTCACAATATGAGAATATTGTGCAATGTATGCTTGGAAATAAATCTGAAAAAAGCCCATTGTCATCATAATTCTCTAGCAAAGTTTTGCTACAATCCATGTAATGCTATTCAGAGAGATGTTTTGTGCTGCCATTTAAACTTTGGGTCGATGCCGATGCCTTACCAAAAATATTGCGTGAAGTGATCATTCGTGCTTCGGATCGTTATCAACTTGAAGTCACTTTTGTTGCTAACCAACCTGTTGGAATTACACCTTCTGTACGCATCAACTCGATTCAAGCACTCAGTGGTGCTGACCAAGCTGACCAAGAAATCGTGGAACGTATGCAAGCGAATGATATTGTCATTACCCAAGATATTCCACTTGCGGCACAAGTGATTGAAAAGGGAGGAATCGCAATTCATCCACGTGGTGAGGTCTATACCGATGCAAATGTCAAAGCACGCCTACATTTACGTGATTTTATGGATACTTTACGTGGAGCAGGGGTACAAACAGGTGGACCACCCCCTATTTCTGAACGCGATAAGCGTGAATTTTCAAGTAGTTTAGATCAAACCATTTTAAAGCAAAAACGTAAAACCGCAGCGCAATAGCAGGACAGTTCGATGCCATCGAAAAACAATATCATGATGACCTATATTTTGTTGGTCTTCATTTGGGCGAGTACACCTTTAGCAATTGTGTGGAGTGTGCAAGACATTCACCTGATGTGGGCTTTAGTGATCCGCTTTTTGATTGCTTTGCCGATCGCCATTTTGTTGTTGCTGGTTTTAAAAATCAAATTTCCTGTAAACAAAATTGCTTTACATAGTTATTTTGCAGGGTCATTTAGTTTAATCGGTTCACAAATTTTTACCTATGCGGCAACCAGTTATTTAAGCTCAGGCATTATTGCTTTGATGTTTGGTTTAGCCCCCATTATGGCGGGTTTGATCGGACGTTTTGGTTTTCAACAAAAATTACAGACATTGCAATGGATAGGTATGTGTGTTTCGGTCTGTGGTTTAGCCATTATTTGTACCAGTGGTGGAGCAGAGCAGCGTGTGCACCCGATCGGTATTGCTTTGATGTTAATGAGTGTTTTTACTTATGCATTGTCGATCTTTTGGGTCAAAAAAGTGAATGCAACGGTTGAGCCGATGGCACAAGCAACAGGTTCAATTTTAATCTCTACGCTTATGGCACTCTGTATTGTGCCGTTTATTTGGCAATATGCACCTGACCACATTCCTGAGGCAAAATCTTTATTTGCATTATTGTATACAGTGATTATGGCATCTTTGATTGCCATGTTTTGTTATTTCAAATTGGTACAAAATATCAAAGCTACTACATTGTCATTAACGACCGTGATGACCCCAATGCTAGCAATGTTATTTGGTGCACTTTTGAATAATGAAAGTTTATCCTTCATGATATTTGTCGGTGCAAGTGTATTGTTATTTGGTCTGTTCTTGTACTTTTTCAAAGATTTAAAAGCAAGTCGTGAGCTTGCTCATAAAATTAAATCTTCATCATAAATATGTATATTTTTATGCAGACATACATGATTTAACACATTCTGCGAGTTTGACTCTATCTTGGGGGTGCAATGTCACGAAATATGCACCAATTCGATAATCCTCTTGCTCGTCAGAAATACGCTCTGAGTAAGCAATTTGTGCCGTTGCTGCAATATGAAAGAAGTTTTCAGCATGGCTTAAAGTTACATGAATATACGTGCCTTCATTGATATTTTGTTTGCTAAAAAAGCTAAAACCACTCTCTGAAAAATTCACATTTTGTGGTGTTGGTAACATGGTTTGTACAATTGAATCATACAGAGAGCCTGTAATGAGGTTTAATTTTTGGTTGAATAAGGATAAGATTCGAGCAATTTGTTGATCTTTTTCATTTAATTGGTCTAATTCGTATTGAAGTGCATGATCAAATTGATCTAATTCTGCAAGTAGTAGAAAATAGCGCGGCAATACAAAATTTGGATCGTATGGATCGTTAAGGGCGACATCGTCAGAAATGATCTGATAATTGATTCTTAAGGCAGCATCGATTCGAGACATCACGCGACGCTCGTTGGCTTCAGTTTGATGCTGTAACGTTTCCATAAAACACCTCGGACTTTGATGGTATGTTTAAACCAATCTCGCTGTATATAGGGTTGAGATATACTCGCGCACGGCGTAGTAATCACTTTATTTCTTTTATCGCCTTGGTGTCTATGATCGGTCTAACCCTTGGCGTTGCGGTTCTTATTACAGTTTTATCTGTGATGAACGGCTTTGACCGTGAACTGAAAAATCGTGTTTTAGGCATGGTGCCGCAAGCCACTGTTTCATCCACGCAGATTTTAACAGACTGGCCCACACTTGCAAAGAAAATTGAGAAACATGAACATGTTACTGGGGTAGCACCTTTTACTCAATTGCAAGGGATGTTAACGGCACAAGGGCGTGTCGCAGGGATCATGGTCAGTGGGATCGAACCCAAGTATGAAAAGAATGTATCAATTATTCAAAATCATATGGTTGAGGGGAGTATTGATCAGCTGAAAAAAGGTGAATTTGGCATCGTACTGGGTAAACAAATGACGGATGCTCTCGGTTTGAGCTTGAATGACAGCATCACCTTAGTTCTTCCTGAAGCGACACCTTCACCTGCGGGCGTAGTACCACGTTTTAAACGTTTTAAAATTGTGGGGATTTTTAGTATTGGGGCAGAAGTAGATTCAAGTCTGGGTTATATTGCTTTGAATGATGCATCTACGTTGCTACGTCTACCTGATGGCGCACAAGGTGTGCGGATGAAGTTGGATAATATTTTCCTTGCACCACAAGTTGCCAATGAAATTGTTCAAGATTTACCTTCAGGTTTTTATGCATCTGACTGGACCTATACACATGGTAATTTATTTAGTGCCATTCAAATGGAAAAAGCCATGGTCAGTCTATTGTTGTTCCTGATCGTTTTGGTGGCTGCATTTAATATTGTGTCATCTTTGGTTATGGTCGTGACAGATAAAAAATCTGATATTGCCATTTTACGTACGCTTGGTGCATCACCTGCAACCATTACCAAAATTTTTATGGTGCAAGGTACGGTCATCGGTGTAGTTGGAACCTTGGCGGGAGCTGTGTTAGGTGTAATCTCTGCACTTGGAATCAGTAATCTAATCGATTGGATGAATAATTTGTTTGGTTGGCATTTATTTGATGCTTATTTTATTAATTATTTACCTTCATATTTACGTTGGCAAGATGTGTTGCTGATTGTCTGTGTGTCACTTGCCCTCAGTTTTCTTGCGACGATTTATCCTGCATTACGTGCTGCAAAAATTCAACCAGCGGAGGCACTTCGTTATGAATAGTAATGTGGTGCTTGAAGCCAAAGACATTTCAAAATCTTTTACCGATGGTAAGTCAACCGTTGATGTGATCAAAGCCTTGTCTTTGCAAGTTCATCAAGGTGAGTTTGTTTCTATTGTTGGTTCAAGTGGTTCGGGTAAAAGTACCTTGCTGCATATTTTGGGTGGCTTAGATCGTCCATCACAAGGTATTGTAAATTTAAATGGACAACGCTTTGATAACTTAGGTGAGGCAGAACGTGGTTTCTTGCGTAATCAACACCTCGGTTTTGTCTACCAGTTTCACCATTTATTACCTGAATTTTCAGCATTGGAAAATGTGGCAATGCCATTGATGTTGCGTAAAGATGCTGAGTTTAAAAAAGTCAAAGAACGTGCAGAGTACTTGCTCAATCGTGTGGGTTTATCACATCGTCTGACGCATAAGCCTGGTGAGTTATCGGGTGGTGAACGGCAACGTGTGGCATTGGCACGTGCTTTGGTCACACAGCCAAAATTAATGCTTGCTGATGAACCGACAGGTAACTTAGACCGTAAAACTGCAGTCACGATTTTTGAATTATTACGTGATTTACGGCATGAGTTTAATATGGCAATGTTAATCGTAACGCATGATGAGCAATTGGCAAAATCTGCGGATAAAGTGCTACACATGCAAGATGGTGTGTGGATCACTGAATAACCTACGTTATTTTTAAATACCGATTTAAAATAACGCGATAAATCCGATCAAAAACCTTGTTAAAGCTCATGAAAATGGGCTTTAATTCATTGAAAACATCAACAAAAAAATAATAAGTATGTGGTATGTCTACTCACTCTGTTTAGGTTGGATCATTGGCATCAGTTGTATGGGCAATGTCATCCCAAATCATTTAAATATCATCTTATTTTTTAATTTTATTTTTATTGTTTTCGTGGCTATTTCTTCTATTTTAAAATGGAAATTAGTACGTTCTAACATTATTAAAATTATCCTACATTTAAGCTTAGGGCTGAGTATGTTTATTGGCGCTTGGTTTTATGCAGATCATGCTTTGCAACAACGTTTGCAATTGCGAGTTCAGCAGATCTTAAATGTTTCGGCATTGGTCTATGTTGATAAAATCAGTCAAGTTTCAATAGATACAGACCAAGTACGTACTAAATATACGGTATGGTTACTTAATCATGCTGCACAACCGATTAAAATCAGTGTTGATTTAAAACAAGGGCAAAGCCCATTAGCATTAGGTCACTATTACCAAATTTCAGGAAAATTAAAGCCAGCACATAGTTATGCGGTTGCGGGTGTATTTGATAAAGAGCGTTGGTTTTTACAAGAAAATATGATGGGGAGTTTAAATGCTCAATTTATTCAACCGATCGATACACTCCAAGTTTCTGCATTAGGTTATGCAAAATTTGTGCAGCAGCATGATTCGTGGTGGTCGAAGTTTAAATTAGGCATTGAAATGCAGCGTTTAGCATTTCGAAAGCGCATTGAAAATAGTAGTTTGCAACAAAAAGGCTTACTTTTGGCATTGTTGACGGGGGATGAAAGTTTACTTTCGAGTGATACACAGCATTTATTTCAACGCTTAGGAATTTCACATTTATTGGCGATTTCAGGCCCTCATGTGTTGATTTTTGCCATTTTATTTTGTTCAATTTTTCAAAGGGCTATTCAAAAGTTTCGTCCAGAATTTTATTTAAAATGTCCGAAGCCTTATTTATTGATGATTCCCTTTTTGGCATGTGTAGCCTTGTATAGCGCATTTGTCGGTTTTGAAATTCCTGCTTTGCGTACGTTGCTCACCGTTACATTATGCAGTGTTCTGATTTGGCTGAGGCAGTCTTTGTCTGCGCTCAAAATTTTATTGCTCAGTGCGAGTATTTTATTATGGGTGGACCCTTTTAGTATTTTATCAGCGGCATTTTGGCTGTCTTATGGGGCGTGTTTTATTTTAATTCGTGTTTATCAAACGCTGCAACAACAACCGTCGCAATATCAAACACTTTTCCAAAAAACAATTTTTTATCTTAAAGTTTTAGTGGAGTCACAGTGGAAAGTATTTATTGCACTGTTCCCTTTAATGATTTTTATTTTTCAAAAAGTGGCTTGGGTTGCACCACTCAGTAATTTATTTGCGATTCCTTTGATCGGAGCGGTGGTAGTGCCCCTCGAAGTGATTGGGGCATGTTTGAGTTTGCTTTTTACCCCTTTAGGAAGCATATTTTTTGCTGTGGCAGATTGGGTTTTATCCATTTTATTACATATTTTAAATGTTTTAGATCAAATTTTTTCTCAAAACTTACAGTGGTTTGCTTTTACACCATGGATGACCCTATGTTTGGCATTGGCGATTTTTATTCTATTTTTACCCCGCGGTGTCATGTCTAAAGCTTGGGTGGGGATCTGCTGTATTCCTTTGATTTTTCCACAACAAAAACAATCTGACTTTACATTAACGGTGCTAGATGTTGCACAAGGGCAAGCCATTTTCCTCAATTTACCCACACATAAAATGATGATTGATACTGGGGGATCATTTGATGAAATAAAATTTAGTATTGGTCGACAAGTGGTCATCCCTTATTTAAAGCAACAAGGTGTTCATCAGCTTGATCAAGTGATTTTATCACATTTAGATCAAGACCATAGTGGGGCATTTCCTGCGATTGCAGAGGAAATAAAAGTAAAACAGATTTGGTCAAATGAAAATGATGGAAGATTTGCCAAGGAAAATTTTCAGTATTGTCATGCAGGGCAAGTTTGGCAATATGCGCAAGTGAAAATACAGGTTTTAGCACCACCTGAAAATAGCCTAAGCAATGTGGTTTCTCAACAAAATGAGCTTTCATGTATCGTGTATATTCAAGTACAAAATGCTCAAAATAATCAAAATTTTTTAATTATGGGAGATGCAGGTTGGGAAGCAGAGTTTGATTTGCTACAACATTATCCAAACTTAAAAGTAGATGTGCTCGTTTTAGGACATCATGGCAGTCAACATAGTTCAGCGTATGCATTTTTAGATAAGCTTAAACCTAAAGTCGCAGTCATTTCAGCAGGTTTTGACAACCGTTATGGACATCCACATTCGATTGTTTTGGCTCGACTAAAAGCCCTGAATATTCCTATGGTGAGTACGATTGAACAGGGTAGTATTCAGTTTCAACTCGATGCACAGAAAAATATGCAGATGAGCAATTATCGTAGCTCAAAGATGTGGCTCGTCCGCTAGGCTGTGACTTTGTTCTTTAATTGCATTAATTCGTGCAATCGCCTGTTCAGTCGATACGGTATATAAATCTCTAAGCTCAGGATTGGCTTTAAAACGTTTATAACTCCAATGATAATGCTCAGGAAAACGTTCAATCAAATGTTCAAGTGCTTGATGAATAATGCGTGTGCCGTCATTGGCTGTTCCTTGATAAATCTGCTCATCCATGGGTTCAATAAACATATCAAAATCATCAGATTCATTGCGAATGGCATATAGAAGTAAAGATTTTGCTTTGGTTTTTTGAATCAATTTGGCACTAAGATTACTTGAAGCTAAAGGAACACCAAAATAATCAATCAGTTCACCACCGGCATTGGGGGTGTGGTCAGGTAAAATGACGGTTGTCCCCCCTTGTTTTAGGGCTTTGAAAATTTGGCGTACGCCAGATTCATCTGTGGGGACTAAATTGGCTTGATCACGACTACGGGCATCACGGACAAACTCATCAGCATCAGGGTTTTTAATCGGTTTATACATAATCGTCATTTGCGTATGCTGTGCAAACCATGGATTCATGATTTCCCATGTACCAAAATGCGGTACAATCAACACCAAACCTTTACCTTCAGCAAGGGCTTCATGCACGAAGTGTTCACCATGAATTTGACGAATTCTAGAAATATTTTTTTCAGTTGAGCTGCCCCAAATACTAAAAAATTCCATATAAGACTGTAATTCATTACGAATTGCAGTGCGTGTAATGTGTTCCCGTTGTTGCTTATTCAGATGGGGTAAACAGATTTCGATATTCAGGCGTATCGTTTTTGATGTTTTAGACACATGTAATAAATTGACAATCCCTGCCAATATACGTGCATAAAATCTAGAAAAAAGAATAGGTTGACGACCAAAAAAATGGAGTAGTCGAGTGGTTGTGGATTTTTGCTTTTCAGTCATCGTTTATCTATATTTAAAACTGAGCCAAAGTGCTAGTGAATTGTAAATTATTATAAGTGAATTATGTCGATTTAGACAGTTTAACTGAATTAGTTGTATATAATGATGCCTTAAAAATTAATTTGGATGGTATGTATGTCCGATTGGCCACCGAAACCACATAATGAAAATACTCCATTAGGTAGTTCTGTACCACAACAACCGACAGGTCAAGAATGGCAACTTTTAGAAAAAGTTGTTTTGGCGTCAGTACAAGAACAGCGTCGCAGTCGCCGTTGGGGAATATTCTTTAAAATTCTAACTTTCTCATATATTTTTATTTTGCTTGGCTTTTTATTGTTTGGAAAAAGCTGTTCATCAGGGGATGATGCAACAGGTTCAACTTCAGAATCGCACTTGGGTATAGTCAATATCGTGGGCACGATTGATTCAAGTAATCAAGGTGTAAATAGCACGGATACCATTAAGTCGCTGAAAAAAGCCTTTGAAGCAAGTGCAGCTAAAGCTGTAGTACTTAATGTCAATTCACCAGGTGGCTCTCCTGTACAATCTGATGATATTTGGCAAGAGATTCGTTATTTAAAGCAGCAACATCCAGAGAAAAAAGTCTATGCAGTTATTGGAGATATGGGGGCTTCAGGCGCTTATTATATTGCGTCAGCTGCGGATGAGATTTGGGTAAATCCGTCAAGCCTAGTCGGTTCTATCGGTGTGATTATGCCGAATTACGGTGTCAGTGGTTTAGCGCAAAAGTTAGGTGTAGAAGATCGTACCATGACCTCAGGTGCAAACAAAGACATTTTGAGTATGACCAAACCTGTGAGTCCTGAGCAAAAAGCGCATATTCAAGCATTATTGGACAATGTGCATTCACATTTTATTACGGCAGTAAAACAAGGTCGTGGTGAAAAGTTAAAATCGAATGATCCTGCGATTTTCTCAGGACTGTTTTGGACAGGTGAGCAAGCCATTAAGTTAGGAGTTGCAGACAAAGCAGGCAATATAGAAACGCTAAAACGTGAATTAAAAATCAAAAAAACGGTGAACTATACCGTTGAACGTAGTCCATTTGATTCAGTATTAGGTCGTTTAGGTTCGGAAATGGGACATGGTGTAGGTGAAGCAATGAGCCAAAAAATTAACATGAACCAAGATGTAAAAATGCAATAAGTTATGCTTTCGCTTCTTTCTATTCCAAGATTAGGAAGAAGCTTTTTTCATCATTTAAACCAGTAGAAATTGAAAAACATGTGTCGTTCAAAGCAGTCCAAACCACTGATTCATTTTGCGCATGCAAATGGTGTGCCCTCGAAAGTCTATTCAAAATTATTTGATCTTTTAAGTGATCAATATGACGTTATTTATGTGCCATTACTTGGTCCAGATCGCCGCTATCCAATTACACAAGGTTGGCAGGATTTGGTTGATCAAGTGATCGATAGTATTGTGCAGCAAGCACAAGGACGTAAAGTCATTGGTTTGGGACATTCTTTGGGCGCTGTCTTAACCTTGATGGCATCTTATAAGCGACCAGAATTATTTGAAAAAGTAATTTTGCTTGATCCTCCTTTAATTGTAGGACAAGCCTCATTTGCACTGTTCCTCACCAAAATTTTTCATCCAAAAATGGTCGATAAAATCACTCCAGCAGGTTTGAGCATTAAACGCCGAGATCATTGGGAATCGCGTGAACAAGCTGCGCTACTACTGCGACCAAAAGGTTTTTATCAACATTTTGATGCAGACTGTTTTCATGATTATATTCAGTATGCTCTAGTGGAAGATCCTGTCCGCGGTGGAGTAGAGCTGGCAATTTCTAAATATGATGAGGTCGATATTTTTCGTACCAATTCAATTTCTTGGTGGTTACCTAAAGCCAAACCACCGATTACAGCGCAGTTGGTGGTGGGATCGGAAAGTCCATTTTTAACTCGAAAATTTCCGCAAATGATTCAGAAAAAATTAGGTATTCCTTTTAGCATCACTTCAGGGGGGCATATGTTTCCTTTGGAGCATCCTGTAGAAGTGGTACAGTTAATTAAAGACTTAATCCAAATTCCAAAAGATTAGTCCTGTTATTTGTGTTTTAACTATTCATACTAAAAAATAAGCACTTTTAAGTGCTTATTTTTACTTTATTTTAAATAAAATCTAAAGTTATTTCACATGATCAAATTTGATCACCACTTTGTTATTGGCATCTAAAAATTTCAACTCTTTTTTAGAGGCATCATAGTGGGTGACTTGACCTAAAGCTTGGGTATATTTTTGTGGAATATCCGTTGCATTCAGACATGCTCTTTGTGTTGATGCTAGATTAGAGAATTGAATTTGTGTGCCTTTGACCGCATAGCCGCCCATAAAGCGATTACAACCATCTGAACCACTGACGCGCTCATTGTTAAACTGTATAGATGGAACGTCAGATTGTGTTGGATCAGCAGCGAGTTTGGTGCCATAAAGTTCACTAACCACCCAATTTTTATTTTGTAGGTCATTTAAATTACGTTCAGTAGAAGGATTGGACATAGTTGCACAACCCGCCATACTTAAGGTTAAAACCGCACAACTTGAAATAAGGACTGATTTGAGCATTTAATTTCTCCACAGGATTGATGACTATTTGTTTTAATTTATCTATAAAATAAATAGTAGCTTGTATTTATTCAATTTTCAGAGAAATTAACTTAAAAAGTACACAAGTTGCCTAAATGAAAAACATTAATTTGCATATTTTTTGATTTATGAATAACTTCTCTATATAAGATTTACAATTTTGTGCCATAAAGCTTTCACCTGCTTTTTAAATCGTATTGAGATTAAGGAAAATTTTTGTGAAAGACGTTGA
The DNA here is from genome assembly GCF_902809895.1 of Acinetobacter sp. Marseille-Q1623. Taxonomy (NCBI): domain Bacteria; kingdom Pseudomonadati; phylum Pseudomonadota; class Gammaproteobacteria; order Moraxellales; family Moraxellaceae; genus Acinetobacter; species Acinetobacter sp. Marseille-Q1623. The sequence continues at coordinate 1,594,494 of NZ_CADDWG010000001.1, read as the reverse complement.
ATTAAAAGTACCTGAGCAACAAGACCTGATTTTTGAACTAAAAAAAGCCGAACGAGAATTAAGATTAATCGATGATCAAAATCGACCATTGGCAAAATTAGCACTCACCATTCAACTCTATTATTTAGATGGTGCAACAGCAGAATCTAAACGTAAAGCATTAGAGATCATAGCGCAGTTTAAACAGAAATACGCTCCACATTTGAAAGCTCAGTTCACACAGAGTAACCGAGGTTTTGTAAAGTTTAATGAAAAAAACTATCAAAACTTTTTAAAAAAAGCTGAACAAAATATTCAAGCCAATGACGATTTATTCACTTACTATTTATCTTCTGATGAAGACGGTGAGTTTGCAGATGACTATGTGCTTGAGTTTTTCACAGCATATCCTGATTCAGAATCTGCAACAGATCAAAAGTTAAAACTCTCTTATGCTAGTCTTACTCTGCCTTTATCAACCATTGAAACAAAAGAAGGTTTAGAGGAATATCAACAGTGGATTCATCTATTTATTCATTCTTTTTCTGTTTTTCATGGTTATGCTGGACTGACTCTAAAAACGCCTTATGATCGACACCCATTTCAATCTTATGAATATGATATTACCCATAAATATTGGGGAATTACGCCCGATGGAGGAGCATTTTCTAAACATGAATGGCAAACCGGTCTCAGAAGTATAAGTTGGCAAACTTTTATTGGGGCTAGATTAAAAGATAAAGTGATTCAACAACCTTATTATCAAGAAACCTTGAAAAATTATCCGGACGTGAAAAATTCTGAGATAAATGGATGCTTAATTTTACAAGCGGGAGATATTCCTCGTTTAGCTAATGTCAAAGAACCTTTACCTTTAAGCTATGTTGTTGTTAATCAATTATGCCGAATTATTATGACTAAAAAACCTTTTGATGCTTTACATACAGGTAACCAAGGTAATCTATATTCCTACCCACAAACATATTATTGGTTACATCGTTGGAATAATGATAACTTTGAAAAGGGAATATTTAATCCTCAAGGCAAAAAACAAGAATTACTCCACGTACTGGGTAAATATAAATATGATCGTCAACTTGTTCCGTATTCAGGGATGTGGAAACCATTTGATTTTGAGGGATTTCCACAGCATTTAATAGTTGGTCAAGAATTTCCAGAAGAAGCTAAATATATTTTGGAAGATGATATTATTGATAGCAAAAATGCAGTGTGGTGTTTAGAAAAAAGAGATGATCATGGACCTGTTTTATTACCTAATCCCTTTTAAGAATATTTAAAATTAACATAATACAGCTTAATACTACAGAACCAGATTGATAGTATAATTTTCCAAGTAATAAAAAACGCATCCGAAGATGCGTTATTAAATTACACATTTTTTAAAATTTACAGAACTGAATAGGTTGTTTTAATACTTGACCCTTATACAGGACTTGACCATTTTCCATATGCTGAATCGTACCATTACAGATCCATTCAACTGCTTGTGGATAAATCAAGTGTTCAAGCGTATGTACTCGTTCAGCTAAAGTGTCGACAGTGTCATGTAAATGAACTTGAACCACACCTTGCGTCAGGGCTTGACCTGCATCGAGTTCTGCTGTGACGTAATGCACCGTACAACCATGTAGCATATCACCCGTATTTAAAACACGTTGATGCGTATGCATGCCTTTGTAATGGGGTAATAGAGAAGGGTGAATATTCACCATTTTCCCCTGCCAAGCATTGACAAAGCCTGCACTCAGAATTCGCATAAAGCCCGCAAGAATCACCAAATCAACATCCCAATCCAGTAATTGTTGATGCATCACTGCATCAAAAGCCTCACGATTCGGAAATTGTTTGTGTTCAATGATGGCAGTTGAGATGCCTGCGTGTTGTGCACGTTGTAAAGCATAAGCTTCAGGTTTATTGGAAATAACCCCTACAATTTTTCCTGAAAGATTTGCATCAATCAGGGCTTGTAAGTTACTTCCACTACCAGAAACAAGTACAGCAATTTTGATCATGGGATTGATGACTGAATTATGCGAAAATCACGCGGATTTTTTCGTCAGCACCTTCAACAGATTCAGCATTATCTTGGATGAAACCCAGTTTCCATGCTTTTTCACCCAATGTGTTGAGCAACTGAACTGTTTTGTCTGCATCGTTTGCATCAACAGCTATCACCATACCTACACCACAGTTAAATGCACGGTACATTTCGAATTGGTCAACACCACCTTCTTTTTGGAGGAGTTGGAACAATTCTGGCCATTGCCAAGAAGATTCATTAATTACCGCTTGTGCACCATTTGGTAATACACGTGGTAAGTTACCTGGTAAACCGCCACCCGTGATATGCGCCATCGCGTGAACATCAACTTGTTTGATTAATTCAAGAATTGATTTTACATAAATGCGTGTTGGTTCCATTGCTGTATCTGCAAGTGGGCGACCATCCACAATTTGTGTTAAATCAACATTTTTGACATCGAGGATTTTACGAAGCAATGAGTAACCGTTTGAATGTGCACCTGAAGATGCTACACCAATCAAAACATCACCCGCTTTTACTTTGCTGCCGTCAATAATTTTGCTTTGCTCAACTACACCTACACAGAAACCTGCTAAGTCATAGTCTTCGCCTTCATACATGCCTGGCATTTCAGCAGTTTCACCACCGACCAATGCACAGCCTGCAAGCTCACAACCTTTACCAATACCCGTAACAACATTGGCAGCAACATCAACATTTAAGTGACCTGTTGCATAGTAGTCAAGGAAGAATAATGGTTCAGCACCACATACGAGAAGATCGTTTACACACATTGCCACCAAGTCTTGACCAATCGTGTCATGACGGTTTAAGTTCAATGCTAAACGTAATTTTGTACCAACACCGTCTGTGCCAGATACGAGAACAGGTTCTTCATAACCTTTAGGAATTTTACAAAGTGCGCCGAAGCCGCCTAGACCGCCCATTACTTCAGGACGAGTGGTACGTTTAGCGACAGATTTGATGCGATCGACAAGTGCGTCGCCCGCTTCAATATCGACACCAGCGTCTTTATAGCTTAAACCAGTGTTTGGGGTAGAAGTTGAGTTGCTCATATTTGAAGTCTCCGCATTCGCGCGGCGATTATACCCGAATATACGAAACTCTTATGTTATTTCTGTACTAAAATGCTATCTTTATTGAAATATTTTACTTTCTATAATGAATAAACCTGAAAAAGGCATAATTGTATGCGCGATCGGACATTAAAACGAATTTTTATCCTCGCAGGGATCGCACTGATACTCTGGGTTTTATATTTGCTTAAGCCTGTAGTAGTGCCATTTATTGGCGCTTTTTTATTAGCTTATTTATTTAGCCCGATTGTGGAAAAGCTTGATAAGTTTTTACCACGTTGGTTAGCGATTTCAGTTGTATTTGTTGGCATTGGTATTGTTCTGACTTGGGCAATGTGGTTTGTAGTGCCTTTAGTGTGGAAGCAATTGATTTATGCGCGAGATAGTATTCCTGCGGCCATCCATTGGGTCAATTATACCTTGTTGCCTTGGGTTTCTCAGACGTTTAATGTTGAACGTATGGAACTCGACACAGATCAAATTTCCAAAGTTGTTATGGAATATGTACAAACCAATTACAGTGCAGACAGTATTCAAGCGATGGCACTTAAAATTGCGCAATCGGGGCTAAGTTTTATTTCCATTGGCGGTACAATTGTACTTATTCCGATTATTGCATTTTATTTTCTTTTAGATTGGAATCGTATGTTAATGAGTATGAGAAATTTAATTCCTCGTGCTTATGAACAAAGTACTTTAAAAATTGTGGGTGAATGTCACAGTGTTTTAGGTGCCTTTGTGAAAGGACAATTCCTTGTCATGTTTTTACTTGGTGTTGTGTATGCGGTTGGCTTACAGTTGGTTGGGCTTGAAGTTGGCTTGATCATTGGTATGGTTGCAGGCTTGTGTAGCATTATTCCTTACTTGGGTTTTGGTGTAGGCATTATTGCAGCGATGATTGCGGCATTTTTCCAATTCGGCTTGGACTGGACACATTTAGTGCTGGTTCTAGTGGTATTTGGGGTAGGACAAATTATTGAAGGTTATGTTTTACAACCATTCTTATTAGGCGATAAAATCGGATTATCGCCTGTCGCTGTGGTTTTTGCCGTGTTGGCAGGAGCACAATTAGCAGGCTTTATGGGGATGCTCATCGCGCTACCTGTTGCTGCGGTTATTGTTGTGCTATTAAAACATGCACGAGAATGGTATGAACGAAGTTCACTTTATCAGGACTCTACCTCAGTTGGCATTGAAAATAATGAAAATAGCCATATAGTTTCAATAGAAAGTGAGCATATTAATCTTGATCTTGAGATTCAAAACACGCAACATAATGACGAACCCTCAACCAAATAATGATCTGTTGTTAAGGAATAATGAAAATATATGCGTCAATTACAGTTGGATATAGAGCCACAACTAGATGCCAAAATCAGTGATTTTTCTGGCCCAGGTTGGGGACCTGTAATTGATGCAGTCAGACAATTACATGCAGGTTTGATGAACCGTTTCTATATTTATGGTGGAGCGGGATCGGGAAAAAGCCACTTGCTTTCAGCGATTTGTGATTCCTATTTAGAAATAGGTAAATCTGCGATCAAAGTTTCTCTTTTAGAGTTGCTTGATGCTCCGATTGAGGCGATTAGTGCTTTAGAAACCTATGATTTAGTTGCATTGGATGATATTGAAGCGATCAGTGGTGTACCACATTGGCAAAAAGCAGTTTTTCATTTAATTAATAGTAATAATGAAGACGGTGGTCAGTTGGTCTTTTCATCACGTTTTGCTCCGATTGAATTAAAATTAGAATTACCAGATTTACAGTCTCGCTTAACCCAAGCTGTAAGCGTCAAAGTTCCAAATGGACATTCTTATGCAGACCGTCAGGCATTATTAAATTCTGTCTTAGCACGGCGCGGTCTACATTTTGATCCACAAATAACCGAATATCTGCTATTACATGGTGCACATCAAACCAGTACACTGTTGCAGTCAGTGGATCGTTTGGAAAAATTATTGAAAGGTGAGAAGGTAAAACTTTCTCATGCAACACTGAGACAAATCTATGCACTGATCGATGAGTACCGTCCACAATAAAATTCTTGAGAATTTTATTAAGCTGTGACAAAGTACGCACAAGGAATGTTAGCAAAGCTTTATGCTGGCTTATAAGAAATAATTAAAAGAAATCAAGGAGACTATAATGCTCAAACGGGGCATAGGCTTAGGATTATTATGTATTACTGGTCATGCATTTAGTGCAAATATTGTGGTGACAACAACAGAAGATGTTGTAAAAGCCGATGACCAATGTTCCCTTCGTGAAGCGATTGAATATGTCAATAAAGGCTTGCCTGAAGCGGGTTTCAATGGCTGTGGTGGTAAAGAAACCTCAGCAGTGATTGAACTGAAAGGCAAACAAGAATATGTCTTGAAAAGTCAAATTTCTATTGCACAAAGTGTTGATATAAGATCAGTTTATGATACTACGGTAACAGATGCGAACAGTCAGGTCGGATTGTCGAATGCTGTAATCAAAGCATCAGGTAATCATCGTTTATTTAATATTAAAAAAGTTCTCTTGCCTGTTGATAAGAACCAAACGCAAGCTGAAAAAGATGCAAAAATTTCAGTCAATCTTTCAGAGCTTACGTTACAGGGTTGTGGTACAAGTCGTTGTGAGGCACAAGGTGGTTTGATTTACAACAATGAAGCACTCTCCATTACCAATGCACGTCTTTTAAATGGTACTGCCGATCAAGGTGGTGCAATTTATAATGCAGGTGTTCCAGGCTCAAGTTTTAACTGGAGTGTGGTGAGTATTGAAAAGTCATTTATCAAAGGTAACAAAGCAGCACAAGGTGGTGTGGTTTATAGTGAAGTGCCACAATTTTTGATTGCGCAGTCTGTTGTGCGTGATAATGAAGTGACTGATAGTAACTCATCATTATTTGAGGCAAAGTCACCTTTTAGTGCAGAGATCAGTAAAAATTTATCTGCATCTACACTGACACGTGGTATTTTTAGCAGTACGATTTTTAATAATAAAGGCTATATCATCAAAGTCTTAGATGATATGCAAGTGATTAACACTACGATGATTTTAAATAGCATGGGCTTGGTTGTGAATGCGCCAAACAAAAAAGGCTATGTTGCCAATAGTATTTTGGCAAAAAATGGTTCGCAAGACTGTAAAATCGTTGCTGGTGGTGAAGCCAATCAGATCAGTAATAACCTTTATTCTGTGGGGTGTGGTGGTACAGGGGCGCAAGCTTTGGGCAATACCACTTTAATTGCAGGTAAAACCACAGAAGGTAAGTGTGATCTAAGTTCAACAGGAATTTTATGCCCATATAATCCTGCAAAAGATACAGTGATGAGTTTCTTCAAGCCTCGCTTAATTGAAAGTTATAAAACCATCGCAGACTCACCTATTGTGAATAAAGGTCCACAAAATAGTGACCTCTTGGCTTGTGTAGTGGATCAGCGTAATACAAAACGTCCAAATAATGCTAAGTTATGTGACCGTGGGGCAATTGAATTGTCTGTAGATACCAGTACAAATACGACGGTCGGTGAAGATATTCACTATGGTGAAATTGCTAAATTTAGTCTTTCAACCAATACGGAAAATGGCGCATCTGTAAAACTAGCTCTTCCAGATCAATTACAAGATGGTGAATTGGTTACGCCTGCACAATGTACAGCATTATTTGGCAAACCGACCGATGGTAGTCCTTGGAAACCAGGTTGTTTAAAAGTTGTGCAAACCAATACGCCTTCAAAAGGCACATTAACAGTGACCCAAGATGGTGATATTACTTATGTCCCGAATGGTAATTGGCATGGTTCAGATGAGTTTCAGTTAAAAGTGGTGACCTCAACCACGTATTTTAGCGACAATACTGAGCCTTATATCGCAATTAATGCACGCGTTGTACAAGCACCTGTGAATAATTTTGAAGATAAAAAAGTAAAAACTTCGGGTGGTGGTGTTGGTGTTATTGCATTATTCACTTTATTTGGCTTGATCGGATTACGCAGAACTAAAAAATAATAAGGGAATAAGTGATGAAACATTATAAAAAAGGGGTATTAACCCTAATGGTTTTATCTGCAATGTCATTAATGGCGGCAGAAGATCGAACAATTTATGTCACCACATTTGCCGATGAAAATGGTGAAAATACAGATAAATGTTCTTTGCGTGAAGCGGTAATCACGGCATCTACACATAAGGCATTTGGTGGCTGTAGTGCAGGACAACCGCATAGTACGGTCACGAATGTGATTCAGTTGGAAGCAGGTGAATATCAATTAAAGTCAGAATTGCAGCCAAGTTCAGCGATGCTGATTGTGGGCAAAGAACCAGCAGACTATAGCAAACCTGATGTATTAACAAATAGTTATCCTGCGGCAACTGCACTAAAAACCACCATTAATGCACAGGGATCATCACGTATTTTTAATACCAATAATACCAGTGCACCGAGTTTAACTTTGACTAATTTAAAATTAATCAATGGTTCAAGTAAAAATGAGCGCACCAATGCAGGCGGAGCGCTTTATCTAGGCGGACCAACAATTTTAAATAATGTTTCGATTGAAAATTCGAATGCACAAACTGGTGGCGCAATTTATTTGAATGGTACCCATAGTGATTTAACCATTACGCATGGTACCTTTCAAAAGAATAATGCAGTTACAGGTAGCCTCTTAGCAATGACCTGTAGTGATCAGTTAAATGATACCAAACGCAGTATTGCAATTTCGAGTGCAAGCTTTTTAGGCAATGGTGCGGCAAATAGCAATAGTATGTTTGCATTTTGTGGTCAGCCTGATGTGAACTTTTCTGCAAATACCATCACTGAAAATACAGCAAATGCAAATAACGGCAGTATTATTCAATTTAGTGCAGTAACACCACAAGGCAATGTAAGTTTGAGCGACTTATCAAGTATTGTATTGCTCAGTAATACCATCGTTAAAAATTCAGCATGGTCAACCTTCTTATATAATGCTCCAACCAGTAAGACCTTAGGTTTTAATGTCCTCGCTTATAATGGCAATGGTAAATCTTGTCGTTATACAGGCAATGACTTGGCAACAGTTGATAAGCCAAATATGACTGTGGAAAAAAATGCATGGGCATTATCAGCAAATAGTGCAAACTCAAGTTGTGAATTACCTGCTAAAGTCACAGCCACTGAAGCTGTAAAAAATTCAGTAGATTTGAGCAATATTGCATTTTCAAGTGTATTGAGTAGTTTACAACCTGCATCACAATATACAGGTTTTATGCCTTTATATTTCCCTCTAAATATCAAAGGGGCGAGTGTAAGTTTAGTCGATACCAAAGCATACTCTTGTAGTGGATATGATCAACGTGGGGTAGGTCGAGTCAATGCGAGCGAGTCAAAAACCTCAGATCAATCCAACTCATGTGATATTGGTTCAACAGAAATTGTACGTTTAACTGCATTTAAAGCAGAATTAACCAACGGTTCTGTCGTGACGTTATTGGATCAATACAAAGGTTATGCTGACAAGTTTAAAACCTTAATTGAAGATAAAACCACCAAACCTGAATTCTTACCGTATTACAAAGCAGAGCAAGCCAAATATAGCAATCTTGCAAATATTAAAACCAAGCAAAAATATCGTACTATTTTCTTTGATCCATTTGTTTCAAACCTGCCACATGAGATTGAGTTAGGAAATGGCGGACGAGAAATTAAACATTTGAATGCTCAGAATTATTTGGTTGAAGTCAATGCTAAAGGTATCGGTAACATTTCTGAAAATGTTGAAAATATTAAGCCAGATGCAAATCTTAAGTGTGAATGGGATGCAAGCTTAGGTTTGATCAAAATGTGGCGTGTTGATGACCATGTTACGCCAACGGGTGATAAAGAATTTTGTCAGTACACTTTAAGATTAAACGCGGATCGAACTAAATCATCTTCAGCCTACATTTTAGGCACATTTGGTAATATTGCACCGATTGCCAAAGATGCTGAATTTACAGTGAAAGAAGGTTCAGATAAGAAAGTCACCGTTGATTTACTGAATTATGTTAATGATGATGGTGATGGTTTAGTTAGTGCTTTGACAGATCAGAAGTTAAAAAACAAATTGGCTTATTATACCAATGCCAATGGACAGGATTTAGCAATCCGTATTACTAAAAAAATTGATCCTTTGCTTTTTAGTGCAGAACGTAGTGGACCTTGTCCGGGTGAAGACCGTTTATATACCTGTTATGGTGGTAAAATTACCGTTCAGTATAAAAATACTTTAGATCCATTCAGTTATAAATTTAATTATGCAGTTTATGACGCCGATGGATTGATCTCAAATGAAGCGACTGTGAAATTGAACAATACCGCCACAGCGGAAAATAGTGTTCGCAACAGTGGTGGTGGTTCAATGGGATGGTTTGGTATCTTGGGTCTCATCAGTTTAGTTGGTTATCGCCGTTATAAAGATGCTCGTAACAAATAATCAATAACTTCATGAAAAACCAGTGCTTGCACTGGTTTTTTTATTGTTGATGATTTAAATCAGTAGCTTAACGCTCAACGTTTACATATTTCTATATTTAAAATTTTAAAATTGTATTATAAGTTTGCATAAGACTTGTATTTTATGCCTGTGCAAGCCATAACATAGATGTATAATTTTTATATGATTTTGCCATGACCCAATTGATTTCATTGACACCTTTACAGCATATTCAGATTGATCCTGAGGAATTGTTGTCGATTAAACGCAATGATTTGGTACCGCTATTAGATAATCAAAGTCGTTTAAATTTATATGCAGATCAGTTAATTCAAGCACAATCCGTGTTACTCAACGGCGTAGATGCACAGTTGACACAGAAACTTAGTCAAGTCATTGCACAAATTATTCAACAACTCTCAAATTCGCAAAAAAAGCTCAAACAGCGTAAATTTAATGCTTTACAAAAATGGCTTGGATTAGACTTAGAGTTTAGTGCGGGACAGGTGAAATATTTTAGAGATTTAGATGTTTTGATTCAGGAAGCCAATTATTTAAATCAAAAAATGGCCATTGAAATTCAAAAATCACAAGCACGTTACCAGCAAGCACTTGGTTTCCGTGAGCAAATGGCAAAGTATATTCGAGCAGCACAAGAATTTTTAGGTGAATATCCTTCCTTTGTCAAAAATAGACATCCTTTAGATAATTTTGCAGAACGATTATCGAAAAAAATTCATACTTTAGAGACTCTGCAAGCCAGTAATGATATTGCTTTGGCGCAAATGCAACTGACACAACAATTATCATTGAGTTTGATGGATCGTTTTAAAGAAGCACAACAAGTGTTGATTCCTGCTTGGCAATATCATTTAAAACAAAACTCAGAGCAACAGTCGAGAGAGTCAGTACAAGAGCTCGACCAAAGCCGAGAGAAATTGATCAACTCATTGAAAAAATCATTAGAGCAAAAATAGGGGTGTGTGATGACAGAATTAGATAAAAATGTCTTGGTTGAATCTTCGGCAGACTTACAACAACGTTTTGAGCAGCTCAGCCTTAAAGAGATTGGTTTAAATGCTGATGACTATCATGAAGTGCTCAATGCACAAAAAGAGTTGCTTAATATTGACCATCATGCAGTGGCTGAATATGGTAAAAATATTGCAACTAAAACCTCATCTTATACGGATGAATTGTTAGATTTGGTCAAAAATAAAGACCTCGATGCCACAGGACAAAAACTCAATCAGGTCGTACAAGTTGCCCAACAGTTAAATACCTCAAGTATTTTAAATCAGTCAAAAAGTTCAGGCTTTTTTGGTGGCATTTTAAGTAAATTTAAAGGGGCTAAGCAAAGTTTTGATCAGCATTTTAATTCAACCAAAGAGCAGATTGAAAGTTTAGTTAAAGAAATTGAAACATCACAAAATGGTTTAAAAGCGCGGGTCAGCACTTTAGACAAAATGTTTGCTGCGGTACAAGAGGAATATAAACAATTAGGTATTTATGTTGCGGCAGGCAAACTCAAACAACAAGAGTTACAGCAAGAAATTTCAACACTGACCACACAAGAACAAGATCAACAGACGCATCAGCGAATTTATGATTTAAATCATTTAGCCAATAATTTGGAAAAACGAGTGAGTGATTTGCAAGTTCTACAGCAGTCTGCAATGCAAACTTTACCGATGATTCGTATTATCCAATCCAACAATATGATGTTGGTTGATAAGTTTTATGCGATTAAAAACATCACTTTACCTGCGTGGAAAAATCAAATTAGTTTGGCTATTTCATTGCATGAACAGCGTAATAGTGTACAGCTCGCAAATACCATCGATGATGCAACCAATGATTTATTAAAGCGCAATGCTGACTTATTACATCAAAATTCAGTAGATACTGCCAAAGCCAATCAGCGTTCAGTGATTGATATTGAAACCCTTGAACATGTGCAAAATACCCTCATTAAAACTGTAAATGATGTGATTCAAATCCAGAAAGAGGGGGTGCAAAAACGTGAGGAAGCTTCTGAGCGGATTCGTGCCTTGCAAAGTAATTTGAAACAATTGGTTTTGGAAAATACGCATTCTTCTTAAGCTTTTAGGAGAACATATTGTCACTTAAAGAAGATTATCCTGTACAGTCAGCAGATTTAAACACAGGCTTAGCCCGTTTAAAACAGCGCCAAGGTAAATTGACTGCATTGACTGTGTTGAGCTGTGTAGTGTTTATCGCAACGGGTTTAAGCTTGTTTATTCAGCAGGATGTGGTTTTTCATTTTTTAGGTTTGACACAAAATATTGCTCAACTGCATATTCCGTTGAGTGTAGACCAAAATTTACAGGCCTATGTTGAGCATCCAAATTATTTGATGAATTTATTTTCATGGTTTGGTTGGTTGTTACTTAAAGTTGTTGTGTCATTTATTGGCGCATTTTTCATTGTCGGTTTTTTAAAGAAATTTCGTTTTTTCTTGGTGCGTTTTCAGTCTTTTGTACTTAAATTTGTGGCTTGGATCATTGCTTTTGTGGTGTTGTGGTCAGGGCTAACGTATTTACAATATGATTGGCAAGACAATGAACAGTCCGCTTATGAAGAACTTGTGCATTATGATCGTAATATTCAACAAAGTCATATTTTTCAGTATTTGCAACACTCTGAAACTGCAAAACCTGTACAAGCCTATCTATTAGGACAGGCTGCGTTATTGCATAAGCCACAGGATCGAGATACAGCTACGGCATATGTTACACAATTGGTTCAGACTGAACGCACCGATCCACATTTTCTTGAATATGGCTTTAAACCTGAGCAGCTGTGGGCGATGCAACATGCTGTTTATGCAAAAGCAGTGACAGCCAGTACTGAAAAATTACAGCCTCGTATTGAAAATGCACAGTCGTGGTCAGCACTGATTCAAAAGGTTTTATTGGGAATTTTGACCTTATTTCTTATGCTGAGTATTGTTTTATATGCTTTGACACAACGATTTAAGCAACGTGTTATCCGGATTCAACGACAAATTCATTTGGACTAGTGTTTTGATAATAGAAGATCTCAGCTTATACAGAACATAGATTTTTAATAAATCGCATTGTGCGATATAGATGCAAAATAATGTTTATTATCAAATACTGAGTGTCATTGTTTTTCTTTGTATTTTATAAAATTTGGGATTGTGCAATTTATCATTATTGTGGATTAAAAAAACAGTCATGTTGTTGAGGTAGGGTCAACAGCATATATTTTAACGATAAGTATCATGACGTTATTGATCATTTTTGCTTTGATCTATCTGATTATATTATTGTTTAAAGTATTAAAAAGTAATTGAATGGAATTTAGATAAATAAAAAACCCGCCTCAGCAGGTTTTTTATTTACATTGAAAATGACTTATGCATTTTCACGTGCAATGGCACGGTAACCAATATCTTTACGGTATTGAACACCATCAAACGTCACTTTTTCACAAAGTTCTAAAGCTTTTGCTTGTGCTTCACCAATGGTATGACCTAAAGCAGTCACGCAAAGTACACGACCACCAGCCGTTACAATATCACCATTCTCAAGCGCTTTAGTACCTGCGTGAAATACTTTGGCATCGGTCATTACTGTGTCTAAACCAGAAATCACATCGCCATTGCTCGAAGTTTCAGGGTAGCCTTTAGATGCTAAAACTATACCAACAGTTTTACGTTCGTCCCATTCAGCTTCAGCAGGTAAGTTACCCGCAATACCCGCTTCAACCAAATCAACTAAAGACGATTTTAAACGCATCATAATAGGTTGAGTCTCAGGGTCACCAAAACGACAGTTAAACTCGATCACTTTAGGTTGACCTTGTTCATCAATCATCAAGCCTGCATATAAGAAACCTGTATACACGTGACCGTCTTTTTTCATACCTTCAACGGTAGGACGCATCACTTCATTCATGGTTTTTTCAAACACATCAGCCGTTACAACAGGCGCAGGTGAGTAAGCACCCATACCACCCGTGTTTGGACCTTGGTCGCCTTCAAAAATACGTTTGTGATCTTGTGAAGTTGCCATTGGCAGAATGTTGTCGCCATCAATCATACAAATGAAAGAGGCTTCTTCACCTGCCAAGAATTCTTCGATGACTACGCGAGAACCTGCATCACCAAATTTGTTGCCTGCAAGCATGTCATCAATCGCATCAAATGCTTCCTTGTTGGTCATGGCAACGATTACGCCTTTACCTGCAGCAAGACCATCCGCCTTGATTACAATTGGTGCACCATTTTTTTCAACAAATGCTTTTGCTGCATCGACTTCTGTAAATACATCATAAAAAGCCGTTGGGATGTTATGACGTTTTAAGAAGTGTTTCGCAAATGCTTTAGAGCCTTCTAATTGCGCTGCAAATTGAGTTGGACCCCAAATTTTTACACCAGCTTCACGGCAAGCATCGACTACACCATTGACAAGTGGCGCTTCTGGACCCACCACAATTAAATCAACTGCATTGTTTTTTGCAAAGTCTATAATTGCAGCGTTATCTAAAATATTTAAGGCAACATTTTCGCATTTATTTTCAGTTGCTGTACCTGCATTACCCGGTGCAACAAAAACTTTAGCGACTTTTTCATCTTGTGCGATTTTCCATGCAAGCGCATGTTCACGACCGCCATTACCCAAAACTAAAATATTCATCGGTTCATACTCCATGAATCGAAAATGACATAAAGTCCTCAGCCTTAAAAGGAGAGGACTTTATGCAAGATTATTAATCTGTATCTACAACAATGAATGACGTTGTCATTACAATGTAATGTCTAGTAATTAGTGGCGGAAATGACGCATGCCTGTGAACACCATTGCAATACCTGCTTCATCAGCAGCAGCAATCGTTTCTTCATCACGCATAGAACCACCCGGTTGGATAATGCATTTAATACCTGCTTTCGCAGCGTTATCAATACCATCACGGAATGGGAAGAATGCATCAGATGCCATGACTGCACCTTCAACCACTAAGCCAGCATGTTCAGCTTTGATTGCAGCAATACGCGCAGAGTTAACGCGGCTCATTTGACCTGCGCCTACACCAATGGTTTGACGGTTCTTCGCATAAACAATCGCATTCGATTTCACATATTTCGCAACTTTCCAAGCGAAGATCATGTCATCGATTTCTTGTTCAGTTGGTGCACGTTTTGTCACAACTTTTAAGTCATCTTTGGTGATCATGCCTAAGTCTTGGTCTTGAACCAATAAACCGCCATTTACACGTTTGTAGTCAAGTTGAGCTTGACGCGCATCAATTGCAGGAAGTTCGCCACATACAAGTACACGTACATTTTTCTTCACGCTAGTCACTTCAAGTACGCCATCAGCAATACTTGGTGCAATGATCACTTCGACGAATTGGCGGTCAACAATAGCTTGAGCAGTTGCAACGTCTAATTCACGGTTGAATGCAATGATGCCACCGAAAGCTGATTCTGGGTCAGTTGCATAAGCAAGATCATAAGCTGCTTGGATGCCGTCAAGAGAAACAGCAACACCACAAGGGTTTGCATGTTTTACAATGACACAAGCAGGTTTCGCAAATGATTTAACACATTCAAGTGCTGCATCAGTATCTGCAATGTTGTTATAAGATAGTTCTTTACCTTGTAACTGTTTCGCTGTAGAAACAGATGCTTCAGTCGCAGTTGCTTCTACATAAAAAGCAGCAGATTGATGCGGGTTTTCACCGTAACGTAAATCTTGAACTTTGTTCAATTGCGTATTGAAAGTACGGGCAAATTTATCTGCTTTACCTGCCTCGACACCTACGCGAGCACCTAAGTAAGATGCAATCATGCCGTCGTATTGTGCAGTATGTTCAAATGCTTTAACAGCAAGGTCAAAACGAGTTGCATGAGACAATGCACCATCCGCTTTAAGTTCTGCAATTACAGTTGCATAGTCAGCAGCATTCACCACAATACCTACAGAAGCATGGTTTTTCGCAGCAGCACGAACCATGGTTGGACCACCAATGTCGATATTTTCAATTGCATCTGCAAGTGAACAGTTTGGTTTTGCAACAGTTGCCGCAAATGGATAAAGGTTAACCACAACTAAATCGATCGCGTCGATATTGTGTTCAGCCATGACAGCTTCGTCTAGACCACGGCGAGCCAAAATACCGCCATGAATTTTCGGATGTAGCGTTTTAACACGACCGTCCATCATTTCTGGAAAACCAGTGTGCTCTGAAACTTCAACTACGGCAACATCGTTGTCTTTAAGCAACTTATATGTACCACCAGTAGATAAAATTTCTACCCCAAGAGCAGCAAGGTTTTGGGCAAATTCAACGATTCCAGTTTTATCTGAAACAGAGATTAAAGCGCGTTTAATAGTCATGATCTTCGTCAACAGTTCTTAAGTCTAGAGATTTAAACAAATAGGCAAAACGTAGGTAAAAAAAATGCCCACGCAAGCCGTGAGCATTTTATCATTTATTCACTCATTAAACCGTGAGCTTTTAACTTTTTACGTAAAGTACCACGGTTCAGTCCGAGAATTTCAGCAGCGCGAGTCTGATTCCCACGCGTATATTCTAAAACAACAGATAAAAGAGGTTTCTCCATTTCTGCTAGCACCATGTCATACACTTGAGATGGTTGCTCACCTTGCAATTGTGCAAAATAGTGGCGAACTGCGCGATCTACGTGAATACGTAAAGCGACATCAGATTGTGCAGTAAAAATAGGAGATTTGCTATTCATGCGAGTTAATCCGAAAATTCAGATACTACTTGGGTAAAGTAATATAAATGTGGTCTAAAAAATATCGAGCTCCGTTTTAGATCCTAAAACGGTGGGCTCTAAAACAAGAACAATTAGCTTGCCACAACCTAATGCAATTGAGTGAAAAATAAGCGTAACAATAAATTAATATTTGTTACTGATCACTTTAAAACAAAAACAATCCCTGATGCGCAAAATGAGAGATTAAGCACATGGTCAAGACTATATTTATTGTGAAAAATTGCGAGGAGTTTGCGGTACAAAGCTTTCGTGGCGCGTATGATACCATTGTCTAAGAAAAAGTGAGCAAGAAAACTACATTTTTTTTAATTTTTTTATAGTTTTTTTCAATATTAAGGGTGAATTATTTCTAATTTCCAACTGTCAATCTTTTTTTTCTGAATTGGTAACTTAAAATTAAAGCTATAAGGGCTATTTTGTGGAATGCGTCGAATCCGAGATAAACTTTCTACAAGATATTCATCAGAAGATATAATAAATGTTTTAAAGAGTTTGCCTTCCTTATTATATAGAGACACTTTAATTAAGGGTAATTCTAAGCTTTTGGAAAATTGATTGATCAACTGACCTGAAAACTCGGTTTCATTATTTAGCGTAGCTTTAACTTGTAGGTTGTTGACTAAAATTTTTTTATAACGTTGATCAATGGTTTCACAGCGTAATACTGAGCAGGTCTGAGTAAAAATTGTATTTAAAATAGGATAGCGGTCTAGTAGATTGGGGTTAAACCATAAAATTTGAAAACTTAAAATAGAAACCAAAGCAATATTGATCAATGTCCATATGATGTAATAAAAGCGAGTTTTTTGAATTTGTGCATGTGCTTTATGATTATGATGAGTCGCCAAATGTAAGGATGGAAAGGCATTAAAACCATCATCTTGTACAACTTTGAGGCTATTGAGATAAGTTCTTAAATCAATATTTGAGTTTTGAATTTTACGATTAAAAAAATCAGTAATATTGTTTTTCTCAAGTTCGAACGTTGTAGCATCGCCTGTTGGAAATTGGCTAAAAATAGGTTGGGTGACAGAATTAAGTGCAGTGATGTCATTTTCAGTAGAGCTGATCTCATTTAAATGAAGTAGTGCATTAAATTGAGTTGAGCATTTCGCACAACAAACCTCGCCGCCTGCAACAGTCAGTTGCATCACAGAGACTCGATATAAAGTTAAGCACTGGGGGCAGCGGGTTTGTTTGTCACTCATAAGTTTATCAATGTATGGATTTATGCTTGATGGCGTTTTCCTGAAATACGGCACCAATTTTCATCACGTTTTTCAACGTTTAATATATCAAAAAACTCAGCATATACTTGAGAAACATCCTCTACTTGTTCTTCAATGACACCTGCAAGTGCAAATTCACCCTCAGGTTTAATTAAAGTTGAAAATTCTTTCGCAAGCATCATGAGTGGACCTGCTAAAATGTTAGCAACAAAAACATCTGCTTGTTGTCCCGCCAATACTTGATTGAATTCTTCAGGCAAACCGACATACAGATTTTCCAATACACCATTTAACTCAGCATTTTGTTGTGTGGCTAAAACAGCTTGTGGGTCAATATCGGTTGCATACACTTTTTTTGCGCCAAGCAAAAGTGCCGCAACACCTAAAATGCCTGAACCACAACCATAATCAATGACGATCTTATCTTTCACATCAGTTTTGCCTAACCATTGTAAGCATAAGAACGTAGAAGCATGGTTACCTGTACCAAAAGCCAAACCTGGATCAAGTTTAATATTAACTGCATCAGCCTCAGGCGCTTCCATCCATTCGGGTACGATCCAGTATTTTTCAGCAATTTGAATGGGTTCGTAGGCATCCATCCATGTGCGTTCCCATTCTTGATCTTCTAAGAATTCACTACGCATCGGTTCTGTTGGTAGTTGTGTACGAATAAAGGTTTCTAAAGCGGCGACATCAATTTCTTCATTATCTTCTTGCGCATAAATGCCAGTGACAATCACTTTATTCCAAAGTGGTGTTTCACCTGGTAGTGGTTCAAGTAAGTCTTGGTTTTCAGCATCGTCAAGGGTAACGCTTACAGCGCCAAGTGAACTTAATAATGTTTCTGTAAAATCAACTTGAGCTTGCTCAACTGTAATATGAATTTGTAACCACTTCACGGCAAAGACCTAATACTTTTCTTAAAAGCAGTATTGTAGCGGAAACCATGCACTTGTGCTGTATCAAATTAAAAAATGGACGTTGAACGTCCATTTTAAACATAGGATCTGATATTAAGTGTTTGATAGAGAAGCAGAGGTCGAAACAGATTGATGGTCTGCCAAACGTGAAATGAGCATGCCAAAAATAGCTGCGAAAAAATACATAAAAATAGAATAGACCGCTGCTGGCATAGCAACGGTCGTGTTATTTATAACAGTCAATGCGATGGTCATGGCTAAAGTACTGTTATGAATGCCAATTTCAAAGGCGCAAGCGCGTGCTTGAGCACTACTAATTCCTAAAAAACGTGGGACAAAATAACCAATTAACAGGCTACAAATACAAAAAATAATCGTTGCAATTCCCACTTGAGCGATATATTCCACAATGTGCGCACGCTCTTTGGCAATGGCACCAATAATAATCAAAACTAAAAATACAACTGAAAAAATGCGTAAAGGCTTATTTAGTTTTTCACTAAAATGAGGTGCATAACGTCGAATGGTCATTCCTATAGCAACAGGAATGAGAATAATGGCAAAAACTTGCACTATTTTACTGAATTGCATGCTGATTTGCTGAGCATCGTTCATAAAATATTGAATCGAAAAATTAACAATGAAAGGTAGGGTTAGCGCGGCGATTACTGAGTTGATCGCGGTCAGCGTGATATTTAGCGCAATATCACCTTTAAATAAATAGCTAAATAAGTTTGCTGTACTTCCACCAGGTGAAGCAGCGAGCAGCATTAAACCGACAGCAAGTAAGGGCGGTAAAGCGAGGATTTTACATAGAATAAAAGCAATACCGACGAGGAGTACGAGTTGACAAAATAAAGCGATGACCACAGCTTTCGGATGTTGAGTGACTCGTGCAAAATCTTTTAGAGTAAGCTCAAGCCCTAAGCCAATCATAATAATGGCAAGAGCAAGAGGTAGCATCATGGTGATAATCCCTGAATCCATATACTTTTCCTTTTTGTTGTTTTAAATCGTGCTAAGTTTTAGCCTAAACGATTTATGGAAAAGTGGAATAGAAATTTAGAATAAATTAAGAATTATTTGATCGTATTGGACATTTTGATTAAAGCAAAAGGCGATCAATAAAAATTGATCGCCTTTTGAGTTATATTTTCAAGCTGAAAATAATAAAGCTTATTCATTTAAAGGCATTATTGTGCTACATCAGGTGCATCTACAGCAGCTTCGGGATTGGCTTGTTGTGTTGCATCAGTAGCTGGTGTTACTGCTTCAGGACTTGCTTGTTGCGTTGCATCAGTAGCAGGAGCTTCTGATTGAACCGCAGATGTACTTTCTACAGCTACAGCTGGTGTATTTTCAATTGTTGTAGGTTGAGCTTGAACAGCTGCTGTTGCACCACCTGCTGGTGCAGGGAAAGTAAATTGCAATTTACCATTTTCATTGGGTTCACAACTACCGTTATAAGTTACACCTTTATTGGCATAAACAACCCAATCTCCTTGCTTTTTATTTTTACAAACTTGAATTTGCTTGTTAACTTCCGCTTTGCTTGAGTTTTCATCTGCTGCATGGGCAAAGCTTGTACCTACAAAACACATAAGTGAAAGAGAAAGTACCTTTGAGATTGTATTTTTCATGACATGCATCCTTTATTTATTCAATCAAATAATAATGAGGGAAAAATAACCCTGATCTCTACGTTCGTTATTCATACTAGGAAATTTTTTAAGCAAGTTATATTTGATTTATGAGAGTGAACTGCTACAGAATGTGACGGTGTGTTAATAGTATGAAACCACGAAGGAAAATAAAAATTGTAAATCATCCTCATACTAAAGTTAAAAATTTGCTATAATTTTACGTCATTTTATTTTCTCTCAATTATCACTATGCATTATCCTAAAGTTTACGATGTCATTGTTATCGGCGGCGGTCACGCAGGTACGGAAGCAGCACTTGCTGCGGCACGTATGGGTCGACAGACTTTACTCCTTACTCATAACATTGAGACTTTAGGACAGATGAGCTGTAACCCAGCCATTGGTGGTATTGGTAAATCTCACCTTGTACGTGAAATTGATGCCTTAGGTGGTGCAATGGCATTGGCTGCCGATAAAGGCGGTATTCAATTCCGTATTTTAAATTCACGTAAAGGTGCAGCAGTACGTGCGACACGTGCGCAAGCGGATCGTATCCGTTATAAAGCTGCAATTCGTCATACTTTAGAAAACCAAGCAAATTTGGACATTTTCCAACAAGCAGCGGATGATTTAATTGTTGAAGGCGATACCGTAAAAGGTGTAGTCACACAAATGGGAATTCGCTTTGATGCGAAAACGGTTGTGTTGACCACAGGCACATTCTTAGGTGGTGTGATTCACGTGGGGTTAAATAATGCTTCAGGTGGTCGTGCAGGTGATCCTCCTTCGATTTCTTTAGCAGCGCGTTTACGTGAATTAAAACTACCTGTAGGTCGTTTAAAAACAGGTACACCGCCACGTATCGATGCGCGTTCAGTTGACTTCTCTGTCATGACACCACAACCAGGCGATTTCCCATCGCCAACCATGTCATTTATGGGGGATGTGTCGATGCACCCTGAGCAAGTCAATTGTTATATTACTCATACTAATGAACGTACGCATGACATTATTCGTGGTGGTCTAGATCGTTCACCAATGTATACAGGTGTGATTGAAGGTGTTGGGCCTCGTTATTGCCCATCCATTGAAGATAAAATCAATAAATTTGCAGATAAAAACTCGCATCAAGTGTTCTTAGAGCCCGAAGGTTTGGATACACACGAATTATATCCAAATGGTATTTCTACATCACTTCCTTTCGATGTTCAGTTTGAATTGGTTCGTTCGATTCGTGGTATGGAAAATGCACACATTCTTCGTCCGGGTTATGCGATTGAATATGACTATTTTAATCCGCAAGCGTTGAAGTTTTCTTTAGAAACCAAAGCGATCAATAACTTGTACTTCGCTGGTCAAATTAACGGTACAACAGGTTATGAAGAAGCAGGCGCACAAGGTTTATTGGCTGGTTTAAATGCTGCACGCCGTGCTTGGGATCAAGAGCAATGGACGCCGAAACGTGATGAAGCGTATATGGGCGTACTGGTGGATGATTTAATTACACTTGGTACAAAAGAACCGTACCGTATGTTTACTTCACGTGCGGAATATCGTTTGATGCTGCGTGAAGACAATGCGGATCAACGTTTAACACCAATTGGTCGTGAAATGGGCTTGGTGGATGATGCACGTTGGGCAAACTACTGTGACAAAATGGAAGCGGTAGAAACTGAAAAAGCGCGTTTACAGCATCTTTGGGCTGCACCAAATAATGCATTGGGTAAGAAATTCGTTGATTTGACAGGGGATGACTTGTCTAAAGAAACCAATGCGATTGATTTGCTGAAACGTCCAAATATCAATTTCTCACAAATTGCTGAAATCACGGGTTCAGAAGTGACTGCATTTGTCGGTGAGCAAATTGAAATTGCGGTGAAATATGCCGGTTATATCAACCGTCAGCAAGAAGATGTTGCGCAGATGAAGCGTTTAGAAGACACGCGTATACCTGCTGATTTTGATTATGATGTAGTTTCTGGTCTTTCTCGTGAAATTACCTTGAAGTTGAAAGATGTACGTCCTGAAACTTTAGCTCAAGCAAGTCGTATTCCAGGTGTAACACCTGCGGCAGTTCAGTTGGTAATGATTACGATTCGTAAAAATAATGCGGCGAAAAAGTCTGCATAATTTTTCAGCTGAAAAAAAACCCGCTAGATGCGGGTTTTTTTATACTTACAGTTGCTAAACTTAATTTTTATCCAGTATGGCATCGTAGGGCTATTTTGAAATCAGTAAATAGCCCAATAGATCTAACTCAAAAGTTTGTTCAATGTTTAAATACTCTTTGAAATCAATATTGATATCTTTTTGATAAGATTGAATAAATATCTCTCTTTTAGACTCAGGAAGATAATAGATTAAAGATAATAACGTGATGATTTCAAAATGGAGGTGTTTGGGTAAAAAGAATAGCGGAATTACATGATGTTGATGTGTTGATTTCTGATCAAGGTGCAAGATGACCGTTGCTTGGAAGAAATTAAGATTTTCTACACTGATATTGGTTTGTTCAATATCTTCAAGCACAATATTGAAAGACTTAAATAATGTTTGAATTTCAAGTCGTTGCTTAGAAATTCTTAAAAAAGGCTTTCCAAAGCGGATGAGAAATACAAAATAATAGAGTGAGATGAGAATGAATAAAAGACTGATGAATGCACAGCCAAATGCGAGTAGGGGGTGATGTAACTGAAATTCAAGATTTAAAAAATAAAATAGACAGGCAAAAACATAAGTGATAATAAAACTGAAAATGATAAGACTTAGGCGAGAACTGAATTTTAATGTAGGGGATGTAGACATCATGATTATTTTTGACTCAGCTTTTATAAAATAAGATTTTAATCAAGATTTAAATCTTATTTTGCCGTTGTTCTGCATCATGTTGAAATGCCAAACGAATGTTGTTACCAATTAAAATTACATTATTTTCTAAATAATATTGCCGCTCTTTTTCAGTGAAATATTGAGTGAGTTCAGGCTTGATCCCTAAATTCCATTGTTGAATGAGTTCATTACGTTGTTGGATATTCATGCGTTTGAATAAAGTAATCCATGTGGCAAAATCAAGATCGATGAAGTGATAACATTCTGGGAAAATACGAATACGTAAAACTTCTTTATAATCACCATAGCCCGTTTTTTGCTGTTTTTGAACATTCCAAGCATTTAATTGTAAGTCACACATCGTATTGCCATAAACGGAATGTATTTTTAAATCTGAAGTTTCAATATCAATAAATTTCACATATTCCGATTTTTTCCAAATACCCTCGTGAAACAGACCCTCTGCTGTAATTTTTAAATGTGGATGCCCAATTTTAAATAAGCGATAGGTTGCAAAACTACACAGATAAATAAGATAGCCAAAAAATAGTGCAAGTGCTGTATAAATAATACTGTGATGTGCAATTGCATTAACCATCATTATCAATGTTGCAAGGATAAAAATTAAAAGCAGGATGGGAAGTGTAAATTTATGGCGTTTATTTTGCTTAAAATAAAAAATATGAGAATTTTCAGACATATTTGATTGAATAAAATATTGTATTGAGTCTGAATCGTAAAATAAAAAAGCCCATGTCGCAATGCATGGGCTTTTTAAAATCTTGGCTCTTCCACCTGGGCTCGAACCAGGGACCTGCGGATTAACAGTCCGTCGCTCTACCGACTGAGCTATGGAAGAATAGATGGCTCTCCAACCTGGGCTCGAACCAGGGACCTGCGGATTAACAGTCCGTCGCTCTACCGACTGAGCTATTGGAGAATCTGATGCGCATTTTAGGGATGAAATAGCAACTCGTCAACAAGAGAATACACAGAAATGAATCGTTTGCTTTATAAATATGCATTTTGAACAAAAAAATGCTTATCATGCTATTTTTTAAGCAGAAAAAAATATTTTATCTGCTTTTGATGTATGGCTTTTCAGCATATTTCCATCAATGCCGATTACAAAATGCACTGCCTTGCTATTTCTTGTTGAAGTGTTTGACTGATGTCGAGTTGCTGCCACTTACAATTTTGAGTCACGAGCCACTCAAAATCTACCTGTTGTGGGTTAACTTCAATAGGTACAAGATTTTGAATAATATTTTGAATTTTATAACATGCTTTCACATGTACATGTGTTGAGCAATTAAAACGAACAACCTGATAGTCTTTTAACAGTTGCCATACTTCACTAAAATCCTCTAAATCTCTTAAATGATTTTGTGCCTGAACAATAGCTGCTTTTAATGCAGCTAAACTTTGAGGATGTTGTTCAGCCCAAGCTGCAGTGACGGCCAATACTTTGTCTGCAACACTTGGAATAATCTCTTGGCTACTGGCAATAATTTGACTATAGCCTTCTAATTCAGCTTGAGTATTCCACGGTTCCCCAACACAAAAACCATCAATCATTTGTTTAGAGATAGCCTCAACCATATACGGTGGTGGTAGGGTACAAAAAGGATATTGTGCTGCGACCTCATGATCTACCAGTGCTAACCATTCTCGTAAACTATAGTGATGGATCGAATGTTTAAAAACATGTGCCAGTTGTAAGGTTTGTCCATTTTTAAATGCATCGACGACTTTTGTCGCAGTTTGCTCGACACAATCATGTAAGCCAATATTCAGTTCATGGCATAACTGCTGACTTAAACTGATAAACGCTTTATTGGTACTGAGTACCAAAGGTGTTTGTAGCGGAATGCCAAGTTGATCATCACCCAATGCTGCGGCAGGTAGCATCGCGGATAAACAGTGCGCCGCATCTAAAAAACCAAAAGCTAAGCGATCACGTAAACTTGCCCATGATGCTTCTTTGACTAAGCTTACGTTTAAGCCTTGTTCAATAAAGTAGCCTTGATGTTGTGCCCATAACAGTGCAATACAATCCAAAAGTGGTACATAACCCAGTTGAATCTCTGTTTGTTCTAATGCTTTCATAATTCATCCTTTGTATGTCCTTGGAGCAGTGCTTGTGCATCAATGAGCCTACGTGCCATTTCACCGATGGTTATACGATGACTCATCGCATTTTTACGCAGTAATGCAAAGGCATTTTCTTCATTGATTTGGTGTAAATTCATAAGCAAGACCTTGGCTTTGTCGATGTCTTTACGGTCTGCTAATTTAGTTTTAGCTTCTTTTAAGTCATTGGTTAACTTTTTATGCTTTTTATATTGTTCAATTGCTATTTGTAAAATACTGTCTAATTTCGCAGGTTGTATTCCATCTACGATATAAGCAGTAATTCCAGCTTCAATCGCACTTTTGATGGTTTCTTTATGCCCATTTTTAGTGAAAAGCACAGTGGGTAAGTCAAATTGACTAACGCAGCTTTCAATAATATCCCGATGTGGATGATCCATGTCCAAAAGAATGACATCGGCATGAATTTGTTGTAGATAAAAGAGATCGAGTTGATCGGTCATAAGGCATGCAACGACCTCAAACTGATGTTCGATAAGGGTTTTTTTGACAAATTCTGCTCGATCAGAATCATCATCAATCAAAGCAATTTTAAGTTTTGACATGCGTATCAGGAAGCCTGAAAGTTATTATTTAATAAGCAATTTCTATACCAAAAAGAGCATATATTGCTTGAATTGGATTTAGCTTTGCGATGAATGCACTTTAATGATGCAAATTGCGCTGATTGATCGCACAGTAAAGCATAACAAACTTGCTCAACCATGAATCTAAAATATACTTATTTGTGGATTAGAATTATATTTTAAAAAATAAATTCATTTAAAAATAATAATATATGTTCTAACTTAAAAAGTTGGCACACCAGTTGCATAATCCTAACTGAGTCAAAGAAGACTCGATGAAAAATTTGTAAGACGGCCAACGACGTCCGCTCTGATCGAATCTGAAGTGCAATAGTTGCACAGCAGATAAACCTATACGTTCAGTTCTGGAAGGGGATGGTTATGTCTTCAAATATAAATTTGGATGCTAAAAAAGCAACAAAAATCAATCTTTTTAGTTTTAGCAGCGCAGCGATGAGAGCCTTCCACATGAGTTGGCTCGCATTTTTTGTCTGTTTCTTTGCATGGTTTGCTTGTGCACCTTTAATGCCAGTCATTGCTGGTGAATTTCATCTGACTAAAGATCAAATTGCCAATATTAATATTGCAGCAGTTGCAATCACAATCGTGGTTCGTCTTATCGTTGGGCCATTGTGTGATAAATACGGCCCACGCAAAACCTATACCGCTTTATTGATTCTCGGCAGTATCCCAGTATTTGGTGTGGCATCTGCGAATAGTTATGAATCATTCTTATTCTTCCGCTTATTGATTGGTGCGATCGGCGCGAGTTTTGTCATCACCCAATATCACACCAGTATCATGTTTGCACCAAATGTCGTAGGTACAGCCAATGCAACGACTGCAGGTTGGGGGAATGCGGGTGGTGGTGCAACTCAAGCGCTTATGCCGTTATTACTTTCTGCTTTAGTGATGTTTGGGATTGAAAAAGCTTTAGGTTGGAGAATTGCGCTGATCGTTCCTGGTGTGATGATGTTAATCGTCGGTGCGATGTATTGGAAATTTACCCAAGACTGTCCACAAGGTGATTTTAAAGCATTACGTGCCGAAGGCGTTCAAGTAGGAAGTGACAAAAAAGGTGGTATCGCAATTTTAATGCATGCCGCAAAAAACTACCGCGTTTGGATTTTATTTGGTGCATATGCGGCATGTTTCGGCATCGAAATTTTCATCCATAACATCATTGCGATGTACTACGTAGACCATTTCAACTTTGGTTTAAAAGAAGCGGGCATGGCAGCAGGGATCTTCGGTTTATTGGCATTGTTTGCTCGTGCATTGGGTGGAATTGTTTCAGACAAAGTAGCGACTAAAAAAGGCTTAGATGGTCGTACTAAAGTTCTCTTTGTGATGATTCTCATGGAAGGTTTATTCCTGATCGTCTTCTCACAAATGAATGTCCCAATGTTTGCCATCCTAGCAATGACGGTATTCGCACTATTCACACACATGGCATGTGGTGCAACTTATGCCCTAGTTCCTTTCATTGACCGTGATGCCTTAGGTGGCGTGGCAGGGATTATTGGTGCAGGTGGTAACGTTGGTGCAGTCGCAGCAGGTTTTTTACTCAAAGGTATGTTGGATATTCAAATTACACTGATGATTTTGGGTGGATTAGTAGTCATTGCAGCAAGCTTTGTATTGATGATTCGATTCTCAGTTGAACATAAAGAAAAAGAGCAAAAGTTATTTGAAGAAGCTGTCTTGGAACGCAACCGTATGGAGCAAGCTTCAGCGGCAACAGTTAAACAAAATAGCGCAGCTTAAAAGCCACGTATAAGCATAAGAATTGAGGAGAATTGAAATGAAATTAGTCATGATTGGTCATGGAATGGTAGGGCACAAATTTATTGAATCTGTGTTAGAGCATGCAGGTGATGAAGTTGAAATCACGATTTTGGCAGAAGAACCACGTTTAGCTTATGATCGCGTTCATTTAACTGAATATTTCACTGGTAAATCGGCAAAAGACCTAACTTTATGCCGTGCAGATTTTGCCGATGCTTATGGTATCGATCTCCGTTTAAGCACAAAAGCAACAGAAATTGATACTGTAAATAAATTGGTAACGACTAATCATGGTGATGTCATCAGTTATGACAAATTGATTCTCGCTACAGGTTCTTATGCATTCGTTCCACCGATTCCAGGTAATGATCGTCAAAATTGCTTTGTTTATCGTACCATTGAAGATCTTGATGCGATTCGAGCTGCAAGCTTGAATGCAAAATCAGGTGTGGTGATTGGTGGTGGTTTATTGGGTTTGGAGGCTGCTAAAGCACTTCGAGACTTAGACTTAGAAACGCATGTGGTTGAATTTGCGCCACGTTTGATGGCGGTTCAAATCGATGATTTAGGCGGTAAAGTTTTACGTTCAAAAATTGAAAACTTAGGGGTAAAAGTTCATACCCAAAAAGCGACTTCATCCATTGAAGATGGTGTAAATACAACTCATGTGATGAAATTTAGTGATGGTTCTGAGCTTGAAACCGACATTATTTTGTTTTCAGCAGGCATTCGTCCTCGTGATGAACTCGCACGTCAAAGCGGTTTAGCCATTGGTGAGCGTGGCGGGATCGTGATCAATGATTATTGCCAAACTTCTAACCCTGATATCTATGCCATTGGTGAATGTGCGCTGTGGCAAAATAAAATTTATGGTTTGGTTGCACCGGGCTATGACATGGCGCGTATTGCAGCGAAACACGTACTCGAACAAACCAGTACTGAGTTCGCAGGTGCGGACATGAGCACCAAACTCAAACTTATGGGAGTCGATGTTGCTTCTGTGGGGGATGCGCATGCGATGACCCCAAATTCTTTGAGCTATTTCTTTGCTGATGAAGATGCCATGATCTATAAAAAGATTGTGGTCAATGCTGAGAAAACCAAACTTTTAGGTGCGGTACTGGTCGGTTGTGCTAAAGAGTACAATGACTTGCTACAAATGATGCTCAATGGTTTAGAGATTCCTGAAAATCCTGAAAGCCTCATCATGCCAGGCTATGCTCAATCAGGTGCAAAAACAGGCGGAAGTGGTGTAGACCTACTGCCTGATAGTGCAACGATTTGCTCATGTAATAACGTCTCTAAAGCTGATATTTGCTCCGCAATTCAAGAAGGTTCGACTTCATTGGGTGCTTTGAAAAAATGTACCAAAGCTGCAACAGCATGTGGAGGTTGTGCACCGCTCGTTACTCAAGTTTTAAAATCAGAATTACAACGCCAAGGTGTGACCGTCAATAACCATCTTTGTGAGCACTTTGCCTACTCTCGTCAAGAGTTGTATCACTTGGTTCGTGTCAATGAAATCAAAACCTTTGATGATTTAATTCAACAACATGGACATGGTCTAGGTTGTGATATTTGTAAGCCGACTGTGGCAAATATTCTTGCTTCTTGTTGGAACGACTTCGTGCTTAAACCAAGTCATGCAGGTTTGCAAGACAGTAACGATTATTATCTTGGCAATATTCAAAAAGATGGGACTTATTCAGTCGTGCCACGTATGGCAGGCGGTGAAGTCACGCCAGATGGACTCATTGCTGTCGGTCAAATTGCCAAAGAATATGGTTTGTATACCAAACTGACAGGTGGTCAACGTGTTGATATGTTTGGTGCACAACTGCATCAACTGCCTGAAATCTGGGAAAAACTGATCAATGCAGGTTTTGAGTCAGGACATGCTTACGGTAAGTCATTGCGTACTGTGAAATCCTGCGTAGGCAGTACATGGTGTCGTTATGGCGTAGACGATTCAGTCGGTTTAGCCATTTTCCTTGAAAATCGTTATAAAGGCTTACGTTCTCCACATAAACTCAAAATGGCAGTGTCAGGCTGTACTCGTGAATGTGCTGAAGCGCAAAGTAAAGATGTTGGTGTGATTGCAACTGAAAAGGGTTGGAATTTATATGTTTGTGGTAATGGTGGTATGAAACCGCGCCATGCTGAATTACTTGCTTCCGACTTAGATACACAAACCTTAATCAAATATATCGATCGTTTCTTTATGTTCTACATCCAAACGGCAGATCGTCTACAACGTACCTCAGTATGGCGTGACAACATGGAAGGGGGATTGGATTATCTCAAAGATGTGGTGGTGAATGATTCTTTAGGGCTTGCAGAAGAACTTGAACGCCGTATGAGCCATGTGGTAGGTACCTATCAAGATGAATGGCGTACAGCGGTGGAAGATCCTGAAGTGCGTAAACGCTTTGTCACCTTTATCAATGCTAAAGCTGAACAACAACAAGATCCACATGTGCAATTTGCTGAAGTACGTGGACAAATTCGTCCAAAGACAGAAGCAGAACGTGATGCGAGTCGTATCCCTGTAGTTGAAGCTTAACGAATTTAGGTCAGAAAACTTCTTTTAAGTATAGCGCTGCATTTTCTGAAGAGAAAAGATGAAGATGCAGAAAAAATGAAGTTAAAGAACAAGGATAAGATGATGACAGTATTTAAAGATATGAATGAATTGAATTGGTTAGATGTATGTGCATTGGATGATATTACGCCGAATACAGGTGTGGGTGCGTTAATTGATGACCAACAAATTGCAATTTTCCGTGTAGGTTCAGAAAAGCGAGTATACGCACTCAGCAACCAAGATCCGTTTAGCAAAGCCTTTGTGATGTCACGTGGCATTATTGGTGATTTACAAGGTGAACGTGTGGTTGCTTCTCCGATTTATAAACAACATTTTAGTTTGGCAACAGGGCGTTGCTTGGAAGATAAAGATCAAAAACTTTTAGTATTTCCTAGCAAAATTGAAAATGGTCGAGTGATGATTAGCCCGACACCACAAAAAACCTATATTACCAATAATGGTACGTCTCAAGAAAAAATGAAGTTGGTGCTGATCGGTAATGGTCTAGCAGGTATGCGTTGCCTTGAAGACTTGCTTGACATGGCACCTGATCGTTATGAAATTACCGTCATTGGTGAAGAGCCATGGGGGAACTATAACCGTATCATGCTATCACCTGTGTTATCGGGAGATAAAACCATTGATGATATTATGCTGCATCCGCACGCATGGTATAGCGATAAAAATATTCGCTTTATTGCAGGCGATCCTGCGGTACGGATTGATCGTCCACGTAAACAAGTTTATACCGAAAAAGGTTTAATGGTTGATTATGACCGTTTGATTTTGGCTACAGGTTCTAAGCCATTTGTGCCGCCTGTACACGGTGCAGAACTTGATGGTGTATTAAGCTTCCGTGACATTTACGATGTCAATACCATGCTCGACTACTGCAAATCTAAGAAAAATGCAGTGGTGATTGGTGGCGGTCTACTCGGGCTCGAAGCAGCTTATGGTTTAAAACAACGTGGCATGAATGTGACTGTTTTACATTTAATGGATCGCATTATGGAACGCCAATTGGATAGTAAAGCGAGCCAAATGTTACGTCATAGTATTGAGCAAAAAGGTATTCGCATCATCACTGAAGCCAATACAGAAGCCCTTTTGGGTGAAAATGGTCATGTCACACATGTACGCTTAAAAGATGGCACAATTTTAGATGCTGATTTAGTGGTTTTTGCAGTCGGTATCCGTCCGAATATGGCACTGGCACAAAGTGCAGGCTTACGTTGTAATCGTGGTGTGTTGGTGAATGATACGATGCAGACTTATGACCCAAGTATTTATGCGGTTGGTGAATGTATTGAGCATCGTAATCAAACCTTTGGTTTGGTTGAACCTTTGTGGGGTCAAGCATTTATTTGTGCATCACATTTGGCTGAACATGGCAGTTTAACTTTTAAAGCACCAACAGTGCCGACGCAGCTCAAAGTGAGTGGCTGTGATGTGTTCTCCGCAGGTCGAATTGATCTTGATAAGAATGCTGATGAGGAATTTGAAGACATCGTATTGAATGATGAGAAACGTCAAATCTATAAACGTATTATTATTCAAAAAGATAAAGTTATTGGTGCTGTCTTGTTTGGTGATACCGAAGATGGGACTTGGTATGCTGAATTGATCTCGGATCAAACTTCTATTTCTTCTATTCGAAATAAATTGCTGTTTGGTAAGGATTTTGCTTTGAAGAAAGCAGGGTGAATTAGTCTCCCTAATTCCTTTTTTAAATTGTGAAATTTAGGTATTCAAGTGCCTTCTCTTACGCCGTATATGGCTTAGGGAGAAGGAGGTTGGGATGGTGGGGATTTCTAATATAAACCACCCCTAACTCCTCCTGAAAGGAGGGGAATAAAAGCATTATCAGGAGCACCGCAGAAAATGAATAGTATCCCTGTAATGGAATTGCACAGCTCCACAGAAAATAAAGTCAAAATTACCCAAACCACATGCCCATACTGTGGAGTAGGTTGTGGTGTAACGGCAACTGTTGAAGATACTGTACTTGGACAAAAAGTATCTGTAATCGGTGATGTTAATCATCCATCCAATTACGGCAAACTCTGCATTAAAGGCAGTAATTTAGCAGATACCGTAGGGCTAGAAACACGTGTTTTACACCCTATGCTCGGGCGGAAAATTGATGCAGAACATGCCTATGCTTACACACGTCAAAAAACTGACTGGGATAAAGCGACGGACCTAATTGCCAATAAATTTCAACAATGTATTGACCAATATGGTCGTGACAGCATTGCATTTTATGTCTCAGGACAATTGCTGACAGAAGATTATTATGTGGTCAATAAGTTCGTTAAAGGTTATCTCGGTACTGCCAATATTGATACCAATTCACGCTTATGTATGTCTTCTGCGGTAGCAGCGCATAAGCGTGCCTTTGGCGAAGACCTTGTTCCTGCAAGTTATGAGGATTTTGAACACACCGACATGGTGGTTTTAGTCGGCTCAAATACAGCATGGTGTCATCCTGTGTTGTATCAACGCATTATGAAAGCTAAGGAAGAAAGAGATTTATTTGTTGTAGTGATCGATCCACGATTTACTGCTACCTGTGAAGCAGCGGATTTACATTTACCGATTCTGATTGGTCAAGATGTTTCGTTATTTAATGGTTTAGTTCAATATTTATATCAAAATGGGTATAGTGACCACGAGTTTATTCAAGCACATACACAAGGTTTGGATGCGCTATTAGAAAGTTCACAGCCTGAAGCGGACATCGAACCAGTTGCAAAGAAAACAGGGATTTCACTCGAAAAATTAAAAGTTTTCTTTGAAAAATTTGCTCAAACAGAAAAAGTCATGACCTTATTTTCTATGGGGGTTAATCAATCTTCACGTGGGGTAGATAAAGCCAACAGTATTATCAATGCTCATTTACTCACAGGAAAAATTGGTAAATTAGGTGCAGCACCATTTTCGATGACAGGACAACCCAACGCCATGGGTGGCCGTGAAGTCGGTGGTTTAGCCAATATGTTGGCGGCGCATATGGAGCTTGAAAATCCTCAGCATCAACAGCTTGTGCAAAGTTTTTGGAACAGCCCATCCATTGCCACTCAGGTTGGATTAAAAGCAGTTGATCTTTTTGAAGCAGTTGAAAGTGGTAAAATTAAAGCCATTTGGATCATGGCGACCAATCCTGTGGTCAGTTTGCCGAATGCAGATCAGGTAAAACGTGCTTTAGACAAATGTGAATTTGTTGTGGTTTCAGATATTTGTAAAGATACAGATACCACCCAATATGCCGATGTTTTATTGCCTGCACTAGGCTGGGGTGAGAAAGATGGTACGGTGACCAATTCTGAACGTCGTATATCAAGACAGCGCGCATTTTTAACTGAGCCTGAACAAGCCAAAGCAGATTGGTGGGCAGTCGCACAAGTGGCAAAGAAAATGGGTTTTGGTGGTTTTGAATTTAAAAATAGCCATGACATTTTCAAAGAACATGCTCAACTTTCTGCTTATCAAAATACAGAAATCAATAAACGTGCTGATGTTGCAAACTTCCGTTATTTTAATCTGCAAGGTTTAACTGAACTTTCATTGTCTGAGTATCATGAACTCGAACCTGTGCAATGGCCTGTGATACAAAAAAAACAATCGAAAGATGAATATGGGCAATTATTTACACGAGGGCAATTCAGCCATGCCGATGGCAAAGCGAAATTCATTGCAACAACAATGATTGATCCTGTAAATCAAACTGATCGTGAATATCCACTTATTCTTAATACAGGTCGAATCCGTGACCAATGGCATACCATGACACGAACAGGTCTGTCAGCAAATTTAAGTACCCATAAAGCTGAACCTTACTGCGAAATTCATCCAAATGATGCACTGAAATATGGTTTAAAAGATGGTGAATTGGTTGAGATTAAATCCGCTTGGGGGAATTGTGTACTGCGTGCGGTGGTGAGTGAAAATATTCGCCGTGGACAGATTTTTGCTCCGATTCATTGGAACGATCAATTTGCTTCAGATGCACGCATTGGCAAAGTGGTCAATCCTGTGGTCGATGCTATTTCGGGCGAGCCTGAATTTAAACATACGCCTGTCATCATTCACCCTTTTTATACCCAATGGCAAGGGGTGTTCTATGTGCGACATGGTTTTGACCATCTCGTTAAAAATAGTATTGAAAATACGGTGTGGTGGACAAAAATTCAAATTGCTAAAGCTATACGTTATGAGTTGGCTGATCGTCGCCGTTTTACTCAAACTACTGAACACTTAAAAGAGTTGTTACCTTTTGAGGATGAGAGTTTTGAATGGTTAAATCTTGAAGACCAAACTGCACATATCAGCCATACCATTATTTTAAAAGATGGGATTTTAATTGCCAGTTTATATATTGCACCAAAAGCCTTATTGCCTGATCGGGACTGGATTTCGAGTCTATTTAAACGTGAACGTTTAAGTGCTATGCACCGTAAGGCATTGCTTGCAGGACAAGCCATGTCAATGGGCAATCATGACGGCCCATTGGTTTGTAGTTGTTTTAAAGTCGGTAAAAACCGCATCATTCAAACCATTAAAGAACAAAATATCAGCAATGAAAAACAAGTCACTGCCTGTTTAAAAGCAGGGGGGAACTGTGGTTCTTGTCTACCTGAAATTCGTGGCTTAATCAAAGCTTGTCAAGCGGAGGCAGCCGAATGAAGAGAATAGTCAAAATGATCAGTCGAGGGATAGATTATCCTGAAACGGATTTGGTGATTCTTGCTGGTGGTCAAGCACGACGCATGAATGGAATTAATAAATTATTGCAAAAATTTGATGATCAAATTCAACTGATTAAAATACATCAACAACTCAAATATGCAGTCTCGGCTGTATGGGTGAATAGCCATCGGGATTATTCAATTTATCAAAAAATGATTCCAAATATTGATTGTTATCAAGATGATGATGGCGGTTTTCACGGTCCTTTGATGGGCATTAAAAGTGCGTGGACGTATGTGCAAGCCGATTATGTGTTGTTTGTCCCTTGTGATGTGACGTTTATTCCTAAGCGTGTGGTTGAAAAATTACATCAAGCATTAGCCAAAAATGCTTTGTCTGATGTGGCTTATGTCGACATTAATGGTGTGGCGCTATATCCATTTTGTCTTGTCAAGCGTAGTGCATATCAGACTATTCAAAACAGTCTTGCACAAAATAAGCGCAGTTTAAAACAGTGTTTTTCCGAGTTGCACGGCCAGGGGGTAATATTTAAAAATCATGCATTATTTTTGCACAGTATTAATTCGCTGGATGAATTACAACAATATCAACAATTGAAATCTATTCACATTTAACTTTGCAGCCTTTGAGTTTTATAAAAATATTTCGATTTACTAAATATTGGAACACTTTTTGCAGTTTCATTGTAAATCAGATGATGCATTTTTTTAGTTTTGGAAAATCCTGAACTTAAACAGTGCAAAAGGGACTGTGTATGAATGCAATACCACATCATAATGTACAGCGTGACGTCAATCCATTTGTTGATCAATTTGGACGTCATAAACGTAAACTGAGAATTTCAGTGACAGATCGCTGTAATTTTAAATGTGTCTATTGTATGCCTGAACATCCCGAATGGATGAAAAAACAAGATTTACTTAGTTTTGAAGCACTTTATCAGTTTTGCGAGTTTATGGTGCGCCGTGGCATCGAACACATTCGGATTACAGGGGGCGAGCCCTTAATGCGTCAAGGCGTGGTGCATTTTATTGCCGAATTACAACAGTTGAAAAAAATCGGTCTCAAAAAAGTGTCTATGACCACGAATGCACATTATTTAAAACAATATGCTTCACAACTGAAACAAGCGGGATTGGATGATTTAAACATCAGTTTAGATAGTTTAGATGCCGAGCAATTTAAACACTTAACCAAAAAAGATTTATTGCCTGTACTTGAGGGAATTCAGCAAGCAAAAGCGGTAGGGCTACCAATTAAAATCAATACTGTGCTCATTAGAGGTGTTAATGACGATCAAATTTTGCCTTTGGCACATTGGTCGATACAAAATAATGTGATGGTGCGTTTTATCGAATTTATGCCTTTAGATGGTGATGCGCATTGGTCATCTGCGCATGTGGTGACGGAACAAGACATTTTAAGACATCTAAAACAAGATTTTGATGTCACCATCAAACAAGGTCAATCGTCTGAACCTGCACGCACTTATTTCATTCATGGTTTTCCGATTGGGATTATTTCCACCATTTCCAATTCATTTTGTGGCACATGCGACCGATTGCGTTTAACTGCAAAAGGAGAGTTTTTTAATTGTCTATTTGCAACGCAAGGTTTGGATTTAAAAAAATACATTCAGGCATTGATGCAGAAAAAAGCACCAGCAGAATTGAAGTTAAATGCAGTGTTAACTGATTATATTTGGCATAAGAAACAAGGCTTTGATGCCATACAGCAAGAACAAACGACATTAACGGCATCTGTAAACCATGTGGCAACACGCAAAATTAGTATGTATATGATTGGAGGTTAAGATGCATTTCACAGTACACAATCAAGATCCTCACAGTGCACTGATCAACATTCAAATAGAGTCGTTTGGTGCGATTGAGCGACAACTGCCACAAGATTTATGCTTGCAGTTTGAGTCTGAAATCAGCATTAGCGATGTACTTGAATATGTACAACGTGCTTATCCACAGTCCTCAACACTTTTGGAACGTTGTGCTTGCGCGGTGGGCGAAGACATTATTCCACGACAAGCCCTTTTAAGTTCAGATACTACTTTGGTTTTATTATCGCCTGTTGCAGGAGGTTAACATGACTGAAATTGTGAATAGTCAACATCGACATTTAAAAGATTTTAAACGCATTCAAGAGAGTGCATTAAGCCAAGACGGTTTTGATGGCATTGAACATTTTCCTGAATGTGGCGGGATCGGGATTTTTGTCGGCACGGTACGAGATCATCATGAAGGCAAGGCGGTTAAGGCGCTGAAATATACCGCTTATGCGCCTGTAGCAGAAAAAATGATCCGTCAAATTGAACAAGAGATTCAAATCAAACATGGCATATCTTATGTGCGTGTGATTCACCGCGTTGGCGCTTTAGATATTGGTGAAAAAGCGATTATTGCAATGGCCTATGCACCACATCGGCGGGAGGCATTTGCTGCTTGTGAAGAGGCGGTGGAACGGGTTAAACATGAAGTGCCTGTATGGAAAGAAGAATTTTATATGGATGGCAGCAGTCAATATGTAGAGGGGTGTTGTATCCGTAAAGATCATGAGGATGAGCTATCACATACTGCACCACATCAGCATTCGAAACAGTGTGACCATATACATCATCGTCTACGTGCACATTCATCTACAGCAACATATCAAGATGATCATCTGCCTCATGAGCAACCGACACAGGAACTTGCCTCTTTAACGCAAAAACAGCACGAATCTTCGGTAGATCCCGCTGTTTATCAATGGCATCTGTAAATCAAACCGTTAATCTTGAAGAAAATTATAAAATAGGAATGTGCAATGAAAAATGTTGGCATGAAAGCAGAAAGTTATCGCACCGCGATCGCCACAGCAATATTACATGCACCACCTCATTGCATCGAATTATTACGCAATGGCACTACGGAAAAAGGGGATGCTTTAAAAACAGCGCGGATTGCGGGGATTTTAGCGGCAAAACGTACCGATGAACTGATTCCATTGTGCCATCCACTGCCGATTTACCGTGCCGATGTCGATTACGAACTGTTTGATGCACATGTCAAAATTAGCGCTGTTGTGGAAACCATTGGCCCTACAGGTGTTGAGATGGAAGCATTAACGGCAGTGAGTCTTGCAGGACTAACCTTGTATGACATGCTTAAACCGCATTGTGACCCTGATGATTTATTATTGGATGGTATTCAATTAGAAAAGAAAAAAGGCGGAAAATCACATTTTACCCGTGCTTTAAAACAGAGTCTATCTGCATCGGTGATTGTCTTGTCCGATACTGTCGCAGCAGGGAAAAAGCCTGATACCGCAGGGCAAAATGTCCTAGAAATTTTACAAGAAGCCAATTTTAGTAATATTGCTTATCAAGTGATTCCTGATGATCCGACACAATTATTGGCATTGATTGAACAGCAAAAAAATCAATATCCTTTAATTTTAACCGTGGGCGGTACAGGTTTAGGGCCAAAAGATTTAACTGTAGAAACCATTCAGCCTTTATTAGAACGTGAAATTCCCGGTTTAATGGAAGCATCACGCAGTTTTGGGCAACGCCGTACCCCTTATGCTGCACTCAGTCGGGGGGTTGCAGGTTATATCGATCAAAGTTTGGTGATTACTTTACCGGGCAGTCGTCAGGGGGCTTTAGAGTCTTTAAGCGCAATTTTACCTGCACTTGTGCATCTCTTTGATGTACAAAAAAATATTCCGCATGCGGGAGGTTATCAATAATGTCAGGTTGTGAGGCTGAACAGGGTTTAATTTCGATTGATCAAGCATTGTCATTGATTCAACAACATAGCCAAGTTTTAGGCACTGAAGATCTTGCTTTACATGTAGCATTAAATCGTTATTTAGCAGTAGATGTTGCTTCAAGTATTAATTTACCCATGTTTTCACAAAGTGCAGTAGATGGCTATGCGATACATGCAGACGAAGTGATTGAGGTTGGTTCGACTTTTGAACTGATTGGGGAAATTCGTGCAGGACAATGTGCTGATGTTGTATTAGCGCATGGACAAGCCTTACGTATTTTTACGGGAGCAAAAATTCCGCTTGGAACAACAACGGTAGCACGGCAAGAAATTGTCCATTTAGTTTCGACATCTAAAATTCAAATGACAGAAGCACTGAAAAAACATGCCGATATTCGTGATGTTGGCGAGGAAATTGCGATTGGACAATCTCTTGCGCAGAAAGGTCAACAACTGTCAGTGGGTGCAATCGCAGCTTTAAGCATGGCAGGTATTCAACAGGTTCAAGTCTTTCAATATCCTAAAATTGCAGTGGTGATCACAGGCGATGAAGTTGCAAAAAATATTGAGGACTTCACTGCAGGCAAAATCTTTGATGCCAATGCCCCTTTAATTCAGGCATGGTTTCAACAGCGTAATCAACAGATTGATCTTTTTCATGTGGCGGATACAGCACTTGCGGTAAAAACATTATTCGCTGAATTAAGTCAAAATTATGATTTGATCCTGACCACAGGCGGGGTTTCAGTCGGTGATTATGATTTTATTCGTCCTGTGGCATTGGAATTAGGTTTTGAACAAATCTTTTGGAAAGTGAAACAAAAACCGGGTAAGCCGATGTTCTTTGCGAGATTGCAAAAGCCTGATCAAAAATGCTGTTATTTATTGGGCTTACCGGGGAATCCTGCTGCGGTGTATGTGGGCATGCAAATTTATACCACGACGCTATTAGATGCTTTGCAAGGGCAAACATCATCTTTGCAATGGTTCAGCGCGGAACTCAGTCATGATTTAAAAGCCGATGCACGAGAACGTTTTTTACGTATGTCGGTGCAATTCGATCAAGCCAAGCTCACAGTCCAAAGCCTCGGCAAACAACAATCACATATGCTGAGTAATTTAATGCAAGCCAATGGTTTGGTGCGTATTCCTGCACATCAACAGCTTGAAGCAGGGCAGATGGTGCAAGGTATTTTTATTTAGCTCTTTTTATCTTTCTCATGTTGTGTATAGGGGCAATTCAATGTTGAAAAAAATGCTATTCGCAAGCGCATTCTGTTGTGCTGTGAGCTTAACTCATGCAGAAACAGTAAAAATTTATGCAGCTGCAAGTTTGACCAATGCCCTAATAGATATTACAAAACTGTATGAAAAAAAATATCCAGAAACTAAAATTATCCCTGTGTTTGGTGCATCATCAGCGCTTGCTAAACAAATTGAAGCAGGGGCAAAAAGTGATCTTTATTTCTCAGCCGATGTCGATTGGATGCAGTATTTAGTACAAAAAAATGCAATTCAGATGCAACAAGTAAAACCTTTGCTGTTTAATCAATTGGTGGTCATTAGCGCTAAAAATTTAAATATTCCATTTAAAGCTCAATCTAATTTTAATTTTGCCAAAACGTTTAAAGGGCGCTTATGCACAGGGCAAATGGAATCCGTCCCAGTAGGCAAATATGCCAAACAAAGTTTAGTCAAACTCAATTGGTTCGATGCGTTAAAAGGACGTATTGTGGGGACAGATGATGTACGCTCAGCCTTGGCATTTGTGGAGCGTGGCGAGTGTGATGTCGGCATTGTCTATAAAACCGATGCCTTAATCAGTCAAAAAGTTAAAATGCTGGGGACATTTCCACAAAATAGCCATCATCCGATTATTTATCCCCTTGCATTGACGGTTGAAGGGCAGAAAAATAAAGAGGCTGTACACTTTAAAAACTTTGTACAACGTGATCCGCAAGCCAAAGCGATTTTTGTGAAATATGGTTTTGGACTCAACTCATCTCTACATTAATCTATTGTTTCTGTTGAGGCTTAAAATTTAAAATCAAATGGATATGCTCAGCTCTGAAGAATTAAGTGCGTTGTATCTGTCAGCCAAAGTGGCTTTCTGTGCTACTGCCTTTAGTTTACCTTTTGCAATTGCATTGGCATGGATGCTAGCACGCTATGATTTTAGACTGAAAGTCTTGGTCGAAGCATGTTTACAATTGCCGATGGTATTGCCGCCTGTGGTACTTGGCTATTTACTGCTGTTGCTTTTTGGTCATAAAGGTTGGCTGGGGCAGTATTTATCAGCGATTGGCATAGAGCTCGCATTTAACTGGAAAGGTGCTGTGCTGGCTTCAATGATTGTGGGTTTTCCCTTAATTGTGCAACCTATTCGTTTGGCATTTCAGTTGTCAGATCGGCATTTGGAAGAAGTCGCCCAAACCTTAGGGGCAAATTTTCGGCAGATATTTGTCAAAATTTATTTGCCTCTAGCATGTCCGGGGATTTTAATGGGGTCTATTTTAGGTTTTAGTCGTAGTTTAGGTGAATTTGGTGCCACCATCACTTTTGTTGGCAATATTCCCGATGAAACCCGTACCATTCCCATTGCCATTTATTCATTTTTACAACAACCTGATGGTGAGATCATGGCGATGCGTTTGCTTGTATTGTCCTTAATTTTGGCTTTTACGGCTTTAATTGCCCATTTTTATTTGATGATGAAATATCAGAAGACTGTCAAAGAATAATAGCTGATTGAAAACACAATGATGAGGTGAGATTGAAGAAAATCGACTTGACGGTAAATGGATTGCACTTGAGAAATGATCTATTCTGCATTACAAAGAATATAGGAAATATCGAAGAATAAAAAAGGAATGTATTGTGCAAGCACCACAGCATATCAATGCAATAGAATGGCAAGCACGTTGCCAACTTGCAGCACTGTATCGTTTGATCGCTTATTATCGAATGACGGATTTGATTGATACCCATATCAGTTTACGTGTGCCGCATGAACCGAATCATTTTTTAATCAATCGTTATGGTGTGACCTTTGACCAAATGACAGCCTCTGATCTGGTAAAAATTGATCATGATGGCAATATTGTCGCTGAATATGATGAAGGGAAAATGGTCAATGTTGCAGGCTTTGTGATTCACTCGGCATTACATCATGCCAATGCTGAGATCAATTGTGTGATTCATACCCATACCGCAGATGGGATTGCGGTGTCAGCACAAGCTGAAGGATTATTACCACTTTCACAGCATGCACTGAAATTTTACAATAATATTGCCTATCATGAATATGAAGGCATTGCATTTTCGACAGCAGAACGTGAGCGTTTGGTGCAAGATTTAAAGCATTATCGTTGTATGATTTTACGTAATCATGGTTTATTGGCGACAGGTGATTCCATCGCGCGTGCATTTCATGAGATTTATTTTTTAGAAAGAGCATGTCAAATTCAAATCAAAGCTATGAGTAGTCGTCAATTGCATTATCCAAGCCAAGCTGTATGTGAATATACCGTGCAGCAGTTTCAAAGTGATGCGGCAGAACC
Source organism: Acinetobacter sp. Marseille-Q1623 (assembly GCF_902809895.1). Classification (NCBI taxonomy): domain Bacteria; kingdom Pseudomonadati; phylum Pseudomonadota; class Gammaproteobacteria; order Moraxellales; family Moraxellaceae; genus Acinetobacter; species Acinetobacter sp. Marseille-Q1623. The sequence goes on along the minus strand of NZ_CADDWG010000001.1, from coordinate 1,552,381 downwards.
GATTATTGCAGCAGCATGGCAAGCCGCTTTATCATTGATTAAAGATCAGGAAAATGATTATTCTCGTTAGTGTGGTCTTTTCATGAGCATAAAAAATCCCCTGCCTATGCAGAGGATTTAATCGGTGATTTACAGGTGAATAGCGTAAAACAACTTCCTTAGTTGCTTAAATCGAACCAAATGAATTGGCTGTTTTCGTTGGCATTGATCGTTGCATCTTCATCAAATAAGTAAGCATCACCTGCTTTGACGACTTGACCTGCGATATCAATTTCACCTTCAATTACATGAACATAATTAAATTTTTGAGTGGCTTTGACAGGGAGGGAATGACCTTTTTCTAAATATGCTGCTTTAATTTCAGCGTCTTGGCGAATATGCATAAGCGCATCGTCATGAGGACCTGCAATCAATAACCACTCATTCGGTGATTTTTTTGGATCACGTTCGACTTGTTGATAGTTCGGCTCAGCATCACGTACATTGGGAATGACCCAAATTTGCAACATATGCACAGGTGTATCGCCATTGTTGATTTCGCTGTGTTGTACCCCTGTACCTGCACTCATTAACTGCCATTCGCCTGCGTGAATATGGCGTTCGTTACCCATGGTATCTTTATGTGAAATCGTACCTTGAAGTACACAGGTTAAGATTTCCATATTGTCATGCGGGTGTGTACCAAAACCATTATGTGCGGCGATGGTATCGTCATTGATCACACGTAAAGAACCTACGCCCATATATTTAGGGTTGTACCAACTGCCGAAAGAAAAACTGTGTTTGCTGTCTAACCAGCCAATTTGAGCATGACCACGGTCTTCACTGCGATGTAGAAATGTATTCATGATAAATCTCCAATTCTTTATTTTTTTTAACTTGAGATCATATTAGTCTTTGCGAAATTGAGTTGAAACATTAAACATGCAACGTATTGTTGTGTTTTTAGGACGATTAGTTATAAAGAGATAGGACTGTTTTTTTGTAAGTAATATAATGAGGCCTATTTTATATTGAACATAAAAAAACCCAATAACGAATTATTGGGCATTGAAATCATCATTTGCAGATAGAATCAAATGATTATTCTAAGAATTTAACAGTGACACCTGATTTAACTTTTTTACCTAAATCATTGGCATCCCAGTTGGTTAAACGGATACAACCATGCGATGCGGTTTTAGAAATCGCAGATGGGTTCGGTGTACCATGAATACCAAATGATTTTTTACTTAAACCGATCCAGATATTTCCTACAGGACCATTTGGACCAGGTGGTAAAGACAATGGTTTACGGTTATTGCCTTGCACAAAGTTACTTGGTGAATAGCTATACCATGGATTTGGTGCGACACCTGTAATTTTATAAGTTCCTGTTGGAGATGGTGTGTCAGAACTACCAATCGTTGCAGGGAATGAACCCACCATTTGGTTTTGGGCATTAAACAAATAAAGTTGTTTTGCACCTTTATGTGCCACGATCAAATGAATATTTTCAGGTAATTCATTGCGGATATTGGTCACAATGATTTTTTCACCTGCTTTTTTGAAGGTTGCTTTTGGATTTAATTTCTTTAAGAAATCTTCATCCATATGAAATTTTTCACCCAACATTTCTGTTACACGTGTGTAATACAAACCTTTCATTTTTGATTGTAGAGCATAGTCACGTGGGATCGATGCAGCATAAGGGCCTTTTAAATCTGCATCTGTGATGGTGTATTCTACAAATGCAGGTTTGCTGCCTTGTTTTGCGATCAAAGCATCCCATGTTTCTTTGGTCAGTTCACCTGTTGGTTTTAAGCCATTCATTTGTTGGAATGAAGAAATTGCTTTTAAGGTATTCATACCACTTGAACCATCAATGGCACCCGGAGACGCATGTGAGTTGTTTAACATCACATGTGCACGTGCATAGACTGGGAATTGACCTTTGCCAATATTTTCATACCATTCAGCATTGTTCATCCCGTCTAAAGTCCATGATGCTTTATTTGCACTGCTAGACTTAGTGGTTGATGCTGCTGTACTTGGCGTTGTGGTTTCTGTTTGTGTGCTTGTTTCAGCTGCTATATCTGCAGTTTTATCTTCTGTTTTTTCTAAATTTTGCAGCGTGTTGGCAGCTTGATCTAAATCATTAAGCTCTTGTTGAGAAATTTGAGCTTCGCTCGCACTACTTGTGTTGACTGTAGAGGCAGCAGAAGATTCAACAGCCAGCGGATCAATTGGATCTTCAACTGCTGTAGATGTTACCTTATGCGGAGTAAGCGATTGCTCAGTAGTTGTAGGCGCAGCGAATGCTGTACCTGTGAAGATACAACTTAAACTCAAAGCAAGAATTGAGCGAACGAACATGTAATTCAACCTTAAGAATTATTCATACTGATTTATAAAGTAAGCAAGTATTGCAGAAAATAAATGGAGATGCAGTATTTGTTTTGTGTAAATCCTATTTTTTATACAATTCTATACGCATCATAAAAAAATGAAATTTCAAATAATTTTCAAGATTAAAATCTCACGAAGAAATGCCGATAGCGCATAGATTTTTGCTATGATGACTGACCTTGCTCAATTTTTTTAAATAGGAAAGTAAATGACGACCCTCAAAAATGATCGTTTTCTACGTGCTTTGCTACGTGAACCTGTCGATACCACACCTGTGTGGATGATGCGTCAAGCAGGTCGTTACCTACCTGAATATCGTGAAACACGAGGCAAAGCAGGTGATTTTCTTTCTTTATGTAAAAATACTGAATTTGCTTGTGAAGTGACTTTACAGCCTTTGCGCCGTTATGATTTAGACGCAGCGATTTTATTTTCTGATATTTTAACCATTCCTGATGCATTGGGCCTAGGCTTATATTTTGAAACAGGTGAAGGTCCTAAGTTTCATAAAACAATTCGAACTGAACAAGACGTTGCCAATTTACCGAAATTTAATGCAGCATCTGACTTAGATTATGTCATGAATGCAGTTTCAACTATTCGTTCTGCATTAGGTGGGCAAGTCCCTTTAATTGGTTTCTCGGGTAGTCCTTGGACTTTAGCAACCTACATGGTGGAAGGCGGCTCAAGTAAAGATTTTCGTTTTACGAAGCAGATGATGTATGCTCAACCTGAAGTTTTACATGCATTATTAGAGCGATTGGCTGATGCTGTGACTGAATATTTAAATGCACAAATTGATGCAGGTGCGCAAGCGATTCAAATTTTTGATAGTTGGGGTGGAGCTTTAGCACATCGTGAATATCTTGAATTTTCACTGCATTATATGCAAAAGATTGTCTCAGGTTTACAACGTGAAAAAGACGGTCGTAAAGTCCCTGTGATTTTATTTACCAAAGGCGGTGGTCAATGGTTAGAGCCAATGGTGGCAACAGGTGCAGATGCTTTAGGTTTAGACTGGACAACGCCTTTAAATGTAGCACGTCAAACTGTAAATGGTCGTGTGGCACTGCAAGGTAATTTAGACCCTGCAACCTTATACGGTTCAGCTCAAAGTATTGAGAAGGCAACAAAAGCCATGCTCGACGATGCTTATGCTCAGGGTGAAAAAACAGGTTATGTGGCAAATTTAGGGCATGGTATTACGCAGTGGGTTGACCCTGCACAACCTAAAATTTTCATTGATACTGTGCATGAATATAGTGCGAAATATTTAGGTTAAGTCACTTCGAGTATGCTGTATTTAAAATCAAGTGTGGAATTTATCTTTAAGGCAGCTTCAGCTGCCTTATTTGGTATTTTACTGCTAATCGCTTTTGCACTGACTGCAAAAATGGGCAGTCGTGAGTTTTATGGCTTCTTTCGCTATGATTATTTATTCTTTTATGCACTGATCATTCAAGCGTGTTTGCTTTGTTTAAAACTCGAATCATGGGCAGAAGCAAAAGTCATTGCACTTTTTCACATCTTAGCTATGGGGATGGAAATATTTTTGACTCATCCACAGATCGCTTCGTGGCAATATCCACAACCTGCAGTTTTTAAAATCATGACCGTGCCGTTATTTGCAGGTTTTATGTATTCGGCAGTTGGCAGTTTTTTTGCACGTTCATTAAGGCTTTATCAAGTTTCTTTTTTAAAATTGCCTAGTTTTGCCAATATGTTGAGTCTAGCAGTATTGTCCTATCTTAATTTTATGACAAAATTTTTTGTTCCAGATATACGCAATGTATTGTTTTTTTGGAGTGTCGTTATTTTTTGGAAAACTAAAATACGGTTTCAATTACAACAACATCAATTTCAGTTGCCGATGTTGCCTGTATTGCTGTTATTGGCATTTCTAATCTGGATTGCTGAAAATATCAGTACTTTTTATAAAATTTGGTTATATCCGAGTCAGGTCGATGCATGGCATATGGTCGGGTGGGGTAAACTTGGTTCTTGGTATTTATTGCTATTACTCAGTTTGGTGTTGGTTTTAAAAATTCTTGGCAATAGAAATAGCATTGGTGAATGGACATTAAAATAGTTTGAAAAATAATCGAAAAATGATCATATTTTGATTTGCTTATTAGAATAACTGTGTTAAATCTTTATATGGTGTAATAAAAATTACACACATCCTAGAAATAAATGAAATATTAAAAAATATTGGAGAATACCATGTTAAAAAAAATTGCTTTAGCAGCCATATTGGCAACAGGATCAGTTTCAGCTTTTGCAGATAGCGATGTAGGTTGTGGTTTAGGTTCTCAAGTTTGGGAAGGACAATCTGGAAAAATTCCTAAAATTTTAGCTGCAACCACCAATGGTTTATTTGCAAACCAGTTATTTGGTATCACGTTTGGTACGCTCGGTTGTAATGGTACAGGTGCTGTGACTGCTCAGGCAGTGACATTCACCCATGAAAATGCGGAGTCGCTGGCCCGTGATATGGCAGTGGGTGAGGGCGAAAGCTTAAATGTTTTGGCTGAATTATTAAATATTAAAGCTGAGGATAAAGCGCGTTTCTTTGCAGTATCTAAACAAAATTTCTCTAAAATTTATTCAGCTGAAAATGTATCTTCAGTAGAAGTGTTAGCATCATTACAATCTGTGATGTCACAAGACGAAGTTTTAAAAGCTTACGTTTAATGTGCAGAGAAAACCCTGTCATGGATGATGGGGTTTTTATTCATTTTAGTAAAATTTTAAATGACTCAATATATTATTAATGAAAATATTTGCGCTTTTGTGCACACTCGGTTTAACACCGCTGGCGTATGCAAGTTCAGTAGATCTTGCATCTATTCAAAAATATCAGCAACTTGCTGAACAAAAACAGCTTTACAAGCAGACTGCATGGCAACGTTTGTTATATGCCAATGCGCAAGGTCAAAGTGAAGTGCGTTATGACGGTTTTTTTCTCTCACCACATGGAAAATCGGATTTAAAGCAAGAACTCAATGCCAATATTGCAGCACTGTTTGAAGCTGCTGCTGCCAATCAATCCATTCAATGTCGTTTTCCTGCCCGTAGTCATTGGTTAATTCAACAACTCGAAATTTCCAAAGCAGCATTGGCTCATGCAGATTGTGCTGAATTGGATGAATGGATCGGGCAAATCAAACCTTATAAAGCCACTTTAATTTATGCCACAGATTTTATGGGCAATCCAAGCTCCATGTTTGGACATACCTTATTGCGACTAGATCCCAAAGATCAAAAACAACTAAATTTGGTGTCTTATGCACTTAATTATGCTGCTACGGTTCAGGGCGGTGAAGGTTGGTCTTATGCTTGGAAAGGCTTGACTGGACAATATGATGGTGAATATTCACTGATGCCGTACTATCGGAAGGTGAAGGAATATGGTGATTTTGAAAGTCGTGATTTATGGGAGTATGAACTGAGTTTAAACCCTGAAGAAACACGATTTTTAGTACAACACATTTGGGAAATGAAGCATGTTAAATTCCCTTATTATTTTATTAGTGACAATTGTGCCTATCGACTGCTTGGTTTGTTGGACATCGTCCGCCCTGAGCTGAATTTACAACAGCATGTTCAAGTTGCCTCCATTCCCGTTGAAACTTTAAAAACAGTTCAAGACAATCATTTGATTCAGGATGTGCAATATCGTCCCGCTTTAGAAACTCAGCTTTTGGCTCAGTCACGTCAGCATGGGCAGCAACTGGCAAAAACAGCACATCAACTCACCTTGTTAAACGTCGATGAAATGCCTGCAATGCTGGCAAAATTTGATGCTACTGATCAAGCTAAAATACTGGAAATGGCTTATGACGATTTATATTTGGTGTTGATTTCACGTAAAATTGCAACGCAAGAGGCACAGCCAAAATTACGTCAGATTTTGAGTCTACGCAGTCAACTTAATATTGAAAAACAACGTACTGAAGTTGAGCCACCGCGCCATGATCCTGCTCAGGGGCACCACACCAAAAATACTTTCATTCAAGTGGGAGAAGTGCAGGGGCAACAGTTTTTCGACTTGGGTTTACGTCAAGCGTATCATGATTTACTTGATCCACAAGGTGGATACCGCACAGGAACACAGTTAAATTTCTGGGATGGTACCCTTCAGTATCGTGATGATAAGTTGAAACTTGAACATTTTGATTTTCTTTCGGTCAATTCCTACAATCCGATCACGCCATTTAAAACACCTTTAACTTGGGGTTTTAATCTGGGGTGGCAACAAGAAGCCATCCATCAGGGGCAATTTAATTCAGATCAGCAGCATGGCGTATTACAACTGAAAACCCAATTTGGTTATAGTGTTGCCGATCAAAATCGGCAGCATGTGTGTTATGCCCAGTTACAATCACAAGCACAAGCAGGTAAATCGCTTGATGATGGTTGGCGTATCGGGCTTGGACCTACGATGGGTTGCCAAAATATATGGACAGACCGTTTAAATAGCTTAGTACAGCTTGAATTGCCATATTGGCAGGATGCAAGTCAATGGAATTTACGTCTGAATACAGGTTTAAACTATGCGGTTGATGCACAAAACTCGCTGCGTATGACATGGCAATATCAACAACAAAATCATGTGGATTGGAATAAAACCAGTTTGGGCTTTGTTCACTATTTTTAAGGGATGGAAATGACCTAAAATAAGTTTTCAATCATTATGATGTCCACAACAGCAGTGGATTAAATCAATATTGATTTGGTTCAACAGGTTAAATTTATGCTCGTGTATTTTTAGATGAAATTGCGAGCTAAGAAATGAAGTTTATATTATTAAATATAAATAGAAAAATTAACATCTTATTGCGGTGCAATGTGGCTATAAATTTTATTTCATAGTGTTATATTATTCATACTAATTTAAGAAAATATGAGAAATTTCTGTATGAACGAAGCAAGCATAGTCGATTTGTCCCGACAGTGGCAGTGGATTTGTGATGATTTTTCTAACACAGATTTGACTTATGCATTGCAGTTTATTCAGGATAATTCTTTTGTCTTAGTGTCCGAATTTTATAAAAAAATGATGGAAGAAAAGACCGCTTCTGAATTCCTTTCAGATGAAATTGTACAAAGTCGTTTGAAATCGTCATTGAATAATTGGTTGTTGGAAAGTTTTGAGGTGCCATTTCAAAAAAACTTTTATGAAATGGTGCAAAAGCAATTGAAAGTGGGTGAGGTTCATGCCCGTATTGGTATTCCATCGTGGTTGATTATCCGTGGCATTCGACAGATTGAAAAGAAAGTATTTTGCCTGCTGAATAAACCGCAACAAAATTTATTAAGCATTGCCAGCTACATTGTGCAGGTGTTGGGGTTTACCTCAGAAATTATGAGTCGAACCTATGAAGCCAAGGCTGAAATTAACAATGATATGAAACATACTTATCGTTTATTTTCAGCCATGCAAGATGTCGCTGTACAAAAAGATAAACAGCGCGGCAGTCTGCTTGATTGGGAAAATGAACTGATGTTTAAGGTTTTTTCTAATCAGACCAATTTTACCCATACTTCTTTATCTAAGTCCGAATTTGGTTTGTGGTTTATACACAAAGCCGCCTATGCTTTTTCAAGTTCGGATCAAGTCAAAGAAATTATTGGTGGCATTAAAAAAGTCGATGTGCTTAATCAAAAAATTATAAGCTGTGCAGATAAAACCTTAGCCATTCAATTGATTCAGGAAATCCGCAATCAGGATCGTGAAATTTTACTGTTGGTGGATCAACTCTTTCAAGTTTCTGAATATATTGGTTCAGGCAATGACTCGTTGACCCAATTATTGAATCGACGTTATTTAAATACAATTGTTTCACGCGAAACACTATATGCACGCAAACATAAAACCCATTTGTCATTGCTTGCAATCGATGTCGATCATTTTAAACGGATTAATGATCAATATGGACATGCTACAGGTGATACAGCACTGCAATTATTGGCAGAAGTGATATTGGAACACACTCGAGGCAGTGATTATGCTTTTCGCGTCGGTGGTGAAGAATTTTTGTTGCTACAAGTGGCTACAGATTTGAAGATGGCTGAACAGATTGCTGAGAAGATTCGACAACGCATTCAGACATCAGAAATTTTATCGAGTACAGGTGTGGCAGTCCAATTTACCGTGAGCATTGGTGTGGTAAGTTATGATGGTCATCCAGATTATCAGCGTTTCTTAGAGTCAGCAGATACGGCTTTATATGCAGCAAAAAATAATGGGCGTAATTTGGTTTATATTGCATAATTTTGATGTACGGATTGAAAATGTTGGATGAGTACGATTTTTAAGTGGTATTTGATTTGAAACGGGTATACTGAAATCTGTTTTCAGCTTTAAAAATCATCAATGCATATGTGGAAATTCGCCATTTTTACAGTCTCAATCTTGTTCACGTGTATTGTGGATGCAACGCCGTCATTTGCATCTGACCAAGGCGCATATGACCAAAAAAAAGTAATCAAAATTGCCCAACTTGTGATTAAAACACAGATTTTAAATGATCCTGACCCTAATCAAACCTATGATCAACTTGTTGCAGAAATGGTAGCAGATCCTGATCTTAAGGCAGAAATAAAACGCTATCGGGATGCATTTCCCAAACAAGGGATTGCTAATTATTTACGTGAAATGAATAGCAAAGGTCTGAATATACAAGAGAAAAAGCAGATGTTGGCTGTGATTGATGAAGAAATTCAGCAGACTTCCACGCTGTTTAAAAGTTGCAGGGCATTGAATGAGATTCAGGTCATTCATGATCAACTACTGAACATTAAGATTCGCTGTCAAGTTCCTAAGGTTTCATCGGAAAAGATAAATGCCTTTCAGCAGCAACTTGAAACCTTGAGCAGAGAGGATGCGGTACAGTTTAAAATTGAATATTTACGTTTGAAACAGCAATTTTTAGCACAAGCCAATGTGGTGAGTTTTGATAGCCTCTTATGGATTGATCTTGAAGATTTACCTATTTATCGTGCAGCGATAGAACGGGGGGATGGATTTCCCAATAGGGTCATCGACCAGCGTGATCAAGCACTCACACCATATAAATCTGCGCCAGCAAAATAAATGTACTACAGTGTTTAGCTTTCAACGACAACAAAATATTTTTTCACAGCTTCAAGCACTTCAAAAGTTCCGACAAAACTCGGTGGAATCACACCTGCTTCACCCGCTTTCACTTCAATATAATCATGATTTTCTGCATTGTGAATGCGAACAACACCTTCAAGAAGAGTAAAAAACTCTTGTTTATTGTCAGCAAATACAATATTCCACGCACCGACTTCGCATTGCCAAATCCCACAATTCATATGGGGATGTTCATATAAACTTTGGGTCAGGCGTTTGGGGTTGCCTTTAACCAAACGATCCGCACGTGGATAGTCCACGGTGTTTTCACTGTGCATTAAACCTTGACCTGCCAAATAAATCGGTGACATTTTAACAATCCATTTTATAAAAAAGCCTCAAAAATTTGAGGCTTAAATGATTTAATCAAATGATTAGTGTGCTTCAGGGACAGCCAAAAGAAATTCACGACGTGCTTCTTTATCGGTTTTAAAATCACCCACGAAAGATACGGTACGTGTGGTGGATTCCTGTTTGCTGACACCACGCATCATCATACACATATGCGCTGAATCAATCACCACAGCAACACCACGGGCATTGGTTACTTCTGCAACAGCATCCGCAATTTGCTTGGTGAGTTGTTCCTGAATTTGTAAGCGACGGGCAAACATTTCCGTGATACGGGCAAATTTAGATAAGCCTAAAACATTACCTGAAGGTAAGTAGGCAATATGCACACGACCATGAAATGGCAATAAATGATGCTCACATAAAGAATAGAACTCGATATTTTTAACCAAGACCATTTCATCATTGTCAGAAGGGAAGACCGCATTATTGGTCACTTCTTCCAGCGTTTTGCTATAGCCAGACGTCAAGTACGAAAAAGCTTTAGCCGCACGCATGGGCGTATCTTTCAGACCAGGACGGTCTAAGTCCTCGCCAACGGCAGTTAAAATATTTGCGTAGGATTGCTGCATAGACATAAAACGTGTTCACTTATACGGATTGAACAAGGACGGCATTGTAGCAGAAAAACATCAAATATTTTCCAACTACGGGATAAACCGTCATTTAAATAAAATTTTTACGGAGGTTTGCCTGTTTGACATACAGTAAATCAAGATTCTTTGGCAAATTTTGGATTTTTTTCTGCACGTTTCAATAGAACCAGAACAGCGCCGGTACCCCCTTGTTTTTCAGGTGCGCTGACAAATGCCAATACATCACGGTGCTGACGTAGCCAACCATTGACATACGTTTTTAAAATGGCATCAGGACCTTTGCCATGCACGATTTTAATCACATTCTGATTTTCTTCTTTGGCAATTTGAATAATTTGCAAAACGGCTGAACGAGCTTCTTCGACCGTACAACCATGCAAATCTACCGCTTCAAACCAACGCAGATTACCTGCTTTTAAGTCTTCAAAGACTTTGTGTTGTAAGGTCGCAATGCGATAACTTAATGCAGCTTGGCTTGCTACAGGGTTTAAAATAGCTTGAGTATCAGACAGTTCTGCCTCATTGACTTCAAATGCACCTTCAGCCGCAGCGCGTTTGGCTAAGGTCTTTGCATCAGGTTTTTTACGAATATCTTTACGCTCGATTTTGGCAATATTACTATTATCGAGTTTTTTAACGCCGCCCAAAGCTGTTTTAAATAAATCTGCATCGCTGATTTCTTCAGGTGCAGTTTCTTGAACTTTCTTAGGTTCAGGCTGTGCTGCAACTTTTGAAGAATGCGGATGAGTGATTTGTTTCTTGAATTGTTTTAATAAATCGAGTTGTGATTTGGAAAATGGAGAATCAGAATTACTCATAATATTTAAAACAGTCAATGAACAGAATTTGTTGACTATTATAGCTTAAATTGGCGATTTTTGAAGTGTATTGGTTTTATTGTATAGATAGAATTCTAAGTGGGATAGTATGAAAGAAATGCTAAATCTTAAATTATTTAGTTAAAAAAATCTTTCATATATCTTCCTCAATAATTCCATCTTTGTATTTTAAAAAGACAGCTTCATTTTCTAAAATTTCATATAGCTCATCATACATTTTAGGATCATCAATCAAATCCATAAAATCATGATTAATAAAACAATCATACTCAACGTAATCTTGATCGATAAAGTATCTATAGCTATATACCATTAAACATGTAGATTTTATATTTGTAATGAGAGATTGGTATTTGGGAAATTTTTTTAAGAAAATATTTTGTGAAAATTCATTGATTTGTGGAATAATTTTGTAGTCAGACAAATATCTGCGCTTCACTTTTTGATGAAAATTCAACATCTCATGATGTTTGGTAAATTCTATATAAATTAAAGTGTCACCAATTTGATGCTCATGAAGTACATTTCCATTTTTCAAGGGTTGAGTACCCATTGGACTTGAGAAATTTATATCCATTTTTTTCTTCTTTTTTAATACTAAGTCAGCTTAATCGATTGATCAAGCTGACATTTAAAAGTTGATCAAACCTTCTCAGGCACACCAAACAACTCTGCAAAAGCATGATCAGGACGTGGTTGTTTCATAAAACTTTCGCCAACCAAGAATGCATGAATGTCATGTTCCTGCATTTTTCGAACATCTTCAGGGGTGGCAATTCCGCTTTCAGTAATCAGCAAACGAGAAGGATCAAGCAACTTTTTCAAACGGAAAGATGTATTTAAATCGACATCAAAGGTTTTTAGATTACGATTATTCACGCCCAATAAACAACGCTCAGAAAGCTTCATTGCACGTTCAAGTTCTTCCTCATCATGGACTTCAACCAATACATCCAGATTGTGTTCAAATGCGGTTTTCGACATTTCTTCGAGTTGCTGATCTGACAAACTTGCCACAATCAACAAAATACAATCTGCATGTAAAGCACGCGCTTCAATCACACCATAAGGATCAATTAAAAAATCCTTACGCAGGGCAGGTAAGTCACAATGGCTGCGCGCGATTTGGATGTTTTCATCCGCACCCTGAAAGAAATCGATATCCGTTAACACAGACAAACATGCTGCACCTGCATGTTGATATTGTTCAGCAATTTCAGCAGGATTAAAGTTTTCACGAATAATACCTTTGGACGGAGATGCTTTTTTAATTTCAGCAATCACCGCAGGACGTTTACTGTGCAAAGCGTTGGCAAAACCACGTACAGGTGTTGCTGCCTGAGCAAGTTCTTCAACATCTTTTAAACTGCGTTGTTTTAAACGTGCTGCAAATTCTTCGTGTTTACGATCTACAATTTTACCTAAAATGGTATTGGCGATATCCACCATAATGATATTCCTTAAATTTTGGCTAAATGCTTAAGCTTCGTATTCTTTGAGGGTTTTGGTAAATTCTGACAAAACGCCCATTTTTTCCAAAGCTTGTCCGCCATAAATAATGTCATGTGCCAAAGCCACACCTTGTTTATAGGAGTTGGTTAAGCCTGAAACATAAATCCCTGCACCTGCATTTAAAGCAATCATGTTGGCTGCTTTTTCACCTTTTGCCGATTTTTTCTTACCCAAAGCGTCTTTAATCAGTGCAAGACTTTCAGCAGCACTGTCTACAGATAATCCTGTTAATGTCTGAGACTCAATCTCAACCTCTTCAGGCTGAATCATCCATTCAGTCACTTCACCATTTTTAAGTTCAGCCACATAAGTTGCTGAAGCTAGACTGATTTCATCCAAACCATCTTTGGAGTGAACCACCATCACATGCTCAGCACCAAGTTGCTTTAAAACTTCCGCCATAGGACGGCAAAGTTCAGTGGAAAATACACCAATGACAAAGCGCTTCACCCCAGCCGGATTCGTAAGCGGACCAAGAAGATTGAAAATACTACGGAAACCCAACTCTTTACGGGGGCCAGCTGCATATTTCATGGCTTTGTGATGATTTGGAGCAAATAAGAAACCGACGCCCATCTCACGGATACATCGTTCTGTTTGTTGCATATTTAAATCAAGGTTGATGCCTGCCTGTTCCAATAAGTCAGAAGAGCCTGACTTGGATGACACACCACGGTTACCATGTTTGGCAATGGTTGCACCTGCAGCTGCAATGACAAAAGAAGATGCGGTCGAGACATTAAATAAATTTTGTCCGTCGCCGCCTGTACCGACAATATCGACTAAATAGGGAATATCACTGACATCGATTTTGATGGCAAATTCACGCATGACACGTGCCGCTGCGGTGATTTCATCAATACTTTCACCTTTTTGGCGTAAACCCATCATCAACGCACCAATTTGGGCATCTGAGGCTTCACCACTCATAATGGTACGCATCACTGCTTCCATTTGCGGTTGAGTCAGTTCAATATTTTTGGTGATGTTATTTAAAGCTTGTTGAATATTCATTTGGGTCACTCAATTATGCATAAATATCTAAAAAGTTCTTGAAGACTTGGTGTCCGTGTTGGCTCAGGATGGATTCAGGATGGAACTGCACGCCTTCTATTGGCAATGTCTTATGTTTTACACCCATGATTTCTTCTATTGAGCCATCGGCTTCATTGGTCCAGCAAGTGATTTCAAGACATTCAGGCAAAGTCGCTTGATCAATCACCAAAGAGTGATAGCGAGTTGCTGAGAATGGAGAAGGTAAATTGCTGAAAATGCCTGTATCACTGTGGTACATGTCAGATAAACGACCATGCATCACGGTTTTGGCACGAACAATGTCACCACCAAATGCCTGCCCAATTGCCTGATGTCCAAGACAGACGCCAAGGGTTGGAATTTTCCCTGCAAAATGCTGAATCGCAGGCACAGAAACGCCAGCTTCAGATGGAGAGCAAGGACCAGGACCAATCACAAGATACTTTGGTTGCCATCGCTCAATATCTTCCAAAGTCACGGCATCATTACGGACGACTTTTACTTCTTGATTTAACTCGCCAAAATATTGGACGATGTTGTAGGTAAAAGAGTCATAGTTGTCGATCATGAGAAGCATATTAAGCATAACCTCTAGTTATTTATACATTTATTTTGTTTGGATTTTTTGAGTCACTGTTGAGTTCCTCATTTAAAAACACTTGGTTTAGGCACAAAATAAGAAAGCCTACGAAGTGCACGCTATCATAGCAGATTCTTTTTTAAATTCTTTGAATTTTTGTTTTATATAAGATTTCTATGAAAAACTTAAGGGCTAATTAATGTTTGAATTGGGTATTAAAAATTCTATTCATTAAATCGTATTATTTAGTTGCTATGTTGTTAAAAAAAATATAATTATAGCTTAGGTCAGTGGTTGCATTCGAAAGCTAAGGTAATATTTTAGTAAATTTAAAATATGATTTAAAGGATATTTTTCAATCGTATTTTGAGTTATCAAAAATGATATGCTGAATAAGGAGCAAGTAATAGATGTATAAATATGATTTCATTCAAAATGGTTAAAGATGTAGATTATATTTTAAGGTCTAAAATAGTTTAAACTTTGATCTGAATTTAGATGACAAATCACTTGAATTTATGTAAAAATCAATTTTGTATATGATGCTATCGGTCAAATTGATAAAACTTTAATTAAACAATTTATTAATATATTGATATACATTGTAAAAAAGAACAGATTGATGATTTTTCAATGGTTATTTTTTGCATTTTTATTTAAAAATGATAATATCGTCACATGTTTTTAGGGGAAGAATTTGTGAGAGAAGAAGTAAAAATAGCAATCTTTGGATTAAGTCTAAATGTATTAGAAAGCCTAAAACAAAAAATTCAGGCGCTATATGACGAATCCATCCAGATCAATTGGGTTAATATTGCAGATCCACAATTAGACATACTTTTGGTCAATGATATGTTTTTTGGCTCACCCACTATTCAAAATTTGGTCGGGAGTCAGCGAGTTGCTTATTTACGTTTGGTCAACAAACAAGATAAAGCAGGAATGATTGAAAATGATGCTCTATATTTACCATTCTCAGCATCGGATGATATTCGAGAATGGTTTAAAGCGCGCTATTTAGGTACCCCTTTAAAAACATCTAATCAGGATATTCGTGTAGTTAAAACTTCCCAAACTACTGATATAAATAAATTAATCAAAGAGTTGATCGATCAAAGAAATAGTAATATTCAGGTTTTTGATCATCAAGGCAATATTGCACTCATTAATATCCGTAAAGAGCAAGTATGGGTAGACCCAGAACGTAAAACCAATAGCACAGACAATTCACTCAACTATACTTATGCAACGATGCAAAAAGTGCAAAGTGTAGATTCAACGCAAGGTCAAGATCTAAAAAATTGGTTGTGGAATTTATTGTGGAATTCACCGCAATTATTAAAAGAGCAAAATGTAAATACTTTTTATAAATTAAAGTTTTGGCCACAACCGCAATCTGCTTATGATCGACAAAATGTATTTAAAATAGCAGCATGTTTTGAAAAAGGTGCGAGTATCAGCCAAGTTGAAAAAAAATTAGAAATTAAACTTTCTATTATTCAACAATTTGTGGCTGTTGCCGTTTTGATCGATGCTGTAAAAGAAATTCCTGAGACAGATGCAAAGTTAGTCCTTAAAACTGAGAAATCTGAAGGCGTATTAAAAGGTTTCTTTGGTAAACTCAGACGAAAACTCGGTCTATAAGATATATTAAAGTTTTATAAAAATTTTAATTTAAAAATTAAAGTTGTTAATCGTCCATAAATTGGACAAGGGAGAAAAAATTGATCTTACAGAAATACAAAATTGTATTTGGTGGTACTATGGGGGCAGGTAAGACTGAAGCCATTAAATCACTTTCTGAGGTTTCAGTACTTTCAACTGAAGCATTAAATACAGATCAAGACGCACATACCAAGGCTTTAACAACGGTAGGTATTGATTATGGCGAAATCAAACTCGAAGATGGGGTTGTGGTTGGTTTGTATGGTACGCCAGGGCAAGACCGTTTTGATTTTATTTGGTCAGTGATCTGTAAAGGTGCAATTGGTGCAATAGTATTGATCGATCATTCACGAAAAAATGCCTTAGATGATTTGAAATTCTATCTTGAATCTTTTAAAGCACATGTGGGAAATATTATTGTCGGTATTACCCATGTGGATGAAAATCCGCAAAGTCTATTAAAAATTTACCGTGATTTTAGTGAGATGGAAAATTACGATTTGCCAATTTTTGCAGTTGATGCACGTAAAAAAGATGATGTGTTGCTTGTGGTTGAAGCATTGATTGCACGTGCTGAAATTGAAATATCCTAAGTGTGTAACCAGTTAAAATAATATTGTCGGGTTTGTGGTTTGAGTTGTGATTTATAACGAAAATGGTGCATTAAAACCCGATTTTTATTTAAATGGTTATGCATAAAAATAACAAAAAATATGATTCTTGAGTGTGTGAAATTACACGATCTACATGAAAAAATAATCATGCAATTTTAAACAATATTTTAAGAAGAAATGTCATAAGGTATTTATCATTTAATTTAACAGATACGTTATATAGTTAACTGTACATTTTTGAATGCTAACGATGCTTGTTGTATAAGATTTAAATCAGGAAAAAAGCCAAATTTTTGCATGATCAATTTTTGTAAGCATCGTAATTTTTTTTGTCTTATGTATCGAAACATTATCTAATGGGCGTAAAAGTTCATTGTTCTAGCGTGATGCTCTTTTTTGTCTAGGATTTAGAGTAAATATTTAAGTTATTCTTTGCATAAAGTACGATCAAAAGTATGATAATTAGATAAAATGAGCACCAAGATAATACACATATAAATAATTGCACAATAATAGTGCAATTAAAGGCGGCATTAAATATTTAAAACAAAGAAGTGTGTATGAAGATGGTGCATTTATAAATACGGCTTGTATAATAGTACGGGTATAAACAAGTTAAAGCGTATTTTCTGATAAGGAATTCAACCTTTTAGCAAATATTCTTGAAGTTGGTATGGTAATTGCTTTATTAATACTAACTACTAACACGCACAATCACATGTGCAACAAAAAATCATCGGAGCAAAATGAGCATGGCGAACAAGGTCCTACAACTCATCCAAGAAAGTGGCGCAAAATGGGTCGATTTTCGCTTTACTGATACTAAGGGTAAAGAGCAACACGTAACTTATCCTTCGGATAGTATTGATGAAGATACTTTTGAAGACGGTAAAATGTTTGATGGTTCTTCAATTGCAGGTTGGAAGGGTATTGAAGCATCTGACATGATCTTGCGTCCAGATCCAGAATCATGTTTCTTAGACCCATTCTTTGCTGAAGCAACTGTTGTTGTAACATGTGATGTTATTGAACCTTCTACAGGTCAAGGATATGAACGTGATCCACGTTCGATTGCTCGCCGTGCTGAAGAATATTTAAAATCAACAGGTATCGGTGATACTGCATTTTTTGGTCCAGAACCAGAGTTTTTTGTATTCGACGAAGTGAAATGGGACATTGACATGTCTGGCGCACGTCATACATTAATTGCTGAAGAAGCAGCTTGGTCAACAGGTAAAGACTATGAGGCGGGTAACTCTGGTCACCGTCCACGTGTGAAAGGTGGTTATTTCCCAGTTCCACCTGTTGATTCTTCACAAGATATGCGTGCTGAAATGTGTGCTCGTATTGAAGATATTATGGGACCTGGTCGTGTTGAAGTGCATCACCATGAAGTTGCATCTTGTCAATTAGAAATTGGTGTAAGTTTCAATACTTTAGTTCGTAAAGCGGATGAAGTACAACAGTTTAAATATGCGGTTTGGAATGTTGCACATCAATTTGCAAAAACAGCAACCTTTATGCCTAAACCAATGGTAGGTGATAACGGTTCTGGTATGCATGTTCATATGTCAATCTCTAAAGATGGTAAGAACTTGTTTGCTGGTGATGAATATGCTGGTTTGTCAGAAATGGCATTGTATTTCATTGGCGGTGTAATCAAGCATGCACGTTCATTGAATGCGATCACAAACCCTTCTACAAACTCGTATAAGCGTTTAGTGCCACATTTTGAAGCACCAATTATGCTTGCTTACTCAGCGCGTAACCGTTCAGCTTCTATCCGTATTCCTTACGTTTCTAGCCCTAAAGGTAAACGTATTGAAGCACGTTTCCCTGACCCAATGATGAACCCGTACTTAGGTTTTGCTGCATTGTTAATGGCTGGTCTTGATGGTATTCAAAACAAGATCCATCCAGGTGAAGCTGCTGATAAGAACTTGTATGACCTTCCTCCTGAAGAAGAAGCAAAAATCCCAACAGTTGCACATAGCTTAGATATGGCGCTTGAAGCTCTTGCTGCGGATCATGATTACTTGTTGAAAGGTGGCGTGTTCACTAAAGATATGCTTGATGCATATATCGAGCTTAAAACTGAAGAAGTTCGTCGTTTAAATACAACAACGCATCCAGTTGAATTTGATATGTACTACAGCTTGTAATTCATAAGAATTATGCTTGTAAAAAAGACCCGCCTTGTGCGGGTTTTTTTGTATGATAGGTATATATAAGAGATTGATGGATTGAAATGGCACAACGTAAAAAACATATTGGATTTTTCCCATGGATTGATTGTAAAGACCATGAAAAAGGCTTTAAGCTGAATTTTTCTGAAGTGACTTATTTTGAAGTTGGACGTACTATTGAAGGGTATAAACAGGCTGAATTTGTTGCGTTAAGAAACCCTGAACTTGCTTTGAATTTTGATTATCCAAAAAGTTTTTACATCAGTACGGATGGGATGATTTTAGTGAAAACAC
The DNA here is from genome assembly GCF_902809895.1 of Acinetobacter sp. Marseille-Q1623. Taxonomy (NCBI): domain Bacteria; kingdom Pseudomonadati; phylum Pseudomonadota; class Gammaproteobacteria; order Moraxellales; family Moraxellaceae; genus Acinetobacter; species Acinetobacter sp. Marseille-Q1623. Next base: position 1,533,159 of record NZ_CADDWG010000001.1, on the reverse strand, counting down.
CACAAGGTAAGTTTGAGGTGATTGCAAAAACAGATAGTGCATAATTTATTTTTTGCATATGTTTTTATTGAAGTTATTATATTGATGAATATATGAATGCCAGAAAATGAGTGTTTTCGTTCAGTTTATGCAGGTTTAATTTCACAGGATGATTTATGCAATATGGTGCAATGCAACTGCTTTCCATGTGGATTAAAGATCGGCAAGTGCAAAATCAATCTGAACATACATTAGATGCTTATTTTCGTGATGTTTCAGGTTTTATTGACTTTTGTTATATGCGACACATTGAGCTTAATCAAATTGAAGCAGCGGATTTACGAGAATACCTCGCTTATAAAGTCGAAAAAGATCAATTAACTTCAAGCAGCCTACAGCGTCATCTGAGCTCGATTCGTCAGTTTATGAAATGGGCAAAGCAAGGGCATTATCTGGAAATGAATCCTGCGGATGATTTGCAGCTAAAAAGACAACCTCGACCATTGCCCGGTATGATTGATATTGAAACGGTCAATCAAATTATGGATCAAGCAGCACCTGAAAAACCCTTAGAAAATCAATTATGGGTACGTGATAAAGCCATTTTAGAGTTGTTGTATTCTAGTGGTTTACGTCTAGCAGAAATACAAGGTTTGAAAATTCGAGATCTTGATTTTAATCGACAACTCCTTAGAGTGACAGGGAAAGGTAACAAAACACGTATTATTCCTTTTGGAAGTAAAGCCAAACAAAGTTTGATTGATTGGTTGAAAGTTTATCGAATTTGGCAGGGAGAATTTGTGGCTGAATCTGCACTGTTTATTAGCCAAAAAGGAAATGCAATCACCCCGAGACAAATTGAAAATAGAGTAAAATATCAAGCACATCGTGCAGGAGTAAATGTAGATTTACATCCGCATTTATTACGTCATTGTTTTGCGAGTCATCTATTGTCAAATAGTGGTGATTTACGTGCAGTGCAAGAAATGCTTGGACATAGTAATCTTACTACGACCCAAATTTATACCCATATTGATTTTGATCGATTAGCACAAGTTTATGATCAAGCACATCCAAGAGCAGTTAAAAAGTAGCTTTATATACCGCAATAAATGTGCAAATGACAAATTTTAGTTAATTAGAAGAGGGTGAAACTCTAAAATACACGGTCTCTTACAATTTACATGAATGCAGATTATTTGGCATTCTTTGAGTGTAAGCTGAAATCGCAATAAAAAATCAAAACTTATATGACTAGACAATATGCTTTGCATCTTTTATCAATAAAAAAGCCAAAAGGATAATTGTATTTTGTGGCGCTCTATTGTATATGTTTTAGGCAACGTGCGATGTGCACGATTTTTTCCATTTTTAAAAAAAGATGTTGAACATGTACTGGGTAATAAAATGATTCCTGAGCTTGAGCAAAAATATCAACAATTGACTGAAGCGCAAAAAGAAATTTTTCGTGGCTATGGATTACGTCAAGTTAAACATTTTGTGGAATTTAGTCTGCCGAAAATTGAGGCGACTTTACCACAACAAGGAAAAGTCCTAGGAATTAATGCGGAAGGTAAAGTGCAAGCATTAAATACTGAAACTCAAGAAGTATATTTATGGATTTCTGATCAACAATGGCAAGCAGCAAAAACTGTGTCAGAGCATGTGGATGCAAAGGAAGATTTTTTAGCAGTTTGGCAGATATTTGATTTAGAGCATCAAGATTTAATTTCACTCAGTCATATTCACCGAGATTTTTTAGCGGCTCAAAGTAGTTCTTCTTATTAGCATCTGTTTTTGAATATACAATTTCACTCTTGTTTGAGCGGAGTATAAATTCATGTCGTGTGATCTGATACAAGACATGTTGGGAAAGTCGATGGTTTTTTGCCAAGGCAGGATGATCAAAGTCATATAAATAAGTCATACCTAAACGTTGCATAACTTTGGCAGAAGCAAGATTAAGATGTGCTGTAAAAGCCACTACAGTATCTAGATTTAATATTTCAAATGCAAAAGCGAGGCATGCTTCGGCGGCTTCGGTTGCATAACCTTGATGCCAATAGTGGTGTGCTAAACGCCAACCGACTTCAACACATGGGGAAAAGCTAAAGCGTTCGGGTTGTGCATGTAAACCAACAAAACCAATAAACTGTTGAGTTTGTTTTAACTCAACTGCCCAAAACCCCCATTGATTGTCCTGAATTAAATTATGAAAGCATATAGCCAATTGTTCACTTTCATCTGCTGTTAGGCATTTTGGAAAATATTGCATGACTTTGGGGTCAGCATTTAATTGTACAAAAGCTGGAACATCTGAGCGTTGCCATTGGCGTAAATATAAACGTTTGGTTTCAAGCTGGTAAGTTAACATTTTAAAATGACCTAAATTATTGTAGGTGTAAAAATATTTTACAGTAACTGTGCAGTAGCATGAGCTTAATCCTGTAGGTCGATCAAAAAACAACTTTTTTGCATCAGATGAAGGTAATTTATTGAAGATATTTCGTTGTTTATCTAAAAGAATGCGGAAAATTAAAAAGAAAGTTGTGAGCAAACGTAAAAAATATTTAAAAAAATACCTAAATTTTCAGTTTTATATCTTAAATGACAATTTTTGATAAGCTGAATCAGTAATTTTGAGTGAAATTTTTTTTAAGATCATTTATTGGTTTTATATCTTAAGAAAGTTGAAAATAGCGTGATTGAAAATTTATTAAACCTTAAAAATCAATATTTAAAATTTTATTGAATAATAGCTAAAACAAAGTGAATTGTTTGAAAAAAATATTTTTGAACTGTGCGTTCAACTATTTTTACGCTTTTTTACATCACTTTAGTGAATTGTGACTTGACCGAAATGCCAAACACATTGCAAGATAGGACACCTAAATAATTTTAAATGAAGGGTTATGATAACTCTTCTTAACATTTACATTTGCTAAAACAGCCGAGGATTACATGAAGGCTCTTGTTGCTGTAAAACGTGTGGTTGATGCCAACGTTAAAGTTCGAGTTAAACCGGACAATAGTGGGGTAGACCTTACTAACGTTAAAATGTCAATTAACCCATTCGATGAAATCGCAGTGGAAGAAGCGGTTCGCTTAAAAGAAAAAGGAACTGTTTCTGAAATCGTTGTGGTTTCTATTGGCCCTAAAGAATCACAAGAACAAATCCGTTCTGCGATGGCATTAGGTGCGGACCGTGGTATCTTGGTTGAAGCTGATGATAGCCAACTGGGTGCTTTAGAAGTTGCTAAAATCTTAAAAGGTGTTGTTGAACAAGAACAACCACAACTCATCCTTTTAGGTAAACAAGCAATTGATGACGACTCTAACCAAGTTGGTCAGATGCTCGGTGCTTTACTTGGTTCAGGTCAAGGTACATTTGCTTCTGAAGTTAAAGTTGAAGGCGACAAAGTACAAGTAACACGTGAAGTGGATGGCGGTTTACAAACTGTTGAACTTGCACTTCCAGCAATTATTACGACTGACTTACGTTTGAATGAGCCACGTTATGCTGCGCTGCCAAACATTATGAAAGCACGTAAAAAGCCGCTTGATACGAAATCTCCTGCTGATTATGGTGTTACTTCAACGTCTAAACTTAAAACAGTTAAAGTTGAACCACCTGCAGAGCGTAAAGCTGGCGTACAAGTGAAATCTGTAGATGAGCTTGTTGAAAAATTAAAAAATGAAGCGAAAGTGATCTAATACAGAAGGATAAAATCATGAGTATTTTAGTTATCGCTGAGCACGACAATAAAGCACTTAACGGTGCAACATTAAACGTTGTTGCTGCGGCTCAAAAAATCGGTGGTGATATCACTGTATTGGTTGCAGGTTCTGGTGCTCAAGCAGTTGCTGATGCTGCTGCTAAAGTTGCTGGCGTAAGCAAAGTATTACTTGCTGATGATGCTGCTTATGCAAATCAATTGGCTGAAAACGTGGCTAAACTCGTAGCTTCTATCGGTGCGGGTTATTCTCACATCCTAGCTGCTTCTACAACGACGGGTAAGAACATTCTTCCACGTGCTGCTGCACTATTAGATGTAAGCATGATCACTGACATCATCGCTGTTGAAGGTCCTAAAACTTTCAAACGTCCAATCTATGCTGGTAACGCGATTGCGACTGTTCAATCTGACGAATCTATCGTTGTTGCAACTGTACGTGGTACTGCTTTTGATGCTGTTGCAAGCGACGGCGGTTCAGCTGCTGTTGAAGCAATTGCTTCTACAGGTGATGCTGGTATTTCTAAGTTCATTTCTGAAGAAATCGTGAAATCTGAACGTCCAGAATTAACAGCTGCGCGTATCGTTGTTTCAGGTGGTCGTGGTGTTGGTTCTGGTGAGAACTACCACAAAGTACTTGATCCACTTGCTGATAAGCTTGGTGCTGCTCAAGGTGCTTCACGTGCTGCGGTTGATGCTGGCTTCGTTCCTAACGACATGCAAGTTGGTCAAACAGGTAAAATCGTTGCGCCTGACCTATACATCGCTGTCGGTATTTCTGGTGCGATTCAGCACTTGGCGGGTATGAAAGATTCTAAAGTGATCGTAGCGATCAACAAAGATGAAGAAGCGCCAATCAATGCTGTAGCTGACTACTGGTTAGTCGGTGATTTGAATACTGTAGTTCCAGAGTTAGTTTCTAAACTTTAATTCTGAACTTTAAGTTTCAAAAAAGACGCTCTTAAGATATTAAGGGCGTTTTTTATTTAAATTAAAAATAGATAAGTTCAATGAACATAAATTTAAAATTTACACAAGATCATATTTTTAAAAGAATCATTGTTTTTCAATCAGCATTGTTCGTGGGCATGATGATGCTCGTAATGGTCTATGCTATGACAATAAACATGGCGGACGATCGCTTCGGTATGATTGTTTTTTCCATATTCGGTATAATATTGGCTTGTACGGCTTGTCTTTTACTGCAAGATGCTTTTAGAAAAGATCGATCTAAAAAATATTATCTACATTGGAGTCCTTGGATTTTGGTGTGGATTTATTGGGATTAATTATTTTAATTCTTGTCTATGTACTGTTTAGACTGAACGCTCTCATTGTAACTTTTGTATATCGATTGATTTTTGATGGGCAAAATATTTTAAAAAATTGGACTTACAGTTCCTGTAGGGGGATAAAAAGAGGATAAATAGAATGAAATGTCATAAGTGCAATGCTGAAAATATCAATGAAGCAGTCCGATGTGGAATCTGTGGTGTACGCTTAAAGCATCAGCAAGCTTTTGATGATTTCACAGGGAGTTATGTCCGATCTTTAAACCGAGGCAAACGACAAAAGCAGCATATTTTGAATCAAGATGCGGATATAAAGCCATATCAACATTCAAATTCGAATCAATCGTTAAAGAACGAGCATAAAGCTAAAAATGAAATAAGAAAACTATTTGATATAACACAAGAAAAAATTTTACGGGCACAAGGTAGATTTGTGGAGCATCCATTAAAAAATAAGAAGGTATTTATTTATATTGTGTGGGCAGTGATCATTTTTGTATTGGCAATTCTTGATGGAATGAATAGTAACGCTATTCCCTAAAGTATAAATGCGCGATTGAAGCAAAATATGTTTTTTATGTTTATAGAAAAATAATGGCTGAAATCAGAACCTTTGATATTTGATGCTAAAACACAGAATATTTTTAAAGAAAAAATACTATTGCTGCTCAATGGTGGAGCATGTATTTAAGAGAATAATTCTAATAAAAATTATATGAAATGTGTTTTAAATAATGAAATATCTAAAAGTAATCAGTGATTTGTTTTAAAAAACAATTGTATTTTATAAGGCGATAAGTAATATAAACCTTGCTTCCAGAGAGGAAGAGTAATAATTCTTATAGGACATAAGATGAAACAGAATATTTTAAAAAAAATTGCGTTAATTGCTTTATTGGGAATGGGGTTGTTCGCACAAGTCTATGCTGCTAGTCCATTGGTGGGGTATTGGAAAAGCGTAGATGATCGCACAGGAGAGGCGTTGTCTATTATTGAAATCAAAAAGTTAGAAAATGGGACGTATGGCGGATTTATTGTCCATCGTTTTGCTGCTCCAGGTGGCGTGCCGTTGACACATTGTACAAAATGTCCTGAACCTTATAGAAATAAACCTTTAATCGGTATGCAGATTTTATCGGGTTTTATTGAAGATCCTAAAAAGCCAAATAACTTTATCCATGGTAAGGTTTTAGAGGCAAAGAGTGGTAAGATTTTTGAAGGAAAAGGGCAATTGGTTGCAGATGGTCGTCGCTTACGTTTAAGGGGTTTTATTGGGGTATCTATGTTAGGGCGTACCCAAGTGTGGGTTAAAGTGAATGACCCTCAAGCAGAGATTAATAAATAATAGGTTATTGATTTAACAGTGTTCACCCTTCTAAATTGTCTGAATCAAATAATTTAGAAGGTTGATTTTTCATCGCATTTAATTTTTGGCTCAATTGCCTTATTTTAGCTCTAAGATTTAAAAAATAAATTTTATTACCTGAGTCCATAGAGAAGTTTTTTGACTTATAAATTTTTAAAATATGAATTTTCCAATCATTTTGTCAGACTTTTTTATGCGGCTTTTGCTGAATTAATTTTATGATTGAAACGGACGAAAAATTGTCATTTAAATGCATAAATTTAACAAGATTTAGCGCCATTTAAAGCCACAAAAAGTGAAGTTTTTATGCTATAATTTCCGGCTGAATTTTAGATTTTGACTTATTATTTTTAGGTCAAATTTTTGCAAGATTGACGATATAAATCGAGTAACTTTGTTGCTTGAAATAAGGAGTATGCATGAGCGTATCGGAAACTAGACCGATTGCCATTGAGGATGAACTCAAGCACTCATATCTAGACTATGCGATGAGCGTTATTGTCTCACGTGCATTACCAGATGTTCGCGATGGCCTAAAACCTGTTCATCGTCGTGTGCTATTCGCTATGCACGAGTTAGGCAACGACTATAACAAAGCGTATAAAAAATCTGCCCGTGTTGTCGGTGATGTCATCGGTAAGTATCACCCGCATGGTGACTCTGCTGTTTATGAAACAATTGTTCGGATGGCGCAAGATTTTAGTTTGCGTTATCAATTGGTAGACGGTCAAGGTAACTTCGGTTCGGTTGATGGTGACAGTGCTGCGGCAATGCGTTATACCGAAGTACGTATGCGTAAATTGACCCATGAAATGTTGGCTGATTTAGAAAAAGATACAGTCGAATGGGAAGATAACTACGACGGTTCTGAGCGTATTCCTCAGGTGATGCCGACGCGTATTCCTAACTTGTTGATCAATGGTGTTACAGGTATTGCAGTGGGCATGGCCACCAATATGGCGCCACACAATATGACGGAAGTCATTAATGCGTGCTTGGCATATGCAGAAAATCCTCAAATTTCAATTGAAGGATTGATGCAACATATTTCTGGTCCAGATTTCCCTACGGGCGGTATTATTTATGGGAAATCAGGCATTGTAGATGCTTACCGTACAGGTAAAGGACGTTTACATATTCGTGGTAAATATCATTTTGAAGAAGACCAAAAAACGGGTCGTACCACAATCGTCTTTACTGAAATTCCCTATCAGGTCAATAAAGCAAAAACCATTGAGCGTATTGCTGAATTGGTGAAAGAGAAAAAACTTGAAGGGATTTCAGAACTTCGTGATGAATCTGACAAAGAAGGGATGCGTATTGCAATCGATTTAAAGCGTGGAGAAAACGCTGAAGTGATTGTAAACAACCTATTCTTAAATACACAGCTTGAAAATTCATTCAGTATCAACATGGTTTGTCTTGATAATGGGCAACCTAAGTTAATGAATTTGAAAGATATCATTGCGGCATTTATTCGTCATCGTCAAGAAGTGGTAACACGTCGTACGATGTTTGAATTGCGTAAAGCACGTGAACGTGGTCATATCTTAGAAGGTTTGACTGTTGCTTTAGCCAATATTGATGAAATTATTGAAACCATCAAGACTTCGGCAAATCCACAAGAAGCACGTGAACGTTTGCAAGCAGGTGAATGGGCTGGGGGTAATGTACTTGCCTTGCTTGAAAAAGCAGGTGCGATTTCTGTACGCCCTGAAGAGATTGAGGGTGAAGATCCAAATCGTCCATTTGGTTTAGATGGCGCAATTTATCGTTTATCACCTGCACAAGTTGGTGCGATTTTAGAATTACGTTTGCATCGTTTAACGGGTCTTGAACAAGATAAGTTACAAGCGGAATATTCTGAGATTCTAGCGCAAATTGCTGAACTTACAGCAATTTTAAATGACTTTAATTTATTGATGGGCGTGATTAAAGAAGAACTTGCTTTGATCTTGCAACAATATGGCGATGCTCGTAAAACAGCAATCGTTGAGTCACGTATTGACTTCTCTCGTGAAGATTTAATTCCAGAAGAGCAAGTTGTATTGACTGTTTCTAAAACAGGTTATGCGAAAACTCAACCATTGTCAGACTACGCTGCACAGCGTCGTGGTGGACGTGGTAAATCAGCAACTTCGATGAAAGAAGACGATTATATTCAACATCTAATCGTGACATCGAACCATGCAACCGTGCTTTGTTTTACCAATGTCGGTAAGGTTTACCGTCTGAAAGTATTTGAAGTACCGCAAGCTTCGCGTGGTGCGAAAGGTCGTCCGATGGTGAACTTATTGCCATTGGAGGCTGAGGAAACCATTACAGCAATTCTTCCTGTGATTGATGCACCGAAGAAATTTACTGAGCGTTTAGCTGAGTTTAGAAGTTTTACGCGTGCCAATGTTGCGAAGCTTCGTGAAAATTCAGTCATTGATTCGCATTATGAAGCATTGAAAGCTGCTTTTGCTGAATTGGGTGAAAACCCTGATGACTTGTCTGATGCTTTACGTAAGCAGTTGAAAGAAATAGGTTTAGAGCTTTCAACAACAGATGTACAAGATGATTTAATTGCAGAATTTGCTGAACGTGTTGAAAGTGTTCGTAAAAACTTCTATGTGTTTATGGCAACCGCTTCAGGTACAGTAAAACGTGTTGAATTAGAACAATTTAGTAATGTTCGTTCAAATGGTTTACGTGCTATTGAGCTGAAAGACGAAGATACCTTGATTGGTGTTGCAATTACGGATGGTGAACAGCAAATTATGTTGTTCTCAAACGAAGGTAAGGCAATTCGTTTCTCTGAAACAGATGCGCGTGTGATGGGACGTACTGCGAAAGGTGTTCGTGGTATGCGTGTGACATTAGCAGCTGCACAAGCGGATGAAGACATAGAAACAGATGTAGATTCTGAAGATGAAGATTCTTCAGATTCAAGTTTCGTGAGCCGTATTGTTTCACTCGTTGTTGTTCCTGAAACGGGCGAAGTATTATGTGCTTCTGCCAATGGCTATGGTAAACGTACTTCTGTCGATGACTTCCCAACCAAGAAACGTGGTGGTAAAGGTGTTATTGCCATTAAGACTTCTGAGCGTAATGGTGAATTGGTCGGTGCTGTAGCAATTGACGTCACCAAAGAGGTGATGTTGATTTCTGATGGTGGTACTTTAGTGCGTACTCGTGCTTCTGAAATTGCACAAACAGGTCGTAATGCACAAGGTGTTCGTCTCATCCGTTTAGGTAATGAAGAAATCTTGGTTGGCGTTGTTGCGGTTGAAGCGGTTGAAGAAGATGAAGAAATTTTAGAGTCAGTTGAAACCATTGATGGTGAAGCATTAGTGGATCAAGAAAAGCTGGTGATTGATGAAACAATCATGGAAGAAGGTGACACTGATTCTATTGATAATGACATTGATGAGTAATTTGTAGTTATTGAGAAAGGGCGCTGCGGCGCTCTTTTTTATTGCATATCACTTTAAATATTTATCATTTTAATTTATAGATGAGTTTTATTTGTAGTTATATCTGTGATAACTTGGTTGCTTAATGAAAGTTAAATGCTTTTATAAAAATAAACTGGGATTTGAATGAAGAATATTTTACTTATTTTGTGTTTAAGTTTGCCATTAATGGCGTGTGAAAAAGTTGGCAATGCGGTGCTTGAAAAGGCAATCGGTGAAATTCCAGAAAGTAGTACAGTACAAGATGCTAAGGCGCAACAACTCTTTACGGCATTGGTTGAAAAAAACGAGATTAAGGTTTATCAGTTAGTCGAACTCGATGTTCATAAATTATTAAATAATAATCCACAAGTGCTGCCAGAAATTTTTGAAATAATGCCTGACCATGTGATTGAGCCAAAAGAGGTGGTGTATCGTGCAAAAACAGTTGATTTAAAAGTAGGTAAAATATTTTCAGTGACTTATTATTATGATTATCCTGACAAACCTATTCGTTTTACGGTGGTATTTAAAGGACATGAGGGCGGTGCAAAAGTGTTAGGACTTTTTGTGACACCCGATCAAATACAACAAGTGACTGAAACAGAATAAACAAAAGAAATGACTTAGCTAAAAATATGAATAATGAACAGATAGCAAAACCAGATGTGAAAGGAGAATTAAAAGTCATTTTTGTTATTTTATGCGCGATTATTTGGTTTACTGTGATGTTTAGTGAATATCGTAAAGCATATTTAGCTGCATTAACTGAATATGAAATCAGTTATAAATTAAATTGGACATTAGAAAAAGAATTAGAAGTTGAAGATCTTATTTTTAGTTTCCACTCTAAAAAAGGTAAAACGATAAAACCTAAAGCTCCAGAACTCATTGTTAAAAATAAAAAAACTGGACAAACTCTAGTGAGTCAACAATTTAGTTTTTTTAAAATTAATCGCCCTGAACTAAAGTTAATCTCTGATGCTGAATATCCGATAAGCTATCCTGAGTTTTATTATAGCCCTGATTATAGTGTGATGTTGAAACGTAAAAACTTATATTGGATCAGCAAAGCAACGGTGATTAGTGAGGGACAAGAAGCACGTATCTATTTTAAAAATGCAGATCCAAATTTTAAAAGATATAATAAAATCCGTTATACAAAAAACATGTATGTATTTTCTTTCATTTTAATTTTTATTATTGCTTCTAGCATTTGTATTGCATCTTTATTCAGTTGTTTGAAAGATTATAAAAACAATATTTCTTCAATAATAATCTATATTTTAGGATTAATTTTTGTTGTTTATTTTATATTTTACAAATTTATTTGGATATGGCTTCAAGTTGAGTTTAGGGTGTTTTAGAATTTAAAATAACTTGAGTATTATATTTGCAAAAAAATTGAAACCCTATGCTATTTTATTGGAAATAAACTGAGATGTTAAAATTAATTTATTATGTTCCCGAGTCACATTTAGAGACGACAAAAACAGCAATATTTGCAGCAGGCGCAGGTGGAATTGGAAATTATGAACATTGTGCATGGCAAGTGTTAGGCACAGGGCAATTTAAACCTGTGCAAGGCGCACATCCATTTATTGGTGAGTTGGATGTTTTAGAGCAAATCCCTGAATGGCGTGTGGAAACGATTGTTCCTGAAGATAAAGCGAAAAAAGTGGCAAAAGCTTTAAAAGCAAGCCATCCTTATGAAGAGCCTGCTTTTGAGTTTATTCAGATGGTTGAGATTAATTGACATTAATTGACATAAGTCAGTTCAAAAGTATCCTCTCTTTACGAAACAATATTTCTCATCCCTCAACGGGAGAGAGGACTTTATTTTTAAACCTTTTCAATAAATAAATCACGATCAAAACGATACTGTGGGAAGAATACGCCATCTTTGGCACGTTCACCCGCGGCAATCACCATAACGGGATATTGTTGATCATTCAAATTTAAAATTTGACGTAGCATAGGTTCATCAAAGCCTTCCATCATGCAACTATCAAAACCATACGCGCGCAAAGCCAAGACAAAATTTTCGCAAGCCAATGCAGTGGTTTTTGCGGCCCAAAGCTGGGCATCAGCAGGATTAAAAGCAGTTACAGGCAATTGCTTATTCATACTACGGGCAATTTTAAATGCCACCTTTTTAAAATTACCCAAAGTGTTGAAATAACCCGTTTTATAGTTATACGGAATATATTTGTAATATTTTTTCACCGCTGGTGGTACTTCAGGAAATGGAAATTCACTGATATTACGTTTTGACATTTCATTGACACGATCGGTACGTGCGACACAAACAATCAGTTCAGCAGCTGTTTTTGCAGCCAATTGACCTAAGCAAGCTTTGACCAATTGTGTTTTCTTCGCTTGATTTTGCACAACATAAAATGTCCAAGGCTGTAAATTAGAAGAGTTCGGTGCAAGCAAAGCTAAATCTAAGCATTGCTCTAAAATGTCGTTTGGAATTTGCTTTTCTGTAAATTTACGTACAGAGCGGCGGCTTTGCAGAACAAGCTTAAAGTTATCAACATCAATATCTTGTGGAGCAGGTTCATAATAACGTTGTTTAGTTGAATTTTCTTGTGACATAAGATTTGCCTGAGATGAAAAATAAATTAGCATTTAAAATGAAAAAGCCACTGAATATTATGACTTCAGTGGCTTTGGCTCATCATATACTCAATTAGTTAAATTGAGAAAAATCGGGTTTACGTTTTTGCATAAATGCTGAAACAGCTTCTGCCATTTCAGGTGATTTGACACGGGTCATAAATATTTCAGCTTCATGGTCTACACATTCAATGATTTGTTGTAAATTGTGTTTCATTAAGGCTTTACTTTGTTTTAATGAAGCCAATGGAAGTGAAGATAAATGGCGTGCTTGTGCTTCAGCATGTGCATAAGCATCTTCTACAATTTCGTTGACTAAGCCTGTAGCGAAAGCTTTTTCTGCATTAAATTTTTGTGCAGTAAAAATAAGCTCAGCCGCTTTATGATAACCTGCTTGTTGTACCAAAAGCTGTGTTGCGGCACCTTCAGGAGATAGACCTAGACTAACAAACGGCATTTGGAATAATGCTGTATTGTCGCTATAAACCAAATCTGCATGTAATAAAATAGTGACACCAATTCCAATGGCTACGCCGCGCACAGCGACAATCAATGGTTTAGAAAAACGAGCAGCCGACTTTAATAACACAAATGGCGGATTCATACCTGCTTTACGATCTAGAGGCTTTTGTGCAAAAGCCAAGAAGTCTTGCATATCATTACCAGCAGTAAAGTCATTGTCTTGACCGCGGAGAATGATATTGCGTACAGCATCATCATGATCGGCTTCATCCAATGCTTGCGCAATCCATAAATATAAGTCGCCATAAAGTGCATTTTTTGCTTCAGGACGATTAATCGCTAAAGTGAGTGTGCCGTTGTCTAAATTTGCATTTAAATGTGGATGTGGCTGTTGAATACAACTGAGGGTCATCGTACTATCCTTGCTTTAAAATTCATTGGATTTTTATAACGCCATTATGTCGCATATTTTATGTGTAGACGCAAACTGGTCAGTTCATAAAAATGAGGACTATGATGCAATATTGTTTTGATTATCTGATTTATATAGGTCGTTTTCAGCCTTTTCATTTGGCACATATGCAAACTATAAACATTGCATTAGCACAAAGTCAAAATATAATTTTGGCATTAGGTTCGGCACAAAATGAGCGTAATATTAAAAATCCTTTTAGTGCTGAAGAACGTGAAAATATGATTCTCTCTAACTTTTCAGCTGAAAATCAAAAACGTATCCATTTTGTACATGTTATTGATGTTTATAATGATGTGAAATGGGTGAAATTGGTGAAATCTTTGGTCAATGAAGTGGTTAAACCTGATGATCGAGTGGGTTTAATTGGTCACTTTAAGGATGAATCTTCTTATTATTTACAGCTTTTTCCTGAATGGAAAATGGTTGAGTTAGATAGTTTGAAAGGGTCAATTTCAGCCACCCCACTCAGGGAAGCATACTTTCAGGGTGAAATTAAACAGGCTGAATTTCCGCTTGGAACAGTGGAGTTTTTACAAAAATTTCAACACACTGATCATTATCAGCAACTCAAAGCTAAATTTGCAGCTCAAGATACATCGAATATTGAGCTTTAATCGAAAATTTTAAATATATACATTATTCTGATTCAAATAGATATTTACTCTGTTGAATCAGATGCTGTGTCAAAGCTTCGAGTTGAGGCGATTGTCGCTTCCAATGATGCCAATATAAAGGGATCTGTATTTGGGCAAAAGGCATTATTTCAATGAGTTGACCATTCTGAATGCGATTCTCAATTTGAAAGTCAGGCAGTAGACCATAACCAAAGCTCAATAAAATTGCTTCTGCAAAAGCCGTTGAAGATGGAACACTATGATAAGGAAACATAGTTTGAGTTAAGCCAAAATGTTGCGTTAAAATTTGCTGATGTAGTTGGTCTTTTTCATTAAAAATTACAGCAGGTGTATTTTTTAAAACTTCACGTGAAATATCATTTTTAAAATACTGTTGATAAAAAGCTTTACTTGCCACCATACGATAGGTCATTTTTCCTAAAGCATGTGTGTGACAACCATGCATAGCTGTTTTTTCGGTAGAAATACAGGCATTGACTAAACCTGCTTCGAGTAAATGATGGGTTTGAGTTTGATCATCAATTTTTAAATCTAATAAAATGTTCTGTTGTTGTACAGATTGTTGTAGTGCAGCCAATAACCATGTGGCTAAAGAGTCTGCATTGGTTGCGATTTTTAATTTATAAAAAGCAGATGCTTGATGTTTACCTTGAAAATTTTGTAATAGGTCACTTTCCATTAAGCGAATATGTTGTAGATGTTGTAATAGCGTTTGTCCCATTGGTGTAACACGGCAAGGACGCTCTCGTAAAATTAATACTTGTCCTAATTGTTTTTCTAATGTTTGTAGCCGTAATGTGACTGCTGAAGCTGTGATATTGAGTTGGATTGCAGCGAGTTCAAAACTTCCTGTTTCGGCAATGGCTAAAAATGCTTCACTTTGTTTGCTCTGTAACATATTTATGGCTCATTTTGGCTTTATTTAACTAAGAAAAATTTAGTTTGGATGAGATTTTCTAAGAATAATTTATTTTTGAATGGAAAACGAGATAATGACGACATTCAGTGATGTTATCGTATAGTTAAAATGCAATCATTTATTCATGGATTTGCGATTGGTATGAGTCTGATCGTGGCCATTGGGGCACAAAATGCCTTTGTTCTCAAACAAGGTTTAAAAAGACAATATGTATTTTGGGTATGTTTACTTTGTGCTACTTCTGATGCAATTTTAATTGCGCTAGGGGTAACAGGTTTTGCCCAAGTCATTCAAAGTTATCCGCAAATTTTGAGCATCACAAAATATTTTGGTGCTGCTTTTTTATTTATTTATGGTGCACAACATTTTTATGCTGCTGTAACGCAAAATCAAAGCTTATCTGCAAGTGATACTCAAGCAGAAAATGTGTGGAAGATTTTAGCCATTTGTGCTGCATTAACATGGTTAAATCCGCATGTTTATTTAGATACAGTGATTTTGTTGGGTTCAATTTCTACACAGTATGCAGCAAACAAAATGTATTTTGCTTTCGGTGCAATGACAGCTTCATTTATATTTTTCTTTGTCTTAGGATTTGGTGCAAGATTTTTGCAACCGATTTTTCAAAGACCTCAAGCATGGAAAATTTTGGATATGATGATTGCTTTGATGATGTGGGCGATGGCTTTTAATTTGCTATTGAATTGAATTTGAATGAATCATCAACTTGTGATTATGAAATACACAGTGGATGTTCATATCAAAAATATTGATCAAAAACTTGAAGTAAACTCTCGTACTAAAGTCATTCATGTTGTACAAAATAAAGGCTTATTCAGTGAATAATAAGCCTTTATACATAGATAATTTTAAGGTTTAAGGAATGGTTGCTTCATTCATATGACGCGCACCTTCTAGCAGCATGCGAATCATAATCATGGTTTGTTCAGCCACTTCTTTACGTTCATGATTTGGCAGATCCAATACTTTTGCTCCCATGTTAAAGACCAATTGTGTAATGGCTTTAGCGACAAGCTCAGGATGAATGAGTTTATGCCGATTTAGTTTTTCTAAGCGAATTAAATCTTCTTGTAACTCTTGTTGAAAAAAAGCCAATTGTTGATCTACCGCATGTTTATATTGAATTGAACCTGTATAACCTTCACGTAATAATAGACTTAAATTTCCTTCGTCAGCATCTAGTTGTTCAATAAATACTTCAACAGAACTTCGAATAATGCTGCCATTTTTGGTTGCTTGTAAACGTGCTTGATGCAAAATTTGACGTAAGACACCGCCTGCACGGTCAATTAACTCAATTGCAAGTTCATCAATATCTTTAAAGTGTCGATAAAAACTATTGGGTGCAATGCCTGCTTCACGTGCAACTTCTCTTAAACTTAAAGAAGAAATACTTTTTTGTGGGCTAATTAAATTTAATGCAGCTTGAAAAAGCTCTTCTTTAGTAATGGTTGCTTTTCTGCCTACTGAACGCACAGATACTTTTTCAAGAGCAGAATCTGTGTCTTGAACGGAAATAGAATTTTCAGAGAGTGCAGAGCTTTGCTTCATAAATATCAAGTAAATTAAGTTATTTAACTATTATAGCCGTTGCCATTACATAAATGAAATGTCTAGATACAATACAACTGTATATACAAATATATATACATATGTATAATAATTTAAATTCTATTGAGTGGTACGCCTCTGATGCATGCTATTGAAAAGCAAAAATCTCCTATAAATTCAATATTTGAAGTTGTATTGGGCACTCATGCAAGCAACTTCTGGCTACAAAAAATTAATCCTTTATGGTCAATTCAACAAGCACTTGGAAAAATTGTCCAAAAAGAACAAACCGCTGTTGATATGGTGAGTTTGACCATTCAAGTAAATCGTAATTTTAAACATGGGCAAGCAGGGCAACATCATCCCATCACGATTGAAATTAATGGTCGTCGCTATGAGCGTACTTACAGTTTGACTCAACTTGATAAACAACATGTTGTATTAACAGTAAAAAAAGTTGAAAAAGGTATCGTTAGTCAGTGGTTGAATGAACAAGCAAAAGTCGGAGATATTCTTGAGTTTGGTCAGCCTTATGGTGAAATGCAACTGCCAAACACAACCCAGCCACTTGTATTATTGGCTGCGGGAAGCGGCATTACACCAATGTATAGCTTAGTGAAGGATCTGCTTCAAAACAAAAAAAATAAAGAGCAAACCGTACATCTGCTGTATTGGGTAAAAAAACATGCCGATGTTGCATTTAAACAGCAGTTTGAACAATGGGCAGTACAATATCCAAACTTTAAATTTGATGTTTTTTATACACAAGATACGCCTAAAGATGCACGTTTAAATGTTGAATATTTACATTTGGTGAAAGACCTTACACAAAGTACGGTCTATGTTTGTGGACCATCAGGTTTTGTCCGCACTGGGGAAAGTTTATTTCAGTCTGCACATGATTTTAAAAGTGAAGCCTTTAGCCTTACGCCGATCATTTCTGATGAAACAGGCTATGTAAATGTGACTTTAACTCAGTCGAATAAAGTGCTGGCGATTCCAAAAGGTCAGTCTATTTTGGTGAGTTTAGAACAACAAAACATTAAACCACAGCATGGCTGCCGTATGGGAATTTGCAACAAATGTGCATGTAATAAAGCCCAAGGTGCAACCAAAAATATGGTGAATGGTCAAGAAAACTCTGAACCTAACAATTTACTTAGAATTTGTGTAAATACTGCACAAACTGATTTAGTTATCGACATTTAAGCGAGTTTTATCATGAATATGCCAGTTAAAATTCAATATTTTACCAATCCTAAAAACCGTGAGTTAACTCAGTTTGAGTTAGATGAACTTGCCCGTGAACTTGATGCAATTAAGCAAGAAGTTCTTGATGATATTGGCGAAAAAGATGCGAAATACATTAAAAAGGTTTATGCAGCGATTCGCTATAGCAGTATTTTAGGGCGCGCTTGTCTTTTTGCAGGTTGGTTCCCACCAGCATGGTTGCTAGGCACAGGTTTACTTGGTTTTGCCAAAATCATGGAAAATATGGAGCTGGGTCATAATGTCATGCATGGGCAATATGATTGGATGAATGATCCACGTTTTAAGGGTACTGATTACGAGTGGGATATTGTCGGTACTTCTGATAATTGGCGTCAAACCCATAACTACAAGCACCATACCTATACCAATATTAAAGGCATGGATGACGATATTGGTTATGGTTTATTGCGTCTTTTCCCTGAACAGCGTTGGAAACCAGGCTATTTATTACAGCCTTTATACAGCATTCCATTTTGTTTGTTATTCCAATGGGGGGTTGCAATCCAAAATCTTGAAATTGGTAAAGTTTTTTATAAGCGTAAAACTTGGGCACAATTTAAAGAAGAATGGAAACCGACGCAGAAAAAAATAGGTAAGCAATTTTTTAAAGATTATGTATTTTTTCCTTTAATTGCAGGACCTGCGGCGTTGCCTGTGTTCACGGGCAATTTAGTTGCAAATGGCATTCGTAACGTTTGGACATTTAGTATTATCTTTTGTGGTCATTTCACTAAAGATGTAGAAGTTTTTCCTAAAACAGTATTACAAAATGAAAGCCGTGGACATTGGTATATGCGTCAAATTCGTGGTTCTTCGAACTTAACGGGTTCAGAAGCATTCCATATTCTGACGGGTCATTTAAGCCATCAAATTGAGCATCATTTATTTCCTGAAATTCCTGCACGTCGTTATCGTAAAATGGCACCGAAAGTACAGGCTGTATGTGAAAAATATGGTTTGAACTATAACAATGCAAGCTTATTCAAACAGTATGGTCAGGTACTTGGACGTATTGTCAAATATGCTTTTCCATTTAAAAAATAATCAGCATTCATTTTGAAATAAAACCGCTTTAGAGCGGTTTTTTATTGGGAATAAGTTTGAGTGTTGTCATGATGATTAATACGATAAATTGACTGTGCTCAGTATGAGCATTGAAGATTGAAAAAAGCATTAAAATAAAGACAAAGAGAATAGATCATAACCCATTCGCCCAATTAAAAAGACCAATAAAATCAAAAAGAAAATACGAATGAAACCACTGCCATATTTCATTGCCAACGCCGTACCTGTAATAGCTCCCAAAATATTACATACAGCAAGGACAACGGCTGCGAGCCAAATCACATGACCTGTTGGAATAAAGAAAAACATTGCGGCTGCATTGGTCGCAACATTGACGAGTTTTGCCGAAGCAGAGGCATTTAAAAAGTCAAAAGCAAAGACTTTGACAAATAAGAATAATAAAAAACTGCCTGTTCCGGGACCAAAAATACCATCATAAAAACCAATACATGCACCAAACAAAATGCCGAGCGCAATTTCCCTTTTCCCTGCTTGTAAAACGGTATGAACTTGCCCAAGATCTTTTTTGGCAAATGTATAAATGGCAATTGCAATCAGCAAAAAGAACACGATATAACGCATGAGTTCTTTGGGAATGAGCGAAACTGACATTGCTCCAAAGAAAGAAAATATAAATGCAGCAACCATGGTCGGTAAGATTAACTTCCAATTGATAGTTACTTTCTTAAAGTAAGCAAGTGCAGAAGACAATGTACCTGCCATTGCAATCATTTTATTGGTACCGAAAACAGTGGCTAAACTGTGTTTTGGCAAAGCATGCATGAGGGCAGGTAATTGGACTAAACCACCACCACCTACTGCTGCATCAATCAGCCCACCACAGAATGCGAAAAAGCCGAGACCCATTAAAAGGGTTTGATATTCCATGGTCAGCGCTGATATTTAAAGGAGATGTTGCGAGTTTATGCTAGAAGTATTTACAATGAAAGTCATAAAATTACTCAAGTCTCATGATTTGAGACTTGGTTGATCTAATGTGTAAGGCGATGCTTATTTTATATACCCTTTATCAATGAAAGGTCTAAAAATACGATAATAAATTGATAAGACCAGATTTAAAATCAAGTCTTTATATTTGTGCCATAACATGAGTCCAGAAAAATTGACCAATAATGCCAACAAAAAAGCACCAATCATATCGAGTGGAAAATGCACACCCACATAAATACGAGACCATGCCACTAACCACGCGACCAAAATCAGCAATTTACCCAATTCACGTTGTGATGAAAAATAGTAAGCAAAGGCGATACTACTAAAAATCGTCATGTGATTACTTGGAAATGAACCTGTCGGTTGATGTTGAATGAGGGTTTGACCGACTTCCATGACAAAAGGTCGTGGAGAATAAAAAAAATGTGAAATTAACTGACTCATTGACAGCGTCACACAAGTAAAAATGAATGCTTTTAAAATTTGTTTTTTGACTTGTTCATCGCCACGAAACCACAGGATGGCAAATACAACAATCATTAAATACAATAAATCATTAGCAATGAAAATCGCATAGTGCACCATAAAGGATGATGCATGTTCGGGCGCATTTAAAAGATTAAATATAGCAAAATTTAAATTTTCAATCGACATTAGAGGAAAGTTCAAGTAAAGCGACGGTAGGCTACTGTAAGCATCTTGTCATTAAAATGAAATATAGTGCTCACCTAAAGCCAACAATGTAACTCAAAATTTGAGACGTATTTTGCGATTATTGAATAAAAAACAGTAGAACCATGGCTTGATCTACTGTTTTATAAGGTATGTGTGTTTCAAAAATAAGAAGACTTATTTAAATTGGATAGATCCATTGGCGTTGACAGTGATTTTAGATTCACCAGAAGCCATGTTTTGCCCACCTGCATCGGCTGCTTCAAATTTTGCCATGCTAGCGCGCGCTGCATAGAGCGGCTGAGGATAAGAATTATTGGTGTTGATATTTAAGCTCACCAAGTTATATGCCGATTTATTCCATGCCTGTGTCAAAATTTGTGCACGTTGCTGAAAGTTTTTGGATGCTTCAACCATGAGTTCATTTTCAACTTTTTTTCGTTGCTCATCAGATACTGTAAAATTAATTGATTGAGTTTGGAAGCTTTGTTGTAACTCACTGATCAACTGGCTCGCGGCTTTAAAGTCTTTGCTTTCAATTTGAACTTCGGCACGACCACGCCATTCTTTTAATTTTTGGTTGTCATTGTCATAGACTGGGTAAGTGGTTTGAGAGCCTGTTTCAACTTTAACTTGTGGATATTTTTTGGCAATGCTCATGGCTTGATTCATGAGCTGTGTGATTTGGGCAGACAATTCAGCAGGTTGTTTGTTGGTTTTTTCAATAAATAAGACAGCATGCATCTCATCATTAGAGACTTGACGGGTTGCATCTGCTTGTACATTGACAACATTATAGTTCAATGCGTCATTTTCTGCTGCCATAGTTAGGGTACTCAGTGTTGTTCCTAAAAGTAAAGTGGTTAAAGCTAAATAACGCATAGTTTTTCCTTAGAAGTATTCATTGAAATTCTTTATTTGATATTAAGCACAAGTCAGGGAGAGCTTTTGCATAATTTGTGGTGCATTTGTAATAATTTATACCAAGTTTGCAACAAATAATAAATTAAAATATGATATAAATTAGTGTGTTATTTATGTTTTGTAAAAAATAAATAGATTAAAATATTGTAGAAATTAAAAACGAGCAAATCATCGACTTTTCTTTGCTTTGTCACAGAGTATGATGATAATTATAGTATAGATGTTAATGAGCGTTTTTTTCGATAAACGAATAGGCGATAAGTACATAAAAGATATTTATTTTCTTGAAAAAAACTGTATTATCGCGCTCCTAGTTATGAATATTCAAAATCGCTCTAACTAGATTCTATAAAGCACCGAGTCAAAGGACCGCAAGTCACCCGACTTATTTCTTTCAACCCATATCAGAGATGGTAATTCGATATGAGCGTTACTTCTGTAAATCCTGCTGCCACTTCCACAAACGAATACTACTTGACTCGCCAAAGTCAGATGGAATCGAATGTTCGTAGTTATCCACGTAAATTACCGTTAGCGATAGCGGAAGCACATGGTTGTTGGGTTACCGATGTTGAAGGTACAAAGTACCTCGATTGTTTAGCTGGGGCAGGAACATTGGCTTTAGGCCATAATCATCCTGCGGTGATTAAAAGTATTCAGGACACTTTAGCGAGTGGTCTTCCTCTGCATACTTTAGATTTAACAACGCCTTTAAAAGATGCTTTTACTGAAGCACTTCTTGAACAGCTTCCAGGTGGTCAAGAAGAATATTGCTTACAGTTCTGTGGTCCATCTGGTGCAGATGGTACAGAAGCAGCAATTAAATTAGCGAAAACCTATACAGGTCGTAGCACAGTTATCAGTTTTTCTGGTGGTTACCACGGGATGACCCACGGTGCATTGGCGATGACAGGTAACTTATCTGCTAAAAATGCGGTCAATGGCTTAATGCCAGGCGTACAATTTATGCCATATCCGCATGAATACCGTTGCCCATTAGGCATTGGCGGTGAAGCAGGTGTAGATGCCTTAACGTATTACTTCGAAAACTTCATTGAAGATGTCGAAAGTGGTGTCACTAAACCAGCTGCTGTAATTCTTGAAGCAATTCAAGGTGAAGGTGGTGTGGTGACTGCACCTGTAAAATGGTTGCAAAAAATCCGTGAAGTGACAGAGCGTCACAACATCGTATTGATTTTAGACGAAGTTCAAGCGGGCTTTGCACGTTCAGGTAAAATGTTTGCCTTTGAGCATGCGGGTATCGAACCTGATGTCGTTGTGATGTCGAAAGCAGTGGGTGGTAGCCTACCATTGGCTGTATTAGGAATTAAACGTAAGTTTGATGCTTGGCAACCTGCAGGTCACACGGGTACTTTCCGTGGTAACCAACTTGCTATGGGTACTGGTCTTGCAACCATTAAAACCATTAAAGAACAAAATCTTGCTCAAAACGCACAAGAACGTGGTGATTTCTTACAAGCTGAATTGAAAAAATTAGCGCAAGAATTCCCATGTATTGGTAATGTTCGTGGTCGTGGTTTGATGATCGGTATTGAAATCGTAGATGAACGTAAACAAGCGGATCACATGGGTTCTCTTCCTGCAGATTCGCAATTGGCTGCTGCAATCCAAACTGCTTGTTTCAACAATAAATTATTGCTTGAAAAAGGTGGTCGTAGCGGCACAGTGATTCGTCTGCTTTGCCCATTGATCATCACTCAAGAAGAATGTGAAGAAGCTATTGCACGCTTTAAGAAAGCTGTTGCAGAAGCGCTTGTTGCAGTTCGAGGCGCGTAATTTATGGTAGATTTTGCAGAACATCGTAAAGCGTTACTCTGCAATGATGCTCAATCTATTGCTGACTATGAGTCAGCAATGGGTGAGGCGACCAAAGCGGTCGCAGCATGGTTGCAAAACGACAAAATGTATACAGGTGGTAGCATTAAAGAACTTCGCCAAGCGATTTCTTTTAACCCATCTAAAGAAGGTTTAGGTCTTCACCAATCGCTTGAGCGTATGGTTGAGTTATTCTTAAACAAAAGCTTAAAAGTACATCACCCACATTCTTTAGCACATTTGCATTGCCCAACCATGGTGACAAGTCAAATCGCTGAAGTATTGATTAATGCAACGAACCAGTCGATGGACTCATGGGATCAAAGCCCTGCGGGTTCTTTGATGGAAGTTCAATTGATCGATTGGTTACGTCAAAAAGTGGGTTATGGTGCAGGTCAAGCAGGCGTGTTCACTTCTGGTGGTACACAATCTAACTTGATGGGCGTACTACTTGCTCGTGACTGGTGTATCGCAAAAAACTGGAAAGACGAAAACGGTAATCCGTGGTCGGTTCAGCGCGATGGCGTGCCAAATGAAGCAATGCGTAATGTCAAAGTCATTTGTTCTGAAAATGCGCATTTCTCTGTGCAAAAGAACATGGCAATGATGGGCATGGGTTTCCAATCAGTCGTGACTGTTCCTGTCAATGAAAATGCTCAGATGGATGTGGATGCACTGGAAAAAACCATGGCGCATTTGCAAGCTGAAGGCAAAATCGTGGCATGTGTGGTTGCAACTGCGGGCACAACCGATGCGGGTGCCATTGATCCACTGAAACAAATTCGTGAAATCACCACCAAATATGGCGCGTGGATGCATATCGATGCGGCATGGGGTGGTGCGTTAATTCTGTCAAATGACTACCGTTCAATGTTAGACGGTATTGAATTGTCAGATTCGATCACATTGGATTTCCATAAGCATTATTTCCAAAGCATTTCATGTGGTGCATTCTTGTTAAAAGATGAAGCGAACTATCGTTTCATGCACTACGAAGCTGAGTATTTAAACTCTGCTTATGATGAAGAGCATGGTGTTCCAAACTTAGTGTCTAAATCATTACAAACAACTCGTCGTTTCGATGCGTTGAAATTGTGGATGACGATTGAGAACTTGGGTGAAGAGCTTTATGGTTCAATGATCGATCACGGTGTGAAACTTACACGTGAAGTTGCGGATTATATCAATGCAACAGACGGTCTTGAAATGTTGGTCGATCCACAATTTGCGTCTGTGTTGTTCCGTGTGATTCCTGAAGGTTATCCTGTGGAATTATTGGACTCTCTGAATCAAAACGTGGCAGATGAATTGTTTGCACGTGGTGAAGCCAATATTGGTGTGACCAAAGTGGGCAATGTTCAATCATTGAAAATGACCACTTTAAGTCCAGTGGCAACTTTAGAAAACGTACAGAATTTACTTGCTTTAGTGCTTGCAGAAGCTGATCGTATTAAAGATGCTATTGCGGATGGTAGTTATACGCCTGCAATTGATTAATCATTGTATTTATCAAAGAAAAACCCAGTTTTAGCACTGGGTTTTTTGATTTGAAAATGAACTTTTTATCAACTTGTGTATTTCTCATTAAGTAAATTTAGATTTCATCATGATCTGATTCTTTTCTTTAAAATTTTTTAAAACAATGTAAGACTTTATGTGTCCAATAAAGTCACAAGACAACAAACGCTCTGTGACAAAATGTGAAAGTTGTTCCAAATTTTCAGCAACAACCTTGAGCATATAGTCTGCATCTCCACTTAAAGAAAAAGCCTCCTGAATTTGATCTTCACATTCAATTAAATCTTGAAAAGCCTGTTTTGATACAGCACCATGCGTACTTAAATTAACATGAACCATTGCCATAACGTTTATTCCGAGTGCTTGTGGAAGAATTCGGGCGCTATAACCTAAAATAATGCCTTTTTGTTCTAAGATCTGTCGACGTCTAGAACATTGTGAAGCTGATAATCCAATCGTGTCGCCAATTTCTTGATTGGTTAAACGTCCATTGCGTTGTAATGCTTGTATGATTTGCCAATCAAACTTATCCATTGCATAAAATCCTTTTATGATACACAGATCATGCATATTGCAAAAAATCTGTTTCTATTATGCATGAAATATAAAAATAAAATGCAATATTATTTTTATAAAGGGAATAATAATGTAAAGGAAAGTGAATATGTTAATAGAAATTGGTAAGTACCTGAATAAACGTTTACAAGAGCTTGGAATTAAACATGTTTTTGGTGTACCTGGTGATTTTAATTTATCTTATTTAGAGCAGATTGAAGAAGAGAAACAGCTTGATTTTGTTGGTAATTGCAACGAGCTCAATGCCGCTTATGCTGCTGATGGTTATGCACGAATCAACGGTTTTTCTGCGCTTGCAACCACATATGGTGTAGGAGACTTAAGTGCGATCAATGGGATTGCAGGTGCTTATACTGAAAATGTTGCGGTGGTTCATATCTCCGGGATTCCACCTTTGCATGCAGTAAAAAATGGTGCACTTTTACACCATACCTTGGTTGATGGTAATTATGACAATATCATGAACTGTATGCGAGAGTTTACAGTGGCGCAGACCCGTCTAACACCTGCAAATGCAGCCAAAGAAATAGACCGTGTATTGCAACAATGTTTTATCGAAAAACGACCTGTGCACATTCAACTTCCATCAGACATTACGCATGTCAAAATACAGGTGGAAGAGCAGCCTTTAAATTTTGTTATGCCAAAAAGTGATCCTGAATTACTTGAAAATGCAATTAAAACACTGGCGAATGCAATTGTGCATGCAAAAAGTCCAGTACTTTTGGTTGATAATGAAGCTCAAATCTTCCAAGTGACGCAGCTTGTGGAAAAATTAGCAAACCAATATGCAATTCCTTATGTGTGTTTAAGCACGGCGAAAAATATTGTTGATGAATCCTCGCAATTGTTCGCAGGTGTATATGTGGGCGCAGCAAGTCAGCCAATCGTCCGCCAATTGGTTGAAAATTCAGATTGTTTAATTGCAATTGGTGCACGATTTACAGATGTGGGTTCTGGTTATTTTAGCCATCAAATTAACCCCAAAACGTTTGTAGATATTAAGCAGTATGATTTAAATATTTTTGGTCAAAATTTTCCTGCAATTGAATTATCTGAATTATTGACTGCACTCTGTCATGCTTTACCGACTCGAAAAGTTCTCAAACCTGTATTAGAGGCAACGCCTTTTGTGCCACAAAGCATTCAAGCTTCACGAAAGCTTTCACATGATATTTTGTGGAAATATATTGGTGCATTTTTAAAAGAAAATGATGTAATCATTGGTGAAGTCGGTACTTCAAATTCTGCTCTATCAGGCATTAGATTGCCGAAAACAGCAAAATACATCGCTCAGCCAATCTGGGGTTCGATTGGTTATACCTTACCCGCATTATTAGGGGCAATGAAAGCAGCACCAAAACGTCGTCATGTTTTGTTTATTGGTGATGGTTCTATACAACTGACCATGCAAGAACTTTCAACGATTATTCGACATGATCTTAAGCCGATTATTTTTGTCATTAATAATGGCGGTTATACCATTGAGCGTTTGATCTTAGGAGAAAAGGCAGCTTATAACGACATTCAAAACTGGAAATATACCGAAATGGTTCATGTATTTAATGGGAAAAATACCTATGAAACATGTACCGTGGAAACAGTCTTAGAGCTTGAGCAAGCCTTAGAAAAAATTAATGATCATCAGCATTTATCATTTATTGAATTAAAACTCCCCGCGATGGATGCGCCACTTAGCCTACAAAAATTTGCCGATGTTGTAGCTCGTTATGATTATGGTGATCATGCTTACCAAAAACTAAAAATGTCTGAACCATATGTGAAATGTCAGGATGCGATTTCGTTTTGACGCAAAGAGGAAATGTAGTAGCAGTGCTACATTTCCTCTTCTTTTTTATTTTCCAATTCAAGTTATTTCTAAAATGTGATGCTAATCAAACTGTGATCTTTAAGGTATGAGCTGTTAAAGATCATTTCTTCTAAAAAAGTTGTCACGGATATGACAACACAGGAGTTAATATGGAAATTCAGGAAAAAAATACGCTAAAAAAAGAGCTTTCCAATCGTCATATTCAATTGATTGCACTTGGTGGTGCAATCGGAACAGGTTTATTTCTTGGACTTTCTCAAACCATTAAGCTTGCAGGACCTTCAGTATTATTAGGTTATGCTTTGGCGGGTGTGATTGCATTTTTGATCATGCGACAACTCGGTGAAATGGTCGTACATGAGCCTGTCAGTGGTTCTTTTAGTTATTTTGCCAATAAATATTTAGGTCAAATGGCTGGCTTTATGTCAGGTTGGAATTATTGGGTGTTGTATGTTTTGGTCAGTATGGCAGAGCTTTCTGCGATTGGTACATTTATACATTTTTGGTGGCCCGAAATCCCAACATGGTTAACAGCACTGTTCTTTTTTATTTTGATCAATGGGATTAACCTCATTGATGTGAAGTTTTTTGGTGAATCTGAATTTTTATTTTCAATGATTAAAATCATAGCGATTTTAAGCATGATTGGTTTTGGTGCTTATTTATTATTAAGTGGACAGGCTGGTCCACAGGCAAGCGTGAGCAATCTTTGGCAATTCGGTGGTTTTTTCCCCAATGGTGCACATGGTTTTATCATGGCAATGGCAATGATTATGTTTGCTTTTGGTGGGCTTGAGTTGATTGGAATCACGGCGGCAGAAACCAAAAATCCTCAGAAAACCATTCCGAAAGCAGTTAATCAAATTGTATACCGTGTGCTGATTTTTTATGTGGGTGCAATTGGGATTTTACTTTGTCTATATCCATGGAATCAGGTTGCACAAGGTGGCAGCCCATTTGTATTAATTTTCCAATCTTTAAATAGTGGTGGCGTGGCCAATGTTTTAAATTTTGTGGTGTTGATTGCCGCGATCTCAGTTTATAACAGTTGTATTTATTGTAATACACGAATGTTACATGGTTTGGCGGAACAGGGGAATGCACCTAAATTTCTTAAGAAAGTAAATAAACGTGGCATTCCTGTGAATGCTGTTCTATTGTCATCGGCTGTGACAGCACTTTGTGTTTTGATCAATTACATCATGCCAAGCAAAGCGTTTGAGCTTTTAATGATGTTGGTGGTCTCTGCATTAGTGATTAACTGGTTAATGATTTCGATTACACATTTAAAATTTAGAAAAGTGATGTTAAGTACAGGTGAGCAGACTGCATTTAACAGTTTGTTTGCACCGTGGTCAAATTATCTCACGATTGCTTTTGTATTCTTTATTTTGATTGTGATGAGCTTTACGCCAGATATGCGCATAGCAGTGGTGATGATTCCTGTGTGGTTGGTATTTTTAGGCTTTATGTATATGGCGAAATACCGCAAGAAGGCCGCAATCATGTCTGAGGTCGGTATTTCTCGCTAAATAAAAGTTATCGCTTTGTGGTTGATATTTCACCGACATTGTTTTATAGAATCATCCTTCGCAATAGGTTGAACCGTTTAGAAAAACCGAGTGAATTTATTCGCTCGGTTTTTTATGCTTATGTATTTTAAAAAGGTATTGATCATTTATTGATGGTTTTATTTTTTATTTTAAAGCGATCATGCATCGTGATATTGTTAAACACTTGTTTTAATCATTTAAATTTAAAGTATTTATGCCAATAAAGACCGTTGAAACCTGGCTACATTTAACCACGCAAAAAAATCAGCAGGTGATGCGTAATGTTGCTCGTTTATGGAATATTGGTGAAAAAGCACGCGATCCCCAAGAGATTTTAGATGCTTTACACCCGTGGGGAGAGTGTAAAGATTTATATTTCCACAATTTTATTGCCCATTTATTCATAGTTTTAGGTGTTTTTATTCTGATTTTTGGTTGGATGATTAATGTTTATATTCCCTTTGCTTTGACTTTCTTGGTCGCTATGTTGTGTTTATTTTTTGCTTATTTAATTTATGAACCTCGTTCACCGATTGAAGAAGTAATACAGTTTTTAGAAAAACGCATGTTGATGTTAAAATATGATTTACAGTTCAATCGTGTACCATCTTTTTTGCCGCAAAGTAGCAACTCGCTTTTGGTTATGAGTAAATTAAAGCAATCTTTTCCTTTATTTTCAAAAGGAAATGCGATAAATGAAATTACTCAATACATTGCTACAACATGGGAATTTGAACATAAAAAATATCCAGTCTTATTGTTTCATTATTATTACATCAATGAATTGCCAATGAGTCAGTTCAATAAAGATCAGAATAAAACGCAAGGGATACGTAAAGATCAGTGGGGCGCTTTTGTATTTGCTACACCCCGTTTGGGCTTTGCAGCAAGTAATCAGCGTCACGCATTTTTTGAACCCTATACACAAAAATGGTCAACCAGTGATATTTTAGTGAATGAAAATCTAAACATCTTTGGACATGATCAGAATCAACTTGCACGTCATATTAGCCCAATGATGACTTTAAAATTGAGTGATTTTTTTCAAGATTATTCAGGTGAAGTTGTATTTCATTTTGAAGAAGATATGCTGTGCTATATGGGGGATCAAAATTTGTTGCAACATCGTCAAAATATCGAAAAAATTCGAGATGTTTCGCAATTAAGAGGACATTTACGTACTTTGCGTATGGCTGAATATGAACGCTTTCAGCAACACATGCTAAACTTAATTTCATAATCAATAAGGAAAACAATATGGGCTGGTTTATTTTTATTGCAATTTTTGTCCTTATTTTTATTTGGGGAATTGCTATTCGTAATAATATTGTTCGTTATTTTAATGCGACCAAACGAGCTTGGGCTGAAGTGGCAAATTTTGAAGTACAAAAAGCCAAAATTTTAGGCAATCTAGAACAAGTTTTGACAAAATATACTGAGTTTGAAAAATCGACTTTAGAAAAAGTCACTGAATTACGTCAACAAATTTTAAATCTCAATTTGAATCATACAGATGTTTCTCAATTGCAACATATTGAAAAGCTCAGTCAAGATTTGATAAAAAATTTAAATGTCGTGGTAGAAAATTATCCTGAACTCAAAGCAGATCAGATTTATCTAAAAATGATGGATGAGATTCAAGAGCAGAATGAAAATGTGGGCGCAGCCATTACGATTTTTAATCGAAATGTTGAAGAATTTAACAATACAATTCAAGTTTTTCCCAACAATTTAATTAATACACTGACCTTATCAAAAAAGGCAATACGTCCATTTTCAGATCCAATTTTGTTGAAAAATTTTGATTATCGACCAAATTTTTAAAATTTGAATCAGACTGTTTTAGCCTATGGTTGATGTGAGTAATCGCTTATGGATGAAGAATTGATTAACTCACATTTTTGTAAAAAATAATAAAATCGAGTTTATTGTTAAATATCCAAAAACTGCATGATCTTTGCGGTGTTTGGAAATTGTTCAATATTTATATTCATGATTATCTATTCCTATCTTTAGAAATGCTCAATGAATGAGCTTTCAAAATAAAAATATGCGAAAAATGTCATAAAAATTATGATGTTTGTACAAGGATTAAAAGGATATTGTCATGAAGACATTAGAGCGAGCGCATCAAGATTTTGATTATGAAGCATTGATTTCAAAAAGTTTAGTGGGTACACCACAAGCACTGAATGCGTACATAGAATGCTGTGAACGTTATGTTGGCTCAGATAAAGTTGCGCTGATTTGGCAAGCGAAAGATGGTAGATCTGAACAATGGACGTTTGAGCAACTTGCGGAAGCTTCAGGAAAATTAGCCAATTACTTTCAGCATGTGGGGATTCAAACTGGGGATTGTATTGCAGGTTTATTGCCGCGTACGCCTGAGTTATTAATCACTATTTTGGCAACATGGCGAATGGGGGCAATTTATCAGCCTTTATTTACTGCTTTTGAGTCGAAAGCGATAGAGCATCGCCTTGATACTGCCAATACTCAATTGGTTGTGACCAATTCAGAGCAACGAAGTAAATTAAATCATATTGAAGTTCCACAAATTTTAACGGTTTATACAGATCAACATGAGAAAAGAATTGACCCAGATTTTTGGCAAGAAGTGGGGCAACAAGATGCAGCATTTGAAGCTGTGCAACTTGGTTTTGATGATGATTTTTTAATGATGTTTACCTCAGGAACGACAGGTTTGGCAAAATCTGTTCCTGTTCCTTTAAAGGCAGTTTTGGCATTTAAAGAATATATGTTGCATGCAGTTGGATT
This sequence comes from Acinetobacter sp. Marseille-Q1623, assembly GCF_902809895.1. Lineage (NCBI taxonomy): Bacteria > Pseudomonadati > Pseudomonadota > Gammaproteobacteria > Moraxellales > Moraxellaceae > Acinetobacter > Acinetobacter sp. Marseille-Q1623. The sequence goes on along the minus strand of NZ_CADDWG010000001.1, from coordinate 1,501,687 downwards.
AACTGAAGAAGATTCGTTTTGGAATTTAGCTGACCCTGGTTGGGCATATGGTTTGTATTATGGTATTACAGGTCCATTGGCATTAGGGCATAGCATCATTATGGATGAACGTGCATTTAGTGTAGATAATGCCTTAGAAATAATCAAAAAATACAAAGTCAGTAATTTAACAGGTTCACCAACCGCTTTTCGTATGTTCTTTGGCTTTAAAGAAAAATTTGATGCTTCAATTCAAACGCATTTGCGTGTGGTCAGTAGTGCAGGTGAACCTTTAACACCTGAAGTGATTCATTGGTTTAATCAAGATTTAAAGGTCAATATTTTTGATCAGTATGGGCAAACTGAATTGGGAATGGTGATTGGTAATCATCATGCTTTGCAGCATCCAATCAAGATCGGTTCAGCAGGTTTTGCAAATCCTGGGCATCGTTTTGCTGTACTCAATCAAAATCATGAAGAAGTCGAACGTGGTGGGATTGGAACATTGGCAATTGATTTTTCAAAATCTCCTCTAACATGGTTTAAAGGTTATGGCGGTAATAACCGTAAATCATTTGTTGGGCATTATTATTTAACAGGCGATACGGTCAAACTCAATGAATTAGGTGGGATTGATTTTGTGGGTCGTGCTGATGATGTGATTACAACATCAGGCTATCGTGTAGGTCCTTTTGATGTTGAAAGTACACTTTTAGAATGTGTAGAAGTATTAGAGTCAGCAGTCATTGGTAAACCTGATGTAGAGCGTACTGAAATTGTCAAAGCCTTTGTGGTTTTAAAACCTCAAGTTGCGGCATCGGCTGCGTTAGCCATTCAATTACAAGATTATGTGCGTTCTCGTTTATCTAAGCATTCATATCCACGTGAGATCGAGTTTGTAGAGCGTTTACCAAAAACATCGAGTGGAAAAATTCAGCGTAATTTATTGAAACAACAAGAAATTGCAAAGTTACAGATGATGCAACAAGCCGTTTAAGTGTTTCAGAATTTCTCTAAGCACCCGAAATGGGTGCTTTGATTTCTGAATCTACCCTTTGATTCAAGTCGTAAAACGGTTTTTACAGGTTGACCATTTAATGCGGAAATTGCACACCACATTTGACACATTCAGCAATATGTAAATGTTGCATCTCATATTGAACGAAGTGATGTTTACAAAATAATTGTTTAAACGCTTTAAACATTTGCCATTTACTCCTTTTATAAAAAGATAAAAATGACCTAAATTCATTGAGCGAATGAAGCTGATTTGAATAAATTAGGCTGCTTAAGAAATTATTCTACATTATTTAAAAATATTGTCAAATTTCAATAATTTAAATTTAATTTAATGAGTGCTGAAAGTTAAATCTCCTAATCACAGTAGATCAACTATAATAATACCTCAACTGATCAAGATTCATCTGAAAAGGATATTCCAGTGGTAACAGAACTTGCGCTAGATTTGGAACTCAGTGATGCAGAAATGCATCTTTATTCACGTCAAATACTGCTTGATGGTTGGGATATTGAAGCGCAGGAAAAATTAAAACTTGCCAATGTGCTTATTGTGGGATGTGGCGGAATTGGTTGTACCACTGCTGAATTACTTGCACGTGCAGGTGTAGGGAAAATTACCCTGATTGATGCAGATACAGTAGAAATGAGTAATTTACAACGACAAATCGCCTATAGTCAGCAAGATATTGGTTTTTATAAAGCCGAAATTTTGGCGAAACGACTACAACAAATTAACCCTTTTATACAGGTTGAAAGTATTACAGAAAAACTCACATCAAAAAATGCTGAGCAACTCATTCATGCTCAAGATTTAGTATTAGATGGTTGTGATAACTTTGAAACTCGCTATTTGGTGAATCAAATATGTACTCAGCATAATGTTACTTTGATTAGTGCGTCTGCGATTGGTTTTCAAGGGCAATTGTTTATGGTGGCAGAGCATTCGGCATGTTATGAATGTGTATTTCCAAAAGAACAACATACCAATGAAAGCTTACGCTGTGCTGATACAGGTGTTTTGGCAACGACACCGAATGTAATGGCAAGTTTGCAAGCACATCATGCACTTTTATATTTGGGTTTAAATCGGATGGCATTGAAACAAAAACTCTTGCTTTGGGATGGCTTAACAATGAAACAACGAATTTTAAGCTTTGAAAAAGATCAAGATTGTGCAAACTGTCAGGCAAGCCATACTGCAAATGTCATTTAATTTGTTAAACTCAATCCCATTATTTTTATTCTTTGCTTGTACTTAGACATGATGAAAAACAAAATTTTCTTAGATGGACTGCGCTCCGTTGCCCGTGTCGGTGAAACGGCAGTGATTGCAGCAAAAGCGGGCATTAAATATGCCACTGAAAAACCAAGTCATGCAAAATTGATGCGAGAGACTTTCGAGTCTTTAGGCTCAACCTATATTAAACTCGGACAATTTGTTGCGAGTACACCTTCATTATTTCCACGTGAATATGTGGAAGAGTTTCAAGGCTGTCTAGATCAAACGCCTTATTTACCTTTTAGCTATGTGAAAACTGTGTTAGCTGAAGAATTTGCGGGTCGTGATTTGACTGAGATTTTTGCTTCTATTGAAGAAAAGCCTTTAGCTTCAGCCTCTATTGCCCAAGTACACGCAGCAAAACTGGTCAGTGGCGAAGATGTTGTTATTAAAGTACAAAAACCAGGTGTAGAAACCATTCTTTATACCGATTTAAATGTACTGCATTGGGCAACAAAACTGCTTGAAAAAGCGGTGCCTAAAGTAAAATTTGCTTCATTGGCGGACATTGTGGATGAAATCAAAACACGTATGGTACGTGAGGTTGATTTTATTGAAGAGGCCAAAAATTTAGATGATTTTGTGAATTATTTAAATGTTTCACAAAATCAAGCTGCAACTGCACCAAAAGTTTATCACCAATATTCAACACGCCGTGTCTTAACCATGCAGCGTTTATATGGTGTACCACTGACTGACTTTGAAGTTGTTAAAAAAGTGGCAAAAGATCCATCACAAGTATTAATTACCGCAATGAATACATGGTTTGGTAGTTTAATGATGTGTGAAAGTTTCCATGCCGATTTGCATGCAGGTAACCTGATGTTACTTGAAGATGGTCGTATAGGTTTTATTGATTTTGGCATTGTAGGTCAGTTAAACCCACAAGTATGGACAGCATGTATGGCATTTATGGATGCTTTACAACGTACTGACTATATTTTAATGGCTGAAAATATGCTGAAAATGGGCATGACAGATCAACAAATTGACACTAAAGTGCTTGCCGATGATTTGGAGCGTTTATTTAGTGGTGTATTATTGGCAGATCCGCAGCAAATCATGACCTCAAATCCGTCTGACCTCAATGACATTATGTTGGATATGGTGGCAGTCGGTGAGCGCCATGGCATTCGTTTCCCACGTGATTTTGCTTTATTATTTAAGCAAATGTTGTATTTTGATCGTTTTATGCGTGTTCTTGCGCCATATACTGATATTTATGCAGATCAACGTTTGCAAATGGTACAACATCTAGATCCTGCAACTTTATTGAAGCAGTGATTGAGTGTTCCTTCTTTTAAAATGGAAGTGATAAGGGAGTTTTTTATTAGAAAATTCCCTTAAATATCTCCTTTTTTAAAGGAGATATTTTTTAAAATTGAAATAGAGAATTTGAGTGTCATGGATGCAATTATTATTGAAGGTTTGAAAGTTGATACAGTTGTCGGCTGTTTTAATTGGGAGCGACAGATTATTCAACCTTTGATGCTAGATTTGACGATACATACATCTTTACAACAAGCAGCAGAGTCAGATGAGTTAGTGGATACGCTGAATTATGCAGAGATTTGTGAAATTTCAGCGCATGTTATTCAAGAGGCTGCCCCAAAATTAATCGAACATGCCGCAAAATTAGTGTTGAATGCACTTTTTACTACCTTTTCTGCAATCGAATCTATTATCATTGTGGTTCGTAAGCCTGCCATTATCCCGCAAGCAAATTCTGTAGGAATTCGTCTTGAACGCCACCGAAATGATTTTCGCCCTAGCACTCGCCAGTAATCATCAACCTAAGCACTATTTTCAAAATACTTTTGCTCAAATTTCAACTTTGGGCGAGGTGATCTTTTCCAATATTTACGTTATTCCTTGTCGTGATGGTGTTGGTGCAGAATATTGGAATGCAGCTTGTTTATTAAAAAGTACCTTATCTTTAGATGAAATACAGAAGATTTTAAAAAAAATGGAACAGGACTCAGGGCGAGTCAGACCTTCACACCAAATTTCTTTAGATATTGATTTGATTGCATGGGGCAAAGACTTAAGTGAAATGCAATTTAACCCCAAAAAATTACCGTTAGCTTTAGATGTAAAAATACCCATGCGCAATATTTGGGAAAATCCTATTTTTAATCATGCAATTCATCAATATCCGCAAGTGTATCTTCATTCTGAAGTTTGATTTTTTGTATATCTCGGTAAATCGCTATTTGCAATTGCTAGATTCACCATTTTATTAAGAAAAATTAAAATGTAATGTCCCGTTTTTAGCACAATTTTTTATTTTGGTATAACTAAATTGTTGTTTGAATGATTGTTTTGGTTATTGTCTGATTTGTTTTTATACTTTATATCTTGAATAATTCGCGTGTAAATATATTTTTCATAGACCGCTTTTATAACTAGAGGAAGATGTTGGATGAAATCAGATCAGTAGCTTAAAGTTTATTGCTTTGAGATTGATTTGTAGATCTAACAAGATTCTTTAGAAAATTTTAAAAAATGCAAACATTGTCACAATTTTGGTGTTAAAATAGATGAAATTCACTATAAATAAGAAGCTTATGTTTAAGATTACCGCATTATTTTTCATTACGACCATTTTTGCAGTCGGATATTGGACATATATCGATACAAATAAGCGTAAAGAGCAAAATATGCTTAAATTGATTCAAGAAGCCAATAAAACTATTTTAACGGTAGAAAATAATCCCCATAATAATATGCGTTAACAAAGTAATCTTCAAATTATGGTGTATGGTTGGCGATTTTTAAAAAATAAATAAACAATATGGTATAATTTGCCAACCGTATTTTAGATAAAGAACAGGCGAGCACTGAAGTGAGCTTGAAAATGGATAAAAGGCTGCATTTTTGCAGCTTTTTTAGTTCAAAAAATCTTTATTATTTCTATCTTTTTGGTATGTAAATTGAATGTATTTCTTAGTTTTTTGAGAACATTTCGATTTATGCACAAAACCTTATCAACACATAGCTCAATTTTTATAGGGGCTCACCAATGACGACTCCAAATCCTTCTGCGGGTTTGCTTGAACGCTTATTCAAACTCAGTGAGAACAAAACTACGTTTAGAACTGAAATTCTTGCTGGTGTAACTACATTTTTAACCATGTGTTACATCATCATTGTGAATCCCTTAATTCTCTCTGAAACGGGGATGGACCATGGGGCTGTATTTGTCGCAACCTGCTTAGCTGCTGCAATTGGTTGTTTAGTGATGGGAATCGTGGCAAATTATCCTATAGCACTTGCACCCGGCATGGGGCTAAATGCGTATTTTACTTATTCGGTCTGTATCGGTATGGGCGTGCCTTGGCAAACAGCTTTAGCAGCAGTGTTTATGTCAGGTCTCATTTTTATTGCGATCAGCATGTTCAAAATTCGTGAAGCGATTGTCAATGCGATTCCGATGTCGTTGAAGTTTGCCATCGGTGGTGGGATTGGTTTGTTCCTTGCATTGGTTGCGCTCAAAAATGCAGGCATTATTGTTGATAATCAAGCGACGCTTGTAGGTTTGGGCGATTTAAAGCAACCGACTGTATTGTTGGCATTATTTGGCTTTTTCCTTGTCGTGATTATGCACCATTTTAAAGTACGTGGTGCGATCATCATCAGTATTTTAGTGATTACAGCATTATCTACGGTATTGGGTTATAACGAGTTTAAAGGTATAGTTGGTTCGATTCCATCGATTGCGCCAACGTTTATGCAAATGGATTTTGAAGGTCTGTTTACTGCGAGTTTGATTGGCGTCATTTTTGTATTTTTCTTGGTGGATCTATTTGACTCTACAGGAACGTTGGTTGGTGTTTCACATCGTGCTGGTTTACTCAAAGATGGTAAATTACCTCGTTTGAAAAAAGCCTTATTTGCCGATTCGACAGCTATTGTTGCCGGTGCTGCACTTGGTACTTCATCAACTACACCTTATATCGAATCTTCCGCAGGTGTGGCAGCAGGTGGACGTACAGGTTTAACGGCAGTTGTCGTAGGCTTGCTATTTATTGCCTGTTTATTCTTAGCACCTTTGGCACAGTCAGTTCCTGGTTTTGCCACTGCACCAGCATTGTTATTCGTTGGTGTGTTGATGATTCAAGGAATCACCAATATTGAATGGGATGACATTACTGAAGCTGTTCCTGCATTTTTAACTATTGTATTTATGCCATTTACCTATTCGATTGCAGATGGTATTGCGATGGGCTTTATTAGTTATGCATTGGTGAAATTATTCACAGGTAAAGCTGCAACTGTTCCATATATGGTATGGATTATTGCTGTACTTTGGGTGATTAAGTTCGTTGCATTTGGCGGCTAATTTTCGGTATTCAGAAAAGGGTGTAAACTCAGTTTGCGCCCTTTTTTATTTTGAAATAAATGTAAATCTTATTGTGAAATTTGAGGATAAAACATGAATAGAAATGAACTCATACGTGCTTTGCCAAAGGCAGAATTACATGTGCATATTGAAGGAACGTTTGAGCCAGAACTCATGTTTGCGATTGCTCAGCGTAATCACATCGACATTCCTTATAAATCCGTTGAGGAAGTGAAACAAGCCTATAATTTTCATAATTTACAGTCTTTTCTAGATATTTATTATGCGGGTGCGGCTGTTCTGATTCATGAACAAGATTTTTATGATTTGGCTTGGGCATATTTTGAAAAATGTGCGCAAGACAATGTTGTACATACAGAAATCTTCTTTGATCCACAGACTCATACTGATCGTGGTATAGCATTTGCAACCGTGATCAATGGTTTGCAACGTGCTTGTGATGATGCACGTGAAAAATTAAATATTAGTTCACATTTAATTATGTGTTTTTTACGACATTTAAGTGAAGAGGCGGCATTTGCAACTTTAGAACAAGCTATGCCTTATAAAGAGCAAATTATCGGTGTCGGGTTGGATTCAAGTGAAGTGGGGCATCCACCGTCTAAGTTTGAGCGTGTCTTTGCTAAAGCACGTGAAGCAGGCTTTTTGATTGTAGCCCATGCAGGTGAAGAAGGTCCTGCGGATTATGTGTGGCAAGCTTTGGATTTACTCAAAGTGAATCGCATCGATCACGGTGTACGTTCTGAAGAAGATCCTCAGCTTATGCAACGCCTCATTGCAGAAAAAATGCCTTTGACTGTTTGCCCACTGAGTAATTTAAAGTTATGTGTTGTGAATGATATGGCACAGCATAATATTCAGCGTTTATTACAGCAGGGCGTGCATGTGACGGTCAATTCAGATGATCCATCTTATTTTGGTGGGTATATGAATGATAATTTCTTTGCGATTGCAGATGCGCTAGATTTAAGTCATACAGAGCTGAAACAGCTTGCACAAAATTCTTTTGCAGCATCATTTATTTCTGATGCAGAAAAGCAAAAATGGAACAATCAAATCGATGCATTGGTATAAAACTCGGTTTATCCTAAGCATTAACAAGAAAGCAGTGTATTTACACTGCTTTTTTATGAGGAATTGAATGTGAAAATTTTTACTGCTTTAACATTATTGATGATTGTACCAATTACGGTGGCATGTGCCGATTCGGATTCTAAATCAGTGACACAAAAAATGTTAAAGCCATTAATTGAGCAACAATGTGCAACTGAACTCAAAAACTCAAAAGTTTGGCAGACATCATCATTATTTTGGAGCACGACACAACAAAGCAATGCGCAGCATAAAATTTGTGGCTGTGTCAGCGAAAATGCTTTAAATAATGTGGGCACTAAGGAGTTATTGGTTGCTTCAGTGAATGAATCTGCAAAAAATAAATTGATTGAAAAAGCAGTGGTGAATAGTTTGAAAGGATGTGCTGCTGAGATTTTTAAATAATAATTGTACATGTAACTGTATAATTTCATTATTTTTTGCACTAAAAAGCACATCTAATGATGTGCTTTGATGTTTTAAACAAATTGTGCTTTATCTAGCTTAGTCACTTTGACGTGTCATACTGCGTAATACATTATCTTTATCAATAAAATGATGTTTTAACGCTGCGGCAATATGCCCAACTAAGAGTAAACCCGCTGCCCATGAAAGATAAATATGCAATGGTTTTACAATGTCCATTAAGTCGGGGTTGTCCTGAACTAATCTTGGAATTTCAAATAAATATAAAACAGGCACAGGATGTCCTGCGCTCCAACTAAACAAACAACCTGTAATAGGAAGAGCCAACAACATAAAATAAAGAGCCAAATGCCCTAAATGTGCGAATGTTTTCATTGCAGGTGACATGGTATTGGGTAGTGCAGGTGCAGGGTGCGTATAACGCCAAAAGATACGAATAACCACTAAGAAAAGAATCGTTGATGCAATATTTTTATGTAAAGTAATCACATCCCCTTTAAAGCTACCATCAGTTTCATAGCTTAAAAAATTACCACTATAAAAACCAATGAACCAAGCACTAATGAAAATAATTGCCATAATCCAATGTAGGCATTGGGCTGTTCTTGTGTAATATTTTGATTGTTGTGGCATTGAACCATGTTCCATAGATCTATTTAGAAGCATCATATTTATTTTTCAATACAAGATCACTATTAAAAATTCAACGAATTGTTTTGTATTTGCAACGCTCAGCTAAAGTGAATATAAAATGCTTGAAAATAGTACAAATTTTAGCAAATTACATTTTTATAGAAAATTACAGGTTTAAACTCTATAGCACTTTCGGCACAATACGCACACTGAATTTTCATAACAAGGAAAATATTGTGAAAAAATTAATTGCAGTGCTTGCGCCAATCGCGCTTATATTGACAGCTTGCGCATCGACTTCAGGTACAACTGGTACTTCTACAGCTGCGTCAACGACGCAACAACTTGGCACAGCAGCATTAAAAATTGCAATTAATGCAAAATGTACAACAGAACTGAATAATTTACCTGCATGGCAAACTGCAACCAAATTAATGACTACTGAGCAAAAAAACAATGTTCAAGGTGAAATTTGTGGTTGTGTAAGCGACAAAGCACCACAAAGCGTAACGGCGGTAGATTTAGCAACGGCTGCAATTGATCCAAATGCCCGTGCAACGATTGTATCAAATGCAGTGACCAAAACCATCAATGCATGTGTGGCAGAAGCTGTAAAATAATTTGTGTTATAATGCGCAGAGGCTGACAGGTTCAGCCTCTTTTTTTATGGGTGAAAAGCAGATGTTAATTGCGGGTGTTGATGAAGCGGGCAGAGGGCCTTTAGTCGGGGCTGTTGTGGCTGCGGCTGTGATTTTAGATCCAAACAATCCAATAGAAGGTTTGAATGATTCTAAAAAACTCACTGAAAAAAAACGTGAAAAGTTATTTAAAGAAATCCAAGAAAAAGCGTTAGCTTGGGCAATTGCAGAAGCATCACATACCGAGATTGATGAACTCAATATTTTACAAGCATCTTTATTGGCAATGCGTCGTGCAGTAGAGGCATTAGCACTTGTACCTGAGCATGTTCGTGTGGATGGCAATAAAGTCCCGCAAGGATTGCAGATGAGTTGCGATGCTGTAGTGGGTGGGGATGCACTGCACCCAGAAATCAGTGCAGCAAGTATTTTAGCTAAAGTGACGCGTGATCGTGAGATGGTTGAACTTGATGCTATTTATCCACAATACGGATTTGCCAAACATAAAGGTTATCCAACCAAAGCACATTTTGCAGCCATTGAAGCGCATGGTGTCATTGAGCAGCATCGCCGAAGCTATGCTCCTGTCAAAAAAGCATTAAAATTATTTGAATAGTCTTCTAAATAAGTTGTATTTTGCTGTGCATAGATAAATTTAAAGCGGCCTCTTGAGCCGCTTTATACTTTCCCAACTAACAATAACTTAACGGTTAAAGTTATCATTATTTTGGGCATAATTATCTTCTTCAAATGAAGGTTGATAATCTTGATCAATGTGTTGCAAATGTTCGTGCATCGCACGTTCATGTTGAATGCGTTGATAAATTTCTTCACGATGGACAGAAACTTCTTTCGGTGCATTTACCCCAATACGAACTTGATTACCTTTGACACCAAGCACAGTAACACTGACTTGATCACCAATCATTAATGTTTCTCCGACACGACGGGTCAGAATCAGCATGTTTATCTCCTTGCAAAACGCTAAACCTGCAATGAATTTCTTTAGTTTAGAAAGCAACCTCGAAAACAGAGAGCATTTTAACAGAATAATGTGATCAAGTTTTCACTTTAAATCACTCTGGCGAAATTTTTTTACAACCTCAGCACTTAATATAACAGAGCCACTATAAAAAACTATAGTGGCTCTATCATTTTCTAGGTCAAAATTGCCAATAATAGGTTAATTTTGATTAAATTTTAAGCGCGCGTGCTAGATTCGCCATGTTCACGATCTAAGCCAAATGCTGTATGTAATGTACGAACAGCAAGTTCTAAATAATTTTCTTCAATAATCACTGAAATTTTAATTTCAGAAGTTGAAATCATTAAGATATTAATGCCTTCATCTGCAAGCGCAGTAAACATTTTACTCGCAACACCTGCATGTGAGCGCATACCTACACCAACGATTGACACTTTTACGATGTCATCACGCGTTGCGACTTCACGTGCGTTAATTGCTTTTGCAGTATCTTCTAAAATTGTTTTGGCTTTTTTAAGTTCGCCACGGTTTACTGTAAATGTAAAGTCCGTTGTACCATCTTCTTCAACGTTTTGGATAATCATATCCACTTCAACATTTGCAGCACCAATCGGTGACAAAATTTTAGAGGCGATACCTGGTTCATCAGGCACACCTAAAATGGTTAATTTTGCTTCGTCACGGTTAAATGCGATACCTGAAATAATAGGATTTTCCATGTTGTCTTCCGCTTCAGTGGTGATTAGTGTTCCAACGTTCTTTTTAAAATCTTCGTCGAATGCGCCATCATCGTCATTATCAAAACTTGATAATACGCGTAAAGGCACTTGGTATTTTCCTGCAAATTCAACAGAACGAATTTGCAAAACTTTAGAACCAAGTGATGCCATTTCAAGCATTTCTTCAAATGAAATGCGATCAACTTTTTTGGCTTTTGGTGCGACACGTGGGTCAGTGGTATAAACACCATCTACATCTGTATAAATTTGGCATTCATCTGCTTTTAATGCAGCAGCAAGTGCAACACCTGAAGTGTCTGAACCACCACGACCTAATGTTGTGGTATTGCCTTCAGCATCAAAGCCTTGGAAACCTGCAACAACAATTACACGTCCTGCATCGAGATGACCCGTCATGACATCCGTATCAATTGAGTCGATACGTGCTTTGGTGAATGCACTGTCAGTTTTAATACCAACTTGGCGACCCGTAAGTGATTTTGCTTCAACTCCAATGGAGTTAAGAGCCATAGACAACATTGCAATCGTTACCTGTTCACCTGTAGACACCATTTGGTCTAATTCACGTGGATCAGGGGTTTCGGTAATGGCTTTCGCTAAAGCCAATAAGCGGTTAGTTTCACCACTCATTGCTGATACAACCACAACCACCTTGTGGCCATGATCATGCCAACGCTTTACACGACGAGCAACATTTAAAATGCGCTCTGGAGTACCCATTGAAGTACCGCCATATTTTTGAACGATTAGTGCCATAACTATCCTTACCAAGTAAATAAGTCAAAAGACTTAACACTTACACATATTTGAAGTCGGAAAAAATACACAAACTCCAAAATACCACGTCGTACGTACACTTCAGTTAAGATGAATGCTGAAGTCTATACAGATATCGAATGTTGAAAAGTGAACAGAGATTGATATCACTTTTTCAACTTCGCTATTTTCATCCTGTTAATGGCTGTGAATTCAAAAGAAATTCTAGTTTTACAGGTTGTTTTATGTTGATTTGATTATAAGCTGCAAAGATTACAATCATTTTTATCGACATAGTTAAAAGGTAAATTTCATATTGAAAAAAGTATTTTCAGTTTATATAAGGCTTTGAATGTAAAAGCATATACAAAGCCTTATTAAATTATGAAATATTCAACCGATTATTTTTCTGCAATCCAAGTACTTAAATTTGTCATTACAGTTGCTAATTGATCACTGTATGGCGCACCACCTTGTGCCAGATCAGGTTTACCACCACCTTTACCACCAAGCTCTTGACCTAGGTGTTTAATGATGTCGCCTGCTTTTACAGTTGAAGTGAATTCTTTTGCGACAGAAGCGATTAGGCTCACTTTATCAGCATCAATACCAGCAATGACAATAATGGCATGATCGAGTTTAGATTTCACACCATCATGTAAATTACGTAATGCTTTTGCATCAGTATTTTGTACAGTGGTAATTAAAGTTTTACGACCTGCGATTTCTTGCACTTGATTAAGCAATTCATCTGCTTGGAAGTTTGCCAATTTTTGATTCAATTGCTCAATTTGCTTTTGCAAACTTGAAGCATTAGCAGCTAAATGCTCAATTTTCTCAACCGTTTGGTCTTTTTGCGCTTTGAGCAAATCATTGATGTGAACAATATCCGCATCCACTTTTTGTACAACTTCAAGTGCTTTGGTACCTGTCACAGCTTCGATACGACGTACACCCGCAGCAACACCGCCTTCAGATGTGATTTTGAAAAGACCAATATCACCTGTACGTTTTACATGGATCCCACCACAAAGTTCGATTGAGAAGTTTTTCTCATCTTTGCTTGTACCCATAGAAAGTACACGAACTTCGTCGCCATATTTTTCACCGAACAACATCATTGCGCCTTTTTCTTTAGCAGCTTCGATGTCAAGCAGTTCAGTAGAAACAGCAGTATTAGCAATCACTTCAGCATTGACAATACGTTCAATCTGCTGAATTTGTGCAAATGAAACAGGTTGGTCGTTGGCAAAGTCAAAACGTAAAATGTCAGACGCAACCAATGAACCTTTTTGTTGAACATGTTCGCCCAAAACTTGGCGTAAAGCAGCATGTAAAAGGTGAGTTGCAGAGTGATTACGTGCAGTGGCATCACGAATATCGGCTTTTACAATTGCTTCAACTGCTTGAGTTGCTTTTAAGCTACCCATGGTCACGATACCTTGGTGTACAAATGCACCACCCGATTTTTTAGTATCTTGAACTTCGAAAATACCGGTATCGTTTTTGAAAATACCTGTATCACCGATTTGACCACCGCTTTCTGCATAGAAAGGTGTTTGGTTGAGTACGATTAAAGCTTCGTCGCCTTCAACTACTTCATCAACTTGTACGCCGTCTTTATAGATCGCAACGATTTGACCTTGACCTTGAGTTGCATCATAACCGTCAAATTGAGTTTCACCTTCAACTTTCACAATGCTGTTATAGTCAACGGCGAATTTGCCTGCATCACGTGCGCGTTGACGTTGTGCAGCCATTTCAACTTCAAAACCAGCTTCGTCAATTTCTAATTCACGTTCACGTGCGATGTCTGCAGTTAAATCCGTTGGGAAGCCGTAAGTATCATAAAGTTTAAATACTGTTGCACCCGGAATGACTTTACCTTTAAGGTTTGCAAGTTCACCTTCAAGCAATTTCAAACCTTGCTCAAGTGTTTTAGCAAATAATTCTTCTTCGCGGATGAGCGCAGTTTCGATGACTTGACGACGTTCAACCAATTCAGGGTAGGCTTCACCCATGACATTGATCAATGGTTGCAACATTTTGTAGAAGAATGTGCCCGTTGCGCCCATTTTATTACCGTGACGTACTGCACGGCGGATAATACGACGGAGTACATAGCCACGACCTTCGTTAGAAGGATTGACGCCATCAGCAATGAGGAAGCAGCATGAACGTGCATGGTCAGCAACAACTTTAAGCGAAGCAGGATACTCTACAGGGGTATTATTTGCTTGCGCTGTTGCAACAGCTTCTGTCATGTCGACGCCGATAATTTCAGCAGCATCTTTAAGTAAGTTTTGGAATAAATCGATTTCGTAGTTTGAATTTACATGTTGTAAAACCGCAGAAATACGCTCTAAGCCCATCCCTGTATCGACAGATGGAGCTGGAAGGTCATGTAAAATGCCATCAGCAGTACGGTTAAACTGCATGAATACGTTGTTCCAAATTTCGATATAACGGTCGCCATCTTCTTCAGGCGTACCTGGTAAACCACCCCAAATATGGTCACCATGGTCAAAGAAGATTTCTGAACATGGACCACATGGACCTGTGTCACCCATTGCCCAGAAATTATCTGAAGCGTATTTTTCACCTTTGTTGTCACCAATACGGATGATACGGCTTGCATCTAGACCAATTTCTTTGTTCCAAATGTCAAATGCTTCGTCATCTGTATGGTAAACAGTGGCATACAATTTATCTTTAGGCAGTGCTAACCATTCTTCGCCTGTGAGGAAATCCCAAGCAAAACGGATGGCATCACGCTTAAAATAATCACCAAAAGAGAAGTTACCTAGCATTTCAAAGAAAGTATGGTGACGTGCTGTATAACCGACGTTGTCTAAATCGTTATGTTTACCGCCTGCACGTACACATTTTTGTGATGTTGTTGCGCGTACATAGTCACGTTTTTCAAGACCTAAGAAACAGTCTTTGAATTGGTTCATCCCTGCATTGGTGAAAAGCAAAGTAGGGTCGTTGGCGGGTACAAGTGAACTCGACGCGACACGTGTATGTCCTTGCGATTCAAAGTAACGCAAAAATGCTTCACGTATTTCAGCAGTTGTCATAAAACGAGTACTCACAACCAAGTCACTCCTCAATTTCGTATTGGCTAAAAGTGTGTAGTAAAGTCTAACTTTTATGCTTCACTATACACGGGCTTAATTTTTTAAAACGCCAAATTATAACGGAAAAAGCTTGATCCACCAATGATTTTCAGGGGAATAAGTATGATTTATAGTTAAAATCAACGATTGAGCAAAATTTATCACATACATGTCCAAGGTAAGGCGTGATAGTCAACTCATTGGTTCAGTGTTAAATATCGATTTGCAACAAATTTTTAGCTTTAAAATAATATTTTTTGCCATCAAATTTTAAAATTTGCGATTGTTTTTGTTGAATGGTTTTGACATGGCAGTTTTGCATATCCACATGAATATTTTCTATATTTTCATTGATTCGGAGATCAGCTAAACCGTGTGTTTTGGAGCGCAGTAAAATGAATTTTCTTTTGAGTTCAGAACGCTGAGCATCATCGTATTGATAAGGTGCTGAGCTTGCTGACTGATCAGTGATGAAGTCTTGCAGAACCCATGTGATGGGTTGTGTCGGTTGTACGTGGAATAATTGTAAAGTTCGCGTTGAGCTATTTACACCGCCGATATGAATATCATTGAATGCTAAGCCAATCACATGCTGATCTTGAATATTTGAAAAAGCATTCACATCAAATTTGATATTTTGCAAGCGTGTTTGCGGGATAAGTATTTCGGGATGATGATAATGTTGAATGAGTTTTTGTTTTTAACGCTGGATTAGAAATAAATCAATTTGATAATTTCCAGCGTTATCTGAAGCTTGATCTAGTGCTTGACTTAGAGCACAAGCAAAGCATGCTTTGAATTTATAATTAAACAATCTTGAAAATCTGGATTAAAACGGGCAACTTCTTTTTGATTAAGATAAGTTTTGGATACGTGAGATGCTGATGAACTGATTTATTTCAAGAGTGCTACATCGTTGATAATGTGTTTGTGCATAAAGTGCTGAGCAGCAACTGAATGCTATGGTCATGACAAGAGGAGTGGTTATTTTCATTTTACGAGATCCTTATCTTTGGCTTAAAGTACACGTATTATTTAAGGTTTAAATTGATTTTAAATGGGATTGTTTGTATTTCACTATATCTAAGCGTAGCGAAAATCCATTAACATAAGGCGGATACAAAGGTTTTCAATCCGAAGGAAAAACGATGCAACGTGTGGCAATTAATGGATTTGGGCGAATCGGACGAAATGTGTTAAGAGCGTGGTTTGAAAATCCAAAACCTTTTCATTTTGAAATTGTTGCGATCAATGATGTTGCCGATGTTGAAACCTTAGTCCATCTTTTTAAATATGATTCCACGCATGGGCGCTTTGATGGTGCGGTGAATGTTGAGCAAGAAAATGACAATGTTTTTCTATGTATAGACGCACGTCAAACCAAGCTTAGAGTACAAATTTTACAACAAGCCAAGCCTGAAAATTTACCGTGGCATAATTTAAACATAGATGTTGTGTTGGAATGTACTGGTTTATTCCGCTCGCGTGAAGCAGCAACTCAGCACATTCGCGCAGGTGCGAAACGTGTGATCATTGGCGCTGCACCATTTGATACGGTGGATGCCGCCATTGTCTATGGTGTAAACCATCATGATGTGAAAAAAACTGATCAAATCATTTCAAGTGTCTCATGTACCACGCAGGCACTTGTGCCTTTGGTGAAAATTTTAGATGATGAATTTGGCATTGACACCGCACTGATGACTGAAATTCATGCGGTTACTGCGGATCAATCTGTGTTGGATCGAGCACATCGTGATTTACGTCGTGCAAGAGCTTCGGGACAAAATATTATTCCAACAACATCTTCGGCTTTGGGGGCATTAAAACAAGTGATGCCGAAAATGGAGAATCGTATTGATGGTTATTCGATTCGTGTACCGACCATTAATGTGGCAGCAATTGATTTGACCTTTACCACACCTTCAGACTTAAGCGCTGAATTAATTAATCAAAAGCTTACCGCTGCTGCAAAATATGATTATGCAGAAATTATGGCAGTGACCGATGAGCCATTGGTGTCGAGTGATTTTAATCATTCACCATATTCTTTGGTGGTGGACTTAACACAAACCATGGTGGTTGGGCATCAAGCCAAAGTATTTGCTTGGTATGACAACGAATGGGGTTATGCAAATCGCTTATTAGATTTATGTGAGTCTTTTTATTTTAAATAAAGACTTCATGCTTTTTAAAATAACTACAAAATTTAGGGGGAATGTATGGGGATTCTTTTAATCAGTGTGGGGTTGGCATATTTGGCAATCCTTGTATTGTTATGGCAAGTAATTAGTTTAAAAAAGCAAGCACTTGAGACGGAAAAAGTATTGGCTGCACAAGAAAAACGCTTGATTCATCATGAGGAGCATTTGGCTAAAACTTTGAAAATTATGCATGATTTAGCCAATAATGTGCATGGTCAAAGTGAGTTATTAGAGCAGACCACCAGTAAAGTAAAAAATTTGGAAGGGCAAAATCGTGATTTGGTGGATTTAATTGCTAAAGTGATTAAACCATAAAGCGCCTTAAATATATTTATTTAAAGAGCGTGTAGGTCAGAACTAAACCCATATCAGTCGCAATAACGCCGCTGAAAACATACTGATAATAACTGTAGGCAATAACGAAAAGCGTGATGCAGCCAACAATGTAATCATGATGGCCATCAGATCGGCGGGATGATGACGTACAAAATAAGGTGCAATGACGGAGATGAGGACACAGCCGGGAACAACTTCCATAATTTTACGTTGCTTATGGGTCAAGGTTTTATTTTTTAACAGCACGTAGCCTAAAATACGTGTTAAATAGGTGGTGGCTGCAATAAATAAGATTGCAATTAATGTTGCTGAGTGAATCATTCATCATCTCCAATCAAAAAGAAAGCGGAAATAATGCCGCTGATTGCACCGACGGGAATATACCAACTTGAAGGTAAAAAATGATAGGCCAATGCTGCTGCAATTAAACTAACCAACCACGGACGCGCCGCACGTATGCCTTTCCACATGCCACGTAGTAAAACTAAAAATACCGCAGGAAATGCCATATCGAAACCAAAACGACTAATGTCACCAAACATAGGACCGATCCATGCCCCTAAAGTGGTAAATCCGATCCACATCACATATAAAGCAAAACAAAGACCTGCGTAAAACATTAGACTAAATGCCTGTTGAACCCCCAAACTCTTTTGCTTTTTTTGTGCATCTGCCAAGCCCAAAGCCCAACTTTCATCACACATGAAAAATAGGGCTGAAAAGGCAGTTTTATTGGGTAAATGGCGTAAATAAGGAACGAAGCTTGCCCCCATTAATAAATGTCGACTATTAATTAAAAAAGTAATAAACATCAACATAATAATATTCGGTGGATTAGTCCAAACTTCCAAAATGGCAAATTCAGACCCACCTGCAAAATTTAAACCTGTAAGTAAAGGTACTTCAAGGACTGAAAAACCTTTTTGTGTAGCTTGTGCACCGAGCACTAAAGCAAAAGGAATAATGCCAAGTAAGAGCGGGATTGAGACTTTTAGACCACGTAAAAACTCCCGGAAATGAGGTGAATAACTCAATGTTTTCGATGTGTTTTTGAACGTGAACATGGTAATGACTCAAGCAAGACAAAGCAGAAATAATTTTCAATGCATTATTTTATGCTAGTAAATATGAAATTTTTCGCTAAATTTTCTAAAATATTTTTAAAGATTGAAATATATTGCTTTAGAAAATAAAGTATAAGCAATAATATTTTAAAAAGTGAAGCTTGATGAAGTTGGATGCGATTGATCGAAGGATTTTGCAGACTTTGCAACAGGATGGAAAATTAACAAACAATGAACTCGCTGAACGGGTTGGGTTATCTGCATCACCCTGTTTACGCCGTGTCAAACAACTTGAGGATGCTGGCGTGATTCATCACTATGCAGCATTAATCGACCCACAAAAAGTCAATCTAGGTTTAACTGTGTTTGCACGTATTTGGCTCAAAGGGCAGGATGAAAAAACTGTCAATCATTTTATTGATTCTGTGATGGATATTCCCGAAATTGTGGAATGCCAATTGATGGCAGGTGATTGTGATTTCTTTTTGCGTATTGTTGTTACAGATTTAGATGCATATCGTAAATTTCAAATTCAACGTTTAAATAAAATCTCAGGGATTCAAAATGTGAAAACTGAAATTCCTTTGCAGAAAATCAAGCTGACTACAGCATTACCATTGGGTTAAATAGCCTAAGTAAATTTTTAATTTCTGCCGAAAAAGCGAATAATTAATCTGAGGTTCTCACTTGGTTATTAATTTTTGTAACATATCAATACGGTAAATATATTGTAAATATTTACCAAAAATATACCGATCGGTAAAATTTTTTTGTGCTTGATTTGCACAAAATAATTTATAAAAGTTTGTTTTTTATTATGAAATACATATTGTAATTCTGTTATCATAAAATGTGTTTGTCTTGGTTATGGTGATACTTCTTTTGAAGGGCTAATTTTTTAGCTTTATTGTGAAGTATTTATTAAGTATTATTTAAAATTTTTTATACAAATATATAGATAAGAATTACGTGAAAATATAAAATAAATTTTCCCTTAAAAGCTAAATAATCATAGCATCTTGATATGTAATTAATTTTTTTAAATCGACAAAAAAATAGTGTGAACATAAGTTAACAGCATATGATTTATATCTTTATAGAATTAAAACGATAAACAGTTCACATTTTAATTAGATCTATTATGCATAAGCCACGTTATTTTTTTCCTTTGGGTATGTTTTTTTATTTAGGTGTCAGTATAACTTATGCAGCAAACACACCTGATATGTTAAGAGAGCAGGCGGTACTACAAATAAAAAATGGTCAAACACAACAAGGATTAGTAGCACTGACAGAATTATTAAAACAATATCCTGATAATCAAAAGATGATTGCTGATTATTTAATGGTGGTTGCCCCGATTCATCAATTGGATGTTGTGACCTTATTGAATTTAACACAGCGGATTCAGCCAAAACAGTTTCCTGAGTATGCTCAGTTGACCGTGGTAAAATTATTACGAGATCAAAAACAATTTAGCCAAGCACTTTCTTTATTGCAGCAATTTGAGTCTGATCAAAAGCAAAATCAGAAGCAAGTGAATATTTTAAAAGCAATTTTATATAGTGAAAATAAACAAGCACCACAAGCTTATGAAATTTTAAAAACAATAGATTTAAAAGCGTTAACTGCAGATCAACTGATGCAGGTTGCTTATAGTTATCGAATGATTAACCATCCTGCTGAGGCACTGCATGCAATTCAATATGCGTATGAAAAAAAGCCATTAGATCAAAATATTCAAAAAGAATATGTCAACAGTTTAATGGCATTGGGCAGTTATCAGCGTGCTGATGCCTTGATGAAGCAATATCCGAACACACTATGGGAAAGTCATTTAAGTCAGCAAATTCAGCTTGGACATTTGGCACAAGAAATGAATGCTGCGGTGAAGCGTCATCAATATTTGTCTAGTCGTGGTGAAAGTGATGCAGTCAGTTATGAAAAGTTAGATCGGATTTTGGTTGAAGCAGATCAGATTGCACAGCAGAATACATGGGTGCAGCCTTTTTTTAATCGTTTTTATTATGACTATTTATATGCGTTGAGTTATCGGGGGCGTTCGCAACAAGTATTATATATTTTAAGTCATGTGAGCTTGCCTCCTGTAACAACTATGCCTCCTTATGTGCGTCAAGCCATTGCAGATGCGTATTTGGCACAACGTCAGGCTGCATCAGCAGAGCAGTTATATCGTACCTTGATTACTGAAAAAAATTATTCAGATATGTCGGTTTATAGTGCTTTTTATTATTCATTGATTGAACAAGAAAAATATGATCAAGCCAATCAATTGATTCATGAGATTGATCATTTATTGCCAACATTTCAGTATAGTCAAGCCAAAGGTGTGGATAAATCCGTACATACTGATCGTACGCAATATATTGGTTTGCGCGGCTTAAACTGGGCATATAGTAATCGTTTGGATATCGCTGAGCCCTACTTTGAAGGATTGGTGGAAAAGACTTCAAATACGGATGATGGGTTAAATCAGCTTTCCCAAATTCAGCGTTGGCGTGATAAACCTGAGCAAGCTGCCCAGACCTTGGCTCGTTTAAATGGTTTATTACCTGTGACCAAGCAAACTCGAATTAATCAGATGCAAAATGCACAGGCTTTGGGCAATATCCAAGATTGGCGACAGCTTAATGTGCAATTGAGCCAAGATTATCCAAATGATACAGGTGTGCTGAAAAGTCGCAAAGAGTTAGAAGATCGTGATCATGCCACGATTCAACACAGCAGTCGTTTTTCTCGTAGTCATGCAGACCAAAGTAATATTTCAGAAGGTTTAAAAGGGTCTCGTGATCGCGAGTTGAATACCACCATTTATACGCCGTGGTTTGCTGATAATTATCGTGCTTTTATTGAGCATCGTGATATTTGGGGAAAATATCGTCAAGGCGATTTAGAGCAGCAACGTTATGGTGTCGGGGTGCAATGGCAAGATCAACGCAAATCGCTCACTGTGACCGCATCGCAAAATAGTCATGCAGAGCGGCAAGGGATAGAAGCTGAATGGACGCATCAATTGAATGATCATTGGCAATATTATTTAAATGCCAATAGCCAAGCGGATATTCCATTACAAGCCGTTGAACTAGATAAAGAAGGATATTCTTTTGGTGGGGGTATTCGTTGGAAACAAAACGAATCTCGCCAAGCGGGCTTTGGCTACAACATGACCGATATTGATGATGGTAATTTAAGGCAAGAGCTTTCTGTGGATTATTCTCAGCGTATTTTTCTTCGTCCACATCACACCACAACTGCAGGTCTAAATGCATATTATGGGAAAAATCGACTGAATAATGTGTCTTATTTTAGCCCAAAACAAAGTGCTAGTGTGGGCGTGAATCTAACTCATGATTGGTTAACTTGGCGTGAATATGAACGCTCATTGACTCAACGCTTTGGCTTCGGTGTAGGTGTTTTTCAACAACAAAACTTTGACAGTAAACCAATCGCTGATTTGCAATATCAACATATATGGAAATTGTCGAGGACATGGGCTTTACGTTATGGCATAGGTTATGGCATTCACGCTTACGATGGTGAATATGAAAAACAAGTCTATGGCAATTTAGGTTTTGAGGGGCGTTTCTAATGAAAAATTTCAAGCAATTTTCGAAACAGCTTTCAAAATCAGTATTGATGAGTGCCTGTTTAGTGATATGTGGATCTGCTTTTGCAGATCAACCCTTAGCGCAGTTAATGGTTAAAGCTGAACAAAAGGTCTTTTTTGATCAGCAGCATTTTGTCAGTTTAACTTTTCATGATGTGCGAGATGATGTCCTGAAAGTTGGAGATCGAGATCCTTATGCAATAAGCACACAAAATTTGGTGCAATTTTTTGAGTGGCTAAAACGTTCGGATTGGCATCCTGTGAGTTTGAAACAGATTATGCAGGCACGCCAGGGAGGTACAGCTTTACCTAAAAATGCAGTGCTTATTAGCTTTGATGATGGTGCTTTAAGTCATTATAGTCGAGTATTTCCTTTGGTGAAGGAATATAAAATTCCCGTGGTCTTTGCATTGGTGACCAGTTGGATGAATGGCAATACTAAAGCCATTTATGAAGCCTATGGTCAAGGCAATGCAATGACATGGGATCAAGTGCGAGAAATGCAAAAATCAGGATGGGTTGAGTTTGCCAGTCATTCACATGATTTACATCAAGGTATTTTAGCTAATCCGCAAAATAATCAACAACCTGCGGCAATTACACGACAATATTTAGCCGCATCAAAACGTTATGAAACACAGCAAGAATATGAGCAACGTCTTCTGCAAGATTTAAGAAAATCCAGAGAAATTTTGACTAAAGAAGTTGGGGTTGCTCCTATGGCCATCATTTGGCCTTATGGTGCAGTGAATGTTGAAACTGAAAAATTAGCGCAGCAAGCGGGGTTGCCATTGTCTTTTAGTCTAGGGACAGATGCAGTTAATCATGTGCAAGATGGCACTTTCCAACGAGGATTGGCAGTGAATAATCCAAATTCAGAAGATTTGTATGAACAAATGACGGATTCTATTCACTACAAAGCTTTTACGCTGTATGAGCCAATTCGTGCGCTGAGTTTAGATTTAGGTCAGTTTTCACAAAACTATGCGCAAGCCGATCAGCAATTGGGACAAATTTTAGATTTAACCAATGCTTTAAAAAGTAATGCGTTGTTATTAAATGTCGTGGAAGACCAGGACCGAGATGGCGTATATGATTCTGCCTATTTCCCAAATCACGATTTGCCTGTCAAAGCAGATGTGCTAAATCGAACAGTTTGGCAAGCAAAAACAAGAATTTTTAATAGTGTTTATGCACAATTGCCCTATGCTTTGGAACAGCAGAAAGCGCAGTTTTCAGTGCAACTAGCCACAGAATTGTTGAAAAATAATACAGGTTTAGATGGCATTATTTTAAATACAGATACAGCAGTGCAATGCGTTTTTCAGCGTGTGGAGACATTGTCTTGTGCTGAGCAACAAAAGCATCTGTTACAGACTTTAAAACATTTAAATCAAAATGCTGCTCGTTATTCTAATATCAGTAATCCATTTAAATTGGGCTTGCAAGTGCAACTGTCTGAACTGAAGTCGGACAAATTGTTGGCATTTCTTAATCAATATCATGATCAGGTTGAGCTATTTAATTTTGAATTAGACAGTATTCGTCAACCACAAACTTTTAAACAATTTATACAGCAAGTTCAGTCGTTGAATACAGAGCAAAAAGCCAAAATAATGGTGACTTTGGTGTTGGATTCAGTACAAACAGAACAAAATTGGCAGAATATTCAAGCCAACTTTTTAGTATTACAACGGATAGGTATTCAAAAGTTGGCAGTAAATCGTTATGACTTAAATAACGCAGCCAAAATTCAAACCTATTTATATACACCATTAAGTTTGAACCAAAGTCCATTGACCTATCGCAATCCCTTTATTTATACAACGAAAGGGAAGTCGCCATGACCATCATTGAGTATTTATTTCTTTTTGCTTTTTTATATCCTCTCGTGATGGCTTGGACGTGGATGATTGGTGGCTTATGGTTTTTCTTTAAACGAGAATACAAACAAAACCAATTACCTGAGATTTCCCAACAAGGCTGTAGCATTATTATTCCATGTTTTAATGAGGAAGCCCAAGTTCGAGAAACCATTCGCTATGCTTTACAAACACAATATCCAAAATTTGAAGTGATTGCGGTGAATGATGGTAGTTCTGATCGTACCGCAGAAATTTTAGATGAGTTAGCACAGCAATATCCGAGTTTGCGTGTGGTACATCTCGCTGAAAATCAAGGTAAAGCGTTTGCTTTACGTTCAGGCATGATGGTCAGTCAGTTTGAGTATTTAATTTGTATTGATGGTGATGCATTGTTGCATCCACATGCTGCAATTTGGATGATGCACCATTTGACTAAATTCAATCGTGTGGGCGCTGTTACAGGTAATCCACGTATTCTAAATCGTTCTAGCATTTTAGGAAAACTACAAGTAGGTGAGTTTTCATCCATTATTGGTTTGATTAAACGTGCGCAACGAACCTATGGACGTATTTTCACAGTGTCAGGGGTAATTGCAGGCTTTCGTAAAACAGCATTAGAACAGGTGGGTTTTTGGTCAGATGATAAGATCACGGAAGATATAGATATTTCTTGGAAAATCCAATTAGCACAATGGGATATTCATTATGTGCCAAATGCGCTGTGCTATATCTATATGCCTGAAACGTTTACGGGCTTATGGAAACAGCGTGTACGTTGGGCGCAAGGTGGTGTTGAAGTACTGCGTAGTTATTTCCCGAAACTTTTTAAAATCAGTGCATTAAAGATGTGGCCTGTGGCTTTGGAAGCATTGATGAGTATGGTTTGGGCTTATGTTATTTTGCTTATTATTATTGTGTTTTTTGTAGGTTTATTCTTCAGTTTGCCTGAAGCATGGTATATAAAATCATTACTTCCACAATGGTATGGCGTGATTCTAGCCATTACCTGTCTGATCCAATTCTTCATCAGTTTATATATTGATAAACGCTACGATGATCGTCGGTTTTTTAGAAATTATTTTTGGGTGATCTGGTATCCCTTATTTTTCTGGCTTTTAGGGGCAGCAACCACAATTGCTGCTGTACCAAAGGCATTATTTGCGCAAAAAAAGAGAGCGAGATGGGTCAGTCCAGATCGTGGTTTTAGAGGAGATGATGTATGAGTGATTTCCAATCAAATATAATTACAGATGAGTCGAAGCTCGATATTCCTGAATATATTGACCAACCTCATTATGTGAAAAATAAAGCAATGCATTATACCTTGCAAATGATGGGGTGGATGCTCTGGACGCTGCTATTATTGCCTTTGGTCACAGCCATTTTATGGGTTTATCAGGTTAAATTGATTAAAAATTATATTTTTGCTGAACAAATTTATGTGCAATTGTACAATTTTGCTTGGTTGGCATTGATTGTTATGCTGTGCTGTGCCTCTTTGTTGCTGTGGGCAAGTTATAATTGGTTACGCTATCGCAAAACTAAAGATCCTAAAGTGTTAAATGTGACTCAGTCTACTTTGGCAGAGGACTTTTTAATCAGTACAGATGAATTATCAAAAATTCAAAAATCTAAAAGTATCGTACTGCATTATGATGATGAAGGTGTATTGTCTGATTATGAGTTGAAAAAAGCATAAATGGATTCAATAAGAGGTGCGAAAAGCACCTCTTATTCAGCGTTAAAACTTTTCATCACTATAAATATCTTTTGTAGATTCAATGGCCTTATGATTTTCCTCTAAAATTTTTGTGGTGAGTTCGGGTGCATTTTTATTGCGAATATATTCTAAATCTCGAATATTTTTTTGTACCGCCACAGCACCAAATAAGCTCAGTAAAAAAGCCATAATATAAAAACCTTTTTCACTTAAGAGTAGATTTGCATTCCATAAACCCATGGCTAAAAGTACAATGCAAATGATCACTGATGCCCAACATAATCCAAAATAAATAGGTGTGACGTGCATACCTTCAAGTCGATCACGGATAATTTTTTGTAATGAAACTGCTGAAAACAAACCATATAAAATCAGAATTAAATAATAACCTTTTTCATTCAATAACATATCTGCATTAAATAATCCCACCATATAGGCAACCGCACCTGCAAGTAAGGCAACCCAACTTGCAGCAATAAAAGCTGGGGTTGGTTTATTGATGAATTGATCCATTGTTATTTTCCTTATCGCTTTTACTGTTTTATATCATTCATTATGCTGAAAGGAAAAGGGATGGCAAATTGTTTCAAATAAAAGGGCATGAAATTTAAAAATAAACGGCTCAATTTTTTGTTTACGATTTTATTTTTCAGCTTTTAAAACATGGATATAAAAATAACCATACAATGATGGCTATTTTGAGTCTAAACCTAAAAGATCAGTATCATCTATAAAGATGTTTTTATGTCCATCAATAAACTGAAGTTGTCTAAACGTTTTTGTGTGTCATAGATGTCACAAGTAAAAATAAACTCATCGACCTCATACTGTTCTAGTAAATTTTCTAAGCCTTGTTTGACTGTAGTGGGTGAGCCAATTTGTGCCATTGCTAAAAAGTTTTGGACAGCCATTTTTTCTGCAACAGACCAACGACCTTCCATACTTTCTACAGGTGGTTTGAGTTTAATACTCGGTGCACCTGTCACAAGATTTTGAATACGTTGGTAAACGCTGGTTGCCAAATATTCTGCTTCAGCATCTGTTTCAGCGACCACCGTTGGTACACCCATCGACACATAAGGTTGATCTAGATAAGCCGATGCTTGGAAATTATCTCGATATAGTGCAATCGCTTGTCCTAACATACGTGGTGCAAAGTGTGAAGCAAAAGAGTAGGGCAGTCCTAGTCGTGCAGCAAGTTGTGCGCTAAATAAACTTGAGCCTAATAACCAAACAGGCACATGCGTCCCTTGTCCAGGAGTTGCTGTGATGCGTTGATGAGGTTGAGCATCAGCAAAATAACTTAAAATTTCCACCACATCATTGGGGAATTGTTCTTCAGTTTCTTGGCGACCACGGCGTAAAGCACGCATAGTAACTTGGTCTGAACCTGGCGCACGACCTAAACCCAGCTCAATGCGGTTGGGATAGAGTGTTGCTAATGTTCCAAACTGTTCAGCGACGACTAAGGGGGCATGGTTAGGGAGCATAATGCCTCCTGAACCCACTTTTAAGCTGTGGGTATTTGCAAGGAGATAACCTAATAATACTGCTGTTGCAGAGCTAGCGATCCCATCCATATTATGATGTTCTGCGAGCCATAAACGATCATATCCCAATTTTTCTGCATGCTGTGCCAGTTCAAGTGCATGATGAAGTGAAAAAGCCACGTCCTGATTTTCACGAACAGGGGCTAATTCTAAGATGGAAAATTGGGTATTTTTTAAAGATCGCATTGGCATACTCAAAACAGGATATATCGAAATAATACGATATAAAAAACAGTTTGCATATCGAAAATATTCGATATTAAAAAATATTTACAAAATCTAAAGTGAGATGCCTATAAATAAAAAACCTAGAAAATCGGCTTGTGATCCAATTTTCTAGGTGAAAACTTAAAACGTGTTTTTAAAAATAAAATGTATGATGGATGATTTGATTAGTCGCGATGTTTATGTTTGTAATGACCTAAATGACGACCATTGTCATGGCGGTAGTTTCGGTCATTATAACGGTAGTTGCTACCACGATAGCCTCGATCGTTGTAACGGCGATCATAACGATCATTATCGTATCGGTCATCATAACGGCGGTCTTCACTGACTTTACGTCCTAAAGTTGAACCACCTGCTGCGCCTAAACCTGCACCAACATAGCCACCTGTTGAACCTGCCACATTACGACCAACACTATAACCACCTGCACCACCTAATGCACCACCAATGGCAGCGCCTGTACGGTCACGGCGGTTACTTGATGCTGCCGCACCGCCTGCACCACCGAGTGCAGAACCAATCATTGCACCTGTGCTACCACCCATTTGGTTACCGATTGCAGCACCAACGACACTACCTAGGCCAGAAGAAAGGGCAACCCGTGTGCCATTGTCTGCATGTGCGGTGGTCATTAAGGTTGCTGCAAGTACAGTTGCACCAATCATTGCATGTAATTTCATGTTCAAACTCCTTCTCGAAGCTTATCTAAATTTTTAACTTGAGCTTAATTTACCGAACAACTGCGGTGTGATTATGAATGTTGTTGTAATGAAATGGATGCAAAGCGTAAACAATTTGTAACTTTTATTCATTCATCGTTAATTTTTAGCAATGGGGGAACTTAAGCATCAAAATATTTTAAGATTAAACTGTTCAACTTTGCAGAATATGGCTAGGGAAATAATTTCTAAATATTTAGATATAATAAAATTTTTGCAATAAACCGAGATGATCTGTGTAATATTTTAAGACAATAAAAAAAGCACCTAAACTTAGGTGCTTATAACTTAATTCTACAGGCTTAGCGATGATGTCTACGATATTTACGGTTGTATTTACGATCATCATAATGGCGGTCTTCTGATACTTTTTTACCTAGAACAGAACCGCCCGCAGCACCTAAAGCCGAACCAATATAACCGCCTGTTGAGCCACCCACATTTTTACCAACAGTATAGCCACCTACACCGCCTAAACCACCACCGATTGCAGCAGCAGTACGGTCACGCTTATTGGTTGCTACGGCAGCACCGCCTGCACCACCGAGTGCAGAACCAATCATTGCACCCGTATTACCGCCCATTTGTTTACCAATAGCAGTTCCTGCCACGCTACCTAATGCAGAAGTTGCAGCAATACGAGTTGAGTTGTCAGCATGGGCACTTACTGTAAAAACTGAGGTTACTGCTAAAGCAGAACTTAATAATAATGCATTTAATTTCATGTCTTGCTCCATGTCCTGAGGTGGACAGCTCTATATCTCTATTCGATGAGGTAAATGTAACAAAAGGCGACATGGAAAATGTGGAGAAGATTTCCCTTTATGAAGGTGTTTAGTATCTGAATGTATGCTTTCTATTAAAATTGTGCTTTAAAATGGCATATTTTGCGAAATGATGTAGAAAGGATGAATTAAATTGTCCGATTTTAAGCCAAATTTAAAAATGCTGTAGATTTAGACATGAAATAAATATCGACTTTGCATTGAGTCTTGGTTTTTTCAGTTACAACCCTCCATTTAGAGAGCGTATTCCTGATGGAGGGCCATAAAAATATTTATCTTATGAAAAATAAACAGAAGTTGAGTTTGCTGTGTCATTTAAAAGCGAGAATCGTTAAACTAGGCACAATTTTTAAAATGTCTTACCGTATTTATTCTGATACTGCATATTATCGTCAATGAATTGGGGTAAGCTTAAGCTTGAGATTTTAGTTAAATGAAAGAGTCGTTACGTTTACGATTAGACCAATTGTGTGATCGACACGAAGAATTAGAGGCTTTACTTGCCGATGTGGAAGTGATTTCAGACAACAAACGTTTTCGTAACTTGTCACGTGAACATAATGATTTGACTGAAATTACCAATGTTTGGAAAAAATATAAACAAGCTGAAGAAGACATTGTTACGGCTGAGGAAATGACTTCAGATCCTGACTTTAAAGACATGGCAATTGAAGAAATTAAAGAAAATAAAGCATTGATTGAGTCTTTAGAAGCGGATCTGAATATTTTAATGATTCCTAAAGATCCCAATGATGCCAACTCAGCCTATTTAGAAATTCGTGCGGGAACAGGTGGTGATGAAGCAGCCATTTTCTCGGGTGATTTATTTCGTATGTATAGTAAATATGCTGAAACACAAGGTTGGCGTATTGAAATCTTGTCTGAAAATGAAGGCGAACATGGCGGTTATAAAGAGGTTATTTGCCTGATTAATGGTGAAGGCGTGTATGGTCGCTTAAAATTTGAAAGTGGTGCACATCGTGTGCAACGTGTTCCTGCGACAGAATCTCAAGGGCGAGTACATACGTCTGCATGTACGGTTGCGATTTTACCTGAAATTGATGTGGATACGACTGTAGAAATTAACCCATCCGAATTACGTATCGATACCTATCGTGCGTCAGGTGCGGGTGGTCAGCACATTAACAAAACCGATTCTGCAGTGCGTATTACCCATATTCCAACAGGTACAGTGGTGGAATGTCAGGATGAGCGTTCACAGCATAAGAACAAGGCTAAAGCGATGGCTCTATTAGTTTCACGTTTAGAAAATGCAAAACGTGCGGCTGCAGATGCTGCAACCTCAGAAATGCGCCGTGACTTGGTCGGTTCAGGTGACCGTTCTGAACGTATTCGTACTTATAACTATCCACAAGGTCGTATGACAGATCATCGTATTAACTTAACTTTATATAAGCTAGATGCAGTAATGGAGGGTGATTTGACAGAGTTACTTGATAGTTTACATCGTGAATATCAAGCAGATCAGTTGGCACTTCTTGCTCAGCAGAACGGTGGCTAATGAATATCGCACAAGCGCTTGCTTTACGTGGTGAGCCAGAAAGCTATGAGCGTCAAGAAAATGCGTGGTTGCTTGAACACATTACCAAAATTGATTCTTTTGATTTGGTGATGAAAAAAGAGCAAGAACTGACAACAGAGCAGGAACAGCAATATGTTGAGGGTTTAAAACGTATTACGGATGGTGAGCCATTAGCATACGTTACAGGTTCACAGCCATTTTGGACTTTAGATTTAACCGTAACAAAAGATACTTTAGTGCCACGTCCCGACACAGAAGTTTTGGTGGAAACGGTATTACATCTTGATGTCCCTGAAGATGCACGTATTGTTGATTTAGGCACAGGAACGGGCGCAATTGCTTTATCTTTAGCGAGTGAACGACCTGAATGGTCTGTGATTGCGACAGATATCTATGAGCCAACTTTAGAGGTTGCATTGTCTAATGCGAAAAAGCATGATTTAACTCATGTGAAATTTTATTTAGGCAATTGGTTTGAAGCGCTTAATCGTCAATATTTTGATGTGATTGTATCGAATCCACCGTATATTGATGCGGACGATGTACATATGCGTGATTTAGCATCAGAACCTGAGCGTGCTTTGGTCGCAGCAAACCAAGGCTTAGCAGATATCGAGCTTATCATTAAACAAGGTAAAAATTGGTTAACCCATCAAGGTTGGATTGCTTTAGAACATGGCTATGATCAAGCTGAGGCGGTACAAGGTATTTTCCAAAAATATGGATTTAAAGAAATCCGTACAGTCAAGGACTATGGTGGAAATGACCGTGTCACTTTAGCGCAGTGGCAAAATTAAATCCTGATTGAATTAGCGTTTCATGTCTCCTCACGATATAAAAAAGCAGAATTTAAATGATTCTGCTTTTTTATGATCGACCTTTCTAGAACTTCAAAGTATTTCATTAATTTTAAAGAAACGTATGTTAAAACATCGATTAGTCTAATACGGCAAACTTTGACTTGAAAAAAACTTCATTTTGCTGAATATTCAAAGTGTAGCCGAATTTATAAAATTTACGCTTATTTGCAATTTTCATGTTTTATCCCTTGAAATTGCGGTATAAGCCTTTTAAAACTGAAACAATCATATAACAAGGATTAGATATGAAGTTGTATTATTCTCCAGGTGCGTGTTCTTTAGCTGCTCATATTTTACTCAATGAAATTAATGTTGATTTTGATCTAGTACGTGTTGATTTAAAAACACACACGACTGAAAAAGGTGCAGATTATTACGAAATTAATCCTAAAGGCTATGTTCCTGCATTAGAAATTAATCCCGGCTTGATCTTAACTGAAAATGTCGCCATTCTTCCTTTTATTGCACAACATGATGCAGGGCAAGATTTGATTCCACCCTCAGGTTTGGGGCGTGCGAAAGTTTTGGAGTGGTTGGGGTATCTAAACTCAGAATTACACGATGAATATGCGGTGTTTTTTAATCCAGCCGTTTCTGAAGAAGAAAAACAGCGTGGTTATGCAACCCTAGATAAAATGTTGAAATATATTGATGATTATTTGGGTGAGTCTGAATACGATTATTTGGTGAATGACCGTTTTGGACCTGCGGATGCCTATTTATTTGTCCTGACCAATTGGTCGAATGTGATTCATCATGATTTAACACCATTTAAAAATATCGTTGCACTACGTAACTTAGTTGCTGAGCGTCAATCAGTACAAATTGCGATGCGTGATGAAGGTTTAATTCCTTGATTGATCCATACAAACAATAAAAAACAGCCTAAACAGGCTGTTTTTTTATATTTATCATTAGATGACGAAAACTGATTATTCATCATTTGGGTTTATGCGACCTTGTTTAATCTCATTGGCGAGACACAGAGATTCGAGAATGCTTTCTCCAATTGTTTCAGGAATTGCATATTGCATATTGACTGAATAAGGTTGATAGCTTTGACCAAAAACTTTGTCTTTTTTATATTTAGTTTGTGTGATAGTACCAAATTTTTGTTCATTACAATCTGCTTGATAAAGCGTCATATAATAGTCGCCGACTGCAAGACCATCTTGGGTGAGATCATTAAAAATAACTGACTTAAGCCATCCTTGTACAAGGGTTTGATTATATTGTTTCTTTTCTTTGATGCTTGGTACATTCAGATATAAATGGCTTTCATCACTTGAGGTTATGCGTATCCAATCATTTGCATAAGAAAGTGCTGGAATGAGTAATGAAATGCCAAAAATTGCATATTTAATTGAACTCACTTGATCCCCCGATTGTGAATTTTAAATGAATAATATAATGATATGTATATGATATTTTAACAGTTAGTGAAAATTTTAAATAGATAGAATGATTTGAATAAATTAAAAAAGGCTACCGAAGTAACCTTAATCGTGTTGCTAAAATTTATAATGCTTTCAAGCATCTTATTTAGTCTTTTATTTAAAGAAATAACCCGTTTCAGGCGAGCTAGCATTTGCCATACGTTTACGTGGCATACGACCTGCAAGATAGGCTTCACGACCTGCTTCGACCGCTTTTTTCATCGCAGATGCCATTAAGATCGGATTCTGCGCTGCAGCAATCGCTGTGTTCATGAGCACACCATCACAACCTAATTCCATGGCAATCGCAGCATCACTAGCAGTACCGACACCAGCATCGACTAAAACAGGGACTTTGGCATTTTCTTTGATGATGGAAATAGTGTGTGGGTTTAAGATCCCTAAACCTGAACCAATCAAGCTGCCTAAAGGCATAATGGCAACACAGCCCATGCTTTCAAGTTCTTGCGCTACAATAGGATCATCAGAAGTATAGACCATGACTTCAAAACCATCTTCAACCAAAGTGCGGGCAGCTTCAAGCGTTGCAGTTACATTGGGATAAAGTGTTTTTTCATCACCTAGAACTTCAAGTTTAACCAAATTGTGACCATCAAGCAGTTCGCGTGCAAGCATACAGGTACGCACAGCGCTGTTAGCATCAAAACAACCTGCAGTATTGGGTAAAATGGTATATTTTTCAGGTGGAATCACAGACAGTAAATTGGGTTGGTTAGGATCTTGACCAATATTGACGCGGCGAATCGCTACCGTCACGATTTCTGCACCACTGGCTTGAATGGCTAAATCTGTTTCATTTAAATCTTTATATTTGCCTGTGCCGACCAAAAGGCGAGAATTAAATGTACGAGAACCAATAATAAGGGGAGAGTCTTGCATGGGTATACTCCGAATTAGCCGCCACCGACAGCGTGAATAATTTCAATTCGATCTTGATCAGCGATGGGGGTTTGCTCAAGTTTGCTTTTAGCAATGATCATTTCATTTTTTTCTACGGCAAAACGTTTACCTTCAAGTGCGAGCGCTTGAATGAGTTGCTGTAAATTTTCACAAGTCGTCTGTTGTGCTTCGCCATTTAAAAATATTTGCATGATGCGTCCATATCTATTTTATTTCAACGAGATGTGCTTAATTTCCGTGTTTGAGCGCATGCCATGCCAGTAGCAACCAACCTGCGATCATGAGTGCACCACCAATGGGAGTAATTGCACCTAAAATACGGGGTAAGCCCAAAGCCATAACATACAGTGAACCACAAAAGAAAAAAATCCCAATTTGAATGAGAATAAAGCTCATTTTAATGGGTAGAGTAGGAAGCACTTTGCTGATCATACCTAAAGCCAATAAGCCAAGCGCATGATAGAAAAAATAATCAGTCGCTGTTTGCCACCAAGCCAACTGTTCAGGCGAGGCGATTTTTTTTAAACCATGCGCTCCAAATGCACCTAACATGACAGCAATAGCAAGATTAAGTGCTGAAATTGCGATCCACATAAACCAAGGTCATCCCAAAGAATTTGCACGTTACCTTAACATAATTTAGCAAGAGAATTGCGCTTAAAATACAGTACAAAGACTATTTTTAGTTGAAATCATAGGCAAAATAAAAAGGGCAATTCGCCCTTTTTATTGATGGTTACTTTAATTTGATGACATTGCCACTTTGATTTTTTCCATGGCATTTTTTTCTAACTGACGAATACGTTCCGCAGAAACATTATATTCAGCAGCAAGTTCATGCAAGGTTGATTTATCGTCATCTAACCAACGGCGTTGTAAGATATTACGTGAACGATCATCAAGCTGTTCCATCGCATCATGTAATGCAGATGTGCTTTGTTCTTCATAATCTTCTTCTTCGATCAAACGGGCAGGATCATAACGGTTATCTTCAAGATAAAGCGCTGGAGCAACATGGGTTGAACCTTCATCGTCGTCATCACCTTGTGCTTCAAAAGCAGCATCGTATGCCGTTAAACGACCTTCCATTTCTAGGACTTGTTCTGGCGTAACATTCAAGTCATTGGCAATGGATTTT
Organism: Acinetobacter sp. Marseille-Q1623; assembly: GCF_902809895.1. NCBI lineage: Bacteria > Pseudomonadati > Pseudomonadota > Gammaproteobacteria > Moraxellales > Moraxellaceae > Acinetobacter > Acinetobacter sp. Marseille-Q1623. Next base: position 1,466,660 of record NZ_CADDWG010000001.1, on the reverse strand, counting down.
GCCTCTTCTAGCGTGAGTTTTTTACTCGATTTTTTTAAGCTACGTAAATTGAAAAAGAGTTTACGTTGTGCCTTGGTTGTTGCTATTTTGACAATACGCCAATTACGAATAACATATTCGTGAATTTCAGCTTTAATCCAATGCACTGCAAAAGAAACTAAACGCACTCCCATATTCGGGTCGAAGCGTTTAACAGCTTTCATTAAACCTAAGTTACCTTCTTGAATCAGGTCACCTTGTGGCAAGCCATAGCCTGCATAGCTACGGGCAATATGGACGACAAAACGTAAGTGTGACATCACTAACATTTTGGCTGCATCTAAATCTTGATCATAAAAATAACGCTCAGCCAACTCTTTTTCTTGTTCGGCTGTCAAAATTGGAATTTGGTTGACAGTGCTGATATAAGCACCCAGATTTACACCTGGCGCAGATAAGGACAGGGGCATCAATTGATTGCTGCTGTCACTCATGAGTTCTCCTTATAGGATAATAGTGGTAATACCATGGCTTTCATCTTAATTGTATTTGCATTCATAATTAAGGAAAATTGGGTATAGAAATGTAAACTTTTATTCAATTATACAAGTATTAACGCAAAATATTGAATATTTATGAATTAAAAATGAAAAGACTTAAACTCTGATTAAAAAATGAAACTCATTTTCTGAAATTTGTTTGAATTGGCATTGTAATTGATGCAGCTCACAATACCGCAAAACATCAATTTCACTGTGTGGATCAGAGGCTTTTAACAAAATATTTTGATTATTTTGTAAACTTTTTAATTGCTTTTTAAGCAACAACAGTGGCATAGGACAAGGCTTACCCATGGCATCGACACTGATCACAGAAGAGTCAAAATTTTCAGACATTTTTTGAGCAATAACATTTATCTATCAACAATATTTGAGTGTAACAAAGAAAACGGATTTGCCCAAAGTATTAATTTATTTACTTCCATAAATTAGCGTTTATAGAGACTTGTGGGATTAAGTGATAAAAATGTGAAAATATTTATCTTATAATTATCTAAAAAAATTCTATTAATTGTGATTCACCCATGTTAAGCTCGTTGCGTACTTTAAGAGAGGGACGGTGAAAACTGTTTGCTCTCCTTTATTACAAGTGGATGTAACCGGGATTTTGTTAATAGTCTTACAGAATGATTACAAGCTTTGAAATTACAAGAAATTTTAAACTTTGTTTGCTCTGCTGTTTGCAACACCGGGTGGTCCTTTTTTCTAAATAACTGAGGATTAACTTATGACAGCTCGTGAACAAGGCGTTGTTAAATGGTTCAATGATACTAAAGGTTTTGGCTTTATTCAACGCGCTGGTGGCGATGACGTATTCGTACACTTCCGTGCAATTCAAGGCGACGGTCACCGTTCACTACGTGACGGTCAACGTGTTGAATTTAGCGTTGTTCAAGGTCAAAAAGGTTTTCAAGCTGAAGAAGTTCAGCCTTTAGACTAATTCTTAAGTTTGTAGAAACTTAAGTGGCGCTCCAATTTTAATGAATTGGGGCGTTTTTGTTTATGGTCATCTTTGTTTATAATAACCACATTATTTCAGTCGTTAATAGTTAGAGCACGTATATATGTCATCAGGTTTTGAAACCCTAAATTTACATCCACAACTGAAGCAAGCGATTGATAGTTTAGGGTTTAAAGAAATGACCCCCATTCAGCAAAAAGTATTGAAATATACTTTGGCAGGACATGATGCGATTGGGCGTGCGCAAACAGGAACAGGAAAAACAGCTGCATTTTTAGTCAGTATTATTAATGATTTACTCAATAATCCAATTAAAGAAAAGCGTTTTCGTGGTGAGCCACGAGCTTTAATTCTTGCACCAACACGTGAGTTGGCGATTCAAATCGAAAATGATGCGCGTGAATTGGTTAAGTTTTCAAATTTAAACGTGCTAACTTTGGTCGGTGGTGTAGATTTTGACAAACAACGTAAGCAACTAGATGAAGCATTCGTTGATATTCTTGTTGCAACACCTGGACGTTTGATTGATTTTACAGAACAAAAAGAAGTTTGGTTGGATCAAATTGAATTTTTGGTCATTGATGAGGCTGACCGGTTGTTGGATATGGGTTTTATTCCATCGGTAAAACGCATTGTGCGATATTCACCACGAAAAGAACAACGTCAAACTTTATTATTTTCTGCAACCTTTAGTTATGATGTGTTGAATCTAGCACAACAATGGTTGTATGAGCCTGTCACAGTTGAAATTGAACCTGAAAAGAAAACCAATGCAGATGTAGAGCAACGTGTTTATGTGGTTGAAAATCGTGATAAGTATAAATTATTACGTGAAATATTAAGTGATGAACCGATTGAAAAAGTAATGATCTTTGCAAATCGTCGTGATCAAGTACGTAAATTATATGACCACTTAAAACGGGATCATTATAAGGTCGTGATGTTATCAGGTGAGATTGCGCAGGACAAACGCTTGAAAATGTTAGACCAATTTAAAAATGGGCAACACAATATCATGATCGCAACCGATGTGGCAGGTCGTGGGATTCATGTTGATGGTGTGTCACATGTGATTAACTTTACGTTGCCTGAACAGTCTGATGATTATGTGCATCGTATTGGTCGTACAGGTCGTGCGGGTACACAAGGCGTTAGTATTAGTTTCTTGTCTGAAGATGATGCTTTTTATTTACCTGAGATTGAAAAAGCGATTGGTCAAAAATTACCTTTAACTCGTTTAGAGGGTTATTGTTAATTCATTGCTGATTAAATACGTCAAATCGTGTGAATGATTCTTGCTGAAAACCGCTCAAATTTGAGCGGTTTTTTGTTTTAAATTAGAATTTTAAAGTTTTGATTGGCAGCTAAAGGTGAGCGTGGTTTGGTAATCTGTGTCTTTTTCAATACCTCCTTTACCAATGACTGAACCTAAAACACCTGCTGCTGCGGTAATCATTTTGCCGGTTTGTTCGTCAAATACACCTTTTAATGCGCCATTAAATTCAACTTTTTCGTCTACAACAACAGGTGCTGCTTTTTTACCACAGGCATTATTTGCTGCGGTAATGGCATTATTTTTAGAAATAATTTGGCTTTTACCCAAACCTGTTACTTCATATTGATTATTGGGTTTTTGAATCGCTTGAGTTTGTGTGGGGTTTGAGCTACACGCTGTAAACAAAACAGCGCTGGATAACATAGATGCGATTACAAGAGTTTTTTTCATAAATCCGCCCTAAAAATCTTAAATAGAAAGATGATGATATTGCAGCATAGGAATGCAAATAAAAATGTCCAAATATGTATTAAAAATGATGCTTTGTATGGTAATCCTGTGAAATACGAAGAATTGTGCAAGGTAAATTCAGTAAATAGCATGATTTTCTGAAAGTTTATGCTAATCTTGTTGGAAAAGGTTTTTGTAGAACATGGTTAATGATGGATTCAAATCTTCAAATTGTGCATCAAAATATTCATCAACGTCAGTCCGTTGGGCATTTGATTGAGCCTGCACCAAATGCAGCGCAATTGGAGATGGCATTTCAAGCTGCTTTGACTGCGCCTGACCATCATCGCCTCAAACCAACACGTTTTATTGTGGTGGCAGGAGAGCAACGTCAAGCTTTTGGTGAATTGCTAGCACAAGCGATCCAAGACTTGGGTGAGGTCGATGCTGCGCAAGTAGAGCGCGTGAAGCATCATCCATTTCGTGCACCTTTATTAATCTTGGCAGTGACTAAAATTGTAGAGCATCAAAAGGTTCCCGAATTTGAACAAATTTTAAGTACTGGTGCAGCGGTGCAGAATTTACTACTTTCTTTACAAGCGCAAGGTTTTGCAAGCATGTGGCGTAGTGGTGCTGTGGTAGAGTCTGCATTATTAAAAACGAAATTAGGTTTAAATGTGCATGATCTGATTTCAGGGATTATTTATGTGGGAACTGCTGCGAAAGTCATCGGACCACGTGCTGAACAAAGTACACATGATTATGTGAGTACTTGGCAGGTAGATCAAAGCTAAAATATAAAGATAGAAATCAGTGTTAATCTCAATAGTGATAAATCAGGATAACAATAATGTCAGAGCTTAAATTTACGGATTTGGTTGAACCCGTAGTGTTGAATCAAAAAACTGCATTGCGTGTCACTGTTCTAGGTGGTGGTAGTTTCGGAACTGCGATGGCAAATACAGCCACCCGTAATGGCTGTGATACAATCATTTGGATTCGTGATGAAAATGTTGCAGCAGAAATGAATGCAACGCATGTGAATAAACGTTATTTGCCTGATTATCCTTTAGAAATGGGCTTGAAAGCAGAATCCAATTTAGAAAAAGCAGTTCGTGATCGTGATATTATTTTAGTGGCGATTCCAAGTCATTCTTTTCGTGATGTTTTAAAGCAAATTAAGCCTTTTATTAGTTCACAAGCCGTGGTGTCTTTGACCAAAGGGATTGAAGCAAAAAGCTTTTGCTTTATGAGTGATATTATTTGTGAAGAATTACCAGAAGTACCTTATGGTGTGCTATCGGGACCAAATTTAGCCAAAGAAATTATGGCAGGGCAGCCAGCTGGAACTGTGATCGCTAGTGATTCTGAGTTAGTGCGCTATGCCGTGCAGCAAGCCTTACATAGTGCTTTGTTCCGTGTTTTTGCCAGTGATGATGTGCATGGGGTTGAGCTCGGTGGTGCGCTGAAAAATATTTATGCTGTGGCAATGGGTATGGCAGCAGCTTATAAGGTGGGTGAAAATACCAAAAGTATGATTTTGACTCGTGCTTTGGCGGAAATGAGTCGTTTTGCAGTCAAACTGGGTGCCAATCCATTAACATTTTTAGGTTTGTCTGGTGTGGGGGATTTATTCGCCACTTGTAACAGTCCACTCAGTCGTAATTATCAAGTGGGTTTTGCGTTAGGTTCGGGAAAAACCTTGCAACAAGCAACCAAAGAGCTCGGGCAAACTGCTGAAGGGATTAATACGATTATGCAAGTGAATACTCGTGCAAAAGAATTGGATGTATATATGCCAATTACCACAGCACTGCATGAAGTGATTTTTGAAGGTGCACCACCGTTAAATATTGCGGTTTCTTTAATGAAAAATGGACATCGCAGTGATGTTGAGTTTGTATTGCCGCATCATGCGGTTTAAAAAATGCGAAACGGAGATAGTGTTGTCATAAAGAATGGGTATAATTCATTGCAAAGCCATAAGGAAATTTTATGCAACTGACTTTAGTGCGTCATGGTGAAGCAGCACCACCTTTGAATGGAAATGATTATAAACGTCCACTCACTGAGCGTGGTCATGCACAAGCTCAACAAACAGCAGATTTCTTAAAAGATATAGTGAAACCTGATATTTTTGTGGTGAGTCCATTGTTGCGTGCGCAGGAAACCTTAGCACATCTTCAAAAACACTTTCACGATGTAAATGTGTTGATCTGTGATAAGATCAAACCAGATGATGATGCCAAACAAGCCATTGATTGGTTGGCGCAATTACCTTTTGAAAATATTGTGGTTGTGTGTCACATGAATGTGGTTGCTCATATTGCAGAGCAATTAACCCATGAAAATTTTCATCCATATGCATTGGCAGAAGCTCGAATCTATGAGCAAAGCGTCATTGCACAAGGATTATCTACACAACAAAAAGCCTTTATTCCAACAGTATAAAAGTCTTTTAAAAACAAATTACACGGCAGAACACAAGCAATGTTGTATTTATGGATGCCAGAAGCCGATGGAGTTTGGCAATGGTCTCGTGGTGAAGAATGGAAAACGGCTGCAACGCTTGAGCAAGTGATTCAAGTGTTGAAAGAACATCAAGCACAAGAAGCAGTTGTTTATTTTCCAAGTCGTGAAGTGCAAATTCTTCAACAAGAATTAAGCAAAGAGCAGTATAAAAAATTAGGTCAAGATGGCTTAAAATATTTACTAGAAGAATATGTCATTGTTCCAATTGATCAGATGAAGGTGTTTTCACATTTTCAAGCACCGAATCAAGTGACTATCTTGGGGATCAATCAGCACGCTGTCACTACGATGCAGCATTCATTGTCATTATTGCCTGTAAAAATTGTTTCATTATTACCGGACTTCTTGATTTTACCTGTACCAACTGAGCATCAAACTGTGCTTGCTCATTTAAATGGTCGTTTATTGGTGCGTGAAAATGAATGGGCGGGCAATTCTATAGATGATTTAGGTGTGTATTTAGAGTATGCAGCAAAAGAGCGTCATTATAAATATGCGCAACTCACAGCAGAACAGTTAGAAAGTGTGTCTGCAATGACCACTTCGGATTGCTTAGAGCCGTTTAATTATCAATTTTTTGTACCGAAAAAAGCGAAAAATCATCCCTTTAATGTTTTGCCAAAAGCCAAAGAGTCAAATGGTGCTGTGTCAGGTTATTGGAAGGCATGTGCACTGCTATGTGTGGCTTTGATTGCTGTGCAATTGAGTTTTGATGCGTTGCGCTGGGTAAAGCTGAAAAAGGTCGCAGATCAGACAGCAGTGATTGCTATAGATCAGTATAAATCTTGGTTTGGTGCAAATAGTCGGGTGACTGAGCAAAATATTAAAAGTCAATTTGAAAGTAATTTGCGTTTAAGTCAAAGTGCGAATACTCAGGCTTTACAGTTACTGAGCCGTGTTGGACCGATTTTGATGCAGCACCAAATTGTGGCGAATAAAGTCAATTATGATACTGCGATTTTAAATATGGATTTGGTTGCGAATAGTTCGGATAAATTACAAAATTTGGTACAGCAGTTGAATCAACAAGGTTTTAAAGCAGAACTTGGTGCGATACAAACGCAAGGTACTTCAGTGGTTGGCTTGGTGAAAATACAATAATGAAAGCATTTGAAAATATCCAAAATAAGTTTGATGCTTTAGCAGATCAAATCTCAGATCAGCTTGATAAAATGACAGTGCGTGAGCGTGTAATGGTGATTTTCACCACGATTTTTGTGACCGTCGCAATCATTGGTTCAGCATTGTGGTATACGCATCGGGCAGCAGAAAATCAACAAAAGCGTTTAAATGAGCTTAAAGACCTCGTGGTTTGGATGCAAAGTAATGTGGTTACGATGAAACCCGCAGATGATTTGTCACTGACTGTACCTGATAAAATCCAGCGTGTGGCTCAACAACAAGGTCTTTCGATTGCGAGTCAGCAAGTCGGAGAGCAGTTTCAAATTGTTGGGCAACATGAAAATTATGCCATCTTGGCAAATTTTTTGACACAAATTGCGCAAATGGGTGTCAGTATTGAAAAAATGGAATTAGCGAAAGCGGATGGACAGATTAAATTAACAGCGACAGTGCATTAAGCAGTGAAAATAAAGCAGTGAGAAGCATAGCCTTTTTTCTATACTGTGCCTATAATACGGCAACTTAAAAAGCAGTAGACTTTTGTAGCTATGATGTATTCACTTGCTCGCCCATTGTTGTTTTCTTTAGCACCGGAGCGTGCACATGAACTGACATTATCGTTGTTAAAATCAGCGCATAAAGTCGGTGCAATGCGTCAGAAAATTGCGCCTAAACCTGTCACTTGTATGGGCATTGAGTTTCCAAATCCAGTCGGTCTTGCAGCAGGCTTGGATAAAAATGGTGCATATATTGATGCTTTAGCAGCGTTAGGTTTTGGTTTTATCGAAATCGGTACAATCACACCAAAACCACAAGCAGGTAATCCGCAACCGCGCTTATTTCGTATTCCAGAAGCCAAAGCCATTATAAACCGTATGGGTTTTAATAATGATGGTGTCGATCAATTAGTCGAAAATGTAAAAGCTGCAAAATTTAAGGGCGTTTTAGGCATCAATATCGGTAAAAATGCCACAACACCAGTTGAAGACGCTGTCTCAGATTACCTGATTTGCCTTGAAAAAGTATATGCGTATGCATCATATATTACGGTCAATATCTCATCACCAAATACCAAAAATTTACGCTCATTACAAAGTGGTCATGCACTGACTGAATTACTTGAAACGTTGAAAAAGCGTCAACTTGAACTTGCTCAAGAACATCAGCATTATGTCCCTTTGGTCTTAAAAGTTGCGCCAGATTTAGAACAAAGTGATATTCAGTTTATTGCTTCACAGTTATTAGAATTTAAAATAGACGGTTTAATTGTCACCAATACCACTTTGTCACGTGAAGGAGTTGAAGGTTTACCTTTTGGTGATGAAGCAGGTGGTTTGTCAGGTGCACCAGTTTTTGAAAAAAGTACAGCATGTTTGGCAGCATTTGCAAAGATCTTAAAAGATCAGATTCCGCTTATTGGTGTGGGTGGGATTTTATCAGGTGAACAAGCAGTTGCTAAACAACAAGCAGGTGCAAGTCTAGTACAAATTTACAGTGGTATGATTTATACAGGTCCGGTTTTAATTAAAGATTGCGTTGATGCTATGACCTAAAATGAACACCGTAGATATTATTGTACTTATACTCTTGCTCATTGGAGGGCTAAACGGTTTGCGAAAAGGATTTGTTAATGCCTTTGCGAACTTAGTGGGTTGGGTTTTTGCACTCATTGTTGCAGCAAAATATTCAGCTATTTTCGCGCCCACCATGAGCGTACTCAGTCAAGATCCTGTAGTACAAAAAATTGCTGCATTTGCATTTATTGTCTTAATTATTGTGGTATTGACATGGATCGTAACTGCATTACTGAATAAAATTTTAAAGACGTTTAAGCTTGGACCACTCAATCGTTTAGCGGGTGGCACTTTAGGTACCTTGAAAGGTTTGTTCATCGTCCTCATAACAATGCAAGGTTTAGGACCTTGGGTGGAAAGTTCACCTGTATGGAAACAGTCTAAAGTTATTCAAACACTTTTGCCTTATGCGCCTTTAGCAACAGCTCTGTCTAAAGATGCGGCAAATGAAGCGTTGAATCATATTCATTCTGAAGATTATCCTAAGGATGCTTCAAAAACGGAGTCTTCGAGTCAGTCTTCCTCGTCAGAAGATCGCTCAATACACTCAACTAAGAACCCATTTTATTAATCCTAGCTGGTCTGCGAGGTAGCTATGTGTGGAGTCGTTGGTATAGCCGGTAAGTCACCTGTTAACCAAATGTTATTTGATGCGTTAACGATGTTACAACATCGAGGACAGGATGCAGCTGGGATTGTAACTTGTCATAACGGTCGATTATTTCTCAGAAAAGACAATGGTATGGTGCGCGATGTATTCCATACTCGTCATATGCGTGCATTATTAGGTAACTATGGAATTGGGCATGTACGTTATCCAACGGCAGGTTCATCAAGTAGTGCTGAAGCACAGCCATTTTATGTGAACTCGCCGTATGGAATTACGCTTGCACATAATGGTAATTTGACCAATGCAGCTGATATTCATGATGACTTATTCAAGACTGACTTGCGTCATATGAATACAGATTCTGATTCCGAAGTTTTACTTAACGTGTTTGCGCATGAGTTGCAAAAATGCGGTACTTTAGAGCCAAAACCTGAAGATATTTTCCACACGGTAAAACGTGTACATGAGCGCTGTAAAGGTGCTTATGGTGTGGTTGCTATGATTACTGGGCATGGGATTGTAGGTTTTCGTGATCCGAATGGGATTCGTCCATTGATTTATGGTTCACGTGAGCTTGAGACGGGTGAAAAAGAATATATCATTGCGTCTGAATCAGTGGCAATTACTGCACTTGGTTTTAAAGTAGAGCGTGATATTGCCCCAGGTGAGGCGGTGTTTATTGACGCACAGGGTCAACTATTTACCCAACAGTGTGCAGACAATTCACGTTATCGCCCATGTATTTTTGAATATGTTTATTTTGCACGTCCAGACGCCATCATTGATGGTATTTCAGTGTATAAAGCACGTTTGAAAATGGGTGAGACTTTAGCGCAGAAAATTTTACGTGACTGGGGTGAGCAACACGATATTGATGTTGTTATTCCGATTCCAGATACAAGCCGTACTTCTGCATTAGAGTTGGCAAATGCTTTAGGTGTGAAATTCCGTGAAGGGTTTATGAAAAACCGTTATATCGGTCGTACCTTTATCATGCCAGGACAGCAACAACGTAAAAAGTCTGTACGTCAAAAACTCAACCCTGTAGAGCTTGAGTTTAAAGGTAAAAATGTACTCTTGGTCGATGACTCAATCGTTCGTGGTACAACGTGTAATGAAATCATTCAAATGGCACGTGATGCTGGTGCGAAGAAAGTGTATTTTGCTTCTGCTGCGCCGATGGTGAAATATCCAAATGTGTACGGTATTGATATGCCTGTGAAGTCGGAGTTGATCGCATCGAATCGTAGTGTTGAAGAAATTCAAGAGATTATTGGTGCAGATCGCTTAATTTTCCAAGATTTGGAAGATTTAAAAACTGCGGTAAAAACCAGCAAAGTGCCTGAAGTACAAGACTTTGATTGTTCTGTATTTGATGGAGTTTATGTCACAGGTGATATTGATACCGCATATTTAGATGATTTGGCGATGAGTCGTAACGACTTAGCGAAAAAGCAAAAAGATGGTTATATTGATGTCAATATTGATGCAGCATCAGTCGATCTCAGTGGTATTAAAGAAAGTTCTTAATTCTTAAAGTAGAATTAAACTGTTAAAAAAGCGGGGCATTCCCGCTTTTTTTGCGCTATGATATTTTTCATCAAAAAATCCGATGAGATGATTTTTTATTTCAATATCCTAACAATGTAATGAGGATGCTTACATTGAAAGATGTCAGTCATTATTTAATAAAAAACAAGAATATACTTTGGTCTGCAAGTATTTGTTCTGTTGCAGTGCTCATTACTATTTTTATTTTAAATACTGTTTTAGGGTTGTTGGTTCATTATGTACATCCTTCGGAATCAATTTTTTGGCACGTTCTTAGTCCATTTTGCGTGAGTTTGTTGCTGATCGTGATTTTAGGCTCAATCGTTTATGAGTTTTATATTTTTCGTGCAGGTGGGCATTCATTAGCGAAACAGCTTAAAGCACGACGCTTAAATTTAATAGAAAGTACGCCAGAAGAAAATATTGCCTTAAAAATTACGGAAAAATTAGCACAAAATTTTGATATTGATAGTCCAACTGTATATGTTTTGCCTGATGAAATTGGTGTAAATGCTTTAACAGCGGGATTTCATCCACGAGATACTGTAATTATTTTAACTTGGGGAGCATTACAAAACCTTGATGAATTAGAACTTTATGGTTTATTGGGGCATGAGTTCAACCAAATTTTATCAGGTGAAGCGAAAGAAAATACTCGTCTGAAAATTTTGTATAGTGGCTTAACGTCTTTTAGTCAGATTGGCAGTAAAATTGCCAAACAAGGTTTTGCTGTCTATGAGAAAGGTCGCCGCCACAAGTTTGAAACAAGTTTTGTTGCAATTGGGGGGGTGATTTGGCTCATTGGTAGTATGGGGATTTTGATTTCTCGTTTGATTAAATATTTTACTTTGGGTGGGCGAACGTTTTATAACGATTATAAAACCAAACGCTTGATGTTAAATAATGCCAATATACAAACATTGTTGCGAATCTATGTGCATCATGCAGGGTCACAGATTCATAGTGAATATTCAGAATCAATTGCGCACATGTGTTTTGCAAACTCACTCAGTCCACAAAGTTGGTTGAATATTCACCCTAGTATTGAAGATCGCATTTATGAGTTGAATCCCACATTATTACAAGATTTACAAATTGAAAATTTGAAAAAATTACGTAGTCAGCCTTTATTTGTGTTGATGCGTCCTTTAGAAGAATTAAATACAGAAATTTATACACCGTGGATTTCGCCACAGCCTTTGCCTTTAATTCGTTTATCTCCGATTAGTTTTGCATTGAACGATGCGATTAAACCATTAAATTCTGAAGTTCGACGACAAATGCAACGCCCAGATTTGTTGCAACGGGCGATGCAAACCCCCACAGGTTCACGTGAAGTGATGGTGGCCATTTTGATGATTCGACAATATCGAGAATTTATTCCATCTAATGCGGAGGTGAGTCGTGCAATTGTAGATGCCCTGTTACATTTGGATGGACGGGTGCATATTCAAATTTTTCATGATGCATGTGCCAATTTGGGCAATATGCCTGCAACGAGCGCACGTCAATTTGTGACTAAACTGGCTAAAATTATTCAAGAAGATGGTGAGATTGGTTTACTGGATGCTTTGCTGATTGAGCGAGTTAAAGCAGAACTGCATCTCTTACCCATTCATACACCTTCCTCTTTAGAGATTGTTAAACCGCAGATTGTACGTTTGATTGATGCTTTACTCCATGTACAGCAGATTAATAGTGAAAATCAACTGGAAGCACGCTATCACATTTTACAGCGTGTTCTGAGTAAAGAAGAACTTGAATTATTCCGTGAAATTTCAGATGAACCCATTGATCTCAGTGAAATTCTAAATGATATTGCGGGATTATTATTGCGAGATCGGTTAAGTATTTTGGGTGTTGCGGAAGTGTGTTTGTGGAATGACCGCATTATTACCCAAGATGAATTGGATGTTTTAGAACTCTTGTATTGGCGTTTAGGTTTTGAAACTGAAGAAATTGTAGATCAAATGCAAAAGAAAAATAGTGTGATGATTATCTAAATTTTCAGATTTAAAATCTGATCTATAGTGACACTGTGAATGCAAAAGTATTGCTGTTTAAATGTGCAGGTAAATATAAAACACAGCAAAAATATGCAAAGCTCGGTAGAATATGCATCGAATAGAAAGTTGAATAATGTGATGAATGTGAAGGTACAGGAACACCAGCGAAGTATTTTGGCTGCAATGGGGATTGATCTTTGGATTCCCAAGAAAGATGTGTCTGTACGTCACGTACAAAACCAATTATACCGTGATGTTGCGGCGCAAGAGATCACTTCAAATCTCCAATTTAATGTTGATCGTGCCACATCTGAAACACCAAAAGAACCGTTAAATCCTGTCTTAGATCTTCAGCAATTCGCTACTCAAGCGCAATCTGCTCGAGTAGATTCGATTCAAGATGCATCTTTAACAACAGATCAAACTGTTACAGTTGTTGAAACAGCACAAAAAAATCTTGTTAATGAAATAGTTGAAGCGCAAACAATCGCAGCATTTGAGTTGCAGGCTTTTTGCTTGAAAAGTTGTGTGATCATCATCGATGCAACTCAGCTGAATGCAGCGCAACAAAAACTTTGGTTGAATATTCAGAATGTATTACTCGGTGAGTATTTTGAGTTGAAGTGGCCATTTCCAATCTTGCAATTTCAAGATGGTCGTGGTGTTTCGATGTATATTCAAGGCTTTTTGGATGCGCTCAGACAAGATAAAGTTGTCCTGAGTTTAGGTGAGATTCCACATTTGCATAATGCGGATATTATTCAGTTGGCAAGTTTGCAAGAGATGTTGCAACAACCAAAATTAAAACGTCGTTTATGGCAATTTATGCAACAATCGCAGTAGATTAAACATTTAAGAAAAGAAAGCACAACAGGGATAGGTGATGCAGAAAAAAGTGATCGTATTTAGCCAAATTGATGCTGATGTTTTAGCAACATTGCAAGCACAGTATCACGTGGTTGTGATTAATCCTAAGATGGGTGATGTGAATGAGCAAATTCGTCAACATGTTGTGGATGCCGATGCAATGATTGGTGCAGGGCGTTTGTTAAATGAAACTAATTTAGCACCTGCACAAAAATTAAAAATTATTTCATCGGTGAGTGTCGGCTATGATAATTATGATGTGGCTTATTTAAATCAAAAGAAAATTTGGCTGAGTAATACACCACATGTACTGACTGAAACTACAGCAGATTTAGCATTTACGTTGCTGATGAGTGCTGCACGAAAAGTCCCAAGTTTGGATCAGTGGACGAAGCAAGGTGAGTGGAAGCGTACAGTCAGTGGGGCGCAGTTTGGGCAAGAAATTTTTGGTAAAACACTTGGAATTGTTGGTTTAGGTCATATTGGTGAAGCCATTGCACGGCGGGGTTTTCATGGTTTTAATATGAATATTTTGTATCATAATCGGCGTGAAAAATTAGAATTGGCACAACCACTCAATGCACAATACCGTAGTCTAAAAGATTTATTACAACAGTCTGATTTTGTCGTGGTTGCTGTAGACTTAAATGCAGAATCTAAAGCATTGATCAATGCAGAAGCATTTGATTTGATGCAAAAACATGCGGTCTTTGTGAATATCTCTCGCGGCTCGGTGGTAGATGAACAGGCTTTAATTGATGCCTTGCAACAGAACAAAATTTTTGCTGCAGGTTTGGATGTCTATCAAAAAGAACCTTTACAACAGTCGCCATTATTTGACTTAGAAAATGTGGTGACGTTGCCTCATATTGGGTCAGCAACGGCTGAAACACGACAAAAAATGGTGAAGTTGGCTTATCAAAATCTTGTTGATGCACTTGAAGATCGTGTACCCCGTTATTTGGTCAATGAAAATTTTTCTAGCTAAAATGTCGTTAAAAAACTGCTACATTTTGTCTCGAATTTGTGCTAATTCCAATGCTATAGTGGTAGGAAATATCTGTTAGAGTATGGCATTGAAAAAGATTTTGCTGACATTGGGTTTAAGTTTGAGCTGTACTGTGCATGCAATAGAAGACTTTTACCCAGTGCATACACCACAAGTGGAAATTCCTGAGATTGGTAGTGGTATCGGCTTAATTGATCAACAAAAAGAAAAAATAATTGGTGAAAAAGTGTATCGAGAGGTACAGCACCAACTGCCCATTGTGCAAAATCCTTGGTTAGAAGACCAATTTATGCTGGTCTTTTCCCGTATTTTAAGTCAAACCCAAATGGGCTCTCCGATTGGTTTAGTGATTGTGAAGGATCCGCAAATTAATGCCTTTGCTGTACCTGGTGGATTATTTGCTTTAAATACGGGAATGGTTACTTCTTCAAAGAATATGGATGAAGTGGTAGGGGTGATGGCACATGAAATTGCCCATGTGACACAGCGTCATTATAGCCGTTCGCAAGAAGCATTTAAGGGACAGGGCTTATTGGCACTTGCTGGCATTATTGTGGGGGCTGCTTTAGCATCTAAGGCAGATGGCGATGTGGGGAGTGCAGTTATGCTGGGCTCTCAAGCCGCATTGATGGATCAACAGCTTATTTATAGTCGTAATCAAGAGCGTGAAGCTGATCGTATTGGTATGCAATTGATGTATGGTGCGGGCTATAATCCACAAAGCATGGCTGATTTTTTTGAAACTATGCACCGTACCACTAGTCGTTTAAGTTTTTTACCTGATTTTTGGTTGACTCATCCCTTAACGAGTGAGCGAATGAGTGAGGCTCGTTTACGTGCCAACCAATTTCCACGAGTGCAAATAAATAATAATCAACAAGAGTTTGAGCTGATTAAGTGGTATACAGCGGCAGTTTCGGGACAGACGTCACAACAACAATTAGAGGGTTTAATTCAACAAAATAGTTTTGCTGGACTTTTAGCTGCAAGTGAGTTTAATGCACAGCAAGGTGATTATGCCAAAGCACAGGGCTATTTAAATACAGCAAAGAAAATAAATCCTGATCATACTTTGTTGCATATTATTCAAACTGATGTTTATTTAGGGCAAAATAAAATTGAAGATGCTTATCAAGCGATTATCAACAAACAACGTATCATGCCTGAAAACCGTGCTTTAAATTATAAGCTTGCTGAGGTGTATATTCGACAGAATAAAGGGCAAGATGCTGAAAAATTGGTGAATCGTTTTGTCAGCAAAAATAAAACCGATATACAAGGTTGGCAATTATTACAACAAGCTGCAAATTTAGATAAAAATAATCCGTTACGTACAGTGAATGTATTGTATTACCGTGCAGAAGTACAGTATTGGGGGGGGGACGAGGAAAATGCGATTAAATCTTTATTGCATGCACAACGTTTGGCAAAAGGGAATAATGCAATGACCGCACGCATTGATACACGCTTAAAAGTGATGCAAGATGAACGTAAATTAAAGATTTAATTGCACAAAAAATGTTTGAATGTTCACTTTGTAACAAATATAAATATCTATTTTCTATGGAAAAAGTTAATCTTATTCTAAAATCAACTCTTTTAATTTTTAAGTAAATTTATGAAAAAAATAATGGCAGTTTTACTTTTCGTGGGGTGTGCACAACATGCAGTGGCGGACTCGGTGGAACGTTATGCAAGACAAGTTGAAAAAATTTCAACGCAATACAATATGCAAATGAAAAACTTTTTACGCAGTCTCAACCCTCAAATCACGCAGTTTGATGCACAACAAAAAACACAATATTGTGCCATCGTAAAAACTTACGTGGATGATATGTATAAAGTGACAGATGAAAATCGCAGTAGTTTACCGCCATCTTATATGTCAATCACGAAACAAGATGTAATTAATAAGGTCAATAGTTCACCTGAGATGCAAATCCTTAAAAAATATAATATTCAGTGTGATTTGAATCATAGTTAAATGAAATGCATGTCGAAATTAAATATTTACTGCTTTTAAATGTTAGATTTTAAATATTGAAGCTGTGCATATTAAAAGTATATGTATTTAAAATAGATGTGCCGTAAAAAGTTAGCTTGAAAATCGGAAGTGTTTGTTTAGATAAGATGAGAAGAATATAGAGAATTCATTTGGGCTATTCAACAGTGATTATTTCATTGCAAAATAATTTTATTGCTGTATGAATAGACCAAACCAAACAATAGATAGATTTTAGACTGGGAAATTAAGCAAGTTTTGCTTTAATTTTGCTCGAAACTTGTGCAGGATCGGCACGTCCGGCTATGATCGGACGTAGAGAATTCATCACCTTACCCATATCTTTCATACTAGTAGCACCTTGCGCTTCAATTGTTTGCGCAATGAGAGAATCAAGCTCGTCCTCTGACATAGCTTCAGGTAGAAATTGAGATAAAACCTCGATTTCGGCTTGTTCTTTACTAGCTAAATCTTCGCGATTAGCACCTAAAAAGGCTTTAACCGACTCTTTGCGTTGTTTGATTTGCTTTTCAATGACCGCAAGAACCTGAGTATCATCAAGCTCAATGCGCTCATCGACTTCGATTTGCTTGATTGCTGCCTGTAGACCACGTATTACCGTTAACTTATCCATTTCTTTAGCACGCATAGCGGCTTTTAAAACGTCAGTGATTTGGTTTTTTAAAGTAGTCATTTAAGTTGTCCAGTCAGTCAATCATTCACAAATAAATCTTAGTAAAGGCGAGTCGTACGTACTGATTCACGCGCCAATTTCTTTTGGTAGCGTTTAACAGCAGCAGCTTTTTTACGTTTACGTTCTTGAGTAGGTTTTTCGTAGAATTCACGTTTACGAACGTCAGCAAGAACACCTGCTTTTTCGCATGAACGTTTGAAACGACGGATCGCTACGTCTACTGGTTCGCCTTCTTTCAATTTAACTTGTGGCATGAAGAATCCTCATTAAGTTATGGATAAGATCAGGGTGGAATTACCCTTGATCACAAGTGAAGGACAGTATTTTACTCATTTACATCTCATATCACAAGTCTATAATAGCTTTGGCAATATTTTGATACGGGTAAAAGGTAGTTTAATGATCGTTCTGGGCTTAGAAACTTCATGTGATGAAACAGGTTTGGCGCTGTACGACAGTGAAGTCGGCTTAAGAGGACAGGTGTTATATAGTCAGATCAAATTACATGCTGAATATGGTGGGGTCGTCCCTGAGCTTGCCTCACGTGACCATGTGCGTAAACTTATTCCTTTAATTAATCAGCTGCTTGCAGACAGTCAGATAAAAAAATCTGAGATTGATGCGGTTGCCTATACACGTGGACCTGGTTTGATGGGGGCACTGATGACAGGCGCATTGTTTGGTCGAACTTTGGCATTTGCATTAAATAAGCCTGCGATTGGTGTGCACCATATGGAAGGTCATATGCTTGCACCACTTTTATCGGCTACACCACCAGAATTTCCGTTTGTCGCTTTATTGGTCTCAGGTGGGCATACGCAATTAATGGCTGCACATGGGATTGGTGAATATGAAATTTTAGGCGAATCGATCGACGATGCCGCGGGTGAAGCCTTTGATAAAGTTGCGAAAATGTTGAAATTGCCGTATCCAGGTGGGCCAAATATTTCACGTTTAGCAGAACAGGGCGATAAAAATGCCTTTGAATTTCCGCGTCCAATGTTGCATCAAGGTTTAGAATTTTCTTTTAGTGGATTAAAAACTGCGGTTTCAGTGCAACTGAAAAAACTAGACGGTGAAAATCGGGATGCTGATATTGCCGCATCATTCCAAGAAGCGCTTGTAGATACATTGGTTAAAAAATCAGTCAAAGCACTGAAGCAAACAGGAATGAAACGTTTGGTGATTGCAGGGGGTGTCAGTGCAAATAAGCGTTTGCGTGAGCGTTTAGAAGCCGATTTAGCGAAAATTAAAGCGACGGTTTACTATGCTGAACCTGCTTTATGTACCGACAATGGCGCCATGATTGCTTTTGCGGGTTATCAGCGTCTTAAAGCAGGGCAGCAGGATGGTTTGTCTGTAACGACGACACCACGTTGGCCGATGACTGAGTTAACCAAGCCTGAATAATTTTTTTAAAATTAAAAAAATGTTAAATAAAGAAAGGGGTGAAAAGCCTCTTTCTTTATGAAGAACACCTGAAAAATAGTTTGCTTTAAAGCAGTGGCTAATCTAATTCTGCATAAGAGAATATTTCAATCATAAACTCGGTTTTGTCCAAAGCATGTCTAAATAACACAATAAATTTCCTTAGAGCTTCGGCATCTTTTGAATAAGCACAAAACATATCCGCTTCAGGGTCAAACTTGATCGTGTCAACCAATTCAGGCAGTTGTTTGTCGACATAAGTGCTTGCCAATGCTGCCCAATCATAGCCATTTCCTTCAAAGCCTTCATCAGCACGACTTGCAATAATTTCTGATTTAAAATTTAACTCGGTGAGGCATACTGAATAACTGTTTTCATGCGCTACCCAAAAGAAGGGTTGGATGGTTTGTTTAAAATTATCAATGCTCATTTTTATAACGCTTTATTAAAATAGAAGTAGCATCATCTTAAAATAGATTGAGCAGTTAAATTGTTGAAATTATGAAATGTAATTGTGTTTTTTATATAAAAATCAGGCATCAAAAATCTATATTTATTAGATGAGGTGTAAACGTTATATTAAAGTGAAAGTCTTGCTGTGTTATAGATTAAAAATGACTTTTGCTGATCAAGAGCATGTCATAGCTTTGTCACTGAAGAAGATTAGCATTGGAGACTGTGCAACTAAAGATCAGGTATTTTGCGCTCAATACGATACTTAAATTTTTTTTAATTGTTTATTGGCTTTATTTGAATGTTTTTATGATCGCTTTAACTCAAAATAGATTTTCAAATTTTTATATTTTTATCACTTTTCTAAAGCTAGGTTGTATTGCCTTTGGTGGACCAGCGGCACATATTGTTTTATTTCATAATTTTTTGATTAAGAGATCATCGTGGTTAGATGAACAAGAATATTTTAAAGTACTTGCTTTGGCACAAATTATTCCTGGGCCTACCAGTAGTCAAGTAGGGATTGCCATTGGTTATTTCAAAAATGGCTATAGCGGTGCGTTTTGTGCTTGGTTGGGATTTACTTTGCCTTCGGCGATTTTGATGACTTGTGCTGCAGTATTGGGACAGTATTTTTTTACCAGTCTAAATCAACATTTTTTTCATGTCATTCAATTGATTGTGTTGGCTGTGGTGATATTCGCATTTTGGCAAATGTTACGTAATCTTTGTCAGTATTTTTGGCAATATTTGCTGATGCTATTTGCTATGATTTTTATTTATGTTGTGCCTGTATCAGCAAATCAAATCATTGTGATTTTAATCGCTGCAATTGTTGGACTATTTTTAGCAAAAGCAAAAGATCCACAGCATGATGTTGAAAACAATAGCATTCAGTTTAAACATACGAAAGCTTATATGTGGTTGATTGTATTCATTGTGCCATTTTTATTATTTCCAATTTTAAATCATTTGAGTCCATCATTATTTCTGCAAGCTTTTGAGGGTTTTTATCGCTCTGCTTCTTTGGTTTTTGGAGGTGGGCATATTATTTTACCGATGCTACATCAAGATTTTGTTGCAACGGATTTAGTCGCCAATGAAAGTTTTGATTTGGGTTATGCGATTGTACAGCTAATGCCAGGTCCATTATTTAGTTTTGCCAGTTATTTGGGGGCTTTGTTGCCATTTACATCATCTGTTGTTGTGAATGCAAGTCTAGCGACACTCATGATTTATATCCCATCATTTTTATTGATTTTTGCTACTTTGCCATATTGGTCTTGGTTCATGCAACAACAAACAATTTATAAAGCAATTCAGGGGATTCATGCTGCTGTCGTCGGGTTGTTATTGTGTTTGATTGTACAAATGACTGAGAAATACATTGTGCAATGGTTAGATTTACTCTTTGTTATCACACTCATTGCATTATTAAAAAGTAAATTACCGATTTGGCTCACACTTATAGGAAGTTTTAGCACTTATTATTTTTATTTAAATAGTGTGGTGATTTCATAAAAATAGACAATATGATCCAGCATATTGTCTATTGATTTACATTCTAGTTATATTTATATCATAAGGCTTTTAATTGTTGAGCGCCAATCCAATGTTTTGAAAATTGATAGGCTGCACGGCCAGAACGTTGCCCACGTGCTTGACACCAACGTAGGGCTTCGGCACGTGTTTCATCATCAAAAGGCATATTTTCTTTGGCTAAATAATGCGCAACGATTTCTAGGTAAAGATTTTGATCCATCGGATAAAAAGATAACCAAAGCCCAAAGCGATCTGAAAGTGAAATTTTTTCTTCAATGGCTTCTTGGGGATGCAGTTCGTTATGTTGAGGAACATCTGCACGCATAACTGGGGTATTCTCATGCATAAATTCAGGCAGTAAATGACGGCGGTTACTGGTGGCATAAATGATGAAATTGTTTGAACCTGACTGTAATGAGCCATCTAAAACACTTTTTAAACTACGATAGTTTTCATCTTCAGCATTAAATGCCAAGTCATCACAATACACGATAAATTTTTCAGGACGTGCTTGGATCATTTTTTGGATTTCAGGAAGGTCAGATAGGTCATCACGTTCAATTTCAATCAAACGTAATCCTTGAGCTTGGTATTGGGGCAATAATGCACGCACAATCGAAGATTTACCTGTACCCCGTGAACCTGTTAGCAAAATATCATTGGCAGGTAAACCATTTAAAAATTGTTCAGTATTTTGCAAAATTTTATCACGTTGACGTTCGATGCCTTTAAGGTCTGCTAATAAAATCGCTTTGGGTTGATAAATGGGTTTGAGCTGCTTGTCTTGCCAACGAAAGGCAGGCGCAGAAAAATCAGGATCTTGCTTGGGTTCAGGCAGTACGTTTTTTAGTTGTTCAAGCACGATAGATAAGGATTGGATTAAATGATCAGGTAAATCAAGAGTGGCCATAACAGTTCGCTAATATTTTACAGTTTGTTAAGATATGCTATGAGCATACACCGAAGACAAACGAAATACTGTGGAAATGAACATCTTAGTCAAAAAATAGTCGTTTTGAGTAATTGCTTCTGTAAAGAATATTCAGCATAGTGAATGGAACACACACTCTATTTTTAGAGTTAAATTATAGGACCATGCGACAAATGAACATAGAATTTAAACATGATCTCAATCCACATCAAGCCTATCGCATCAAAAAATTAAAAAGACAACTTGCACAAGCTGAAAGTTATGAAGAGTGGAAGGCGACAGCATTAAAATTGGATGAAGAAAGTGGTACGCAAGAATGGAAATATGACAATAGCTCACCTTATTTTGACTCTGAAATTATTGCCCACAGATTAAATATTCTACGTCGTTATCGCCATCAAAAGCGCACTGCGGACTTAATTTACATATTAAGTGAAGGTTTAAGTCACGATCTTGCCAATATTGCTCATCCTTTATTATTTACCGAAACCTATGTGGGTACGAAGAAACTCATTGAAGATTATGTCGAAGAAGTCAGTCAAAGTTTGGTATTTATCGCTTCTGTGGCTTGTGAAGATTTGAGCGTACAGGAAAAAATTGAGTTTTTTAAAAATTGTGAAAAAGTCTATGGGCAGCCTGCCATCATGTTTTCGGGCGGTGCAACACTGGGGCTTTTTCATACGGGTGTATGTAAAGCACTGATTGAACAAGATCTATTGCCCAAAGTGCTGTCAGGTTCTAGTGCTGGGGCGATCATGACGGCGATGTTGGGAATTTCAAAACCAAGTGAAATATTTGATATTTTGTCAGGTGAACACTTTTATAGTGAGGCATTTCATTTTAGAAGCTTGCGTGAGCTGATCAAGGGTAATGGTGGTTTTGCTGATGTTCGCTATTTAAAGAAATTTTTGGTTGAAAATCTAGGTGATTTGACTTTTGAGGAGGCTTATCAAGAGTCTGGCTTGGATATTAATATCAGTGTTGCGCCGTATAATGTTTCACATGAAGATGCACGTATTATGAATAAATATACTGCACCTGACTTATTGGTGTGGAGTGCGGTTTTGGCGTCATGCGCATTTCCAATTTTATTCCCGCCTGTACGTTTAACAGGCAAGCGTTATGACTCGGTCCATACGCCTTATTTAGCCAGTACCCGTTGGGTGGATGGCAGTGTACGCAGTGATTTTCCACAAGAAAAAATGTCGCGCTTATATAATATTAACTATACCATTGCCAGTCAGGTCAATCCGCACATTGTGCCATTTATGCAAACAGACACTGAACGCTTTCGTAAAGATTTACTGAGTTGGCCTGAGCGTATAGTCCGCAAACACGGTAAAACTATTGCCATGGATGTGATGGACTTTACCCGAGATCGTGTAGGGCGCATTCCAACCGTTCGCAGATTGTTAGAACACGGGTACGGTATTATTGATCAGCGCTACTATGGTGATGTCAATATCATTGGAAATTATAGCCTGAAACATTATCAGTACATGTTACAAAATCCACGCCCTGAATTATTTGCATTACTTCAGCGAGAGGGTGAACGTGCAACTTGGCCAAAAATTTCAAGTATAGAAACCCATGCACGTATAGGTAAAACCATTCAACATTGTTTAGAGGTTTTAAACTTTAGTTTGAAAAATAAAGTGAATGCTAGACAGAAAGAGCAGGCATGAACATCAAATCATTGGCTACCGCTATAAATTCTGCCCGAAGCCAAAGTTTTGGGCGGAGAATTTATTGTGTACAAAATACAACGGGTAAGTACTGGATTAAGCAGCAGCTTGCCCATGTGAATGCAGACTATGAGCGTAGTTTTTTACATGAACTCAAGATGTATAATCGTTTAAATGCTTTGGAATCTCCTGATTATTCATTTTTATGTGATTTTTCCATTACCAGTACGATAGACTCTAGTGCTTCTTCACCACTTTTATTGCGTGATTCTTTACAGTTACAAGACGCAGCAGCACTTTTTGCAGAAAACGCATTATCACTGCAATTTTCGCAAGTAATTCAAATTTTAAGGCAAAGTTTAGAGGTCTTGGAACATCTGCATGAACTGGGTTTTATTCATGGTGATTTAAAAATTGAACATTTTAGACAACAATCAGGACGTTTGTGCTTAATTGATTTTGAACAAAGTGCTCATCTTGATGATGTCAAAGATATGCCAAATACTGCAACACCACGTTATATGGCACCTGAGTTATTCCATGCAAAGCCGAAATCGTTCCAATCCGATCTGTATGCTTTAGGGATTATTTGGTTAGAATGGTTGAAACAAGAAAAGTTGCAAGCAAAAAGTTATCAAGATTGGGCTTTTTTGCATTGTCAAAACTTAAAAATACAGCTTACACCTCAATTTCAAGCCTTTGAAGAAGTTTTGAGTCTGATGTTACGTAAACAAATTTCACAACGTTGTACAAATATTTATCAAATAAAACAACTATTAAGCAAAATTGGCTAAAGAAAAGACGAAGAAAGGTGGTTTTGTTTTATATTTAAACAAACAAGTGTTTTTTTATAAAAAAGGGCTTGTCAGACCCAAATGATCTCTATAATATACACAGCCATCGGGGACGTGGCGAAATTGGTAGACGCACTGGATTTAGGTTCCAGCGCCGCAAGGTGTGAGAGTTCGAGTCTCTCCGTCCCCACCAAGCAATTATTAGGTGGTCCGAAAACTTAGTAATCTGCACTAGAGGATTGGTGTAATGGTAGCATGACGGTCTCCAAAACCGTTCGTCAAGGTTCGAGTCCTTGATCCTCTGCCAACTTATTTAATTTTAATCACGAAAGTGATAAAAATTCGGGGACGTGGCGAAATTGGTAGACGCACTGGATTTAGGTTCCAGCGCCGCAAGGTGTGAGAGTTCGAGTCTCTCCGTCCCCACCATATTTTAAAAAGCAAGATTTATCAGTCTTGCTTTTTTTATGCCTTTTTAAAAATATAAAAATTTTTAGGCATCCAAAACAGATGCCTTTGATATTGATTTAAGCAAGAAAATATTTAAAATTTTAAGCTTTTAAATGATCTTCAAATTCTTCACCCAGTTGGAATGCTAAATTATTGCCAGCAAGGTCACAGGTCACTAAGCCATATTCTTTTTTAAAGCTGAAGGTAAAGCCTTTGCCATCTGCTAAATTTTTCACTGAATATCCAAGCTTTTCTAACCAAATACGAAATGCGATTAGATTCTTTGCTTTCACTACCTTTTTCATGGAAGGCTCTCCTTAATTCCTGTCTGTAAAATTAATAGGGATGACTTTCAAATTTTTAAAGGGGAGAAATGATGAAATAATTTTTTTATAGCAATTTTTGATCAATTGGGGAACTTAATTTTTCGAATATTGGGATCATTTTTTTATTGATTGAGTTGCTTTTTTGATAGTAAGTTTATAAAAAATATAAATTTTATTAAAATATCATCAAGATGCTTAAGCCAATTTAAAAATAATTTGATATATCTCTTTTAAGATGAAATTTTTTATGAATCTGTAAGAAAATATATCAAGATGCTTATAAATTCAGCAGTATTGCTCAATATTTTCCCAGCAAAATTATTTTAAGTTTATTTTATCGCTGTCATGAGCTGTATGCAGCAGATTGCTGTTTGTTTCAAAGTCGTTCTCGTTACGGTCATTTTCATACTGCGCTGCGTAAAAGCAACACAGTTAGTAATGAACGCCTTGTAAATGGACAGATGTTGATTTGAATTACATGATATTGATCGTTTAAAAGTTATCTTTGAGTGCACGAATTCTAGCAAACTCTTCAACGCTATCGACACGTAGAAAAGGGTTGGTTTCTAGTTCAAGTTCAATAGTACTTGGCAGGGTAATTTTACCTTGTGCGCGTAATTGGCGAACTTTTTCCGCACGTTGTTGTAGTGCAAAATTATCAGGTTCTATATGTAAGGCAAATTCTGCATTCGACAAAGTGTATTCATGTGTGCAGTAGACTTGTGTGCGTGGTGGCAATGCGGCTAAACGGTTTAAGGAATGATAAAATTGCTCAGCTGTCCCTTCAAACATGCGTCCACATCCCATCGCAAATAATGTATCTCCGCAGAAAACACTGTCTAATTCATCTATAAAATATACAATATGCCCTAGCGTATGTCCTGGCACTGCAATAATTTCAATATTTAAACCATGAAATTCAAATTGATCATCATGTTGTAAAGGATGGTTGATAAAAGGCAAATGGCTTAATTCATCCCGTGGTCCATACACTGCGAGATTTTGTTTAGTAATCAAGGCAGGAACACCACCAACATGGTCTTTATGCCAGTGGGTGAGCCAAATTTGACTTAAATTTAATTGATTTTCTAAACAGTAGGATTGAACCAAATGTGCTTCAGTTGGGTCGATTGCCACCACATCATGGCTTATGGTGTGTTCAAGTAACCAAATATAATTTTGGAGTTGGTTTTTGACATCAATAACATGAATTTTAAATGACATTTTTTGTTGGCTTCCCTTACTGCTTCTCATTTGATTGTATGTAAATTTACTTATAAATGGTAGTCACAGTAGCCTGATATCACAGATCTCAATAAATTTTGAGTGAGAAGAATGAGTTGGTTTTTCTTAGAAATGCGGCGCTAATTCTTGATTGATATTCGATTAAAGTTTTAATCACGAGATTTTGAAAATGAAAGTATTTCCTCTTATTTTACTCAGTGTATATATGTTGAGTGCTTGTTCAACAGCACAAACTCAACTGCAAAATACTGTGCAAAGGCAATGTCAGGTGAATGAAAATATTCAGCGTCATGCAATTCCACCAACGCCAAATAATATGAGTTTGCCGGCATTTGGGCAGGGTGTAATCGGTTGGGCGACAGGTGAAGAGGGTGCAAAACAGCGTTTGAATGGTGTGCAAAAAACAGATATTGCGGGTTTTAAAGAAAAAGGTGTGACTTTATCCATGGTGCAAGCGTGACAAGCATTTTATGAAAATGAAGTAAAGCGTAATCCTTGTAATCCAACAGCACCGTATCGAGCGCAGTTAATGCAGAAAATCGCGCTGCTATGGAGTGACATGGTATAGGTCTAAGCCGATCAGTCAAAGTTAAAGGCATTTAAAATATTTCTAAGGCAGATGTTGCGTCAGATTTTATAAAAATTAAACATCTGCTCGAAAAATATCGCGTGATAAGGCTCATGACAAAGCATTATTTGTTATAGTGATAACACGATTGGGGAAATAATAATGCAATTTAACTTTGAAATTGATACCACTTGGTGTTTAGAACAATTATTAAAAGATCAACGGATTACAGAGCGTGAAAAACTGTTGGTACAAACCACACATCGGCAACGTGATCAACTGAAATGGCATCCATTACAATGGATTGCCAATTTTAATTTAACAGATCAAAACGAACCTCAAAAACGTCTAACCCTGAGTACTCTGTGTCAATGGCTAGCAGATAAAACCAATTTGCCGCTTTACATCATTGACCCATTAAAAGCAGATGTGGCGAATTTGACTGCGGTGATGTCGCAAGAATTTGCTTTACGTAATCGTATTTTGGCTGTTGAGATTCAGCCTGATCAAGTGTTGATTGGCACAGATCAGCCTTTTATTCTTGATTGGATGCAAAACCTTGAAAGCAGTTTAAAACCCAAAAAAATTCAAAGAGTATTGTTAAATCCTGAACAATTGCAACGTTATTTGGTGGAATATTACCAAGTCAGTCGAGCTGTCATTTCATCACAAAAATCAGGTGCACACCAAAAAGAAAATAAAGGCGTAGAAGCATTATTGCAGTTAGGCGATACACAAAATCCTGATGCAAATGATCAACACATTGTGAAATTGGTGGATTGGGTTTTACAATTTGCGTTTGAACAACGGGCCAGCGATATTCATTTAGAACCACGCAAAGACAATGGGAAAATTCGTTTTCGTATCGATGGTGTATTGCATACTATTTATAATATGCCTGCCAATACATTAACCGCCGTGATTTCCCGAATTAAAATTTTAGGGCGAATGAATGTTGCAGAAAAGCGTAAACCGCAAGATGGACGTTTAAAAACTCGTACACCAAAAGGGCAAGAAACTGAGCTACGTTTAGCAACACTTCCAACCGCTTTTGGTGAAAAGCTGGTCATGCGTATTTTCGATCCTGAAGTGTTGGTGCGGAGCTTTAAGCAGCTTGGTTTTGATGGAAATTTACTACAAGCTTGGCAAGCGATGACTCAGCATAGTCATGGGATTATTTTGGTGACAGGGCCAACGGGTTCAGGCAAAACCACCACGTTATATTCCTCTTTAAAGCAGTTAGCCACTGAGCAAGTCAATGTTTGTACTATTGAAGACCCGATTGAAATGTTAGAGCCGAGTTTTAACCAAATGCAGGTAAATCATGGGATTGAGCTGGGTTTTGCAGATGGTATTCGTGCATTGATGCGCCAAGACCCTGATATTATTATGGTCGGGGAAATCCGCGACTCAGACACTGCAAATATGGCAATTCAAGCCGCATTGACGGGACATTTGGTGTTGTCAACTTTGCATACCAATGATGCACCTTCAAGTTTGACTCGTTTGCATGATTTGGGAGTACAACCATTTTTAACCGCAGCAACGATTTTAGGTGTTTTGGCGCAGCGCTTAGTACGTCAACTTTGTCCACATTGTAAACAAGAAACCTTTATTAATGACCAAGAATGGAAACATTTAACATTTGGTTATTCATTACACATGCCTGATTTTGTTTTTAAAGCCGTGGGTTGTGAGGAGTGTCGTCATACAGGTTATCAAGGGCGTGTTGGAATTTATGAATTTATGCCGATTAGTCTAGAAGCCAAGCAAAAAATTTCCGCCAATGCGACACTTGATGAGTTACGGGCTCAGGCTAAGCAGGAGGGGATTGATCCATTACGTATCGCAGGGGCACGTAAAGTATTGGAGGGGATCACCACTTTGGAAGAAGTTTTAAGGGTTGTGCCTCTAAACTAAATATCAGTTTTTGACTTATATCACACATGAAAAAGAGCATTCCAGAATGCTCTTGAAGTGTTACTCAATGATCACATTCTCGCATGTATTGGTTTTGAGTTGTGCGGAAATAAGTGCATCCTCATGATCGGTAAAAGTATTAAAAGCTTGTTGACCTAATGGATATTTTTGGGTGATTGAACATGGGAAGAATTCATTTTCAGGATTTTTATAAGAATAAGATTCTTCAGTAACATAAACTTTTTGATTTTCAGGATCGAATTTTAAGTTAAAAGAGGCTTGTGAATCTGCCCATTTCCTATTTTCACCTTCGCGAATAATATATAGATAAGGTGGAATTTGAGGGTCATCATCCCGTATAAATTCAACTTGATCAATATCTGGAGAATAGTTTTCGCGTTCTGATACTGGTTTTA
This sequence comes from Acinetobacter sp. Marseille-Q1623, assembly GCF_902809895.1. Lineage (NCBI taxonomy): Bacteria > Pseudomonadati > Pseudomonadota > Gammaproteobacteria > Moraxellales > Moraxellaceae > Acinetobacter > Acinetobacter sp. Marseille-Q1623. Next base: position 1,437,709 of record NZ_CADDWG010000001.1, on the reverse strand, counting down.
AAATCACATCATTTTTACCTAACAATTGCCATTTTTGGTCACGCCAACTGAAGATATAAATACTTCTAGGAAGGGTATATAAGTTTTGATAATCACTTTTAAATTTCTTTCTATCTTTGGCATTGATGGTGATGACCAGCGCATCATATTTTTCTTTTTGACTGAATGGACCATATTTGAGATGGATCGCAGTGTCATTTGCATCAATACTTTGTCGCATATCTTGGGGAATATACACCAAATGTTCAGCGTAGATCGTTGCTGAGCAAAGCAATAATAGTGTTGAAATACAAGATGTTCGAATATTTAAAATTTTCATTTATGCTCAAGCTTTATTCAGGTGGACCATAGTTGTCAGGATCAAAGGAATAACTATCTTCATATTCAGGATGATCAAAGTAAAAATCTTTTAAGGCTTTGGTTTCTGGATTTTCCTTTAGCAGCAATACATAGTTTGAACTTGTTTCATAAGATGCTACTTCAGTAGCTGCAGTCACTGAACTTTCATCTTCCGAGGTCGCATCAAGTTGCGGATTCGAATGAGTCGTTCCTAATGCACCTGCATAAATCCAGTCTTGAAGCTTTTTATCCCAAATAAATTTGATGGAATATGAATAATTTTCAAAACTTTGACTTAGGGTAAAACCTCCAGTGGCTTGTTGAAATGGCGCATCTGGATCTAAAAGATCATAAATTTTACGAACTTTAGGATGTATATAGTGATTTTCAGTATCTAGAATTCCCGTTTGCCAAATACTTTGAATTGCTTTTTCATTAAGATTCTTAAAAGCATATTGATGTTGGAGTTTTAGCTTAAATGACTGACCATCACCTAAATATAGATAGAGTGTCCTTTTTTTAGGTAGGCGATTTTCTTGTTGAGCAAGATTAAACTCATCGCTTGGCACTGTAATGAGTGCAAGATCCCATAATACGTCATCATTTAAATGACCAAAATTAAAATCCAACAGTTTTTCATTGACTGGAATAAGTGTCGTAACTTCTTTAGGAACATCTCGTTTTTCAAGAAATTCAAAATAACTGATTTCATCGGAGTACCCCGCCAGAGTATGTTGGGCTATACCCAAAGTGAAAGTAAGGGCGAAGATTTTATTTACATTTAACATATTAAAAATCCGACAATGAATGCCCAAAATTAAATTTTAAAGTGCACAATTCTAACTAAAATTAAAAAACTATTTTTATAAATAAAAATTCTTGAAAATAGATTGGGTTAAATTTAACTCATTTGAGTGAATATTTTCAATAGGTTCCATAAAATAGAAACCAAATTTTATTGTAAAGATGGGTTTAAAACTTTTGCATTAATATTTGGATAAAATGAAATTAAGCTGAAATCTTTTGTATAATGTGCGCATAATTTACAACATTTTTTCTATTATGAATAATAATTTTAAAATTACTTTTTTAACTTCTATTTTATTTTTGTCAACATTGTTGAGTGCGTGTGGAGGAGGTTCTTCAGAACAGGACAATACCCCCACGATAGAACCGCAAGTGACACCAACACAAAATAAAACCGTGCAATTCTTTGTGGCAGCACATCCCGATGATATTCAATTATTTATGGCGAAAAATGCACAGTTTTATGTGCAACATCAAAATAAAAATGTATTTATTTTGACGACCGCAGGTGATGGTGGTGAAGCAATACATTTACCTCACTATTCTGCGATGAAAAAAACCTATTGGGAAGCACGTTTATTGGCGCATGAGAAATCAGTGAATCATTGGAATCATGATAAAAATAGGATTATCAGCACTGAAATTAAAATTAATCAACACACTTTTCAGCGAAAGCAATTGGGTGAAAATATTGTATTTTATAATTTTTTATTACCTGATGGGAATATGACGGGAAATGGTTTCCCCACAACCCGATTTCAAAGCTTGGAAAAATTGTATCGTGGAAAAATAAAAACAATTTCAAGCATTGATCAACAAAATACGTATACTCAACAAGATTTAATTCAAACACTGTCCGATATTGTGCAACTTGAAGCAGGCAAAAAAGAGATTACTTTTAATATTGCAGAAGATAATTTATATATTAATCAACAAGATCATTCTGATTATATTATGACCTCTTTGCTGGTGCAGCATGTAAGCCAAGGTCTAGACAACTGTATGCTGACCAATAAATTTACAGAATATGTAAATCGTGCCAAACCTGTGAATATGTCCAATAGTGAATATCAGCAGCATCGCAAACTGTGGGATGTTTTAACATCTGTTTTGGTGGAATATCAATATGTTAATCCACATGCACGAGATCCACATTTGGTTTGGTTAGGTAAGCAATATATCAGTTCAAAGAGTGTGGTGAATTGTAAGCATATTGATGAAAAGCTACGTTAAAAGTTAGCTTAAAATCTTTGCAAAGCAGATTGTTGCTCACATATTTATGTGGGAAGGAAGATTTTAGGTTCTAGTTTGTGTAGTAATTATTATGTTTGTCTTTTCAATGGATTTGGTAGTAAACAGTACAGTGGTTGGGTCGCTGAAAATGCCTAGAACGTTTACAATACAGCCTTGTTTAAAAAAGCAGTATGCGCTGATTCATACTGCTTGTTCCCACAATTTTTATTTTATTAAATTATTTTTATACTTATTTGGTTAAAATAAGACGGTTATTACGTGTTAAACGTAAGCGGTATTCTTCACCTGCATGCATAATACGGATTTCACGACCAAGCGCGAATAAATTGTTGGAATGTAGCATCGGTAAGGCATTGGTCGATTCATTATTACGTGTGAATAAGCTAAAAGGTGCGTTCATTGTTCTACTCCGTGTGGGACGTCATTTAATGTTTTAAATGATAATCATTATCGAATAAGACTGTCAACGATAATTGTTGTTATTTGCAAAAAAAAGCGATTTACTTACATTCTGTAAAATAAGTGATGAAAAAGTGATGACAAAACCTGTGGTAAATGTGGCGATCGCCTTATTATTTCATCAAACTAAAGTACTCGTTGGATGGAGAGCAGCAGCGCAACATCAAGGTAACAAATATGAGTTTCCTGGGGGTAAAGTTGAACATGGCGAAACACCCGAGCAAGCCTGTCGTAGAGAGGTGTTTGAAGAAGTCGGAATAGGAGTTCAAGACTGGCATATCTTTGATGTGATTTGCCACGAATATGACGATATTATTGTGAATTTACATGTATTTCATGGCCAAGTAAATGCTGAAAATTTGGAAAATATTCAATCGCCTTGGACATGGTACACACGTGATCAACTGACAAAATTAAATTTTCCCAAAGCCAATCAAGCCATTGTTGAACGTTTATTTTGGCAACATTTCATTAAGATCTCAGCGCATATTCAAGAGATTGAAACACTAAATCCTGAGTATTTAATGTATTGGCGAGTGGATGAATTGCATGTTGAAGACCTACAATTTCTCATGCACTTAGATCCAACAAAATTAGCGCGTTTAGTGGTGAATGTCGATCTTTGGCACAAGCTACCCGAGCAGATTAAAACCCAAATATTCACAGTACATTTCAAACAATCTCAAGTGATGCAAGCACAGCGACATGATCTCAATATTGGTGTGCGTTGTATCGCTGCTTGTCATGATTTATTGTCTTTGCAAAAAGCACAGCATTTAGGTTTTGAGGCCGTATTGCTCAGTCCTGTTTTGCATACAGCAACGCACCCAGAAAACAATGCTTTAGGTTGGGAGAATTTTGTACTATGGGCAAAAGACTGCGCTGTTCCTGTGTTTGCTTTGGGTGGTTTAAAGCCTGAAGATTTAGCCATTGCACAGCAGTATTGTGCTTATGGTGTTGCAGGAATTCGGGCATTTTAATGTTAAATACAATGTTTACAGCTTTTGATAGCAAGATGACAAATGAAAAGATCAAGGCTTAAAGCGCTTTGATCTTTGCTTGTGCTTCTGCAATGGTTTTAGCATTTTTTTGCTGTTGTGCAGATTTTAAAATCGCATTCCATAATTGCTTACGCATCGCATCACTTTGTGCAAAACTCAAACCACGTCTCGCAAGAGATTCGGCATTTTTTGCCTGATTTTTATGATTGGCGATTAATGCTAACCATAAATAGGTTTCAGCAGATTGTGGTGCTAAACGCTGTGCTTGCAGCGCAAAATTTTCTGCCTCATTCCATTTGCTTTGGCGAAATGCTGCCTCAGTTTTTTTAATCAATTGATTAAAAGCAGGAATGCTGTGTCCATCATCAAACTTTTGTGGTTGAGCTTTTTGTTCGGGTACAATCACTTGCATGGATTCACGTTTGATCTCAGGGCGATCATAAGGGATGATTTTAACCCCGTCAGGTGTTTCGACTTTCGCTTTGGGGTTTTGTGGCACAGGTTCAGGTTTCTTGCCTGAACCTGTTTGAATCGGATTAGATTGACAACCTGCGATCGCAAGTACAATCGTCAATGCACCAAGGTATTTGATTGGTATGATTTTCTGCTGAGTTTTTTGGCGCATCTTTGGTGGAACGATTTGCATAATAACACTCTTAATTTTCATAACGACCACTTGAAATTACATGACCTTGACTATTTAAATCTTGATCCATGTTGCTTTCACTTTCACGAATGTAATTTTCTATACTATCGTTAGAGTTCTCGGCAGGTGGGTTATTTTGCGTATCAGGAATGTAAGTCGGCTCTACTTGATAATGTGGCATACCACATGCTGTAGCTTGGCGAGGTACTGAGTTACGCAAGAGCGGAATATAAAAACTATTGGCACAACCTTGTGCGGAAAGTTGACCACTTTCACTGTCAATCCATTGCCATTGAACATTGTCAGTTTGACGCAGATTGACTGGTTTTTGGCGCAATTGTTTCATGACATTGGTCCATACAGGTAAAGCACCTGATGAGCCTGTTAAGCCTGTCACTTTGTTATCGTCAAGTCCGAGCCATACTACGGCTAAATGGTTACCTGAATACCCAGCAAACCATGAGTCGCGGGTATCATTGGTTGTGCCTGATTTACCCGCTAGTTTTAGCTCAGATGATAGACTGCCATAAGCAGATTGCCCTGTGCCTGATGACATCACTTGTTGTAAGCCATAATTCAAAATATAAGCAGAGGATGGGTCGATCGTTTGTTGTACATTTAAACTATAGCGTTGTAGCAAACGACCATCAGCATCTACGACTGAGCGAATGGCTTTGGTTGGATATTTAAAACCACCTGTTGCAAAGTTACCATAAATGCTCATGACTTCCATCGGCGACATATCGACTGCACCTAGGAAAATAGACGGATAATTTGGAATATTAGACTCTACACCAAATTTGGTTAGTTGATTTTTAAATGTAGATAGACCAAATTCTTGCCCTAAACGTACCGCAGATAAATTATAAGAATGTGCAAGAGCTTGCACCATCGGTACATAACCATGTCCACCACCACTATAATTTTTTGGTGTCCAAGATTTATTGCCATCGACAGGAATACTGATTGGGCTGTCTTCAATTTGACTTGCCCATGTATAACGCCCTGACTCTAAAGCACTTAAATAAATGATCGGTTTCAGTAAAGATCCCACTTGACGTTTTGCATCAATCGCACGGTTAAAACCTGTGAAATCTTGGGTTGAGCCTACTGCTGCAATCAGTTCACCATTTTCAGGTTGTGTCACGAGCACAGCACCTTGTAAATTTTTTAAACGGGATGGATTGGCATTTGCTAAACGGCTTACAGTGTCACGGAAGCTATTTTGGACTTTAGTCTGTGCAATTGGATCAAGCGTAGTGAAAATACGCAAGCCTTGATTAGTTAGATCAGATTCTTGGTATTCTTTTTTCAACTGACGACGTACGATGTCTAAAAAGTCAGGAAATTTTGAAGGACCTGTTGTTGGTTTTTTGACGACATTGAGCGGGCGAGCAGTTTCACGCTCATATTCTTCTTGGGTTAAATAACCCATCACCAACATATTGTTGAGAACAATATCACGACGCTTTTTTGCACCTTCAGGGTTTTTCCAAGGATTGTATAAGGTTGGTCCTTGAACTAAGCCGACTAAATAAGCTTGTTGTGCAATATTGAGTTCACGTAAAGGTAAACCAAAATAAAATTGTGAGGCTAAACCATAACCATTGATAGAGTAGTTGCCATTTTGCCCTAAATTTACTTCATTTAAATACGCTTCTAAAATTTCGTCCTTGCTATAATGGAACTCAAGCAATAAAGACATAAATGCTTCATTTACTTTGCGTTTTAAAGTTTTTTCAGGTGAAAGGTAAAAGTTTTTAACGAGCTGTTGTGTCAGTGTTGAACCACCTTGACGTTTGCCACCTGTGACATTACTGACGATGGCACGTGCTGTACCACGGAATGAAATTCCATGATGGTGATAAAAATTACGGTCTTCAGTTGCCACTAAGGCTTCAATTAAAGTTTTTGGCACTTTATTGAGTTTAATGAGGACGCGATCTTCATTATGTTGTGGGAAAATTCCACCCACCAACATTGGCTCTAAACGAGCAATACCTGTACTGGAGGGTTTTGTAGCTTTAATATCAGCAACGGTATCTTCATTAAATGAAACTTGTAAAATTTGCTCAGGGTCTACGCTATCGCCGTAGTCAAAACCGCGGGTATGCACATAATAGCTATTATTTTGAACAACATAACTGCCAGATTTTTCATAACTGTCTTTTTTGCTATAGCCAAGTAGTTTTAATTCTTGTTCAAAATCATTGGTTGTCACAGGAGCATTTGCATAAAGTTCTAATGGGCGTGCAAAAACTTTCGCAGGAATATCCCAACGATTTCCCTCAAATTTATCTCGAATAATTGTGTCTAATCGAACCAAATAAATACTAAAAGCTAAAAATCCAGCAATAATGAGCACACAGAAAATTAGTGCAATGATGCCTATTCCACGTTCTGACTTCATAAAAATATGCAAAAAACCTGAGAAATTTTGTCAATCATGCGAAGCTTTTTAGGAATTTGCAATAATTAAACTGTGAAATTAAGCAATTTCACATTGAAACCATACAATAAATTGTAAAACAACACATTTAAGCTGATTTTTTAACGATGAGTGAAAAATATATGAACACCAATATTTCATTTTATAGGTTTTTGAATTTTAATTATATTTTTTGCTTTTTGGGGAGGTTGTTTTTTCGAATACTTTGAACCACTTGCTTAAAAATACAAAATAAATAGGGCATTGCAATAAAAGTTTAAGCCTTGATATTTAATATGTATAATTCATTGCATCGTTTAGAATAATAGTGCAATCCGAAGAAATGCTTTGAAACTAAGCTGCGTTGCATGATTTGGATGCAGTTCTATCAGGTTGATATAAAGGAAATTGATGAACCCAACACATATCTCGTCAAAAGCATTTAGAAATATTGGTCTGATTGGTCGCCCAGATAAATCTTCTGTGGTCGACACTTTGTGTTTGATCCATGATCACTTGCTTGGCTTAGGTTTACATCCAGTTTTTGATTCTGAAACAGCAGAATTGGTGCCTTATACCAATACGCAAACAGTTAGTCGACATCTGTTGGGTGAAGTTGTGGATTTGGTCATCGTGGTGGGGGGAGATGGTTCACTGCTACATGCTGCACGTGCTTTGGTGAAATACAGTACACCTGTATTGGGGGTGAATCGGGGGCGTTTGGGCTTTTTAACCGATATTAAACCGACTGAAGTAATCTTTAAATTAGATCAAGTGTTAAAAGGTGACTTTCAGATCGACCGCCGTTTCTTATTGGAAATGGAAATTCGCAGTCAGAATCAAAGCATTTATGAAGCAATCGCACTCAATGATGTGGTGTTACATTCGGGTAAATCTGTACACATGATTGATTTTGACCTCAAGATAGATGGTCAATATGTCTATCGTCAGCACAGTGATGGTTTGATTGTTTCAACGCCAACAGGTTCAACGGCTTATGCACTCTCTGGTGGTGGTCCGATTTTACATCCGAGTATGGATGCCATTGCCTTAGTTCCTATGCATCCACATACTTTATCTTCTCGTCCAATCGTGGTCGGTGGACAAAGCGAAATTAAAATTGAAATTCGCGAAAATCGTGTATTACCGATGGTCAGTGCAGATGGCCAAAGCAGTATTTCATTAAATGTAGGCGATTGTTTGCATATTCGTAAACATCCCTTTAAATTAACGCTTATCCATCCACCGGGTTATGATTTCTATATGGCATGTCGTACTAAACTCGGTTGGAACCAAGATTTTGATTCATTGCAACAGCAGGATTAATCATGAATATTGAACAAATGCTTTCTATGCTTGACGCAGATGTCGTAGCACGTTTGAAAACTGCCGTTGAAATTGGTAAATGGCCAAATGGTATTGTTTTGACGAAAGAGCAACGTGAAATTTGTATGCAAGCGGTCATTGCATGGGAACATCAAAATTTAGATGAAAAAGAACGTTCGGGTTATATTGATAAAGGGCATAAAGAAGAGGGGGATGAATGTGATTCTCATGTACCTGAACCTGAGTTTAAACCCATTCGTTTCGTATAAATGAACATGAAAAAAGGACGATTGATATTCGTCCTTTTTTGTATTTGTGCCCTGTCTGCGATAAGGTTGACCGAGCAAGTAAAACAGTTAAAAACGACTATTCCATAGCACTTGAGCTTTTAACATTGCCTCATTGTAGTCATTCACTACACCCATGGTATAGAGTGCAATCCCCATAGTTTCAACAACGGCAACTTCGCCATATTCATGTTTTTGTTGACCTAACCATACCGCTTTAAAAATCTCTAAATCTAATTCTTCTTCGGCAGGGCTACGGTTGTCGGTGAGCTTTGGTAATTCATGCTCATACAGTTCACCCTGTTTAATTCCACAAATTAGGGTTTTGGCATCAGGATTACGTTCAAATTCGCCACCTTCACCTTTGATCACAGCACTATTTTGATAACCCAATTTGAAAGCAGACTGTTGATGTGAGCTACGATATGCAGGGTGAAAAATGGCTTGCATGGTTGCTTTGGCATGAAAAGGATTAATCAAACGTGCCAATGTATGAATAGGTGAACGTAGCCCCATCACATTTCTTAAACCAATGAGATCACTTAAAATGGGTGAGATGACATGTAAAGGCAGAAAGGCAAAATGATGCGTTGCTAACTGTTGTGCAATGTCATTTTCATTTTGGCAAATTGGATAACCTAAGTATTCAAGAACTTGTTCGGTATAGATTCGGTTAATCGTATGTCCCGAAGCACCATGCATCACGACTTTATAGCCATGTTTTGCTAAGGTGAGTGCTGCGAGTAAAAACCAGGGAAAATGTTTACGTTTACCAGCATAAGATGACCAATCCAAATCGACTTCTAGGGGTTTGAAGGTTAATTGGTCTTTAGTGGCTTGCACAAATCCTGCGAGTTCATCAACAGATTCTTCTTTGACTCGTAGCAGCATCAAAAAAGCGCCAAGTTGCACATCCAAAACTTCATTTTTTAGAATCATCGAAAAAGCTTGATAGGCTTCTTCGTAGGTCAAGGAACGTGCACCATTTTTACCCTTTCCTATAATACGGATATATTGCGCAAATGGATGCTCAAAATCTTGATATAAATTACGTTTTGTATTCATAAATGACTGATAAAAAGTTAGAAATATCTACAAAATACTATGACATAAAAAGTATAGAAAGGCAGCAAAGACATGTGTCTAATACTAAGGTCTAATGTAGATATGATTAATAAGTATTCGATTTTTACATTTTTTTTGCGTCTAGATCATGATTTTTTATTAAAATTAAAAAGTTTTATTTTTAAATCTTCTGTTCTCTTAAAATTTAAAAGTATTTTTTTATTGCTTTTAAGTCTTAATTAAGGCGCATTAAAAATTTTTAAGGATATGAATTTTCTAGAAAATGCTATTTTCTAGGGAGATTTCTATTTTTAAAAATTAGTCTTTATCGAGTTGAATGAGAACGACTTGGCTGTGTTTCTTTTCAGGATCACTACAAATAAAATATTTCTGTTATTAGAAATATCGAAAGAAGTTATCATTATGGCTAAAAAACCTTTGTATAAGTCACTTTATTTCCAAGTGATTGTTGCCATTATTGCAGGTGTGCTTGTGGGGCATTATTTCCCAAGTACCACACAATTGGTCAATGGTGTTGAAAAACATATTCCAGGTATTGGTGAGCAATTAAAACCACTGGGAGATGCGTTTATTCGTCTGATTAAGATGATTATTGCACCTGTTATTTTCTGTACGGTGGTCAGTGGTATCGCAGGTATGGAAAGTATGAAATCTGTCGGTAAGACAGGTGGTATTGCTTTATTATATTTTGAAATTGTCTCCACTATTGCCTTATTGATTGGTTTGTTGGTCATCAATATTGCAAAACCGGGTGTAGGCATGAATATTGATCCTGCATCATTGGATACATCAGGTATTTCTAAATACGTTGAGTCGGGTGCGTCCCAGTCAACTGTTGATTTCTTGATGAATATTATTCCAAATACAGTGGTTGGGGCATTTGCCGAAGGTGAAATTTTACAAGTTTTACTTTTTGCAATCTTATTTGGATTTGCTTTACATAAATTGGGCGATGCAGGTAAACCTGTATTGAAGTTGGTTGATCAAATTGCACATGTGTTCTTTAACATTGTGAATATGATCATGAAACTTGCGCCAATTGGTGCTTTTGGTGCAATGGCATTCACCATTGGTAAATATGGGATTGGTAGTCTTGCACAACTGGCTCAGTTGATCATTTGTTTCTATCTCACTTGTTTATTGTTTATTTTCATTGTGTTGGGAACAATCAGTCGTTTCTGTGGTTTTAGTATTTTAAAAATGATTCGTATGATTCGTGAAGAATTATTGATTGTACTGGGTACATCATCTTCAGAGTCGGTTTTACCACGAATGTTGAAAAAATTGGAAATCGCAGGGTGTGAAAAATCGGTTGTTGGTTTGGTGATTCCAACAGGGTATTCATTTAACTTAGATGGTACTTCGATTTACTTGACCATGGCTGCTATTTTTATTGCGCAAGCGACCAATACACAGCTTGATTTATCCCATCAGATTACTTTACTTGTGGTGTTATTGATTTCATCGAAAGGTGCAGCAGGGGTAACAGGTTCTGGCTTTATTGTGATGGCAGCGACTTTATCTGCGGTAGGACATATTCCTGTTGCAGGTTTGGCATTGATCCTCGGAATTGACCGTTTTATGTCAGAAGCACGTGCTTTGACCAATCTTGTGGGGAACTCTTTGGCAACGATTGTCGTTGCAAAATGGGTAGGTCACTTGGACCAAGACAAGTTGAATTATGCATTGAATCATCCTGAAGAATTAGATAAGCAAATGCTTGAAGATACAACTCAAAAGCATGCTTAAATCGTGATATTGGGGTGAAACCCGTCTCGGTGAAATGTATCCAACCGCAATATGATGAGTGTCATTGTATTGCGGTTTTTTATATCATTTTTTGCAGTGAATGCATCTTTTTCAGAATATAAAATTTAAAGCGATTGGTTAGTTTTACTGATAAATAACTTAGACTCAAAATGTCTTAATTTTATACAGTTATACTTTGACTATTGACCGAATTAACCTGATGCTCTCGTCATGAAAAGTCATGACATTAAAATTAAAACTCAGATAAGATAAACAAGACAATTACCCAAGAATAAGCCCAAAAGGAAAATCGCAGATGTTGGCATACGATGCAGACTTAGAACTCTTTAAAGATAATTTCAAACGCTTTATGAATGAACACGTTGCACCTCATTATGAACAATGGGAAAAAGACGGTTTAATGCCACGTTCGATGTGGAAATTATTGGGTGACAACGGCTTTCTCTGTGTGGATGTACCAGAAGAATATGGCGGTTATGGTGTCCCAACTGAATATTCTTTAATGTTGGTTGAAGAGTCAGCACGCGCAGGCTATGGTGCACTTTCTACAGCGATTTCATGTCATTCAGAAATCGCAGCACCGTATATTTTAAACATTGCAAATGAAGAACAAAAACAATATTGGTTACCTAAAATGGTGGCAGGTGATGTCGTTGGTGCGATTGGGATGACTGAACCAGGTGCAGGTTCAGACTTACAAGGTATGCGCTCATCTGCGATCTTAAATGGGGATCATTATGTGCTAAATGGTTCAAAAACGTTCATTTCTAATGGTCAGCATGCAGACTTAGTGGTCTTAGCTGCAAAAACGGATCCTCAAGCACGTGCTAAAGGTGTTTCGTTGTTATTGGTCGATACGCATTTAGAAGGCTTTAAAAAGGGGACGAACTTAGACAAGATTGGTTTACATTCACAAGATACCTCTGAACTGTTCTTTGACAATGTCAAAGTGCCAGCCAATCAACTGTTAGGGAATGCAGGGCAAGGTTTTGCCTATTTGATGCAAGAGTTACCACGTGAGCGTACAGCGATTGCTGCAACGGCTTTGGGTGCGATTCGTGGTGCAATTGATGTGACTACGCAATATGTGCAAGAACGCCAAGCATTTGGTCAAAAAATTGGTAGCTTCCAAAATACACGTTTTGTGTTAGCACAAGCGAAGATTGATGAATTGGCAACAGCAGCATTTTATAACCAAAACTTAGCGCTATATAAAGAAAAGAAACTGGATGTAGAAACTGCGGCTGCATTGAAAAGTTTTAGCTCAGACATGCAAATGAAAGTTGCTGATAATTTACTGCAACTCTTTGGTGGTTATGGCTATATGACTGAATATCCAATTTCACGTTTCTTTGTCGATGCGCGTATTCAGCGTATTTATGGCGGAACCAATGAAATTATGAAAGAAATTGTCGCACGTGGCATTTTAGGGCGCTAAGATAAAATCTTCCTTGAAATTAGCAAAAAGACTTCCGAGGAAGTCTTTTTTATTTGCTTCTAATGAATGCAAAAGAAGTGCAATATCAATCTAATCGATTAAGGTGCGGGATTTGGTTGTTGACGATGAATATCTTCAATACCTTGTAAAACTTCATCTGACAATGTCACATCAAAAGCAGCAATATTTTCTTTGAGCTGCGTTAAATTGGTCGCCCCAATAATGGTACTGGTCACAAAAAATTGCTGTTGAATATACGCTAAAGCAAGTTGGGTTAAGCTCAAATTGTGCTTTTCTGCTAATAAAGCATATTGTTCGATTGCCCATTCACTTTCAGGATTGCTATAGCGGCTAAAACGACTAAATAGCGTGATACGGGCATCAGCAGGGCGTGCCCCATGACGGAATTTTCCTGTCAAATAACCAAAAGCTAACGGTGAATATGCTAATAATCCAACACCTTCATAATGTGCAATTTCGGCCATGCCAACTTCATAACTACGATTGAGTAAGTTATATGGATTTTGTACACTGACGACTTTTTCTAAGCCTAATTTTTCAGCTAAGTGTAAAAATTTCAACGTTCCCCACGGGGTTTCATTGGATAAACCAATATGGCGAATACGACCTTTTTCAACTTCTTTCGATAATGCTTCTAAGGTGTGTTCCAGTGGGGTGATCTCTTGGTTTTGCTGTGCTTCGTGGTTACTATAGCCGAGTTTGCCAAAAAAGTTAGTTGGGCGCTGTGGCCAATGTAACTGATACAAATCTATATAATCGGTCTGTAAGCGCTTTAAAGAGCCATCTATAGCTGATGAAATCTCACTTTCAATAAACTTGGTCTGCCCATCTCGAATATGGCTGCCACCTTGTTGTGGTCCTGCTATTTTGGATGCAAGGAATAATTTGTCTCGTTGCCCATTTTGTGCAATCCAATTGCCAATGATTTGTTCGGTTGCACCTTGTGTTTCAGGTTTAGGCGGTACGGGATACATTTCCGCAGTATCCCAAAAATATAACCCTTGATCTAAAGCATAGTTGAGTTGTTCAAAAGCTTGTACTTGATTATTTTGCTCACCAAAGGTCATGGTCCCTAAGCAAATTTCTGGAACGAGAATATCGGATTGACCCAGTGGATTAAATTTCATTGAGATTGTCCTTAAATGTTTTGGTTGAAGTGATGTTATTCAATATATTGAGCTTAAACATCATAGCCTGTGTAAATTATTTTGATTTCTGAATTGTGTATAATGATTTCTAAAGGATGACTAAAACAAAAAAGCAAATCCGAAGATTTGCTTTTTAGAGATTTAGAACGAATTATTCGTCATCTTGTTCATCGTCGTCAGAATACGAAGATTCTTCTAAAGAGACATCAAAAATTAAAATTGCTTTACCATCTGTTTCGATCATGCCTTGTTCTTCAAGTGTTTTCAGAACACGCCCCACCATTTCACGAGAACAACCCACAATACGTCCAATTTCCTGACGAGTAATGCGGATTTGACGGCCATTTGGTAAAATCATGGCTTCAGGTTGTGATGAAAGATCAATCAAACAACGTGCAATACGACCCGACACATCAATAAATGCCAAATCTGTTACTTTGCGCGTCGTATTTTTTAAACGTCTGACCAATTGTGCGAAAACAGCATAGCTTAAGTCAGGATATTGTTTGCTGATGTCATGAAAATTCTCATAAGAAATTTCAGCAATTTCACAAACATCACGTGTTCTTACTTCTGCTGTACGTTGTGGGTTTTGTTCAAACAACCCCATTTCCCCGAAGAAATCGCCTGGATTGAGATATGCAACCACAATTTCACGATCATCATCTTCACGTAAAATGATTGATACTGATCCCTTTAAAATTAAATACAGTGATTTTGACTCTGAACCCGCATCAACAATAGTGGTACGTTTCGGGAAGCGATTGATGTGAGCACGCTTGAGTAATGCTTTGACAGATTCAGGCAGTTGTCCTGGTGATAAAGCGTCTGTACTTAGTTGTGCTAAATTAGAAGACATGCTAAAAATTCCAAATTGGATAATAACTAGATCATAAATCTAAATTGAACTCGTCACGTAGAAGCGAAAGAGATGAAATTCCTTATCAACTCATTTTATGCTAGTGTACCGTACACTATAAATTTATAGCTTTTTTTAGGTAGTTGCAATGCAAACTAGCGTACATTGGTTAGAGAATGTTGCTTTCGAAGCAAAATCGGAAAGTGGGCACCAAGTTGTCATGGATGGTTCTGCTGAATATGGTGGAGAAAACCGTGGACCACGTCCCATGGAGCTGATATTAATGGGACTTGGTGGGTGTGCTTCTTTTGATATTGTGACAATATTAAAGAAATCTCGCCAAGATGTGACAGGTGTTGTATGTCAGGTTAAGGCTGAGCGAGCAGATACAATCCCTGCCGTCTTTACTAAAATTCATTTACATTTTGTCGTGACGGGACGAGATGTAAAAGAAAAACAAGTAGCTAAAGCTGTTGAACTTTCTGCTGAAAAGTACTGTTCTGCAAGTAAAATGTTATCAGACGGTGGTGTTGAGATCAGCCATGATTTTGAAATCCTAGCAGCAGAATAGAAAGCAAAAATGAAGCCAAAAAAATGTTTTTTGGCTTTTTTTATGTGATTTTGATCGTATTTAAGTCGAATGCCGAGTATATCAGTCAACATTTAATTTTAAAAAATTGATGAAAATCACTAAATTTATTTAAATTGAAAAAAGATCAATAAAAATTATTACAAAATGTTTCCATTTTTCAATTTTCACTTAAATATAAGCAAATCACTTAAATTTTATTGATATAAAAATAATTGTGGATCAACTCGAGCATTATTTAAACTCATTCCCCAATGTAAATGTGGACCTGTTACACGCCCTGTTTTGCCGACTAAGCCTAAAACTTCTCCTTGCGTTAATTTCTGTCCTTTTGCAACATTAACTTTACTTAAGTGGCAAAACATACTGATTAAGCCTTGCCCATGATCAACTAAAACAGTTTTACCATTGAAGAAATAATCACCTACCCCTACGACAACACCAGCTGCTGGAGCAACTACTTTCTGTCCCACAGGGGCAGGAATGTCTAAACCTGAGTGTGGTGCGCGTTCTTCACCATTAAAGAAACGTTTACGTCCAAAAGAGTTACTAAACTTTCCAGCAGTTGGACGTATAAAATTTGGAAAATCAGAAAATTGTGCAGGACTGAAAGAGGTATAAATGTCATTTTGTTCTTTGGCTTCTACTACGTATCGATCAAGTTGTTCTTGTTGTGGGTTTACATAATCCTGATTTTTTACAGAAAGTCGTTGTTCAGCATATTTATAAGGCTGAATTTCAATTTGAATGGGTTGAGCATTGGTTTGTAGTTCTAGTGAGCCTACAGGGGTAGAAAGAGGAATCCCAAAAATTGCATAACGTTGGGCATTGGGTTGAGTGATTAAAATCGGTTGATCTTTATATGTTACTTCGGAAATATTTTGTGAAAGCGGGATCACTGCAATTCCACCTGCACGGCGTGAGTCTTGCGGTAGAGCAAAAAGTTGCGTGCTTGTTAGTAATCCGCAGAGCATTAAGGTTTTTTTGATTGAAAACATAAGCTTTTAAAATTTCATAAATTTTTATCAAGTGTAACTTTTGAAACTATGAACTCAAGCGTTTGATTGTTAATATTAAATAGCCTAAGCATTTTTTGTAGTGAGAAAAGCTGCAAAAAATAGCGGTTAGAAACAAATTTGTATGATAAGAAATAAATCACATGCCTAATCAATTAAGCATGTGATGGTTATCTATAGATAAAATAATTAAGATTTGTAGGGTTTTGCTCGTCTCAGTTGATGCAATACCGAAACCAATAAATCAATTTCTTCAGTGGTGTTATAAAAAGCTAGAGAAGGGCGAACCGTACGTTCTACACCAAAACGGCGCAAGATCGGTTGAGCACAATGATGCCCTGTACGAACTGCGATTCCATATTGGTTAAGAATTTTACCCACTTCTTCAGTTTCATAACCTGCCAAAGTAAATGACATCACGCTGGCTTTGTTGAGTGCTGTTCCAATTAAACGCAAACCTGAAACGCTTTGTAGGGCATGTTGACCATATTCAAGCAAGTCATGTTCATAACGTGCAATATTATGGATACCAATGCTTTCAACATATTCGAGCGCTGCACCAAGACCGACTGCGTCAGCAATATTTCCTGTTCCTGCTTCAAATTTATTTGGTGCAGGTTGGTAAATCACATTTTCAAAAGTCACGTCTTGGATCATATTACCGCCACCTTCCCAAACAGGCATGGTGTCGAGTAATTCAGATTTGGCATAAACTGTACCAATTCCTGTAGGGCCAAAGACTTTATGTCCAGAGAACACAAAGAAGTCAGCATCTAATGCTGTGACATTGGTTGGCATGTGCGAAACAGACTGTGCTCCATCAATCAACACTCGTACACCCGCAGCATGTGCAAGGGCAATGATTTCTTGAGTTGGTGTGACAGTACCTAAGGCATTGGAAACCTGAGTGATTGAAACAAGTTTAGTTCTTGGATTAAGCAGTTTTACAAACTCCTCAATCTGAATTTGACCTGTATCATCAACAGGAATGACACGTAGTTTAGCGCCTGTTTCTTTGGTTAATTGATACCAAGGGACAATATTTGCATGATGTTCAAGATGGGACACAATGATTTCATCTCCCGCTTGAATATTTTGTTTGCCCCATGATTTAGCAATTAAATTAATGCCTTCAGTTGTACCACGCACGAAGATGATATTCTTTGCAGCAGGTGCACCAATAAATCGAGCAACTACATCACGCGCATGTTCGTAAGCATCACTGGCGCGAGCTGCAAGTTCATGTGCAGCACGGTGAATGTTCGAGTTTTCATGCTCATAAAAATATGAAATTCGATCAATCACGGCTTTTGGCTTATGCGTTGTAGCAGCATTGTCTAGCCAAACCAATTGCTTACCATTGACGCGTTCTTGCAAGATTGGAAAATCTTTACGAATTTGCAAAATATCAATCGGTTGATAGTTTTGTGCTGTCGTTGGGATTTGCAAATCTGAATGTGGACGAGCCGTTTCAATTGTTGGAGATTGTAGAAAATAATAACCAGATGCTGCTGTAGCAGGTTTGTCATTACGATCTTGCAAAACACCACGTAATTGATGGTCATCAGTCACATGAAAATTGTCAAAAGCATACGGATTTTTCAATACATCAACTTGACTCGCATTGCTATTTACAGTTTGCGGATTCACAGCCTCAGGTTGAGGTAAATCCAAAAAGTAGTAATTTGACGATGCACTGTTTGGTTGAGCAGGGCTTGGTGTCGCAGCAGGTACATTTGCTGGTGTAGCTTGCTGTGGCACTGAGTTTGTTAATGCTGTAGACGCAAAAGACAAATCAAGACCATGTGTTGCTGCCAAAGGGTCAGGCGTATTTGCACCACCGACAATCGGCGCAGAAGACAAGATTCTACGCTCAGGATGGTCAGCCGTAGGTTCAACAAAATGCTGCGTCGAAGCAGGATTTAAACTGGTTTGTTGAACGACAGCAGGCACTCGACCTGAAAGTGCTGCAATAGGATCTTTGGGCTGTGGTTGGTGGCTTGGCAAATCAAAGTTAAAACCTTGTGGGTTTTGCTTTGGTAATGCAGTGAAAAACTCAGCAGCCAACTGTGCAATTATAGATTCACTGATCGGTGCATCAGGTGTACCCGAAGAAATATCTACTGTGGGTTGATTACTTGTAAGTTGTTGGATAGTCATGGTATTTGTCTACCTCCACATCTTCAAGTACAGCAAGCGCATCATCTGTAAGTACCGCAAGAGAACAGTACAATGAGATTAAGTAAGATGCGATGGCATTACGGTTGATTCCCATGAAGCGTACAGATAAGCCTGGTGCTTGTTCACCTGCAAGACCTGGTTGGAATAGACCGACTACACCTTGACGTTTTTCACCTACACGAAGCAGGATAATTTTGGTTTTACGATCTTCAACTGGGATCTTGTTCGATGGAATAAGAGGAATACCACGCCAAGTAATAAATTGCGAACCAAATAGGCTAACTGTAGGAGGCGGAACACCACGACGTGTACATTCACGACCAAATGCAGCAATTGCATCAGGATGAGCAAGGAAGAACCCTGGTTCTTTCCATACTTTACGTAACAAATCATCCAAGTCGTCAGGTGTCGGTGCGCCTGTCAATGTAGAAATACGTTGCTCGTCTGCAACACTTGCCAATAAACCGTATTCAGGGTTATTGATCAGTTCACTTTCTTGACGCTCTTTAATGGTTTCAATGGTTAAGCGTAATTGTTCTTTAATTTGATCATGCGGACTGCTATATAAGTCGGAAACACGGGTATGGATATCTAGAACAGTTGAAACGCCATTTAGAAAATATTCACGAGGATTTACTTCATAATCGACAAAAGTTTGTGGCAAAGTTGCTTCATCACGTTGTGTACAAGCCACTTGAATATCATCGGTATTGCTGACTTTGTTGACACGGTAGATACCTGCTTCAACAGGCGTCCATTGTAATAAATGTGTTAACCAACGTGGTGTGATGGTCGAGAGTTGAGGAACGGTTTTTGTTGCATTGGCAAGTTGACGAGCTGCCTGATCGTTCAGCGCTTGGCGTGCCACTTCTTGGTTCTTAGCCATGTATAAATCCTTGGTTGTATTTAATTCGTTATTTATTGCTGTTTGAAAAGGTGTTACTTTTTTATCTTCTCCAATAATTTAATGAGTATGTTAAATTTTCATTTTTGGTTTTTTATTGGATTAAATTGATTGTATTTATGCTTTAAATTTAATCAATCTTAATATTTCATAAAAAATACTTTAGATATAAGGAATAAAGCTTTGTTTTATTCCTATATCCCAAATTTATTCTTGTCGCCAAGGCAGATTGTGGAAACGCCAACCATTGAAAACACCACGATGATTGTTTTCATCGAGATCACCTTCAAAACCTTGTTCAATGTTATAAATATTTTCAAAACCTGCATTAAATGCCACATTTGCAGCAGCAGCTGAACGTTTACCACTTCGGCACAGTAGAAGAATGATTTTGTCCTTGCCAACCTTATTTTCGAGTTCTTTCGCAAATCGAGGATTACGATTTAGCGCAGTGCCTGTTGCCCAAGGAATATGTATGGTATCTTCAACATAGCCCACAAATTTACGTTCTTCATTGGTACGTACATCCACAATCACTGCATGTCCAGCTTGAAATAAAGCCCATGCTTCATGTGGTAACACTGTCCCTGTAAATTCTAGATAATGATCTTCAACACGTTGCTTTGCATCAGCAAAGATTTGTTGAATGCTATGATCATTCAACGTTGGGAGTTCAATTTGAGTTATGCTGTTCATGTCATATACCTAAATTCAATGCTAGGCAAAGTCGCTTTCAAGCGGAGCTTTCCAACATTTGAAATAATTTATTAGAGGAGTTGATATTAAATATAATGATTTTTTATATTCTGAAAATGAATAAAAATTGAATTGCTTATTCTTATTTTTGAAAAAGAAGATCGTATCGAGTTTTGTAAATCCAGTGATGATAAATTGCAAGCGATCAGTACAATGCTCTGCTGTTAAATGCAAAATTCAGATATGAATATATCAACAATGTTTATCTAAAACTTGGCAAATAAAATAAGATTATCTACAACAATTGAATAAGGAATGTTGTTGACAGCACTTTATTCATATAATGAAAAAAGAAATCTCATGCAGGTAAGCCCATGACTCAATGGAACATCCAAGATATTGTCACAGCATTACAGCAAGCACGTAATGAATGGCGTACAAAACAGAAAAGTCTTAAAGATTTTGGTGGGAGAGAATTACCCTCAAAAGAAGAAATCAAAAAAATCATGAATGATCTATGTGGAATTTTATTTCCTATGCGTTTAGGACCACATGACTTACGCCAACAAAGTGAAAATTTTTATATCGCACATACACTAGAAAAAACGTTGTATGCTTTACGAGAACAGGTGAAATTAAATCTAAGCTATGATTATAAATATAAAAAGCAGCAGGAAGATGTTGAGGCTGCAGATATTCTTGCACAACGTTTAGTGACTGAGTTTGCACAGAAATTGCCTGAGTTACGCCGTATTTTAGATACAGATGTTATCGCTGCTTATGAGGGGGATCCTGCTGCACGCAGTGTTGATGAAGTTTTACTGTGCTATCCGGGTGTTTTAGCGATCATTTACCACCGTATCGCCCATGAGTTTTATAAAAAAGATTTATCTTTATTAGCACGATTAATTGCTGAAATTGCGCATTCTAAAACAGGGATTGATATCCATCCTGGTGCACAAGTCGATCAAGGTTTCTTTATTGATCATGGAACAGGTGTCGTGATTGGTGAAACCTGCATTATTGGTAAAAATGTCCGTATTTATCAGGCAGTGACTTTAGGTGCAAAACGTTTTGAAGTGGACGGTGATGGTCGTTTGCAGAAAGAGTATGCACGTCATCCAATCGTTGAAGATAATGTGGTGATTTACGCAGGTGCGACGATTTTAGGGCGTATTACCATTGGTCAAGGCGCAATTATTGGTGGGAATGTATGGATTACACAAAGTGTGCCTGCCAATAGTGCGGTATCGCAAAGTTCAGCAACCAAATCGAAAGTTTAGTTTGCATTAAAAATTCCAATGTCAATTGTGGCATTGGAAAATTGATCTATTAAAAGAATACAATACACACGTCTATATTTTTCATTACTTAAAGTCAACATTATCGTTATTCTAAAATCGCTCATTTATCCTTACTCTAAGGTAGAGATCCATTCAGATAAATCTTCAATATCAACGCTATATTTTTCTAAAAAACTGACTTGAAAAAGAAACATTTAGGGCGCATATTAGTACTGAAATTTATCTTGAGTGTTTTAGTAAGCTTTTGAAAAATATATTAAATAATTTAAAATTGGTGTTGAAATCTAAAAAAGCGTTCCCATTTAATATTCAAGTACAAAATTTGTTGTGAGGAATAACAAGAATGCGTTTTGAAAAATTTACAAACCGCCTACAGCAAGCGTTATCAGATGCACAATCTTTAGCGATGGGCAAAGATCATACAGCCATTGAAGGAATTCACATTCTTTCAGCGTTATTAGAAGAACCTTCTAATCTCAGTTTATTGCAACAATCAGGTGCAAATTTACCTGAACTTAAAAATAAACTACAACAAGCACTCAATGATGCACCCAAAATTGGAACACCTACAGGTGATATAAACCTTAATCCTGAGGCGGTACGTGCGCTGAATTTAGCAGATAGTTTTGCGCAAAAAGCTGGGGATGAATTCCTGTCTACCGATTGGGTGATATTGGCACTCGCTGAAACAGGCGCAACCAAAACATTATTAACAAGCGTAGGTGTAACAACTGACAAGCTACGCAAAGCAATTGAAAATATTCGAGGTGGCGAACAAGTTATGGCAAATAACCATGAAGATCAACGTGATTCGTTAAATAAATACACCATTGACCTGACTGAACGCGCATTGTCAGGCAAGTTAGACCCAGTGATTGGTCGTGATGAAGAAATTCGTCGTACCATTCAAGTATTGTCACGCCGTACCAAGAATAACCCTGTATTGATCGGTGAACCTGGTGTAGGTAAAACCGCGATTGTAGAAGGTTTGGCACAACGTATTGTCAATGGGGAAGTGCCTGAAAGCTTGAAAGGTAAACGTGTTTTATCACTTGATTTAGGTTCTTTACTTGCAGGTGCGAAATATCGTGGTGAGTTTGAAGAACGCCTAAAAGCAGTGTTAAAAGACCTTGCTAAATACGATGGTGAAATCATCCTATTTATTGACGAGTTACATACACTTGTTGGTGCAGGTAAGGGTGATGGTGCAATGGATGCGGGGAATATGTTGAAACCTGCATTGGCACGTGGTGAGTTACGCTGTGTTGGTGCAACAACATTAGATGAATATCGTCAATTCATTGAAAAAGATGCAGCTTTAGAGCGTCGTTTCCAAAAAGTCTTGGTTGATGAACCGAGTGTTGAAGATACCATTGCGATTCTTCGTGGTCTTAAAGACAAGTATGCAACCCATCATGGTGTACAAATTCTTGACTCAGCCATTATTGCTGCGGCGAAAATGTCGCATCGCTATATCACAGACCGTCAATTGCCCGATAAAGCCATTGACCTGATTGATGAAGCTGCATCACGTATTAAAATGGAAATTGACTCAAAACCTGAGCCACTTGACCGTTTAGATCGTCGATTAATTCAACTCAAAATGCAGTTGGAAGCAGTGAAAAAAGATGAGGCATCGGTCAGTAAAGCTGAAGTTGAACATCTTGAAAAACAAATTGCTGAAGTTCAGAAAGAATATAGCGATTTGGAAGAAGTGTGGATTGCGGAAAAACGCTTAATCGATGGTACAAATCAAGCTCAGATTGAACTTGATAAAGCCCGTACAGCCTTTGAAAAAGCACAACGTGAAGGTGACTTGGCAGAAGCAAGTCGTTTGCAATATGGTGTGATTCCTGAGTTACAAAAACGCTTGAATGAAGAAGAAGTTGCGGAAGTCAATGAAGAACCGAAACTGATCCGTACCAAAGTTACTGAAAACGAAATTGCTGAAGTGGTCAGTGCTGCAACGGGTATTCCTGTATCGAAAATGCTGCAAGGTGAACGCGAGAAATTGCTTCATATGGAAGAATTCTTACATAACCGTGTGGTGGGTCAGGATGAGGCTGTGGTTGCGGTGTCGAATGCGGTACGTCGTTCGCGTGCAGGTTTATCCGATCCGAATCGTCCAAGTGGTTCATTCTTATTCCTTGGACCGACAGGTGTCGGTAAAACTGAGTTGACTAAAGCTTTGGGTAATTTCCTATTTGACAGTGATGATGCAATTATTCGTATCGATATGTCCGAATTTATGGAAAAACATTCGGTGAGCCGTTTGGTCGGTGCGCCTCCAGGTTATGTGGGTTATGAAGAAGGTGGTGTGCTAACTGAGGCTGTACGTCGTAAACCTTATAGCATTGTATTGTTTGATGAGGTTGAAAAAGCACATCCCGATGTATTCAATATTCTTTTACAAGTGTTGGATGACGGTCGTTTAACGGATTCACAAGGTCGTTTAATTGACTTTAAAAATACCGTGATTGTGATGACTTCAAACTTAGGTTCAAGCGATGTACGTGAGTTGGGTGATGGTGCAACGGATGAAGAAGTTCGTGCGGTGGTGATGGGAGCAGTTTCACAACATTTCCGCCCTGAATTCATCAACCGTATTGACGAGCTTGTGGTTTTCCATTCGTTGAAAAAATCACAAATTCGTGGCATTGCCGATATTCAGTTGGATCGTTTACGTTCTCGTTTAGCTGAACGTGATATTGGGTTGACTGTGGATGATCAAGCATTCGATATCTTGATTGATGCAGGATTTGATCCTGTGTATGGTGCGCGTCCTTTAAAAAGAGCTATTCAACAACAGATCGAGAATACTTTGGCACAACGTATCTTGGCAGGTGATTTTAGCGCAGGTGATACGATTTTGATTAGTGCTGAAAATGGCCAACTTGATTTTTCTAAATTAAAATTAAGTTGATAGATTCACTGAATATGCCATAACTAAAAGCCAATCACTTTCGAGTGGTTGGCTTTTTGATTAAAAACATGGAAGTCAATAAAAATGCCAAATCAGATGATTTGGCATTTTTTAAGATTTTAAAAAACTAGTTGATTTTCTTAAAAAGAAAATCATTTAATATATATTTAATATAAAATACAAATACTTAAAAAATTATATGAAATTTTGCAACTAATTTGCAACTAAATAAGCAAAAGATGGATTTACCTTTACAACGATAAGAAAGCGTTAATTATTGACCTTGATAGTTGTAATCAATGGATGAGCATATTTCTTTGGTATCTGCATCCCATCAACTATATGAGCCTATACCATTTTAAAAGATGCTTTGTTTCTGATATGTGCTGATAAAAAAGGAGGCTTTAACTTAGTAAAATAGATATACTCACCAGGAGTTTACTATGAGAAAAAAAAGATTTATACAGCAGAATTTAAAGCTGAAGCAATAAAGGCCATTGAATAAAAAAAGGTTGGGACATTAGCAGGAACACAGCAATATTCACTCGATTTCTTTGCTCCAGTATGGCTATCCGCAATCATAAACCCTCTCGGAACTTAATCGTTCACTCAGATAGAGGAAGCCAATATTACAGTAAAGAAATATCGGAATATGCTTGAAACATATAGTTTCGAAGGCTCAATGAATAAAAAGGTCTTGCAGAATATATTCCTCATACAATAATGCGCTGATTGAGAACTTTTGGGGAATATTAAAAAATAAATTGGTTCATCATCGAAACTATCAAAACAAGAGAAGAAGCGAAAGCAGATATTACAAAATACATGGAGCTATTTTATAATCAACGAAGAATTCAGAAAGGACTGAATTTTAAGACACCAGATCAAACAGCATAGGACTTTTACAAGTTGGCTGGGTAGAATCTCCCAAGTGGAAGTCTCCTGTTATTTCAGTATACATCACTTGTAATAGTAACTAATAAATCATTAGGATTGATATGAGTGGAAACCTTAAACCAGCACATGCTGGTTATCGCTATCAAGATATTATTACTGCATATTTTTTTGTATTAGGAATTATAGAAAAATTTGATTCAGTTACTGTTGATAAAAAACAATTAGACGATGACAGATTCGATGACTTACAAATCATAAAAAAAGAGGGATTTAAAACTAGAATTCAAATTAAACATAGTACAGATGCTAATAAGCCACTCGCTCTTTCTGAATTTACTAATAAAACGAGTACAAACTTAACTATTGATAGATTAATTTTAACTAATAAATTAGCTACTGAACCAGCAGATGAGTATCGACTATGTGCTACTTGGAATGCTCCATTAATTGAGGATAAATATCACGACTGTTTAATAGAGATAGCAGGAAAGCCTATTTTTGATGCTATTACTTCAAAAATATATCGATTAGATTATGAAAAAATATGGCCCAAAAATCAGACTCCTTTATGGAAGCCACTAAAAAATCGAACAGATTTTAATAGATCAGACTTTATCGAGTTTTGTAAAAAATTTGTTATCGAGCTTGAGCTACCCCATGCATCAAGCGATTTATTTTCACCTAGTCGCATTGAAACTGAATTACTAACGCTCTTACATGAGAAGATAGGAATTGGCCAATACCCTAATAGTGAGCGTAAAGTAGAGGATGTTGCAGCCTTAGCAATCGCACTTGCAACTTGGGCAAGATCTAATGAATCTAAACTTGATACTCAAGAGATTATTAAGCATCTTGAAATAAGAACAGATTTTGGCAGAGTTTCACAAGCTTTTCCATTAGATAAAAAGTACTTTTATGATCGGCCTATTTTTAGAGAAAACATTTTAAATTTAGATAGCGACAATAATTTCCATATATTGATTGGTCCTCCTGGATCAGGTAAGTCATGGGAATTAACTAATTTGTCAGAAGTTTTGAAAGAAGATGCAATTGTTGCACGACATTACTGTTATTTATCCCCTAATGATGAAATATCTGAAAGAAGGGTTACTACAGATGTATTCTTTGCTAATTTATTAGCTGAATTACAAGATTCAATTCAAACGCCATTTAGTTCAAAGATTGGACTTTCAGCAGATTTTTCAAATTTTGAAAATGCCTTAAACGAATTAGCTTCTCGGAGTGAAAAGGTCATTTTAATTATTGATGGCTTAGATCATATTTCTAGAGTTAAGTCAGCATCATCTAATCTGAATGATAATGAAACAGATATAATAGAAAGGCTATCATCTTTAGATATCCCAAATGGGGTAAAGCTTATATTAGGTACGCAACCAGGAGAACACTTAGACCCAATTTTAAAACGAAGGGAAAATGATGTTTCAACTTACTGTATACCTGATTGGACTCTTCAAGATACAATTGAACTATGTAAACTACATGAATTAGAAACTTTATTCTCAGAGCATGGCATTGAAAATCATAATGAAATTTTTAGTTTACTTGCCCAGAAAGCTAATAGTATACCTCTATATGCAAGGTATTTATGTAAAGGGATAATTTCTAATTTAAAACAAAATCCGACTGAAAAGCCTGAAGATTGGTTAAACCAACTGCCAATTATTAATGGTGATATTAAAGTCTATTACAAATATTTATATGAAAAAATTTCAGATGAAGGTCGTTTCGTTGCAGATTTATTTGCAGTAATTGAATTTGCTATTACTGAAGATGAACTTAAGGAAATGTATCCTCGGCATCTAGCACGTCATGTATCTGCTGCCCTAAAGGTATTTGAACCTGTATTTGTCCAAATTGAGGCCCAAGGTGGACTCAGAGTATTCCATGAAAGTTTCCGAAGATTTATTAGAGAAGAACTCAAAGAACAGGGAGTTAATTTAGTAGATATTCTAGATCCAGTGATTGATTGGATGAAGGATAAAGGTTTCTATGAAAATGCTAAGAGCTATCGATTTTTATTATCTGCCTTAAAAAATGCAAATAAATCGAATGAAATTTATGACTTAGTTTCATTTGATTTTGTATCTACAAGTATTAATTATGGACATACCGTAGATGCCATCCAAAATAACATTGCTATCACAGCTGATATAGCTTCATACGATCAAAATTGGGCAATCTTAGTAAGATGTAATGAGTTACGTCGCGCTCTTCATACATACGAGCAAGAGCGATTAGGAGGTAAAGATTATTGGTTAACATATGGCAGGCTTTTTGGTCATCAAGCTTTATCCGAAAGATTACTTTTTGATGGTCGACCTACATTAGATTATTTAAATGGCATGCAAGCATGCTTGATTATTGATGATATGAGAGGTATTGCTCCATGGAGAGAATACATTAATCTTGAAATGTCTTATGAGGATGGAACTTATTCACCTAACTACTTTGATCATTTAGCACAATTAAAAACTTCAGAAGAAAATAACTTGGCACTAGTACAAGGCTATTTAAGCCTAGGTTTAGGCTTTAAAATATTAAGAAAAATTTTAAAATATTTAAATCAATTTAAAATAAATCAAGATGTTCCTATTTATTTTATTAAATGTTTAGCGGATCGTTTGGCGAAAAATAATCTAGTTAAAACAGTAGTTCGATTAGCAGAAAAATTTAGCAATTCTAAAGACCCAAATCTAATTGCATATGGGTTATATTGGGGATTGGCTGATTTCCATAATCAACAAACTTGTTATTCTTTAGCTAGAGAATATGCGGAATGCGCATTAAACCTGACAACATCACCTATTCTAATTTCACAATTATTAGATTATGGAATAAATTTAAATAATCTAGTCATTGATAGAAGAAAAATTTTTTCTATAGATTTAGGTTTAGATGGCTATCCAGAAAAAAATAATTTGAAATTATGGGTATCTTCAATCAGGGTATTAGCTCATTCCGATCAACTTTATAAAGTATTAAATCTAGAACTTAGAAGAATTAGAGGTATGGGGTGGTATCGATGTTGGTTAAAATTTGCTATCAACGTGTTTTGTGCAGAAAAAGCAGAAGATTATAATATTAAAGAAGTTTTTAATATTCTTTTGGAGGAAAGCCGTCCATTTGTTGGAAAACCAAGAGCATGTGATCTATATGCAATTCATGGGACTATCAGCTATACAATAGAGTTAGGATTAAAGCTAGTAAAAACAGAGGATGAATGGGCTCATATTTTAGAAGTACTTAAACAAGTTAATTTAAACACTACAACAAGACTTGATAGAGAAGTTAATGGACCAGTTTCAAGTGATGTTATTTTCAATCTACTTGAACCTTATTCCAATCTAGAAAACATCAATAGATATATTTTAGAAGCTTTAAAATCGGAAATTGAGCATATTGAAAGTAATGGAACATATTACTCAACTCATGCTGAACTAAAGTTAAAATACACTCAAATCCTTCTAAATCATAATAAGACAGAGGCTAATAAAGAATGGAAAGATGTGGGTATATATTTAGCTAGCTATGGTTATAGAAAAGATATAACCCTTTTTGAGATAATTGATACTGTTTCTGTAATCTCTCATAAATCTAAAAATGAGTGTTTACTAGCCTTAGAAAAATTACAGCCATTAATTTCATCTGTATTAAGACATACAGATGGTAGAAGTACTAAGCATACACCGAATCGTTGGTTCAAAGAGCTATTGGATATTGATCCTGAAGCTGCTTTAAATGTGTTAGCAAGAACAATTGTTGAGGAAAACTTTCATGAAAGTTGGCCAACGATAGAGGCTCTTAAATTAGTTGCTAATAAGCTACTAGATCAAGCAAATCCGTTAATACTTGATAGTTTATGGCAAACAATACCTTTTGAAATTGAATATGAAAATGATGGCCTTACAGCAGCAAAAGAACGTCTAGAATGTATACTGAAATTAAATACTCTCTATCCTGAATTTATAGAAAATAGACTACATTTATTAGCTGCCCAAATTTTTAATGATGTTTACAAATATAATGAAGATGCTATTAGAGAGTTAGAGTTAGTTTCAAGTAATTTTGGTTATCCAATTAAATGTAAGATAAGACCCACAAAAATTTCTAGCTCAACCAATTATTCACGAAGGGATTCACTTTCTAATGTTAATTCTGATTATATTTCTCCTGAAATAGTTCCACATCCACCAGAGGATGCCACTCTTGGAGATATAATTAAATGTATTAGGTTTATTGAAAAATCAAAGAACAAAAATTATCAAAAACTTAATGTCTATCTTTCATATAAATTGCAAGAGCTAAGCATAGAGGGGAATAAAAATGATGCTGAAAGAATTCTCTTCTTCTACGGCCGAGAGGTTTTTTCCTGGTCGGAAGATCACCCTTTAGCTAGCCTAGCCCAAGGCCTTGAATATGCTGGACTCTCAGACTTAGCAACTATTGCCTATACTCTAGCTTATATGAAATCTAGAGGAAATGGAGGATGGAGTAGTATTGGCGGTTCTAAGCAGAAAAATTTATTACTAACTGCTAAAAGTCTTAATGAGGATTTAACAAGAAAGGTATTTTCAGAGGAATTAGGAAGAAGATTAAAATATACAGATTACGGTGCAGGTATCACTGAAAGTTTGATTGAAAGATTAAGAGATTGGGGGTATTACACTGAAGCAATTGATTGTTGGCATGAGGCTTTTAGCGTCATAGAACATCGTCTAACTTTAACTAAAATCTCTCATTATTTTGCTGAATATAGATCTTCTGATCCAATTGAACATGATATAGATGAGAGCTTAATTTTAATAATTTTATTGAGATTATCTGAACCCAGAAAATCTAGAAAACTTGCAACGTTAACAAGTTTTACTAGCATTTTAAAATATTTACCTAATCTTTTATCTAAACCATTAACATGGTTTGCTTGTAATAGCACACCTACCTCCTCATTACTGCTAATTTTAGAAATTATATTCTTCCTTGAAGATAAACCTTTTACTTTAAGTAAAGAGATTAAGGATATATTAGAAATATATGCAAATTCTTCTATATGGGGTGCTCAAGTCATAAGCCGTTCTTTATTAGATAGAGCAGGACTAAGTTATGAAACTTATAACACTATAAATGGTCATTCTGGAAGCAACTTTCAGACCTATTTATCTAATCCATATATTATGGAATTAGATCCAACTAAGAGCTTAGAAACTTTAAGCTTATATGTTCCTAGTTTACCTTCAGAAATAGAGTCTTTTCTAGATGCAGAATTGAAGAAAAATTTCAATATGGAATTAATGAGTGAAACTATTGAACTCATTCATGGTAGATCAAGAGATGTTACTCCTCCTGTAGATGGACTTACTTGGATAGAAGAACTATTTATTGCAGAGTTGAACAATTGTGGGCAAGCCCTTCAACAAGATTTAAAAGCAGAAGGTCTATGGACATTAGAAACAGAAGAAAAGCTCGTTTTACATACGTTACCTAACATAGAGTCACATTTAGGAATCCATCAAAGTCGGGTAACAAGACCAGCATTACCTCTTCCAAATGAGCTAACAAATGGAATAAGCCCTATTACTATTCTTAAGAATGATCCAAAGTATGAAAATTGGGTACAGTTAGCTTGTATGGAAACTCAATATATTAATGAAGAACATAGTTTTTCAAGACCCAATAAGCTGATTAAGAATATATCTGGTCTTTCATTAATTCCTCAATTATTTATGATTCCTAAAAATTTTATACCATTGAAAGATGGTATAGAAAGTTTGTGGTGGACCAAGGATATTGGAACAACAATCCGTATTGAAGGTACATTGAATCCTCTAGTTGGGATCTCAACTTTCAATGATCTACTGGGTCGAAATTTTATATTTACTCCACCAGCTGAACTATTATTGATTGAACCAAATTATGTACCCGCAGATTTTAATGAAAAATTTTGCTTAAAAGACTCTCAAGGACAGGAGTTTCTTAGATTAAGATCCTGGGAAGTACGTGGAAAGCAAAGAGGGGCTGATACATACACATTGAGAGGTATGGACTTAATAGTACATCCTAGAATATTTGATGAACTTAATAAGATGTATCAATCAAGCCTATGTAATTATCAGTATATTCAGAGTATTGATATTTAAGCACGTTAAATTTGTACATTTAAGAGATTGGTGTAGGGC
Organism: Acinetobacter sp. Marseille-Q1623; assembly: GCF_902809895.1. NCBI lineage: Bacteria > Pseudomonadati > Pseudomonadota > Gammaproteobacteria > Moraxellales > Moraxellaceae > Acinetobacter > Acinetobacter sp. Marseille-Q1623. The sequence goes on along the minus strand of NZ_CADDWG010000001.1, from coordinate 1,406,136 downwards.
TCTATTGCCAAATCAATAACCTCTTAAGTATCTACTTATATTTTAACTGGATAATTTTTTCCTTCGTTAAGTTATTGTAAGATAAAATAAATTTAAGTATTTTGTATGGTGTTTATTATGTTAATTTTAAAAAATTTAATAGTAAATTAAGCTAAGATTGAGACAATAAAGTAGATAATTCAATGACACTTATCACTTCTTTTATAAATCAGATTATTCTTAACATAGATAAAAGGCAGACAACTCTAATAAAAAATGAAATCAAGAAAATTGATCATTTAAGTAATATTGAATTTAGTGACTCAACCCAAGATCAAAAATACAGTATTAACGGTAACAGATAAGTTATTCAATAACTTGAATTTATTAAATAATGACATAGAAGAGATTACTAAACATAAGATCAATTTTACCGAGTTCTTTAGAGTTATCCGCTTTTCGAATGAAGCTAAGTTTTCATTATTTTGGGAGCATATTCAGTTGGTTGATAATCTTAATAATGATTTAAATCAGCAGAATTTTAATAAGTTAAAGATTTTTTTCTCTAATTTAGGATCTTTAAAAATTCAAGATCATACTTTAGATGATTTTTGGAAAGAAAGTATTAGCCTTAATCAGTGTAAAGGGTACAACGTTAAACGCACAACTAAACGCACAACTAAACGCACAACCAAACGCACAACCAAACGCACAAGAGAAAAAATCTGAAGACATTGAAAACCTTGATGATGAAGTTGAGCAAACTTGCATTTCAAGGGACATACGCGCGCGAACAAACGCACAATATGTAAGAGGCTTAATCAATAGCACAGTAATTGCAGTACTTTTACTCTAGTTTTTACTACCTCCCGATCTGCACCGCTTTGGTCTTTCCATTTCCGTGTTCTTAAAATGCCCTCAATATAGACTTTACTGCCTTTTTTAGGTACTTGGCTGCAATCTCTGCCAATCGGTTATTGGTACTGATTCGATGCCATTCGGTGTGTTCTTTACGCTCTCCAGTGGCTTTGTCTTTCCATTGCTCAGTGGTTGCTATGCTGAAATTGGTAATACTGCCACCATTGGGGAAATTCTTTGTTTCAGGGTCACGACCTAAAACACCCATTAAAATAACTTTGTTCACATTTGGTATTGTTCTAAATCTCTAAAACTCTCTCAGAATGTCAATTTTTCATGGGTAACGTAGGTAACATGGGTAACATCCTTGCTATGACAGCGTTTCAGGGTGTTACCTACTGATTTTTTAATAGGTAACGTGGTGTAACATGGGTAATAAGCGATAAAAAATTAAACTCAGTGTTAATAAATTCTTAACGTGTTACCTTTGTTACCTCTCCATTTTTACTATAGGTAACGCCCTCAAAGCCTTTATTTATAAGGTTGTTACCTGTGTTACCTCTGTTACCTCGTTTTTTTAGGCTTCCCAACTAAAAATAGCTTCTTTAACGGCATAAACCTTAACGGCATTTTTCTTTGATGGGATTCTAACTGTCTTACTGGTCTTGCCTGTGTCATGCTCTAAGAGTTGCTCAAGCAATAAAGCCTTTGCTACTTTTCGGTTGTCATGTCCTTTGCATACTTCATTTTTGAACTGTTCAGGCAATACAAGAAATAACTTTTCACCGTTCTCGATCTTCCAGTAACCCACACGGTTAATGATTTTTTCGATTTGGTCAGGGTCAGGGGTGATAGATTCAAAACGACTTGATTCATTTGCCTCAAAGAATGCCTTAACATGTAAAATATATTCTTTGGTTTGGTAGTTCCCGACATATTCAAAGTCATTGACCCAAGCATTAAATACGTCTTTTACGGCGTTAAATGCTGTACCAGTTTGCCATCCTGTAATGCCTGCTTGTGTAGCGAGTTCACCTGCAACGGCAATCAAGGCAAAGGCATTTGCAACACGGACAATATGACCTTGATTGTGTTCTGCTACCAATTCACGATGATATTGCTCCAATAACTGCTTAGCCTGCTGCATGACAGTGTCTTTGTCTTGGGTGAGGTATTTCAGCCATGCCATGCCTGCAACGCCATAGAACTGATTGGAACGCTCAACCAATACCCTTGATTGTTTTGCACCATCTTCGGCAAAGTCGATCTGATCAAATAAACCATATTCAGACTGATCTATATCAATATCAATCAAACGGATTTCTTGCCCTAACTTGGTCTTTTGTCCATTCTCTTGCATGATTTCTTTAAGGCTCTTTTCACCTGTAGACAGGAAAATGACTTTCCATGTATATGATGGCTTGGCTTTGATTTCCTTAGTCAGTCTTGCTTTACCTTTACCATTGGCAAGCATGTAGGCAATGTTACCCAACTCTTTAGGGTTAGCGACTTCTCCAATCTCATCTAAGGCTAAGAATCCGTCATTATGAATATATGCCGTATGTTCTAAAGCATTGCCCGTGGATTTCCATGTTTTGCAATATTGGCTAGGCTTGCCCCATACACTACAGCCGACATATAAAGCGGTGGTTTTACCTTTAGAGGATTGCCCTTTGAAATGAACGCCTGCACCTGTCTGTTGCTCCAATGGGGTCAGTAATTGCCCTGCAAAAGCCGAACTCAATGCCACGACTAATTTGGAATGAGTGCCAAGTGGCTTAGAGATATGACTTTGCCATTGTTCTAAGCTGCCTTTGTTCTGATAGTTGCTATCAATGCCTTGTGTGGTTTGATAAACAATTAAATCATCCTGTTCATGTTGTCCGATCTGCTCATTGGGCAATACAAATACATGGTCATGCCATCCAACACGGTCAACACATAATGCCCTTGTATGGGTCGGGTAGCTCATCAAATAACTTTGTAATAAATTTCTTGCTTTGCCATCGGGGGCAATGATGACCCCTTGATAAGCCAAAGCCTTGCGGAGTTCCACGCCGTCAGATTGGAATAGCTCCATAGATAGGGCTTGTGTGTGCTTTACACCGTCAGCATCGTACCATTCAAGCAAACGCCCCCATGCGTTATTGGTGGTGTCCCTTGTCTGTGCCAATACTCGAATCGGACTGGAGATATAGCGTCTATACTCATCATCTTTGGTCTGTTCGATGTAATACAAACCACTGTCTAAAAGATGAAATACACCATCACCATAACGAAATGGCTTGGCTAAATGTCCTTTAGGCAATGCTTCGAGTTCAGGCAATTGACTGATTGCCTCATGAATAAATGCTTGCACTTCGGCAGCATCATTTTCTTTAATCAGCTCAGTAAAAAACTCGCTTTCACCATATTGTTGATACTGATTAAGTAAACGGACAGTCGTGTTGTATTCAAGTTGTTTGAATGGCTCTAGCTGCATCTGTTCAGGTCTGACAGGCATGTATAACTGTTGATAGCCTGCTTTAGATAACTGCTGAATAACGTACTGTATTTTTTCAAAATCAAACGGCTTGAGTTCCGTTAATTTCTTACTGGTGAGATTAGACAATACAACCAACACAACGGAAAACGGCTGTAATGGTGGCTCAAAACCTAAAGCAATACTGGAGGCAAGTTTAAAAAATGCCTCTAAGTTATGAGTGATGATGACAGGTTTATCCTGGTGCAAGTCACCATAGCTTGCAAAGCCTTTTGCCAATCCATCAGGCATGACTTGAATACGCTGTTCATTCTGCAATACAGCACATTGAACAAGCTCAAGCTGTCCATTGATGATAGGTAGAATCAAAGGCTGTTCATAGGTCACGCCGTTAATGTCTACCTTGCATTGATCAACATAAATCGGCTGTGATGGACTGCCAAAGTGTTCAATAATAGGATGGTTTAAATATGTGTCGTCCGATGGATTAAGTACCGTACAATTTGCTAGAATCAAATCGGGTTTTAGGGCGGTATCATTCATAGTGATACCGCCTTTTTAGTAACTTTAGATTGGGTTTTAGTCACGGATTAAGCCTCTATCATTACACTTACGGCTTGACTTTGCTATACGTTCAGCAATCCAAGCGTCAATCTCTGATTCTAGCCAAGCAACACGGCGTTCCGATATTTGAATAGCTTTAGGGAAGTTACCTTTTGCCATTTCTGCATAGATTGAAGATGCACCAAAGCCAGTTTTTTCCTGTACTTCTTTTCGGCGAATTAGGCGATTTTTTTCAGTTTGTTGCGATTTAGATATAGTCATCTAAACATTCTCCAGTAATGGAAATGCCTAGACACAAAAATAGGAAAGTAGGAGTATTTAACTTTTAAACTAAGTTTTATCAGATAGATATAGCATTGTATTGGTGTTCAATACATTCAATAAATAACTATGGTCTGCATCCTTAAGGAAACAAGATGTTTACTTTAAACCAAAGGTTTACTATAGTTCCAAATATAGGCTAATTATAATTAGCCATATAAAACTTAATTTTTAAGCTGTTTACATTTCTAAGTTCCTTTAGGTTTGTGTCTTGTCGGACATAGTTTAAAAATATCGACATGAAAGAATTGGCGTTCTGTCATGTCATCCAAAAGAGTTAAGAATTGGCGTTCTTAGCTCTTTTTTATTATCCATTGATTGCTTTCGCATTTATTACAACTCAATGAACATATTGAGATACTACAATATTTAAAAAATTATTCAAATAAAATTACATATAATTCAATTAGTTAAAATTAGGTAAAACCTAATAAAACTAGTTAAAATTAGGTAAAGGCTAATAAAGCCAGTAAAAAAATTAGTTATAACCTAATAAAGTACTAATCAAAAAAAACAACTCAATTAATTATTTCATTTAAATTCAAAACCTTAAAAAACAATGTTTAAAAAGAAAGCATCTGATTAAAAATAGATAATTAAGCTGATTTATTTGTATTAAAAAAGATCAAATTAGGTTCATAAATTACACTAAAAACAAAATCGCTCCATTTCTGCATCATCTTTTTACGCTCATTGGCATACTCAGCTTTATTGTAGACAGCACGTATACCCGTCGCTTTATGGTTTAGACATTTTTCAATCACATCAGCATTAAAACCTTGTTCATTTAAAATGGTACTCGCCGTGCGTCTTAGATCATGAATGGTGAAATGTTCTATATTAGCTTTTAACATGGCTTTTTCTTGTGCGCTGTTCAGTGTGTTGTGTGAAATAGGGGAGTGATTAAACCGTCCTGCGAATATATAAGGACTTTCACTGTTGATCTGCTGCAATTTTTTCAAAATATCAATCATCTGTTCAGATAAATAAACAACCATTGATCTTGTTAAACCGTTGTTGTCTGACTTTGGATTGGGGACTAGCCATGTATTTTGTTCAAAGTCGATGTGTTCCCATTTCGCATTGGTCAGTTCTGATTTTCTGAGTAGTGTAAGCAAAGAAAGGAGTAACCCAAGTTTGTAGCTTTCCTGAATTTTTGGCATTTCAAAAAGAGTGGTGTAGAACACTCGTATTTCTGCAATAGATAAGTGACGGTTTCTTGGTTTTGCTTTATAGACATGCTTTGCTTGAATAGCTAGGACTAGATTGTACTCTGCTAAGCCTTTTGTAATGGCATATTCAAACATTCGACTAAGTAAGCCGCGAATTTGCCATGCTGTAGGGTCTTTGCCCTCATCTTTTTTCTTCCAAACAATAGAACGTATATGCTCAATAGTAATTTGATTAAATGCTAAGTGTCCAATGACTGGATATATATCATTGTTTAAATACAACTCTACGATTGTGGTTGTGGCACGATCTTTAAGGACAACTTCCTTAATATATTGCTCACCATAATGTCTAAAGGTGATTTGATTTTTTGTGATTTTTTCTTTTTCTAGTTTTGGTGATATGCCTTTTGCAACTAGCGAGGCGGTTTCATCTCGTATTGCTCTTGCATCTTTTAAAGAAATATCAGGGTAACGACCTATCGTTAAGCGTTCTTGTTTTCCATTATATGTGTAGCGATATAACCATACTTTGCTTCCAGTCGGTTTCACTTCTATAAACAAGCCGTTATTTAGCTTGTCCTTTGCCATATAGCGTTTTTCAAGTGCTTTAAAAGCATCTATTTCTCTTGGTGTTCCAAAAGAATATCCGTTGTCTTTGGGCATAATATTTTAGGTGCAAAATGGTTGGTAAGTTAAGTTGCAACTTTTCTGCAACTAAAAAAAGCATAGCACTAACTGAATTTATTGAATATAGCTGAATAATAAAGAAATAAAAAATACGCTAAATATATAATAAATAGCGTATTTTATATTTTGTTTGTAACTTGTTGGAATTTACTGAATATCAGAAAGCTATCAACTTATTTTCTTAAAAATAAAATCATTAATTTTGTGACCAGCTTCGATGCCACGACGTTCAAATTTGGTTTGTGGACGCCAGTCAGGACGTGGGTAGCTGTTGCCTTTACCTGCTAAGTTTTCTAAACGTGGACGATTGTCTAAAACGTCAAGCATCCATTCAGCATACGGTTCCCAATCCGTTGCAGCATGGAATGTACCGCCAATTTCCAATTTTTCTTCAACCAATGGCATACGATCATGAGAAACAAAACGACGTTTAAAATGGCGTTTCTTTTGCCAAGGATCAGGGAAATATAATTGTACAGTGTTGATGCTGTTATCTGGCATTTCACGTAATACTTGGATGGCATCGGCATCTAAAACACGTAAGTTTTTCACCTCGGCCACACCTGCTTCATAGACACATTGTGCAATACCTGGAACATGCACCTCGATGCCAACAAAGTTGCGTTCAGGATTTGCTTTTGCCATCAGTACCAAAGAACGCCCCATGCCAAAACCGATTTCTACCGTTAAAGGACGTTCAGGATGGGGAAAATGCTGACGTAAATCGCCAACAGGGTATTCCAAAATTAGATCACGATGTTGTTCAAGCGCAGATCGTTGTGAGGTATTTAATGGCGCAGAACGGCGCATAAACGTCACAATTTCGCGGTGCTCATGCAAATTGTCTAACTCTACAACTTGCGCTTCAATTTGATCGTTCGACATAAGCTTGGGGATTACCAAAAATTCAAAAGGCGTATTTTAAGACCTCTACTTATCAAGTCAAACTTTTTTGTCATTTATGTAGGGGAAATACTGAGATTTAGCGCGAAGCTGTATATGATATGGCATTTATTAAAATGATATTGCTTAGCAACTGAATAAAATTGATTGAACAAAAAGTCAAAACGATGAAAATATTAAAACTACAATATTTTGCGCTGAGCCTGAGTCTATTAGGTTGTTTCTTTTCAGCACATGCACAATTGATGTTCAGCCAATATAATGTATTGTCTAAAATTATTTTGGATGATGGTTATCGTAACCCAAATAAAGCACTATGCCTGATGCTTTCAATGCGAAAAATACTTTGCGAGCAGGGGAATCAAATCCAAAATGTGCATGGTATATCAATGCTAATGAACCTACAGCATTGGATTATAATGAAGAATATAAAACTGAATCTCACAAAGCAGATTTTTATACAGCTGATGCATTCCGTTGCTCAGATCATGAGCCGATCATTGTTGATTTAGATTTTAACTCTCCAAGCACACCACAAAAACCTGAAACTGAACATAAAAAAGCGCTTGTGTTTTTGGCGGCGATATTTGTCTTGGCGAGTATAGTGATGATTGCACCGCTTGATAGACGCAAACAATCATCAATTTAAAAAATCTCATATAGATGCCCAAAGAGAGGATGACATCCTCTCTTATCTTTTGGTGTATACACAGGTTGAGTTGGTTTTAAAGTTGAATGGATGTACGAATGATGGTTTCTCCTACTGTTGATAACATTTCAAAATCACCGCCTAAGCGCTGCACACGCACTTGCATACTGTGTAAACCGACATGAAAACCTTGCTGTACCGAAGCCGCATCAAAGCCAACGCCATTATCTTGAATTTCTAAAATTAAACATGCTTGTTCATTTTCATATAAGGTCACTTTCACTTCTGTGGCTTGACTGTGTTTGACAATGTTATTGAGAGCTTCTTCAGAGACACGTGCCAAAGTAAGAGATTGAATCATACTTGGTGTGTTTTTCCATGCAGTTGGCATTTGCCATGTTGAATGTATATCCATTTCTTCAAAAATTTGTACGAAACGATGGCGTACGGGAGCTGCCCAAAGTACAGGATTGTCAGGAACTTTAGAGCCAAAGCTAGAACCTGAGTCTATAACTTGACGTAAATCATTACGTAATAGTTTAAGTATCGACATCATTTGTGCTTTGTCGATATTGTCATTTAAATCGAGCAAAATCATTGAACGGGAAATTGAGCCACCTAAACCATCATGCAATTCATGCGCAAGGTTTAAACGTTCTTGGAGTCGCATATTATTGGCTTCAAGTTGATATTTTTTACTTAATGATTGTTCTAAATCTAAGGTAATTGTTTCAACTGTCTTACTCAATTTTTTATTAAATAGCTCCACTTGGTTAATATTTTGTGCAATGCGCCATGCTAAAATACAGGAGATCGCCAAACTGGTCACAGGTGCTGCAAATGGTAACCACAAAAACGCATGAATATTAGCTTGATAGATTACAACGTCATGTAGGCAAATCACTATAAAAATAATAAAAACTGCTGCTAACATAAATATTTCGGCACTACGATTTTTATACGCTAGCCATTGAAAGTATAGGCAGTTGCTAAAAAATACTAAAGCACTATAAATAAAACAAAATAGAAGGGTATTTTTTAAATATTGTAGCGGTACAACTAATAATAAAATAGCGAGGCATATACTGATACCAAACAAGATATATTCTGTTCTTTGATAGCGCTGTTTGGCAAAGCGCCATGAAAATAAACATAAACAGCTTACATAGCCCAATAGAAATATTATATTTAGACGAGATGTTAGCAATGTATCTGTAAATGGCAATGGTTTGGTCATTAAAATATTGCTAATAAATAAAATCCAAAATAGCGATGTTAAAGCAAACCAACCAAAAGCATCTTCCTTACGACGGAATAACCATATAAACAAACCTGTTAAGCCTAAAACCAAAGTAATAATTAGATTAATAAAATAAGTGCTACGTCTTTCAAGAATATATTGTTGATGCAACTGAGTAATATAATCGACTGAGTTAAACACAATTTTATTTAAACCTGACGCTTGAGTTTGTACTCCAATGACTTTAATCAAAATTTCATTTGTATCTGAGTTCAGGGTGGAAGCGGGTAAGATCCACATCCGTGGAATATTCCAACTACGAGATAAAGGCTCAACCATAGATTGATCATGCCAAAGGAGTTCATGATTACTATAGACTGCTCCTGCCATGTTAATCCGATCGACAACAAAAGCAGCAGGCTGTACTTGAGCAACTTTTGAGTTGCAATGACGTTGCCAAAGAATTTTATACCATGCTGTACCTGAGTAGTTTTTCCATGCTATATCCCAATTGTGTGGCAAAGCTATATTTTCCCATCCTGTTTGAGGAATCTGGTCTGAGTTATCGGTGACTTTAACCACTTGTGTGCTGATGATTTTAAAATCACAGTTATTTAATGTTGTGGGTGTTTCTACCAAAGGCTGTGCATAAGTGAGGTGAAAAATAAAATATAAAGCAAAGCTTAAAATTAGACGTAAAATCAATCTAAAATTCCTAAATTTCGTCCAACATCTACAGCCATAATACGCGTCGATACCGATAATTTTCTATAAATATGTTTGACATGTGACTCTATGGTATAACGAGAAAGATTGAGCTGTTCCGCAATTTCTTTATTGCTTAAACCTTGTGAAACTAAAATTAAAATCTCTTGTTCACGTTTTGATAAAACTTCGGTACTTTCCTGTTTTTTAGTCGATTCAGTTGACATGACTTGGCTTGATGATTCATCCAAATGCAATTTTTGTAAGATTTTTTGTGCAATAAAAGGATCAATCGGAGCACCGCCACGAAGTACACTGCGGATAGAGAGCATAACTTCAAGGTTATCTCGTTCTTTTAACACATAGCCTGTTGCACCTGCACTGATCGCCATGAGAATCGCATCTTCTGTACTCCATGCTGACACAACGAGCACTAAAATACTCGGATCATATTTTTTTAAAGTTTTAATAAAATCTATGCCATTGCCATCAGGCAAACCGAGATCGATGAGTGCAAATGAAACAGAATGCCTTTGTAATAAGGAATGGGCTTGTTTTAAATTGGTTGCAAAAAACAAATTTTCAGGCATATAGCCAATGTTGAGTAATATTTCTTTGAGGCGAACTTGGATAAGTGGTTCATCTTCAACAATAATGACAGGAACAGGTAAACTTAACTCATTATTAATCATCACAACTCTCTAATAATTTATTTTCTATACTGTGCCTTTATTCTTATGCTTTGCATATCCCTGAAATTGGGTATTTGATGGTTTTTTGGCGTAATTCAATAAAGTTTAAAGATAATATTGTTATTATTGGGAAATATTAATTTTATTTATTTTAAATAATGTTAGTCAGAATACCTGATCTCAGGGATATAAAAAATAACAAATATGTATTGAAATAATAACAATTACTACATAAATGGAAGTTTAAGTCATGAATCACATTTTTAAAAAAATTTGGAATAAGTCTTTAGGACGTATGGTTGTTGTGTCTGAAAATGCAAAAAGTGCAGGGAAGACAAATCATACTATAGATAAATCATCTCATATATTCACACCATTCGTTTCAACATCTAATAGTGTGATAATGGTTAAAACTTTGGTTCTAAGTATAAGTTTGTCCACAGGAATGGGAGTATGGGCTGGTGAAATTTGTGATGGGAGTAATGCTACTGGAGAGCAAAATTTAGGGAGTTATTCTCCAGGTCCTAACTCATTTGCTTGTGGTTTTAACAATCTAGCGATTAACAAAAATGCGGTTGCTATAGGTCGAGATAACGAAGCAACCAATGAAAATAGTGTTGTAGTCGGAAATATAAACAAAAGCTATGGCAATTCAAGTAGTGCGATTGGTGTGGAAAATATTGCGAAAGGTGATTATACCAATGCTATTGGTCACAAAAATAAAACTGAAGTTGGTTTTAGTTCAGCAATAGGTATTGAAAACACAGTTTCTACTATGTTTGGTAATGCTATAGGCTATAAAAATACGTTATCAGGTGTTTATGGTAGTACAGTCGGTTATCAAAATAATGCAAATAAATCAAATGCAAATGCAATTGGAACCAACAACCAAGCAACAGGAATTATGTCGAATGCTATAGGTTCAGGTGGACAAGCGTATAATTATGATTTTAAAATTGATCCGACAAATAATAAAAAAATAACTGTTGGTGGTTCTACTATAGTGACCACAACAGCAATTACTTCTGCTAATGATTTAACTGTTTCAAATATTGTGACAATTGATGGATACGCATTAAGTGATGTAGAAAAAAGTACTTTTATTACTTTAATAAATGGTTTTTCACCAACTAATACAGCTTCAGGTATTGCAAGTAATGCATTTGGGATCAGTAATACTGCTTCAGGTACTCGTAGTATCTCAGTAGGAAGTTTAAATACCAGTTCAGGTACATTCAGTAGCGCAGTGGGTTATAACAACCAAGCCACTGCAAAAAATAGCAGCGCATTTGGTAGTAATAGCATTGCAAGTCATGAAGGTGCAACTGCACTCGGCTTTGGTTCAGAAACTGACCGAGTTAATAGTATATCGGTAGGTAAGGCTGGGGCAGAAAAACAAATTACCCATGTGGCAAATGCAACTCAAGCCACTGATGCAGTGAATTTACAACAAGTGCAAAGTTTGGTGGCAAGTTCAGGTGGTTCATCAGATAACTATGACCACCATACGAATGATACTGCCTTAGGCAGTGCTAGTGGTATAGCCCATACTACGACAAACAATGCCGCAGGTAAGTTAGCTACAGTAGGTGGTATTGCTGTTACAGCAACAGGTACTAATCTTGATAATATTACGTCATTTACTATGGGGAATGGCACTGTTGTTACCGATACTGCTCAAGTAGCTGATTTTATAAATGCTGCGAAAAAAGGCGGTAATATTGCTGTTGGAATGAACAGTTCTGCAATGGGTGTAACAAATACAGCCTCAGGGACGTTAAGTAGTGCGGTGGGGAATAATAATAATGCCTCAGGTAGTGCTAGCAGTGCGTTGGGGTATAGTAATAATGCCAATAAGCAAAATGCGACAGCTGTGGGGAATAAAAGCCAAGCCGCAGGTTATTTAGCCAATGCGATGGGATCGGGTAATAGTTTCACCCCACTAATGAGTAGCGTAACAGGTCAAACTAATACCTATGATGTTGCGGGCTATCGTATTGTGACCACTACAGCGGTTAGCAGTGTAGCAGGTTTAACAGCGCAAAATATTAGCAGTATTGATAACAATAGTAGCTTAACCGAAGCACAAAAAACTGAGTTTTTAACAGCATTAAAAGCAAGTTATATTACTCAAAACACAGCTTCAGGCATTGCGAGTAATGCCTTTGGTGTAAGCAATACCGCATCGGGGCATTTAAGTAGTGCAGTGGGTGTGCGTAACCAAGCGACAGGCTACCAAAGCAGTGCGTTGGGGTATGGGAATACTGCCTCAGGTAATAATAGCAGTGCGTTGGGGTATATGAATAAAGCTACTGGGGACAACAGTGTTGCATATGGAAATAGTAGTTGGAGTATGGGCAAAGACTCTCTAGTAGTAGGTTCTCGTACGAGCAGTGGAAAATCGTGGACTTTAAGCATAGATGTAAGCACAGGATACATTAATACTCTTAATGGTATACCTGTCACAACTACAACAGGCGATTTCATAGAATTGCTTAATAATCCATCTAAATTGATATCAGTACAAGGTGTAAATTTAGTAAGCGATAGTGAAAAAAGCAATTTTATTGAGCTCTTAGGAAGTGCGAGTATGGCTATCGGTGAGAGCAGTGTTTCAGTTGGTTTAAATAATCTTTCTTATGGCAATAATAGTATTACGTTGGGGAATAGAAATACTGCCTCAGGGTATAGTAGCAGTGCGTTGGGGTATAGGAATACTGCCTCAGGGGGTGGGAGCAGTGCGTTGGGGTTTGCGAATACTGCCTCAGGGGGTGGGAGCAGTGCTTTGGGGTATAGGAATACTGCCTCAGGTAGTGCTAGCAGTGCGTTGGGGGCAGCTTCAGGCTTTTCGCACTCAATTACAACAGATGGCAGCGGAAAAATCACGTTAGTAGGTGGAGTGAACGTTACCACCACAGGTACGGGCACAAATTTATTTGATATAGACAGCTATACTTTAAATGGTATAACTGTTACAAAAGCAACAAATCCCACGGCCGTACAACAATTTATTAATGCAATCCAAATCGGTGCAAATTTTGCGCTTGGGGATAGGAGTAATGCTATTGGTACAGGCAACATTGCCTCAGGTAGTGGTAGCAGTGCGTTGGGGTATAGGAACACTGCCTCAGGGCTTTTTAGCAGTGCGGTTGGCGTGGGTAACCAAGCGACAGGCTACCAAAGCAGTGCCTTTGGTGTAGAAAGCAAAGCCACGCATAACAATGCTACTGCGATTGGTTACCAAGCCGAAACTGACCGAGAGAATAGTATTTCTGTCGGTAAAGCAGGGACAGAAAAACAAATTACCCATGTTGCAACACCAAATATGGATACTGATGCAGCCAATAAAAAATATGTGGATGATGCAACAAATCTTGCTGTGAAATATGATAGTACAACTAAAAATCAAATCACACTTGCAGGTACAGCAAGCACCAAAATTACCAATCTACAAGATGCAACTTTAGATATAGCATCAACTGATGCAGTAACAGGTAAACAGTTAAATGCAACCAATGATGTAGTTGCAACGAAAGCATCAACAACGGATTTAAATGCTGGCTTGGCTTTAAAAACCGATAAAACTGATTTCACGGCATTAAATAATCAAGTGAATGATGCAAATACAGGTTTAGCAACCAAAGCATCCACTACGGATTTGAATACAGGTTTAACCACAACATTAACCACTGCAAAAGGCTATACAGATCAAGAGGTTGCATCGACATTAACCACTGCCAAAGGCTATACAGATCAAGAAACTGCATCGACATTAACCACTGCCAAAGGTTATACCGATCAAGAAGTTGCATCAACATTAAGCACTGCAAAAGGCTATACAGATCAAGAAGTTGCATCGACTTTAACCACTGCCAAAGGCTATACAGATCAAGAAACTGCATCGACATTAAGCACTGCCAAAGGTTATACCGATCAAGAAGTTGCATCGACATTAACCACTGCCAAAGGTTATACCGATCAAGAAGTTGCATCAATATTAAGCACTGCAAAAGGCTATACAGATCAAGAAGTTGCATCGACTTTAACCACTGCCAAAGGCTATACAGATCAAGAAACTGCATCGACATTAAGCACTGCCAAAGGCTATACAGATCAGAAAACCGCAGATGCTGTATTGTATGATACAGGCTCAAACAAAGAACACATTACTTTAGCAGGTACAGCAGGCACGAGCATTAGTAATCTTAAAGCAGGCGTTAATGATGATGATGCTGTGAACTTTGGACAATTAAAGGTGAAAGCTGACCAAAGTACAGTGAATGCGTTGGATGGGCGAGTTACGACCAATACAAATGATATTGCTGCTTTACAAAATGGTTTAGTTGGAATTTCAGCGAATGCCGTTGTTTATGACACAGTCAACAAAGATATTGTGCGTCTACAAGGTACCAACGGAACCAAACTGACTAACTTACAAGATGCGACTTTAGATATTACTTCAACCGATGCGGTGACAGGCCGTCAGTTAAATGCCGCCAATAGCAATGTAACGGCCTTAGATACTCGAGTAACACAAACAGAAACAGATATTGTTACCTTGCAAACTAACTTAGGTACGACTCAAACGAATTTGACCACCCTAGATGGTCGTGTCGACACAGCAGAAAGCCAGATCACCAATTTAAAGGGGGATGTGGTACAAGTGCAGTCAGACATTACAACGAATAGCACAGCGATTACAGGTCTAGATACGCGTGTAACACAAACAGAAACAGACATTGATACCTTGCAAACTAACTTAGGTACGACTCAAACGAATTTGAACGCCTTAGATGGTCGTGTCGGCACGGCAGAAAACAATATCACCAATTTACAGGGGGATGTGGTACAAGCGCAGTCAGACATTACAACAAATAGCACAGCGATTACAGGTCTAGATACGCGTGTAACACAAACAGAAACAGACATTGATACCTTGCAAACCAACTTGGGTACGACTCAAACGAATTTGAACGCCTTAGATGGTCGTGTCGGCACAGCAGAAAGCCAGATCACCAATTTGCAGAGTGATGTAGGGCAAGCTCAAGCAGATCTTTTTAATCTGAGTGGTAATGTTGCAGCGACACAGAACCAAGTGCAACGTAATGAAAATGCATTCGTTTCATCATTAGGAGGAGGAGCCGCATTTAATAATGGCAACTTTGTTGCACCAAGCTTTACGATTCAAAATCGAAATTACAGAGATGTAGGAAGCGCATTGACTGCTGTAGATACGAAGCTGACAAATTTAGATACCCGATTATCTAAAGTTGAAACTACAGGCGGAGTGGCAGGTGCAAATGGTTTAAGTGCGTATGATATTGCAAAAAATAACGGATTTACAGGAACAGAAACACAGTGGCTTAGTTCACTTCAAGGTGCGAAAGGCGATACAGGTGCCAATGGTGTTGATGGCTTGAATGGTAAAGATGGCGCGAAGGGCGATAAGGGAGATCAAGGTTTAACAGGTGCATCAGGCAAAGATGGTGTAAACGGTAAAGATGGTAGCAATGGTCTTGATGGCTTGAATGGAAAAGATGGCGCGAAGGGCGATAAGGGAGATCAAGGCTTAACAGGTGCGTCGGGCAAAGATGGTGTAAACGGTAAAGACGGAGCTAATGGTCTTGATGGTTTAAATGGCAAAGATGGTGCGAAAGGCGATAAGGGAGATCAAGGCTTAACAGGTGCGTCGGGCAAAGATGGTCTAAACGGTAAAGACGGAGCCAATGGTCTTGATGGTTTAAATGGCAAAGATGGTGCGAAAGGCGATAAAGGTGATCAAGGTCTTAGTGCTTATGATGTTGCAGTAAAAAATGGGTACAAAGGAACGGAACAACAGTGGCTCAATAGTCAGAGTAATCCTTTGGTTACTGTAAATGCAGATCAAAATAATTTAACTCCTGCACAAGCTACTGGTTCAGGTTCTGTTGCAATTGGTGATGGTGCAGTGGCTTCAGGCAATCAATCTACTTCCATTGGGCAAGGTTCTACAGTCACAGGTCATCAATCTACTGCTGTGGGCAAAGGGAATATTGTGGCTGGTGAGCGTTCAGGTGCTTTTGGTGATCCAAACAAGGTGTCAGGCAATAATAGTTATGCTGTTGGTAATGACAATGCAATTAAAGGTGATGGTACTTTTGTATTAGGAAATAATATCAACACTGAAGCCAAAAATGCCGTGGTTCTAGGTAATAATTCAGCATCAGATCGAGATAATACAGTATCTGTTGGAGCAAAAGATGCTGAACGACAAATCATTCATGTGGCAGATGCAACCGAAGCAACCGATGCTGTGAACTTAAGACAAATGCAAGCAGCTGAGGCAGAAACTTTAAAATCTTCGAAAGAATATACAGATACTCAATTTAATCGTTTAGAGCGTGCATTCTCAGACCATCGTTTAGAAACAGATCGTCGTTTCCATGAGGTTGATAAACGTTTTGATCGTCAGGGGGCGATGACAGCAGCAATGATGAACATGGCAAATAGTACTTCAGGTCTTAAAGGGCGTAATCGAGTGGGGGTGGGTGCAGGCTTTCAAGGGGATGAAAAAGCCGTTGCTGTGGGTTACCAACGTATGATTAATGACAATACCAGCATCAGTTTAGGCGGTGCTATGACCGAGGAAGAAAAATCTGGTGGTGTGGGTGTTGGCTTTAGTTGGTAAAAAATATTCTACTTGATTTAGATCAAAGAGCATCCTAGGATGCTCTTTTTATTGCTTATTTTAAAAAATTAAAATACAAAACAATTAAATAAAATAACTGGTCTTGGTCATTAGCTTAGAAATTGCAGTCATTGTAATTTTTACTGGAATTGGTAAATCCACCCCACCTGCCTTTAATGCTGTGTCTCGATGATGTAACTCATCTTCATTCATTTGTAGCAAAATTTTACGTGAACGCTCATCTTGCGGTGGCAGTTGGCTAATATGATGTTGTAAATGCAAACTCACTTGACGTTCAGTTTCAGCGACAAATCCTAAGCTGTATTTATCTCCTGCGATTCCTGCAATCGCTCCCATACCGAAAGATAAACCATACCAAACAGGATTCAATAAACTTGTGTGACTGTCTAACTCTTTTAAACGATCTTCGCACCATGCCAAATGATCTTGCTCTTCAATCGCAGCAAACTCCATTTCACGGCGTACATTGGGCAATTTCGCGGTCAAAGCTTGTCCATGATACAGTGCTTGTGCACACACTTCGCCACTATGATTGACACGCATTAAACCTGCTACATGACGTGCTTCACTGACAGCAAGCTTGGTTTCAGTGTTTTCAGA
Source organism: Acinetobacter sp. Marseille-Q1623 (assembly GCF_902809895.1). NCBI lineage: Bacteria > Pseudomonadati > Pseudomonadota > Gammaproteobacteria > Moraxellales > Moraxellaceae > Acinetobacter > Acinetobacter sp. Marseille-Q1623. The sequence continues at coordinate 1,388,596 of NZ_CADDWG010000001.1, read as the reverse complement.
AGGATTTCTACGCTGTGCGGAAGTCGTGCCGGGAACTAAACTTCTTAAGGCTTGATCAAAAGAGTGAATCAATTTGTCGATGCCAGTGTAATGACGCATGTTAGTCCTCCAATGTGATTTGAGTTGTTGCGATTAATGGTTTTAAACGCATTAATAACCCAATACAGAATATGCCGCTTAAAATTGCTGTAATGCTAAATAATATTTTAATATCAAGTTTGAGTACACTTAAAATAAGTATAGAGAAAATTGCTGATGAAACCATAAATATCGCATTAAAAATATTGTTAGCAGCAACGACACGAGCGCGATGTGATTTTGGGGTATACGCTTGCATCATGGCATAGAGTGGTACGATATAAAAACCACCACAAATACCAAGTAATGTGACAGCAAGCATGACATGATAATACGCCCAACCTGCTTGAAATACCTGTGCAATGCCTAATAACTCGCCTGTATAGTGTGGAATAAATGCCAAACTTGCCGCAAAATAAAAAGCGAAAATGGTTAAACCGATTGCGCCAATCGGGACCATTTTAATATTGACTTCACGACCACCAAATTTACGGCATAATAAAGAACCCACGCCGATACCAACAGAAAAGAACGTCAATAATAGGCTTGAAACATTTTCATTGGCATGTAAGTTTTGCAAAGTCACTTGTGGTATTTGCGTTAAATAGGTCGCACCATAAAACCAATACCATGAATTTCCTAATAAGACTAAAAATACCAAAGGTAAACTTTTCGCATATTTTATGGTCTGATAACTGGTACGCACAAAATTCCAATCTATTTTTAACTGTGTATTTGAAGTCGGTTGTTTAAGAATAAAAAGACTCGCGACAAAACCTAGTACTGCGATCGCCACAACCGTCAGACTGATCCAAATTAAATTGCCTGCAGAGACAGAAATCACAGCACCGCCTATGATCGTTCCCAATAAAATCGCAATCGAAGTGCCTGACTGAAATAAAGCATTCCCTGACATTAATTCATTCGGCTTTAAAATCTCAGGTAAAATCGCATATTTAATTGGACCAAAAAAGGTACTGTGGGTGCCCATTAAAAACAGTGCAAAAAGTAAAACCCATAAATTGCCCATCATAAAACCAACTGTTGCCAGTAGCATGATGATAATTTCTAAGATTTTAATGGCACGAACCAAAGAAGAACGTTCATATTTGTCTGCAATTTGTCCCGCCGTGGCAGAAAAAATAAAATACGGCAAAATAAATAACAGGGCAGCAAGATTATTTAAAGTGCTAATCGCTGTACCATGTAAATGAATCCAGCCGTAGGTAATCACAAGGAGTAATGAGCCTTTAAACACATTATCATTTAATGCCCCGAAAAATTGGGTCATAAACATGGGCAAAAAACGCCGTGTTGCTAAGATATGTTCATTTTTTTCCATCGGAAAACCATTCATTTAAGTTATATTAAGAAGTGTGGAGATTTAGTAACTATATCGCAAAATCATGTATGATATTTTAACTTCCAAGATAATGTGAAAAACCAAGTGATTTAAGTTGTAGTCTGGGGACGTTCATTACTGTTATTTTCCATTCATATTTTAGGGTGTTTAGAGCTTGCTATGCTAGCAAAAATCAAATTTAAAAAATCAGTGCTTGCACATTGTATGCAGCATATTTTTAGCACAAATGAACGGAATAAACTGTTGTGTGCAAGTGTTTTTTTGAGTGTGTTTTTAGCACAAATTACACACTCTGCGGACAGATCTGAAACAACAGAAACTACAAATACAGTTGCAGGAAATACGCCAGAACAACTTGAAAAAGCGGCAGAACAACAAGGTTTAAGTCAGGTAAAAATTGATAAAATAGACGAGAATGTTGCTGAACTAAATCAAAAAACCATCGCTATAGATAGCGTGGATATGTTGCAACAACAAGAGCAAGCAGCAGGTCAGTTAAATGAATTTAAACCAATAACGTTTGAACAATTAGAAGAGTTGCCTGATAATACAGTTGATTTAAATTTAGCCAATGAAATTTTTAAAGTCGCAGAAGAAGCTAAAGTCGAGGCACAAAATTTTCGTAATGGGGTAGCAAAAGCACCTGAAATTACAGTCAATGATGCAACACAGCAAGAAATTAGCGAAATTACCCAAGCACCTGTAAATGTTGAACAATTGATGCAATCGATTGAATCAGATAATAAAATTATTGTACAGGAAAATGAATCAGGTAAAACTTTAACCGATCATTCAAACGAGCAAAAAACGGAACAAAAAGAAGCCAATATTTTCAAACGGGCTTTATATCGTATTCGTCCACCTAAATTTGATACGGCAAAAGTCTCTCGAATCAGTGCTGAAGTCGAGGGTGCACCTACAATCCTTGGTGATAATATTAAGGCGAAACTTTCAAGTTTTACCACAGAAGCTTTTTCTGATTTTAATTCTGCAGTTCCACAATTACGTACTTTAGCCAATCAAGCCGCACAAGCAGTAGGCTATTATAATGCACAGTTTAAATTTCAGAAATTAAATGAAAATAAAGTCAAAGTTTTAGTCACACCCAATGACCCAGTAACCATTGAAAAACAAGAGATAGAATATTCGGGTGCAGGACAAAATCTTGCCCAATTCCAAGTGATTCGTGTTTTGCCTGAACAAGAAGAAGGTGACATTTTACATCATGGTTTATATGAAACCACTAAATCACGGATTGTAGATGCTGCCAATAACAATGGTTTCTTTGACAGCTACTGGCGTTTGCATGATGTTAAAGTGACGCAACCACAAAACAAAGCCGACATTAACTTACGTTATGAAACGGGTGAGCGTTATAAGATCGGTGAAGTTGAATTTAGAATGAGTGATCCAAGCAAGCCATTGCCCATAGATTTAAAAGTCTTAAAATCTATGGCGCCTTGGAGTGCAGGAGCAGATTATACCGCTTGGCGTGTAAATGCTTTAGCGAATAACTTAACCAACTCACGTTATTTTAACTACACCTTAGTGGATGCAGTTAAGCCAGATCCAATTGAAAAACCGTTAGAGTTACCGCCTGATTTGCAAGCTTTAGTGGATCAAGAGAAAGTTTCAGAAGCAGCATTTGCAGATCAAAAAGAAACTCAAAAACAGCAATTCTCCGCGAAAGAAGTGACACAAAATGTCGTAGATGAAAAGCAATTTGCAGGGACAAGCACTAGCGAAATCAACCCAAATGCGCGTATTGCACAAGTACAGCAACAAGAAAAACAATCGGAAACAGAGCTATTACAGCAAAAAGCTCGTGATGAAAAAGTCATTCCTGTTATTGTTACTTTAAATGCCGACCGTCTCAATAGTGTGGAAGCGGGTATAGGTTACGGTACGGATACAGGTGTACGTTTACGTGGACAATATCGCCGTGCCATTGTGAACCATTATGGTCATTCATTTGATGCCAATATGGAATTATCACAAATTCGTCAATCTTTTGATGGTCGCTATAACATTCCTTATAACCATCCACTCAATGACTATATTAGTTTAGTCGGGGGATATGAGCGCGAACAACGTGATGGTATCGGGAATGATATGAACTTGGTGATTGAGTCTGCGGTAGCAGGGGCAGACCGTATCATTAAAGGTTCTCGTAAGGAATGGCAACATGTCTTTGGACTGCGTTATCGTTTAGACCGAGTGACCCAATCAGGTATTGTGGACATAGATAAAATTCCTGAAGCATTTTTAGTGCCTGGTGCGAACCAAGAGCAAGAATCTTTATTGGTGGGTTATGAAGCATCGAAAACCAGCAGTGATAATCGTCTTAATCCAACGCGAGGTTTTAAACAATCTTATAAAGTACAACTCGGTAGTGAAAGCTTACTGTCTGATACGGATATGGCAATTGTCAACGCGACGTGGAAAGGATTGTATTCACTCGGGGAAAATGATGATCATCAATTTGTGGCAGGTTTAGAAACAGGCTATATTTTTGCCAAAAAATTTGATCAAGTCCCCTATAACTTGCGCTTCTTTGCGGGAGGTGACCAAAGCTTACGCGGTTTTGACTATAAGAGTTTATCCCCAGAAGAATATGGCTATAAAATGGGCGGGCAAGCTTTGGCTGTAGGTTCTTTAGAATACAATTATCAATTTAAAGAGGGATGGCGTGCAGCGATCTTTAGTGACTTTGGTAATGCCTTTGATGAAAAATTTTCCAATGATCCAGAATATGGCGTAGGGGTCGGGATTCGTTGGAAATCACCGATTGGTCCTATTCGTTTAGATGTTGCATCAGGTATTTCCGATCCTGATCATCCAATTCGTTTACACTTCTTTATTGGTTCACAACTTTAATTCATTCAATAAAAATTTACATTTGGGATAATTATGGCTGACGATAAACAGCAAGAGCTTCAAAATAATGATCAAAAGCCTCCGCAACAAGCTGAGCAGACACCGAAAAAGCACAATATATTGCGTAATGTATTGTTGTCGATCGGCTTGGTTATTGTTTTATTAGTTGCTGCGTTGGTTGTGATGTTTTCAACGGATAAAGGCAGTAAGTTTTTATTAGATCGAGTTGCAGCCAGTCAAAAAATTATCCACTATGAATATGAAAGTGGGAATTTATTACAAGGGATTATTTTAAAAAATGTTTTAGTGACCTTGGCTGCTGTGGATGTCAAAATTGATCGGGCTGATGTGTCTTTGGGTTGGCGTGCGATTTTGGATAAAGAAATTCATTTGAGTCATGCAGATGTTCGTAATCTTAGAGTGATCAGTAAAACGCCACCGAGTAATGAGCCTTTTAAGTTTAGTGAAATCAAATTACCTTTTGTACTGCGTTTAGACCAAGCAGATGTTGATCATTTGCAGATTCAAAGCTCAAGCAGCAAGGTTGATTTTAAAGATGTGCATTTAGAAGATGCCTTATGGTCTGGGACTGAGTTAAAGTTTAAAAATTCGAGTATGGACATGGGCTATTTGGCAGTTAAAAATGCCGAAGGGATGATGGATTTTAAAGGCAAATATCCACTCAAAGCCAAAGCAATTTTAAATCTACCTGCATTAAGTCATTTAAATATTCAAGATATTTATGTGCATGCACGAGGAACCCTCGATACTATTCAAGCAGGTATTGCAACCCATACACCAGAATTATTAACTGCTTGGGCAGTATTGCATCCGATGCGTCCACATGTACCGATGCAAGGTGCATTGATTTTAAAAAATTACCATTTACCTATTTTACCTGAACAAAAACTCTTCGCAAAAGACGGGATTGCCAAGTTTAACGGGGACATTCAAGGTTTAGATTTAGACTTAAATACTGATTTAAGTGGTGCAAATATTCCACAAGGTCAATATAGTGCTTTAGCGCATACCGATTTAATCAATCAGTTAAATATCAAAAATTTCAATGGTCAAGTCATGGGGGGCGCAGTCAATGTCGCTGGCTTAGTGAGTTGGAAAGATCATGTGAATTGGGATGTGAAAGGGCGTTTAGACCGTATTAACCCCAAAGATAAATTGATTCCCCAAGCAATTCAAGATTTTTTACCCCCAAGTTTGGATGCCAATATTGCGTCCAAAGGTATTTTACAAAAGGGTATGCATTTAACTGCCAATGTTAATTTTGACAAATATGAAGCATGGAATCTCAAACTTGATCAGGCAGAGCAGAAAAAGAAAACGCCTGAGCCAATGCTTATGGATGTGCAGTGGAAAAATATTGATCGTGCAGTGCCGTATATTGGTTGGTTGAGTAGTGAAAATGGTCAAGTGAAACTGGCATTGGTGGAAGGAAAGCAAAATATTCATGTGGCGACAGTTGTACGTCAGCACGAAAAAGGTGCATTGCCTGCAGGGCAATACAATGCCCAACTTGACCTTAAAGGCAATAATTTACATGTCCCAGCATTCCGTTATGTTGCAGGTAAAGGCAGTTTAACGGGTAATGCGGTGGTCGAGTTACCCAATGAAAAACGTCAGTTAAAGTGGAATGCATTACTTAATGCTCAGGATTTTAATCCACAAACGGTTGTTCCTGCTGCACCTGTTAATCTGTTAAATGGTCAAATTAAAGCCAATGGCTATGCAAAGCCAAATCAACAAATTATTCATTTAACAGGCATTAATTTAACTGGACGCATGGCAGATCAAGCCAAAGCTGAAACTATTCAACTCAAAGGTACAAGTACGGCAGCAGTCATTTTTTATGATGAAAAAGCCGGTGGTGGTTTTAAAAGTTTTGCGGTCAATTATGATGGGACTTTAAATGCTTCACAGTTTAAACAAGGCAGTGGTGTACTCAAAGTGCGTGTTTCAGGCACACCTGAACTGATCAAAATTGCAGAATTACAACATGATGGTATTGCAGGGAAAATCTTTGCCAGTGGTTTGGTTTATCTGAGCAATGGGATTGGTTGGGATGTAAATGCTTCATTGGTACGCTTTAAACCACAATATTTTGTGTCTTCTGTGCGTGGTGAAGTATCTGGTAATGTGAAAACACAAGGCACATGGTCAGATCGTTTAAAACGTATCAATATTCAAAATTTGAATTTGGCAGGGATTATTAACAATAAAGCTTTACGTGGTAAGGGTAATTTGGCTGTAGTACTTAATTCAAATGAGAAAGGCTTTATGCCGCAGCAGTTTGAAGCCAATAATTTATTTTTGTCTTATGCGCAAAATCAAGTGCAAGCAACAGGCAATGCACAAAATTTACGTTTAAAAATTAATGCACCTGCTTTATATGAGCTATACCCTGGTTTAAGGGGAACAGCATATGGTTATTTAAACCTACAAGCACAGCCTCGTTTAAGTGCTACAGCAAATCTTAAAGTCGATAAATTTGGCTTGAATAATAGCTTCAGTATTGAAAAAATGAGTTTGATTGGTGAGTTACCAACGTCAGATACCGCACCTGCAAAAATGGTGGCACGTATGGATAATTTGCGTAGCGGTACACGTCAGATTCAATATGCAGGGATCACCTTAACAGGCACACGTAAAGCACACTTATTGCAACTACAAGGTTGGAATTATTACTCAAAATTTTATGTGCAATTGGCAGGTGGCTTTAATGCACAAAATGATTGGCTAGGTCAGATTCAAAAAGGTGAGTTTGACTCGGTACGGGCGCATTTAATACAAGATCAAGCAGCGCCTGTTATTTTCACATCCGCAAAATCTGAGGTTTACGTTGGACAGCATTGTTGGTCGAGTAAACAAAGTAAATTATGTTTTGATCAACCTGTACGGGTTAGTCCAGCCAAAGGAAATGTCTCATTTATTACCCAAAAATTAGATTTAAATGACTTTGCTGCATTTATGCCTGAAGGCTTAGCATTAACAGGTGAACTAAATGGCTATGCCAAAGCTGCTTGGGCACAAGGCTCACGTCCAAAAATTGATGCAAAACTCATTACACGTAAAGGTCAAATTGGGATTGCTGCGGAAAATCCCGATGATCCCGCAACCTCAATGAACTATGATGAAGCCAGTGTTATTGTGAAAAGTATTGCAGAAGGTTTATTAACACGTGTAGATCTGAAAGCGCCAAATGTGGGTACAGGCTATGCGAGTGTGGTGATTGATCCATATTCTGCGCAAAAAAATATGCGTGGTGAGGTTGCTTTTAATGAAGTGCAATTAAAAATCTTGAAGCCATTTATTGCAGATGTACGTAAATTGGATGGCACGCTTTCTCTTGCAGGGAAAATCAGTGGTACTTTGTCACAGCCTTTGTTTGATGGTGCATTGCGATTAAAAAATGGTGAAATCAGTATGATTTCATTGCCTGTAAATTTGACCAATGTACAGTTATATTCACATATTCAACAAAATCAAGCCACTATCGATGGCGCATTCAACAGTGGTCGTGGTGTGGGTAAACTGACAGGGAACATTGATTGGAAGAATGATCCTCGTATTCAATTGTCACTCAAAGGTGACAAATTACTGGTTCGTCAAGCGCCGTTGATTACAGCTGTTGTAGACACCGATATGAGCATGGATGCTTATCCTTTGAGTAAGCGTATTACAGTCAAAGGTAAAGTCGATGTACCGAATGCCTTGATTTCAATGCCCGAGTCGAGTGCACCAGTAGTCAATGTTTCTTCTGATGTACGTGTTGTACATGAGGGGGATGATCAGTTGGCGATTTTAAAAGCAGCTAAACCTTGGGATATTCGTGCAGATATTGATGTTAAACTAGGCAATAAAGTTATCTTCCAAGGCTTTAATAGTCGTATTCCATTGATTGGGCGTGTGTATTTATCTCAACGTGGCTTAGAGACTGCAATGCGTGCCAATGGTGCCATTGGTGTTAGTCAAAAAGTGACTATCGAAGCCTATGGGCAAAAACTTGATCTTAATCGTGCCATTGCTCGTTTTAATGGCGCATTGGCAAATCCAACACTCGATGTTGATGCCAATAAAACGATTTCAGGAAGTACTGTTGGCTTACGGGTCACAGGTACTGCAAGCAGCCCAAATATCCAAGTTTATAATGATGCTGGTTTATCTGACCAAGAGGCGATGAATGCGCTGATTACAGGACGTATTAATGAAGGTTCAAGTGGTTTAAGTAATGAAGCGGGCTTTAAATCAGATGTCAACAATACCATTGCAGCAGCAGGAATCAGTTTAGGCTTGGGGGGTACTCGTGCCTTTACCAATCAAATAGGGCAAACGTTTGGTTTAAGTGGTTTGGCATTAGATGCACAAGGTACAGGTGATGATACCCAAGTAAGTTTAACGGGTTATATTACCCCTGACTTATATATTCGTTATGGGGTGGGTGTATTTACACCAGTCAATAAACTGACCTTACGTTATCAAATGAATAAACGCTTGTACTTAGAAGCAAGTCAGTCTTTAGAAAAAGCCATCGACTTGTTCTATCATTGGCGTTTTTAAAGTTCCTCATATATTTTGATAACAATCGTATAAGTGTACTTTTGTTGAAAGTACACTTTTTGATTTATAGTCAAAAATTAAAATAAAGATGTTATGGAATTTTAACTTGTGAATATAGATCATCTTATTTTTAAATTAAGTCATTTGGATCGATATGGAGCAGACGTTGAGGAGTTTATTGCACTGATTAACGCATTGCCTCAAGCACTTTGTCCAAAAGTCATCGATGCTTTATTTCATACCTTTAGCCAAGAAGATGATTTTGGCATACAAGAAACCGTTCTTGCCCGATTGGATACCATTTCAGATGATGAATTTGCTCACGCTTTGAATAGAAACTTTAACTATCTTTTGACCGCTTGTTCTGAACAAGAATGGTTATTATTGATTATTGGGCGTTATGTAAATGCGCAACATAGCGCTAGGCTTAATGCGATTTTAAAAATTGCAGATAAAAACCCGCAGATTTTGCTGTTTTTGACCAGTGATTATTTTGTGAATGAATATCCTGAAATTAAGCGCTATTTTTTAGATAAATTTTAAAAATTTTTGTTTAAAACGCATTAAACGCGCAAGATTAACTGCCAAGCGATACCAAATTCAGTATGATAAGCCCCGATAGGAGATATATATGAAAAACTTATTCACCTGCGCTGTGCTTGGTACAGTTGTGGTCTTATCGGGTTGTGCTGAAAAAAAACCTGCTACCCCTGAAGAAATTTGGAAAGGTTACTGTACGAGTATTGGGAATGCAGCACGTTCAATCACTTTAGACCGTCAAAATGGTATTAGCAAAAAAGAAGCTTTGGATTATGCCAATAAAGTCACAGATCCAACCACTAAAGGCTTTATATTGCAGTATCTTGAAAAAATTTATGCGATGCCAAATGCTGAGTTAAAGGCAGACCATGAGGCTGTACAAGCGAAGTTTAAGCAGCAGGCATATGAACAATGTTTAAATACACCGCATGACCCGAAAAAAATGCCAGATTACAAACCGTTCTAATAGAACGGTTTTTTATGTATGTAAAGATTGAAATAATAGCAATAATTCAAATACTATTATAAATATATACATGTAATTTATTAAAATTTTTTAAAAACACCAGAAGGTTATTATGCAACTTATTAAAATTCAACGCTGTATTCATACACTTGGTTTTTTATTTTTACTCGGATGTTCTGTTGTGACTTATGCCGATGGAAAAGTATATTTAGACAATGTTCAACAATTGGTTAAAAAAGCGGATCAGGGGGATCTTGATGCGATTCACCAACTGATTGCCATGTATGGCAAAGGAGAAACAGTTGCTAAAGATGAGCAAAAAGCATTGCAATATTCAAGAAAAGGTGCGGCTTTGGGGGATGCTCAGTCAAAATATATGGCGGGTATGATCTTATTACATCGTCCAGACGTTTCAAAACAAGATATTGTGGAAGCAACAAAACTGTTAACTGAGGTTGCTGAATCAGGACATGCACACACCCAGGCGACTCTAGGGAGTTATTATTTAACAGGTGAGCTTTTACCGAAAAATATTGAACAAGGGATTCGGTGGACAGAGGCTGCAGCCAAACAAAATCATGGTCTTGCTTTAAACAATCTGGGTTGGATGTATTACAAAGGTACGGGGCTAAAACAAGATTATAAGAAAGCCGTAGAGTACCTGGAAAAAGGCGTAAAACAAAATAATGCTTTGGCTTATGCAAACTTAGCAACACTTTATAGCCGTGGCGATGGTGTAAAACAAAATGACCAAAAAGCAGTTGAATTGTTAGAAAAGTCAGTTGAACTTGGAGAACCAATGGCGAAAGTCAATCTTGCTTTGGCATATTACAACGGTGTTGGCACGAAAAAAGATCAGGATAAAGCCTATCGCTTAATACAAGAGGCAGCACAAGCCGGTGTGCCACAAGCCATTGCCATGTTACAAGGTACAGAAACGGATTCAAAGGGCTGTCGTGAAGTCAAAAGTATGGTCGATGGTAAAGTGTACACTGCCATTGAATGTCCGATGAGCTAAGTCGAAAAATCTTGCAAGCGATTTCATTTTATTGTTAAGGGGTGAAATGATCGTTTTAAAAAATTAATATTTTCCCTTGATGGCTAAGGTCTAGATCATCGTTATTGGGCAATGGAAAAGACGTCTGCACAAGGGGAAATCGAAAATATTCAAACAAAAAAATCGTGCATATTTTATGAGAAAGTTTGAATAATTAAGGGCATTGCATCATGTATAAAAAACAAATTTATATCAAAATGAGTATGAGTTTACTGTGTCTTAGTTTAGCGGCATGCAGTCAGTCACAACAAGCTGAAGCAGTCGAATCCGAACCATCTGCAGTTGCATCACAATCTCAAATAACACAACTTATTGCGGATGCTGAGGCAGGACATGTTAAAGCACAGTATCAAGTTTTTGAATATTATTATGAGCATGACAAGGCAAAGGCGCTGAAATATTTAAATTTAGCCGTAGAACAAGAGTATCCACCAGCATTAAATGCAATAGGTTGGTTTTACTATAAAGGTGAAAATGTAGCTAAAAATAGTAGTAAAGCGCTGTTTTATTTAAATCAAGCCAAGGAAAAAGGTTCACTATTGGCGTATGTCAACTTGGCAACCATATATCAACGTGGTGATATTGCTGCTAAAGATGAAAAAAAGGCTTTTGAATTATTAAAATATGCTTCAGCGCAAGGATTAGCAGAGGCGACATTTAATTTATCTAATTGTTACGCACATGGTCTGGGCGTAGTGCAGGATAAAACCAAAGCAGCTGAGTATTTAAAAAAATCTGCCGATCAAGGTTTTGCACTTGGTCAATATTATTATGGAAGTTTATTGTTTTATGGGAATTACGTAAAAAAGAATATTCAAGAAAGTCTTCGATATTTTGCACTTGCAGCTGAACAAGGACATGTGGATGCACAAGCTATGTTAGGTTCGCTCTACAGTAGTGGCGAATATGTAGAATTAGATCCAGAATTATCATTTAAATGGACTGAAAAAGCGGCTAAAAATGGTCATTTAAAGGCTTTGGCAGATTTAGGGTGGATGTATACCCAAGGCGAAGTCGTCAAAAAAGATCTGAATAAAGGAATGCAAATGTTGCAAAAAGCTGCTGAGTCCAAAAGTGCAGATGCGATGTTGTATTTAGGAATTTTATATGCACGCGGACAAGGGGTGGAGCGAGATCCTAAGCGGGCCTTTGATTATTACTCAAAAGCTGTTGATAGTGGAAATACACGGGCAAAATTCTTTTTAGGAGATGCATATTATCAAGGTAAGGGTGTTTTAGCAGACAAAGACAAAGCCTTAGAAATACTGATACAAGCATCGCAAGAGGGTAAAAGTGTAGATCAGCTTGCCATGAAAAAATATGATATTTGTCGCTTAGAAACACGAATGGTTAAAGACAAACCCATGTATGCCATAGAATGTCCTTTATTTTAAATAAAAATCTTAAGATCGCAATGCATAAGCATTCAATTGAAGCATATGGTAAATATGGGGCAAAAGCCTTAAATATTGCAATAAAAAATGATTAGCATAAAAAGTGAAAAGCATATATAAAATATAGAAATAGAAAATTACATAATGTAGAGGAGTGAGAAAATGGAAGTTATTGCGTACCTACATAATGCAGACTTGCTCTTAGAGGATGAACAAGGCGTTGCAGTGATTAGTGGAAGTCACTATGTTTTAAGTTTAGGTGATCAGGTGCATATTCGCCAAGTGATTGATGAGCCTGCAAAAATTTACCAAGTGCATATTTCATTTGCGAGTGCTGAACATGCTATGTTGCATGAGGATGAAATTTTTATCAAATTTGAAGGCTCTAGAAATGCTTTTCAAGACTATTTACGTAGCACCACAGTCCACTAAGGTGGTATTCTAAATTTCACCCATTCAGGCAACAATAGGTTGCCTTTTTTACGGTTTAAGATCTGTTAAACGTAATGCAAGCACATTCATTTTAAAAAATGAGTTTGTGAGAGATATATTGGATATAAAAGTAGCAAAAAGCAGCCACTATTTATTTACAAAATAACGGTCATCACGAATTAACACGCTGCTTGCATTAACTTTTGGCTTGATTTTTAGTAAAATTTGATTGTCCATATTGCTTATGAAGCTTTCAAGGAAGCAAAACATTCGTAAGTAATTTTTTAAAAAAGAGGAATAACACCGTGCTAGAAGCTTACCGCCAACACGTTGAAGAACGTGCCGCACTCGGAGTCCCACCGAAGCCACTTGACGATGCTCAAACTGCTGCATTAGTTGAATTATTAAAAAACCCACCTGCTGGTGAAGAAGCTTTTTTAGTTGACTTGCTTGAAAATCGTGTTCCAGCGGGCGTTGACCAAGCTGCTTATGTAAAAGCTGCTTTCTTAGCTGCTGTGGCAAAGGGTGAAGCAACTTCTCCTTTGGTTTCTAAAGAACGTGCGGTTTACTTACTAGGTACGATGCTTGGTGGTTATAACGTTGCACCATTAGTTGCATTGCTTGATGATGCTGCCTTAGGTGAACTCGCTGCTGAAGCATTGAAAAAAACACTTCTTGTATTTGATGCGTTCCATGACGTTGCTGATAAAGCAAAAGCGGGCAATGCAAATGCAAAAGCAGTTCTTCAATCTTGGGCTGACGCTGAATGGTTCACAAGTCGTAAAGATGTTCCTGAAGAAATTAAACTGACTGTTTTCAAAGTGACTGGCGAAACCAACACTGACGACTTGTCACCTGCACAAGACGCTTGGAGCCGTCCAGACATTCCATTGCATGCAAATGCAATGTTGAAAAACGAACGTGATGGCATCAACCCTGAAAAACCAGGTGAAGTTGGTCCATTAAGCCAAATCAAAGATCTCATCGCAAAAGGCAACCAAGTTGCATATGTTGGTGATGTTGTGGGTACAGGTTCATCTCGTAAATCTGCAACGAACTCTGTGCTTTGGTTCTTTGGTGATGAAATTGCTCACATCCCGAACAAAAAAGACGGTGGCTACTGTTTAGGTTCTAAAATCGCTCCGATTTTCTTCAACACAATGGAAGATGCAGGTGCATTACCTGTAGAAATCGATGTTCAAAACATGAACATGGGTGACGAAATTGTTCTTAAGATTGATCATGCTGCTGCAAAAGTAACTGCATTCAAAGATGGTGCTCAAATCGCTGAAGCTGAACTTAAAACTCCAGTTCTTCTAGATGAAGTACGTGCGGGTGGTCGTATCAACTTGATCGTTGGTCGTGGTTTAACTGCAAAAGCACGTGAAGAATTAGGTCTTGCACCTTCTACATTGTTCCGTACACCAGTTCAACCTGCTGCAACAGGTAAAGGCTTTACTCAAGCTCAAAAAATGGTCGGTCGCGCTTGTGGTCTTCCTGAAGGTCAAGGTGTACTTCCAGGTACTTACTGTGAACCTAAGATGACCACTGTTGGTTCGCAAGATACAACAGGTCCAATGACACGTGATGAATTGAAAGACTTAGCTTGCCTAGGTTTCTCTGCTGACCTTGTTATGCAATCTTTCTGTCACACAGCTGCGTATCCAAAACCAGTTGACGTTCAAATGCAACACTCGCTTCCTGATTTCATCATGAACCGTGGTGGTGTATCACTACGTCCAGGTGACGGTATTATCCACTCTTGGTTAAACCGTATGCTTCTTCCAGATACAGTTGGTACTGGTGGTGACTCGCATACGCGTTTCCCAATTGGTATTTCATTCCCAGCGGGTTCTGGTCTTGTAGCGTTCGCTGCTGCGACTGGTGTTATGCCACTCGATATGCCTGAATCTGTACTTGTGAAATTCAAAGGTAAAATGCAACCTGGTATCACACTACGTGACCTTGTTCATGCGATTCCTTATGTTGCGATTCAGCAAGGTGACTTAACTGTAGAGAAGAAAGGTAAGAAAAATATCTTCTCTGGTCGTATCTTAGAGATCGACTTAACAGAAATGGAAACTGATCTTACTGTTGAGCAAGCATTCGAACTTTCTGATGCTTCTGCTGAACGTTCAGCTGCTGGTTGTTCAATCACACTTTCTGAAGAGAAAGTTGCTGAATACCTGAAATCAAACATCACGATGTTGAAATGGATGATTTCTGAAGGTTATGGCGATGCACGTACTATGGCACGCCGTGTTGAAAACATGGAAAAATGGTTGGCGAACCCATCACTTCTTAAAGCGGATCCTGACGCTGAATATACGAAAGTGTATGAAATCGACCTTGCTACGATTACTGAACCAGTTCTTTGCTGCCCGAATGATCCAGATGATGCGAAATTGTTATCTGACGTTCAAGGCGTGAAAATTGACGAAGTATTCGTTGGTTCTTGTATGACTAACATTGGTCATTTCCGTGCAGCGGGTAAATTGTTAGAAAAAGTTCCAGGCGGTTCATTGTCTACTCGTCTTTGGTTAGCTCCTCCAACGCGTATGGACGAACGCCAATTGATGGAAGAAGGTTTCTATAATACTTATGGTAAAGCTGGCGCGCGTACTGAAATGCCAGGTTGTTCATTATGTATGGGTAACCAAGCACGTGTAGCACCGAACACAACTTGTGTATCGACTTCTACTCGTAACTTCCCGAACCGTTTAGGTCAAGGTGCTAACGTTTACTTAGCGTCTGCTGAGCTTGCTTCTGTTGCTGCTGTACTTGGTAAATTACCAACTCCAGAAGAATATCAACAATATGCTGCTCAAATTGACAGCATGTCTGCTGACATCTATCAATACTTGAACTTTGATAAGATGGAAACTTATACAGATGCTGCTGCTGATGTAGATACGAAAAAAATTGCTGCTGCTCAATTGTCTTAATTGATTAAGTAGTTGAAAATAAGGGCTGATTATTCAGCCCTTATTTTTTGGAATTATAAATGTCGTTAGGTATTTGGGAAAACTTAAATTTTAACTTAAATGAGTTTAATTGTATTCTTAAAGGATTTCTAAGGGGTAATGAGGGAGAGTTTATATTATATAGAGATGAAGAGGCGAGACTAAAACTAAAAGTTCAAGGAGTTATATCTAATTCATCTGATTTAGATTTAAATAAAAAATCTGGCTATATTGATAAGGATGAATATCTTATCATATTTGAACATAAATTTTTAAAACAAAAAATATTAATGTATGCTTTACCATTACAACAAACTCACTCTTTGATAGAGGGGAGTTCTAAATTTACTGATATATTTATTGTTGATGAAATTGCTTTTGAAGATAGTCATGAACAAATAGGTGCTGAATATTTAATAGAATTTGTTGATAATTTAAAAGTTAATGCTATCTTCCCTCATTCTATGGAATGGGAAGAAGAACATAAGAGGATATATAAGCTTGATGGAGAAGATCATGAATTAATAAATAATTTAGTAAATCAAAAATACTGCTCTAGAAATGCTATTAAATTTATAATCGAAGAAGATGAGGTGTCTATAGTTAAAAGTAATGATAAATATAAAGCCGTGATAATTTATAAAAAAGATGTTGAATTGGTAAAAAGAGAAAAAATTAGAAAAATTATTTCTTTTATTTTAGGGTGTCCATTGATATTTTATGGGTATACATTTTTAAATAAATATATGACTCCAACAAGTAGCTATATCAAGAATATTAATGATAATGAGAGGAATCAATTAGGTATTAATTTTCAATTACCGACTCCTCTTAGCTTGTATGCTCTAAATATTATAGAACCTAATTTTTTCCAAAATCTGATTCAAGAATTTTATGTCAAATATGAAGAATATGATCTTGGTAATATATTTTTTACTTATTGGATAGCAGTAAACTCTAATTCTATTACGGCAGCTGTGCATTATGGTGCTTTGATTGAAAAGTTACAGGCTAACTATATGAAAATTAATAATGTTAGTTATAGTAAAATTTTAGATAATTCAATTTTTAAAAAAATACGTAAGCAATTAGAA
This sequence comes from Acinetobacter sp. Marseille-Q1623, assembly GCF_902809895.1. Lineage (NCBI taxonomy): Bacteria > Pseudomonadati > Pseudomonadota > Gammaproteobacteria > Moraxellales > Moraxellaceae > Acinetobacter > Acinetobacter sp. Marseille-Q1623. The sequence continues at coordinate 1,371,760 of NZ_CADDWG010000001.1, read as the reverse complement.
GCTCAATTTGATGATCTTGAATTGGCTGATGAACATAAGAAAATATTTTTAAATAAAATAGGAAATATGAATACTTATTCACAGAAGGATAAAATGAATTTTTTCTGTAAAGATATTTCATTAGAACTGTCTGAAATTGAAAATATAGCATGGCAACAAAGAAATGATGCGGCTCATGGTAATAAAGTGACTAATGTTAATGAGGCTTGGAAAAATACTATAATACTAAGGGAGTTGGTAAATAAATTTTTATTAAAGTTATTAACATCTTCTAAACATTATTTTTCCTATTTAAATGGGAATGCTGAAATTAAGAAATTGTAAAGGAAAGAAATAAGCGATGTCTAAACAATCCCGCTTTCTCTGCATTGGAGGTTTCCTCAACGGAACACAAGTTAAAGAGCAAGGTGAAAGCTTTGTCTGCGTAGAAAATGGTAAACAAGTGACTTACTTTAAAAAGGAAATCTTTAATCAAGATGCTTGGGATCATGACTATTATGTCTGTGAAACCACGAGCGATTTAGACGCTAAAAAATGGGTCTTTGACATTCAATGATTGAATAGACTAAATTGTAGACATTAAAAAGCCCCCTGAATCAGGGGGCTAGTCGTATCACTCGCGTGATACTCATATAAGGCTCATCTCATACTGTTTCCATTAAAACATAAAACAAGAAATTTAGCCAAAACAAGATGCTCAGAATTGAGAAAAATAAATCAGAACACACCATACTTACTTAATGGGTTTTTAGCCTGAGATATGTTATTTATAAAACAGGTAATGGCTTAAGGATGAAAAAGATGAGTTTTAACAATAAAGTAGTGATTGTAACAGGTGGTGCAAGTGGGATTGGCTTAGCAACGGTAAAGGCATTTTGCAAAAATGGTGCTAAAGTAGTTATTGCTGATTTAAGTCAGCAGGGACAAACAGTGAGTGATGAACTTAATCAACAAGGTTTTACCACCAGTTATTTCCAAATAGATGTACGCAACGAACAAGAAAATAAAGACTTGATCCAACACACAGTGGATACATTTTCTGGTCTAGATATTGTCTTTGCCAATGCTGGTGTAGCGATGGATGCACCAATTGACCAGTTACCCGTAGATCGCTGGCAAAAAACCATAGATATTAACTTAACAGCAGTGTATTTAGTGGATAAATATGCCATTGAATATTGGCTAGCAGAAAATAAACAAGGCGTGATTGTGAATTGTGGTTCAATCCATAGTTGGGTCGGTAAAAAGGGAGTAACTGCATATGCAGCAGCAAAAGCTGGTGTAAAACTACTCACCCAAACACTTGCTATTGATTATGCAGCCAAAGGAATACGTATTAATGCCGTATGTCCAGGGTATATTGATACGCCATTGTTGAGTGCGGCTGATGAACGCCAAAAAGAAACACTCGCTAAACTACATCCAATTGGACGCTTGGGGCAGCCTGAAGAAGTCGCAAATGTTGTTCTATTTCTTGCAAGTGATAAAGCTTCTTTTGTGAATGGTACAGCGATCTTAGTAGATGGTGGTTATACTGCTCAATAAAGTAAATAAACCATAGTTGTAATTAGCACAGCTAGATCTATGTATCTGTGCTAATGCTTCATTTATTTTAAAATGAGAAAAATAGAAACCTATAATAGAACGATGATCATGAAAAATTGAAAGTTATTCAATCATTAACAAATCCGCACTATTTGCCAGCTTTAACGGTCTTAACGCAAAAATAGAACGAGTATGACGAATCCCTTTCATAGAGTATAAGTTTTTCCGTAAAAAACGCTCATAATGCTCTGCATTTTTTACTGCAACTTTCACTAAATAATCATAATCACCTGTGACTAAATGCGCTTCAACAACTTCAGGCATATTGGCAAGGGCATGACTAAACTCATCTAAAATTTCATCATCATGCCGTTCAAGTGTAATTTCAATAAAAAATAACTCATTAATGCCCAAAGCTTTTGGATTAATATTTGCGGTATAACCATCAATGATATGGGCATTTTCTAAACGCTTTAAACGTGTCCAACACGGAGAAGTCGACAGATTTACCTTTTCAGCCAGTTCGGTCACACTCAAACGACCATCTTTACGAAGCTCAGATAAAATTTTTCGATCAATACGATCAAGTTGGTAAACAGTATCAGTCATGACAAAATCAAATGATATTTTAATTAAAAAAAGCTTATAACACTCTTGCTCGTTATGAAATGCAAAACTACAAATCCGTGTCGAAGTGCTGTAAAAAACAACATTAAATGCTTGAAAGTTTGCAACTTGTCAAAGAATAGCAAATAACCATATTGAAAGCCGCTATACAAAAAATGAAATTATTTTTAGAATGAAATCATCGCTAAATTCTCTCTTTCACAATATGCCTAAATCCAAACAACCGACACAAAAACAACTGATGGCTGTCATTCAAACCCAAACTGCAATTGCGAAATTGGGACTCGATTTAAATGCTGTAATGACGTTGGTCGCAGAACAAGCCCAATTGATGACTCAAGCAAAAGGGGCTGTGGTGGAGTTGGCAGAAGAGGGTGAGATGGTCTATCGTGCGGTATCAGGTGGGGCAGCACATTTATTGGGCTTACGTTTAAGTCAAGAAAATAGTTTGTCGGGCTTATGTGTTATACAAAACAAAATTTTATATTGTGAAGATAGTGAACTCGATGCACGGGTAGATAAAGTCGCTTGTCGAAAAGTTGGACTGCGTTCAATGGCGGTCGTTCCCCTGATTCATTGTGGGGATGCGATTGGTGTGCTAAAAATTTATGCAGAAAAAGTGTCAGCATTTAAAGAAGGTGACCTACAACTTTTAACTTTAATGTCGGAACTGATCGCAGCTGCAATGTATCATGCCACTCGCTTTGGGGCACAAGAGCTGTATAAGTTAGCGACGCAAGACCAACTGACAGGTTTGGCAAATCGGGCATTATTTTTAGATTGTTTGCGTCAAGGACTGCTTACAGCAAAGCAAAATAATAAAAAATTAGGTGTTTTAATGATTGATATGGATGGTTTAAAACATATCAATGATGAATATGGGCATCGACTAGGGGATATTGCTTTAAAAGAAATTGCAGATCGAATCAAAAAGTCTATTCGACATGATGACTTAGTTGCACGTTTAGGTGGCGATGAATTTGCTGTAATTTTATCTTCAGTGGAAAATCAAGCTTTAGCAAAAACTGCGATGAACCGTATTTCTGAAGCATGTGGTTTGCCTTTTGTATTTGAAAATATTGATTTAAAAATAGGGGCAAGTTTAGGCTTGGCAATTTTCCCAAAAGATGCACAGAGCATAGATCAGCTGATTGAATGTGCCGACTTAAATATGTATGAAGACAAGCGTGAAAGAAAATCAGTGAAGATGATCAACCATGAATAAGGGGTTGGATGCTGAGTTTAAGTATTTTAAAAATTGAGATTGTTGTTTTTGAAAAATTTTCAAACGATAAGGATTAATTTAAGATAATTATTGTTAGTTTATTTAAATTTAGAAAATATTTTCAATATAATTTAAATCGAGGGAAAATATTTTCAAAAAAAGAGAAATAAAACTGAAATAAGAGAAACATTTTACTTGCTATTTCAATATACTAAATTTATTCAATCAAAGCCATTTGGGAGACTGGTTTTGATTCTGCGGACAGTATCTTTAGAGGAAGGGTGCCTTTAAATATACTGTCCGCAATTTATTTTTAGTCAATATTGAATTAGATTTTTTAAAATAACATTCATTTTTTCTGCTTTAACCCATACGCTAAACTCAAACAGATGATCCATACAGGAATCAATAAAACCGCAATACGCATATCGGGTGTTAACCACATAATGACTAAAATACTGAGCATAAAGGCGATACAAATATAATTACTCAGTGGATAGGCAATGGTGGGAAAAAGTGTATTGTGCTTAAGTTGTTGCATTTTCTGTTTAAATTTAAGATGGGTACATGCCAACATCATCCAATTGATCACAATGGCGGATACGACCAAACTCATCAGTAATTTAAAAGCTTTTTCGGGGAAAATATAATTCAACACAACACAAATTAAAGTGACGAATGCAGACGTCAAAATCGCGGCATAGGGAATACCACGTTGATTAATTTTACGAAGGAACTTAGGTGCATTGCCTTGTTCTGCGAGTCCAAGTAACATGCGACTCGTACCATAACTTGTTCCGTTATAGACTGAAATGGCTGCTGTGAGCACGACAAAATTTAAAACAGTGGCAACACCTTGACTGCCCAAAGAGTCAAAAATCAAGACAAAGGGACTACCACCTTCAGCGATTTGATTCCAAGGAAATAACGATAGTAAAACTACAATGGTTAAGACATAAAAGAGTAAAACACGATAAACGATCTGATTGACTGCTTTAGGAATGGTTTTGGTTGGGTCTTTGGTTTCTGCTGCAGCAATCCCGACCAATTCAATACCACCAAAGGAGAACATGATAATCGCCATTGCCATGACTAAGCCAGTCAAACCATTCGGAAAAAAGCCGCCCAAAGCCCATAAATTGGAAATGGATGCGGTTTCACCTGCGTGACCACTCGCGAGTAGCCAAGCCCCGAAGCCGATCATACCGATGATTGCGACAATTTTGATGATTGAAAATAAAAACTCCATTTCACCAAAAACTTTGACATGCACTAAGTTGATTGCATTGATTAAGACAAAAAAAGCGAGTGCAGACATCCATGTTGGAATGTCAGGCCACCAATAATGTATGTATAAACCGATGGCGCTGAGTTCTGCCATACACACTAAAATATTGAGTACCCAATAATTCCAACCTGACATAAAGCCTGCAAAAGGGCTCCAAAATTTATAGGCAAAATAACTAAAAGAGCCGCTAACAGGTTCTTCGACCACCATTTCACCAAGTTGGCGCATCATAAAAAAGGCGATTAAACCTGCGATGGCATAACCTAAAATAACCGAGGGACCTGCAAGTTTAATGGTTTGTGAAATACCAAGAAAAAGCCCAGTCCCGATCGAGCCGCCCAAAGCAATGAGTTGAATGTGACGGTTACTTAAGCCATGTTGAAGTTGGCTTTGCTTTTGCGATGACATAAATGATCCATTTATGTAGTAGGTGAGATTGTGCAGCAGCACAGAAATAAGTGTAATTGATACTATAATAAAAATTTATACATTTATAAAATTTTATTTATAAATGTTCGGTATGCACTATCTAAAAATGTATAAAATATATGTCGTGAGGATATGAACATTTGTAAAGCGAAAAACTGCGTATTACCATAATAAGAATTTAAATACATTCCAAAGCATGACGCATGAGAATAACCGCTTGGTATACATTTCGCAGATTTGTCTACAACAACTTACATAATGATGACTACGAAACCAAGTTTAGCCGTGCAGTCAACTTCTTACTGATTTTTTTGATTATTGGTAATGTGATCGCTGTTTTACTCGAATCCATTAATGATATTTATAAGGTATATCGCGTTTATTTTGATACTTTTGAAAATATTTCCATCGTGGTGTTTAGTCTTGAGTATATCTTGCGTTTTTGGAGCGTAGTTGAAGATAAGCCTTTTGAGTCGGAATGGAAACAGCGTTGGCACTATGTGACTAGTGGTGCAGCAATTATTGATTTATTAGCAATTTTACCTGCGTATATTAACTTCTTTGTGCATATCGATTTACGTTTTCTACGAATTTTAAGATTATTGCGATTATTAAAATTAACGCGTTATTTTGTTTCATTACAGATTTTACTGCGTGTGATTGAACGAGAAAGAGGCTCATTTCAAGCCGTAATTTTTATTTTATTGATCATGATTGTGATGGCAGCCGCAGGCATTTATGTGGTTGAAAGTCGTGTACAACCTGAAGTATTTAGTTCTATTCCTGCCTCCATGTGGTGGGCTGTAGTGACATTGACCACCGTCGGTTATGGTGATGTCACTCCGATCACTCCTTTAGGGCGTTTTTTAGGTGCACTTATTACGATTCTTGGCGTAGGTTTGGCTGCATTACCCGCGGGTATTTTAGCCAATGGTTTAGCCAATGAATTAGAATTGCGAAAACAACAACTTGAATTAAAGTTTCGTGATTTATTGGAAAGTTGTGAAATTGACATCATTGATGATGAAGAAAAAATAGACAATATTCGTAGAGAAGTCGGGTTATCCACAGAACAAACGCAAGATATTGTATTACAACTGATTCGTGAACGCCGCGAAGCAGCATTAGAACGCGAGCGGAATAAATATTGTTTTTGTCCACATTGCGGGCATAAATTACCTGAATAGGTATGCTGCTCTCTATAAGAAAGCTAGAGCTTGATGAATTATATTGGTATTGAGCATAAGACAAGTCTTCATTGAGCAAGATGGGGGTTAAAGCCTTAAGAAAGCCCAATGATGATTGATAAAATTCCTGCTGCAATCAGGGGGCCAACAGGTACGCCACGTAAAACAGCAACGCCTGCAACAGTACCGATCAGCAACCCTGCGACAATATTGGGTTGATTGGTCATGAGTTTGACACCACGTCCTCCTAACCATGCCACTAAAAGACCGACAGCGATAGCAAGTAGAGATTTCCAACTAAGAAATGATTTTAAAATCGCATCACCAGGAATTTTACCACTCGCGATGGGGGTAAGTACGCCAATGGTTAAGATGACAATCCCGATATTTAAACCATGATTTTGCAATAAATAAAAATATTCGCTTAAAGGGGTGATCCGAAAGATGATCAGTACGGCAGCAGCAATGGTCACAGCACTATTATGACTAAAAAGACCACATGCCAATAAAACCAAAAGTACAATTAAGTTTAAATCAAGATGTGATGCAAAATTCATAATTCTGATGCAAAAGTGTTGGTGGGAAACATGAATAGTATAGCGATATCATCACAATAAACCGAATTTTTATCTCAAATCACAAAATCCATCATGATTCCGTTACAATAGCGAGGCTTGATTCATGGTGCATAGATGATGTTATTGGAAAAAATTTTACAGTCACAAGGTTTTGGTAGTCGTAAACATTGTCAACACTTAATCAAAAGTGGTGCGGTTCAGATAGATGGGCAAGTGATCACGGATGTAAAATTTAAAATAGCAGAACAGCAATTAAAGTTTCAGGTTTTCGCTCAACAATATCAGTACCGTGAAAAGGTTTATTTAGCACTACATAAACCACAAGACTATGAATGCTCACATCAAGCTACCCATCATTTTAGTGTTTTCGACTTAATGGATGAGTTGTTGTTAAATCGAGGTGTGCAGTGCATTGGTCGTTTAGATCAAGATACGACGGGCATCTTGTTGTTGACAGACGATGGTCAATTTTTACAGGCTTTAACTCATCCTAAAAAACATGTACCTAAAGTGTATATCGTAGAAACTGCAGATCCGATCAGCCCAATACAAATTGAACAGTTATTGCAAGGTGTGGAATTGCGCAATGAAAAAGGCATTTATGCGGCAAGTCAGGCTGAAAAACTTGCAGAAAATAAACTGTCCTTAACGATTCATCAAGGTGTATATCACCAAGTCAAACGTATGTTGGCTGCTGTGGGTAATAAAGTTATCACTTTGCATCGTCAGCAAGTGGGTTTGTTGGATTTAGGACAACTCGAACAAGGGCAATATGTCTATTTAAATGAACAACAGATTCAAGCTGCAAAAAATCAAAGTGAATGTATCGAATATTTAGGATGAATATTCACATAAAATAATACGTACCAATGTCTATTTATTTGAGAAAACAATGATAGGTACAAAACTCATCGTCACGCACAAAACCCATTTGTTCGTATAATTGATGAGATTGGTAATTGGATTTTTGGGTTTCTAAACTAATGCGTAAAGCATTTTCATGTCGGGCAAATAAAATGGCAGTATCGATCAACTGTTTTGCTGAACCTTGGCGTCGATAGATCGGTGTAACATAGACGTCATCTAAAATATAATAGGTTGAACATGCTAAAGATGAAAAGCCAAGATAAAGTAAAATAAAACCAGTAATGACGTCATCTTTAATATGAATAAAAATAACACTTTGTTGATTTTCAAAACGTTGTTTTAAAAAATGATAAGATTCAGATGTATTTGAAGATGCACCATAAAACTGGCGATACTCATCAAACAAAATTGCAAGTTGTTGCAAGTCACTTTCAGTAGCACGTTTTACGATCATTTTTTCTCTCTTTGTTTTGTTATCGTGGTAAAGAGAGCATAACGAAAAAAATGAATATTCAATCAAAAAAATTGTTTAGAAATAAGACACTGTTAAGTTTTGTCACTTTTTTCATTCAGGATCGCATTCAACTCAGCAAAAATATCGTCTTCATCTAAATGTGAAAGAGGGCTGTCTTCTATAGATTGCGCTTGCTCTTGTTTGATTTTTTTTAATTTCAATAACTGTTCCATATTGATATTTTGATTTTCAATCGCAAAAGGGATGGATTTGGTTAAAACCACTTGTTTGAAAAAAAGACGAACTGCTTGTGCAGGCGTAATGCCTAATTGCTTGAAAACAGCAAAAGCCTGTTTTTTTTCTTGTGAATCAAGGCGTACTTGATAGACTTCGGTTTTTCGCATGAATGAGCCAAAATTTGCTGTCGTTTGGATGTTTCATTTTAATCAAACTAAATGTAATTTCAATGATTAGACATGAAAAAACACAAAATTGTCATTACAATGTCATTCAATTGTCAGTTCTTTTAAAGAAGTGAAGTGCATTTCTTTTTGGCTGATCGGGTCTTTAAACCATAATTCTTTTGCAAGCAGTTGCAGGGGATGAGAAAAATCAGCCTCATTCTTATGCATCACGGTGGGGTAAAACGGATCATTTTTTATAGGAATATGTAAGTGATTTAAGTGCACACGCAGTTGATGTTGTTTACCTGTTTCAGGATGAAGTTGGTATTTTGCCCAAGTGTGATTATGGTCTAGTAATTGAATTTTTGTACTAGAGTTGATCTCGCCATCAACGATACGCATGGTATAAAAGGGCTGCCCTTTTTCCATTCTAAGCTTAACTTCTTGAGGAAATATGAGTTCAGGGCGATAAGCTGCAATGGCATGATAGACTTTTTGCACTTGTCGTTCAGCAAATAATTGCTGATATATTCCCCGTGTCTGAGCACATTTTGAGATTAAAACAATGCCTGCTGTTTCACGATCTAAACGATGGATTGGGGTTAAATCAGGATTATTGGTGGCTTTTTTTAACCGTACCAATAAAGTTTCTTGCAGATATTGCCCTGTAGGGCTGATGGTTAAAAAATGTGGTTTATCGACCGCAATAAAATGATCATTTTCAAATAATATGTGTTCTTGAAATGGAACATGAATTTCATGTTCTAAAAAACGATAATAAAAAATATGACTATTTTCAAGATAAGGCGTATTGAGCGTTAAGATCTGACCATATTCATCAAAAATAAGTTGATCTTGGAAACGTTGTTGCCATTCGTGTGCTGCAATATGTGGAAATTTTTCACATAAATAATCAAATAATTTTCCCGTGGGTTGTGTAAGTTTAGGAAGATAGACTTGACTGGCATTCACCCCGCCAATCATCGGTGGCTTAAATTTTGCGGTGGACATAAATCGGTAATTTTAAGCTAAAAAGGTCGTATCGATTTTAGATAAAATTGAAGCCAGATGCAGTATTACATTTAAAATAATACCTTTGAAAGTGAAAAAAATGACAGGGCATTTCTAAGCCACGATCTTTTTTAAATGAAAATTACATGAAATATTTTGTTTCACTACAGTAATTTTTACATTGAAAGCTATGAAATGTTATGATGTTGGTCTGTTTTCACCATGCCGTGCCAAATATGCAGTATTCAGTTAAATTAAATCTCAGCAACGAACAAGATACTCAAAAACTCGCCCGTATTTTGGCGGAAAATTTTGCAAAAGGTGTGATTTATTTGATTGGCGATTTAGGTGCAGGTAAGACGACACTGACACGTTATTGGTTGCAACAATTGGGGCATCAAGGTGCAGTGAAAAGCCCGACTTATACTTTGGTTGAACCCTATAAAATCAACCATAAAGATGTTTTTCATTTTGATTTATATCGTTTAAACGACCCTTATGAACTTGAACTTATGGGGATTCGTGACTATTTAGATATTGAGAATGCTTTATTTTTATTTGAATGGCCATCTAAGGGGGGGGATGAAATTCCACAAGCAGATTTGATTTTAAACATTTTAAAAACGGATCATGAAGAGATGCGAGAGGTCATTCTTGAACTGAATGATGTTGCACTTTATACACAATTACAGGATCATTACGCATAGGTTTCGGCATGTCGACAGTGGAATCTAGCCAAAAAAGAATTCATACGTTACACCCTGCACTTGCCAATCAAATTGCAGCAGGTGAGGTGATTGAACGCCCGTCTTCAGTGGTGAAAGAATTACTTGAAAATTCAATTGATGCGGGTGCAACTGAGCTGATCATTCGTGTGGCGAATGGCGGCAGTACCTTGATTGAAATCATTGACAATGGTCAAGGTATTCACGCAGAAGATTTAGCACTTTCTGTGACACGGCATGCGACCAGTAAAATTCAAACTGCCGATGATTTACAAGCGATTGTGAGTTTGGGTTTCCGTGGTGAAGCATTGGCTTCAATTGCGGCGGTGTCACGTTTGACATTGAGCAGTAGTCAGGATGAATCAGGTGTTGGTTATCAAGTTGAAGTCAATGGCACAGCTTTTGATCATCAAGAAATTCAAGCCATTGCAGCGCAAAAGGGCACACATATTCGGGTACAAGATTTATTTTTTAATGTACCTGCACGACGTAAATTTTTAAAAAAACCGAATACCGAATTTGGACATATTGAAGAAATTGTTCGACGTCTTGCTTTGACTCATTTTGATATTCGTTTTGTGTTGGAGCATAACGAGAATATTCGTTTGAATCTTCCCATTGCGGACAGTGGTGAGCTGCGTTTCCAACGTGTGCAACAGTTGCTCGGTCGTCAATTCACTGAAAATGCGTATTGGATCGATGCAGATAGCATCAGTATGCGTCTGTCAGGTTGGCTTGGACATCCATCCGATGCACGCGCTCAAGCCGATTTACAATATGTGTATGTGAATGGGCGTATCGTTAAAGATAAAACTATTTCTCATGCACTGCGTATGGCATATGATGGGATTTTGCATGGACATCAACATGCGGCATATTTGTTATTTTTAGAAGTTGATCCTGAAAATATTGATGTGAATGTGCATCCAACTAAGCATGAAATTCGTTTTTTAAATCAACGTGAAGTGCATGAATTTGTACGTCATTTTGCGAAAGAAACATTGTCACAGTTTCAAACCGCAACAGCTGATTTATCGAGTGCTATGAAAGTTGAGCAGGTGCAAGAGCAGAGTCAATCGGTTCAACCGCGTTATCAAGAACAATTTCAATTACACCGTGATACTACAGTAACTTCACAAGTTTCGCAGGAAAATAGCCTAAGTGATCAGAGGGATTGTAATTCTCCTGAACCTGAAGCATTAACTGATTTTAGTTCAAATCAGCCACACGCTGTGCACTATCAACCACAACAGCAATATCGTGGCACACAGCAGCTCAATAATGCGTTAAAAAGTTATCTTACGCCTTTACGTGAAACATCCGATATAGAGGTGAATAACGGGCTATCTGATCAAGCTTCATTTGATCAATCAGTTGCAGCGCTAAATGCGATGAAGCGAACAACAGTTGATGAATATCCTTTAGGGATTGCAATTGCCCAACTACATGGCATTTATATTTTGGCGCAAAATACAGAAGGTTTGATCATTGTTGATATGCATGCAGCCCATGAACGTATTTTGTTGCAACAAATGAAAATGGCATGGGATAAACCTGAATTTTGGACATCGCAGCAGCTGTTGATTCCAAAAGTGATTTCTATTACCCGAATGCAAGCCACAAGAGTTGAAGAATTAAAGCCGCAACTTGAACGTTTAGGTCTAGATATTGACCAATATGGTGATGAACAAGTGATTGTTAGAGGGGTGCCTGCTATTTTACATAAGGCGGACTTTGCAGCACTTGTGCCAGAGTTACTCAATGATTTAGACCCAAATGATGAAGCACAAGCACTGCAACAAAAACGTGATCATATTTTGGCAGGTATGGCATGTCATGGTGCGGTACGTGCACATCGAATGTTAAGTTTATCTGAAATGAATGCTTTGCTACGTCAGATGGAACAAACCGAATTTGCCAGTCAGTGTAATCATGGTCGTCCAACATGGCGGGCATTTCCATTGGCACAATTAGATAAATTATTTGCTCGAGGAGAGTAGTTGTTCATGTCAAATCAAATGCCTGTTATCAATTTAATGGGACCTACTGCAAGTGGTAAAACCGCTTTGGCATGTGAACTCTATGAGCGTGGTAATGTGGAGCTGATCTCGGTGGATTCAGCTTTGGTTTATCAAGATATGGACATTGGAACAGCCAAACCAACCAAAGCAGAGCAGCAACAATATCCGCATCATCTCATTGATATTATTAGCCCTTTGCAAGTATATTCTGCGGCTGAATTTGTTGAAGACGCATGTGCTTTGATTGATGATATTCATGCACGCGGCAAAACACCTGTGCTTGTAGGTGGCACAATGTTGTATTTTAAAGCCTTACTTGAAGGTTTGTCTTCAAACTTACCGAGTGCAGACTATGCAGTACGTGCTGAAATTGAAGCCCAAGCTGAAGCTGAGGGCTGGCAAGCTGTGTATGAGGAATTAAAAGCAGTTGACCCGCTTGCGGGTGAAAAATTCAAAGTGAGTGATAAACAGCGCATCATTCGTGCACTAGAAGTATATAAGTTGACAGGGCAAGCGATTACAAAATTACAAGCAGAACAACCTAAAAATGTCGCATACCGTTACAGTTTTCATAATTATGCTTTGTGGCCAGATCGGGTAGAATTACATCAGAGAATCGCGCTTCGTTTAAAAAATATGTGGGAAATCGGATTTTTAAATGAGGTTGAGGCTTTGATTGAAAAATATAATCTTAATGATAATTTGCCATCAGCACGTTCGGTAGGTTATCGTCAAGCTTTAGATTATCTAAAAAATAGTGACAGAAGTCTTAAAAGCAAGCAAGAAATGGAGGATAAATCATTATACGCAACACGACAATTAGCTAAACGTCAATACACTTGGTTACGTTCTTTGCAAGAATCTCACCAATTTAAAACCTATTTGACTATAAAGCAAGCTCAAGAAGACTTGCGAAACTTACATGGATAAAGCAAAATTTACCTACTATCTTTTTTATAAATTTTAATTGAAAAATAAAGATAGTTTTTGCGCTGATATTTAATTTTTTTTTTGGAGTATAAAATGTCTAAAGGTCAAACTTTACAAGATCCGTTCTTAAATTCTCTCCGTAAAGAACGTATTCCAGTTTCTATCTTTCTTGTAAACGGTATTAAACTACAAGGGCATATTGAATCTTTTGACCAATACGTTGTGTTATTAAAAAACACTGTAAGCCAAATGGTTTATAAACATGCGATTTCTACAGTTGTTCCAGCACGTAATCCACGTCCTGCTGGTGCGCCTGCTGGTGCACCTGGTCAAGCAGCTGGTGGCTTCGGTGGTCAAGGTGGCTTCGGTGGTCAAGGTGGCTTCGGTGGTCAAGGTGGCTTCGGTGGTCAAGGTGGCTTCGGTGGTAACCAAGGTGGCTTTGGTGGTCAAGGTGGCTTCGGTGGTCAAGGCGGCTTCGGTGGTCAAGGTGGCTTCGGTGGTAACCAAGGCGGCTTCGGTGGTCAAGGTGGCTTTGGTGGTCAATCAGCTTCTGGTTTCGAAGGCGAAACGAAGTTTGAAGATTCACAAGATGACGAAAACAATCGTTAATTTATAATTTTGACATGAATTAAATTTTAATTGATGTATTGAAATGGGTGCTTTGAAAGCGCCCATTTTTTTATATATTGAAAATAGCACTAAAATGATTGTAGAGACCTATATGCTACTCAATTCATTGATCAAGTTTGTTTGTACTAAAAATAATATTCAATTATAGATAACCAATAAATGCCCAATGCGTTGACTGTAAATCACTCTAGAGTGAATCACAGCAAAAACTGTATTGTTGAATTTGGCTGATATTTAATTTTTGTACATATGGAACAACTTTAAAGTATTCCTATGCATGAGCTAGTGGAATTTCGTTATTTTGTTACATTATTACCTTCAACATCTGTTTGTGCTTATGGGAAGTGCTATAAGTAGGCTGTTGAGCATTTTAATTTTTCATAAAAAGTAAGTGTTTATAAATAATAATTTTTTGAATCTACGATTTTAATTAAATCTAATATTGTAAATGGCGATGCTATTTTGAAGATATATTGAATGGTTTAAAGTGATTTGTTAAATATTGCATTTTGATTTTAAGTGTGATTTAACTACTTTTATAAAAAACCAGCCAATTTAGACTGGTTTTTTATTGTTGATAAAATTATTGAGCTTGATTATTTTTATCATCTAAGCTTTTATCTTTGATTTCAACATAGGTGTTGGCACGTAATTCACGCAACCAGCCATCAAGTTCAGAGTCAAATTGACGCTCACCTAAAATTTGACGTGCCATTCGTTTTTGATATTCGGCAGTCATGTCTTGTTTGCGAATATCTTGCACTTGTAAAATGTGCCAGCCGAACTGTGTTTCAAACGGTTGGCTGATTTCACCTGCAGGTGTATTTTGCATGACTTTGTCAAATTCAGGCACCATCATCCCAGGGCTTACCCAACCTAAGCTACCGCCATCACGTGCTGAACCTGGGTCATTTGAGTATGTAGCTGCAAGTGTGGCAAAGTTATCACCTGCTTTTAAGCGGTTAAAAATACTCTCAGCACTTTGTTTAGCATTTTCAGGTGTTACGACTTCAGACGTCTTAATTAAGATATGACGTGTTTCGTATTGTGTAACTAAAGCTTTTTGTTCGTTACCTTTACGTTCAATGAGCTTGAGAATATGTAAGCCATCTTGTGCTTTGATGAGGTCTGTCGTTTGCCCTGCATTTAAAGCGCTCACGCGTGCTGCAAGTTCAGCAGGGATGTCTGATAATGGACGGAAACCCATATCAGCACCTTCGACTTGAATGTGTGCATTGCTAAATTTTTGTTCTAGCGCTTTAACGTCATTGCTAGTATTGAGCTCAGCTTTGATTTGCTTTGCTACATTTTCAAGTTCATTGGCATTGGCATCACCTGAAATACGTACATGAATGACATGTGCTTGACTGCCAACAGCGGCTTGTCCTTCAGGTGATTTTAAGAAGTTTTCTACGTCTTGGTCTGAAATTTTAATGCGTGACATGACTTGTTGTTGACGTAAACGTTGAATGAGTAAATCATCTGAAATACGGTTACGTAAACCTTCATAAGTGCCTGGAGCCATTGCATCTAGTTTTTGTTGAAATGCTTCGAGTGAGTTTGAACCTGATTGATTTGCGACTTTTAGTACTGCATCATTTAAAGTTTTTTCGTCAATTTTTAAATTATAGCGTTTGACTTGTTCCAATTGTGCATTTTGAATAATCAATTGATTTAAGATTTGGCGTTGTAAAAACTGTGCAGGTGGAACTTCTTTTTTTTGTGCTTGTAGCTGGTGAGTAGCTTCAGCCATTCCTTGTATTAAGTCGCTTTTTAAAATTGCACGATCGCCAACCACTGCAATGACTTGGTCAGTGGGTGCAGCAAATGTCGGCATTGATGAAGAAATAAACAGTGCGAGAGCGGTAGCCTTAAAAAGTTGTTTTAAATTTTGCGTCTTCATTAATGTGTCCAAGTTTGATTAATTTTATCGAAGCCTAAGATACGATTTTCAAGCAATGAGCTTAATTTGTTATTTAAGCCACCTAAGCCTTTTAATGTAAATTCTACCATGACTGCACGTTTAGGTTTGACATCAGGGTCATTTACATTATCTAAATCATTAAAATATTCACGGCCATAGAGTGATACACCCCAACAGCATGACTCATAATTCACACCAGCAAGATATTCACGTGCGACATTATTGTCCATGTCATATTGAACATGGCCCATAATACGCCAATTGTCTTTTACAGGTTGTATAAATGATGCAACGACTTGGTCGTACTTGTCTTGTCGGTCTGGTAAATAATCACGGTAGAAATAGCCAATATTGTACAGGTTACCTTTATCGCCTGTGTAATACAGTTGGAAATCACGTTGTGCATTATCGCCATTAGACATCCACGCTGAGTTAGCGCTGACTGTAAAGTTTTCTGTTAGTTGACTAGATAGGCTAAGCACAGGACCAGACTGGTGGTCTGTGTCAAATTCATCCTTTTGGTTTTCATAGTCATTTAAGGTTACACGGCGGTCTGAAAAGTAGAAGCTTTGACCAATACCTGCACGTAGACGCTCTAAACCTACGGTATCAAATAAGCTATAACTTACCCCTAAAGAGAGGAAGTTGTTATCTTCTAGTCGGTCATGTCCATAGAAGCGACGTGGGTTAAACAATTGATCATAACTGATCGATGCAGTGGTAGAGTCAAAGTTTGGATAACCATTTTGATTTTCATAAGGTGCGTACGCATAAAATGCACGTGGGCTAATGGTTTGTAAATATTTGCCTTCACGTTCAAAGGTTAAACCTGTATCGAACGTAAACTCTGGGACGATTACGGATTTATTTTTATTATCATTGCTTAGGTTTGAATTGGTCGCATCGATACGATCAATGGTTTTTTGATCATAAAAAGTATTTAAAGTACGTACACTGGCTTGAGGAATTGCAAAGCCCCACGGGTTACGGAAATTATAACGTGCCGTGAACTCATTATACAGTCGTGTACCACTGGGTTGGTAGACGGAAGAATTTGTACTATTGATCTGATTAAAATCATTAATATCTTTTTGGAAGTACGCAGTATCGTTATTAAACTCAAATTGTAAGCCTTGCGGATTTCCTTTGACATAATTGACCAATAACTGCGGTAAACGTGCATAGGGTTTGTCGACATCAGGAATACTTTTATCTAGGGTTTGGAAGTCTTCGACACGTAATTTGGCATTTAAACCCGGAATACCATGCCCATAATTTAACTCCCAAGCGCGACGTTGATTTAACTCGGTACGTGAGTTGGGGTCACTGTCTAAGTCGGAGAAAAAGTCTTTATCTGAAACGTAGTTATATTCTAAATTAGTTGACCATTGGTCGTTGATTTGCCAAGCATGCAGTAAATGTAAGTCTTTACGATCTTGATCATCATATTCTTTGTCAGAAGGTAAGTAGCTTCCCCAAATACGACCTGCACCAAAATCTTCTGTTAAATAACGAAATGCAGCTGATGCATGTACACCACGGTCGCTGATCACGCGAGGGGTAATGGTTGCATCATAATTTGGTGCTAAGTTTAAATAGACAGGGACGGAAACCTCCACACCCCCATCATTGGTAAAACCGAAGGTTGGGTTGAGGATCCCTGTTGTACGGCGGTCATCAATAGGAAAGTTAAAATACGGTACAGCTAAAACTGGAGTATCTTTGATATAAAGTTTCGTGCCACGAGTAACACCACGACCTGTATCTTGGTTAAGTTCAATCTGTTTGGCTTTGATTTGCCATGTTGGTGATTGTTCTGGTGGGCATGTACTATAGCTTGCATCTTCGAGTACGACTGTGCTTGGTGAGGTTTTTTCAATTTTTTTTGCATGCCCATGGGCATGGGTTGCTTCAGCAATATAAAAGCTATTATTGAGTTCGCCAGTTTGTTCTTTTAAGTTGTAGTCAATTTGGTCACTTTGTGCGATTAAACCACCTTGTGCCATTTGCACATTGCCTTTGGCTTTAGCAAAAGTTTGGGTTTTGTCGATCACAACTTCATCAGCACGTACCATGCGTCCATTTTGGTCAATCACGACATCGCCTGTAAGCGTGGAGTCACCATTTGGATTGTAATAGCCATGATCGGCTGTAATGATGGAGGTGGTTTCTTCAGGTGGTGCTGCTTTTTGATCGGTATTAAATGGTGTGACCCAAACACCATCACAGTAGCGGTTGCTAGCATTGTCAATATTGCGCACTTGTGCTTGTGCTGAATCTTTATTGACATAGTATTGAGCGTAAAAATTCTGTCCAGGATAACTTTCCTGAAGGGCAGACTTTAATGCTTCATTATCTACCGCTGGTGCAGTGTCCGTAGCTTCGGCATAGCTGGATACTGAACTTCCGCAAAGAAGTGTCAAAATAGCAGTCGCTAAAGGATTAAATTTAAACTGATGCTTCATTTGTCTCATTAACCAAGTATGCAGATCGCAATTAATTATTGTCGAATCATAGAGAAAAAGTTGATAAGTAGCTACACTTAACACTTCAAAAAAACAGCCTGTAATAGATTTAATTGCAAATGAAAACACAACGTGAACAATTGATACAAACATGGATAACATCTGTACTCAATTCAGATCAATTTGAAATCAACTTTTTAGCAGGCGATGCTAGTTTCCGTCGTTATGCACGAATTAGCTTGAATAATAAAACATTTATGTTGATGGATGCACCTCCTGAACAAGAAGATTGTGTACCTTTTGTGTCGATTGATGAATTCTTTGACCAACATGGTGTACGTGTACCGCATATTGTGGCTAAAGATCTTGAGCAAGGCTTTTTATTGCTTGAGGATTTTGGTGATGTTTTGTTATCGACTTTGTTAGATGATGATACTGTAGATCAATATTATCTACAAAGTTTTAAACAGTTGGTACAACTTCAAACCATTCAAGGTGAAGGGCATTTTCCAGCGTATGCATATGAAAAACTGATTTCAGAAATGGAATTGCTCACGGATTGGTTATTGCCTTCTTTAAAGATTCAGCCGAGTGCAGATGAAAGTGCCTTGATTAAGCGTACTTTTGCAATTTTGGCGAATGCGGCATTAGCACAACCCCAAGTCATTGTACATCGTGATTTTCATAGTCGTAACTTGATGAAGTTAGACAATGAGACTGATCTTGGTGTGATTGACTTCCAAGACGCAGTGATTGGGGCAGATACCTATGACTTAATCTCGATTACCCGTGATGCTTATGTACAGTGGAATGCTGAGCGTGTTTATACATGGTTTAAAGTGTTCTATGACTTGTTGCCTGAAGTACAAAAACAAGGTCGCGATTTTGAGCAATTTAAAAAAGATGCAGACCTCATGGCAATACAGCGTCATATTAAAATTTTAGGTATTTTTGTGCGTTTGTTCGAGCGTGATGGCAAGTCAGGTTATCTTAAAGATTTACCACGTGTGATGTGGTATTTACTGGAAGAGTCTCAGCCGTATGCAGAACTACAACCATTTATGCAATTTATACATGTTAAAGTTTTACCTGCTTTTCAACAAAAATATGGTAAATACGAGGTTGTTGCATAAATGAAAGCCATGATTTTAGCAGCAGGCTTGGGTAATCGTATGCGTCCGTTGACGTTATACAAACCGAAGCCTTTACTTGAAGTTGGTGGAAAAGCCTTAATTGTTTGGCATATCGAAAAGTTAAAAAATATTGGTGTGACTGAGATTATCATCAATTCCGCGTGGTTGGCCGATGTCTTGATTGGGGCATTGGGTGATGGTTCGCAATTTGGTGTGAGCATTCGTTGGACGCGTGAAAATGAGGGCTTAGAAACGGCAGGCGGTATTATTAATGCTTTGCCTTTGCTTGGTGAAGAACCGTTTATTTTGCTCAATGGCGATGTGTGGACGACTTTCGATTTTGCACAATTATTAGATGTAAAATTGGGTGATGATTTAGCACATTTGGTTTTTGTCGAAAATCCAAGTCAGCATCCAAATGGCGATTTTATTTTGGCAAATGGTCGAGCGTATACTTTTGATCAAAATGTAGAGGGTGAGCATCTTACTTTTAGTGGTGTATCGGTGATAGATCCTAAAATGTTTGATGGTTTGGCACAAGGGAAACGACCTTTAGCGCCATTACTAAAGCAAGCGATGTTAGAGCAGAAAATTTCTGCCGAAAAAATGTCAGCAGCTTGGGTGGATGTTGGTACGCCTGAACGTTTAACGGCTTTAGATTTGCAGATTCGACAAGGTGAATACGTTTAAGTAGCAGTTCATTTGCTTAATTGCGTATTAACTCATCGTTTACTAGTGTTCCACGCTCAAGAAATCGGTATACTTTGAATAATTTTTTAGAGATGTTGCGTGTTTATGCATCCATATTTTCAAGACTTAAAGCAAGGCAGTGAAAAGCTTGGGTTAAAACTCAGCGATGAAGCACTCGGACTTTTATTAAAGTATCAAGATGCGCTTGTGCTGTGGAACAAAGCGTATAATCTAACCGCGATTCGTGATCCTAAAGAAATGTTGGTGAAACATCTTCTGGATAGTTTAAGCATTTTAAATGTTTTACCTGAAGGTCGATTGCTCGATATTGGTACAGGTGGTGGTATGCCTGGCATGATCATTGCGTTGTGTCAGCCTGAACGCCAATGTGTATTGCTAGATTCAAATGGTAAAAAAATTCGGTTCTTAAAACAATTTATTGCAGACTTAAAATTACAAAATGTCGTTGCAGTACAAACTCGTGTGGAAAATGAAGACAGCATTCAAGCGTTGGGTCAATTTGATGTTATTACAAGCCGTGCCTTTGCATCACTCACCGACTTTGTTGCAGCGTCAAAACCATTTATGCATGCTGAGAGTATTATTGCATCGATGAAAGGTCTCATTCCTGATGATGAAGTTGCACAGCTGAAAGCACAGTTTAGTTGTGACATTATCGAATTGCATGTGCCGCGTTTAGACGAACAGCGTCATCTTCTTTTATTAAAACAAATTTAACTCATCTTAAGCATTGGGGTTACCATGGCTCAAATTTTAGCAATCGCAAACCAAAAAGGTGGCGTAGGTAAAACCACAACAGCAGTGAACTTGGCTGCTTCTTTGGCAGTTTTAAAGAAGCGTGTTTTATTGGTGGATATGGACTCACAGGGCAATGCAACGATGGGTTCAGGCATTCAAAAAAATGACCTATTGTATTCTGTTACGGATGTTTTGTTAGGTGAAGTGCCTATTGAAACAGCGATTAGCAAAGCAGAAGTGGGTTATAAAGTTTTGGGCTCAAATCGTGATTTGGCGGGTGTCGAGTTAGCGATCGCAGATCAGGATGGGCGTGAGTTTATTCTGCGTGAAGCGTTAAAAGAGATAGAGCATCAGTTTGATTATATTATTGTCGATTGTGCACCAAGTTTAAGTTTGATTACTGTGAATGCTTTGGCGGCAGTACATGGTGTATTGATTCCAATGCAATGTGAATATTATGCCTTAGAAGGTTTAGCAGATCTCACACAAACAATTGATAAAATTCAACAAGCTTTAAATCCTGAGTTAGAGATTATTGGTGTGTTACGTACCATGTATGATGCACGTAATGCCTTAACCCGTGATGTATCGGCAGAGCTTGAACAATATTTTGGTAAAAAACTTTACGAAACGGTCATTCCGCGTAATGTACGCTTGGCTGAAGCCCCTGCACATGGTTTACCGATTATTTATTTTGAAAAAAGCTCTAAGGGTGCGGTTGCTTATCTTAACTTAGCCGCAGAAATGTTGAAAAAAAGTAAAGTGAAAAAAGGAAGCAAAGCATGACCATTAAAAAACGAGGCTTGGCAAAAGGTCGTGGTTTAGATGCATTATTGGGCTCAATTCAAAAAGAAAAATTACAACTTGAAGCACAAGCCTTAGATCATGGTCAGTTGAAACAAATTGATGTCAGTCAGTTAAAACGCGGGGAGTATCAACCTCGCCGTTTTATTCATGAACAAGATTTACAAGAGCTGGCAGCGTCGATTCAAAAGCATGGTGTAATGCAGCCGATTGTGATTCGTCCTGTTGATGATTCTGCTATACCCTATGAAATTATTGCGGGTGAACGTCGCTGGCGTGCAGCGCAAATTGCGGGATTAACTGAGATACCTGCGATTGTACGTGATTTGACCGATCAAGTTGCCATTGCTTTGGCATTGATTGAAAATATTCAGCGCCAAGATCTGAATCCAATAGACCAAGCATTGGCATTGCAGCGTTTTCATGAAGAGTTTGGTTTAAGCCATCAAGAAATTGCAGAGACGGTGGGTAAAGCGCGTACTACAGTCAGTAATTTATTGCGTCTCTTAAGTTTAGCGGATGAAATTAAAGATTTGATGCAGCAAGGTGCTTTGGATATGGGGCATGCACGTGCTATTTTAACCCTCAAAGCCAAAGATCAATTGCAGATTGCTAAAATAGTCATCGAAAAAAGTTTATCTGTACGTCAAACTGAGCAATTGGTGCGTGATTGGAATACGCCGAAGCAAGATAAAGTTAAACAGATCGCACCTGACGTTGAGCAGTTAACACAAAAACTTGCTGAGCGTTTTAGTGCAAATGTCAAACTTGATTACAATAAGCAAGGAAAAGGTAAACTTGTAATCAGTTATAACTCACTGGATGAGTTAGATGGCATTTTAAATATTTGTTTAGCTGAATAATAAAATTTATAGATCATGTTTTAAAAATTAAATTTGGGGAAATAAACATGTGGGAACTCGTCAAAGCGGGCGGTTGGCTGATGCTGCCGCTTGTATTGTGCTCAATCTTTACCGTTGCTATTTCAATTGAACGTTTCATTCGTTTGCGACGTGTAGTTGTCTTGCCAAAAAAATTGCTGATTCAAAAAAATCAGCCAGTGTCTGTGGTGATTGACAACTTAAAAGCAGACCAAAATGCGAGCCAAAGTTCATTGGGATTTATTTTTCATGAAGGTTTGGATGCAGCGAGTAAGGGTGAGCAATTTGCACGCGCACAAATGGAAGCTACGGCATCTCGTGAAATTTCATATTTAGAGAAAAATATTAATTTTTTAGGCACCTTGAGTGCTGCTGCGCCATTATTAGGGTTGTTGGGAACGGTTGTAGGAATTATTGAATCCTTTTTGGTGATTGATTTAGGATCAAGTTCCAATCCAACCATGATGATTCCTGGAATCTCAAAAGCGCTGATTACCACGGCGGCAGGGATGCTAATTGCAATTCCTGCATTGTTTGCATATCGTTATTTTCAACGTTTAGTGCAAGAATATGTAGCAGAGCTTGAGCAGCAAGCAACTTTATTTCACGCAGCTTTGTTTTATCAACAAAATGATACAATACAAACTGATAAAGATTTAAAAATTGCAGGTTAGAAATAGGCAACTTCAATGAAATTTAAAAGAAAAAGTGTTGAAGATCTGCACATTAATTTAACGCCAATGATTGACTGCTTGCTATTTATTTTGGTGTTTTTGTTGTTAACTACGACATTTACACAGCAGAGCCGTATCAATTTATCTCTGCCAGACGCGCAAGGTGTGCCACCGAAAGACTACCAACATAAAATTGAAGTCGTGGTAGACTCAAGTGGACATTATGCTGTGAATGGTCAAGCCCTTTCATCTAAAGAAACAGCAGATTTGAGTACCGCAATTAAACAAACATCCCAAGATCGGCGTGATCTGATGTTTGTGATTGCTGCTGATGCAAAAGCAACCCATCAAGATGTCATTCGCGTGATGGATGTTGCAGGTCAACTCGGTTTTGTTAATATCAACATCAGCACCAAAGTTCCATCCCGAGGTTATTAATTAGTGAAACAAGATTTCAAAGTCTATTTACGACTATTAAGTTATTTAAAGCCATTTTGGGGCATAGCGATTTTAGTCGTTTTAGGTTTTGCAATAAACGCGGCAACAGAAGTTTCTGTTGCAAAACTACTTGAAAAAATCATCACAGCCATTCAAGAAAAAGACCGTAGTTTTACGACGCTATTTCCTGCTTTAGTGGTATTGCTCATGTTCTTTCGTGGCGTGGGTTTATTTATGGGTGGTTATTTCACTGCGGTGATTTCACGAAATTTAATCTTTAATATTCGTCAGGAAGTCTTTGCTAAATTGTTAAGACTGCCTGCGCAGTATTATTTGGACAATAGCAGTGGTCATATCACAGCTAAAATTATGTATAACGTCGAGCAGTTGACAGCTGCATCTACAGAATCACTTAAAACTATCGTACAACAAGGCTTGATCACTATCTCTCTATTGGGCTATTTGTTGTATATCAATTGGAAATTAACCTGTTGTATTTTGATTTTTGGACCATTAATTGGGGTGATTATTCGTAAAGCCTCTAAACGAATGCGTAAATTATCGACCCAAGTGCAAAATACCATGGGGGATGTGAACCATGTGGTACAAGAGTCGGTGAATGGTCAGTTGGTGGTGAAAGGTTTTGGTGGACAAACAGCTGAGCAAACACGTTTTAAGGATCACTCTTTAGAAAACTTAAAGCGTGGTTTGAAAATGGTGGTGGTGCAACAGCTCAATAGTCCAATCGTTCAATTGATCATGTCGATTGCACTCAGTATTATCATGTGGATTGCACTACGTCCCGAAATTATTGGGGATATTTCGGCGGGTGAGTTTGTCTCTTATATCACTGCGGCAGGTATGTTAAGTAAGCCGATTAAGACTTTGACGGATGTAAATGAAAAATTGCAACGTGGTATGGCTGCAGCACATTCTGTATTTGAATTGCTTGATTTACCTGAAGAAAAGAATACCGGGACATTGACACCGCAGTTGCAAGGTCGTGTTGAATTTAAGCATGTCAATATGACTTATCCTGATGGTTATCAAGCCATTTCAGATTTTACTTTGACCATTGAGAAAGGTCAGACGGTTGCAATCGTTGGGCGCTCAGGTGCAGGTAAATCATCTTTGGTGAATTTACTCATGCGTTATAATGAGATTAGCTCAGGGCAAATCGAACTAGATGGTTATCAAATTCAAGACATCGAAATCACTTGTTTGAGAACTCAAATCGCAATCGTGAATCAACAAGTTGTATTATTTAACCGTAGTATTCGTGAGAATATTGCTTATGGTCAGCTTGAAGGTGCGACCGATGAGCAAGTGATTGCTGCAGCAAAAGCGGCATATGCGCATGATTTTATTATGGCATTACCCCATGGTTATGATACTGAGGTAGGTGCACAGGGGTTAACTCTGTCGGGTGGTCAGCGTCAGCGTATTGCAATTGCTCGTGCGATTTTGAAAAATGCGCCAATTCTGATTTTGGATGAAGCGACCAGTGCTTTGGATAATGAATCAGAGCATTTTATTCAAAAAGCATTTGATGAGCAGATGGAACATCGGACTACGATTGTGATTGCACATCGACTTTCGACGATTGAGAATGCAGATGTGATTGTGGTTATGGATAAAGGGCGTATCATTGAACAGGGTACACATGCAGCACTCTTGGCGCAACATGGTGCATATCATCAATTACATGAACGTAGCTTTGAGGAATAACCCCTTATGTCTATAGCGCAAATCATTCAAAATGCTTGGAACCGACAAGCAAAATGGTTGATTGTTTTGCGCCCATTGTCATGGCTCTATCGTTTGGGTTTTGTGGTCAACCGTCAGCTTTATCTATCTGGTATTAAACAGCGTTATCGTGCGCCTGTGCCTGTGATGATTATTGGAAATATTACTGTGGGCGGGAGTGGTAAAACACCATTGCTTATTCATTTGGTTAAATATTTGCAAGAAAGTGGTGTGCGTGTTGGTGTGATTAGCCGTGGCTATGGTGGGAATGGTCCTTTTCCTGCGCAAGTGACTTTGGATTCTGTGCCTGAAACAGTGGGGGATGAGCCATGTTTGATTGTGCAATCCACTGATGTGCCGATGGTGGTGGGTTCAAATCGCAAAGCCAGTATTGAATTGTTATTAAAACAGCATGAACTTGATCTGATCATTAGTGATGATGGTTTACAACATTGGGCATTAGAACGTCAAATTGAGTGGATTGTTTTGGATAATAATCGTGGGTTAGGGAATGAAAAACTCTTACCTGAAGGTTATTTGCGAGAGCCAGTATCTCGTTTACGGCAGAGTACGGTGATTGAACATGCACATCAACCGCAGTCTGCATTAAATATGCATTTAGAAGTTGCGGCACCCTATTTACTCAATCCAAGCTATGACCAAGCTGAGATTTTTGATTCCAGTTTGGATTATTATGCTGTGGTTGGAATTGGTTTTCCACAGCGCTTCTATCACACCTTGGAAAGTATGGGGGTGCAGCATTTTCAATGTCATGAATTTCCAGACCATTATGATTATGAAATTCAAGACTTACAGTTTGAAGATAGCAACCCGATTATTACGACTGAAAAAGATGCCGTAAAATTATTGCCGCTGTTAAAACAACACCCGCATTTTCAGCGTGAAATTTGGGTGATTCCTGTGGAAGCTGTGCTTTCAGATGAATGTTATCACGTCTTAAATCAGCAACTGGCTGAACTAGGTATTGCACTTTCACAAGGTGAATAAAATGAAACATATCGTTATTCCTGCACGTTATTCGAGCTCTCGACTACCGGCTAAACCATTGCTGTTGATTCATGGTCGCCCAATGATTTTACGTGTGGTAGATCAAGCAAAAAAAGTTTTGGATTTTGATGACTTATGTGTAGCAACGGATGATGAACGTATTGCTGAGGTATGTCGTGCGGAAGGTGTGGATGTGGTGATGACTAATCCAAATCATCCGTCAGGTACAGACCGTCTCAGTGAAGTTGCTCGCCTAAAAGGTTGGGCAGCGGATGATATTATTGTGAATGTGCAAGGTGATGAACCTTTATTACCTGCGGCATTGGTACATCAAGTTGCTGATTTATTGGTGGCAAAACCAGATTGTTCAATGTCAACGTTGTGTGAACCGATTCATCAACTTGAAGAATTCGAGCGTGACAGTATTGTCAAAGTGGTGATGAGTCAATTGAATGAAGCTTTATATTTTAGTCGTTCACCGATTCCTTATGACCGTGAAGGTGCAAAGCAAGAGGTGAAAAATTTGCATCGTCATGCTTATCGTCACTTAGGGTTATACGCTTATCGTGTGCGTTTATTACAAGATTATGTGACTTGGAATATAGGTACATTAGAACAGCTTGAAAGCCTAGAACAGTTGCGTATTTTGGAAAATGGTCATCGCATTGCCATCGATGTTGCGCAAGTGAATTTACCACCGGGTGTGGATACACAAGCAGATTTGGATCGTTTAAATGCCATGGATGTGTCAAATTTTGAATAATTGGCTGCAAAAATGAGTATGAATCCTTCCAATGATCAAGTTTATCCTTGGCAAGAACAGGTATGGAAAACGTTAACTGGACGTTTTCCACGACTTGGACATGGTTTATTGTTTTACGGTAAAAAAGGCTGTGGCAAATATGCATTTGCGCAGCATTTTTTGTCTTGGGTGTTATGTTTAAATAAACAACCTGATGCAGCATGTGGTGAATGTAGTAGTTGTTTGTGGCTCAAGTCAGATACACATCCGAATTATGTGCATATCAGTACGGATGAAGACAATAAAAAGCAAAATGCCAAAATTAAAATCGAAAAAATTCGTGAGCTTTTGCCTTTTGTGCAGCAAACGGTAGATGGTTGGCGGGTAATCGTGATTGAGCCTGCGGAAGCATTGAATATCGCATCAAGTAATGCATTGCTAAAAACCTTAGAAGAACCGGGCGAAAAGGTGCTGATTATTTTATTGGCAGCGCATTATCTAAAATTACCTGCGACCATTCGCAGTCGTTTACAGCATTTTGCTTTAGATCGTATCGCACCTGAGCAAGCACAGCATTATTTACAACAACATTTAACGACGGCATCTACACAACAAATTCAATTGTTAATGAATTTGTCGAATCAAATGCCATTACAAGCCATGCAGTTAGCCCAAAAAGAATGGTTAAATCGTCGTGCTGAATTTGTGCAAGATTGGCAAAAATTAGTCACGCAAAAAAGTATGCCTATGCAATTTGCGACCAAATGGAATAAAGAACTCAATTTTCAAGATTTTATTGAAATGTTTGAGTATTTATTGGCGGATATGATCGCGGTAAAATTACAACAACAGATAAAAAACACCGATTTGACTTTAAATACACTCGCAGAGCAGTATGTTTTAGAGGTATTATTTTCAATCTATGAAGGTTTGCAGCAATCAAAAAGAAAAGTTGATCAAAATGTGCAAACCAATCTAATTATTGATCAACTTTCTATACAATTAATGAATGTTTCATAATTTGGGGAAATAATGATGCAACCACGTATGGGCGGTTTATTACAAGTTGTTATTGCAGATCGTGCAACTTTACAAGCAAGTTATATGTCTTTTGTGCAAGGCGGTGGTTTATTTGTGCCTTCTAATCAAGCCGTGAAAATGGGTGAAGAAGTTTTCTTGTTGGCGACTTTACCTGAACAATCACAAAAGATTCCATTAACAGGAAAAGTCATTTGGATTTCGCAAAAACAATCTGGCAAAAAGCCACAAGGTTTTGCGATCCAACTCAGTGGTGAAAAAGGCGTATATTACAAAAATGAAGCTGAAAAATTATTGGCGGGGGTAAAAGCCTCTGAACGTAATAGCTTTACCATGTAAGTCGCCATCGTTAGAAATTTAGGAAAAAATCGTGTTTGTTGATACCCATTGCCATTTAACTTTATTAGATCTTGCGCCTTATGCGGGAGATTTGGATGCAGCATTACAACAAGCACGTGATGGTGGTGTGTCCAAATTTATGGCAATCTCTGTAGATTTGGATGATCATATTGCGCTATCTGCCATTGCTGCACGTCATGCTGATGTGGGATATAGTGTGGGTGTTCACCCATGTGAAGATATTGCCACAATGCAACGTGCAACTGTTGAAAAGTTAGTTGAGTTGGCACAGCCTGACAATGTTTGGGCATTGGGTGAAACTGGTTTAGATTATTTTCATAGTACAGCGTTTATTGCAGAACAAAAAGAATGTTTTGCCCGCCATATTCATGCTTCACATCTGATCAAAAAACCCGTGGTGGTACATACCCGTTCTGCAAAACATGACACTGTAGATATTATTCGTGCTGAAAAATCTACACATGGTATTTTGCATTGTTTTACTGAAGATTGGGAAACTGCCAAAGCTGTTTTGGATTGTGGTTATTACATTTCATTTTCTGGCATTGTGTCATTTAAAAATGCACAAGACCTCCGCGATGTTGCGAAGCAGGTGCCACTCGATCGAGTTTTAATTGAAACGGACAGTCCATATCTTGCGCCGATGCCATATCGGGGTAAAAGCAATGAGCCAAAATACGTTCCCTATGTAGCCAAAGCCTTAAGTGATGTATATGATAAAACACTTGAGGAAATTGGATTAATCACATCACAAAATTTTGAAAATTTACTCAGACAAAATTAAATTTAATGCCATAGATATAAGATTAAGAAGAGAGTTTATCGAGTGAAGATGGATCGTCAGGCTCAGTTTAGAGCAAGAGAAGCATTAATTTTTCAGGTGGCTGAACAGTTATTGCTAGAAAATGGTGAATCAGGCATGACGCTTGATGCTTTGGCAGCCGAACTAGATCTCGCAAAAGGGACGCTCTATAAACATTTTCAGAGTAAAGATGAATTGTACATGCTGCTGATTATTCGTAATGAGCGCATGTTGTTGGAGATGGTCAAAGATACAGAAAAGGAATTTCCTGAGCATTTGGCTTTTTTTATGTTGCATCATTTGCATCATCCTGAACGTACTGTGTTATTTCATCAAATTGAAGAACGTTTATCGACGACAGGACAAGGGATTCATGATTTATTTCATGAACTTTATCAAGTACGTAAACAACGGTTACGCATTATCATTCGTATGACTGATCAATATTTGGCAGACATTGACAGTCAAATGTCAGGGCGTGATTATTTGGCTTCAATTTGGTCAATCACCCATGGTGGTGCTGCAATTCTTAACTCGAGTTTTTACCAACGTTATTTGGGTTCAAGAGACACTTTGCGTGTGGCGTTGATTGATCAAGCTTTATTGATGCCAAAACATGCCCAATCTGTTGGCGAGTTTGGCTAAGTCATGAATAAGCCATCATCATTTATTCTACAAAAAGGGTTTACCTTGATTGAGTTGATGGTGGTCATTGTGATTGTAAGCATTATGGCATCTTTGATCTCGCTCAATATTGATGGTGTGGATCATCGTAAAGCCTTGCAAGCACGTGAATTTTTATTGCTGGATTTAAAGAAAATAAACCGTGATGCCAATGATCAAGCACAGATTTATGCGCTTGATATTTTGCCTGCTACGGATGTCGCACCATTTCGCTATAAGCTTGTGCAATATCAGCCTTTTACTGAAAGTGCTGATAAAAGTTTAAGAGTGATCGAAGAAAAACCATGGAAAGATGTACAAAATTTTGATTTGCGTAGCTTGCCTGAACGCGTGTCATTTGTTGTACAAAGCCAAGAACATCGTTTTGTAAATGCCAATAATGCTGATTTGTTGGGAAATAATGCCCCTAAAGTCATTTGGTTTGGTAATGGTGAGGCGAAACCTGTCAAAATTCAAATGTATTATGATCAAAAGCCAATTGGTGCTTTGATTGATTTGGATTATTTGGGAAAAGTCACAGATGAAGAATAAAAAAATGAAGTGTGATTCCTTATCTCGTACTCAGGCACAATATGGTTTTACTGATGCTTTTTCATTTAATATTATTTTTGGACGTCCGACACCATCAAGCCGTGTGCACTTGAATCGTATTTTAGGGTTTACCCTCATTGAGGTTGTGGTGGCATTGGCAATTTTTGCGGTGGCTGCCATGGCACTCACCAAAGTTGCGATGCAATATACTCAGTCTACAGCAAACGCGATTTTAAGAACAAAAGCGCAATTTGTGGCACAAAATCAAGTCGCGTTGATGGAAATTAATCAAGCGAAATTGACAGGAACCCAGTCTGAACAAATTACGTCGCAAGGTGAAACCTGGCAAGTCGATAAAAAAGCTGAAAGCACGATCAGTCCAAACATTCAAAAAATAGAGATCCAAATTAGTTTATATAATCCTGAAACTCATAAAGTGGAAGCAGGTATTACCAATGCTGTGTTTTTTAACAATCCACAAAAAAATGTTCAATCCTAGTTTGAGTGTATTTCATGTCTAATCAAACAAAAACACAAGGATTTACATTGATTGAACTGATGGTTGCCATTGCAATCTTTGCTGTTTTGGCGGCGTTGGGTTGGAAAATTTTTGATTATCTAAATAAAGTCAAAGAACGAAATGCGATGCATGAGCAAAATTTGGGACAACTACAAGAAGCATATCAGCAAATGCAACGCGATACCTTGCAAATTATTCCTGTAACAGCGAGTATGGGACAACAAATATTGCCTGCATTGCAACTCGATCAGCAGAAATTGAGTTTTAGTAAAACAGGGATGACTGATCCTTTGAAGCAGGGACTTGCCAGTTTTGAGCGCGTTGAATATGTTTATAGCGCACAAGATAAAAAATTATATCGTTTGAAATATGGCAATTTGAATTTATCTGCTGCTGCACAGCCTTTATCGAGTGTACTGCTCAACGATGTCGATCAATATCAGGTCAGTACGCTAAACCCGAACGAAGGTGAGCGGTGGCCTGATGAAAATGCCTTTAATGAGCGTCAATTACCACGAGGCATTAAAATTAAAGTGATGATCCGTGATGTTGAATATGAGTGGATTTTTAGTTTATTAGATACTGAGTTTTTGCGTGAGCAAACGAGTGCGAGTACACCTGTCAATAATGGATCATGATTTGAGAAAAATATGAAGCAGCAAAAAGGAATCGCATTAATTACCATTTTGGTCATGGTGGCTTTAGCAACTATTCTTGCTGCAAGTATTGCTAAACGCCAATATGCTGCTAATGAAAATACCGCAGTATTGATGCGTCAAAATCAAGCATTGAATTATGCCAAAAGTGCTGAAGATTTTTTTTCCGAATTATTGATTCAAGATGCACAAAACAGTCCAAATACGGACAATTTACAAGAAAATTGGGCAAAGCCAATGCCTGCCTTTCCTATTGAAGGTGGTTTTATCACAGGCACACTCAAAGATGAGTCTGGAAAATTTAATTTAAATAGCTTATTTACAACAGATGGAAAAGTGAATGAGGAAAATAAAGTCTATTTTGAGCGTATTTTAGTCCGTGTAGGCTTAGCTGCGGAAATTAGCCAAGCGGTGATCGATTGGCAAGATCAAGACGACCTTCCTATGGGGGCGATGGGTGCAGAAAGTAATTATTACAACGGCTTACAACCCTCATATTCTGCGGCAAATCGTCCATTTTTTAGTGTGGAAGAATTGAAACTTGTACGAGGCTTTGAAGGCACGAAATACGACTTAATCCAACAATATGTGTCTGCATTACCTGATGTGACGAGTAAAATCAACATCAATACTGCACCTGCCTTAGTTTTGGCTGCATTAGACCCCAAACTCGATGTTGCAAGTGTCGCAAGCTTACAAAAACAAAAGCTCGAAAAAATGGAAAACTTTAATAGTGTGCAAGATCTATTGGGTGTTGATGCATTTAAAAGTATAGACCCTGCAAACAAAGCCATGGCAGAAAAAGTTTTTGATGTAAAAAGTGGTTATTTTAAAGCAGAAATCGAAGTGGCATTAAACAATCGAAATCGTCAAATGAGTAGTTATTTGATGCGTAAAAACAATACAGTGGTCGTGTATGCTCGTAGTTTGGCACCATTTTATATTCAATACTAAATTGTTGGACAATATCACCACATGCGATTGTAAAATAAAATATGCTGATAAAATCACGAAGAGCAGGGGATGAATCTGATGATTTTTTGTTTATACCTTTTGCCTATTGCAATGAACGTTAAAATTAATCCTCAGCGTCAGTGTTTTGCTTTATAATCAAATTTCTTCACTATTCTTTTTGTAAAATTTGACACATGTTAATTCGTAAGTTATTTAAATTTGAAAATGCACATATTGTGCGTAACTGTACCTCGGATCGTTGTAAACGTTCGATTCATGGCCACAGTTATAAAGTAGAATTGTTGCTTAAAGCTTCGAAGCTTGATCATGGTCAAATGGTCTATGACTTTGGGTTGCTCAAGGGTGTGATTAAAGACATTTTTGATAGTTTTGATCACGCAATTTGTTTTTGGCAAGATGATAGTGCTGAGTACATTCAAGCTTGCAAAACTTTTAGTGCGCGTTGGGTGGCTTTACCTGTATCTCCTTCAGCAGAGCAATTTTCCCGTATTTTTTTCTTTTTGGCACAGCAGGTTCTTCAATCGACCATTACTCAAAATGGCGAAGGCGATGTTGAAGTCTATTCAGTGATTGTGCATGAAACCGATACAGGCTATGCACAAAGTTTTATTGAAGATATTGAAAATGAACAAATGGGCATTTTAAGTTTAGAGGACATTGTTTTTTCAGAACAAGTTCAAGCAGAATGGCATGACCCTGAAATGTATGAGAACCTGAAAAAAGGTTTGAAATTTCAAAATCCTACGGTAGATTTACAAGTTAAATTGTAATTTTTTATAGCGTTATAAATGAGATCAAAATTTAGATCGAAAATGGATTGGCTTCAGGGCTAAGAGTAAATGAGGGATTGAACACAGTGCAATTCACTGAACAAGAGCAAGCAAAATTAAATCAAGTTCGCTTGGATGAAAGTTGGAAAGCAGATTTGGCTGAGTTTTTAGTGGGTCCAAAGATGGATCATTTACGTGCATTCTTAAAATCACAATTTGCTGAAAATAAACAAATTTATCCTGAAAACTCCCTAATCTTTAATGCATTGGATACAACACCTTTGCATAAAGTTAAAGTGGTGATCTTGGGGCAAGATCCTTATCACGGCCCAAATCAAGCGCATGGTTTGAGTTTTTCAGTACAAAAGGGGGTTGCATTACCTCCATCTTTGCGTAATATCTTTCATGAATTGCATAATGACCTCGGCATTGCGGTGTCAAAACATGGCGATTTAACTCGATGGGCAGAACAAGGTGTACTTTTACTCAATAGTGTATTGACCGTCGAAGCAGGGCAACCGACTTCACACCAAAAACAAGGTTGGGAAGAATTCACCGATACTGTGATCGATGTGATTAATGAGCAGTGTACCCATGTCGTGTTTATCTTGTGGGGTGCTTATGCACAACGTAAAGGACAACGTATAGACCAAGAAAAACATCTCGTATTAAAAGCCGCCCACCCTTCACCTTTGGCAGCAAATCGTGGTGGTTTTTTTGGTTGTAAGGTATTTTCCAAAACAAATAATTATCTGAAACAAAATGGCATTGAGCCAATAGACTGGCAGCTGGACGCATGACAAATTCTCCCGAAAGTAATCTCTATCATTCTGATTTAATTATTGAAGAAGCAGCCAATGGTTGGCGTGTAATTCGATTAAATCGTCCAAAATCGTTGCATGCCTTGGATGAGTCCATTGTTGCAGCTTTATTAAAATTATTTGAAGATTTTCATACAGATGATCAAGTTAAAGCAATTTGGTTAGATTCAACTACACCTAAAGCATTTTGTGCAGGTGGTGATGTACGAAAATTACGCCAACTTGTGATTAATAATGAAGTTGATGTAGCCAATCAATTCTTTAAAACAGAATATGCACTTGACTTACTTTTACATGACTATGCTAAACCCATCGTGGTTTGGGGGGAAGGTTATGTGATGGGCGGTGGTTTAGGCTTGTTTATGGCTGCCCCTTTCCGTTTAGTTACCCCTTACTCACGTTTAGCGATGCCTGAAGTCAATATTGGTTTATATCCTGATGTTGGTGCGACACGCTTCCTTGCAGATCGTGGGCCTGTTGGTTTGTTTACAGGTTTAACGGGATCGATCATGACTGCGGCAGGTGGTTATGGGATTGGTTGGGCGACCCATATTTGTGATGCACAACGTGATGTCGTATTACAAAAGCTTATTGATATTGACTGGGATCATTATCCTGCGGGTGATTTTCGCGCATTGGATGACACCTTAAACAGTTTACACCGTCCAGTATCGCCTGGTCCTTTGCAAAACTCGTTGGATGTGATTCATAGTGTTTGTCGTGGTGTGAACTTCCAACAAGATTATGATGCAATTATTGGTTTGAGTGAAGCGCGTAGTGATTGGTTACGTCAAGCCAGCGAGAACTTGCAAAAGGGGTCACCAAGTACTGCTGCACTGACTTGGTTGTTATGGCAATGGGGGCGTCAAGTTCATCCATGGAGTGAAGTGTTTGAGTTAGAAGCACAAATTTCTGATTGGAAGATCCGTCATCCTGACTTTGTGGAAGGTGTTCGTGCACGTTTAGTGGATAAAGATTTATCACCTGAATGGCAAGAAGTTGAATCAATGACGCTCAAAGGTATTCTTTCAAG
Source organism: Acinetobacter sp. Marseille-Q1623 (assembly GCF_902809895.1). NCBI lineage: Bacteria > Pseudomonadati > Pseudomonadota > Gammaproteobacteria > Moraxellales > Moraxellaceae > Acinetobacter > Acinetobacter sp. Marseille-Q1623. The sequence continues at coordinate 1,336,385 of NZ_CADDWG010000001.1, read as the reverse complement.
TCATCCACCGATCACAACGATCGAAAGCTGGAATGCATTACTTCGTCATTATGATGTTATTGCATGATTGTTTAAATGAGCGAAACACAAAAAATACAAGATGAATATTGGATGCAGCAGGCTTTCGAGCAGGCTGCATATGCTGCAACTCAGGGTGAAATCCCTGTAGGTGCAGTGCTTGTGAGTCAAAATCAAATCATTGGGCAAGGCTACAATATGCCTATTTCTGCTCATGATCCAACCGCCCATGCTGAGATTCAAGCGATTCGCCATGCTTGTTTCAGTATTCAAAATTATCGCTTACCTGATGACGCGACTTTATATGTGACCTTAGAGCCTTGTACCATGTGTGTAGGGGCATTAATTCACGCACGTGTGAAACGTGTGGTATTTGCTGCAACTGAGCCTAAAGCAGGGTCTTTGGTGAGCAGTCGCCAACTTTTGGACAATGGTTATTACAATCATATTTTCCAATTCGAAGGTGGATGTTTGCAAGAACAGTGTTCAAATCAATTGTCTGAGTTTTTTAAGATGCGTCGTGAGCAAAAAAAGCAGCAACGTTTACACGAAAAGTCATTAAAAGATCAAATAAAGTAAGTTAAAATCATTAGACATTTGACAATCTGTATTGTCACTTTATAAAGGAAATAAAAATGAATTCAATTCAAGTAAAACAAGAGTTCAATGCACCCATTGATCAAGTCTTTGATTTGTTATCAAAACATGCGACTTATAATGTTGCTTTTGCTCCAATCCAAGTGGTACGCGTGAAAGATGCGGCTGATCCTGAACGTCCTGATGGCTTAGGGTCTATACGTCGTATGGGGCTTGGTCCGATTAAACCGATCCAAGAACAAATTACCTTGTTGGATGTAAATAAACGTATTGAATATAAATTAATCAAGAATCCTTTGATCAAACATCATATTGGAATCATTGAATTTACTGAGCTTGGTGCAAATAAAACACAAGTCGACTATACGATCGAATTACAGGCACGTGCACCCTTTGTTAGTAAATTAATACTTGCACAGCTCAAACTAGCGATTACACTTGGCTTTAAGAAATTAGCAAAGTCGATGGCTTAAAACTGGAATTTCAATGACAATTCAAATTATTACGATTGATGGACCGAGTGGTTCAGGTAAAGGTACACTCGCAGCAAAGTTAGCAGCGCATTATCAGTTTCACTTGTTAGATTCAGGGGCGATCTATCGTTTACTTGGATTGTCATTACATAAAAATAATCTGCTAGATGCTTTAAATGATGCAGATGTGTTAGCGCAATGCGAGAAAATTGCAACAAATTTAGACATCAAATTTGTCAGTGAACAAAACTCAGCGACACAAGTGTTTTTAGATGACGAAAATGTCACTGAAACTATTCGTACTGAACGTGTTGGTGAATTTGCTTCAAAAGTCGCAGCAATTCCTGTGCTTAGAACAGCGCTTTTTGCCCGTCAACGTGCATTTGCCCAAGCACCGGGGTTGGTGGCAGATGGTCGAGATATGGCGACTTCAATTTTTCCAGAAGCACAAGCAAAAATTTACTTGACTGCATCGGCAGAGTCACGTGCGACACGCCGTGTAAAACAGTTGCAGGCGATGGGCTTGGATGTTAAAATAAACGACATTTTAGCTAACATACAGGCACGTGATAAGCGTGATATGGAGCGTACAGTCGCTCCATTGAAGCCAGCACAAGATGCATATATTATTGATAGTTCTACATTAAATATCGATGAAGTATTCAAATTGATGACTGATTTTATCGATGCACAGTTAGCGAAATAACAAATTCAGTGGAAGCATAGCTTGATCAGTTTATACGGACTATGTGGAGACTTAACTAAACCGGCCTTGTCTGATCCAAGACCGCTGACTTTTCTAGGTATATCATGACCGAATCTTTTGCAGCCCTCTTTGAAGAAAGCGAATTAAACCTCAACGTTGAAAAGGGTGCAGTCATCCAAGGTATCGTTGTTAGTATCGATTCTGACTGGGTAACTGTTGATACTGGCCTTAAATCTGAAGGCGTTGTATCTCGTGCTGAATTTTTAAACGAACAACGTGAACTTGAAGTTCAAGTTGGCGATACAGTAGATGTTGTTGTTGAAGCGCTTGACAACGGTATGGGTCAAACAGTTTTATCACGTGAAAAAGCAAAACGTGCTGAAACTTGGACTAAACTTGAAAAAATCTTTGAAGACGGCGAAATCGTTACTGGTGTTATCTCTGGTAAGGTTAAAGGCGGTTTCACTGTTGACATCGGTCCTGTTCGTGCGTTCTTACCAGGTTCTTTGGTAGACACTCGTCCAATCCGTGACACGACTCACCTTGAAGGTAAAGAGTTAGAATTCAAAGTCATCAAACTTGATGCTAAACGTAACAACGTTGTTGTATCTCGTCGTGCTGTTATGGAAGCTGAATCTTCAGCTGACCGTGAAGCGCTTCTTTCTCAATTGGAAGAAGGCCAAACAGTTACTGGTACAATCAAAAATCTTACTGACTACGGTGCTTTCGTTGACCTTGGCGGTATTGATGGTCTTCTTCACATCACTGATATGGCTTGGAAACGCATCAAGCACCCTTCAGAAGTTGTTGAAGTGGGTCAAGAAGTTACTGTTAAAGTACTTAAATTTGACAAAGAACGTAACCGTGTTTCTCTAGGTCTTAAACAACTTGGTGAAGATCCATGGTTAGCGATCATGAACCGTTATCCTAAAGGTTCTATCGTTAAAGCACGTGTAACTAATTTAACTGACTACGGTTGTTTCGCTGAAATCGCTGAAGGCGTTGAAGGTTTAGTACACGTTTCTGAAATGGACCACACAAACAAAAACATCCACCCATCTAAAGTTGTTCAGATTGGTGATGAAGTTGATGTTATGGTTCTTGAAGTTGATGAAGAACGTCGTCGTATTTCTCTTGGTATCAAACAAACTCGTGCTAACCCATGGGAAGAGTTTGCTAAAGCTCATGAGAAAGGTGAAAAAGTTTCTGGTACGATCAAATCTATCACTGACTTTGGTATCTTCATTGGCTTAAACGGTGGTATCGACGGTTTAGTTCACTTGTCTGATATTTCTTGGAACGAACAAGGCGAAGAAGCGATTCGTCGTTACAAGAAAGGCGACACAGTTGAAGCAGTTATCTTGTCTGTAGATGCAGAAGGTAACCGTATCAGCCTTGGCGTTAAACAATTGAACAGCGATCCATTCAATGACTTCTTAGCTGCTAACGAACGCGGTGCGTTGGTTAAAGGTACAGTAACTGCAGTTGATGCTAAAGGCGCAACTGTTAAGTTAGCTGACGAAGTTGAAGCTTCTTTGAAAGCATCTGAAATCAACCGTGATCGCGTTGAAGATGCAACCAAATTCTTAGAAGTTGGTCAAGAAGTTGAAGCGAAAATCATCAACGTTGACCGTAAATCTCGCTCTATCAACTTGTCGATCAAAGCGAAAGACGAAGCTGAAGAGAAAGAAGCGGTTGCGAACTTGAAAACAGCTACAACTGCTCAAGACAATGGTCCAAAAACTATTGGTGACTTGATCAAAGCTCAAATGAATCACTAAGTTGCTGTAAAAAAGTATTATTAAATGTAATTAATTAATACTTTTTATACAAATACTGTAAAAGGTAGCGTAGTATACGATCACTGCGCTACCTTTTTGTATTTAAAAAGGATATTATTTGAAGCAAGGCTAAATAGCATTAAAATGAATTGAGGTCGTAGATGACAACTGAAGCTCTAAACAAATCTGACTTAATAGAAAGAATTGCACTTAAAAATCCACATTTGGCTGAGCCATTGGTGGAAGAAGCAGTGAAGATTATGATAGATCAAATGATTGCATCACTATCAGGAGATGATCGTATCGAAATTCGTGGTTTTGGTAGTTTTGCTTTACATCATCGTGAGCCACGTGTGGGACGTAACCCAAAAACAGGTAAATCAGTTGAGGTTGCAGCGAAAGCAGTACCACATTTTAAACCTGGTAAAGCATTACGTGACGCAGTAAACGAATCTGCAAATAAATAAAATTCGAATGGGGTGTTTATGCGCTTTATTTTAGGTTTACTTTTGGTCGCAGTGTTTGTTTATTCTCTAGCACTGGTACTGATCAATGGAACTGAGTTACCTGTGGATTTATGGTTTACTCAAGTGCCTGCAATGCGTTTGGGTCTATTGTTATTGTTAACATTAGCCATTGGTATTGTATTGGGGTTGTTGATCGGTGTGCAGATTTTCCGAGTATTTCAAAATAATTGGGAAATTCGCAGATTACGTAAAGATATTGATCATTTACGTAAGGAGCAAATCCAAAGCGCTCAATTGGCTGCAGCGGAAGCCGCAGCAAGTGTGCGTCATGAAAAAACAGTGATGGATGTTTATCCAGAAGATAAAAATTCTAAGCCATTATAATTTTATCAACCCTCAATCATGATAATAATGAAAGATTGAGGGTTTTATCATTTCTGCATTCTAATAATTATTCGAATAATCACCAAGTAAAGTATTAATTCTTTGTACTCATCAGGATTATCTCTATAATAAGGCACCTTATTGTGATGGAAAGAATCTCTTGAGTATTATTGTTGCCTTAGACGCCAAAAGCCAATATGACGCATTAACAATCGCTGATCAGCTAGATCCATCACTTTGTCGTTTAAAAGTGGGTAAAGAACTTTTTACACATGAAGGTTCATCTATTGTTAAAGCATTGCATGATCGTAACTTTGAAGTATTTCTAGATTTAAAATTTCATGATATTCCAAATACTACAGCACAAGCTGTATGTGCTGCGGGAGACATGGGGGTTTGGATGGTGAATGTACACGCGTCAGGTGGTCGTAAAATGATGGAAACCTGTGTTGAGCGTTTACAAGCAGGGAACTATAAAACTCAATTGATTGCTGTAACAGTATTAACTTCAATGGGACGTGAAGATTTACGTGATATTGGTTTGGATATTGAGCCTTTTGAGCAAGTGAAACGTTTAGCAAAATTGACCAAAGACAGTGGTTTAGATGGTGTGGTGTGTTCTGCACAAGAAGCGAAAATGTTGCGTGAAGAATTAGGTCAAGATTTTTCTTTGGTTACACCAGGTATTCGGCCAGTAGGTTCAAATGCGGATGATCAAAAGCGTATTGTGACCCCAAAACAAGCGATGTTAGATGGTTCTACACATTTGGTGATTGGTCGTCCAATTACTCAATCTGAGAATCCAAGTCAAACGTTGAAAGATATTTTGGCGACATTGTAATCGTTCTGATTTGGTATACAGTTATTTTGCAGAAAGCCTTTCAATCGAAAGGCTTTCTTGTTTATGATGAAGTTGTAAATTGATCTATGAGACAAATAAAATGACTGATCAAAATTTATCAATGAATGATACACCACAATATGTGATCGACAATCTGCAACAACTTTCAGAAGAAGCTATACAAGAGGAAGAACATGCTCAAAATCGAAATAATGAATGGGGTTCAGGTATTGACGCTGTTGAGTGGGTTAGAGCGTTTTTGAATGCATTAAAAATTTTTTGAGTGGGTGATATTTACTTTAGTGTGTGTTTCTATTGGTGCTAGTTTAAGTTGCATATTTCTCATTTTTTGAATCTAGTTCTGAATTTTGGTTAAAAAAGAAATCACCAATCATTGGCGATTTCTTTTCTACTTATCGGCTTGAAAAACTATAAAGCTGCCAAAATACTTACAGCAATAGGCGCGAGTACTGAGAGAACAAAACCACTGACCATGGCATGCGGTATAAACTCGTTGCCACAGGCTTGTTTAACCATGGGTAAAGTAACATCCATTGCAGTTGCACCTGCAGAAGAAATAGCAGAACGTGGATAACGCCAACCGATCATATACATAAATAAAATGGCGAAAATTTCACGGAATAAATCATTAATTAAGGCAATACTGCCGAGATGAGCATTTCTGAGTTCAGTGACCACGATTCCTGTCATAGAGTAAAAACCATAACCTTGTGACAACATGATCAAATCTTTTAAGTTGATGCTATTGATCATTAAAGAACACAGGACAGCACCTAAAATAGAACCAATAATACAACCTATGGGTACAAGTAATATTTTCCAGTTTAGCCAAGAGCGATCTAATGGGGAGTAAGCGAGATCTAAACCAATCAGTAGCATGAAGACGAGTAGTAAATACCATGTGCTGATCTGTAGCTGATAGTCAAAATAAGCAAATAATTCAGATAAACCATAGCCTAAAGCTAAGGCGATAAAAGCATAGCTAATATTGATTAGTGAACCCATCAACAGTTCTGCTGAAACTTTGCCTTGTGTAGGTTGAAAGCCAATCACTTTAAATAATATATAGCAGCATAGAAATGCTCCTAACGATGTTGCTAAAGCAATGCTAATGGCATCACTCACAATTTGTGCAGGTTCGGCGATGCTATGAAGGGTTTGTGCGAACTCAATGGCAATGGCAATCAATAAGATATAAGTAAAATAAGGCAGAATTTTAAAGGCGATAGTTTCTAGCCAAACGGGTAATCGACGTGCCAGAATAAAACCTAAAAATAAACAAAATAAAAGTTGGAAGATCAGCCAAAGAGATTGCATAAAAATGGGCAAATAGTCACTATTTGCCCATTATAGCTGAAGTTTTAAGCAGCACGTGTGCTTTTATTAGACATTTGTTTTTGACCTAATAATAAATAATCGCTAGCGTTAACTGTTCGAGTCTGTAGCCAGAATTTCCATGTATACGTTGGCCAAAGTGAGAAGTTTTTGCCACCATCTTGTTGATACCAACTCACACATCCAGACTGCCAAACAGTGCCTTTGAGTTGTTCTTGAACACGTTCATTAAATGAATCTTGTACTTCAGGTTTGATGGTGATTGCTTGAGTTTGAGTTTTATTAACCAATTGAATGAGTTGTAAAATATATTGCACTTGTGATTCGATCATGAAAATTACAGAATTATGACCAAGTATGGTATTTGGTCCTAACAATTGGAATAAATTAGGGAAATTTTTGGTTGTAATTCCATAATAGCTTTCTGCACCATCTTTCCATGCATCTTTGAGTTCAATACCATTTAAACCATAACATTCAAATGATTTTAGATAAATACGCGGGTCGGTAATAAAACCTGTACCATAAATTAAGCAATCAATTGGACGTTCTTTACCATCTTTGGTGATGATGCTGTTTTCAGTCACTTCTTGAATCGCATCGGTGATGAGTTCTACATTGTCACGGTTAAAGGTTGGGAAATATTTATTAGAAATCAGAATACGTTTACAGCCCATGACATAGTCTGGAGTCAGTTTTTTCGCAACCGCTTTATCTTTTACTTGAAATTTAATAAAAGCTTCAGCCAATTTTTGCCCATATTTCATGATTTGTGGTTGTACAATCGGAACGACGCGCGATTCATTTGACCAATATAAACGTGCACGATGTAACTTTCGAAACCATTCAAAACGTTTAAATAGATGTTGATCTAAAGCATTATAAGCACGTTCATCGCGTGGAATTACCCATGCTGCTGTGCGTTGCAACACATAAAGATTTTTAACTTTGGCTGCGATTTCGGGAATATATTGGATCGCACTACCACCTGTGCCAATCGATGCTACATTTTTCTCATTTAAATTATATTGGTGATTCCATTGTGACGAGTGGAAAACTTCACCTTTGAACTTTTCAATGCCTTTAATTTTTGGAATCTGTGGGACATGCAAAGGACCTGAAGCAAAAATAACAAATTGTGCCTCAATTTTTTGTCCATTTTTTAGCACTAAATGCCAATGACATTGTTGTTCATCGTAGCGTGTTGAAATGACTTCTTGATTAAATTGGATGTATTTTTTTAGCTGATATTCTTTTATCAGGTCTTGTATATAATCAAAAATCTCAGGCGCTTCAGCATAACGTTTTGACCAGTCTTTCTTCGGTGCAAATGAGAGCGAATACATGTGTGATTGTACATCACAAGCAGCTCCCGGATATTGATTTTCACGCCATGTACCACCGACATCATCGGCTTTTTCTAGAATGATAAAATCATGAATATTGGCTTGTAGTAAACGAATAGCCATCGCTAAACCACCAAAGCCTGCGCCAATGATCGCAATTTGTGTGGATTGGGTCGGTTGTTGATGATTGATCGTGTTTGTTGCACACATTTTTTAAATCCAGTTTTTTTTGATTTTGTTTAGGTTAATGAAATTTTTTAGACAGTAATATGATTATAGCAACAGAAAAATTGATCAATTCGGCAATTTTCAAATCAGTAATAGTGTAGTAAAAAATAGCCAGTAAAAAATATTGTAATGAAGATGAAAAGATCGATACTTGGTTTGATGTACTTAATTCAGGGCATGCGTAATGCAGGTATTGATGTGGATGCACGTCTTGCGAGTATTGGTATCCAGTCTGATGCCCTTGAACCCAGTTCAATTATTCATCCGAGTTTAGAATGGGATATTCAAAAAGTCATTGGGCAAGGCGTTAAGCCTGAAACTGGGGTATTTATTGGACAGCACTATGCTTTAGCGGGTTATGGTCCTTTGCTCATGTTGTTGGTGACGTGTCAGACGGTTGGTGATGCAATCAAAAATGGTATTCATTTTCAAGGTTTAACACATTTATATGGCGTTTTAAATTTGATAGAAAACCAATATCAAGTTGCTTTAAGCTATCAACCTATTGATCTCACGACTGATATGGGATTGTTACGGGCACAATGTGAAATTTCAGGAACATATAAGTTTTTACAAGATATTTATAAAATGATGGGTTTGCCTACTCCAGATATACGTATTGAGTTACCTTTTGCTCAACCTAAAGATGCTGAAACTTTGAAACAGTTTCAGGATTATTATGGTGCGGACTTACACTTTGGTGGTAAGGCGGCTGCATTTTGGTTAGATAAATATGTACTCGATGTTAAAATTCCATCTGCGGATCAGATGACCAATCGTATTTATGAGGTTAAATGTGTTGAAGAGATTCAGCGTTTAAGTGATGTTGAAAATGAGACACCTGTATTGATTCAACGTGTAAAGGATTATTTAGAGTTACAACAAGGTGTAATGCCGACAATGGCAGAAACAGCACAGGCATTGAATTTGCCGGAACGAACATTACGCCACCAATTACAACAACTCAATACGAGTTATAAGGTGATTCGAGAGCAATTAATTAAGCATAAGGCATTGCGTCTGATTGAATATAAAGAATATTCAATTGAGATGATTGCTGAGTTATTGGGATATTCTGAACCTGCGGCATTTAATCATGCATTTAAACGTTGGTTTGGGCAAAGCCCACGCCAATATGGCAAATAAAACAATTTTCGGTATAGCAAAGATAAATTAATGAGAAAGTCTTATTTATCAGCTTGTAATTTTCGCTATACTTCCACCAGCCCCTAAAAGTATTCGTAATATGTTAGACAAAAAATCAGCACATAGCACCGCATTTACACCCGTATCTCCTGCTGAGCGTTATGCTCAAGCTTTGTCATCTGGGCAATTTTTACCCGATGAAGCACAGGCGCAAGCAGTGCATGAGCTAGATCGTGTTTGGCAAGAACTTATTCAACGTTATAAAGCTTCTAAAAAAGCATTTCGTCGTTTTCGCCGCCAGACCTCACCTAAAGGTGTCTATATGTGGGGTGGTGTAGGGCGTGGAAAAACGTGGTTGATGGATCAATTCTATGAGTCAATTCCATTTCGCCGTAAAACCCGTATGCATTTTCATCACTTTATGCAGTATGTGCATAAAGAGTTAAATAAGCTTTCAGGTCAACGTAATCCACTCGATTTGGTCGCAGATCAAATTTATAAAGATGCTGTAGTGATTTGTTTTGATGAATTTTTTGTGTCAAACGTTACAGATGCAATGATTCTTAGTGATTTATTTCAAAAACTATTTACACGCGGTATTACGCTGATTGCAACATCAAATATTGCACCCGATGGTTTATATAAAAATGGTATTCATCGTGATCGTTTTCTGCCAACCATTGAAATGGTCAAGAAAAACTGTGTGATTTTAAATGTTGATGCAGGTGTAGACTATCGTTTACGTGTATTAAAACAAGCACAATTGTTTAAGTCACCTTTAAATGATGAAAATACGGCATGGATGGCTGAGCGCTTTAATGCTTTAGTCTTGTCACAATCGGTGTCTAAAAGTTCGATCATCATCAATAATCGTGAGGTTGAAACGTTAGGGCATACTGAAGATGTATTGTGGTGTGAGTTTCGTGAACTATGTATGAAGCCGCGTAGTCCATCTGACTTTATTGAAATTGCCAATATTTATAATACGGTTTTAGTCAGTAATGTCCCGCATTTGGATGATTTGTTGTCAGAAGGAACGCGTCGTTTTATTTATTTGGTCGATGAGTTTTATGATCGTGGGGTGAAATTATTACTGACTTCAGCAGATTCGATCATTGAGATTTATGAGGGTGAAAAATTAGCATTTGAAATTGAACGTACTCGTTCACGTTTGTTAGAAATGCAATCAGATGAATATTTACAGTCTGAACATCGCCAGATTCAAGGCAAAGAATTACAAGTGGAATAAGTACGTTACATCTTATTCAGCACTCGCCAGAGTGCTTTTTTTTGTTCAATGAAACAGATTGTTCACAAGCTTTTATCGACATTGTGTATTTTTCATGGCTTAATCGGGGGATGAAAAAAAGTATATTGACATTAAAATGATCAAATAAATGACCTTTTCGGCACTTAAGTCTAATTTCGACATTTTAAAAACTTTATACACTGTGGAAAGAGTATTCAAATTGTTGATGTTATTCACTTCTTGAACTGTATTTAATTGGATGATATCGGTATGTATTCAATTTAAAATGCTTACTATTTAGGAATGTGATATTACTATTCAGCAAGGTATAAATCGGTATACTAAGAATCTCTTGTTATAAAAAGTAGCAATATCAGGAAAGACAATGACTGCACGTATTCAAAAAGGCAAGTTAGCGATTGCTAAAGAACTCTACGATTTTATTGAAAATGAAGCTTTACCAGGCTCAGGTCTAGACAGCGAAAAATACTGGAAAGATTTCGAGCAAGTTGTTGTCGATCTTAGTCCAAAAAATAAAGCATTATTGGCTAAGCGTGATGACATTCAAGCTAAAATTGATGAATGGCACCGCAACAATAAATTTGAACTAGAAGCTTACAAAGCTTTCTTGACTGAAATTGGCTACTTATTACCAGAAGTAGAAGATTTTCAAATCACGACAGAAAATGTTGACGAAGAAATTGCATTATTGGCAGGCGCACAATTGGTTGTACCTGTGCGTAATGCACGTTACTGCTTAAACGCTGCGAATGCACGTTGGGGCTCACTCTATGACGCACTTTACGGTTTTGACGTGATTCCAGAAGATGGTGGCGCGGAAAAAGGTAAAGGTGGCTATAACCCAGTTCGTGGTGAAAAGGTTATTGCATTTGCTAAAAATTTCTTAAATGAAACTTTCCCATTGGCAAATGGTTCTCATGCTGATGCAACTAAATATGCTGTTGATGGCAAAAAATTAGCTGTAACACTTAAAGATGGTTCGACTACAACATTAGCGAAAGAATCTCAATTTGTGGGTTTTAATGGTGATGAAGCTGCACCAAATGAAATTGTACTTTTAAATAATGGTTTACACGTTATTATTGAAGTAGATGCAACAAGCCCAATTGGTAAAACTGATGCGGCAGGCGTAAAAGACCTAGTGCTTGAAGCTGCTGTAACGACAATTCAAGACTTAGAAGACTCAATTGCTGCAGTTGACGCTGAAGAGAAAGTTGAAGGTTATCGTAACTGGTTAGGCTTAATGAAAGGTACACTTTCAGAGTCTATCGAGAAAAATGGTAAAACAATTACGCGTACTTTGAATAAAGACCGTACTCATAAAAACTTGATCGGTGGTGAAACAACGCTTCATGGTCGTTCATTGATGTTACTTCGTAACGTAGGTCACTTAATGACAAATCCAGCGATCCTAGTAGATGGTGCTGAAATCTACGAAGGTATCATGGATGCATTGATTACGCCGTTGCTTACTTTTGCAGACATCAAAGGTCAAAATGAAAACAAGAACTCTCGCAAAGGTTCGATGTATATCGTTAAACCAAAAATGCACGGTCCTGAAGAAGTTGCATTTGCAGTTGAATTGTTTGAACGTGCTGAACAAGCACTAGGTTTACCTGCGAAAACCTTAAAAATCGGGATTATGGATGAAGAGCGTCGCACGTCTGTAAACTTGAAGAACTGTATTGCACAAGCAAAAGATCGTACGATCTTTATTAATACAGGCTTCATGGATCGTACAGGTGACGAAATTCATACCTTCATGGAAGCAGGTCCATTCGTTCGTAAAGGTGAAGTGAAAGGTCAAATTTGGTTCCCAGCGTATGAAAACCGTAACGTGATGATTGGTTTGCAAACGGGTTTACGTGGTAAAGCACAGATTGGTAAAGGCATGTGGCCAAAACCAGACATGCTTTTAGACATGTATAAAACTAAGATTGAACATCCTGAAGCGGGCGCAAGCTGTGCATGGGTTCCATCTCCATCGGGCGCAGTAATTCATGCAATCCATTATCACCAATGTAATGTGTCTGTACGTCAGCAAGAATTGTTGAAAACAGAAGCGTTGCCATTAGATGATTTGTTAACTCCTCCTTTAGCGACAGATACCAACTGGACTGAAGAAGAGAAAACCAAAGAACTTGAAAATAACTTACAAGGTATCTTGGGTTATGTTGTTCGTTGGGTTGACTTAGGTGTGGGTTGTTCGAAAGTTCTTGACATCAATAACGTTGGTTTGATGGAAGACCGTGCGACACTGCGTATTTCTTCTCAGCACGTTGCGAACTGGTTACGTCACGGTATTGTGACCAAAGAGCAGGTTGAAGAAGTATTTAAGCGTATGGCGAAGATTGTGGATGAGCAAAATGCAAACGATCCACTGTACACACCAATGGCACCAAGTTTTGATGGCTTTGCTTATCAAGCCGCTTATGACTTAGTGTTCAAAGGTGCTGAGCAACCATCTGGTTATACAGAGCCACTGCTTCATGCTTACCGTTTAAAATTGAAAGGCTATACAGGTGACTAATCTGTAAGCGATTAAAAACCCTGACTTGTCAGGGTTTTTTTATTTGAGCGTATTAAAATGCTGATCGCTTAGATTAAGAACACATAGAAATTTATTTAACCATACCCAGTATTGCGGTTTGTGTTTTGCATACTTTGGTGGCTTCTTCTTTACCCATTTTATTTACTTCATCTTCAAAAGCCTTTTTCTGATTATTAATTGCTTCTTCAGGAATACCACTGGTTTTGGCCATTTTTTCAATCTGTTGCCATGATTCTTCACATTCTTTTGGCATTTTATTGCTGCTACAGGCGCTCAAAAGTAAACTGCTGATCGTTAAGGCAAAATAGATTTTTTTCATTGTTTTAGCTCGATTTTGTAAAATGATAGAAAATTTAAATGATGATGTAATAAATCAAAAGAATTATTCAGCACATTAACATAATGAAAAAAGAGCTGCAAATGACAGGTATTAAAAAAGGCATTCATTTTGAATGCCTTTTTGTGTCATCCATGACTATTGAATCGGTGGATGTTGAAGTTCATTTAGCTCTTTACGACTAAAGCCTCGCGAGATGAGAACTTTCTTAATGCCAAGAATCGTATCTTCGTCTTTCGCTTGAGATAAAGCCAAAAGAAGTTGATCATTGGATTTACAAGAGCAATCATTTTCCACGCAAGCAATCTGATTTTTATGCTCATTTTGCTGCGCATCTTTTGTAAACAGCTTTTGCCAAAAACTCATAGAGCCTTCTAATGCAACCAAACATAGCTTGAAATATAGTGGGTTTAAAATAAAATACAAGCTATGCGAAGGTCGAGCTTGAATAAAAAACATGAATTTTAACGATTATAAAGTAAAAATTTAACGGAATGATGACAGGTTTTTTTGCATTAAAAAATTAAGCCATTGATAAGCAATATAAATATTCGTGTTTATAAAATAGGCTACATGCGTGTAGCCTAAGTTACCATTGAAATAAGTTGTTTAAATTTTTTCTAGCAATACGCCTGATTCAATATGATGTGTGTATGGAAATTGGTCAAATAAGGCGAATTTTTGGATTTTATGGGTTTGACTTAAGATTTCTAAATTTTCAAATAACGTGTCAGGGTTACATGAAATATAAAGAATACGCTCAAAACCCTGTATTAATTTTAAGGTGTCTAGGTCGATCCCTGCACGTGGTGGGTCGACAAAAACAGTGTCAAAGTCATAACTTGAAATATCGATTTCAGCTTCTTGTAAGCGACGGAATTCACGTTCACCTTGATAAGCTTGGGTAAATTCTTCTGCAGACAAACGCGCAACTTGGATATTATTAATTTGATTTTGTTCAATATTCCACTGTGCAGCATAAACGGAAGACTTTGCCAGTTCTGTTGCGAGTACACGGCGGAAACGTAAAGAAAGGGGAAGGGTAAAATTGCCATTACCACAATACAGTTCGAGCAAATCACGTTCAGACTGTCGAGCTGCATCACATGCCCACTCCAACATGTCTTGGCAAACATGTGCATTGGGTTGGGTAAAACTGCTTTCGATTTGCTTATATTTAAATTTACGTTCAAATACTTGCAATTCTTCAACTACAAATTCATCGCTGAGGACAATTTTTTGACCACGGCTGCGACCAATAATTTTAATATTGAGTTTTTCTGCAAGTTGTTTGGCTAAAGCTTCCCATTCTTCATTGAGTGGGGCACGATACACTAGAGACACAAGCATTTCGCCATTTAAAGTTGCAAGGAAATGCACTTCAAATAAACGTTTAGACAATATGTCGCTGCTTTTTAATTCAGCCAATAAAATGGGCATTAGCGTGTTAATGCTTTGGTCGGCAATCGGGAATTCATCAATGCGAATCACCTTTTTTTGCTGATCTGCATCACGTTCAAACATGGCATAGAACATATCATCTTCGGTATGCCAAATTCGGAATTCTGCACGCATACGAAAGTTTTGTTCAGGAGAAGCAAAAACTTCTAATTCTGGTGGATTGAATTTGCTAAATTGATTGCGAATACGCTCAATTTTGGCATCGAGCTGAAGCTGATAAGTTGAAGTCATATAAATTCGAAAAGACAAGTTTAAAGCAGTGAGAATGGTAACAAAGTTTAGTCAAATTAGCTGCAATAAACTGCGATTCAAAATCAGTAAACACTATCTTTTTGTTAAATGTTCAACTAAATAGTCGATAAATACTCGTACAGCAGGCAATAAGCCACGGCGAGAAGGATAAACGGCATGAAAAATCCCTTGTGGTACTTTCCAATTAGGTAAAACTCTTACTAATTGTCCTGTTGCCACATAGTCCTCGACCATAGAATCAGGCAAAAGTACGACACCACAATTTTGACTGGCAAGTTTTGCGAGCATCAGTAGATCAGAACCCATGATGACAGGGTTGATCTTCACTTTCTTCTGATGGCCTTCTTCATCATGCAATACGATTTGTTGGTCAATATGTTCATCCATCATACTTAAAGTACGATGTTCAGATAAATCTTCAGGTTTTTTTAACAGACCAAACTCATTTAAATAGGCTTGGCTTGCGAATAAATGCTGTTCAATCTGTTCAAATTTTCGTAATACTAAATTTGGATCATCATCAAGATTGTCACGTACACGTAAAGCAAGATCAATGCCTTCATTGATAATATCGACACGGCGATTGCTGACTAAAAGTTGTACCTTAATCTCGGGATAATTTTTTAAAAAATTTGGTAAAATGCGGGCAATCTCATTTTGTGCAATGGAAACGGGAACACTCACTTTAATTAAACCGCGAGGCTGTTCACTGAGATGATCGACTAAATCATGTGCTGATTGTGCCGCATTCATCATCACTTGGGCATAACGGTAAATATTCATACCAATTTCAGTCACAGCAAAATGTCGAGAACTGCGTTGAATTAAGCGTACATTTAAGCTTTCTTCTAGGTTATAGACACGGCGGCTGAGTTTTGATTTAGGAATATCTGTTGCCCGTTCTGCTGCACTAAATCCACCATGTTCAACAACCAAGGCAAAACAGTAAAAATCATCTAAATCAGAGAGCATTAATGATTCCAAAAATATGAGAATGATGTATTTTAAAAATAATGAGTGATTACATGTCAATGCATAAAATATGTAGGAATTGTCGTTTCATTTTAAAATATGAATGTTGACCTACAGACTCTACACCATAAAAATGTATGGCTTACAACATTTCAGAACGCAATATAGCATGAACCTTCTTATATTCTTCTAAGCGCTGTAAATCTTTTTCACTTGGATGTGGAATACGTGATAAATCCATATTGTCGTTAACATCCGCGAGTTTAACTGCACAGGCAATCGGATTTTGATGAGCGCGATATGCAGCATCAATACGGCTTTCACCTGATTTTTTGGTTAAAGCAAGAATGGCATCAATAATTTCTTGATCAAATCCCAAAGAGATTAAATCGACGATAGTTGTATCGGTATCCTCTAAAATATCGTGCAATACCGCGACGATTTGTTGTTGTGGTGTTTTAACTTTGAGCATCAAACGCAATGGGTGAAAAATATACGGTTGATTCCCTTTGTCGACTTGTCCTGCATGTTTTTTTGCAGCGAAAGCAATGGCTTTTTCGATGGTTGACATAAAATCCTTTTGTTGATTGATCATGTAGGCGCTGTGATTCGAAAATGATAAATTGATGTGATCAATATTTCGAACTCGCGAAAAAATCGTTTAAACTAGCGTTTTATTTTGTGCTGAAAAAGATGGCTTTTCAACTGATTGAGCTCAATAATCCTGAGCAAAATGTAACATGTCCTTATTGCCAACATGCCGTTTTGGATTGGTCGCAAGAACAATATATTCAACCCTGTGAACATACTTTATTTATTGCGATGGATTTAGGCTTTGAATTTATCTCAGATTGCTTTGAGCAAAGTATGTCACGCACTGTAGATGAAATCCATGCCAATGATGAGCAAGGCATTCAGATTTTTGCTGAAATTTCACAAGCGACTTATGCCGATTATCAAATGTTTAAAATGGATTTAGGGGTAGAAGGTTTATATCGCTATATTGGCTTTAGCCCAAATGCTGTAATTTAATATTTAAGTCAGTTGAAATATGCAACAAAATATTCAAATCTGAAATCTAAGTGATTATAGATATAGAATATTTTGTTGCACACGATAGGACTATTTCGTTTGTGTTTGCGCAGCCTCTTGTACTAACCATTCTACAAATTTAGCGATTAAAGGACTTTGATGTTGTGCTGAGTAGACAAAATAATAGCAACGTACGCCTTTTAATTGAATTTTCGATGCAATAATTAACTCACCAGAGCTAAGTTCTTTTTCTAACAAGGTTTGGGGAATGAGGGCAACACCCATGCCATGTGTTGCAGCCACTGCGAGCATAGAAAAAAGCTCATGCCGTTGTCCATGTTGAGCGTGGGGGTGGTCATAGCCCGATACATCGAACCATTCTTTCCAAATTTTTGGACGTGTGGTTTGTTGCAGCAAAGGTAGACTGGCTATTTGTGCTGCACTCAGAGAAATATCGGTGATTTTTGTTGCTTGAAGTTCAGGAAAATACTTATAAATTAAACTTGGTGAACATACAGGTACAACTTCTTCTTTAAGCAAATAATGTGCTTTGGTATCAGGCCAATTTTCAACTTGTTGCGCCGTGCCTGTATAAATTGCGGCATCAAAAATATGTTCACTAAATAAAAAAGGTTTGGTACTGGTTTCTAAATGGATGGTAATTTCAGGATGAATCTCATTAAATTTATATAGTCGCGGCAATAGCCAACGTGTTGCAAAAGTGGGGACAACACCTAATTTGAGTGTGCCTCCTAGACCTTTATGTGAGATTAAATCTAAAGTGCTTTGTTCAATTGCGAGTAAATGAGATTTGATCGTTTGATAATATTGTGCACCTGCATGCGTGAGTGCGACACCATGGCGGGTACGGTTAAACAACGCCAAGCCTAAATAGTCTTCTAAATGTTGGATTTGTCTTGAAACGGCACTTTGAGTGAGGTGCAGCTCTTGTGCTGCAAAGGTATAACTTAAATGTTTTGCAGCAGCTTCGAAGCAGAGTAGTGCTTGTAATGATGGAATCATTCTACGCATAACCATTTCCATGCTTTTTATTTAAATAATAGATTGAAAATGCAATACAATTTAAAATAAATGCATTATCTACATATTTTGATATAGATTAATATTGTGATGAAATTCACTGTGAATCGATTGAATCTTGTGATTTATAAAAACATAAGTTATGCGAAAATGGAATATCTGGATGCAAATTAATCGTTTGAAAGAAATTTAAATTGGACATAGCATCAGATAGAAGCCAAACATATTATTTGCAGAGGACGCAATGAATCAAATGTTAAATTCAACTAAAAAATCACATGCACAATTTAATTGGCAAGACCCGTTTTTGATCGAGCAACAATTAACATCAGAAGAACGTATGATTCGAGATGCAGCACAAGCCTATGCTCAAGACAAATTGATGCCACGTGTTTTACAACAGTTTCGTCATGAGCAAACGGATGCATCTATTTTTCGTGAAATGGGGGAATTAGGACTATTGGGACCGACGATTCCTGAACAATACGGTGGTGCAGGCTTAAATTATGTGAGTTATGGTCTGATCGCACGTGAAATTGAACGTGTGGATTCAGGTTATCGTTCAATGGCGAGTGTGCAGAGCTCATTGGTCATGGTGCCGATCAATGAATTTGGTTCAGAACAGCAAAAACAAAAGTACCTACCTAAACTGGCAACAGGGGAATACATCGGCTGTTTTGGCTTAACTGAACCTGATCATGGCTCTGATCCCGGGAGTATGATTACACGTGCCAAAAAAGTGGATGGTGGTTATCGTTTAACAGGCACAAAAATGTGGATCACCAATAGCCCAATCGCAGACGTATTTGTGGTGTGGGCAAAAGAAGTGTCTGCTGAGGGCAATGTAGGCGAGATTCGAGGCTTTATTCTTGAAAAAGGATGGGAAGGGCTTTCAGCACCTGCAATACACGGCAAAGTTGGTTTACGTGCTTCGATCACGGGTGAAATTGTGATGGATAATGTCTTTGTTCCTGAAGAAAATGCCTTCCCTGAAATTCGAGGTTTACGTGGTCCATTTACCTGTTTGAATAGTGCACGTTATGGGATTGCTTGGGGAGCAATGGGTGCAGCAGAGTTTTGTTGGCATGCAGCACACCAATACACCATGGACCGTAAACAGTTTGGTCGTCCATTGGCAGCGAATCAATTGATTCAAAAAAAATTAGCAGATATGCAAACTGAAATTGCACTTGGTTTGCAAATTGCATTGCGTTTTGGTCGTATGAAAGATGAGGGGATTGCATCAGTTGAAGGGACGTCATTGATTAAGCGTAATAACTGCGGTAAAGCACTAGATATTGCCCGTGTCGCACGTGACATGATGGGGGCAAATGGTATCAGTGATGAGTTTGGTGTCGCACGCCATTTGGTTAATCTTGAAGTGGTCAATACCTATGAAGGTACGCACGATGTACATGCACTCATTTTAGGCCGCGCGCAAACGGGTATTGCTGCATTTTGTAATTAAATCTATTTAAATCAAATTTTTAAAATTCTTTAGGGTGTTCCTCATTGAGCATCCTTAGAGCGCTTATGCCTGAAAAAAGGTCAATATAGAAAAACATAAAGGATTCATCGTGAATAACCTCTTGAGAATCTACAGATGTAACAGTCTAAATTTTGAATATAAATAGAATAAAAAATGACAAAGATTTAGGGCAATGTAGAGCAACGGAATTGCGATGACTCATTTGGGAAAATGAGGTAAAGGAATGAATAAAGATTTAAATACTGAGTCCAATGTACTCAGTTATAAACTACCATCGAATGTAGGTACAACCCATAAGATTCATCGTGGCACATGGAAGTTGGCATTTATTTTTGCTTTTGTGTCTCTCGTGATTGATGGGGTGGATATTATGCTGTTGTCGTTCAGTTTAACCAGTTTAAAAGCTGAGTTTGGTTTAACGACATTTCAAGCGGGTATGTTAGGCAGTGCATCGCTAGCAGGGATGGCTTTAGGTGGTATTTCTGGTGGTTGGGCATGTGATAAATTTGGTCGTGTAAGGACGATTGCATGGTCGGTGGTTTTCTTTTCAATCATGACGTGTATTTTGGGAATGACGCAAAGTTATGAACAGTTTATGGTGTTGCGTTTTATTGGGGCATTTGGCTTAGGTTCATTATACATGGCGTGTAATACCCTGATGGCTGAGTATGTTCCTACTAAATATAGAACCACGGTTTTAGGTACCTTACAAACAGGTCAAACTGTAGGCTATATCGTGGCAACCTTGATGGCAGGGGCAATTATTCCTGAACATGGTTGGCGGATGTTGTTTTATGTGACCATTATTCCAGCAGGATTTGCTTTGATTTTCATGCGCTTTGTGCCTGAGCCAGCAGCATGGCAAGAAGCGAAGATTAAACAGGCACAAGGCGTTGACTCACAACTTGCTCAGTCTGTGAATGTTCAGCAGTCACAAGTTCAAAGTGAAAGTATTTACAAGCGTATATTTGGCAATATGCAGCACCGCAAAATGTTTTTATTTTGGATGATGACAGCTGCATTTTTACAATTTGGTTATTACGGGGTCAATAACTGGATGCCGACCTATCTTGAAACTGAATTGCACATGAATTTCAAATCATTGACTGGTTATATGGTGGGTGCTTATACCGCGATGATTTTAGGGAAAATATTAGCAGGTTATGCAGCAGATAAATTAGGACGAAAAGTAACATTTGTCTTTGGTACAGTCGCGACAGCCACATTTTTACCGGTGATTATTTTCTTTAATACGCCAGATAATATTGCTTATTTATTGGTTACTTTTGGATTTTTATACGGTATTCCATACGGTGTAAATGCAACCTATATGGCAGAATCATTCTCGACAGATGTACGAGGTACTGCAATTGGTGGTGCTTACAATATGGGACGTTTAGGTGCAGCAATTGCGCCAGCAACGATTGGCATGATCGCAGCAGGCGGTTCATTCACTATGGCATTTATTGTGATGGGCACGGCATATTTTATTGCAGGTGTGATCCCCGCTTTATTTATTTGTGAGCGTCAGTATGACCCACAACAATCAAGTTTGGTGTCCACTGAACATTCTGAATGTGTTGAGCATAATACTGTAAAAAATCAAGCATTAAAAACAACGAAAAAAACCAATCAAGTCGTAACTTAAAATATGAGCAGTCAGGGCAATAAAATGCCCTTGTCTAAGAGGAATAAAACGTGGGTGCATTACAAGGAATTCGAGTTTTAGATTTAAGCCGAGTTTTAGCCGGACCTTGGTGTGGGCAAATTTTGGCAGATTTGGGCGCAGAAGTTATCAAGATTGAGCGACCAAAACTAGGGGATGACACCCGAATGTGGGGACCCCCTTGGATGTTAGATCAAGATGGACAAGTAACCAAAGAGTCGGGTTATTACCAATGTGCAAATCGTAACAAATTGTCGGTTGCTGTGGATATTTCTTCTGCGGAAGGTCAAAAAATTATTCAGGAAATTGTGAAAACAGCCGATGTGCTCATTGAAAATTTTAAGGCAGGTTCTTTGCTCAAATACGGTTTAGACTACGAGACATTAAGTCAAATCAATCCAAAATTGGTCTATTGTTCGATCACAGGTTTTGGGCAAGATGGTCCACGTGCTGAAGAACCTGGTTATGATTTTATTATCCAAGGTATGTCAGGGTTGATGAGCATTACAGGGGAAAAAGACGGAGAGCGAGGTGCAAGCTCACAAAAAGTAGGTGTGGCTGTGGTCGATTTACAGACCGGTTTGTATTCAACTATTGCGATCCAAGCGGCGTTATTATCTCGTCATCAAACAGGAAAGGGACAGCATATTGATATGTCATTACTTGATGTTCAGGTTGCGGCTTTAGCCAATCAAGGCATGAACTATTTAACTTCAGGTGTTGTACCCAAACGTATGGGCAATAGTCATCCAAATATTGTGCCTTATCAAACATTTCAGGCGCAAGATAGAGCATTTATTATTGCATGTGGGAATGATAAACAATTCAAAGATCTGTGTATTGCGATTGGTAAACCTGAGTTATTAGACAATCCAAACTATGTTCGCAATCAAGACCGTGTGAAAAATCGTGCTGAATTAATTGCTCTATTGGAAGAGTATTTTCTAAGCAATACTGCCAAGCATTGGGTTGATGCCATTCATGCGCTGAAAGTTCCTGTTGGGGTAATTAATTCAATTGCGGATGCGCTAGATGAGCCGCAAATTCGACATCGCAAGATGGTGGTTAATATTCCACATGCTTTTAATCCGAATTTTAAAGTCATCGCATCGCCTATCAAAATGTCAGGTACACCTATCCAATATCATCGAGCCCCCCCGCGTCTAGGAGAACATACCCAACATGTTTTACAAGAATTTTATTCTAAAGAATACCTAAATAATTTGTGTGAACAAGGCATTATTGAAAATGGATAAATATGGATGAAATCCCCATATTTGTGTGATGTCAGACACATCATTATTAAAGTTAACTTTGCAAAGCACACGTAATCTGTTGAAATACTGTCATACAAATATCATGATTGTGTTTTAGATTATGTGTGCAAATTATAAACCAGCAACTTTAGCGCAAATTGCCGATTTAAATTTACCAGAAATTCCATTTTCATATCCTGAAGAAATATATCCTAGTTTCCAAACGCCGTTATTGTTTAAATCAGCGCTAGGGCTGGAGTGGCGGTTGGTCAATTTTGGTTTGATTCCAAAATGGGCTGAAAGTCGAGATGTTGCAAAACGAACCTATAATGCACGAAATGAAACGCTATTAGAAAAAGCCAGTTTTAGAGAGGCATTGCTCAAATGTAAATTTGGACTGATTCCAGTCACAGAGTTTTATGAGGCGAAGTATATCAATGGAAAAGCGCAGCGTTGGGGCGTAAAACGTAAAGATGGTCAAGCTTTTTTTATTGCCGCATTGTATGAAATTACCAAGATCAATGGAGAGATTATCCGTTCGGCATGTATGCTGACCATGGATGCAATCGATCATGCTATGATGAAAGAGTTTCACGAACCAGGCAATATTAAACGTTCTATTATTGTGATTGCACAACAACACATCGAGCAATGGTTGAGTTGGAAAAATATAAATATTGCGCCATTTATCAAAGGCTTTCCTGTAGATGAGTTTGAGTGCTTTTATTGTCCACAACAACGTCAAGCCAAAAACTCGCCACAGTTAAGTATGTTTGATGAATGAATTAGCGCGATAAATTTTTGAAAATGTGTTTTAAACTTTCCATCATTTTTTCAATTTGCAGCGGTGTTAAACCTTCGAAAGATTGTTCTAAAACGACACTCATTAAATCATTGATTTTAAAAATCATTTGTTTACCTGCATCAGTCAAGTTTACGCGTGTAATACGTGCATCTTGACTACAAGAACGCGTATCCACTAAGCCTTCATCTTTTAAACGATAGACAATTTTGGTGGTCGTTGACATTTTTGATACAATCATATCAGACAGTTCTGAAACACTCGCATCTGGTTTAGACTCAAGTGCCAATAACAAGCGACGTCGAGAATTATCCACTCCATATTTTTTTAATGCGTGGTCGACATTAAGTACATATTGAGAATGAACTTGGGTAATCCAATAGTACGGAAATTCTGCCAAATTAAAATTATCGGTTGTTGGTAAAAATTTTGAATATTTTTTGGTCATCAAAAATTCCTTTGTTTTTTCTAATTATTAGCCCAATGTAATAACAATTGTAATAGTATTGTAAATTGATGTTCTAAATCAACATAAAAATGAGGTGAAGTATGCATAAAATGAGAAATTTATTAAGTTTTTATACATAATACATCAATTTTATAGGATTGGATCAAAGACTATACTTCATTTGTTCCTTGATTATGATGGTTATTTTGATTGAATTTTACTCATTTTATAGGGTAGATACATTAAATTGAATCATTGAATGTAAATCTTTTCGATCATTTTATGCTAAGTAATGGTTGATAGGATACTGTATCTTAATTTTTGTTGATCTTCATTAATTTGCTTTGTTTTTTATTGAATAGCTGTAGGTATATTTTTATATCTATGGATGTATAAATGAGAGAGTTAATCTGATGATGTCATTATTTTTATATCTTTCACTAATGACAAGTGGGATATATTTAAAAAAAATTGATTTAGATTTAAGCATAATATAGTTGATTATAAAAAATATTTGTTGTAAAGGTCATCGTTTTATACCTTATTGCATGTTGCAATATGGTATTTCTAATAGTCAACAATGTGCTTTTTATTGTATTAAACTATAAATTGGCAGCTTATAACGCTCTAAAGTAAAAATATTTTTTAAATGAGATTTTTGAAAAATATAGATAAATATTTAAAATATAAAGATATCTTTGCTTATACATTTCAGCTTGAAAAAACCTTAAATTTTGTGTCTATTTGTAAAATAATAAAAAAAATAATTACAAAATAGTGAGATTATGCATAATTAAGATAATTTAGTTGAAAAGGTCTTATGTATGGATCCGTCGCCGTGTAGGTTAAAATTTAAGTTATCTGTTGTAAATTATAATAATGAGCAGGAGATCTAATAATGGAATTTTTATTAGACCCTGGAATATGGGTAGGTTTACTTACTCTTATTGTTTTAGAAATTGTATTAGGTATTGATAACCTTGTCTTTATTGCTATTTTGGCAGAAAAACTTCCCCCAGAACAACGTGATAAAGCACGTGTTTTAGGCCTTTCTCTTGCGCTGATTATGCGTTTGGGACTGTTATTTGCCATTTCATGGCTCGTTACATTGACAGAACCTTTGATTACGGTATTTGATAAAACCTTCTCAGGTCGAGATCTGATTTTGTTGTTTGGTGGATTATTCCTTGTCTATAAGGCAGTCACTGAATTACATGAAAAACTTGAAGGTAAACCCGAAGTTCAAGTCACAACCAATGTTGTTTATGCCAGCTTTGCTGCGGTTGTAACGCAAATTGTTATTTTAGATGCAGTATTCTCATTAGACTCCGTGATTACAGCCATTGGTATGGTGGATAAAATTTATGTCATGATGGCTGCAATGATTATCGCAATGGCAGTGATGTTATTAGCCTCTAAACCATTAACTGCATTTGTTAACCGTCACCCAACCGTTGTTATTTTATGTTTAAGCTTCTTATTGTTAATTGGTATTAGCTTAATTGCAGAAGGTTTTGGTTTCCATATTCCAAAAGGCTATATTTATTCTGGTATTGGTGTTGCAATTTTAATTGAAGCATTTAATCAGTTTAGTAATCGTAATGCGGCGAAACATCAAGCAAAAATTCCTTTACGTCATCGTACTGCGGATTCTATTTTAAAATTGATGGGCAGTAAGTTGGATGCAGATGTTGTCGCATCTCCTGACGTAGTGGAAGCACAAAAGACCTTTGTTGATGAAGAACGCTACATGGTCGGTGGTGTATTAACGTTGGCTGAGCGTAGTGTTGCTTCAATTATGACGCCAAGAAATCAAATTTCTTGGGTGAATCTTGAAGACGATCCTGAGCGTATTCGTGAACAAATTTTGTCAGTACCTCATAGTTTGTTCCCTGCGTGTCGTGGTCAGTTGGATAAAGTTGTTACAATTGTCCGTGCTAAAGAATTGATTGATGCTTTGGATGATCCTGAGCAGTTACAAGCTTTGATTAAACGTCAACGTCCGATTTTTATTTTTGAAAAAATGAAGGTCATTGATGCGATTCACACTTTGCGTTCATCAAAAGGTTCATTGGTTCTCGTGACAAATGAATTTGGAAATATTCAAGGCTTGATTTCACCACTCGATGTGTTTGAAGCAATTGCTGGTGAATTCCCAGATGCGGATGAACAGCTTGAATTGGTTAAAGTCGATGATCATACTTGGAAAGCATCGGGGATGTTGGACTTGTATCAATTAGAATTGGCACTTGAAACCGTTGATTTAGTTCAAGAAGATTCTGGCTATTTCAGTGTGGCAGGTTTAATTTTTGATAAAGCACAATCCGATGTCCGAGTAGGCACGCAAATTGAAGTTGAAGGTGTACATTTCGAAGTTTTAGAAATGGATGAAAATCGTATTAAAACTGTGAAAATTACTTATAGCGTTGCTTAATTACTTGGATTAAAAAATGCCTCATTGATGAGGCATTTTTTATGGCATAAATAAAAAGACACTTAGCATGGATTACGACACTAAGTGCATAAACTTTTAAATATTGAGTTCTTTAGCAATGATTGGCCAAATATTGTGATGTGATTTTTTGAACATGAGCATATGTCCAATTTGCTTGTGACCTAAAGCTGAGGGTACAAGTTCATGCATTTGAGTTGAGGCATTTGGATATAAACGAATTAAATCTTTAACATTGGCTTCGGTGGCAATTTCATCATCAGATGACCAAAATACTGTAATTGGGCAACGAATATTTTGATGAAAATCTTCAAAAATGGTTTTACCTAATGCATTTTCAACATAACCTGGGTGACTGCAAAATTGTGCCCATTGTTTTGCTACATTTTTCGGTAAATTTTCCCCCATTCCCAGCATTTTGGTTGTGCCATAGCCTTTAAAAAGATTTGAAATAGGGAAGATCAGATTAAACATGACGGGTGCTAATTGTTTGGTACGACCTTTTAGACCTTTAACATGTCCAGTTGAACCTGAAATCGCAATGACTTTGGCAACTTTTGCGTAGTTAGGCACAATTCCTAGGAGCTGACCCCCAGCGCTATGTCCTAGTAAAATGACTTGTGATTTGCCAGTCTTGACTAATAAAGCATCAATAGCTGCAGGAATATCGAGTTGTCCCCAATCTTGAATACTGGCATCCGATTTTTTTAAAGGACCATGTAGGGAGGCACCGATCCCTCGAAAGTCAAAGACCAAAACTTGATAGCCTTGTTCATTTAACCATTCAGCAAAAGCACGGTAAAAGCCTTGAGTAATTCCTGTAGCAGGGCAAATCAAAATGGGTAAATTTGTAGTAGAGAATGCTATGTCATAAAAAGTTGCACTGAGGCTATAGCCATCTTTACAGGTAATATTTAATTGTTGTGGTGTTTGCATAAGTTTTAAGAAATAGCTGTAGAAAATAATATATACCGTACATGAGTTCCAAAAAGAAACTTGTTAAAAGTATGACTAGAAAGTCAGAAAATAGATTTAAACAAGGCTACACTATAAAAAGGATATAAGGGTTTCAAAATGACAATGGATGATTTACAGTTTTCAGAATCGGTTAAAATAGCAATTGTTTTCAGTGGTTTATATTTATGGGTAGGTATGCTGACAGGCGTGTGGAAATATATGCAAATCCGTCAGTCTTCGCAATCACGGGCGCATTATTATGTAGATATTGCACATCGCAGTAGCCTTTTATATGCACCAGCGACTTTGATTTTGGCAGTTTTAGCTTATTTTTCTGCATGGTCAGCAAGTATTACTTTTATTTGTGTGGTGATTAATTTAATTTTTTTTAGTTTTGCGATCATGAGCTATATTTTGCATGGCGCACTAAAAGATACAACGAATCAATTTAAAGTACCGCATCAGATGGGAAAATGGCATTTACCTCAATGGATGATGAGCTTTGCCATGCTGCTATTGGCGTTAGGTGAGGTTTTGGCAACGGGAATATTAGTTTTTGGTGTGGTTTTAAAATTTTATTAATATTCAATTTGTTATTTCTCATTATTTTCTTTTAAAGATGGATGCTTGTGCATCCATCTTTTATTCTGTTGCAGCTGCGGCTTTCGCAGATTTACGTGTTTTGTGGTCAATCAATTCCCAAATGCAAAATGCAGCAGAAACGACTAAAGCATAAACAAAAAACTCAGGTTTTAAGTTACCTTGAATCAGACCATGTAAAAATAAAATTGTCATCAGTGCAAAAGTTGTACTGAGATAAATGACCAGTTTTTTGTTCGCCTTCAAAGAATTAATGAAGACTTGCTTGTTTGAATGTAGTGATAACATCCTCATCCCTCCTGTCTGCTCGACAAAAACCCCATTGTTTTAGTCAGAATTGCTTGGTTGATCCTTACCATAGCAAATTATTATTTTAAATGCAAATACATCATATTATCCTAAATAAATGTGACATATTTATGACAAATTGACTTTAAGTGATGATTTATAAATTACTTAAATCACGCTGAATGTATGTATTTGATTTAACTCATCTGTTTTGCAGAACATTTAACATACAATATTTTATTTGTAATAGGAAGGGGGAAAAGAAGGGTAAAACATGTGATTGGATTGTAAGATAAGCTAAATGCCTAGACGGTCATTTACTAAAAACAGTGGAATGATGATTCACGTTAGTTTTGGGGGATGCAAGCAATAAAAGTTCGTTGGGTAAACGTCACAATTATTGAGTGCTGTTAAAATCTATATTTGGGTAAAATAAGATTTTAGAACAATCATCCAAAACTATTTTTTAACTTTGTCGATGACAACAAAAATAACTAAAACGACGCAAGATGGAATTAACCATGCAAGATTTTGGGCATTAAGCGGTAAATGCTGAATGGCATCAGGTAAAATGTCAGCAAATGCTGTGACTTTAATTCCTTCAATAATCCCAAAAATAAATGCCACTGCGGTTACAGGTGCAATGACTAAGCGAGGATTGTTAAAGTATTTCCATAAAAAACTCAACATGATCACCACAATCGCAGGTGGATAAATTGCGCTGAGCACAGGGACTGAAACAGCAATTAACTTGGTTAAACCTAAATTAGAAATAACTAAAGAAAATAGAACCAAGATAAATACTAAAATTTTATAAGGAATTTTAGTGAGTAAAGAGAAATATTCAGCACAAGCACAGGTTAAACCAATTGCGGTTACCATACATGCAAGGAAAATCAAAGCGGTAAGGAATAAAGAACCTAAATCGCCAAACGCATGTTGAACATAAGCATGCAGGATCACTGCACCATTACTCGCATTTGGTGCAACTTCGTGGCTACCTAACCCAAGTTTAAATAAACTCAGATAAACCAAAGTTAAACCAATACCCGAAATTAAGCTGGCAATTACGGCATATTTAGTAATAAGTTTAGGGTCATTCACACCGCGTGAACGGATTGCGTGAATAATCACAATACCAAATACTAGAGCGCCGAGGGTATCCATAGTCAGATAACCATTAACAAAGCCTTCAGATACGGGGCTTGAGACATAGCCATCAATCGCAGGAGGAATAAAACCTGCTGGAATGACAAATGCAGCAATCCCTAAAATCGCCAATGAAATAATTTTCAAAGGTGCAAGGATATGACCGACTGTGTCGAGTAGTTTGTTGGGATAAAGTGAAACCAATGTCACAAATGCGAAATAAATGACACTATAAATCAGTAGACTCGAGCTTGAGTTACCAAAATAAGATGAAAAACCGATTTCGTAGGAAACTGTTGCTGTACGAGGGGTTGCAAACAGTGGTCCAACGGAAAGATAGCACACAACGGTAAGAATCAAACTTGCAACTTTACCTAAAGGTGAGCTAAGAATAGCAATAGAACCTTCAGTTTTTGAAAGTGCCATAATCGTGATAACGGGTAGGCCAACAGCGGTGATTAGAAATCCTAACGCTGCTAACCAAACATGTTCACCTGCTTGTTGTGCAACAATAGGTGGAAAAATAATATTGCCTGCCCCAATGAATAAGGCAAAAGTCATGAACCCTAAAGCAATAATATCCTTGGTACGGAGATTAGTCATAGGAGATGTGGTGTTACAAAAAACTGTAGATTTTAGGGGAAAAGTTGGGTGTTTTGTATTTTATTTTATAAAACGTATGAAATTTAATTATAAAAAACTTATAGTTCAAGGTTTCAGTGGATTTATCTAAATGAAAACAATATACTTTTTTCTAAAATGTTTTTTTTGAATATGATTTTAAATATTTGAATTATTTTATTTTCAATTGTACTTATATTGAGCGCTTTAACGTAAAATTAAACGCTATAAAATGCAGAAATGCTTAGATTTTATCATTCATATTGCCCATTTTTTTTATATAAGGCATATAATAACGGCTTACATTTGAGGGCAGAAGATATGAAAGCTTCAACTATCACGATTAAAACTGAACACGATATTGAGAAATTAAGAGTGTCAGGGCGTTTGGCTGCTCAGGTTTTAGAAATGATAGGTCAATATGTAAAACCTGGTGTAACGACTGAATATTTAGATGATATTTGTCATGATTTTATTGTAAATACATTGAAAGTGATCCCTGCGAATGTGGGGTATTATGGTTATACGAAAACGACCTGTATTTCTCCGAATGAAGTGGTGTGTCATGGTATTCCATCGGCAAAAACCATTTTAAAAGAAGGTGATATTATCAATATTGATGTCGCTATTATTAAAGATGGTTATTTTGGTGATACGAGTCGTATGTACTTTGTGGGTGAAGTGAGTCCTGCTGCGAAAAAGTTAGTAGAAACAACCTATGAAGCGATGGTGGCTGGAATTCATGCGGTAAAACCAGATGCAACTTTGGGTGATATTGGTTATGCAATCCAGTCTGTTGCGCATCGTGAAGGTTATAGTGTAGTACGTGAATATTGTGGTCATGGT
Organism: Acinetobacter sp. Marseille-Q1623; assembly: GCF_902809895.1. Classification (NCBI taxonomy): domain Bacteria; kingdom Pseudomonadati; phylum Pseudomonadota; class Gammaproteobacteria; order Moraxellales; family Moraxellaceae; genus Acinetobacter; species Acinetobacter sp. Marseille-Q1623. The sequence continues at coordinate 1,305,552 of NZ_CADDWG010000001.1, read as the reverse complement.
ATTGGTAAGGTATATCATGAGCAACCGAATGTTTTACATTATGGTCAACCAGGACAAGGTTTAAAATTAAAAAAAGGTATGGTATTTACCATTGAACCGATGATCAATGCGGGTAAAGCGGGTGTTAAAGAGTTAAATGATGGTTGGACCGTAGTGACCAAAGATCGTTCTTTGACAGCACAATGGGAACATATGGTCTATGTGACAGATACTGGTTTTGAATTGCTTTCACCTTGGCCAGAAGGGACTGGACAATATCCTGAAATCTAAAATGAAGTCTAATCGGGTAAGGTGTTTGATACGGTGTTGAGCCTGTAAACTATTTTATTTTTTACGTCTTACGTCATCTTACTTTTTGTTTTCATTCATATTTATTTTTAAGGTATAAAATTATACTTTTTTAATATTTGTTTATTTTGTGGGCAGGTATTATTCTTATCCATAGATTCTCGCTGTAGTTTCTAATGAAGTATTTTCAGTTTTCAAGCTTATCCATCCTAGGGTAAGCTTTTTTTTGTCTTTTTTTTGGAATGTGGGCTATTATTAGGGCTCAATTCTTGTATTTTCCAATAGTATTAAAGGTATGCTAGAATTTTTGTAAAACTTTAAATAATTCTTATTAAGAATAATGTAATGAAAAAATTACGATGCAACAATTGGAGTTGCTAATCCAATTTGTTTGGAGTGAATATTTGCATCAGGCATCTTCGGAAGATTTATATCAATCTGTTATCAGTTGCAACTGGGATAGTAATAATCAGTTGCTAGATTGGATTATACAAGATCAGACGGTAGATCGAGCAGTGCTTTTAGCAGTTTATTGGATGAGTGATCCAACTTTTGCAAAGCAGTATCTCAATAGAGATAAAGTTTTAGCTAAAGATAGTTGGTATATTAATACTTTTGATTTTATTGAAAATTTGGAAGAAAAGTACATCCGTGGTTTTTGGTACAAGAATGAAATTGCATTCAATCCAGCACATGATCAGGATGGCATAGATTGGACAATGACATATGATAAATCCAAGGTTCTTCGTCCTATTCCTGAGCAAATGTGCATTGCATTAGCTGGCAAAAAAATGTATCGCAATACAGATTTTCAGGAAGGTCTGACGGAGTTATGGAACTCTAAAATTTGGAAGATATTTGATGAGCATGAAATTATATTTACAGAACAACATATTCATCAACATAATCGATGAAATCTTAAACTCAATGCAATGAGTTTAGTTTTTGATTTTGAATTTCAAAATCATAGAAACCGCTAAGCCAAATAGTAAGCCCCAAAAAGCAGATCCTATCCCAAAGAATTGAACACCTGAGGCACTAAATAAAAAGGTCAGTAGTGCTGCTTCACGGTCTTCAATGCGATGAAAGGCAATCGCGATATTGTGGCTGATTGTGCCAAACAGTGCTATTCCTGCTAATGCGGTAATAAATAAATGTGGAAATGACATCAATATACTGGTGAGCGTGGCTGCAAATAAGCCCATGATGATGTAGAAAATACCACAGCTCATTCCTGCAATATAACGCTTTTTAGGATCAGGATGCACTTGATCATCTAAGCTAATCGCAGCACTAATCGCAGCAATGTTCACACTAAAACAGCCAAAAGGTGCAAGAATGGTTTGGGTCAAACCAGTCCAACCAATTAAGTGTTTGACATGAGGCGCATAGCCATAACTTTTAATCATGGCAAGTCCCGGCAGATATTGTGATGCCATATTAATCACAAATAAAGGTAATGCTAAACCAAACAAAGCAGACCAAGTAAACTCAGGTTTCATCCAAACAGGGTATGCTAGTGCTAGATGAATGTTGGTGGTCTTAAATTGCATAAACAATGGGCAAATCATAACACCCAAAATTACGGTAATAACAATACAGTAGCGTGGAAATAGACGTTTACTGATGATGTAAATCGCTAAAATGGCAAGAATAAATCCCCAATCATTTTGCATACTGGCAAAAATAGCAATCCCAAACTTAAGTAATACGCCCGCAAGCATGGCACTCGTGAGGCTTTGTGGAATATAAGTCAGTACTTTTTCAAAAATGCCTAAAAAACCTAAAACTGCTGTGAGTAACCCACACACTAAAAAAGCACCAATGGCTTCATAGAGCGTATAGTTACTGCCTGAGGCAAGAATAAGTGCTAAACCCGCAGTAGACCATGAAGTGGCTACAGGATACTTAAATTTCCAAGATAAAAATAATCCGCATGAACCAATTGCTAAGCCTAAAGCCCAAAACCACGAAGTAATTTGCGTTTGTGTTGCACCAAGTAGTTGAGCAGCTTGAATTACCAAGACTGAAGAAACACTAATACCGACCAGAAAGGTAATAAAGCCTGCGAAGACAGCGGGGATCGAGAAATCTTGAAGAAGTTTTTGCATAATCCGTTGCGTAGATTTGAGTTGAGCTAAAAAGTATGTAAATCATACACGTTTGGGTAGGTTGCAAAAATAGACTTTACATGAAAAATTCTCATATTATGAATATTTATATTATTTAGACACTTATATTGTTGAAAAAGCCAGTTTTAAACCAAAACCACAAAATAGTAAGCCTACTGAGGCAACTCCTATTGCTGCAATTTTATAACGACGGTTAAAAAAATGAGCTAATTTAACACCAGAAAAAATGAGAATACTTAAATATGCCATACTGGTGATTTGTACTACGATCGAGAGAATCGAGAAACTAAGTGCAGGATAAGTATAGTCAGGGTCTACAAACTGAATAAAAAAAGATAAATAAAAGAAAATTGCTTTAGGGTTCAGCAAGCTAATGGTCAATGCGCTTCTAAAAGGATGAATATTTTTTTGCGTGGTGGCGTCAGTAGCTTCGATGTTTTGAGCGTGAGTATTTAACCAAGTATGATAACTCGCAATAATTAAGCGAATCCCTAAATAAGATAAATATGCAGCACCCATGATTTTTAATAAAATAAATAACCAAGGAAAACTATGGAGTAAAGATGCTGCACCTAGAACAGTACATAAAATTAAAATTAAATCGCCGGTAAAGACGCCTAGTGCTGCCAAATAACCGATTTTAATACCAAAGCGCGATGCAACAGACATAACATAAAGTGAATTTGGACCAGGTAAAATCACAATAAAAATTGTGCCGATAATAAACGTTACAATATCTGTAATACCAAACACCAGCTGCTCACTTTATATCTAAAGGTAAAAAACCGAGTCGGATTATAAGCCTAAACTCGGTTTTGAGCATAAAAATGAAGAAATTAATTTAGATTTATTTAAGCCTGAATTTCAGCATCTAAACCAAAAGACTGACGCAATAAACTTTGTAATTGTTCACGTGCTTTGATAAAACCATCAATGCCAGATTGTAATAATTGAAATGCCATAAGGTCATTTTCAAGTTCTTGTTTAAATTGTGCTTTTTCTAGCACAGTATAAGCATGTTCTTGATGTGCATGTGCATGATTTGCAGAAATTTGTGCAGTGACTGTGCGATTATCTTGTTCAAGTTGTTGTAATAAACTTGGTGCAACAGTTAATAGGTCACAACCTGCTAACCCGAGTACTTGATCAATACTACGGAAACTTGCGCCCATCACTTCTGTTTGAATATTATGCTGTTTATAGAAATGATAAATTTGTTTCACTGACAATACACCAGGATCTTTATCAATAGCGTAGTGATCCACATTTTCAGCTTTTTTATACCAATCTAGAATACGACCTACAAATGGTGAAATGAGGGTCACATTTGCATCGGCACATGCTTTTGCTTGGTGCAACCCAAAGAGTAAAGTTAAATTACAGTGGATTCCTTCAGCCTCAAGTACTTTCGCTGCTTGAATACCTTCCCAAGTCGAAGCGATTTTGATCAGAATGCGATTTTGATCTACACCATAGTCTTTGTACAATGCTAACAATTCTTTGGCTTTAGCAATCGTAGCTTCTGTATCATAAGAAAGAGCAGCATCAACTTCGGTAGAAACACGACCTTCCACAAGTTTTAAAATTTCAACACCTAACTTGACTGTTAAAATGTCAATGGTGCGTTCAAGCAACTGATCTGCTACATAACCTTCTTGTTTTGCTTGTAAATAAGCAGACTCAATTAATTCTTTACTTTCAGGTTGCTGTGCTGCTGCGGTAATTAAAGATGGATTTGTGGTTGCATCTAAAGGGCGAAATTGTTGAATGGCAGTTAAATCACCTGTATCGGCAACAATAGTGGTGAGTTGTTTTAATTGCTCTAATGCTGATTGTGTCATTGCTGTTTAATTCTTAGATAAAAATACGTGTAACTTTATTTATATCACAATGTGTTTTCAGCGAAAGTGGTTTCAGTGTTTTAGTGTGCATTATTTTGTATGAATTCGTTGATTTCTGATGTGATTAATCAAAAAACGAGCAGCTTGTCCTAAATGACTTTCACGATTCCAAACCAAATCAACGTAATATTCAAACTTGGGCGTAAAATCTGCCAAATTTAAAATTTTAAGATTTTTTTTGTACTGACTATTTTCCTCAAAAATTTGTAAAGGCAAAACGCCCCAACCTAAGCCTTGTAAAATCATTGAACACGCCAAATGATGATTATCAGTACGCCAATAATTTTTAGAATACAGTAGTTCGGGTTTAATGGTTTTATCTCGGCTTGCCACTACGATTTGCCGACTTTGTAAAATTTCCTCGAAAGTCACCACATCATGTTGTGCAAGTGGAAAATGCTGTGCAGCAACAGGTACTAAAGCTTCACGTTTAACTTCAACAAATTGTTCACGGCGTTCTAAGATTTCACGTTCAAACATTAAAGCGAGCTGTGCGGTTTGGTTAATCAGCATTTTTAAAGCATCTTCTTGCGGTGCAGAAAAAATATTAATTTGTAAGGTTGGGAAATGCTCAGCAAGCAGGGCAATGTATTCTGTCCAATCGGTATGTAAAAGCTCAGTGACAACGACAATATTCAATGACGTTTCTAAGCCATTCGCTAGAGCCAAAGCTTGCTGTTTCCATTGATTCATTTCAATCAGAAGTTGTTCTGTTTTTTCATATAAAACATGTGCTTGAGCGGTTGGAATAGGCTCACGCCCAATGCGCTCAAAAAGTTTTAAATTCAAATCTATTTCTAAATTTGCAATGGACATGCTGATGGCAGAAGGGACTTTTGCAAGTTTACGTGCAGCCGCAGAAAAAGAGCCACATTCCATAACAGTTTTAAAAACAATCAGTTGTTCTTGGTTGATATTCATACTTTAGGATTTATCTATCAATTTTATTGAAAGAATCTAACTTTATTATTCACTATTATAAAAATAAAATTGCATTTGTCGAATAAATTTGAGTATTGAAACATGTTGATTTCCAAAAGAAGGATTATTCATGCACTCAGCTATGAAATCATCTTATTGGTGATCATTGCGATTGCATTGAGTTTTATTTTTGAAGTCCCTATGGAAGTGACAGGGACTTTGGGTGTGGCGATGGCAGTTACCTCTGTGGTCTGGAATATGATTTTTAATCATTTTTTTGAAAAATTAGAAAAGAAACACCAGTTTAAAAGAACAATTGGTGTGCGTGTTTTGCATGCAATTGGCTTTGAAGGTGGTTTGATGTTGGCGACCATTCCCATGGTGGCATATGCGATGGATATGAGTATCTGGCAAGCGATTTTGCTTGATTTGGGCATGACCTCGTGTATTTTAGTGTATACCTTTATTTTCCAATGGTGTTATGACACGATTGAAGCGCGTTTAGGTTTTCAACCTGCGCATTGATGATGTGTTATGGTGTAAAGAGAAGGTATGCGTATTGCATGCCTTTTTTATTTAAAAAAATAATAGCATATAAAAAATGATTCAAGAATTTTTAAATATTGAAGAAAAGTATAAAGTTAAATTCCCAACGCGCTATTTACAGATTTTAACGCAGTTTGAGTACTATTGTTTATATATTAAAAATGCGCATGATATTGATTTGTATCCTATTCAGAAATTATTTTCTAAAGTAAAACAAGAGCTATGTACTTATGAATATTTACAAATTTGGCAGAGTACTCAATTCGATCAATTTATAAAAACTTTTGTATTTGCTCGTTCAGGAGATGGTACTCGGCTTTATTTTAATTTAGTGGATATGAGTATTTGGGAATATTGGTTGGATGAAGGGAGTGTTAGACAATTGTACAAAAATTTTGAAGATCTGATGTTAAATGCAGAATTGATTGATCAAGAGTGATAATGATTGTGTTAGAAATAAAACGCTTAGCAGTAGATGATGAAGAGTTGGCTTATTTAAAATCTCATCCAACGAAGAAAAATAACAAGTTTTTAAAATATCAACTTTATTTGTTAGCGCATGCTCAGGTAACAGATGAAGAAATTCAAACATTTCAAACAGAGTATGCAATTGATTTACCTATAGAATATCAGTTATTTCTAAAGCAACATAATGGTGGTCGACCGACATTAGACTGTTTTGGTGATGAGGTCATTAATTATTTTTATGGTTTGTTAGATTGGAAGGATTCATTTGATAGCGTACAACATGCAATGAGTGATCGTTATCCTAAAAGTATGTTGCCAATCGCTTCAACAGGTGGAGGTGATCATTTGTTATTGGGTTGGAGAGATGAATTTAAATCTAAAATTTACTATTGGGATCATGAGTTAGAGCATGAGGAAAGTGGTGAAAATTACTTTGAAAATATCAAGTTTGTTGCAAATGGATTGCATGAGTTTTTAGAAATGCTCTACGATCTTGATGAAGAATAGAAAACCCGAAAGCTTTCTATTCTTAAATTTAGCGGTTTAAAGCTAAAAATTATTCATTCACCGCTTTATGATTTTCATCTTCTTCATCATCGTCAGCGGAGTCCATACCTAACTCTTTGAGTTTACGCGTTAAGGTGTTGCGTCCCCAACCGAGTAGCTCCGCTGCATGACGCTTACGCCCACGTGTTTGTTGCAGTGCAGCATTAATCAATGTGCGTTCAAACATTGGTGTGGCAATATCAAGTAATTTCATCTCGCCATTTTTTAACTTTTGTACCGCCCATTGCCCAAGTAATTCATCCCAGTGATGGACTGCAATTCGATCAATGCCACCTTCTTGCGCTTTGTTTTGTTCATCGGTTTTATTGAGTGGGATTTGTTTTAACTCAGAAGGTAAGTCCTCAGGATAAACTTCACGTCCCGTGATCATGACGGTTAACCAACGGCAGGTATTTTCCAATTGACGTACGTTTCCGGGCCAAGGCAATTGTTTAATGTAGTCTTGAGTTTCTTGACGTAAAATTTTTGGGCTAACACCAAGTTCTTTGCCTGCGCTTGCCAAGAAATGTTGGGCAAGCATCGGAATATCTTCAGAGCGATGAGAGAGTTTTGGAATGTGAATGCGAATAACATTGAGGCGATGATATAAGTCTTCACGGAAACGTCCATCATGGACGAGTTTTTCTAGATCTTGATGTGTTGCAGCAACAATACGTACATCCACACGAACAGGAATGTGTCCTCCAACTCGATAGAACTCACCATCTGCTAAAACACGAAGTAAGCGTGTTTGAGTTTCAAATGGCATATCACCAATTTCATCTAAAAATAATGTACCACCATTGGCTTGTTCAAAGCGTCCTTGGCGTTGAGTATTTGCCCCTGTAAATGCACCTTTTTCGTGACCAAATAACTCGGTTTCAATCAAGTCTTTAGGAATTGCTGCCATATTGAGTGCAATAAATGGTTTACTGCTACGAGGTGAGTGACGATGTAGGGCATGTGCAACCAACTCTTTACCTGTACCAGATTCACCATTAATTAATACGGTAATGTGTGATTGAGATAAACGCCCAATTGCACGGAAAACTTCCTGCATTGCAGGAGATTCACCAATAATTTCGGTAGATTGAATAGGTGTAGTTTTTGCAGACTCTTGTTGTTGTAGTTTATTGATGTGTAAGATTGCGCGATTCACTAATGCCAATGCTTCATCAATATCAAAAGGTTTAGGTAAATATTCAAACGCACCTGTTTGATAACTCGATACCGCAGATTCTAAGTCAGAATGTGCAGTCATAATAATGACAGGCAGCTCAGGATGATTGGCTTTGACTTTACCTAAAAATGTTAAGCCATCAATACCCGGCATACGAATGTCTGTCAGAATCACATCAGGTGTATCTGTATTCAGTTGATCTAAAGCAGATTGTGCCTCTTCAAAGCTGCTGACATCAAAACCTTCTTCTTTGAAAGTCTTTTCCAATACCCAACGCATTGCACGATCATCATCGATGACCCAGATTTTATTTTGTGACATGTTGAGACTCCCAAGGTAAATATAAGCTAAATACTGTTTTGCCTGGAATAGATTGGCATTCAATCATTCCGTTATGTTGGTGCATGATGTTTTGTGCAATACTCAACCCAAGACCTGTACCTTTGGCACGTCCTGTAACGAGTGGATAAAAAATAGATTCTAATAATTCTTGCGGAATTCCTGGTCCATTGTCCTCAATATCGATCCGAATCGCTGATTTATTCAATACGCCATTAATAGTGACAAGACGTTGAATGCGCGTACGTAAAATCAGTGCAGGTTGATCATCAACAAAGAACTCTTTATTTTCTGTCATGGCTTGTACAGCATTGACACTAATGTTGAGCATGACTTGAATGAGTTGATCACGATCAGCTTTGACATCAGGTAACGATAAATCGTAATCACGAGTAATTTTAATTTTCTTTTTGGTTTGATTAATAATTAACGCACGCACACGTTCAAGTGGTTCGTGGATATTAACAGGTTCATAGCTAGGCAGTTGTCTTGAGCCTAACATGGTATCGGCAAGATTTCGCAGGCGATCCACTTCACTGATGATAATGTCGGTAAATTCAGTATATTGGGGATCATTCAAACTACGTGCAAGCAGTTGTGTTGCACCACGAATTCCCCCTAAAGGATTTTTAATTTCATGCGCAACGCCACGAACCAATTGGCGAGTGATTTGATGTTGTTGGATGAGGTTTTCTTCTTTGGAAATTTTGAGCATTCGATCAATGGGGTTAAGCTCAATTAAAAGCAATGGGTGGTAGGGTTTACCTGTGTTTAACTGAGACACAGAATAGTCAACGTGCATATCTTTAAAATTAACATTAATAATTGCTTCACGGCGTGTATAGGCTTGACCAGTTGTAATAGAATTTTTGAGTGCATCAAGTGTATTAAAATCATCATTTGGCGCATGTAAAATATTAATGACAGGTTGACCTTTTGCTCGTAGTAAACTGATATCAAACAAGGCTTCGCAAGATGAATTTAAATAAAAAATATTTAAATCACAGTCGACCAAAAGTATCGCGGTGGTTAAATTATCCACCAATAAACGATAATCAATGCTAGGGTGTTGATCCATTAGCTGAATGTTCCTGTTTTAAAATAGCGCAATGGCATCTGAACCTGATGTATTGAATTCTCTAATATGACAATTCATTGTTGTTAAATCGACCTAATATAAAGCAATAAATAAGCCAACTTTTTATATTTGTGCGGAAATTTAGAGCATTCAATGGAATATGCGCGCAAATTGCACTTTTTACAGGTTTAAATGTCAAACATCATCATACTGTAAAATTAAAATGTTCTAAAATGGTGCATGTATATTATTTGCAATTATTTATGGTTGTATTTTGGTGCATTATGCAAAGAGTGACTATTTCAACTATTTTTATCGTGAGAAAAGACATACAATACGCGCATTCTAGTGGAGCGCAGATTCATGAAGTCCCCCAAAGTCGGTTTTGTTTCTTTAGGTTGTCCTAAGGCATTGGTTGATTCCGAACGAATTTTAACTCAGTTAAAGACTGAAGGTTATGATGTAGCATCGGATTATGATGGTGCTGATTTAGTTGTTGTAAATACCTGTGGTTTTATTGAATCTGCAGTACAAGAGTCTTTAGACGCCATCGGTGAAGCGATGAGTGCCAATGGTCGTGTGATTGTCACAGGCTGTTTGGGGAAAGATGAAGACAAAATTCGCCAAATGCATCCAAATGTTTTAAAAGTAACAGGTGCAGCAGCATATCAAGAAGTGATGGAAGCCGTACATGAGTACGTTCCTGAGCCACCAAAACACAATCCTTTTATCGACTTAGTGCCTGAACAAGGGATTCGTTTAACACCAAAACATTATGCATATTTGAAGATCTCAGAAGGCTGTAATCATCGTTGCACATTCTGCATTATTCCAAGTATGCGTGGTGATTTAGTTTCTCGCCCTGTAGGTTCTGTGCTCAATGAAGCGCAAGCGTTGAAAAAAGCAGGTGTGAAAGAAGTTTTAGTCATTTCTCAAGATACCTCAGCTTATGGTGTAGATACCAAATACAAGCTTGATTTTTGGAATGGTCAACCTGTAAAAACCAAATTCTATGACATGTGTGAAGCACTCGGTCAGCTCGGAATTTGGGTGCGTTTACATTATGTCTATCCATATCCGCATGTAGATGCAGTCATTGACTTAATGGCACAAGGTAAAATCTTACCGTATTTAGATATTCCTTTTCAGCATGCCAGCCCACGCATCTTAAAGTTGATGAAGCGACCAGCCCACAGCGAAAATACTTTGGAACGTCTCAAATTATGGCGTGAAAAATGTCCTGAATTAGTCATTCGTTCAACATTTGTGGTGGGTTTTCCTGGCGAAACTGAAGAAGATTTCGTAATGTTGCTTGATTGGTTGAAAGAGGCACAGCTTGACCGTGTAGGTTGTTTCACTTACTCACCTGTTGAAGGTGCGACAGCAAATGACTTGCCTGATCATGTACCTGAAGAGATTAAGCAAGAGCGTTATGAGCGCTTTATGGAAGTGCAGCAAGCGATTTCGGCAGCTAAATTGCAAAAGCGTATTGGTCAAACCATGACAGTGTTAGTGGATGATTTGGAAGAAGAATTCCCTGTTGCTGTGGCACGTTCTTATGCAGATGCGCCTGAAATTGATGGTAATGTTTTTGTTGAAGATATTGATAAGTCTTTGATTAAAGCGGGTGATTTACTTGAAGTCGAAATTACAGATGCAGATGAATATGATTTATTTGCAAAATTGATTCGCATTCAATCCGCTTGAAAATTTGAAATTTAAAAAATATTAAGTATAGAAATTGGAGTTTTGACAATGTTAGATTCAAAAAAACCACGTTTTGAACGTATTTTATTGAAATTATCAGGTGAGGCATTGGCTGGTAATAAAGACATGGGTATTGATGCGCAAGTTTTGGATCAAATGTCATTGTCAATTGCACACTTGGTGGGTTTGGGGGTGCAAGTCGGTATTGTTGTTGGTGGTGGTAACTTATACCGTGGTAGCCAATTGCAAAAAGATGGTTTAGTGGGTCGTGTCACAGGTGACCAAATGGGCATGCTTGCGACTGTGATGAATGGTTTGGCATTACGTGATGCATTGGTGCGCCGTAACATTAAAACACGTTTAATGTCTGCTTTACCAATTGGTGCGGTAGTTGAGTCTTACTCAAGTCGTGATGCGATTCGTCATCTTACTCAAGGTGAAGTGTGTGTATTTGTTGCAGGTACAGGGAATCCGTTCTTTACGACAGATACAGCAGCATGTTTACGTGGGATTGAAATCGAAGCAGATTTGATTTTAAAAGCCACTAAAGTTGATGGCGTGTATAACAAAGATCCAAGTAAATATGATGATGCTGTGAAATATGAAGCACTGACTTTTGACCAAGTATTGGATGAAAAATTAGGTGTGATGGATTTAACCGCGATTTGTTTATGCCGTGACCATAATGTGCCATTGCAAGTGTTCGATATGAATAAGGCGGGTTCATTACTTTCAGTGGTGATGGGTGAGAAAGAGGGGACTCACGTTACAAACTAATGTACGTAACGTGTAAAGCACTTTATACTATTACCATTTTTGGTTATACAATTTAGATAGATAAGTAAGGAAGATCAGATGATTAACGATCTTAAAAAAGATGCTGAAGACCGTATGAACAAGTCTCTTGACTCTTTAGAACACGGTTTCGCAAAGGTTCGTACAGGTCGTGCGCATCCATCGATTCTCAATGGTGTCATGGTTCCTTACTACGGTTCTGATGTGCCATTAAACCAAGTGGCAAACATTGGTGTAGAGGATTCACGTACTTTGTTGGTTCAACCTTTTGAGCGTTCAATGGTGAATGCGATTGATAAAGCGATTCGTGAGTCAGATCTAGGTTTGAACCCTGTAACTGCTGATGCAATTCGTGTACCTATGGCAGCATTGACTGAAGAAACACGTAAAGACATGTTGAAAATTGCACGTAACGAAGCTGAAAATGCTAAAGTTGCAATCCGTAATATTCGTCGTGATGTATTGGGTGATATTAAGTCATTATTGAAAGATAAAGAAATTTCTGAAGATGATGAGCGTCGTGCAGGTGATGATATTCAAAAAATCACTGACAAATTTGTGGCTGAAGTTGATAAGCGTTTAGCTGCAAAAGAAGCTGATTTGATGAAGGTCTAAAACGTATAATGACCACATCTGAAGACAACCATCTTCCTCAACATGTTGCCATCATTATGGATGGCAACAATCGTTTTGCGAAAAAGAAACAATTGCAAAAAGGTGATGGACACCGTGAGGGTAAGAATGTTCTTGACCCCATCGTAGAGCATTGTCGTAAAGTGGGTGTGCAAGCACTGACTGTTTTTGCATTTTCCAGTGAAAATTGGAACCGTCCGCAGTACGAAGTGGATTTGTTGATGAAATTGTTGGAAGAAACAATTCATGAACAGATTCCACGTATGGAAAAGTTTGAAATTTCTTTACGTTTTATTGGTGATCGTAGTCGACTTTCACCTGAGCTAAAAGAATTAATGTTGCATGCTGAACAAAGGACTGCTAAGTTCAGTAACATGACTTTAACAATTGCTATTAGTTATGGTGGTATGTGGGATATTGCGCATACGGCACAACAACTTGCGCAATTGGTGAAAGATGAAAAAATTGATGTGAATCAAATTGATGTAGCAATGTTTGGTCGAATGGTCAGTTTAGGTGATTTGGCACCTGTTGATTTATTGATTCGAACGGGTGGTGATTTCCGCTTGTCCAATTTTTTACTTTGGCAGGCTGCATATGCTGAATTGTATTTTACCCAGACTTTATGGCCTGAGTTTACCGTGAAAGAATTAGAATATGCGTTTAATGTTTTTTCGGGTCGTGAACGACGTTTTGGAAAAACATCTGAACAAATTCAACAAGAGCATATAGAGAATTTATAATGTTAGAGCGGATAATTACCGCATTGGTGTTGGTTGCAGTCGTACTCAGTTGTATGTTTGCAACAACTTCACAATATCCAATGTTAGTGTTAATGATTATCGCAGCTGGGGCGGCAGGTTATGAGTGGTTTAAACTCATGCCTCATCCTACTCAAACTGTGTCTAAACTAAAAGCAGCTTGTTTTGGTGTGTTTACTGCCTGCATTTCTGGTTTGGCTTTATATTTTAGTGATCTTGCATTGATTTTGTGGAGTGCATCCATTCTGACATGGCTATGCAGCTTATATTGGGTAAAATCCTATCCTGAATATGATGGTTGGTATAATGCTACACTGAATGTGATTGGTTTAGTGTTGATTAGTGCTGCAGTCACGGCAATTTTTAAAGTATGGGAAAGTTCACCGTGGTGGCTCATGTACCTATTCTTATTGGTTTGGGGTGCGGACAGTGGTGCATATTTTGTTGGACGTAAATTTGGTAAACGTAAGCTAGCACCTGACGTAAGCCCAAACAAATCGATTGAAGGTTTGTTGGGTGGTATTGTTACTGTCGCAATAGTCATTGTTATTGTGCAATATAATTACTTGGATCTAACGCTTCCACAACATATTCTCTTTTTAATTCTCTCTATTATTACTGTGTTTAGTTCTGTTTTAGGCGATTTGTTCGAGTCAATGATCAAGCGTCGTGCAGGAATTAAAGATTCAGGTCGTATTTTGCCGGGGCATGGCGGAGTGCTAGATCGTATTGATTCATTGCTGGCTGCGGCACCGATTTTTGCTGCAGGTATGGCTGTATTAAAACTTATTGGTGTAAATTTGTAGATGTCACAATCTGTTTGTATCTTGGGTGTTACGGGTTCCATTGGTCGCAGCACATTAAAAATTATAGAACAACATCCTGAAACCTATTCAGTTTTTGCAATATCGGCTTATAGCCGTATTCAGGAACTGAGTGAAATTTGCAAACAATTTCGACCAAAAATCGTGGTTGTGCCTTCAGATAAAGTGTCTGAGTTACAACGCTTGTTGAAACAAGAGAATTTGCAAGATATTGAAATTCTTTGTGATGAAGCGGGTTTAGTTGCTGTAGCCTCTTGTCCTGATGTAGATGTGGTGATGGCGGCAATAGTAGGGGCGGCAGGTTTGTTGCCAACACTTGCAGCCGTGAAAGCAGGTAAGCGTGTCTTATTGGCCAATAAAGAAGCTTTGGTCATGTCGGGTGACTTGATGTTGCAAGCGGCAAAAGAGCATCAAGCATTGTTGTTGCCTGTAGATTCTGAACATAATGCTATTTTTCAGTGTCTTCCACAAAATTACTTGCACATTGAAAAAAATGGTGAGCCTTTACTGGGTGTACAGCAAGTATTGTTGACGGCATCAGGTGGACCATTTTTAAATCATAGTCTGGAACAATTACAAAAAGTGACGCCTGCGCAAGCATGTAAACATCCTAATTGGTCGATGGGACGCAAGATTTCTGTTGATTCTGCAACTTTGATGAATAAAGGCTTAGAGTTGATTGAAGCGTGTCATTTATTTTCAATTAAAGAACAATTTGTTACAGTTGTTGTTCATCCACAAAGTATTATTCATTCAATGGTTCAATATGTAGATGGTTCGACTTTGGCTCAAATGGGTAATCCTGATATGTGTACACCGATTGCACATGCACTGGCATGGCCAACACGGATCACAACACATGTTCCACCTTTAGATTTGTTTTTACATTCTCAGTTAGATTTTCAACAGCCTGATTTGGTGCGTTTTCCTGCATTAAAATTGGCACGCCAAGCGATGCAATCGGGTGGATTAGCACCTGCAATTTTAAATGCTGCCAATGAAGTTGCTGTCGCTGCGTTTTTGGCTGAAAAAATTCAATTTTTAGACATTGCACAAGTGGTTGAACATACTTTAAATCACGTTCAAAATAGTTCAGCAGAATCAATTGAAAAGATTTTGTATACAGATGAATTTGCACGAAATATTGCAACTGAACATATTGCGCAATTGGAAAGCTAAATTATGAATGTGCTATTTATCATTGTTGCTGCCATTTTCCTTTTAGGTCCATTGATTGCCATTCATGAGTTTGGGCATTATTGGATTGCACGAAAACTGGGTGTGAAAGTTTTGGTGTATTCAATTGGTTTTGGCCCAACTTTGTTAAAGTGGACATCCAAAAAATCAGGAATTCAATATCAGCTTTCAGCATTACCGCTTGGTGGTTATGTGAAAATGTTAGATGAGCGTGAAGGTAATGTGAGTGCAGAAGATTTACCTTATGCATTTAACCGTCAGTCGCCATGGAAACGTATTGCAATTGTTGCTGCGGGGCCTTTGATTAATCTGATTTTTGCAATATTTCTATTTTGGATTTTATTTTTACCTGCACAAGAGCAGCTAAATACGCGTGTAGGCAAAGTTTTACCAAATACCCCCGCTGCAACAGTACAGATGCAGCAAGGTGACAAAATTGTTGCGATTGATGGTACGCCAACCACAACTTGGGAAAAGTTAAATTATGCTTTGGTCGATCGTGTGGGTGAAACGGGGCATATCGAAGTTCAGGCAGAGCGTGCGGGTCAAATCAAAACTTTTGAGTTGCCGATTCAAGCATTCTTAAAAGATCAAACACAGTCTCCTTTTGATGTACTCGGTTTTACGCCATATCGTCCACATATTGCAGCTGTTGTGTATGACTTGAGTAATGATGGTGCGGCCATTCGCCAAGGCATGAAAAAAGGTGATGAAATCATCGCGATTAACCAAGTAAAGATGAAAGATTGGTTTGATGTGGTGGATGTGGTACAAAAATCACCTGAAAAACTTCTAAATATCGATGTATTACGTCAAGGTCAAGTGGTGCATTTGCAAGTGATGCCACAAGGTCAACGTGACAACATGGGTAAAGTTACGGGAATGTTGGGTGTGCAAGCACAATCGGGCAAAGCCAATATTCCTGCAGAATATAAACAAACGATTCAATATAATCCTGCTGAGGCTTTTGTTGTTGCTGTAGAAAAAACAGGGCAACTTTCAGGCATGATTTTAAATTCGATGGTGAAAATGGTTCGTGGTTTAATTGGCTTAGATAATTTATCGGGTCCAATTACCATTGCAAAAGTTGCAGGTCAAAGTGCAGAAATGGGATGGCAAACCTTCATTTCATTTATGGCATTGATGAGCGTAAGTCTTGGTATTCTAAATTTATTGCCAATTCCAATGTTGGATGGTGGGCATTTAGTGTACTATTTTATCGAGGCTTTACGTGGTAAACCTGTTTCTGAACAAATACAATTGGTTGGATTAAAAATTGGTATGGTATTGCTTGGAAGCATGATGCTTTTAGCAATATTCAATGATTTTATGCGTTTGTAATGACGCAAGAGTGAAAAATTAACTTACTGGAAAATAATAGGCATGCAGCACTCACATTTATTTATGCCATTGGCGCTCGTTAGTGCAATGGCAGCAGTACAACACGTACATGCAGCAGATGAATTCATTGCGCGTGACATTCGTGTAGATGGTTTGGTTCGTTTAACCCAAAGTAATGTGCTTGCTTTGCTTCCGATCAAGAGTGGTGATCGTATTAATGATCCTGCAATTGCGGATGCAATTCGTGCATTGTATGCCTCAAATTCCTTTGATGATATTCAAGCGACTCAGGAAAATGATGTTTTAGTTTTTAAAGTGATTGAACGTCCAATCATTTCAAAAATTAATCTTAAAGGAAATAAACTGATTCCAAAAGAAGCCTTAGATGAAGGTTTGAAAAAAATGGGATTGGCTGAAGGTGAGGTACTTAAAAAATCATCTTTACAAACTTTAGAAACTGAATTAGAGCAACAGTATTCACAACAAGGTCGTTATGACTCGGATATTACGGTCGAGTCGGTTGCACGTCCAAATAACCGTGTTGATTTAAATATCAACTTTAATGAAGGCAAGCCAGCCAAAGTATTTAATATTAATGTCATTGGCAACACCGTTTTTAAAGACGAAGATATTAAACGTGCCTTTGCTGTCAAAGAAAGTGGTTGGGCATCGGTGATTACTCGTAATGACCGCTATGCACGTGAAAAAATGTCTGCAAGTTTAGAAGCATTGCGTGCAATGTATTTAAACAAAGGTTATATCAACTTTGATATTAACAGCTCTAATCTAAATATCAGTGAAGATAAGAAAAATATTTTTATTGAAGTTTCTGTTGATGAAGGTGAACAGTTTAAGTTTGGTGAGTCTAAATTCTTAGGTGATGCACTTTATAAACCTGAAGAATTAAAAGCATTACAAATTTATAAAGATGGCACGACTTATTCACAAGAAAAAGTGAATGGTGTTAAGCAATTACTGATGCGTAAATATGGTAATGCGGGTTATTACTATACGGAAGTCAATGTCGTTCCTGAAATTAACAATGAAACACATACAGTTGATTTGAATTATTATATTAATCCAGGTCAGCAAGTGACTGTACGTCGTATTAACTTCTCTGGGAATACTAAAACAGCGGATGAAGTTTTACGTCGTGAAATGCGTCAAATGGAAGGTGCTTTAGCAAGCAATGAAAAAATTGAATTGTCTAAAGTCCGTTTAGAGCGTACAGGTTTCTTTAGTAAAGTTGATATGAAAGCTGCACGTGTTCCAAATCAGCCTGATCAAATTGATTTGAATATCGATGTGGAAGAGCAGCACTCAGGTACAAGTACGTTGGCGGTAGGCTATTCTCAAAATGGCGGTATGACTTTCCAAGCGGGGATTAGTCAAACTAACTTCTTGGGAACAGGTAATCGAGTGTCAATTGATTTATCTCGCTCTGAAACCCAAGATTACTATAACTTAAGTGTGACTGATCCGTACTTCACCATCGATGGTGTAAGTCGTGGTTACAATATGTATTATCGTAAAACTAAGCTCAATGATAGCTATAACGTCAATAATTATGTGACTGACAGTTTCGGTGGTGGCATTAACTTTGGTTATCCAATTGATGAAAATCAAAGTTTAAGCGCAGGTTTAAATATTGATAATACTAAAGTAACGACAGGACCTTATGTATCTACCTATGTCCGTGATTATTTGCTAGCGAATGGTGGTAAGGTTAAAGGAACAAGTTCTTATTGCGCAGGTGAGTGGAAAGCATTAGATCCTAAAGTGCCTGATGATTTAAAATGTGTCGATGCCAATGGTAAAGAAATAGCACTCTCAGAATATAATTCTGAGTTTACAGGTGAATTCTTAACATATAACCTAAATTTAGGTTGGTCATATAATACTTTAAACCGTCCAATTTTCCCAACCAATGGTATGTCACATCGTATTAATGCTGAAATTGCATTACCTGGTAGTGATGTGGAGTATCAAAAAATTGTTTATGATGCGCAAGCATTTTTGCCTTTAGGTAAGGACTTTGTATTACGTGGTTATGGGAAATTAGGTTATGGTAATGACCTTCCATTCTATAAAAACTTCTATGCAGGCGGTTATGGTTCGGTACGTGGTTATGACAACAGTACTTTAGGACCGAAATATCCTGGTGTGACTTATAACGAGCGTAATACTAAAGATTATAACCTTGAAGAAGTGGGTGGTAATGCTTTAGTGCAATTTGGTACTGAACTTGCCTTGCCTTTACCATTCAAAGGGGATTGGACCCGTCAAGTCCGTCCTGTAATCTTTGCAGAAGGTGCACAAGTCTTTGATACACAATGTGATGTGCCAAAAGGTAATCTAAACTTTGGTGAAAATACAACAGGTGTTAATGCGCAACAATATTGTAAAGATAATTTTGGTTTTGAACTTGATAACATGCGTTATAGTGTAGGTGTTGGCTTTACATGGATTACTATGATCGGACCATTATCCTTGAGTTATGCATTCCCATTGAATGACAAGCCAGGTGATGAAACCAAAGAAATTCAATTTGAGATTGGTCGAACTTTCTAAGTTCGATCATTGAATACTTTAAAATATTGTTAGGATTAAATCATGAAAAAAATAGTATGTGCATTGGTTGGTTTGGGTTTTGTTGGCTTAGCGAATGCAGCAGGATATGGCATTGTTGATATTGAAAAAGTGGTTGAAAGTAGTACTTATTTAAAACAGCAAAATGCAAGTCTAGAGCAAACGATTAAACCTGAATCAGCTAAACTTGAGAAAATTTCTCAAGAGATCCAAGCATTACAGCAACAAGCGCAAGCAAAAGGTGCAAATCCAGAGCAAATTCAGAAACAATATCAAGCCAAAGTGACTGAATATCAGTCAATTCAACAGTCTGTACAAGCGAAAGTACAAACCACGATTCAAAACACCAACAAGACTTTTGAAACGCGTGTGAAACAAGCTGCTGAACAATTGCGCCAAGAAAATGCATTAGATATGGTTTTGAATAAAAATTCAGCTTTAGCCTATGACGCAAAGAATGATTTAACTGCTAAAATGATTCAAAAGGTTAATGCAATTAAATAATCAATGACATCTCATCCAACTCATCTCGATGAATTAGCTCAACTTGTTCAAGGAGAGCTAATTGGTCAATCTGATCTTGTTCTGAACGGTTTAGCAAGTTTGGAACAAGCACAATCCAAGCATATTTCTTTTGTTAACGGCGAAAAATATTTGCAAGAAGCACAAGCATCTCAAGCTGGTGCTTTGATTGTAACATCTGCCTTAAAAGCACAACTCAGTAATCATCATAATTTTATTGTGGTGGATAATCCTTACTTAGCATTTGCAATTTTAACCCATCATTTTGAGGATAAAGTACTCAAACGTGGGATTGAAGTCACAGCGCAAATTGCTGATTCAGCCATGATTTCAGATCAGGCTTACATTGGTCATTATGTGGTGATTGGTGAAAACTGTGTAGTGGGTGATAATACAGTAATTCAGTCGCATGTTCGTCTCGATGATCATGTTGAAATTGGGCAGGATTGTTTCATTGATGCGCATGTCACCATTACAGGGAAATCTAAAATTGGCAATCGTGTACGCATTCATGCCAATACTGTAATTGGTGGTGAGGGTTTTGGTTTTGCGCCTTATCAAGGTAAATGGAATCGAATAGTACAATTGGGTTCAGTTCAAATTGGAAATGATGTACGCATTGGTTCAAATTGCAGTATAGATCGTGGTGCTTTAGATGATACGATTTTGAAAGATGGTGTCATCATTGATAACCTTGTGCAAATAGCACATAACGTTGTGATTGGTGAAAATACTGCACTTGCTGCAAAATGTGGTATCGCTGGTAGTACCATTATTGGCAAAAACTGTATCTTTGCAGGGGGGGTTGGTGTTGTAGGTCACATTAAAATCGCGGATAATGTGACGATTACAGGAATGTCAATGGTGACAAAAACTATTTCTGAGGCGGGTTCTTATTCTTCAGGTACGGGACAGTTTGAAACAAACCAGTGGAAACGGACGGTTGTTCGCCTGCGACAATTAGCAGATGTGCCATTGACCAAGATAGTCAAACAGCTAGATCATATGCAGGCTCAAATTGAGCAACTTGAATCAACTTTAAAATCGCGTAAATAATTATGACTGAGTCTAAATCTCTACCTTTTACGGTTCCTGAATTACCAATGCAAACCCAAACGATCCGTGAGTATTTGCCACATCGTTATCCATTTTTGCTTGTAGACCGTGTAACTGAAGTAACGGAAAATGGCATTGTTGGTTACAAAAATGTATCTATCAATGAAGAATTTATGCAAGGTCATTTCCCTGGCTATCCAATTATGCCAGGTGTATTGATCGTAGAAGCGATGGCACAAGTTTCAGGTGTATTAGGTTTTATCATGAATGATGAAAAGCCTCAGCCTGGTTCTTTATTCTTATTTGCGGGCGCTGAGAAAGTCCGTTTTAAGAAACAAGTCGTTCCTGGTGATCAACTTGTGTTAAAATCTGAGTTACTCATGCAAAAACGCGGCATTTACAAATATTTATGTACTGCTAGTGTGGACGGCATAGTCGCAGCAACCGCTGAAATTATCATTTCTCATCAAAAATTAGAGCAGGCATGAGCAACACAAATCTCATTCATTCAACCGCTATTATTGACTCTACTGCACAGATTGCGCCTGATGTAGAAATTGGACCGTATTGTATTATTGGACCACAAGTCAGTATTGATTCAGGGACAAAGCTTCACTCACATGTTGTTGTGGGGGGCTTTACCCGTATTGGTAAAGACAATGAAATTTTCCAATTTGCGAGTGTTGGCGAAGTATGTCAGGACTTAAAATATCAAGGTGAAGAAACTTGGTTGGAAATTGGTGATTCAAATAAAATTCGTGAACACTGTAGTTTACATCGTGGTACGGTACAAGATCACGGTTTAACTAAAGTCGGTAGTCATAATTTACTCATGGTAAATACTCATGTAGCACATGATTGCCAAATTGGTGATCATAATATTTTTGCCAATAATGTGGGTATAGCAGGGCATGTTCACATTGCAGATTATGTCATTGTGGGTGGAAACTCAGGCATCCATCAATTCTGTAAGATTGACGCTTATAGCATGATTGGTGGTGCCTCTTTGATTTTAAAAGATGTTCCTGCTTATGTGATGGTTTCGGGTAATCCTGCACATGCTTTTGGTATGAATGTGGAAGGTATGCGTCGTAAGGGATGGTCTAAAAATGTCATTCAAGGCTTACGCGAAGCATTTAAATTGATCTATAAAGAAAATTTAACGACTGAGCAAGCGATTGCAAAAATCACAGCAGAGATTCTACCTGAAGTTGCTGAAGCACAATTGTTGTTAGACTCTTTAATTGAGTCCAAGCGTGGTATTGTGCGTTGAGTTAATCCATAAGTCATCATAAAAAGACATCCTTGGTGATGTCTTTTTTATTGCTAGAAGAATGGTTTAACTATTTTTTAAATAATGAGCTTCTTCTGAGTCAGGAAATGTCGACAATAATTTGTTTTTGTATACATTTGCTGTTTGTGGGTTTTTATTCACTTCTGTTGCAATACTATAAAGGCGGTATAAAGCACGTGGCGCTTTAGATGAATTACTGTATTTGGCTGCAACAACTTCATAATTCTTTTTAGCTTCTTCGTAATTTGGTGGTTCGATTGCTAAATTAAATTCTGCTAGCCAAAAGTAAGCATTACCTGTATATACGCCATTTGGATTGTTTTTAATAAAATTTTGCATAGGTGCAATGGCTTTTTGAGCACCCCCTTGTTTGTATGCATCTAAGGCAATGGTATAAGCCGCTTTTTCAAGCTCAACAGCATTGCTGCTATTTGTCGTATCTTCTGGTTTGGATTGGACAGTGTTTTGCGAGTTTGCTGTAGTCGCAATCGGTGTTTGAGTAGTTGAATCTTTTGGTGTAGTGGTTGGGGCAGGCTGTGTTGAGTCCTGTCCATCTGGTGTGGTTGTATCAGGATGGCTTTCATCTGTTGCATCAGCATCTGCTTCTAATTTTTGTGCCATGAGCTCTAAGCGTTGATCTAAGTCTGTATAACGGTTAGACAGTTCTTTATTAAGTTGTTCAATGGCATTGTCTTGTTCTTCAATCTTACCGCGTAGTTCGCGGATTTGGTTTTCTAATTGTTGATTTTTTTGAATTAAATCCCAATTCATATTTCCTGTGATCGGGGTAGATGAGCCAGAAATACCGACATCAGTATTTTGATTGCTCAAACCTCGTGATTCAATTGGGATAGCATACAATGTCGCAGAACTTAAAAGTGCGAGAGAAAAGAGCGCATGCTTTTTTAGCATAATGTTAAATCCATAAAAGTAACTTTATTGACTTTAATTTCTTATTCGGAAATTGGTCATATCATTCGAGAATGGGTTTTATTTAAAACGGCTCAGCACTGAAATGCAAGTTACTTTTACAATGTTCTAGCATTTCTTTAAAAATGTCTTTACTTCCTCATGAATATAGAAGAAATTTTGTGGTTTTTTTGAATTTATGCCGCTGTTTTTATTGGAATTGCTGACAGATTAATCAAACAGTCGCAAAAATGCTTAAAAGTAGATATCTCTACTTGCAAGAAATTTAAAAATCTCTATACTCTGTTCTTGCAATGGTAGCCCTGCTGGTGGCTTCGCAATTGTACTCTGAGAACCCCGCCAGGACCGGAAGGTAGCAACGGTATCAGAAATACGATGTGCCGAGGTTTTGCTAGTAGGGTTGCCACCAGATTTTAAAATAATAATTTTATATTTGCTCAACTTTTTTATTTCAGTTATTTAATTTTACCCATCAAAATCATCTGTTTTTCGGCTAATTGCTTTCATAATCACATCCATTTCAAAACCACGATATTGCAAAAATCGAATTTGTTTAGCTTTGATTTTTGGGTCTTTACTGACCTCTGTACCGTATTTTTTGACTTTTAGTTGATACGCTTGCTCATACCAGTCAATTTCTTTTAAATCTTCGGTGACTAGGGTGTTATCTAAATGTTTGCTGCGTAAAGCCATTTTGATACGGTTTGGACCTTTGCCTTGACGAATTTGACTGCGTACTGTCATTTCAGCAACACGTTGATCACTTTGATAATTCTCTTCAGCTAATTCTTCTACTAAAGCAATGACTTCCTCTCGATTGGCTGCATAGAGACATAGTTTTTCAATCAAATCTGCTTTTGAATATTCTCTACGTGTTAATTTCGCAAATGCATAAGAGCGTAGGCGAGAGCCTGTTAAGCCTTGCGTTTTTGCTTGGCGTTCTTGTTCGAAGTTGAGCGCATCTTCGTTGGAGCGGGTTGTATGGTTTGTAGAGGGCTCATCGGAAAATTGTTGTTTCAATGCTTCATAATTCAGCATTTTAGGAAATTTAGGAGATGACATAGTCGTAGAGAGATTTTTAACCTTAATTAAAATAGTGTATTTCTATTTTAATCTGTTTACTGGATATTCCAAAATTGAATTATTTAGGCTTGTCATAACAAAAACGCCCAAAGTTGGGCGTTTCATTGTGAGATCGATTACTCGATTAAGCATCTAAAAATTCAGGCTCGATTTCATCATCTTCTGATACGGGTGCTGCATTGGTTGTGGTGAGTAATTTTTCACGAATCAATGTTTCAATCGCAGCCGCCATTTCAGGATTTTCTTCCATATGGCGAATGGCGTTATTTTTACCTTGACCAATTTTTTCACCTTGATAAGAATACCAAGCACCTGCTTTGTTGACTATGTCTTGTGCA
Organism: Acinetobacter sp. Marseille-Q1623; assembly: GCF_902809895.1. Taxonomy (NCBI): domain Bacteria; kingdom Pseudomonadati; phylum Pseudomonadota; class Gammaproteobacteria; order Moraxellales; family Moraxellaceae; genus Acinetobacter; species Acinetobacter sp. Marseille-Q1623. The sequence continues at coordinate 1,281,083 of NZ_CADDWG010000001.1, read as the reverse complement.
ACAGCAAGATCAATCAATTCACCCAGATGGTTAACGCCTTTACCATATAAAATTTGGAACACTGCTTCACGGAAAGGAGGTGCCATTTTATTTTTAACGACTTTGACACGTGTTTCTGAACCAATGATTTCATCACCTTCTTTGACTTGACCAATACGGCGGATATCCAAACGTACAGAAGCGTAGAATTTTAATGCATTACCACCTGTTGTGGTTTCAGGGCTACCAAACATCACACCAATCTTCATACGAATTTGGTTAATAAAGATCACCATACAGTTTGAACGTTTAGCATTACCTGTGATTTTACGTAATGCTTGACTCATCAAACGTGCTTGTAAGCCCATGTGTGAGTCGCCCATTTCGCCTTCAATTTCAGCTTTTGGTGTTAAGGCTGCAACGGAGTCGACCACGATCATGTCAATCGCGCCAGAGCGGACTAGCATATCTGCAATTTCAAGTGCTTGTTCACCGTGGTCAGGCTGTGATACCAGTAGGTTATCAATATCTACGCCAAGTTTACGTGCATATTGTGGGTCGAGTGCATGCTCGGCATCAATAAAAGCACATGTACCACCTGCTTTTTGGCATTGTGCAATCGCTTGTAAAGTCATGGTAGTTTTACCCGAAGACTCAGGACCATAAATCTCAACAATACGACCTTTAGGTAGACCACCGATACCGAGTGCAATATCAAGGGTTAAAGAACCTGTTGACACAGACTCGACTGCTTGTACAGTGTTGTCACCTAAACGCATGACTGTATTTTTACCAAATTGTTTTTCAATTTGACTTAACGCAGCATTCAGCGCTTTACTTTTGTTATCATCCATCTTGAAACCTCAAAACAATATAAATTCACTATTCACTAAAGTGGATGTCTTTAAATTTGATCTTCGTCCACAAACGCAATAGTGACAGAAAAATAATTTGCCATCTACATTAAACCACGTTATTACGACATAGAGTGTCGCATAGGTAGTTTACTTTTATTCATCATGATATGACCAATTTTGCTCATAACCTGCATCATTTTCTTGTCGAAACCTACTGATGTCTCGACGGTCTTTTTTACTTGGTCGATGCTCAGGTCGTGCAAGATTATGCAATTTTCTTTGGGTTGAAATCAATTCCCGTCGAGCAATACTTACTTCAGTTTCTTCGTACAAGAGTTGAGCAGCGGGTGCACCGCCACGAACATTGGATAGTGCTTTAACCACCACGGTTTTACGATCAAAACCTTGTTGAATAGTGAGCTCCATGCCAATGCGGATTTCTTTCGAAACTTTAATCCGTTCACCTTCATGATGTACTTTACCGCCTTCGATTGCTGCTTTGGCAATGGAGCGAGTTTTAAAGAAACGAGCAGCCCAGAGCCATTTGTCAGCACGTACACTGTCAGTTGCTAGAGCGTCTTGATCTTTACGGTTTTTAGGCTGTTTTGACATCGACATCCTTACTTTGATATTGCGCCAATAATGGCAATAATTCAGTTAAATGTTGAATCGCTGGATACTGTAACTCTAAAGGATTACGTGCAGCTTTTAAACTAGAAGGTTGGGTAATGGTAATTAAATTTGCAATCCCAAATTTTTTGGCACCTTCAAGTACAGGTGCTGTATCATCAATCATAAATGCATGTTGTGGATCGAAAGGATATTTTTCTTGTAATTGTTGCCAAAATTCGACAAATTCTTTGGAATATCCAAACTCTTGACTACTAACAATGACTTCAAAATAGGGAGCAATGTCGACATTGTCCAATTTTAATTTTAAACCTGCAGTGTCAGCATTTGTCAGCAACCAACAGCGATAACCTTGTGCTTTTAGCTGTTCAAGTAATTCGATACAACCAAAACGAGGTTGAATTTTATCTTTAAAATCATATTGTAATTTTAGAACATCGACACCAACTTTTTCACTCCAATAACGTGATGAGTACCATAAAATAGTATATTTATGCTCTTGATAAAATTCAAACAAAGTCGCTTTGCTTTGTTCTAATGAACATTGATGGGTTTGAGCATGACGTTCAGGTAATTTTTGATTCCAAATCAAATCATCAAATGCAAGGTCAAGAAGAGTTCCATCCATATCGAACATCAGGATTGGCTGCATAATTTAACTACCTTTTATTTTTAAAATACAATGAAAGCCTGAAATGGATCATGATTCATTGATTTTTAAGAAATAAATCAAAACTAAAAATTTTGACATATTGATCAATTTGAATGACGTTATACACGTTTCAAAAAGTATGTACAAATTTGTGAACCTATTTTAGGTTGGATTTTGTATTAAATTATAGCGCTAAATGTGAATTGGTCGAAAAAAATCTAAAAATCTAAATTTTTATTTCTCTTAATTTTTCAGGTAATCTTGAGGTGCATCTATAATTATCTACACTTGAGCAATTTTATTCACGATGCTTTTAATAAATGCAAAGATGAAATATCGATTTCTACATGATTTTGAGGAATGAATATGCGCTGGCAAGATATATTGCATGTGGTGAAAGAATTCTTAGTGCGCAGCCGTAAACAGCAACATTCAACAGACATTGCAACCGCTACAGATGCTGATTCTAGCCAAATTGCAGTCGCAACAGACATGGTTCAGCGTCAAGTAAGTGCCCATGGGCGAGAGCTGATTTGTAGTTTTGAAGGCTTGGAATTGACTGCATATGATGATGGTACAGGTTGTTGGACTATTGGTTATGGTACAACCCGCTATCCTGATCAAACTGCTGTGAAAGCATTTGATACCTGTAGTCTTGATGATGCAAAACGCTATATGCAGCATGATTTAAAAAAATTTGAAAATGCAGTCAATCGGGCTGTAAAGGTCAATTTAAATCAACATCAGTTTGATGCCTTGGTTTCTTTAACCTATAACATTGGGATTGCAGCATTTCAAAATTCGACTTTGTTGCGTTATTTAAATGCAGCAGATCATCAAAAAGCTGCTGAGCAATTTGAGGTTTGGGTCTATGCAGGAGGAAAGAGAATGCAAGGCTTGATTCATCGTAGAGCTGCAGAAAGAGCATTATTTGAGAAAAGATCGTAAATTTATTATTGCAAGTTGAATTGGAAAATGCATTGAACGTCAATTCATCGATAAATTGTTACTGTTAAAATATGGATGTCATTTTTTGATGTTAAAATATATCGTTTAAAAAATGTCATTTAAAAAAGCAGGTAGGTTGCACACAATGTTTATTACCACCCAAGCACCACAAGATGAACAAATTCTGAATTTAACTCCAATTTTGGCACATGCAAGCCAAATTTTATTGGATGAATATGAGGCATATTGTGCTGGGCGTGATTTTAGTATTGATGAAAAAGCAGATCACTCACCTGTAACTCAAGCAGATTTAAAAGTAAATGCCTATTTATTAGAACAATTGGCTCTTTTAACTCCAGATATTCCTGTGATTTCGGAGGAAAGTGATCACTCTGAACGTCAGGCGTGGGGTGTGTGCTGGATGCTTGATCCTTTGGATGGGACTAAAGAGTTTATTCATGAACGTGATGAATTTACGATTAATTTAAGTTTGATCCAAAATCATCAAACGATATTTTCCATTATTGCTGTGCCGACTGAGCAAGTAATGTATGTGGGTTATCTAACTGAATTACCTTATAAATACTCATTTAGCCAAAAAGTATGGGAACGTTATAGTAAGTTTAAAGATGTTGAAACTGATGCGATTCAGGTGGGATTGAGCCACAGTAGTAAAAACCCAAAATATCAGCAATATATTGAGTATATTGAGCAAGAACATCCAGTCATCAAACGTGAAGCAGGCAGTGCTTATAAGTTTTGTATGATGCTAGAAGGTGAAATTGACATTTATCCGCGTTTTCATCCTACGTCGGAATGGGATACGAGTGCGGGTCAAGGTTTACTTGAAAGCATTGGCGGTGGTTTAGTGAGTTTAAAGGCACAAGCTTTTACGTATAATCAGCGTAAAACAGTATTAAATGATGGTTTTATCGCCTTTAGAGATAAGGAAAATCAAAAAATAGCATTAGATGCGCTAAGTAACGTGACGTTATGAGATTGAGAGTTTTTTTCGGCATGGTATAGTAGCGAAGAGCTAAAAAATAAACTGAGTCTGTATGGCGCTTGAGTTATTGCCGAAAAGCATGTTGAAAGCAATAGATTTATTGCCTGACCCGAAAATTCCTGTGACTTTGTTTACACGCCATTCGATTCGTGAGATGGTGAGTGGGCAAGGTTTAGCGGGTTATGATTTGCAATTGACATCACAAGGTCGTGATTTGGCACAAGCTTGGGGTTCATATTTAACCGATCATACAGACCGTGTAATCCAGCATTGCATTTCAAGTCCGATTCAACGCTGTGTGGATACGGCTGCATTAATGATTGAGGGGGCTGACTTATCTAGTCCAGATCATAATACCCATCATATTGAAATCGTTGAACAAGGTTTATTGGTTGAGCCGGGAAGTTTTGTTTTAGATATTCAAAAAGCTGCGCCGTATTTTCAAAAACAAGGTGCATTAGGTTTTATTAATAGTTTTGTGAACAATGCTTTGCCAGGCATGAAACATCCGATTTCGGGTGTAGTTGATGTTCTAGAGCTCATTTATAACACACATCCACGCAATGCACAGGGTTTAAGTCTAGCTGTGAGTCATGACACGATCTTAGCGGCGATTATTGCCGTGATCTCAGGGCGTCATCAGGTGGACAAAGCAGATTGGCCACAGATGATGGAAGGTCTGTTTGTGTGGTTTGAGGGTGATCATTTTGAAGATTGTGATTTGAGATGGATTTGGCGTGGTGAAGTGAATAAATTATCAATTCGGGATTTTCAAAAGCTGGAAAATTAAGTCTCAATGTTGAGATGAGATAAAGCCATATTAAGGTTTATACAAATGAGAATTTTATCGCCAAAATTAATCATGAATTAAGCAATATTTCGAGTGAATAGATCAAGTCAGTATTAAATACTGACTTTGATTTGCCAAGCGTCTGTTTTTATTGGGGTAAATGTAATTTCACAATCCACAAATTTTTGAATCATCTCCGCTTGAGTTTTGCTATGTTCGCTGATGACTTGTGCAGTAAATACGCCACCTTGACCTAATGCTAATGGTAGTAACAATTGGTCAGTCAGATATTCATCCGCAATTGCATCAGCATTTAAATAAGCTTTGACTTCTTTTGCTAGATCACTTGCAACTTTTTCAGCACTTTTTTTCATTTCACCTAAAGCAGAAAATACTTGTTGGTGATGTTCATAATTCAGTACCACAAAAGCCGTATTTCCCTGACTGATGCCTTGAAAATTTAAACGCTTACGCTCACTTAAATCTAATTTGTTATTCAGTACTTCAAGTTCACGGTCTGCAATACTTACAGGGATATTTAAAGCAGAGGCGTAGGCAATGGTATCTAATAATTTACCACGATCTTGCGCTATATATTTAGTTTGCTCTGTCCAAGGATAAATCGTTGCATTGATCTGACCTGCGCCAATTGGGAAAAATCCTGCACGTTTACACTCGAAATCAATGTGTATCCCTAAGCGTTGAATCGCAGGTAGAAAACATTGTTCAATAAAATCAGCCGTTGGTGCCATTGGGTTATGTGTTCCACCGTGTATGCTAATTTGACTGGATTCACTTTGCATCATCAGGGCAGGGAGCAAAGTTTGTAAAACTAGAATTGTGCTACCTGCTGAACCGATGTGAAAATCGTACTTTCCTGTTTGGACTTGTTGAGGCTTGAAATACAATCTTTGTGAATGTAATTCAGCACCTTCAACCGTTGCATTGCTGATGCGTTGTGATGCTTGCACGCAGACTAAGTGTTGGCGCATTAACCCCGGTTTTTTACGCCCAGCACGGATATTCACCAGTTCAAATGGAATGCCTGTCAGCATGGAAAGTGAAAGGGCAGTACGAAGGATTTGTCCGCCACCTTCGCCTTGTGAGCCATCGATTTGAATGGTTTTGTTTTTTGTGAATGTATTCATATCTTTTTATCTTAAAAATAGGGTGAACATACTGTCAGTACATGGTTTTGCTAAGTCAATTGTAACAATGCCTTGTGAGCAAAGTATTAATGTGTGCTAAGTGATGAGCTAATGTGTAAAAAGTTAAGCTAGCTCACTTGCTTGGCAGCCTCTACGCAACTTCTTTTCAATCCTGCGCTGAGGTAGTAAAGCTGTTATCGGATCTTGCACTCGCCCAGTATGTTCGGGTTGATTCTAAAACAATCAATTGCTTTAGAAAAAGGTGAAATATATTGTCAGTACATGGTTATGATATATAACGTATGACTTTGCCTAGCAAAGGTTTAAGTGATGATTGGTGATGGATTAATTTGTTCATTGCCGCATAAATCCACTTTGCTCATTACCCAAAAATGATGCTGACTTTTATTTCAATCTATACAGCCTTAGATCTCGTACTCGCCCAATATATTTCGGATTTGATATAGCGAGCTATATCAAAATTTTGAAAATGTTTTAATCGTATTAAACCTCAAGCAAATCGACTTGCCAGTTGGTTGCTTGAATTAAAACATTTAAATCACGGAGTTTGGCGCTGATATCATCGGCTTGCTTTTGCAAGGATGATACTGGAATCACTTTATGCCACTTAATCTCACGGGTACTGTAACGATCAGGCTCACGATGCGTATTGCTGATCGCAGACGTTAAAATCTTATGACGTTCCACAAGTTCATCACGTTGTGTCAATAAAGCCAACAACGAACGACCATCATTGAGCTTTGCCAAAGCGTTGGTTTGGTGGATAGCCAAAACCAACTTTTGTGATTCCTGAGTTAAAGCAAAGACTTGCTTTAACAATTCGTTTGGATCTTCTGATGGTTCATCACCATCTTGTACCAATACATTGGCATTGATACGTTGTTTTAGTGAAGCGAGTTTCTTTTGTTGATCGCTTCGTAATAATAATGCTTCTGCAAGTTTCATATTCTTATCCTTCTTTTAAGATTCTAAATGAATGTGTAAATAGTACAGTTTGTCTATATCTGTCCAAACATATTGGTAATTAGGACCGCCTTCGTCAGGGCAATTGGATTGAGCCCAATTTTTCCTATAATTTCACAGATATTTTTCGCTTGAACAGTATTGATCTGATTCAAATATTCCTTAAATATTTTTAAATTTAAGTCTTCAGGAAAAATTTCTAATTTCTCATTTAAGTCAGCGATAACGCCATTAATATTCTGAACTAATATTTCACGATTAGATTCTTGGAATATTGTATTGCCTATCCAACTTGGAGAAGAATGATTCCTGTTTGAAGTATATTTTAAGATAAAACTTAATAATTCATCATAGCTATACGAGTTTTCAGCATCTATGTAACTAAACTTTACATAGCTTGCTTGCCAAGTTGAGCAAAATAGATGAACAAAACTATCCGTATAAAGCTCATTGCAATCGGAATTTACTATTTTCTCGGAATTAAATATAAATGTTGTCATTTTTCCATCTGCTATGTATTCGCTTCAAAAGTTATTAGCAATTGAATATCGTTACTGTGAATATAAAGATGTTGCCAATGCTGACAGTATGGATTGAATTGCCAAGGAGGGCTGATATAACCCTGCTTAGCAAATTCAATTTCACCCATCAAATTTTCAATTTTGTTGAATAGACTTTGATAAATTTCCGAAAATTGATTGATGTTTAGTGTGGGAAATAAATTTTTGTAGAAAAATTCATGAATCGCATCTGTCCAATTAAGTGACTCCATTTCAAAAATCCAATCAGTATGATGTTGAAAATTTGATGGCTGTTTTATATTTAATTTTTTGCATTTTTGATAAAAAAACGCTTTGAAATTATCCTCAAACGATTTGTCTTTGGAAAAATTTAATTGTTCAATATAACAATCAAATTCAGGACCTGTATATGATGTACGTAAAGCATTTGCTGCGGTACATAAACCATTCAAGAACTCATTAAACTTTTCTATTTCAAATGCAAAATTCATAATAATTAACCTTTTACACAAACAACCTGATTTAGCGTATAAACCACTTCCACCAAATCACTTTGCGCTTTCATCACATCTTCAATCGGCTTATAAGCAGACGGAATCTCATCAATCACGGCTTCATCCTTACGGCATTCCACACCTTGAGTTTGCTCAATCTGATCTTGCACAGTAAACAACTTCTTGGCAGCAGTACGGCTATGTACACGACCTGCACCATGCGAACACGAACAGAATGATTCCTGATTTCCTTTACCTTTCACAATAAAAGATTTCGCACCCATCGAACCCGGAATAATTCCATACTCACCCAAGCGGGCACGTACCGCACCTTTACGAGTGACCAAAACTTCCTGACCGAAATGTTCTTCCTTATCGACATAATTATGGTGACAGTTCACCGCTTCAACTTTGGCATTAAATGGTTTATTGATAATAATACGTAAAGCCTGAACCGCAGCCTCCATCATTAACTCACGGTTTTTCATGGCAAAACGTTGCGCCCAACCGACCGCAAACCAATAATCATCAAAATGCTCAGTTCCTTCAACCAAATAAGCTAAATCTTTATCAGGCAAGTTAATAAAATGCTTTTGCATATCTTTACGAGCCAGCTCGATAAAGTGATTTCCAATCGCATTTCCCACACCACGAGAACCTGAATGCAACATAATCCACACCTGTTGATGTTCATCCAGACAGATTTCGACAAAGTGGTTTCCAGTTCCTAGAGTCCCTAACTGTTTATGGTTATTGGTATTTTTCAAACGTGGATGCTTGGCACAGATATATTCAAAATCAGTGACCAATTCAGCCCATGCCTGATCTACACGTTCAGTTGGTGTATCCCAAGATCCTCGGTCACGACGACCACGACCCTTGGTCATTCCATGCGGAATTAAACGCTCTAGCTCAGTACGTAAAGCATGCAAATTATCAGGTAAATCAGACGCAGTCAGAGACGTACGTGCTGCCATCATTCCACAACCAATATCGACACCCACCGCAGCAGGAATAATCGCACCTTTAGTTGGAATCACACTTCCAATCGTAGCCCCAATCCCAACATGCACATCAGGCATCACTGCCATCCATTTATAAATAAACGGCATTTGGGCTGTCTTTAATAATTGATCTTTCGATTTCTCATCGACAGGGACACCTTTGGTCCACATTTTAATTGGAACGCCTTTGCTATCCTGAATAATGTTATAAGCGCGTTCATTTGCAGCTTGTTTTTCAATTTGTTCTACGACTGACATAGTCATCACTTTTTCCTTTCTCTAAACCTGCCTGCCAAGCGGTTGCAGGCAGGTGATATTGTTATACATCCCATGATGTATGCTATGTGTATTGCGAGGAGCGTGCCAAGTTTTGTTGTAGTATAAATTAAATTTTATAAATTATTGAATTATATATAAAAAAATTATTATCTTCTTTTTTTTGAATTTTATTTTTATATTTTTAACTCAAAATAAAATATATAAATAGATATGAAATTATCTTTTATTATATTTTGAGTAGAAAATAAAACCACCCAACACTAAACATAAAAAGAAAAGTAGGCTCAAACCGATGGTGGTGATGTAGCTTGTTTTAGATAGGTATAAGTAAAATAATAAAGCTAATGAAAATAATAGGTTATAAATACTGCTGAGACGGTATTTTCCATGTCGTGGGGCTAACTTAGTCGTAAAATAGCCAAGCCAAATTGCGATTGGGAATATAGATGCAATTGAAAAATAATAAATTTTTGAGCAAGTTGGGATCACTTCTTGATGAAAACCACAACCCAAAACAATTGAAAGTAAAAAAATGAGATAGATGGAAAATAATAATATAAAAATAAGTGAAGGGAATATCAGAAAAGCCAACCAAGTACGCATTTTTATTATCTATGTTATCTCCATGTTTTCATTATAATATGAAGTTCAGTTTGGGAGAATGGCTTCTCCCAGTTTTGAAATCAAAAGAAAAAAGCTATTTAATGGTTTGATTGTTCAAATCTTTAATGTGTTCATAATGTTGTTGAAGATGTATGTTTAAACGATCTGCCAAAGGATCATCTTCTAAAATTTGGCTATGACCGAGTAGCAGATTCATTTCACTGCGCTTTCGCTTTTTGCTCGGCGGTTTATCACGATAATCATGGCATTTTTTATACCAGTGATCAGTATTGAGATAATAGGTTTTGATACGGAGTTGCTCTAAGGCAAGATCGAGATTGTTATCCTGAACAATAACTTGAATAGACATGTTTTGCGTTTTAAAGACTGACACCTGTCTTTGTTTTGAGTTGAGTGATTAAATTAGCAAATTGTTTATTTTTTAACAAGGTTTAATTTTTGAAATTGCTTTATGATTATTTTATTTGATATTTTAAAATCATTATTTTTAATTGCTAAAATAAACAACAGGATATAAACAAAGTTGCGAAGACAATCGTGGCTCTACCTACTGAGCTACTGTTTCATTGATTTAAAAGTAAAACAGGGTGGAATTGAACCACCGACAAACGGATAATGTAGTCCTCAAGGCATTTTATATCCTGTTATTTTTACAACAAGATCAGCAAATTCTAGGATTAAATACGAGCCTTAATTCAGCATGATCACCGTCAAAAGGGTTAATGTAATTCAATCCGAATTTGATCTTTTACCGCATAGATCAATCACCCATCAACAAGTTGAATGATAAGACATTTATCTTAGCGCTTTTGCTTTAAGCGACAGTATGTACATACCGCAGCGGAGTCTAACCGCTGATCTCTAAGTCCCTATGTAGTCCTATCGGCATTTGATGGATGAATGATCTCAGTATATTTTCATACACTGTCTTACACATAAATCAACAAAATTTCAAAGACGTTCGCGCCTTACCACTTGGCTACCATTACCGAAATAATGGGGTGGATTCGAACCACCGATTACGTCAATTGAAGATGTAGTCCTTGAAGCATTTGATTTACTTTTACTACATTTGCATAAACAAAATATTGAAGACGTTTCGTTGCTCTATCCAATTGAGCTACCGTATGTCTGCCATACAGGATGGACTCGAACCACCGACCTACGCATTAAAGATGTAGTCCTCAACGCATTTTATGCATTTTTTCACTTTCTGATCGCCAACAAGGTATTGATAAAACATGTCATTTGGAAAGAATGTAGTTCTATCTGCATTTGGCAATCTGTTACAACGCGCACAACAAATTATTTTAGAAACGTTTCATTGGAAAAATGTAGTTCCTAGCGCATTTGTGCGTTTATCTAACACGGTCAATATGGATATCACATTTTTTAGATGAAATATCTCACAATGATAATGTCAAATTTGCTTCGCAGAATCAGCTTGCGTGAAGCTGAGACTGTGGAATTTCTATCTTTTCAATTTCGCCAACCCAATGATCTGCATGCATTTCATTGTTGGCAAAACTTTCAATCAGTTTAAACACGGTATCGGAAAATCCACCAATATTCATCACATCTTTTTGCTCAGGCATTTGCGCAGTCGCATAAGGTTGTAAATCGACGCAGACAAGTTTTGCATTTGGATTTTGCTGTTTTAACTTGTTCCAATAATGCATCATCCCTGTTTGATGTTGAGATCGACGGATTTGATCTGCCCATGACTCATTATCCGAAAAATAAATCACCAAATCGACCTCGGCATTTTCTTTTACCAACAGTTCCAACGGTTTAGAGCAAGAGGTTCCGCCACCACACATATTGGCAAATTTTTTGGCTAAGGCGAAAATATCAATTTCTTCCTGTCGATCTCCTAATGCTTTTTTATGTAAATATTGCTGTACTTTAGTCAGATTGGACAATTCACGCACTTGGGTATCAAAGGGCATTAAACGTATGTTTGGATTGACATATTTAAATGCACTTGCAAATAAAGCCGCCGCATCGACACAACGTAACTGTGAATTCGCGCCTTTGCGATAACCCGTTACAGGGCTTCCCATTGAACCTGAAACATCAATCGCAATCACCACATTTCCTGATAACTTTGGTACATGGGCAATCGCACGTTGCATGGCAAATTTTAGTGCATTGGCAATTTCATGCGGTATTCCTTCTGCAAGGGCAGACCACGCCATCATGAGCTGATAAGGTAAAACCCGACTTTTCGCAATCGCCGTTTCATCCATCAATTTATCCGCAATAATTTTGGTCATGCCTTTAATTTCAAATACACCATGACGCAAAAAAGTATTCAGATTCATTCTGAGCATTTGCCAAGAACCATTTTTAGCAATTTCCGCCCATTGTGTTGCTGTTAAATTCAGATTGGTCAACAACTGCATCGGTACTTTTGGTACTTCAGTCGTCTGACCTAAGCGAAATTGTTCCACTGCCTGAATCTGAGGTGGCAATTGTTCAATGGCATAATCTTTTCCTAACACATAGGCAAAGAAGGCATCATATTGCTCAGTCTTTGGTTTTGGATGGGTCATTTTCAACACATCCGCAAGTGATGGGCTGTTTCCAATATTCGCCGCCATAAGCTGTTGATCATTTGCCGTTAAAATCCAATCATTCACCATACGTTTTGGTAATGAACCCAAAGACTTACGTCCAATGATTCCTGCACGCATAATCTGCACAAAGTTACGCAATTGTTTTCCGTTATCGATAATGATTGGGAAAAGTTGTTTAAATAAATCGGCATCGAGTTCTGAAAGCAATGCCAATAACACCACAGGCGTATCTTTCATATGTGCATGTTGACGTGCATAAATCGCTGTTTTGGCAACAAATTCAGGTTCAACTTCCAATGCCAAAGTGAGAATCTGATCCAATTGCACCTGTGCATCTTGGTAAAAAGTATGGTTCAACGTACCTGTTGCTGCCAACTGTGCCAAAGCTGCACGTGATTTTAATGGATAAGCACGACCGCCTGCTTCATTTAGTCCTAATGGTGGTTTTGCCTTCGCAGTGCGAGAGGTAAAAATTGTCTTGTTCGCCATGACAGCATCCTCAAGTTTAATTTTTAATTTCTTGATGGATATATTGCGAAGAGTGTGCCAAGTTTAATTGTTATGCTTAAATTAATTTTTAAATCATTGATTTTAATTTGTTAAATTATTTTAATTTTATTTTTATGTGGATTTAAAATTATAATAATTTTGTCTTTGATATTTTTTAGATATAAAACTATATATTTTTATAATTATTTATGCGCAGTTGATTTATTTTTTTATAAAATGAGACAAGGTAAGAAATATCTTAAATTTTGAAATTTTTGAATGAGTTGAATGAAGTCCATTACAATGGCGTGGTCTTGAACCAAGATCAGTCTAATATATTACTCAACTAAAGCAGGTGACACGATAACTTTTAATTGTTAGATATTTATAGAGGCTTATATTTGAAATATCATAAGGTGAATACAGCTCAACATTGAATAAATGAAGGTCGATTGAATCATGGATATCACCGATATTTTAAGTGAATTAGAAGAACAGTCCATGAAGGCATTTCGCAGCAAAGATTTTCAGGCTGCCCGTCAAATATTACTGAAGCGACTTCAATATCAGCCGATGGAGAGTTGGTTATATGCCAACTTAGCTTTGGCTGAGTTGCGTTCGGGATATTTAGAGGATGCCTATACACACTATTTACAAGCGATTGAAGTAAGCCCGGCAATCGTAAACACTACGATTTATGATGGTTTGGTTGAGGTTTGTTATTTATTGGGGAAAACAGCCGAACAACAGAAAATAGCACGCTTGTCTTTGCAGCATAAAGCAGAGGAAGTAAAACATATCCAAGGGATTACGCTCGCTCAACCACGTCCTCAATTTAAGCGTAATACTCCCCATCGTAACATCATTAGTTTTTCTTTATTTGGTCAACAACCTAGATATTGTGAAACGGCTATCTTGAATGTAGAAAAAGCAAAACAGCTTTATCCTGCATGGACTTGTCGCTTTTATGTTGATTACTCTGTGCCTTTTCACGTGATTTTACGTTTGCAGTATTTGGGTGCAGAAGTCATTTATGTAAGTGATGAGCAAAAAAAAGTTTCAGGTTTATTTTGGCGATTTTTGGTCATGGAAGATCCTGAAGTTGATTTTTATCTTATTCGAGATGCTGACTCATTATTGTCTTATCGTGAGCAAGCAGCAGTTGAGGCATGGATAGATTCAGATCGATATTTTCATATCATGCGTGATGGCTATACACATACAGAGTTGATTTTTGCAGGTATGTTTGCAGGTTGTGGGCATGTGTTTTCAAATTTATTACAACAAATCAATGATTTTATGATTAATGGTGAGTATTTGAATCTACGAGTTGTTGATCAGCATTTTTTACGACATTGTATTTGGCCAACCTTTAGGCAAAGTGTAGTCATTCATGACAGTCAAGGTTATACAGAGGGTGGTTTAAATTTTCCTCAGTCTAAGCATACGCCCCCTGAAGAATTAAGACCTGATTTTCATGTAGGACAAAATCATGCGGCTGAAGATATAACGATCAAGATACATTATGCACCACAGCAGCGGATTGCTTGGTTACTGATAGATGAGCAAAAACGGGAGGTTTGTCGCTATGAGCAGAATGTTTTATCGAGTGCTCAAATGTTTTCAATTTCACTGCCTTATGAATATATTAACCGATTAAAAAAAGGTGAATGGCACATTCTACATTATACTATTTAATCGCATTGAACTACGCTGTATAAAATGAATAGCATGAAAGTGCTAGATTGGCTATATTGTAAATATAGAAACTATAAAATTTTATAGAAAATATGCAAAAATCTAAAAAAACGGTGGTGATTGGTTTTGTCGGTTCAACGTTGGATCAAGGCAAAAAGGAAGAACGTTGGCAACGTTGGCGCCCAACCATGAGTTTATTGATGCATGAAGACTTGCTGATTGATGAATTGGTTTTATTGCATGACCGTCGTAGCCTAAGTTTGATTGAGCATTTACAACAAGACGCACAACAAATCTCCCCAAATACTCATATTTCAGGTCATCAAGTTAATATTCGAGATCCGTGGGATTTTTCGGATATGTATGGAGCACTCTATGATTTTGTAAAATCTTATCCTTTTGATACGGAAAATTACCAATATCTACTGCATATCACTACAGGAACGCACGTTGCACAAATCTGTTGGTATTTATTGGTCGATGCTCATTATTTACCAGCCAAATTGATTCAGAGTTCACCCACAGGCAAGCAACAACCTGAAGGTGAGTATCGCATTATAGATTTAGATTTGTCTCGTTATGCCGCTTTAAATCAACGTTTCGAGAATGAAAAAACGGCAAACTGGCAACAACTTAAAGCCAATATTGCTACCAAAAATAAAGATTTTAATCAATTGATTCAAGAGGTTGAGTTGGTTGCAACACGTTCCATTGCACCGATTTTAATTATGGGCGCAACAGGTGTTGGAAAGTCACATTTAGCGAAACAAATTTATCAGTTGAAGAAAGAAAAATTCCATTTAGAAGGGCGTTTGGTTGATGTGAACTGTGCAACTTTATGCGGTGATGGTGCTATGTCGGCACTATTTGGGCATATCAAAGGTGCATTTACAGGGGCTGCTAATGCCCGTACAGGCTATTTAAAAAGTGCTGATGGTGGGATTTTATTTTTAGATGAAATTGGTGAATTAGGCTTAGATGAACAAGCCATGTTACTAAAAGCATTGGAAGATAAATCATTTTTTCCGGTCGGTTCAGACAAAGAGGTGCAGGCAGATTTTCAACTGATTGCGGGGACGAATAAAGATTTGCGTGAAGAAGTACAAGCAGGACGCTTTCGGGAAGATTTGTGGGCACGCTTAAATACATGGACTTTTTTCTTACCTGATTTAAAGCATCGCCGTGAAGATATAGCACCCAATATTGAGTTTGAATTACAGCGTTTTGCTATGCAACAACAGCGTCAATTGCGTTTTCATAGTGATGCTTTAGAAAAATATTTAAAATTTGCACAATCTTCTGAAGCCACTTGGCAGGGAAATTTCCGTGATTTAACCGCAAGCGTGACTCGCATGGCCACTTTGGCAAATGGTGAACGCATTGGTTTGTTTGAAGTTGAGGCAGAGATTCAACGTCTGCAACGTTTGTGGCACTTACAATCTGAACCTGCAAAAGTGTCTAATTTAATTGGATTGCTCAGTACACAACAATTGGCTGAAATAGATGAATTTGATCGAATCCAGCTTGAAGGGGTGATTGCGGTGTGTCAGCAGTCAAAGTCGATGGCAGATGCAGGCAGACGTTTATTTGCCATTTCCCGCGAACAACGCCAAAGCACGAACGATTCAGATCGAGTGAAAAAGTATTTGGCGAAGTTTGGTTTAACATGGGCGGATATAGGTTGAACTTATTGCTGTAAATTTGATTTTAAATAGAACATCGATTGTACGCAATTCAGTATGATCTGACTTTTAAGATGATCATTTTAATCAGTCATTTGAATATTTCCCTCAATACAAGATTTGTATATTTAAGGAAATATTCTTTTAAAATCTTTATTTAAACATTGGTTTACCATCCACTTTAATGTCGACAGTTCCCTCTTTTTTCCAAATAATTCGAGGTGTGTCTTCACTAAAACGTCCACTGGTCATGCCTGAATGTTGTAAGGTAATACCTTGTTCATCAATGATGGCTACCCCAATGACATAGGTATAAACAAAACGACTTTTGGCTTTGGCGGAGACGTTAGCGTTAAAAACGCACTCCACCAATTGATCACCATATTGCATGCGCATTTTAGGTTGTAATGAAGCAATCGAAACAACACCATTACTGACTGCTGAATACACAGAAAAGACTAAGGCAACCTTGCCACCTAGCTTTTTGGCGATATCAGGATGAACCAAAACCGTTTCTTTACCCGGTTGAGCAATAGATGCACCTGTAATATCACCTTGATGTTGAATATAAGGATAACTTTCTAAAGCCCCTTGCTGAGATGGACACCATACATAACCCATTGTATTTTGGTGTTGCAGCATAAAACCGACACGCAAATCTAGGTCATCATTGTCACTACGACCATCACCATTGTCGACCCAAATCGCTTCAATTTTGAGATATTCATGATTGTTTTTATTGAGATTAATGCGGTGAGATTGTCCTGTTTTTTCCAATTGAATTTTATTTAAATTTAACCCGCTTGGGTTCGTTGTTGTTGGCTGTGAAATTGGTGGGGTTGGGGTTGAAACAGGTTGTGTTATCGTTGATGGCGTTGCTTCATCTTGTGCAACTTCACCCCCAAAATGCTCAACTAGGGCAGCCAAACCACCATTAAACCCTTGTGCGATAATGCCTAAACGCCAAACGTCTTTAAAATAAACATCGGCAAGCATGATGGCTTTTTCTTGGTGAAAGAGTTGAGGTTGAATCGTAAAGCTTGCCAAAATTTGACCTGACGGATTTTTAATATTGATTGTTCCACCTTGAATTTGCTTCATAGTGGCATGTGGGTCATCGATTGCAGCACAAATGCTAAAACGTTGTATTTGATTTAAATTGACTAAATTAAGTTGAAAATGGAAGGTTTGTTTGGGTTGTGCTTGCCAACGTACAGCACCGTCAGGGGTTACGGGTTGATTATAAAACACCATGAATGCTTCATCGCTGAGTTTTTGATTTGCATCTAAACCAAAACATGAAAGATCAATATTAAAAGATGCTTGAATATCGACTTCGATACTTAATTCTTGTTGAAGACTAAGTTGTTGTAATTGTAATTTTTGACCTTGTTGTAGTTGCATTGTGAAATATTCCCTATATTTATCAAAGTATAATTCAAAAATGAGAGAAGAAATGATAGGGCTTAACGGATCAAACCCATCATTTCAAAGTTCTTTAACAATATGATATTGATCATGATTGGAGAAGTACATTTATGCAATAAATTGTTTTGAGGGAGAAGTGTTGTTCAATGAATTTTTATAAAAACGATAAAATTGCAAGTGTATAAGATGCTATTCAAC
Organism: Acinetobacter sp. Marseille-Q1623; assembly: GCF_902809895.1. Classification (NCBI taxonomy): domain Bacteria; kingdom Pseudomonadati; phylum Pseudomonadota; class Gammaproteobacteria; order Moraxellales; family Moraxellaceae; genus Acinetobacter; species Acinetobacter sp. Marseille-Q1623. The sequence goes on along the minus strand of NZ_CADDWG010000001.1, from coordinate 1,263,093 downwards.
ATTTAAAAAACGTGCAATTGCGATATTTAATTGCTTTAAATATCCCGTAAAAAAGTGATTTGCACCAGGAAGTACCGTGATTAAATGCTTTTGCGGCGTTGCCCAAATCAATAAATCTGCAAGCAGTGTAATCTCATCTTTTTCACCATGAATCAATAAAATGTCGCCATTTAAGTTGGGTGTTTTGTACTCTCGAATCCCACGTACACGTGCTGTTGGTAAGCCACATAAAATCATTTGTTTAGGTTGTTGAACATTTGTGAGTTGTACATAACATTTTGCTAAAACATGGGCGCCAAAACTAAAACCACCGGCATAAAAATTTAATCTAGGGTGCAAGCTTTGAATATGTTGAATCACCGCTAAAATATCATCACTTTCACCAAAACCATCATCATGTATGCCTTCAGTTTGTCCCAAACCACGAAAATAAGGACGATAAACAATACAGCCATGTTGGTTGAAAATTTGTGTTAATAAGGTAGGAACTTTATGTTGTGGTGTCCCTCCTTGCAAAGGATGTGGATGGCACACAATGGCATAGGCTTTGACTTCACCCTGTGGAATATCCACTAAAACGTCGATATTTCCTACTTGACCTTGAATGAGGAGATGTTCAGACATGTCACTTCAATATTTACAAAAGTGATTTATTTTAACGATAATTTATTACGAAAAACACAATTCGCATAAATACAGTGCAACTGTTATATTATTTAAGTTAATTTTTGAAGTGAAATCTTTATGCTTGTTCTTATTTCTCCTGCAAAAACATTGGATTATGAGTCAGCCTTGCCTACAGATCAGTATACTTTACCAAGGTTATTAGAACAGTCTGAACAACTGATCGCGGTTTGCCGTGCTTTATCTGCATCTGAAGTTGCAAGTTTAATGAGTGTGAGTGAAAAAATTGCCAATTTGAATGTTGAACGCTTTCGCGATTGGACACCTGATTTTAATTTTTCTAATGCGCGGCAAGCGATTTTTGCCTTTAAAGGTGACGTCTATACGGGCTTAGATGCCTATCAGTTATCTGCAAAAAGTATTGAATATTCACAACAACATTTACGCATGTTGTCGGGTTTATATGGGGTGTTGCGTCCTTTAGATTTGATGATGCCCTATCGTTTAGAAATGGGTACAAAGCTTAAAAACACGGTGGGGAATAACTTATATGAGTTTTGGGGCAACCACATTACCGATTTGATTAATCAAGATTTACAGCAAGCAGGCAGTAAAATTTTACTGAACTTGGCTTCTGATGAATATTATAAGTCAGTCAAAGAAAGCAAAATTGATGCTGAAATCGTTAAACCTGTGTTTTTAGATCAGAAAAATGGCAAATATAAAGTTATTAGTTTTTATGCGAAAAAAGCCCGCGGTTTAATGGCACGCTTTATTATGGAAAATCAAATTGAAAACATTGAAGATTTAAAAGCATTCAATGTAGATGGTTATTATTTTGATGCAGACAGTTCACTCAAAGGTGAGTTGGTCTTTAAGCGAGATGAGCAAGCTGCTGAATAATCTTTATTGAGTAGGAGTATGCCCAATGCAAAATTATCATGATAAATTTCAACAGTATTGGGCACAGTTTTCTGATTCTATGCATTTAAAATCTGTGCAATCAGAATCATTATCTTCAATTCTTTTTCACTGCTATGTTGGTAATTATTATCATAACCATCAACATATTGTGGAATGTTTAGAGTTATTCTATGAAATCAAGCACCAACTTGAAGATCCTATCGCAGTCGAGTTAGCTATTTGGTTTCATGATATTATTTATGATCCACAAGCATCAGATAATGAAGAACAAAGTGCAAAATTTATGCAAAAACACTGTGTTGGCATTTTAAAACGAGCCGAACTTGAAAAAGTTGCAAGATGGATTATTGCCACCAAGAAGCATCTACCGACAAAAGAGCATGATTTAAAATATTTATTGGATATTGATTTGGCGATTTTGGCAAGTTCAACCCAACGTTTTGCTGAATATGAACAACAAATCCAACAGGAATATGCATGGGTGCCTCCTGAGACTTATCAAGTGAAAAGGGCAGAAGTTTTGACAAAATTTTATCAAAAACAGCCCTTATTTCAGACTCAATATTTTCAACAAAGATTTGAAGAAGCTGCAAAAAAGAATTTAGCTACAACTTAATTTTGATTTATATATAATTTTATTTTTACTTAAACTTTAGGATTCATTTAAGTCATATAGTTTTTCTAAGTGGTCAAATTTATGCAAAATATTTAACGCAATTTTTTCTCCTGTTGCCCAAGTCGCTTGATTCATTGTGAGGTCAACATCAATAATATCAAGCTCTTTACATAGTGTACGTTCGCTTTCCAAAGTAATAAATTGTGGTGAATTTTGTTTTAAGCATTTTGCGATGTAATGTTGGGTATTGTTATGATGATAAATATCAATAATTTTATAACGCATGATTTCTCTGATATTGATTTAAAAATCAAAGATTACTTTAGAATCAAAATAAAATTTTATCAATTGTTAAATATATCAAAATATGAAATAAGAATGATAAATATCTCACTAAAATGATAATTTATGCAAATTTAATTTGTACTATTCTATGCTTAGACCAGTTCGATTTATATAAATACAACAATTTGTTCAGTATTTAAAAGAATAAGTTATGGTTCTTTATTGAGAAATATGGTCTATATTTGAACGTTTTTTAAAATTAAATGGGTTGAATTTTATATAATTTATTGAAAATAAATACTAAATATCACATTGATGCAGAATATCGGGAACTCATAATTTTAGCTTGTTACAATCAGTAAAACTTGTTAATTTGAATTAGAAAATAAAAAATAGATAGAAAGGAACTTAAAGATGGATCGTCATGTGGATTGTTTAGATCAAACGAAATTACAATGGATTATGGCTATTTTTCTTGCTTCAGCGTGTACTCTATCCTTTGCAATTTCACCTTTGAAAGATGATGCACTTGCAAAAGATGCAAACGGAGGAGGCACGATTACCCCCGTGGTTATTACGGCAGTCAAACGTGATGTACAAGCACCTGTTGAACAGCAAAATCAGATTAATAGTCAGCTTGCAGCGAAACATGCCAATGAAAATAAAAAAGAGCATTTAGCATATACGGTGCTCAATAACCATGAACAACAACGCCAAGAAGATGCTTACCAGAGTCAAAATCAAGAAAAACGCCCCTTGTTACCCCATAAAGCCATCATGACAGAACATGGTACAAGTGCGCATAGCAACAAAGTCACAGTGACGACCGCAGATAAAGTCACCATTTATGTGAGTCGTGATGCGCACTAAAACATGCAAAATGACTAGTTTTGAATGTGGGTGATTTTCCAAGCGCGATGGATTTTTTGATTGCGTTTAAAATCTAAGCCAATGGTTTCATTGCTGATTTCTTGTACATCATACATCGCTTCAATTTCCTCATCCATTTCAAAACCGCGATAGTTGTTTGAGAAATATAATGTACCTTGTGTGCTTAAACGATTCATTGCACGTTTAATCAATGAAATATGATCACGTTGTACATCAAAAGTACCATAGAACTTTTTCGAGTTTGAGAATGTTGGGGGATCGATAAAAATTAAGTCATATTGCTCATGACCTTCTTTTAACCATTCAAAACAGTCACTTGCAAAGAATTGATGTTGTTCATCTGCATGATCAACAGTTAACCCATTCAAAACAAAGTTTTCTTTTGACCAATTTAAGTAAGTATTCGATAAATCGACACTGGTTGTGCTCGCTGCACCACCTAAAGCTGCATGCAAGCTTGCTGTAGAAGTATAACTATACAAGTTGAGGAAATGTTTGCCTTTGGCTTCTGCGGCAATACGTAAACGCATTTGACGATGATCTAAGAATAAACCTGTGTCTAAATAATCAGTTAAATTGACTAAAATTTTCGCTTTACCTTCTTGTACGATAAAGCGCTTTGATGCGGTACTTTGTTTTAAATATTGAGTTTTACCTTCTTGGCGGGCACGTGTTTTGATGAAGATTGCATCACGACCTAGACCTGTAACTGCACGAATTGCAGCCAATGCGAGATTAAAACGTTTTTTAGCTTTTTCAGGATCAATGGTTTTTGGGGGAGCATATTCTTGTACATGTAGACGCTCACCATACAAATCTACTGCGACATTAAAGTCTGGTAAATCAGCATCATATAGACGTAGACAATAGATATTTTCTTTCACTGCCCACTTTTTCAAAGTTTGCATATTTTTTTGCAAACGATTGGTAAAGTCTTCTGCTCCTTCAATTTTTTCAAATTGTTGTGGCTGCCAGTCAGCAAGGAAAGGTTGAACCACAGTTGCAGGTTTAATATCGCCAAAACGGATATAAATTGGCAATTTACCATTCATTAAACGTAAAATTTGTGGATGATTAAATGCAAGCACGTCTGCTTGTTCAACGGCAGCAGCAATCACAGCAGCATATTGATTTGGGAAATTCTTTTGTAAAAGTGCTGAAAGACCTAAATATAATGCACGGTTTGATGCTTTGTCACCCAAACGTTCACCATAGGGTGGGTTAGTGACCACAAACGCTGATTTACCTTCAGCTTTAAAATCAGGCCAATCTGCTAAGGTACGTTCTTCAATTTTGATTTGATCTAAAACGGATTCAAACCCTGCGGCAATGATATTTTGTTTGGTAGCCTTCACTGCTTCCCAGTCGGCATCGTAGGCATACAACTGAGGTAAGGGTTGTGCCATGGCATTTTTATGACGTTCAGCAGCTTCAGCTTTGATGCTCATCCATAAATCATGATCGTGACCATTCCAACCTAAGAAACCAAAACGGCGTACCAAACCCGGCGCACGATCAGTCAAAATCATTAAAGATTCAATGATAAAGGTACCAGAACCACACATTGGATCGAGAATAATATCAGGATGGCGCTGTTTTAATTTGGCTTTTTGTAAAATTGCTGCAGCAAGGTTTTCTTTAATCGGAGCATCTGTCATATAACGACGATAACCGCGTTTATGCAAAGAATCACCTGATAAATCCAAACAATAAGTATGTTCGGTTTTACCTGCTAAAACGTATAGTGTAATTTCAGGTTGTTTAATATCAATACTTGGGCGTTTACCCACGGCTTCCATAAAGGAGTCAACTACACCATCTTTCACACGTAAAGTAGCGAATTGGGTATTCACTTTAATATCACGTTCAACATGCAAACGAATAGCGAATGTACTTTGTGGTGCAAAAATTAGTGACCAGTCAAAATTGATTGCACCTTCATATAACTCTTCAGCAACATCACGTGCATCATGTGTGAACTCTAGCTCATGCACATGGATTGGGGTTAATACCCGTGAAGCCAAACGTGACCACATACAAACACGATAGGCTTGCTCAAGTGTTCCTTTAAAGATCAGGCGACCAGGAAAACGTTCAACATTTTCAACGCCTAAACCTTCTATTTCTTCTTGTAGTAAGGTTTCTAGTCCATCCGCACAGGTAACCCAATATGTAGAAAGACGTGGTTTCGAATTCATGAACATTTCCAAAGACAACAAAGCAATCGCATATTTTAACGTATTTTTATGACGAAAACTTAGCGTTTACGTTCCGTATGAGGATTTATTTAAAAAAATCAGCAGACCACACTTAATTTAATGCTTTATTTTATATTTTTGCTTGAAAAATAGACGCTGCATCCATATTTAAAAATCTATTCCAAAAATGAAAACCATAAATATGTTGAGTCTTTTGTTTGCAATGACAACATTTTCTTTGTCAATGTCGATATCGCCCGGACCTGTAAATTTGACGATTCTCAGTAGCAGTATAAATTACGGGGTGAAAAAAACATTTGCATTTATTTCAGGTGCAACGCTTGGTTTTACCTTATTACTCGCTGCCGTTTGTTTTGGTTTATATCAAATTATTGTGAACTATCCTATTTTATTGGATGCCATGACCATTTTGGGCACAGCATTATTGGTTTGGATTGGGTGGAATATTTTTAAAGCCGAAGGTGAAACAATCCAAACGTCCGAACAGGATCACGCTCAAATTCCAAATTTTATGCAAGGTATTTTGATGCAATGGCTGAATCCGAAAGCGTGGATTGCGGCCGTTTCAGGCACCGCTTTATTTTCTGCCTCGCATAATCAATTTTATTTAGCATTGTTTGTGTTGATCTATTTTGTGGTCTGTTATCTATCTTTGTTTATTTGGGGTGTTGCAGGGCAGAAATTAGCAGGATTTTTAAATATCGGACAACGTGCTAAAGTTTTTAATATGATTATGGGCGCTGTCTTGATCGGAATTTCGTTGCAGATGTGCTGGCAGCATTTTTATTCATGATCTAACTTAATTTATCTGAGTAAATATATCAGAGTCAAATGCTGTTTAAAGGATTTATTTTTGAATATCTGTTTAATTTTTATATAGATTTAGGCATCATCTATTATGGGAAATGATAAACAAACTCAGTTAAGTGAATATGTTTACAGAGTGTATCTAGATTGGTTCTCTGTGGCAAAGGGTGGGCGAAAACAAATACCACTAGAAGGTCTTTATTATTGTACAACTGAATTGAAACAAGAACAGAGAGTTTCTAGTTGGAGTATTGTGCTTAAATTAGGTGAATATTCACAGGAAGCATTATTATGGTTTTTAGTAGATGCACAGCAAAGAGTGGCTATTGGTGATGTTATTGATTTAATGGAAGGTTCACGCTGTGTTGGGCAAGCAATCGTTTATTTGGTTGAGCTACAAAACATGTTGAATTTTTGGTTTGAAACATGTCAGATATGTGATGGTCAAGGGCGTTTAGTTTTATATATGGATGAAAAATATCATCGTCCGATTTTATGCTGTGATGAGTGTGATTTGGTGGTGAATTTACACAATCAAGAAAAATTGCATATAAGACAAGTGAAATTAGGGCATATAACTTTGGCGGATATTGGAAAATACAAGTTGGAACAATACGCACGTCACATATATAAAAAATAATAAAATATTTAGAAATATTTGGTATATTTTTACTCATAAACCTCGCTATTTGATGCCAAAATCATCATTTTGATCTAAAAATTAAGATTTCTGGAAATAAAATACAAAATCACCTTGTAGATGAATATCGTGCAAATAATTTAACATTTACTGTGGCAACACGTTTATATAATCGTTTTAGACGTGTATCAGGGCGAGTGATTGATGTTAGATATCTAATTGAAAATAAAGAATATGCAGAATATGCAGAATATGTTGTACAACAAGCACTTGTAACTAATGACTTAGAATTAAAAGAAATATCAGAACAATTGTCCAAGCTTATTTATCTTGAAATTACACCTGTAAAAAACTCAGAAGATGAACTTTATGATCGATATGCCGCAGAAGTCACCGAGGAAGAAATTTATAAAGCACAAGTTCCTCATCACTATATTGGTGCACTCAGATAGTTTTTTTTGCATAATTTTAATTCTAAATTTCAAATTTAGCGTTAAAATTATGCTAAATGCAGGCAGCTATATATTGATTAAAACAAGTTAGATTGAGTGGCTTAAAAAGTTAACCTCAATATTGAACTCAGGAATTCGTATGAATAATATCTATAAAATCAGTTGTATTTTTCTATTTTCAATCAGTTGCATGTCGGCTTTTGCAACTGAGGAAAATATTTATCGTGGTTTAGGGAAGGGAGCTGCTCAATTTCCTGATTTTAAAACTTTACAGCAAAAAGGTTTAATTCCAAATAAACCGACTGTTTCACGAGCGGATTATAATGATGTGTATCAGTTTAAAAAACCGTATCAATTTTTAGGTCAGAATTTTGTTTTATTGTTTGATGAATATATGTCTGAATATGCGGGTTGTTGTGTGAATGAAGGTTGGGGCGCTATTTTTGCCAAAGCTTCTGATTTAAAGCAGATTCAACAGTTTGCTCAAAGAAATCAATGTAAAATTGAAAAAATGGATTTGGACAGCAAATATTATTATGGTTATGAAGTTAAAAAATTAGCTAAAAACAAGGAATATTATGAGCTATCTTGTCGAGAAAATGATGTTGAATAGAAAATCATATCAATGCTATGGCGATGATTGAACCGTCTTATATTGATATTGCAACACTCAATAGTTTTGGTTCTAAATACGAAGTGAGCAGAGGTTGCTTGTGTACAAGATTGACTGTTTTTAAGAAATATAATTAATTGAAAGTAAAAGATAAATATTAAAAAATTAAATATACTGTTATTTGCCCAAAACTTCATCTGCCAAAGCCGGGACATTTCTGTATAATACGTTGACTTAACGTATAAGGAATCTCTCATGCACTTGGCGGCATTGCATACACCGAGCCAGATTCAACTCAATAAAGATGGAAATTTAAAACATTTCATCACCATCGAAGGTCTTTCCAAAGACACTCTCACCAAAATATTGGACACCGCGGCGTCCTTTTTTAATGATCAAAATCAGCTGATTACCAATAATTTATTGGAAGGTCGTACAGTGATGAATTTGTTCTTTGAAAATTCAACACGAACTCGTACTACATTTGAAGCTGCTGCAAAACGCTTGTCAGCAAACGTTTTAAATATTGATATTGCACGTTCAAGTACCTCAAAAGGTGAAACATTACGGGATACTTTGTGGAATCTTGAAGCGATGGCTGCGGATATTTTTGTGGTACGCCATTCTTCTTCAGGTGCAGCACATTTTATTGCTAAAGATGTTTGCCCACATGTTGCAATCATTAATGCAGGTGATGGTCGTCATGCACATCCAACCCAAGCAATGTTGGATATGTTGACCATTCGCCGTGAAACAAAGAAAAAATTTGAAGACATTTCTATTGCGATTATTGGTGACATTAAACATTCACGTGTTGCACGTTCTGATATTGCCGCATTGCAAACTTTAGGGTGTAAAGATATTCGTGTGGTTGCGCCGAATACGTTGTTGCCACATGGCTTCAATCATTATGGTGAAGGCGTTCGTCTATTTAACAAAATGGATGAAGGCATCAAAGATTGTGATGTGATCATTACTTTGCGTATTCAAAACGAACGGATTGATTCACCTGCGTTATCGTCACAAGCTGAATTTTATAAAATGTACGGTTTGAACAAAGAGCGCTTGGCTTTGGCAAAACCCGATTGCATCGTGATGCATCCTGGTCCAATGAATCGTGGTGTTGAAATTGATTCAAGTATTGCAGATGGTGCACAGTCGGTGATTTTACATCAGGTCACCAATGGTATTGCAGTGCGAATGGCAGTGTTGGCATTGTCGATGCAAGGTCAGTTGCAAGAGCAAGGTTTGTTAGATGTGATCGCGGGTTAAGGTGAAAGTCATGTGTATTGTAAAAATTGAAAATGTCCGCGTCTTAGATCCCATCAAAAAAACAGACAGCGTAGACACTGTATTTATTGAAAATGGTCAATTATTAACGACACGTCCTGACCAAAGTCAAATTACGGAAGTCATTGATGGGCAAGGGAAATGGCTGATGCCAACCATGGTTGATTTGTGTGCACGTTTGCGTGAACCAGGTCAACAGCAACATGGTACATTAAAGTCAGAAGGTAAAGCCGCACGTGAAAACGGTATTCTTCATGTGTTTACCCCACCTGATTCAAAGCCGATTGTACAAGACAATGGGGCTTTGATTCATGGCTTAGTAGAAAAAGCCATGTTGGATGGCGGGATCTATTTACAAGTCATAGGTGCGCAAACGCAAGGTTTACTCGGCAAACAACCTGCAAATATGGCAGGATTGAAAAAAGGTGGATGTACAGCAGTTTCAAATGCTTATGCAACATTTGAAGACGATGATGTGGTGATTCGTACTTTAGAATATGCCGCAGGTTTGGACATGACCGTGGTGTTTTATGCAGAAGAGCATGAAATTGCCAAAGATGGTTGTGTGCATGAGGGTTTTATTGCATCTCGTCAAGGCTTGCCGATGATTCCTGCTTTGGCTGAAACGGTTGCGATTGCAAAATATCTGTTGATGATTGAAGCAACAGGCGTAAAAGCCCATTTTGGTCTACTTTCAAGTGGTGCATCTGTTGAATTAATTAAAAATGCCAAAGCCAAAGGTTTACCTGTCACTGCCGATGTTGCGATGCATCAATTGCATTTAACCGATGAGCTTATTGATGGTTTTAATTCTTTGGCACATGTACGCCCACCATTACGTTCAGAACAAGACAAACAATTGTTACGTCAAGCTGTAAAAGATGGCGTAATTGATGCGATTTGTACGCATCATGAACCTTTAAGTGGTTCGGCAAAACTTGCCCCTTTTGCTGAAACGCAACCAGGAATGACAGCCTTTGATAGTTATGTTTCTTTCGGTGTGCAATTGGTGGAAGAAGGCTTATTTACCCCACTAGAATGGGTTGAAAAAGTGACCATTGCACCTGCACGAGTGGCAAATATGACTGAAACTTGGCAGCAACAAGCAGGTTTGGTTTTAGTTGATCCTGAACTTAAATGGTCAATCAATAAAGACAGCATTTTGTCGCATGGTAAAAATACCCCTTTAATTGATCAAACCATTAAAGGTAAAGTGGTTAAAACTTTTATTGCTTAATGCCATTCGATGTATTTCACAAGAGTTTTAAATAAGCTCTTGTGAAAAAGCACAATTTTTTAAATGTTTTGTTTTTATTTTTCCGCTTGTCTTACTGCCACAATTAAATCAAGAATTAAATCGGCATAATTTTTCAAACCCATTTTATCCTCAGGTTGGATTAGGAATCTTAATGCACCTTGTGTAATCTGGCCTACCAAGTTGTCACTTGTATTTTCATCGTCTAAATTTGCTCGAAAAATACCTAATTTTAAGCCATGTTTTAAATAATTGAAGCTAAACGTTTCACAATATCTGTGAAAGCCTTTTGAGGATAACCATGTTCGGAAAACTCTAAAAAAGCAGCGTTGAGACTATAGGCTTGCAATTATAAGCGTTGCCCTTCGGCAAGACTTAAATGTATCGTTTCAGACATAGGCGAAAAGTACCAAAAAATAATTCAAACTGTCCAACAATGGAAATTGACAAGCTATTCTGTTTTTGACATGGTACTCCTATTGTTTGTATTTTAAGCGTTTTATGATGGATCAACACAAAAATAACAGTAATGGGCAAAATTTTTATAAAATCATTATTGTTGGGGGCGGCTTTGCGGGTTTAGGTGCGGCAATTAAGCTCAAAGAAGCAGGGATTAAAGATTTTATTCTGCTAGAAAAAGCCTCAGAAATGGGTGGGGTATGGCGTGAAAATACCTATCCAGGTTGTGCCTGTGATGTACCATCTGCATTGTATTCTTATTCTTTTGAACAAAATCCATCGTGGTCACGCGTATTTGCACCTCAAGCTGAGATTAAACAGTACTTATTAGATGTGGTTGATAAATATCAAGTCATGCCACATGTCAAATTAAACCATGAAGCCTTAGAAGCAAAATGGTCAGACCAACAACAGTGTTGGATTATTCAGACCAATCATGGTGAATTGCGATCACAGTTTACCATTTTGGCATGTGGCCCAATGCATGAACCTGTATTGCCTAATGTCAACGGTATTCAAGACTTTAAAGGCGAGATTTTTCATTCATCTCAATGGAGACATGATCTTGATTTAACAGGAAAACGTGTTGCAGTAATTGGAACGGGTGCTTCAGCATTGCAATTTGTGCCACAGATTCAGCCTAAAGTACAACAATTAACCGTATTTCAGCGCACTGCACAGTGGGTTTTGCCAAAATCGGACATGCCACTGCTTGCTCCTGTACGTGCGATGTTTAAATTATTACCTTTGACGCAACAACTGATGCGTGGTTCGGTCTATGGAATTTTTGAAACCATAAATGGTGGTATTCAAAGTCCTGCTGCAATGAAACAATTCCAAAAGCTTGCCAAATGGCATTTAAATTTTCAAATTAAAGATCCTGTGCTACGTGAAAAATTAACGCCGAATTTTATTATTGGTTGTAAGCGTATTTTACAATCAAATCATTGGTATCCTGCACTTGCTCAAAAAAATGTGGATGTGATCGCAAGTGGATTAACTGAAGTTAAAGGGAATCGCTTAATTGCAAAAAATGGTGAAAGCTGTGAAGCTGATGTGATCATTTTAGGAACAGGGTTTGAAATTGCAGAACCACCGATTGCCAACCGTGTTTATAATCGTTTTGGGCAAAAAATGTCAGATGTCTGGCAAGGTAGCCCAGAAGGTTATATGGGGACAATGGTTGAAAATTGCCCGAATGGTTTCTTAATGTTTGGTCCTAATGTTGCTGTGAGTTCATCGGCATTTATTATTATTGAAGCACAACTGAATTACATTATGGATGCTTTGAAACAAGCGATTCGGTTAAATATTCAAACCATTGAACCAAACCCAGTAATTAGCCGGCAATTTAATGAGAAAGTACAGGCAGCATTACAGTCAACTGTGTGGAATAAAGGGGGGTGTCAAAGTTACTTTATTGACCGTAATGGGCGTAATAGTACGGTGTGGCCGTGGACAACCTTTAAGCTGCGTGAAAAAATGAAACAATTTAATTTATCGGAGTATTTGATTGATTACACGCCTGACACAAAAAATTCACACCTATAGAAACAATATAAATAGAACGATATAAGCAAAGTGCAGATTTAATCAATAAGGGTTGCATTTTTCGTGCAAAGCTATGTTCAATTCGTTCGCAGCTCATAATGCTGAGGACATATTTTTTGTACTTTTACAATCTTTTTTAGATGACTTACTGGTTGATGGAAAATGGACATTTTCACTAGTTTATCGGGAATTTTGGCATATTTTGTCCTGTGGTGATGAAAACTTATACCGTACATTCAAGAGGTAAAATAAAAAGTCAATTGAGGAATGTATGTCATTAAAAGGAAAAACTGTATTTATTACAGGTGCGAGTCGTGGTATAGGGCGTGAAATAGCATTACGTGTCGCAAAAGATGGTGCCTATGTGGTCATTGCTGCTAAATCTACAGAAGAGCATCCAAAATTGGGTGGTTCAATTTATACCGTTGCCAAAGAGGTCGAAGAAGCAGGTGGTCGAGCACTTGCAATTGCGTTAGATGTGCGTGACCAAGCGCAAGTTGTGCAAGCGATGCAGCAGGCAGCGGAACATTTTGGTGGTATTGATGTGGTGATTAATAATGCAGGTGCAATTAAACTTTCCGGAGTCGAGTCACTAGATCCAAATCGCTTTGACTTGATGTATCAAATTAATACTCGTGCGGTTATGGTGTGTAGCCAAGCGGCATTGCCTTATTTGAAAAAAAGTGAAAACCCACATATTTTAAATCTTTCTCCGCCGTTAAATTTGGATGAACAGTGGTTTGCAAGCTATGCACCGTATACCATTACCAAATATGGCATGAGTATGTTGACCATTGGCATGAGTCAGGAATTTGCCCATTATGGTATCAGTGTCAATTCATTATGGCCAAGAACGATTATTGCGACCGCTGCTGTTGAATTTACCGTTGGGGGCAAACAACTTTTTAATCAAGCACGCTTACCAACGATTATGGCAGATGCAGCATATGCCATTTTAACGAGCGAAAAACGTGCGATCAGTGGGCGTTTAATGATTGATGAAGATATATTACGCGAAAAAGGAGTGGCAGATTTTGCTCAATATCGCTATGCAGATACTGATGACGAATTAATGGTCGATTTATTTGTAGAAAAATAGCCTAAGAACGCATAGAAATATCGACTCTTATTGCGTAGAGAGCAAGCGCGTAGAGAGGCGCTTTGCTTTTTAAAATCTGGATGTTGAAATAAAAATGTACAAATACATTGAAAAGCTATTTTTATGCTACATAAGGATAAATTTTAACATTGGAAAATAGTCGAAAAAGGTAGATGATATATGAAGGTTTATTGACAATTGTTCTATACTGACGATGACGCAAGCCATATCAGTGATGTCAATAAATCCGAATATGTTGATGACAACATTGTTCTTAAAGTCAAAATAACAGGTGAGATTTAACTTCGTGTTTGAACTGGATTGCAAACTACTCAGCATTTTTTATTATATTTATAAATTTAAAAGTGTTTCTTTGGCAGCAGACCATTTAGAAATGAGTCAGCCCACGGTGAGTAATATCCTCAATAAAATACGTGCACATTATAATGATCCATTGTTTTTGCGTATTGGCAATGAAATGGTGCCCACTGAGTTGTCAAAGCAATTATTCCCATTGGTCAGTGAAGCATTGAGTAAAGTTGAAATTATTAATAATTTTACAGTGGATTTTGATCAAGAAGCGTCGCATCAACAATTTACGATTGCGATGACTGATGTCTCGCATTTGGTCTTATTGCCGAAAATATCGCAATATCTCAAAGCACATGCGCCGCATGTTAAACTCAATGTGCGTGCAATCACCACTGAAACCAGTTATCAAATGGCAAATGGTGAGATTGATCTCGCGATTGGTTTTTTACCACATTTGGAAAATGGTTTTTATCAGCAAAAATTATTTGAGCAGTTTTATGTTGTGATTGCTTCGAAGGATCATCAACGTTTGAATAATCAAAATATTTCTGTTGAACAATATTTGAATGAATCACACATTGATATTGATGCGGGCATTGGACATTATCATATTGAAAATGAGCTACATAATTTAGGCTTAAAACGTAATATTTTGATGCGTATTCCGAGTTATTTGGGTGTGGGTTTGGTGGTGCAAGATACAGATTCAATCGCCACTGTGCCGTATTATTTAAGTCAGGTCTTATTATCGCGTGGTAATCTGCAAATTTTACCTGCACCGATTGCTTTTCCAACCTATTCGATTAAACAGTATTGGCATATGTCTTGCCATCATAAAACCAGTCATCAGTGGTTGCGACACATGTGTTATGAAATTTTTAGTCAAGTTAATTCGATGCCTTTGCCGAGTCAATTACTGAATGTTGCGCGAGACTAAGGCTGAAAAAACCTCATCATTTTGCATGATTCAGTGATGATGTCTAACTCGAAGTTAATTCGCTTGGAGCTCAGATTCAGTTAATTTGTCGGGTGTCATGAGTGCTTGATTTACATAGAGTTTGATCAGGCGTTCACGAGAACCAATTGACTTTTGGTAATGTGTTGAATTTAAAAGTAAGGATGCACCATACGTCACTGTCCAAATATATGAAAGATAATCTCGGATGGACATGATGCTATTTAATGATTTTAAATGATCTGCAAATAAATCACGAATTTCTAAAATTCGCGCTTCACGAACTTGATATAATTCTTCAAATAAGTCTTTGAGTTTACGCTCATTATTGGTTAGGCGTTCTTCGATGACATGCAATAAGATTGTACGATTTGAATTCAGCATGTTGTAAAGCATATATTGCGATACATAGGTTTTAATATCATGATTGTAGTTTTTAGAAATTTCTAATAAGCGTTTTTCGTTAAGAATAATTAGCTCTAAATACAACTGGTTTTTGCTTTTAAAATGTTTATAGATGGTGCCTTTGGCAATATCTAACTCTGCCGCCAATTCAGCAAGGGTAATATCTTGGTTATTATCGAGTAAAAGGGTTTCTGCCATGGCTAAAATTTTCTCTTTTCTGAGTAGAAAATTTTGTTGGCGAACTGTACTCATTTAAATAGTTCCAAATTATGGATAAAGAACGAAAATGAATTATAACAGGTATTCATTGTCTTGAATAAAACTATAGTCTAGTTTTATTCAATAATTTTCAGTTTTAGAAGTAAAAATCACGTAAATATTCAATATCCTACTTTCTCGAATTATTTGTCAATAAAACTGAACCTATGAGGTCAATATCTTGGAATAAAATTCCATTTTTAATCGATTTCATTTATTGTTTTTGACAATCTAAAACTTGCAAAAGTTTTGAAGACACAAGATGTGTTATGCAATTTAGGATTATCATCACTTCTTGGCTATGATCTTGGTTCAGGCATTTGTAACTGCAAAGCTGTTGATATGATGATTTAAAAGTTGATATTTCAAGTAATTTGAAATATCCCCAGTGATGATTTTCACCGATTTTTATTATGTAAAAAGGCTTCTAATCATAAGGAAGTCTGCAAAAAGGAATGCGACATGCCTATCTATAATGCACCGCTTAAAGACATGGATTTTATTTTAAATGATGTGTTTAAAGCGGAACAATTTTGGCAAAACAATGAAAATTTAGCGCATTTGGACATGGCAACAGCCAATGCGATTTTGGAAGAAATGGCTAAATTTTCGAAGAATGTCATTCTTGATTTAAACCGTTCAGCAGATGAAGACGGCGGTGCACAGTTCAATCAAGGTGTGGTTACAACACCAAAAGGTTTTAAAGAAGCATTTCAACAATTTGCAGATGGTGGTTGGGTTGGCTTAGGTGCAAATGAAGAATGGGGCGGTCAGGGCATGCCTAAAATGCTGACTGTACTTGCCGATGAAATGATTTGGAGTACTAATCCATCATTTATGTTGTATCCACTGTTGACTGTGGGTGCAGGCATGGCAATTGATCAAGCAGCATCTGAAGAACAAAAAGCGACGTATTTACCGAAGTTTTATACAGGTGAATGGTCAGGTACCATGTGTCTGACTGAGCCGCATTCAGGCACAGACCTCGGGATTATCAAAACCAAAGCTGAACCGAATGAAGATGGTTCTTATAACATCACGGGCACTAAAATCTTTATTACCAGTGGTGAACATGACTTGTGTGAAAACATTATTCACCTTGTTTTAGCAAAAACACCAAATGCGCCTGCGGGTTCTCGCGGTATTTCGCTCTTTATTGTGCCGAAATTTTTAGTGAACCAAGATGGTTCCTTGGGTGAGCGTAATACTTTAGGTGCAGGTTCGATTGAACATAAAATGGGCATCAAAGGCTCAGCAACCTGTGTGATGAATTTTGATGCTGCTAAAGGCTTTATGGTGGGTAAAGAAAATCAAGGCTTGGCAGCCATGTTTATCATGATGAACTATGAGCGTTTGTCGATGGGGATTCAGGGCATTGGTGCATCTGAATATGCCTATCAAAATGCAGCACAATATGCGACGGATCGTTTACAAGGTCGTGCCGCTACAGGTGCGAAATCTCCTGAAAAACCTGCTGACTCTATTTTAGTACACGGGGATGTACGCCGTATGTTATTGAATGTACGTGCTAATAATGAAGCTTCTCGTGCATTTGCAGTCTATGTAGGGCAGCAATTGGATATTACCAAGTTTTCAACCGATGCCGAAGCTGTGCGTAAAGCCAATGACCGTGTGGCATTGTTAACGCCGATTGCTAAAGCTTATTTAACTGATAAGGCACTCGATTCTGCATTAGAAGCACAAATGTGTTTCGGTGGTCATGGTTATATCCGTGAATGGGGGATGGAACAGTGTATTCGTGACTTACGTATTTCACAGATTTACGAAGGAACGAATGGCGTTCAAGCCATTGATTTGATTGGTCGTAAAACCATTAAGTCAAATGGTGCTTTTATTGCGGAATATATTGCGGAAATTCGTGAGTTTGCAGCTGTAATGGATGATGCTTTAAGCATTAAAGCTGCCACTTTAGATGTGTGTAATCAAGTTGAATCATTGACGCAGTTTATTCTTGGGCAAGCGAAGGCGAATCCTGATTTTTCAAATGCAGTTGCTGTCGATTATTTACATGCTGTTGGCTTGTTGAGCTTCACTTATATGTTTGCTCGTATTGCTCAGGCAGCACAGGCGAAGTCGGAAAGCTTCTATCAGAATAAACTCGTGTTAGCGCAGTATTATGTCGCGAAAGTATTGCCTGATTTGGCTGCGCGTATTCAGCGTGTCCAAGCAGGTGCAGAGTTAGTTATGCAGTTACCTGAAGACTATTTTACAGCGCAGGCGTGATAAGTTTTTAGCTGAGGCATAAGTTTGTAATGAGAGTTCCTTCTCTCGCGCTGTATAAGGCTTAGGGAAAAGGTTAGGATGAGGAGAATTGTACATAAATAAAATTCTCCCTCCTGAGAAACGACGTTTTTCATCCTGAAAGGAGAGGGAACGATTATTACCTGTGTAATACTCTTATCAGTACTTACAATAATTTATTTGAAACATGATTCAAGATTAATCATGGACAGTTTTGAGTGAGTACGCTTGCTCAAAATGCATAACAAAATTGAAAATAGATGGAATAGGTAGATAACAATGATCGTAATTGTAGACGCAGTACGTACCGCAATGGGCGGTTTTCAAGGTGCATTATCGGCATGTAGCGCACCTGATTTAGGTGCAGTAGCCATTAAAGAAGCGGTTGCACGAGCAGGTTTACAACCGACAGATATTGATGAAGTGATTTTTGGTTGTGTGCTTCCTGCAGGTTTAAAACAAGGTCCTGCACGCCAAGCCATGCGTCAGGCAGGTTTACCTGATACAACAGGTGCAACCACTATTAATAAAATCTGTGGTTCAGGCATGAAAGCGGTCATGCAGGCAGCAGATGCAATTAAAGCGGGTTCGGCAAATATCGTGGTTGCAGGAGGCATGGAGTCGATGTCTAATGCCCCTTATTTGTTGGACAAAGCCCGTGCAGGCTATCGTATGGGGCATGGTAAAGTCACAGATCATATGTTCCAAGAAGGTTTGGAAGATGCGGAAACGGGTCTTTCTATGGGTATTCTTGCACAAGAAATGGCAGATAAAAAAGGCTATACGCGTGAACAACAAGATGCTTATGCCATTAGTTCTTTGAATAAAGCTGTTGAAGCAGTTCAGAATGGTTATTTCAAGGCTGAAATCGTGCCTGTTACTGTGTCTTCACGTAAAGGGGATGTGGTTATTGAGCAAGATGAACAGCCTTTAAATGCCAAAGTTGATAAAATCCCAACCTTACGTCCTGCATTTAAAAAAGATGGAACAATTACCGCAGCGAATGCCAGTTCAATTTCAGATGGTGCATCGGCTTTGGTGGTTACCTCTGAAGAGCTTGCTGCTGAACGTGGTTTAAAACCATTGGCAAAAGTTGTGGCATATGCAACCAACTCGCAGCATCCATCTGAGTTTACTATTGCACCTGTAGGCGCAATTGAAAAAGTGTTGAAGCAAACAGGTTGGACTGCTGAAGAGGTTGATCTTTGGGAAGTGAATGAAGCGTTTGCGATGGTGGCAATGCTTGCAATTGATGGTTTTAATTTAGACCGTGAAAAAGTCAATATCAATGGTGGTGCATGTGCACTTGGTCATCCATTAGGTTCTTCGGGTTCTCGTATTATTGTCACTTTGATTCATGCTTTAAAACGTACAGGTGGCAAAAAAGGGATTGCATCCTTATGTATTGGTGGCGGTGAAGCAACTGCGATTGCGATTGAGCTTATTTAATCGTTTTTCTATATAGATTTAAAACTCAAGATGAATCAACATCCTTGTGCGCAAGGGTGTTGGATAGTGACATGCAATATTTTTATTTTTTATTTGTATTTTGAGATTTTTCAATGATTAACGGTTTAGAGCGTATTCGCTGTGCAGCATTGCACGAAAAAGTCATGTCTGTAGAAAAGGCGATTTCATTCATTCAAGATGGTGCAGTGGTCGGTTTAAGTGGTTTTGGTGGTGCAGGTGAAGCAAAAACAGTACCACTTGCCTTGGCAGATTATGCACAAAATCATCCTATGAAGATTACTTTGGCAACAGGTGCAAGTTTGGGTAATCGCATTGATGGGCGTTTAAATGATGCTCATGCTTTGGCACGCCGTTATCCTTACCAAGCTGATCCAACTTTACGTAAAGCCATTAATAATGGCGAAGTGATGTATATCGATCAGCATTTGTCAGAACTGGCCGATAATATTCGTCATAAAAACCTACCGAAAATCAATGTCGCTGTGGTTGCTGCAACAGCAATTACTGAAGATGGACAAATTATTCCTACAGGTTCATGCGGTAACTCAGCAAATTTCATTGAAATGGCAGATCATGTGATTATTGAAATTGACAATACCATTAGCCCTGTACTTGAGGGTGTGCATGATATTTACTTGCCAAAAGCACGTCCACATCGTGATCCGATTCCTTTAACTGCGGCAGGTGAGCGTATTGGCACAGTGGGGATTCATGTTGACCCAAGTAAAATTTCAGCCATTGTGATGAATGATTTGCCTGATACCTCATTTAAAATGGATGAGGCAGATGATGAAACGCTTGCGATTGCGAAACATTTGGTTCATTTTTTTGAAAATGAAGTAGCAGTGGGACGTTTACCTGAAAATTTAGGACCGCTACAGTCGGGTGTTGGTTCCATTGCTAATGCGGTGTTTGCTGGTTTTGAACATTCTAATTTTCATGATCTAGAAATGTATTCGGAAGTTTTACAGGACTGTACTTTTAAATTAATCGATTCAGGGAAAATGAAGTTTGCTTCAGGCTGTTCGATGACCTTGTCGGATGAATGTGCCAAACGTGTCATGAATAATTTTGAGCAATACAAAGATAAAATTGTCCTGCGCCCGCAGGAGCTTTCCAATAATCCTGAAATTATTCGCCGTTTAGGTATTATTGCGATTAATACCGCACTTGAGTTTGATATTTATGGCAATGTCAATTCAACCCATGTCACAGGTACTAAAATGATGAATGGTATTGGGGGTTCAGGTGATTTCACTCGCCATGCGCATTTAGCAATTTTTGTGACGAAATCTATTGCTAAAGGTGGCGCGATTTCCTCAGTTGTGCCGATGGTCAGTCATTGTGATCATGCTGAACATGATATTGATGTTTTAGTTACAGAGCAGGGCTTAGCAGATTTGCGTGGTCTTGCACCACGTGAGCGTGCATTAAAAATTATTGAGAAATGTGCGCATCCAAGTTATCAGGCTGATTTGCTGAGTTATTTTGAACGAGCATGTGCGTTGGGTGGTCAAACTCCACATGTTTTGCGTGAAGCTTTGGCTTGGCATGCGCAGTTTGAAGAAACAGGCAGTATGAAGTCAGCTTGAAGGTTTTAGTCATTCCTATTTTTTTATCCATAAATTAAAAAGCCGCATCATCATCGTGATGCGGCTTTTTAATAATATAGTTTGAATATTTTGAGTAAAAATCATACACTATTGTTTATATATAATTGATTTAAAAGGTATTATTTTGAATAAATTCTTCATTTTGTGTTTAGCTATTTTAACAGTAAGTGCTGCAAATGCTCATTCTGGTGGTACCAACTCACAAGGTTGTCATACCAATAGTAAAACGGGCGATCATCATTGTCATTAAGTTAAAAAAGCAGGAAAAAATCCTGCTTTCTTAATAATCTATCAAAAAAGAAAAGAATTTTCTTTAATCCGCACGACGCCAAATGGTGCCTTGACGAGTATCTTCCAAAACCACACCTTGATCTAACAATGACTGACGAATGGCGTCGGCTTTGGTAAAGTCTTTGGCTTTTTTTGCATCAACACGTTGTTGAATAAAATCAGCAATTTGCTCTTCAGATAAAGCCAATGCTTCTTGACCAATATCTGACTTTAAGAACTCATCTACATCATGTTGTCCTAAGCCTAAAATATCGCTGAGGTAACGCAAAGTCGAGTAGTACAGTGCAGACTGTTCTGCATTTTCTTCTTTTACGGCACGGTTTAATTCTCTAATCACTTCAAATAACACGGCAAGTGCTTCTGAAGTATTAAAGTCATCACGCATAGCCGTATTAAAGCGTTCAACCAAATTTGTTTCTAAAGTTTCAACAACAGTATTGCCATACACTTGTTCATAGGCTTTAAAAGCATGATAGAAACGAGTTAAGGCATTTTTCGCTTCTTTGAGTGCAAAATCAGAGAAGTTGACAGGACTACGATAGTGCGAAGATACGATAAAGTAGCGAATCACTTCAGGGTGGAATTTTTCCATCACATCACGAATGGTAAAGAAATTGCCTAAAGACTTTGACATTTTCTCGCCATCAACATTAATGAAACCCACATGCATCCAATAATTGACATATTGTTCGCCCGTTGAGGCTTCCGATTGGGCAATTTCATTTTCATGATGTGGGAAGGTTAAATCTGAACCACCACCGTGAATATCGAAATGATTGCCTAAGCAACAGGTCGACATTGCTGAGCATTCAATATGCCAACCTGGACGACCGTTGCCCCACGGTGAAGCCCATGATGGTTCATTTTCTTTGGCATGTTTCCAAAGGACAAAGTCAAACGGATGTTTTTTCTCGACTTCAACATCGACACGTTCAGAAGCGCCAGCTTGCATATCTTCAAGTTTACGACCTGAAAGACGACCGTATTTGGCAAATTTTTCAACTTCAAAATAGACATCGCCATTATTTGAAGGATATGCTGTGCCATTGTCCACCAAAGAACCAATCATGTTTTGCATTTGGTCGATGTAGTCTGTTGCACGAGGTGCTTCATCAGGTTCAGCACAGCCCAAGCGTGCTGCATCATCATTCATTGCGGTAATAAAACGATCGGTCAAAGCAGTAATGCTTTCGCCATTTTCATTGGCACGTTTAATAATTTTGTCGTCAATGTCGGTAATGTTACGCACATATTTGACTTGCCAACCCTGACTACGCAAAAAACGGATAATGTAGTCAAATGCAACCATCACACGCGCATGTCCAATATGACAGTAATCATAAACTGTCATACCACAGACATACATGTCGATCTGTCCTTCTTTACGGGGTACAAATTCAACTTTTTTACGTTGCTCAGAATTGTAAAGAACAAAAGGTTGCATAGGTCTTCTAAATGCTTCATTAAAATGGTGCTTCATCTTAACCTATGCGTTTTTTTTCATAAAGTTAAAATGAAAATAAAGATAGGGTTTTGATTGCATTTTTTGTTGAATGATTTTAAATAATGCTTGTTTTGCAAAATAACAAATTTCTATAAAAGAATGCTTTAAATGTTTGGGGAAATAAAATGAACAAAAATAGTGGTTTTGTTGCGGGGACGTTGGTGCATACAGATAAAGGTTTAGTGCCGATCCAGAATATAAAAGTTGGCGACATGGTTTTATCCTTGCCTGAAAATGGCGAAGGAGAGACAGCTTATAAGCGTGTGATTCAAACATCTGTAATGGAAAATCAATTTGTTTGGGTAATTGAATTATCTGGAAAAATAAATCATAGTGATGAATTTAAAGAGGAATTTTTATTTATATCCCCATATCATCAATTTTGGACTTTTACGAATGTAAGCCGTGATTTTATAGATGCTAATAGTGGTAAATGGGCTTCAGTTTTAGATTTAGAAATGGGAAGCCCTTTGCTAAGGTATGACCGTGAGTTTGCTGGAAGTTTCGATATTCGTCGATTATATCAAACGACTGAGCCTGATAAAGCATTTTATATGGTTTTCCCTAGCTACGATGCAGGGATATTTTTAGATGTAAAAGCTTATAAAAATAATCAATTATTAGTGCCAAATTATTTTGAGGATGAATCTTTAGAAGTTGTGAATTGGGATGAAAATGAAGATCCAATTGCTGATGAATATATAGATACCATTTACAATTTGGAAGTCGAAGATTTTCATACCTATTTTGTTGGTGAATTGGGTGTATGGGTACATCAATAACTCAAAATCATTAAATATATGAAACGAGAATAAACGATGCTCTCTACATAAATTATGCACATTCATTGCTAAGAAAATGAAAATTATACATTTAGAAAATACCTTGGCTGCATAGCTATGATAAAATTGCCAAAATTATTTTTTGCTTGCAGCGAGTGATCCTCTCTGCAAAGATCAGGTAAATCGACTTTGAATCCTACAAACATGCCGAATCAGATTGATTTTCAAAAAGTTGCACTCGAAACTCTAAGCATCGAAGAGCATGCTTTAGAAGTCCTAGCATCACAAATTGATGAACGCTTTAGCCAAGCCTGTGAAATTATTTTACAGTGTAAAGGGCGTTTAGTGATCACGGGAATGGGTAAGTCAGGTCATATTGGACGCAAAATGGCTGCGACTTTTGCCTCGACAGGAACACCATCCTTCTTTATGCATCCCGGTGAAGCAGGGCATGGCGACTTGGGTATGTTGGTCAAAGGGGATGTGTTGATTGCGATTTCCTACTCAGGAAAAAGCGATGAAATTATGATGTTGATGCCACTCATCAAACATGTAGGTGTGCCTTTAATTACCATTAGTGGTCATGACAAAGGGCCAATGCCACAAAATGCAGATGTGGCTTTGACTTTGGGGGACATTCAAGAAGCCTGTCCACTCGGTCTTGCACCGACTTCAAGTACCACTGCAACTTTAGCTTTAGGTGATGCACTTGCAGTTGCACTATTAGAAGCGCGTGGTTTTACTTCGGATGATTTTGCTCGATCTCATCCTGCGGGAGCATTGGGTAAACGTTTGTTATTGCATGTCAAACATTTAATGCATACAGGTGAAGAACTGCCAAAAGTATCACCAGATACCCCAATGAACAAAGTATTGTATGAAATTTCCAATAAGCGTTTAGGTTTAACCACCATCGTCGATGAAAAAGATACTTTACTCGGGATTTTTACTGATGGTGATTTACGCCGTTTGATCGATAAACAGCAAGGCTTTGATGTGAATTTGGCGGTGTCAGAAGTGATGATTCAACATCCATCTACCATTTCACAAGAAGCACGTGCAGTTGAAGCTTTAGAAAAGATGAATGAAAAGAAAATTAACCAATTTATTGTGGTTGATGATGCCAATAAAGTTATCGGTGTAATCAGTATGCATGACTTAATCCAAGCAGGAGTAAACTAAACCATGGCTTCTTATGTTTTATTAGAACAAGCGCGCCATATTGAAGCTTTGGTTTTAGATGTAGATGGTATCTTAAGTGATGGTTTTGTAACTTTGACCAATACAGGCGACGAAATCAAATCTTTTGATATTCGTGATGGTTTGGGTATGAAATTGGTACAGCAAGCAGGCATTAAAGTCATCATTATTACGGGCCGTAAAAGCAATATTGTTGAAAAACGTATGTCTGACTTAGGTGTAGACTTAGTTTATCAAGGACGTGAAGACAAAGGTGTTGCTTTACGTCAAGCTTGTGCACAGCTTAATATTGATCCAGAAGATTGTTTATATATGGGCGATGATTGGCCTGATCTTTCAGCTTTTGCCATTGCAGGGATGAAAGTCACTGTACCGAATGGGCATGTGGAAGTGCGCCGCCGTGCAGACCTTGTAACACAAGCGATGGGTGGACGTGGTGCGGTACGAGAAGTGTGTGATATGTTACTGATGTCAAAAGGTGTTTACCAAGAACTCCTTGAAAAATTCATTGCAATCCCACATTAATATGGTGCAGTCCTGTATTTAAATTCAGTATGTTGATGAGTATTTATGGATACTAAAGCGTTGTATGTCACCGCAGTGCTGATCGCAGCAGTGAGTGGTGGTTATTACTATTACAGTGGTAAAGGTCAAAAATTGGATGCAGACTCTGCCCAAAATATGACTTATTCTGCTGAGGGTATTCATGTCGTACAAACCGATGAAAATGGTAATTTACATGTGCGTGCAACGGTTGATCATTTAGAGCAAGATTTGAAAAAAGATACTTCAAAATTGAGCAATTTAAATGCATCGATGTATGAAAATAATCAGGTAAATTCCACTTTTTATGCAAAACAAGCCCACGGTTATGAAGATAACCAAAAAGTTGTTTTGACAGGTGAAGTCAAAGCGACAAAAATAGGTGAACAAGGACAATTGGTATTTTTAACTGATGAATTAACGGCTTATCCGAAAAAACGTATGTTAGAAACCGAGAAACAAGTGACTGTCACCGCACCTAATGCATCATTTATCAGCCAAGGTTTAAACGCAAATTTAACCACAGGTGAATACGAGTTTTCACATATTCGAGGAAAGTATGTACCTAACTAAATTTTTATCCCAACCACAAACTTTCCTAAAACAATCTTTGTGGCTTGCAGGTTTAATCTGTGTTTCTGCAACTTCATTTGCATTACCATCTGACCGTAATCAGCCGATTTCATTAGTTGCCGACAAAGCAACGTATAATGAGCGTACAGGCGTGACCACGTATTCGGGCAATGTCATTATTGAGCAAGGAACAATGAAGTTACAAGCGGCTTCAATTGTAGCTCAACTCAATAAAGACAAACAAATCAGTACCATTACAGCAAATGGTTCACCTGCAAAATTCCAACAACAAGTGGATACAGCGAAAGGCATTGCACGTGGTGAAGCACAAAAAATTATTTACAATGCAGAAACGGGCTTGATCAATTTGATTGGTAATGCTTATCTTTATCAAGATGGTGCGAGTATTCGTAGTAGTACCTTGAAATACAGCATGAATAAAGGTGATATTGAAGCCAGTGGTAGTACAGGTGCTTCAGGCACCAAAGGTCGTGTACAAATTATCATTCCGCCAAATGCGAGTAAATCTTTCCCAGGGGTGCGTGATTAATGACAGAAGCATTAAACCAACCACAAACCTTATGTATCAAACACTTGGCGAAAGTGTATAGTAAACGTTGGGTGGTGAAAGATGTTTCATTTAGTATGCAAAGCGGTCAAATCGTTGGGCTGCTTGGACCAAATGGAGCGGGGAAGACCACAAGTTTCTATATGGTGGTCGGTTTGGTGCGTATGGATAAAGGTGAAATTCATTTAGATAATGAAGATATTTCAGACCTTGCTATGCATCAACGTGCGCGAAAAGGGATTGGTTATTTACCACAAGAAGCATCTATTTTCAGGAAATTGACCATTGCTGAAAATATCATGGCAATCTTGGAAACGCGTAAAGATTTAAACAAGCAACAACGTCAACAACGTCTGAAAGAATTATTGGAAGATTTTAAAATCACCCATATTAAAGATTCTTTAGGCATGAGTGTGTCGGGCGGTGAACGTCGTCGTGCTGAAATTGCCCGTGCTTTGGCAGCAGATCCGAAATTTATGTTGCTAGATGAACCGTTTGCAGGTGTCGATCCGATTTCAGTGGGTGATATTAAAGACATTATTCGTCAGCTTAAAGATCGAGGCATTGGTGTCTTGATTACTGATCACAATGTGCGTGAAACCTTAGCCATTTGTGAGCATGCTTATATTGTGAGTGAAGGTGCCGTGATTGCTGAAGGCACACCAGAAGCAGTGTTAGCAAATGAAACTGTGCGTGAAGTTTACCTCGGTGATGATTTTACCGTTTAATGATGATTTTCTCTATGTTGATTAAAGAGAGCATACGCTCTCTTTTTTATTTTTTGTATTAAAATTCTTATACATACAACAGATTGCAGTATTCAAAATAAAATAGGTTATACTGCCTATTGATTGAGGATTTAACATTTTAGATTTATGCCATTTACCCTTGTAACTGAAGTTTTTTTTGAAGAAGACATTAAAAAAAGTCGTTTTCAAGCCATTGCTGCCCCTGTTGAAAATGAGCAAGCAGTAAAAGACTTTTTAGAAAGACATTTAGATGGATCGACAACACATCAATGTTGGGCATGGAAAATTGGACATAATGTACGATTTAATGATGATGGTGAGCCATCTGGAACAGCAGGTCGCCCGATTTTAGCCACCATTGAAGGTAATGATTTAACTAATACCATTGTGCTTGTTAATCGTTGGTATGGTGGCATTAAATTAGGTACGGGCGGTTTGGTGCGTGCATATGGTGGCTGTGCAGGGCAATGTTTAGTTTTGGCAGAAAAGGTTGAGCTCATTGAAAAAAAAAATGTGCGTTTTCAATGTCTATTTAATGAATGGTCTATTTTTCAATATGAGCTGAATCAACACAATATCGAATTTACTGAACAATACCATGCAGAAGGCGTTGAAATAGCAGCGCGTTTGCAACTACATCAAATCACGCTTCTGGCTGATAAAATTCAGCATGTCACACGTGGGCGAGAAACTTTAAAAGTCATGGATGATGAAAAATGACTGAAGAACGTTTATTAAAATATCGAGAACAACATAAGCATCGTTTGAACTATATGCCTTGGTTGTATTATTCCCTTAAGCCTAAAAATCGTGTGTGGGCAGAACAGTGGCAACAAGACTATCAGCAATATTTAATGGACATGGAAACCATTGAAATTGGTAAAAATTGTTTTATTTCACCCTTGGCACATATTTTTGCTGAACCGGGGCGGAATATAAAAATTGGCGATAATACTTTTATTGCAGCAGATTGTACTTTGCATGGTCCACTAGACATTGGTAATGAAGTTGCGATTAATCATCATTGTATTTTAGATGGTGGACGTGTCGGGATCAAACTACATGATCAAGTACGGATCGCAGCATATTGTCATTTATATGCTTTTGATCATGGGATGGATTTAAATAGTCCTATTTATCAACAGGCTGTCACCTCAAAAGGGATTGAAATTGGCAAGGATGTTTGGCTAGGTGCGCATGTTGGCATCAAAGATGGCATTTCGATTGGTGATCATGCTGTCGTGGGAATGAACAGCATGGTGACTAAGAATATTGCAGAAAGAGAAATTGTGGTGGGTAACCCTGCACGTTTTATCCGATACCGTGATTAGGTGAACATTCTGTAAAAATTCCTGCTGTTTTGATGAAATTAATTACATGATCATGCCCAAAGCATAAAAAAGTTATGTTACTTTTATAGATAAGAAAGAGACCTAGGGCTATCATGCTAAAGAGAGGCGACTATGAAACGTGTGATTGCATGTATTGATTCTTCACCATGTATTAATGCATTGGCAGAGGCTGCGGCATGGATTGCCCAAAAAACTCAACGAGAGTTGGTGCTTTTGCAAGTGCTTGATTATTATCCTGCGAGCTATCACTTGGGTGAAATTAGTGGTGTGATTGGTTTTGAAAGTAATGCGATGTTACTGAAGGAACTTGCTGAATTAGAACAAAAACAAAGTGAATTGGCGCTTGATTATAGTAATAATCTCTTAACGCATATTTCTGAAACGATTCAACAGCAGTATGGTATTACACCGACAAAAATCCAAGAAAAAGGTGATTTTCTTGAACAGAGTTTCGGGGTTTTACGTTCAGATGATTTTGTCGTCATTGGTCGCGTAGGTGAGCGTTCTGCAGAAAAACATAAAGCCATTGGAGGGAATGTTGAAAACTTTATTCGTGGTGCAAAGTGTACTGTTTTAACGGTAGGTGAAACCTTTAAAGCGCCAACACGCTTTATTTTTGCTTATGAATATTCTGAAACCTGTCAGAAAATGTTAGAACGTGTTGCACAAAGTGATTTACTGCGGCAACTACAATGTCATTTACTCTATGTGGGCGATCATCCTGAAATTTTAAATGAACCTGCAAATCGTTTAAAAGAAGCAGGTCTGGATGTGGTGATCGAGTATCGTTATGGTGATGTGGCGGAAAATATCTTAGATTATCAAAACCAACATCAGATCCAATTGATTGTATTAGGCGCATTTAGCCACAGTAAAATCCATCAATTCTTCTTAGGAAGTGTGACAACCACAATTTTTCGTAATGCCAATGTTCCGCTTTTGGTGGTGAAGTAAATCATGATTAGCTTAGACTTAAAAGATGGCATAATTTCGATGCAGCATGACATTCTTTATCTGACAAGATAACAATGAAGATTAAAGTGCTTGCTTTTTTAATGGAACTTAAAAATATTTTAGGTTTAGGTTGAATCGAATAAAAATTAAACTTTTTTAAAAAGTTATTATTTTTTAAATATTTATATTCTTATAGGTGAGTTATCCACAAGTCTATGAACAACTTTAGTGGATAACTCATTTTAAATTAGATGCAAAATTTCAGTTTTGATCATCCTCTTGTAGAGATGATGTCATGATCAAAATGACCTATTTATTAAGATAAAAAAACGATTACTTTACGATAGCGATCGCAAAACCATCATGTCCTTTGCTTCCTACTGTTTGTAGCGCAGTACAAGATAAAATTTTAGGGTGATTTTGCATGGCACGATACATTTCACGGATGCCTTCAATACTTGGTTTAATATTCTCAGGATCTAATATATCACCTGCACGAATTACATTATCTAATACAATAATCGTACCTGAGTGGGACAGATTTAAGCTGAGTTCTAAATATTCAGGATAACTTTGTTTGTCAGCATCGACAAAAATAAAGTCGAACGCTTCGGTATTTGCAGGCAAGGCTTTTAAAATATCAGCGGCACGTCCTACTTTAAGATCAATTGTTTGTGGCAATTTGGCATTGTCGATATTTTCTTGTGCTAAAGCAGCGTGCGTATCTCGACCTTCAATTGTTAAAATATAGCCATCTTCAGGGAGTGCACGTGCCAACCACATGGTGCTATATGCCGCAAAAGTTCCTAATTCTAAAACACGTTTACATTTGTTCATCTGAATCAACATTTGTAATAGCATGCCTTGATTTGGCGCAACGGCTAAATGATCGGGAAAGCCACGCTCATCGGTATGTTTTAAAGTTTGAGTGAGAATAGGATCTTCTGGAATTAAATGTGATTCGATATAAGTATCGATGTCTGACCACATTTGTTGCATATTGTTTCACCTGAATAAGATTGGCAAGTTTGAATGAGCTGCATTTTAAACTTTTGAGCGTAGAGTGCAATTCTCGTTGACCTTTTTTGTTCTAGATTTTGATTTTAGTTGAGGCAGACATAAAAAAGAGGCCTGTTGACCTCTTCATGATGTTTTTAAATCTAAAAATTACACATTGAACTGTTACGACTGTGGTCTGGTCCCCAAGTGCGATAACCTTGAGTATCGATATGGATTTGACCTGATGCGTATAAGCCTAAGCCCATATTAAAATTTTGACCATACTGCGACCAAAATTGGCAGAGTTTAAATTTGGTATTTTCAATATAGGCATAATCTTGTGCTTGTGGGTAAGCAGGACCGACACGAAAATCAATGGCAGAGTTAAATAAATGACGAGAAGACCCAGCCCCACCTGCACATTGGTTTAGCGGTAAATCACGATAAACTGATGTTACCTCAAAGTCAGTTAAGATTTTTGAGGCAACTAAATACTTAAATACACGTAGTGTTGGAATTTGGTTTGCCCAGACTTCACGACTTGGAATCATATATTCGGAACGACCACATTTTTGCCAATCTCGTGCAGTTTTAAATAACTCAAAACTAGGGATGATGTTCCCAACATTATTTTGTTCTAAATAACGTTCATATTCACGTGCACGAGCTTGGTTATCACCTTGCATGAGCCAATAGCGATAAGAAGCAGGCATGACCTTTTGAGCAGCAGTATGTTGAATTTCCACTTTTTCTTGTGGAATATAAATACGTTGACCCTGTGTAGGGGTTCCGATGGTCTGACCTTTTTGAGGGGTGGATGTACATCCGATCATCATCATTGGAACTATGCTGATGGCTAAGAAGCCCTTCAAAATATCTTTCATTCTATATGTGTACTTGTAAATTAACATCCTATTTTATTCTAATTTTTAGGAGAGAATCTGTATAAATTGCAAACAAATGTATGTTTTAAGTTGAGCGTATAAAAAAAGACCAGCTAAGCTGATCTTTTTATGCATTATTTTTCTAAATATTGCAGTTTGTCTGGTTTACCGTTCCAGTCTTCACGGTCTTCAGGCTGATCACCAATTTGTGTGATGTTCGGCCATTTTTGTGAGAGGTCTGCATTGAGTTCAATAAACACTTCTTGACCTTCTGGTAATTCATCTTCCGAGAAGATTGCATTTGCAGGGCATTCTGGTTCACATAATGCACAGTCAATACATTCATCGGGGTTAATCACGAGGAAGTTTGGACCTTCATAGAAGCAGTCTACAGGGCATACTTCTACGCAGTCTTGATATTTACACTTAATACAATTTTCAGTGACAACAAAGGTCATGGCGTCAGCTACCTAAAAATATGGTTCTAATTAATAATGGTGTATTTTAGGCAAAAAAGCGGGTAAGTAACAATTGCTTTTATTGATATTTGTTATATAAATGGCTGCTGAATTTACTATCAAACCAATAAGCTGTACTTTTTTTAACCAAAAACATGAAGTTTGTACCTAAAATGATTTGAATAGCAATTATTCAGAATAGTTTAGCTGAATTTGTTGGAAGTGAGTGAGTAGCTTTATGTCCCCATATATTGTTGTAACAAAAGTGGATTAGGGTAAATTGAGCAATCAGTTTTAAAAATAAAAAATTAAAGTATGAATGTCATCACATTTGTTTAAAAAGCTTGGATATCGTATATATTCAGATTTTGATTAAGTATAAATAAATCCCAAAAGGTATATTGTTAAAATGAAAAAATATATTTTTATCCTTACATTGTTAAGTTTTTGCCAAACGCATGCTGAGGCGCTTGAACTTACTCAGCAAATGATAACTGATAGCTTTACATGTGTAGCAAATGAAAAAGATAGTGCAAATGTTTTAAACTCTTTAAATCAGCATAGACAAGAAATGACGGATCGTGAAGTAAAAAAACTCGATTTCCCTGAAAAATATGCAGTGCTGAAGCAGCCTATTCAGATTTTAGGCATTAAAACTCAATATTATTCAGTGAATAAGGTCGAGATAGATAAAAATAATAAATTTATGACGTTTAGTTTATATATTCCAAATCAAAATTCTCTTCAGTTGATTGAAACATTAGCAAAAAAATACAAAGCAGTGCCAGATCAAGAATCTCATCAAATGTTTAAAGAACAAGGCTTAAATATTCGTATGTATCATTTAAATGAAACACAAACAGGAAAATACAAACGCCAACTTACAATGAATAATGCATGGTTGCCAGATGAGCAGCATAATCCTTGGCCATTTGTTGAAATCTCATGTGCTTATATCCCTAAATAATAAAATAACCATAAAACCTTTTGAACGTGAATATTTGAAATTTGATTGATTATTCAAATATTTAAATTTAAAAAATATGAACTCAAAAGGTTAGTTTTTATTTAAAAATCATCAATATCTTGATTAAAAATACAACAATGTTAAATTCTAGTGAGAAGCTTAGAAAAGTTTTCTTTTTGTTCAAAAAAATGACATGAGTTAATTCATATTTTCAATTAGTTAAAAGTATAAGTTTTTGTAATCAGCCATATTAAAATTTTAAACTGCAAAGGATTTGCGACATGATTCAAAATGACATTCAACGCGCCCGCCGTATGCATATTGCGGATATCCCAAGACGTAGTGCACAACGTTTTGGTCATAAAATTGCACTGGTTGATCAAGCACAACAGTTGAGTTTTAAGGCATTTCATCAGCATGTCGAACAAATCGCTATGCATTTGCATCAGCAAGGTTTAAGCAAAGGCGATAAGCTCATGATTCTCTCGCATAATTGTTGGCAATTTCCAGCACTTTTATATGCGACAGCGCAACTTGGTGTAATCAGTGTTCCAATTAATTTTATGCTAAATGCCTTAGAAGTGAATTATTTATTGCAGCATTCACAACCTAAAATGGTGGTGGTCGAAGATGATTTATGTGCGGTGATGGAACAAGCTTTGCTTAACATTAATTTTAACTTACCGCAGCAAGTCGTGCTTGATCTCAATCAAGTAAAAGTTGCAGCACAATGGCAAAATTTCGATACATTGTTAAAGCCTACAGAGATAGTATTGCCTGAGGTGGAACTGCATGCCCATGAGCCGATCCGTATGATGTATACCAGTGGTACTGAATCTTTGCCAAAAGGAGTGTTGTTAAATAGTGAAGCGCTCATGGCACAATATACCAGTTGTATGGTGGAAGGGCAGATGAGTTCGAATGATCGTGAAATTCATGCTTTTCCAATGTATCACTGTGCACAATTGGATGCTTTTTTAAATGTTGATTTAATTTTAGGGGCAACGAGTTATATTTTTCGACGTTTTGAGCCAGACGCGGTATTAGAAACCATCGCCAAAGAAAAAATTAGCAAATTATTTTGTCCGCCCACAGCTTGGATTGCCTTACTTAACTCTAAAAAATTTAATCCAAAAGAATTAGGTTCATTAAGTAAAGCGTATTATGGAGCATCGGCTATGCCTAAAGCGGTGATTGAAGAATTACTGCAAAAATTACCCCATATTCGCTTTTGGCAATTTTATGGGCAAACCGAAATGGCACCTGTAGCAACCGTTTTACACCCTGAAGATCATGTTGAATATGCAAACTCAGTGGGCAAACCTGCATTCAATGTAGAAACGCAAATTATGGCTGAAGATGGCAAAATTTTGCCGCAAGGCGAAGTTGGGGAAATTGTGCATCGCAGTGTGCATTTAACGCAAGGCTATGATCAAAATGATGAAAAGAATGCTGAAAGTTTTCAGCATGGTTGGTTCCATAGTGGCGATCTAGGTTATTTGAATGAACACGGTTATCTTTTTGTGGTAGACCGTATTAAAGATATGGTCAAATCAGGGGGTGAAAATGTTTCGACACGTGAGGTGGAAGAAATTATTTACCGTATGGCTGCTGTGAAAGAAGTTGCTGTATTTGGCACGCCACATCCGCGTTGGATTGAAGCTGTTACGGCGGTTGTCATTTTACATCCTGATCAACATTTGGATGAGAAAATGATTATGGAATTTTGTTCACAGCATTTGTCTGCATATAAAATGCCAAAAGTAGTGCATTTTGCGGAAGCTTTACCAAAAAATGCCAGTGGTAAGATTTTAAAACGAGTATTAAAACAGCAGTATCAGCAAAGTGAAGTGAAGGTGAGTTAAATGTGACATAACAGACCTATGAGGAATAGGTCTGTTAGTTTAGATGTAAATCTAGTCTTTTTTTAATAAATCTTTGAGGTGATATAACTGTGCCAATGCTTCACGTGGGGTCAAATTATCCACATCTAATACTGACAGTGCATCTAATGCAGGTGAAGATTTTTCAATTTCTACCACAGTTTCAATCACTTCAGGTGTGTTATCCATTTCAGTAAATAAATCATTTTGCACCGTATGATTAATCTGTTGCTGCTGTTGTTTTTCCAAAATTTTTAAGCGTTTTTGTGCTTCTTTAATCACGCTTTCTGGAATACCAGCCAGTTTTGCCACTTGTAAACCATGACTTTGACTCGCAGGGCCTTTTTGTACTTTGTGTAATAAAATCAAATTACCATTGAGTTCTTTGGCAGTGACATGATAATTGTCAATCGCATTTTCTTTGGCAAGTTCTGTCAGCTCAAAATAATGCGTAGCAAATAAGCACAAACATTTGATGCGTTTGGTCAAATCAAGTACACATGCCCAAGCCAAAGATAAACCATCGTAAGTACTCGTACCACGACCCACTTCATCCATGAGTACTAAAGATTGATTGGTGGCGTGATGCAAAATTTGGGATGTCTCAGTCATTTCCACCATGAAAGTTGATTTACCTGTCGATAAATCATCGGCAGAGCCAATACGGGTAAAAATACGATCAATTGGTCCAAGCTGTGCAGATTTTGCAGGAACAAAGCTACCACAATAAGCAAGCAAACTGATTAAAGCTGTTTGACGCATAAAGGTAGATTTACCACCCATGTTAGGACCTGTGATAATGGCCATGCGATGATTAAAATCAAGCATCGTATCGTTCGGCGTAAATGGGGTTTTACTTAAAGATTCCACCACCGGATGACGTCCTGCAATGATATTGACACCGACCTCAGGTAAGTATTCAGGGCGATTCCAATTGTTTAAACGTGCTTGATGGGCAAAATTGGTTAATAAATCAATCTGTGCAATGGCACTACTCATCATTTGTAAATTGCCAATATCTGCACGTAATTCTTCTAAGAGCATCTCAAACAGCATTTTTTCACGGGCTAGGGCACGAGACTCACTTGATAAGACTTTGTCTTCAAAAGATTTGAGTTCAGGTGTGATATAACGCTCTGCATTTTTTAAGGTTTGACGGCGAATATAATGTTCAGGCGCTTGATCTGCTTGGGCACGAGTGAGTTCTATGTAATAACCACTGACACGGTTATAGCCAATTTTTAGGGTATGAATACCTGTATTTTCACGTTCTTGAGTTTCTAAATCGATGAGGAATTGACCTGCATGATCTCGAATTTTACGCAGTTCATCGAGTTCGCTGTCAAAACCTTCGGCAATGACATTCCCATCACGTAATAAAACAGGTGGATTTTCCACAATGGCAGACATCAAGCGAGCATGTAAGCCATTAAAATCGCCGAGTTCTTGATTCAGTTCGCTCAGTAAAACACTGGTATTTTGTTGTGTTAAAATGGGTTGTAATGCATGTCTGAGCAATGGAATTTGCGCACATGCCTGACGTAGTTGCACCAAATCACGAGGGCGAGCGCTGCCCAAGGCAACACGGCTAAGTACACGTTCAATATCACTAATGTCTTTTAATACCAAACGGATCGGAGACTCATGATACCCTTTGAGCAAAATTTCAATCGCATCCAAACGTGCATCTAAAATTGCGCTATCACGCAGCGGTTGCATGAGCGTACGGCTGAGTAAACGTCCCCCCATTGCCGTTTCAGTGTCATTGATCAGTGAAAATAGCGATGTGCCATGTTCAAATAGGGGTTCAATAATTTCTAAATTACGTCGTGTTACAGGGTCAAGTGCAATAAAATCACTACTTTGCTCAAGTTTGATTGAACGAATATGGGGTAAAGCTGTTTTCTGGGTTTCTTTTGCATAGTGAATAAGTGATGCCGCTGCTGCTTTGGCTAAAGGTAAATGATCAATCCCAAAGCCCGATAAGGTCGAAACAGCAAATTGGTCACATAACGTTTTTTGTGCATTATTAAGATTAAAATCGACATTTGGACGTTTGGTAATTGGACAATCAATCTGTTTTTTGATTGACTCGATAATATGCGTGTCGACCAAGTCTTCATCAATTAAAATTTCACTTGGCATTAAACGTGCTAATTCTAAAGGTAAATTTTCAGGTTTATATTCTTGTTGTTGCACCTTAAAAATACCTGCACTCAAATCTAAGAGTGCAATCCCCATTTGGTTATGTTGAATACATAGTGCCAATAGATTTGAACTTTGGTGTGCGGTGAGTAATGCATCATCCGTGAGTGTACCTGGCGTGATAATGCGCACGACAGCACGTTCTACAGGGCCTTTTCCTGTCACTTCACCTACTTGTTCACAGATCACCACCGTTTCGCCTTTTTTGACTAAACGTGCGAGATAGCCTTCGGCAGCATGGTAGGGTACACCTGCCATGGGAATGGGTTCACCGTTGGCTTTACCACGATGAGTCAATGTGATGCCAAGAAGTTTAGTGGCTTTTTTTGCATCTTCAAAAAATAGTTCGTAGAAATCTCCCATTCGATAGAA
Source organism: Acinetobacter sp. Marseille-Q1623 (assembly GCF_902809895.1). Lineage (NCBI taxonomy): Bacteria > Pseudomonadati > Pseudomonadota > Gammaproteobacteria > Moraxellales > Moraxellaceae > Acinetobacter > Acinetobacter sp. Marseille-Q1623. The sequence continues at coordinate 1,225,809 of NZ_CADDWG010000001.1, read as the reverse complement.
CATCAGTGAATGAGGATGTTGTCTTTTAACGGTGAGATATTGCTGCATCATCGGGGTGAAGCTAGAGAGGTCAGCCGTTAGTTCTACGCTATTCATGTTTATTAAAAACCTTAAATTTGAATAATAAATATGCTTAATATGCAAGTGTGGCTGTTAAACCATTTCAAACATCATATGTTAATTTAAATACAGGCAGAGACATTACCTTCGTCTATTTTTACTTCATCATAAATCGGATGAATAGTAAGAGCTGCCTAATTTATTACGTTGCTCATCTTAACAAATTCGGCTTGAATCACAAAAATGATTTCTGATTGACTTGTGGAAATAAGCAACAAGTGTGGTTGAGTAGAGTTGAACACATCACAACTTGCATTATTTTTTAGAAAAATAGCTTTTCATACTCATTATTATTGTGAATGAATTTTTTATATGCATGTTATAATTTATTTTTATATTTTGCTTTTATCCTTTAGATTCTGCTCCTATGTCCCGTTTGTCTCACTATCTGGCACAAAATCAATTTTGTGTACTGCTTGAATATCTGACGTCTACACAAGAAATATTGCCTGTTCCTCAGCAGTTGGCAGGTTTTCCTGTTTGTATGACATTGGCAGATCGAGTTCATTCTGATACAGATTTATCCCCTTTAGATGCTGCGAACTTATATACAAAAGATATTGAAAAAGTTTTACATTTTGCAGGAAAAGGACGAGATATTAGCGATTTTGAAAACTTTCTAACAGCAGCGAAAAATAGTGGACAACACAACTTATTATTACTAACAGGGGATAAATTAAAACACCATAATTTTGGGGAGGGTCAACAGCCGAGAACGCGTTATTTAGAGTCAGTGAATGCGGTAATGGCCGCAAAAAAACAAGGTGGATTTCTTATTGGGGTGGCATTTAATCCTTTTAAATATGCTGAAGCAGAACAGGATGCACAGTATTTTAAATTACGTAAAAAATTAACAGCTGGCGCAGATTTTATCATTACGCAATTGGGCTATGACATCGCAGCTTTACAGCAGGTAAAAAGTTTTTTAACTGAACAACATGATGCTCAAAAAATTTTAGCATGTGTTATGCCTTTAACTTTGGCTCGTGCTCATTTTATGGTGAAACATCAAGTTGCGGGCATCGTGATTACAACGCACATGTTGAAAGTATTACAAGAAGAAAAGACATTAGGGCTGACTGAGCCTGTATACCAACGCTGCGCTTTGCAAATTTTGCTATGTCAACATTTAGGTTTTGCAGGTGTACATTTGTCAGCCTGTCACCAAGCAGAAGAACAACTGCGTTTGCAGCGCTATATTGAGACCTACCGTGCACTTGATTTTGATGCGTGTTTGTCACTTTGGAATGATTTATGGCAGGTGCAAACAGGAAAAGAATTTCACCCAGAGTTGAGATCTTATTCATCCCCTATAAGCTCAGCACAGATTTTAAAATATCAGCATTTGTCCTTTATACATGATGCTTTTTTTGAATCAAAGATGGCAAAAGGTGTTGGACGTTTTATTTTTAAATCCCGTTTTTGGGATCAAACACCTATGGCTCATGCTTTGTTAAAAACTGAATGGGTAAGTAAGCATGCTATTGTGGGCTGTGAAAGTTGTGGGCAATGCCGTTTGGGTGAAACCTTGTATATTTGTCCTGAAACTTGCCCTAAAGGTTTGGCAAATGGACCCTGTGGCGGGACAACGTTAGACCGTTGTGAGTTTGGTGATCGTGAATGTATCCATTCAGTGAAAGCTCGATTAGCCAAAGCAGTCAAACAAACTGAAATCTTAAAAACAGAATTAATCCCTACAGTTCCTTTACATATACGGGATAGTAGTTCTTGGAAAAATTGGTTTAGAGATATATAGGTTGCTTGCAATTGTGTGATTGGACGATGTGTTGTTGAGTGTTTGAGTGATGGCATGACAGCTTTAAAGTGGGATTGAAAAGAATAAAAGGAACATTTTCTTGAGTTCTTTTATGTATTGAATCGTAGCTTATTTTATCTCGAATGGACCATTCAACGGTTTTAACGTTTTGTCATTACAGCATTGTAGAGCATGTTGTAATGTTCGTATTTATTCATTTAGAAGTTGATTAGTACTTGTGTTTTTTGAGCAAAATGGCATATTAATTGCTGTATAACAATAAAATATTATTGCAGGAGAGAAGTCTTCTGTAGACTCGCCGAAGGAGCAACGACCTCGGAATCTCTCAGGCAAAAGGACTGTAATAATACAAAATCTGGAGAGTAGTCAGATACCATGACTCACCGAAGGGGAAGGACGTTGCATAAATATCTTATGTAATTTTCGAAGCTCTCAGGTAAAAATGACAGATGAGGCATACTTGAAATGGTATATTTCAAAGGAGTGTGTATATGTGTCGTATTGTTGTGATTGGTTCTGGAATTACAGGTGTAACGACTGCTTATGAGTTAGCTCAACTCGGCTATACAGTCACAGTCATTGATAAACATTTATTTCCTGCCATGGAAACCTCTTTTGCTAATGGTGGACAACTATCGGCATGTAATGCAGAAGTTTGGAATCAAAAAGCGACTGTGCTAAAGGGGATTAAATGGATGTCGAAGAAAAATGCACCATTATTATTGAATCCTTCTTTTGATTTGCATAAATATGCGTGGTTGGTGGAATTTTTAGGAAATATTAAACATTATCAAGAAAATACTAAAGAAACTGTACGCCTTGCTTTATTGGCAAGAGAGCGTTTATTTGCGATTGCTGAGCAAGAAAATATTCAGTTTGATTTAGAAAAACGAGGAATTTTACATTTTTATTATAATGAGGCGGATTATAAAGTAGCAACATCTGTCAATGACTTACTCTGTAGTGGCGGTTTAAAACGTCATGCGATTAGTCCTGAAGAAATTAAGCAAATAGAGCCAAGTTTAACAGGGCATTATTATGGTGGTTTTTATTGCCCTGATGATGCAACGGGAGATATTCATAAATTCACGATGGGATTGGCAAAAGCAACTGAAAAATATGGTGTGAATTATTTATTTGGTATGGAAGTTGTCAATGTTGAGCAAAATGAAAAAGGCATATACATTCAATATCACCCAAGTGTAGAGAATATGCAGCAAGAACATGTGGCTTTAGAGCAAATTTTTGCAGATGCAATCGTTGTTTGTGGAGGGGTGGGGAGTTACCAATTGGCACAAAAATTGGGTGATCGAGTCAATGTTTATCCCGTCAAAGGTTATTCAATTACAGTGCAATTAGAAGATGAAAACAGTCAAAAAAGTGCACCTTGGGTCAGTTTGCTTGATGAAAGTGCAAAAATTGTGACTTCTCGTTTGGGAAATAATCGATTAAGAGTTGCAGGAACTGCGGAGTTTAATGGCTATAACCGTGATATTCGTTCAGATCGTATTCAACCCTTGACAGATTGGGTTAATAAAAATTTTGAAATATCAACGGAGCATTGTGTGCCTTGGGCAGGTTTAAGACCCATGATGCCGAATATGATGCCTGTAGTCAGACGTGGTAAGCGGGAACGGGTTTTTTATAATACAGGACATGGACACTTAGGTTGGACACTATCAGCAGCAACGGCCGTGATGATTAGCCAAGAAATTGCAAGTGCTCATCCGATCTAGTGTTATTGGAATAGGTATCAAGGTCATCAGAGGAGAAGCTTCCTCTGATGACCTTTTAAATTATAACAAAGTAAAAATATCTTCTTTATTTAAACGTGATTTTGGCAACTTTGCATTGAAATCTTGTTCACTACGATAACCTAAAGTCAGTAAAACCGAAGGAATTAAGCCTTGTTCGGTCAAAGCTAATTCTTGACTGAGAATGTCTTCATCGAAACCACCAATTGGTGTGGCATCAATTCCTTCAATACCTGCTGCAAGTAAGGTTTGACCCAATGCAATAAAGGTTTGATTTTCAGCCCAACGTTGAATATCACCTTTTTCATTACGATAGTAATCAACATAACCGATACGACTGTCTTTTTGACCTTGTTTGGCTTGTGCATCTTTAAAACGACCACTACGGTCATCTTGATTGAGTAGATTTTCAAGATGCTGTTCAGAAATATCTGCTTGGGTACAAAATAAGATCGTATGCGATGAGTCTAAAACTTTGGGCGCATTGTAGGCATATTTACCCACCAATGCTTTGGCAATACGTTCTTTTGCTGCTTGATGATCTGCAATAAAAAAGTGCCAAGGTTGAATATTAATTGAAGATGGCGTCAAACGTAAAATTTCTAATAAACGTGTAAATTTTTCCTGAGGAATTTTCTTACTCGAATCATAAGCTTTGGTGGTATAACGGTTTTTAGAAATACTGAGCAAATCCATACATACAATTCCGTAAATCGATAATGATCGATTTTACTTTAAACTTCATGCAAATGGAGGAATAATTTCGCAATCATTTATACCTTTTATGTTTCAAGAAAAGCAGAGTGCATACGATATTTTAGATTAAGACATTTAATAAATGATGCGATATGAAATCGATATTGGTACTTTTATTAAATCGGCGTTTAATACTCAAAATAGATATATCGTGCTAAAGAGTGAAGTATATGATTCATTATACTAATCATTTCAAAAAAAGATTAAAAACCCAGCAGCAAATTGGTTTGTGGGTGGGTTTGGCTGATGCTTATGGTACTGAAATTGCTGCAAATGTAGGTTACGATTGGTTATTGATTGATGGAGAACATGCACCGAGTGATCTTAGAACTACGTTATCCCAATTACAAAGTATAGCTGCCTATCCTTCTCAAGCCGTGGTTCGCCCTCCGGTGGGCAGTGTACAGCTCATTAAGCAATTATTAGATATTGGTGCACAGACACTGTTAATTCCGATGGTTGAAAGTGTTGAACAAGCCGAACTGATGGTTAAAGCAGTGCGTTACCCACCAGAAGGGATTCGCGGGGTGGGAGCTGCTTTGGCACGTGCTACACGTTGGAATACAATTCCTGATTATTATGCGACGGCACATGAAAATATTTGTTTATTGATTCAAATTGAATCAGTAGAGGGTTTAACACATTTAGATGACATTCTAAAAGTAGACGGGATTGATGGGGTATTTATTGGTGCGGTGGATTTATCTGCCACCATGGGTTATCAAGGCGATCCGAATCATCCAGAAGTGCAAAAAGCAGTGATTGACGCAATTCAACGTATTCGCGCCGCAGGTAAGGCAGCGGGCATTTTGTCAACGCAATCTGAAGTAACGCAAAAATATTTAGATTTGGGCACAGAATTCGTTGCTGTTGGAGTTGATACGAGTGTATTGATGAATGCTTTAGGTGAATTACTCAGTAAATATAAAAAAGATTATCAAATAAAGCCTAAGTCAAATGGTTATTAGATAGAAAATCATAAAGCAAGTTTTACATACATTTTACATTTTTTCATAAAATGTATGTAGAGCAACAAAAATTATATTTTGAAGATATATTAGACCTCTTGCGAAAATATGCTTTTAGCTAATTTTTTAATCAGTTACAACCTTATAAAATATAGCTTTCGCCTGTTTAAATTTTGACTAACGCAAGAGATCTATTGCAAGGGAATTTATGTTAATAGGTAATAAAATTACATTTTATAGATTAAATTCAAGTGTAAGATAGATACATTATATGATTAATCATGATTTATATTAATTGTTTGTTATTTAAGTTTATTTATTATAAAAGTGTGAAAAAATTTTATTTTCGGGTATAGTGCAACCGAAATTATTTAGTATTATAAATTGCTGTTTTATCACATATTTCAGCAATATTTTAACAGAGAAAGTTTATGTTTAAAAAAACTTTACAATTGGGGTTGTTGGTTCTCTCTATATCTGCCATGAATTCAGTACAAGCAGATGATCAATTATCTTCACTGATTACTAAGGTGGGTAATCAATCGAAAATTGATACGATTTCTGTAATGGAAAATAGATTATTGGGACGGGCAAGTTGGAAAATTAAATGTCAATATAAAGCTTTTGATGACATGAAAGCATGCGTGATGAGTAAAGGGCCTATTTCGATTTTGCGTTTGAATAATCAATATATTATTAATATCGGTGAAAAACATCAAAAAAATAGTGAAGCTTATATTCGTGTAGACCAAAGTGATACTTCGCAAGAGCGTGAAGGTTTATTTCGTAATGCCAGTAGTTTAGTTGGACAAATGAAGCGTGGTAATTTTGCTTTTACACGTTTTTATCAGGTTAAAAACAAACCGATAGAACATAAAATCTCACTGATTGGTTTTACGGACGCATTAAATGACATGGAAGCCCAGTTTGCGAAACTTGGTGATGATAAAATTAAGTTTTAAGTAGCTTTGCTGGTTTTGAAAAAGCCCTAACCCTATGTGTTAAGGCTTTTTGATTCATCTATAGATTAATATGCGTACTTAAGATCTGTATATTTAGTTAACGACATTTCGACATGGTTTTCGATAAATTTTTTAATATCTTCAGGTGACATTGCTTTACCTTGGTTGGTAATGACATGCTCAGAAGGTGCTTGACCTGAAACCGTGAGACGGTAAACAAAATTACGAGCAATTTCATAAGCATCATTTTTTTTCACGATGCAGGTGCTATATAAATAAGCATGTTCTAAGTTTAAATCTTGATGTGAAAAAATAAATTGTTCAAATAGTTTCAGTGCTTGACCATCGTCTAACGCTTTTAACTCATCAATCACACTTTTTTCATGATGAATATCATAGCGTTCAGAAATTGGCTGTCCGTCAATGAGTAAAGATACTTTGTCATTTTCATGATGATTGACAGTGATATTGCTAAAATTAGACATATGAAACTCAAGACAAAATGGTTGGGTCAATCATATCAAAGTCTTGGCTGAGTTTTTGAATGTAGTGTGGAATTGTTGAGCAATTATTAGTTTTTTATGCTTATAGTTTAAAAATTAGCTTATGAGGCGTTATATCTGAGATAAATTAACAGCAATACTGTTATAAATTTATGACTATATTATTTAAAAAAATGTATCACTATTTTTTAATAAATTATTTAATATTAAATAGTTGAAAGGAGTTAAATAATGTTAAATGAAGATAGAGAAAATTATTTTGCAATAAAATCTTGGGTTTTAGAGACATATTACGATGGTTGTAGAGACTTAGCATTTTCTAAAGGTTGGAATCATTTAGAAATATTGGCTTATACATTTCACCAATTTGAAAACTCATTTGACTCATTGCTGGAAAATTTTATGCTTCTGATTATACAGCTGACTTTGACAGGATCATGGGAATATCAAATAAAGCAAAACTTAAAAAGTCAAATAGATAACCTAATAAAAATGAATGACGTTAAAAGTTTAATTCACCTACTACCCGAAAATGAAGCAGATGAATTTATGAGGGATTTGGAAATTTTGAATATTCAACTGTAAGGATTTTATATTTGAATATCCTCGCGCAATAAAAATATCATTTAATTACGGATATCCCATTTTATAAAACTTAGTGCCCCATTTTCATCTACCTCTAAAATCATCGCTTCAGACGTTTTTTCACGCCAATCACCCAAAACAATCCGTTGTTTGTCAAATTCGTTATGAATCGCAGGACGATGGGTATGTCCATGAATCAAAATATCTACATCAGAAAGGGCTTTTTCTACCGCTTGCTGATTCACATCCATAATTTCATAAGTTTTATGCTGTTGAGATTCACGACTTTTTTTACGAAAACCATTGGCGAGTTTTTGACGAAAAGAGAGTGGGGTACTTTTTAAAATTCCAAGAATAATTGGATTTCGGATGATTTTCTTAAATCGTTGATAAGACACATCATCGGTACACAGTGCATCGCCGTGTTCTAGTCTAAATTTTTTATTGGCAATCTTGAGAACAAATTCATCAGGCAAAAATTGCCCATTAAATTGATCTAAGAATTTTTGACCTAAAGCAAAGTCACGATTTCCGACTTGGAAATAGATTTTATTTCCAACTTGAGTAAATTGTTTTAAATGCTTAACAATTTCATCTAACCATGGCGCAGTGTAATCATCTCCAACCCACGCATTAAACCAATCACCAAGGATATATAATTGTGTGTTTTTATCTTGATATTGTTCAAGTAAATCTAAAAACCCCCGAACGAGTCGAGGGTGTTCAGGTGACAAATGTAAATCGGCGATAAACAGATGGGTCACTTTTTTTCCTATTTTTTGAATCTCTCTTACGGAGCAATGCTCCTCACCCATCTTTAATAAAGAAGGAATTTTCTTCCTTTATATATTTAATTAAAGGAAATTCCTCCCTTTTTAAAAGGAGGTTAGGAGAGGGATTCTTATTCAGCAATGATTTTTGCAGATTCAATTACAACATTTTCTAAAGGAACATCAGCATGATAACCACGATTACCTGTGCGCACGCCTTTAATTGCATTCACAACGTCTAAACCTTCAGTCACTTTACCAAATACAGCATAACCCCAACCTTGCGCAGTTTTACCTGAATGGTTAAGGAATGAGTTATTTGCAACGTTAATGAAGAATTGTGCAGAAGCAGAGTGAGGTGCTTGAGTACGTGCCATTGCAACCGTACCGATGTCATTGCTTAGACCGTTATCCGCTTCGTTTTCAATAGAATCGCGTGTCGCTTTTTCTTTGAAGTTTTCATCCATGCCACCACCTTGAACCATGAAACCATCAATCACACGGTGGAAAATGACGCCGTCATAGAAACCATCACGAACATATTCCAAAAAGTTAGCTACAGTTTTTGGCGCTTTTTCAGAATTTAGTTCAAGAACAATGCGTCCTTTATTGGTGTTTAATTCGACTTGAGGAAAACTCATTCTATAATCTCCTAATCATGGCTAAAAAGCCATGGGTTTTTGGTTGAGAGAAGCATAAGCAAACTGTAAACTACAAGGCAAGCAAAAATGCGAATTTCTTTTGTATCAATTCGCAGAAATGCATTTTTATTATCCTATTTTAACTTATAGAAGTGATTTATCAACTATGAAGCCAAATGATGTTGTTTCAGAACTGCCAAAGAACCCGACAACCAATACTGCACCTGTCGATGCTGCGCAGCAAGAACAACAGGCAGGTTTGGATTTTGTGCGTCAAGTGATTACTGACGATTTAGAAGCAGGACGCACAAAAACTGTTGTAACACGTTTTCCACCTGAGCCAAATGGTTATTTACATATTGGTCATGTGAAAGCAATTTGCTTAAACTTTGGCATTGCAGAGGAGTTCAATGGTGTATGTAATCTGCGTTTTGACGATACCAACCCTGATGCTGAAGAACAAGAATATGTCGATGGGATTGCCAATGATGTGAAATGGCTCGGTTTTGAATGGAATGGCGAGCCGCGTTATGCATCAAGCTATTTTGATCAACTCTATACATGGGCGATTCAATTGATTAAACAAGGGGATGCTTATGTTGATTTACAATCTCCTGAAGAAATCCGTTTAAATCGTGGTAATTTTATCGAGCCAGGTAAAAATTCGCCACAACGTGATGCCTCAATTGAAGAAAACTTAGCGCGTTTTGAACAAATGCGTAATGGTGAATTGGGTGAAGGGCAGGCGGTTCTTCGTGCAAAAATTGATATGACTTCACCAAACGTACATATGCGTGATCCAATTATGTATCGTATTTTGCATTCAGAGCATCATCAAACTGGGAATACTTGGAAAATCTATCCAATGTATGACTATGCACATCCTTTATCAGATGCCATTGAAGGTGTAACACATTCACTTTGTACACTTGAATTTGTTGATCATCGTCCGTTTTATGATTGGGTGGTAGAAAAGGTGAAATCACCGGCTGTTCCACACCAATATGAATCAAGTCGTTTAAATGTGGATTACACCATTACCTCTAAACGTAAGTTGCGTAAATTGGTTGAAGGCAATTATGTCAATGGTTGGGATGACCCACGTATGCCAACCGTTGTAGGGATGCGTCGTCGTGGCTTTACTCCTGAAGGTTTACGTGATTTTTGTAAGCGTGTAGGCGTAACGAAAGTTGACGGTAGTATTGTTGATGTTGCAATGCTTGAATTCTGTATTCGTCAATCACTTGAAAATACTGCATCGCGTGGTATGGCAGTATTGAATCCATTAAAAGTGACCTTGACCAATTTACCTGAAGATATGGATTTAACACACGCACGTCATCCAAATGTAGATATGGGCGAACGTATTATTCCATTGACGCAAGAAATCTATATTGATCGTAAAGATTTTGAGGAAGTACCACCGAAAGGCTTCAAGCGTTTAATTCCTGAAGGTGAAGTACGTCTACGTCATGCTTATGTGATCAAGTGTGATGAAGTCATTAAAGATGCCAATGGTGAAGTGATTGAGTTGAAATGTTCAATTGACCCTGAAACTTTAGGTAAGAACCCTGAAGGGCGTAAGGTGAAAGGTGTGGTGCATTGGGTTTCAGCGAGCAAAGGTATTTCTGCGGAAGTACGTGTCTATGACCGTTTATTTAACGAAGCAGCACCAGATGCGGATGATGATTTCTTAAAACATTTAAATCCTGAGTCATTAAAAATCGTTCAGGCTGTGGTAGAACCAGCTTTGGCTTTGGCAAATCCTGAAGACCGTTTCCAGTTTGAACGTGAAGGTTATTTTGTTGCAGATCAATATGATCATACTGTTGAAAAACCTGTGTTTAACCGTATTTTAGATTTAAAAGATAGTTTTAAACCTGCGAAATAAATGTCAGTGTCAGTACATAAAAAACCTAGCTTCGGCTAGGTTTTTTTATATTTATACCAAACTGCTAAATTGACTTAATATATTTTAGTCGCTTTTGCTTTAAAAACGATGGTGCTATCGCGTGGCGACATGGATGTCGCCGTTGGGCAAGGGCGACAGGAGTCCCCTTTGCTTAACAAAGGATTTTTGTTACCTTGCGGAATATATTCCTCATCCTTCAAAAGTGAGGCATCGCCTACGCAAAATAATCAAAATTTCTCAATATAAATGGGGCTGTGCTAAATTTAGAACTTATATTATTTTATTTTTATAGAATGGTATTAGAGCACAAATATGGAAAATTCGATGTGCAAACGATAAACTTAAAATTCATTTAGATTAAAATATAATGATTAAAATGATTTCAAACAAATGCTTAACTTCATTCATTCTTATGATTTGTACAGCATCAACATTTGCCATAGTTAATAATGAGCTACAGGCGGTTACAGCAGAAGAAGTGACTGAAATCATGCAGGCTGCAAAATCAGGCAATAAAGATGCTCAATATAATCTTGGTTTGTTTTATCAAAATGGTATAAGAGTCGATAAAGACATAAATCAAGCATTGCAATGGTATACAAAAGCTGCAAATCAGAATGACGCGGGTGCTTATTTGAGTATGGGTATTTTGTATTACAATGATGAGTTTAAAATAAAAGACATCCATAAAGCTTTTGTGAATATTCAAAAAGCAGCGGAGTTAGGTGAAACATTGGCACAAAGCCATTTATGTATGCTTTATGATGAAGGCAAAGGTGTAGAAAAAAATCCAAATTTAGCATTGTATTGGTGTTTAAAAGCTGCTGTACAGGGTGATTCAACGGCTCAGAAAGAAGCTAGCCGTTTGATTTTAGCTCAGCAGCAATCGGATGAGTATCCTAAAGCAATTGAGTGGTTAAAATATTATGCTCAGCTCGGAGATGCTTATGCCCAATTCAACTTAGGAACTGCTTACGCCAAGGGGTTAGGTGTAGAAGTAGATTTGAACCGTGCCATAGAGCTTTGGCAGTTGGCAGCAAATAAAAATGTGCCAGAAGCTTATTTTAGTCTGGGGAGTTCATATTTTTATGGGCTTGGGGTACAGCAGGATATTCAGCAAGCTCAATATTATTATTTAAAAGCTGCTGAATTGGATGTGAGCGAAGGAATGGTTGGATTTGCGCTGATTGTACAAGAACAAAGTGATCGTCAGCCAAAGGGACTATATTTGGCAGAAGAATGGTTAAAAAAGGCAGTAAAACTGAATAATATTAAGGCGATGTACAATCTTGCCAGTCTGTATGAAGCTCACCCTAAAGTTTTTGCGTCAAGAAACAATGAAATCATTCCACTTTTAGAAAAAGCCGCAGATTTAGGATCAATTGAAGCGATGAAGGGATTAGGTTTATTATATGAAAATAAAAAAGAAGATAGTCAACAAAGCGTTAAGGCGCAATATTGGTATCAAAAAGCAGCAGAAGCCACTGCCTCAGCGTTTAAAGAATGAAGTGATTGCGATATTTGTTTTTAAGTACTTGATGAGTATTTTACTTTAGGTACAAATTTTCGATCAGGCATTATTGTATAGATTGCATTCGAGTCTACAGTAAAACCTGCTGGACATATATTTTCATCTGAATTAGTGATGAAGTGTGCATGTATGTAAATGGATAATATTTTAGTTGGAAAATTGGCTATGAATGATGCTGTTGTGTTTTTAGTTTATGGCTTGACCCTGATGGGCTTACTTGGACTGTCATGGGCATTTTACAGATTATTTCAACAGCTCAAAAATTGGCTGAGATTTCCTACAGAATGGATCAGTGCCTTGAGTTTAGTTTTGAGCTTGATCCTGGGTTATTTTACAATAACGACCATATATACGCTGGTTTTTAAGTGCTTCACAGCAATGCATTGCTCATCGAGTCAATCAGGAGAAATGATTGTATTATCTCAATTCGCCGTCATTTTGATGATTTATGAGCTGCTATTATTTATTTTGTCTTTATGCCGAAAAAGACTGTACTGAATATGTGCCAGCTACTTTTTCGGCTGCTGTTCTCGTAAAGACAAATAAGTGGCTAAATCCATTTTTGCGCGTTCACGTAGCTTCATTTTGATATATAAAACCAAAGCAAAACAAGTTGTTGCAATTGTAAGAAATAATCCATTCATATAAGTCATGATCGAGCTGACATAACCAATGGTGGTTAGGCGATGCATCATTTTTACCACTTGCGGACTGCTTTCTACTCCAGTGATTGCCCAACTACATAGATGTTCACAGTTATTCACAATCAAATGGTAGTTATTTTCATGCATACGGCTGCGCATACGGCGCACCACATGACGACCTCTAAATTTGGGTTGCTCGTATAAACGAATAATAATTTTTTTATTGCGTGCAAATCTCGCAAGTGTTGTAACTTCAATAGGACGCTTTTTAAAAAAATGGGCAAAACCCGAATAATGAATAACACGGCCTTTGCCAGCATAAATGCCATGATGGCTATAACCAAAATGTTTGACAATCAGGTGAGCACCAATAGGATATCGGACGAAACGTTTTATCTGCATAGTTCACTGTATTCCAATAAAAGTATACAACCGTATTTTATTGAAAGGTAAATCCCATTATAGCGAAGCCTGCCTAAAAAAGTAGAGTCTATCGCAAAATTTAAGTAAACATTTATATTTCAACAATTCAAACATAGGGATTTATACTGTCAATCAATATGATTAATCGAACTGAAAAATGGTCTAAACATGAAAATTTTAACTCAGGCTGAACGTGGTATTTTGGCAATTTTTGCGCTATTTTCACTGTCGACTACCCATGTTCAAGCCACAACTGAATATATTAAAATTGAAAAAAATCATAAAATTATTGCTGATGTTGTACGTATTTCGCAGTTGGAGCAGCTTCAATTATTTTTAAATAATGCAAAACAACAGCCTTATAATAAGATTAAAGCCGTGGCGAAAGATTTACCGCAATGTCAGTTGTTAAGTTTCGCGATGAATGCAGGGATGTACCATTCAGACTATTCTGCTGTAGGTTTATATATTGAAAAGTCAAAACAATTTTCTGCACTGAACACTCAAACCCAAGGATTTGGTAATTTTTTAATGCAACCGAATGGCGTTTTAGCTTGGAATAAAAAGCAGGCCAGCATTCAAACCACACAAAAATATGCACAATCTCACTTTCAAGCTGAATATGCAACGCAATCGGGGCCTATGTTAGTGATTGAAGGTCAAATTAACCGTCAATTTTTACCACAATCAGACTCTTTAAAAATTAGAAATGGTGTGGGTATCAAAAATAATCAGCTTTATTTTGTGATTAGCCGCGAGCGTATTAATTTTTATGATTTTGCACAGATTTTTAAACATGATTTAAATATTGATCAGGCATTGTATTTAGATGGTTCAGTATCAAGTGCGTATATTCCCCAAGTCGGACGTAGTGATCATCGTTTTAATTTAGGGCCTATCGTTGGGTTTGTAGAGCAGCAGGATTGTCAAAAATGAATAAAAAATAGCGAAGTCTCATGAATGAAACTTCGCCGTTCGTTTTTTAACTGATCATCATGAATTAAATATGCTTAAACAATGCCGAACGTGATTGCTCATTGGCACCATCCGCCGCACTTAAAAAACGCTCGGTATGAATGTCTTTTTCAAATAAACGGCTTTGCATCAGGGTGGAAATTGCCGCATCAATCATGGGCGGTGGACCACATAAATAGGCTTTGTGCCCACTGCACTTATTTTCAAAATAATCAGCAACAGCTTCATGCACAAAACCTGTAAAACCTGTCCATTGGTCTTCATCTTTAGGCGCATTTAAAGCAGGGATATAACGGAAATTTGAATATTCTTTCATTAAGTTTTCAAAAATTTCACGGTTATATAGCTCAGCAACATCACGTGCACCTTGGAACAGGTAAATAATGCGTTCATCACCAGATTCGAGTAAATCTAAAATCATGGATTGCGGACTCGACAGACCTGAACCACCTGCAATGAAAATTACACCACGATCATCCGATTTACGTACAAAGAATTGACCATAAGGACCTGAAAGATCAATTTCATCACCTTCTTGCAAATTGTCATGCACATACGTGGTTGCTGCACCGCCTACAACTTTGCGGATATGCAGCTCGATGATGCCTTCTTCATTGGGTGAATTGGCAATCGAAAATGCACGTGTACCTTCAATATCAGGCAATTGAATATTGACGTATTGACCTGCCTGAAATTGCATAGGACGGTCAATTTCCAAACGGATGCCTTTAATGGTTGGCGAGAGGTCTTTAATTTCGATGACTTTGGCTTGGTAGTCCTCCACCAAATAGCCTAAGAAATCGTCATCTTCATCGACATCTGCCTCAATCACCATGTCAGACTCAGGTTTGCAGCAACATGCCAAAACCTTATTTTCCTCACGCTCAATGTCCATCAGTGCAAAAGGAGAGGCTTCACCAATATCAAAGAAACCATCCGTCACTTGTACTTTACAGGTTCCGCAAGTACCGTGTCCGCAAGCAAAAGGCAGCCAGACACCTTGACGTAAAGCTGCATCTAAAATGGTTTGATCTTCCTCTACCTCAATGGTCATGCCAATCGGTTCAATGGTCACTTGATAAGTCATACACGTGCTCCTTTAAACATAACTGCCGTTATAGCCATTGAGATTTGGCGTCACGAAGCGTAGAAGTGATTTATGGTCAAAGCCCAATTCTTCTAAAGTTTTAGAAAAATCATTGGCAATGCGTTGACGGTTTAAGGTGAATTGCACATTTGCCCAATCAATTTGTTCAAACTCAGGATGTTGATGAAAACCGCCTGTAATTTGTTGATCAATCAGGTCTTGTAAAGTTTGTTTTGGCGACACAAGCAGGGCATGTGCGGCACAAAACAGGGTGTGATGATCCCAACCCACATAAATTAAAATATTATCGCCATAATTTTTTTGCTGATCGCGTGCTTCAAATTCGTAGTTGGCTTGAATGGCTTGTACTGGCATGAGAATACTCCTAAATTCCTTGGGGAAAGATCATTCCAACACTTCATTTGGCAATGTGAAAGGAATGATCTTGTCTAAAAATGGGCTGTGTTAAACAGCACCTTTCCATTTTTTCCAACGTTCTTGGTCAGGCGAGCCTTCGATATCCAAGTTGTCTGCACCAACATTAAAGTTGTAGTAGTCACGTAATATGCTTTCTAAGTCAGGACCACCACAGTTGCCTTGTAGAATTTGGTTGACAGGTAACCATGCCTGAATATATTTCTCAGGTTCACGTTCAAAAATGTCATGACAGCCATCTGAACAGGTGTGATAACGCTCGCCTTTATAAATCGAATCACGATAGCTGAACATGGTTGGGTCGCCATCCATTTCAGTAAAGGTCATTGGAACCTGACAGATCTGACACAGTTGTGGTAAGCCATCGCTATAGAAGCGTTTGCCTTCGGCTTCCATTTTGCGTGCCAATTCCCATTTTGGACGATAGTATTTGTCGAATGTGTCAGGGTATTTTTCAGAAAGCCAATCCATTTCTTCATCGGTTGGAATCCAAGTATGGAAACCTGCTGCATGTCCGAAGTTATAGAAAATCCACCATGCTTGATGCGAAACGTGTTCTTTCTCTTTTTCAATGACTTCTGAGTATTTCGGCATACGGATACCGTAACGACTCAAGTCTTTGAACAATGCACCGCCTGCTTCTTCAAAATAAGTTTCCCAAGCTTCTTTCCATGACATCACTTTGTTTGGCAGCATGTAGTCCATCATCATGCCAACGATTGAAAGCAGACGCGTACCACGCCAGAACCATTTATCAATCCATTCCTGTACGATTGGTACGTTGTCTTCATGTTGTTCAAGTAAGAATTTGACAATTTCCAAACCAAGCGTCATGTGACGTGCTTCATCTGACTGGGCAGAGAAACCGAAAGTCACGGTTGCCATATCGCCGTTGTAAGCTGCTCCCGACATGAAGGGAACGAACAATAAGTTAGTCAGGACATACTCAAAGGCAAAGCTGATTGCCAATAAAAACTCAAATGGTCCTGCTGAACGTGCATCTTCAAAGAATGATTTTGGTACAGATAAATACCAAACACGGTCATGCATATGTGCCCAATCTTGGAAGCCATCAAAGAACTTGTTGTAATGGCTCATCGCATGGATTTGGGTTTGTACGTGGCGCAATTCATCAATCGATTGCATTTGTGAGGCAATACGTGCCCCAATGCCGCTAAATTGACGACCTACATGCGCATAGCCTTGATAAGCTTGATATTCGAGCGGTGTTACAGCAGTTAAAAATAGTTTAATCGCATTTAAATAACGTTCATTGGAAACGTTTAATTGCCCGTTATTTTGTGCAAAGGCATCAAAAATGGCATACAATTTTTTCTCTTTTTCCGCTTGGTATTTCCAGTAAGAATCCATGGTTAAACGGAATGGATCTTCCCACTTTGACCAATCGGTGATCTTAATACCTTCAAATTCTTCATAAGGAAAGGCATCTTTACGGTCTGCATAGGAAAAATCCCAGTCCAGATCACGGGTCAGCATGCGATAGCGGTCTTTGGCATTGAGTTTTTTTGTTGCTGTTTTTGCAGCAGTTTTAGTATTTTTAACATCAGTATTCATGTTGATCATCCTGTTCAATAGCGAAATTCAGTGGCGTATGGCTGCCTAAATTCTTAATTCCATTTCAGTGTAAAGGTGTCATCATCTTCATCGACGTTGCCACCCAATGTGATCATGTTGAGTTGTAATTCCTGAATGTCCCAGTCCTGTCCGAGTTTTTCAGAAACAGTTTCGGCACGAATTACCAATTCACCTGTGCTTTCTACACGAATCATAGCAGGGAGGTACTGAATGGTTGCCTCAGGGTTGTCTTGTTCAATCGCTTCAATGATGTAGCGTGAAGTATCGTTGTCTTGTAGTGCTAAATAAACTTTTGATGTCATGGTGCAATTCCTTATGCAAGATTGAAAATGTCAGCTAAACCCGCTTTTTTACTGCGTTCAGCAATTACAGCCAGTCCTTGTTCGATTTCGGCATCATTAAAGGCTAAAGTTGCCCATGCGCTGAAAGCTTCTTGGACTTGTGGTAACAGTTCAGTAACCCAATTTTGGATCAGAGCTTTGTTTTCTTCTGATTCAGCAATTGCCAGTTTGAATACAGGGTCTGACCATTTACGTAAATCGCTTAAACAGTCCTGCATAAACTCAGTCAGCATTGCCACATCACGCGCGCCATTTTCAACCAAGAGTTGGTCGAATTGTCCGTAAACCAGACTTTGCATTAAGCTATCAATCAGGAGGTTTTGCAGCACAAACAGTTTGAACCAGTCTTGTTCAGTCAGGCTGAGTTCACACAGCTTGCGGAGAGGTTGCCAAGCAGCATCATTCATCCAAGCATTTTTTGCTTGTTGCAAAGACTCACCTGTATTGCCATCTAGCAATAGACCAATACGAGAAATGTACTGTGCCATACCAAGGCGATCCATGGCTGCAAACATGCAGGCTTGGGTAATCACTGTGCCATAACCATAGGCACTGCCTGACATCATGTGAAGATTTGCCGTTTGTTCAACGTAGCGGAAAGGCAATAGACAAGTGATGATTTTTTCTTTGATTTCATCACTGATATTTTCCACCAAATGACGCTTTTCAAAGAATGCATAATTGCTTTCAGCCACATCCTGTAAACGTGCACGGTGTTGTACATAAGCGCCATAATAAAATTGGCGTGGGTCTTTAAATACATACCAGTCTTGCATGTGTAGCGCGGTATAGCTTGGGTCATTTAAGGTTTTTGACGGATTCCATAAAGGACGATAATGGAAGTTGGCTGCACCTTGAATATCAAAGCTGACTTCTTGATAACGTGTCGCAGGCTTATGACCAAAACGGCGTTCGATATACGCATAAGTTTGGCGAATTGGCGCGACATTGGACGTTTTAATTTCTAAAGTCATCGTGATCTCCTTATAGATAAAACTCAGATCTTCTTGATCTGCATCATTACGGCTTAAATTGTTTGGAAACTGAATTTTCGAAGTCGAAAATGGCTTATTGGTCTTGCTTCAGTGCGTGTTGCGCAATTGGATTTAACACATCGGATTCTTCGCCATAACGCCACTTGTCTTCTTGGGCGTCATTCCATGCTTTTTGTGCTTCGGTCATTTCAACCACTTGGTTAATTTCACAAAAATGTTGAAATGCCTGTTGCGGTAAAACCAATTCGACAAAAAGCGTCGGGTCTTGAATGGCAAAGTCAAATTCAACAAATTTGGCATTGCGGTCACCTGTAACACGAATGTATTTGGTGAGTTGATCCTGAAGTTGAGGGGTTTGATTCATCATGATCATCCTTTTATCTTTTTCACTGAAATCATTTCAGTGGTGCAATTCTGCATTTGTGATATATATTCCAAGAACTGTGCCAACTTTTATATTTTTATATATTTCAATTATTTATATTTTTAATTTTAAAACTTGAGTGTTTTAATCAAGATAAATTCATCATTTCATGAAATGAGTTTTGTGGGGTTTTAATGATTTGATGAAATTCTGAAAATGATTTGAATAAAGCGTTTAATCACATCCTAAATGAAAAGTTGGAATAGACTTGCAGAAGATGCTAATGGCTTGAAGACTTGAAACAGATATAGCGAATGCAGATGTTAGGGCGGAAAATATTGTGCGGATGGCTTGAGCTCGATCCACTGTACGAGATCTGCTAAATAATCATTAATTAATTGATTTTAAATGATATTTTTTCACATACAGTTCAGCATTTATAAGGAAAGATAGGCTTGTTGTAAGGCTTGTGCATCGGCTAAAGCATTATGCGGTTGTGTAGATAAAATAGAGGTCGCGCGTTGATCTAACCACAATTGCATGCTGAGTGGAGGAGTTATCATACATTGTCCAGGTCCTAAAAGCAGGCTACGGCTAAACAATGCTAAGTCTTCTGGCCAATCTGCAATGATGTGAATTTGATCATATTGTAATAAAAAATGATGCAAATGATTTTGAAATTCTTGCAGTGAAATGGCCACTTTTTGGGTAATGGGTAAGACATGTTGTTGTACCCATGCGACAGGCTGAGCACAGTGCAAAACTTCATAAAAATATTGTCCTTGCTCATCAATTAAAGCCATTGAAATGAGTTCGCCACCAAAGCCATTAAATTCGCAATCTAAAAATAAATTCATTGTTTTTGTCCACCTTATTGTATGAGTGATTATCGCAAAATATGAATACATACTCAAAAGGTATATTGATATGCTTCTAAAGTGATACATTTATATGCTTTAAAACCAGTATCATGATAGGTGGACATTGACCAAGGAATGGGATGCCATGCGACCGAAAGATGAGAAATTTTATCAGCAATATTTTGAACAAAGTAAAGAAATACAGGATTTACTCGACACCATACATTTTGATATAGAAAACGGTCAGATTTGGTTTGATGAAAACCGCATGTTACTGATGCACACCAACATGATGGGTTATTTGCGTAAAGATTTATATGAAATGTTGGGTTGGGAGCGTACCAAGCGATTTTTTATTCGTTGTGGTTATCAAGCAGGTATGCGTGATGCGGAGGTTACATCCAAATTACGTCCAAATTTAAATGAAATAGAAGCCTTTATGGCAGGGCCACAAATGCATGGAATTCGTGGCATGGTGCATGTTGAGGTCAATCAACTGAATTTAAGCCACGATTTAAAACAGTTCTATGCCGATTTTAATTGGTTAAATTCGTTTGAAGCGGAGGTGCATTTAAGCGAGTTTGGTTTAGCAGAAGAACCATCATGTTGGATGTTGTTGGGTTATGCTTGTGGTTATACCAGTTTGGTGATGGGGCAAACGATTATTTATCAGGAAACCCATTGTGTTGCGCAGGGTGATAAATGCTGTCGTATTATTGGTAAGCCCTTGCATGAATGGGAAAATGCTGATGAACTCATTCAATTTATGTCACCTGACCCTGTTTCTGATGAAATTATTGCCCTACAAGCAGAACTAAATGCACTCAAGCAAAAGATCTATACCGATGCTGAGTCAGACTACACCATGTTTAAAGCGGTTGGTGAATCAGCAGCCTATCGCAAAGTTTGTGATTTATTGAAGAAAGCCGCAGGCAGTAAAGTCGCAATTTTACTTCAGGGTGAAACTGGAGTGGGTAAAGAAGCCTTTGCACGGGGTGTGCACGAAGGCAGCCAAAGACGACATGAGCCTTTTATCGCGGTAAACTGTGCTTGTATTCCACCAGACTTGATTGAAGCTGAACTATTTGGTGTAGAAAAAGGGGCTTTTACGGGAGCTTCACAAACCCGAATAGGAAAGTTCGAACGTGCTCACGGCGGCACGATTTTTTTGGATGAAGTGATTGAGCTGTCAGCAAGAGCGCAAGCTGCATTACTTAGAATGTTGCAAGAAGGTGAGTTTGAACGGGTAGGTGATCAACAAACCCGTAAAGTTGATGTTCGCATTGTAGCAGCAACCAATGAAGATTTAGAACAAGCGGTGAAAGATGGGCGTTTTCGTGCCGATTTATATTATCGTTTAAATATTTTTCCTGTACGTATTCCTGCATTGCGTGAGCGCCGTGAAGATATTCCGTTATTAATTGACTATTTTATTCAACGTTTTGAAAGTTTATACAGTAAAACTTTAAAAGGACTCTCGGACAAAGCTTATAGCTTTGTGATGAAATATGATTGGCCGGGCAATATTCGGGAGTTAGAAAATTTATTGGAAAGGGCAACGCTACTGACCGATCATCAACAAGAAATTAAATTAAGCAGTTTATTTCCACAATTAGATGAATCTACACGAGAGCAAGCGCCTGTCAAAACTGCTTTGGATGATTTATTGGCAGAGGGTTTTTCTTTGGATCAATATGAACAAGATATTATTTTAACAGCGATGCATCGCTGTAAGCAAAATGTCTCAGAAGCGGCACGTGTTTTAGGCATTAGCCGAGCAACTTTAGATTATCGTTTAAAGAAAATGGTTTGATGCACTCAAACCATTTTCAGACTTTAAATCATCATGCCTTAAGCAATGGTTTTAATCACCCGTTGCTCCATTAGATATTGTTGAGCAATAAAAGCAGCTTCTCCATTATTAGGTTTTAAAGCAGTCCATTGTGCATTGCCATCAAGCTCCCATGCACGAACATTGTCTTTTAAATAGTTGAGTAAACCATCTTCAATAATTTGTTTGCGTAACTTTTTATCTTCAATCGGGAAGCAGGTTTCGACACGAGAAAATAAATTACGTCCCATCCAGTCCGCACTGCCGCAATATAATTTTGCATTGTCATTATTTTGGAAATAATAGACACGAGTATGCTCAAGGAAGCGTCCAACGATGGAACGTACCGTGATATTTTCCGATAGTCCTTGGACTTGTGGGCGTAAACAGCAGATTGAACGAATAATTAAATCGACTTTGACGCCTGCCTGTGAAGCTCGATACAAGGCTGTGATTAATTGTGGTTCAGTCAATGCATTGACTTTAATGATAATACGTGCGGCTAAGCCCATTTGGGCATGTTGTATTTCTTGTTCAATCAGATTTAAAAGTTGTGTATGTAAAGTGAAGGGCGCATGAAATAGTTTTTGTGATTTTGCCATGCGTCCCATGCCTGTGAGCTCTTGGAAAATTTTATGCACATCTTCACAAATATCTGCATCGGTGGTCATTAAACCATAGTCAGTGTACATTTTGGCATTGCCAGCATGGTAATTGCCTGTTCCTAAATGCACATAGCGTTTAAGTTTATCTGCTTCACGGCGCACCACCAAAATCATTTTGGCATGGGTTTTATAACCCACAATGCCATATACCACCACCGCACCTGCTTCTTGTAAAATATTGGCTACAGTAATATTGGATTCTTCATCAAAACGTGCACGTAACTCGATGATTGCCGTGACTTCTTTGCCATTACGTGCTGCTTCTGCCAAAACTTGTACAATTTCTGAGTCAGGACCACTACGATACAATGTTTGCTTAATGGCCAATACATTGGGATCTTTCGCTGCTTCTCTTAATAAATTGATGACAGGTGCAAAAGAATCAAAGGGATGATGTAGTAAAATATCGCGTTTGCTCAAGACTTCAAAAATCTGTGGCGCATTGCGCAGGGCTTTGGGAATCACAGCTTGATAAGGCTTGAAACGTAATTCAGGAATATCAAAATTCGTCACTAAACGCGCCAAGTTCACAGGACCATCGACTTGATATAAATACATTGGATCAAGGTCAAACTGTTCAAGCAAATAATGACTAATGTGATCTGGACAATTTTTTGTGACTTCTAAACGGACTGCACGACCAAAACGACGAGAAGATAACTCATCTTTCAACGCCACAGCCAAATCATCAATATCTTCCGCTAAGGTTAAATCGGCATTACGTGTGACACGAAATTGATAACAACCTGTTGCCACCATGCCAGGGAATAGATCATTGATGTGTTGCTGAATAATTGCCGATAATAAAATGTGATGTTCCTCGCCGCCTGTCAATTCAGTGGGTAATTTGACCAAACGAGGCAATGAACGAGGTGCAGGTACAATGGCAAGCTCAATCTGACGACCAAATGCATCTTTACCTTCTAGCGTGACAATAAAGTTGAGGCTTTTATTGACCAGTCGAGGAAATGGATGTGCTGGATCAAGGCTGATGGGGGTAACGACAGGTTGTACTTGCTTAAAAAAGTAATTTTTAATCCATGCTTTATGTTTTTCTAAAATATCAGCAAACTGAATGTAACGAATACCAAATCCTTGTAGTTGAGGCAATAAGTCATCATTTAAAATTTTATATTGTTCTTCTAAAGCTTGATGGGCAATGTCTGAAATTTGTTGAATAATGACTTCATTTGGAATGCCGTCAGGTGAGGTGGTAATATTGTTCATGTCGAGTTGTTTAATTAAACCCGCTACTCGAATTTCAAAAAATTCATCTAAATTACGTGAAAAAATAATCAGGAAATTTAAGCGCTCAAGTAGGGGATGATTTTCATCTTTGGCTTGTGCTAGAACACGTTTATGGAACGCTAATAGAGAAATTTCACGATTAATATAAGTGTCTGAACTATGTTGAAAATTTTCTAAAGTAGGCATGATCTGCGTCATCTTGTGTCAATGTCTAGGTGAGCTTGCTTGGCATACTAAGATTAATATATGACAGTTATGTTACATTATTCAATATAAAAAAATATTTTATTATTTGGTTTAAAATTGTACAGATAAGGCATAAAAACCTACCTGTACAATGGTGAAAAGTGCAATAAATTAGGCTTGCAGACTATTTCATTAGAAACGGTGATTTATTTGTAAACCAACAGTATGTGCTTTATTTTGATATTCTGCTGAATAGCTAGCAGTCGCTTTTTCTTGATGCACACGTGCTGTATTTTCAAAGATGTACATATAGCCTGCATCAATTGATGTATTTGCTGTGGCATTGTAGGTTGCACCCACACTGATTAAATGACGATTACCCAAAGGTAAACGTACAGTACGATGTGCTGTATCTACAGGTGTTTGGTCGTAGGCATAACCTGCACGTAGTTTCCACTGAGGATTGAGCGTGTATTCAGTACCCACATTAAACATCCAATTGTCTTTGAACTTTAACGCTTCATCATGTTGACCACTTAATTGGGCATTGACCATTTGCTTAATACCTGCAATTTCTTGTGGGCTTAATTTGCCTGATGCCGCCATTTGTCCCAATAATCCCGCCAATTGGCTATTTTGTGCTAATAATAAATCGGCATTAAAACCTGTTTCAGGGCTTAATGTCCCTAAACGGCTCCAACGTGTCCATGTTGCACTTGCTAATAGATTTAAATTAGGTGTTGCTTGATAAGATACGGACAATTCAGCACTTTCAGGCGTTGTCACTTTGAGTGAGGCATCATATGAGGTCATATTTAAGTTATTCAGCGCAGGTAACTTAGACAGGTCAATGCCTTTTTGGCTCAACAATGCCGCAGCTTGAGGATTTGCCAATAAAGCCAAAGGATTTAAATCTTGAATATAAGCAGTATCTTTGAGTTTAAATTCGACTTTAGAATGATACGTTAAGCCTACATGTGTTTTGTCGGTCGGACGGAGCAAAACACCCACATTATAGCCACCCGCGAAATCTTCCCCTTTGAGACCTGTGCGATCACTTCCACCTGTCAAACTTTGGTTAATTTCACCATCCATACGGTTAATGGTTGCACCGACACCAACCGATACTTTGGGGTTAATTTCATAAGCAACAGTGGGTTGTAAGCTTACGACTTTAACTTTAGTTTTGTCCCCAAAGACAGAACCTTGAAAGCTAGATTCATAATTACTTGAGATCCCATAAGGGACATAAAGCCCAATCCCTGCAGATAAACCATCCACCAAATGATTTAAAGGAACAGATGCATAACTTGAACCTAAAACAACTTCAGGCACAAAGTCCCCCTCATGAGTACCATTTTGTGCTAAACCTGAACCTTGTGAATTTTTAATATCTGAATAGGCTTTTACAAAAGTCACATTTTGGCTGATTTCTGCATGTTCTAATTTGGTGATGCCGGCAGGGTTACCGTAAAGAATCGAAGCATCTTGTACATGCGCTCCACGTCCTGCATAAGCTGAGCCCATTGCAGAAATACTTTGTTCATTTACACCATAACCTTGTGCAAATGTAGGGGAGACTGAACCTGCACTGATCAGCGCAAGCGCGACAGTGATGAATTTAGGTTGCATACGCATGTGGTTTTTCATCCAAGAATTATCATTAACAAATGAGTAAATCATCCAAAAACAGATTAATTACTCTAAAAACAGCAGGCGTTGTAACATAATGAAATATGTTGGACAATTCTCATAAAATAACCAAAATGCATCATTTCTCGTAAAAAGTATATAAACTAAAAATGAATCAATAGCTTGTGTTCAACGATTTGAATGCAGAATAAATTTTATTTGTTTAAAAAATGGTAGAGTAATTATTCTAAAAAACATTGACTTACTTCTATTCTTTCATTAATTTTTTAAAAAAGAAGCCTTTTCTCGCACGATGAAAAAACTGAGCATACATGCGCGGGATGAAAATAGGCGATTGGAGTTGATCACTCCGTCATATTCGATCGCTACATGTAAAGTTGATTTAAGTGATCTAATCTTAATATCTTGTATACATTAAAATGTAGCCTTAAGTTTTATTTGGTGGTATTGAGATTGCAAATAAATTCGTAAAGTCATCATGAACGTGTATATCACCATCAAAGACTGCGCATATAGTCTACGATTTTAGATGCAAACAGATGTTCCTGTTTTTCGATTTGTTCTGAAATTTCACCAACATCATTCATTTCATCTATATTTAGACTTGCATTCAAAACTGCGTTTAAGTTCATTTTTTCGGCAGATTGAGTGGCTTGAATTTCTAAATCGATGATGTGCTTTAATTCCTCTACATGGGTTTTAAAGCCGCGTAGCATCTCTAATTCTGTACGTGTAATTTTTTGAATAAATTGTTGTTGTAAGTTAATTTTATTTTGTTGATTTGCTTGTTTAAATAAGCTGCTAAAGGATTGATTTAAAGCATTTCGTTTCTGTTCTATATCACGTTTAAGCTGTTTGTAATGAATCCAATCCGTGACATATTCAGGTGGGTTTTGTTGTTGAATAAAATGAAATACTTGTGCTTCAAGGTTTGAGTTTAATGCACTGATTTTTTCTAGTTTAGTGCTTATTTCACTATCGTCAGTATTGTGCTTGTCATCTACAGCCTTGATTTCACTGTGTAGTACATCTAACCATAATTTTTGAATTTCAGTGAATTCAGGGGTATGTGGATGTAAAGCTTCAAGCATTTTCACTAAGATTTTATTTTGTTGCTGACCGTCTATTTTCATTTGCGCATAGCGTTCATCAAGATCATCAATGCTCGAGGTTTCAAATTTTTTTTGATATTCCTCATTCACTTTTGTAGCTTGAGATGCAAATTTTTGATATGCGAGCCAATCATCTACTATGTTGAGCTGTTGCTGCGTATGCGTCGTTGCAATGTTAGGTTCAGCCATAACCAACTGCGGATCGCTTAAAAGCAAGACTGCGCTCAGCATATATTTTTTCATATGAATGTCCTTATTGTTGAATTAGGGAAGATGGCGTCCTAAGCTTCTTAAAATGTGGCATAACTGAATCATGGGCATGCCCATTAACGTGGTTTGATCTTGACCAATCATCTGTTCAAATAACGAAATTCCCAAACTTTCACACTTAAAGCTACCTGCACAATGCAAGGGTTGGTCTATTTCGATATAACGTTGAATTTCTGCAAGGCTTAACTCACGAAACTTGACATGATAATGTTCCACCAAAGTTTGTTCAAAACCTGATGCTGCATGTTGCACACTGAGCGCTGTACTGAAATAGACATTTTTACCAGCATTTGCTTGCAGTTGTTGAATGGCTTTTTCTACAGTTAAAGGCTTACCGATAAAATCCTGTGGTGCATGCTCACGCCAAGCGACTTGGTCAGAACCAATGACAATGGCGTTCGGATGATCTTTGGCAATTACTTGTGCTTTTTCAAAAGCAAGCCGTTTTGCCAGATCATCGGCATGGATTTCACCACGCGGTGATTCATCAATCTCAGGGGAGATACAGTGATACTCAAGTCGCAAACGGTTCATTAAGTCTTGTCGTGTTTGACTTGAGGATGCCAAGATAATTTGGGCATGTTGTAGCTTAAAATCAGACATAAAAATTAAATCGCATATTCCATTAATACATCTAAAGGCACATGAGCTAAAACGGCTTGATGACATGCCTCGGCTTTAACACGTGGAGCTTGTCCATCTTGATAAGCCTGTACCCAACGTGTCACACATAAACACCAAAAATCACCCGGCTGTAAACCCGGAAAACCATGTTCAGGGAGTGGGGTAATGAGGTCATTGCCCATTTTTTGTGAATAGCTGAGAAATTCAGACGTCATTTCCGCACAAACCGTATGCTGCCCTAAATCAGTTGTTGCTGTATGGCAAAAACCATTACGGAAATAACCTGTGATTGGGGAAAAGCAACAGCTTGCCAAAGGCTGACCAAAGACATTTAAACCATTAATTTTAGGATCAGGATGAAAAGACATAAGCAGTTAAATATTTGAAGTTTGCCTTATAATAATCAAATCTCAACATTTCTACAGCTTTTCTACAAAAGTCGCTAACCTTTTTTTGCGTAATCATTTAGAATCAGTGCGATTTTTAATATCTAAAAAGAGAGCTATATGAATTTTCAGCGTATGACTGACCTTGATTTAACGGGCAAACGTGTTCTGATTCGTGAAGATTTGAATGTACCTGTTAAAAATGGTGTGATTACTAGCGATGCACGTTTACGTGCAGCTTTACCGACAATCAAACTTGCACTTGAAAAAGGTGCTGCGGTAATGGTGTATTCACATTTAGGTCGTCCTGTTGAAGGTGAGCCAAAACCTGAACAATCTTTAGCACCTGTTGCAGCATATTTAACTGAGGCTTTGGGTCAAGAAGTTAAATTATTTACAGATTATTTAGAGGGTGTTGAAGTGGCAGCAGGTCAAGTGGTTTTACTTGAAAACTGTCGTTTTAATGCAGGTGAAAAGAAAAATAATCCTGAACTTGCTCAAAAATATGCAGCGCTTTGTGATGTATTTGTGATGGATGCATTTGGTACAGCACACCGTGCAGAAGCTTCAACTGAAGGTGTTGCGCGTTTAGCAAAAGTTGCAGCAGCAGGACCTTTATTGGCTGCTGAATTAGATGCTCTAGGTCGTGCATTGCAAACACCTGAAAAACCAATGGTGGCAATCGTTGCAGGTTCTAAAGTATCCACTAAACTTGATGTGTTAACGTCACTTTCTGATATTTGTGATCAATTGATTGTGGGTGGTGGTATTGCCAATACTTTCCTTGCTGCGGCAGGTTTCAATGTGGGTAAATCATTGTGTGAAAATGATTTGGTTGATACGGCAAAAGCGATTGCAGCAAAAGTTTCTGTTCCACTTCCAACTGATGTTGTGGTTGCGGATGCGTCAGAAATTAACTTTGATGATTTCTTAGGTTCATTGGCTGCTGCAAAAGCAGTTGTGAAAAAAGTTGAAGATGTTGCAGATAATGACATGATTTTAGATGTTGGTCCTGAAACAGCAAAAGCATTTGCAGAAATCTTAAAAACATCAAAAACAATCCTTTGGAATGGTCCTGTTGGCGTATTTGAAGTGGATCAATTCGGTGAAGGCACAAAAGCACTTTCATTGGCAATCGCTGAATCTGAAGGCTTCTCAATTGCAGGTGGTGGTGATACTTTAGCTGCGATTGACAAATATGAAGTTGCAGACAAAATTGGTTATATCTCTACAGGTGGTGGTGCATTCCTTGAGTTTGTAGAAGGCAAAACTCTTCCAGCGGTGGCAGTATTACTAGAACGTGCATAATATTCATGTAATATTTTGACCATAAAAGGGTTGGCTTTGGCTCACCCTTTTATTTTGTATTCACTTTTTAGTCATAAAAATGAAATATATCTGAAATAAACTGAGCGCTATTAAATCACCCGATGTGGAAAATACGTGATGAAATTTAAATTAGCACTTGCAACACTTCTAATTGCTCCACTTGCATTGACTGCATGCTCTAAACAAGAAAAAGCACCTGCTGCTGAACAAGGTACAGCATCTGCTGCTGTCGCAACTGATACAGCATCAGAAACAGTCACAGCAGAACAACAAGCTGCTATTGATGCATTGGATCAACCTGTTTTAGATGAAAAAAATACAGACGTTCCTGCTGAAAAAGCCAATGCACCTGCAGATGCAGCAACACCTGAAGCTGCGGAAGCACCTGCAAAAGCTCAATAATTTAAATCGCTTTGTTGTTATTTGTTAAAAGCCCCTGCATTTGCAGGGCTTTTTTTTGAAATAGTCAATATTGTTGCTGAATTGAAACAAATCACAGGGTAGAATATGCCACATTACCTGGGAGGATATTATGGCTCTTATTTCATTGCGCCAGCTCTTGGATCATGCCGGTGAACACAATTACGGCGTTCCAGCGTTTAACGTAAACAACTTAGAACAAATGCGTGCAATCATGTTAGCCGCAGATGAAACAAATTCACCTGTAATCGTGCAAGCTTCAGCAGGTGCGCGTAAATATGCAGGTGCTCCATTCTTACGTCACCTTATTTTGGCAGCGATTGAAGAATGGCCACATATTCCAGTGGTAATGCATCAAGACCATGGTACAGACCCTGATGTCTGTCAGCGTTCAATCCAATTGGGCTTTTCATCCGTAATGATGGACGGTTCTTTGGGTGCAGATGGTAAAACACCAACAACTTATGAATATAACGTTGATGTGACTCGTCGTACAGTTCAAATGGCACATGCATGTGGTGTTTCTGTTGAGGGTGAAATTGGTTGTTTGGGTAGCCTTGAAACAGGTATGGCGGGTGAAGAAGATGGCGTAGGCGCAGAAGGCGTACTTGACCATTCACAACTTCTCACTTCTGTTGAAGAAGCTCGTAGCTTTGTTGCAGATACCAATGTTGATGCGCTTGCAATTGCTGTAGGTACTTCACACGGTGCGTACAAATTTACACGTCCACCTACAGGCGACATTTTGGCAATTGACCGTATTAAAGAAATTCATGCGGCACTTCCAAATACACACCTTGTGATGCATGGTTCAAGCTCTGTGCCACAAGAATGGTTGGCTGTGATTAACCAATATGGCGGCGACATCAAAGAAACTTATGGTGTTCCTGTTGAACAATTGGTTGAAGCGATCAAACACGGTGTACGTAAAATCAACATCGATACAGACTTACGTTTAGCATCTACAGGCGCAATGCGTCGCATGATGGCTGAACAACCAAGTGAATTTGACCCACGTAAATTCTTTGCAAAAACTGTAGATGCAATGAAACAAATCTGTGTAGACCGTTATACAGCATTTGGCACAGCAGGCAATGCAGACAAAATTCGTCCAATTTCTTTAGAGAAAATGGTTGAACGTTATAAATAATTCAAATTGAATGATTTATAAAAAAAGCCCACTAAGTTTTAGTGGGCTTTTTATTGAATTAAACATGGGATGAAAGGATCGTAATGGAGCTTATTTTTTCAGCAGCCTTGTGTAGTGTACTGGTGTCGATCCTGCTTAAAATTGCAAAGAACAAAGGTTATGATGCCTTGCAAATGATCACATGGAATTATGCCATTGCCAGTGTGTTGGGTTATTTATGGTTTAAGCCTGATTTTGCCCATATTTCTATTGCACAAACGCCGTGGTGGTTGATTGTTGTATTGGGAATGGTGTTACCCAGTATTTTTCTATGTCTTGCTAAATCATTACATACTGTTGGTATTCTTAAAACCGAAATTGCACAGCGTTTATCGGTGGTTTTATCTTTATTCGCTGCATATTTTTTCTTTCAAGAACAATTTAACCTGTTAAAAATCATCGGTGTTGTACTTGGGATTGGGGCAGTATTGTGCTTGATTGTTTCAAAATCTACATCAGATGTCTCGCCAACCACTAAGCAGGGCATATTTTATCTGCTTAGTGTATGGATGGGCTATGCCTTAGTCGATATCTTACTGAAATATACAAGTAGTTTAGGTTTACAGTTTGCAGTCACTTTAAACTTGATGTTTATCTTTGCATTTGTCTGTTCAGTACTTTATTTGCTGTTTAAAAAAGCACAATGGCAAACAAAAAATATTTTGGGTGGGGCAGTTTTAGGGATCTTGAACTTTGCCAATATTGCACTTTATGTCAAAGCACACATTTTATTGAAAGATTCTCCTGCGGTTGTATTTGCAGGGATGAATATTTTGGTGGTGTTATTTGGTGTGATTGCAGGGTTATTGATTTTTAAAGAAAAGTTAAAAGGACTGACAGTGTTGGGTTTGATTTTTGGTTTGGTTGGTGTGGTCTGTTTGGCTTTAGCGATTTAAAGAATTACATTTAAATCATGTAAATGTTTTGCAATACAGTCATAGAAATATCATTTTATCATCATAAAAATTTAAACCACATAGCGGAAAATAGGCGAGAGCTTTCTTTA
Organism: Acinetobacter sp. Marseille-Q1623; assembly: GCF_902809895.1. Lineage (NCBI taxonomy): Bacteria > Pseudomonadati > Pseudomonadota > Gammaproteobacteria > Moraxellales > Moraxellaceae > Acinetobacter > Acinetobacter sp. Marseille-Q1623. The sequence goes on along the minus strand of NZ_CADDWG010000001.1, from coordinate 1,193,891 downwards.
CAATGGTGTGTGTGCCATGAACCAAGATCTATTTTCTACACTCTATGCGTCACTTTATCAAAATCAAGTACAGCTCATTCCTCTACGTGAGGAACATGAGCAGGCACTGAGCGAAGTGAGTCAAGATGGTCGGTTGTGGGAACTACACTATACTTCGGCACCACATTATTTAGAAATGAAGACATATATAGAAAAAGCTTTAACTCAAAAAGCTCAAGGCTTGCGTATTCCTTTTGTGGTGATGGATCAGCGTGCAGGTCGAATTGTAGGAACAACCAGTTTTCGAGATTTTGATTGGGCTGTGCGCCGAGTAGAAATCGGTTATACGTGGTATGCACAATCTGTGCAACGTAGCCATATCAACACCAATTGTAAATTTTTACTTTTACAGCATGCTTTTGAAGTTCTACAAGCAAATTCGGTGATTTTAAGAACGGACATTCTTAACCTAAAAAGCCAAAAAGCGATTGAACGAATTGGAGCAAAACGTGATGGCGTTTTACGTCAGGATGCTTTAAGAAAAGATGGTTCAATTCGAGATACGGTAATGTTTAGTATCGTGCGTGATGAGTGGGTAGAAGTGAAAAAACATGTGAACCAACTACTTACTAGAAAATAATCACAAAATAAAAAGCTTTGGTTTATTAACAACTGTCTAAATGCAAACGGTGTTTGCCACAGTGAATACATTGAAACAAATAAGCACTGAAATCACTGTCTATAGTTAAATGATGTTGTATCCATTCTAATGGAATATTTGAATTTTCAATATCTTCAAGAACTTCATGCAAAATGGGTTGTAATAATTTACTAGTAGCATAATTGATGAATTGACATGGTTCATCACAGTGTATAAGCCAAACTTGTTGTTGCCAACTGGCATAACTTGGTGTGCGATGACAGATTTGATCTACAAACTCATCTGTAATGGGGTATAAAACATTCACGATTTCATCGTCATCAATAAACTCGGTATTTTCAATGCCTATATCATCATTAAATGACCCTTGATAAAGCTTCGCGGCTGCACCATTTTTAATACACCATGGGCAAATATAATCTGGTGTATCTATGCTATAAAAAGAGCAGTTGTATTTTAACTCTCGTTTTTCATGACAAATTGAGCAAATTCCATCTTCTTTTTCAAAGATATTTAGTATGTAAGCATTGGGATGGTACTTAAAGTGAGGATAATTCATGGTTTAATTCTTTGAATATAAATAGAATAATAGAAGTGTTGTATTAACAATAAAAAGCTTCTCGAAAACTGTCTATTAACTCAGGTGGCACACGGGTCGTTTGCCCATTAGTACGCATAAAAATTTCACCTTTATAATATAATGGTCGATCCGCTTTATTACATTTAAACACTAAAATGGTTTTTCCTTGTATTTGAATATCTTCAAGTGTCGAATAAATATTAGAAATTTTATGACTTTCATGCGCGAGTTTGTCAATCAAACTACGTTTCATCAAGTCTAAAGAATTATTAAAAAAATCCTGCATTTCTTGTTCTATTCCCACGATTTTTAAATCATCAGCAACCCCAATAAAGACATAACCATTTCGTGTATTCATAAATGCAAAACAAGCTTTAATCCAACGATCAGATTTACGATTGGTTAATAGGTCAGTAGTACGTTCCTTAAATTCAACGCGTTGATTTTCTCCAAGATGAATTAAGTTGAGATAATAATCAATATGTGATTTTTGTTGATACTGTTTGAGTATATTTTTAATTTTGTCTAAGGATGTATAAGCGACTACGGTCTCAAGATTCTGAATATTTTGCCACAGGTCAATCAGTTTGATTTTATGCTCAATACAAACATCTGAATCTGCTAAAAAATCAAAACTTTGATTTAAAACCTTTAAAATTTCACTATAGATCTCATGGCTATGGATCGGAATTGAGATTTTATTCAAGGTTTCTTTTAGTCGTTCAATTTTTCTATGAAACTCAAAAGGCTCTTGATAAAAACTTAAATATTTAAACTCATTTAAAATATGTTCATAGGGGCGGTGGAAAGAAGCAGGAAAAAGTTGTTTAGGTGGAGTGTCGATATATTTTTCTATTTTTTGAAAATAATATTTCAGTGTGGAATATTTTAAAGATTGATAAATATTAATTTCAAATTTTTCTGAAAGCTCTTTGGTGGTATAGGACTGAAAAAATAATAAAGTTTGGATTTCTTTATAGCTAGTGGGGTAGTCGTGCCAATGGGTTTCTAAAAACTCATTAAAGTTTTTAAATTTATTGGTGATATATGTGTTTAAATCCATCACACACCTTTTCCTTGACTGTATGGTGTTTTGTATTTTCAACAAATATGTCAACAGACTATTTATATCACCTTATGTATAAGTGATTTATATTTAGAAATAAAGATGTGGTGTTATTTTGTGCGCTAAAATTGTTAGAAAATATAGCAAATATTTCACTTTGGTGAATAAAGCGATTTATAATCAGCTCTGTACAACAAATCCAAATAAGCCACATAGGCTTCCACTTTTAGTCAGTCCAATGATAAGTCTTGGCAGAACACAACCTGTAATGATGGTTCCTTTTGGATAATTATCCGAATTAATTTGTTCTAAAAGTGTTGAGTCGCCAATCCGAACACATGCACAATCGATAAAATATTTTTGTGATGTAAACCATTGCATCATTTTATGCCAAGTATGGAAATAGTCAGGTGACGATTCTTCAGCATCCTGCTTTACTTCTTGCCACCATGTTGTATTTGTAGATAATGGTTCAGTCGTAATCGTTGCCAATGGAAAAATGGTATTTGCAAAATAATCTAAAATTAGTTCAGATGTGATATAGCGTGTCGAGGTCGCTTGAGATTGAACAATATAAAAATTTTGAAAATAATCTCCTGAGTTTGAACCCATACCGACTTCAGTATTTTACATCAAATTGGTAATTTCTAAGCTGAGTTTTTGGCATAATTTAAGTTCATTATTATTAATAGTGTGATTTAGTGGATTGCTTCGTTTGGAAATTGTTCCATCATTATAAACGATAGTCTGTTGGGAAAGAATATTGTTGGGCTATTCATCTTATGCGGAACCTACATCATAATTTTGCATACATTTTGATAAAATTTGAGTTCTTTCTAAGCTGATTTTTAATTTTTCATTCACTGTTGTTTTCTCACTTATTTTCAAGCTAAATCAATCATACAAACGATAAACTCCAGTAAAACGTTCACACCCTTTTTGCTCTGTTTTAATCGTTAAAATCGCTTTTTGAAAATTCATTTGATATTTACAATCATGTTCATTGTCCACAATCTCATTTTTTTTATCGGGTGTCGTATAAGCAAGTAGGGGAATACTTTGTTTGTCTTTGTGATTATTTGGATTGCGATAAGCCAATCCTTCAATTTTAATACGATCTTTGCTGAGCTGATGCACTTGAATATGAACAGGTTGTTTAGATATTTCCCCTTGTTCATATTTGATAAAGTGTTGCGTTAAACTTTGATTCATCGACGTATAAAAATTTAAATCTTCAAGGCGCAAATCGAATTGTTGCTTAAAACAGTCCGTATTTTTACATTGTTGAATCTGCTTAAACCACAATTGGTTGGTATCATCAATTAAACGGATGGGTGCATCTGTGACTAAATATGCGGTCAGATATTTTTCATTCAATTCATCACGCAATGTTTCAAATGTCGAACTACATATTTTTGTGTTTTTGCCTGTTTGTGTTTGATCGCATTGCACAGGAATGGCGTACACGGCAGCGCATATTCCATAAAGAAATAGACCTGAAATTAAGCTTTTAATAGGATTAAATTCTGTATTCAACAGCATGATCGCTTATACTTTCACAATGTTTGCATCCGTACTATACGAATTCGAAAGTACGAATACAAGATGATTTAACTTAAAAATCTGTATAAAGGAGCTGAAAATGATCATACCAATTCGCATTGGACAAGGAATGGATGTACATGCTTTTGAGGACGGTGATTTTGTGACTTTAGCAGGGATTCAAATTCCGCATACACAAGGTTTGAAAGCACATTCTGATGGTGATGTGGTGTTACATGCTTTATGTGATGCATTATTGGGTGCTTTAGCACTAGGTGATATTGGTCAACATTTCCCTGATACAGATCCAGAGTTTAAAGGTGCTGATAGCCGTAAGTTGCTTAAACATGTATATCAACTTATTTTAGATCGTGGCTATGTACTCAATAATGCTGATATTACTGTGGCATGTGAGCGTCCAAAATTAGCAAAACATAATTTAGCAATGCGTCAAAGTATTGCAGATGTATTAGATGTTGATGTGACGCAGATCAGTGTTAAAGCCACCACCACTGAACAATTAGGTTTTACAGGGCGTCAGGAAGGCATTTTATCGACTGCGACGGTGTTGATTAGTCATCACAGTAAATAATGTTAAAAATTGCTGAAATAGAGATCGATGCTTTATTTCAGCATCATAAGCAGATTAATGTTGCCAAAAACCTGCAATGATTCGATGCGTGTGTTGATGTTGAAATAAATATAATGCGCCATAAGCAAAAATATATGAACCTTGTAAGGTTGAATCTAAATCATAGTCTTCATCGATTTGCAAATAAAACACATAATCTTGTTGGAGATGCTCAAAATAATAGGCATTATCTTGGATTAATTTTGGCCGTTCTGAATAAGTAATAAAGTTAAATTGAGACTTTTTAACACTTTTCAAAGGGCTCAAATAGCTTTTACTTAGATTAGGAAGGCAGAAAGCAACGGCATTTCCTTCAGCTGAAGCATCATGTTCAAAAACTTCAATAGCAATATCGGGGAAAATTTGTTGATCAATCCGAGTATTAAAATCGTTGTGCACAAAGATACTTAAATATTTTTTAGGATTTTCTTTTTTCTGAACGGTTAAATAGAAGCGATAATCTCCAAACGAGGACAATTTGTCTGCCAGAATGGCTGGAGGACAACCTCCAATCCAACCGATTGCATCAGTTGGATGGTCATCATGGATTTTGGAGATGAAATTCAATTAAGCAAAATGGTCAGCATGCATCAAGGAATGTTGCAAATCTAAAGTGGATTTACGACCTTGCAATTGTAAACTGACGGCATGAATGAGTCCTGTCCATGTTTCATTGGGCTGCCAGATTTCATGCATCAACTCTTGAGCTGTAGGCATGTCCATATCCATAAAATACTGGCGATATAAATACATTAAGCTGCTGACACGCATATTTTTAGCACAGTGTACCCAAACGATTTTTTCTTGTACCAAATGTGCGACCAGATCCAAAACAAATAAGCATTGATCGTCAGCTGGCGTATCCCAAGAGATCGGAATTTGAATATAATTTAACCCAAGTTCAGCACAAATTTTATCTTCATGTTCAAGATGTGGATTTGCATCTGTAAAAGCGAGATTAATGATGGTATCTACACCATATTCTTTAATCTGTTTCAATTGTTCAGTAGTAGGTTGTCCTGAAGTGAATAAGTGTTCATGGACAAACTGAAAGTTTGCGATTTGACTGAGTTCTTGTTCAAGTTCGTTCATAGCATTCTGACAGGTAAAATATAATGACATCATAAACAAAAAACGCCATCTATGTAGATGACGTTTTTGGCTAAATTAACGATTTGGCAATATTTCTTTTAAAGCCGCATCCATTTCAAGCAAGGTTTTTTCAGTGGTTTCCCAGTCGATACAACCATCTGTGACAGATTTACCATATTCTAGGTCACATAGATTTTCTGGAATGTCTTGGCGACCACCTTTAAGGTGGCTTTCAACCATAATGCCGACAATCGACTTATTACCATCAAGAATTTGCTCTGTGATGTTTTTGAGTACCAAGGGTTGTAAGTATGGGTCTTTATTTGAGTTTGCATGACTGGCATCAATCATGATTTTGTTGCTGACTTTGGCTTTAGCTAAAGCATTCTCAGCTTCCGCAACCGAACCTGCATCATAGTTTGGTTTACCATTACCACCACGTAATACCACGTGTGCATATGGGTTACCTTTGGTGCGAATGATAGAGACTTGACCTTGATCATTCAAACCTAAGAAACTATGACCATGTTTTACTGATTGCATTGCATTGGTTGCAACCGTTAAACCACCATCTGTACCATTTTTAAAACCAACAGGTGAAGATAAACCTGAAGACATTTCACGGTGAGTTTGGCTTTCAGTGGTACGTGCACCAATGGCTGACCATGAAATTAAATCTTGGTAATACTGGGGTGAGTTTGGATCAAGTGCTTCAGTGGCACATGGCAAACCTTTTTCATTTAGTTCAACCAAGAGCTTACGACCAAGACGTAGACCTTTTTCGATATTAAAAGAGTCATTCATGTCTGGGTCATTGATCAGACCTTTCCAACCGACAGTCGTACGTGGTTTTTCAAAGTAAACACGCATGATGATATAGAGTGTATCTTTAACTTTTTCGCTCAAGACTTTGAGACGATCAGCATATTCATGTGCTGCTTTTGTATCATGAATTGAACATGGTCCAATCACAACAAAAAGACGTTTATCATTGCCATTTAAAATATTGCGGACAGTGTCACGACCGTGAAGTACAGTTTGATAAGCAGTTTCTGTTAATGGTAATTCTGCTTTTAATTCTGCTGGAGTTACAAGTGGTTGAATGCTTTGTACATTCACATCATCAATATCTGATTGAGTAATAGGATTAGACTGTTGTGTATTCATTGCCGTCACTGGATATTCGATCATACAAAAGTATTTTTAGTGGTTTGAATATAACATGAATTGATTCAGGTTTTGTTTAAATAAATCATTAAAACTTTAGTATCAATTCATAATTATTAGTTATGTATAAATGATTAATATTAAACTTGATGTTGTTGGTCAACCTGAATAATCATCGCCGAATGTGGTTTTTCCACAGGCTTAGATTTAACAGGATTAATAATAAAGTTTACGCCTAAAGCAAATAAAGTAATACCTAAAATTTTACGGATGAGTTTTTCAGGCATTTTCGAGCTGATTAATGTTCCAACGATAATGGCTGGAATTGAACCGACTAATAACCACCCAAGTAAATGAAAATCAACATTACCCGATGTCATGTGTGCAAAACCTGCTACAGCCGTCAGTAAGACAGCATGAACCACGTCTGAACCAATGATGCGGATCATCGGTAAATGAGGGAACATTAAAATTAAAGCCATGACTCCAAATGCACCTGCACCCACAGAAGATAAAGTCACAAATACGCCTAAGACTACGCCCATGAATACAACAAATGCACGTTTACCTTCGATTGAAAACGTCTGTGTAGTCTCATCGACTCGCTTATTTGCACGGAATTTGGCAAAGAATTTTTCAATCTGTGCACGGAACATGATCGATAAACCCGTCAGTGTAAGCATAAAACCTAACACCACAGTGAGTACTGTTTTATAATGGCTTGAACCACTTAAATAATTTTCAAGTACCCAATGGGTAATAAAAGATGCAGGAATACTGCCGAGCGCCAGCCAAAGGACAATAGGCCAAACAATATTGAGTTTTTTAGCATGTACCAATGAACCACAAAATTTGGAAATGGCGGCATAAAGTAAGTCTGTCCCAATTGCAATATGGGGTTCTATTCGAAATAAACTGATCAGAATAGGCGTCATTAATGACCCGCCACCCACACCTGTAATACCTACGCAGAAACCGACCAATACACCGGCTAAAATAAATTCGACTGGACCAACCATGACTTAAAATGCCAAATAGCAAAAAACTCGCATATCTTATGACTATTTCATATAAGTCGTTGTCTTGATTGTTGATTAACTTATTCTAAAAATTGCTAAAGCCTAAAAAAGTTTTATTGAAAAAAAGAGGGAAATGACCTGAATAAAGCCCAGACATGCTAAGATAATTCAGTCACTTTAGAGGATGTTATTTTGCAAAATCGAAAACTTAAAATTGGAATTGTGGTGGGTGAAGTATCGGGGGATACTTTGGGCGCAAAACTCATCCGTAGTTTTCGTGAGCAAGGCATTGATGCAGAGTTTGAGGGCATAGGTGGTCCTCAGATGATTGCAGAAGGCTTTAACAGTTTTTATCCTATGGATATTTTATCTGTGATGGGGATTGTTGAAGTACTCAAAGATATTAAAAAATTGTTTGCGGTACGTGATGGTTTGGTCGAAAAATGGACTGCTAACCCTGTTGATATTTTTATTGGGATCGATGCACCTGATTTTAATTTACGTCTATCTAAAAGTTTAAAGCAAAAAAATCTGCCGATCAAAACCGTACAATATGTCAGTCCTTCTGTGTGGGCTTGGCGACAAGGGCGAGTACATGGCATCAAAGCCAGTATTGATTTAGTGTTGTGTCTATTTCCATTCGAAAAAACATTTTATAAGAAATTTGATGTACCTGCGGCATTTGTTGGTCATCCTCTTGCAAGTACATTGTCATTACAAAACCCGATCTTAGATGCAAAACAAGAGCTTGGTTTAGACTTGAGCCAAAAGCATATTGCTTTATTGCCTGGTAGTCGCCGTGGAGAGATTGAGCGTTTAGGTCCTTTGGTCTTAGATGCTGCACACATCATTTATCAAAAGCATCCTGAATATCAGTTTATTATTCCTGCAATTAACGATGCGCGTAAGCAGCAGATTGAAAATTTATTAAAGCATTATCCAAAAGAATTAACAGATCAAATTCATTTACTAGAAAATACTGATCAAGAATCCAAAATTGGTCGTCAGGTGATGAATGCTGCCAATATTGTGGCGCTTGCATCAGGTACAGCAACCCTCGAAGCATTGTTATTACATCGTCCAATGGTGACATTTTATAAGTTGAATTGGCTGACTTATGTGATTGCTAAATTGTTGGTGAAAATTCCATATTATTCATTGCCCAATATTATTGCAGGAAAAAAAGTCATTCAGGAGTTGATTCAGTCTGATGCGACTCCTGAAAATTTAGCTGAAGAAATTGAAAAGTTGATGAATCAGGAAACAGCGCAGATTCAGGCAATGCAGTTGATTACGATGCATAAGCAATTATTATCTGATAATAGTGAAGATTTAGTTGAAGCCGTTTTGAATCTATTGGACTCATGATTCTAGCAATAGAGTAATGCCCCTTAATACCTAATGATAAAGGGGCTTGTTATATATTTTATTAAGAAATCACTCAGCCCTAATTTTCAATTCATAACCTGTATATTTACGAATATTGATCACACCTGTATCCATGATGAGATATTGACCTTTAATGCCTTGAAGTTTGCCGCGAATAATTGGAGTTTTATCCAAATTATGTGACTTAATCTTTTCAGGATAACAATCAACAGGGTAGACGAACTCACGAGGCAGTTCATTTTCCAGTATTTCAACATTTTCATTGAAATCTAAACTCATACTGAACTCATCACGAATTAACTCAATTTGTGGTTCAAATTCAGTCAATAATTCATCACGAATTGAAATCAAATCAATAGGTTCAGCTTCACCTTTAAGTAGTTTACGCCAATCGGTTTTATCGGCAACTTGTGTGCCAAACATGACTTCAAGTTGTCCTGAGAGACGACGTGAACCAACTTTCATAATGGGTAAGGCTTGTGTTGCACCTTGATCTAACCAACGTGTTGGCATTTGACCCAGACGAGTAATCCCTACTTTTAAAGCACTCGAATTTGCTAAATAAACAATATGTGGTTGAAAACAGACTTCTTGTGCAAAGCTTTCTTCACGACAGGTGCCTAAATGATAATGACAGGTTTCAGGTTTCATGATGCACATATCGCAAGACGCTTTAGTCTTCATACATTTAAAGCAATGACCTTGCGAATAAGACTTTGGTGTTTTAGCCCCACAAGACACACAATAAATATTCCCTGTGGCTTCGATTTCAATGTCTTGACCCAAACTAAATGGAAGCTCAATTTCTGAACGATCTAAAATAAATTTATATTCAACATTTGCCTTATGAGTTTGTTGATCAGTTACACTAAGGTCTTTTAGACCTGCATGCATTTTATGGCAAATGCCTTGTAGTTCCATGTTTAATTACTCACTCAAAAATAGGTGCAGTTATGGCTGAGCAAAATGTCATCACTTCAATGCTAGACGATTTATCAGAAGAACAGCCAATTCTAACCGCAATGTGTATTGGGCAAAATTTAGCGCAATACAATTCATATCATTCAATTCAATGGCAGCATTTTAACGTATCTGAGTTTTTAAATCTGCCTTTTACCCAGCGATATGATTTGGGTTTTGTATTATTCGATACGGCAGAAATGTCGAATGTGTCTGAATCAGAGAAATCACAAATTTTAGTCAAATTACGTGATTTGATGGCGAAACGCATTGTGGTGACATGTAAATTACAGGATGAGCGCTTGCTCAGGGCATTGGGCTTTACTCAGATGATTGATAAAACATTACATGAAAATGATTTTGCTTTGTGGCAATTTAATATTTTAACCTATAAACATGTGCCTGATTGGTTTAATTCTAAGTTTTGGGCAAATCCAGAAAATTGGAATAAATTTCGTTGGTAATTATCTCATATTAAATTTTAAATAATTGAATATTGAAGAATTTTTGCTGTTATCTGTGGGCTAAAACTGCTAAAAATAACCCATGGCGTTTGAGATTTATATCATTGAGTATTGATATCTTGCAAAAACATAACAAATTGTGTTTTGGTGAATAATTGAAAGCGCAGTATTCTAAAATTGGATACAAATTAAAAACTGACATCAAAAGATTAACGTAGGAAAAAATCATGACAAATTTAAGCAATATTGTGGAAATTTTAGCCAAGCAAGCTTTAGGTGGGCAACAACAATCCCAACAAGGTGGTTTAGGGGGAGGACTAGGTGGAGTCTTAGGTTCGGTACTTGGTGGTTTAGGCGGTCAGCAACAATCACAACAAGGTGGACTCGGTGGCGTGTTGGGTTCAGTACTTGGAGGACTAACAGGTGGTCAGCAACAAGCGCCGCAAACACAACAAAGCGGTTTTAATGCACAATCCCTACTCATTGCTGTTGTGCCTTTGATTTTGGCTTGGATTCAAAAAAATGGTGGTTTGCAAGGCGCGCTTGATCAACTGAAAGGGCAAGGTCTTAGCAGTCAAGTTGATGATTGGGTTTCTACAGGTGAAGGTGCGAATGCCAGTGTGAATGAACAGCAAGTACAAAATTTATTTGATCAAAATGAAGTTGAACAAGTTGCGCAGCAAGCACAAGTACCAACACAAGATGTATATAGTGCAATTTCTTCTGTATTGCCTGAAATTATTGACTCACTCACACCACAAGCGGGTCAAACCAATCAAGATGAAGCGAATAACGATATTCAAAATGTCATGAAATTAGTTTCAGGATTTTTAAAGTAATTTAAAAGTTTCTATAGAATATATGCAATATCAATGACAGCCAAAATATGCTGTCATTTTTTATTTTCACTGCTCAAAAATGTGCAATGTAAGTATGCAGAGTTGTTCGATCCATGCAATTTTTTCAGTAAAAATCATCATTTAAAATAAAGTTGTTGCTTATAACAATTTTCGACTTAGCTCAATATCATTAACCAATTTTCACTTTTCTGTCATTGTCGATGTATTTAGAAAAGATAATACAGATAATAAAATGTTTTTAATTGTTATTTATTCATTGGTTTAAATTCAAATTATGATAATACAGAAGCTGTGAGATGCTTGGTTTTTATGCATTTTTCAGATCATTCAGATGATCATAAAGAAGTCAGTCTGAACTTCATGATACATCCAAAATTGACAAGATTTTAAAATTAAAAATAGAGAAGGTCAGACTTCTCATAGCGCACAATATGATCAGAAATATAGAGATTGATCTCTATCAAGAAATAAGGAAATCCTATGAGTGATACACATGTTTATCAACCTCACGAAAAGCGTAATCGGATTATGTCAATTGTGGGTGCAGCATCGGGTAATCTAGTTGAATGGTTTGATTTCTACATCTATGCAGCTTTTGCAATCTATTTTACCCACGCTTTAACTGCACCCGATATGGATGAATCGACTAAAGCAATTTATGTATGGGGTGTATTTGCAGCAAGTTTCTTTATGCGTCCCATTGGTAGTTGGTTGTTTGGACGAATTGGCGACAAATATGGTCGTAAGCGCTCAATGATCATTTCAATTACCTTGATGGCAATCAGTTCATTTTTATTTGCCTGTTTACCGACTTATGAACAAGTTGGCATGGCAGCCCCGTTTTGTTTGCTTGCTGTCCGTTTACTGCAAGGGTTATCTGTAGGCGGTGAATACGGCACTGTAGCAACTTATATGAGTGAAGTTGCACTCAAAGGTCAACGTGGTTTTTATTCTTCGTTTCAATATGTCACGTTGGCAGGTGGTCAGCTATTAGCCAGTTTACTTGGCGTCATTATGTTGGCGTTGATGAGTAAAGAAGAACTGATGAATGGTGGGTGGCGTATTCCATTTATCATTGGGGGTGTGGTGGCGATTTTATCGTTTTTTGCACGTCGTCATTTAAAAGAAACTTTATCGGAAAATGACAGTCAAAAAGAGGGTTCAGGCAGTTTAACCGAGTTATTACGCAATAACTGGCATACCTTTTTATTGGTGGTCGGTTATACATCGGCAGGGTCTTTGTGTTTTTATGTCATCACGGTGTATTCAAAAACTTATATTACCAGTTTAGGTTTTGAAGATCGTACAGTGGGTTATATGATGACGATAGCACTTTTTGTCTTTATGTGTGCACAGCCTTTATTTGGAATGTTGGCAGATCGCATCGGTCGCCGAGCATCGATGATGTTATTTAGTATTAGCTGTGCCATTTTTATCTATCCTGTCATGGTCATTCTGATGCCAAGTTTTAGTGGTTCGCCTGTCATCGTGACTTTATTACTCATTTTACTGATGTTAATGCTGAGTTTTTACACTTCAATTAGTGGCTTAGTGAAAGCAGAAATGTTTCCTCCACATATCCGTGCTTTAGGGGTTGGTTTTGCCTACGCGGTTGGGAATGCAATTTTTGGTGGTTCTGCGCCTGCTGTTGCATTGAAATTTAAAGAATTAGGACATGAAAATACATTTTTTGTCTATGTGGTGATTATGCTCATCATCTGTTTATTTTGTAGTATGCAATTACCCAAACAGCCGAAATATTTACATCATGATGTATAAGTATTTTCTTGCTAATAAGCAAAGACTGAACTGAATGTTCGGTCTTTTTTATTTTTGGATCCGTTATTATATGATCATCCTCAAGATAACAATGAAGTGGAGAATATGAAAAAAATTGTCATTTTTTCGGGTGCAGGAATGAGTGCAGAAAGTGGTATCAGCACTTTTAGAAACAGCAATGGCTTATGGGAAAATTATGATGTCCGTCAAGTCGCTACGCCTGAAGCATGGCAAGCGAATCCGGCTTTAGTACAAGATTTTTATAATCAAAGACGTCAAAATATTTTAAATGCCGAGCCAAATGCAGCCCATCATCTGATTGCTGATTTGGAAATGGACTTTGATGTGCAGGTCATTACCCAAAATATTGACGATTTACATGAACGTGCAGGTAGTAGTGAAGTATTGCATTTACATGGCAATATTCGTTTGGCAAAAAGCTCAAAACCGAATGCACAGTATGCAACGGAATTTTTTCCGATAGAGGGATGGGCGCTTGACTTAGAAAAAGACAAATGTCCTGAAGGTTATCCATTACGTCCGCATGTGGTTTGGTTTGGTGAAGCTGTACCTGCTTATGATCAAGCGATTCAGTTATTACAAGATGCTGATATTTTTATTGTAATTGGCTCAACGTTGAGTGTTTACCCTGTGGCAGGTTTAATTCACGAAATTCCGACCCATTGTCAAGCCTATTATATTGATCCAGAAGCGAGTTACGCACGTGTACCAAAGCAATATCAATGTTTAAAAATGAATGCAACAGAAGGTATGCAACAGTTAGTTGCACAATTACGTGCCTAATTTACATTAGGGGGGGTTATCAAAACGATTTATTCAAGTGTTTTGAGCATCCAAATTTCACAGGCATGGCTATGTCCTGTGTTGCCTTTCGGTGCTGTTAAGTGTTCAAAGCCTAATTTCTCATACAATCTAACTGCTTGTTGTAACTGTTGCGTGGTTTCTAAATAACAGGCTTTAAAACCTCGTTGTTGGGTAAAATCGAAAGCTAAGGCTAAAATTTGTCGAGCAAAACCTAAACCACGAACTTCGGGTCGAAAATACATTTTTTGAATTTCTAAAATTTTGCTATCACCTTGCAGTGGCGATACGCCGCCACCGCCAAAAATTTCGCCATGTTCATTTTCAATGACCCAATATTGACTATTGGGTTGTGCATAAACCTTGTAAAGTTCATCTAAAATGGGATCTGCAACAGCAAAACCTGATTCGGCTGCTAAACCAAATTCTTTGGAAACGTCACGTATAATGTGAGCAAGTTGGGCATTGTCTTGGGGTTGAATTGGGCGCAGTGTATACATAACTTTATTAATGTAGAATCTAACAATAAGATTTTTATAACAAATAAATATCAGTTTGGGTGGTTTTTAAGATGTAAGTGATCAAATATTGAGTAAAACCAAGTCATAAAAAAACCTCCTTTTGACAAAGGAGGCATGGAAAAGGATCATGATCCTTGAACTTTATTTTAATTCACTTGAAGACTTACCGAGTTCACGACGTGCAATAATCAATTGTTGGATTTGCTGTGTACCCTCAAAAATATCTAGGATTTTAGAGTCACGTGCCCATTTTTCTAGCAACTCATCTTCGTTATAACCAACACTTGCTGCAAGTTCAACACATTTTAGCGTGATTTCGTTACCTACACGACCTGCTTTGGCTTTTGCAATAGAGGCTTCACGAGAGTTTGGCTTTTTATTGTCCGCCATCCATGCTGCTTTGAGCATCAATAAGCGTGCAGCTTCCCATTCTGCTTCCATCCGATAAATTTGTGCTGCAATATTAGAAGTTTGTAAATAGGGGGTGGCATAGTTGGCATCGAGCTGATCTTTAAAAATTTCTTTGATGCGTTCTAAGGACGCTTTGGCACAACCGACAGCCATAGCAGCAACCAATGGGCGCGTATTATCAAAAGTTTCCATCACGCCTGCAAAACCTTTGGCAACATCAATTTCAGCATTACCCAATAAGTTTGTAGCAGGAACACGACAATCAATAAAACTGATCGCAGCGGTGTCTGAGGCTTTGATACCCAATTTATGCTCAAGGCGCTCGACTTTCATACCTGCTGTACCTTTAGGCACAACAAAAGATTTAATCGCAGCACGACCGAGCTTTTTGTCTAAAGTTGCCCAAACTACAACGGAATCAGCACGTTCACCCGAAGTGACAAAGATTTTCTCACCATTTAAGATATAATCATCGCCATCTTTGGTTGCTGTGGTGCGGATTGCAGCAGAGTCAGAACCACAGCCTGGTTCTGTAATCGCCATTGCTGCCCAAGTCCCCTTAAAGCGTTCAAGCTGCTCATCATTGGCAACTGCTGCAATGGCAGAGTTACCTAAACCTTGACGTGGCATAGACAATAATAAACCTGTATCGCCATAGCACATTTCAATAATGCCTAGTGCAGTGGACATATTGGTCCCATTTTTATTACTGTTGTCTTGGTCACCGCGTTTGTTGATGGCTGCACCTGCATTTAACCCATCACCGCCATCGTTCATGCCATCAAGCAATGATGCAAGCATGTCGAGTTCTTTCGGATAGGCATGTTCAGCTTTGTCGTATTTACGTGAAATAGGGCGTAATACATTTAATGCAGTTTCATGTGCTTGATCAATCAACATTTTAAATTTTTTAGGATTTTGTAAATTCATGATAATTTTCCTGAGTTATTGTTGATTAAGCATGTAAGCCAGAATGTAAAATTGCGGTAGCACGCAAGTCGCGATACCAACGTTCAACAGGGTGCTCTTTGGTAAAACCATGCCCACCTAAGATTTGTACGCCATTGGTGCCAATTTGCATGGACTTTTCAGCACATAAAAGACGTGCTAAATACGCTTCACGGTGAAAGGGTTTGCCAGCTTCAGCAAGGCTCGCAGCATTCAGAACCAACATACGCATTGCATCAATTTCAATCGCCATATCTGCGATCATAAATGCCACACTTTGACGGTGTGAAATGGGTTCACCAAAGGCAGTGCGTTCATTGGCATATTGGATGCAATAATGTTTGACAGCTTCACAGGTGCCTACAGCCATTGCACACCACATCAGATTCCCTAAATCTAAAAATGCAGCGTAGTTAAAATCGTCATCGCCTAAGCGTAAAGCAGGGCTTTGATTAAATTTTAAAGTGACTGTTTCAGTGCCTTTTAGCCCCATAGCAGGACTTTTTTGATAACTGATGGACGTATCACGTTTGACGACAAAGACATCAGGCTTGCCATTAAGTTCTGCACTAACAATGAAAATTTCAGCAGATTCACCGAGTAAAACTAAAGTTTTTTCACCTGTAATGGTGAAATGTCCATTGCTCGACGTGGCTTTGGTTTTTAAACGGTAGGGATCAAAAGCAGGCGTCGCTTCTTGTACTGCAAATGTTGCGCGGAGTGCAGGATCTTCTGCAAAAGCAGGTAAATAAGTGGACTGAACTTGCGCAGAGCCCCAAAGGGTAATGGCATTGATTGTACTGAAAGTAGAAAGTAAGCCCGCAGCTAGTGAAAAATCACCTTTGGCTAAGCTTTCTGCAATTAACACATTACTTAAAATATTCTGTTCAGTCGCAACACCACCTAAAGCTTCAGGCAAAGCATAATAATTGATTCCTAAATCAAGACTATGTTGCCATAATTCCTCAGGAAATTTTTCATCGTGATCGGCTTGGTGTGCAAGCGGGTAAAGGACTTCAGCAGCAAATTGTGACATGGCATCAACGGTCATTTGCTGTTCTTCAGTCAGATTTAAGTCAAATAAATTTTTTGATTGAGCAGGTAAACGTTGTTTGCTTGCATCTTGATTGGACTTGAATTTTTTTTGTGAGGCAGAGAGCGTTTTAAAGCCAACTTTAGAGCCCTGATAAAGTGATTTTTCAATAAATTTGCGAAGTTTTAATTGGTCTAATAATTCGCTTCCCGCAATTTTTGTAATGAGATTTAAACCCAAACCTTGAGCTTTATTTACCATATTGGTCATTTGAATACCTAGTTTTTAGTGGTGGTATGCAAACTATCCTGACATGTGGTTTTATAAAAAACTATGTCAAAGTTGACGAAGTGGTATTAAGTGGATAAATGGAAAATAGAGCAGATTTATTTTGGTTAAATTGTTGTAAAATATCATTAATTTAAAATTTTAAAAATCCAACAAAAGTTGGCTATTGACTAAAATGACAGATTTAAAATTCTATCATTTTAGTCAAGCTCATATTTTAGATGAAAGGTGTGATCATTTTGCGAACATTGGTTTTGGCATCAATGACAGTCATGAAGGTATAAGCACCAATAAATTTACGGCTAATAAACATAAATTCTTTAGGTGGAACACTAAAATAACGAGATGCCATAGATTTAGATGCTTGCTGCATCACACGACTATGTAGTTGGCTTTTCTTCCAGTCATAGCGATTATGTTCATCCATGACACCTTTCGGTAAATCATGATTATTGATGGGTGAGCTAAATGCTTCAGTTGCCAATAAAAATACTTTCGCCATATCGGGTTTAATACCTGCAGGCATAGCATCAAAAAATTCATAACCAGTCATGGCATTGACCATGGCATTGCTGTCATGGTTATAACCTGCTTTAATGAGGTTACGCGCAACTTTTAGCAGTTGGGCATCAAACTGACGGATTGCACCGAAGTCCAATAAAATAATCTTGTCTTTGATGTCTTCGCCATTACCTAAGCGGACTAAATAGTTACCAAAATTTGGGTCGGTTTGCATTTCGCCCCATTCAAAAATCTCACGCACAGCGATTTCTAAAGAAGCTTCTCCAAGTGCGTTACGGCGTTCTTGCGGTAAAGACAGCATCACAGGGCTGTTAATCGGCACGCCACGCTCGAAGGTCATACATAGCACACGGTCTGTACAGTATTGATCAATAATTTGTGGCACAGCATAGCGCACATCATTTTTGAGGCGATCAGCAAAACGGCGTGTAGTCGCAGCTTCAACATGATAATCGACTTCACGATGCATCATTTCACGCACTTCATCAAACCATTGATCAAACTCACGAGTTTGCGGCACCATGCGTGTCAGTTTGAGCATATTTTTAAATAAACTCATATCTGAATCAATGGCTTCCGCTACACCAGGATATTGTATTTTTAATACTAACTCTAAACCGTCAGATTTTCGAGTTGCACGATGCACTTGTGCTAAAGATGCTGTTCCAATCGGTTCATGGTCAATGGTTAAATCATCAAGTTTAGACCCCAACTGGCTGACCAGTTGTTCCTTGATAGCAGGCCAAGCGAGTGCAACAGTTTGATTATTTAGTGTATTTAATGCTTGTGTAATTTCTTCTGGTAAAAAATGCTCGCCATATAACGCCATCATTTGACCGATTTTAACGATAGAACCTTTGAGCTTGCCAATTTCAGCGACAAGATAGTCGGCTTGTTCTTTCATGGCTTTTTTACGTTTTTTTTCTTTTTCTTCTTCACTTGAAAAGAGTGAACTTGCGCTTGAAGCAGCCCAACGAGATCCTGCTAATAAAGACGCTTTCGCAATCGATAAGCGTCTGTCCAAAGAGGATGTTTTTAACTGTTTAAGCTTATCATTCTGATCTGACATGAAGATTAAATCCTTTAAGTAGGCGATTGAGCATACAATAGTGTGTAGCATTTTACATGCTATCCACATATTAAAATAGTTTTACCTGACCAATATCGTATCTTTTCGATGCAAAAAATGACTTTGTATCTTGCTCAAAATAAACAGGATAAAAGCATCGCTAGGACATACGATATTGGATTTTCAATGTCTCATGCTGCATTAAACTGTTTTTATTTTCCTGAATATATTGTGAAATCATATTTTTAATGTCACCGTTGGTAAAGCCAAGCGCATAACCTTTGACAATAATAATACTCGGCAGACTAAAGAAAAAATATTTAACATCTTCAAGGGTTGGGGCTTGAAATACACCATGTTCGATCAGCATTTGCTGTAAAAATTGCTTTTCGATTTTTACTGTATCCGTTTCGGAATCATCCCAATAACGGACACGCATTGCCATCAAATTGTTGTGCTTATAGCTCATTGAAATTTGCCCATAATCGATTACGTTTTATAAATGGAGTAAGGAGGAAATAAAATCAAGGCAAATTTCATTTTTATTGTCATATAAATGCAAATAAAACCTGTTAAAACTAAAAGAAATGGAGAGATTTAAGTGCTATGAGTGAAATTAATTTGAAAATGATCAATGAAAAAATTGATGAATTTAAAAAAAACAATAAAACCCCAGAAAAATTAGAAATCGGCTATAAAACCTATGCGCGTTTGATTGGACAAGATAAATTTTTTGACCATGTCACTCAGTCACAAGATAGTTTGACTCGTTATTACAAAGGTATAAAAATTAAGTTGGTGGCAGAAAAGCATTTTTTTACCGTCAAATAACGACTTTAAAATAAAAACAACAGGGTGAATATCTCCAAAGTCTAAGGTCTATATTTTACATTGCAATTTTTTCTCAGTCTTTTATTATTTTAGACCGTATTCATCGTTGAAATAATAATGATTTATTTGCGTACTTTTGGGGAAAAATATGAAATTAGCAGATTGGGGTTGCTGTTTGTTGGGTTTGGTGAGTACAAGTACTTTTGCGATGGGATATTCATCTGATTATATTTCATGTATGAACAGTGCACAGTCATCAACTGAGCAAGCCGCACTATGTATGAAAGCTGAACTTAAACAACAAACTAAACGTTATGAATATTTTGCAGATATTCATGTGAAAGCTCTGGTCAAAGAAAAGCGTAAAGCTCAAGAAAAAATCAATGAAAAGTGGCTGACTTTACGTGATGAGCATTGTCTGATTAAAAATGTAAAATTATCAGTAGGACATGCCAGTAAATATTATTCTTGTGCTTTGAAAAAGACACAGGCACAAGCCGATTTATTGGAAAAACAGGCGTATAAATATCGTTGATTTTAGCTTGAAACTATTTAAAGCATTATAAATGTAAACAAAACAAGGTATCATTAGATCGTTTTTATATACTGACCTTGGAGAGACCTTAAGTGGATCGACCGACTATTAGCGCTGAACATTTACAAGAAGCTGCTGACCACCTCGTAACCATTCGTGATTTTATTCGTTTTGGGGTGACAGCATTACGTCAATACGATGCACATTTAGGTCAGGGTACAGAAGATTATTTTGCAGAAAGTTCAGCATTGGTTTTACAAACCATGTCTTTGGACTGGAATGCAGACAATGAAATTTTAGATGCAAAATTATTACCGAGTGAAAAAGCGGAGTTTTTAAGTTTATTAGAACGCCGTATCAATGAAAAAGTACCGACATCTTATTTATTAAATTTATCTTATTTCTGCGGTAAACCATATTATGTTGATGAGCGTGTTCTGATTCCACGTTCACCGATTGCTGAGTTGATTGAAAATCGTTTTGCACCCTATTGTTTAGATGAAAATGGTCAAGCGCGTGAAGGTGTGAATAATCTTCCTGAAAATTCGAACCCTAAAACACCACAACGTATTTTAGATATGTGCACAGGTTCAGGTTGTATCGCTATTGCCTTAGCGTATGCGTATCCAGAAGCGGAAGTGGATGCAACGGATATTTCTAAAGAAGCGCTCGAAGTTGCTTCGATCAATGCAGAACATCATGATAAACAGTATCAAGTTGCTTTGCTTGAATCTGATTTATTTGAAAAAATTCCTGCTGAAAATCAATACGATTTGATTGTTTCGAATCCTCCGTATGTCGATGCAGAAGACATGGCAGATTTACCTGAAGAATTCCACCATGAGCCTGAACTTGCACTTGCAGCAGGGCAAGATGGTTTAGATTTAGTACGTAAAATGTTGGCGCAAGCTGCAGATTATTTAACGGAAAATGGCTTAATTGTCATTGAAGTGGGTAATTCTGAATGGGCGATGAAACAAAACTTCAATACCATTGATTTTTATTGGTTACAGTTCCAAAGAGGCGGTACAGGTATTTTTGCATTGACTGCTGAACAATGTCGTACTTTCCGTGATTTATTTATTCAGTCTATTCAAGCATAAGGAGTCATGCGCGTGGCAGGCAATAGTATAGGACAACTTTTCCGTGTAACGACTTGTGGTGAATCTCACGGTGTGGGCTTGATGGCAATTGTAGACGGTGTGCCACCGGGCTTAGAACTTTGTGCAGAAGACTTACAAAAAGATTTAGATCGTCGTAAGCCAGGAACATCTAAGTTTGCGACTCAACGTAAAGAACCTGACGAAGTTGAAATCATTTCAGGGGTATTTGAAGGTAAAACGACAGGTACACCGATTGGCTTATTGATCCGCAATACAGACCAAAAATCGAAAGACTACGGTAATATCGCTCAGACTTTCCGTCCGGGACATGCAGATTATACTTATACGCAAAAGTATGGTTTCCGTGATTATCGTGGTGGTGGACGTTCGAGCGCACGTGAAACGGCAATGCGTGTTGCTGCGGGTGCGATCGCTAAGAAGTTTCTTGCTGAAAAGTTTGGGATCGTTGTACGTGGTCATGTCACTCAGATTGGTACAGAAGTTGCTGAAAAACTGGATTGGAACGAAGTACCTAATAATCCATTTTTCTGTGGTGATGTAGATGCTGTGCCACGCTTTGAAGCTTTAGTGACGTCTTTACGTGAACAAGGCACAAGCTGTGGAGCTAAACTTGAAATCTTGGCTGAAAATGTTCCTGTGGGTTGGGGCGAGCCTGTATTTGATCGTTTAGATGCAGATATTGCACATGCCATGATGGGAATCAACGCAGTTAAAGGCGTTGAAATTGGTGATGGTTTTGCGGTTGCAGGGCAGTTTGGTCATGAAACTCGTGATGAATTAACCACAGATGGTTTCCTTGCCAATCATGCAGGTGGGATTTTAGGTGGAATTTCTTCGGGTCAAACGATTCGTGTCGCAATTGCATTAAAACCAACCGCAAGTATTACGACGCCGGGTAAAACCATCAATATGGATCGTGAAGATACGGATGTATTGACCAAAGGTCGTCATGACCCTTGTGTGGGTGTACGTGCAACACCAATTGCTGAAGCAATGTTAGCGATTGTGTTAATGGATCATTTTATGCGTCATCGTGCACAAAATGCCGATGTCGTTGCGCCATTTGCACCGATTGAGCCGAAGTGATATTGTAATTTTTAAACAAATTTAAAGCCAGATTTCGATCTGGTTTTTTATATGGAAAATAATATGATGGATTTACATGCTTTATCCATGGAAATGATTGATGAGCTTTATAAAGAGCTTGAGCAATCGCAATTTATGGATGGAGGGATCCGTCTTGAACTTGTTTATCAATGTTGTGATTTGTCTATTGAGCACGGTATTGCTGTTAAAACGTTGTTAGAGCAAAATTTAGTAACATCTGCCATGGCATTGTTTAGAATTCAGTTTGAATCTGTTGTACGAGCATATTGGTTGCTTATGGTGGCATCAAATCAGGATGTATTAAAATTACAACTTAGTTCAATTGATGATTTATTTAAAAATCATAAAATTCCTATGGTTTCTGCAATGATTGATGCACTGAGCCAAGTTAAGGAAATTACAAATATTGTTGAAAATTTTAAACAGTTTAAATTTTATTCAATGAATCATCTCAACAATATTGTACATTCAGGTGCACATTCAATGATACGTAGAAAAGCGGGATTGACTGTAAAACAACATGAGATTTTAGTTAAACAAACCAATAATTTTACGACCATGGCTGCACAGATTTTATTGAGACATGCAGCAAAAGAAAAATATATTCATTATTTACATGACAAATATCGTGTATGTTTTCATATGCAAGAGGATGTATCTTCAGAAGAAAAAATGCGTATAGATGCCATGTATAAAAAATAAAACCAGACAGAGCGTCTGGTTTTTTTATGGCTTCATTATTAAATTATTGAGCTGCTTCGCCTGTATAACCTTTTAAGAAAGTTAAATAAGCCGAAGATTTTTGACCATCCGCTTTTAAAATTGGACGATCAATTTCACCTTGATCTGTGACCAATTTTAGAGAAATTTCTTTACCATTACGGAAAGAGTTCAAGAAGCTAACAGGGACGATAATTGAATTTGATGAAACCTGTTCGGTATATTGTGTTGGATTAACCGTTGAATATTCATAAGGTTGACCATCAACTAAAAATACAAATTGCTTAATATCATATTTTGTCGGTTGATTGATCTCAGCTGTGATTTTAAAACCATCACGTTTTTCATCAATCCAACGCATTGCGAGTTCAGGACAAACTTCTGCAGCTTCACAAATTAATGGTCCCTTTGTTACAACACGTTCAGGATACGAACCTGCACAACCTGTGAATAATGCAACTGTAGCAACCAAAGCCAATTGAAGTTTCATAAAATTACCCATCGTTATGTGATTGTTATTTCTCTGTAGAGAATATGTTAAATTTAACGTTTTAATTGCTAAAAGTGAACAATTGTTAGCAAGTTTACCGTTTTTAATTGTATTTCAACTAAAATTTATAAAAGTTGTAGCATCTCCTGACTGACTAATTCAGTGAGTTGCTGTAATTTTTCTTCAGCAGACCCTTGTATAAAGTATTGAAAACGATAAATTTGATTTAAATAGTAAATGGCAATATAAAATGTGCCTACAGGTTTATAGGCAGACTCACTACCCCCATGTTTCAATAACCCAGTACAGCTCACCACAAGGTCGGCTTGATCAAAAAGTGTCTTGCCTTTGATCGCCATTTCGACAGTGACTTCGGTAGATTCAGCGGTGTGTTGTTCAATTAATTGAGGATCAATACCTAAAATTTTGATTTTAATCGATGGGTCATAGCTGACTAAGCCCCCAAGTAAAATATCTGCACCACTATTTTTATAAATCGAAAACTGAGCACTCAAATGCCCTGAACTGGCACTTTCAATAAATGCTATTTTTAGATTTTTACGTTCGAGTAAATCACAACATGGTTTTAAATACATAAAGTTTGCCTAATGGTATAAAAGTCAGCGCATCACATTCATATTTGTTCCCATTTCATTATGATCTTAGCGAAAATGTAGACAAGATGTAAGAGAAAAAATGAAATGATTTATAGGCTTAATACAATATTTTTGCTTTTAAAATTTTTGAGTGAACATCGAATCCTATGCTACAGGCAATAGGAAGTAACCAATAATTTTACGATAAGATCGATTTAAAGCGCTTAAATTTGCTTAAACATATCGTTCGAGGAAATAGTAAACGATCTTAAACAGAAATTACTTTATTGTTAGTCAAAAGCTGCTATAACTAAAAATAAAGGGTATGAAAATTAGGGAGCAACTGATGAAGACCACTGTAAAATATGTTGTTTTGAAAAGCAAAGATTATCAGCTAGGTACGCCATTATTTGAAGAAAATTTAGAGGCAGGTAGCCAATATTTTGATCAGATTCCAAATGTAATTCAATATCAAAATCATGATTTTAAAGTTAAATCGAAAGAGTTAACCCGTAAGCAAATTTTTGATGATTTTGAAGAGTCACAAACAATCTTGGTCAAGGTTATTGCGATCAATTAAGCACTGCATCTATTGACTATTTAGATTTAAGATTGACATATAAAGAAAGCCTACATATATGTAGGCTTTCTTTCTAAAGCATAGCGTTTATTCTTTCACGATGAGCACAGGAAGCGTGGTTTGATTTAAAACATCTTGAGCAAAACTACCTAAGAAAAATTTCTTGAAGCCTTTACGCCCATGTGAACCCATGACGATCAAATCAATATTTTTCTTTTCAGCCGTATCAATAATGGTTTCAGCAGTTACATAACCATGAACAACTTCAGTAGTGAGTGCAACACCTTCAGCAGCAGCGAATTGCTGGACTTGATCTAGTGCTTTCAACGCATTTTTATTGGCTTCTTCTAAATACTCTTTCATCATAGAGGCATTATAATAAAAATCCGCACCTGAAAAAGGATCTTCTGCAACTAAGCAAATTGCTGTGAGTTGACTGTTAAATGCTTTTCCAAGAGAAATTGCTTGTTGTGCAGCAGCAAAAGAAATTTGAGAACCATCTACGGGAACTAAAATATGTTGATAAGTCATTTGATTTTCTCCGTGGTCATTATTTCTATATTCAAAATTAAAAATTGCAATATAGAGCATAAGTAACACATAAATTTATGAGCGCCAATCTTAGATTTACATTTTTAAAAAATAATCTACTTTTAATGTGAATCAGGTTTTAATTTTGCAAATAAAAGAGAATTGACTATTATTGCTTTACGATCAATACAGGTACGAAACTCTCACCTAGGACTTCTTGTGCCACGCTACCTAGAACAAACTTTTTTAAACCTTTACGACCATGTGAGCCCATCACAATAAGGTCTGCGCCAATTTCATTTAAGACATTTAAAATGCCTGTGGCTGGTGAAACTTCGCGTACAATTTTAACGTTCACTTGGCTGACGCCGTGATGATTTAAATTGGTTTTAATTTCGTCCAATCGAGCTTGGGCATTTTTTTCAGCAGCTAAAACATATTCAGTAATAGACGGTGCAACTTGGTAGAAATCAACCCCAAACATTGGATCAACAGCCAATACACTCACTACTGTTATTTTAGCGTTGTTTTTTAAGGCAATTTCTTCAGCATGTTGTAATGCCGCATAAGAAATCGGGGATTCATCGACAGGGACAAGAATATGTTCATACGGCATAATGATTGACCTCTTAAAATATTCAAAAATATAATCATCATTAAATTTAATAAAAATTATTTACAGAACAAAGTTTATGTTCTTTATTTAGTTATAGCCTAAAAATGCAATAGATACACTATTATTTTGCGTCAAAACGATAATAAATTTAAAAATAGATTCTC
This sequence comes from Acinetobacter sp. Marseille-Q1623, assembly GCF_902809895.1. Taxonomy (NCBI): domain Bacteria; kingdom Pseudomonadati; phylum Pseudomonadota; class Gammaproteobacteria; order Moraxellales; family Moraxellaceae; genus Acinetobacter; species Acinetobacter sp. Marseille-Q1623. Next base: position 1,167,794 of record NZ_CADDWG010000001.1, on the reverse strand, counting down.
TTGGGTAAATATTTGGTTTATATTGTTTTTATTTAAAACAACACTCTTGAATTTTGAGAAATAACCCGCATTTATGTAGAGAAAATGTGAGCGTTTTTCTCAGATAAAAATATTGATCATTTTGATTGTTAATTTGAATATAACAATATAGGGAAGTGTATTTATGTTTATTTGTTTGAAAAATAAAACTCGTTTTATCATTCTGATTTTGGCTACGGTTACGTCTACATATACGATCGCGCAAAGTACTTCGACCAATACACAAGAGCAAGATTTTAGTTACTCTAATCATGCCGATGAGCATTGTTATGTGCTAGGTAATAATGCACATAAAATCATGAGTCGTAGGCAGGATGGAGAGTCAGCAACAAACTTAGTCAATCAAATTCAAAAGCTGGATGTTAAATACAATAAAAATGAATTATTTGAGCTTGTAGACAAAGCTTATCAAATACCAATGAGCCAGCATATCATGCAGCAAATGGTTGTGGTGAGTAATTTTATGTCAGATATCGAGCAAAAATGTATGCAAGATGAGTATGCAGCGAGATAAGTTTTTAGATAGTTGATTGAATCTTTTAAGCAGTATGAATTTTATACCATTCGATTCAAGTTAGATAATATAATTAAAAGTTTGCACAGACTCGAAATACATCGAAAGGTTTAAATTACTTTGCGTAGTCGATGCCTCACTTTTGAAGGATCAAAAGTGACAAAAATCCTTTATTGGACAAAGGGGATATCCATATCACCCTTGTCCAACGGCGACATCCCTGTCGCCTCACGATAGCATCGCTCTGTTTAAATCAATTGATGCTTAAAAGCAAAAGCGACTAAGCTATATAAAGTTAATTTAACAGATTGGTATTAAATCATGCTTTGTCCGAGTCTAGAAAAAGGCTTAATGCTGTGCATTAAGCCTTTTAAATCTATGCCATTAAAAGTATTGCATATTGCTTGTTAAAATCTACGGTTAAAAAGTCGGTGCAACATAAGTAAGAGTGCGACCTAATGCCCACAGTAAGAATAAAACCAATGGGATATGAAAAATCAGTTGAGTTACAGTAAAGCCAATCACATCTTTGGCTTTGAGTTTTAAAATCCCAAGCATAGGTAACATAAAGAATGGATTGATTAAATTGGGCAATGCTTCGGCTGCATTATAAATCTGTACTGACCAACCTAAATGGTACTTTAAATCATGTGCAGCTTGCATCACATAAGGTGCCTCGATGATCCACTTACCACCACCTGATGGAATGAAAAAGCCCAAAATAGCCGAGTAAACTCCCATGACAATGGCAAAAGTTTCTTGAGATGAAATCGAGACAAAAAATTCAGCAATATAATGTGAGAGTGATAAGTCTTGCGCATTCATGGCATGGGTCATGATAAAAGCAATACTGCCATAAAGTGGAAATTGGATCAGTACACCAGAAATTGCAGGAACTGCTTTAGACACAGCATTTAAAAAGTTACGTGGTGTGCCATGTAGTGCAATGCCTAACATTAAGAAGATAAAGTTATAGGTATTTAGACTGGAAATGGCGAGAATGGGATTGCTTTTAGAAAACTCATTCACCATCCAAATTGCGCCTAAGATCACGATCAGAATACTGAGAATAGGAGAGTTTTCTAACCAATCTCCCGGACGTTTATGGATTGCAGTAGTATCCTGTATTTCAGTATCTTCTTGATCAAGTTTGACATTAAACTGATCTATAGTTTTTACATGTTGCCCTTTAGGTGCAGAAAAATACGCGATTGCAATTGAAGCGATAATCAGCACTGCCGTCATAATGAGTGATTGTGGTAAAAAAATCGTTTCAGTAAAAGGAATGACGCCTGTGAGTTGATAGATGGATTCAGGTAAACTGGCTTTGTTGGCTTGTAGTTGAGCAGCAGATGAACTGATTCCCAATGCCCATGTTGCCCCCATACCGATAATTGCAGCGGCTGCGGCAGCACGGTAGTCCAAATTTAATTCTTTACGTTGCGCAAGCGCAATGACCAATAGCGCTGTGAGCACAGTACTCATTGCCCAGTTAATTAATGAAACCAATAAGCTAATGCTTGCCACAAGCACAATACCACCTGTGCCTGAACTTGGGATGAGTGCGAGCTTGTTAATGATAAATTTGATCGGTTTAGACACAGACACAACATAACCCACCACGATCAACATACACATTTGTAAGGTAAATGGAATCAAACTCCAAAAACCATCACCAAATGAAAGAGCAACTTGTGTTGCAGGTGCGCCGATAGCCATTGAGGCAATAGCCACGATAATCACCCCTAAAAGGGCAAAAATATAGGAGTCAGGAAACCATTTTTCAGACCAATCACTGACTTTAATTGCAAACCTTTGCAAAATATTTTGAGAATTACTCATGTGTATCATCCTTGAATTTTGTTTTACATATGCATGCCTGATGTACAATTAGTGGTATTGATTTAATAGATAAATATTTTTTATGTGAAAAACATTATAATAGGGAAAACATAAGGCATTTAAAGACTTATGTTTTCACAGGTATTGATGTGATTTTAGTTCGCCCTGTCTCATGGGCATCTCAGCAATCCTACAGTAGTTATAAGATGCTCACACCAGTGACTTTTTGTACGTCATCCAATGTGACACCCTCGGCAAGTTCAACCAATTTAATCCCTTGTTCGGTGACATCAAAAACACCTAAATCAGAAATAATACGGTCAACCACGCCTTTTCCTGTTAATGGGAGCTCGCAGTTTTTTACGATTTTAGGTGAACCATCTTTGGCACAGTGCTCCATTAACACTACGACTTTTTGTACACCTGCAACCAAATCCATTGCACCGCCCATCCCTTTGACTTTTTTGCCGGGAATCATCCAATTGGCAAGGTCACCTGTTTCAGAAACTTCCATTGCCCCTAAAATCGCAATATTGACTTTGCCGCCACGAATCATGGCAAAAGATTGTGAACTTGCGAAAAATGAAGCACCTGAGCGTGTGGTGACTGTTTGTTTACCTGCATTAATCAGGTCTGCATCCACTGTTTCTTCTGTTGGAAACTCGCCAATGCCGAGTAAACCATTCTCAGATTGTAGCCAAACATCCATATTTTCAGGGATATAATTGGCAACAAGGGTCGGTAATCCGATGCCTAAATTGACATAAAAACCATTTTCAAGTTCTTGTGCAGCACGTTGTGCCATTTCATTACGTGTCCAAGCCATGACTTTATCCCTCTGATTTTAATGTCAATTGTTCAATGCGCTTTTCAGGCTGAGCATTGACAATAATACGATGCACATAAATTCCTGGCAGATGCACATGATCTGGATCTAGCTCACCGACTTCAACTAATTTTTCTACTTCAACCACGGTGATTTTTCCTGCGGTGGCACAATCAGGATTAAAATTACGTGCTGTTTTACGGAAAATTAAATTCCCTGCTTTATCTGCTTTGTAGGCTTTCACTAAGGCAATATCTGCGGTGAGTGATTCTTCTAAAATGTGATCTTTGCCATTGAAATTACGGACTTCTTTACCTTCAGCAACTAAAGTCCCGACACCTGCTTGGGTATAAAAAGCAGGAATACCTGCACCACCTGCACGTAGTTTTTCTGCCAGAGTGCCTTGTGGTGTCAGTTCAACTTCAAGTTCACCATTTAAAAACTGACGTTCAAACTCTTTGTTCTCACCGACATAAGAGGCAATCATTTTTTTGATCTGTTTGGTTTCTAACAATAAACCTAGACCAAAACCATCCACACCAGCGTTATTGGAAATACATGTCAGGTCTTTGACACCTGTTGCTTTTAATGCTGAGATTAAAGCTTCAGGCATACCGCAGAGACCAAAACCGCCAACGGCTAAAGTTTGCCCATCTTGGACAATATCTTGTAATGCATCCGTTGCATTTGCATAAACTTTATTGAGCATATTTCACCTTGTTATTACGATCTTATTCCATTAATTTTTCTTGCACTTATGTATGGTTTATATCACGAAGCGCATTGAGTTTGCCAATAGGCATTGGCGTAGTTTGAAGGATTTTGTCGGTTTAGAACTTGGCTGATATTTCGACTTGCTTGCATGAGTGCGTCTAAATTAATTCCTGTTTCGAAGCCCATTTTCGACAGTAAATAATATAGGTCTTCGGTTGACACATTGCCTGAAGCACCTTTGGCATAAGGGCACCCCCCCAGCCCAGCAATAGAGGAGTCAAAAACGCGGATGCCTTGCTCAAGAGATTGGTAAATATTGGCAATTGCCATGCCATAGGTATTATGGAAATGTCCTGCAAGTACTTTTGCATCTAACTCAGCAAGGCATGCCTCCCAGACTTTTTTAACACGATCAGGCGTTGCTGTGCCGATGGTTTCACCTAAAGAAACTTCATAACAACCCATGTCATACAATCGTTGGGTGACTTTTGCGACTTGCTTCGGGTCAATTGCACCTTCATAAGGACAATCGACGATACATGAGACATAACCACGAACTTTGACATTGTTGGCTTTAGCTACGGCTAAAACATCAGCAAATTTTTCAAAGCTCTCATCGATTGAGCAATTGATATTTTTACGGGTAAAACTTTCAGAGGCAGCGGTAAAGACAGCAACTTCTTGGCAACCGACTGCTAAAGCAGATTCAAAACCTTTAAGATTAGGCGTGAGTAAGCTAAAACCAATATTAGGATCTTTCGGTAATTCGGCAAAGAGTTGGTCGCTATTTGCCATTTGCGGCACCCATTTTGCTGAGACACAAGAGCCGACTTCAATTGAAGTCAGTCCTGTTTGCATTAAGTCTAAAATTAAGGCTTTACGTTGTTCGAGTGTTAAAGGTGTTTTCTCGTTTTGCAGTCCGTCACGAGGACCGACTTCAACGATTTTCACGAAGTTGTCGTGCGCTAAAGTCATGCCACATTCTCCGTGAGTAATTCAAATTCAACCAATTCATCACCCGCTTTGACTTGATCACCCGCTTGGAAATAGGCTGCTGCAATCACGCCGTCTTGTGGCGCACGAATGGTATATTCGATTTTCATCGCTTCAAGTGTCAGTAAAATATCATCCTTTTTCACTTGATCTTTCGCTGAAACCAAGACTTTGGTAATCACCCCTGGCATCGGTGCTTTTAAATTACTTTCATTACTTGAACTGTCTTCATTGCTGATTTTTGGCTGAATATGTTCAAAAATGTAATTTTGTGCATTTGAAAATACCGTTAAAGCTTGTTCATTACGGTTAAACGCAATTTTTTGCTTTAGACCATTGAGGTCGATGTGCACTGTATTTTCATTGAGTAATTGACCCCAGATTTGTAGTTGTAAATCTTGATATTCAGCAATGAATTGATCAGCAACGGGGCGGAAATGGACGATAATTTCATGCCCAGCCAAATTAAATTTGACAGGGTAGCGGTTGGCTTGGTTCAAACGCCAAATGGATTGATTTTGCCAAACAGGATTATTTGCGGTTTTATTGGCTTTAAATCGGCTTAAAAGCTCGGTAAATGCTGCAGTGATGATTAAATTGGTATCCGCAGTGCGAATATTTTTAAATAAAAATTCATCTTCACGTTGAATCAGATTGGTGTCTAAGTCTGCATTTTTAAATGAATCGCAACGGATGATTCGGTCTAAAAATGCAATGTTATTGCCCAAACCTTCAACATGGAAATGCCCAAGTGCATGATGCATTTGGACTAAGGCTTCATCACGATTTTTACCCCATACGATCAGTTTAGAAATCATTGGATCATAATAAGTCGTGATTTCATCACCTTGTACAATGCCGCTATCAACACGAACATGTTCATTTTGCGTAGGATAATGTAAGTAGCGAATTTTCCCAATCGCAGGTAAGTAACCTTTTTCAGGTTCTTCGGCATAGATTCGTGCTTCGATGGCATGACCGTTGATGCTGAGTTCATGTTGTAATTTGGGTAATGGTTCACCGCTTGCAACACGCAGCTGCCATTCAACCAAGTCTTGCCCTGTGATCATTTCAGTCACAGGATGTTCAACTTGAAGACGGGTATTCATTTCCATGAAGTACGCTGTACCATCTTGTTCAACGATGAATTCAACTGTTCCAGCACCGACATAATTCACGGCACTGGCTGCATCAATCGCAGCTTTACGCATGGCTTCCAATTTTTCTTCAGCAATCTTTGGGGCAGGTGCTTCTTCGAGTACTTTCTGATGACGGCGTTGTACAGAGCAATCACGTTCAAATAAATGCACATAGTTGCCGTGTGAGTCACCAAAGACTTGCACTTCGACGTGACGTGGATTCACCACGTAACGTTCAACTAAAACTTCATCATTACCAAAGCTCGATTTTGCTTCATTTTTACACGAAGACAGGGCATCTAAAAAGTCAGCTTCACGCTCAACCAAACGCATGCCTTTACCGCCACCACCTGCGCTGGCTTTGATTAAAACAGGGTAGCCAATACCATCGGCTTGTTGTTTTAAAAATGCTGCATCTTGGTTGCTGCCATGATAGCCCGGTGTTAAAGGCACACCTGCTTTTTCCATCAAGGCTTTTGAAGTCGCTTTAAGTCCCATTGCCAAAATTGCAGCAACAGGAGGTCCAATAAATACAATATTATTTTTTTCACAAGCAAGGGCAAATTGATCATTTTCAGACAAGAAACCATAACCAGGATGAATCGCTTGCGCACCTGTATCTAAAGCCGCTTGAATGATCCGATCTGCTTGTAAATAACTCTGTGAAGCAGGGGATTCACCAATATAAACCGCTTCATCGGCTTGTTTGACATGCTGTGAGTTAGCATCTGCATCTGAATATACTGCGACCGTTGCAATGCCTAATTTCTTTGCAGTACGAATGACACGGCAAGCAATTTCGCCACGATTGGCAATTAAAATCTTTTCAAACATGGTGTTGTCCTTATTCTGTACTGTTTGTAATCCATTCAGGGCTTTGTTTATTTAAAAACGCCTGTAATCCATTTTTTGCTTCAGCACCCTGACGTACATGTGCGATATGCTGAGCAGTTTGAATGAGTAAATCCTCGGTTAAACTTTCTTGGCTAACCATGTGAATCAGTTGCTTTGAAGCGGCTTGTGCTTGTGGTCCACCCAACAATAATGTGCTCACAATTTCATTTACTTTTTCATCTAAAGTTTCAGGTGTGGTCACTTCATGCACTAAACCAATCGTTTTGCCTTGTTCTGCCGAAATACGTTCAGCTGTAAGGAAATAGCGTGATGCTTGACGTGCGCCAATGGCACGAATCACATAGGGACTGATGGTGGAAGGGGCTAGACCCAAGCGTACTTCCGAGGTTGCAAATTTTGCATCAGTGCTGGCGATACAAATATCACAGGCAGAAGCTAATCCCATCCCTCCACCAAACGCGACACCATGCACACGCGCAATGGTCGGTTGTTTTAACGTCGCTAAACTTTGCAGCATTTTTGCCAGTTTTAAAGCATCAGCTTCATTGTCTGCTTGTGAGGCTTCACCTGCTTGTTTCATCCAATTCAGGTCAGCACCCGCAGAAAAGCTTTTGCCACGACCTGCTAAAACCACCACGCGAATGTCATCACGTGTATTGAGATGCTGAAAACATTGGTTTAATTCTTCAATGACTTGGGTATTAAAGGCATTATGCAATTCGGCACGATTGATCCAAACCGTTGCGACTTGCTGCTGTTGTTCGAGTTGTAAATACTGAAAATCCATTTTGCACTCCTTACATACGGAACACGCCGAACTTGGTTGGTAAAATCGGTGCATTGAGTGCAGCCGCTAAACTTAAACCTAAAACATGACGAGATTGAGCAGGGTCAACCACACCGTCATCCCATAAGCGTGCAGACGCATAATATGGATGACCTTGATGCTCGTATTGATCACGAATCGGTTGTTTAAATTGATCTTCTTGTTCAGCACTCCAGCTTTCACCTTTAGATTCAATTTGGTCACGTTTTAAAGTGGAGAGCACACTTGCAGCTTGTTCGCCACCCATCACCGAAATACGCGAGTTTGGCCAAGTCCAGAGGAAACGAGGCGAGTAGGCACGACCACACATGCCATAATTCCCTGCACCAAATGAACCCCCGATTACCATGGTGATTTTCGGTACATTTGCAGTTGCTACAGCCATAACTAGTTTTGCACCATGTTTGGCAATGCCTTCATTTTCATACTGGCGACCCACCATGAAGCCTGTAATATTTTGCAGGAATAACAAAGGAATATTGCGCTGTGTACACAGTTCAATAAAGTGAGCGCCTTTTTGTGCAGACTCTGAAAATAGAATCCCGTTGTTGGCAATGATGCCGACTTTCATGCCATAAATTGAAGCAAAACCTGTGACGAGTGTTGTGCCAAAACGTGCTTTAAACTCGTCTAAACGTGAACCATCCACAATACGAGCAATGACTTCACGAATATCAAAAGGTTTACGGGTATCCGTTGGAATGATGCCGTAGAGTTCTTCTGCTGCATAAAGCGGTTCTTCGATTTCAATATTATTTTGATTTGGCGTTTTATTTAAATTTTTAACGATATTGCGTGCAATTAAGATCGCGTGTTCATCATTTTCAGCCAAATGATCGGCAACACCTGAAAGACGTGTATGTACATCACCGCCACCGAGGTCTTCTGAAGTCACGACTTCTCCCGTCGCTGCTTTGACTAGTGGTGGACCACCCAAGAAAATCGTCCCTTGGTTACGCACAATAATGGTTTCATCTGACATGGCAGGCACATAAGCACCACCTGCGGTACAACTGCCCATCACAATGGCAATTTGAGCGATGCCCATACTCGACATACGCGCTTGATTGTAGAAGATACGTCCAAAGTGGTCGCGGTCAGGGAAAACTTCATCTTGCATCGGCAGGAATGCACCACCTGAGTCCACCATATAAATACACGGTAAATGGTTTTGTTCAGCGATTTCTTGCGCACGTAAATGCTTTTTCACTGTGAGTGGATAATAGGTTCCACCTTTCACCGTTGCATCATTTGCCACGATCATACAGCTTACGCCTTGGACTTGCCCGATACCTGCCACGACACCTGCAGCAGGGACATCATCAGCGTAGACATTAAAACCAGCAATTTGACCGATTTCTAAAAAAGCTGTACCTGCATCAATCAGTTGATCAATACGATCACGTGCCAAGAGTTTGCCTCGTGCAATATGTTTTTCGCGGGCTTTTTCACCACCACCCAAAGCAATGGTTGCGACTTTTTGCTTAAGATCATCGACCAGTTGCTGCATCGCCGCTTGATTGGCTTTAAAATCTTCGCTTCGAATATTAATTTTGCTTTGTATTTGATTCATCAGGAACGTCCTTGTCTTTTTTATATTCGACTATTGGTTCAGCAGAGCTGTTGTTGAAATGATCTTGAAATTGATTTCAATGCCAAGATCATTTGAAAATTAAGTTCAATTATTTGGTTTCATTGAATAATTCACGACCAATCAACATACGGCGAATTTCTGATGTACCCGCGCCGATTTCATAGAGTTTTGCATCACGCCATAGACGACCTGTGTCATATTCATTGATATAACCATTGCCACCTAAAGTTTGAATTGCTTCACCTGCCATCCATGTCGCTTTTTCAGCAGAATATAAAATTGCACTTGCCGCATCTTTACGTAAACCACGATCATGATCCGCTTTGTCACATGCAGCACCGACGGCATAGACCAACGCTTTAGACGCTAACCATGTTGAATACATATCGGCAATTTTGCCTTGCATGAGTTGGAACTCACCTAAAGCTTGTCCAAATTGTTTACGGTCATGAATGTAAGGAATGACGACATCTAAACAGGCATCCATAATGCCAAGAGGCCCACCACTGAGAACAGCGCGTTCGTAGTCCAAGCCACTCATCAGGACTTTTGTGCCATTACCAACACCACCTAGAACATTCTCTTTTGGTACTTTGACATTATCAAAGAATAGCGGGTAGGTGTTTGAGCCACGCATACCGAGTTTGTCGAGGTGTGAACCATGACTAAAGCCTTCCATATTTTTTTCAACAAGGAATGCGGTCATGCCTTTTGCACCTGCGGCAAGATCGGTTTTAGCATACACCACTAAAACATCAGCATCGCCACCATTGGTGATCCACATTTTCGAGCCATTTAAGATAAAATGATCCCCAGCATCTTCGGCTTTGAGTTTCATACTGACCACGTCAGAACCTGCATTCGGTTCAGACATTGCAAGTGCGCCTACATATTCACCTGAAATCAATTTTGGCAAATAGCGTTGTTTTTGATCTGCATTGCCATTACGGTTAATTTGATTCACACATAGGTTAGAATGTGCACCATAAGACAAGCCGATAGCCGCTGAAGCGCGAGAAATTTCTTGCATAACCAAAATATGTGCAAGATAACCTAAGTTCGTACCCCCATATTCTTCGCTTACGGTTAAACCCAGAAGTCCCATATCACCAAATTTTTTCCAAAGGTGATGGGGGAATAAGTTATCTTGATCGACTTGTTTAGCAAGCGGTGCAACTTCCTTTGCACAGAAAGCAGCCACTGAATCACGGAGTGCAATTAATGTTTCATCCAATCCAAAATCAATACTGTGTAGGTTCATCATCCTGTCATCCTAACGGTTTTAGTTGTTGTGCCAAAAAACACTTTTTCTTGTTGCTAAATTTACAATACATGTTTTTTTTGAAAAAGTGAATATAAATTCAAAAATTGATTTACAATTCATTTTAATTGGTTGAGAATACAAAATATGAGCTATAAACGATCATCTTTAATGCAAGAGCGAATGGAACAAAATCGCAAAACGATTTTGCAGTCTGCACGTGAATTAATTGCTGAAGGTGGATTTAAAGATGCACAGATACAAGCGATTGCTGACCGAGCAGGCGTATCAAGCGGCTTGGTCTATCGTTATTTCGCCAATAAAAGCCAAGTGCTGATAGAGGTGTTAGATGATGCAATCCATGTCGAAGTTGATATTTTGAATCATATTGCGGCAGGTGAGCTCACTGCGACGCAAAAGTTACATAAAGCAGTTACGACTTTTGTTAAGCGTGCAATGAATAGTCCACAACTGGCATATTCACTGATGTTTGAACCTGTCGACCCAGAGTTAGAGCATGGTCGTTTTCGTAGTAAACAATTGATCAAACAAAGCATGAAGGAAATTTTGGCTCAAGGAAAAACCACAGGTGAATTCGGTTTTGAAGATTTAAATACAGCTGCACTTTGTGTAGTGGGTGCAATGACATTTGTGGTGATTGAACCTTTAAATCCTTCAAGAAATGTGATGTTTGATGAGTCCTATAAAGATTATTTTGTGAAACAGATTGCCGATTTTTGTGTAAATGCGATGCAAAGCAAGGAGGATTAATATTTATTTAACGTTTTAAATACACATAAAATCTGTTTCGACAAGTGATCAAGGAAAACAATTAGATTAGAGATTAGAAAAGCAAAATCACAAAGAATCAAGGAGTATGATTCAATGTCGCAAGTACGGTTAAGTTACGCATATGGAACAAGTCAACAACCTTTAGTAGGGATGACGATTGGTGAAAAATTTGATGAAGCATGTCAGATGTATGCTGATCAGGATGCGGTGATCAGTCTTCATCAAAATATCAGGCTCAGTTATCAAGAGCTGCAAGATCAAGTCAATGCCTTTGCCTGTAGTTTATTGCGTTTAGGGCTTCAAAAAGGTGATCGCCTTGCGATTTGGTCTCCCAACTGTGTGGAATGGACGATTGCCCAGTTTGCTGCTTTTAAAGCAGGCATTATTTTGGTCAATCTTAATCCTGCTTATAAAAAAAATGAGTTGGAATACGTACTGAATAAAGTTTCATGTAAAGGGTTGATCATTGCTTCAGTTTTTAAAAGCTCTGATTATCAGCAAGTACTGACTCAAATTGCCCCTGAAATTCAGACTGCACAGGATAAAGTTTTAAATGCTGAGAAAGTTCCTCATTTAAAATATGTGATCAAAATAGATGAGCAACAGCATGAAGGTATTCATCGTTTCTCAGACTTGCTAAGCCAACCTAGCCAACAAGAACTAAAGCAATTACAGGCAATTGCACAAGACCTACAATTTGATGAAACCATTAATATTCAGTTTACTTCGGGTACAACAGGGAATCCCAAAGGGACCATGTTAACCCACAATAATATTTTAAATAATGGTTATTTTGTGGGAGAAGGCATTCATTTAACACCACAAGATCGTGTGTGTATTTCTGTGCCACTGTTTCATTGTTTTGGTATGGTGATGGGTAATCTTGCCTGTATCACGCATGGTTCAACCATGGTGTATCCATCCGCCGTGTTTAATTCGTTGGCAAGCTTAAAAGCCATTGAACAAGAAAAATGTACAGCAGCTTATGGTGTACCGACCATGTTTATTGCCATGCTCGAAGAAGAAACATTTGATCAGTTTGATTTAAGTAGTTTACGTACAGGCATTATGGCCGGTAGTCCATGTCCACGTGAGATCATGCAACGTGTGATTGATCGTATGCATATGAGTGAAATTACCATTTGTTATGGTATGACTGAAACTGCACCTGTCAGTATGCAGACTTCAACCACAGACCCGATTGAATGCCGTGTGGGCACAGTAGGGCGGGTGAAACCTCATCTTGAAGTGAAGATCATCGATGAGCAAGGAAAAATTGTACCTCGTGGCAAACTCGGTGAATTGTGTGTACGTGGTTATTCAGTGATGTTGGGGTATTGGGAAGATGAAGAAAAAACCAAAGAAGTGATTGATGTTGCGAAGTGGATGCATACGGGTGATATTGCTGAAATGGATGAAGAAGGTTTTGTTAAAATTAAAGGGCGCATTAAAGATGTGGTGATTCGTGGCGGAGAAAACTTGTTCCCGAAAGAAATCGAAGACTTCTTATATACCCATCCTGATGTATCTGATGTGCAAGTGATTGGTTTACCTGATCCACGTTATGGTGAGGAGTTATGTGCGTGTATTATTTTACATGATCATCATCAGGTGACAGAAGAATGCATTCGTCAGTATTGTAAGGAGCATATTTCACATAATAAAGTGCCGAAATATGTGCGATTCTTTACTGAGTTTCCGATGACTGCTTCAGGAAAAGCGCAAAAATTTAAACTTCAAGAATTTATGCGTAATGAATTAAATTTAAAAGAAATCGCTTAAACTTTAAGTGATCCAAAGTCGCACTAAGTTCTATTGCAAGTGATATTGTTTGGGCTTGGTGCGTTTCATTTATTTGCAATACAATAGTTATAAAAACATGGCAAAAAAACATGGCAAAAAACTTTAATCACCCTCAAGTTGTAGAAAGTTATGATGAGCATATTCGAAAACTCATCCCAGGTTATGAACTGATCCATTTACAAGTTCATGCTTTACTCAAAGCACGCTTACCTGAACGTGCTGAAGTTCTAGTGGTAGGCTGTGGTACAGGGCATGAGCTGTGTTATTTGGCAGCTCAATTTCCACATTGGAGATTTACCGCCATCGATCCTGCTCAAAATATGCTTGAAAAAGCCAAAGCACGGCTTGAGTCTGAAAACTTAGCAACACATGTACAGTTTTTGCATAGCGATACCTCTGGGCTGAGTCATACAGCACAAAAATTTGATGCTGCATTGTCCATTTTAGTTTCACATTTTATTCCTGAAACTGAAAAAAAGTTTTATTTTCAAGATATTTATCATGCTTTAAAAGATCAGGCTCTATGTTTGAGCTATGACTTGATGCAAATTGAAAATATACAACAATTGAAAACTTTGCAGCATTTAGCCGAATTGACAGGACTTTCGGAAAAACAAAGCCAAGCCATGATTGAGCGTTTACAAGATGATTTTTGCTTAATTTCGAATCAAGCATTGCATCAGTTATTAAGACATATCGGCTTTAAGTCTGTGGAAAATTTTGCGCAAGTTTTAAATTATTTTGGTACTTTTGCAGTGAAATAAAAAAACCGAAGCAGTAACTTCGGTTTCTAATGGATTCGTTTAAACTTGCTTAAAATTAATGTGTTGAGTTCACTGTGTACAAATGGGCAAACGCTTTTAATAAGCGCAAAGTATCATCGGCTTGATGAATGAAAATCGTTTGATCATCAATCTGAATCAATTTTTCAGTCACAAAATAATCTAAAATATGCTTGATTTCTACACTGATTTCATCGGCTTGCCATTTCAAGAAGTACATTTTTTGTAGTTCAGGATATTGTTGTAAAGCCGCATTAAACAATTCGTCTTTACTGATTTTTTCAATGTATGGCTCACTTTGTGCCGTTAAAATATGAGCAATCAGTGCAGGTAAAAGCAAGGTATGCAGAATATTATTGCTAAAATATTTAAGCAAAGCCTCTTGTTGGTTACACACTTTAAGCCAACGTTCATTATCATGTTCAATAAATTCAACTTGTTTAAGTTTAATTGCATACTGAATAATTTCATGGTTTGAAAGCGCTGTGATTTGCATTCTTTCATCATAGACATGATATTTAAGTAAATTTCTAAACTGTTCTAGTCGTAATAAAACATCACGCTCAGCCAAAGCATGTGTTGGCGCATTCAGTAAAATAGTCGCAATTAAATTTACAGGGTTAATGACTGCGGCTTTATTGATGTTTTCTAAAATTTCATCGGCAACTTCATTGACTGTAATTTTGACCGATGAAGGTAAATCTTCCTCTAAACCGACATGTTGAGGGACTTGGTTCTTGTCTAAAATGGGTTTGAGAAATACGGGTTCACCAAAATTAACATGCACCATTCCAAATACTTTTTCGATTTTTTGCATCGATTTGAGTAAACCAAAGAGTGATTCGGACTGTTTTTTCTGCCCACCCAGTTCTTTAATATAAGAAGAACCTTCGATCAGTTTTTCATAGCCAAAATAGGTTGGAATAAAGGCAATTGGTTTACTGTTGCCACGCAAATGACTTTGAATGGTCATTGCCAACATGCCTTTTTTGGCAGGAAGTAATAAACCTGTACGAGAGCGTCCACCTTCAATAAAATATTCTAAAGGGGTATTACGGCTGAGTAGGCTATGTACATATTCTTTAAAAACAGCTGTGTAGAGTGCATTACCACTAAAACTGCGACGAATAAAATAAGCACCCGCCCCACGCATGAGTTGTCCCACGACAGGCATATTGAGGTTAATTCCTGCGGCAATATGCGGCACCATCAAGCCACGTTTATAAATCACATAGGACAACAATAAATAGTCAATATGGCTACGGTGGCATGGTGTATAAACAATTTCATAATCTTTAGCCAGTTCACGCACGACTTCAAAATTATGTACCTGAATGCCATCGTAAAGCTGCGTCCAAAGTTTGGTCAGGGCAATTTCAGCAAAACGCAACGTTGAGTATGAAAAGTCAGAAACGATTTCATCTAAATACTTTTTCGCTAATGCTTCAGCGTCTTGCACACTTATTTTTTTATGAATACTTTCAGTTAAAACAGCTTCTTTGATCACATCTGAGGTGAGTAATTTGTTAATCACATTACGGCGGTCAGAAAGATCAGGCCCTAAAATGGCTTCTTTATATTGATTAAAAGACTGGTTAAGTTGTTTAACGACATAATGCGCAGGTGCAAAGTTTGGTGCGACTTCTAAAGCACTATTGATTAATGTACGTAGTGAAATGGCTTGATGAAACTCAATATAATTTTCGCGACCATATAAGGTGATATTTAACGCTTGTTTAATCCCTGTCGGTTTGGTCCAAGCATCTGCCATTAATGCTTTGTACCAACTGTCTTCATTTTCAGGCGCACGTCCCCACAAAATGGTGACAGGAACAAATAAAATATCTTCCTCTTTATGCTTTAATAAATACTCCACTAACCGTATTAATTTATCTGGATAATAAGCAGAGGCATTGTGGGTCGAGGCTTCTAGTACTAAAAAAGAATCATCCTCTTGGTGTTCCTTGAGCCTAAGCGCAGAAAAAGCAGAATGTAAGCTGCGTTTCTCTGTTTCATTATCAATCAGAACTTTATTTGACGTTGAATTGTCTTGAATGACATAGCAAATCGGGAGTTGTTTCGCATCTTGTTCTTTTAATGTATTTTCTAAGGCTTGTGTATCACCAAGCACTTGAGGGCTGACAATTTTATCTAAAACTTTTTTGGTAAATTGGCGATAAAATTTTTGATAAGCATTGTTTGCCATATAAATCTCAACACGATGTCTTTATGCTGACTATTATGGGCTAAAGTGAAGAAAAATGTATAAAAGAATTTATATATAGATGGGTACATCAACAGAGCATCAATATTTAAGAAAATATTCTGTTTTAATAAAGGGGATAAAATAAATCGATGAGGCAAACATTGTATAAAACTAGGCATTTGATTTTTATCAAATAAACTATTCACAAATTTTTATAAATAAATCACTTTACGGAATATCAACGATACAACAAAAGGCGTTATGATAGTGCTATATAAATAAGATGATTGATAAATTAAGGATAGCGCATGGCGACTGATACTCATTTCCCACAAACTGAAAATCTAGGCATTGCAGTCTATGCCAACAACGCAGATGCAATTGGTAATACACCATTGGTACGCATTAACCGTTTAGCAGCGCATGGTGCAACTATTTTAGCCAAAATTGAAAGTCGTAATCCTGCATTTTCTGTGAAAGACCGTGTTGGGGCAGCTTTGATTGAAGATGCTGAAAAAAGTGGAAAACTGAAAAAAGGTATGCATATCGTAGAACCAACCAGTGGTAATACAGGGATTGCATTGGCGTATGTGGCTGCTGCAAAAGGCTATGACATTACCTTAACCATGCCTGCAAGTATGAGTATAGAGCGCCGTAAAGTGTTGAAAGCACTTGGTGCGAATTTAGTGCTGACTGAACCTGCAAAAGGCATGAAAGGCGCAATTGATGAAGCTGTACGTTTAGTGACAGAACATCCTGAACAATATTATTTGCCGCAACAATTTGAAAATCCTGCCAATCCAGCTATTCATGAGAAAACCACAGGTCCAGAAATTTTTGCTGCAACAGGCGGTAAAGTTGATATTTTAGTCGCAGGTGTGGGGACGGGTGGAACCATCACGGGTATTTCACGTTATTTTGAGCAAGTGAAAAATCAGCCTATTTACTCTGTTGCTGTTGAACCTGCGGATTCACCAATCATTGGTCAAGCCAAACGTGGAGAAGCACTTACTCCTGGACCTCATAAAATTCAGGGAATTGGTGCAAACTTTATTCCTAAAAATTTAGACTTAGACTTAGTCGATGAAGTCATTGCCATTGAAAATCAAGAAGCGATTGATTTTGCACGTCAGTCAGCGACACAAGAAGGTATTTTTGTAGGAATCTCAAGTGGTGCAGCATTGGCAGCAGCAGCAAAATTGGCTGCACGTCCTGAAAATGCAGGAAAAACCATTGTTGTTATTTTACCTGATGGGGGGGAGCGTTATTTATCGTCTGTGTTGTTTGAGGATATTTCTGCAGAATAACGCATATTGAGTAAAATCATCTGAATTTTACATCGTATTTTTTATAAGAACCAAGGCATTTGACCTTGGTTTTTTTATGCATTCTCAAAAATATTTTATTTAGGAGCAAACACAGTATAGAAAGGATTGAATCAGGGCTATTTTTTAGAGTGGTTTTGATGACTTGTACGAGCAAAATCATGAAAATATGTTGAGAATAAGGCTAAAAATGTGACAGAATGCCCAAAAAATTAGTCGCTATTTCTACAAAATAAGCTGATTAAAAATCATTCATTTAAAGAAAAATCGGGGAAGTTATGTATACAGCTGAATTATTGCAAGAAGCACAACGCTATATGTTTCACATGCTTAGTAAAGTGGTTGAATTTGGCGGTTCAGATCTGTTTATTTCGGCAGATTTCCCACCCAGTATTAAGCATCAGGGCTTGATGAAATCTCTAGGGCAACCAGAGCTCACAGCAGAAAAAGCTAAACTTTTTGCTTATAGCCTGATGAATGCCAAACAACGTCAAGATTTTGAAACAGAACTTGAATGTAATTTTGCCATCAGTGTACCTAACGTTTCGCGTTTTCGAGTCAATGTTTTTCAACAACAATTACAAGTCGGTATGGTGATTCGTACCATTACTGCTGAAATTCCAAATTTTACCAAACTGAAATTACCTGAATCACTGAAACATGTGATTATGGAAAAACGTGGCTTGGTCCTTGTGGTGGGTGGGACAGGTTCAGGAAAGTCGACGTCATTGGCAGCGATGATTGACTATCGTAACGAAAATTCAGCAGGGCATATTATTACGGTTGAAGACCCTGTGGAATATGTGCATAAGCATAAAAAATCGATGATTACCCATCGTGAGGTTGGTGTAGATTGTCATACTTGGCACAATGCATTGAAAAACACCTTACGTCAGGCGCCCGATGTCATTTTAATTGGTGAGATCCGTGATACAGAAACCATGGAACATGCCATTGCTTTTGCTGAAACAGGACATTTGTGTTTAGGTACTCTGCATGCAAATAATGCCAACCAAGCTTTAGACCGTATTATTAACTTTTTCCCTGAAGAGCGCCGTAATCAGCTGTTAATGGATTTATCATCAAATATGAAAGCCATTATTTCACAGCGTTTGATTCGCACTGAAAATAACGATGGACGTAGAGCAGCAGTTGAAATTTTACTCAATACACCTTTAATTTCCGATGTGATCTTAAAAGGTAATTTTCATGAAATTAAAGAAATCATGACCAAGTCGCGTGAGCTTGGTATGCAAACTTTTGATCAGGCATTATTTGATTTATACAATGAAGGTGCGATTAGTTATGACGAAGCACTGAGAAATGCAGATTCAACCAATGAATTACGTTTACAGATTAAGTTAAAAGCTACACGAAATCAGCAAAATGGGGCATCTACAGCGACCAGTTTAAGTATGTTGCATGAAGTCGAAGCAGCTGATGAAGATGAAAATGCTGCTGAATAATTGAAATGCTATGTCAAGGTATAAATCACTGTGATGCTATACCTCGATATTTCATAATAGAGAGTTTATGGGCAAATTTATTATTTTTAAAATTAACACTTCATAAAAAATTCAGCTAAACTTTAGGAAATTTTTTCATAAAATAGAACGTAACGATGTATAAAAAAACATATTCTTTTCTTGGTGGTGCATTGCTTGTTGCGCTCATTACACAAAGCTTTGCACATGCTGTAGAAATTGACACCTCTGCCATCACAGGAGAGTGGGAATGTACACAAATTATTAAAAATAATAATGTGATTATAAAATCGAATGACCAATATTATGAAAATGGAACCTATTTTTCCGACTCAAAAATTCAATTTGGCAATGAGAAGAAAACCATTCATACCAGCATGAAAACAAAAAGTGCTTGGGCGCTTGATCAAGATCAAATGCTTGTTTTTACTAAGACTAAATTGTTAAAAGTAGATTCTGATGACAAAACTTATGAACAAGCACTGAAAAAAGAATATGAGCAGTACCCAAATGCAGCGGCGCAAATTGCAGCGTTAAGCAAAAATAAAATGATATTGCAAGTGATGAAGCCTTTTAAGGTTGTAGAACCGATTGAATGTATGAAAAAATAATCAAGCTTATTCTGTCTATGAAAAATAAAAATCGAGGTTAATGCCTCGATTTTTTGATTCAACTTGCGGCATGAAAAAACCGAGTACATAGACTCGGTTTTTTCATCATATTTTAAAATATTATTTTTCGACGAATGCACGTTCGATCACATAGTCACCGAGCACACCCATTTTAGGTGATTCTTTTAAGCCATGCTGATCAAGCAATGCTGCAACATCATCAAGGAAAGCAGGGCTACCACAGAGCATTGCACGGTCAGTTTCTGGGTTGAAACGTGGTAAACCAATTTTTTCAAATAATTGACCAGTTTCAATTGCAGTGGTTACACGACCTTGGGTGTGGAATTCTTCACGTGTCACTGTTGGGTAATAGATTAATTTTTCTTTTGCACCCAATTCTGAGAAAAATTCATGGTTAGGAACTTCATTTAAAATTAAATCTTGATATGCCAATTCTGAAATAAAACGAGTGCCATGCACTACAATGATTTTTTCAAAACGCTCGTATGTTTCAGGATCACGAATAGTAGAAAGGAACGGCGCAAGACCTGTGCCTGAAGACAATAAGTATAAGTTTTTACCCGGATTTAAATCATCCAATACCAATGTACCTGTTGGTTTTTTGGAAATTAAAATGTCATCGCCTACTTTTACTTTTTGTAAAATAGAAGTTAAAGGACCATCAGGTACTTTGATTGAGAAGAATTCAAGTTCTTCTTCATAGTTAGCACTTGCGATTGAATATGCACGCATTAAAGGCTTACCATTCACTTCAAGCCCAATCATCACAAATTGACCATTTTTAAAACGGAGTGAAGTGTCACGTGTTGTTTTAAAACTGAATAAAGTGTCATTCCAGTGGTGTACGTGAGTAATCTTTTCGACGTTGAAAGCAGCCATTAAAGGTCTCAATAAATTATCAAATTAGAACAGCTTACTATTCTAATCTAAAATCATTCTCGATAAACTGAATATATTTAATTGAGCTTATCAGAAAAAGTGATTATGTCTGATCTTTGTTTACCTATAATTGGTTATATGCATTCACCTTACCAAGAAAAATTTGGTATTCCTCGCCAACCGAACTTAGTTCAGGTTGAATCTTATATTGAAATGCAAGCACCCTATAATGACCTATTGGCTTTTGAAGGAATTGAAGCATTCAGTCACTTATGGTTGGTTTGGCAATTTCATGAAAATAAAAATAGTAATGAAAATCATAAATTTAGAGCACAAGTTAGACCGCCGCGATTGGGGGGGAATCAAAAAATAGGGATCTTTGCCACACGGAGTATGTATCGTCCTGCACCAATAGGTTTGTCTGTAGTACAACTTAAACATGTGAAAAAAGTTGGAAAATCGCTACGGGTTTATGTGACAGGCAGTGACTTATTAGACGCTACACCGATTTTGGATATTAAGCCTTATATTCAGTATTCCGATGCAATCATGGATGCAAAAAGTGGTTATGCTCAGCAAGAACCAGATCGAAAAAAAGTTGTTTGGTCTGAAAATGTACAATTGGCATTCAAGCATTTACTGAAAATACAGAAAATCACCCCACAAATGCAAAATGAACTTGAGCAAGTGTTGTCTTTAGACCCTCGTCCAGCTTATCAAGATGATGAACATCGGATTTATAAAATGAAATTTGCGGGTTTAGATGTAAGTTTTACGGTACAACAAGATATTGTGCATGTCGTGGATCTGATTGCTGTTGTTTAAAGCAAAAAATTGCAAATCAAGATGTCAAAAATTTAAGATTGAAAATAGACAATACTTTTACGTGCCATTTTCAATCTTATAATATTTTACTTAAAGAGAATAATTAGTATCAGGATCACACTGATTCCAATTAAAAACCGATTGATCCATTGCGCTGTTGTTAAAGGCTGATCAGCTTTTTGTATAACCCGTCTACGCGAACTGCTGCTATTTAATTGTGCAATCTCTGGTTTTTCTGCGGTTGCTCGATCAAAGTCTGCGGCTAAACCCAATAACCATTCTTCAACGTCAGGGTCAGTTTTATCTAAAGCGTGCACGGGGGATGCATAAAAGCGCATGGCATCTTTAAATGAGCTTTCATCCATTTGCAATTTAGCGACTTCCACCAAATAGAAAAAAGCTTGTTTAGGATCTTTTTCAACATATTTGCCGTCAGCATGAAAATGTGCCATCAATTGCATGGCTTCAGGGTCATTATTGATGATTAAGCTAGAAATAATCCCAATGGCTTGTTGGCTTTTCTCTGGGTCATCTTCACTGCTTGCTAAAATGTCGAGGGCTTTGAGTAGGGCAGGATGACTGACCTCTGGCAATTCTGTAACAGAAGTATTTTCGAGCTGTGCTTTATTTTCTTGAGCGGCATTTTCCTGAGAAGTATTTTCTAATGTAATGGACGGTTTTGGCGTTTCGACCATTTTGATTGGGTATAAGGTTTGAAGTGCTGAGTTAAATTCATCGCTTTGTGTGTCGTTGAATAAAAAACTCGCTGGTTTTCGTAGAATATTCTCTTGGAAATGTGCTTGCCAAAATGACTGTTGGGTAAAGCTGTCTTGAAACTCAAAAGCATTTTGGTAAAAGGTTGTCATTGCTGCATCAAATTGTGCGAGTGATAAATTAGAAGAGGTGTATTGAACCACTGAGTAAATATGCTCAATTTTATTGTCAGCAGTCTTTGTATAAGGAATGACTAAACTGACTGTGGTTTCTATGGGAGTATAGATTTGTATTTTTAGATAAATTGCATCCGTACGCCCTGTGGGTAGATAGGCGTGAATATCTTCACAAAACAGTTGAAATGGATAACCGTGTGGGTTCTGTTCAAGTTCAGCAAATGCAAGCTCTCGTGGATTGTCTTGCATGAGTTTGATAATTTGAACTTTATGGTCTTTACTAACCAATAAGCAGGGGTCTAAACTTGACCCATCAAGCATGAAACTGGCATAAGCTGCTAAAAAACCAGCATGTTTAAATGCTTGGGTAATATTTGCAGTGATTTCAGGTTGTTGTATATCTTTTAAAGCTGAAGGGAAATACACCAAACTTTGCGTGGAAAGATCAATGTATTTTTGCACATATGTTAAACAACTCTGAACGGGCTGCTTAGCGTCAAATAAAATAGCAGTCAGTACCGACATTGGATAAGAAATTTGATTTTGGAAGACAAAGACTTGTGCAAGTTCATAGCGAAACTCTTCATCATCCTCTTGACTGAGTAATGCTTTATATTCTTCAAAACTAAACCATTTCACGCTACTCAACGTTTGATGGGCAATCGTTGTCCCTAAATAATAACTGAGTGCAACTAAGAAGTTTAATTTCTCTTTGTCCTGCATAAAGGTTGCATAGCCTGCTTCATTGAGTTGTTCATACTGACGAATGCGGTTGAGCAGGAGATCAATTTTTTGCAGACTCACTAAAGAAAAATCAAAGTCTATTAACTTGGTTGCTTGATGATAAGCATTGCCATCTGATAGATAGCGATGTTGTTGTAGCGCTTGAATATATTCAGCACAATTTTCATTGATATTTTGTGTATGATTTTTTTCAATAATACTTTGGCGTAAATGAACATAACTGAGACATGTTTTTTCAGCATTTTCACCGTGATGCAGAACATCTGCAATAACAGCTAAAGGTAAGCAAACTTGATGATTGATCAAAGCGACCATTGAACTAAAAAAGTCGAGAGGAAGTTCATAATCTGAAGGTAAAATTTTAATCGCTTCGTGATAATTGTACCATTCCACAGGATAATGGGTTCTTTGCGCAAGAACATCACAAAGATAAGAAATCAACATCATCAAAAAATTTAACCCATCTCGTTGCGTTACTAGATCATTAGGGCGGACATTTTGATGATGTAAAGCAATTAACAAGGTATCAATGTCGTGTAAACTTTCATCACTAAAATCAGGAGTAATTTTAAACAGTGCTTCGGCATACTTTAAACCCAAAGGTGGCAATTTTTTTTGATAAAAATATTGCAACAAACCTTGCATATCTTGTTGAGTTTTACGGTTCATGATGGTCTAGATTATTGGTTTTTTGAAAGATTATCATAAATAAAAATAGTGCTGTAGCGATTCGCTTTTTTAATTGCAATATATTTTAAATCCATATGCTCTTTTCCGACTTATTTCATGTGAAAGTCATAAAAAGGCTGAAAAATAATGACTTTTAAATGTTAAATAACGCTCGAAAGTCTGTAATCAAAACTTGCATAGGAAGGGATCCTAATGAACCTAAATCTAATTGATATAAAGTCAAATCATGCTGATGCTGGGAAATGAAATAGCCTAAGTTACCTTGTTGTCCAACCATTAAAAAATTTGCTTCAAAATTTTGTATTTGATAGGTTTGATTACGTTCTATTAAGTCAAAACAATTGTAAAAACAGATATATATTTCCTCTTGTTCATATTCATCGAAATATTCAACTTCAAACATTGGACATTCTTGGATGTGTTCAAGGAGGATTTGTTGATATGTATCTGAGATTGGAAATTTCCAATAGCTTTCAATGTCTTGAATTTGGTTTAAAAGTATGGAGTTCATTTATGTTGTTCACGTGGGGCAGATTTTTTGAAATGAAAATATTTATTTTCTAAGCACTAATAGAATAACCAATAAAAAACTGCACTTGGAAGAAGAAATGAAAATAAAAACCAACTGCTTGAGTATTTATATTGATCATAGGTTTTCTTCAAATTTAACGAATAAAGAAAAATGCAGATCGTGATACATAAATAACCAAAAATACATTTGATTATTTTATCTGCATATTTTTCTAAAGATAGATTTAATTTTTTAATCCTGATCTTGATCTATTTTCATCAGCATCTCAAAATTATTCGATATTTAATATTTCAAAATCTGCATATTGCTGGATCGTTTCTGCATTGAGTTCATAAATTGCATCTAAAAAAGCGACATTAAAACTACCTACAGACTGCGTTTTGCTAAAAGCCAGTTTTCCTGCAATGGCAAAATGAACATGTGCAGAAAGTGTTGCAATTGTGGGGGTAGAAACAGCACTATAGGCTGCAATTAATGCACCTAAGGCACAACCTGTTGCTGTGATTTTAGGTTGTAAATCACTACCACCATTGACTTGAATCACGGCATTGAGTTCTTTTGATAAAATAAAATCGGACTCACCTGAAATCGCAACACATTCACAATGTGCCAACAGGGGAATGGCTTGTTGATAAACCTCATGACTAGCAATACTGCTATCTACACCTTTTGATTGAACTTGATTTCCTGCTAGACCACTGATTTCAGAGGCATTGCCACGAATGATCGTGGGGTGTAATAACAATAATTCATCGACCATGGCACTGCGCCATTTTAAAAATGCACCATACCCCACAGGGTCAAGCACCCAAGGTGTTGATTTTGCAGCAACGGTTTGTGCTGCAATTTTTATGGCTTGCATTTGCTCAGAAGTCGGTGTCCCTAAATTAATACTGAGTGCAGCCGCAATATTGGCAAAACTTTCTGCTTCAAAGGGATTATCAATCATGGCAGGTGAAGCGCCTGCTGCCAAAAGTACATTCGCTGCATAATTTGCTGCAACACTATTGGTAATACAATGCACAAGTGGTTGTTGCATTTGTAATTGTGTCCACGCCGTGATGACTTCTGCTCGTAATGTATCTGTTTGAATCAGGGTTGGAGTAGATTGAATCGTGTGAATATTTTCAAGCTGATTCATATGCATTCCTTATTTGGTAAAATAGTGATCTTGATGCTTACAGCGATTACAGAAAGTCGAGATTGAATGATGATCATCATATTCAATACTTAAATCTGTAGATCCACAATGCATACAATTAAACTTTGAGAAAAATTCCATACGTGGTTTGATATTTTGCCAAATCACAGGAATTGTTTGTGCAACATAGTTTTCGTCAAGTTTAAGTAAGTGAAATAAAAATATTTGACTGACACGACTAAAATGTAAATCGTAAGGACGAGGTAAAGTCGAAATTTCAAATTTTTTATGAATTGAATTTTTTCGGTATTCCTCTAAGGTTTTACGCAGTTTATTGGTATTATTAAAATCAGTATTGAGTGGATCAAGTGCTGTTTTTTGTGAGTGTAAATAATCTAATGCAGTTTGCACCATATAATAGATTTGCCCCAACGATAAATAGTTGAGTAAATAATCGCAATATTCTTTAAATTTTTTATTCCCTGCAAATTTAACCCCTAAGCGTTTACAATAATATTGAGTGAATTCTAAAATTTCATGATAGAAAATAATAAATAGCGTGCTATGTACTTCTTCAGCTTGTTGAAAAGGTGCACCATATTTAAAATCTTCAAAAAACCATTGTCTTAACTTTTGATAGATTGTATATAATGAAGGTTCTAAAAAACGATCCACACGGACATTAAGATAAAAATCATGTTCATTGTCTTTTAATGTCACCATTTTCTTTTTTGTAATGACATTGTATTTCTCTAAACGATATAAAATCGTATTTTGGAGAGAATATGTTGAGGTAACTTTTTCCCATTTTATTTTTTCAAAATTAATACATTCATTTTGAAAATGATCATTTAAAATAATTTTATCTAAAATGGCCAACAAAAATAATTTATCAATTAAATATAAGCTAGAAAGGTTTCTGACATTGAGTACCTTTTTTGGGGTGATTTTTGTTTTTGCTTCGAGTAATGCTTGAGAGCAGGCTTGACATTGGCAGTGGACTAAATCTGAATCTGAAATTTTATGCTCACAATGAGTACATTCAAAATATTCTACAGGTTCATCATTCAATTCCGCTGATACAAGAAACATTGATGCTTTGCAAAGCGGGCAAAAACTGCTTTCGTCATGTTCTTTTTGCAAGATCAGTAAAGCCATAATTCATCTTAAAAATTCGATTGAGTTTGATTATAAGAGATTATGGCACGGGATGGGTAGGTAATACCCCCATTATTAACTGAGGTCAAAATTAGAAAACTCCAAGCCCTTGTTATCGTTTAAAGTTAGGTGGTCTGCCATCAATTGCCATATGTGGTCTTTCATGATTATAAAAGTACTGCCACGCAGTTGTATAGTTTTGTACCTCCTCAATATTGTCAAATAAATGCTGATTTAAACATTCATAACGCCCTGTTCGATTAAAACGCTCAACATAGGCATTCTGCTATGGATTGCCAGGTTGGGTAAAAACATGCTCAATCTCATGCTTTTTACACCACTGATCCATTAAATCACTCACATATTCTGGGCCGTTATCGGATCGAATACGCTTGGGCTTTCCTCGCCATGCAATCAGTTGATCTAGGTCTCTCAGAACTCTTTGAGCTGGTAGTGAAAAATCCACCACCATGATTAAAGACTCACGATTATAGTCATCAATGACATTATGGACACGATAACTGCGCCCATCACTCAATTGATCATACATAAAATCCATCGACCATGATTCATTCTGAACAACAGGTACAGCAAGCCTCTCAGGGATTTCACGCTTTATGCGCTTGTTTGGTTTGATTCTTAAATTCAGTTCAAGTTCCTTGTATATTCGGTAAACTCGCTTATGGTTCCATTTATATTGCTTAACATTACGTAAATACAGGAAGCAAAGCTTAAAGCCCCATGTTTTATGATCATTCGTCAGCTGAATTAACCAATGTGCGATCTGCTGATTCTCATCATCCAAACAGGTCTTATAGCGATAGCAGGTTTGACTCACATTGAAGATTAAACAGGCCATAGTGACTGAAATATTAAATTGCTCAGTCGCCTGCTGAGCAAGTGATTTGCGCTGTTGTGGCCTTAAAACTTTTTTGATAATGCATCTTGCAGTACATCTGATTTAAGGCGCTCATCAGCGTACATTCGTTTTAAACGTGCATTTTCAGCTTCGAGTTCTTTTAGCCGAGTCATAAGTGATAAATCCATACCACTATATTTGGACTTCCACTTGTAGAAAGTTGCTGTACTCATCCCATGCTCACGACAAAGGTTAGGCACGGGTGTTCCTGCTTCAGCTTGTTTTAAAATGCTCATGATTAAGCTATCTGAATATTTAGATGTTTTCATGGAAAATCTCCTTGTTCAAAGACTAGTCGATTTTCTACTTTTAAACTCGTTTAATTTTCGGGAGCATTACCGAGGAAGGTTGGACATTTGATTTCTAGAGTTATTTGCATTTCTCTACTTTATCAAGATTCAACCCGTTTTTTTCAGCATACTTTTTGAAACACTAACCTAAATTTTAATGATTTAATGAAATTAATTTTGCTGATTTTTAATGATTTGATGAAATTCTGAAAATAGTTTGAATAAATATCGCAATCGCTTAAAAATAAGATAAATTTTCAAAAAATAAAAGCTGCAATTTTTGGATAGTGATTGCAGTTCTTGTCCTAGCTGATAGTTTGGAATCTTTGCATGATGTGGAAAACAACAAGCAAGGATCAAGGAAATGTCAGGAAAATATATTCAAGTGACAACCGCAACAGGGAACCAATACAAAGCTTACTTAGCAACTTCTGTAGATGGTAAAGGTCCGGGTATTGTGCTGTGCCAAGAAATTTTTGGCGTTAATCAAGCCATGCGTGACAAGGCAGATTTACTTGCAGAAGAAGGTTATAGCGTTTTAGTACCAGATTTATATTGGCGAATCGCACCTGAAACGGAGCTAGGTTATGGTGCTGAAGATTTTCAACGTGCATTTGAGTTGTATCAACAATTTGATGAAGACCTCGGTGTACAAGATATTGAAGAAAGTTTGGCTTTTTTAAAAAGTTTAGATGTATGTGATGATCAAGCACAGCAAGCGGTGGTTGGCTTTTGCTTAGGTGGAAAATTAGCATATTTAGCAGCGTGTCGTATTCCAAATCTAGCGTGTTCTGTAGCGTATTATGGTGTTGGGATCGAAAAAGCACTTGCTGAAAGTCAAAATATCCAAGGTAAATTGCTATTACATATGGCGGAGCTGGATCAATTCTGTCCTGAAAATATTCGCCAAGACATTCAACAGGGTTTAGCACAGATCAAAGGCACAGAAGTCTATGTTTATCCGCAGGTAGATCATGCTTTTGCTCGTCCAAAAAGTGAACATTTTGATAAAACTGCCGCACAAATTGCTCATGAAAGAACAGTTGCTGCATTACGTAAAACCATCGGTCCTGATTATGATTTAGCAGCTCTGTGGGAGGAACACATTCGCCATGAGTTTGATACACGAGATGTCCCTGCAACCATGGCAACCATGGTGGCTGAGCCTTATGTGAATCATATCCCAACCATGACGGGCGGTGTTGGTTATAAGCAACTGTCACGTTTTTATCAGCATCATTTTGTTCATCAAAATCCTAAAGATATGAGTCTGATTCCAATTTCTCGTACAGTGGGAGCAACCCAAGTTGTAGACGAGTTCATTATGAGTTTTACCCATGATGAAGAAATTGATTGGCTGATTCCGGGGATTGCACCTACAGGTAAAAAAGTACAAATCCCAATGTTAGGTGTAATTAAATTCCGTGGTCCAAAACTATGTCATGAACATATTTATTGGGATCAAGCAAGTGTGCTTGTTCAGTTAGGTGTTCTCAATCCACAAGGTCTACCTGTTGCAGGTGTAGAAACCGCACAAAAATTGATAGATGAATCTTTGCCTTCAAATACCTTAATGCCATCTTGGTCATCAAGTGAAAAGAAATCAGTCGCTTAATAGGAGTTGGTAATGAAGATTGAATTTAAAGAAAAAACAGTCATTGTGAGTGGTGGTGCAACGCTGATTGGTCAAGCTGTGGTTGATGCCTTTATACAAGTAGGTGCAAATGTTGCGATTTTAGATATAGATCCAGCAGGGCAAAAAATTGCAGATGCCTATACAGACCAAGCTTTATTTATTGAAACAGATTTAACCAATGATACGCAACTTAAGGATGCAATTTCCCAAGTTCAGCAAAAGTTTGGGCAAGTTCATGTTTTAGTCAATTTAGCATGTACATATTTAGATAACGGATTTCAGTCGAGTCGTCAAGATTGGCTCAAGGCTTTAGATATTAATTTAGTTTCAGCTGTAGAGTTAACTCGTGCTGTGTATACGGACTTAAAAGCAACACAAGGTTCAATTGTTAACTTTACCTCTATTTCAGCGCAATGTGCACAAACAGGTCGCTGGTTATATCCCGTATCTAAAGCTGCAATGCAAGCATTAACCAAAAGTATGGCAATGGATTTTGCAGCCGATGGTATCCGAGTCAACTCAGTTTCACCAGGTTGGACATGGTCACGTGTCATTGCGGAAGTGAGTGGACAAGACCGAGCAAAAGCAGATCGTGTGGCGGCAGATTATCATCTTTTAGGGCGTTTAGGTCACCCTGAAGAAGTGGCAAATGTGGTGTTGTTCTTAAGTTCTCAAGCTGCGAGTTTTGTGACAGGGGCAGATTATGCTGTAGATGGTGGTTATAGCGTGATGGGACCAGAGCAAAATCAACCCGCAATTCCACGTTTAGCAGATTAATCATTTTTTAGATAACGACAGCTTTTAGGTAAATACAGCTTAATTTTACCCAAAACAAAAATTTCATGGATTGAATAAGGAAATATCAAATGCGCAAAATAGCAATCGTAGGTGCAGGTCAGGCAGGCTTACAACTTGGTTTAGGGCTTTTAGATAAAGGCTATGAGGTTAGTATGTATACCAACCGTACCGCTGAGCAGGTTAAACATGGCAAAGTCATGTCGAGTCAATGTATGTTTCATAATGCATTACAAACCGAACGTGATTTAGGTCTAAATCAGTGGGAAGAGCAATGCCCTGCAGTAGAAGGGATCAGTGTCACGTTGGTAGAACCAGAGAAAAAAGAGAAAGTTTTTAGTTGGAGCGCACGTTTACAACGCTATGCTCAATCTGTGGATCAGCGTGTCAAAATGCCAGAATGGATGGGTGAGTTTGAGCGTCGTGGCGGAAAGTTAGTGATTCAAGATGTAGGTTTAGCTGAATTAGAACAACTCGCTGAACAATATGAGCTTGTTTTATTGGCAGCAGGTAAGGGCGAAATTGTCAATCAATTTGGTCGTGATGATACACGTAGCCCATTTCAACAACCACAACGTGCATTAGCTTTGACTTATGTTAAAGGCATGCGTCCAATGTCACCTTATTCACGTGTCGCTTTTAACCTGATTCCTAACGTTGGTGAATATTTCTGTTTTCCTGCACTCACAACCAGTGGACCATGTGAAATCATGGTCTTTGAAGGGATTCCAAATGGTCCAATGGATTGTTGGCAAGAAGTTAAAACACCAGAGCAACATTTGGCAAAAAGCTTAGAAATTTTAGAAAAATATATACCGTGGGAGGCTGACCGTTGCCAAAATGTCGAATTAACAGATGATGGTGGTTATATTGCAGGGCGTTTTACCCCGACAGTACGTCATCCTGTTTTAACTTTGGCATCAGGTAAAAAAGTCTTTGGTATGGCAGATGCTTTAGTGGTCAATGATCCTATTACTGGTCAAGGTTCAAACAATGCAGCCAAATGTTGCAAGGTGTATTATGATGCGATTTTAGCACATGCTGACCAAGCATTTGATGAAGCATGGATGCAGCAAACCTTTGATCGTTATTGGGATTATGCACAGTATGTTGTGGACTGGACCAATAGTATGCTACGTCCACCTGAACCACAAATGATAGATGCTTTAGTCGCTGCTTCTCAAAACCAACACATTGCTGCACAAATTGCTAACAACTTTGATGATCCACGAGGGTTTTCTCCGTGGTGGTTTGATGCAGAAGCAAGTCAGCAGTTTTTACAAGGCACTGATTTAAATCGTGTGGCATAAGGAGTATGGCTATGAATCATTCAGTATCATCTTTAGGTTTAGCTGCAATTAATGTCAATGAACCACGCCACATTCGTAATTTGTTAGGGCAATTTGCGACGGGTGTTACGGTCATTACGACTACAGGACAAGATGGACGTAAAATTGGTATGACCGCAAATTCATTTTCATCTTTATCTTTAGAGCCGCCTTTAATTTTATGGAGTTTGTCTAAAACTGCACCGAGTTTACCCGATTTTGTTGCTGCACCACATTTTGCGATACATGTGTTAGGTCATCATCAGCATGAGGTTTCTGGGCATTTTGCGCGTGGTGCTGAAGATAAATTTGCCAATATTGATCATCAGATGTGTGATCTTGGTTTACCGATATTACAAGATAGTTTGGCTACTTTAGTCTGTCGAAATGTCAACCAATATGAAGGTGGAGATCATCTGATTTTTATTGGAGAAATTGAGCATTATCAGCAAAATGATGGTGATCCATTGGTTTTTCATGCTGGAAAATATCGCATAGCCGCACAGCATCCAAACTCATGATAATAAATGTTTAAAATGCCATAAAGGAGCTGATCAATCAGTTCCTTTTTTTATCTATAAAAAATAGAAAACTCAAATGATTAACGCAAAAATTTAACTTTAGTTTCTGATGGGCTATAGCCATAACGTTTTTTATATTCTTGGGAGAAACGTCCTAAATGCGTAAATCCCCATTTCAGTGCAACTTCAGTAATTGCTTGATTTCCTTGAATGAGTTCCTCATGAACTTGTTTAAAACGTAACTCTTTTAGATATTGCATAGGTGTCATATTTAGATACTTTTGAAAACCCAAAAATAAACTACGAACACTAATACCTGCGTGTTGTGCCAAGATTTCAATTGTTAAATTTTCATGTAAATGAGCATGAATATAGTCTTGAGTGCTTTTAATAAAATGCGGTGAAATCTGTCGTTGTTGGGTCTGCGATAATTGAGCTTGATAACTGTGTGTTTGACCATAAAGTAAAGCATTATAAATATTTGCTTCAAATTGTTGTAAAGCTAAAGGATGCTTCAATGGATGATGATCTGTATGAATTGCCTGTAAAAGTTGTTGGAAAAGTTGTAGAAAATATTGCCCACTGACCTGTGAAAAGTCGAGTTTTGGATCAAAAATAGGATGAGTTAAATTAAAATTTGCTAAATGTTGTTGGCAATGTAGCAATAAGCGATCTTTACTGATTTTTAAAATCATTTGTGGAGCGCGCGCTTTCCATTTCATTCTTAAAGGCATATCTGGAGATAAAAGCGCAGCAATTTGTGAATAGGAAATAAATTTTTGTTGTTGAAATTCAATTTCAGCATAACCTTCACAAGGAATTTGAATGAGATAAAAATCTGTTAAACAGTCGGGTTCAATATAAACGTCTAGACCATATTCCAAACGGCTCACTGATAAATGACCACAACGAATATGGTGCATTGAAGAAAGTGTCGATGAAGACGAACAGGCTTTTAAACGATGAGGTTTAAGTACATGTGCGACATTGTGTTGAGTTTCAGCAAGATCTGAGTTTTTAAAAATAAGTGATTGTTGTGAAAATAAGGTATTCGAAAATGGCGATACAAATGCTGAATGTTCAGTCTGAGTAGGTGTAGACATAGCTGATTCCTTTAGCTAAGTACATTATTTTATTAAAATATAAAGATATAGCTCCTGCCAAAACCTCGATATTTTTGTACAAATGAATAGGGTAAAACATGAATAAATAAGAAGTTGACTGAATTAGTCAGAAAAATCAAGTGAATTTAGATAAAATAATCACATGAAGAAGTGCTATTGAATGGATAGCACTTCGAGTCATTATGATGTAGGTTTTGTCAGTCAAAACTTAGAGATCATAACTACTTTTTTTCCAAATACCCAAATCAATCATTTTTTGAATTTGTGGCTCAAGCACTTGTTCTTTATACGTTGCATGGTTGCTTTGTACACCATCAAGGTACAAATTTTTAGGATAAATATTGTTTTGATAAATTAATTGAGCACATTCAGAACGAATATCTTTCATCCAGTTTGACACTTGAGAATGCGTACGATGATAACGTAAAGCTTCAATGTCAATCACACCTGAAACATAAGTTGAGCCATTAGTATCACTTTGTTTTCCAACTATTCCACCTTTATAATCAATAACTTGTGATAATCCGCCGCCACAATCAATAGGTGCTAAAGTATTTTCATCTAAATACATTCCGCCAATATTCGGTGCAACAACATACATATTATTTTCAAGAGCACGTGCGCGATTTGAAATTTCGAAAATATCATTTTGGGTAAAAGGTGTCGGTAGAGAAGCGCGATAGACCACTTCAGCACCATTCATGGCAAGCCCACGACCATTTTCAGGGAAGTTACCTTCCATTGCCATCATAATACCTAAGCGACCAATTTCGGTATCGACCACAGGCCAAAACGATTGTAAGTTATAACCGTATTTTTCTACCCAAGCATCAAATAAGTCATGAGGAGAAGCTGAACGTTCACAAGGCAGTAGAGCAGACATTTTATGATGTTTTAGAATAATCTCACCTTGTGGATTAATAATAAAACCCACATTAAACATAATGCCTGACCAGTCTGGATCTTTGACTTTTGCTTGCGCCATAATAAAAACATTATGGCGTTTTGCGAGTTCACCTAAACGGTCAGTTTCAGGACCCGGAATTTCCATTGCACCATCTGCAAGAAAATCTGCAATGGGTGTATCAAGTGCTTCATCGTTAAATCCTTGTAAAGCACCTTCAGGTAGTACTAATAGTCTTACAGGCAAATCTAGGGAACTTAACCATAATGCTCCTGCGGTTAGTTCCTCTAAATGAGAAATATTTTTCATAATGTCAGCACGACTTTTAATTCCCCAAATGGTTGGAACTAAACCAACAACTCCATAAGGTTTAACCATAATAAACATCCTTTTTAAAATAAAAGTGAAAAGACTGACAAAGCATTGTCATCAGTTTGTTTATTTAAGTTATCAGTATACTGATAATATTTCAAATATTATCTGAGGAAAATCTAAACAATGATCATCTGACAGAAAAATGATGAAAATGAGAGAGCAAATAAAATTTGATATTTTAAAAAGCTAAAAAACCCCTGTCTTTTTCAAGAGATCAGGAGTTTTTAGGCAAATTTAAAAAAGTAAAACGATCATCACCTTAAAAATGATGATGAGTTGACTATGGTGACGGTGTTTCAATGTTTGGAATATAAGCAAGCCATTTACGTAAAGTTGCTATTTCTTGTTCAGAAAAGTCTTGCTCAAGTTTGTCTTCTAGCTGTTCAATGGCTTCGGTAGCATCCAATAAAACTTTTGAAGCATTGTCTGTGATTTCAATACATTGAACTTTTTTATTATGTGGATGGGCATTTTTGGTGACCAAATCCATTTTTTCCAATTTATTGATCATTAAGTTAACGGTTTGTGGTGTTAACGATGCATAACGAGCAATGTCTGCATTTGAACAACTTGGGTAAACAGAAACAATTTTTAAAATCGTAAATTGGGGCGGAGTAATGGCATATTCTAATAAGACTTTTTCCATTTTGAGATGGTAGGCATGAGCCGCTTGTCTGAGTAAAAAACCGAGATAACCCTGTTCAGGGCTAAACATATCTGTTGCTTGGTGAAATTGTTTTACCATAGTGCTAAAGTGCTTTCTCTTTAAAAATAATCATATAAAAATATAAAGCTATCTTAAATCATCTTTTTATAGACTTAGATAGGATTGTTGTAAGGCTTTCGCATCCGCTAAAGCATAATGAGGCTGTTCAGATAAAACCGCAGTTGTTCGTTGTTCTAGCCATAATTGCATGGTCAATGGTGGTGTGATCATACAACGACCCGCAGCTAAAATAAGACTACGGCTAAAAAGAGCAAGGTCTTCTGGCCAGTCTGCAATGATATTGATCTGTTCATATTGTAATAAATAATCATGTAAGCGCTGCTGAAAAACTGAATAAGAAACAGGGGCTTTTTGAGTAATAGGCAAAACATTTTGCTTGACCCATTCTACAGGTGTGGGCATTCTAAAACTTCATAGAAAAATAGTCCGTGTTCGTCCACCAATGCCATGGAAATCAGTTCACCACCGAAACCATTAAACTCACAATCTAAAAATAAATTCATTTTTCTGCCTTATATTTTGAAAATTTAAATCAATATGTGAGTAAATACTCAAAAGGTATACTGATATGCTTCTAAGGTCATACAGTTTTATACACTAAAACCAGTATCATTATATATGGACATTGACCAAGGAATGGGATGCCATGCGAACAAAAGATGAAAATCTTATAAACAATATTTTGAACAGAGTAAAGAAATTCAAGATTTACTCGAAAAAATCCATTTTGATACTGAGCATGGGCAAATTTGGTTCGATGAAAACCGTATGTTGCTGATGCATACCAGTATGATGGGATATTTACGCAAAGACTTATATGAAATGTTGGGTTGGGAGCGTACAAAACATTTTTTTATTCGTTGTGGCTATCAGTCAGGTATGCGTGATGCTGAAGTTACCTCTAAATTACGTCCAAATTTAAATGAAATAGAAGCTTTTATGGCAGGTCCACAAATGCACGGCATACGAGGCATGGTGCATGTGGAAGTCAATGAACTGAATTTAAGTCATGATTTAAAGCAATTTTATGCCGATTTTAACTGGAAAAACTCATTTGAAGCGGAGGTACATTTAAGCGAGTTTGGTATGGCTGAAGAGCCATCATGTTGGATGCTGTTAGGTTATGCTTGCGGCTATACAAGTTTTGTCATGGGGCAAACGATTATTTATCAAGAAACGCATTGTGTTGCTCAAGGAGATGAGTGCTGTCGAATTATTGGTAAGCCATTAGCAGAATGGGAAAATTCAGAGGAACTCATCCGCTTTATGTCACCCGATCCTGTATCAGATGAATTAATTGCTTTACAGGCTGAGCTGAATAAACTTAAGAAAAATATTTATACGGATGCAGAATCTGATTACACCATGTTTAAAGCAGTAGGCGGATCAGCAGCCTACCGCAAGGTTTGTGATTTATTAAAAAAAGCAGCAGGAAGTAAAGTTACAATTTTATTGCAAGGTGAAACAGGGGGGTAAAGAAGCTTTTGCACGTTGCGTACATGATGGCAGTCAGCGTCGAAATGAACCTTTTGTTGCTGTGAACTGTGCTTGTATTCCACCAGATTTAATTGAAGCTGAATTATTTGGCGTAGAAAAAGGAGCATTTACAGGTGCATCACAAACTCGAATGGGCAAATTTGAGCGTGCGCATGGCGGTACGATTTTCCTTGATGAAGTGATTGAACTATCTCCTCGTGCACAAGCTGCCTTATTACGAATGTTACAAGAAGGTGAATTTGAACTTGTTGGTGACCAGCAAACCCGAAAAGTAGATGTCAGAATTGTGGCAGCTACGAATGAAGATCTAGAGCAAGCTGTTAAGGATGGGCGTTTCCGAGCAGATTTATATTATCGTTTAAATATTTTTCCAGTGCGTATTCCTGCGCTACGGGAAGGTCGTGAAGATATTCCTTTATTGGTCGAATATTTTATCAAACGTTTTGAAAATTTATATGGCAAAACCTTAAAAGGCTTGTCTGATAAGGCTTATAGCTTTGTGATGAAATATGATTGGCTGGGAAAAATATTCGAGAATTAGAAAATTTACTGGAACGAGCAACACTCCTGATAGACCATCAACAAGACATTAAACTGAGTAGCTTATTTCCACAGCTTGATGAGCAAGAACACAAGCAAAAAACTGTTGTAAATCGTTTAGATGACTTGTTGGCAGATGGTTTTTCACTGGATCAATATGAACAAGAAATTATTATGACCGCGATGAATAAGTGCAAACAAAATGTCTCAGAAGCTGCACGAGTATTAGGCATTAGCCGTGCAACTTTAGATTATCGTTTAAAGAAAATGGTATCTTAAAAGCGCACCTTAAAATAAAACTTTCATATAACATCAAGCAATGGTCTTTATAACACGTTGTTCCATTAAGTATTGCTGTGCAATAAATGGTGTTTCATGTTCTGCTGTTTGCAGTGCTATCCACTGCCCATTGGCTGCAAGCTCCCAAGCCCGAACATTGTCTTTAAGATAGTTAAGTAACCCATCTTCAATGATTTGCTTACGCAGTTTAGGGGCTTCACTCGGGAAACAGGTTTCCACACGAGAAAATAAATTACGTCCCATCCAGTCAGCACTTGAACAATAAAACATCACGTTTACTTAAGACTTCAAATATTTGTGCAGTATTACGCACTACTTTAGGAATAACAGGTTGAAAAGGTTTAAAACGTAAGGCAGGAATATCAAAATTCGCCACCAGACGCGCTAAATTTATAGGATTATCGACTTGATATAAATGCATTGGGTCTAAATCCAACTGCTTTATCTTCTATGGATCAAATTCAGGCGTTAAAAATGAAACGTATTGATATTGGTTTTGGTCGAATGGATATTTCAGACCCAGAAGTTAAAAGAACAAAATTAAGAGATGAACGATTAGTTCTTGCAGTTCATCCTTTGGCATTACAAGAGGGTGTATTTTTAAAAGAATTGGTTAAAGAGGAATTATTATTTTATCCTAAAAATGATCAACCTAATTTTTCACATCATATTTAAGCATTATTGCTGAACAAAATTTAAAATCTGAAAAAGTACGTTATGTACGTGAGTTAGCATTAGCATGTGGTTTTGCCGCAGCAGGCGATGGAATGGTTATTGTACCTGCAAGCGCACAAAACATTCATTTGACTAACTTGAAGTTTGTACCTATTTTGGATCAAAGTGCGATCAGTAATGTTATGGTCTCTATTCGTAATACAGGATGTACAGAGGATATTCAGTCTTTCTTTGATTGTGTTTATCAAGTTTATGATTTAGAAGGTGTTTCTTATCATAAGTATGAGTTTTAAAGGGTAAAATACAATTTTAAAGGCTGGAAAATAAGTGAAGTGTTTAAGCATCATGATATTGTAAAATTATACTTTTTTGGTATAACTTTATGTCATAAAATCTATTAACTTTTATTATATTTTCAGCTTTAATAAAGTATACTATTTTTATCAGGAATTTTATTTTAAATTATAAGTTATTCGCCAAAATGATGTGGAAATTTTTCATATTAAAAGGAAATTTTAAAACGAACAATTTTGGAATAAAACACCTCAGCGAGGTACAAGGAAGATGCAATCATTTGTCCAACACTCAGATTTAAAACATAATACAAAACAAGCTGATTTTGCTCAAAATTTGATGTCGAGTATTTGTGGTGATCATCGTTTAGAAACCACATATCGTGATACTTTAGATTTTCAGTATGACGGCTTACGTTTACCCAAAAAACATATGACCATTGGCTGTATTCAATATGGTGCAAATGTTGCTATCAATATTTCGCAGCTTAAAGCCTATAGTATTAGTTTACCTTTGCATGGTAAACAATCATTAAATATTCGAGGTGAACATTATCAGTCTGACCAAAGCAGTGGTTTAATTGTTTCAAATAATGATTTTCAAGATTTATTTATTGATAAAGACTGTAAAAAATTACAAGTGGTCATTCCCGAAAAAAGTATGCAATTGGTGTTATCAGATTTACTGAACCAACCCATCCGCGACAGTATTGTTTTTAATCCAACGATGAATTTAGTATTAGATCAGATGATTGCTGCTTGGTGGTCAAATATTCAAAATTTTATGTTGGTGAAGGCACAATATACAGGTTTTTATGGCTTACAAATGTTTTCTGAAGATTATGAAAATTTCTTGATTAAGGCATTATTACTTTCCCAAGAAAATAATTTTTCCGCAGCTTTACGAGAGGGTTCATGTCAAGATATTCCATTATTTATTAGAAATGTAAAACAATTTATGATGGATCATGCACATGAAATGATTTCTGTAGAAATGATTTTACACGTCGCTGGCGTCTCAAAAAGTAAACTTTATGAACAATTCCAATATTATTATGGCATGAGTCCTTTGGCTTTTTTAAAAAAATATCGTTTACAGAAAGTTTATAAAACTTTAAGTAGCCGCAAGCAGCAAGAGATTTCAATTTCGAAAGTGGCTTATGATTGGGGATTTAGTCATTTAAGTCGTTTTTCACAAGAATATCGGGAAGAATTTGGTGAAAATCCAAGTCAGACCAAAGCCAAATTTCAATAATTTTGATATTTAATTTTACATAGCAAAATAAATTAAGCGCCTAAGACTCAGTCATAGGCGCTTAATATTTAAGCCAATTCTTGTGATTTAATCTGCTGTTTGCTTTTTGATTTTTCGACCATAACTTTTAGACTTAAAGCGATAAAAGAAATGAGTGTTGGGATGGCTAAAACATAGAAAATTCCACTTAAACTTAACTCAAATGTAAAAATCAATGAGCCAAAAAATGCCCCTAAAATTGCGCCAACTCGTCCAATACCATGCATCCAAGACACACCAACTGCACGACAAGTAGAAGGGTAGAACATTGCTGAAAGTGGCAGTAAAGAAGACTGTGCACCAGCAAGTAAAGCCCCAATCATAAAAATACTCATGCCAAAAAGTAAAATATTTGAGCTGATAAAACCCGTTAAAATAAACAATAAAAAGGCAATAAAATATGAATACTTAATGACATTGGTTGGGTTAGTTCTATCCATATAATAACCCATGACTGTTGCACCGATCACGCCACCAAATGGGAAAATTGCTGCAATTAAGCTAAATTGTTGTGTCGTAAAACCTGCAGTTTTAAGAATGGTCGGCATCCAACTGGTTAACAAATAGAACACCAATAAACTCATAAAGCAGCAAAGCCATAACATACTTGAGCCCCAGAGATATTTCCCTAAAACTTGTTTTACAGGGCTTTCATTGCTCAGGTTATTTTCTGTTGTCGCAAGTTTAAATTGTACATTTTCAGAAAATGCCTGACCTTGTATTTTTTCTAAAATATAACGTGCTTGCTGATGCTGATTTTTCTTCACTAAATATTGAGTAGACTCGGGTAGTTTTAGCATTAAAATTACCGCTAAAAGTACAGGAATAACGCCACCAATAATGATGACTTTTGCCCAACCTAAATTTTCTAAAAGAAAAGCTGAAAGCACACCACCACAAGAAATACCCAACATAAAACCGCAGCCTGCAAGACCTGTTAAAAAGGCTTTACGTTTGCTCGGCATATATTCAGAGACGATAGTACTAATGTTTGGCATTGCTGCGCCTAAACCAATACCTGTAATAAAGCGATAAATCGTTAAATCTTGAGTGGATGTTGCGAAACCACATAGAACAGTAAAAATAGCAAAAATTAATGTGGTCGTTACAATGACTTTTTTACGTCCAAATTTATCCGCAAGTGGACCTGAAACAATTGCACCGATGGACATCCCGACCAATGCTGCACTGAGTACAGGCGCAAGTTGTGGTTTAGTAATTCCCCAGTCGTCAAGTAAAGAGGGTGCAACAAAGCCAATGATTCCTGTGTCTAATCCATCACAGAAAAAGACTAAAAAACCAAGAAAAAAGACCAGCCATTGTAATGGTGAAAGTTTGTCACGATCTATGACACGATTAATATCGATTGTTTGCATAATTATTCCCTTAATGATTGAAAATCGATTGTGTTACTTTGCAAGAGTGTCTGTTAAATATTTTTAACCCTTTAAAATGATTGTATTTAATCCAAATTATTCATTTATTTTTAACAAGTTGTGTGATGGTTGAAAATATTTTTAGTGAACTTTCCATTGATTTTTCTAGGAAAGTGTGGGATTGATACCGATGACACAATTAAAAAATAATGGGTGTTGAAATCAGAGTTTAAGATTTAACACACAAGGCTTTCGAGAAAATAAGCAGTGAAAATGTACACGTTATTTATCTTGTGAAATGTCGCTTTTCATTGCAAACACTTGTCCGTATTGCTCAAATTGTTCAATACATTTTAGAAATATTTTCTTTTAAACCTTGTGTTATGTTTGGTTTATGCCTTAACCGTATTACTTGATAAGAACTTTTCACTGTAAATTTTAAAATTACTCAATGATTCGGTATCTAGCCAAGTTTTGACGGCTTCAATCATGGGCGGTGGACCACATAAATACATATCAAATGCTTGTTCTGCAAGTTGAGATTTATTTAAATGTTCATGAATAAATCCAGTTTTTCCAGACCATGTTTCTGTTGCTTGAGTCACGATTGGATGATAACTAAAGTTGTTTATTTTATGAGAATAGTCATGTAAACGTTGCTGTTCACACAAATCTACTTCTTTATTTACCCCATAAAAAAGTTCAATTTTAGGTGGGTTTTTTTGTTCAGCGAGATGATCTAACATACCTAAAAATGCGGAAAGACCAGTCCCACCTGCAATAAACACCAAAGGCTTTTCAACTTCACGTAAATAGAAACTGCCCAATGGTGCTTCCATGACAATACTTTGACCAACTTGACAGCGTTCACGTAAATAATTACTCATGACACCGTCAGGCAATAAGCGAATTAAAAATTGCAGTTGGTTCGTGGCATTAGGGCGATTTGCAAATGAATATGAACGCCACTCATCTGTATCAGGAATTTGTAAACGTGCGTATTGACCTGCTAAATATTGTAATTGCTCAGAATAATTACTGGCATCAACATGTAAAATAGCGGTCGTTTCTGAAACTAACTCAACATGTTTGACGATGGTGTTAATTTTTAAAGTATCGCCTGTATTACAAATACTTGAATCATGATCGAAGAAAAAAGCAGCATCCGATTGTACTCGCGTTTGGCAAGCCAACATTTTACGTTCAGCTAAATCACGTGGACTGAGTGCTTCTTCATCGACATATTCTTGCTCATAAATGCCTGTTTCACATTGCCCTTGACAGGTTCCGCAAACACCTTCGCGGCAGTCTAAAGGCAAGTTTATGCCCTGACGAATTGCTGCATCAAGCAACAATTCATCATTATTTACTGCGATAAAAAAGGTTTTACCATCTGCAAAATTTAGCGCCACAGAATGTCCCATTTTAGTCTCCTTAAACGTGATAGAAGTCTAAAACTGAATCAATTTTGTCATTCAGTAAGATCGTATGCTGTTTACGAATACGGAAACTGTTTTCTGTTTTACGTAAAGTATAGGTCGCATGACCATAGAAGCAGCCCTCTAAGCCTTGGCGGTTATAAAGCGTTTGCCAAACGACTTTTGCTTCAACTAAACCATCTGCAAGTTCTTTGGCACGAACATTACTAATAAGATGTGCTGTACGTGGTAAAGGTGTTGCTGAAGCAGCTTTTCCTGTTTCAATACGGAACACGCGATCTTCTAAGCCTGTGCGGTCTTCATAGTAAATATAAGACATGCCTTGATTTGGGTCAGTGACATAACGATGATCATCAATCCATTGTGGAATATGATAGATGCTATCCTCATCATACAGTTCTAAATATTCATTCCATTGAAAATTATCACAATATTCTGACTTTTGGTTTAAAAATTGAGTCACTGCAAACGTTAATTCCATGTTCATGATTAAACCTCCGCTGTTTCATTTTGGAATGTAATATCGTGCATTTTCAGTGCGTTTTTCTTTAAACCATTAAGGAGTAATTGTCTCCAATGCCCATGTTGGTTGACATATAAACCTTCATGGGTAATTTCACGCCCTGTGATGACAGGTTGAATACCTAAAATTTCTGCATTTTTACTAGAACCATAATTCCAGTTATGATGACCACGTGAAATGTCACTCCAACGCTCTAAACGTGCTTGGAAGCCTTTTTGTTGTTCTCTAAATTCAACCAAATCGTCTGGTGTACCTAAGCCTGATACATTAAAGAAATCTTCAAACTGGCGAATACGGTTGCGACGTGCTTGTGCAGACTCGCCCTTGACTCCGATACATTGACTAATCACTTCAGTTTTATTCCAAGCCACAGGACGCACAATACGTAATTGTGAACTGATTTGATCCATAAAGAACAAGCTTGGATATAAATTCAAGTTACGTAAACGGTGCATTGCCCATTTCGCACGATCTTCACCAAACTTTTCAACCAATTGTGGCATGACAACGTCATAACCTGGACGTACTGTTGGGTTAGGCATATCACTAAATAATACGCTGTGACCATTTTTAAAGCTAAACCAACCATCATCAGTGTCGCCATCACCTGCGCCAAGTTTACTGTAGTCCAAGGTATCTAAATCTTGACCATTGGCTGCATTGACTTGTTGGCGATGTTGCACAGTAGAAACATAATTATAATGAACTGTACTTACATGGTAGCCATCTAAACCATTTTCATCTTGTAACTTCCAGTTCCCTGCAAATGTATAGGCTGATTTTCCTTGTAGAACTTCTAACTCACCTGTAGGAGATTGGTCAACCATTAAGTCTAAAAATACTTTCGCATCACCTAGAAAATCTTCTAGTGTATCTGTTGCTTGTGTATCTAAACTCACAAAAACGAAACCACGATAGCTTGCAATACGTCCTTGTTTTAAACCACGTGCAGATTTATCAAAGTCTTCACAATATTCGCTTGGACCCTTCACTTTGAGTAAACGACCATCCGATTTATAACACCATGCATGGAATGGGCAAGTAAATGTTGATTTATTACCTTTTGCAATACGCGTCAATGTTGCACCACGATGTTGGCAAGCATTAACAAGGGCATGTAATTGTCCATTGCCATCACGGTTAATAATCATCGGTTGACGACCAATTTGCACCGTTAAAAAGTCGTTATTATTTGCAATTTCGCTTTCATGACAAGCATAGATCCATACTTTTTCAAAGATATGTTCCAT
Organism: Acinetobacter sp. Marseille-Q1623; assembly: GCF_902809895.1. Classification (NCBI taxonomy): domain Bacteria; kingdom Pseudomonadati; phylum Pseudomonadota; class Gammaproteobacteria; order Moraxellales; family Moraxellaceae; genus Acinetobacter; species Acinetobacter sp. Marseille-Q1623. Next base: position 1,123,502 of record NZ_CADDWG010000001.1, on the reverse strand, counting down.
TTCCAAGTCAAATAATTCTGCTTCGGTAAACATTTCACGTGCAATACGATATACACCATTTTCAGGACGGAAATCTAAACAATTATTGATAAAGTCTTGCCACTCGGCTGTGCTACGTGTTTCCATTCTGCTTTTCTCCATATTTAAACATCTTTAAGGTGATTGAAACCCGAAAGAGAAATTTGCTCTATCCACTTTTTCCGTTTCTTTATCCTATAAGTGCATTTTGTTTTAAAATTGAAAAAATAACGTGACTGTAAAATCGCAATAAGATGCTGCTTGATATCTAAAAATATATTTAGAAATAAAATGATAAACTGAAAGAAGAAAGGTAAGTTGTCCTTAAAAAGTAAACGGTGGTGTTTCAAAAAGTATGCTGCCATGAATCGCTTTAGTATCATGTTTGAAGAGCGTGTAACTCAGTATTTTTAAAATTGGATTTACACAGAATTATTTACACCCTCTATTTATGTAAAAGAAGGTTAGGTCGAAGGCTTTTAAATGGTTTTCAAGCTTTTTTGAAAAATTACAACTCTTTCTAAAACTGCATCTAATTCGATGTCTTATTCTGCAATTATTGCCTTCAATGCCTACAGTAAAAAAATTACCGATACTTTGCTTGCAGTTTTAAAGGCTGTAATGAAACCTGTCCCAATGATCACTTGCAATTCGAGCATAATGAATACCTAACTGTTTAAGCTTTGCTTTCAGCCGTTGGACTGTAGTCAAATCTCTTTTACCCCAAACATAAGCAACAATCTCACCTGTTTCTCGATGATAGGCATAAATAAGCTATTGTTTGTTATTTCCCGACAAAATTCCAAAATTCATCTACTTCGAGAGAGTCATAATGATTTTGTTTAGGCTGAATTTGATATATTGATTCAGTTAAAGTCCGTAAAACTTTACCAATGCTGATACGCTCAACCTCAGCAATATCTCGTATACGACTACCTCTGACCATTAAGTATAATATTTTACGAGTCATACCTGAATTACATCCGAGGTAGCTGAGTGCATGGTCACCAATAAACTGGCGTTTACAGCCTTTGCACTGATAATTTTGTTTCCCATCTACTTTGAGACCATTTTTCTTTATACTGTCACTGAGGCAGGTTGGACATTTGATTTCTAGAGTTATTTGCATTTCTCTACTTTATCAAGATTCAACCTGTTTTTTTCAGCATACTTTTTGAAACACTAACCTTTATAAAACTCAATCAATGATAAAGCTAAACCAAATGATTTAGAATTTTCTATCTGCTCAATCTCATTTAATTTTATACCAATGATTTTTATAAGTTGAAAATCACTAATATTAAGCTGTTCAGCAATATTAGATACAGCTGTCTTCAATACTATATTTTTTCATTCATAATTAAGATTATATCTAAAGTAACTTTGATAACATTAAAAAATAAAAATAACTTTATTTGATGCTACGAATCTTTCAAAAAATGTACGTTAATTTTGATAGGATTAGAATACCTCTATAAACTAAATTCAATTTACGATACGTTGAATTTTGCTGTAATACAATCTAAAAATAGTAGACATTAACATGATGAAAAAATTTAACTTTACAATACATATAGTCGATCAGAATGCATCACATGATGGTCTTGAAGATAGGCTATATGAGGCAGGGTGTGATGATGCTCTTGTATGTTCCAGCAACAATAATGTCTATTTGGATTTCATAAGAGAATCTAAAACACTTGAATTTGCTATTGAAAGTGCCATTCAAAATATCAATGATGCAAATGCAAAAATCATTTGCATAAATGTTGAAAATGCACCCTATAACTTTTCTAAATAACCAATTTGATTACCAGAGTTTTTCTCTAAATGAGATGACTTAAATTTCATTACTAAAAAGGCCCCTGTAATGGTCTTGGAAACATATGAATCAATAATTCCAAGCCAATACTTATTTCTTGAGACTTATATCCTCTAATTTTTTCAAGCATTTCTGGAAGCTCGTTGATTGCTACATGTTTCATATTATCACTCTCACCTTTATCTAGGAATTTAGTAATCCCCACAAGCGGGTTATAATTTGCTTTATCTTTAAACACGGCGAGATCATATGTATTTCTACAATATGAGATGGTAATGCTCCCGAAAATTAAACGAGTTTAAAAGTAGAAAATCGACTAGTCTTTGAACAAGGAGATTTTCCATGAAAACATCTAAATATTCAGATAGCTTAATCATGAGCATTTTAAAACAAGCTGAAGCAGGAACACCCGTGCCTAACCTTTGTCGTGAGCATGGGATGAGTACAGCAACTTTCTACAAGTGGAAGTCCAAATATAGTGGTATGGATTTATCACTTATGACTCGGCTAAAAGAACTCGAAGTTGAAAATGCACGTTTAAAACGAATGTACACTGATGAGCGCCTTAAATCAGATGTACTGCAAGATGCATTATCAAAAAAGTTTTAAGGCCACAACAGCGCAAATCACTTGCTCAGCAGGCGACTGAGCAATTTAATATTTCAGTCACTATGGCCTGTTTAATCTTCAATGTGAGTCAAACCTGCTATCGCTATAAGACCTGTTTGGATGATGAGAATCAGCAGATCGCACATTGGTTAATTCAGCTGACGAATGATCATAAAACATGGGGCTTTAAGCTTTGCTTCCTGTATTTACGTAATGTTAAGCAATATAAATGGAACCATAAGCGAGTTTACCGAATATACAAGGAACTTGAACTGAATTTAAGAATCAAACCAAACAAGCGCATAAAGCGTGAAATCCCTGAGAGGCTTGCTGTACCTGTTGTTCAGAATGAATCATGGTCGATGGATTTTATGTATGATCAATTGAGTGATGGGCGCAGTTATCGTGTCCATAATGTCATTGATGACTATAATCGTGAGTCTTTAATCATGGTGGTGGATTTTTCACTACCAGCTCAAAGAGTTCTGAGAGACCTAGATCAACTGATTGCATGGCGAGGAAAGCCCAAGCGTATTCGATCCGATAACGGCCCAGAATATGTGAGTGATTTAATGGATCAGTGGTGTAAAAAGCATGAGATTGAGCATGTTTTTACCCAACCTGGCAATCCACAGCAGAATGCCTATGTTGAGCGTTTTAATCGAACAGGGCGTTATGAATGTTTAAATCAGCATTTATTTGACAATATTGAGGAGGTACAAAACTATACAACTGCGTGGCAGTACTTTTATAATCATGAAAGACCACATATGGCAATTGATGGCAGACCACCTAACTTTAAACGATAACAAGGGCTTGGAGTTTTCTAATTTTGACCTCAGTTAATAATGGGGGTATTACCAGATAAGCTTTTCAATACGATTAAAAATTTTCTCTTCACGTTGCTTTGTTTGGAAGAACTCTAGCCACTCTGATGATTTAATTTCCTTAAATTTTCTTTTTCCAAAAATCGGAAGTAAATGTTTTTCAATAGATTGAACCTCTTTCTTAAACGTCGCAGGCTCCCATGAATTTTTTCTAGTATCAATCCAATCTTTCATTAAATTTTCAAACAATTCACTTTTATCATTTTGAACCTGCTTTAATCGCTCTGTACGAGTAACTATCTCAAGTTCGCCTGGGTGATATTTCACAGCTTGCAAGCGTGCATTTTTAAGTGAAAGATCAAGATAAGAACCTAAGCCAACCCATGTCCATTAATCATCATTGTTCTTTAAACGAAGTTGCCAAGACTTTTTACCTGAGACTTGGATTTTAAGATAAAGGCCAGGAATATCCGCAACACGGTACTCTTTATCTTTTGCTTTCAAAGCAACAAGTGCAGCATCAGTGAAAAGTTTTTTTCTACTCATAATTTATTGATTACTCATCTGTTATTTCAAATTTGTATCCTGAGTTATAGTTTTATTCTAGGATACAAACGAGCTGTTTCTGTATGAGTGTATATGAGTTTATTTTATGCATTAAAAAACCCTTAATCCATTTAGAATTAAGGGTTTAAGTATCATATGAGTGTATATAATTTTAAAATTTGGTGGGCCCGCCCAGACTTGAACTGGGGACCAACGGATTATGAGTCCGCTGCTCTAACCAACTGAGCTACAGGCCCTGCATCAAGTGAACTGATTTAATATCAATTACTTGGAGTGTGCGCAATACTAACTAAGATTTTAGATTATATCAAGTGTTTTCTTCTAGTAGACGCATAGTAGACCATAGAAAATATTGTGATATATTGCTTAGCGTTATAACAGAGTGCGATTTTATATATGTCATTATAAAGAGTAAAGCTCACTAAGCCATTTATTGATCAATCGGAGCTTAATTCAGTGATAGATAGAGAGTGAATTGCTTGGTTGCGTGTTAGGGTTTTGTTTCACAAACATTCAAAAGCTAAACTTCCCCAAGTTATCCAAATTTAAGTGACAACTCGGGTGTGAGGTCGACCCAACCCCGTAAATTTATTTAATACTGCCACACGTGCATGATGCATCTCATTGACTTGGTTTTGAAAGCTCCTTGCACTCAGTTTATCGCCTGAGAAACACTGTTTCGTAAGATTTGATGCAATGCATTTTGGTTTCGACCAAACTTCGCCGATGATAGCCTGACCATTTTTTCCATAGTGTTCTGCCTAAACGTTTAACTGTTCGAAGTAATTCATTTCGCTCTAGCGAGCTGATCTTTGTATCTTTCCAAAACTTGGCATTTTTTCTTAGTGGAATTACCGCATGTGCTTGTCGCTCTGCGATGACCTGACGACATTGTTTGGTGTCATAAGCCCCATCAGTATAGACCGAGTCAATCTGTTCTTCTTGTGGAATCTGATTCAGTAAATCACCAAGCACCTCTGAAGCACTCACATTGTTGGTTGTGAGCTCAATAGCGGGTATTTGAAGGTTTTCAGCATCGATACCAATATGTAATTTACACCATTCGTGACGATATTCAGGCTGATGTTTTGTACGTTTCTATTCGCCTTCACCTAAAAACTTTAAGCCAGTAGAATCAACGAGTAGATGGAGACCATTACTGCTTTTTTGATAGTTAATCGCAATATCAATATGCTTTTGTCTTCTACAAATAGTGGAATACGAATATCGCTGATATTTGGGGCTGTCCAATCTAATCTACAAAGATGAATGAGACTTTGAAGAAAGCCTGTGACCATACGTAAAGACAGACGGAATAGAGATTTAATCATCAGACAGCATTGGATAGTCAAATCAGAATAGGTTTGATTTCGACTATGTTTGCCTTTTGGTTGAGCATAGCATTGAGTTTTGGGATCAAAACAAATAGAAATATTTCCTCGATTTATTAATGCTCTGTTATAAGAAGACCAATGGGTTGTACGATAGATTTTAGGTGTGGGCTTATTCATTTGAGAAGTATAATGTTGAATAAGCCTTAAAATATAATCATGCTGTGATTTTTAGCTGTATAGAAGTTTATGATAAAATATTTCTAAATTAATTCTAATGAAATAGAGAATATTATTTTATTTTTATGTAATGGTAGTATTCTTGAAATTAAAATATTGTAATTTTTATTGTTAAAATATTAATATTTTTTATTGGGTATGATTTAGTTTTATATATTTAAAATTAGATGCGTTTTGTGAAAATTAAATAAAAGATAAAAATAGTCTCTGAACTATTTTTACATTAGGTATACATTATAAAAGTAGTGAGTACAATATAGTAAATGCTACTTTTAAATGTACAGACGCTGCATTTAAAAACAAAATCAATATAATTTTAAGAGGAATAAGAAGATGACAAATCCAAATAAACCTGAAATTGATCGTGAAATAGTTAAAGATTTACCCAAAGAACAAAGAGATGATTTAAATGCTGACCCTATTACAGGTGAACCTGGTGCTCATCCTGTAGGTACAGGTCTTGGCGCAGCTAGTGGTGCAGCAGCTGGTGCGGCAGTAGGTGCTGTTGGTGGTCCAATAGGAGCTGTTGTAGGTGGTGTAGTCGGTGCTGTTGTAGGTGGTTTGGCTGGTAAAGGTGCAGCTGAAGCAGTCAACCCAACCGAAGAAGAAGCTTATTGGCGTAGTACAGCCAATAGTACGCCTTATTATGCAGACACTTTAAATATTTATAGTGATTTAGATTACGACAAAGATTATCGTTCAGCTTATCATTTAGGCTATACAGGTCGCACTGAATATCCTACTGAAACGCGTTTTGAAGATGTAGAACATGACCTAAAAGTGAAATGGGAACAGGTCAAAGGAACTTCACGTTTAACATGGGAACAAGCGAAACATGCGGTTAAAGATGCATGGAATAGAGTAAGTCAGTAGATTGAAATTAACGGAAAGGGACTATATAAGTCCCTTTATTTATATTATCAGATGAGGAAATCAAAATGTCAAAACAGAATAAAAATGAAAAAATTCAGCAATTCGAGTCAGAATCTTATGTAGATCCGCAACATCAAATACTGACAACTTCATTAGGTGTTGCGGTTAAAGATAATCAAAATAGTCTACGTGCGGATAGTCGTGGTCCAACATTATTAGAAGATTTTTTTCTTAGAGATAAACTGATTCACTTTGATCGAGAGCGTATTCCTGAACGTGTTGTACATGCACGTGGTGTAGGTGCTCATGGTTATTTTGAGGCTTATCCAGGAAATGAAAAATGGACGAAAGCTCATTTTTTAACAAATTCTGAAATAAAAACACCTATATTTGCACGAATATCAACAGTGCAAGGCGGACGGGGTTCTGCTGATGTTGTACGTGACGTACGTGGTTTTTCCATAAAATTTTATACTCAGGAAGGTAATTACGATTTAGTAGGTAATAATATTCCTGTTTTTTTTATTCAGGATGCTATTAAATTCCCTGATTTTGTTCATGCCGTAAAACCAGAGGATCATAATGAAATTCCTACAGGTCAATCTGCTCACGATACATTTTGGGATTTTGTTTCTTTAAATACAGAAGCTGCACACATGACAACATGGGTGATGTCTGATCGTGCCATTCCTCGAAACTTACGCTCTATTCAAGGTTTTGGTGTTCATACTTTTAGATTAATTAATGCTAAGAATGAAGCTTTTTTAGTAAAATTTCATTGGACACCAAAGCAAGGTGTCGCGCAAGTCGTTTGGGATGAAGCTTTAAAGCTCAATGGTAAAGATCCTGACTTTCATCGTCGAGATTTATGGGATGCAATCGAAAGAGGGAATTATCCTGAATGGGAGCTAGGTGCTCAAATTTTTACTGAAGAACAAGCAGCAGAGTGGGATTTTGATGTCTTAGATCCAACTAAACTCGTACCTGAAGAATTAGTACCTGTCACGCCATTGGGTAAATTTATCTTAAATCGAAATCCTGATGAATTTTTTGCAGAAACAGAACAGGTCGCTTTTTCTCCAGCAAATATTGTTCCTGGTATAGATTTTAGTAATGATCCTTTATTGCAAGGTCGTCTATTTAGTTATACAGATACTCATTTGCATCGTCTAGGTACACCTAATTTTAATCAAATTCCAATTAATAAGCCCGTATGTCCATTCCATACCAATCGTCGTGGAGGATTTGCAAATCAGCATATTCATAAAGGTAAGGCCAATTACGAACCTAATTCAGTAGATAGTAATTATCCACGTGAAGCAACAGAGGATCAGCAAGCATTCACCAGCTATCCTGAAAGAATCGAAGGTAGTAAATTGCGTATTCGTGCAGAAAGTTTTGCAGATCATTTTTCTCAAGCAACCTTGCACTATCGTAGCTTGAGCACGCATGAGCAACAACATATTAAAGATGCTTATGCCTTTGAGCTGTCTAAAGTGCAAGCTGAAGAAATTAGGCAGCGTGTTGTGTCTGAGCTGCTAAGTCCTATTGATCAAGATTTAGCACAGTATGTAGCAAATGAACTAGGACTAAATGTGGAGAAAGCAAAGGTTAAATCGCCTAACTCAGAAATAGTAATCTCCAAAAAGCTTAGTATAGACGCTTTTCCTGCCTCTGATATTGCACAACGTAAAATCGCAGTACTCGTGCATAACGGTGCAAATGCTACGACTGTAAATGCAATTAAAAAATGGGCAGAACAAAATAATGCCATCGCTGAAGTGTTAGCCCCAAGTGCAGCTCCTGTGAAATCGAGTGATGATCAGGAAATCGCTGTAGATGGTCGTCAAAATGGTGAGCCTTCTGTAACTTATGATGCTACTGTAGTTGTTGATGGTCATAATTTTGATAAGTTTAAATCTGATGGTGTTGCCAAGCACTATGTATTAGAAACTTATAAACACTTAAAACCGATTGTTCTGATAGGTGATAAATCTCAAATTATTGAGATATTAAATATTAAGCAAGATGAGAGTGTATTTATTACGGACGATTTTTTATCTATACAGAATGAATTTAAACAAGCCATTCAGCAACATAGAAATTGGGATAGAGAAGAAGCGGCAAAAGAGATACCTGCTTAAATTTAAGGTATTTTAACCCCTTTTTGTTATTTTCAATTTGTTTAAAGTCATCATAGATTGTTTACTTATATTTGCAATCATTCACAAAGCCGTCTAGATTTTGTAGGCGGCAATTCCAAATTTTTGGTATATGAATATTATTGTTTGATAGAGTTTTGCTATTGTGGAATTTGTAAATAATATTCTAAGTACTATTTTTTTTACATTGCAATTTGAAGTGATTTAAATAAAAAGACCTCTTGTGCCTTGTGTAATTCCTCATTGTGAGTTTATGTGGTTGCTTAGTACAGCGATTAAGTTAAGGCATAAACCGAATCTTTTCTGTTTATTCTGATAGTGCTTACTTAATACGCTCAATGTTTTGAATTGAATATTGATGTGTTTAATTAAAACTCGTATTTTGCCAATCATCTCAGTAAAACTTGTCGGGATACACCAACCAAAAGTATGAATTCCGAATCTGAAAAACGGTTTAATTTCTGATATTTCATGAAATTTATATGGAGGCGCTTTTTACTTCGGCAAGAGATTTAAAGAAAAAACAATATAAATTTATTGATTAATCAAAATATATCAACTCATTTGTTATAGATAAGCGATCAAGCTGAATATCCGTATTTGATCAGTAAGCGTATAAAAGTATGTCTAATCATATGCAAAATTTGCATATCAATACAAAACTTCAATCATTTACATGCAATGGATTATTGTAATTTTAATCAAATACTTTCAAAATCCGCATTTCCATATCAGTCTTTGGTTAGATTTAAATGAAAAAGTTAGGTGAACTTACCTTTAAACTTGCTGGTGTAAAATATCATGTCGAACCAGATGTATTAGAAAAAAAACAAGTGATTATTGGTTTTGAACATACATCGATGATGGATGCAGTGCTTTCATTGGCGCTTTTCCAAATTTATAATATTAAAATCCATACATTGATTAAGAAAGAACTGTTTAAAGGGCCATTCAAACCTGTCCTTGAAGCATTAGGCGGAATCCCCGTTGACCGCAAGTCAAATAAAGATATCGTTTCACATATGGTTGAACACTTTCAGGAAAATGAAGAGTTTAATCTCGTGATTGCACCTGAAGCGACACGTGCTAAAAATGGTGAACAGCGTAAACCGATTCGTACAGGATTTTGGCATATTGCGAAAGCTGCCAATGTTCCAATTGTCTTGATGTACATCAATAATAAAAATAAGCAGGGTGGAATCTTTGGGAAAATTTACCCAACAGATTTAGATCATGATATGGTTTTGCTTAAAGAACTTTATAAAAAGCATGCAGATTTAGATATTGTAATTCCTGAACCTAAAAAAAATTAGGTATTTGTCTATTTTCTAAAAAAAAGGCACTTTCTCAAAAAAAAGCGCTTATGGTAGAATTACTGTCAATTTGAAAGGCATAAGGCCGATCTACAAGGAGCATATTTCGCATGGCGGGTCATTCCAAGTGGGCTAATACCAAGCATCGTAAAGCAAAACAAGATGCGAGCCGCGCTAAAGTATTCACAAAATTTATTCGTGAAATCGTAACAGCTGCCCGTTTAGGTGGTGGTGATGCGGCATCCAACCCACGTTTACGTGCTGTTGTGGAAAAAGCATTGGTTGCTAACATGACACGTGACACTATTAACCGTGCTATTCAGCGTGGTGTTGGTGGTGAAGACAATGATGACTTAAAAGAAGTAACTTACGAAGGTTATGGTGTTGGTGGTGTGGCAGTTATTATTGAAACCATGACTGATAACTTAAACCGTACTGTGCCTGATGTTCGTCACTGTTTTTCTAAAACAGGCGGTAACTTAGGTACAGCAGGTTCAGTAGCATATATGTTTACCAAACGTGGTGAGATTACTTTTGAAGATGTTTCTTTAGAAGATAAAATCATGGAAGTGGCTTTGGAAGCAGGTGCAGAAGATATCGAAGTGGATGAGGATGAAATTCTCGTCATTACCACGCCTGAAACGTTTGGTGATGTACAAGATGCGCTTGCAGCAGCAGGTTTAAAATCGGATAATGCTGAAGTTGTCATGAATCCATCGACTAAAGCTGAAATCACAGATGTTGATCAAGCAAAACAAATCTTAAAAATGATCGATATGTTTGAAGATTTGGATGATGTACAAAACGTGTATACCAACGTTGAATTCTCTGAGGCTGTATTAGCAGAACTAGACGCTTAAGACTAAATCTATGAAAATAGGATTTTGATTGAGTTTAAAACCGTATTTTAAAAAACGCCGAATGTGGTGACATTGGGCGTTTTTTATTTTAAAAAGTTTAGACAATATTCAATTCATTAAAAAGCTCTAATCCTAATTGGATATTATGTTGACTTAAAAAGCGTGAATCTGCCGTAGATAAATGGTCGGCCATATTCAAATGTGAAAATAAAAGAATGTCTGAATAAATTTCTCTTGTGTGGGTGTAATCTACTTTCATTAATCTGTGATGATTGGATTCATGTGATTGCACACATTTATTTTGACTAAATATACATCATATCAATGTTATTTCACGCCGAATAGATTGAAAATAAGACCACAAAGACCCATATAAAAATACAAAGCAATACACAGACAAATTGTGAAATTTGACCTATCATCAAGTTACTTCACAAATTATAAGTCTGAATCAGACAATAGGATTAGGACATCGTATGAATATCGCCGCAAACCCTGTGATCGAAGCAGATCAAACTGTTTATTTAAAAGACTATCAAAAACCTGCATTTGAAGTGCTGTCGATCAATTTAGATCTGTCTGTTTACGATGATCATACGATTGTTCGTTCAAAAATGTTGATGAAACGTCAAGTTGTGGGTGACTTAGTTCTTTTGGGACGTGATTTAGAACTCAAACAAATTAAATTGAATAGTCAGTTGCTTTCAAATACAGATTATTCCTTAGATGCTGAACAATTGGTGATTGCAAATGCACCTGATGCGGTGACACTTGAAATTGAAGTCGTGATTCATCCTGAAAGTAATACACAACTTGAAGGCTTATACCAAGCGGCGGGTAATTTGTACGTGACACAAAATGAACCAGAAGGTTTCCGTAAAATTACCTTTTATCCTGACCGCCCTGACGTACTTTCAGTCTTTACCACACGTGTTGAAGCAGACAAAAAATTTCCTGTACTCTTAGCCAATGGTAATTTGATTGAGGCAGGTGAAGCAGGTGAGGGTCGTCATTATACCGTTTGGCAAGACCCAACGAAAAAACCAAGTTATTTATTTGCATGTGTGATTGGTGATTTGGCGGTACTCAAAGATCGCTATACCACTTCTGAAGGGCGTGATGTTGCTTTAGAAATTTATGCTGAAGAAAAAGATATTCCTAAATGTCATATTGCGATGGAAGCCTTAAAACATTCGATGCGTTGGGATGAAGAGCATTATGGTCGCCCTTATGATCTTGATAATTATATGATTGTGGCAACAAGTGCATTTAATATGGGGGCAATGGAAAATAAAGGCTTAAATATTTTCAATACCTCTTGTGTACTTGCCGATGAAGAATATACCACTGATGCTGCAATCATGCGGGTGCAATCGGTCATTGCCCATGAATATTTCCACAACTGGACAGGTAACCGCATTACTTGTCGTGATTGGTTCCAATTGTGTTTAAAAGAAGGCTTAACGGTGTTCCGTGATCAGTCATTCTCAGAAGATTTACAATCGGCTGCGGTACAACGTATTGATGATGTTGCTGTTTTAAAATCCCATCAATTCCCTGAAGATTCAGGTCCATTGTCACATCCACCACGTCCTGATCATTTTGTGGAAATTAATAATTTCTATACTGCCACTGTTTATGAAAAAGGTGCGGAAATTAACCGCATGATGGCGACATTGCTTGGTAAAGAAAAATTCCGCCAAGGGACTGATGAATATTTCAAACGTCATGATGGTCAAGCGGTTACGGTTGAGGATTGGGTTGCAGCATTAAGCGCAGGTTCAGGCGTAGATTTATCAGCATTTCTCATTTGGTATAACCAACCGGGTACACCAAAATTGCAAGCCCAAGGTGAGTATGATGCTGCTAATCAGACTTATCGTTTAAGCCTAAAACAAAGCTTAAAACCACATGCAAAATATCCAAACCTGAAAGCTGTTCCCATTCCTGTAGCACTGGCTTTATTTGACGCTGAAACGGGTGAGCAACTGGTATTGAATGCTGAAGCTTTGTTTGAAAATGGTGTGAAAGATGGTGTCTATTTATTTGATCAAAATGAAGCAAGCATTGAATTTACAGGCTTAAAAGCTGCACCTGTGGTGTCGTTATTGCGTAGTTTCTCTGCGCCTGTGAACCTTGAATTTAACTATTCAGATGAACAACTTGCATTCTTATTGCAGTATGAAACCAACGGCTTTAACCAATGGCAGGCTGCTCAGACTTTGCTTGAACGCATTTTGTTGAATGGTCATGATGCTCAAACTTATCTGGATGCAATTCAGAAAACTTTACCTTTTGTGATTGCCAAAGATCCGCTATTGGCTTCGCGTTTATTTGATATACCGACTGAGGGTTATTTAGGTAGCCGTATTGATCAAGATTATAATCCTGTAGTGGTCAATGAAGCGCGTGAAGCTTTGCTGAATACTTTGGCACGTGAACTGGGCGGTTTTGTTAAAGAAACTTATCTAAGCCTTGACCCAATTGCACAAAAAGAGTTTTCTCAGGCAATGGGTGTTCGGGCGCTGAAAAATATCATGCTGAGTCTGCTTGCACGTCAGGGCGATAGCGAAGTCTTTGGTTTGGCATACGAACAGTACCAAAATACAGGCAATATGTCTGAGCGTTTAGGTGCTTTAAAAGTCTTGGTCTGGAATGATGCACCTCAGGCACAGGAAGTTTTACAAGACTTCTATACTCGCTTTAAAGATGAAGCTTTGTCATTGGATCAATGGTTTATGATTCAGGCAGCACATCCAAAAGCAACCGCAGAAAACATTGCTTATTTAACCTCTCATGCCGATTATGATTTGGCTGTGCCGAACCGAATCCGTTCAGTATCAGGTGGTTTAAATGCCAATCCTGTCAATACATGGAGTTTTGGGGTTCAACATTTCATTGATTTAGCAAGATATTTGGATGAGAAAAATCCAATTGTGGGTTCACGTTTGTTGCAGGTCTTGTCACGTTGGTACACTTTGGCTGAGCCACAGCGCAGTCAAGTGAAAGCTGAACTTGAAGCATTGAAATCTCAAGTAAAATCTAAAAATGTCAGTGAAACATTGAGTAGTATGTTAAGCATTTAATTTTAATTAAGTGTTTGATGTTTTAATGTGCTATTTACTCTGTTTTATAGGGTAAATAGCATCTTTAGAACTTATAGAAAATCCTTATTTAAGTTGTCACTTTTCAGGCTATTTTGCTGTTACTGTTGCAAATAGTCACTCAATTCCAATATCCACATTATTCTAAATAATTTCATGTCTTCATTTAGAATGCGCTGTTATTTTTCGCAGTAGTGTTCCTCCTAAAGTTTAAATACAGGCATTAGAATTTTTATAAAGTATGAAAAATACTGTTCTTTGATTGAATGATAAAAAAAATATTTGTGTTATAAATTAGGTATTAAACTTAATGATAATAAATTTAAATTATGGAACAACTTAACCCTTCAGACCTAAAAGCCATTCTACATTCTAAACGTGTGAATTTATATTATCTTGAGCATTGCCGCGTGATGCAAAAAGATGGTCGCGTTTTATATCTGACCGAAGGCAAAAATGAAAATCAATATTGGAATATCCCGATCGCCAATACTACAGTCATTATGCTCGGCACAGGGACATCTATTACTCAAGCGGCGATGCGTATGCTCGCCAGTGCAGGTGTATTGGTCGGCTTTACAGGCGGTGGCGGCACACCTTTATTTATGGGCTGTGAAATTGAGTGGATGACCCCGCAAAGTGAGTATCGTCCAACCGAATATATGCAAGGTTGGATGCAATTTTGGTTTGATGATGCCAAACGTTTAGAAGTGGCAAAACAATTTCAGCTTGCACGGATTGAATTTATAAGAAAAATTTGGTCTAAAGACCGAGATTTAAAAGAATATGGTTTTTACATCGATGATGTGGATATTCAAAATGCCTTAGATGGTTTTGAAAATAAAATTCCACATATTAACAAAGTGGGGGATTTACTCCTTGCTGAAGCTGCGACCACCAAACAACTGTATAAAATTGCAGCCAAACGTACAGGGCTAAAAGATTTTAACCGTAATCCTGAGCAAGGTGATTTAGCCAATGATTTTCTAAATCACGGCAATTATTTGGCTTATGGTTTAGCTGCAACGACGCTTTGGGTTTTGGGAATCCCGCACGGTTTTGCAGTGATGCATGGAAAAACTCGCCGTGGGGCATTGGTGTTTGATGTTGCGGATTTGATTAAAGATGCTGTGGTTTTACCGTATGCCTTTATCTGTGCCAAAGAGAAAATGACCGAACAAGAGTTCCGTCAGCAGATTTTGCAGAAATTTACTGAGCATAAATGTTTGGACTTTATGTTTGATAATGTGAAAGCGCAATCTAAATGTATTTAGTATATTTTATTTCATAGGGTATTTACTTTTTTTTCTGGCTAAATTATCCTCAAAACTCAATTGTTGATAGAGGTAATTATGTATAGAAAAAATGTTATTTATTTTATGTTAATTATGGCGATTTATGGTGGTGGTCATACAGTTACCCATAACTCTTTAACCATAAATATTTTACAGGTAAAAACAAATATTGCGACTGCTTATATAGCAGCTTAGAAACTATGCAATAACATGTTCACTGCCATATAGGCAGCTTAATTCCAAATCTATGTTGAATTATTTCAAATAGTTCAACATAACCAAATTTATCAAAATAGGAAAATAATAATGATTGTCACGTTTATCAGTCAATGCGAAAAGAAAGCCATTCCACGTACTCGCCGTGTCTTGGATGCTTTTGCAGATCGGATTGGGGATAACACGTGGCAAACCGTGATTACCGAAGATGGTCTCATAGCGGTGAAGAAATTACTCCGTAAGACTGTGACTAAAAGTACAGCGGTCAGTTGTCATTGGATACGAGGAAGACGACGTAGTGAGCTGTTGTGGGTAGTAGGGAATCGCAATAAGTTTAATAATGAGGGAATAGTGCCTGTAAATACAACACAGAAAAAGTTAGATCAAAATAAATGGGAAAATGATTGGCACTATTTACCTTTACTCAAAGCATTAGTCGCAATTTCTGCATTATTACATGATTGGGGAAAAGCTTCTGTTTTATTCCAAGAAAAACTACAACCAAAAAGTAAAAATACCAAGAAAGGTGATCCTTTAAGACATGAATGGATTTCTTGCCTATTACTTAATGCGCTAGTGCAATCATCAGGAAATACAACAACGGATGAAGCATGGTTAAAATTACTGATTGAGCAAAATTGGCATGAAGATGATTTAAAACAAACGGTTTTAACAGGTTTAGATCAAACGAAAGCTTTAGATCAGTTACCACCTTTTGCACAATTAGTCGCTTGGCTGATTGTTTCTCATCATCGTTTGCCTGATTTAAAAGAAGAAGAACGTCGTAAAGATTATGCCAGTACAAAACGAGAAACATTATCTGCAATGTTGAAAAGTATTAAAGCAGATTGGGGCTATCAAAATAAATTTGATGATGAATATCAACAGCGCATTTTAAAGTGTTTTGAATTTGAACAGGGCTTATTAAGCCAATCGGTCAATTGGACGAAGCAAATTAAAAAATGGTCAGCGCGTTTATTACAAGAAATTCAGCCTAATGCCATTATTTTTGAAGATGGTAGTTGGCGTGTTATTTTGCATCATGCACGTTTGTGTTTAATGTTAGGTGATCATTATTATTCATCTTGTGATGCTGATGTAAATTGGAAGACTTCATTAAAACTCATTGCAAACACAGATCGAAAATCAAAAGCACCAAAGCAGTATTTAGATGAGCATTTGGTACATGTCAGTGATAATGCCATGAAAGTGGCACAATCATTAAGTCGTTTAGCTGATGACATGGAACCTGCCTATGATATTGCTAAATTAAAAAAGAAAAGTCCTGATGGCTTTGAGTGGCAAGATCAAGCTGTAAAAGAGATTCAAAGTTTTATTCAAAAAAATGAAGATGCCCAAAAACAAGGTTGGTTTATTGTCAATATGGCAAGTACAGGCAAGGGAAAAACCATTGCCAATGCCAAAATTATGCAGGCATTGTCGCCAAATGCAGATTCATTACGTTATATCTTAGCTTTAGGGTTAAGAACTTTAACCTTACAAACAGGGGATTCTTATCGCAATGATATTGGTTTGCAAAATGATGAACTTGCGGTATTGATTGGCTCGAAAGCTGTTCAAGAATTACATCAAAAAAATAAAGCTAAAACAGATGAAAATGAAATTAATGTAGAAGAAATAGGCTCAGAGTCACTCGAAACATTATTAGACAATGAGCTTGATTATGATGTGCTGTCGCAAGCAGATTTTATGAATGTTTTATTTCCACAAAATCAAGCGGAAAAAAATAAAGCATTTTTATATAAACCTGTTTTAGCCTGTACGATTGATCATATTATTTCTGCGACAGAAACCAAACGTGGCGGAAAATATATTTTACCGAGTTTGCGCTTATCTTCCTCTGACTTAGTGATTGATGAAGTTGATGATTTTAATGGACAAGATTTAATTGCGATTGCGCGTTTAGTGCATTTAACAGGTATGTTAGGTCGTAAAGTGATGATTTCATCAGCAACGATTCCACCTGCATTGGCTGAAGGATTTTTTAATGCCTATCAACAAGGTTGGCAACTCTATTGTGCCTTTAAAAAAATCAAAAATACGCAAGCGGTAGCAATGTGGGTAGATGAATTTAAAACCCAAATTACGATGGTTGAAGATGTTGAATATATAAAGGAATATCAACAAGACCATAAAAAATTTGTGCAAATTCGTGCAGAACACTTGCAACAACAAATCATTAAACATAAAGCCTATATTGTTGATTGTTCAGATTTAGTTGTTTCTAAAGAACAAGTGAAATTAGATGAAAGCATACAACAGCAGTATTTTGAACGGATTAAGCAACATACTGAAAAATTACATTTAGCACATCATACAATTGATCAAAAAACGGGTAAAAAAGTGTCTTTTGGCGTGATTCGTGTTGCCAATATCCCACCATGCGTGGCATTAACCCGATATTTACTCAATGCAGAATGGACAGAGAATATTGTACCACGTGTGATGGCATATCATAGCCGACAAGTGATGTTATTACGCAGTGAACAAGAACGGCATTTAGACCAAGCGTTGAAACGTAAAGAAAAACAAGGCGAACAACCACAAGCATTTTTAGATACAGGTAATGATGGCGTGATTCGTCAGCATTTAGATCGTACTGATGCTGAGCATGTGATCTTTATTTTGGTGGCAACCCCTGTGGAAGAAGTGGGGCGAGATCACGATTTTGATTGGGCAATTGTAGAGCCTTCTTCTTATCGTTCCATTATTCAATTGGCAGGACGTGTTTTACGTCATCGTAAAATCAGTCAGGATATTACTCAGCCAAATATTGCGTTAATGCAATATAACTTAAAGGGTTTGAGAGGTGCACAGGTTGCTTTTGAGAAACCTGGTTTTGAAATTAATAACAATAAATTTAAATTAAGCACCAAAAACTTATCAGAACTTCTAGATGATGATGTGAGTTTAGGCATTAATGCGATTCCACGTATTCAAGCCAAGCAACCGTTACAAGCCACGGAAAAATTAGCAGATTTGGAACATGCGGTTTTAGCAGACAGTTTGACAAGCTACCAAAAGACAGGTGCAAAACCTTTAAATGCTTGGCTCACGCAAACATGGTTTTTAACTGCTTTACCGCAAAGATTTGCACCATTTAGACAAAGCTCACCCAACATTCAGCTCTTTGCAATGTGGCAAGACCATAAGCTTACGTTTTGCATAAAAGATGATTTTGGCAAGTATATTAACCGCAATGGTTTTTATCAGATCACGCATTTAGAGCTGAGTGAATGTGAAAAATCACGTTTATGGTTTGATCGAAATTACAGCGACATTTTACGTCGTATGGCGCTTGATACTTTGCAAGAAAATGAGGATATTGAAACAAAGATGGAAGTATTGTCAAAACGTTATGGGGAAATCATGTTGCCTGAATATGATGAAGATAATGCATTGTTATATTCAGATCAATTTGGATTAATTATAAAAAATTAAGGAAGGGATATGACAGCAAGTATTCATACTTTTTTAAATGAACGCAAAGAGCTTTGGTTAAAAGACCGTTTAAAAAAAGCAAAAGATGATGCCGAAATTGCAGAGTTACAGCAGCAAGCAAACGATAAATTTCATTTAAAAGAATGGTTACCTGATGCAGCAAAACGTGTTGTACAGCTTTCGATGGTGAGCCATCCAAGTAAATTTAGTCATCCAAGTGCAAAGACTTCAAGCATTATTGCCCCTGTATCTGCCAGTAAAGATGGATATTTACGCACAGGCAACGTGGACTATCCATTAGATGTATTTGGCAATGCGGCTGCAATGGACGTTTATAAATTTTTATGTTTGTCATTAAGCAATGAACTTTCTGTGCTAGATGGTTTTGAACAAGATGATCAAAAGCTAAAAAAGTTGATTCAACAATCTTCGTTAGATTTTGAAACATTGAAAAATAACTTTTTAATAATTAAACAAAATGATACGACAAGTAAAACGGATCATTTGATTAAACAGGTTTATTTTCCTATTGCACAAGATGAATATCATTTACTGTCAATTTTGACACCATCAGGATTAATCACTCGATTAAAGCAGAAAATTGATTACATGCGCTTCTCTGAGCAAACTAAACATGCCAAAGAGAATCGCAAGAAAAATGAGCATGATGCAGAAGGTTATGCAGATATTTTTGATTTAACAGTCACAGCTTATGGTGGAACTCAACCACAAAATGTCAGCGTACTTAATAGCCAAAATGCAGGGAGAGCATATCTTCTATCAAGCTGTCCGCCGACTTTGGAAAAACGTGCTATCCGACTGCCTAAAACAGATTTTTTTACACAGTGTTTATATCGCAAAAATTATCAGGAAAGTTTTGTTCAACTCCATAAATTCATGCAGTTAGATATTAATAATAATGCTATTCGTACCGCAATACGCAACATCATTGGGTTTGTGATTGATCAAATTTTATTACAGTCATTTAAAATTCGTGAGACCTATCCTGAGGCTTGGTCAGATCAAGATTATTATGTAAGTTTACCTAAATTACAGCGAATTTGGCTAGATCAGCAGTATCAAAATGAACGAGAAAACGATGCTGAATGGCGTGATGAGATTAGTCAAAATATTGCACGTTGGATTTTACGCAGTTATGAAAAAGTGATTGCTGATTCTTATACTTTGGGGACAGGAGAATTATTAGCTGTACAACAACAGGTAGAAAATTCATTGCAACACGCCAAGGAGTTCTTTTAATGCGTCAATTTTTATTGATTCCACATTTAAAAATCCATAATGCCAATGCAATGAGTAGCCCATATACCATTGGCTTTCCTGCAATGACGGCTTGGTTAGGTGCTGTACATGCGTTACAACGCAAGCTACACAGTAAAAATACTGAGGTTGAACTGACAAAAATTGCGGTGAGTTGTCATGATTTTAATTTGCAGACCTATAAGGGACGTGGCGATTTTGTCCATTCGATTGTAGGAACGGCTAATCCTTTGGATAAAGATGGTAATCGTCCTGCCTTTATTGAAGAAGCACGTTGTCACTTAGAAGTATCTTTGCTGATTGAATGTGAAAATATTGATCCTGATGAAAAAGAAGAATTTTTACAGCTTGTACAGCAATTGGTTACAAGCATGAAATTTGCCAGTGGTGATGTTTTATCGGTGAAGCCTTGTAAGATTTTAAATTTTGACGATGAAGAAGATCAAACGAAACAACTTCGCCCAATTTTAAATCAATTGATGTTAGGACATGTGCTGATTGAGCGCCGTGACTTAGTCCTACAAGGCATGAATGAAGGCTTAGATGCTTTAGATGCGGTGTTGGATTATCTGAAAGTGACACATAGCTCAACGCAAGATGAAGATAAAAAAGTGACATGGACATCTCAGCGTAAAGCGCAAGGTTGGCTTGTACCAATTGCGGTTGGTTTTCAAGGAATTTCTGAAATCGGACAAGCAAAAAACCAACGAGATGCCTATACACCACACCGATTCGCTGAAAGTGTGCTGACTTTAGGCGAATTTATTATGCCATATCGTATCGAAAGTATTGATCAACTGTTATGGCAATATCATGTTGATTTAGAAAATAATTTATACCTTTGCCAAAACTTAACAATACAATCTATTTAACTTTACAAAAAAGGAAATTCGCTCATGGCTAAAAATGAAAAAGCGGTTGCTAGCGTACTTGCATTTGAAAAAAAACTTGTGCCGTCAGATGGTTATTTTTATGGTACAACTTGGGAAAATCGCACAGAACAAACAGCCTTAAAACTGATTGAAAAGTCAGTACGTGGCACAATTTCAAACCGTTTAAAACCTGCGGTTGCAAGTGATCCATTAAAATTGAATGCTGAAGTTGAGAAAGCCAATTTACAAAAAGTGGATGCCTGTGCTTTAGCAGAGCATCAAGATACATTAAAAGTGGCTTTTACTTTAAAGGTCTTAGGGGGTATCGAACAGCCATCCGCATGTAATAATGAAGCATTTCTAAATTCATATAAAGAAGTCGCTAAAAACTATATTCAAACTCATGGATTCGCTGAATTGGCTAAACGCTATGCGTTAAATATTGCGAATGCACGTTTTTTATGGCGTAACCGTGTTGGTGCAGAAAAAATTGAAGTGGTTGTGACGGTGAATGATCAAGAATCGGTAACCTTCAACGCGTTTGATTATAAACTACATGATTTTGATGCAGTTGATACCAAAGTGCAAAATTTAGCAGATCAAATTGCAAAGGCGTTAAAAGGAGAATTACCTTATTTGCTGATTAAAATCGAAGCCTATGCTTTGGTGGGTCAAGCACAAGAAGTGTATCCAAGTGAAGAACTCGTACTTGATAAGGGCAAGGGAGATAAAAGTAAAATTCTATATCAGGTGAATGATGTTGCTGCGATGCATTCTCAAAAAGTGGGGAATGCTTTACGTACCATTGATACATGGTATCCAGAGTTTGAAGAGCAAAAATCAGCAATTGCAATTGAACCATATGGTGCAGTAACTAATTTAGGTAAGGCATACCGTACACCGAAAGCTAAACAGGATTTCTTTAGCTTATTTGATAAATACGCATTAGGTGAATCCTTAGAAAATGCTGAACAAGAACATTATGTGATGGCTGTACTTGTACGTGGTGGTGTATTTGGTCAAAGCGGAAAGGACGCTTAATATGAAGTTTTATCAGGAAATTACCCTGATTGATCAAGCTGAAATCTCAACCTATTTTATTTGGTCAAAAATATATACACAGTTGCATATTGCATTGGCTGAAATAAAAGATGAATCAGATAAGGTGAGCATTGGTGTTTCTTTTCCTCAATATATTTTTGAGGAAAAAGTAGATAATCAAAAAGCTAAGATCAATTTAGGAAAAAAGCTTCGTTTATTTGCTGAATCTGAAGCCGATTTAAAGCAATTAGATATTCGACGTTGGCTTGAGCGCTTAGAGGATTATGTGCATATCACTTCTATTCGTGAAGTGCCTCAAGACATCAAAGGCTATGCCATTTATAAACGCAAACAAGTGAAAAGCAATGCGCAACGTTTAGCTCGTCATCGTGTAAAACGTGGTGATATTGGTTTTGATGAAGCACTTGCAAGATATAGCAATGTGGTGACAACAACTGCATTGCCATATATAGAGATGAAAAGCTTAAGCAACTCAACTTCTAGTGATGATAAACGTTTTAAATTGTTTATTGAAAAGCAACCTGCGACAAAATCTGAAACTCAGGTTTTTAGCACTTATGGATTAAGTTCGGTATCATCTGTACCCGAATTTTAACCCAATATTTTTTCATTCTTTAACAGTATAATAAAATCAATAAGTTATGATGGTGTCTTAAAACTTGGGTCTTTTTATGGATTTAGGGCTTAAGTTACTATTATAGCTTTATTTTTTGCTGTAAAATTGCTGTTCACTGCCATGTAGGCAGCTTAGAAATCGAATTCGCAGGAATTAAAACATGTTGAAGCGTTCACTGCCATGTAGGCAGCTTAGAAAATTATAATGATCAACTAAAAACAAATATGCTTGTTCACTGCCATGTAGGCAGCTTAGAAAATCGGCATTACAAGCTTCATGCATAAAACATTGTTCACTGCCATGTAGGCAGCTTAGAAAATCGGTAACTCTCAAAAAGCCATTTACGGTTTGTTCACTGCCATGTAGGCAGCTTAGAAATTTGAATTCTGCTAAATCAACAGTAATCAATTGTTCACTGCCATGTAGGCAGCTTAGAAACGAATGCTTTTGTGAGTAAGCACCTCTTGATTGTTCACTGCCATGTAGGCAGCTTAGAAATTATGCTGCTACTTCGACTGCTTCAAATTTTGGTTCACTGCCATGTAGGCAGCTTAGAAAATTGTCTTTCCAATGTTTATCGAATTTTGCACAGTTCACTGCCATGTAGGCAGCTTAGAAAATTAAGGAACACTTTGCGGCCTTCTACTGAGCGTTCACTGCCATGTAGGCAGCTTAGAAATTATAAATTAATGCCACAAGGCGATTTTTCTAGTTCACTGCCATGTAGGCAGCTTAGAAAGCAGGCAGCCGAAACATCTTCTTGAGTCACTTGTTCACTGCCATGTAGGCAGCTTAGAAAATATGCAGTAGGCAAGACCATGTAATCGGACGGTTCACTGCCATGTAGGCAGCTTAGAAATAGTTGCGAGGTTGCTTTTAGGAGCTGGTTTAGTTCACTGCCATGTAGGCAGCTTAGAAATCATTTCATACAAAAAATACTGTTCTTTAGAAGTTCACTGCCATGTAGGCAGCTTAGAAAGTTTTGGCTCTTTGCGTCAATATCCTAATACGGTTCACTGCCATGTAGGCAGCTTAGAAAAATTAATTCTTTTACAGTCGGATGTAAAAGACGTTCACTGCCATGTAGGCAGCTTAGAAATTGTTCTGTATATGCATTGATAATGCTTACCAAGTTCACTGCCATGTAGGCAGCTTAGAAATAGATGATGAGGGCAATTAAATATAGGGTAAGTATAAATAACTTCATTTTGCAAAAGTGTAAAGAAATCTTGGTGATCAAAACAACTTTTGCTAAATTGATCAACTTTCAATAAGAAATAAGAGTCAACATATATGCACAACAGTATGATTAAAATTGCTTTTACATTCGCAATGCTATCAAGTTTGAGTATGTTTACAGCTGCCCAAGTACCCAAAGAGATTGATCAAGTTCTAAAACAAATTACATTGCCTTTGCAAAAAACTGAAAAAGAATCTGAGATTGTGACCAATTATTACTATCAAGATCAATCAAAGAATAAGCTAGTAATTGGTATAGCATCCGATTTTATTGATGTCAGTTGGACGTTTAAGACCTTGCCTGATGAAAAATCAGAAGTTGTCACTCAAGCCAAAACGCTAACACAAAGCTTACTTGGTGAAGAGTGGAACAGTCTGTATAGTGCAATCACTGAAGGTGGAACAGTGGATTATTTATCACAAGATAATGGTATAGTGATCACAGATGCTGGATGTACAAAAACAATGTGTGGTTATCAAGTCAAATTGAGAGAGTAAAACCTCCAAGCAAGGAGGTCTATAAAAATTAAGCAGGTGTAAGCCAATGACTTTGTTGCATGTCTTCAAGCCAATCGCTTACATCGAGTTGATTTGCAATTGAAAATTTTTCATTCACTTGGAAGATCAATAACGAATCATGCATACTCATCACATTGGCCAAATGTTGACGAATAATTACAGCATCATATTTAGTATTAATGAGCCAAGTATTTTGGTTGACACGAATTGTATGATCATAATCTTCAATCGTTTTATGAACTTGGTCAAAATGATCGAGATAATTTGAGTTTAAAATAATTAAATAGTTCATCAGAGCAGCCTCCATAAAAGATATTTAAAAAATATCTTTTATCTAAAATGTGATGAATATCACTGAATTTTTACTCTAGCATTAAAAATTTTTAAAAAATTAAGAAAGTGTCTGACAATATTGTCTAGAACAGGAGAGTTTGGTTTCATTCGGTTATTCATTTACATGGTTATTACAATTGCATCCAAAATTACTTTGTAAAAGATGATCAAAAAATTTTCAATATTTGTTAAATTGAAGTAAAATTCACTTTAAATTATTTAAACAATAAGCTCATCAAATGATGGGCTTTTTTGTTATTTCTCCCCCCTAAGTAAATAGTTTGAGGTTATACAATGCTAGTTAAAATCGAAGATGGTTTTTACTTAAATTCAGCACATATTATTGCAATACGTGTTTCTAGAAATATGATTACTCAAGGTTTTTCTATTGATATTGATTATACACCGAACAATCAAAAAGCCTCTGGTACGTACCATAAGCAGTTTCAAAATAAAGTTGATGCAGACGCATTTCTACAAAAAGTTCACCAACAGATTGCTTAAATAAATGCATAAATAAAAAGAATTATTTAAAGGAATTAGTGGAAAAGGAATTCATTTTTAAATCGAATATAGCATTCATTTGAAATTTATCCCTTAAATTTTATGACAAATACACTCATCATTCGCATTTTTTCACTGCTTTAAATCCTTTAATAAAAGCAATTTATTCACAAAATTACGTTTCAGCGCATACATTTTTAATTTTCTGTATAAAATACCTGCCAGTTGGTATGTTTGATGAAAATGATTGATTTACAGGTGAACAAATGACTCCTTTACTAAAAGCTTATCTCTTATTGGCTTTAGCGATTGTAGCGGAGGTCATTGGTTCGACATTTATTGTGAAATCAGCAGGGTTTACTAAATTGGTGCCCTCATTGGCAGTATTCGTATTATACAGCATAGCTTTTTACTTGCTCTCACAAGTGGTGAAAGTCATTCCATTGGGTATTAGCTATGCGATTTGGGCTGGAGTGGGGATTGTACTGACGGCATTTTTAGGCTTTATTGTGTTTAAACAAAGCCTTGATCTTGCAGCGATGATAGGCATTGCTTTGATTATTTCTGGTGTGATTGTGATTAATTTATTTTCAACAACGGCGGGACACTAATTTGGCACAGATCAAAAGGGAGCGTGTTCCACATTTTCCCAATAAACAATGGTTGTTAACAAAGTGCTTTGAATCATTTAAAAAAAAGCCCAAGTGATCCATTGGAAAACTAGGGCGATGAAATATAGATTTGATGACATTGTGGTTATTTTACTTTAGAAAGCAAATTATCCCGATTAACTTTCTAAAGTCATCAAGCTGGCATTGCCACCTGCGGCAGCAGTATTAATGCTGATTGCACGTTCAATTACAAGACGATCTAAAGCAACAAGATCATTCACATGGTTTAAATGTGAAATGGCAATAATTGCACCTGAGCGTTGACTGATGAGGTGTTGTAAATCAGCTAAGCCCTTGACATCGCCATGGTGTAATACCGCATCAAACTCTGCGCTAGCGATATCATCGATGAGCGTAATGTGGTGGCGGATGTCTTGCGGGAGTTTTTGCAAGAGTTGTAAGCCAACGGCATTCTGATTCGACATCACAGCATGGCTTCCTACTGCAAAAACTGCAGCAAGTTGTTGTAAATAGGCATGTTCATGTTGTGCTGTAACAAATATTTTAGCTCTAGGCAAAATAGAATACTGGTTGGATTCACCTGTTGGACCAGGCAATGCATATAAACCTGTGATATTGGCATAATGATTTAATTTAAAATCAGTAATATGTTGTTTCGTCCAAATCTGTAAAGCATTATAAATTGGATTAATTTCTGTTTGATTTAAAGCTTTAACAATACCGAAAGGTTGTGCTGATAAATCACACTTTTGCATTAATTTATAAAGGTAAAGAGGCCCACCTGCTTTAGGTCCTGTACCTGATAAACCCTCACCACCAAAAGGTTGTACGCCAACCACTGCACCGACAATGTTACGGTTAATATATAAATTTCCAACTTCAGCATGTGCAATGGTCGTTTGAATAGTTTCATCAATTCGTGTGTGTAAACCCATGGTTAAACCATAGCCTTTATCATTGATTTGCTTGAGTAATTGTTTTAATTCACCATATTTATAACGAATAATATGTAGGACAGGGCCAAACACTTCACGTTTTAAGTCATTCAAATTGGGCAATTCAATCATCGTTGGCGTGATAAAAGTACCTTGATTGCTTTTTAAATCTGTCTCTGCAAGTGCTAATTGATGAGTTGGATATGCTTTGCTGCGCATCATTTCAATATGTTTTTCAATATTTTGCTGTGCTTCAAGATCAATTACAGGACCAATATCGGTTTTAAGGAAAATGGGATTGCCTAGGTTGAGTTGTTGCATGGCACCTTTAAGCATTTTTATTAAGACTTCGGCATTGTCTTCTTGCACACAAAGTACACGTAGCGCAGAACAGCGTTGTCCCGCACTGTCAAATGCTGAATTTACAACATCTAAAACCACTTGCTCAGTGAGTGCGGAAGAATCCACAATCATAGCATTTTGTCCGCCCGTTTCTGCAATGAGCGGAATCGGTTGACCTGTGGGGCTTAGTCGTTGTGCGACGGTTTTTTGTAAAATTTTGGCAACTTCAGTTGAACCTGTAAACATAATGCCTTGAATGCGATCATCTTGGGATAGCTGAGCGCCAACGGTTTCGCCACGCCCTGGCAGTAATTGCACGACATTTTTTGGAATGCCTGCTTCCCATAAAATCTGAATGGCTTGTGCGGCAATCAATGGCGTTTGTTCAGCAGGTTTGGCAATGACGGTATTTCCTGCAACTAAGGCTGCGGCAACTTGCCCTGTAAAAATTGCCAATGGAAAATTCCAAGGACTGATACACAGCACGGTACCTAGTGCTTGTAATGTGGTATGTTTTGAAACATTTTGCATTTGTGCAGCATAATAGCGGAGAAAATCTACAGCTTCACGGACTTCTGCAATGCCATTGCTATAAGTTTTACCACTTTCACGACACAGCAGCAGCATCAATTCTTCTAAGCGAGCTTCCATCAAGTCGGCAGCTTTAAATAAATATTCTGCACGTTGATTTCGATCCGTATTGTTCCAACTGTCACAGGCAGCTTGTGCATTGTCCAAAGCAAGATCAACGTGTGTTAAATTTGCTTCTATCACCGTACCGACAAGGTCTTGATGGTCAGCAGGATTACGAATTTCAATTTTGGGTAACTCAAGCAAAGTTAACGGGTCGAGATTTGCAACCAAACTATGGCTATGCCATTGATACGTTGCGATTTTTTGCGCTGTACTATTGAGCTGCGCCAATTCGCTGTCATTGCTCAGATCTAAGCCAAATGAGTTTTTGCGTATGGGTTGTAATAGATCTTTTGGTAAGGCAATGGCAGGGTGCTTCATACCGACGATGCCATCGTGTTGTGCATTTTCAGCAATTTCGTGTATAGGATCTTCAATCAAATCTGCGATTTCGATATTTTTATCGGCAATACGATTTACAAAAGAGGTATTCGCTCCATTTTCCAATAAACGGCGTACTAAATATGCCAATAGCGTTTCATGATTGCCGACAGGCGCATAGATACGACAAGGCACGCCAAGTTTATTGTCTTGAATATTTCCAACCACTTGTTCGTATAATGGCTCACCCATGCCATGCAGGCATTGAAATTCATATTGACCTAGATAATATTTGCTTGGATCAGCCAATTGATAAATTGTGGCTAAAGTTTGAGCATTGTGTGTTGCGAATTGCGGATAAATTTGTTGAGGCGCAGCCAATAATTTTTTAGCACAGGCAATATAGGACAGGTCTGTATGTACTTTACGCGTAAAGACAGGATAATCACGCATACCATCAATTTGTGCTTTTTTAATTTCACTGTCCCAATAGGCACCTTTGACTAAGCGAATCATGAGACGTTTTTGGCTACGTTTAGCAAGATCAATAATATAATCGACCACGTAGAAGCAACGTTTTTGATAGGCTTGGATCACAAAACCAATGCCTTTCCAATCATTGAGTGCAGGTTCAAAACATAGGCGTTCTAATAGCTCTAAGGACAACTCTAAACGGTCCGCTTCTTCAGCATCAATATTTAAACCGATGTCATATTTTTTAGCTAAAAGTGCAAGATTTAAAATACGCGGGTAGAGTTCATTGTGTACACGTTCGATTTGCCCACGCTGATAACGCGGATGCAATGCTGACAATTTGATGGAAATACCTGCACCTGTATAGACATCTTTGCCTTCAGATGCTTTGCCGATCGCATGGATGGCTTGCGTATAATCATCAAAATAACGATCTGCATCATGCTCAGTCAGTGCAGCCTCACCCAACATGTCATAAGAATAACGAAAACCTTTATCTTCAAGCACTTTGGCATGATCCAACGCTTCTTCGATGGTTTCACCTGTGACAAATTGTTCACCCATCATACGCATGGCGACATCAACAGCCTTACGAATAATACCTTTACCTGTACGTGCTAAAAGCGAAGTTAGAATACTCGATAAACTTTTTTGTTTCGGGGTTTCCATCAGTTTGCCCGTCAACATCAGTCCCCATGCTGCGGCATTGACAAACATTAAATTACTTTGCCCTAAATGTTCTTTCCAATCACCTTGGTTAATCTTGTCACGAATTAATAAGTCACGGGTGGCAGTATCAGGAATACGTAGCAATGCTTCTGCTAAACACATCAGCGCAATACCTTCTTGCGAAGACAACGAAAACTCTTGTAATAGCCCTTGTACGATGCCTGCTTTGCCTGAAGAATTACGACGTTCTCTCAAACTATGTGCCAAATTAAATGCAATATCATAAATTTTTTGGCTCATTTCTTCTGAGATCTGAGTATGGTCTAATAAATTTTCCACACACTCAGGTTCAGGGCGACGCCATGCCGTATTGATTGCTGTTTCAAGCTGGGTTTTTTCTTTAAATTCAGTAATGTAGTTTGGGTTTAAAGGTGCAGAATCCATAGGCGAAGTGATTTCCATCATGTTCATGTCAACATCCTGTGACGCTAAATTTATCTTGAGTGAATTACTTTATATAATTTATGATTACAGAATATTCATAGTGAAACTCACTATAATTAAGCTAATTTTTAGAGAATAATTCGAATGGACAGTGGATTTTTAAGCCTAGACCGCATAGATATCAAGATTTTAGATATTTTGCAAAAAGAGGGGCGGATTTCAAATACCAAACTTGCAGAAGAAGTCAATTTATCAGCCACTGCCGCGTTGGCACGTGTGCAAAAACTGACGGCAGAAGGCTATATTTTAGGGTATGAAGCCAAGCTCAATCCTGTGTTATTGGGGGCAAATTTTGTGGTTTTTGTGGAAATATTATTGGATAAAACCACACCAAATGCTTTAGATGCATTTTCTGATGCAGTGGTGCAATATCCTGAAATTATGGCATGTCACATGATTAGTGGTGGCTTTGATTTTTTAGTCAAAATTCGTTGTGCCAACATGGATGAATTTCGTCGCATCTCAGGCAGTGTATTGTGGCAATTGCCGGGGGTAAAGGAAACGCGCAGTTATCCTGTCATGGAAGTCATTAAAGACAGCGCACAGTTACATTTAAACTTGAAGCCACGCATTAAAAAATAAAAAATGCAATAAAAATGGGGCTGAATGCCCCAGATTTAGAGAGTCCATTACAACCCGAAAGTATGTGAATGGCTTATTTTTGATTTAAATTTTGCATTTCTTGTTTGTAAATATGATCGGCTTGTTCAAAACGCTCGACAACCTGTTTTGAAGGTGCTTTGCCCAATAAACTTACAATCACAATACTTAAAAATGATAGCAAGAATCCGGGCACAATTTCATATAAACCCGTACTTTGCTTTAAGGTCATTTCCCATGCGATGACGGTAACAGCCCCAACAATGACCCCCGTAATTGCGCCATTCAATGTCATTCGTTTCCAAAATAGCGACAAAATAATGAGAGGACCGAACGCTGCACCAAAGCCTGCCCAAGCATATTCTACCAAGCCCAAAACCTTACTGTCTGGTTTAAATGCGAGAATAATTGCCAAGACTGAAATGGCCAAAACCATGAGACGGCCAACCCAAACCAATTCATTTTGTGAGGCATTTTTACGGACAAAGCCTTTGTATAAATCTTCAGTGAGCGTACTTGAACAGACCAAAAGTTGACAACTTAAGGTACTCATTACCGCAGCTAAAATTGCAGCTAAGATCACACCTGCAATCCATGGATTGAATAAAATTTTGGTTAATTCAATAAAAATGGTTTCATGATTTTGAGTCACGGCGCTCGCAAGATTGGGATGAGCTTGAAAAAAAGCAATACCAATATAACCCACAGCAATTGCGCCACCTAAACACAAAATCATCCAAGTCATGCCGATACGACGTGCATTGGGGATGGTACGTACTGAATCTGCTGCCATGAAGCGCACCAAAATATGAGGCTGTCCGAAATAGCCTAAGCCCCACGCACAAGAAGAAATAATCGCCACAGCACTTAAACCTGAAAATAAATTTGAAGCATGTGGGCGTGCTGTTTCCAACAAAGACGCAAACTGAGAAACATCACCGATTGCTAAATATGCCATGATGGGGGTGATCAGTAGGGCAAAAATCATTAAACCTGCTTGGAACGTATCTGTCCAACTGATTGCAAGAAAGCCACCGATACACACATAACTGATGGTTGCAATCGCACTGATCCAAAGTGCTGTGCTGTAATTTAAACCAAAAATACTCTCAAATAATCGTGCACCTGCCACCATGCCTGACGCACAATAGATTGCAAAAAAGATTAAAATGACCAGGGCAGAAATTGCACGCAATACTTTCTTTTTATCATCAAATCGACTGGTAAAATAATCGGGAAGGGTGAGCGAATTGTTTTGTACTTCGGTATGTACCCGTAAACGTCCTGCCACCAATAGCCAATTGAGCCATGCCCCAATAATCAAGCCAATCGCAACCCAAGCTTTTGATAAACCAATTAAATAAATTGCCCCAGGTAAGCCCATTAACAGCCAACCACTCATGTCTGATGCACCTGCTGAAAGTGCGGTGACCACACTGCCTAAACTACGACCTCCTAAAATATAATCAGAAAAATCTGAGGTTGATTTGTAAGCATACAGTCCAATGGCGACCATTGCGATGATGTATAACATAAATGTTATTACGGTTGGATTAAGAAAACTCATAGCTTCATCCTTTGTCCTTTGGATTGTGTCCGTCCAAGAATTATTTTTATCGTGCTTCGTTGAGATGCAGATTCAAACATGGATACAAAAAAATTAGCTGTAAGTTTTCTAACGCATTTCATCAATAGTTGTGTTGCAAATTGTAATTTTGTTTACAAAGTAGGGGGTGTCATCAGACCTTAGTCTATACACATGAAAAAAAGCATCTATTGCAAATCAATAGATGCCGTAAAAAGAAGAGAGAAAGTAAATTGGAAATGATTAACTTAAGATGTTGAATGCACGTAAAGATGAATATTTCTTAGTTTCTTGCATGAATACTTTCTAAAGTATCTACCAATGTGCGTGTGGTCTGATCAATTTCAAAATTAAGCAGATCACCAACTTTTAAGTCTGAAAAATTGGTTAAGCGGATGGTTTCAGGAATAAGATCGACTGAAATTTGATTTTGTGTTTTATTGACATTGTTCACGGTCAAGCTGCAACCATGTAAGCCAATAAACCCTTTTAAAAAGAAATATTTGATTTTTTCATTTGGAATTTCAATATCTAAATGCAGTGTTTTACCATTTTCAACGATATTTTTAATCTGCGCCATTCCTTCGATATGTCCATAAATGTTATGTCCACCATTTTCCATGCCGACTTTAAAAGAACGCTCGACATTGACCAAACTATTTTCTTTTAAATGACCTAGTGTGGTGAGGGATAAGGTTAAATCTGAAATATCAAAACTGACTAAAGTTTTTTCTTCATTCATCCCCGTAACGGTCAAGCATGTTCCATCAATCGCAACACTGGCACCGATAAACACATCATCTAAAAAGTTTTGACGGTTTTCCACAAAGATTGTGGTATAGCCTTGATGTTTGTCGATGCGATGAATTTTTTCAGTGCCTAGTACGATACCTGTATACATGTCCAATCTCGTCATGATATTAAAAACTTGACTATTAATAACATAAATTTGCACTGTTGCAGTGTGATTGACATGATAAATGCCTGAAAAGATTCCTCCTTGATTGTAAAGGAGGAATTTTCAGCTCTATCATGATTTCAGTTTTATGTTGCAAAGAACACTAGACGATGAATTAACTTTCGAGTAATACAGAACCATATTTTTCACGAAGGTCTTTTTTCAACATTTTACCTGTACCTGTTAAAGGAATAGCATCTACAAAGACTACTTTGTCTGGAATCTGCCATTTTGCAATTTTATCTGCATAATAATTTAAGAGATCATCTTCAGTGACGTTGGTGCCTTGCTGTTTGATCGCAATCACTACAGGACGTTCATCCCATTTTGGATGTGTCGCGGCGATGACGGCAGCCATCGCAATTTCAGGATGGCTCATGGCTATATTTTCTAGTTCAACAGAGGAAATCCACTCACCGCCTGATTTAATTAAATCTTTGGCACGATCACTTAGGAGTAGATAACCATCTTCATTGATCGATGCGATGTCACCTGTATCAAACCAGCCATCAGTAGTTAACGCATTTTCAGATTTACCATAATACGATTCGATAATCCAATGCCCTTTAACTTGTAGGTTACCTGTAGTGTGACCATCACGCGCAACTTCTTGTGTTCCTTTTTCTTCATCTGTAATGCGTAAGTCGACGCCAAAAGGTGGGCGACCTTGCGAAAGGCGAACAGTGAGTTGATCTTCAGCAGACAATTTTTTATGTTTGGCTTTGAGTTGATTACTTGTACCCAATGGACTCATTTCAGTCATTCCCCAAGCATGAATGGTTTCACAGTCATATAAGTCACGGAATGCTTTCATCATCGCAGGTGGACAAGCGGAACCACCGACAACATTGTGTTTTAAACTCGCAAGTTTACTGCCACTTTGTTTGGCTGCTGCCAATAAGCCTTGCCAAATTGTCGGCACGCCAAGTGCAACGGTCACATTATAGTCATCAATCATTTGGACTAAACTGGCACCATCTAACCCAGGACCTGGCAATACAAAAGTACAACCGACCATTGCTGCAGCATAAGGTGTACCCCAAGCATTTACATGGAACATTGGGACGACAGGCAACATGACATTATTGGCAGAAAGATTTAATGAGTCAGGTAAACAAATGGCATAAGTATGCAAAATTGTGGAACGATGACTATATAAAGCACCTTTCGGATTTCCTGTTGTTCCTGAGGTGTAGCAGAGTGAACTCGCGGTATTTTCATCAAACATAGGCCATTCAAACTCTGCTGAATGTTCTGCGATCAGTGCATCATAAAACTTCACATCAGGGAGTACTGTTGCGACATCTTGGTCAAAAGCACTTAAACAAATAAAATGTTCCACACTTGGAGTATGTGCTTTTACGGCATTGATTAATGGGAGGAATGTTTTATCAAAGAGTACGACTTTGTCTTGTGCGTCATTAATAATAAAAATCAATTGTTCTGGAAATAAACGAGGGTTAATCGTATGACAAACCATACCACTGCCTGAAATTGCATACCAAGATTCTAAATGACGGTGATTGTTCCATGCGATGGTGGCAATACGATCGGCATGTTTGGCACCTAAACTGGTTAAGGCATTGGCAAAACGTTTTGAATTCTCAGCAACATGTGTCCAGTCTGTTGTGGTTATAGTGCCATCGGTATTTTTAGAAATAATTGCGGTATCGCCATGATAACGAGCAGCATGTTCGATTAAATTACTAATCAAAAGCGGCTGAAACATCATATTTCCTTGCATACAATCATCCTTTTAATTTTGTTGTGATTGATCTATTTCATTTGTGCTTATTTAATCCGTTCTATTTAAAAAATTATCAAATAGAAAAAACATATTTTTATCCTAACTAAAAAAAAACTGAATGCAATCAAAATATTCACAAAATTTTGTAACGAGGAAAAAATAAATTGATGTTGAAAAACAAATATTTATTAAATTATCATGATTTGAAAATAGCATTGCAATTTAGACGAAAATTTTGCGTAAATCTATGGAAAAATAACTTGAATTGGTACACAGATATGTTAAAACTATGAGACAGCCTTATTCAAAATAAATGTTTTAGGATAAAACATGAATAAGGTCAATCAACATAGGAGATGATGAATGCTACAAACTTTAAAGAAAATTTTGTGTTTACACCAATTTGAATATGAAATTGATGCCACTGCCACGGTGAAGAAAGAATGTCGTAAATGTGGGGTTTGTCACTGATTTTATATCCAAAATTTACTCGGGATATCATCGTATTATTGCTTTAAAATGAAGTCCTTTAAATGTATTTTAAATGCATAGTATGATGATATTAAATGCACTTCAAAATAAGAAAAAATAAAGTAAGCCTTCGTCTCTTTCAAATTATATTTCAGTTAAAATAAAAGCTTCTCATCATTTGAATTTTATGGGTATGTTGAAAGATTTTACTGCTGAAACTTATATTATTGATCAAAATCTTGTAGATACTTTGACGTGGCTTTGCCATCATCAAGGGTGTTTTGATTCCTTTGAATATGATGCATTTACCAAAGTATTGAGCGTACATCATGCCAATGGCACGGATATTTTACGTGAAGGCATGTTTTTAAATGCAAAATATGGGCTTTTGATCACTTCGCTGTAAAATTTTGAACTATAAACTTAAATCATCGCTTAAAAAAAATTAAAAAGCGATCTTGTAAAGATCGCTTTTAGACAGGTTATGTGATTTAAACGGCCATCGCGTCAACCGAAAGTTCGGCAGCTGTTGGTTTAGCTTTTTCCGCAATTAATCCTAACTTATTGAATAATTGTTTGTCCTTGCCTTCACCTGCATTGGGTGTAGTCAGTAACTTTTCACCACTAAACAATGAGTTTGCACCTGCCATAAATGCCAACGCTTGATCAGAATCACTCAATGCTTCGCGTCCTGCTGAAAGGCGAATATAGCTATGTGGCATGATGATACGTGCAACCGCAATGGTGCGAATCCATTCCGTGACATCGAGTTTTTCAACTTCTGCTAAAGGCGTACCATCAATCGGAACCAGCATATTGATTGGGACAGATTCAGGATGAGTGGGTAAGGTTGCAAGTTCTTGCAATAAACCAATACGGTCATTACGATTTTCACCTAAACCCACAATTCCACCGCTACACACTTTCATACCTGCATTACGTACATGATCTAAAGTATTTAAACGATCATCGAAAGTACGCGTGGTGATGATATGAGAATAGTATTCACGTGATGTATCAAGGTTATGGTTGTAATAATCTAATCCAGCTTCATGCAAACGTTCTGCTTGAGACTGATTTAACATTCCCAAAGTCATACACGTTTCTAGTCCAAGTGCTTTGACTTCACGCACCATTTCAAGAACATAAGGCATATCACGCTCATGTGGATTACGCCAAGCAGCCCCCATACAAAAACGAGATGAACCCGATGCTAATGCTTCTTTAGCTTCACTGATCACTTTGTCGACAGCAATGCGCTTTTCAGCTTCTAGTTTTGAATCATAATGCGCTGATTGCGAGCAATATTTACAGTCTTCAGGACATTTTCCTGTTTTAATTGAAAGTAGAGTGCTGACTTGGATAGTATTCGCTTCAAAATGATTGCGATGAATCTGCTGTGCTT
Source organism: Acinetobacter sp. Marseille-Q1623 (assembly GCF_902809895.1). Taxonomy (NCBI): domain Bacteria; kingdom Pseudomonadati; phylum Pseudomonadota; class Gammaproteobacteria; order Moraxellales; family Moraxellaceae; genus Acinetobacter; species Acinetobacter sp. Marseille-Q1623. The sequence continues at coordinate 1,087,044 of NZ_CADDWG010000001.1, read as the reverse complement.
TAAACACTAAATCTAAAAATGGTTGTTCATATAAGGTTTGGATTTCTTCACGTGTCCAATCATTTCGTACTAAAGGCATAAGTCAAATCCCTGATAAAATATTACTATCTCGATGTATCATACACAAAACATGCCAAAGCCAATGGGCAAAAACATCCAAATGGTTATTGGTATCTTGACTTAAGATTAGCATATAAATTAAAAATAAAAATAGTGATTTAGTTACAAACTTTGCGGTTTTTCTTGTCAGATCGTGACATAAAATATTTTTGTATTTAGGTGAACTTCAGAGTATTCGCTTTTAAAAAATGAAAATAACCCTGATTTTGCAGAGAACGTGCTTTGCTATTGAAGTTGTAAAAATGAGTAATTTGGCGCAAAAAAATTAAAAATTATTTTGATTTACGCTGCTGCTCTGCGATAGCCCAGTCAATATGAACTTGCACAATCTCATCATGATGTGAGCGATGATGTTGCAAAGCCCGTAAAATTTCAGTTGAAAAGGGTGCATTTCCTAAACCAATTGCAATATTTCGCATAAAGCTTTGGTAACCTGTACGGCGAATGGGGCTGCCTTCCGTGCAGTTTAAGAAAGTCGCTTCATCCCAGTGCCAGAGATCTAAAAGTGAAGCATTGTCTAAACCATGTCTTGGATAAAAATCTTCAATAGGGGTTTTCTTGGCAAAACTATTCCAAGGGCAAATGAGCTGACAATCATCACAACCAAACACACGATTACCAATACCACGTCTTAATTCCTCTGGAATAATACCTTTATATTCAATCGTTAAATAAGCAATACATTTGCGCGCATCTAACATATAGGGTTCAACAATCGCCTGAGTGGGACAAATATCAATACACGCTGTACATGAGCCACAGTGCTTTGTTGTCGGCTGATCAAAAGGGAGTTCTAAAGATGTAAATAACTCACCGAGAACAAAAAATGAACCTGATTTTTTATGAATGAGTAGAGTGTGTTTACCTGTCCATCCCATACCTGCATTTTCAGCCAAAGATTTTTCAAATACAGGTGCGGAATCTGCAAAAGGGCGAGATTCAAAATCGCCAAATTTTTCTTTAATTTTATTGGCTAAAGTTTTGAGACGCCCACGCATGACCTTATGATAATCTCGTCCAAGCGCATAACGCGCAATGATTGCTGAATTGGGTTCGTCGGGCACATAGCGCGGTTTAGGTGTTTCCACTAAATAGTTCATCCGCACACAAATAATGCTTTTGGTGTTTGGCACTAATAAAGTCGGGTCAGCACGTTTTTCTAAATTTTCTTCTAAAAACTTCATATCACCATGATAACCACGTTTTAAATATTCCTTAAAACGTACTAATTCTGCTTGAGCATCTGGTTTGGCAATGACACAATCAGCAAAGCCAAGTTGCAAGGCTTGCTCCTTGATCCAACTTTTGAGTTGCTCAGGATCAATGTGTTGTAGGGCGATGTGTGTTGAAGATGAAGAAGCCGACATAGAAAAACATAGAGAAGATAATGCATTCACAAGTTTATCATAGCCATGAGATTCAAGCATGGGAAGCACGTTGGTTTAAACAACAAAATAGTTCTTTTGGGCTGATGCAACAAGTCGCATGGTCGATTGCACAGCGTTTGGAGGTTATTTTTTCTTCTCAAAATACTATTCAACGTATTGCAATTTGGTGTGGTTTAGGTAATAACGCAGGCGATGGTTACTGTTTGGCAAAATATTTACAGGACTTGGGGTATCGGGTCACCGTTTTTGCTGCAGAACGTGGGCAATCCGCAGATTTAGCAAAAGCATTTCATCTTGCACAAACACATGATGTAAATATTCAAGCACATTTTAATATTGAAAATACCTTTGATTGTCATATTGATGCACTTTTTGGTATCGGTTTAAATCGTGATTTGGATGTTACATGGCAAGAAATCATTCAAAATTTTAATGCGCAATCAGGCTTAAAAATTGCGATTGATGTGCCCAGTGGTTTAAATGCAAATACAGGTCAGCCTTTGCCAACAGCGGTTAAAGCCGATTTTACTTATAGTGTGTTAGGTTTAAAAGTTGGGTTATTTACGGGTCAAGGCAAAGAATTTTCTGGAAAAGTAGAGTTAATTTCTGCGATACCAACAGATGATCAATTAAAGAACATTGCCCAACTCTCTTCTACGCATATTGTGTTACCACAACGTCAAGCTTTTGGTCATAAAGGCAGTTATGGGCATGTGTTGGTGGTGGGTGGACATGCCGAAATGGGTGGGGCTGTAATGATGGCTGCCGAGTCAGCATTTCGTGCAGGGGCAGGCAAGGTGACGATTGTCTGTGATGCCAAGCACCATACAGCAATCTTGGCACGCTCACCCAATATTATGCTCCGTGATATCAATGCATTAACAGATACTGAAATGGATAGTCTTATTGAACATGTGGATGCTGTAAGTTTGGGGATGGGTTTAGGACGAGATGAGTGGGCAAAACAACAATTTTTAAAATGGTTTCCTAAAATTCATCAAGCATCACATTTACAGATTGTTTTAGATGCTGATGCTTTATGGTTTTTGGCGGAAGATCCGATCAAGTTAAATGCACATACTTACTTAACACCACATCCTGGTGAGGCTGCAAAATTATTGAATTGTAGTGTAAATCAGATTGAAGCAGATCGAGTTACGGCAATTGAGAGGCTGCAAGAAAAATATGCAGGGCAATGGGTACTAAAAGGTGCGGGAAGTTTGATTTTAGATGATCAATTGTGGATTTGTACTGCGGGTAATGCAGGAATGGGCACAGGTGGCATGGGGGATGTGCTTGCAGGGATGATTGCAAGTTTAAAAGCACAATTTTATCAGAATATTCATTTGCATCAGATTGTCACTTTGCATGCACTTGCGGGTGATTATTTAGCGGGAAAAGGGCAAAGAGGTGTACAAGCTCATCACATGCCTGATGCTGTGTATTATGTGGTGAATGATTGTCGTCAATCACCTAGCGAAAAATGAAGTAAATCATCATAATGAAACATTTAAGATGATTCGATAAATTATTTTTTAATATATAAATCAATGGGTTTTAAATAAATGGAAAAATATTTAATTGTTGGGATTGTATTTGCAGCATGTGTTTTATTGGTGATTTACACACAAATAGATGCATCTAAATCGACAAAAAAGCTGAGTTTGAAAGAGAAAATCCAACATGAGTTTCCACAATATAAAGTGATAGAACGCAATGAAAATATCGTGATTTGCCGAGAAATTGCAGGGTCTCGTATTGATGATGAATTGGTCTTGATTCGTATAGATATTAACCAAGATAAAAACTTAAGAACAGTGGGGAAAATGTTGATTGCAACATATACAAAATCACCGTCAATACGAGAAATCCGTAAAGATACAGCGGGATATGTTTAATTTATACTTATCTACACAACTGCATCGGATTTTTATGAAAAGCTAACGTCTTCTCCCACTATAACGACTGCGTCCTCGTGCCATACCCCCTAAAGCATTCAGTACCGCCAATTTACTCATACTGCCGGATGCATGTGCATGACAAATCGCAGCCGCGAGTGCATCAGCAGCATCAGCTTGTGGGTGGATCGATAAATTGAGTAATTTCATGACCATCATTTGTACTTGTTCTTTGTCTGCTGCGCCATAGCCGACAACAGACTGTTTAATTTGACGCGCTGTATATTCAGCAACTTGCAGATCTAAATTGACCAATGCCGCGATGGCAGCACCTCTTGCTTGTCCAAGCTTTAAAGCAGAATCAGGATTTTGTGCCATAAAGACTTGTTCTACGGCTGCTTCAGTTGGACCATGGAATCTTACAATTCGGTCAATCCCTGCAAAAATGCGTTTTAAGCGCTCAGGCATGTCAGGAGTTTCTGTCCGAATTGTACCAGCATCAATAAACTTTAATTTTTGACCATCTTTTTCAATAATGCCATAACCCGTTAATCGTGAGCCAGGATCAATTCCAATAATGAGAGACATGTGCCTACTTAAAAATGCTTAAACAATTCTAATTATATGATTTTTTATAAATAATTTCTGTATAAGTTTCATATTTAATTGAATGTTTAAAATAGATTGAAATTGATATTTTTTACTCAGCATAATTTTATTAAATCTATTGCATAAGTTAAATAAAATATTTGTTAAATACAACTAAAATACTCAAGAATATAAAATAAACAAAACACAAACATAAGTGTAAATAAATGTAACAAAAGAGAATGAGAATATATGCTATTCATTGTTTTAGCTTTATCTTACTGCTTATTTTTAATCTATATGATTGATTTTATTTTTGTTTTTTAATTTTTATTGAATGTTTATTTAAATAAATTAGGATTGATTTTTTAAGCTTAAATTAAGCTTAAGCTGTAAATTTTAATTTGCTATTGTATAATTTATACAAATCTATTTTTTATTTACTATTGTTGTTTATGAACATCGTTAAATTTTTAGCAAGCTTTAATACGGTTAATACATATTTATTTCTTTCAATCTGTGCATTAAGTGCGATTGTTGGATATTTTTATTTAAATCCTTAATTATAAGCATGTGACTTCATATAAAACCTGCATTAGATGCAGGTTTTATCATTTTAAATGGTGGCTAAACAGTCTGAAGTCGTGAAAATGTTGTGATCCTCAAATTAAAATTTATTAGAACCTACTTTTAAAATTAAATTAGGTTTAAATTTTAATTTTTTGTCAATTTTAGTCTTTAAGACTTTAAAAAATTGAAAACGCCCATATACAATCAACATATGTATAAAAATTTATGCATTTTTTCATTTTGTCGAGAATAGATTAATTTTCATGAAATTAGCTCTGGTTGTATTGGTTGGTTTAGTCTTAGAAATTTTTGTGTGGATTGGCGTAGGCGATCTCGTTGGAAGCATGTGGTATGTATTCTTCTGGTTTATTGCTGCCTTTTTTATTGGTTTAAATCTGGTACGTGCCAACGCAACAGGACTTATGCCACAGATGCAACAAATGCAAATGGGGCAAATGAGTGCTGACCCACAGTTGACCAATAATTTACCTAAAATTTTAGCAGGTATTTTGTTGATTATTCCGGGATTAATCACAGATATTTTGGCAATTCTGATTTTGATTCCACCTGTGCAACAAGCTTTTAAAAATGCTATGATGAAAACCATGATGAAGCGCCAACAAGCGATGATGGAAAAAATGATGGGTGGCATGATGGGAGATATGGGTGGTAATGCTGGACAAAACCCATTTGCAGATTTAATGCGTCAAATGCAAAATCAACAAGGGAATCCGTTTCAGGATTCATCGGTGATTGATGGTGAAGCTCGTGAAGTTGAGCCAGAACGTAAGCAAATTGAATTAAAAAATGTTAATAAAAAATAAAAGCTGAGCACTTGAAAATGAGCTAGACATGTGGGTCTAGCTTTTTTTATGACAGATTTCTATGAATGAACTAAATCTTGTTAGTGCAGCGTATAATAATGAGGTCTTTTTCGTATTTGTTCCTATATTTTGCATGTCTTTATTATTGACCATTTGTTCATTACATTTTTTTGCACAACTTAGTCCAGGCCCTGATGTTTTGCTTGTAGCAAAAAGTTCAGCGTCTACAACACGACAAAATACACTCAAAATTGTTTTAGGAATTTCAGTTGGAATCATTGTTTGGGTGGTTTTGACTCTAATGGGTTTTACGGTGCTCATTCAACAATGGCCATGGATCCAACAAGTTCTGATGATCATTGGGGGATTTTTCTTGGCGAAGATGGGGTACGCCATGTTGAGAGGCGGAGTTTCAACTTTAAAACAAGAAGTATCTTTACATGGTGTGATTGAACAGCAACCTAAAAATTATTTTATGATGGGCTTATTGACCAATTTATCTAACCCTAAGACCTTGATTTATTTTAGTAGTGTGTTTTCTTTGGCATTAAGTTCTTCAGCAAATAGTCATTTAAAAACACAGTTGGCAATTATTATTCCGATTCAGACATTTTTTGTGTTTACACTTTTTATGTTGATTATGTCGATGCCGAAAGTCAAACATCTATATCAAAAATCTGGGAGTTATATTGATATTGCATCAGGTGCATTATTTGTTATTTTTGCGCTATGGTTGTGGTTGGATGCACTTCATCTGATATAACTTCTATTTTAGAGGGATTATTTTCACAGGTATTGTGCTGTTGAATTTTTTGTGTGATTTGATACTTATTTGCAAGTAAGGTGGTTTCAGTATTCTCTGACCCTTGGTAAGTGCGACTACGATTGGCGCGTTCACGTAAACCGCCTTTTTTAATCAATCTAATCATGTTTGCTCTCCATAAAATTTTGCATAGTCTAATTAAAATTTTATGGGGAGTAAAAGAAAAGTTGTTGCTAATAAAGAGTTAGATGATTGAAGTAACATTTTTATATTTAATAAAATAATAAAAAACTTGACTTATAATGAAAAAAGTATACAAAAAATCATTTGTAAAATTATCTTAAATCTGTTTATTTAATATAAGTGACATCTTCAAATACTAATATGGTCACGCTGAGAAAAACAATAAATGTTTTAGTAGCAGGAGGAATATATGCTATATCAATATCAATGCGCTTGTTGTAATAAGGTTGTTACAGCAAACGACAAAGAATGCCAAGACTGTGGCTCTCATCATATTCGCAGTCCATATGGATTTTGGATTTTTTGTATATTTACATGCTTATTTGCTGCGATTGCATTTAAAGCAGGGCAGATCTATTTAAAGAATCATCAAGCAGATACGCCTGAACAAGTCACGTTATTGAATGTGCTCAATCAAAATTCGAATAAAAATAAATCATAAAACTCGCTTAAATTATCAGGTACTTTTGAATTGAAATTTTAAAGTACCTGTCATTTTTATACATCTCAGTCATATTTAAGAGAATGTAAAGGCTAAATTTATGCTTGGGGATTTAAAAAAATTGCATGATTGATTTGAGATAAAGGTAGGTTGATTGCAAAGCATTTGCTGCGAATATTTTGGATTCCAAAGCTTTGTAAACGTGCAGTATGCATCGTTAAATAATTTTGTGCATTTTCTTCAAGATCAAACAAATAAATGCCACCTGCTTCCTGAGTTTGACTATTTTCAGTCCATATTTTCCATAATAGACCTTTTTCTAGGTTAATACTTTCTGCAAGTGCTTTAAATGCAATAGACATTTCATCTGAAAATGGTCCAATGGTAGGAAAGTCAACTTGTAATAATACAGGCATATTGTGTATTCCAAGGTTTGAAAGTCGAAAGTAATATTCTATGATTTTATATAATATTTGAATAGTTGTGTGGGCAAATAAAAAGCCCGCATGATGCGAGCTTTTTGATATTTCATTGGAAAATTAAAGGTTTGCTGATGCTTTTAATGCTTCAACTTTATCTGTTTTTTCCCATGTAAATGCAGTATCAGAGCCTTCACGACCAAAGTGACCATAAGCCGCAGTTTGTTTATACATAGGCTGAAGAAGATCAAGCATACGTGTAATACCGTATGGACGTAAGTCAAAGTGTTCACGAACCAATTGAATGATTAATTCATCCGATACTTTGCCGGTATTGAATGTATTGATTGAGATCGAAGTCGGTTCAGCAACACCAATCGCATAAGACACTTGAATTTCACATTTGTCTGCCAGACCAGCTGCAACAATGTTTTTTGCCACATAACGACCTGCATACGCTGCAGAGCGGTCAACTTTAGAAGGGTCTTTACCAGAGAATGCACCACCACCGTGACGTGCCATACCACCGTAAGTATCTACAATGATTTTACGACCTGTTAAACCACAGTCACCGACAGGGCCGCCGATCACAAATAAGCCTGTTGGGTTGATATGGAATTTTGTACCTGCATGGAACATTTCAGCAGGAATAATCTTTTTCACGATTTCTTCAATCACAGCTTCTTTTAAATTTGCTTGTGAAATTTCAGGATCATGTTGAGTTGAAAGTACAACCGCATCTAAACGAACAGGTTTACCATTTTCATAAGCAAATGTAACTTGGCTTTTCGCATCTGGACGTAACCATGGCAAGCTGCCATTGCGACGTAATTCTGCTTGTTTTTCCATTAAACGATGTGCGTATGAAATTGGAGCAGGCATGAGAACATCGGTTTCACGGCTTGCATAACCAAACATTAAACCTTGATCGCCTGCACCTTGATCTTCAGGTTTTTGGCGGTCGACACCTTGTGCAATCTCTGGTGATTGTTTACCAATCATATTGATCACAGCACAAGTTGAACCATCAAAACCTAAGTCAGTATGATGGTAACCGATGCCATTTACAGTGTGGCGTACGATAGATTCAAAGTCTACATTTGCAGTGGTGGTAATTTCACCTGCAAGAACGACAGCACCTGTTTTTACTAAAGTTTCACAGGCAACTCGTGCATACGGATCTTCTTTTAAAATGGCATCCAAAATAGCATCACTAATTTGGTCCGCCATTTTGTCTGGATGGCCTTCGCTTACTGATTCAGAAGTAAAAACACTGTATTCGCGCATGAAAATCCTACGGCTATTCTTTTCTCGATGCGTTATGTTACATCTTGTTGTCTATAATCACTAGGCTATTATGATGAAAAAAACGAATTAACTATAGAAATTGATTTGATTTAGTCAAAAAAGCGTAGCTTTACAATAAAAATAAGTTTCCACGATTTAATTTTCCAACAAGGATGCTTGAGGGCTGACATAACAAATAGGTACCACCTCTTCTCTACGTACAGCATCTACGGCTAAAGGGTTATCGGGCTGATTGTCCCATAAGTAAAGTTGGTGTTGTTCGGGGAACATATGTGAGTAGTAAAGTTTAACTTGTGGGAAAAATTGGCGATAACGATCAAAATAATCCATCCCTGACTGATGTGTCCAACGGGCTTGACCGCTATAGTCATCCACTGTTTTTTGCGCAAAAATGGGCATAGGAATGATCGCAATACCCTCTGGTTTTAATACACGGCGCATTTCCGAAATGGCTTTTAGATCATCATGAGGATAGAGCAAGATATGTGATGCAAATAGGATGTCGAAACTTGCATCAGGAAAAGGTATATCCATCACGTCAAATTGAATATCGACATTATTTCGAAATTTATCGGCAGAGGTATAGTATTTAAATTTACGTTGAAAATATTGTTGGATCGCATGTTCTGGTGCAATGTGCAGTACTTTAGCGTCTAAATTTTGATATTGATCAAATAGCTGTTGTACCACCAAAAATTGTAATCGAGCACGTTCATTTTCTCCACATTTTGGGCATTTTGCATGTAGTCGGCTCTTTTTATCTTTAAAAGGTCCACTATATAAACAAATTGGGCAGGTAAATTTTTGTTTATGTGGATATAAGAGTTTGAAAAATGGCGCTCTTAGACTTTTAATAGATTGTTTTAGGTTCATGTGTATTTAAATTTTTCTTTACTTGAATGAAAGAAGTATAAGGATATTTATTTTTTAGATAAACAGTGTATAAAAATATATTGTGTATGTTTTTCATGAATATAGAGCCAAAAACACAAGAAACAGGGCATGAAGATCATTAGTTTTGTTTGAGATGCTTGTTTTGCCTATGGCTATAACATGTTTTATAGATAATGGAATATTTTATGCTCATTATTATTAAAGTTCTGCAGAATCGTTATTGCAAGTCGTAGGTACAGATGAAAATCGTGAGACTTATTTTTGTTCGAAGGTTATTAAATTTTTGATCAAATTGAGTTGAAATAAAAAGAAAACCAAGTGAAAGAGTTTGGAAAAAGCAAAGTTCCTGTCATACTAGGGGACGAAAATGGATACTTTAAAATTTGAGGTAATAAACGTGATTTCAGTGGGTATTGTCGGTGGTACAGGTTATACAGGCGTTGAACTATTGCGTCTTTTACTGCGACATCCAAATGCGCAGGTGAATGTACTTACATCACGTACTGAAGCGGGTAAACGTGTCGATGATATGTTCCCAAGTCTGCGTGGGCATACCGATTTAGAATATTCGGATTTAGATATTCATGTTTTAAAACAATGTGATGTGGTGTTTTTTGCAACGCCACATGGTGTGGCAATGAAACATGCTGAAGAATTGGTTGCTGCCAACACCAAAGTGATTGACTTAGCTGCTGATTTTCGTTTGCAAAATTTGGAACAGTTTGAAAAATGGTATGCTTTAGAACATGCGTGCCCAGATATCTTAAAAGATTCAGTTTATGGTTTATCTGAGTTAAATCGTGACAAGATTAAACAAGCAAAAGTAGTGGGTAATCCAGGTTGTTATCCTACCACTGTACAATTAGGTTTAGCACCATTATTCAAACATAAAGACACCTTAGTGAAACCTGAAAGCATTATTATTGATGCAAAATCAGGGGTTTCTGGAGCAGGTCGTAAAGCAAGCTTGGGTATGATTTATTCTGAAAATGCGGATAACTTCAAAGCTTATGGCGTTGCAGGTCATCGTCATCATCCTGAAATTGTAGAAGCATTAGAAAATATTTCAGGTCAAAAAGGCGTATTTGATCATATCGTATTTGTGCCGCATTTGGTGCCAATGATTCGTGGTATGTTAAGTACGATTTATGTGGATTTAACTGATGCAGGCGATGCGATGGATGTACAAAGTCTGTATGAAGAATTTTATGCCAATGAGCAATTTGTTGATGTCATGCCTGCAAATAGTTCCCCTGAAACACGTTCAGTGCGTGGTGCTAACCAATTACGCATTGCATTGTATAAACCACAGCCGAAAAAATTGGTGATCTTGTCAGTACAAGATAATTTGGTCAAAGGTGCGGCAGGCCAGGCAGTACAGAATATGAATTTAATGTTCGGTTTTAATGAAGATGCAGGATTACAAAACATCGGATTATTACCATAAAAAACGCTTTTCAACTTCACACACATTTAACTTTGCGGTTAAATGTGTGTTTTGATGCTATCACTGATCAGAGATGACGATGCCAAATACACAAACAAATACCGCGTCACAGCCCGCTCCAAAGTCTAAAAAGAGTTTTATGAATGGCAATCTGCCACTTCTGGCGGGTGGTGTCGTCTTATGTGCAGGAAGTATGCTTTTAGGTTATACGGTTGGACATCGTCAAGGTTTAACAGTTGTTGGTTATGATGCGGATGCAGAGCAGTTGGTTGAGGTGGTGGAGAAACAAAAAGCCACATTGACGAACTTAAATAAAAGCCTGAATGCGGCTGTGCAAGAACGTGATGTTGCTGTAACCAATACCAAAGACCTTTTTGATGCGCTCAATCAAGCCAAATCAGACAAGGCTCAAGTGGATGGTAAAAATAAGGTTTACCGAGATGTGTTAAAACAACGAGGCGGCTTAAGTTTGACTGTGCAAAACCTCGCAGTTAAGGCTTTACCTGAAAATGCTTATGAGTATCAGATTGACTTGGTACAAGTGAGTCCAAGTAATCGCCGTGCAACAGGTTCTGCTGAGTTGCGTTTGATTAGCGGCACAGAAGTTTTAACCATTCCAATGGAAGATGGTAGCTACAATTTTGAAGACTTTGAACGCCTCACTGGACGTTGGACCATGCCGAAAGGTTTTACCCCACAATTTATTGAAATTCGACTCAATGGAGCAACACCAGTGGTTAAGCGCTTTGCTTGGTCTCGTGGTAAAGCTGTGGAAAGTACAGAGGCTTTTGCTTCTGAAGTTCCACAAGCTGAAGCAAATGCTCAATAACTTATGAAATTAAAATATATGCGAACTCTTAAACGTAAAACTAATTTAAATGAAGTGAAATTATCCTTTCAAGAAACAGGATATATCGATTGGCATTTTAATCCACGCTTAAGTGATTCGCAGCAAAATGAAGACGCTGACGGGGATGTAGCTGTTGCAACAGCACCCCCTGAGTTAAAACGTCCACCGATGTACGCTGTTGTTTTAATGAACGATGATTACACACCCATGGACTTTGTAATCGAAATTTTACAACAATACTTTGCTTTGAATCTTGACCAAGCTACTCAAGTAATGTTAACAGTACATTATGAAGGAAAAGGTGAAGCTGGCGTATATCCACGAGACATTGCGGAAACGAAAGCCAACCAAGTAAATAATTATGCTCGGTCTCAAGGTCATCCGTTACTTTGTCAGATTGAGCCAAAAGAATAAGGGGGTTACATGCTCAGTCGTCAATTGGAAGTTTCTTTACGTTTGGCTGTTAGCATGGCTCGTCAGAAGAGACATGAGTTTCTTACGGTTGAACATTTGCTACTGGCTTTACTCGATAATGATTCTGCGGTAAATGCATTAAAGGCGTGCGGCGCAGAAATTGTGAGTCTACGTAAAGAATTAGAAGAATATGTAGAGCAACATACGCCAAAATTGGGTGAAAATAGTGATCAGGCACCGCATCCTACAGAAAGCTTTGACCGTATTTTGCAACGTGCAATATTCCATGTGCAATCGAGTGGCGGCGATCGTACGGTAGAGGGTGCAGATGTCCTCGTTGCAATGTATTCTGAACGTGATTCATTTGCAGTATATTTATTGAAGCGCCATCAAATTAATCGTTTAACCTTGACACAATATTTGTCACATGGTGGGCGTAAAGAAGAAATTCAAGTTGAAGAAGAGTCTGATGATCTAGATGGAGAATCAGCATCGACTGCAAACGCAGGACCTTTAGAACTTTATACGCTCAATCTAAATGCTGAAGCGCAAAAAGGTAAAACAGATCCTCTCATTGGTCGTGAAAAAGAAATTGAGCGTACTGCGCAAATTCTATGCCGTCGCCGTAAAAACAACCCATTGTTAGTGGGTGATCCAGGTGTGGGTAAAACTTCTATTGCAGAAGGTTTAGCTTGGCTCATTGTGAATGGCAAAGCGCCAAAACCACTTGCCAATGCAGAAGTGTTTAGTTTGGATATTGGTGCATTGGTTGCAGGTACAAAGTATCGTGGTGACTTTGAGAAACGTTTAAAACAACTTTTAAATGCGTTGAAGAAAAAACCAGAAGCGATTTTATTTATTGATGAAATTCACATGATCATTGGTGCAGGCTCAAGTATGGGCAGCACAATGGATGCTTCGAATTTGATCAAACCTGCTTTAGCAAATGGTACTTTACGTTGCATTGGTTCAACGACATTCCAAGAATATCGCCAAGTCTTTGAAAAAGATCATGCTTTATCACGCCGTTTCCAAAAAATTGATGTAAATGAGCCGTCTATTTCAGAAACCATTGATATTTTACGTGGTTTAAAAACCAAGTTTGAAGAATTCCATCATGTGAAATATGATGATCAAGCTTTAGTTTCGGCTGTAGAACTTTCTGCAAAATTTATTAACGATCGTTTCTTGCCTGATAAAGCCATTGATGTGATTGATGAAGCGGGTGCACAACGCCGTTTAAAAGCTGAGCAAGATGATACCCAGATCACTGTTGAAAATATCGAGGATATTGTCTCTAAGATTGCACGTATTCCACCAAAAACGGTGTCTAAAGATGATAAATCAGTACTTGAACATCTTGAGCGTGATCTTAAACGGGTGGTATTTGGTCAAGATGAAGCGATTACTGCATTAGCATCTGCAATTAAATTATCGCGAGCAGGTCTAAAATCACCAGATAAACCCGTGGGTAGTTTTGTATTCGCAGGTCCAACAGGTGTGGGTAAAACTGAGGTTACAAAACAATTAGCGAAATTGTTAGGTGTTGAATTTGTCCGCTTTGACATGTCTGAATATATGGAGCGTCATGCGGTTTCACGTTTGATTGGTGCACCTCCGGGTTATGTGGGCTATGATCAAGGTGGTTTGCTCACCGATGCGATTCATAAAAATCCGCATTGCGTATTGTTATTGGATGAGATCGAAAAAGCACATCCTGATGTCTTTAACTTGTTACTGCAAGTGATGGATCATGGTGCTTTAACAGACAATAATGGACGTAAATCTGATTTCCGTAATGTGATTATTGTATTGACGACCAATATCGGTGCAGAAAGTATTTCTCGTACAAGTATTGGTTTCACTGAGCAAGACAACAGTAATGATAATCAGGATGCAATGAAGCGAGCATTCTCACCTGAATTTCGTAACCGTTTAGATGGTGTGATTCAATTTAAAGCATTGCCAACCACGGTGATTGATTCTGTTGTGGATAAATTCTTAACGGAGCTTCAAGCACAATTGGATGAGAAGAAAGTAGTGCTTGAGGTGGATCAATCTGCACGGGATTGGATGGCTGAAAATGGTTATGATCGTCAAATGGGTGCACGTCCAATGCAACGTTTGATTCAAGAGCATTTGAAAAAACCGTTGGCTGAAATGATTTTATTTGGTGAACTTGCTGATCACGGTGGTAATGTTGCCGTTTCTGTGAAAAAAGAAAATGGCAAAGCAGTTGGCCTGACCCTTGAAGTGTTTGAAGATCAAACTGCAGAACCTGCCTAATTTTATTTGAAATAAAAACCCGTGTCATAAGCACGGGTTTTTTATTTTAACATTTTTATTTTGGGATCTAATTTATGGATGTACAGCTTTCCAAACTCATCATGACATTTTTTTTATTTTTCATGACCGCAATTGCTGAAATCTTAGGATGTTATTTCCCATACTTGATTTTAAATCAAGGTAAAAGTCATTGGTTGTGGCTCCCGACTGTACTGAGTTTAGCTGTGTTTGTATGGTTACTCACTTTACATCCTGCTGCATCTGGGCGTATTTATGCAGCTTATGGTGGGATTTATATTTTTACGGCATTGCTGTGGCTAAAATATGTTGACCAAGTGAGTCTGAGCCGTTGGGATGTGATGGGTGGAATTGTAGTTGTGTGCGGCGCGGCTTTAATCATTCTTCAGCCTAATGGCACGCTACGTTAATTTTATTTCAAAGTGATTTGTACTTAATTTTATGGTTGATAAAAGCTGACGTGTTGAATGGTCTGCGTGAGGGTTAAATGTAGCACAATCATTTTGATTGTTGAGAACAGCATGCTTCTTATTTATCAGTTTAAAAGATATGAAAGTTTATATTTATTGGTTTAATTTCTAAGAAATTAAACCAATTGCTTTATAATGCTGTGGTATTGCATATTTTTTGTTCTGTTACGTGAGGAATAGATAAATATGCTGTTGTAGGCTTTACGCTTGCTTGTTTTTTTACGACAATATAGGGGTTTTTGAATCTCTATTCATATTGTTATTTTTTCAAATTTATTGGACTCTGATCTATGACAACCCCACTGAATGAACGTCGTATTGCCAATGCAATTCGTGTACTCGCAATGGATGCTGTGCAAAAAGCAAACTCTGGACATCCAGGTGCACCAATGGGGATGGCAGATATCGCTGATGTGGTATGGCGTGAGTTTTTAAATCACAATCCAACAAATCCACAATGGGCGAACCGTGACCGCTTTGTATTGTCAAATGGTCATGGCTCAATGCTTCAATATGCATTATTACATTTGACTGGTTATGATCTTTCAATTGAAGATTTAAAATCATTCCGTCAATTGCATTCAAAAACACCGGGTCACCCTGAGTTGGGTTATGCGCCGGGTATTGAAACAACCACGGGGCCATTGGGTCAAGGTATTGCCAATGCAGTGGGTTTTGCGCTTGCTGAAAAAACGTTAGCAGCACAATTCAACAAAGAAGATATTAAAGTTGTTGATCACTTCACTTACTGTTTCTTGGGTGATGGTTGTTTAATGGAAGGTATTTCCCATGAAGCATGTTCATTGGCAGGGACTTTGGGTCTAGGTAAACTTGTTGTTTATTATGATGACAACGGTATTTCGATTGATGGTGAAGTGGAAGGTTGGTTCTCTGATGATACAGAGCAACGTTTCCTTGCTTACGGCTGGCAAGTACTTCGTGTAGATGGTCATGACAGCGATGCAATTCGTGCTGCAACTGTTGAAGCACGTGCAGAAACAAATAAGCCAACATTGATTATTTGTAAAACGATTATTGGTTTAGGTTCGCCAAACAAACAAGGTAAAGAAGATTGCCACGGTGCGCCACTGGGTAATGATGAAATTGCATTAACACGTGAAGCATTGGGTTGGAAAGAAGAACCATTTGTGATTCCTGAAGATGTTTATACCTCATGGGATGCAAAGGCAAAAGGTACAGCATCTGAAGCGGCTTGGAATGAAACCTTTGCTGCTTACGCTGCAAAATACCCAACTGAAGCAGTAGAACTTAAACGTCGTTTGAATGGTGATTTGCCAGCTGAATTCTTAGCTCAAGCAGATGCTTATATTGCTGAAGTGAATGCAAAAGGTGAAACAATTGCAACTCGTAAAGCAAGCCAAAATGCTATCCAAGCGTTTGCACCATTACTTCCTGAAATTTTAGGTGGTTCTGCTGACTTAGCAGGTTCAAACCTTACCCTTTGGAAAGGTGCTAAAGGCGTAGAGTCTGATGCTGCGGGTAACTATGTACACTATGGTGTACGTGAGTTTGGTATGACTGCGATTGCAAACGGTGTTGCACTTCATGGTGGTTTCATCCCTTACGTGGCAACATTCCTTATGTTTATGGAATATGCACGTAATGCAGTGCGTATGTCTGCATTGATGAAACAACGTGTGATTCATGTTTATACTCATGACTCAATTGGTTTGGGTGAGGATGGTCCTACACACCAACCTGTAGAACAAATCGCATCTTTACGTGGTACACCAAACTTAAATACTTGGCGTCCATGTGACACAGTTGAAGCTTCTATTTCTTGGAAATCTGCTTTAACGCGCAAAGAAGGTCCAACAGCATTGATCTTCTCTCGTCAAAACTTACCATTCCAAACGCGTACAGCAGACCAAATTGCTGATGTTGCAAAAGGTGGTTATATCCTTGCGAAAGAAAAAGGTGAATTAAAAGCAATCATCATTGCAACGGGTTCCGAAGTTTCATTGGCAATGGAAGCATATGCACAACTTGACGGTGTACGTGTCGTGTCTATGCCATGTGCTGAAGAATTTGTTAAACAAGATTCTGCTTACCGTGAAGCGGTTCTTCCTGCAAATATCCGCGCACGTGTTGCTGTAGAAGCTGCTCATGTGGATTACTGGTGGAAGTTTGTCGGTCTTGATGGTCGTGTGATCGGTATGACGACTTATGGTGAATCAGCACCTGCGAAAGATTTGTATCAACACTTTGGTATTACCACTGAAGCTGTTGTTGCTGCTGTAAAAGAATTAACAGCTTAATTTATAAATTGTTATAGATGGAAACGCCTCCTCGTGAGGCGTTTTTATTTTGGTAATATCTTTTTTAAATTGTGCGTAAAATGATCAAATTCTACTAGCAGTTTTTATTAAAAGGTATATAGTGAGCAACGTCATTTCGTTTTCATGAAATATGGTGAATTAGATACCATAAGTGAGGAAAGTATGAGTCTTTATGAGCAAATTAGCGATGAAATTGTGCTGATGGATGCGGGTGAGCAAAAATGGATTGGTCAAGATTTACCGCTTGAATCAATGGTTGCTGTAGAGTTGTTACTTCAGGATATGGCTGAAGATAAGCAAATCAAAATCCGCCGTAAAAACCATGAAAAGCAAACAGGTTTAAAGCAAATCGATCGAATTTTGGTAGAAAAGTTGTAAGTTGAAATTGATAAATATAAAGCTCCTAAATGGGGCTTTAATTTTGTTAATTGAAAATGTAAGCTTTCAAAATCATTTGAAAAAAAAGAGAATAAGATGTCAGATTTAGATATCCATCCTGATTTATTTGCAGCAATTTGTAGAATCACTGCCAATCATATTCCTTCTTATGAAAATGAATGGTGTTTAAAATTGAGAGATGAGCTATTTAGGGAGAGTGAAATTGCCTCTTGTGGATTGGGATTTGACACTGAAATTCTTTATACAACAGTACCCGAACAAAAAATATTTAAATATCGATGTTTTAAAAGTACGGATATATTAATTCAAAATATGGAAGCTGTAGAGAACTTATCTGCATGGGCTTATATGGGCTTAGATTGGTCAGATAATTTTGATACCCAATATTTAAAACAAGCAAGTAAATTGATGCTTACTCAGTTTGAAAAACCAGATTTGTTTCCTCAGAAGAAACAATCTATCGTTAATTTGATTGACTTACTTTTAAAGCATAAATGTGGATATGAACTTAGAGATATCGAGGGGCAATACACAAAGTATTTTCATGATCGAAATGATTTTTATTGTACTGATAATATGCAAAAAGTTGAGTGGTATGATCTCGTCTATATTGTTACATTACCGAATGCTAAATCCCTCATTCCGATAGAAATACAACA
Organism: Acinetobacter sp. Marseille-Q1623; assembly: GCF_902809895.1. Classification (NCBI taxonomy): domain Bacteria; kingdom Pseudomonadati; phylum Pseudomonadota; class Gammaproteobacteria; order Moraxellales; family Moraxellaceae; genus Acinetobacter; species Acinetobacter sp. Marseille-Q1623. The sequence goes on along the minus strand of NZ_CADDWG010000001.1, from coordinate 1,068,744 downwards.
CGTTTTAGATGAATTTGAATGTGCTGAGTACAGTTATAATCTTATAATTAAGCTGTAGTTTGTTTTTGAGCCTTCTGTGTTTACCGATATTACAACACTTGGATTTATGTTATTTAATTATGACTAATTTGGGTTTCAAAATTATTTAGATAAAAGAGTGAATTAAATGACACCATGATCTCTCATCTTTAGCTATTTTCTTGAAACTATTATAGCCATTTTCCTTATAACTGTTACTAGTATAAATCTATTTATCATCTAATAAAGCTCTTGCGAAAGTACTCATTGCGAGTTTATGCAGTTGACTAGTACAGCGATTAAGTTAATGCGTGAACCGAATCTTTTCCTTCTATTTCCATAGCTTTCACTTAATATCCTAAATCAATCATAACATATTTACAATGTTTGAATTTATTCATTGTTTTTCTTGCTAGCTTAATGTCATGCTGACTGCTATTCGATAGATCTATGCTTATGATTTGTTTGCTCTTCGGATGATAAATTACTTGCGCTTTTAGTATAAATTTCTTCTTTTTACCACTGTAGAATTTACTCTGATTTTTTTCGGGCGTTCTATTGAACATTCTATTGCGTCAATTATAACCCAGTTAAAGTGTTCATCTGCTGTGGTAATACTTCGTTTTGGTAGGGTAAACATCTTGATTTCATCAATGCATCTTCAACTTTTTTAATGGTTCGATTCACATTACTTTCAGCGACATGTTAATTTGCTGCTCATTCCAATTGAGTGTTGTGGGTAGGTAATTAATTGAGGGCTAATAACAATTGATCCTCTATACTTAAAGTATGAGGACGACCTGATTTCTTTTTAACTGATCTTGATTTTTTAGGAACTCTACCATCTCAGCAAAAACCTGACGAGGTACGTCAACCAAAGGTTTGAATTCAGAATCTGAAAAAAGGTTTAATTTCTGATATCTCATGAAATTTATATTGAGATGATTTTTACTTTCGCAAGAGATCAATTGTATTTTTTAAAATAATCTCCATTGCACCCGCAACTGAGTGCAATGAAATATTCATCTTTAAGATGAAACATGCTGATCGTGATTTACCATATGATTTTGCTGAAACATAGCTTGTAGATCTGAGCCAGAAGGGGCCTGATAAATCTTCAAACCAAACTCGGGTAAGATTGCGATTAGATGATCAAAAATATCAGATTGAATCATCTCGTAATCTCCCCAAATTGTAGTATTGGCAAAAGCGTAAATTTCCAATGGTAAACCTTCACTGGTTGGTTGCATTTGTCGAACCATAACCGTTTGAGTTTGAGAAATACCCGAATGCTGTTTTAAATAAGCAGTGACATAAGCACGAAACGTCCCAAGATTGGTTAAGCGACGTTGATTAAATGTAGCATCATTTAAAAATTGTTGATTAAACTCTTTTAACTCACTTTGTTTTTCATCCAAATATGTATCTAATAATAAAAAAGCTTTTAATTTTTTCTGCTCCTGCGCACTGAGAAAATGCACACTATTTTGATCTATAAAAATAGAACGCTTAATACGCCTAGCACCTAACTGCTTCATTCCGCGCCAGTTTTTAAAGGTATCTGTGACCAATTTGTTGGTAGGAATGGTGGTAAAGGTCTTATCAAAATTTTGTACCGTAATGGTATGTAATGACATATCAATGACATCACCATCCGCATTTAACGATGGCATTTCGATCCAATCACCGATCCGTACCATGTCATAAGATGAAATTTGAACGGAAGCAACTAAGGATAAAATGGTATTTTGGAACACCAGCATTAACACAGCAGCCATTGCACCAAAGCCAGCAAGTAAACTAAACACATCTTTTTTCAGGAATGTACCTAAAATCAGCAAAGCACAGACAATGTAAATAATCAGTTTAATTAACTGTAAATAGCCTTTGATTGGCTTGTTTCTTGACTTCGGATTTTTTTGATAGACTAAATTAAAAATACTGAGACATTCACTGATCGCTAAGGCAATCGTGACAAAAATAAAAGCTTGTCCCAACATTTGTACTATAGAAATCACTTTTGCTGATAAATGTGGAACTGTGACAATACCATTAATGATGACAATTGCAGGAACAATATTCGCAACTCGGCGAATAACACTATGCTGTGACAAAATATCACGATTTGCGAATTTTAATTTTTCAATCAATTTGCGGATGCCACGTACCACAATTTGTTTAGCAATAAAATTTGCCAATAAAGCGAAAAAAATCAAAATACTGAGTGAAGTTAGCATCTCTAACCAAGGATATTGATCTGACCAATCTTGAATATTTTGGATAAAAGCAAACTTTTCCAAAAGTAAAAACCTCTCATATATTTGATTAAGGCAATTCTATTGATTTGTAATGACAATATCCTGATTAATAACGATTTTGCTACATTGTTTGCACAGAAATGATCTATCTGCAAAATGCTGTTTGGTTGTTTTAAGCGAACATAAGCAATCAGTATCGTACTTTTTGTTCTAGCTTTAATGGGAAGATTTAAGCTTAGGCATGGATATAGCAGGTAACTTTTTACATATATTTATCTTGATTTTCACTTCAGTTAGTTTTTAAGATAATTTTTAACAATGATATTTTGATTGGTTGAGAAATCACCATTATTTGGATTGATTGTTCTATTCATGCAACATATCGTTTTACAAGTAACGCTGATTTAAGATTAAAAAAGTTTAAACTGAAAACATTCAGAAGTGAGATTAAAAACATGAACATTAAAGCATTTACATTAGGTTTAGTTGTTGCATCAGTTGCTGTAGCTTCGGTTGCAAAACCTGTGGATTATAAAATTGATCCAACACATACCGCGACAGTATTTAATTGGAATCACTTTGGTTTTTCTACACCATCAGCAAATTTCAGTGACATTCAGGGAACAATCTCTGTAGATAATGCAAAACCTGCAAATTCTTCAGTGAATGTAACCATTCCATTAGCAAGCTTAAATACCAATGTAAAAGCTTTGGATGAGCATTTAAAAACTGCTGACTTTTTTGATGCTGAAAAATATCCAAACATCACGTTTAAAAGTACAAAAGTACAAGCTCTAGGTAAAAACAAATACAAAATTACAGGTAACTTAACTGTGAAAGATGTGACTAAACCTGTGGTATTAGATGCAGTACTAAATAAACAAGGCGTGCATCCGATGACTAAAGCACAGGCAATTGGTTTTAATGCAACAACGTCATTTAACCGTTCTGCATTTGGTGTTGGTGGTTATGTGCCAAATGTTGGCGATAAAATCACTGTAAACATCACTACTGAAGCTTCAGTTGCTACAGATAAGTAATATTATCAATAGCTTGTGTTGAAAAATTATTTTTTAGCACAAGCTATTTTGTCGTTTATGTTGCGCTAAAAGATGAGTATTTTACCTATTTTTACTATAAAATAAGAATAATTATAAGTTTATTACGCCAAGATTACGCCAGAAATGAAGATCCCAAAGCCACGCAAAAGAGGCAACTCATTCCGTATTGAATTAATGTTTAATGGGCAGAGAATCAGTGCCACAAGAGACACTGAAAAAGAATGTGAACAATGGGCTGCTTTGAAATTATTAGAACTTAAGACTGGTAAAGCGCAAGTTGATCAAGGTATTAAACCTAGCTTTCCATTTAAGCAACTTTGTGAAAAATATTATCTCGAGAAAGGCAGTAAATTAAAGTCTGCATATGTGATTCGAAATAAATTAGATAATATCGACAGAATTTTGGGTGATCTGGCCACAAAGTCTATTCATGACGTTACACCCAATGATGTTGTTAGGTGGCGTAACAAACGCCTTGAGGAAGTTAAAAGCAGTACGGCATTGCGAGAATTTGCAATGTTCTCATCCATTATTACCTATGCACAAAAAGAATTATTTTTAATTGATCGTAATGTTTGGCAAACCGTTGTTAAGCCAGATAAAGGCAAGGGGCGTAATCAGCGGATTAGTATTGAAGATCAAGAAAGATTAATTCAGTTTTTTAAATGGGACATAACCAAAAAACCAACTAGAGTGATGCATTACACATGCTGGGCTATGTTATTTGCACTTGAAACTGCAATGCGCCAAGGCGAGATTTTAGCAATGAGGCGTGAACATATAAAAGACGGTTTTATATTTCTACCCATGACAAAAAATGGTGAATCTCGAAATGTACCATTATCTAAAGAAGCTAAAAGGCTTTTAGATCTCATTCCTTTGGATCAAGATTATATTGTTCCTGTAAAGCAGAAGTCTTTAGGTAGAACTTGGATTAGAGTAAGAGGTGAAGCAGGGCTACCACATATTAATTTTCATGATACACGGCATGAAGCGATTACACGAATGGTGAAAGTTAGGAAGTTACCTGTGGAAGTTTTGGCGAAAATTACTGGGCATAAGACTATTGGGATATTAATCAATACTTATTACAACCCAGACGCGCAGGATCTAGTTGAGATGTTTAATGAAACCGAGAGCTAATTAGCTCTCGGTCTGCCTCTTTGTTTTTTTGTAGTTAGTACATTATGTGCAAGTTGGGGATTGTACAAACATTTTCCTGCTGTGCCTTGATTAATACTGACCAATTTATCTCGAATTGTATTTACACTGAGGTTGTAAATTTTTGCAAGTTGAGCTGCTGAGACCAATTTAACTTCAACTTCTTTCAATTCCTTAACAACAGCACCGCCAATATTTTGCCCAATTGTGACATGGGGTGGGCTGTTAGATTCGACTACAATTAAATATTCTTGCAATGCTCCCATCACGCCACCTTTTCCTTTGCCCACCAAGCAACTGGACCATCATCTGTATCGTTTATGGCTATAAGAAACCATCCATCACCTTTCGGCGGGGTAGGTTGCCATTCCTTAACAGCATCAACATCACCTTCACCCCAATATTTATCTGCCAATTCCTCGGTGCAATCCCATTCCATCGCACTACAACGCACATTAATATTGAAATGGATTAACATCGTTGAATGCTCTGATTCAGTCATACATTCACGATCACCAAGCAAATTACAAAGATATTCATTCAAAATTGGATGAACCCAAAAACCACACTTGTCACGAATAACTTCTTCGGGTTTTAATTGATTGATTTCCATCACACAACCTCAACTTCTTAAATGTTCTTCAAATTCAGCACCTAAAGCCATAGCAAGACTATTGCCATTTAACTCACTAGTGACCAATCCATACTGTTTTTTAAAGCGAAAGTTAAATGCTTTACCATCGGCTAAAATTTTTACCTTATATCCCAATTTTTCTAGCCAAAGTCGAAAGGCTAGAAGGTTTTTAGCTTTGACGACTGTTTTCATTATTGAGCATCTCCATTAGGTCCATTCTCTAACTCAAATCGACGTGCACGAATGTAGCCCATGAGTTTCGGCTGAATGTCTGGATGACGACCACTAACATCAATTTCTAGTGCATCTAACGTGGTAAGGTCGGGTGCATTTTGGATCTGCACCATCAATGATGGTGGTTGTTCAATAGGTTGAGCATCAACACTCAACTCGCTTAAGCGTTTATGAATTGCCTGTAATAAAGGTTGGCGTTGTTCAGCTGACCATTTATTTGTATATCGAACCAAAGCATTAGCTTCAGCAGGACTTTGTGCTTGACTTGCTCTATTGATTAAATCTGTAAGTTTTGTTTGGTATTCACGTTCAGCCTTTGCATTAGCTTCTTTGGCCAAAGCTTTTCTACGAAGTTCAATATGCCCATCCAGATGATTTTTGTGTGTAAATATCAACTTAGGATTGTTGTGAATCTCAGTCGTAATAGCGTCCAATTCCTCAGCGCTCATTTGAAAAATTTTGTACGTTAGTTCCTGTTTGATTTCAGCGCTTATGTGAGACTTTTCCTCATCACTATTTAGAGAAAAATCCTCATTTAGTTTGTCTTCTGAAATAGTTACATTCTCTTGGCTTGCAATCTCAATATTAGACTGAGGTGTATACGTTTTGGGATCTAACTCAAGTAATTTGTCTTCAGTTAGTTTGCACAAGTATTGATGTTGTTTACGCTCCAAATGACCATTAGCAAAAAACACTGGTCGTAATGAAAGTACAGCATCTGCTGTGGTACAAGCCGAGATTTGATTAGTGAATTTTTCAACTATTGCTTTAGAATCCGTCTCTATTGCATCAACATCTTCAACGGTGAAAGCAGGGTTGCTTTTTGGTGCTGGTTTCGCTTCAACCACAGGCTCTTTTTTACGTGTACGCTTTTTAATAGGCTTTTCTTCTGCAGTCTCAACAGGAATTGATTTATTAACTTCTGCGATAGTGCTTTCAATCGCAGCTGGAGCTTCAACTTCGATAGGATCTAATGAACCGCCGTTTAAAGTAATGAATGCACGTGCATGTGCAATAGCATCATCTGCGGTTTTATGTAAAAGCTTTGATGCAATCAAACGTTTTAAATAAGTAACATTGTCGGCAGTACTTAAAATTTCAATAGGACGATTTACATCTAAAAGATTAGGTGCGTAATACATGGCAGAATTGATTAAATCATCTGCACCTTGGATACACTCAGGCACTTCTAGATCTAATTGGCCAATCGTCATAAAACGAGGTGCAAGGCAAAACTCGTAATCAGCACCAAAGAACACAGTAGCAGGGAACTGACTCAACTCGCCAAAGTCGAGCAGTTGCCCGACTGCACGACACAACACTGCTTGACCAGATGACATTGCTTCAAAAGCTTGTTTAGCGTTTAAAATATCCATTTGTTATCCCTCAGTGGTGCATTGCTTGTTGTGGTGAGTTTTGATTTTGTTGGGTTTGTTTTGTTGGCCAACCCATTTGATCTGCTCGAGCACGACAGGCATTATTAATATGTGTTTCATATTTTGTGCCTTTAAATGTCTTAGCAGCAGTGAGCAAAACACTCTTATCCTCAGTCTTTTGAATTGCAGCTAAGGCAGAGTTATAGATCTGTTGCTGTGTTCGAGTATCCTTGGGTTTTAGTGGGGTAGTTTGTTGTTGAATAGGCTGTTGCATGTTCTGGTTTTGTTGCTGATTAGATTGTTGTGAGCCTTGATTTTGCTCGTACATAGTTGCTTGTTTTTGTTCTTCTGGTAGATCCTCACCAGCGTAGATATAAAGCCCTAAACCGTGTACAGCAATACCTTTAACAAGACAACGCATCATTGCCTTGTTAATATCAACAGCATTAGGGTTAGCAATTGCCTTATTGCTATAGTTCATTACAGGTAAAAACATATACATTGTTTTCCCGTAAACAGTGATATCACAATGAACCATCATTGAACCATCAGGGTAAATAACTGGCTCACGAAAAACCCAATTTGCCTGAGGATCTAGGCGCATTAATTGGTCAACAGCCCAAGCCCACGATAAATAAGACAAGCCATTTTTCTTTTCAATATGTCCAGAAACATTAATAGCTGCGAGCTTTGAGAAATTATTCACGTTTTCAGACGAGTTTTGGTTGTTAGGATTAGTCATTAGTAATTACCTCCTAAGCCACGACGTGCACGTTTCCATTGCTTATATTCAGGAGATGAAAAGTGGCCAAGATTATTCAGTACTTCGTAATAATCAGAATTGGCTTTTGCAGTAGCCGCCTTTGTGAGCATTTTATTTAGCTTTTCTGAAACCTGATTGTCTTGGATCTGATAAAGTGAATTTGAGTATTCACGATATAAATCATAAGTTTGTAAGAAGCCATTTAAAGCAAAATTTTTTTGAGCTTTGGGTTTTAAGACATAGAAAGTAGGTTCTTCAATACCTACACGGTAGCGAGCACCCAAATCGGTTTCACTGTCAAATTGACAAAAGAAAACAGGTTTTTTAAACAATGAGTTTTCCATCAGATCGCCTCCACCAAATGATTTTTTTCAATAAAACCCACGAGCACGTTATTAAAGTTGCGGTGGTCGATCTGGTCGGTGAAGTCGCGATATGGGTTGCCTTTTTCATCAAAGACTTTAATTTCGCCAAGTTCTTTAATTTCTACAGCTGTGAAGTCATAACCTGGTACGCCGTTGCTGTCTTTATGTGCTTCATAGCTAAAAGGGAACTTCACAGTAAAGTCATCAAGTTGGATAACCGCATAGCCTGTGCTCATTGATGTGATTTCAACGGTTTGCACAGCATAAGTGGAAGGGATGTATTCAGATGCTAAAGGCGGTTTGTATTCAGTGGCCTTAGGCTCATGAATGAAAGCAGCTACACCCGTAGTGATTAGAGCGCTGAGCGCGAATACTTGGAAAAAGCGCTTTGGCTGTACACTGTGTGTAACAGTGGGGTTGATGGAATTTAGTTTTGCATTCATAATTGATCTCGCATTAAGTTGTAAAAAGCGCATTGGAGTTAAGAGGTCAATGCGTTTTTTTGTTGCCTGTGATTCAATTATGCATATATGCATTATTAAATGCAATATGAATTTATGCATAAATGCATTATTTATGCATTTGTGATTTAATAGACAAAAGAAAACCCCGCAATTGCAGGGTTTCTTGTTTCAATATTTAATTATTTTTTATTTTCTTCTTTAAATTCTTCAAAGTCTGCTTTACGAATCATGGCATGAATTCCTTTAGTTTTGTCTACAACTTGAGAAACTTGAAAATCAGTTGCTGCACTTAAATAAGCGTAAGCAATTTCCTCTTCTATACCAAACTCATTTTTAAGGAATGCAATAGCTTCACGAGTAGACTTCTTCATTGCTTCGTCAAGGTCAGCATCTAAACCCGGGGTGATCCAGAATTCTGCATTTTCTGCTAAGGGTTGCTTAATCTCTTTACCAAGTATTTTGTCTCGACCTGATTTGAGTAGAGTAATTTTAAATGTAGCGCGAGTTGAGCCTTCAAGAGCCGTTAAAGAAACCTCACCATCCCCTTGAACAAAGTGACCATCCCCAGTGTAAAACATAGCACCAGGTACTTGGACAGGGTAGTAGGCTGTTGCGCCAGCACCGAGTTCATTAATATCAATATTACCTCCAAAGAATGATGGTGGTACTGAATTCACAGGTTCACTTGTATTTGGCGCAACTCCCATGGTTCCCATAAATGGATATAACGGAAAGCGAATAGACTTCCCTGAGGCTGTTTTCATAACACCTTCATATTCACCTTTTTCATTTTTTTCGATAGGGGTAAAGATAGAAACATTACCGAATGATGCAGGGTTATCAACTGAAGGGTTTGGACTTGCTGGTGTTTTAGGAAATTCACCAACCAGTGTACCTTTACCGTGTCGGTTTGAAACTACCCCATAAGGAACGCGAGGCTCAACTTTAAGAATCTCTACTTTTAGTACATCACCAGGCATGGCACCTTCAATCGCTACAGGACCTGTAATAATGTGTGGACCATCTTTAAAGAAGTCATGTTTTAGTTTTGATTTGGTAATTAATTTAGCTTCATCCAAAATAGAATCTGATTTTACACCTTTAGATTTAAAATACTTTTCTGCATCACGCCCTTGATCCTCAAGTAAACCTTCATGAGAAACTGTATCAAATGTTACTGTACTGCCAGATGGGATAGTTAATACAGATTTAGAGTCTTTGTTTGGCAAGTAGCCCCATTGAATTGTTGAAAGTGTAGATGGAACATAATAGTTACCAGCATAAGGTCCACTTTTAAGAATTGTAGGTTTATCAGAGATTTGTTTTAGTACAACAAAATCATCAGCATAAGCAGAACTAAAGATTGAGCAACCCACAACGAATAGTGATAAAAGTGACTTTTTCAAAATAAAAACTCCGTTCTTAAGTAAATTTTAAGATTTGTAGTTTTCTAGTTGCAAATTCGATGCCAATTTAATATTTAAGAAATACACTCAAATTCTGGGGTGAGAGTGAGACATGGTTATCGGTATTTTATCGAATATTATTATTTTATATTTGATATTGCACAAGATTTGTAGAAGAACTATTTTTTGATGCATAAAATGCACCTTTTAGTTGCCCTCTGATTTTATTTGGCTCATATGAAATAAAACCCACATCATGTGGGTTTTATTTTAAAGATTATTTTTTGTATTCAGTAATGTTAACTGGTCTGCCTTTTACGAACTCAACCACTCCTTCACCATTCTTAAAATGAATAGATACCCCATCATCATTTGCCAAACGGACACCACTTCCTGATACTGCAGCTTTTAAGTGAATTACTCGTCCAGAGTTATCAGTCATTTCTGCCGTTTCAAAGTTGTCTGATGATTTTAGTTGGATGGTAAGATCCATTGGTCCTACAAAGTTAATTACTTGGGTTTCTGCAGGAATACTTGGTGTGCTTTCCACGGGTTTGGTTGATTGTATAGGAGACGAGTTACAACCTGTTAGTGTCAATGCGATAGCAATTAGTGAAGAACCTATTAAGTATTTCAAGCTTTTACCCTTTATATTAAATGTCAAAGATATGATTTACTGAAAAAACATCACTAGCATTGCATAAAAGAGAGTTTATTGTTAATAGTTTTTCACTAATAGCTCGTCATAAAGTCCTCTACGAGCACTTTCACTAGCTATAACACTATGCCTTGAAACTTTAGATAAATGAAAATTATCTTTGTATAGGTCAATAACAGATTGATGATATGCATTAGTCATTAAAAATTTAGCACCTCTATCGTGTGCGCTTTTTAGAGCTTTGGAAAGACGAATTTGATCTTCCCACGAAAACATTGTTTCATTATATTTTACAAAACCATTATTATTATGCTTTACGGTATAAGGTGGGTCTACAAAAATAAAATCATTTTTAGATGCCTTATTTATAGATTCCTCAAAGTCACAACTTTGTAGCAGAGTGTTTTTTAATTTTTCAGAAAGTTTATTAAAATCATCATGATCCAATAGTACTTTGGTTTTTGTACCAATAGGAACATTGAATTCACCTTTAAGATTTACTCGGTACAAAGCATTCCAGCAAGTGCGATTTAAATAAATGAATTGAGCTGCTTTTTCTATGTCATTTATATACTTTGTAGCACGAGTTTTATAGTAATATTCCTTATTATGTAGGTTATGGTGTTCCTCCAATAATTCTAATATACCTTGGGGGTTATCCCTAACAGCAACATAGCAATTAATCAAATTAATATTATAGTCTGATAAAATTGCGTTGCTAGGGCATAATGCAAAAAACATTGATGCCCCCCCTAAAAAAGGCTCTATATAAACATTAAAGTTATGAGGAATAGTTTGTAGATGGTTTTTTACAAACCATCTTTTACCACCAGCCCATTTTAAAAATGGCAAGCATGAAATATTTTCATCTTTAACAGAGGGTTTCAATTGAAGCTCCACGCAGCAGCAACATCCAAATCGGTAAATTTTAACAGATTTGAATAAGTTTCAGCAGGTAACTCCCACAAAGTTTTTGGTAAATTAGAGAAGATAGATGAATTAGAGGTTATAAATTCATCTAGTTCACAAGAATAGTCGATCAAGCTATCTTCTGCAGTTGCCCTTATCCAAGGACTATTATTGAGCTTTGTATGAAACCATACTTGTATATCTTCATTTTTCTTTCCAGATGATTGCAGATTACTTTTTAATGAAGAACAAGCCAACCTCATTAGTAAAATAGCTCTATAAAACATAAATTTAATTGAATTAATGTCTGAAGAGTTAGCTAATTTTTTTAGCTTTATTGATAAGTCAGAAGTTTCATGAGTTTGTTTAGCTAATATTGATGCATATGACTCATCCATTGATAAGTTTTTACAAGCTTTATTGAAAAATAGAGTAATATTTCTAGAGCGAGTTTCTCTTGTCTGATTTGAGAATTGAGCTTGAACTGACATAAAAAATATCTCCTTATCAAGGTACTCAAAAAAATCGCTATTTTCATCTAAAGAAAAAATATAATTGAGATCTTTAAATAAGAAATCTATACCATGTTTTAAATCTGGAGTTTCAAAAATAGAAAAATCCTGATGAGCTCTATAACTAAATTCATTTCTTAAATTTTTGTCATGAGTATATGGTAATTCTTGATTGTGTAAATTGGTTAGCCAGCCCATCAGTAATTTTGATGAGTATGGGGCCTCACCTGCATTCAACCATGTTTTATATGGAATTCCATTAAATAGAAAGGTTTTATTTAGTAAATCATCAGATTGACTTAAATCTGCCCAGGCTTGAAACAATGACCAAGCTCTATTGTGAGAGGTACCATAACCTTAATTATCTTTGTAATACTCTTAAATCCATCAGGAGTGGATATTAAATAATTTTTATCAAAGCAAATAAATCCTTGAGAGGCTAAAAGAGAGTTTAACCATCTTAGCTCTGAATAATATAATAAATGTGTAGAAACTTTGAAATCGTTATTTAAAAGGGATTTCAAGAAACATTTAAAATAATTAAAACCATCCAAGAAATGATTAAAAGCCGTTAAATTAACCAACTCTCCAAAATCATTAGTTGTAATACAGTTTTTATGGGAGCTTTCAAGCTTTTGCTTTATTGTTTGGTCTAGGTCATCACTTTTAAAGTAATTATTTGAATTGCTAAAATTCCAATACTTATCATTAAAATTTCTGATATTAGGAAAATAGTTTCCTAAAATTTGATTCGAATAATTCATACTTAACAAATGAGAAGTTAGCCTGCTAATAGGAGGTGTAGAAGACACTATTAACACTCCTTATTATGCTCGATTATTGCATCGCGTAATGAAATATAGCCACCTGTACCTCTATAGGTTTTACGCTGGGTAATTTGATCTTGTGTTAAATTATCAGCTTTTGCACTTCTCCAATCAAAGGTTGCTATTTTATTTGCAAGATTTTTAATGTGGTCTTTTAGGGACAGATTTTCATAGAAAACTTCAGCGTTATCTAAGAGTTCCAAAACATGATTAATGTTACTCAAGTTATCTTCAAATTCCTCTTCTTGAAGCCAAGAGTTTAACATTTCGAATTTTAAATCATCGCAAAAGTAATGATTAATTACCATGCATAGCGCATTGATACCACTATCCATATTTAATAGCGACTTATCACCACTCCAAGCTTTTTCTAATATTGAAGTAGATATTAATTCAATATTAGTTTCTAATTGATGTGGCCATGATGTTTTATCAATTTTTATTAATGAATTCAAAGCACTATGTAAGCATTGACCAAAATAAATTAGAAATGCGGCCTGTTGGGGGCGAGTCCAAGGTAAAATTCTTTTATTTGGAAATGCTTGAAATAGCCCTCCTTCTTTAAAGAAGTTGGTGGTTATTGCGCGTACCCATGTTGTTTGCTTAACAAATGGAGAACCTCTTTCACCAAGCATGTTGATTTTTTTATGCCAAGGACTGTTATTGTATGACCATAATGTTTCAACAATTTCTTGAGCACGGGCTTCTTTATAAATTCTATGTACAGAGGGATTTTCCTCTAACCAATCTTCGGTTCTTAAAAGTGGATACATATCATACGCTAAGCTTGCATTGATCTTTTCAGGTGATACGTTTATTGACCAAAAAAGATAAGCTTGCCAACTAATATCTAAATCAATAAATGCAATTACTGGAAAATAAAAGTCTTCAGCTTCCGGTATGCAACCTTTACCATCCTCTGTTTTAAAAGCAAAAAGACGGTGCTGACCATCAATGATTTCAATGGGATTTAAATTTTTTGCTTTCCAATTTTCAGCATCTTCACAATATTGCTGTGGAAGCTTTAGAGTAGCCATCATAGGATGAGTTTCATGGTTAATTATTTCAACCATGTCCTCTTTATCAACGGATAGTGAAATAGAACCAGCTTTTTTAGGGCTCTGAATAATATTAACAACAATGCCAGTTGGTAACCAACCTGGCTTTTTCATGTGATTTCGCTCATGTCTAACAGCATCATTAAATTCACAATATGGATATCCAAACTTCACAAATTCTTTAATTTTATTTGAACGCTTTTTATTGTGCATACGTTGAATACCAATATCACCAGATCTAGTCTCAGAGTTGTCAGTATTTCTCTCATATACATCAGATAGTTTAATTAAGTCTTTGGCACTCATAGAAAGTGTATAAAAAAACTTATTTGGTTGTCGTCGATATTTTGACTCTTCCCAAATAACATCATCCCAATGTTGTTGCCATTGATCAATTTTGATAGCTGGATATTCTTTGATACTCATTGTTAACCCCAAAAGTTAATAATATTTAAAGCTTTATAATACATTTAATTATATCTAATAACTATATGATAGCTAAGTAATTTTTAAGGCTTAACTAAAGCCAACTCTAAACGCCCCACAAAATTAATCTCATTAAGCTGTTCATTCGTTATAAATTCATCTGGATATCTATTCTTATCAGGGTTATCACTTGCAAGCCTTACAGTATTAGATCCATAGCTAACAAAAATACGCTTCATTCTTAATTCGTAGTTATGCATGAAGACATATACATTGCCACTTTTTAATGCACTTGGATCTTTATCTGAAATATCTACAAACAATGGACTATTTGGAGCCACTGTTGGATACATGCTGTATTCAGCTGCATAAATGATTCTTAAGTTTTGGGGATTTGATTCAACACCCATCATTTTTAAGAAAAGTGGGTCAACCTGCAGATAATCACTAATGTCTTCTAAAAAGTTCTCAATTCCCGCACCGCAAGCAGCTTTGATGTTTTTGTAAATAGGTATTCGTACATGATTAGGATTAACAGGAATATCAGCCTCACGAAATCTAACAGGGGCAAATTCAACATCTTTGTCTTTTGCTAAAGAAACTTTACTTTGCGCCATTTCATCTGCTGACACTTGAGATAAATCAGTTTCAATCAATTGAGAAACGGTTACACCAGCCCATTTAGCAAAAGGCTCAAGCGTAGATCTACGTGGATCTTTGGTAATGCCATTCTGAATACGAAATAGAGTTGATTGCTTAATTTGTGGATGCTTCTGCTCTAAATCATTTGGATTCGTTTTATTTTTCTTTAGCAAATAATCAATATTGCTTTTGAGATAACTCATTTATCACGATACCTATAAAAAATCGCATTAACTATATTATGCGAAAAAGCATATTTAGACTAAAATAACTCACATTTGCATTGACTATTATGCAAACATGCATAAAATAAGAATTAGTCACGTTGTGAGGATTTTAACCATGACACTAAAAGAGAAGATTTTATTTCTAAAATCTAAAGGATATACGCAACAAACTATTCAGCTTAAGACGGGCATTAAGCAAAGTTCCGTTTCCCGCATTCTCAGTTCAATTCAAAAAAGCGTTCAGTATGAAAAAGGTGCTGCTCTAGATGCTTTGGTAAATGAAATTTCAAATACAAATAAAGAAGCTACAAATCAGGCTGTTGCTTAGGAGAACTCATGAGCAAAGTATTAATCGAATTATCAGAAAGTGCTAGAAATGCAAGATCGATGATTTTGCAATCTCTTGCAGTTGTAAACAATGGAGAGGTTGCGAGCAAATTAGGTCTCGATCCGACAACACTTTCAAAGATGAAAAATGAAAAGAAAAACAATGGTTTGTCCGAGTTGGATGTTTTTTGCGAACTGTTGCAGCTTATTGGCTTAAAGATAGTCGATGCAGACGACGTTTATTGTTCTGTTGAAACAGCAGAGGCGACACGAGAACTATTGAGAAATTGTTTTAATTCTCCTGACTACATGCGGATTTTATTTAAATAAAAAACCGTTTCCTGCGCGAACAGGAAAACGGTCTCAATTCACAAGTAGGAAACCAATGAATATGAAATCAAATATACCAAAACACCCATGCACTAACAAGTGCACTGAGTTTAAAAACGAGCCGTGTAATCACTGTTTAATTCCCTCGAATTCGCTGGAATTAGAATCGACCGAAAGTGATTTCTTGGTCGGTGATGTGGTGTGTATAACAGAGGCTTGGCGACCTAATACCAACAATCTCTATGTATTTGAAAATGCCGTAGGTGATACAGCACAAGTTAGTTTATTTAAATCTGGCATTAGCAAAACTATGGCAATTGCCGCTGGATTTTGCGTGAGCGTTAGAAATATACGCCAAGCCACTGTCGCCGAACTCCACGCCAACCGCCGTTTAACCGAAGCTGAACATGCTTTAGCGGAGGTGTCATGAACACTGAGCAAATCATTCAATCTTGGCATGAACCTGCGTTACACATGCTAGGTTCATTGCTCTCAGTGCGTAAAGCTAATTTACGCAAGATCAATCGTGATGAAAATAATGCCATGGTGTTACAGCAAGAATTCATTGAATCACTGATGAACTACCACAGGATCTCTTTACAGCAAGCGAGTGAAATCGCTGCAAGCTTGGTACGTGCTGGAAGAGTGGCACGTTACGGTCGATTTTTACAGATCAAGGAAGGTGCAGCGTGAGTCATTATTCAACACTAAAAGGTCTAGGTAGAGCAGTTGCTTATTATCCCGCTATTGGTATTGCATTAGGTAATCCACTTGCTGGCATCATGCTATCTCAGTTGATCTATTGGAGTGATAAAACTGATAATAAGCTTGGCGTTTATAAGACTGCTGGAGAGTGGACGGCAGAAACAGGGCTAACATACAGCCAACAGCGTACAGCTCGAAAATTACTATGTTCACTAGGTATTCTAGTTGAGACTGAAAAACGATTAGAGCATAAGATTTTCTATAAATTAGATATTGCTGTATTCGATGATTGGTATCAAACCAACGTAATCAAAGCTGAAATCAGCGAAATTCAAATTGCAAATTCCCGAAATGAAGATTTAGCGTTCGGGGATAAGCAAAACATTAATTCGGGGTCGTCAGATCATCAATCCGTTATACACAAGATTACTTCAGAGATTACTACAGATATAAACACACAAGAGAATTCGCCTAAAAATTCTGTCGATGAAGTTTTAAATCTTTGGGTACCTGATTTGCATTCTTTGAATTCTTGGTTACAGCGCTCTGGTGAACAAGCAATGACTCAAGATCAAACTGAGCAAGTTTTGATTGAGGTGAATTCATATTATTCACCGCGTTTAAAACTAGGAACACTCACAGACACCCAGATGTATTCAAATTTTGTGAAGTGGATTAAGCGCAATAAATCAACAGCGAAAAAACCATCACGCGCTGAAAACAAAAAAACTCAACCTGCAAATCGCAACGTCAACGAGGCATGGGCAAATCAACCACAGTACGAAGGACCTGTTGATCATGTTGACATACCGGAGGATTTTTACTGATGAATGCAATTTCTCTAATCAACCACGGTTTTCAACAAGTGGAAGCATATTGCACCATACACCGTATTGCTAAGGTTCAGTCTGGTCCATTTCAAACTTGCCCTAAGTGCGCCGTGAATCACGTTGAAACAACCAATCAAGATCGCCAAGCTGAAGTAGATCGCATGGTTCGTGATAAACATTTCTCAAGCGCAATGCTTCCAGCTCGTCATGCAAATTCAGGATTTAGAAATTACATGTTGGATTCAAGCAATCCTGGTCAAGCCAATGCGAGAAGTCAGTGTGTGAGTTACACCAAATCAATCGCAATGGGCGTTAAATCAAATTTAATCATGGTGGGGAGTACTGGCGTTGGTAAAACACATTTAGCGTGTGCAGCAGCAAGAACTCTACTCAGCAAAGGACTGTATGTTCGCTATATCACTAGCGAAGAACTTACTCAAAAAATCATGAATGCTTGGGATAAGGACAGCAAAGGTCAATCTGAAGAATCTGTAATTCATGATTTTACTCAATACCACTTATTGATCTTGGATGAATACGGTTTACACGATCGCGAAAAGCGCTTGGAACTGGTCCATAAAGTTTTATATGCACGTTATGACGCAGGTAAGCCCACCATGCTGATTTCAAATCTCACTTTAGCTGAATTGCAAAAAGACTTAGGGGATCGTCTTTGGTCTCGCTTTCAACATGATGATTTGACGGTGGTTAAGTGTAATTGGGCAGATCAGCGCGTGCAAAAGAATGGTGCGGTATGAATTTTCAAATAGGCAATTACGTCATACATCCGAGTACAGGTCGCCCTAATAAGATCAAGCAAATCCGTATTAGCAAGGGTGTGAGATGGTTGGGATTTGGCTCAAACACAATTGGTTGGGTTAAAGCTGAGGATTGTAAGGCTTGGGATGGCCCTAAGGTGTTTGGAGTGACAGCATGAGCGAAGCATTCAATCAACGTATTTGGTCGGTACAAGTCGGCAAGAACGCAACACATGCTCAAATTATCGCTAAACGCCGATTGCGTGAAGAGCTTGAAACCGAAATGGAAAAGTTCTTGGCGAAAGGTGGTGAGGTGGAGACTTTAGATCGCTCACAGTATCAGACTTTCAGAAGCCCTTGTTTTGACAAATCAATACATGAGTTACAACAGCTTGCAATTAAAAACAAGCGAAAGTCGTTTAGCTATTGGTGTGACACGCATGGGATTGCTCAGTTTAGGTCAAAAAATGCGAAGTGTATTCGGTGTGAGGTCACATTGTGAACAAGTGTAATAAGATCAGCAAATTGTATCCGTCAAGAGTAAATCAAACTCATATCAATGAATTGGGTGTGAATAAGCGTATCCCTTGTGAAGCTGATCTACTCAGCACTGATCTTGAAATTTATGGTAATGCAATAACTCGTTGCCAAAATGCTGCTCAAGATTGTCCAGAGGCGGGATATTGCAAATATGGCGAATGCTTTAACCAACTCTCTTATGTTGAATCGGTTGAGCGTTTAGAGGTTATTGAAAAAGAGCTTAAGCATTACAAGAGTAAATGGTCAAAGCTGAATAGTCAGCATTTACATTTAATCTCATGCTTAAAGCTTGCTGTGAGTGATGCTGTAAAGAATAACAACTCAGAATATGCGTTTGCATATCGTTCATGTTTGACAATGTTGGAGCGAGTGATTTGAGCAGCATATCAACCGCTGAATACAAAGCCAAATACGCAAAACAACGCCGTAGCAAGCGCCGTGTGACAGTGAAAAAAGAACGAGTAGTCAGTGAGGGTGAGGCTACGCTCGCACAGCATTTAAAGTTGTACAACATCGAGTTTCAGGCAGAGTTTCAATTTAATTCTGAACGCAAGTGGAGGGCGGATTTTTATATTGTGGGTAGCAATGTTTTGATCGAGGTTGAAGGTGGGATCTGGAGTAATGGTAGGCATACAAGAGGGAAAGGTTATTTAGGGGATATGGAGAAATATAACTCGGCACAAGGGCTGGGTTATTCAGTGTATCGGTATAGCACTGAGCAAGTGAAAAGCGGTAAAGCGATTGATGAGATTAGACGGTTGGTGGAGTGATGGGTATGAATGCAGCGGTTACGATTATGCAAGCAACGGATTGGAAGAAGTATAGCTTTGAAGAATGGTGTCGCCAGCTCGGAGCTTGGATCAATGGTGATAATGAAACGATGGTACGTGTTGTAAAGACTATGCCAACCAAACGTATTACACAGCAACAACGTGAAAAGCTACTCGCTATGTATATGAATGATGTAGAGCTGAAGGATCGTTTATGTGTACGCCGTAAGGGTACGTGTTGCGAGTTAGATAGTAATGAGGCGCGTGCAATACACAAGTTATTTTTAGATATTCAGGCTATTGATGATGAAGTCGTTAATGAATGGATCAGCGCCATTTGGTCCCACTATGTTATGGGAAGTTCAGTACGAGATATTGCAAAAAGTAATGATACGTATGTTTCACAGATCCAACAGGATATTAAATGTGGTTTAGCATTTGTTAAATCACGCTACCCTAATTTCATCATTGAAAAGTTTGTAAAAAAGGAAGTAATTGAATCCACTTGACTGTATATACGGAGTATGGCATATTTCTGCTATAGTGGACGAAGTAATAGTAATTCACACTAGATTGTACGATTAA
This sequence comes from Acinetobacter sp. Marseille-Q1623, assembly GCF_902809895.1. Taxonomy (NCBI): domain Bacteria; kingdom Pseudomonadati; phylum Pseudomonadota; class Gammaproteobacteria; order Moraxellales; family Moraxellaceae; genus Acinetobacter; species Acinetobacter sp. Marseille-Q1623. The sequence continues at coordinate 1,048,900 of NZ_CADDWG010000001.1, read as the reverse complement.
TATACCCACTCACCAAATAAGTGGGTATTTTTTTGTTTAGTGGAATTTAGTATGTGTAATAAGTTGATATAAAATATCAAAAAAAATATTTGTTATTTCTTTCTAATTTTTGTATAAAAAAAGTACAGCAAAAATGAAAGGGGAAATTGAATGCTTAATAATTCTATAAATTTCTTGTTTTTTGTTTTTATGTACCTAGCACTTACAACATTGGTATACATGATTGGAAATTTACCTATGTAGTAGGTTAAATCAGTTGATATAAAAGCTCATCGTAAGGTGGGCTTTTTTGTTGTCTGTGAAAGGTGGCGTCTGAAACCAAGACAAAAATTTTGTTGGCGTGTATGGGGATATTCAGATTTTTTCATAGTGACAGAGTGTAGAAAGTATAGATTTATCAAGAATTAAAATAATATGAAATTTCAAGTATGTGTTAACATCTCTAATCAGCTTAAAATGGTGATTTTTATGAATATTAAAGAAAGATTGCATGCAGCACGTAAAGAATATATTGAGAAATACAAAGTCAGTCCAAATATTATTTTTGTAAGTCAAAGTTTATACAGTGAATTAAGCAGTATGGTTGGTGGTTTAAATTTTTATGAAGCAGCACCCAAGTATTTATGGAATGCTCATGTGATTATGGTTTTAACTCCAAATTATATCAAATTTGCTGAACATTCTGATGTTAAGAAAGCTATTAAGTTGTTCAATATTGACAATTCTCGGGATAGCTACAAAATTGAAAAGACTAAAGCAACTATAGGTAGCGTGAGTGCAGGAAAACACATACCTTCGCAAATTATAAATCTAGAACCAATAGAATTTAGTAGAGAAGAAATTGAAATATACGCAATGCAGACTTAGATCTAGATGTTGTTAAGAATTATCTTTGGAAATTTTTTTATCTGAGACAAAGTAGTAAGCTCTTTTAAAGTTAAATAATTATAATTAAGATCAAAAAAATTAAAAAAGATAACTTTAATTGGGGGTATTGTGTTGAATTTGGAAAGATTGCTTGAATTATATCTCAATCGTAAGGATAGCTTTAAGAAAGCTGAAGAAAGAATGAAAAGACGAGAGGAATTTTTTGAGCAGATAAAAAAAATTGATCAGATGAATGATGTTACTGAAGATCAAAAAAGAGCACTTAAGAATTCTGCATCACAAGCACTTGCAGGGAAAGCTTCTGTTAATTTCGAGCTGATGGACTATTATCATAAAAAACCTGAGTTTGTGAATTTTGAAATAATAGCGCCTTTAGTCTTTATTTGGCTGGATTTAATTGATAAAAATTATATTGGGACAAATCTCAGGGATTTAAGACTCAAAAAGGTTAAGTATTATAAAGAATTATTAATTTTAACTTCGCAGAATATTCTTTTTACTTTAATATTCATTGTATTAATTAAATATGCATCAAATTGTATTACATTTATTTCTAGTGCATTTTTGATAGGAAATACAATCTCAAGCATAGGTTATTTATGTTTTTTAGGATTGTGGTTGGCTTTACTACTTTTCTTTATTTACCTGTGGTTTTCATTACTAGATTTGCCTAGATTATTGAAATAACAATCACTTTCTTAAAGTTTTTTTATTGGATCAATTTTAGTTAGAGAGAATTCTCACCATTTTAAAGGTTTTGAATTCGATACCTTTAATTACATACTAATATTGATTAGATTTACATTTGATTGTAATAATATGGTTGTTTTATTCATACTAATGAAAAAACATAATAACCTTGATCAGCGCAAAAAATTAAGGTGGAAGCCTCACAGAGATGTGGGGCTTCTTTTTGAGTAAAATTTATGGAAATTTCCGAATACACCGCACTCACCAAGAAGCAACCATTAAAACCCAAATCCAAAACTCGCCCATTACCCAAAGCAACTTAATTTAATACCCACAATTTCCCCAAAATTGTGGGTTTTTTATTTACAATATTGTTATATATTAATGGTATGAGTGTTAGTTAAGGGGGGTGCAATGAATATTTGTATAGGCGGTTGTTGGCATGGTAGTAAATTATTGTCAGACCAAAAAACAAATTATTTTTTAGCAAAAGATAGGGTAACGAGTAAGCCTACAAAATATAGAAGATTGGAAGTCATTTGTATGAATAATTCAAAAACTTTTTGGATCGCAGTTGATTTAAACCGTTTAGAGGTTAAGAAAAAAATACAACCTTATTTAGATAATTTACGTTCAAATTTGGACTATCAAATTTAAAGAATAACTTTTTAAGAATGTTTCCTGAGCATTAAATCAGTATCAGGGATGCGCTAACATCCTAAACATTCAGCAAAAGAATAAAGTGATTAATTAAAACCTACATTGTATATGTGGGTTTTTTATTGGGTGAAATATGGAACAGATTAGACCATTCCCACCAGCTGACTTGATTGATCAGGCTGAGGAAGAAGAAAGCATTCGTATAGCACCCGCCGTAGATCTAAAAGATTGGGTTGTGGCAAATTTCCTGACTATTGGTGGTGCGTTACATAATCCCGACCATGACCACATTGCTGAGCTACTTCATGACAATGACGAGTTTCTAGCATTTGCTTGGGCATCATCTGCAGCTCAATCTAAAAAACGTATGGTGTTAGGTCAATGTGAAAAGGTGATGTTCAACGTGGGCGGTTGGAAGAAAGCACGACAAGAACAACAGATGCGGGATTGGTTTGGATTTGTACCCACTTATTTAATTACGATCGATGCGAGTTATTGTGAAAAGAGTAATGATCGTAACCTTTGCGCGTTACTGGATCATGAGCTTTATCACATCGGTGTAGAACGTGATGAAGATGGTGAAATACTGTATAGCGATATGACAGGTTTACCTAAACATTATTTGGCAGCTCATGACGTTGAAGAGTTCTTCGGTGTGGTCAGACGTTGGGGAGCAAATGAATCAGTTAAACGTTTGGTCGAAATCACAAAGAATGCGCCGTTTGTTCCTGATGTTGATATTTCTAAGTGTTGTGGGACGTGTGTGATTTGAGCCTAAGGGCTCTTTTTTTGGTTATCTTGTTATACGTAGTCATACAAAGAGGTGGTTATGGCGACCTTAAAAGAGCCTGTAAAAATATTTATAGTTCAAGCTCTTGCATGCCGTGATACCCCTCAGGAAGTTGTAGACTTGGTAAAACAAGAGTTTGGGATTGAAGTCAATCGAATGCAATGCGCTTCCTATGATCCTACTAAGGTTGCAGGCAAAAACTTAAGTAAAAAATTTAAAGATCTTTTTGAAGAAACTCGCAAAAAATTTGATGAGGGATTAATTGATATTCCGATCGCCATTAAGCATTACCGTATGAAGCAATATGACAAATTACTGAATAAAACTAAGAACACGGTGATGGCTCTAAAAATCATGGAACAAGCTGCCAAAGACAGTGGTGGTCAGTTCACTAATAAAACTGAAAGTTCAATCAAAAATGAGACTTCATATCCATCTGGGTTAGGGCATTTCTATGGGCGACCAAGCAACACTAAATCCGATACTTGAGGATTTCTGGTTAGAACCAGCGCGTAATAAAGTTTTATACGGTGGTCGTTTTAGTTCCAAGTCTTGGGATGCAGCAGGATTCTCTATTTTTCTTGCTGATAACTACAAACTTCGTATTTTATGCGCACGACAATTCCAGAACAAAATTGAAGAATCGGTGTATTCACTACTCAAAGTTCAGATTGAACGTTTTGGTTTGAAGGATCGTTTTCGAGTTCTGAATAATAAAATTGAGAACATTTACACCGGTTCTGAATTCCTGTTTTACGGTTTGTGGCGAAACATTGACGAAATCAAGTCGCTTGAAGGTGTTGATATTTGTTGGCTTGAAGAAGCGCATAACGTTTCGAAAGAACAATGGGAAATATTAGAACCAACTATTCGTAAAGAGCATTCACAATTTTGGATTATCTTTAATCCGAAGCTGACAACAGACTTTGTATATCGCCGTTTTGTGACGAGTCCACCACCTAATACGGTGGTACGAAAGATCAACTATCCTGATAATCCTTTCTTATCTAAGACGGCTTTGGCTGTAGCGGCTGCAGCAAAGGCAGAGGATGAAGAAAATTACAATCATATCTATTTGGGACAACCGAAAGAGGATGATGATTCAGTCATTATTAAACGTTCATGGATTCTTGCAGCAGTAGATGCACATTTGAAACTCGATTTTGTGGGTCTAGGAACCAAGCGCGTTGGGTTTGACGTTGCAGATGATGGTGATGATAAATGTGCGAATGCGCTGGTACATGGATCTATCTTACATGATACAGATGAGTGGAAAGGGCAAGAGGACGAGTTACTGAAAAGTTGTACTCGAACATATTCACTTGCTGAGAAGTATCAGGCACGTATTATTTATGACTCGATTGGTGTGGGGGCATCCTCAGGGGCTAAGTTTAAAGAGCTGAATGAGCAACGTCGTTTGTATATTAAGTACATCAAATTTAATGCAGCGGATGCAGTGCATAAGCCCGATGCTATTTATGATGGTACCCAAACCAAAAATAAGGATATGTTCTATAACTTGAAGGCACAGTCTTGGTGGCTTTTGGCAGATCGTTTTCGCAATACCTACAACGCCATCACCAAAGGTCATAAATACCCCATTGATAAGTTGATTAGTATTTCAGGTGATTGTTCAAATTTAGATAAGTTGATAGATGAATTGTCAGCACCTAGACGACAATTTGCTGATGATGGGCGTGTCAAAGTTGAGAGTAAAAAGGATCTAGCAAAACGTGGCATACCTAGCCCCAACGTTGCTGATGCTGTGGTGATGTCATTTGCACCAACAGCAAATGCATCTTCAGTATTTGATTAGGAAAAATTATGGCTGAAAATACCAAGCCCGATGCAATAGGCGATGCAGGGGCATATACCAACTTTGCCTCTAATATTGGTACCGCACGAGATAAAGCATCACATGGGCAATTTGTACACCGTGATATTCCAGATGATCAACTCGAAGCGGTTTATCAAAATTGGTTAGCGAAACGTATCGTTAATCGTCCTTCCTCAGACATGCTTCGTGCAGGTTGGTTCTTTGAAAATATTCAGGGAAGTAATCTGAAAAAACTTGAAGAGGCATGTAAGCATTATCATTTAAATCAGGTATTACTTTCGAGTTTGATCCTGTCACGTTTGTATGGAAAGGTTTATGTATTGATTGGTTCAGCAGATGGGCAAAATCTAGATCAGCCTTTTGAGATCAATAAACTTGGTGTAGGACGCTTAGAGTTTTTCACGGTGATTAAGAAGAAGTACTTAACGGAAGATACTCGCAGCTATTTACCACCTTCAGCGTGTTGTGGATTACTCAAACAGCCTGAATTTTATAAGTTACGTTTTAATGATGGCACACCTGAAAAGCGTATTCACCATAGTCGCCTGATTAAGATTTGCCATGCTGATGTCGTCAGTGAAGAACCTCAGAGCATTTTGCAGGAGGTGTATGAGGATCTCTTAGATCATGCCAGTGTGAAGCGTAGTACAGCGAGTTTGGTGCATGAATCCAAAATTGACATTATTCGCACGCCAAGTTTGGTTGAAAAAATCACAGAGGATATGAAGTCTGTTGTTGAGCGTTTTATGAGTGTGGGATTTTTAAAAAGCTTAAACGGCATGATGGTTTTGGATACAGAAGAGGAATACGACTCTAAAACATACACATTTGGCGGGTTACCTGATTTGATGCACGAGTTCTCCATTCAAACCGCAGGTGCAGCCGATATTCCTTATACCATTTTATTTGGTCAGTCTCCTGCAGGGATGAATGCCACAGGGGAACATGATACTCGTAATTATTACGATTCAATTGCTACAAAACAGGAATGGATGCTGAAACCTATTTTGATGAAGTTTTTAGCATTAATTTGCCAATCTACATTTGGTAAGCAGTTCCCTGATTTAAATGTGGTGTTTAATCCATTGTGGCAGCTTGATGCCAAGATTCGCTCAGAAGTGGAAAAGGCAAATGCGGAACGCGATGAAAAGTATTTGAATATGGGTATTATCACTGAACCCCAGATTGCACGGCAGTTACAGATTGATGGTGTTTACTCTGTGATTGATGATGATCACATTAAAGAATTGGAAATTATGGTGGATACAGATGACAGCGAAGATCATTCAACTGTTAAAACCCCAACTACAACAGATCCAGAAGCGTAAGAAAGGACGTAAACCTAAGTTAAAACCTATCAAAGTCAATCGTAAAACTGAGCTGTATTACACTCGCCAATTACTTGCCATAGCGCGTTATTGCCAAGATCAAACCAAGGATATGGTTTTGCCGACTGTAGGTGAAAACATTGGTGATAGTTGGTTTAGCGATATGTTTGGCAGGCTGCGTGCCCGATTTGATAACTATATTGCTGAGGTATCAAAGCCCTTAGCAACCAAGATTGTCATTGATGTTATGCAGGAGGTAGATAGTCAGATTGCTAATCACACTAAATCTGTGATTGGGGTGGATCTGACACCGCTGTATCAAGCTTCCGATATTCAAAGTACGGTTGACTATAATATTGATGCAAACGTAGCGTTGATTAAGTCTATTCCACAGCAATATGCACAGAAGTTAGAAGCTTTGGTTTTAAATGCCTTACAGACAGGACAGACCAATGCGGAACTCGCTAAAGAAATTCATAAGCTTGGTCACAGTACAGAGTCTAGAGCGCGTTTAATTGCCGCGGATCAGATGGGTAAAATCAATTCGAATATCAATAAACAACGTCAGTTGGATTTGGGCGTTGAGTCTTATACGTGGCAGACCGCCAAAGATGAGCGAGTTCGAACAGATCATCGGCATAAGCAAGGTAAAACTTTTCGTTGGGATGAACCGCCAAGTGGTGGGCATCCTGGTGAGCCTATTCGTTGTCGGTGTGTGGCGCTGCCGAATTATGATGATATTTTGGTTGATAAATATTGAAATAAATTGAAAAGAGAGTAAATAGTATGTATCGAAGTAAATGTTTTACATATCAATTGATTAAAATATTGGAATAAGTATGGATTTAACAAAAGACCATAAGCAGTTTCTTGAAGAAATGGGTATTAATTTATCACGTTTTAAAAAGCTTGGTCGAGATATTATGGTTTTAATTGAAATAGCAAATGATTATGAGATCCATAAAGTTGATTTGTTGGATGAAGCGAGTTATGTTGCAAATAAATTACAACGCTGCAAAGGGGTGCATACGGTTCGCTCTAGAATAAAAGATACAAGCCATGTTGTGGAAAAAATTATTCGTAAGTGGGAGTGTGAGCCGGTAGCTGAGAAATATGACTCAATTTCTAAAGATAATTATAAAACTATAATGACTGATTTAATTGGCGTAAGGGCAATTTATCTCTTTAAAAAAGATTGGGAGATAGTGCATAAGCATATTCTTGCCAAATGGCAGCTACAGGAAGAAGTGGTAATTTATTATCGCCAAGGGGATAGTTTAGATAAGTATGATGCTTATAATGATTGTAGAAAAGAAGAACATATTAAGGGCTATAGGTCAATTCACTATATTATCCCTGCAACTAAAATTGATGGTAACCAAATAAACTGTGAAATTCAAACTAGAACAATTTTTGAAGAAGGTTGGAGTGAAATAGACCATAAAGTACGATACCCAAGTTTCTCTGATGATCCATATTTACAAGAATTTTTAGACATTTTTAATAGAATCTCAGGAAGTGCTGATGAAATGGGGAGTTTTGTAAACTCTTTACGAGAATTAATTATTCAGCAAGCTGTAGATAGCGAGGCAAGACAAAGAGCCTTATACGAACATCAAAGTCAAATTAAAATATTAGAGGAAAAGATAGATCGATTATTTACAGAGAAAGCTGAATTGCAGGAAATTCAATCGGCATATAAGGCGCTAAAGCTTGCTAACACTCAGAATGAGAATGTAATGTCTAGAGGTAAAAAGGAAACAAGTTCAAGTTTATTGTTCAAAGTTTTTAGTGATTTTATGGATGTTGATAGCACAGGGAATTTCGTGCGAGAGGGTGATATGAAAGTTGCAAGTGATTTGACTAATCAGCGTATAAAAGTTACAAATAATTTAAAAAATACGCCTAACACAAATAAAAATGATTAGATGTTAATCATGCTAAATTAATGAAACCTAGTAACTATTTAACTTTAAATAAAACCCACTTCGGTGGGTTTTTTGTTGAGCCTTATTCATGAAAACCTTATACCAACTCAAAATTGGTGATTTTGCACCAAGTGAATCTTCACGCTCATTTACCAAAGAAGGGTATTTAAAGTGCGTCAATGTCCGCTTGGCGAAAGCACCGCAAGTACGACAGTACTACGCCTATGAATTCCCGTCATTAGAGGGATTTACAGCTGATCAAATCATTAATGTCTACACACCTGCAGATGAGCTCTTTAAACCCGAATCGGTAGCGAGTTTTTCGGGTGTAGATGCCACGGACTATCACCCACCAAAGAATGAAATCAATGCTTCCAATTGGAAGGACTACCACATTGGCTATTGTGAGAACGTTCGCCAAGAAGGTGATTATCTGGTGGGGGATTTACTGATTAAAGACAAGATCAGTATCGATCTCATTCAAAGTAATGAGCGCATTGAAATGTCGCTCGGTTATGCGGCACTCCTTGTTTTAGAGAATGGTACCGCACCTGATGGTACGCCGTACCAAGCGAAGTTTATTAATTTTATTGGCAATCATGTGGCACTGGTGAAATACGGTCGCTGTGGTGGTGATTGTCGGATCGGTGACCAAAAACCAACTCCACAAGAGGAAAACTTCATGGAAGTTATTGTAAACGGTATGCGTTTTGACATTGGTGATAACAAACCATTGGCAGATGCTTTGAAAATCCAACAAGCCCAAATTGAAAACTTAAAAGCTGCAAAGCTCAAAGTCGGCGATAAGCAATTTTCAATTGGCGATGAAATGGCAGCAGTTCAGGCAGTTGTAGATACATTACAAACTGAAAATACGCAGTTAAAACAGCAAGTCGGTGATTTAGAAAAAAATCAAATGACCCCTGAAAAGTTAGAACACGCTGCAGCAGAACGCGCAACAGTGATTGCTGATGCTAAAGCGCTTGTACCTAACGTTAAAACTGAAGGTTGTACCTGTGAGCAGATTAAGCGTGATGTGATTAGCGCCAAAGCAGGCGACACGCTTGTGACGGCTGTATTGGGTGGTGTGTCGGTAGGTGATGCTAAGCCTGATCAGATTGATACTGTATTCCGTGCCTTATCTGCAGTGAAAGGTGTAGCGCCTACAAACTCGGTCAATACGGTATTAAATCAGTTCCAGCATCAACCCACCAATGTTGGGGATCAAAACCCTGATACCAATCAACAAAAGCCAAGCAGCAAGCAAGATGCTTGGAAACAATTATTCTAATAGGGGAATCGAGCATGTCTTTAACACCTCAAGCAATCCCAGGTATGCGTGCGCGTTTGCACATGCCTGAAGAAATTTTATCGTTACCTGTTTCGGGTAGTACTGTGCTCAGTGATGGTGATGTGGTGGTGCAATCTACAGATGGTAAAACTGTATCGGCTGTAATGAGTGCGACCAATACTAAATTTGGTGTGGTGGTATTTCAGCATATTGGCAAGTCGGGAAAAATGCGAAAGGTCTTGAAGCTTATCAGGCTAAAGACTGCGCACCGATCATGCAGATTGGTTCGGTATGGGTAAAACCCACTGCGCCTGTTACAGATATTAATGCCAAGGTTTATGTACGTACTGCCAATGCAACAGTAGATGCACCTTTAGGATCTCTTTCATCGGCTGCTTTGGATTCAACTGAATTACCGAATGCAGCATGGGAAACCATCACGGGTGCAGATGGTATGGCAATTCTTCGTTTACGTGGAGCGTAATACATGTCTAAACAATTAGAACAAATGAAAATCCGCTTAACTGCGGTGGCACATGGGGTGCAAGCAGCAGTCGGTGATGCCTTTAACTTAGATACATTTGCCAAGTTACTCATCAAGCTTGAATCGGTTGATGAAATGTCACCACAACTTGCAGAAGCACAAGCTTATGCAAAATACCTACCGCTTGAGTCACTGACGGGTGCGGTCGTAGGATCGGCAAGTGTATTACAGCGTAAACGTGGTGTAGGTCGTGGTAAACGTCATTCGGGTTTAGGTAATGATGTGCCATTGGCTGAAGTGTTATATGACGAAGTAAAATTGACCGTCCAAGTCGGTGTGATTGGTTATGAAACCACGATCTTTGAAACTGCTGCAGCATTACGTGCAGGGATTTCATTGGCGACAGATAAAATCACTGCAGCGCGTTTGGCATATGAAAACCATATGAGCGATGTAGCATGGTTTGGTGAATCTGATACAGGTTTACTTGGTTTCTATAATCAAACAGGTGTGGAAGTGATTGCATCTACTGTGGATTATGCAACAGCGACCATTGAAGCTATTTTGGCTGATATTAACAAAGCCATCAAAGGTGCAACCAACGCATCGAAGTTTGATGCCAGTGTGCAGCCTGATACTTTTGTGATGCCTGAAAATAAGTTCACGATTTTAGCAAGTCGTATCGTTCCTGATTCGGCAGGTAAAACTTTCCTTGAATATATTAAGGAAAAGAACACCTTTGCAATGCAGGGTAAAACCATGACCTTTACTTCTGAAAGCTACTTGGAAGGTAAAGGTGTAGGGGGTACAGACCGCAGTATTATTTACCGCCGTGATCCAAACTGTATTACTTTCCGTTGTAATGATCTTGAGTTTTTAGCAGCACAGCCAATCAACTACGCAATTCGCACACCAGGTCACTATATGTATGAAGGTGTATATTTGAAGCGTGTTGATTCATTACGTTATTACGATGTGGAATAAGGAAAAATAAACCATGGCAAAAATTACATACAGCGGCTTACAAGCCGCTTTTTCTTTTGATGGGATTCAGATTGGCAAAGGTCAAACCATTGAGCTGACTGGTGCTGAGTTGACCAAGTTGCAAAAAGGAAAAGTCTTTAAGGCTTTGCTTGAATTGGGTGATCTTTCAGTAGATGACACGCAGGACAGTAAAACTACAGGTCGTAAAGGTTCAAGCAAGTCAGATCCTGAACTCGATAAAGTACGTGCTGAGTTAAAAGCTTTGGGTGTGACTTATGCAGATGATGAAACATTAGAGCAACTGCAAGCTAAACTCGCTCAAGCTCAAGAATAATAGGTGATGCATGGACTTACAGACTTTCCGAGAAAGATTTAAATCGGATTCTCAACTCTACAATGCAAGTGAGCCAGAAATCCAAGATGCTTTGGAAGAAGCGGAACTTGTGGTATCGGTCGTGGAATTTGGGCAGTTAAAAGAACGCGCTGTAGGTCTTTATGCGGCACATATTTTAAAAGTTCAAAAAGCTAATCCAAATGGTACCGCCATTTCAAATGCAAGCAATATGTCGATTGCAGGACAAAGCGTTGGTTTTTCGCGTTCTGTAAAAGAAACGTTCTACGACCAAAGCATTTATGGCCAACGTTATTTGGCATTAAAAAATTCCATCCCAATCGATGATAAAGGCACTAACCCTAATAATCTGCGTGTTGGTGCCTTTGTTGTTTAGGAGAAAATCATGTCATTTAAATATCAAGCACCACTATATTTTAAAAGTACAAGCATTCAAATAGCTGGGCAGATGTACTTTCTCGATACACGAAATATCATTGAGTCAGATCAAGATATTTATCACATCTTGCAGCCAATGGGTTTTACACGTTATGTGGAAGAGCCTAAAAAAGTCACAGCGGTTTCAACGACGAAAAGCTAGGTGATAGATGGCTGATTCAGTTGATGTGCAAATTCATCTAAATGATGAAAACAATAAGGTAAAGGTTGAGATTCGTAAAACCATTACAACATTGACCTTAAAGCTACAGCGAACCATTCAGGAAGATATGCTCAGTGGACAACGACTCAATGTCCAATCAGGTCGTTTACGTGGCTCACTGGTTTCACGCATTTCTGAATCAGCAGAAATGTTTGAAGGGATTGTATCTGCAGGTGGTGCTCATGTGAAATATGCCTTTATTCATGAGTTTGGCTTGGCTGCTGCTGTGAATATCAAAAGTCATTTGCGTCATATTAAACAGGCATTTGGTAAACCTATTGCACCTAAGGATGTATTGGTGAAAGCACACAGCCGAACTGTTAATTTTAAGGAACGCCGTTTTATGCGGGATTCTTTAGATGAAATTGGCAAAATCATACCAAAGAATATTGAAAAAGCGATTGAGCGAGGATTGAAAAATGAATAGTGAATCTATTTACCAAGCTTTGTGTGATCAGCTTAGCAATATCCAAGGCATGGTGACAGTCAGCCGCAGATTACGTCATTTTAATCATGTGGGTAATGAAAAACGTCCTGCGTTATTTATTACTCAGGGTAATCAGGATGAAAATGCAGTTAAAGGTTTAAATGCCAAGATTGAACTCGCTGCAGAAGTTTATTTGTATATCTATGAAGCTGATCCTGAAAAAGCCATAGGAATGCAGATCAATCATTACCTGGATGCTATTCGAGAAGCAATTAAGCCTGAATATCCTGAAATGTGTGAATACCAAACCTTAGGTGGTTTAGTTGAGCATTGCTGGATTGATGGCACGATTGAAGTTTTTGAGGGTGTGGACGGGATGATTGATGGACAAGGTATTGCGATTGTCCCGATTCGAATCTTAACCACCAACTAATGATTTAATTCAAATTATGACCACCTCTTTAGGTGGTTTTTTCATTTTATAGAGGTTTAAATTAATGGCTCAATATTTATTTGGTGCAGGTAAGTTATTTGCCACACCTATTTTAGATGTTTATGGTCAACCGATTGTTAATCCAACACCTGTTGAAATTGGTGTTATGCAGTCAGTATCAGTTGATCTATCTTATGACTTAAAAGAGCTTTACGGTCGTGGGCAGTTTGCTGTAGATGCTGCACGTGGTAAAGGTTCAATTAAGTGCAAAGCAACGATTGGTCGTATCAGTGGCGCGTTACTGAACTCCATTTTCTTTGGTGGTGTTGTTGCTGACGGTGGAATGGATGTTGTTACCCAAACCATTAATGGTGAAAAAATCCAAACGGGTGGAACGTTAACGCCTGTTGTACCAAACGCAGGTACTTTTGTGAAAGATTTGGGCGTAACGGATGCTAAGGCAATTCCATTGAAGCGTGTTGCATCTGCACCTGTAACAGGTCAATACAGTGTCGATCAGGCAACGGGTGAATATACCTTTGCTGTGGCTGATGTGGGTAAAGTGGTATTTATTAGCTTTAAGTATTCTGCAACGGTTGCAGGTGCTAAGTCAGGTTTAGTCAATAACTTGGATATGGGTTATACCCCTGAATTCTCAGTTAACTTACAGCGTGAATATAAAGGTAAATTTATGGGCATGGAGTTCTTCCGTTGCACCAGTAATAAGCTCGGCTTTAGCTCAAAACAAGATGATTATGATCTACCAGAGTTCGAGTTTCAGCCGATGGCTGATGATCTTAACCGTGTTTTTAGTTGGAATACTTCGGAGTAATGATTCATGTTATTTAATCAAGTTGAAAACCCACGTGGTACGACAGTTGTTATTGATGGGCAGTCTTTTGTTTTTGCACCATTGTCTTTGGGGGCGGTTGAAAAGCTTTTACCTGCACTACAAGAATTTAAACCACATGATGTAGGGCTTGTGATTGATGTTGCACATAAATCATTGAAGCGTAATTATCCTGATATCAGCCGTGAAGACGTTTCAGATATGATTTATATGGACCAACTCGAAGAAGTGATGGGCGCAGTCATGTCAGTTTCAGGTTTGAAAAATAAGCAAGATTCAAATGGCGGTGAATCGGGGGAATAAACTGGGAGGAAATTTATACACATTTAGTGCTAACCACTGGTAAGGATTATGACTATGTACGTGATCAGATGGATCTGCCGAGGTTATACGCACTCAATGAGTATCAGCTTAAATTTCCTCCCACCGATGTTGGTGTACAACGACTTTGTCGTATTTTAGAGGCATTTATGGGGATTGAGGAAAATCAACAACAGGAAGAATCTGAAGAAGATGATTTGGAAGAGATGTTGAGCGCGTTCCCACAGGGGTAACTTCGGTTGCCCTTAATTAAATATTTAAAAAGCAAAAACCCAAGATTCGCAGTCTTGGGTTTTTTGTTTTCAAATCCAAATGATTGGGATAAGGATCAGAACATAAATGAATTTTAACCTAAATATGCAGGTTGATAAAGTGATGAATAAACTATCAGAAAGTAAACCTTTAAGAATTTGGTCTTACATAATTGTTTTATCAATATTAATTGGAATACTTGCTTGGCAAGCTGCACCAATTATTTTAGCTGTGGTTGAGCTAATTAAAGTAACTGGATAATCAAATAAATTATAAATCAATCATTTAGGGTGACTTTGGTTGCCCTGATTGATTTTTATTCTTTAATTCGCTATGTTTACATTACTTTACAATAGTTTGGTAATGAGATGAAAAGAAAGATAGAGGGAACAATTTTTTTAACAATATTGATATCTTGTTCTACATTACATGCGAAGCAAAATATAACAGCGCAGCAGTTTATTAATTCTATTAATGAAACTCCAAAATTTAATGAAGAGTGTACTTATAGTAATCATGATATTACGAAATCGGATATGAATTTAAGTTTAAATATTAATTTGTTGCTAGGGCGGTTTGGGGGATTGTCTTTTAATGATTTTGATATGGGCGAGTGCTTATCTGATAAAAATGTTAAAAATGGAATCCTATCCACATATTTTTGGCAAAAGAATAAAAAATTCAATGGACAAAATTTATCACTTTATGTGGCATATAATGCTGAAAAACAAAAACTCTTATTAGTAATTATTGATGAAAATTTAAACACTTACCTATTAGGTGATAAGGACGCAGAACTCAAAAACAGTATTCAATCTTTTTTAACAAATATTCAGAGTTCTGAAAAAGTTAACACTGATTCAGTTTTAGTTTATTCGGATTTTAATAAGGATAAAAAAAATAAGTCAATATATGATATAGATTTAGATGCTATACGTTATCCAGAATGGACGTATTCTTGTAAGCGTGATCGTTTCGATAACTCAAAATCTTGTTATATGAGCAATAAAGATGTAGGAATACTTTTACTGAATGGGAGATACATGGTATCTGTCGGAAGGGATCACTATCCTAATTCTAAGGCAAGTTTAAAGATTGATAATAATTCAACACTAACTGCAAATAAGGGTATGTTCATAAGTAATGCTAATTTTATAATTGATCAAATGAAAAAAGGTGAAGTTGTTTATACAAGATATGTCGAATGGCCATATCAATACAAAAATAGCGATAATGAATCAAAACTACATGGTTTTACCAAGAAATTTAACGAAATGCTAGAATCTTACAAGCAGTTATAAGACCAATCCTTAATTATTTTATAGCTCTGTATTCTTATAAAGCAAACCACTCTTTAGAGTGGTTTTTTATTGCCTGAGGAAAAGTAATGGCGAACGAAGTTGAAGTAAAAATCACAGCCTCAACTGAGGCATTAAGTCAGGGCATGAATCAGGCAACTGATAAAGTTCAAGCTGCAGCAGTCGATATTAATCGTATTGCAGATACCATTAAAAATGCATTTGATGGTGTACGTGATTCACTTAAAAATATTGATATCAGCTTGAATATTGATATGAGTGATATGCAGCAACGTTTAAATAGTGCTGTGGATACGATTCGAACGCGCATCAATGGTATCGCTGATGATGCAAAGGTAAAACTAAAATTAGATATCACATCTTTAAATAGTGAACTTGGACAAGCAGAAAGTTTAATTCAAACGCGTTTAGCATCTTTGCCAATTCAAAATATCCGTTTAGATATTGATACACATGAGATTCAGCAAAAGTTTAATCAACTTGGTGCGCAAATCATTAAGGTTAAACCCAAGTTAGATAGTCCATCCTTAACTGCTGAAATTGCTTTGATTAAAAATAGACTGAATGCTGCTTTTACTGCAGGGATTAAAGTCAAAGTTATTCCGAGTTTGTTACAGGCAGATATTTCAAACTTAAAAACAAAACTGCAAGGACTGACCAATAAAACTTATAAAGTCAAACTTGGTATAGATCTCACGTATTTGAATCATCAGATCAATCTTGCGCGTTCCATGTTAAGCAATCTGAGCACTGGTTTAGCTATCAATATTGATGCTACGAGCAATCTACTCCGTGCATCACTTGATCGCGTAAAAGTGGCTTTGGATCTGCTGCGTCATCAACTCAGTATGGGTGGTGGCGGTGGAGGTGGTGGACCATCAGGTGGTGGATCAGGTCCTAGTGGAGGTGGTGGTATTTTGACGAGTTTTGCAGGGAACTTTCTTGCAAATATGACAAGTCAAATCATATCGCAATTAGGTGCACTAACCGCAGAAGTGGTTCGTAACGCACGTGAAATTGAAAATATGTCACGCCTTGCTAACGCAACCACACAAGAATTTCAGGAATGGGCATTTGCTTCATCTTCTGTTGGTGTAAGTCAAGAAAAACTCGGTGACATCATGAAAGATGTGAACGATAAGTTTGGTGACTTTATGCAAACAGGTGGCGGGGAAATGGCGGATTTCTTCGAAAAAATTGCACCTAAGGTTGGAGTAACAGCCAAAGAGTTTCAGGGATTATCAGGTCCTCAAATTCTTGAAAAATATTATCAAACTTTGCAAAAAGCTAATGTATCGCAAGCAGAAATGACGTTCTACATGGAGTCAATTGCCAATGATGCAACTTTGCTTGCACCGTTGCTTGCCAATAATGGCGAGAAACTCAAGGAGATGTCTAAACAAGCGCATGAACTTGGTGTCATTCTTGATGATGAAGCGATTCAAGCAACTAAAGAGTTTCAAGGTGCATTGGGTTTGATTGGTTCAACAATTAAAGGTGTTGTTGCAAATTTGGTTGCTGATCTTGCACCTGGTTTAAAAACCATGGCGAATAATTTTTTACGCTATATGTCTGAGTCAAAAGGTTCAATTGATGATGCGGTTGGGGCAATCATTACCATTTTTAGTAGTCTCTCTGAAATTGTGGAATCAACAGTAGGTGTGATTGGTGATATTTGGACAGACCTCACGCAAGATATTGGCGATGGATCACTGCAGCAGATAACTTTTATGGACTTGGTTTCAGGTGCACTCAAGGGATTTGCAGCAGCTGCAGTAGGTTTAAAAGTAGGTATTCAATCTGCCTTTGCAATCATACGCGCAGTGATTGTTGCTGTATGTCAGGCAATTTCTATTGCATTTACAGGCGTTTTAAATGGCTTTGGTGCATTAAAAGAAACGATTCAATTTGGCTTGGACTATTTGGGTACCAAGTTTAGAACTTTTGGCAATATTGTCAGTCGTATTTTGAGTTTTGATTTTTCTGGTGCGAAAGCAGCTTATGAGCAAGGCTTTAAGGATTTAAGCGATATTACTGATCGTTACTCATCAAAAATGATTACTCGCATGGATTGGTTAAAGTCTGATTGGAATAGTGGTGTAACAAAGTCAGTTGATGCAGGAGTAAATGCTTGGAATAAAATAGGTCAAGTTACTGAAGATGGTAATAAACAATTTACCAATTTATTCTTAAAAAAACCGACTGAAGTCAAGCCACCTGCACCCATTAAACCACCACCAAATACCTTTAACTCAAATAAGGGGATTGGCACAGGTACAAAGGATGATGATAAAAAGGCGAGTGATAAAGCAAAAAGTGATTCTGAAAAAGCTGTAAGCAATCGCTTGATCGGCATTTCTGGAAATACCGGTATTGGCACGGGTGCTCACTTAGATGTTCGTTATTCTGGGAGAAATGCACCCGTCAGTACAGAACATTTAGCACGTTTGCAGGCAGGTGGTAAACCTCTTTCAGCCTATAAAATGACATCAGGCTATGGTCCTAGAGAAGCGCCGACAGCAGGTGCTTCAACTTTCCACAAAGGCATGGATTTTTCAATGCGTGTGGGAACACCTATTACGACTAATCACAGTGTTAAAAATGTTCAGACATTTAACAGTGGAAAAGGTGGTTACGTTTCTAAAGTTACTTTTGCGGATGGTGTTGTGTTGAGTCTACTGCACCAATCCCCAGATGTTATGAATAAGGTTCCAAAAGGCGCTACAGCGGGTTCAGCGAACAAAAGTAAAACTGGTGGTGAAAATGATGATTATTTTAAATTTCAAGAGGAGCAAAATCGTCAAGCTGAACAGGCTGAAAAAGAAAGACTTGAGTTGAAGTACAAATATGCCACTGAGCAAGAGAAGGTGGAGCAGGACTTAGCAAGAGCAATTCAGCGTATCAATGACTCAACAGCTTCAACTGATGATAAAAAGGCTTATCGAGTTAAAGCTGAGCAAGAGGCGCAAGCGCAAATGGTTGAAATCAACCTGAGGGCATTAGAGCAGAAGCAGGCGATTGATGAGCAAGAAATTCAATTTAAATTAGATACAGCACAGCGGATATTTGAGATTGAAAAATCAAATATTCAGGCTGCATTTGATGCAGGTCGAATTTCTAATGTTGAAAAGCTAAAACTTGAAAAGCAACTTGAAGATCAACTCTATTTAATTAAACGAGATGGTTTAATCCGACGTTTAGAACTACAAAGTGCTCGATCAGAGATTACAGGTAAACCTGAAGGGCAAGCTGCTGCAACTAATGCCATTGTGGATTTAGACCATCAAAAATCGATCTCTGATATTCAGACACCAAATTTAATGAATGATGCCCAAATGGCAGACTTTGAGAAAAAGTTTGGTGGTTTGACTTCACGCATGTCAAGTTTATGGGATCAAGGCATTCAAGCCATGATGAATGGTACGTTGACTTGGAAAAATGCCATGAATGCAATTTATTCTGAATTAGCAGCTGAGTTCATTCAAAACATGATCACAGCGCCAATGAAAAAATATGTAGCAAGTATGGCACCGCGTTTGGCTGTGAAATTAGGTTTAATTAAGGCAGAAACTGCTGCTGAGGTTTCAGGGCAAGCAGCACAAACAACAGCGGTTGTTGCAGGTGAAGGCGTTAAGACTGCCGCAACTTCTACTGGTGTACTCACTCGTTTAGGAATCAAACTCGCAGGAACTTTAAAGTCCATCATGATGTCAGCATGGGAGGCGATGGCGGCAGCTTGGGCTGCAATGTCAGCAATTCCTATTATTGGTCCTGCATTAGGCGTGGCTGCAGGTATTGCTGCTTTTGCTGGGGTTTCGGCAATTGTGGGTAAAGTGGCTTCTGCTCGAGGAGGTTATGACATTCCTGCAGGTGTAAACCCGATGACGCAACTGCATGAAGAAGAGATGGTTTTACCTAAACAGCATGCCAACACCATTCGTGCATTAGGTAAATCAGTGATGGGTGATGGTTCTATGCCAATGTCACAAGCAAGTGGTGTGAGTGGTGGTGATATTAACAACTTTAACTTCCAAAGTTGGGACTCTAAAGATCTTCGCCGCTTTATGAAAAAACATGGTCGTGAATTGGCAGGTGGCTTAAAAGGGTATGGGCGTAATTTTGGTAAGTAAGGAGTAGTGCGTGTCTGATGAATTATTTCCTGAATTACCAGGATTGGAATGGGAGCTGACAAAGACTCCCATTTTTAATACCAAAATTATGACCTCAATCAATGGTCGTGAACTGCGAGCGAGTTATCAAGCAATTCCAAAATATAACATCACTATGTCCTTTGCTTTCTTGCGAGAGAGCAAAGGACGAAATGAATTACAGCAACTAGAAGGCTTCTTTACCGAGCGGCGTGGTGCTTTTGATTCATTTCTCTACAAGATGCCAGATGACAATCAGTTTGAATGTACTTTTGTTGGGGATGGAAGCACAACAACCTACCAAATCTTCAAGAAAATGCATTCTCTACATATGCCAGTGAGCAATACGATGCAGATGACGCAACCAATTAATCCCAACATGTGGAATCAAGTTGAAACCAAAAATATGTGGGATAGCGACATTGAAAAACCTATGTGGAATAACGAAATGGCGGGTATTAGCAAAGATGGGAAATATATGCTGAATACACCGTTAGCGGTAGGTGAGGAGGTTACAGTTAAAGGTACATTCTTTTATCGTTGTCGCTTTGCTGATGATGAGCAACAGTATTCCAATTTTATGGCCAAACTGTGGAAAGCACAAAAAATCGAATTGGTCGGTACATTAGGAATGAAGATATGAGAGAGGCATCGACAAAATTAATTGCATTATTAGATCAAGATCAGTTTTTAATGGCAGATCTATATACGATTACCACAGTGCAAGGTGATGTTTACCGTTACACCAATTATGATTATGACTTGATTGTGGCCAACCAAGTTTTTAAAGCCGATGGACCTATAATTAGCCGTGAGGGAATCAGTTTATCACTAGGTATTGAGGTCGATAATTTATCTGTCAGCATTAATACTACGAATGATCAGCATTTTAATGATGTGCGTGTAGTTCAGGCTTTTCACAATGGTCAAATGGATGGTGCGCGTTTTAAGTTAGAACGGGTCTTTATGGATATGCATACGCCTACAGATACAAGTGCAGGAACATTGAAATTATTTGAAGGTCGAATTATTGAACCCGAACTCGATCGAAATGTGATTGATTTTAATGTGGCATCAGATATTGATGATCTTCATATTCAAATGCCACGTAACCTATACCAACCAAGTTGTTCCAACACTTTATTCGATTATGGTTGTGGTTTGCTGCGTGATAATTTTGCTATAAGCACGATGATTGAAGTAAACAGTAGTACTTCACAAATTATATGTACTTTGACACAGCCACAAGGTTGGTTCACACAAGGCGTGGTGGAGTTTTTAGAAGGTGGGAATAAAGGCTTAAAGCGCACGATTCGTTTGCATGAGTCTGGCACTTTAGTACTGACATTACCTTTACTTGAGCAAGCTAAAGCTGGTCAAAAAATCAAAGTTTATCCTGGATGCGATAAACGTTTAGATACATGCACTAATCGCTTTAATAATCGTAATCGTTTTGCAGGGAAACCATTTATTCCTGTGCCGGAGACTGCTGTATGAAAAACCTAGCTGCAGTTGAAGAAGCTAAGACTTGGCTGGGTACACCATACCATCACCAAGGACGAGTAAAGGGTGTGGGGGTAGATTGTGGTACCTTAATTTGTGAAGTGTATGAAAAAGTGGGCTTAATGGATCATTTGGATCCACGACCCTACCCACCTGATTGGCACATGCATCAATTGGGTCAACGATACTTAGAGCATGTGAAGAGTGTATGTTTTGAAGTCGATGAACCACAGCCGGGTGATATTGTTTTATATCACTTTGGTAAATGCATCAGTCACGGTGCCATTGTTGTGGAGTGGCCAACGGTGATCCACTCATATATCCATCAGGGTGTCATTATCCAAGATGGTACCAAAGGAAGTTTAGCCCGGCGAATAGCTGGGTTTTTTCGTATGAAGAGGCTGAAAGAATAATATGGGTGGATTATTTGGTGGTGGTACCACAAGTACAACTGAAACGCGTATTAACTCCATGCGTGTTCAGCAATCTGCGTATGGTCTTTGTCAACCATTGGTATATGGTAAAAATCGAGTGACTGCCAATATGTTTTGGTATGGTGATTTTGCTGCAACACCACATACCACTGTGACTAAATCAGGGGGGAAAGGTGGTAGCTCTAAAACTCGCAATACAACATTTACCTACAATGCTTCATTGATGCTTGGGCTATGTGAAAATAAGATCCGAGATATTGGGATTGTATGGCGAGACAAAGATCAGATTATCAATAAAACTGAAAATGGTGTAACCAAAAGCCCTATTGATCAGTTAGGTTTTGAATTATTTGATGGTAATGATAATCCACGTTGGGGATATATACAGACCAAGCATCCAGATCAGGCATTACATTATCCTTTTCTTGGTTATGTTGCCTGTGCGAATTATGATTTAGGGAATAGTGCTAGTCTTTCCAATCATACCTTTGAAGTCATTAGCGATATTACATTGTCAGATACAGTGCATGATGCCAATCCTGCGGATGTGATTGAGGATTTTATTACACATCCACGCTACGGTGCGGCACCTATTTTAAATATGGCTGATTTGGCGGAATTTAGAACCTATTGCCGAGCAGCAAATTTATTAATTAGCCCAGCATTTACAGAACAAGCCGAAGCGTATGAAACGATCAATACGATTGTTGAGGCGGTGAATTGTGCAGTGGTACCTAGCCCAGATGGTTTAAAAATTAAAACCTATGGAGATGCTGCTTTGACTGGACATGGAGTCACATTTACACCCGATTTAACTCCTGTTTATCATTTAACAGATGATGATTTTATTGGTGAAGATGAGCCTATCAGAGTGCGCCGTAGTCGTGATACGGATGCTTTTAATCATACGCAAATTGAATATACCAACCGTTATAACCAATACAACACGGAAACAGTCGAAGCCAAAGACCAAGCTAATATAGAAATGTTTGGTCTGCGTACAGAGGACGCGGTAAAACTTGATTTCTTTTGTGAGCCCAAAATTGCTCGGCATGCCTGTCAGCTACGTTTACAGCGATTGTTGTATGTACGAAATGAATATGAGTTTCAACTTGGTTGGAAGTACTGCCGACTGGAACCCATGGATATTGTGACAATTACAGACATCTCTTTAGGGTTGGATCAATTTCCTGTACGCATTACACGGATTGAAGAGGATGATGAGGGCTTACTCACCGTTACAGCAAATGAGTTGTCCGTTGGATCTTACTCAGCGATTGAGTATGACCTACAAGCATCTAATGGTTATCAGGGAGGAAATGAAGAACCAGGACATGTGAATGCACCTGTCATTTTTGAACCACCTCTAGATTTGACCAATGGTATCAATCAAGTGTGGATCGCCGTATCAGGTGGGGTTAATTTTGGTGGTTGTAATGTCTGGGCGAGTTTAGACAACACTACTTATGACATGATTGGGACCATTTATGGTTCAGCGCGTTATGGTCAATTGGTTGCAGCTATTGATACAGATGACCCTGCCTTACAAGTCCAACTTAATACACCAAGTCAAATGTTCAGTGGGACCTTAGAGGATGCTGAAGCGGATGCGACATTATGCTGGTTGGGTGGTGAATATCTGAACTATCAAGTAGCAACACTCAATGGATCAGGTCTGTATACATTAGATGATGTGCTACGTGGACGTTTTAATGATGCTCAAGTACATATTTCAGGTGAGCCATTTGTCCGTATTGATAAAGCAATTTTTGAACATGGTTTTAATAAAAATCTTATTGGCAAACAGATCCATTTGAAATTTACTAGTTTCAATGGCTTACAGCAGCAAGAGCAAACGTTAGATGAAGTAACTGCTTATAGCTACACATTGGTGGGTGGAAAGCCTACAGGTGTAAAAGGGCTCTCATTACAGTCACCATTTATCGGTACGAGTTTTAAAGTGCAGTGGCAAACTGTTGTGGGTGTTTCGGGCTATGTTGTGCAAATACTTTCAAATGGTATTTTGCTACGTGAAGTTCAGACAACCAATACAGACTATAGTTATTCTGTTGAGGAAGCTAAATCTGATGGTTTGGGGCGTTCCTATACAATTCGGGTGGCTAGTGTTAGTGGTAGCAATGTGAGTTCATTTGCAGAGTTGAACATCAGTAATCCAGTTCCTGCAAAACTTTTAAATGTATATACCACAGCAACTAAAGATACATTAACTGTAAGTTGGAATCCAAGTGAAGCCCCTGATTTAAAAGATTATGCAGTTTGGATGAGTCAAACGGAAAACTTTGATCCGAGTTCAATCGCACCAACGTGGGTTGGATCAGACCTATCTCATACCTTTGAAAAGCTTACATCTACAACGATCTACTATGTGCGAGTTGCTGCACGTGATGTATGGAAAGAAACAATTTGGAATTATTCAGATCAGTATGCTCAAAGTACTTCTGAAACTTAAATTTGATTAACAACATGAGCACCCATTTTGGGTGCTTTTTTTATGGATGAGATTTTTATGCCATTACCAGATAAGAGCGCACTGATTGGTGCAAATGTTACAGAACAGGGGTTTAAAACTGCTTTAGGTGATTTTATTGATAATGCCTCATCTAAAGAGGATGTAAGTACAGCAAAACAAGAGGCTGTGCAGGAAGCTGCTACTGAAGCAGATGTGATTGCAAGTGAGAAGTTGGAGCAGGCGAAAGAGTTTGCTCTAGAGAAAAACAATGAAAACAAGAAGCTTATTGAGTCAATTGTTCAAGAAGTTTTAAGTATTTTATTTAAATCGCAGAATAAAGATACACTTTTTGACTTTGCTGATAAATTTGGTTCAATTGTTATGCAATTGACATTAAATGGTGGCTTGAAATTAGTAGGATTAGATAAAGACTTAGTTTCTCATTTGAACAGTACTTTTGAAAATTTTAATAATAAACATTTATTTTTACTGCTTGATGCCAATAAAAATATCATTGCTTACATTGATAAAGACTCAAAATTGTTCATTGTTGGTTTAGATACTGACGTGGCTGCTGCGATCAACAGCAAAGCAAATGCAGGGCTTGAGCAGATAGACACAAGTAATTTGAGCAACTATTCATATCGTGACACTTTTATCTCTAAAGCCGAGCGTCTTTTAAATTTTTTCAGAAATACACAAAATGTAGGACTGCTTGCACCAGTCCCGTTACATAGTTTTGAACAAAACTTCTCAATTTCAGACACGTGGCTTGATCAAGCAAAAATTGAAAGTTGGGGGAACTATCATCCTGTTAAAACTCCTTACGGCAGTGATCGAGGAGTGGTTCATCCGCAAATTTTAGAGTTCCCAAACAAATTTATGGGTTATCGCTATATTTTAGCAATCACTGGTTATACGAATGGTGTAACTGCTGAAGAAAACCCCTTTTTGCTCGGTTCAAATGACCTAAGTAACTTTGAGCTATTAACGCCACTTTTAGACGAGCCTGATAGTTATACGTGGGAAAAAGGGATTGTGTATAACTCAGACCCGTTCATGTTCTACGACGTAAAAACTTCTGAGCTTGTCTTGATTTTCAGGACTTATTGGGCAGATACGGACGGTATTGCGCCCAATGATACGCATGAAATTTTATACACACGAAGAACAAAAGACGGTAAAGCTTGGTCAGATCGTGAAATCTTAAACGACAAATTTGCGCTGGTTGCCCCTGCTGTTATTTTTGATGCAAAAACAGAAACTTATCACTTGTATGGTGTTGGCGGAGGCATTCAACATTACACAAGTAAGACAGGAAAAAACGACTGGGTATTCGTAAACTCAATCACAACACCTGCGCAATACACACCTTGGCATTTAGACATTAAACAGGTGGGCGATAAGCAAATTGTTGTAGTTCACGACAGAATATGGACACCAACATCGAAAAACCGAGGTTTTTTCCTTGGCATTTCTTCTGATTTTCAAAACTTTAAATGGGCTTCCGACTTTTGGAATACAGATGAGCGCGGCATATACAAAGCAACTTTTTTGCCACAGTTCAATGATCAAAATCAAATGCGCTTAATGTGCTTATGGACTTCTGATAGTTCAAACACAGACGTTAATTTGCGTTACAAATTATTTGTACAACCAACACCTTTTTTAGACGTAAATTTTACGGAGAAGTAATTATGTCACTCGCATTAAAATCAAATAACATCGCAACTAATTATCTTGGAAATATCAATGGAATCAAGGGGAAGCAAGACTGGGTAGCATTCTTTGACTTTGAGAATGAGGAATACACGACGCAGAAAAACGGTGTACGCAATACTTTGACGCTTGCTGAAACGATCACAAATACTGGTGCAAAAAACATGGCTGTGAAACCGCAGACTATGAACAAGCAGGGAGTACGCAGCTATACGACAGCTTCAACTGACATCCGCCATTGGAAAATTGGCGAACGCTTTGGCGTACTTATTGAGAATGAGCAAACAAACTGGTTTGCTAACAGTGCTACTCCTGCAACACAGACTATTTCAGCAATCCCTGCTGGGTCAACGCTTGTCGCATCATGTATCGGATCTGGGTCGCTTGTAATTACGGGCACAGGTATAGATTCTATAGTTGTGACTGAAGCTACGCCGAAAACTATTACGCCTCAAGCCCAAGCTGGAGTTATTACGCTGAGTGTCGAAGTTGTCGGTACATTATCGCATGTGCAAGTTGTGCGCTGCGCTGGTTTTGCTTGCGTTCATAGCCCGATCACAACAACAGCATCACGCCCGAACTCAGGCAATGATCAGCTCGAAATAAAACAAGAGCTGTTAAGCAGTCTGCTGAATACTGATCAACCTGTAACGATACTGATTGAATCAGTACCAATGTACCAAACGCATGATGCTCGAACAATGTTCAACGAACTACGAGCTGCCGTAGAAACAGACACATTGGTTGCTGGCATTGGACTCAATAAAACGTCTGATGTGCGCATTGCAAGCAGATTTGTTTCACTCATCAAATCTGACAATACAACACAGTCGTCTGGATCTGGCAACAGTCAACAAGGTGCGCTTAATGTCGCTTCAACGCAAGTTGCGTATTTAACAGCGACAGGGGCTAAATTGGGATTGAATGGGGGTGAAATTTACAGCGCTGTCGCTGCAACAAATCTAAATAAGCTTAAAAGATTGCGCTTAGCACCAGCGTTGGCTACACCCCAGGTGCAACAAGGGGGTAACTGCATTATCACAAAGCTAGCGATCTTCAATCGTCAGATGAGTGATGCTGAAATTTTAGAATATTCGAAAAGTTGGAATTAATTTGTTTTATCGAGAGTGTTATTTATAATGCTCTCGATTTAAATTTAATAGATTTATAAAATGGATAAAAGGATAGACATACAACTTTTAAGAGCACTCGCAGTTATTTTCGTAGTTTTATTTCATTTAGAAATTGCAGGAATTGAAAGTGGATTTTTGGGAGTTGATGTATTTTTTGTAGTGAGTGGCTTTTTAATGGCCATTCTTTACAAAAAAGGTGAAGCAAAAAAATTCTTCGAACGACGTGCTAAAAGACTTGTACCTGCTTACTTTGCAACAATTATACTGACTTTAATTGCATCATTATTTTTAGTACTTCCGTCAGAACTAGGGCAAGTTGCGACACAATCGATCTACGGATTATTCTTTGCTAATAACATCGGTTTTTGGATGCAGAATTCTTATTTTAGTAAGTCTGATTTTAATCCATTGTTGCATTTGTGGTCCCTTGGTGTCGAGATTCAATTTTATCTTATTGTGCCGTTATTAGCTTGGTTCTTTAGAAAATCAAAAATATTTTTATTTTTAGCAATCTTAGGTTCATTTGCAGCTTGTGTTTTTATTGTAGGAATATCAACTAAAACATCATTTTTTATGATGCCACTACGCATGTGGGAATTCTTGATAGGATTTGTAGTTGCTTTTTATTTCACAAATAATGGTTCAGTTAAATTTAATAATTTTAGATGGTTGGGCCTAATAGGTTTAATTATTTTGTGTGCTATTCCTTTCATTCATGTTGATGGACAGACATTAAATAGATTGCAAGGACATCCGAGTTTTTACGCTTTATTTGTATGTGTTGCCACAAGTTTAGTTTTGGGCTTTGGTTTACCGAAAGTTTTAGAAAACAATGTGATTAGTAATGGTATTGCTAAAATTGGTGATTACTCATACTCAATTTATTTAGTACATTTCCCAATCATTGTTTTGTATTTGTATGAACCATTTTCTGGAACAAAACTATATCCCGAGAGTTATGTAGATAAAGGAATTTTACTTGTTCTGATTATTGTTGCATCGATTCTAATGCATAAATTGATTGAGACTAGACGCTTTAATAATATTGCAGCAGCTTACTTAGTTTCACTGGTGTCAATATTTGTATTAACCGGAGCAACTAAAGTTGTTCCGAATATGATGTATAGTGAGCGCGATAAAAATATCTTCAACGGTCTAGAAGATCGCGCACCGTATCGCTGTGGTAAGTTAGTTCGTATCACAGATCCAAAGGCAATTAGTTGTAAAATTAATGCAGAGCATTTTGATCAATCGATTTTATTGGTGGGTAATAGTCATGCAGACTCGATTAAAATAGCATTTTCAGAAGTAGCTAGTCAGCATAAGCTAAATACTTATTTTTTAGTTTCAAATACTCCGCTCATGGATGCCTCTGTAACTCCTGAGCGCTTGATTAATGAAGCTAAAAGTTTGAAAATTAATCATTTAGTGCTGCACTTTTCTCCAAAAGCCTTAAAAATAGAGACTATTGAAAAAGTTGTAGACTTGGCGCAACAAAACAATATGAAAGTTGATTTCATTTTACCTGTGCCAACTTATACAGAATCAGTACCAAAAATTATTTATCAGAATAATTTAGCTGCTCACTATGATATTAAGAAATATCAAAGTGATAATGCTGAGTTTTTTGCACAAATGGAAGCTTTAAAGTCTAAGTATAGTAATTTGCAAACACATGAGGTTAGCCAAATTTTCTGTAATACAGAGTGTATTGTTAGTGATGATGCTAAGCATCCATACTACTTTGATGATGATCATTTAAACCTCACAGGTGCTAAGTTATTAAAACCTGTGTTTGAAAAAGTAATGTAATTCTATAGACCAACAAAACCACCTTTGGGTGGTTTTTTTATTGCCAAAAAAGGGGAAATAATGGACGACTTTACTAAACAAGTCGCAGAAATCGTAGGACCATTTTATACAGCCATCGCATCATTTGTGATGGCTTTTTTAATGGCTCTTTTTCGAACCGCAAAGAAACGTGGACAAGCCGATTGGCTTGAAGCGTTTATGTGCGGATTTTTTGCAGTTGGGTTTTGGTCATTAACAACATGGTTGGGCTTTCCAGAGATTATCTCAGTTGGCTTTGCCTCAGTTGTTGGATACAAGGGTACACATTTCGTTAGTAAGAAAATAGATAAGGTAAGTGAAAATGAAATTAATCAATGAAAGTGCATGGCAATACTTAAGCGTGAAGCTCCCAATGTTGGGAGCTTTTTTTATGCTTGTTGTTTTGGTTTTACAATGGGCTTTAGACTACAAAATTATAGATGGTGATACTGCTGCTATTGTTGCGAGCACTATAATCCCCGCTTTGACTTGGCTTGGTCGCAAGATTGCACAGCCAAATTTACACAATGTAAATCAATTTGTTACAGTGACAGCAGGGCACTCGAATGCAGATCCGGGAGCAGTCAACGGCAAATTCAAAGAAGCTGAATTGGTCACAAAGTTCCGTAATGCTGTTGCTCATTATTTAAGTGAAGCGGGCATTGCAATCAAAACTGATGGTATCGGTTCTGATAACCATAATCTGAATACAGCAATCAAATTGATCAAAGGCTCTGATGTTGCTGTTGAATTTCACATGAACGCAGCAAGCAACAAGGCAGCTTACGGTATTGAAACTATTGCACTAGCAAAGGATAAGAAATTAGCACAAGACTTATCAAAAGTTGTGGCCAAAGCATTTAATTCAAAACTTCGTGGTGATGATGGGTGGATTGATCAGTCACAATCAGCGCGTGGAAAATTAGGATTTATTAGTAATGGTGGTTTAATCGTTGAGCTCGGTTTTATCTCAAATGAAGCTGAGCTAAAAATGTTTAATGAAAAGTACTGGTTAGCTGCACGTGATATTGCGGATGTCTTGATTCATCATGTGAAATAATACCGTTATATATGGTTTTTAAGATCATAGACTGTTAAATTAAGTTATTGGGTAAGAGATGATTTTACCCAATATTTTTTAACTCTTTAACACATTAATAAAATCAATAGGTTATAAACATAGTTTAAAACTTGGGTATTTTGATATTTTAAGTTTTAACTCACTGTTATATCTTTACTTTTTACTATATTATTACTGTTCACTGCCATGTAGGCAGCTTAGAAATAAACAAAGTGTTGATTTAGCAAATTATGCTAGTTCACTGCCATGTAGGCAGCTTAGAAATAGTGAAGTATTCAGATAATACAAATTTATAAGTTCACTGCCATGTAGGCAGCTTAGAAATTGCTTATGCAATCATCGCAAAAGCAGTAAAAGTTCACTGCCATGTAGGCAGCTTAGAAAATCACTAACAATTAAACGATAAAACGCATAGAGTTCACTGCCATGTAGGCAGCTTAGAAATGCGGCAGGAGCAGTACCGTTTGTACCTTCAAGTTCACTGCCATGTAGGCAGCTTAGAAATGAAACAGACCAATTTCCGTCACCATCAAAATGTTCACTGCCATGTAGGCAGCTTAGAAACGAGCAGTTTACCCCATTCATAGTGATTGAAAGTTCACTGCCATGTAGGCAGCTTAGAAAGCCGAACAATTCAGGCTCATATATTGGCATATGTTCACTGCCATGTAGGCAGCTTAGAAACGCAAAAACATACAAGCGGTATTATCTTTTTCTGTTCACTGCCATGTAGGCAGCTTAGAAAAATGTGGAAAGGCAGCTTCACAACAGGTTTAGGTTCACTGCCATGTAGGCAGCTTAGAAACTAGGTAGTTGCTTTTTGTGTGGTATGCTTTGGTTCACTGCCATGTAGGCAGCTTAGAAAAGCCCTTGAATCTGTATGTCTTATTGTTATACGTTCACTGCCATGTAGGCAGCTTAGAAATTGCGAGTTTTAATTGCGACACACCCATATGCGTTCACTGCCATGTAGGCAGCTTAGAAAATTTCCTACTCCAATGATATTACTTGAGTTCCGTTCACTGCCGTATAGGCAGCTTAGAAAAGTCGACCTGCTGAATCACGTTATAAGTTAGCAGTATTGAATGGGGTGAGTGCCAAGAAAGTTAGGGAATTGTAATAAATAAGTTTTGAAATTTTTAGAATCAATGTGGCACTCAATAGAATGCCACATTGATTAAATAATTAGTTAATTATAATTTTATTATTATTTTTAAAAACTTTACAATCGTTATTTGTGGAGAGCATATTGTCTGATTTATACTTATCAAAACTTAGAGCAAAGTTTGGATTTTTCCAATCAGAAAGACATAAATTTGATGTTTTGCTTTTTTGGTAATTAGCATTATTGATTTTAAAGTTACCTATTGCATTATTATCCAAACCAAGCATATAAAAACCATATTTGGAATTGCTATCAACATGGTTTTGAATTGTGATATCTATAGGTTTTTTTGAACCTTTATAAAAACCAAAATACGAATGAAGACCTGATCCTTGATTTCCTGATGTATAAATATTACGGAGATAAATATCTTGTAACACAGCCTTATTATTATTTGGTTCGATATCTATACCGCTTGCAGGGTTGGTACCTGAAGTGTTATTAGCATATAGATTATAGCCTCTTAATTTTTTAACAGAAATAATAGAAATACCTTGTCTACGATTATCATCCATTTTTATATTATTTAAATGAATATTATAGTTTGAGTCTGCACCATTGGTCCCTATATAAATAGCATCACCCCACATTTTATTTATTTTAACATTGGAGATTGATATGTTTTGAGAATCTTTAATTTCAATGCCCATACCCCATTCGCCATCTTTAGATAGATGAGTATATTTATCACCAATTAATGTCCCACCAGAAATTTTAACATTTTTAATATTATTAATATTAAAAACTCTATATGATCCTTGGTCATTAGGTATTACATTTAATACTGTATTGGATGATAAGTTAATAGTTGTATTATTTCTTACTTGAATGCTTTTTAGTGCATCAATCTTATAATTTCCAGCAGGTATCGAAAGTGTTCCGCCATTTTTAATTTTTTCATTAATTTGATCTGTGATGTCTGTATTTTCTATGAAAGTACTCGCATGAACACAACTAGAGCTAATTAGCATAAAAATATAAGAATATTTAAACATTTTTTCAAACTATAAATTAAAACCCAATTATATATAAAACTATTGGAGAAAATTTTAATCAAATATTAAGTTTTGTTAAAAATTATTTATAACAAATATTTTTGCACATAAATCCCAATTTATTGTCGATGCTTTCTTCATTTCAGACTTTTATAGATCAAAGATCAAAATTTTCTATGGTCAAAGGGGTAGATAATTGTGCTATATTTATTGGGCTATTAGACCGATTTAGAAGTAACTCTAAGTCGGTTTTCTGCTATTTATAACTGTGGATAACTTTTGATTTACGCCAATATCACGCCAAATTATTTTAAGTTATTGTATTTTATTGTTAAATTTAACATGCCAAATGTTGGCGATAAAATCACTGTAAACATCACCACTGAAGCCTCTGTACCTGCGGCAGTTGCTAAATAAGATAAAGCCTTATTTTTGTTGTAAATTAAAGCATTCAATTTTGAGTGCTTTTTTTGTATCGGTGTAAAATATGCTAGACAATGATTTTTGACTGTTTTATTTTTTAGATTGTATGGAAGAGTCAGATTTTAAATACTTTTATTTAGTATTTAATAAGCATTAAATATATTCAGGGATGGTTTGTATGAAGTTAAAAGTTACTGCGTTGGCGGTATATTTTTGCTTATGCCATTATTAGATGGTTGTGTTGCAAATCAAATGGTGACTGCCAAGGAGCAATTAACACCAAGTCAACGATTATCTGCTCAGGCTTGGCTAACCACAGCTGCAAAAGATCAGAATACCCAGAATGTTGCATTAACAGATGCCCGTGCTAAAAACTTTGTCGGTTATGCGTATTTTAAAAATGATGGTACTTTTAAAATGTATAATTTAGATGATACACCAAAAATGCAAGGGACGTGGTCAGTATCTGAAGATGGTAAAACCCGTACCATTACTGCGATGAATGCGGAAGGGAAAGTGTTATTTACCCGTGTCGTCGATATTGTGACTCTAAATGCAAAAGAATTTACCTACCGTGTTAAAGCACAAGATGGGACTTTTGTAGATATTGTGCATCTGCCAACACAGCATCTGCAACCAAAGTAACTATTCGATTATAAGCGATATGAAAGAGCCCGTTTTTTAATAAAAATGGGCTCTTTTAACTGTAATTAAGTCAACTGATTATAAAAATTTGTCAATACTTGTGGGGATTTTTGTTCAAGTTCTGGCGCATATTGTTCATTGTCAAAACGTAAATGTGGGATATCAAATCCTGCTTTCCGTAGTTCACACGTATGCCCAATCAGCCATTTCTCCATGCTGTCAGCAGCCACTTCGACATGAAACTGTAGTGCTAAAATATTAGTACCCACTCTAAATGCCTGATTTGGATATATTTCAGAGCTTGCTAATAATTCTGCATGCTCAGGTAAGTCAAATGTATCACCATGCCAATGGAGGACTTTAGTTTCACCTAAAACATAGAGTGGGTTATTTTTTACATCATTGATCTGTAATGAACTCCAACCAATTTCTTTTTGAGGTCCAGCATAGACCTTAGCCCCCAAAGCATGTGCAATGAGTTGAGCACCTAAACAAATGCCGAGCGTAGGGAGGTTTTTACTTAAGCGTTGTTTTAAATATTCAATTTCATCTTTTAAAAAAGGGTAGTCTTCAGTTTCATACACACCGATTGGACCACCTAAAATAATGGTCAGACCTTCAAATTCGAGTGCTTGCTTGAGGTCATCTACACCCGCTTCAAAATAACGAATACGATAGCCCAATTCATAAAACGTATCTTCAAGAATACCTAAATCCTCAAAAGCTAAATGTTGGATGGCATAAATCGTTTTATTAGGAAAATTATTGTGCGTCATAATCTGTAATCGAATTCAATTTTGAAATACTGTAGCAAAAGACTTTATAAAAATAAAAGTAATTTCCCAGATTGAAAGTAGTCTTTGAGTTACATTGATCGAAATAAAAAAGCAAAATTCGGTTATACTTTATTTGCTCATATAGGTCTAGGTGTTTAATTTTTATGATTTATTTGCTGTTTTAATGCTAAATGAATCATATGCTTACTCGATGCTAAGATGGCTTCTTTGGTCTCAAGATCTATTATACTTCGCGCCAATAAAATCGCACCAACCAATTGAGACATAAAGCCCCAAGCCAGCTGTTCATCGCCCAAGTGTTCAACAAAAAGTTGATAGCCACGCATAAGTTCTTGTTGATAGACCAGTTTGATATTCGTGTCAGCACGGGCAACTTCTGCGGCAAGTGCGGGTAAAATACAACCTTGCTCAGGTTGGTCTACATGGTGTTGTGATAAATAGCGCTCAAGTTCAAAATCAACCCATGCTCCAATTTCATGATGTGGATTTTTTTGCCACAGGTGAATACTGCGTTGTAATTCATTTTCCACCAAAGCTTTAAATAATTCATTTTTTGAGGAAAAATGAGAATAAAAAGCACCACTGGTGGCACCTGACGCTTTCATAAAGCTGTCGACACCTGTGGCATTAAAGCCATTTTTTTTAGCCAATTGCCCACTTTTTGCTAAAAGTTCCTGACGTTTTTCTTGTTTATAGCCTGTTTTATAACGCATAAAACTCCATCAATCTTTTTCTTGACGCTGTCGAAAAACTATAACATAGTGATCGTTATAGTAACGATCGTTATTTTATAAAAATATGCATAAGGGAAAATAAATGTCTAGTTGGAAAACACAGGGAAAAAAAGTGGCATTGGTGATCGGTGCTGGCGATGCTACAGGTGGTGAAATTGCCAAACGCTTTGCTCAAGGTGGTTATATTGCATGTATGACACGCCGTAATGCCGATAAACTAAAACCATTGATTGAAGAAATTGAAGCACAAGGTGGTATAGCTTACGGTTTTGGATCAGACGCACGCAAAGAAGAAGAGGTTATTCAACTCATTGAAAAAATAGAGACTGAGATTGGTGCAATTGATGTGATGGTCTTCAATATTGGGGCAAATGTTCCGTGTAGTATATTGGAAGAAACTGCCCGTAAATATTTTAAAATTTGGGAAATGGCGTGTTTTGCTGCATTTTTAGTCGGCAGAGAAGTGGCTAAACGCATGGTGACGCGACAACAAGGAACCATTATTTTTACGGGTGCGACCGCAGGAATGCGCGGTTCTGCTTATTTTGCAGCTTTTGCGGGGGCAAAACATGCTTTACGTGCTTTGGCACAAAGTATGGCACGAGAGTTAGGACCACAAAATATTCATGTCGCGCATGTCGTGGTGGATGGTGCGATTGATACTGATTTCATAAAAAATAATTTTCCTGAAATGTATGCCAAAAAAGACCAAGATGGTATTTTAAATCCTAAGCATATTGCTGAAAATTATTGGCATATTGCCCAGCAACCGAGAGATGCTTGGACGCATGAGTTGGATTTACGCCCTTGGATTGAACAGTGGTAAGTTGAATACAATATCCTATTATTTATATAGTGACTAATAAAAAGTAAGTTAATCGTTGAAGGATGAGCAAAGAATGAAAATGATTGAATTTTATTTTGATGTTGGGAGTCCATATAGTTATGTGGGCTTTCACCAAATTCAAAAAATTGCTGATCAATATCAAGCGAAAATCATTTGGAAGCCTATTTTGTTAGGTGCTGTTTTTAAAGCGACAGGTAATAATAGCCCAATGGCTGTACCCGCCAAAGCACGCTATTCAATGTTAGATTTAAAACGTTGGTCAAAACTTTGGAATATCCCTGTCAAAATGAATCCAAATTTTCCCATTAACACCTTAAATGCCATGCGTTTAATTACAGCAACGCAACTTTTTGCACCAGAACAGTTTTTGACTGTTTTAGAAGCTGTTTTTAAAGCAATGTTTGGTGAGCCACGTAATTTAAATGAGTGGAGTGGATTGCTACAAGTTGCTCAAGATGCTGGTTTAGACGCTGAACAAGTCGAAGCGTGGCTAAATGACGAAAAAGTTAAAAATGAACTTAAGTTTTTAACCGAAGAAGCTGTGAATCGTGGTGTATTTGGTGCACCGACATGGTTTGTGAATGATGAAATGTTTTGGGGGGTTGATCATTTGCACTTTGTGGAAAGTCATTTAGCACCTGTTGAGTCATAATCGTTATTTGTTTTGATTTCATAACAGCTAAAAACAATTAAAGCGAACAGAAGTTCGCTTTAACTACTTAAAATTTATATGTTTAACTTAGAAGAAGCCCATTGCTTTGGTTGAATAGCTTACAAGTAAGTTCTTGGTTTGTTGATAATGATCAAGCATCATTTTATGGTTTTCACGCCCAATACCAGACTTCTTATAACCGCCAAATGCTGCATGTGCAGGGTAGATGTGATAGCAGTTTGTCCAAACGCGACCAGCTTGAATCGCACGACCTGCACGATAAGACGTATGTGCTGAACGAGACCAAACACCCGCACCTAAACCATACATCGTGTCATTGGCGATACGAATTGCATCGTCATAATCTTTAAATGTGGTTACAGACAAAACGGGTCCAAAAATTTCTTCTTGGAAAATTTTCATGCTGTTGTCGCCTTTAAAAATGGTCGGTTCAATATAGAAACCTTGACCCACTTCTTGACGATCGCCACCACCTGTGAGGATTTTCGCGCCTTCAGCACGACCTGTTGCAATGCAACCCAAGATCTTGTCTTGTTGCTCTTGCGATGCTTGCGCACCAATCATGGTATCGGTATCTAAAGGATGACCAGTTTTAATGCGTTTAACACGTTCAACTGCCATTTCTAAGAATTGATCTGCGATGCTTTCTTGAATTAATGCACGTGAAGGGCACGTACAGACTTCACCTTGGTTCAAGGCAAACATGGCAAAACCTTCTAAAGCTTTATCAAGATAATCATCTTCTTTATCCATGACATCTTCAAAGAAGATATTTGGTGATTTACCACCCAGTTCAAGTGTCACTGGAATGATATTCTCAGTGGCATATTGCATGATCATTTGCCCCACTGCTGTTGAACCTGTAAATGCAATTTTTGCAATACGAGGATTAGTTGCAAGTGGTCGACCAACTTCAACACCATAACCATTAACAATGTTTAAGACACCAGCAGGTAAGATATCCTGAATCAGTTCAGCTAAAACTAAGATACTTGCAGGAGTTTGTTCAGCAGGCTTGAGTACAATACAATTTCCCGCAGCTAAAGCAGGTGCAAGTTTCCATGCTGCCATTAAAATAGGGAAGTTCCATGGAATAATTTGCCCAACAACACCTAAAGGCTCATGGAAGTGATAAGCAATCGTATCTTCGTCAATTTCAGAAATACCGCCTTCTTGTGCGCGTAGGCAACCCGCAAAATAACGGAAATGGTCAATACACAGTGGAATATCTGCTGCCAGTGTTTCACGAATCGGTTTGCCATTTTCCCAAGTTTCAGCAACAGCAAGAAGTTCTAAATTTTCTTCTAAACGATCTGCAATTTTTAATAGAATATTTGAACGTGTCGTTGGTGAGCTGCTGTTCCATTGTGCTTTGGCTGCATGTGCAGCATCAAGTGCGAGTTCAATATCTTCAGCAGAAGAACGCGGGACTTTGGTAAAAGCTTGACCATCGACAGGTGAAATATTTTCAAAATATTCACCTTTTACTGGTGCAACCCATTTGCCGCCAATAAAGTTTTCATATTGAGCTTTAAAGTGAATTTTTGAACCTTCAGTATTTGGATTTGCATAGCGCATAAGAATTTCCCTTTACTTATTTTAACGTTGCATGGATGACGATTTTTTTCATCCGTTCTTTTGGTTGATTTGAGATTAAGAAATATAAGGTTGGAAAAAGGTTGGCATTAAAAAAATGATATTTGGCTTATGCTTTAAATTTTGGTCGTATTTTATTTTTAATCAGGACATTTAAAAATGAGATCGGTGTTAAATTGATTTACGCTTTGGTATTAAATGTCTTGACCATGACTGAGTATTTTGCGAACAATGGAGTGAAGGTTCAACAAAAGTAAAATGGCACGTTATACGTTAATCATCACATGGATGTAAAAGGGTGTTGAATATGCAAAGTTTAATGCAAAAGCGTCAACAAATTGAAAAATTTAGACAAAGTAGTAGTTTATCTTTGTATCAAGCTGATCAATTAGGGCAAAGTATTGCGAGTTCTTGGCAGCGTTCTAAACAGGCAGCAATTCCTGTTGATCGAGAAGCTGCGCCGTTACAAATTCAAAAACAGAAAAATGGAACAAATAAAAGTAGTTTAGATGTTGCACTTGCAGCGTGTAGTGAAGAATTGAAACATATTGCTGAACAATCGTCTATGGTGATTGCAGTGGGGGATATTGGTAGCACCATTGTATGGTCAGCAGCCAGTGGTAAGATGCGCAATGCTGCCGAAAAAGTTCATTTTGTAGAAGGTGGGCAGTGGCGTGAAGATTTGGTTGGCACCAATGCTTTGGCTTTATCGTTAAAAACACAACAGTCGAGTTGCGTATTTTCCAATGAACATTATATGAGCTCTATCCATGATTGGGTTTGTTATGCAGCGCCCGTGATCGACCCCTATTCGAAAAATGTTTTGGGTGTTATCGACCTTTCTACAACATGGAGTAATCATAATAGTTTGGGTTTGTTGGCAGCTGAACGTTGTGCCTCTATTTTGCAATCTGCACTATTAAATTATCAGCAGCAACATTTATTTATCCGTGCTTTTACCATTCCTCAAGTGTTGTTTAACGGTAAAATTGTGGTCTTAACACCTCGTCAGATTGAAATCTTAACGATTTTGGCACTGTGCCCACAAGGATTAAACTTAGAAGGTTTGCATCAATCGCTGTATGGCGAACGTAAAGTCAGTATGGGGACTTTAAAAGCAGAGATGTCACAGCTACGTGAAATTTTAGGGGGAATGTTGGGTTCACGTCCTTATCGTTTGTTGGCGCAAGTTGAGGCAGATTTTTTACAAGTCGAGCGTGCTTTAGATGCAGGCTATACTGAGTCAGCATTAAAGTTATGTCGAGGCGTTTTTTTAGCAAAAACCGAAAGTCCTTTTTTATGTGCGTGGCGTGATTGTTTAGAGTCACGTTTGAGTGAAGCCATTTTTAAAGCCAACGAGGCTGATGTTTTATTAAAACATTTGGCACATTTTCCTGAAGCGATTGATGCAGTAGAACGTTTAATTGAACTTACGCCATTGGGGCATCCAGCACATCAGATGTTATTAAAATATAGAGAAGAACATTAACCATGATTATTTTAGATTATTTAAACTAATACAAAATGAAGAAGCTGTTTTACACAGCTTCTTGCAACACTGATTTAGTCACACTCAAGCTTGAATCTCATCCTATTTTTTGTTTTAGCCATTGAAATAAGCTTTCATAGACTTGAATGCGTACCGGTGATGCTGACAGCACTAAATCATGTAATCCATTCTTAATTGTAATGACAGTGACATCACCTTGTAATTTATTTGCGTATTTTTCAATGTCTTTCACGTCTAAAATAATGTCACTGGTTTTAGCAGCTCGATTCATACGTTTAGGATTTTTGGTTTGGTGCGAATGCATCACAAGTGTTGGAATATCGATTTCTGCACCTGCATGAATTTCTTTTTGTGCTTCAAAAATGGCATGTACAAAACTTAAATACACTTTTGGATATTTTGTCGGTTTCCATGTCAGGTTGAAGTCCCATTCTCCAGACAAGTCTTTGTGTAAACTT
The DNA here is from genome assembly GCF_902809895.1 of Acinetobacter sp. Marseille-Q1623. Taxonomy (NCBI): domain Bacteria; kingdom Pseudomonadati; phylum Pseudomonadota; class Gammaproteobacteria; order Moraxellales; family Moraxellaceae; genus Acinetobacter; species Acinetobacter sp. Marseille-Q1623. The sequence goes on along the minus strand of NZ_CADDWG010000001.1, from coordinate 1,009,265 downwards.
GGGACATAATTTTTATTTAATTCACTTGGGAATTTCAAATTTGGGAATTTTTGTCCTAGCTTACTTAAACGAGGCAGTGCTAATTTTTTCTTTAAAATATTCATATTAAAGTCATAAAATGGGCTGTTACACCATAAAGCTTTAATCGTTGGATGGTCTAAGTGGTGTGCAGCAAAAAGCGTGGCAATCAGCCCACCTGTGGAATGTCCTGCCAAGACTACACTTTCATGCTGTTCCGATGCAATAATATCGAGGGCTTGATGGATTTCGGCATCGTATTCATTTAAGTTTTTTACATAATAATATTTCTGATGCGGACGATATGAGCGCCCATACTTTCTAAGATCAAGCGCGTAAAAATCATAGCCATGTTGATTAAACTGCTCAGCCATTTCCTTTTGAAAAAAATAGTCAATAAAACCATGAATATATAAAACAGCTTTGTTGGTTTGTTGAGCAGCTTTCTTACGAATCAGCGTCGCAACCACTTTGCCTTGATCATCATCAGGAAAATCTAAAGTGACTTGTTCAAAGCCTGTACCGAGAATGTCAGGCATATAATTTAAAGTTTGTGAGTTCAACATTTTTACTGACATCCAATTTGTGAGCTATGAATGATCATAAAACGTTTTGGTTGAATGGTGAAGTTTTTACAAGTTGAATATGATTGATTTTTGAGTTTACTGTTTTTATTGAATATTCATCGCAATAAAAAAAGGGAATATCTATCAAGATATTCCCAAGGCTAGCCAAAATAAAGCAAAAAGGGAGAGTGTTACATTGCCGCCTCAAAAATACCAATAACCTGTGCATCTGTTGCTTTACGTGGGTTGGTCAACATACATGCGTCTTTTTGTGCATTTGCTGTCATCACGGCATGATCTTCGGCTTTGACCCCAAGTTCTGCTAAACCAGACGGAATACCAATTGATGCTGATAATTCACGAATTGCCGTAATTGCAGCATTCGCGGCTTCAGTTTGTGTTAAACCATGCGTATTGATACCCATTAGTTGTGCAATTTTTGCGTAGCGATCTGGGCAAGCAATTAAGTTAAATTCACAGACATGAGGCAGTAAGATTGCATTACAAACGCCATGTGGAAGGTTGTAGAAACCGCCCAATTGATGCGCCATGGCATGCACATAGCCAAGAGAGGCGTTATTAAAGGCCATGCCTGCGAGATATTGTGCATACGCCATAGCATCACGTGCTTCAATATTTTCACCGTTTGCAACCGCAGGACGTAACCATTCACTGATCATGGTAATGGCTTTTTCAGCACATGCGTCTGTAATTGGATTTGCTGCTGTAGATACATAGGCTTCAACGGCGTGTGTTAATGCATCCATCCCTGTTGCAGCAGTCAAAGCCGCAGGTTTTGCAATCATCAGTTTAGGATCATCAATAGCAACGAGTGGTGTACAACGCCAGTCGACAATTGCCATTTTAACATGGGTATCTGTATTGGTAATAATACAGAAACGGGTCATTTCAGATGCTGTACCTGCGGTTGTATTAATGGCCACTAACGGCGTCATAGGTACTTTACTTTGGTCAATCCCTTCATAATCACGTATATGTCCACCACCTGCTGTGACTAAGCCAATCCCTTTCGCGCAGTCATGCGATGAGCCGCCACCTAAAGAAACAATAAAGTCACAGCCGTTTTCATTATATTCATTCACACCATTGTGAACGTTAACATCTGTAGGATTGGGTTCTGCGCCTGGGAAAACATGGCTGTCTACGCCAGCATCTTTTAAGTAATTAACAATAATGTCGGCAACGCCAAATTTAAATAAACCGGCATCGGTCACGATAAGTGCTTTTTTAGCACCTAAATTTTGTGCTTTTATACCGACTTCTTTGGCACAGCCGGGTCCAAATAATGAAACACAAGGAATATAAAAGCCGTTTGTTTGATCTGCAATATTTTTAAAAGCCATGGTGCGATTCCTTCTACCATTTTGTTATTAATCATCCAACAGGTGATGATCACCTTAAGAATGAGTATTGTCTAAGCACAGGTGTTTTTATACCTACGAAACACCTACCAAATAAAAATAAATAGAATTAATGATTTAGTTTTAATTTACGAAGTGTTTAGATGAAATAATGAAAAGTTTTTCATAAAAAATAAAATTGAAAATAGAACAAATCTTTAAAATAGAAGGCTTATAATGGGTTTGTATAGGGGAATACTTGAGTTGAGAAACAGATCCATATGTTGCCATTTGATGATCAACAGCATATACCTCCACATCAGTGGACAGCACAACAATTATTAAAAATTGCGCCTGCATTGTTCTCTATTTTTCAAGAACAATGGCGTTATTTACAACATATTCATGCACAGAATATGCTGCAAATTGATGAGAAAAATAAGCGGATCTCTATAGCAAATGGTTTGTTGATAATTGATTTTAATCAAGAAAGTGAAATGTTGCAGTTACATGTACAAGATGCACTTGCTGTAGAAAAAATTTCAAAATTTATTTTACAAGACATGATATTTTTTACAGGCAATCGTTTAGCACAGCATCCGACAACAGTAAAAACCAATGTGCAAGTGTTGCGTCAAATCTTGATGGAGCAAGCTTTTCAATGGGTCGATGCTGAAAATCGTATAGAACAATTTATTTACAATATTTCAGTACCAGATGCAGTATTGATTGATCAGTTATTGATACAGCAACATTATTATGATCAGCCACATTTAACCGCATTTGCCGAACATGGGATACAAGTCCCTTTAGAAGTGGAGTTAAATATCAAACATTTATGTTTGGTAAACTCCATAAAAGGTGAACAATTTATTGCTGTAAATGAGCTCATTTCAAGCTATGAGGAGTTATCCTTTTCTGCACAACAATTTTTACCTCAAGACATTTATTGTTTAGTGCAATGTTTTTATCCTGAACAATTTAGTTTGATGAATCTGATTGATCATCAACAAGATTTTCAGTTATTGCGACAACATGCCATTGAAAAACCGCATGTGCTTGCTTATGCAAAATTGATGCATCGAGGCTATTGGCAATATCAGGATTTACTGGATAAAAAACACTTTTTAGATGCAAAAAGTCTGTATTGGGATGATTCACAACTCGCACGGTTACCTGTGTTTTATCAAAGCAAAGCAGTCAATTGGATTTTCAAACAAAAGCTTGAGTTGAATTTATGGCTCAGCCAAGTGATTCAAAGTCCAAATGTACGTGTTGCAGTTACGGCATTGAGCTTTTTAGATTGTAGTCATATACATCCACAAGTCATTTTACTGACCTTAAAATATTTTGAAAATATTGCAGGACGTTTATTTTTGTCCGACTGCCGTCATTTATCGCTTGAGCAACAGTGGTTCTTAAATCCTGAAAATCAAAAATATCGTTTAAATGAAAGTCGGGAACATTTAGATCAAAAAAATGCTATTAGTGCTTCGATGTTATATATCGAAGAATGGCTAGAATTAGTGCATATTCTTTCAAAAAATGATCCCAAATTATTGAAAAAATGTTATGTGAAACTCAGCCGAGTAATGCAAGCCTATATGTTGTTTTTACAACATATTATTTCGACTTTACCGACAGAATTATGGGATTTTATTGATCCTAAAACGCATCAACAACATGATTTTTTTAAGGCTTTAAAACAGTCTAAAACAGAAGTCATCGCGTTCCGACAATATTTTAAATATCATTTTACACAGCAGCAGCGTTCGATCAGTGTGTTTGATTCTTATGTAGCAGACTATTTACTGGATCATTTTGCACAGCAGCGTTTTGTAAATAAGAATTTGACTTGGCAAGGTTTATTTCAGCAAGCATATGAATGGCATCAGCAACTTGAATTTGATAGCACTTTAAATTATCTAAAAAGTAGAATTGAAACTGAAAGTTGGCAAGCGATTTCACCTGAGCCGATCATTTATTTTGAAGGTTGGTGCTTTGAAGAATTACATGAATTAGAGCGCGTCATTCAAGAGTCTGTCGACTATAAACATTGTTTAGCACATTCATATACTGAGCGTATGTTGGCACAAGAATATGTCGCTTTTCACATTTATCCAGAGCAACATCCTACACAATGTTTGACGTTGGGCTGTGTGTACAAAGATGATCAATTGTATTTTGATCAGTTAAAATACCCAAGCAATCGTGCAGCAGATGAAAGTTGTCTGAATAAAGTCTATGCTTTTATTGCTGAATTTAATTTGATGCTACGTAAACGGAGGGTTGATGAGCGGATTTTGGCATAAAAACTTAACTTTTTTGTCAAAAATCGTTAGGCTATAGCGGTCTGATAAGGTCTAGGTTGTTATGAAACAAGAAACTGCGCTGAAACTCATGAAAACAGGTGAAAATGTCTTTTTGACAGGTTCCGCAGGTGCAGGAAAAACGTATACCTTAAATCAATATATAAACTATCTAAAAGCGCGTAAAGTGCCTGTGGCGATTACAGCATCTACAGGGATTGCTGCAACGCATATGAATGGGATGACTATTCATACATGGGCAGGCATCGGTATTAAAGATGTACTTTCAGATGAAGATCTGAAACGTATGAAAGAACGTAAATATTTAAAAGAGCATTTGGAAAATGCCCAAGTCTTGATTATTGATGAAATTTCAATGTTACATGCCAAACAACTGAATTTGGTTAATCAAGTCTTAAAATACTTTAAAGAATCAGATGAAGCTTTTGGTGGTATTCAAGTCATCGCAGCGGGGGATTTTTTCCAATTGCCCCCTGTAGGAAAAAATGATGAAAAAAACCGTGATAAGTTTTGTTTTATGTCAAATGCTTGGGTGGAAGCAAAATTTCGTGTTTGCTATTTGACTGAGCAACATCGTCAAGATGATTCGGCATTAAATGATGTTCTTAATGCCATTCGCGCGCAAAACATTCAACCACAACACTTGCAAGCTTTACATAACACACGCAATCAAAATATTGGTGACACTTATACACGTCTATATACCCACAATATGGATGTGGATAATATTAATTATAAACATTTAAATGAAATTTCAGGCAAAGAATACCAATTTGTTGCAGTGGCGGATGGTAATGAAAAACTGATTGAAACACTGAAGTCTTCAGTTCGTGCACCTGATGAATTAACCCTGAAAAAACATGCCAAAGTCATGTTTGTGAAAAACAACTTTGACATGGGTTATATCAATGGCAGCTTAGGGGAAGTGGTCGGTTTTGAAGAAGATGATGAACTGGGATTGTTGCCTAAGGTAAAACTTACAGATGGTACAACGTTATTGGTTGAACCTGAAACTTGGTCTGTAGACAACGATGCAGGCAAAACCATTGCGAGTTTGCAACAGGTTCCACTGCGTTTGGCATGGGCAATTACCATTCATAAATCGCAAGGCATGACCTTAGAAGCTGCTGAAATTAACTTGTCTCATACGTTTGAAAAAGGGCAAGGTTATGTCGCATTATCACGTTTGAAATCCATCGAAGGTCTGCGTTTACTGGGTTTTAATGAACAAGCTTTAGAATTAGACAGTTTAGCCATTAAAGCGGATCGCCGTTTCCAAGAGCTTTCAACTGAGGCAGAACAGCACTTTGCTGAGGAAGATTTAACTGTTCAACACAATGCATTTATTCGACATTGTGGGGGGACATTGAATGCATCTGAAATTCAACGCAATGAGAAAAAGTTAGCGAAAAATGCCGGTAAAACCAATTACGCGACAGCAACATTGGACGAAACTCGTGAGTTATTTGAAAATGGTTATGAAATTCAGGATATTGCTAATGAGCGTGGTTTGACGCCTGCAACCATCATTAACCATTTAGCAAAATTACACCGCGAACAAGGCTTGGATATTTCAGTGGCAAGCCCCGATGCAAATGTGCTTGAGCAAGTCCGTAAAATCTATAAAAAATTGCAAAAACGTCAAGATCCAAGCCATTTTAGTGAAGAAGGTGCAATCAAATTGCGTCCAATTGTTGAATTGACGAATCCAAAAATGGGCTATGACCAAGTACGTTTAGCCTTATTATTTATTGAATAATGTGCGGTGTAATATTGAACAAAATATTGCGTTTTAGATTTAAGTTATTTGCGTTGATTTGGCAATATGTCAAAAAAGGAAGTGTATCGTGCCACAAATGGTCGTTGAATATTCAGACAATATTAAAGCGCTGAATCAGCAAGATTTGATGTTAAATTTAAACCATGCTTTGTTTGATACAGGTTTAATTGATCATCCTTTTAATATCAAGACACGTATTCGTGCCAATCAAGATTTTTTAATTGGTTTTGGTGACAATCATCAAGCGTATATTCATGTGCGTTTAGGCATTCTGACAGGGCGTACCTTAGAACAACGTCAACGGATGTCTGCACAATTATTGGCATGTTTAAAAGATTTTGACCAATATCAAGCATCAGGCTTAGAAATTCAATTATGTGTGGAAATCGCTGAAATGCCAAAAGAAGTGTATGGAAAAATCAGTGTGTTAAAATAGAAGTAATATCATGTTAAAGAGATTTAATTTTTAAATCTCTTTTGATCCAATGATCGTTAATGATCGTCACTCGATCAAATACGAAAAATGATCTAAAGAATAGACAAAGCGATCGAATTTAAAATGAACATATAAAAAAGGAATATGATTGCTCATATTCCTTTTATCTGTTGCTGTTGTGGCGATATTAGAAATTATATTCCATTCCCACACCAACTACAGTTTTCTTGTCTTCGGCTTTCCAGTCGTGTTTTTGCTGTGCTAAAACACCATAAAAACGAGTTTGTTTGTTGAAGTTATAGTCTACGCCAACACCATATTGATCAATGGTGCGGTCAGTCATGCCATCTGCTGTGGTTTCAGCAGATTGATACTGTGCTTTCAATGTGACAGGTGTTTCAGGAATTGTATAACCAGCAGTAATTGCCCACGCTTTTTCTTCAGCAGATGCAGCTTCAGGTTTAAGTTTAGCAGCAGTCAATGCAGCAGCAGAAGGTGAATCAGAGAGTTCAGCGTGTTGCCATAAAGCGCCAAACACTAGACCTTTTGCACCTAAAGCACCGAGGTCTAATGATCCTGTTACACGGTAAGCATCAGATTCAACATCTTTTAAGCTAAGTGCAGCATAATCACCTGGTACAGCAAAGTTACCTGCAATTGCAGCAGCTAAACCGATCTCTTTATTTTCGTAAGAAATCGAAGTAGAAATGCCACTGAAACTATCATTTTCTTTTGTTGTGTATTCAGTAGAATTGTGTTCGCCAACTTGTGCCATTAGATTGAACTGTAAGCCTGGAACGATTAAATTTTTATCCGTTTCAAAGCCTACTACATTTTTAAGACGCTCTTCACCATGCATGGTTTTGGTAATGTCTAAGTTTGTGTCATCATTAAAGATATCTTGGTACTTGCCCGCAGCAGTTTTGAAATAAGAATCGTAGTTACCTGCTTTTACTGTACCGATGTCTTTAAATTTAAGACCTAAAAAACGGTTACGTGCGCTCCAATCTGTATCCGAACCTGAACCATCTGTAGAGACAGCCCATTCTGCTTGGTATACTGCTGCAATACGATCTGTTAATGCTTCTTCGCCTTTAACCCCGATACGTGAAGCATTTGAATTTAATTGGGTTTCATCATTATCAGCAAAATCATAATTTTGAACTTGGTTTAACGAAACATTGAGCTTACCGTACAATGTTGGCGCTGCTTGCGCTGCGCTTAAGCCGAATGATGCAACTGCGGCAGCGAGTAGCACTTTTTTCATTGAGATTTCTCCAAATCAGTTCTGTCGGGCATGGCCCTGTCACTTTTTTATACTCAGTAAGTAAGAAACAAATCTTTACGATACTTACTAACTTGGGTGCAGTATCTGCAAACTTTGTTACAAATGGGTGAAGAGGAGATGACATTTTGATGACGATGCTAAGAACAGAATGAAAAAGAGCTGAATGAATGGAAGTTATTTTGGTCACAATAAAAAAAAAATGAGGCTTTAAAAGCCTCATTGAGGTGTTGCGATTTAGTCTTTATTTTTAAATTTTTTAAAGCGCAGCTTTGATTTTTTCTGCAAAGGCTTTGATTTTTTCTTGATCGCCCATTTGTGCTGCATGCTTGCCAAGTTCATGTACTGAGCTTGGAATGAGGTGGAAGTGCACATGTGGCACGGTCTGACCAGCGGCCTCTCCTGAAAGCTGCATGAGTACAATTCCTTTGAGGTCTAATGCCTTTTTCATGGCATTGGCAACTTTTTGTACCACTTGAATAGTGTATGCTGCCGCATCAGGTGGTAGATCAAGTAATGTCACGGCTGGGGTTTTAGGAATGACTAAAGTATGACCATCGGCTTGTGGCATAATATCCATAAATGCCAGCACTTGTTCGTCTTCGTAGACTTTGATAGCAGGAAGTTCACCACGTAAAATTCGTGCAAAAATATTTTGATCATCGTAAGCCATTTTAAATTCCTTGCTTATGCGGTTTAAACTGTGAATGTGTCTATCATAGCGTTATTTACAGTTTAATTCTTTTTGACGCGCAGCAATTTGATCTAACTTTTGTTGTTCTTTGTCAGAAAACTTAGGTTTTGAAGTAAAACAATTTTCATTGCCAAATTTTGCTTTTGCTTCAGGATCTTTGAAGCAGAAACCTTTTGATGCATAAATGACATTATAGTCATCTTGCAATTTTTTACACTCTTGTGCGTTATCTGCTGCAAAAGTATAAGAACCGATCAACATACTAGTAAATGTAAAGGCTGTAACGAACAACTTTTTCATGAGTTTACCTCAATTGGACATATTGGATTGTCACTTGTATCATTTAGATTATAGGGGACAATCTTTGTTTTTCAATGGCGAAAAATTATTCATGTGTAATTTTAATTCATATTTCATTCATATATTTAATATCAGGGCTTAAAGACGAGTCATTTTGACTCAGTAAAGCATTATTGATGTTCATCTCACGATTTTAGTCATGGAATTTTCAATATGAAAAAGCATGCGTTAGTGCGCGCATGCTCTTTAAAATTATTTGTGTTGAATCTTTAATTAATCGCTTAATTATTCTAAAGTGATGTTACTCCATGATTCATAGAGTTTAATCGCAGTTGAAAAGTCACTATTCGGTTCAGCTAAAGCATTTGCAGCTTGGATCAAACTTTGGGTTAAGCCAATCACAGGGGCTGAAAGTTTTGCTTCTCGCACTAAATCGATTGCAATACCAGTATCTTTAGCTAAAAGTGGTAGGGCAAACGTCAGTGGAAACTCACGGTTTAAAATCCGTTGAGGTAAAGCTGTTTCAGTAACACCACTTTTACCACTCGAGGCATTAATACAGGCTAATGCTTCATTTAAATTTACCCCATGTGCTTTAAGGGTGGTAAACCCTTCTGCTGCAGCACAGAGATGAACAGCCATCATCATGTTGTTAATAGCTTTAACGGCAAAGCCTGCACCTGATCCACCCACGTGTTTGATCAATTGCCCCATAGCTTGCATGGCAGGTCGTGCCTGTTGAAAAGCATCTGAGTCGCCACCGACCATAAAAGTTAAAGTTGCATTTTCTGCACCAATGGTTTGCCCACTCACAGGCGCATCTAGGAAATGAACACCTTGTGCAGCCAAGTGTAAAGCTTGTGCTTTGGCTGCTTCAGGTACACCACTGGTACAGTCTACCCAAATGCAGCCTTTTTTGAGTTGTACTTGCGCCAAAATAGCATCTACTTCCTGACTGGTCGGTAAGCAAGAAAAAATGACATCGGCTTGACTCGCTTGGCGTAAATCAACCGCTTGTGTGCCATATTCAGCTGCATGTTGCTTAGCTTTGTCATGATTTCTATTCCAAACATAGACCTCATTAAAATGTTTTGGTAAATGTGCTGCCATACGATAGCCCATTGCACCTAAGCCAATAAATGCAACTGATTGGATCATTGTTTAGTCCTTATATTGTGTTGAACGTTTATCTAACCATTGGGCAAGCATCGGCCAAAATTCTTCCGCACTTTTTTGACTCGACATTAAGCCTAAATGCCCACCCGGAATTAGAGTAAACGTGACATCATTGCTGTTTGTCAATTCGCTCAAAGGCTTAACAGAGGCTGCAGTGACCATTTGGTCATTTTTTCCAGCACCAATTAAAAGTGAACAATCAATGTTCTTTAGCTCAATGGTGTGTTGCTTTAAACGGATTGCACCTGTTTTTAACGGATTTTGCAGCCAAATATTAAACAACATGTCTTGATTAACCCCCCCTGGATAATCAATCATATGGTTTAAAAAATTGCCCAAAGTTGCATGCTCGTATAGTAATTTTTCATCGTCTAGGTTGAGTAACAGTTGTTTATGACCTTCGTACCAACCTTTGGGATCTAAAATTTTAAAACCAATGGCGTTTAAAATACCTGGTGTGTGTAAGATCCTTTTAGGAATGATGCCATGATAAATCGATTGTTGAATTTTATGATTTTTAGATAAAAGTATATTGATTTTTTTATAAAGTTTACCAATGCCACCTGAGGAGTAACTGTCAATCGGACTGCCTAAAACAATCAGATTTTTGACATAATTGGGCTGTCTTAACGCCGTATATAACAAGACAAAAATCCCTGCCATACTCCAACCATGCAAAGAAATTTGTTCACTTTTAGAATGCGTGCGAATTTGGTCAATACAATACGGAATTGCTTCATCGATAAAATTTAAAAAATTGAGATTGCGATGTTTATAGTTAAGTTTACCCCAATCTAATAAATAGACATCAAAACCTTGTTCGGTAAAGTATTTAATTAAAGAACGATAAGGATAAAGGTCATAAATAGACATGTTGATTGCAAGTGGTGCAACAAATACTAAGGGTTCTAAGTATTTGCGTTCAGTTGCGGCATAAAAGCGAATTTTAGCCTGCTTGTGGTGACCAATGATTTCATAAGGCGTGGTTTGCGATAAAACTAGTGATTTACCTTTGAAAATGCGTCTAGATAAATTTTTAATTTTGCTCGAACGGACTTGAGAATTACTCGTTAATTGTTCCATAAGGCGGTTTAGTCCAGAAATCATAAAAGTTTGATTGAAGTCTAAGCGATAATTTCACATTATACCTTGACCTTAAATACACTAGACGCTCAAAATATTAGCAATACTTTACAAAGGCAGTGGATCACTGAATTTAACATGAGCCAACAAGACGAGATAGAATACCAACTGGATACATTAGCAATTCGTACAGGACATACACGTAGTTTTGAAGGTGAGCATAGCGAGCCAATTTTCCTGACATCGTCTTTTGTATGTGAAAATGCGGCTGATGCTGCGGCTAAATTTTCTGGACAAATTGAAGGAAACACCTATTCTCGTTATACCAATCCAACGGTACAAGCATTTGAAAAACGTCTAGCCGTTTTAGATGGTGCGGAACGTGCAGTGGCAACAAGTTCAGGTATGGCTGCGGTACATGCAGTCTGTATGGCGTATCTTAAGGCAGGCGATCATGTGATTTGTTCACGTGCTGTGTTTGGCTCAATTATTTCTTTATTTGAAAAATACGTTGTTAAATTTGCTGTAGACGTGACATTTGTAGACTTAGAAGATTTAGAAGGTTGGAAACAAGCTGTTCGTCCAAATACACGGTTAATTTTTATCGAAACGCCATCTAACCCATTGGCACAAGTGGGTGATATGCAAGCGATTGCGGATATTGCTCATGAACATGGTGCTTTATTTGCCGTGGACAATACGTTCTGTACACCTGTATTACAACAACCTATTAAATTTGGTGCAGATTTGATCGTCTATTCATCAACAAAATATATTGATGGGCAAGGTCGTGCGCTAGGTGGTGCAGTTGTTGGTAAAGACAAACTTGTTGAAGAAATTAATGGCGTAATTCGTACATTAGGTAACTCAATGAGTCCATTTAATGCGTGGATTTTCTTAAAAGGTTTAGAAACCCTCAGTCTACGTATGAAAGCACATTGCGAAAGTGCACAAAAACTTGCAGAATGGCTCGATGCACATCCAAAAGTTGAAAAAGTGTATTACGCAGGTTTACCTAACCATGCAGGTCATAACTTGGCTAAAAAACAACAATCAGGCTTTGGTGGTGTAGTCTCATTTGTGGTGAAGGGCGAGCGTCAGGGGGCTTGGACTGTGATTGATCACACTCGTTTCTTGTCGATCACCAGTAACTTGGGCGATGTAAAATCGACCATTACCCATCCAGCAACCACCTCACATGGTAGAATGTCAGATGAAGCGAAACAAGCCGCAGGCATTGTAGAAGGTTTAATCCGTGTATCTGTAGGTTTGGAAAACATTGATGATATTATCGGTGACCTTTCTCGTGGCTTAGATTTAATTTAGAATCTACTTGAATGAAAAAATACTCAAGTCTACATGTTCGGTGGAGACTTGAGTCATGAAAATTTAAACCACTTTATGTTCGGAGAATTTTATGAACATTAATATGCTCATGCAGCAAGCTCAACGCATGCAAAAAGATATGGAAAACAATGTCAAAAAGGCAAAAGAAGAACTTGCTCAAACTGAGGTTCATGCCGAAGCTGGTGGTGGTTTAGTCAAAGTGACAATGACTTGTCGCAATGTGGTAAAACGTATTGAAATTAGTCCTGAACTTTTACAAGACGATGCTGACATGATTGAAGATTTGATCGCTGCAGCAATGAATGATGCTGCACGTCAAGCGGAAGTCGTATCTGAAGCAAAAATGAAAGAAGCAAATGCAGGCATGGGTTTACCACCAGGTCTTGCAGGCATGTTCTAAGGATTGCTTAGGTGTTTAGTAACCGTTTTGATCAATTGGTACAAGCATTAAGAATATTGCCCAGTGTTGGACCAAAGTCGGCACAGCGTATGGCATTGCATTTGATTATGAAAAATAAAGAAGGTGCTGTGGCTTTGGCATCTGCTTTAAATGAAGCGACGTCTTATATTCATGAGTGTAGTATTTGTCATTCTTTAACTGAACATGAAATTTGTGATATTTGTCAGTCTACAGAACGCAACGATCAAATCCTTTGTGTGGTTGAGTCACCTGCGGATGTTATGGCAATAGAGCAAAGTGGCAGTTTTAAAGGGAAATATCACGTTTTAGGTGGGCATTTATCACCTTTAGATGGGATTGGACCTGAAGAAATAGGCATTCCTTATTTGGTACAAAGATTGGCAAATAACCCAATCCAAGAAGTGATTCTAGCGACCAATGCAACTGTTGAAGGACAAGCAACAGCACACTATTTGGTAGAAGCAACCAAGCATTTAGGGATACAAATGACCCGTATTGCACAGGGTGTACCTCAAGGTGGTGAGCTTGAATATGTCGACAGTCATACACTGAGTCAAGCTGTCCATAATCGGATGCAAATGAAATAAGCACATCATGTGCTTATTTTTTTAAACTTGATTTAGGGTTTATTTTGTTTGGTTTGAATCTTGTGCAAATATGTATAGGTCAAGCGAATAATTAATCCATTTTTCATCAGGTTATGCTTTAAATATAAATATTTACAATTACGATGCAGAATAGCTACTCAGAAAATGTAAATTTATGCCACGATGCAATTCAATCATGATAATGATTGTTTTCAAGTGATATTCAGATATAAATGGATTTATATAGGAATTAAGTGTTAAAAACTATTTTTCAAATACATTTGGTGTATTGATATTGCTGAAAAATATAGCTTTTGTTGTAAATTACTTTGAAAATATTATATTTATATTTTATATATTAAGGTAAAATCAACATTTTATTTAAATGTAACATCTTGACGCAAAACAGACATGTTTCAATTTATTCATCAGCAAAACGAACTCGACCATGTGATCCAATTAATGCGTCAGAGCTCTATTTATGGTCTCGACACTGAATTTATCAAAGTCGATACATTATGGCCAAAACTTGGCGTGTTCCAAATTAATGTCTGTGATCAAGTATTTTTACTTGATGGAACAACTTTAGATTTATCAGGTTTTTGGGCATCTATTTATCAGGCAGAGCAGAATGTATTTCATGCATGCAGTGAAGATATTGATCTGATTTATCATTATTCGCAAAAAAACTGTTTAGAAAATGTCTTTGATACACAAGTGGCCATGTCATTTTTAGGACATGGTTTGCAAGTCAGTTATCAGTCTGCATTGAAAACAGTTTTGGATATTGAAATTGATAAAGATCAAACGCGTTCAGACTGGCTAGCACGTCCTTTAACGGGCAAGCAAATGGATTATGCTGCAAATGATGTATTATATATTATGCAATTAGCAGATGATTTAAAGCAGCAATTGAACCGTAAAAATATCTATAATTGCGTGGTTGAAGATTGTAAAAATCTCACTTATGAAATTGCACAAGAAACACCAAAAGATAAATTATATACAGACATTGGTAACTATCGTCATTCACGTAAACAATTGATGCAATTACAACAATTAAGTTTGTGGCGTGAGGAATTGGCGAAAGCTTTAAATCAGCCAAGAAGCTTTATTTTAAAAAATTCGACCATGCATGATTTGGTAGAAAAAAATCCGAAAAACAATTTCCAGTTGTCTCAAAGCAAAGATATTCGTCCACATATTGTGCGTGAACATGGAAAAACGATTTTAGATTTATTAAAATTTTTACCCGATATGGATGAATGGCCATTACGTATAGCACGTCCAATCAAACATTCCTCACAGGAGGTTGCACAGACTGTGGAGAATTTAATTTTAAATGTCTCTACGGAAAAGCAAATTCCGAAAGAAGTCCTGATGCGTAAAAAATGGATGAATGCATTGTATCAGCACGTGGTTTTTCAACGTGATGAGCAGGATTTGCCCCGTTATTTATTGGGTTGGCGCTATGAGGCATTAACACAACCATTGCTTAAAATCTTGATGAATGACAAACAGTATCTTTCTATGCAAATGGAAGTTTTCCCATAAGCATATGTGGATTGAGTTAAAATAAATTGGTTAAAGAATTTACAAACAGCATAAAATAACGACTGATGCGTTAACAAACACTAATGTATCGGTTGTTTTTTTCATGTATGCTGTGTTTGAGTTTTAGTTACGCTGTTGAATAAAATGCATTGTGATATTTATAAGTCGAGCAAAAAAGATGAAATGTATCTTTATGTGGCTCGCCCAAATCATCCAAATGAAGCTGAAAATGCTGATCCACTTGACATTTTAGCTGAACCTTTGCGTGTTGCATTTGGTCGTGCAACGCATGTGATGCATTTGGAATTAAGTGAATCTCGTAAGTTAGCGCGTGTGAATGTTTTACATGTGTTAGATTCATTACAAACAAAAGGTTTCTTTATTCAAATGCCGCCAGAAGGTTTAATTAACCCAAATGCGGTTGAACCAGAGGGATTACGCGGTGCTTGAGCAGTTATCAGGAATATGGGCAAACTTCCTCAACCTATTTGATTCTATACCAGAAGACAATATTGCGATCACCGTCTATATTCTTGGGACACTGATTATTTTAAGGTGTTGGTATTCGATTGCAAAACGTCTACCTTCACCCCTGGGTGGGATTACATGGATTATTGTATTTGCTGTTATTGCAACGCCTACCATTTCAGAAGGACCTAATTCTGCAATTGCACCTGCATTTTTTGGATTGCTTTTTGGGATACTGACCAAAGATTCTCCATTAATTTGGTCAAATGTTGCACTGATTGTTTTTGTCATCGGTATCGGCTTAGTGCTCGGCTTTTTTTGGTCGAAATACCAAGCAAATAAAAATTTAATGCAAAAAACAACGTCAACGAAGAACACATCACCACTTTAAATAAAAAATAAAGGTTTATTATGTCTGTGGAAGCACAACAATTTACAGGGACAGCGCAATATATTGCGACTGATAGTTTGAAACTTGCAGTCAAAGCAGCACGTGCGTTGCAAAAGCCGCTTTTGGTGAAAGGTGAGCCAGGTACAGGGAAAACCTTATTGGCTGAACAAGTGGCTGAGAGTTTAGGTCTTAAACTCATTACTTGGCATATTAAATCGACTACCAAAGCGCAGCAAGGTTTATATGAATATGATGCTGTATCACGTCTGCGTGATAGTCAACTCGGGGATGACCGTGTTTATGACATCAAAAACTATATTAAACCCGGTAAGTTGTGGGAAGCATTTACCAGTGAAGAACGTTGTGTTTTATTGATTGATGAAATTGATAAAGCAGATATCGAATTTCCAAATGACTTGTTGCATGAACTCGACAAAATGTCGTTCTTTGTTTATGAAACAGGGGAAACGATTACAGCAACTCAACGTCCAATCGTGATCATCACTTCAAATAATGAAAAAGAACTTCCAGATGCATTCTTGCGTCGTTGTTTCTTCCATTATATTGAATTCCCTGATGAAGCAACCATGCGTGAAATTATTGCAGTGCATTTCCCGAAAATTTCATCGACTTTGGTGACTGAAGCTTTACAAGTTTTCTTTAAATTACGTCAAGTGCCTGGTTTGAAAAAACCACCTTCAACGTCTGAGTTGATTGATTGGTTAAGTTTACTCATGGCAGATGATATGCCAGAAGATGTATTGCGTAATCATGATAAATCGAAAGCCATTCCACCTTTATATGGTGCGCTGATTAAAAACGAACAAGATGTGCAATTGCTTGAACGTTTAGCCTTTATGTCGCGTCGTTAATAGGGGGATCGCCAAATGTTTGTGCGATTATTTTATACCCTACGAAAATATGGTGTTCCTGTCTCAACACGTGAATTGATTGATCTCAATCAAGCCATTGCGGCAGGTCTCGTCTTTGCCAATCAAGATGATTTTTATCAACTCGTGAAAACAGTCATGGTCAAAGATGAGCGATTCTTTGATAAGTTTGATCGTGCAATGAAGGATTATTTCGAGGGGATTCAAACCTTTGATATCGATGATTTGCTGAGTAAAGTTCAAAATTTACCGAAAGATTGGTTTGATTTAGAACTGCTTGAAAAGCATTTAACACCTGAACAACGTGCGGAGTTGATGAAAGCGGGTTCATTAGAAGAATTGATGAAAATGCTAGAAGAGCGTTTACGCGAACAGCATAAAAAACATCAAGGTGGTAACCGCATGGTGGGTACAGGCGGTACATCACCGTTTGGTGCATTTGGGGATCATCCCGAAGGTGTGCGGATTGGTGGTCCAAGTCGGAAAAACTCAGCCGTTAAGGTATGGGAACAGCGTAAATATCAAAATTTGGATGATGAACAAATCTTAGGTACACGTCAAATGCAAATGGCTTTGCGTCGTCTACGGAAATTTGCTCGTCAAGGTGCAGCTGAAGAACTGGATATTAACAGTACCATTTATGAAACTGCTAAACAGGGAATTTTAGATGTGCAAATGATCCCTGAGCGCCGTAATCGCATCAAAGTGTTAATGCTGTTTGATGTCGGTGGATCGATGGATTCTCATATTGCACAGTGTGAAAAACTATTTAGTGCTGCTAAAACTGAGTTTAAAACGCTGGAATATTTTTATTTCCATAACTGTTTATATGATTATGTATGGAAAGATAATTTTCGCCGTTCATCTACTAAAATGAATACATGGGATTTATTGAATACCTATGGCAACGATTATCGTGTCATCGTGGTAGGTGATGCCAGTATGGCACCTTATGAGTTGAAGTCAGTAGGTGGTTCGGTTGAGTATATGAATGATGAGGCAGGCGATGTGTGGTTACGCCGCTTACGCAATCATTTTGAAAAAACGGCGTGGCTCAATCCAGAACAAGAAAATTATTGGCATTATACGCAAACGATTGGTTGGATTAAGCAAATCTTTGATGATCATATGTATCCGATGACTTTGAAGGGTATTGAAGATTTGACGAAATACTTATCCCGTTAGTTATAAAAAATATTTATAATTTCTGTTTGAATTGAAACTGATTGATGATCTGAGGAATGAAATGACACATCAAATAAATGGCATTGCTTTACCCAATGAAGATGGCTTTTTTGGTGAATACGGCGGTCAATTTATTCCACCCCATTTAAAACAAGCGATGGATGAAATTAATGTGGCGTATGAAGAAATTCGTCACACGGCTGAATTTCAAAATGAACTTGCTGATTTATTTGCGAATTATGTAGGTCGCCCAAGCCCTTTATTTCACGCGAAGCGTTTGTCTGATCAAATTGGCGGCGCACAGATTTACTTAAAGCGTGAGGATTTAAACCATACAGGCGCACACAAAATTAACCATTGTTTAGGTGAGGCTTTGCTTGCTAAATATATGGGTAAAAGCAAAGTGATTGCTGAAACAGGTGCAGGACAGCATGGTGTGGCTTTGGCAACTGCGTGTGCTTTAGTCGGGATTCCATGTGAAATTCATATGGGACAAGTGGATATTGAAAAAGAGCATCCAAACGTTGTTAAAATGAAAATTTTAGGCGCAAACCTGATTTCGGTAACGCGTGGTACAGCAACGTTAAAAGATGCGGTAGATAGTGCTTTTGAAGAATATTTAAAAGATCCGAAAAATTTCATTTATGCCATTGGTTCAGTAGTTGGTCCACATCCATTTCCAAAAATGGTACGTGATTTCCAAGCGATTATTGGTGATGAAATTAAAGTTCAAACCAATGCACGTTTTGGTACAAATCCTGACTATGTCGTGGCTTGTGTTGGTGGTGGTTCAAATGCAATGGGCGCATTCACTGCATTTTTAAATGAAGAAAATGTTAAATTGGTCGGAGTTGAGCCAGCAGGTCATGGCTTAGATACAGATATGCATTCGGCAACATTAACTTTAGGTAAACCAAGCCAGTTGCATGGTATGGCATGTTATGTGTTAGAGGATGAACAGGGTGAGCCTTTACCTGTACATTCAATTGCTTCAGGTTTGGACTATCCTGGCGTAGGTCCACAGCACAGCTTTTTAAAAGATTTAGGGCGTGTGGAATATTCCACAGCAACAGATCAAGAATGTTTAGATGCATTTATGACTTTGTCTCGTGTTGAAGGGATTGTGCCTGCTTTAGAAAGCTCACATGCAGTCGCTTGGGCAATACGTGAAGCTGCAAAAATGCCAAAAGATGTAAAAATTGTTGTCAATTTATCAGGTCGTGGCGATAAAGACGCAGACTTTGTTGCAGGGAAATTAGGTTTACACTAATTTTTACAGTTGATGCCATAAAAAACCTAGCTTAAGCTAGGTTTTTTATTACGATTTAAAAATTAACCTGAAATATATTGTCTTAATTGTTCGATCAGTTGTCGTTGATCTTCCATCGTTGCTTTTACAAGGTCACCAATAGAAACAAAACCGATTAATTCATCATTTTCAATCACAGGCAAATGACGTAAATGGCGATCGGTCATTAGACCTAGACATTCTTCTACCGTGTTATTACGTGTTACAGAAATCACTTTTGGTGTCATAATCTCTGCCACAGTGGTATGGTCAGAAGTACGTTGCATCAAAGCAATTTTACGCGTGTAATCACGTTCAGATAAGATGCCCACCACCTTTGTGTTTTCGGTAACCACTAATGCGCCAATGCCTTTATTTGCCATAATGGTAATGGCTTGCAAGACGGTATGTTCAGGCGAAATTGTAAAAATTTCTTGACCTATTTTATTATGAATCACTTGAGCAACTGTGGTCATCATTATTTTCCTTTTCGTTTTTATTGCACTCTTTTAACTTAGCTTTATTTTAAAAGAATGCAAATACTTTCTTATGACAATTGCAGAAAAAAACAATAGTTTGTTTAATCTTTCGTCAGGAAAAGCTTAAATTACAGATGATGGGCGCAAAATAAAAATTTTGAGTGCGAGGGGAAAGAAAATATTCATGCAATTTAAAATTAAATTGCATGAAATTGCATGGAATTATGAAAGAAAAAATGGTGCATTTGTAGCGTTGAAAGTTTGAATTTGCGACCTGATGAATTGAATAAAGCAGGTTTGACATTCAATCGTGTTAGGGTTGGTAGTAATGCTTCTTGAAAGTCTTTCGGTGTGATTTTCTTTGGGGTGTATTGTGGCCAATGTAAGCTAGCATATTGATATGCTTGCAAAGAATTTAACCAAAATGGAAAGAATATATCATTTTTGTCGGTCTTCATTGCCCAACCTTGATGATATAAGCCCCATAAAACACCACAGTACATCAGAGATTTAAGAATAGAAAGTTTAATTGTCAGTTCTTTAGAAATTGGTTGAAGAAGGATGTATTTTTTCATGATAAACAATCGAGTTTGATACAAGACTATTGTAAGTGATTCGGCTGTTATTTTGATGTAAGCTTGCTGTTAATTCGTAAACAAATATAAATAAAAAGGGGTGGCATTAAAAAACGCCACCTAAGTGACGTTTTGTTATGCTTGCATTGTGGCTAATTTTTGCCAATATTGTGCTTTTAAAGAATCACGTTCTACACGGAAACCTTGGAAATAAAGTTCTGCTAAGAACATTGCTGCTTTACCATGACCAGCTTTTGCTGCGTCTTCTAACTGTTTTACTGCATCTACAAAGTTCATTTCTGAATGGATCGTATTTACCGCATTTGCATAAACATGTTCTAAGTCATGTTGAGAAAGTTGATGAATCATATATAACTCCTTATTGTAATTATGATCATTAAGACCTCCCATGAGGTCTTTTACTAACACTACTAATTTAACTTCTCTTTATTAAACTAATATTACATTTTACTTAACTTGTCAACTATTTTGAGACACTAGATCGTATGGTTTATGATTACATGATTAAACAATAATCAAAAACAATTTTTATTAAAATCTATATAAGGAAGACGACTAAAAAGGAGAACAAATATGACACATATCATAGATGGTTTTAATTTTGATGTACCTCCGACTGAGTCTCAAATTGTTGCACTTGCTCAGTATCACCGCAAACAATTGGACGAAGCAATATTTCACCAAGAAATTCATTTAGGTAATTTTTGCTTAGCGCAAAGAAAGCGTGTGCATGATTATACACGAAATCTTGAACCTTTGCAAAAATTAGGATTTTATCGGGTTTACGATGGTGAATTACATCGTTTAGCAGATGATGATGATCTGCATCCCGCTGATGCAGAAGGTGGTGTCAGTGTATTTACAGTGTTTTTAGCCTTAGGAATTATTGCACTTATTTTATATTTTGCAGTGATTCGCTCAGTCTTAAACTAAATTATTTGGGCAAATGGAGTATCGCTTTTGCGGTGTAATATTGAGCCATATGATCATCAGGGTTATTTTACAGTAGCTTGTTGAATAACCCTTAATTTTGTGTGTATTTTATTGAAACACTGTATTTTTTATTGCCTCAGGATTAAACTACTTCTACATTCGAGGTAGTACATGCTCATATCAAAAGATCAAATTTTACATTTTAAATCCCATATAAACTTAGAGTTTTTTTTGAAAATGGCAATTATGGCAGTTGTGGTCTTTATTTTAATGATTTCAACTTACGCTTTATTTCGCCCAATTAATGTTGAAAAATATCAACAGGTTGCCCAACTTTCTCTACAAGAAGGTTATCCTCACACACAAGCTCTTGCTCAGCATTTACGGCTTCAACCACAAATTGCTACGCATGAATATTTTAGGCTCATGCGTGCATATGCTTATGAATCGCATCGTGTAAAAGAATATCCTGCAATGGCCATTGAGGATGAATGACGTCTTAAATAGACTTTTATAGTAAATTGATGGTTATTTGCTCAAATTTTCTGTGCTTTTTTCAGATTTTAAAGGTGTATGAATGCCTAAATTTGCATTGAGCATGGTCTTTAAAGCCACTGCATCAAGCTGATTGGCAACAATAACAAGCGTTAAACGATCTGCCCGAATATGTTTTTGTAATGCAGTTTGGACTTGTTTGGCCGTTATTTGACTCAGTTGTTGTTGATAGTCTGACAGGTAATTGCTTGGTAAATGGTAAAAAGCAATCGCTGCCAATTGTGCATTGATATTAGCATTGCTGCTAAAAGTCATTGGAAATGAACGTAGCATTCCTTCTTTGGTTTCTTCTAATACTTTGCGTTGAATGGGTTGTCGTACAAAATCGATGAGTGCTTGATGTGTGACACGAATACTTTCCATCATTTGGTCTTGTTGTGTGCTATAACTCAAACTAAATAATCCACGCGCTTGAGTAGAAGACAATGTGCTATATGCACCATAAGTATAACCGCGCTTTACACGTAATTCTTTCATCAAAACCGAGTTAAAGCCATTTCCACCAAACATTTGATTGGCAACTTCGAGTGCAATACGATCAGGATCTTCACGCCTAATGCCAAGATGCCCCATCATAATATGGGCTTGTGTCGATTGATAGGGAATATATTGAATATTAAAATCAGTTTGATCTAGAGGTTCGGGCAGTTCGGCTGC
The DNA here is from genome assembly GCF_902809895.1 of Acinetobacter sp. Marseille-Q1623. Taxonomy (NCBI): domain Bacteria; kingdom Pseudomonadati; phylum Pseudomonadota; class Gammaproteobacteria; order Moraxellales; family Moraxellaceae; genus Acinetobacter; species Acinetobacter sp. Marseille-Q1623. The sequence continues at coordinate 986,885 of NZ_CADDWG010000001.1, read as the reverse complement.
TTTTTCACCCTGTGCTAAATTTTGTGTGATTAGGTTGCCTAATTGGGTCGCTTGTTCTGTGGTTAGATTTCCTGTGATTGCAATATTCATATTTTGTGCGACTAAAAGTTGTTTACGAAATTGAACCAATAATTCAGGCGTAATTTTTTGAATACTGCCATTTGTTCCTACACTCGGTTCTGCGTATGGATGCTTCCCATAGATTGCACGATAGAAACGGATATTCATTAGCCGATTTGGATTTTCTTGGATTTGTTTTTGTCCAATTTTTGTATTATTTAAAACTAAATTGAGTCCACTATTATTAAAAGTCGCATGATTGAGAACATGTAACATCATCTCGATTGCGGGGGTGAGTTTTTGCGGATCAGACAATACACGCATTCGAACTGTAAACATATCACGGTATGCGTTGACACTAAATTTTGCACCTAAACCGTCGAAAATACTGGCGATTTGTTTTGCAGTATATTGATCTGTACCCTCAGTCATCAGCCGTGCTGCCATATTGGACAGTCCATTCAAGCCTTTGGCAATATTTTCGTCTTGGGCAGAGCCTGCATTGAAGGTCAGTTGGATATCTACAATCGGAAGATCTTGCACAGCAACAAAAAGTGTTCGGACCTTATGGGCGTTATTGAGTTGTTGTACAAAAGGTGCTTCATAGCTTTTTTGCTGACTTAAATTTTTTAAGCTTTGCAAAGAGCTGAGTGATTTTAAAGGGGTGTCATTGGGTAATTCTTCGATGTTTTGCGAGGTGTCATGATCAAACTCAGCTAAGCTCAGGTTAGAACAAAGTAGTGTGCTTAGTAATACAATAAATTGCGATATTTGCACTGAAAGCTCCTGATTCTCTATTTTTTGTTATTTGATTCGGGGCTTAAGTACAAGGTACTTAAATTATCGCGAACAAAATAAATATTGGCAATACGTTGTAAATCTTGTGGAGTCACTTTTTCATAATGTTGGGCTAACTCATCCATCAGGCGGTAACTCAAGCCATTTACCTCTAAATTGCCAATCATATTTGCTTGCCCAATAATATCATCTTGGCTATAGATTAAATTAGAGACAAAATTGTTTTTCACACGTGCTAACTCGGTTTGATTGACCAATTCGGTTTTAAATAAATTCATTTCTTTTTCGATAGCAGCTTGTGCTTCGGTCAGTGAAACATTTTCAGAAGGTAAGGCGGAAATAATAAATAAGCTATCCCCACGATTGTAGGGGTCGTAACTTACACTAATGGCAGTCAACAATTTTTTATCACGAATCAATCGATCTTGCAGACGGGCAGAGATTCCGCCATCGAGTAAAGATTGAATAATCGTGAGTGCATAAGCATCTTGTGGATTTTTGGCGGTGGCAAGGGAGCGAACATTCCATGCCATAAATAAGTTTGGAACCTGTACAGGGAGTGACAACTCCATATGACGATACCCTAAACGGTCAAATTCAAGCACATCATTGCGGTCAGGTGTGGTTTTTTGACTAATGGCGGAAAAATATTTTTCGACTTGTTTGAGTGCTTGTTCTGCGTTGACATCGCCAACAATCACCAAGGTCGCATTGTTAGGCGTATACCACGTTTTGTACCATTTTTTTAAATCATCAAGTTGAATATTCTGTAGATTTTTCATATAGCCAATTACAGGTTGGCGGTGGTGACTCGTAGGGTAGGCAATCCATTTAAAACGTTCGTATGCTAAATTACGCGGATTATCATCGGTACGTTGACGGCGTTCCTCCATAACGACTTTGATTTCAGGTTCAAAATCTTGTTGACGTAGGACGAGGTTTTGCATGCGATCGGCTTCAAGTTCTAAAGCCAATGGAAAATACTTTTTAGGGTAAAGCTGATAATAATTAGTATAATTGGTAAATGTTGCAGCATTGATCCGCCCACCATAAATACGACTCAGACGTGTAAATTCATCATCGGGCACTTTTTGTGTGCCTTTAAACATCATGTGTTCTAAGACATGTGATATGCCGAGTACATTGCCAGATTCATCACTACTGCCTACTGCATACCAAATCTGTGTCATCACAATCGGCGCACGATGGTCTTCTCGAATAATGACTTTTAGACCATTATTTAAAGTTGTTTCCACGGTTGTACGTGCTAATTGACTTTGTGTTTCAGCAAATGCTGTGGGAATGTGACAAGTCGTCAAGAAAAATCCACTTAAAAGTACGACATGAGATAAAGTTGAAAAAATAGAGTGAGGATTTTTTTTGATTTTCAGCACTACCTACCCCAAACGTGTTAAATACATAAACCATTCTTTAGAAAAATATTTTTTAAATCAATATTGAAATGTTGCATTTTAGTTGATTTGCATCAGCACAAATACCTTAAGCATATATTTAAAAGTGTCTTAAACGCTTATCAATAGGACAATCTGTGCTAAACTCTTTCTTTTTTAACATGATGCTTTTCAAGGAATCGGCATGCAAGAACAGCACAATAAATTCTTGATTGATGCGGAAATTGGTGATGATGATGTCACATTACCGAGTTTACCCACCGTTGATGTGCCCATCGTTGAAAATAAAATTATAGAAACACCGGTTGTACAAGCGTCAGTAGCAGATACGGCTGTGACAGATGAACAACAGTCACAACAGCAAACGAAAGGTGGTTTTTTTAGCCGTATGAAGGAGGGTTTAACTAAAACCCGTAAAAACCTTGCAGACGGTATGGTGAATATTCTCATCGGTGGTAAAGAAATTGATGATGAATTGCTTGAAGAAGTTGAAGAACAGCTTTTAGTTTCAGATATTGGTGTTGAAGCAACCAAGACGATTATTGCTAATCTGACTGAGCGTACAGAACGTGGTGATTTAATTTATTCACATTCATTATATAAGGCTTTACAAGAAGAGTTGGTGGCATTACTTGCACCGCGTGTCAAACCTTTACATATTGACCCGAATAAAAATCCATTTGTGATTTTAGTGGTTGGGGTAAATGGGGTAGGTAAAACCACTACTATTGGTAAACTGGCTAAACGTTTGCAGGGTGAAGGTAAGAAAGTGATGTTGGCTGCGGGTGATACTTTCCGTGCGGCAGCGACAGAGCAATTACAAATTTGGGGTGAGCGTAACAATATCCAAGTGGTTGCACAAGGGCATGGAGCAGATAGTGCATCTGTGATTTTCGATGCTTTTGAAAGTGCTCGTGCTAAAGGTGTGGATGTATTGATTGCAGATACAGCAGGACGTTTACATAACAAAAGTAACTTGATGACTGAGTTAACCAAAGTGAAACGTGTGATGCAAAAAATTGATGCAACTGCGCCACATGAAGTCATGTTGGTTGTCGATGCGGGTACGGGACAAAATGCCATTAATCAAGTGGAAATGTTTGATGAAGCCGTGGGCTTAACAGGCTTAACCATTACCAAACTCGATGGTACTGCCAAAGGTGGTGTGTTGTTTAATATCGCAAGCCGTACACATGTACCGATTCGTTTTATTGGTGTCGGTGAAAAAATTGATGACTTACGCCCATTCTCTGCAAAATCATTTGTGGCAGCATTATTTGAAACTGAAAAATAATGAATCTAGCTACAATGTGGAATAAATAAACAAAAAACTCCGTTATCCACGGAGTTTTTTGTTTTTAAATGATTTTATGCTGTAAAAATAGGCGTTAGAACCTTGCTTAAATATACAAATACATGCAATTAAAGCTAAAATACCTAAAAAAAATATGGTTTTTTATTCATTTTTTAGGGGGAATACAAATTGACAATTTTGTCTAAAATCGGTCAGGTGTTAGCAACGGATTTATCCAAAGATATACTTTTTAAACGAAAGGAAAATCAAAAGGATGAATGCAATTTTCTAGAAGAACTACGTAAGCGACGTAGTATTTATCATTTAGGTAAAAAGGTCGCTTATCCACAAGATGAGTTAGTGTCTTTAATTAAAGAAACGGTATATTGCTGTCCTTCAGTGTTGAATTGTCAAAGTACACGTGTGGTTATTTTGCTGCAAAAATCACATGCACAGTTTTGGGCAATGGTCAAAGAAATCCAAAAAAAATACATGCATGAAAAAGCTTATGAGGGCATGGCATTAAAAATAGACGAAAGCATGGCTGCATATGGGACGATTTTGTATTTTCAAGATCTTGATGTCATACAAAAACTACAAAAATTAAGACCACTACAAGCAAATGACTTTGAAGTATGGTCAGAACAAAGTTTAGGTATGGTGCAGTTTGCAGTGTGGGGATTATTGGCAAGTTTAAATTTAGGGGCGGCTTTACATCATTATAATGCCAATATAAATGATGAAATTTTGCAATATTATGACTTACCCTCACATTGGCAATTAAAAGCACAAATGACTTTTGGCTCAATCATGACGCCAGCAGATGCTAAAAGCTATGAAGATGATCAAGTGATTTTTCGAGTATTTTCATAAATGTATATAAGCTTTTATAAAAAATTTGACATTTTATAGGATTAAAGCGTAAAGAAAGGCTATTTTTATTCGATATTCATCATCATGCGTATGGAAGCTAGGTCATAATAATTACACTGATTGATGATTGAATGGATCAGTCTGTGTCTTAGCTAGGATGTTGACATATTTAAAGCATTGATTTTTAGATATTGTTCTATTTATGCAACAGTATGTCATATAGATACCACTAACGAAGATTTTTTGAATGTAATACACTTAGCTTATCTTAAGAACACGACCATAGGGTCAAAGAAATATTGAGGATTACGATAATGTCATTTTTAGATCAAATCAAAGAACGCCGTAGTATTTATGCAATTGGCAAAAATGTGACTTTGGATAATTCAAAAATTGAAGATATCATTAAGCAAGCCATTAAACTTAGCCCATCTGCATTTAACTCACAAACTTCACGTGCAGTGACATTATTTGGTGATTCACACGTAAAATTTTGGACAATTGTGTTAGAAACGTTACGTAAAATTGTACCTGCAGAAGCATTTGAAGGGACAAGCCAGAAAATTAATAGCTTTATCGCAGGTTATGGCACAGTCTTGTTTTATGAAGATCAAGATGTGGTAAAAAGCTTGCAAGAACAATTTGCACTGTATGCAGATAATTTTCCAATTTGGTCTGAACATTCAACTGGTATTGCACAATTTGCAACATGGACTGCGCTTTCAGAAGCTGGTTTAGGTGCATCATTACAACATTACAATCCAATTGTAGATGAAGAAGTGGCACAAACCTTTAATGTTCCTAGCAACTGGAAATTACGTGCTCAATTGGTCTTTGGCTCAGTAGAAGCACCTGCTGGCGAAAAAGCATTTATGGATGATGCTGAACGTTTTAAAACATTTAACTAATCAGTTTATTAAATACAAGGGCGCTTAGGCGCTCTTTTATTTTTAGCTTGTATAAAGTACCGTAGATATACACATCATTTGATGTAAAAATAATAATATTTAGCTTTTTTTAAGCTTATAAAAAGTGATAAATTTCTTCAAATTACTTGTAAATTTGGGGTTTAAAAACAAATTGTCATAAAAATGTCATGCACACATAGCATAGTGCATTAAATTTTAAAGTTTATTGATATTTGAGAAATACCTATGCGATTTAAATTGGCAGCAAGTGTAATGGGGTTAGGTCTTATCATGAATGCGTCAGCATTTGCAGCAGTCACCATTACCGCACCTGAAGAAATTGTTGTTTTGGCTGTAAATGATCAAGAAGTCAATACAGGTATTTTTAGAACTAAGAAAAATGAATATAAAGTCAATGCGGGTCAAACCGCAATCAGTGTGCGTTATCAGCAATATTTTGAACATTTAAATAATGAACATGATATTTTAAAATCGGGTGTTGTTACGATTACGGCGCCTAATTTACAAGAGGGTCAGAGCTATAAATTAAATTTAGTGAATGCGCCCAAAGATTTTGATGCAGCCAAGAAATATGCTGAACAACCTACAATTGCTTTGTATGATCAAAATAATCAAATGATTGTGCAGCAAACAGGTGCAAATAATGAAGCGAAACCTTGGTTATCGGGTGGTGTTTTTGGTCGAGTATTTGATTTAACAACCTCAAAAAAATCTGAAAATCAACCAGCTCCCGTTTATGCCAATACACAGCAGTCTGCCGCTGGGGTCAATACGACAGCAACACCCAATACATCAGTTGATTTAAATACAGCCAACGGTGCAGATCAACAAATGATTCAGATCTGGCAAAGAGCATCAAAAGCAGAACGTCAACGTTTTATGAGTTGGGTAGCTGAACAATAATAGGTCAACAACCTATACGACATGAAAAAAGGAGGGGAAATAGCGATATTTCTCCATCCTTTTTTATGTGATTACTACATTATGTGATGTAAAACCTAAATTCTTAGCTCCACCAATAGCGTAAAATATGAAAGAAAATAGGTGCTGAAAAACAGATTGAATCAATGCGGTCTAACATACCACCATGCCCATGAATCAATTGTCCCCAGTCTTTGACCCCACGATCACGCTTGATTGCAGACATCACTAAACCACCAAAGAAGCCAAAAATACAGACAATCAAACCGATCAAAGCAGCTTGTAAATAAGTGAAAGGTGTAAGCCAATTCATTAAAACACCTAAACCTGTTGCCAGTACAATGCCTCCCACTAAACCTTCAATGGTTTTAGATGGTGAGAGGATCGGTGCAACTTTGTGTTTTCCAAATAATTTTCCACAAACATATTGTAAAACATCAGAGGCTTGCACCACCATGATCAGCCAAATTGCAAGCCAAATTTTCTCCCCATCAAAGCCAGGCAGTTTTAGGTTGAGTAAAGCAGGTACATGGGAAATACAAAACACACTGACCATCAAACCCCACTGAATTTTTGCACTTCGTTCTAAAAAATGCGTGGTATCTTCCTGTTTTAAACTGGCAATTGGAATCAGTAAAAAGACATAAAGGGGAATGAAAATTGAATACAAGCCGTACCAATCGGTAGAAATTAAATAGTATTGATAAGGAATGACAAAATAAAAAGCGATCAGTAAGGGGAAGTAATCACCACGCCGCGTGGGTAATAAACTGATAAATTCACGTAATGCAAATAAAGAAATAATGCCAAAAAGAATAATAAAGGCTGTTTTTCCAAGCAGAATAGCAGCTCCAATGACGATCAGCATGACCCACCATGCATTGATTCGTGCATTTAAATTGTCAATTACAGGAGAGGCTGTAGTTCCTGCACGTTGTTTTAAAATAAAACCGACAGTGGATGCGAAAATTAAAATGGCTGCAAAAATACCAAATAATACATAAGTTTGCTCTAAGTTATCTAAGGTCATTGGTTTTCAACCTCTTTTAATTTTAGGAGTTCTTGTTGTGCATATGCTAAAAATTCGGCTTTATTCATTTCAATATGCTCATTAAGCGGACAGCCAAAACATACTGTAGATAATAAAGGCAAAGGCACAAATGCACCTTTGGGCATGACACGTCTTAGATTTGAAATCCATACAGGAACGATTTCAACCTCAGGAAAAGCATGATGTAAATTGTATAGACCACTTTTAAATGTCAATAACTCAACATCATCATTGAGGTTACGCGTGCCTTCAGGAAAGAAAATAATAGAATAGCCTTGTTCTAAAGCATCCTTAATGGGCTGTAATGGGTCTTGATTATTTTCACGATTTCGCTGAATGGTGACGCCGTTGAAAGTATTATGAATGAGAAAACGGCGGATCCCATCTTTTAACCAATAGTCAGAGGCTGCTACAGGTTTAGTCTTTCTGCGTATGGGGGTAGGTAAGGATGACCACAATAAAATAAAGTCAATATGACTATTATGATTGGCATAATAAATACGTTGTTTGGATTCTTCGGGTTGGCAACCTATCCATAAGCTACGAGCACCTGTGAGTAATCGAGCACCACGCCGTGTTAAAAAAGAGATGAAGCGAGCAAGATAGTTTGAAGCACTTGGTGTTGTGGGCAAAGATCTTTGATTATTATCCTGCGGTGTAATTTGCGTCATAATAAAACCAAAATTGTTATTGTAAAAAATAAGTTAAATATGAAATCCATTAAAACAAGAGATCATATGGTGAGTAAAGTTATTTGTCATTTAAATTGATATTCATTTTTTATAAATGTTATGAGCAGATTAGAAATCATCCATAATAAGAAATAGATGAGCGTTGTTATGAAATAAATAGCCTAAGAAAATTTAACATCTTTATGTAGATGCCATATAATACTTTATTATTTTTTATAGAATATTTGATCATGACACCCGCATGTAAAGTTTTAAAATCAAATAAAATCGAATTTTCAATTCATGAATATGAACATGATGTGAATGCGAAAAGTTTTGGATTAGAAGCGGCAGAAAAATTAGCTTTAAATGTCGAAGAAGTATTCAAAACACTGATGGTAACAGATGATAAAAACTATTTTGTTGCTGTGTTACCTGTAAGTCACCAACTGAACTTAAAAAAAGTTGCAACTGCGTTTGGTGCGAAAAAACTGCATATGGCAGATCCAAAAGATGCAGAGCGTTTAACAGGATATTTGGTCGGAGGAATTAGTCCTGTTGGTCAGAAAAAGCGCTTAAAAACAGTAATTTGTGAAAGTGCGAAAACGCTAGAAAAAATATACGTAAGTGGTGGAAAAAGAGGGTTAGATATCGGTGTGAATCCCAATGATTTGGCACAGGTTTTGGCTGCTCATTTTGCAGATATTGTGGATATGTAATTAAATTGTTACGCGCAAAGAAAGTTACTCACAAAAATAAAGCCACTTTATAAGCTGATTAAGCTATTGGATACAACGAGTAATCAGAAGATGCTGTTGTCAATAAAATCTAGGGCTGTATGCGGCCTTGACGAGAGATCGCTTATTTTTATGCCGTTGAATTAACGCTAAGGATTTAGATATTTTTCATTCAGTTGTTCATTTGCATCAAGAATATGTGCATTTAGTTGAGTCATAATGCGAATCAAATGTTCTTTGTCTTCAGTGGATAAAACATCAAAAATAACTTTTTCACGATCTATTGCAACTTTAAATATTTCATCATGCAAACGAACTCCTTGTGCTGTTAGGCAAATTTTTGTTGCTCTTGCATCTCTTTTATCTTCTTTAATATCAATATATTCTTGTGTTTTTAGTTTAGCAATAGCTCGGCTGACAGCACTTTTATCTAAACCAATCACTTGACTGATCCGACGAGCAGAGATATTGGGTTCAACAGCGAGCATCGACAAAATGCGCCATTCAATAATATTGATTTGAAAAAGTTGCGCATAAATTTGTGAAGACCCGAGCGACATTTTATTTGAAAAAAAAGTAATCAGTGCAGGTATATAACGATCAAGTTCTAAAGTTGACTGTGTTTTCATTTCATCTTAAAAATTAGTTTTTTATTATCATAACATAGATAATTTTCATGTATGGTTGTTAGAACAACTATAATGTTGACATTGCAACTATATTGATTTAATTTTGAACTGAATCGAAAAAGATTTAAAGATCATTGATTATAATCAGTGACATATTGTGAAAATTGGATTTCATAATATAAGGCTTTGAAAAATAAGGATATGAAAATGAATAAAAAACTAAAAATTGATATGGTAGAGGAAAATAAACAGAGTTCTTTTCCTAAAAATCAATGGTTTGTGGTAGCACTTTCAAAGGAGTTGACAGATCATTTTATTGCACGAAAAGTACTTAATATTCCATTGATTTTATTTCGTGATCCCCTCGGAAAAGTCACTGCTTTAGAAGACCGTTGCTGTCACCGAGGTATGCCACTTTCAAGTGGTCATTTGGAGAATGGGCAAATACGTTGTGGGTATCATGGCTTACTTTATAATGCAACAGGGCAGTGTGTTGAAGTTCCCGGACAAGAGAAAGTTCCTGCTAAAGCCACTGTAAAATCTTATCATGTTGTTGAAAAGCAAGGCTTAATCTGGCTTTGGTATAGTTTTGAATATGAAACTCCACATATAGACGTTCCAGAATATCCTTATCATGAACATGAAGACTATCTCTATGATGGTGATGTCTATCACTATGATGCGCCGTATCAACTTATTCATGATAATTTGATGGATTTAAGTCATTTAGCATATGTGCATTTAAAAACCATTGGTGGCAATGCTAAGATTCACATGAATGCAGAAATGAAAGTGACACAGGGAGAAAATCAAGTGGTGGTCAAACGGCATATGCTTGCTTCGGATCCACCACCAACATATAGCATGGCATATCCATTTCAAGGTAAAGTCGATCGGTGGCAAGAAATTGATTTTCGTGTTTCTCATATTCGTATTTGGACTGGCGCGATTGATACAGGTACAGATAGCCTAGATAATCCTGAACGTAACGGTTTTAATATGCGAGGTTTTCATGCAATTACACCTGAAACAGAAAATACGTGTCATTATTTTTGGACAATGTCAACCAACCCACAGCATGATCGTGAGCGTATCGCTAATGTTGTGATCGAACAAACACGGCTTACTTTTGATGAAGATAAAGTCGTGATCGAAGCGCAATTTAAAAACTTAAAGCAATTTGAACAAAATGAAATGGTTGGCATTCATATTGATGTTGGTTTAGTACGTGCTCGACGTATTATTGCAGATTTGATTTGATATATGTTTAAGCCTTTCTCAGTTGCGAATTTGCTGCTTAGAAAGGCATGATTTATTTTATTGAAGATTTCTATTTAATAAAAAATAGCCTAAGCATGAATATAAAATGACCTCTGTTATCTTCATGCTTATTTTTTTAATATGGTTTTTAAATATCATGTCAAATACAATTGTATCATCATGATTTATATTAAAAATGCTAGACGTAAATGAGATGATTAACCGCATTTATTTTATAAATAAAAATTTAAATACTGGTAAATCCTCCATCAATCGTAATACATGTACCTGACATAAACTGAGCTTCATCCGATGCTAAAAATATCGCTAAGTCAGCAACTTCATTGACTTCACCAAAACGATCTAAAGGAATTTTGTCAGTAGGGCGAGTTTTTAACATCTCAGCAGTCATAGGCGTGCGAATTGTTCCCGGGCAAATGGCATTGATTTTAATACCAAATTTGCCATATTCGGCAGCAAGATGCTTGGTATAACCCAGTACAGCATGTTTAGATGCGGTATAAGATGCGCCCCCCATTTTTGCAACAAGTCCAGCAATTGAACCAATATTGATAATCGCACCAGATTTTTGTTCAATCATGTGTGGCAAGACTAAATTACTTAAATTAAAAATAGATTTCACATTAATATTAAAAACTAAATCCCAAAGTTGTTCACTGGTGTCTAAGCTATTTATATATTTATCAAAAATACCTGCATTATTCAGCAAAACATCAATTCTGCCAAAATGTTGTAGTGTGGTCTGAACTAAGTTTTCTAATTGAGTCTTTTCAGTAATATCAACCTGTACAACAAGTACTTCATTGCCCATTTGTCTAATTTTATCTGCAACCTGTTGAGCAGATTCAATATTTAGATCTGCAATCACAAGTTTTGCCCCTTGTGTGGCAAAGGCAAAAGCTTCAGCTTCACCCATACCTGATGCTGCGCCTGTGATTATGCATACTTTGTCTTTCAGTCTAGACATTTTTCATTCCTTGATTCAATAATAAATAAGCAGCCTAAATGCTAAAAATTTGGCATTGATTAATGAGCTAAATTTAAATTAGCCACTAAAAAATAATTTGAGTAGTTTACAAATATGCTTTTGAACGGTATTCATATCAAGTGGACGATGATCGTGCAAAACAACAAAGAGAGAATGATATGCGTGATGAATTAATTCAGGATGAATTATCAGGTGAGCAGATAAAATATGATGATTATATTGCAGGTCTAGCAAAAGGACTCAGTATTTTAGAAGCATTTGGCTCAGACCGACAGCGCCTCAATGTCACACAAACAGCAGAACGTACAGGTTTAACCAGAACGGCAGCAAGACGTTATCTAAAAACATTGAAGTTTTTAGGGTATTTAGATACAGATGATTATTATTACTGGCTAACACATAAAGTTTTAAAATTCTCTGGTGCATATTTGCATACAGCACATTTACCTAAAATAGCTCAACCTGTACTGAATATTTTAGCGGCAAAAACTTCTTTGGTTTTTTCTGTTGTTGTTTTAGACCATCATGAATTGGTTCCTGTAGCACGTAGTATTTCACCGCAGCATGAGGAATTTCGAGTCAGCCCTTTTGGCATTCATCTCGGCAATAGAATACCAGCACATACTGCATCTACAGGTAAAGTATTACTTTCACAAAGAAGTCTTGAAGAGCAAAAACAATGGCTTGAGCATTATGAATTACGTCGCTTTACCCATTATACAATGACTGAGCAGGAAGTTTTTTTACAAGAATTACAGAAGATTAGAGCGCAGGCTTATTGTATTTCTAGTGAGGAATATGAACTTGGGGTTGTTGCAGTTGCAGTCCCTATTATTAATCAAAAGGGAGAACTCATTGCCGCGATGAACGCCGTGGCATCAGTCAATAAAGTCAATGATTTTTATTTGGTGAATACCATTGTGCCTATGCTAAGACAGGCTGCAAAGGAAATACGCGATATGATTTAAAACCCCTCATGATCTTGAATATTGGGATGATTGATCACAGTCACGATATTCGTTTCATAGTATTTGTACGAATATTATCTGATATGTACGATCATCGCGCATTGATTGAGTTTTACACTTTGCGAATGACTTTTTCATCATTAGTTTAAAAAACAAAGGAAAAGTCAAAACATCATTCTAAGTGTGTTTCGATAATGACGAAACATGGATGAAGAGTTATTTGCATGGAGTGAAGATATGCATGATGCATTAGATCAACAAAATGATTGGGATTTGATTGTAATAGGTTCAGGTGCAGGAGGATTATCGACGGCAATTACCGCGAAAAAGCAGGGGCTAAAGGTGATTGTCTTAGAAAAGGATGCAGTTTTTGGTGGTACAACTGCATTTTCTGGTGGAGTGCTTTGGATTCCCAATAATCCACACGCTAAAAAAAATGGTATTCAAGATTCAAAACAAGCAGCAATTAACTATCTAAAACACGAAACTCAAAATTTTTATAATGCTCAAGCAGTCGATGCCTTTTTAGACTATGGACCTAAAATGATCGATTTTTTTGAGAAAGAAACCACAGTCAAATTTATTCCTACTTTGTATCCAGATTATCATCCTAATGTATCCGGTGGGGTTGAGGTTGGACGTTCTATTTTAGCTGCACCGTTTGATATTCGTAGTTTAGGCGAAAATATGAAACGTTTACGTCCACCCTTAAAAACCATTACTTTTATGGGCATGATGTTTAATTCGTCAAATGCAGATTTAAAACATTTTTTTAATGCAACTAAATCATTTACTTCATTTATGTATGTGGCAAAGCGTTTAGCCATTCATATGAAAGAGTTGGCTTTTTATGGTCGAGGAACCAATGTGACCAGTGGAAATGCTTTGGCAGCACGCTTGGCAAAATCAGCTTTTGATTTAGATATTCCGATTTATACATCAACACCCGTACAAAAATTGCTACAAGAATCGGGGAAAATTGTAGGTGTAGAAATTTTACAAGAAGGTAAAAAATTAAAGCTTAAATCAAAACATGGTGTTGTGTTGGCATGTGGTGGTTTTTCACATGATATTGCACGTTTAAAAACAACTTATGCACATTTAAAAACAGGTGGAGAACATATCTCCCCGGTTCCAACCAGCAATACAGGTGATGGTTGCCGCATGGCAGAACAAGTCGGTGGTGCATTCGATATTCAATATCAAGATGCTGCCGCATGGATGCCTGTTTCAAAAGTGCCACAAGCTGAGGGTTATGGCGTATTTCCACATTTATTAGATCGTTATAAGCCTGGCATTATTGGCGTTTTAAAAAATGGGCAACGTTTTACCAACGAGTCAAACTCTTATCATGATGTTGGTGCTGCTTTATTTCGAGCATGTCAAGGGATGTCTGAAACTGCAATGTGGTTGATTTGTGACCAAAAAACCATTGCTAAATATGGTTTAGGCTATGCAAAACCTGCACCAATGCCATTATCAGGTTTAGTGAAAAATGGCTATTTAATGAAAGGAAATACCATAGAAGAGTTAGCAGAAAATGCAGGAATTGATGCTAAAAATTTAAGCGATACGATTATTGAATACAACAAACATGCGGTAAATGGTGAAGATCCTGCATTTCAACGTGGTTCAACAGCATTTAATCGTTATTTAGCAGACCCCGAGCATATGCCAAATCCGTGTATTGCACCTGTTTCAGTAGGACCTTTTTATGCAGTAAAAGTCTTTATGGGAGATCTGGGCACATTTGATGGACTTAGAACAGCGGTCACTGGAGAAGTGCTTAACTCGAAAAATCAAAAAATTGTCGGCTTATATGCGGTAGGAAATGACCGTGCCAGTATGATGGGCGGAAATTATCCAGGTGCAGGAATTACATTGGGACCCATTATGACTTTTGGTTATTTGACAGGGTTACATATTGCAAATTTAGCCAAAGGCGGTAAAGGCTTAGCACAACAAAACCAAGAGGAGATGCAAAATGTTTCATAAAGCAATTGTTGACCATCGAATTTATACCATTACGCCACGTATGTTGCCAAAATTTTTAGCGTTATTTGATAATTTAGCAATGCCTGTATTGAAAAAACATCTTGGGCAGCCTTTAGGGTTTTATGTCACGACCATTGGTTCATTAAATCAGGTGGTGCATTTGTGGGGTTACGATAGTTTAGATGATTATGAAAAGCGTAGTTTAGCGCGAGATACTGACCCTGATTTTCAAGTCTATTTACAACAAACTGAAGGACTTGTGCAGTCGCAAACAAACCAATTGGTGCGACCAGTACATTTAAAGTCATTTACTTCATGATTCATTTTTTAATCATTTTATGAATCGATTTAATTCATAAATCAATCAATCCCTGTGTTTTGGAAACGGTACTGTAATTGCAGTGCTACAGGGGCTTGGTGCTTTTTTATAAGGAGAATGAAAAATGAGCACAAGTATGCAAAGGATGGATATTAAGAAAATACTGAATGAAAATAAAGTGGGAAATTTTCAAAAACTCATTTTATTTTTCTGTTTCACTATTATTGCGCTTGATGGTATTGATGTGGTGGTCATGGGCTTAATTGCACCGCAGATTATACAAGAGTGGGGCATTACTGCACAGCAAATCGCGCCTGTGCTGAGCGCTGCACTGGTTGGTTTAGCGATTGGAGCTTTGGTTTCAGGACCATTATCCGATAAGTTTGGGCGTAAACCTGTATTGATTTTTAGTTTGATTGGCTTTGGTATTTTTACTTTGTTGACTGCATTTTCAACAGATATTACACATTTAATTATTTATCGTTTTTTAACGGGACTCGGTGCAGGTGCTGCTGCACCCAATGCGGCAACATTGGCAGCAGAATATGCACCTGATCGTCGTCGTTCATTTACAGTAAATACTGTTTATTGTGGTTTTTCTTTAGGCGCGGCGGCAGCAGGCTTTTTAGCTGCATGGATGATTCCTGAATTTGGTTGGCGCAGTATGTTGGTTTTAGGTGGAGTTTTACCTTTAATTTTAGCGCCATTTTTATATTGGAAAATGCCAGAATCGATTACATATTTAGTTAAAAAGGGTAATGCACAAGATAAAATCCAATTGATTTTACATCGTTTATATCCTCAACAAAAATTTGAACATTATCAGTTTTATTTAAATGAAATCCCAACCGAAAAAACGGGATTAAAGCTTATTCTTTCACGTGAATATTTGTATGGGACGGTCATGCTATGGATTGCTTATTTCATGGCATTGTTCTTGATTTATTTATGCAGTAGTTGGTTGCCTACACTGATTAAAATGAATCAATTCAGTATTTCTCAAGCAGCTATAGTCACATCATTTTTTCAATTGGGTGGACCTTTAGGTTGTATGGTTTTAGGTTGGCTGATGGATCAATATCGTCCACGAGTGGTTCTATTTATTGCAATGTTGGTGGGCACATTTGCCACTTATGCTTTAGGTCAGTTTAGTCAAAACTTTAATTTAATGTGTGTGATGGCATTGATTTTAGGCTTTACCTTTAATGGTGGTTCTACAGGTTTAACCTCGGTTGCAATGGGTTATTATCCAACGAGTGCGCGAGCAACAGGGGCAACGTGGATGAATGGCATCGGACGTTTAGGTGCAATTTTAAGTGCTTTTGCAGGAGCAGCGATGATTAATGCAAAAATTCCACTAGAGACGATGTTTACTTTATTAATGATCCCTGCATTTTTATCAGGTTTAGCAATTTTATTGCAATCACCAAGAAAGAAAATTACTAGTGTGAAAAGCTTAAATTATTAATATTTAATAAAGTGTTGTTGGTATTTATGAATCAATAACAACAACACTTAGTATAAAACAAGGAAGATTTATGCAATATCACTTTGAAAATAAAGTTGCCATGGTGACAGGTGCTGGCTCTGGAATCGGGCAAGCTACGAGTATTTTGTTGGCAAAATATGGTTGCAAGTTATGTTTAATTGATATTAATCAAAACCATTTAGCTGAAACTGTCCGTTTAATCGGGTCACAGGTTGATATTTTGCTACAAGTGGGTGATGTTTCCAATGCTGAGTTTATGCAGTCTTGTATTGAGCAAATTGATCAACACTTTTCAGGTTTAAATTTCGCCTTTAATAATGCTGGGATTGCAAGTCCTGTCAAAAGTATTGCTGATTTATCTATTGAGACATGGCATAAGCAAATAGATGTAAATTTAAACAGTATTTTTTATTGTTTACATTTTCAAATCCCATTAATATTAAAAAATGGCGGTGGTAGTATTGTGAATACCTCTTCTATTTTAGGTACTGTTGCGACTAAAAATCGGGCAGCATATATCACAGCAAAGCATGGTGTGACTGGATTAAGTAAAGCTGCTGCTTTGGACTATGCACAGCAGAATATTCGTGTGAATTCTATTCATCCTGGTTATATTGAAACGCCATTAATCCGTAATGTTCAGACCGAAGCAACACAGAGTAAGCATCCTATTCAAAGGTTGGGCACAGTGGATGAAGTTGCAAATTTGGTGATCTTTTTACTTTCAGATCAGGCTTCATTTATCACTGGGGCAAATTATGCAATTGACGGTGGATATACCACGCAATAATCAACTTTTGCTCGATACAATTTAAATCACATTTCTTAAATCTCGTGCAGTTTCTTGTAATAAAGGGAGTATTTGCTGAATTAAATATTCTTTTGTGGTGCGCATCGTGGGCGATACAATATTCAGTGCAGCAACAACATTACCTTTAGGTCCATAAATAGGAACAGCGAGAGCATGCACCCCAAGTTCATGTTCTTCACTAGAATAGCACCAATCTTGTTCTTTAATTTCATCTAAAATATGCAAAAAATGCTGATTATTCATACAGCTATATTTGGTGATTCGCTTTAATGGATATTTTTCCAACCATTCTTGTTGTTGTTCCAAACTTAAATGTGCCAATAAAATTTTCCCTGCAGATGTCGCATGTGCAGGTAAACGATTGCCTAAATGCAGACCATAAGGATTGACTCGATCTGTCTGTTGATGTGCTGCGCTTCGAGCAATGGTAATTGCTTCAAAACCATCTAAAACCATCACTGAGAAGATGAGGGAAGTTTGTGTGGTTAATAAATTTAATAAAGGCTGACAGATTTTTGGTAGTTGCGACCCACTGAGGTAAGCACCTGAAAACTTTAAAACTTTAGGAGCTAGATAATAATAATGCCCATCAAACTCCAAATAACCTAAATATTCTAAAGTGAGTAAATGTCGTCTTGCGGCTGCACGTGTTAAGCCTGTTTTCTCTGCGGCAATACTAATATTTAAACGATGACGTTCAGAACCAAAACATTCCAAGATCGCCATCCCTTTACTGATACCTGCGACAAAATCTTCATGTCGAATCAGTTTTTTATTTTCTGAGTTTTCTAAAATCTTTTTTTCGAGTTCATTTTCTACAGTCATTTTTAATACATTCCTTGTCGATTTACCATAAATACTTATCGTATTAGGTTAATTTAAAATTGATAGGTGGATGGATAAAATTTGAATAAATGTTCGACTATCGAACAATTATTCTATGTATCGAACAATTTCACTATTTTATGCTAGAACAAAATCCAAAAAACAATAAAAATGAGGATACGGAATCTACACAAAAACACTCGGGATTGGGTGTGATCTTCTTCTTTATGAATACTCAATACAATCCTGAACGAGATTTATTTTTTATTTTTATAGCAAATGGAGTTGTCTAATGATTGATAAAAGTGCTTTCTCACTTCACGATGCGCTTTCACAAATCAAGGACGGTTCAACCATCATGATTGGTGGATTTGGCACAGCAGGACAACCTGCAGAGCTCATCGATGGCTTGATCGAACTCGGTGTGAAAGATCTTGTCATTATCAATAACAATGCAGGCAATGGTGACTATGGTCTAGCTAAACTGCTCAAAGCGGATGCTGTCCGTAAAATCATTTGCTCTTTCCCTCGTCAGTCTGACTCTTGGGTATTTGATGAGCTTTATCGTGCGGGAAAAATCGAGTTAGAACTTGTACCACAAGGTAATTTGGCTTGCCGTATCCAAGCCGCAGGTATGGGCTTAGGTCCAATCTACACACCTACAGGTTTTGGGACGTTACTTGCTGAAGGCAAACCAACCTTAAACTATGAAGGTAAGGATTTCGTTTTAGAAAACCCAATTAAAGCGGATTTTGCCCTCATCAAAGCACAACAAGGCGACCGTTGGGGTAACCTTGTTTACCGTAAATCTGCACGTAACTTTGGCCCGATCATGGCAATGGCAGCAGATGTGACCATTGCACAAGTGTCTGAAGTTGTAGAGCTAGGCACTTTAGATCCTGAACATATCATCACACCAGGTATTTTTGTACAACACGTTGTACAAGTAAAACCTGCTCAATCATTGGTTACGGAGAATTAAACATGAGTTATACAAAATTAAGCCGTGATCAAATTGCTGAGCGTGTGGCACAAGACATTCCTGATGGTGCATATGTCAACTTAGGCATTGGTTTACCGACGAAGATTTCCAATTATTTACCCTCTGACAAAGATGTATTTTTACATTCTGAAAATGGTCTTTTGGCTTTTGGTCCACCACCTGCTGAAGAAGATCGTGATCCTGAACTAATTAATGCCGGTAAAGAATTTGTCACCATGCTGACGGGGGGTTGTTTCTTCCATCATGGTGACTCCTTTGCCATGATGCGTGGTGGTCACTTAGACATCGCGGTACTCGGTGCTTTCCAAATTGCTGAAAATGGTGATTTAGCAAACTGGCACACAGGCGCACCTGATGCGATTCCTGCGGTTGGCGGTGCCATGGACTTAGCCGTTGGTGCGAAAAAAGTATTTATCACCACAGATCATGTGACCAAAAAAGGCGAGCCTAAAATTGTGGCTGAACTGACTTATCCTGCCACAGGTTTAAAATGTGTAGACCGTATTTATACTGACCTGTGTGTGATTGACGTCACTGCTGAGGGCATGAAAGTGATTGAAAAAGTGGAAGGTCTTTCATTTGAAGAATTGCAGTCGATGACAGGTGCAAAATTGATTGATGCGACTGCTTAAGGCACTTTAGAAATATACAGAATCCCCCTAAATCCCCCTTTTTCAAAGGGGAACTTTGACCAATAAATATTTATTTTTCATTGGAAAGTCTCCCTCATTTCAGGAGGGATTAAGGGAGGTAAAGGATTTAAAAATGAAAAACGCATATATTATTGATGCCATCCGTACACCTTTCGGTCGCTATGCAGGTGGACTTGCACCTGTACGTACAGATGACTTAGGTGCATTACCAATTAAAGCTTTAATTGAACGTAATCCATCTGTGAACTGGGAAAAAGTCGATGATGTGATTTATGGTTGTGCCAACCAAGCAGGTGAAGACAACCGTAACGTCGGTCGTATGTCTGCACTATTGGCAGGTGTGCCATATCAAGTGCCTGCAACAACAGTCAATCGTTTATGTGGTTCATCGCTAGATGCAGTGGCAATGGCAGCACGTGCGATTAAAGCAGGTGAAGTAGATTTGATTCTTGCAGGTGGTGTCGAAAGTATGTCACGTGCGCCATTTGTGATGGGTAAATCTGAATCTGCTTATGGTCGTGCACAAAAGCTTGAAGACACGACGATGGGTTGGCGTTTTATCAATCCAAAACTGAAAGAAATGTATGGTGTTGAAACCATGCCACAGACTGCGGAAAACGTGGCTGAGCAATTCAACATTAGCCGTGCCGATCAGGATCAGTTTGCTTTGACCAGTCAACAACGTACTGCGGCTGCACAGGCAAAAGGTTTCTTCGACAAAGAAATTATTCCTGTGACCATTCCACAGCGCAAAGGTGATGCCATTGTTGTTCCAAAAGATGAACATCCTCGTGCAACCACGATTGAAGCATTAAGCAAGTTAAAACCTGTAGTGAAAGCTGAAGGTACAGTGACTGCCGGCAATGCTTCAGGCATTAACGATGGTGCAGCAGCGCTATTGATTGCTTCTGATGATGCCGTTGCAATGTATGGTTTAACAGCTCGTGCCAAAATCATTGCTGCAACAACTGTTGGTGTTGAGCCACGCATTATGGGCTTTGGTCCTGCACCTGCGATCAAAAAACTATTGTCTCAAACAGGTTTAAGCCTTGAGCAAATGGATGTGATTGAACTAAACGAAGCTTTTGCAGCACAAGCATTGGCTGTGACGCGTGACCTAGGTCTTGCTGATGGTTCAGAGAAAGTCAATCCAAATGGTGGCGCGATTGCTTTGGGTCATCCACTCGGTGCATCGGGTGCACGTTTGGTCATCACCGCGCTGAATCAGCTTGAAGTAACAGGTGGCAAATATGCCCTGTGCTCAATGTGTATCGGTGTCGGTCAAGGCATTGCTTTGATTATTGAAAAAGTTTAAGGATCAGCAAAATGAGCCAGTTATTTGCAAGTTTGTTTTATCAAGCTGATGTCACTCAGATTTTTAGTGATCAGGCATTGATTCAATACATGATTAAGGCAGAAGTTGCTTTGGCACAGGCGGAAGCTGATGTTGGTGTCATGCCGCAAAGTGCCGCAAGCATTATTGCCCAAGTCGCTGAAGAGCAAGGCATATATGCGATTGATTTTGAAAGCTTGGCAACAGCAACTGCATTGGCTGGCAATATTGCAATTCCTTTTGTAAAGCAATTTACTGCTGCTGTAAAAAATGTCGATGAAGAGGCTTCTCGCTATGTACATTGGGGCGCAACCAGTCAGGATATTATTGATACTGCGACAGTTTTACAAGCAAAAGATGCTTTATCTATCATTCAAATACAATTACAAAGTGCTCATGATGTTGCAGTTCATTTAGCAGAACAGTATCGTGATCAGGTCATGATTGGGCGTACATGGTTACAGCAAGGACTACCGATTACGTTAGGGCATAAAGCTGCACGTTGGGCGAGTAGTTTTCAGCGTGATTTAGAACGTTTAGAGCAAATAAAATCTCGAGTACTCACTGTTCAATTGGGTGGTGCTGTTGGCTCTTTAGCATCTATTTTAGATCAAGGTTCGGCAGTTATTGAGGCTTATGCACAACGACTTGATTTGTCTAAACCTGATTGCACTTGGCATGGCGAACGTGATCGTATACTGGATATTGCCCACTTTTTAGCAGTTGTTACAGGTAATACTGGGAAAATGGCACGTGATTGGTCACTCATGATGCAAACAGAAATTGCAGAAGTGTTTGAGCCGACAGCTAAAGGACGTGGTGGTTCATCCACAATGCCACACAAGCGTAACCCAGTCGCGGCTGCATCTATTTTGGCAGCAGCAAATCGAGTGCCTGCCTTAATGTCGAGCATGTACCAAAGTATGGTTCAGGAACATGAACGTAGCTTAGGCGCATGGCATGCAGAATGGCTTGCACTACCTGAAATTTTTCAGCTTTGTGCCGGTGCATTGCAGCGCACACATGAAGTATTACAAGGCTTAGAAGTTAATTCTGAAAATATGCAGCGTAATATTGAATGCACACAAGGTTTGATTATGGCGGAAGCGGTCATGATGGCTTTAGCCCCTAAAATGGGACGCTTAAATGCACATCATTTGGTCGAAGCTGCATGTAAAAAAGCGGTTGCTGAGCAACGTCATTTACAAGATGTTGTGGCTGAAATTGCAGAGGTTCAGCAGTATTTTAATGCTGAACAATTGCAACAGATATTTAAACCTGAGTCTTATTTGGGAAATATTCAAGATCAAATCGAAGCTGTGCTGAAACATGCTAAAGGAGAGGCAAAGTGATGAACAAAATTATTAATCGACAAGGAAAGGCTTTAGCAATTCAAATTGATGGTTTAGATCATGCACCTGTGATTATTTTTTCGAACTCTTTAGGAACGGATCATCACATGTGGGATGAGCAAGTTGCTTATTTTAAAGAAAATTACAAAGTTGTTCGTTACGATACACGCGGTCATGGTCAAAGTGATGTAATTGAAAACTCTACTTTGGCAAACCTCGGCGAAGATGTACTGGATATTTTAGATGCCTTAAATATTTCAAAGGCACATTTTTGTGGCATCTCGATGGGTGGTATCACAGGTTTATGGCTTGGGATCAATGTTGCGGATCGTTTTGAAAGCATTACTGTGGCAAATTCTGCTGCCAAAATTGGACAGGCAGAAGCATGGCTTACACGTGCAGACCAAGTCGAAAAAGAAGGTCTAGCAGACTTAGTCAAAACCACACATACCCGTTGGTTTAGTGAGTCATTTGATTATCAACACGATGACTTAGCACAACGTACGATTCAAAGCTTAGCCGCAACACCAGCTCAAGGTTATGCAGCGTCTTGTCGTGCATTGGCTGATGCAGATGTTCGTACAGATTTAGTCGAAATTCGTATTCCAACGTTATTGATTTGTGGGGCGAAAGATCCCGTGACTACACTTCAAGATGGTGAATTTATGCAGTCTAAAATACAGGGCAGTGAGCTTCAAAGCATAGAGGCTTCACATTTGTCTAATATTGAATGTCCTGTAGCGTTTAGCCAAATTTTAGCCAAATTCATTGCATAAATTAAAAACAGCTTAAAACAGATTTTGCCTAAAGGAGATAGACATGGCATCTCAGGAGAGTACTGTCCTTAAAAAAGGGATAGATGCCCAAGCATTAATCAATAATGCTCCTGTATCAAAGTTTCAATGGATGATTGCAATTGTTTGTTTTCTCATTGTTTTTGTTGATGGAATAGATACAGCTGCAATGGGTTTTATTGCACCTGCATTGGCACAGGATTGGGGTGTTGCTAAGGCTGATTTAGGCCCTGTGATGAGTGCTGCCTTGGGTGGGATGATTTTTGGCGCATTATTTTCAGGTCCATTGGCTGATCGATTTGGGCGTAAGATCGTATTAAGTATCTCCATGCTGATTTTTGGCGGCTTTACCTTAGCTTGTGCTTATTCTTCAACTTTAGATCAGTTGGTTGTTTTTCGTTTTCTCACAGGAATTGGCTTGGGCGCAGCAATGCCAAATGCAACGACTTTATTCTCAGAATATTGTCCTGCACGGATCCGTTCATTGCTTGTGACATGTATGTTCTGTGGTTATAACCTCGGTATGGCGATTGGTGGTTTTCTCAGTAGTTGGTTAATCCCAAATTTTGGGTGGCACAGTCTGTTTTTGGTGGGCGGTTGGGCACCCCTTATTTTAATGGTCATGGTCATACTTTGGTTGCCTGAATCATATCGTTATCTGATTGTGAAAGGTAATGCCTCAGACAAAGTTAAAAAGATTTTAAGTAAAATAGCACCTGAACAAGTTGCATCTGTTCATGAATTCCATGTTCCAGAAGAAAAGAGTGAAGCAGCAAATAAAAATTCTGTAATTGGTATGTTGTTTTCAAAATCATATATCAAAGGCACTTTTTTACTGTGGTTTACCTATTTCATGGGTTTAGTGATTATTTATCTCTTGACCAGTTGGTTGCCAACATTGATGCGTGAAACAGGTGCAAGCATGGAGCATGCTGCATTTATTGGCGGATTGTTCCAGTTCGGTGGGGTACTCAGTGCGCTATTTATTGGTTGGGCAATGGATAAATTTAACCCTAACCGTGTGATTGCAGGCTTTTATTTCTTAGCTGGTGTATTCGCTTTTATTGTGGGTCAAAGCTTAAATTATCCAACATTCTTAGCAATATTTATCTTATGTGCAGGTATGGCTGCCAATGGCGCTCAGTCTGCAATGCCAGCGTTAAGTGCTCGTTTCTATCCTACCCAATGTCGTGCAACAGGTGTGGCATGGATGTCAGGTATTGGACGTTTCGGCGCTGTATTTGGTGCGTGGATTGGTGCGGTATTACTGGGTAATCAGTGGTCATTTACTGCAATTTTATCTTTATTACTTATTCCAGCGACTGCTGCGGCAATTGCGATCTTAATTAAATCATTTGTTGCACATACAGATGCAACCTAAGAGGAAATTTTTATGAACGATGAAGAACGTTATCAACAAGGCATTCAGGTTCGCAGTGAAGTGTTAGGTGAAAAACACGTGCAGCGCTCTTTGGATAATTTGAATGACTTTAATGCAGATTTTCAAAACTTTATCAGTCGTTTTGCATGGGGAGAGGTATGGTCACGTCCAGGAATGCCACGCCATACACGTAGTCTAGTCACGATTGCGATTTTGTTGTCATTGGGCAGAACAGATGAACTACGCTTACATTTGCGTGCTTGTTTTAACAATGGTGTGACAAAAGACGATTTAAAAGAATTATTTATTCATTCATCACTGTATGCAGGTTTACCTGCGGCAAATGCAGCGATGCATATGGCTGAAGAAGTGTTTAAAGAACTCGGCTTAGATGCTGAATAATGAAGTGATAACAGGTTAAGGAATTTAGTTTTTAAAAGGAAACGATGATGTCTAAAAATATTTGGGGCGCATATGCACAGCGCAATAGTGAAGATCATCCACCTGCGTATGCACCAGGCTATAAAACAAGTGTATTGCGTTCACCAAAAAATGCATTAATTTCGATTGGTGAAACCATTTCAGAAGTGACTTCACCACGTTTTTCGGCAGAGCACTTTGGTCCAAAAGATAATGACCTTATTTTAAACTGTGCTAAAGAAGGCTTACCGATTGGTGAGCGTGTCATTGTACATGGCTATGTCCGTGACCAATTTGGTCGTCCTGTAAAAAATGCATTAATTGAAGTATGGCAAGCCAATGCTTCTGGTCGTTATCGTCATCCAAATGACCAATTTATTGGCGCTTTAGATCCAAACTTTGGTGGTTGTGGTCGTATGATGACAGATGAAAATGGTTTTTATATTTTCCGTACCATTAAGCCTGGTCCATATCCTTGGCGTAACCGTATTAATGAATGGCGTCCTGCGCATATCCATTTTTCTTTACTTGCTGATGGTTGGGCGCAACGTTTAATTTCACAATTTTATTTTGAAGGTGATCCACTGATTGACAGTTGTCCAATTATTAAAACCATTCCTTCAGAAGATCAACGACGCGCTTTGATTGCCCTTGAAGACAAGAGCAATTTTATCGAAGCTGATAGCCGTTGTTATCGTTTTGACATCACTTTACGTGGTCGTCGCAAAACCTATTTTGAAAATGAATTAGTTTAATACATGGAGTAAATGCTATGAACGGTTGGAATTTCCAAGAATTACATGAAACCCCATCGCAAACAGGTGGACCTTATGTTCATATCGGTTTGTTACCTAAACAAGCAGGTATCGAGGTTTTTGAATATAACTTTAATAATGACTTGTTGAAAAATAATCCAGAAGGTCAACGTATCCGTTTAGAAGGGCGTGTATTTGATGGTGTGGGTGTACCATTACGTGATGTTTTAGTCGAAATTTGGCAAGCTGATGCAAACGGCGTTTATCCAAGTGATGCAGATTTTCAAGAGAAAAATGCAGATCAAAACTTCCAAGGTTGGGGACGTGCTGGCGCAGACTTCCAAACAGGTGTATGGCATTTTAATACTATCAAACCAAGCACTGTTCCTGGTCGTAAAGGTTCAACACAAGCACCGCATATTAATCTGATTATTTTTGCACGTGGTATCAACTTAGGTTTAAACACCCGTGTTTATTTTGAAGATGAAGCTGAAGCGAATGCAAAAGATCCTGTATTGAATAGCATTGAGTGGGAACCACGTCGCCAAACTTTGATTGCTAAGCGCAGCGAAGAAAATGGTGAAATCGTCTATCGCTTTGATATTTATGTTCAAGGCGACAAAGAAACTGTATTTTTTGATATTTAATTAAATATATAGATTTTAAAGTGATGTACATCTGGTGAAACAAAACCACTGGATGTACAGGAAAAATGATTGGGATTGAAAATGAATAGGTTTGCACTCAAAACATGTTTGACTAAAGTAATGTATCGTGTTGAATTTTTCGGAAATTGGCAAAAAAATGCCAATGAAGCAGAAATCTTTTTAGGTACACAACAAGTCGTGACGGATGAAAATGGCAAAGCTCAAATTCAATGGAAACCGAATCAAAAAGTGCAATCAATCACTGCCACATTAACTGATATTCATGGCGCAAGTTCAGAATTAAGTCCTGCTGTAGAACTGTAATTTTACTATTTTTTGAATCATTATTGCTTAAGGAAAAGCATATGAAACATTGTTTATTGAAACCTTTAACGTTGCTGGGTTCTGCACTCTTTGTATCACAATGTACATTTGCTCAAATGCCATGGTCAGAAGACCGACAATGGCTTTTGGGGGGCTGGAATGGTGAACGCAAGAGCTTAGAAGAACAAGGCTATAAGTTTAATTTTGGTTTTCAAAGTGAAAGTGCAACAAATCTCGAGGGTGGTTATAACGATGATCGAGAAATGTTGCATGCTTACCAATTCACGTTAGCTTCACAATTTGATTTGGAGAAAATCGCAGGTTTGGAAAATACCCAAGCCAGTGTCATGATCACCAAACGTGACGGACAAGCATTATCCGCAGAACGAATTTCTGATCCACGCGCATCACAGTTTAGTAGTGTGCAAGAAATTTATGGTCGAGGACAATCTTGGCGTTTATCACAAGCATGGATAAAATCTGGGTTTTTAGACAATACGTTACAGTTTAAAATTGGACGAATGGGCTTGTCTGAAGACTTTAATGCTTCACATTGTGAGTTTCAAAACTTAATGCTATGTGGTGGTCAACTGGGTAAAACGGTAGGCAATATTTGGTATAACGGTCCTGTGTCACAATGGGGAATGAACCTAAAATATCAATTTTTGCCTGAATGGTCACTTGCAGCAGGGATTTATGAAATGAATCCTGAAAATACCTTTGAAGATCGTGGCTTTAATTTAGGCATGGATGATGCCGAAGGCGTTTTGATTCCTGTCGAGTTGACTTGGAAACCTAAACTTGCCACTTTTAATGGTTTAACAGGAGAATATAAACTCGGTGCATTTTATGCCACTGCGGATGCAAAGGACGTAAAAACCAATACACAAGGTCAGATCATTGACGCGAATACATCTGCAAAAGTCCATGATCATAAACAAAGTGTCTGGTTAAATGCACAGCAACAACTGACTGCACATGAAAATGACAGTAAACGTGGTCTATTTGCATCTGCCAATTTCACTTGGAATGATAAAGCGACCACCACTGTTGAAGCGTCACAGCAGTTGGCATTTTGGTATAAAGGTGCATTCGATGCTCGTCCACAAGACAGCATTGGTTTAGGTTTTGCACGTTTTGATGTTAATGAGCGCGTTCGTGATCGTCAGCATTATCAGAACCAACAAAATGGTTTAACTGCGGCAGATTATACAAATCCTTTATACCGACCTATTCAAAATGATGAGCTCAATATTGAGCTGAATTATAGTTTGAATTGGTCACCAGCAATCATGTTGCGTCCAAATATTCAATATGTGCATCAAGCAGGTGGTTTAAAGCAAGTAGATGATGCATGGGTGTTGGGTTTAACTACGCGTTTCAACTTCTAAGCCATTTATTTTCCCCAATAAATAAAAAGCGATCTACTTAGATCGCTTTTTATAATTAATATTGTGACAAATGAATAATTTGACTCACTTTTTCCACTGTTTCAAGTAATGCTGGTGCGAGTTCTTCAACACGTTTTTCATTTAAACGTACAGATGGACCTGCGATACTTACCGTCCCAAAAGGAATACCTGTATGTGGATTCAGAATGACTTTTGCCATAGCAGTCATTCCTAACTCATAAGTATCTTGAATTAAACCATAGCCTCGATCTTTAGATGCTTGTACTAAAACTTTAAGCTCCTCTAAGTTTTTGGGTGTATTGGGACCAAATAATTTTGCTTTTTCAAAACCTTCGCGTTCTACTAAGCGTAAAAAATCAGCCTCATTGAGCGCAGAAAGATAAGTTAAACCACAGGAAGACGCAGGTAAATACGCCACGCTGCCAGAATCAGGGTCATATTTTAAACCTGACTTTGAACCTTGAGCTTTTGCAATCCAAATAATATTTTCATTTTCAATGAGACCCAAACGCACCAGTTCAGCAGATTCTTCAGCCAACTGATTGAGTAGCGGCTGAAAAGTTTCTGTAATTGAGCGAGAAGACAAATATGTCAGTCCCATTGAAGCGATTTTTAAGGTCAGTTTATAGTGCTGGCTTAGTTCATCTTGATAGATATAACCCATGTCTTTCATCGAGCTTAATAAACGATGCATTGCAGATTTGGGAATATCTAAATCAGTTGAAAGCTGGCTTAAAGCACATCCATTTACATCTTTTAATAACGCTTCGAGCACGGTTAAAGTGCGGTCATTATTACTCAGCATAAAAAATCCAAATTAATTACTAATATTTTTTTGGAACAGTGTTCCAAAAAATTAAAAAACAGATTATATTACATCTTAGATTCTATCCTAAATGATTTTAGATAAATCAGCATGATCTAAGGTGAAAAACTGAAGTCTTCAGTTCATTTAGAGCCTAAATCAAATTTAAACCTATTTATGCACGGAACAGCATAAATGAAATAGGTGAACGCTAAGGGAGCAAGTGTATGCAGCAACAGGTAGATTTAAGGGAATTTCTAGACGAAAATAGAATTTCACCTTTACAAAAATTTATTATTTTTATTTGTTTAATGATCGTTGTTGTTGACGGTATTGATATTTCAATTATGGGTTTTGTTGCACCCGTCATTAAAAATGAGTGGGGAATTACTACAACTGCATTAGCACCTGTAATGAGTGCAGCATTGGTCGGACTGGCATTAGGTGCCGTGATTTCAGGACCATTAGCCGATAAATTTGGGCGTAAAAAATTATTAATCGTAAATTTAATTGGGTTTGGATTTTTTACGCTCATTGCGGCAGTTTCAACCAATGTTACAGAACTGATGATTTTCCGTTTTATTGCAGGATTATTTATGGGTGGTGTGATGCCACAAGCTGTGACGCTAACCACTGATTATTCACCCATGCGTGTAAATGCACGAATGGTCACATTGATTTTAAGTGGTTTTACTTTTGGTGCAGCATTAGGTGGCTTTTTAGCGGCATGGGTTATTCCGCACTATAACTGGCATGCCATGATGATTATTGGTGGAATATTACCTTTAATCTTGGCAGTGATTGTGGCATTTAAATTGCCCGAATCCATTGGTTTTAAGGTTTTAAAGCAACATCCTAAAGCTGAAATTGATGCCATTATTCAAAAAATTGCACCTGATTTTGATACAACGAACAAAGTTTTTGTACTACCAAAACCAAAAACGAAGTCTGTAGATAATCCAGTTAAAACGATTATTAGCCCATTTTATTTCCTTGGTAGTTTCTTACTGTGGTGGACATATGCTTCAGGTTTATTTGTGGTGTATCTACTTGGAAGCTGGTTGCCAATGATGTCAAATGAGTTTGGTTTCAGTATCAGTGAAGCATCTATGATTACTGCAATTTATCAACTTGGTGGTCCGATCGGTTGTTATGCTTGCGGTTATTTGATGGATAAAATCAATGCACATATCGGTTTGGTAATTTCTTATCTGATCGCAATTGTCTTCATGATTTTCATTGGTGAAGTGGGACATAACTTCTACATATATAGTGCAATGTGTTTCTTTGTTGGCATGTGGATGAATGGTGCAAACTCAGGTGTAAATGGTTTATCAAGTGCATTTTATCCCATCTTTGCACGTGCAACAGGAAATAGTTGGATGCATGGTATTGGACGTTTAGGTGCGGTTGCCAGTGCATTTGCTGGTGCTTATTTCCTCAATCAAGGTTGGTCAGCAAGTAAAATTTTCCTTGTACTCTGTGTGCCTGCCGCAGGGATGGTCATAGCTTTACTCCTCATGAAAATGATTTATTCACCACAACGTATGCAACAACGAGCTTTAGACGACGCAAAAGCTTAATAAAAACACTTTAATTTACTGAATTTTAAAAGGATATTGAATTATGAGTATTCAATTGAATGGATCGACTCGTCTTTATTTTGTGGTTGGGCATCCCATCCAACAAGTAAAATCACCTGAAGGGGTGACTTTGGAACTGATTTCAAAAGGTTTAAATGCCATTGTGCCACCTGCGGATGTACATCCAGATTATTTTCCAGAGTTTGTAAATAACACGAAAAATATGCTCAATACAGATGGTTTGATCGTGACTGTGCCACACAAAATTACAGCTTTACAGTGCTGTGACCAAGCGACAGAACGTGCAAAATTCATTGGTGCAGTGAATACCATTCGTCGCTGTGAAGCTGGTTGGGAAGGTGACATGCTAGATGGTACAGGCATGGTACAAGCAATTAAATTAAAAAATATTCAATTAGAACATAAACGTGCCATTTTGGCGGGTGCAGGTGGTGCAGGCAAAGCGATTGCCTACGAATTATTGTTGGCTGGGGTTGCAGAACTGGCAATTTTCGATGTCGATGCACAACGTCAGCAACAATTGGTTGACCATTTAAATGCGCTTGGCAAAGGCAAGGTTGTTGCACATGACAATGACCCAACAGGTTTTGATGTCATTGTGAATGCAACCCCGATGGGCATGAATGGTGATCCATCAGCAGCATTTCAGCTAGACAAGTTAACTCACACCATGTCAGTTGCGGATGTTGTTACTAAACCAGAAAAAACACCATTTGTGACTCAGGCATTGGCGCTTGGTTGTACTGCGGTAACAGGTACAGATATGTTTATTCAAGTTCGTGATTTGATGGTGAATTTTCTACTTGACAATGAACGTTCAGGAGGTGTAGATGATGCAGCCTGAATCTAAACAGCGCCAGTACTCACTGTCATTTTTAACTGTTGCGGATGTATCACCTGTTGAAGCAATTAAGATCGCGGCAGAATGTGGCTATGCACAGGTCGGTTTACGTCTTTTACCTGCGGCACCGAATGAAGCTGACTATCCGATTTTAACAGACGCAACATTAATTCGTGAAACGCAAGCAGCTTTAGCCGATACAGGCGTGAAGATTGCTGATGTAGAAATTATACGTTTAACGCCTGATTTTGATGGTCAAAAATATATTCAGTTTTTAGAAGTTGCTCAACTATTAGGTGCAAAACATATTCTCATTGCAGGTAATGATACTGAGCATCAACGCTTAGTTGAAAATTATGCAGCGTTCTGCGAGTTGAGTCAGCAATATCATTTAAGTTGTGATCTTGAATTTATGCCGTGGACGGCTGTTAAAAATCTGCAATATGCTCAGCAGATCGTGACGCAATCGGGACAAAAAAATGCAGCAGTATTAATTGATTCACTGCATTTTGATCGTTCAGATTCAACTTTAGAACAAGTCAAAGCACTGCCTGCGACACAAATGAACTACGTACAACTTTGTGATGGTTTAGCTGAATATGACCCAAGCGATGAAGGTCTAATTAAAATTGCGCGTTCTAATCGTTTAGTTCCAGGGCAAGGTGAAATTGATTTGATTTCGCTGATTCGAGCTTTACCGAAAGATATTACTTTAGCAGCAGAAGTCCCGAATCTTGCACTTGCAAAACGACCAGCGCTGCAACGTGCTCAAATTAATTTGCAAGCAATTCAACAACTCGTTGCGCTTGCTGAAGTAGATGCTATTGCGGGGTGATGTCATGAATGCGTCAACTCAACATGAGTTTAATTCTCTAGCTCAAAAAAATCGTGACCAATATGAATGTGATGTTTTGGTGATTGGTTCAGGAGCAGGTGGACTTTCTACCGCAGTGACTGCGGCAGTTCAAGGCTTGGATGTGATTGTTGCTGAAAAAGCAAGTGTTTTTGGTGGCACAACGGCGGTATCTGGGGGGTGGTTATGGATCCCGAATACGCCACATGCACAGCGTGCAGGGCAGTTAGAGCCTATCGAGCAGCCTAAAAAATATCTAAAAAATGTACTGGGTGAAAAATATGATGAAGCTCGTATTCATCAATATCTAACAAAAGCACCTGAAATGATCGATTTTTTTGAGAAATCAACAGAGGTCAAATTCAATGCAGGTGCATTGGTTCCAGACTTTTTTGATATAGAAGGTTCTCGTGTGGGTTGGCGTTCTGTTGTTGCTGCACCATTTGATGGGCGACAACTCGGGAAAAATTTACATTTGCTGAGACCTGCAATTCCTGAAACCACAGTTTGGGGCATGGGAATCGCATCTGGTGCTGATATGAAACATTTCATTAATACATTTAATGCTGTGTCTTCGTTTATGTATGCGACTAAGCGTGTTTTACGACATTTTGCAGATTTGTTATTTCGTCATCGTTCAACCCAAATTGTCAATGGTAATGCATTGGTTGCGCGTTTACTCAAGTCAGCACTTGATCAAAAAGTGAGACTATTTGCAAATCATGCTGCGCAACAACTGATTTATGAAAATAATAAAGTGGTCGGTGCAATTTTTAAAACACCACAAGGTTTGGTTAAAATTTTAGCGAAACGCGGTGTAGTTTTGGCAACAGGCGGATTTCCACATGATGAAAAACGCAAACAACAATTATTTGAACATGTTGCTTTAGGAACACCTCATTACTCGGCTGCGCCTGAAACCAATACAGGAGATGGCTTAAAGCTTGCTGAAATGGTTGGCGCTCAAGTGGATACGCAGCTGCCATGGTCAGGCGCTTGGGCACCTGTGTCATTAATGCCTCGTTTAGATGGCACATTAGGACGTTTTCCACATTTGGTTGAACGTGGGAAACCGGGCTTAATCGCTGTATTAAAAAATGGCAAGCGTTTTACCAACGAAGGTGATTCATATCCTTTATTTGTCAAAGATTTATTTAAACATACGAATCAAGGTGACTTGGCACATTGTTGGTTGATTTGTGATCATAAATTTATCCGACGTTATGGTTTGGGTGCAGTGAAACCTTTTCCAATTTCGATGCAGCCTTGGATTGAAAATGGTTATCTCAAACAAGCAGATCGTTTAGAGGACTTAGCTCAACAATGTGGTATTGATGCTGCGAATTTTAAACAGACCATTACGCAATACAACTTGCACGCAGAACAAGGGCAAGACCCTGAGTTTAAACGAGGTTCTACGCCGTATCAAAAAGCGCAAGGGGATAGTGATCATGGACCAAATCCGTGTATTGCACCGATACAAAAAGGACCATTTTATGCAGTGCAAGTGGTACCGGGAAGCTTAGGAACATTTGCAGGATTAATCACCGATCATGATGCGCGTGTATTAGATAAAAATACTCAACGTCCGATTGATGGGCTTTATGCGGTAGGTAATGACATGAATACTGTGATGGGAGGTCAATACCCAAGCGGAGGAATTACTTTAGGACCTGCCATGACATTTGGTTATTTGGCTGCAAATCATTTGGTTCAACATGCTAAATCCACGCAATCTGTACAAAAACAAAATACATAGGAAAAGCTGACATGGAAAAACAAGTCGATTTACTCATTATTGGTGCAGGTGCGGCAGGAATGTCAGCTGCATTATTTGCCAAGTTAAATGGTTTAGATGTGCTGTTATGTGAAAAAGCAGATCAGGTGGGCGGTACAACCGCAACTTCTGGAGGCACGATTTGGGCGCCGGGGTCGCATTTAAGTGTCGCAGCAGGTGTTCCTGATGATATTGAACAAGCACGGATTTTTCTTAAATCGGTGGTGGGCGAGCGTGGCGGAGAACATTTACGCGATGCATTTTTAGAATCTAGTCCAAAAATGATTAAAGACTTAGATGAAAAAACCACGGTGAAACTGAATGCATGTTTAGCACATCCTGATTATGTCAAAAACCAACCGGGAGAAGCTTTTGGTGGTCGAGCTTTGGCACCTGCCGAATTTGATGCTCGTGTGTTAGGTACAGATTTTAAATACGTGCGTCCACCCCGTCCTGAGTTTATGGGTTTAGGTGGCATGATGGTGAATCGTAGTGAATTAAATGCTTTACTGAACCCATTTTCGTCTGGCACCAATTTTATGACAACGATGAAAGTCGTGCTGCCTTATTTTATGTCACGTTTACGCTATGCGCGTGGTACTCGCTTAGTGATGGGAAATGCCTTAGTGGGGAGCTTATTTTATAACTTAAAACAAAATAATGTACCTGTTTGGTTAGAAGCACCATTACAAGAACTCATTTATGAAAATGGCAAAGTAGTTGGTGCAAAAATTAATAAAAATAATCAACAGATTGTGGTGAAAGCACGTCAAGGCGTTGTTTTGGCAACAGGTGGTGTGGGGTGGAATGCCCAATTACGTAAAAAACTATTTCCTCAAGGATTAATCGCTGACTCACTTTCACCGACCTCAAACACAGGTGATGGTTTAAGTTTTGCACAGAACATCGGCGCTAAAATTGATCCATCTGTAGACAGTAGTGTTTTGTATTTTCCATGTTCAATTCATACCCATAAAAATGGCTATAAAGCAGTTTGGCCGCACATTATTTTAGACCGTGCGAAACCGGGCGTGATTGCTGTGAATGCTGATGGGCGACGATTTGTCAATGAGTCTGATTCCTATCATGATTTTTGTATGGCACAAATTCGATCCAATAAAGCCAAAGAAAAAGTGGTGTCTTATCTCATTTGTGATGAAACCGCGATTCAAAAATATGGGCTAGGCTTCGTTTTACCTGGTGCGAAAAAGTTAGATTACTTTTTACGAGAAAAATATTTATTTTCAGCAAATACACTGGAAGACCTTGCCACCAAAGTGGGTATTCAAGCCGCAACATTGAACCAAACAGTGACGCGTTTTAACCATCTTGTGGAACAAGGCGAAGACACAGATTTTGGTAAAGGTAGCGGTGTAATGAATCGTTTTAATGGCGATCCAGATGTAAAACCGAATCCATGTTTAGGAAAATTACAGAAAGCTCCATTTTATGCATTACCTGTCGTCCCTATGGACTGTGCAAGTAGTGGTGGGCTTACAGGTGATGAATTTGGTCGTGTACTCAATCAAAACAATCAAGTGATTCAGGGCTTATTTGCCTGTGGCAATGACTTATCTTCTATTTTTAAAGGCACTTATCCAGGACCAGGTACAACGCTTGGACCAGGAATGGTGTTTGCTTGGCGAATTGCACAATTTGCAGCAGGCAAACTCAAAGATGATTCAAACAATCATACAAATGAAAATTTGTGTGAAAAATCACAAACAACTCAATCTCAAAATTTTACTCAGGAGCGCAAAACCGCATGAAACTTTATGAACTAATTAATATCACGATCAAAATGGGTACGGCTGCAAGTGTTGCAAATGGTATTCAAGATTTTCATGCAGAGACAGAAGCAAAAGCGAAATTATTAGGGGTCTGGTTTTCAGATATTGGTCAATTAAATCAAGTTGTTGTATTACGTAGTTTTGAGTCTAAAGCAGATCAAGACGCGGGTGATGCACATTTAGCTGCTCAAGAAAATTTATTTAATTCAAGTGAAAATATCATGCAATATTCTGTTGAACATTTTGCTGGTTTTGACTTTTTACCAGAAGTTGAGTTAGGCGAATTTGGTCCAGTTTATGAAATTCGTACTTATGAATTAAAGCATGGCGGTGTTCCACATGTTTTAGAGGCATGGAAAAATGCAGTGCCTACACGTACTCAATACTCAAAATTAACGGTTGCAATGTACGCACTTGATGGGCATCCACGCATTGTGAGTATTTGGCCATATGCTTCACTGAATGAACGTTCTGAGGTTCGTGCAAAATCAGTCGCTGACGGTATTTGGCCACCAAAAGGCGGTCCACAATGGTTAACGCATGAAATGCAGTCAATGATTGCACTGCCTACAGCGATTTCACCATTGAAATAATTCATATTTTTTATTAGAGCAATAAAAAGCTAGTTCAATTGAACTGGCTTTTTACATATAAATGTTTAATTTAGTTGAATGAATGACCACAACAAATTTTAAGTCAATAAAAGTGAGAAATAAGATGAAAAAGGATATAAGTTTTTCAAAAATCATTCTGGGTGGAAATGTGTTTGGTTGGACGGTCAATCAAGAGGATTCATGCAGTTTATTAGACTACGCACTTGAGCGCGGTATAAATACAATTGATACGGCAGATATGTACTCGACATGGGTAACAGGACATGTTGGTGGTGAGTCAGAAACAGTGATTGGTGAATGGCTCAAGCGTACACCTTCGAACAGAGAAAAAGTAATTTTAATTACCAAAGTAGGTGCGCCCTTAGCAGAGGGAAAGCAAGGATTATCTAAAAAATATATTAAACAAGCAGTTGAAGCATCTCTTCAACGTTTAAATACAGACTATCTCGATGTGTACTTGAGTCATTATCCAGATGAAAATACACCCATTGCAGAAACCTTATCTGCCTATGCTGAATTAATTCAAGCGGGTAAAATTCGTCAAATTGGTGCATCTAATTATTCAGCAAAACAATTGCAAGAGGCTCTAGAGGTCAGTCATCGTCAAAATTTACCCAAATATGAAATTTTTCAACCGGGTTATAGTTTGGTGGAGCGAGAGCAATACGAGACGGAGTATCGTGATATTTGTGTTGAAAATCAATTAAAAGTGATCACCTATTTTAGTTTGGCTGCGGGTTTTTTAAGTGGAAAATATCGTGATATTTCTCAGCTTGAGGGTTCAGCACGAAAACGTCAGTTAGCGCGTTATTTTAATCCACATGGCTTAAATATTTTAAAGACGATGGATCAATTGCAAACTCAATATCAGGCAGAACTTTCTGAAATTGCTTTGGCTTGGGCGATGGCACAACCGAGTATTACTGCTCCAATTGCTTCAGCGACATCGTCTATACAAATTGATTCATTTATAAAAGCACTCAATTTAAAACTTGATGAAGCAGATCTTCAGCGTCTAAATGAAGTCAGTCAGTATTCGAATAATACTTGAGAGTTAAAATAAAAAAACAGGGCATTTTCCCTGTTTTTTTATGACATGTAGGAGGGTGATATTAAGCAGTATTAAGCCGTTTTTTGTAATTGAGTTAAAGACGATAAATGAACTGTACGTTGTTCCTTAGCTGCTTGTTCAATACATTCTAAAAGTTGAATATTTTTAATCGCATCTTGTGGCGATGAAATAGGTTCAACTTGCCCATTGATGACATCAACAAAATGGCTTAGCTGAAGTAAATAAACGTCTTCTTGTTTATTAGGTTCTATTTTATTTTTCACTAAATTTACAGCCCAACTTTTTTGGCTATTTTCTGGGTAATTCCAATATTCTAAATTCGGTACACTCAATGCTCCTTGTGAACCACTAATATAATAACAGTCTTGGTCAGGCGAAGTGGCAAAACTATTTTTATTTTCCTCAGTATTTTGATCCCAACCCCACGGTGAAACGGCTGCATCAGATGCCAATAATGTACCTAAAGCGCCATTTTCAAAACGAACTAAAATTGAAATCGTATCTTCCACATCTAATTGACGATTTTTATGAGAAGTCATGGCTTGGACAGAAACAATTTCGCCATTTAAATAGCGCATTAAGTCCAGATCATGCACAAGGTTGATGGCTAAAACACCTGCACCCGCTTTTCGATGCCATTCAATATCAAAATATGGATCAGGTTTATAAACACTCCATAGTGCATTAAAAGTATTGATTTCACCCACAATACCTTTTTCAATCAACTCTTTAGCTTGTTGAATAATCGGATTGTGACGGCGATGGTGACCCACTAAAATAGGTATATTTAATTTTTCTTGTTCGCTGATTAAACTTAAGGCTTCTTCGGTATTTAATGCAAGCGGTTTCTCAAGTAAACAGGGTATGCCATGTTGCATACAAGTTATCGCTGTTGAAACATGGAAGCGATTTGGGTTAGCAATAATTACACCATCAATCAATTGATTTTTAAATAATTCATTGAGATCTTGAAAATTTGGGACAGCAAATTCCTTTGCCATCGCATCTGAAAATGGGTCACAAACGGCAACCAACTCTGTAAGAGCATGTTGAATAATGGTTTGAGCGTGTTTTTTTCCCATCACACCTGCACCAATAATGGCGATTTTTTTTAAAGACATATTTGCTTTCCTTGCGTTCTTAGCGTTGATTTAAAACTGATTGTTTGAGATTTTTTAAATAATTTAAGCTTTGTGAAAAAGCATCGTATTCAGAGGTATATTGCGGATGTAAATAATCAATTTCTAAGGCTAAAAGTCCTTGATAATTCAATTGATTGAGCAAGTGAAATGTCTTTTCTAATGGAATTAAACCTTGACCCGAAACGACACTGGGCCAAAATGCAAATGTTTTAGGATCACCTTGAAATGCTTGAATATCTTTAATGTGTGTTGCTTTCGCATAAGGTGCCATTTTTTCAATCGCTTGCCACGGATCTTCTAACATTCTTAGATTATTTGCAGTATCTAAACAAATTCCAAAATGAGGGCTATCTATCGTTTTAACCAGATCGACGATTTCATCTGCCAACAGATCAACATAATTTTCAAGCGCCAGTGTGAGCTGATGCTGTATTGCAAAATCAGTTGCTTTTTCAAGTAAAGGGAGGAGAGATTTTTTGTGATTTTGCCATGTACCTTGAGGTCGACTTTTACGCCCACCTGCGCAAATGCGCATGGTTTTTGCACCTAAGGCTTTGGCAATTTTTGCATGCTTTTGAAAATCAACAAGTGCCTGCGCATTTTGCCCACTTTCAAAACCTGAAGGATGTCCCCATGCCCAAACCAATTCTAGTTGCTGAGCTGATAAAATCTGACGTAATTTTAGAATATCGTCTTCTGTAGGATCAGGAAGCATAAAACTTTCAATCGAAATTCCTTCAATTTGAAATTGAATTGCTTGTTCAAGGCATTGCCAAAAATTAAGTTGAGGAACGGCTTCCTGCTCTAAAAGTGGATAATGCTGATTAAAGTGTCGGTGATAACAATAACCATCTATTGCAATTTTCATTGTACTATTCTTCTTGAATATTAAATTAAATTTAAAGTTTTGCTTGAACTTTAAATACGAAATTCATCCATGTGAGTACAATGTTAGCAAGCTATTTAAAAAATTGGAACACTGTTCCAAAAATATTTTACATGATTTTATAGCATCATTCTAAGCTCATAAGCGGTATTCCTTAACAGGGGTAAAATATTTTCTATTAAATATTGTTCAGTCACACGATGGGTTTGAGACATACAGTTTAATGCAGCGATGGCTTGCCCTTGACTGTTCACAATAGGCACAGCTAGTGCAATAACACCAAGTTCGTGCTCTTCTTTGGAAAGGCAAAAATCTTGTTTTTGAACATGCTCTAACACAGCATAAAAGTCTTCTTTAGTTTGCACTGTAAATGGTGTTAGACGTTTAAGCTCATATTTTTCATACCATTTTTGTTGTTCATCTGCACTAAATGCAGACAAGAGTACTTTTCCTGTTGATGTTGCATGTGCAGGTAAACGATTGCCTAAATGCATGCCATAAGGACTACTACGAATAATATCTTGTTGGGGTAAAAAACTACGTGCAATGGGTACAACTTCATGATCATCTAAGACCACAATAGAGTAAGTCAGTGAGGTTTGAGCACATAAAATATTTAAAATCGGTTGAGCAATTTTAGGTAAATGTGCTGAACTTAAATATGAACTCGAAAAACGTAATACTTTATGTGTCAACCAAAAATAATGATCGTCACCCTCTAAATATCCAAGAAATTTTAAAGTCCTTAGATAACGTCGTGCGGCTGTTCGGCTCATGCCTGTCCGATCTGCAATTTGTGTTGCATTGAGCTTTTGTCGGTCTATACCAAAAGCTTCGAGTAAACTTAAGCCTTTGGCAAAACTTGCAATATAATCATCTTGAGTGATGGTTTCACCTGAACTTTCATTGTGAATAAGTGCATAACGCATTTTATTTCCCTATATTTAGGTTTTTAAATTTTGTCCGCTATACGGACATTGATACCGTTATACGGTGAATTTCATTTTTTTACTATAGTCTATTTCACATAAAAAATTTAACTTAAATGACATAAGATCAGGAGTAAGAAAAATGGAAATTTTAAAGACTAAAGTTGCAATTATTGGTTCGGGTCCAGCAGGATTATTGCTTGGGCAACTGCTTTATAAAGCGGGTATTGAGCATATTATTATTGAACAAAAAAGTGCAGATTATGTTGCAGCACGTATTCGTGCAGGTATTTTAGAGCAAGTTTCTGTTGATTTACTCAAAGAAGCAGGTGTGGATCAGCATTTAAATGAATTAGGTTTACCGCATCATGGCATTGAAATTTTAACAGGTGGTGAAAAACATCGTATCGACTTATCTGGTTTAACACAGGGTAAACAAGTTACCGTTTATGGGCAAACTGAAGTAACAAAAGATCTGATGCAAGCACGACGCGAGGCAGATTTAACCACTTTTTATGAAGCACAAAACGTTAAAATTCATGATTTTTATGCGCAACCTTATGTGACTTTTACACAGAATGATCAGCAGTATCAGATTGAATGTGATTTTATCGCAGGTTGTGATGGCTATCATGGTGTATGTCGTGCAAGTGTTCCGCAAGATAAAATTAAGACTTTTGAAAAAGTTTATCCATTTGGTTGGTTGGGTATCTTGGCTGATGTTCCTCCTGTTTCTGATGAGTTGATTTATGTACAGTCGGAGCGTGGTTTTGCTTTGTGTAGCATGCGCTCAAATACCCGTAGTCGTTATTATTTACAAGTACCACTGACAGATCGCGTTGAAGAATGGTCGGATGAGCGTTTTTGGGAAGAGCTTAAAAACCGTTTAGATGCTGAAAGTCGTGAAAACTTGGTGACAGGTCCATCAATTGAAAAGAGTATTGCACCATTACGCAGTTTTGTGACAGAACCAATGCGCTTTGGTCATTTATTTTTGGCTGGTGATGCGGCACATATTGTACCGCCGACAGGTGCTAAAGGTTTAAATTTAGCTGCTTCTGATATTGCATATTTATCGAGTGCATTAATTGAATATTATATTAATAATTCTGAGCAAGGTATTATTGAATATTCAGAAAAATGTTTAAAACGAGTGTGGAAAGCAGAACGTTTTTCATGGTGGATGACGCATTTATTACATCGTTTTGAAACTGAAAGTGACTTTGATTTAAAAATTAAACAAGCGGAATTGGCTTATATTTTAGGTTCTGAAGCAGGACAAACCACATTGGCAGAAAACTATGTCGGTTTACCTTATGAAATAAAAAAGTTTGAAAATCTTCCCAAAGCTAGCTAAATGCATAATAAAAAAACCAGAGTTCATCTCTGGTTTTTAGGTCAAGGCACGGCAGATATTGTTTCCTCAATTTTTGATTATATTGATCTGAACTTTTAGTTAAGATTAGGCTCAAAAGCCGTATGGTGCAGCTTTAAGCGACTGAAAATTATTGGTTGTATATTAATTTAAGCCGTTTTTTCGATTGACCACGAACTTATAAAATAGCAAGCTACACGCTGTGATTATGGCACACAGTAAATAAGCAAAACTATAATCAAAATGCGCAATAATCATGCCGAGTAAGATTGAACCGACAGCAATACCAATGTCATAGCAGGTAAAAAAGGTTGAGGTCGCATGCCCAATTCGATCTCTTGGCGAGCGTTGAATCGCGAGTGTCTGTAAGCAAGGTTGGGCGGAACCAAAGCCCATGCCAATCAGTACTGCGGCAAAAAGAAAGCCTGTGACATTTTCAACTTGGCTTAACATGGCTAAACCGACTGCAAATAATGCAATCGCAGGATAAATCACATAACTTGCACCTTTACGGTCGTAAATTTTTCCTGTGATTGGGCGTAAGCTCATCATCGAAATTGCAAAAACCACAAAAAATGCACTGGCATAAGCGAGTAGGTGTTTTGCTTCCGCAAAGGTGGAAATAAACGACATAATGCTTGCGTA
This sequence comes from Acinetobacter sp. Marseille-Q1623, assembly GCF_902809895.1. NCBI lineage: Bacteria > Pseudomonadati > Pseudomonadota > Gammaproteobacteria > Moraxellales > Moraxellaceae > Acinetobacter > Acinetobacter sp. Marseille-Q1623. Next base: position 944,427 of record NZ_CADDWG010000001.1, on the reverse strand, counting down.
GGAAAATGAAGTGATCATTGCCATGACAGACACAGAAATTGCCTTTTTTTCAACAAAATGGTTAATATTGAGTTTTTTATTTTCAACTTTAAGCGCTACAGCTTGGTTTTGCTGAATTGGAATAAAAAAGCATAAGGCAAAACCTAGACAAATAATTACCGCTAAAATGGCAGTTATAGTTAAATAGGAAATTGATTGGATCAAAGTTAAGCCAATCAGGGGGCCAAGCACAATTCCCAAATTGACTGACATGACAAAATATCCCATGCCTTCGCCTTTTCGTTTTTCTGGAATAAAATCATTCACAATCGGAACTGTGACAGTCGTTAATATACTGAACCAAATTCCATGTAAAAAGCGAATAATCATCAAGATAGTGAAATTGTCAGCAAGTAAATAAGAGACTGCAAATAAACAAAATAAAGTTTCAGAAATATATAATGTTTTTTTACGTCCTAATTTTTCAATAATCAGTCCACTAAATGGTCGGACGGCGATGGAGGAGACCATAAATAAAGTGATTGCCAAACCTGCTTGAGTCAAGCTGCCACCTAAATCATTTAAAATATAAATGGGTAAAATGGTGGTTTGGGCAAAATAAAAGATAAATAAAAATAAATTATTGGCTAAACAAAGAATAAAGGATTTATTCCATAAATGTTGTGCATTTACAGTTGACATAAATAACCTGAATGTTGGGAGAGGCGTAAAAGAGCTAAAAAGTCTTTTATGGAGAAAAATATGGTTAATTTTAATACAATTAGGCAACAGAGTATAGTGTAAAGATCGTATTAAATAAAAAAGGAATCGTAGACGATTCCTTTTTTATTTAAGCAATAGTATTTCATTGTATGGCAGAGTTTATTTTATAAACCTGCTTCATAATCTGAATTGCTAAGCAGTTTTTCAACATCGCTCAGATGATCTGCTTTAATTTTATAAATCCAACCTTTACCATAAGGGTCGTCATTAACAAAATCAGGATCATCTTCAAGTGCAGGATTGATTTCAACCACAGTTCCTGAAATGGGTGCATGAATATCAGATGCAGTTTTCACTGATTCAACCACACCGACTGCTTCACCTGCAGTGACTTGACGACCAACCTCAGGAATTTCAACATAGACCAAATCGCCAAGCGCATCTTGTGCATGATCAGAAATACCTGTAACAACGAGATCACCTTCGATTCGTACCCATTCATGTGTTGCTGCGTACTTTAATTCAGCAGGATGATTCATGCTCACTCCTTAAAAGTTTCACTTTATTTTTCTACGTGTTATACAGGTTTTTGTTACAAAACAAAAGATTTAAAAGTGCTATAGATATGGGTCTTTGCGCCAATTGCTTGGGCTACGTCCACTCCAACGTTTAAAAGCACGACTAAAATTGGCGACATCACTATAACCTAGCTCATCTGCAATTTGTTCAAGCGTATAGTCTGTTCTTGACAGTAACGAGGTTGCATGTCGATAACGCACTTCATCCACTAGCGTTGAAAAGGATGTCCCTTCTGCAGCGAGTTGACGTTTTAAAGTTCGATCAGACATATGTAAGCGTTCAGCAACATTTTCAATACTTAAATAATGCTGTTCAGAATGCGTCAAAATATCACGTACACGCATCGACAAACGACGGCGTTCCCCAATGGCAGACAGTTCAGCTTCACATTGGTTAATCGCAATTTGACTGGCAATCGGATCTGCATTGACCATTTTCAAACCAAGATAAGATTTATCAAAGCTGGCAATCAAGTGAGGCTGCTCAAAGCGCATTTGATAACGACCTTGGAGTTTATCGATATATTTATCAAAACCTTCAGGTTTAGAAAAATCGAAGTCGATATCACCTTTGAGATCATCTATACCCGTTAAGGCACGTGCCATCGTCATAATCCCAAAGGTTAAACCCATTAAAATTTCGGTTCTTAATGGTTCAATATCAATATCACATTGCAATTGTAAGGTGGCTTTTTCGCCAAAAGTAGAAAAATACAATTGTAAAAATGGCATACGCAGTTGAATAAAACGATTGGCTAAGACCAATGCGTCAGTAATATCATTGGCAGTCATGATCGCATAACCAATAAAACCATGAATGGAAATACGCATTTGTGTACCAATTTGATAGCCAAGCGTACTTTCACCCGTGAGTTTTAAAGCATGTTTAACCAATTCATTCGCAATTGTCGTTGGAATACGAAAGTCTGGTTCAGCCAATTGTTCGCTATTAAAAGGGAATGGCGCAAAAAAAGTTTCGGCACTGTAGCCCCATCTCGAAACAATATCGAGTAATAAAAGTCCATAAACACCAGGAATTCCCTGATCTTGGCGAGCTGAAGTGTTCTTCATATGCTATCCGTTGCTCTCAACATATGTGTTTAAGTTGCATATTGTCATGATTCTAATCAAAAACCATAAAAATTGTAAGACAAAAAATAGCTTTTAATTGTTTTGAAAATCTCGATTAAAAACAACAATTTTAGTTGTCGAAATCAGTAAAACATCGCCATTTTGATTTTTTGCTTGAGTGATGTAACTCACAATACCACGATCAGGTTTAGTTTTTGATGGAGTGATAGAAACAATTTCCACTTCAACTGATATTTTATCACCTACGCGCGTTGGGCGTGGCCAACGTAAATTAGAGTCTGAGCCGATCAAGCCATAAGCGACAGGAAAACATTCTGTCCAAAGTCGCATGACGATCGCAGAAGTATGCCAGCCGCTTGCTGCTAAGCCTTTAAAAATTGGGTGTTCAACCGCTTTTTCTGGATCTGTATGAAAAACTTGAGGATCATATTTATGGGCAAAATCTAAAACTTCATCCAAGCTAACTTCATATTCTCGGCTTTTAAATTGATCCCCTACATTCAGATCTTCTAAATACAACATTTATTCATCATCCTTTTCTTTCATACCTTGTTGTTCTACCAAAAAACCGCCTGTTTGTCTTTGCCATAAATTGGCATAAATGCCATTTTGGCGAATTAAATCTTCATGTGTGCCTTGTTCAACGATTTTACCTTGATCTAAAACGATTAATCTGTCCATTTGCGCAATCGTTGATAAACGATGGGCAATAGCGATCACGGTTTTATTTTGCATCAAATCATCTAAACTGGACTGAATTGCTGCTTCAACTTCAGAGTCTAAAGCACTGGTTGCTTCATCTAAAATTAAAATCGGAGCATCTTTTAAAAATACCCGTGCAATAGCAATACGTTGGCGTTGACCACCAGATAATTTAACACCTCGTTCACCGACATAAGCGTCGTAACCTGTACGTCCACGAAGGTCTGATAGTTGAGGAATAAATTCTGCGGCTTTGGCTTTTCTGACTGCTTCAAACATTTCCTCATCAGTCGCATCAGGGCGACCATATTTAATATTCTCAGCCACAGTACGATGTAAAAGGGAAGTATCTTGGGTCACCAAAGCAATGCTTTTTCTCAGGCTATCTTGTGTGACATCTTCAATGTCTTGTCCATCAATGGAAATTCGACCATGGTTGAGGCCATAAAAGTGTAAAAGGAGCTGAATTAGTGTAGATTTTCCTGCACCAGAACGCCCAACAATACCAATCTTTTCACCTGGTTTAATGTCTAAATTAAAATGATCAATCACGTTTTTATTATTATATGCAAAGCTCACATCTTCAAACTTGATTTGACCTCGTTGAATGTTTAGCGCTTTGGCATCTGCTTTATCTTGGATATGAATCGGCTTACCTAATGTATTCATACCATCTTGGATGGTGCCGATATTTTCAAACAACATCGAAGTTTGCCACATCATAAACTCAGCCATACTGTTGAGTTTTAAAATCATTGCTGTGGTCGCAGCAATGACCCCAATCGCAGCTAAGCCTTCTAACCACAACCAAATAGCAGTACCCAATACTCCAAAGAACAGTACAAAAGTCAGTAAGTTAATGCAGATCTCATACATTGAACCTAAGCGCATTTGGTGAAATACGGTAACCATAAATTTTTGCATCGAGGCTTTGGCATATTCACTTTCACGACCTGCATGCGCGAACAGTTTCACTGTTTGAATATTGGTATAGGCATCGGTTACACGTCCAGTCATTTCTGCACGTGCATCGGCTTGGGCTTTAGAAATTGCCCCTAAACGTGGAATAAAATAGCATGCGGCAGTAATAAACAAACCTAACCAAATCAAGAGTGGAATCAATAAAATGGGGGAGATTGCGCCTAACACAATACTGATGGTAATGAAGTAAATAATGACATAAGTCACCATATCACCCAAAATGACCCAGAACTCACGCACAGCCAATGCTGTTTGCATGACTTTAGCAGATAAGCGACCCGCAAAATCATTGTGGAAAAAGTCTAAACCCTGACGTAACAATAAGTTATGAAAGCGCCAACGCAATCGCATTGGAAAGCTGCTATATAGAACTTGATGTCGAATAATCGACTGCATATTAGCAAAGAAAATATTGGCAAATAAGATCAAAGATAAAATAATCAGATTATTCTTATGATTTTGAATAAAGTTTTTAGGTGTAGACTGCGTTAACCAATCCACAAGATGCCCAATTTGCGAGAAAAAAATAGCTTCAAAACTGGCTGTCGCAGCAGTGAATAAAATCAATAAAACCAAATACTTTTTGACACCATAAGCGGACTGCCAAACAAAGGCAAAAAAAGTCTTGGGTAAGGGTTCATTTAGCCCTTCATTCGGATAAGGGTCAACACGTGTTTCAAACCATTTTAAGAAGCTATTCATACAAAAAAGTGGCGTCCATAAGTCTGTAGGAAATTGAGTTTGTTGTATAAATACATATATTTATATGCATAGGGAGATCAAAATACGATAAGTTTTTGTGTAAACATCATGAGAATAACATGTGTAGATTGCAATTTTAAATCAATGATAAAGGCTTTTGAAAATTTACACTATAAAAAGAATAATATCAGAAGCGATGCAAAAAAATGTGAGATAAAAAATGTCTTTATCTCGGGGCATGTTATGTAAATGCAGAATACAATAGTTGCTTTGATGATGATTTAAGCAGAAAATATAGCAGAACAATCTAATTTCTGAATAAAGATCTTTAAATATCATGCTATGAAGAAATCGAACATTCAAACACAGCGGAATTCATGGACAACAGAGCAAGATTGCTTCTTGATTGAACACAATGCATTGTCCATGCAAGAATTGCGTCAGCATTTGCCATACTCGGAATTAGACATTCAAAATCGTAAAAAGATTTTAGGACTGAATCAAAGAGACCGACAAATGCGTAAGTTTTTATAAAGTCATGTATGTGTTTATATAACGACTGGATTAACTGCATTTTATTTTAGATTCTTAATGACTCGCGTCACCACGCCCCAAATTACCATTTCTTGACCATCTTGAAAATGAATATCAGGAAATTCAGGATTTTCTGCTTGTAACCATCTACGATCACCCTCGATCATCAGGCGTTTTACAGTAAAATCATTATCGACCAAAGCTACAACAATATTACGATTTTTTGCTTCGATACTACGGTCTACAATCAAATCATCATCAACATCGATGCCTGCGCCTAGCATGGATAAAGAAGCTACTTTGACCACAAAGGTTGTATTGGGGTTTCTGATTAAATATTCGTTAAAGTCAATCGATTGTTCTGTGTAGTCCTGCACAGGAGAAGGTAAGCCAGCTGCAATTTTGTTTTGTGCTAGTGGAATAGATGCTGTGCTTTTACATTCAAAAATAGCAATAGATGCGACTTCACGTACTTTTTGTTTTTGTGCTTTGTTCGTTAAATATTGTTTTACTTCATTGACCTGAGATTTTGGCACATGAACAATTTCAGTTTCTTCTGTAGAAGTTTGTGCATTTTTTGCTTCACTCGTCGTACTCAAATTACTTAAATTCGTCATGTCTTTATTCTTAATTAACTCAGTCTTGCCAAAGTCTATCTTGATCAATTCTGAATATCAAATTTAAAAAATATTGACTTTCAATAAGATATATAAAAAACATTTAAAATGAATTTTTCATAATTTTGTACAGATATATGTCATACAATGTCATTACATTATATTTTACTTTATTTTTTTATGATAAAAATCAATGTGAAACTCATGTTTGATTATGTTGAGATGGAGTGCTTAGAGTACAAATGAGTAATAAAAATAAAGCAGATGGTACTGAAATAACCCTGTTCAAGCTGAAATTTTACTTTTAAAAAGAGCATGAGATCATTACAGTAAATACTCAGCTAAAAAATTGAGTCATTCATGAAATGGGATGAAATTGGTGAACAGCCTTGCCCAATTGCACGAACTTTATCGGTGATTGGTGATCGTTGGACTTTTTTGATTATTCGTAATGCATTTATGGGAATGCGCCGTTTTGATGATTTTCAGCAAAACTTGGGGCTTACACGCCATATCTTATCAGCGCGTTTAAAGCGTTTGGTCGAGCATCAGGTATTGGTAAAAACGCCTTATAACGATCGCCAGCAGCGTTTTGAATATTGTTTGACTGAAAAAGGGCGAGCACTTTATCCAGTCTTGTTGACGATGGCGGATTGGTCAAATCAATGGATGGATATCGCACATGAACCGATCGTGCATTTTGTACATCGTCCATGTCAGCATGTGCTTAAACCTGTTTTGGTTTGTTCAGATTGTGGTGTGTTATTAGACGCACAGCAGATTAAACCTGTTTTTAATCTGGATTTTATGCAAAAAATGATCAAGAAACAGGCTTAAAGTGACGAGTAAATCATGATTACAAACAATTTGCAGGTTTAGGAATACCTGCCAAACGACTTAAATGGCGTGCAACCAAACCCGTTTGAAATTTGTCTTGTAGTACAGCATTGTTGATGTCAGCGCTGACACTTTTCATTAAAAATTTAATTAAAGGGCGTGTCGCAGGAGAATGTCCAAATTGGTGATAAAACTGACGTACTGCTTGTAAAACTTCAAAATGCCAAGCGGTTAATTCTAAATTTAGACTTTGTGCCAGTTGTTGTGCAACATCTTCATTCCAAATTGTATAATCGACTAAGTGACCATCTTGATCGAGTTCTAAATTCATAAAATAGCCTAACTGTCTAAGCGAAAATGAGTTTACTCATTTTGATTGGGAGAAATAGACTATTTTAAACTGATGCAACGTTTAAAGTCTAAAACTAAGTCTGCAAAAGTAGCATAAGTAAGAGTTTGCACATTTTGACTCAATGGTGTTGCAAGCAAATCCAAATCTGTTTCAAGTACATATACGGTAGTGTGTTGTTGTATACGTGCATCTTGAACGAACAAAATCGCATCCCCCATCAGTACCACTGCATCGTTTGCGTTTGACATGCTTGCCCACTGTTCTAAACAGGCAGAAGTTTTGCCAAATTCCGATTGGATTAAAAATAAAGTGTGTTGTGACATGTTTAATTTCTCATTTTTAAACTGAATAGTAGCGTTTATTACCAATACAACACATGATCAAAATCTTGAATAAATTGGGGATTTAAATCAATAAATTCAATTTCCTGTTGTGATTGCGTAACAAAAATTGAGTTTTTATCCTTATTTTCTACTAAAATAGGAGTTAAATCGTAAAACTCAAAACTATCCAACATGTTAGAAGCAAGTTTAAACGCATGTTTCACTTGATCAAAGACCTGTTCAGATTTTAGTAAACTGAGCGCACCATTTTGTAGTAAGACTTTGACTTTGCTGCCAAAAGTTGCAAGCACCATGGTCGCAGCAATACTTTCATTGACCTGCAAGGAGGTGAGGTTGGTTTGGGTTAAAATAACAAGTACAGTTTTCACACAATTTACCTTTGAATTGCAACACTTAAATAATAATAACATCCTAGAATTGAAGTAGACGGTCACAGGACTCAACTGCATCAGCAAGTTCACCTAGACCGACCAACTCAAAGCCTTCAGCAAGATTATGTGTTGAGATTTGATGTCGCTTGGCATTTTCTAGATCTGTGATGCCACGTGCTAGTGCAGCACTCACGCAGACAGGTAAACGGATTGCTAATTTCTGCCATTCACTGCACACATTTCGTTGATCATCGGGGAACCATTGCAATTGATTCGCAACGGATACACCATCTTGATAAAAGAAGACACGAAATTCTTGCTTTTTTGCATGTAGTGCTTGTGCTAAACCTAAGGCATGCCAAGCATGAATAGAGGTAGGTGCAGAGGTAATTAGTAATAAAGTACTCATTGAAACTTCACTTGAAGATTAGATGATAAAGACAGCATCATTTACACTTGATAACAATAGGTAGTATACAATGATTTTAGTGACTGGTGGTTTAGGCTTTATAGGCTCGCATGTGGTGATTAGCTTGCTTGCTCAGGGGCAAGAGGTCGTCATTGTGGATAACTTAGCCAATGCAAATTTACAAACATTAGAACGCCTTGAATATATTGCAGGAATGTATATTCCATTTGTAAAAATCGATGTTCGAAACACGCCCGCATTAAATAAAGTATTTGAACAATATTCAATCGATGCTGTAGTACATACCGCAGGTTTTAAATCACTTGAAGAATCCAAACTAAAACCACTTGAATATTATAATGATAATGTAAGTTGTATCATGAGTTTATTACGTTCTATGCAGCGTACAGGGGTACGAAGTTTGGTGCATTTATCTAGCTTAGCGGTGTATGGAAAATCCAGCTTAGCATTGAATGAACAACTTGATTTTAACTATTCGTATCCAAATCCTTATATCAAATCACAACAAATGATTGAAGAGATTATTCAAGATACCTGTAAGACTGACAATGAATGGCGTATTGCAATTTTACGTTTAGGGAATATTGTCGGTGCATTTGAACATGGTGTATTAGGTGAGTTTGTCAACCCATTGCCTAAAAACATTGTCCCAATGCTGTTGCAAGTTGCTGCGGGGCAACGAGATGTTATAGAACTCCAAGACCAAGCAAACACCACAGATGGTACTGTAGAGCGTAGTTTTGTGCATGTGTTGGATGTTTGTGAAGCTGTGCATGCCAGTTTATTTTGGTTGCAAAACCAATTGAATATTTGTGAAGCTTTTGATATTGCGGGTGAGCAAAGTTCGATTCGAAATTTAATTACTTGTGTGCAGGAAGTCACTGCTGCTGAGATTACAACGATTGACGCTGCATATAAATATGAAGAACTCGCACAAATAGGTTCAAACAGCACCAAAGCAAAAAGTATTTTAAAATGGGCAGCAAAACGTTCATTGCAAAACATGATTCAGGACGAATGGAAGTTTTATCAAAATACCTTGAACAATGGCTAGGCTGTTAGTACAAAGGGTAAATAGAGAATTGATTACTTGATAATGATTATTATTTACATTTTTGGTTTTGCCGCTTATTATAGATAAATCAAGACATTGACGCTTTGATCGATCAATGCCCATTATTTCAGTTTGAAAAGAGGTGAGTATGCAGACACGTATTGAACATGACACCATGGGCGATGTAGAAGTCCCAAGTGAAGCACTATGGGGCGCACAAACTCAGCGCAGTATACAAAACTTTAAAATTGGTCATGAACATTTACCTCGTCCTATGATTCAAGCAATGGGTTTAGTCAAAAAAGCGGCAGCAATGACCAATGCTGAACTAAAGCAAATTCCAGCTGAGCTTGCAAATTATATTGTGGATGCTGCAAATGAAGTCATTTCTGGACAATGGGACAGTCAATTTCCTTTAGTGGTGTGGCAAACAGGTTCTGGTACGCAAAGTAATATGAACTGTAATGAAGTCATTGCCAATATTGCCAACCAAAAATTAGGCAATCCATTAGGATCACAAAAACCTGTCCATCCGAATGATCATGTTAACCGTGCGCAATCGACCAATGATTCATTTCCAACCGCGATTCATGTCGCAGCTGCATTACACATTAATGAGTTATTGATTCCTGCGGTTAAGCGTTTGCGTGATACACTCAACTTAAAATCACAAGAATTTCAAGATATTGTTAAAATTGGACGTACCCATTTACAAGATGCAACGCCGTTGACTTTAGGACAAGAATTTAGCGGCTATGTACAACAACTCGACAATGGTATCAAACGTTTAGAACAAGCCTTGGTTTGGTTGTATGAGTTGCCACTGGGTGGTACGGCTGTGGGGACAGGGCTCAACGCACACCCAGATTATGCAGAAAAAGCCGCAGCACAATTGGCACTATTAACAGGTTTACCGTTTGTTACCAATCCAAATAAATTTGAAGCATTGGCTGGGCGAGATGCTGCTGTATTTGCCTCAGGTGCACTGAAAACATTGGCAGCAAGTTTAAATAAAATTGCCAATGATATTCGTTGGTTGGCGAGTGGTCCACGTTGCGGTCTGGGTGAAATCCATATTCCTGAAAATGAGCCTGGTTCAAGTATCATGCCAGGCAAGGTTAATCCAACCCAATGTGAAGCCATGACCATGGTGGTTGCCCAAGTCATGGGGAATGACACGACCATTAACTTTGCAGGTGCCTCAGGTAACTTTGAGTTAAATGTTTATATGCCTGTGATTGCGTTTAATTTAATTCAATCGATTCAGCTATTAGGCGATGCATGTAATAGTTTTGATGAGCATTGTGCAATCGGTATTGAACCAAATCGTGAAAAGATAGACTATTTCCTACATAACTCATTGATGCTCGTTACCGCATTAAATCCTGTGATTGGTTATGAAAATGCAGCGAAAGTCGCAAAAACTGCTTATAAACAAGGTAAAACTTTAAAAGAGGTTGCGGTTGAATTAGGTCTTGTCACGGCTGAGCAGTTTGATGATGTGGTACAACCTGAAAAAATGGTGCATCCAAATGCCAAGTAAGCAGCATAACTAATCACAATCTGTACAGAAATCATCAGCAATAGTTTCTATCTAGAAATGAAGTGCGTACAATACGCATTAGAATTTTATTGCTGATGATTGGTTATGCTAGATATATATTTGACGGATGTTCAAAAAAATGTTCAATTTAAGGATTATCCGGGTGAACATCCTGTTAAATTTATTTTGAATTTTAAAAAGATTTTTCCAAGTGTCATGGAGTTGTTATTGCCTGTGCTTCCTTCAGATGAAGACTTGGAAAAAATGACATGGGAATCGACTACGCAAGATTTTGCAACATTTAAGCTATTACTCAGTGGTTGGGGTGTGATTGAATTGCGTTTAAATGCAATTGGTCAATTTAAAGATAAAAACTATGCTGACCAATTGGTGAAAAAAGCCCAAGCTAAACGTAAAGAATTTGCCAAAGCGCAAAAGCAGCTTTCAACGGTTGAGTTAGATTATTTATTTATGCATGAGATTCATGCTTTGATTGATGCCGAATTAGTTGAGCTTGGTGAAAAATTCTATTTACCGACTTTGCGTGATTTGTGGAAGGATCAAGTGAAAGCCAATGTGTTAAATGCTAAATTTTAACTGAATATGTGTGCTTATTTTTAATATACGTTTGTTGTTTGATGAATATTTAAAATGCCAATGAGTCTGTGTACTGCATTGGCATTTTTTATGTGCTTTTATACTTTAAATGCAATTTATATGCTTATTTTTTATAAGCTTAACCATGTATTTCGAGATATTTTTTGTTTTAATAATGCCTTAGAAAAGGCAAATGATGATGATATTGATTGTTTAATTTTTCTAAATAATTGTAGCACTTGGTCTCGTATTTCCCCGAGGAAATACCAAAGGAATTTCAATAATGTCGAATCAGTTTTTAGATTTAATTCAAAATAGACGTACAATTTATGCCATCGGACGTGATGTAAAACCTACTGTAGAGCAACTGAGTGATTTGATTCAAACGGCAATCAAACAAAGTCCATCGTCATTTAATTCACAGTCTTCTCGTGCTGTGATTTTATTTAATGCAGAGCATGAAAAGTTTTGGGAATTTGTCAAAGAAAAACTACAAGCCTACAGTAAAGATGAAGCCAGTGCTGCAAAAACCAATGCTCGTATTGACAGCTTTAAAGCAGGTTTTGGCACAGTTTTATTTTTTGAAGATTTAGATGTTGTAAAAAGTTTACAAGCTCAATTTTCATCCTATGCGGATAATTTCCCAATTTGGGCGGAACATTCAACAGCGATTGCCCAGTTTGCCACATGGACGGCTTTAAACACGGAAGGTCTAGGTGCATCGTTACAACATTATAATCCCATTGTAGATGAGCAAGTTCATGCTGAGTGGTCAATTCCAACGACATGGAAATTACGTGCACAATTGGTCTTTGGTTCAGTTGAAGCAGCGCCTGCTGAAAAAACGTATATTGACGATGCTGTACGTTTCAAAGTGTTTAAATAAAGTTGAAGATTATTTTTAAAAATAAACATTTTTAAATGTATGTTTAGCATGTAATGGTTGAATCATAAAAAAAGAGAACTTCAAGTTCTCTTTTTATGGGTAGGGTTTTAAGCCACTGTTTTGGCTTTGGCAAACTTGCCATGTAAAACATAATACATGACGATACATAATAAAGTCGCAATAGCACTATACATGTAAAGTAGCGAATAACTGATTGAATTTAGAGCCAAGCCTAAGAAATAGGGACCAAAACCTAAACCTGCATCTAAAAATATAAAAAATGTTGAAGTCGCAAAACCCATACGTTCGACATGAGCACTTTTAACTGCTACGGTTTGGCAGACAGATTGGATATTGCCATAACCTAAACCAAGCAGCGCAGCACATAATAATAATATCCAAGCACTTTGTACTTGGCTTAACAAAAATAAAGCAATAGCCATAATTACAAAGGCAGGATACATAATGATATTTTCGCCTTTACGATCCATGAGTGGACCTGTAAATGGGCGAGAAAGCAATATTGCAATTGCATACATCAAGAAGAAGACCGAGGCAGCTTCCACCAAATCAATTTCTTTGGCATAAAAATTCACAAAAGATAAAACCCCAGAGTAGCAAACCGAAGCCAACAACATAATGAAAGAAATGGGCAAGGCATTTTTTTCGACAAATTGTGAAATGAAACTGCTTTTTTTAACGGTATTGGTGTTTTGAATCGTTTTTGTCTGTTGCGGTAAATCAGGAATTTGAACAAACAACGCCACAATCAAACAACAGATCGCAATGAGGGATGACAACAGGAAAATGGCATGATAACCGATATGAAGCATCATCCAAATGGCTAAGAATGGACCGATCGCCGTGCCCAACGTACTGCTCATACTGTAATAGCCAATGCCTTCGCCACGGCGTGTTGGGGGTAAAATTTGGGCGATGATTGTGCCTAAAACAGTGGATGCCATACCCATCATAAAACCATGCATAAAGCGCACAAACAACAGCATACCGACATCAAACTTGATAAAGTACAAGCCCGAAAAGATTAGAAATCCAGTTAAGCCAACAATGAGGGTAGTTTTTCGCCCAAAGTGTTCTAAGAATTTGCCAACCAATAAGCGTCCGATCAGTGTACCTACGATGAATAAACCAGATACCAAACCTGCTTGTGCTGTACTTGCACCGAGTTCAGCCACCGCATAGCCAACGATCACCACTACCAAAAGATAGAAAATGAGTACCAATTGAAAATTGATTGCACTGACTAAGATAAAATTTCGTGTCCACAAGGGGACTTTACTGTTCATATCGCACCTGATTTCATCAGTTGAAGTTGTTGCATCACCGATTCCATGGTGGATTTTGCATCATGCTGTTGTTGTTGTGAAACGTCAGCTAAAAGTTGCTGTTCAAAGACATCGATATACGGAGAACAACGTAAATAAAGTTGCTGACCTTGATCTGAAAGACTCAACATTTTTTGTCGCTTATCTTCAGTTTCCAACTGTGTCAGTAGATTCATTTGTTGCAAAATTTTGATACGTTTCGTGATTGAGGGTTTGGACACATTGAGATATTCCGCAATGTCCTGCAACGTACAGTGTCCTTTTAAATCAATTACATAAATCACTTGCCACAGTGAGTAATTCAAGCCTAATGGTTCTAAAATTTGATTAATTTCTTCACTGAGCATACGGGCACATTTGAGAATTAAGGCACGTAAAGTTTGTTGCTGCTGCATAATAGTTAACTAGGGTAACTAAATTAATAGCACTATACGCTCCGCATCATTCATATTCAAGTGCATTATATTTGCATTTCAAAAATGTCTTTTATAAACTTCATAGAATGACCAAATGACATTTGATTTTGAATAAAATATGAATATTCTATAGGGTGAAATAAGTGAATAATGATCTATGACCAAATATAGACAACGCGCCAAAAAGAAAAAATTTGATCCCAATAAAATTCATTTACATCATTTAAGACAGCAGTGGATGGAACAACAGGTTATAGAAAGCCAATTACGCAAAGATCAAACTTTTAAAACTAAGTATTATAAACAGCAGTTTGATTTACCACTCAAGGGTAAGCCTGCTTATGTTGTGAGTATGATCATTAAATATTTTATTTTGGTTTTTATTTTGCAATTAATCTTTTTTGTGTGGATTGTTTTTTACACAATTTTTGAAGATGTATTTGAGTTTATCAAATTCCTTGATCCTGAGGTATTTATGGAGGTACATACCACCATCTTTTTGAGTCTGTTGTTGGTTTTACCGATTTTTATTTTGTTTTATAGAAATATATCTACATCTCAATCCAAAGCAATCATCCAAAACTTTCAGATTTACCCTGATACTGTCGCGATTCTTTTTACAGATGGTTCAACTGAGCAGATCCATTATTGTGATATTGATTCTGTTCATATGGTCTCAGTAGGAAAAACACATCAGATGGAAATACGCTATACCTTAGCACATAAGAAGGAATTACAAGATTATCCTCGAATGTTTGAATTGGATTTTACGTTCAAGAAAGTATTTTTTCTCAAAAATAAATATCAAATGTATAGTGCTTTCTTACAACAACTACAAATTAAAAATCCGAGCGCAAAAATTTATACAGGGTCTTGGTATAAGTCTTATTTAAATATGGAGAACTTTCAGCTCAATGAAAGGCGTTTATTGTTCTTGAAATGGTCAAATATCTTATTTTGGCTTGTATTTGTTGTCATGACATTTGCTGTGATTTTTTATCCTGCTTATCAGCATCTTCTATAATTCGTCGTGATTTATATCTTTTGCTAGAGAAAAGATGAATGTCTTGGATTTTATAGAATGAATCTTCAAGCATTTTTCTTTAGCATAAAAATATATATCTATTGCTAAAAAAAGAATAAAGATACTTTGAAAACATGCAAATATAGACTATAGTAGAAATGTAAAGTCGAGTGATATGCTTGGTTTTTAATCAATGAGAAAGCTATGATGTTTAGCCTCACCTTGATTTAAAGATCAACTGAAGATGTCGCTCTTACCTTTGATCCAATAAATGGGCAATCAATTGTGTTAAGACGTAGTGGGCTGTTGCTTGCATGTGCGACAGTATTGTTACAGCTTGCGGTTTTTTTACAGCCGTTACTTCCTGAGCAATATCAGATTGCTCCGGTTTGTGAGCACATTACTCATTCGCTTTTGCATCCTGACCAAGCGACTTCAAATATACATCAAAGCAGCTTTATTCATCATTTTCTCCATCTTGATCAGTTTGATGCTGAGCAACAAGCCGAAAATCATCAAAAGCAGCCACATTCGAGTCATCATCATGACAGTAACCATCAATGTCAGTATTGCGTGGTTTATGGCAATTTGGTTTTACCGCCCGAGCTCGGTGTAAAAGAAATTTTAGATCGAATACAAATTCGTTTGATTGCGTATAGCAAAAACCATCAACATGTTTATTTCGCTTTACAGCGATTATATCTCCTACCACAAGGTCGAGCTCCACCTACCTTATTTACATAACTTGATGTCGTGAGTTGTGTTTTATCTACGTCTTTGTGGCGCTGAAAACAACAACTTAATTTCCGAATTTTATGTAGAGATTGATTATGCAAGCTTTATTATTCCCAAGAAAAATGGGAAGGGACTCGCTTCGCCTATTGTTTGGTTCATTTTATGCGTTGTTTTTAAAATGGATTAAAAAAACGTTAATCATAAATCAACAGACGCCTGTCTATTTGAATGTTTATGCTAAAGAAGTAAAACAAAAATTGCACAATGTCGTAGCAAAGAATAAATGGCTGCAAAAGGTTGAGGTGGTGTTATGACTTTAGGACTTACAGCACTTGAATTGGCACGTATTCAGTTTGCGTTTACCGTGTCTTTTCATATTATTTTTCCTGCAATCTCGATTGGTTTAGCAAGCTTTTTGGCTGTTTTAGAATGGCGTTGGCTTAAAACCAAAGACCCTGTTTATCAAGATTTGTTTAAATTTTGGGTCAAAATATTCGCCGTGGCATTTGGTATGGGTGTCGTATCAGGTGTAGTGATGAGTTATCAGTTTGGTACCAACTGGAGTGAATTTTCCCGTGTTGCGGGCTCTGTAACAGGTCCATTACTCACTTATGAAGTGTTGAGTGCCTTTTTCTTAGAGGCGGGTTTTCTCGGCATTATGCTGTTTGGTTGGGGGCGTGTTGGCCCACGTGCCCACTTTTTTGCAACCGCGATGGTGGCGGTTGGTACTTGTATTTCTATGTTCTGGATTTTATCGTCCAACAGTTGGATGCAGACACCGCAAGGCTTTAGTATTGAAAATGGCATTATTGTTCCACAAGATTGGTTTGCAATTGTATTCAACCCATCATTTCCATACCGTTTAGCACACATGGCTGCGGCTGCATTCTTGGTATCTGCTTTATTGGTCGCTTCAACTGCGGCATGGCATTTACTCAAAGGTCGCCGTGATGCTTTGGTGAAAAAATCTTTTTCTATGGCAATGTGGATGATTTTAATCCTTGCTCCATTACAAGTGGTGATTGGCGATAACCACGGTTTAAATACCTTGAAACATCAACCTGCAAAATTGGCTGCGATTGAAGGGCATTGGGAAACCAATAAAGGTGAGGGCATGCCGTTATATTTATTCGGTATTCCTGATATGGAAGCGGAAGAAACCAAGTATGCGATCGGTATTCCTAACTTAGGTAGCCTGATCATGACACATACGATGGATGGTGAAGTCAAAGGCTTAAAAGACTTTGCCAAAGAAGATCGTCCAAATTCATTGGTGGTGTTCTGGAGTTTCCGTATCATGGTTGGGCTTGGCATGTTGATGATTGCATTAGCATTCTTTGCTTTGATTTTGCGTAAAGGTGGCAAGCTGTATGAAAATAAATGGTTGCATCGTTTTGCTTTTGTGATGGGTCCATCAGGATTTATTGCACTACTTGCAGGTTGGTTTACCACTGAAGTTGGTCGTCAACCATGGGTGGTTTATGGGGTAATGCGAACCAAAGATGCATTGTCTCCTGTATCGGCAGAGCAAGTGGGACTAACGCTGATCATTTTTGTGGTGGTGTACTGCGTGGTGTTTGGCATCGGGATTTATTACATGCTGAAACTGATGCACAAAGGTCCGCAATTTATTCATGCAACGCCTGAAGGCGCAATTCATAGCGAAGAGGCTGTGATTCTTGCCTCAAAACGTCCATTGACCAGTGTAGAAGAAAGTGTTGACTCAGATTTGAATGCTGGCAATAGCAATGAACAGGAGCGTAAATAATGATTGATTTATCTCTGATTTGGATTGTGATTATTGCCATTGGCGTGTTTATCTATGTGGTGTTGGATGGTTTTGATTTAGGCATCGGGATTCTCTTCCCATTCTTCAAAGACCAACATGAACGCGATGTCATGATGAATACCGTTGCGCCTGTATGGGATGGCAATGAAACGTGGATGGTGCTGGGTGGTGCAGCCTTATATGCGGCATTTCCTTTGGTTTATGCAACGGTATTGTCTGCGCTGTATATGCCCATCATTTTGATGGTGATTGCTTTGATTTTCCGTGGCGTGGCATTTGAGTTTCGTTTTAAAGCCAATCGCACCAAGCATTTTTGGGACAAGTCATTTATTGGTGGTTCAGTCTTGGCAAGTTTTTTTCAAGGTATGATTTTAGGAGCTTATATTCAAGGTATTAAAGTCGAAAATCAGATGTATGCGGGTGGTGGTTTAGATTGGTTAACACCATTTACCATCTTTACTGGCATTGGCGTGGTGGTGCTTTATGCTGCATTGGGTTGTGCATGGTTAATTTTTAAAACAGATCATGATCTGCAAGATCGTATGTATAAACTTATGCCAAAGATGATCATCGCATTATTTATCATTTTTGGTGCAGTCAGTATATATACACCAATGGCACATCCTGAAATTGCTGCGCGTTGGTTTAGTCAGCCACAATTGATGTATTTCAGTCCTGTCCCGATTTTAGTGATCATTTTTACATGGCTGGTATTACGTGCATGTAAACAACGTGCTGAATTAAGCCCGTTTATTTATACCTTGGCGTTGGTATTCTTAGCCTATACAGGCTTTATGATCAGTCTATGGCCATACATTATTCCGCCGTCAATTACCATTTGGGAAGCAGCAGCACCGCAAAGTAGCCAATTATTCGCCTTGATTGGTGCATTAATCTTGATTCCAATCATCTTGATTTATACAGGACTGTCGTATTGGGTATTCCGTGACAAAGTTCGTGTCGGTGATGAAGGTTATCATTAATCAGATGTTGTTATTTCAAATTGGGTGAATGTCTGAGTGACTAAAAACAAAGACATTCACCTTAAATAAAGCAAAGGAGATGAAAATTGAAATTATCTCAGACTCAATGGTTTATTGTGCTTTGGATCGGTGGTTTTCTGACTTTATTAATCATTGCAGGATTTTTTAGAATGCTGATTCAGTTGGCATATTAATGTAAATTTATTGTTACAATCAAAATTTAGTCATTAAAATAAGAGGTTTTTATACTCCCTATTTTAATGACTTTTATTTTCTCTTAATCGTATTACTTGGACTTTCTCCGAAAAGTTTTTATATTCTACAGAAAATCGACCTAAGTGTGAAATTCCCCATTTTAAGGCAATATTGGTAATATTTGCATCTTTATTCGACTTTAATAATTCATTATAAATACACTGTAAACGGTAATATCGAATATAAGACTGTAATGTAGTATTTAATTTTTTCTTAAAAATTCTTGCTAATATTTTACGAGAAATACCTGTGATACTTTCAAGGTCATCAATATCAATTGGATCACAAATATTGTGGTGAATATAATCTAAAGCAATTTTAAAATACTCTGGATCTTGATCAGAATATTTTTTATAAATTTCATGTGAGTAATTGTGAGGTTGAGCTAATAATAAAGATTTTATGATGATATGTTCTAAGTCTGAAAGTATTTCATGAAAAAGTGGATTAAAATGATTTTGATACTCAGATGACATGAAAGTTTCGACTAAATTCCACCAGCTTGAAACTTTGTCATTATCACCAAACATAGTATTTTCAAAGTAAATCGGTTCTAGAATAGGTTTGGATATAATATTTGATAAAGTATTTTCTAACAAAGGTTTTGATATTGAAGTAAAGGATTGAATGCAGTCTTTTTCTAAAAAAATTTCAAATTTTTCATTGGGCGAAACAATAGCTGCATCATTTTGAGTTGCATGAAAAGTATGTCGATCTTTCTTAAAAATAGGTGTGCCAGATTTTGGTCGAGTAATACAATAATAATGCATGTTATCGTGTTGATTTGTTTTGAATATTAAATCTTTACCGTACACTAACTCTCCTGTAATGATTGAGTTATATTGTTTACCTTTAAACTTAAAATCTAGAGGTTGCTTAATTGCAGTATCTATCAGTTCATGTGGACCAATGATCTGATTTAAGCAGTCATTGGCATCTTTAAATGAATGCGTGTTTGAGATAATAATACGAGGAAGATAATTAATATAATCCATTTTCATTTTCCAATGCAATTTTTAGAATATTTAAAGCAATAAATATTCCGTAATTTTTGTTTTTAAAATAATTCAAAAATATTTAAATATCACTTTTGAATGTAAGTCTATCCTTAGACTTTTGATTGGTATCATTTGTATATAAATATCAACATAAATACAAGCTTAATTTCTTGCAATATTTTTTAGCATAATAAAATTGGATAAATCTATATCAAAAACTGGATAGTCAATTTTTTATAAAATTTGCATGATCTTGTCATATCAACGGAGAATACACATGACAAGTACATATGTAACTATTCAAAATGGAACAGAATCATTTCAAGCATATCTTGCTGTACCTGAAGCAGGTAAAGGACCAGGAATCGTGTTATGCCAAGAAATCTTTGGTATTAATGATGCATTGCGTGAAAAAGCTAATTTTTTAGCTGAAGAAGGTTATACCGTTTTGGTACCAGATTTATATTGGCGTTTAGAAGAAAATGTCGATTTGGCATATAGTCAGGAAGATTTTCAAAAAGCTTTTCAGCTCTACCAACAATTCGATGAAAATCTTGGCGTACAGGATATTCAACAGACTATAGAACACTTAAAGACACTTCAGGAGTGTGATAATTCTGTAGGGATGAGCGTTGTAGGGTACTGTTTAGGTGGAAAACTGGCTTATTTATCTGCATGCCGTATTCCTGAGCTAGCATGCGTGGTTGGCTATTATGGTGTGGGTATTGAAAATAACTTAGATGAAGCTAAAAATATTCAAGCTAAATTAGTCTTACATTTTGCTGAATTAGATGAATTTTGTCCTGCTAACGCACGTGAAAAAATTATTAATACATTAGCCTCTATTCCAAAAGCTGAAACCTATATTTATACAGGGGTTGATCATGCTTTTGCTCGACCTAAAAGTGATCATTATCATAAATCTAGTGCATTGATTGCACATGAACGTAGTATTACTGCTCTTAGAAAAATTGTAGGACCTGACTACGATCTAGAAGCACTTTGGGAAAATCATATCAAGTTTGAATTTGAAACACGTGATGTGCCTGCAACAATGGCAACGATGGTGGCTGAACCTTATGTAAACCATATTCCAACATTGACAGGTGGCGTAGGTTATAAACAGTTATCTCGTTTTTATCGTTATCATTTTATTCATAATAATCCAAAAGATATGAAACTTACCCCGATTTCTAGAACGGTTGGTATGACTCAAGTAGTCGATGAATTTATCATGAGTTTTACCCATGATGAAGAAATTGATTGGCTCATTCCTGGTATCGCACCTACAGGAAAATATGTCGAAATTCCAATGCTTGGTGTAATTAAGTTTCGTGGTCCAAAACTTTGTCATGAGCATATTTATTGGGATCAAGCGAGCTTATTGGTACAAATTGGCAAATTAGATCCAACAGGACTACCTGTTGCTGGAGTTGAAACAGCACGAAAGTTATTGGATGAAAGTTTGGCTTCAAATACCTTAATGCCCACTTGGTCGAGTAGCGAAGATAGACCTATTACACCTTAAAAATAGAAAATCTCAAATCACATAGTTATCAAATATTTAAATTTAATCGTAGAGGGAATCATGATTGAACAAGAGAATAATGTACTTTCAGTAGCAGATGTAGATAAGCGTGTATTAAGAACGTGGTTAGGACAATATGCAACAGGTGTAACAATTGTCACGACACTGAATGAGCAGGGGCAAAAAGTTGGGATGACAGCAAACTCTTTTTCTTCAGTGTCTTTAGACCCACCTTTGATTTTGTGGAGTATTGCCAAAACGGCAAGTAATGTTGCAGATTTTTGTAAATGTAAACGTTTTGCTATCAATATTTTAAATGAAGCACAGCATACGGAGTCAAACCATTTCTCTAAATCATCCACAGACAAATTTTCTAGTCTGAGTTGTGTCAGTGAAATTGAAAACATTCCTGTGATTGATGAAGCTTTGACGACTTTAATTTGTCGAACCTATCAAATTTATGAAGGTGGTGATCACCATATTATTTTAGGTGAAATTGAGCTTTGTAAACATAACGGAGGAAAGCCTTTGTTATTTCATAATGGAAAGTACCATGCAGCAAGCTTGCATCACTCTTATAACGATTGTCGATAAATCAAATGTTTTTTAATTTTTAAATAAATCGGGAAGCTATCTATGCAACAACATCCATTTTTAGAACGTGATAAATTTTTACTTGGTACATTTGCATCGAATTGTTCAGGTGGCATGACACCTTCAGCACTAGATGAAACGTGGGATGCGAGTTGGGATAAAAATTTAAAATTAGCACAGTTATTAGATGATGCTGGTATTGATTTTATTTTGCCGATCGCCCGTTTTATTGGTTATGGTGGTCAAAAAGATTTTCAAGGCACGATTTTAGAAACTTTAACATGGACTTCTGCTTTATTGGCATCTACTAAAAACTTAGTGGTCTTTGCGACAGTGCAAGCGGCTGTTAATCATCCTATGGTTGTAGCAAAACAAATAGCGACTATATCACAAATTGGAAAAGAGCGTGTCGGGTTGAATATTGTAGCAGGCTGGAATAAACCAGAATATGATGCCTTAGGATTAAAATTACCCGATGACCATGAAACACGTTATGGTTATGCACAGGAGTGGTTTGATTTTATTGAAAAACTTTGGGAAAGTGACACACCATTTGACTGGAATGGTCAATATTTTCAAACAAAGGGCAGTTATAGTAAGCCTCATCCACATGTAAAGCCTCCTATTTTCAATGCTGCAGGTTCGAAACAAGGACGGGATTTTGCAATTAAAAATGCTGATTTCCTATTTACACCAGTATCTGATTTGGCGCGTTCTGGTAGTGAAATTCAAGAATTAAAAGCAGCAGGTCACGATATTGGGCGTAAGACCAATGTGATGACTTTTTCACATGTTATTTGTCGTCCAACCATGCAAGAGGCTCAGGCAGAATGGGATCGTCAACTTGCAAACGAAGATACACAAGCTGTTGATAATTTAATGAATCTTATGTTTGCACATGCTCATAGTTTCCCACATGACATTCGTCAACAATTACGTGATCGTATGGCAGTTGGTCATGGTGGTTACCCATTGGTTGGAACACCTGAAATTATTGCAGAACAAATAATCGCATTACATGAAGTTGGGTTCAGTGGTACGACTTTATCATTTTTAAATTACATTGAAGAATTTCCATACTTTAGAGATCAAGTTTTACCACTACTTGAAGCAAAAGGCATTCGTTAATAGAGCTGCCGACATTTTTAGATAAATTGTCGGCTTTTTTTTAAACTTAATCTGTAGTGAAGATCAATATAGGATGTATTGAATGCTTAAAAATAAGATGAAACTTATATTAAAAATGAATATTGCTATTTGTATATTTTGTTGGATTGTACAAAGTCATGCTGCTGAATGGAGTGATACATCATTGATATGGAGCTATGGGCAAGAATTTTCAGAGCCTTTCAAAAATAGTGCAGATGCTCGTGCAATTGATATAGATAAGCAAATTTTTTCTATTGTGCATAATAGCACTTATAAATATGGTGTAAATTTTGTGCATCTTAATTTGCATCATTCTAATAATGAACCTAATAGCAATGCAGCAGGTAAAGGGGCACAAGAAGCCTATGCAATTTATAGGCATACCTTAGATTTTGGTAAAATATTTCAGAAGGAGCTATATACGGCAGGTGTAACAAAAGGTTATGGCTTAACTTTTGGTTTTGATTGGAATACGAAAAATGATGATTATGGTTCAAATCGTCAAATGTGGGTTGTTGGACCTACAGTGATGTTCAATGTTGTAGGCTATCTTAATTTTAATGTGTTGGCTTTATTTGAAAGCAATCAACCCAATGTGATTGATCACAAATACACATATGATCCCTACATTGCTTTACAAGCTGTATGGGGGATACCTATTGCATCAACAGGTTTAAATTTTGATGGTATTGCCACATGGATGAGTTCAAAAGGTCAAAATGAATTTGGTGATAAAACCAAACCTGAAATTTTTGTTGATGTCGCTCTAATGTATGATTTAAGCAAAGTGTTACATATATCACAAAAATTTAAAGTAGGTGCTGCTTATCAATATTGGGAAAATAAATATGGCAATGATACCAATGGTGCAGCAGGCAAAGGGGCAACAGCGAGTGTACCTATGATTCGAGCAGCCTATCATTTCTAATCATTTTAAGCAGAATACTTTGTAAATGCCATTTTACAAAGTATTAAAGCAATAACAATTAGATGGCATATTAAATTTTTTCTAAATAGCCTAAGCAAAAATTTTAAATATTCCATTTTTCAAATAATTGTGTCTCAAATTTTCATTTAAATCTTTATGCCAATACATCCCCATATTTAAGGTAGGCAATTCAATCGGATGTTCATGAATATAAATACTTTGATCAATATTTAAATGCGACAAAATTTGTCGTGGAATCGTCAAAACTGCTTCAGGATACTGTAACAACACTTGTAGGGCTGTTGAATAATGCTGACAACGCATAAAAATTTGTCGGCTGAATTGTTTTTTATTTAAATAAATATCTTCCAATAACAAGCCTGTACGGCGTGATGAAACCCCAATATGTGGCGCCTGAAAATATAGATCGCTGTTCATTATGGTTTGCTGGGTACAAATCACAAATTGATCTTGAACCAAAGGATGATACAAAACGCGCTCACCATAATTTTGTTCGAGATCAATCACAAAATCAATTTGCTGCGAGGCGAGGTCAGCCACAACATTTTTACGGTCGAGTTTACTGCTGAAAAATTGAATATCCAATTGTTGCTGTTGAAAATGTTGTACCAGTTGCGGAAAAATAATCGGTTCAATTTCATCATGAACCGCAATTTTAAGGGTGTGCACCATAGTCGGATCAAAAGATTGTTTTTGTTTGGAAATGTTTTGAATGACAAATAAAGCATTTTTGACAGGTGAATAGATCTGCTCAGCAAAAGATGTGGGTAACATCTTATTGCCTGCACGAACAAATAAATCATCTTGTAAATGTTGTCTAAGTCGTTGTAGGGCATGGCTCGCAGCAGATTGGGTAATACATAAAATCTGTGCTGCCTTGGAAATACTTTGTTGCTCATAAATGGTCAAAAACAGTGGATATAAATTGATATCCATCTGGTGGAAAATTGCCATATCCAAGGTGTTCTTGGAATGAATACTATTCATAATTTACTATGGTATTAAATCATTTGGTTCATAATATATTTTCAGTTAAGGTAATGTAAAGCAAGATTGATCACGCAAACATTTCATATTTGACTCGATCAGTATTTTACTTTTATTGAATAATAGGAACAGCAGGATGTTTGAACTTTCAGCACGTGCGCAGGACTTTGTAGAACGCACCAAAGTATTTATAAAAAATGAAATCGAACCTGTAGAAACTGAGTTCTGGAATGAAGTTCATCATCTTAATCAAGGCGGGGATTGGACCAAATGGCAATGGCCTACACAACTTGAAATTTTAAAAAATAAAGCCAAACAAGCAGGGCTTTGGAATATGTTTCTGCCTTGTCCTGAACTGGGTCAGGGGTTATCTGTACAAGAATATGCCCATATTGCAGAACTTTCAGGACGCAGTTTGATTGCACCCACGGTGTTTAACTGTAACGCACCTGACAGTGGCAATATGGAAGTCTTGTGGCGTTATGGTTCAGAGGCACAAAAAGAACAATGGCTGAAACCATTACTTGATGGAAAAATTCGTTCTGTTTTTTGTATGACTGAACCTGATGTTGCCTCATCAGACGCAACCAATATGCAAGCAACCGCTGTGGTAGATGGTGATGAAATTGTGTTAAATGGTCGTAAATGGTGGTCTTCAGGTTTGGGCGATCCCAATGCCAAAATCATTATTTTCATGGCACATACACCTGACGAAACAAAAAGTCGCCATCAACAACACTCGATGGTATTGGTTCCTGTAGATACGCAAGGCGTGACCATTGAACGTATGTTGCCTGTTTTTGGAGATTATGATGCACCGCATGGTCACGGCGAAGTCAGTTTTGATAATGTCCGTGTGCCTGTAGCCAACTTTATTGGCGGAGCAGGACAAGGTTTTGCTATTGCACAAGGGCGCTTAGGACCGGGACGTATTCACCATTGTATGCGTTGTATCGGTGCGGCTGAAAAATCGTTGGAACTCATGATAGACCGTGGCATGAGTCGTCATGCATTTGGCAAAGAAATTTTAAAACTCGGTGGCAACCTCGAACGGGTTGCTGAAGCGCGGGTTGCGATTGATCAGGCACGTTTATTGACCTTGTATGCTGCATATAAAATGGATACTTTAGGGAATATGGCGGCATTGACTGAGATTTCGGCGATTAAAGTCGTTGCACCATCGGTACTTGAAAAAGTAGTGGATATGGCAATTCAAATTCACGGCGGTGCAGGTGTGTCACGTGATACGCCATTGACAGGATTCTTTGCGCAGGCTCGTGCTTTACGTTTAGCCGATGGTCCTGATGAAGTGCACAAAGGTATGATTGCCAAACTCGAACTCAAAAAACGTGGTTATGGTTCACATAAGAAGTAAGCTATTTAAATCATTTGCAATACCATTTTCCTATGTAAAGATAGACATAGGAAAATACACACCATTCAAAATTTACAAAATCAGGGAAAAAGCATGTCAGTGATTGATGTTGGTGGAAATGTCCGTGAAGGCGAAGAACTCGATGTCCGTGCAGTGGGCAATTGGCTCATTGAAAATGGTTCTGAAATTTCAGGACCTGTGGAAGTGACTCAATATTCAGGTGGCGCGTCAAATTGGACTTATCGTTTAAAATACGAAAATGCCGATTTAATTTTACGTCGTCCACCCAAAGGAACCAAAGCCAAATCTGCACATGACATGGCGCGTGAATATAACGTTCAAACTTGGCTAGCACCGTATTATCCTGTTTTGCCTGAAATGGTGGCACTATGTCAGGATGAGTCCGTAATTGGCTGTGATTTCTATGTCATGAAACGCATTGAAGGCATTATTCCACGTGCCAAACTGCCACCTGAATTAAAATTTGGTGAAACCGAAGTCCGTGAACTCTGCATCAATGTTTTGGACAAACTGATTGAATTACATCAAGTTCCATATCAAGGTACACCACTTGAACAATTAGGCAAAGGGGATGGATATTGTCGTCGTCAAGTTGAGGGTTGGGACTCTCGCTATGAAAAAGCCCATACCCTCAATGTGCCAAGTTTTAAGTTTGTGCGTAAATGGCTCAATGAAAATATTCCTGCTGATTCAACAAGCTGTTTAATTCACAATGATTGGCGTTTTGATAATGTCATTCTTGATCCGAAAAATCCGACACAAGTTATTGGTGTATTGGATTGGGAAATGGCAACCATTGGCGATCCACTCATGGATTTAGGTGCAGCCTTAGCCTATTGGGTCGAAGACACTGACAATCAAATTTTTAAATCGACCCGTCGCCAACCGACTCATTTAAAAGGGATGTTTACCCGTAAAGAAGTGGTGGACTACTATTTGCAGAAAACAGGTTTACAGCCTGAAAATTGGACATTCTATGAAGTGTTCGGTATTTTCCGTTTAGCAGTAATCGCACAACAAATTTATTATCGTTACTATCATAAACAAACCAATAATCCTGCATTTAAAGATTTTTGGATTGTGATTCATGCCTTACATATTCGTGCGCTGAAACTAATCGGCTTACAAAAACTCGAAGCCAATGAAATTGCACACAAATATATGGAAAAAATGAAGGAAATTTTAGCAAAATGACCACGATTTATTTGGTTCGTCACGGACAAGCATCATTCGGGGCAGAAAGTTACGATAAACTTTCACCTAATGGCGAGCGACAAGCAAAAGTATTGGGTCAATATTTCAATAAAATTTTGAAAGAAGAACCTTATGTGGTGGCAGGTTCGATGCAACGTCACCAACAAACGGCGAATTTTGCATTGGCTGAATGTTTTCCTGAAGCCAATATTGTCACAGACAGCGCTTGGAATGAGTTTAATCATCAACAAGTTTTTGCCCAATATGACCCACGTTTCAATGAGCCACACTTATTACGTGAAGAAGTCGCAAAAGAGGAAAGTCCTCGCGCGTATTTAGCCAAAATTTTTGAAGGTGCAATTGGACGTTGGACAGGGGATGACTATCATCATGAATATGATGAATCATGGCCGAATTTTAAAAACCGTGTCGAAACAGCCTTACAAAATCTATGTAATGAACTCGCTCAAAGCAAGCCACGTTATGCTGTGGTGTTTACTTCAGGCGGGGTCATTTCGGTTGCCGCAGGAAAATTACTGGAACTCAGCCCAAATAAAACCTTTGCTCTCAATTGGGCAATTGCCAATACAAGTTTAACGACCTTACGTTTAGTGGGTAATGAACCGCAGCTCTTGAGCTTAAACGAACATCATTTTATCAAGGCAGAAGATTTTCAGTTGCTGACTTGGATCTGATATTCATTTATTAAAACAGATTGAAAAAATTAACAGAAAATATTCAGGAAAATATCATGGCAAAAACAATTTTAATTACAGGCGCAAGTTCAGGAATTGGTGCAGGAATGGCACGTGAATTTGCCCAAAAAGGCTATAATTTGGCAGTGTGCGCACGTCGTTTAGAACGCTTACAAGATTTAAAGCAAGAACTCGAATCTAAATACGGCGTAAAAGTCATTGCTAAAGTTTTGGATGTGACCGATTACGAACAAGTATTTCAAGTATTCCGTGAGTTTAAACAAGACTTTGGCACCATTGACCGTATTATTGTCAATGCAGGTGTAGGCGATGGACGTCGTATTGGCAATGGCAAATTTGAAATTAACCGTGCGACCGTTGAAACCAATTTCATTTCTGCTTTGGCACAATGTGAAGCGGCAGTTGAAATTTTCCGTGAACAAAAATTTGGACATTTGGTGGTAATTTCTTCTATGAGTGCCATTCGTGGTATGCCAAAACATTTAACCGCTTATGGTGCAAGTAAAGCAGGAGTTGCTGCATTGGCTGAAGGCATTCGTGCGGAACTGATTGATACCAAAATCAAAGTTTCCACAATTTTCCCAGGATATATCCGTACCGAAATTAATGAAGGTGCAAAAAAATTACCTTTTGAAGTGGATGTCGAAACAGGTTCGCATTTATTGGTTAAAGCCATTGAAAAACAGCCCATTAAAGCCTATGTCCCTCAATGGCCATGGTTACCACTTGGTTTGGCAATGAAAGTTTTACCCTTGAAAATTGTCAATAAACTTGGTTGATGATTTCAAATTTTAAGATCAAAAAATTTATATAAAGGAGAGTCTTGCACTTTCCTTTATCTAAAAATTATTTTTTCTTTAAATAAATCGCTTGCACATAGCCTTCTATTTCTAAATTATTGATATGAATAGAAATTTTTAACCAATAGTCATTGATGATATTGCCATAAACATGAACCAAGCTATTGCGGGGAATCTCAATTAACACTGTCCCATTCACAGATGCTTGATCACGTAAGGATATTTTGGTCGTCACAGATGCCGGATAAATTTCATGCATAAAAATCAGATAAGACTCAATTAAATATGTATTGAATACAGACTGACTAAAATTAAAACAATACAACAAAAAGAGTAAATCCAATAACCACTGTTGATATTTTGCGACAGCGGAATTATATAAATCAGTTTTGAAATGAGGATCTAAACTGAGTTTGGACGCTACACTCATTTGAATATGATAGTCTGCCAAAATCTCTTTAAATTGCGCCTCATGTTTTTGTACATCAGAAGATAGCTTTTCAGCATCACACAAACGTTGTAATTGTATGGAAATAAAAGGATGTGCCTTAATTTCATTAATATTTTTTAAAATATCATCAACTTGTAGCTGAATACTTGGTATTGCTTCGGTATGACGAATAAATTGTTTTAATTTTTCAATAAATGGTTTTAAATCCGCTCGATCAATCGTATGAATAAAGCTATTGACTTCATCTTCTATTGCATGATGCTCAAGTTTTTTAGCCAAGATCGTGCTCCTTGAACATAGCGGAGAGAGTGTAGGTTTTTAATTATCAAGATAAAATACGCAAATATTCTAAGCTTTTACCATATAATTAACAATACTCCTGCAATAATTTTATTTCAAACAACACTATGCTACGACTTAAAATGCTGACCTTTGGCTTACTTCCTTCACTTTTATGGCAAGGTTATCAAGTCAAAAAAAATACCCCTCGTTTAGCTGAAGCATCCGGGGAGCGCAAAGGTTTAATTGGGCAGGGGCAAACATTGTCGATTTTAATCTTGGGAGATTCTGCAGCAGCAGGTGTGGGAGTACAAAAACAAGAAGATGCATTATTAGGTGCGCTATTATCTGAGTTAAAAAATCACTTTACGGTTCGCTACCAACTAGAAGCAAAAACAGGTGATACCACTTTACAGGTATTGCAAAGAACAAAGTTATTGAATAACCAGCATTTTGATATAGTGATGACTTCTGTGGGCGTGAATGATGTCACCAAATTAATTTCACCCAAAAAATGGATTCAACAGCAACATCTTTTTTATCAAGAGATAGAACAAAAATTTTCTCCTGATTTAGTCCTTGTCACTGCTGTACCGCCCATGCATTTATTTCCTGCATTACCCAATCCATTGGCATGGTTATTTGGACAATATTCCACGGCGATGAATCAAAAACTAACGAAATTTATTTTACAAAAAAAGAACTATCAATTGGTTCAATTTGATTTAGCACATTTTAGAGCATTAAATTTAGAGATGGCAAAAGATGGTTTTCACCCAAGTGCAGAAATTTATCAGCTTTGGGCAAGTGAATTGATTGGGAAAATCAAGGCTCGATTTTGAAACGCTAGGTAATAGTCATATAGTTAGCATCTATATTTGATCTAAGCCTAATCAGATTTGTTCCTAACTTCTTATTATTTTAAATGACTCACAGAACAAAGTGGAATATATTTCTGATACCAAAATTTTAGTGCTATTAAATCTGCATGTTGTGTAGATAGGCTTTGAAATCTAAGAAACTTCGTTGTGTACAGCATAGGGTACAAACATGAACAAGATGAATCCAGATCAAATAAAAGAATAATTTGATTTTTGTTTGAGACTTTCTTTTCTAAATGAATTATTTTTAAAGCAAAGATAGTAAAGTTTATGAAGTATTTTAAGGTCAACATATCATATTTTATAAGTGAAATAGAAATCACTTAAGTTATTGAATTTTGGTTTAAGTAAGAAGGATATGAAGTTATTATTAGGTGTATCGTATTTAACATAATATACATTATGCGAAATTATATATTTTAGCCTTAACCGCCAAAAGCTTAGATAGTTTCATTACTAATAATCCTTTTATTAAATACATGCTCTACAACATAAAATAAAATTGTTTTACTAACTTGTTTTTAAACTCACGTATACACCAGTTGGAATTTTGAGGAACTGATGATATAGATACCACTTTTTCTCAGTTATTATTATGTTATTCCCAAGTAAAAAGTCTTAGACAAAGATGCGAGCCAATTCAATAACACATTCGAATCAAATAGTGAGCCAAATATGTGTTATATTCAGCTCATCATAGATTTTAGATGAGAGAAATTGAAATGCAGCAATGGATTTGGCAGGTAGAAAATTGGACCAATTTCACATGGCAAGATTCAGTGATCTTACCTAAAACTAGACAGATACATCAAAAAATAGGCATTCTTCTTGGACAAAGTCAGCATAATTTAGCCAAGGAGAGATTCACTCTAGATACTCTACTTGCTAATCTTATTGCCTCATCAGCAATTGAAAATGAAACGCTCAATGTTTTCTCGTTGCGATCTTCTTTAGCTCAACGTTTAGGAGTAACATTAGAACAACCTTATCCCAGCTCAGATCTCTCAGAAGGTCTAGCAAATATTATGTTGGATGCACTAAATGACGTTCAGCAACCCCTCACATTTGAACGTCTCATACAATGGCATCATTGGCTTTTCAATGATCCTGATTGGACAATGCAACGCTTAAGGATCGGTCAATTGAGAGGATCAGAGCCCATGCAAGTCGTTTCAGGTCGATTGGATTACCCTACTGTACATTTTGAAGCCCCTCCAAGAGAAGGCTTAGAACATCGTTTAAATCATTTCATCGTATGGTTTAATCAGAGTTTGAATGATTCATTACTTGATCCTTTATTACGTGCAGGTATTACCCATTTATGGTTTGTGACATTACACCCTTTTGATGATGGTAATGGACGTATTACCCGTACACTTACCGACCTTGCTCTGGCTCAAATGGATGAACAGAGCATTCGTTTATATGCAATGTCTACCGCAATATTAAATAAGCGCAAAAGTTATTATGAGATATTAGAAAAAACGCAAAAAAATGATTCTGATATTACAGATTGGTTGGTTTGGTTCTTAGATACCTTAGATGATAGCCTTGAAAATACTTTAGCTCAGATCAATCGAACACTCTTTAAAAGTCAGTTTTGGCATAAACATTCAAATTTAACTTTAAGTGCAGAACAGCGTAAAGTGATAAACCGTTTATTAGACGGCGGAGAAAATGGATTTGAGCATGGGATCAGTGCTTCACAATACCAAAAGGTTGCGAAAGTCAGTAAGGCAACAGCTACGCGCCACTTATCAGACTTACTAGAAAAGGAATGCATTGTAAAATTAGAAGGTGGTGGCCGTAATACACGCTATCAGATTAACACTCAATTATAGATATTTTAGTCAGTTAAAAACCCCAATATTTTGTAGGGGTTTTTATATTTGGTGAAGGATATATCCTATTCATTACGCCAAAATTTATGATTTATAGACATGCTTTGCACCAAATACTTCATGTGTTAAGCGCCCTGTTTTCACCTGTGGATCGGGCATCACTTCTTGCAATGTATTCAAACAACGCTGTACCAATACAATATATTCTTGCGTCCCTTTTCTTTTCCACTCAATTTCTTTTTCCTCCAAATCACGAATAACTTTGGCAGGACTACCTAAAGCCAAAACATGCGCTGGAATTACAGCTTTGGCTTTGACGGTACTGTTGGCGCCAATGATGGTATTTTCGCCAATATCTGCATCATCCAAAATGACACTGTTCATGCCAACCAAAACATTTTTACCAATATGACAGCCATGTAAAATTGTCGCATGTCCAATATGTCCATATTCTTCCACCACCGTCACCTTATTGGGGAAGCCATGAATCACGCAATTATCTTGCACATTGGCATTTTTTTTGATGTGAATGCCGCCAAAATCTGCACGTAAAGATGCAAAAGGACCAATATAGACACCTTCTTCAATAATAACATCACCAATCAATACTGCTGTGGGATGTACATAAGCTTTAGGGCTCACTACAGGAATTACACCATCAATTGCATAACAGGTCATATTTTAGTCCATTAAATCGATTTTATCTTTTTTTATCTTTTAGATAGAATATCTAAAAATCAGTCAGTTAACTCTTCTTGCTTAATGCCACCAAAGCGTTTATAAAATTGCGGGTGCAGCGGTGGCATAGCCCCTTCTGAAGTACGGGCATATTGCATAAAAAACTCTTCACCTGTTGCGACCACCAATTGATATAAATTACTACTCAAATTACGAGCATTTAAAGACAACCAATGAGATGGCAATAATTCTGATGGTAAATCAGGGTCTTTAAGTAAAATACGTCGATATTGATGAATTAATAAAATCCGAATTTGAAAGGCTTGAATGGCATCTAAATCATCGGCATTTTCAACTAAATTCATAAATTCTCGAAAGTCTTTGATAAATTTATCATAGCGCGCATGTAACTCTGCCACAGGCCAATTGGTTTCCACCATGCGTTTTACAGTAGGATAAGACTCCTGCCAAAGTTGTAATGTTTCCGCTTTGAAAATCACCACTTGGTCAGTCATTTTTAGATTGAGCAATAAATTTTGCAGTTTTAAATGATCACATCCCGGATACGCCATTACATTACTGGCAATATTGGCAAATCCTAACCACTCTAATTCTTTCTTCAATACCAGTTTATTTTCAAGCTCGACCGAACTTAGTAAAACCAAGTCCCATTTCTGATCCCATTCAATATGGGTGAAATTATAGATTTTGGCATCGGCCTGCACAAACCGTTGTCGACTCGTTTCAGTCACTCGATAGTAGCTGGTGCGTCCAATTTTTTCGGACACTAGCCAGCCATTTTGCACCAAGCGAAATACAGCAGTGCGTACTGAACGTTCATTGAATCCAAATACATCCATCAATTGAATCAGACTGGCAAGACTGATAATACCACCATGGTGATACACACAATCACCAAATACTGTCATGATCAAAGACGTCCCACTGAGCACTTCTTTGGCAATAAAATCATCAATTGCTTGTTTGAGTTTTGGATTCATATTGTTTCACTATTACCTTATATTTTTCAACCCATTCAGTGCATCATTTGCATATACACCCACTACGCTGACTTGTAGTGTTCCTGAACTAGATGTCGAATGTCAAATACACGTTGTGCTTTACCTTCCGAACGCGGCAAAGTTCCTTCCTGTAAAATTTCTACACTGACTGAAATTCCCACCATGGTTTTAATCTGACTTTTTAACTGTGCTGCCAGTTGTTGCGTTAAATCAGGATGAATATCCTGACGCATTTCCGTACGAATATGCAATGTATCTAAATGACCTTGTTTACAAATTTGAATTTCATAATTAGGTAAAAGCTGTGGGATATGTAAAATTTGCTCCTCAATCTGTGTAGGGAATACATTCACCCCACGAATAATCATCATATCATCACTACGCCCCACAATTTTATCCATACGGCGCATTGAACGTGCTGTGCCTGCTAAAAGTCGAGTCAAATCACGGGTGCGGTAGCGAATGACAGGCATCCCTTCTTTGGTAATAGTGGTAAAGACCAATTCACCTAATTCACCATCAGGCAATACTTCACCTGTTTCTGGGTTGATAATTTCAGGATAGAAATGATCTTCCCAAATGGTCGGTCCATCTTTACTTTCAAGACATTCCATCGCAACCCCAGGTCCCATCACTTCAGATAATCCATAAATATCTAATGCATCAATGCCAAAGCGATCCTCGATTTCTTTACGCATTTCATTGGTCCATGGCTCGGCACCAAATACGCCTGTTTTAATAGAGCATTTTGCCGTTCCAAATTTTTTCTCTAAAGCTTCAATGATATTTAAACAATATGAAGGTGTGACCATCAGCGCTGTAGGTTTAAAGTCATTGATTAATTGCGCTTGTTTATCGGTTTGTCCACCTGACATTGGAATGACCGTTGCGCCCAAGCGCTCAACACCATAATGCGCGCCTAACCCCCCCGTAAATAAACCATAACCATAGGAAACCTGAATGATGTCTTTATGACTGAGACCCGCAGCACGTAATGAACGTGCCACCACATCTGACCAAATTTGAATATCATTTTGGGTATAACCCACGACTGTAGGCTGACCTGTAGTCCCTGAAGAGGCATGTACACGTACAATTTGTTCCTGTGGGACAGCAAACATACCAAACGGATAATTGTCACGTAAATCTTTTTTAGTGGTAAATGGGAATTTCGCTAAATCTGCTAGACTTTTTAAATCATCAGGATGCACGCCTGCATCATCAAATTTCTTTTTATACACGCTACTGTTAGCATAAGCATGCTGCAAGGTCTTTTTTAGACGTTGTAATTGCAGATTGCGTAATTCATCTATAGATGCGGTTTCGATGTGTTCCAAAGCATTATTATTCATCTTATTTCTCCTTGAACAGCCATCCTTTGGCTGTCATTTACAATCCTGTTTTGTCCTTAAATCTGTTTTACGCAACATTTTCCAAAATGAGCGCAACACCTTGTCCTACACCCACACACATGGTGCACAGTGCGTATTTGCCTTGACGGCGTTTTAACTCATGCATCGCCGTGATCACCAGCCGTGTACCACTCATACCAAGAGGATGCCCAAGTGCAATTGCACCACCGTTAGGGTTAACGCGTGGATCTTCATCATCTAAACCTAGCTCACGCATCACCGCCAAAGACTGTGCAGCAAAAGCTTCATTCAGCTCAATCACATCCATTTCCGCTAAACTTAATCCTGCTAATTTCAGTACTTTGTGCACCGCAGGCACAGGGCCAATGCCCATATATTTCGCTTCTACCCCAG
This sequence comes from Acinetobacter sp. Marseille-Q1623, assembly GCF_902809895.1. Classification (NCBI taxonomy): domain Bacteria; kingdom Pseudomonadati; phylum Pseudomonadota; class Gammaproteobacteria; order Moraxellales; family Moraxellaceae; genus Acinetobacter; species Acinetobacter sp. Marseille-Q1623. Next base: position 908,328 of record NZ_CADDWG010000001.1, on the reverse strand, counting down.
CACTTGCGATTGCGATTACTTTGGCAAGTGGTTGTAAAGCATGATCTTGGGCAAATTGTTTACTTGTTAAAAGCACACATGCTGCACCATCATTCACACCTGATGCATTGCCTGCTGTCACAGAACCACCTTCTTTACGAAATGGTGCTTTTAACTTGGCCAATGCTTCAAGCGTGGTATCCGCACGGGGATGTTCATCTTCAGTCACCTGAAGGGTATTTTTCTTACGATCTGTGATGTTTACAGGCAGAATCTCCGCTTTAAAAATACCATTTTGCTGAGCTTTTGCGGTTTTTTGTTGGCTGTTCAATGCAAATAAATCTTGATCCTCACGACTGATTTGATATTTTTCAGCCACATTTTCAGCTGTTTCAGGCATGCTATCGACACCAAAGTTGGCTTTGAATTTAGGATTGATAAAACGCCAGCCAATGGTTGTATCGTAAATACTTGGGGTGCGGCTAAAAGCAGCTTCAGGTTTGGGCTGTACAAAGGGTGCACGGCTCATTGACTCGACACCACCCGCCAAAACAAATTGTGCCTCACCTGATTTGATCGCACGGGCTGCTAAACCGACCGCATCCAAACCCGAAGCACATAAACGATTGACTGTAATTGCAGGGACAGTATCAGGCAAACCAGCCAATAATGCTGCCATACGTGCCACATTACGATTATCTTCACCTGCCTGATTGGCACAACCCAAGATCACTTCATCTAACTGTTCCCAAGGCAAGTCAGGATGTTGCTGTTTTAAATATTCGATGGGCAAGGCTGCTAGATCATCGGCACGGATACTGCTTAAAGCACCGGCATAACGGCCAATTGGCGTGCGAATTGCATCACAAATAAAAACCTGTTCCATTATTGTTCTCCCTTAGCCTGCCTGTTTCAGTGTTTGTGCTTGTGTTGCCATATGCTGTGTATTTTTCACAGATTCAAGCGCGACTTTTTGACGTAAATACAAGCTTGGACGATAACGTTCTTCGCCATAAAGACGGTATAGATTTTCAAGCGTGGTTAAAATCTGGGTCGTTCCGATTTGTGCTGCCCACTGAAATGGACCTTGCGGATAATTCACACCGTATTTCATTGCTGCATCAATGTCTTGCTCTGTAGCAATACCATGTAATACCGCTTCACAGCCTTCATTGACCAACATGGCAATACTACGCATGACAAATAATGCAGGATGATCTTTCACCCAAATACTGCTCACACCCAATGCTGCAAATAATTGACTAACCTTGTCACAATCGGAACGTGTACATAATGACGAAGCACTTAAAACCACTGCTTTGGCAGTCGCCCAATCTGCATGCCAATCCATCAACACCACTTTTTCATGGCTATGATCAATGTCTACAGATTGACCTTGCGTCAACATCACCGCTATGTCATCAATCAAAATTTTGTCTATTTCTGATTGGATCTGCACAGAATTGACATTTGAAGTATTTTTGAGTCGCTGAATCAGTCCTGTATCGTGTAACCATTGTCCTGAAAGTTGCACTTTAAAGCTTGTGCTGAGTTCAGGTTGTAATGCAGACAAAATATATTCAGGACTTCGTTGCGCTTGGCGATAGTCATAAAAACCTTGTCCGCTTTTACGACCATAACAGCCTGCATCAACCAATTCCTTCTGGATCAACGATGGACGATAGCGTGGCTCATAGAAAAATTCCTGATAGACACTTTGTGTCACAGAAAAATTGACATCCTGTCCAATTAAATCGGTAAGTTCACATGGACCCATGGCAAAGTGACCACATTCACGCAGGATAAAATCTAGCTGTTCAGGCGTGGTGACATTTTCCTGTAATGCCCGAAACGCTTCAGCATAGTATGGACGTGCAACACGGTTCACAATAAAACCTGGCGTGGATTTTGCAGTCACAGGGACTTTTTTCCATGCGTGCATCAACTCAAATAATGCCTGTGCAACCTGTTCCGAGGTTTTTAAACCCCGAATGATTTCCACTAATTTCATCACAGGTGCAGGGTTAAAAAAGTGTAGCCCAACCACGCGCTCAGGATGTGGAATCACGGAGGCAATTGCTGTGATTGAAATTGAAGAGGTATTTGAAGCAAAAATAGTGTGTTCCGAACAAATTTCAGCAAGTTGTTGAAATAAACTTTGTTTGACTTCTTTCTTTTCTACCACTGCTTCAACAATTAAGTCTGCATTTGATAACTGCTGTAAATCTGCAACAATGTGAATATTGGCAAGTGTTGCATCCACAAGCGCTTGAGTCATTTTACCCAGCTGCACCCGTTTTTCGAGTTGTGTTTTTAGTTGGGCACATGCAGCATTGGATTTTTCAACATCCAAATCAAAAACATAGGTGTCGTGACCATGCATGGCTGCAAGTTGGGCAATCCCCATGCCCATTGTCCCTGCACCAATCACAGCGACTCTTGCTTGCTGTAAATTGAGTCTTTGCATGATCAGCATCCTCTAAATTCAGGAGTACGTTTTTGCATAAATGCTTGTACACCTTCTTTATAGTCACTTGAACGCCCTGCCAAACGTTGTAAATCACGTTCTAAAAGCAGTTGCTCATCTAAATTATTGCCTGCTGCGGCATTGATGGCTTTTTTGATCAATGACAAACCATAGGTCGGTTGAGTTGCCAGATGTTCCGCCATTTTTACGGCTTCAGCTTTTAATTGATCATCTGCAACACATTGCCAAATCATGCCCAATTGCACCGCTTTTTCAGCAGGGATTTTATCGCCCAACATGGCAAGCCCCATGGCTTGAGCACGACCCACCAAGCGAGGTAAGAACCATGTACCACCAGAGTCAGGCACCAAGCCTAAGCGACAAAATGCCTGAATAAAAGAAGCAGATTGTGCGGCAATCACTACATCACATGCCAAGGCAATATTGGCACCTGCGCCTGCTGCAACACCATTCACCGCACAAATGACAGGTTTTGGCATTTCAGTAATCAGCTTAATCAAGGGGTTATAATATTTTTCAATCGATAAACCCAAGTCAGGTGCATCGGCATTTGGATCGACCACACGATCACCTAAATCCTGCCCTGCACAAAAACCACGACCTTCTGCCGAAATCACCACGGCACGAATGTTTGGATCTTTTGCCCATGCTTTTAAAGTCTGTGAAACTTCCTGATGCATGCTTTCATTAAAGCTATTCAGTTGTTTTGGGCGGTTAAAGGTTAAATAACCGACTGCATTTTTTTCTTCTGCAAGAATTGTTTGGTAATCCATTACACACCTCTAAATTTTGGTTGTCTTTTTTCTAAAAATGCATTGATGCCTTCTTGACGATCTTGAGTCGCTGCAAGCCAGACAAAATGCTGACGTTCTTGCTTCAAGCCTTGGCTTAAAGTTACTTCATGAATGGATTTCAAAGATTGTTTAATCACTCGGATGGCAAGCGGTGCCTGCTTGGCAATTTTTTCTGCAAGTTCAATCGCATATTGCACAGTCAACGGGGTGGGACAAATTTGACTGCTAATGCCGTGTTGCAAAGCGGTTTGCGCTGAAATGCGTTCACCAGTCATTGCCCAACGCATGGTCAGTTGCTGTCCAACCAAACGGGCTAAACGCTGTGTTCCCCCTGCACCTGGCAACATGCCCAAACCAATTTCAGGTAAGGCAAATTGTGCATTTTCACCTGTAAGCACGATGTCACCATGCAAAGCCAACTCAAAACCTGCGCCAAAAGCAAAACCATTGACCGCCACAATGATCGGTTTGGAAAACTCATCAATTTGTTTCCATAACAATGGACGTTGATCTTGTTGAATCGACACCACATCCAAAGCTGCAAGTTCATTTAAATCCGCACCCGCAGCAAAACACTGTTCATTGCCTGTAATCACCACGGTTTTAATACTGATATCTGCATCGATGTGTTTCAGTAAAGTCACCAATTCTTGTAATGTGGCATTATTTAACGCATTACGCTTTTCAGGGCGATTCAGTTCAATCAGCATCACGCCTGATTTGACCTGTTGGCTTTTTAAGAATTCCATCTCAGCGCTCCAAGCTTGCTTGTATTTCTGTTGGTATTTAAAAATTACTCGTCAAAACTTAAACGTACATTGGGTGTTGTTGGACGTGCCTGACAACTTAAAACATAACCTTTTTCAACTTCTTCAGGCTCTAAGCTGTAGTTAATTACCATCTCAACCTGACCTTGTAAAACCTTACATTTACAAGTGGCGCAAACACCGCCTTTACATGCATAGGGTAAATCTGCACCTGCACGTAATGCTGCATCCAAAATACTGTCATCTTCTTTCGACACTTCAATGATCAACTCACGACCATCTAGCACAATATTGACCTTTTCTTCGTTACGGCTTTCGATCTGCTCTGCCGAAGCTTTCTTGCTTGAACCCGTATTAAAACGTTCAGTGTGAATTTTATGACGTCCGATCCCAAGTTCAGGCAATACAGTTTCAATTGCATCCATCATCTCGTCAGGACCACAAGCAAAACAGTGATCAAAGTCCGCATTGATCAGATCGGCTTTAAATAACAACTGCAATTTTTCAGCATCAATACGTCCATTAAACAAAGCACTATCATTCATTTCACGTGAGAAAATATTCACCAATTGAAAACGTGACTGAAAACGGTCTTTCAAATCCATAATTTGCTCTGCAAACATGGTTTGTTTCCATGAACGGTTGCCATAAATTAGCGTGAAATTGGCATCTGGTTGTTGTAACAACACCGTTTTCACAATGGATAAAATTGGGGTAATACCACTGCCTGCCGCAAAACCAAGATAATTTTTTCCACCGACTTTGGCTGCTTTTTGGAAAAATACGCCTTGTGGTGGCATCACTTCAAGCTGATCACCTGCTTTTAAATGCTCATTTGCCCAGGTTGAAAATTGCCCTTGATCTATTTTTTTAATGGCAATACTCATGTCTTCATTGCGGTCACTGCAAATTGAGTAACAACGGCGAATTTCACCTGCCTCAGTTAAATGACGAATGGTTAAATGCTGCCCTGGCTGATATTGAAAATCAGCTTGTAGCTCAGGACTGACATCAAATGCAATACAAATGGCCTGCTCAGTTTGAGGCGTAATTGATTTTATGGTTAATGGTATAAATTGACTCATTTGAAAATCCCTCTTTCTGTTTGACTCTAAAAATGCGTCATTAAATACATTTAAAATAGTCAAATGGTTCTAAGCAGTCTTTGCATTGATATAAGGCTTTACATGCAGTCGAACTAAATTCACTTAATAATTTGGTCTGTACACTGTGGCAATGCGGACATTCGATGCCATCAGTCAATGCGACATGTGTACCACAGCTATGCGCTTCACCTTTGGGTGGTGCGATACCGTATTTTTTCAATTTTTCTTTGCCGTTTTGGCTCATCCAATCGGTTGTCCATGCCTCAGATAAATCCACCACGACATTGACAGGCGTTAAATCATGTTGAGTAAATGCCTGTTCAATCTCAGCTTTTAACACATCTGTTGCAGGGCATCCGCTATAGGTCGGTGTCAGGCGAACCACAAGTTCATTGTTCTGATTCAATTCCACACCACGAATCATGCCCAGATCCACCACAGACAATACCGGGATTTCAGGATCGGAAATTTGTGCCAATATATCCCAACATTGATCAGTACATTGTCGAATTAAATTCATGGAACTCGCTCCTTGTTCTGACTCAAATTACCAATTCATATTTGGATAACTGCGTTGCATATATTGCATTTCAGCCAAAACATAGCCCAAATGTTCGGTATGTAAACCTTGTTTTGCACCACAGCGATACGCACCCAGTTCAGGAATCATCAAGCCATAATGTGCAGCCTCAGCATTCACCACATTTTGCCACTCGGCTTTTAACAAGGTGATATTGGGAATCACACCCGCTTTCACCAATTGTTGTTCATCTGCACTTAAATCAAAAAGTTCTTCAGTAAAACGCCATAATTCATTTAAACCATTTTGAGTTCTGTCATGCGCTTCAGCTGTACCCAAACTTAAACGCGCCATCCAAGCTGTTGAAAAACGCAAGTGATATTTCACTTCACGTAAAGACTTAACGGCAAAAGCACGTAATTCTGCATGGTTGCTATTGGTCAAAGCGCCGAAGAGTAAATGGTGATAATGATCCATCAACCATTGGCGTACGATGGTTTGTGCAAAGTCACCGTTCGGCTGTTCACACAACAATAAATTGCGATATTCACGTTCAGTACGAAAAAATGCCAATTGGTCTTCATCACGTCCAAGTCCTTCCACTTCACCAGCAAGGCTCAGTAAAGTACGAGCCTGACCCAATAAATCCAGACCAATATTGGCAAGTGCAATATCAAGTTCTAATTCAGGTGCATGACCACACCACTCAGACAAACGGTGCGATAAAATCAGTTGGCTGTCTGCCAAATGCAAAAGATACTGAGAAAATACGGAATGATTCATCTGCTTACTCCTTACATATGCTCAATGCCATCAGGGATATGGTAAAAGGTCGGATGACGATAGACCTTATCCAAAGCAGGATCGAAAAATTCTTCTTTTTCCTCAGGTTGTGAACAGGTAATCAGTTCAGATTTCACCACCCAAATGCTGATCCCTTCATTACGACGGGTATATACATCACGGGCATTTTGCAAAGCAATTTCCGCATCAGGGGCACGTAAGCTGCCCACATGACGATGACTTAAACCTTGTTTACTTCGTACAAAGACTTCAAATAATGACCAGTTGTTTTTATTGTTCATGAGAGAATCCTTCCTGAAATTTAAAACGATAATGAACTAATCTAATATGCTGTGAATTAAGCGACTTTTGCAGCTTCTTCTACATGCTGTTTTTGTGCATATACAGCAGCTGAATCACGCACCCATTTACCGCCTTCCCACGCTTTACGACGTGCCTCAATACGCTCGTGGTTACATGGACCTTTGCCTGCAAGAATGTCATTGAATTCAGACCAATTGATTGCCCCTGACTCGTAATGTCCTGTTTCTTCATTAAAACGTAAGTCAGGATCAGGCACAGTCAAACCCAACATATGTACTTGTGGCACCGTGTTATCTACAAATTTTTGACGTAAGGCATCGTTGCTAAATAATTTAATTTTCCATTGCATGCTTTGTGCACTGTTTGGTGAATTGTCATCACTTGGACCAAACATCATTTGCGCAGGCCACCAAAAACGATTAACTGCGTCTTGCGCCATCTGTTTTTGTTCAGGTGTGCCATTTGCAAGTTGCATCATCGCTTCAAAACCTTGACGTTGATGGAAACTTTCTTCTTTACAAACACGTACCATGGCACGGGCATAAGGACCATAAGAAGTACGACATAACGCCACCTGATTGACAATTGCTGCACCATCGACCAACCAGCCTATTGCAGCAACATCAGCCCAAGTTAAAGTTGGATAGTTAAAAATAGACGAATATTTCATACGACCTGCGATGAGTTTATCCATCATGTCGTCACGATCTGCACCCAAGGTTTCTGCCGCACTATATAAGTACAGTGCATGTCCTGCCTCATCTTGCACTTTAGCCAACAATACCGCTTTACGTTTTAAACTTGGTGCACGGGTAATCCAATTCCCTTCAGGCAACATACCAATCACTTCTGAATGTGCATGTTGTCCAATTTGGCGAATTAAAGTTTTACGGTAAGCATCAGGCATCCAATCTTTAGGTTCAATTGAAATATCCTTTTCCATGGCTTGATCAAAATCTTGCTGATAATTTTTCATTGTGTCCTCACTTATCCCAAGTGCTTATGCATCTTAAGTTAAAACGATACGTATAAAAAATCAATACTATTTTATTTGTATCATATTTAATTTTTAATTAAAATAACTTAAGATATTGTATTTTAATATTATTTATTTTTAATTATTTGTTGTTACAGCATTTTATTGGAAAAATATTTGACAATTTAAAAATAAAAGAACAAATTATGAATCATCAAAATTAAAAAATTATGCAACACGTATCATAAAAGGAGTTAGCCATGCTTGAGCTAGATGCAGGATCAAATCCAACCGAGCACACGACAGATGACACTGTTTCTACACCAACATCTCAGCTGAAAAAATTAAGTTCTTTGGTCTGTGGTCAAAGCTTTATTGCACAGCAAGATTTTCGTATCGTTCATCATGCCATTACAGGTGATGCAATTTATCAAGTCAGTAGCCAAGGCATTGACAACAAAGCCATTGTCGAATTTGCAAAAAGCAAAGGTTCTGCAATTGCTCAGATGACGTTTCATGAACGTGCCCATGCCTTAAAGCAAGTTGCACAGTATCTACTTGAACGCAAAGAAAATTATTATGAGCTTGCCAAAGCAACAGGCTGTACCCGCAAAGACGCTTGGATTGATATAGAAGGCGGCATTGGCACCCTATTTGCCTACTCAAGTTTAGTCCGTCGTGAACTGAGCGATGAAACCGCATGGGTTGAAGATGCATGGATTCCATTGTCTAAGCATGGCAGCTTTGGTGCAAAGCATATTCTGACCCCCAAAGCAGGTGTTGCAGTACATATTGATGCCTTTAATTTCCCAATTTGGGGCATGCTGGAAAAAATTGCACCGACCCTTTTGGCAGGTGTTCCATGTATTGTTAAACCTGCCACCGAAGGTGCAGAAATGACCCATGCAGTGGTTGCTGACATTTTGGCAAGTGGCTTCTTACCTGAGGGTGCTTTACAACTCATTTGTGGTCAGACTTATGATTTGTTTGAACATTTAAATGCACAAGATACCGTCACTTTTACAGGCTCAGCCGCTACAGGGCAAAAATTACGTGCGCATCCACATTTAAATCAATATTCAATTCCATTCAGCATGGAAGCAGATTCAGTCAATAGTGCAATTTTGACGCAACATGCCAATGATGAAACCATTGACCTGTTTGTACGTGAAGTTTTCCGTGAAATGACCACCAAAGCTGGTCAAAAATGTACCGCAATTCGCCGTGCCTTTGTGCCTGAACATTTATTGGATACCGTACAAAGTCGCCTGATTGCCAAACTACAAAAAGTCGTGGTCGGAAACCCTGAACTTGAAAATGTGACGATGGGTGCATTAGCAAGTCTTAAACAAAAACATGATGTGGCTGAAAAGGTTGAACAATTAAGCCAAGACGCTGACATTGTTTTTGGTAGCCATTTACGCCAAGACTTTAATATTGTTGCGGAACACCCTGAAAAAGGTGCGTTTTATCCACCAACGGTTTTGGTCTGTAAATCACCCAATACCGCTCAAGCCATTCACCAAGTTGAAGCATTTGGCCCTGTGGTCACCTTAATGCCTTATAGTGACCTGACAGAATTGGCGCAATTGGTGGCTAAAGGTGAAGGCAGCCTGGTAGCTTCAGTTGTACGTAATACAGATGAAAATGTTGAACACATCATTGCGAAAATCGCACCTTGGCACGGTCGTGTGCATGTACTTGATGCTGAAAATGCCAAAGAAAGTACAGGTCATGGCTCACCACTTCCACTCCTTGTACACGGCGGTCCGGGTCGTGCAGGTGGCGGCGAAGAATTGGGCGGTTTACGTGCAGTGAAACATTATATGCAACGTACTGCAATTCAAGGCTCACCCAATGCAATGACTCAAATTGGACACAGTTGGACCATTGGCTCAGACGTATTTGAAGATCGTGTACATCCATTTAAAAAATCATTTGATGAGTTGCGTGTGGGTGAACGCCTGTTGACGGCTCGCCGTACGGTGACTGAAGCAGATATTGTTAATTTTGCCTGCTTAAGTGGTGATCATTTCTACGCCCATATGGATAAAATTGCAGCAGCAGACTCACTCTTTGGTGATCGGGTTGCACATGGCTACTTTATCGTTTCGGCAGCAGCAGGTTTATTTGTCGATGCAGCTCCGGGACCTGTCATTGCCAATTATGGTATGGACAATTTACGCTTTGTTGAACCTGTAAAAATTGGTGACACCATTCAAGTCGAACTGACCTGTAAGCAAAAAACCCCTAAACCCTTGCGTGATCCTGAACAAAAACCGCATGGTGTGGTGGTCTGGGATATTAAAGTCAAAAACCAACGCAATGAATTGGTCGCAACTTACGATATTTTAACACTCGTTAATCGTGACTAAAGTTATGTGATTTCATGTTTTTAATCCCCCTCTTGCCGAACATGTTCCTCAGCTTTTAAAAAGGAGGCGTGTTCCGCTGTGCAAGTGGGGAGATTTTAAAATATTGAATTCAGAGTCATATGGATAAAAATATACCCTTCCAAATATGGATTTTGGAGCATCACACAAGGATTTTAAAATGAATAAAGTTTACCCAAATAGTCAGGCAGCACTGTTTGATATTGTTCAGGACAATATGCTGATTGCTGTCGGTGGTTTTGGTTTATGTGGCATTCCTGAGTTGCTTATTCAAACCTTACGTGACTCCAATGCCCAACAACTGACTTGTATCAGTAATAATGCTGGCATTGATGGTATCGGCTTAAGTTTATTACTTGAATCACGTCAGGTTAAAAAAATGATTTCATCCTATATTGGTGGCAATAAAGAATTTGAACGCCAATACTTAGCGGGCGAGCTTGAAGTTGAACTCACTCCACAAGGGACGCTGGCTGAAAAACTTCGTGCTGCAGGTGCAGGAATCCCCGCTTTTTATACCAAAACAGGCGTAGGAACGGCGGTGCAAGACGGCAAAGAAGTGCGTAATTTTAAAGGACAAAACTACCTACTTGAAGAGGCTTTAAATGCTGACCTCGCCTTAGTTAAAGCCTATAAAGCCGACAAAGCAGGCAATTTGGTCTTCCGCAAAACAGCCCGCAATATTAACCCCGACTGTGCCATGGCCGCCAAACTCACCATTGTAGAAGTGGAAGAACTTGTTGAAATTGGTGAATTAGATCCGGATGACATTCACCTGCCCGGTATTTATGTGGATCGTATTGTCATCAATCCGAATCCATCCAAACATATTGAAATTCGAACCGTTAAAAGTGCGGCATAAGGGAGACGCTCATGGCTTGGACACAAGAACAGATGGCACAACGTGCTGCACAAGAGTTAAACGATGGTGATTATGTCAATTTAGGCATCGGTTTACCCACATTGGTGGCAAATTATATTGACCCTGAATTACATATTTGGCTGCAATCAGAAAATGGTTTATTGGGCATTGGTGAATTTCCACTAGAACATGAAGTGGATGCCGATTTGATCAATGCAGGTAAACAAACCGTCACCACCAAATCAGGTGCATCATTTTTTTCAAGTTCAGACTCATTTGCCATGATCCGTGGCGGTCATGTCGATGTCGCGATTTTGGGCGCAATGCAGGTTTCCAAAAATGGTGATATTGCCAATTGGATGATTCCGGGGCAAAAAGTCAAAGGTATGGGTGGTGCCATGGACTTGGTCGCAGGTGCTAAGAAAATTGTAGTGATGATGCAGCATTGCAATAAACATGGCGAAGCCAAAATATTGGAGCAATGCACACTACCCTTAACAGGACAAGGTGTGGTCAGTCGCATCATCAGTAATTATGGTGTATTCGATATTATTGAAAATACTGTACATATTGTTGAACTTGCCCCTGACATCAGCCTTGAAGCGGTCATTCAAGCCACAGGAACCACTTTAATACATGCAGAAATTGCTGAAGATGCTGCATAATGACGTGATTATTTATATTACTGAATAGTCATAGACAAAGGAATCAGGATCTAACGCCTTATGCTTAACAACATCACCATGATTTGACTTTCAGCATACATTTCATGTGATGTATATAAAATACACTCTCATTTTTCTCCCAGATAAAGTTCTTTTATCTGGGGATTTTTTGTGGTTAAAATAAAAATATATGATACACATTTAAATATTTATATTTATTTTTAAATCATAATTTTTTAATAAATGAAAATTTTCATTTATTAAAAATCAATAAGTATCTATATATATTGTTTTATTTATTAAAAAATATCTATAAAACAAAGTTCTTAAATTTAAATAAAAGATACTATTTAAAATAAATATTATTTATATTGTATCTTTTTTAAAAATATTCAGCATAATTAAATCACTTGATTCATGACGAATCATGGCGATAAGGACTTGGGTTCAATCAAAAAACTAAAAAATAGATTGAAACCACTCGCACAGTACAAAAAAAGGAAATGCTATGGAACATTCTCACGTAGAACTGCACAACCCGACGCTTGCACAGCCCCATGCGTCACGTACCCGAAAAATTGCGATGGCGACCATTGTTGGCACTACCATCGAATGGTATGACTATTTTATTTATGCCGCAGTCGCAGGCTTAGTCTTTAATCAACTGTTCTTTAAACCCGCAGGTCCCATATTTGCCACACTTTTAGTGTTTGCATCGGTGGGAATTAGTTTTATTTTTCGTCCTTTTGGCGCATTTATCGCAGGTTATTTTGGCGATAAATTTGGGCGTAAAACGGTACTTGCCATTACTTTGATTATGATGGGCGGTACCACTACCTTGATAGGCTTATTACCCACTTATGATCACATCGGTATCGCTGCCCCGATCATGTTAATTTTACTGCGGATCTTACAAGGCATTTCCGCAGGTGGTGAATGGGGAGGTGCGGTATTAATGGCGGTTGAACATGCACCAACTGAAAAACGAGGACTATTTAGTGCATTTCCACAGCTTGGTGTGCCATTGGGTTTATTGCTTGCATCATTGGTGCTTGTAGTAATGACAGGCTATGTCTCACCGGGTGAAGAGTTTATGGCTTGGGGCTGGCGCATCCCCTTTTTACTCAGCATTTTTCTGTTTGCTTTGGGGTATTGGATTCGTCGTTCAGTTGAAGAAAGCCCTATTTTTGAGGAATTAAAGCAAAAAGGCACTACCCAAAAACCGATCCGTGAATTATTTGCTCAATACAAAAAAGTCATTTTCAGCTCAGCTTTACTGATTGCAGGCACAACCGCACTAGGCTATATGACGGCGGGTGGTTTTATTCAAAGCTTCACCACCAATCCCAAAGGTTTAAACTTAGACCGCCCAACCATTTTAGGTTTGGTGAGTATTTCAGCCGTGATCTGGACATTTTTCACGTGGTTATCTGCGGTACTTTCGGACAAATTTGGACGAAAACCAATTTATATCATCGGTTCAGTCATTCAAGTCATTACTGCTCTTACCTTATTTCCTCTGATCAGCACAGGCAGTTACGGTTTGATCATGCTGGGCTTGACATTGTTATCCATGGGAATTGGGATGACTTATGGTGTACAAGCGGTTTTCTACTCAGAGCTATTCCCTGCTTCCATCCGTTTCTCAGGGATTTCGATTACTTATGCCATTGGTTCAATCATCGGTGGCGCATTTGCACCACTCATTGCAGCCGCATTGATTGGTAAAGTAAATGGAATTTATTTGGTCAGTGCCTATTTAACAGTGATGTCGGTGATCGCCTTCCTTGCCATTTGTATTTTCAAAGACCGCTCGGGAATAGCTTTAGAGCCTGATGCTGAAGATATTCAAAAACAATCTCCTTTTATTTGGAAATAAACTTAAGTCAAGGATGTCTTATGTTAACAAAACGCTCATTCTCAACACTTTTTTCAGCACTCATCCTCATCAACACTTGTGCCTTGATGCAGCAATTGCATGCCGAAGATGAATGGAAAATCACCTTGAAAAATGCCTATATTGACCGCAATTTTGATCAGGGAAATATCAAAGACACAGGCAGTTGGTCACAAGGTATCTCATTATTTTACAATTCAAAATTTCATGATACACCGTTACAAATTTTAGATCAGCCTATTCAAATCGGGGTTGATGGTTCAGTGCAATATGCTGTACGCCTCAGCAGTGACAAACATGTTGATGATACCGTATTGCCTTTTGATCCTATCAAAAAAGAACAAGCAGATGATTATTTGAAATATGGCGGAACGCTAAAGCTTAAATATGATCAGGCAGAACTACGAGTGGGTGAGCTATGGCTCAATCTTCCCATGACTACAGTCGACACAAGTCGCCAACTTTTAACTTCTTATTTGGGTGCAAATTTAAAATTTCCCGTAATGGATAAATTGAAAGTTGAGCTTGGGCGTGTTACGAAAAACTCACCACGCAACCAAGAAGATTTTTATAAATTTTCTTATACGCAGAATGGTGTAAAACACTATTCAGATGGTTTGGATTATATCAACTTAGTTTATGATGCAAATAAAGATTTGAATGTGAATTACTACTATGGGCATTTGGATAAGTTGTATGATAAACATTATTTAGGTATCGAATATCAGTATCCGATTGCGAAAAATATCGCACTACATTCTAAATTGCGCTATTTTAATTCACAGGACAATAACAGTGCTTTGAATATTGACAGTCAGAATATTGGGCTATTAGAAACAGTTAAGTTAAATAATCATAGTGTTAGCGTGGGTTATCAACAAATTATTGGTGATGCCTATCCGTTACCTGATGGTTTTTTGCCCGAACTGTATTTTATTAACTGGAATGTTACAGGTTTTTTCAAGAAAAATGAAAAATCTTGGCATTTCATTTATAGTTATGACTTTAAAGACTATATTCCAGGGTTAATAAGTACTGCGAAATACGCCTCAGGACGCGATATCAAAATGGCCAATGGGCAGAAAAATGAAGAATCTGAATTTAACTTATTTACAAGTTACAACTTTCAAACCCCCAAGTTAAAAGGTCTTTCTATACAGCATCTATTTGCTAAATATGATCAAGATCATGGCAATGACTTTATGGAAAATCGTTTCTTTATTAACTATCAATATAAGTTTTAAGTTCACATATATGAGTAACTGAGTCAATAGAGAATGTGATTCGGTTACTCATAACATCCAAACTCAAATAAATTCACTCAATTTTTTCCATAATTATTTTCCACATTTTTATGACCGTACACTTAGCTATTTTTCATGATAATGTCTAATCCATTCAAAACAGGAATAAAATTCTCTATACTTAAAATATTTAATTAAAACAAAGATAAGGAAAATAGTGCAGCAAGAAATTAAAGATAACTTGGTTTTTAATGGTGAAGATGATCCAAATGAAAAAATCATTTTCAACTTTTATACATAGGTCAGAATTGTAGAAGCAACCATTGCGAAATATGCGCAAAAAAACCTACAAGAAGCACAAAATATCGTCGCTGAATCAAGTGTTTGCCAACAGCCTATTCGTGGAGCGTTAGGAGCTGCAATGATTTCCCATGATTATGAATATCATTGGATAATGTTTCTTTTTTTATGCAAATAATTATTGGGAACGAGGCGTTTCTTCTGATTTACCTGAAGATTATTATGATTGGGTTGAGCAATATTGTATTGAACAGGATTTAGCCTCAAGCAGTTTTATTTTTAAAATGATGAGTCATATCATGACGACTGAACGATTTCCGATTTAAGCGAAACATTTGATGCTCAAATTACAAAAATAAAACGCCCCATAGGACGTTTTATTTACAGATAAATCGCTACTAATTTTTAAGAAGCGGCAACAAATTTTGCACGTGCTGCGTGTAGTTTTTTATAACTTTCAATTAAACGCAAATGACGATCTAAACCTTCAAGTTGCATATTGGTTTCAGTTAATCCGTAAAAACGAATACTGCCATCCATTGAACCAATCACTGCATCCATCCGTTCATCCCCAAACATACGGCGGAAATTGTGTTCATAATCATTAAGATCAAGCTCATCATCAAGCTCAACTTCTAAGACCACATTCATACATTGATAGAACAAACCACGCTCTACCGTATTGGTATTGTATTGTAAGAATTGTTCCACCAAATCTTTAGCTGCTTCAAATTCTTGCAATGCAATATAAATTAGAAGTTTAAGTTCTAAAACGGTCAATTGTCCCCACACGGTATTGTCATCAAACTCAATCCCGATCAAGGTGACAATATCGGTATAGTCATCAACTTCAACTTCTTCTAAACGTTCCACCAAAGCTTCAAGCTGTTCTTCATCTAAACGGTGAATATTTAAAATATCTTCACGGAAGTCTAAGGCTTTGTTGGTGTTGTCCCAAATTAAATCTTCAACCAAATAAATTTCAGAATAATCAGGCACCAATATACGACAAGCTGTTGCACCAAGGTGCTGATATACCGCCATATAGGCATCTTTACCCATATCTTCTAAAATTTTGAACAAGGTTGCAGCCTCGGCTTCATTATCACCTTTGCCTGTAAAATCCCATTCCACAAACTCATAATCTGACTGTGCACTAAAGAATTTCCAAGACACCACACCGCTTGAATCAATAAAATGTTCAACAAAATTATTAGGTTCAGTCACTGCATTGCGACTAAAAGTCGGTTTTGGTAAGTCATTTAAACCCTCGAAACTACGTCCTTGTAGCAACTCTGTTAAGCTACGTTCCAATGCAACTTCAAGTTTTGGATGTGCACCAAACGAAGCAAAAACACCCCCAGTACGTGGATTCATCAAAGTGACACACATCACAGGATATTTTCCACCAAGTGAAGCATCTTTGACTAAAACAGGGAAACCTTGCTCTTCTAAACCCTTAATGCCTTCAACAATACGCGGATATTTCGCTAAAACGTCTTCAGGAACATCAGGTAATGCGATTTCACCTGCAATAATGTCACGTTTCACGGCACGTTCAAAAATTTCAGACAAACATTGTACTTGCGCTTCAGCCAAAGTATTGCCTGCACTCATACCATTAGAAAGATACAAATTTTCAATCAAATTCGATGGGAAGTAGACTGTTTCGCCATCCGACTGACGTACAAAGGGCAATGAACAAATACCACGGGCTTTATTGCCTGAGTTGGTGTCATATAAATGTGTACCTAATAACTCATTTTCAGGGTCATAAATTTCACGGGTATAGTCATCTAAGATTTCAGTCGGTAATTCACCATTTGGCCCCGGTTGGAACCACTTTTCATCTGGATAATGTACAAATGCAGCATTGGCAATGTCTTCTCCCCAAAACTGATCGTTATAGAAGAAATTACAGTTTAAACGCTCAATAAACTCGCCTAAAGCTGATGCCAAGGCACTTTCTTTGGTGGAGCCTTTACCATTGGTAAAACACATCGGCGATTGTGCATCACGGATATGCAAAGACCATACATTTGGGACAATATTACGCCATGAAGAAATCTCAATTTTCATACCTAAACCTGCCAAAATTGCTGACATATTGGCAATGGTTTCTTCTAAAGGTAAGTCTTTACCCGCAATAAAGGTGGTACTTTCTTTGGCGAGGTCTGGCATGAGCAAAGCTTGAGCATCTGCATCAATGCTTTCCACTTCTTCAATGACAAACTCTGGACCCGTCTGAATCACTTTTTTGACGGTACAACGGTCAATGGAACGTAAAATACCCTGACGGTCTTTGTCTGAAATATCGGCAGGCAATTCCACCTGAATTTTAAAAATTTGCTTATAACGATTTTCAGGATCAACAATATTATTTTGCGACAAGCGAATATTATCAGTGGGAATGTCACGTGCTGCACAATACACTTTTACAAAATACGCTGCACATAAAGCCGAAGATGCAAGGAAATAATCAAACGGTCCTGGTGCAGAGCCATCGCCTTTGTAGCGAATCGGCTGATCGGCAATCACCGTGAAGTCATCAAACTTCGCCTCTTGTCGAAGATTGTCGAGATAATTGACTTTGATTTCCATGTGAGCACCTAAAGCTTTTATGTGTATTTACAAGCACATAAATTGCAAAATATTTAAATCAGTCGAATTTTAGCAATTGACTAAAAATAGAAAAATGAGCGAATGAATGAAATTGAAATATTTCAATTTCCATCACTCAAAAAGAATGGGCACTATTATAAAGGGATTTTAAGCAGTTGATAATGTTTGTCTGTAATTCCGTATCATTTTGCTTAAATTTTATAAAATTTATGCTTCCCCCTATCAGATCGATTACTGAGCAGGCAAAACCAACAAAGCAAGTTGAAAAGTGATAGAACGATCAAAAAAAGACATTCTATCGTTCTTCCTTGTCTGTCCATTATGGTGCCCGAACCAATTGCTGAGCATTAAAAATACAGGTGCTCATATATTCGCTATAGACAGATAATTTTTCAAAAATATGTTCTGAATAAAACATATCATCAATCAAATGTTGTGCCTGATGCTGCGTTAACGTCATCAAAGGAACTAAAATTTGAGCATTTATTTCTGCAAAATCTGCACACAGTTGCATATACTGCGTATCTTTGTTTTTAAATAATAATTTACGCATATCTAACACTGCAATGTCTAATTTTTTAGTGACTTTAGCCAGTGTAAAAATTCTAACCCCCAGTTGTATTTCTAAAGTTTTTAATTGAGTTAAATTGGGCTGAACATCTGAAATGATAAAAATATGATTGATTTTTTCATTACATAACGCAGCGAGTAAATATTGATATAAAAATTCAGCCTCATTTTGCGCTACATCACTCAATTGAATGGAAAAATTTAAGTCTTTTAAAATTTCAGTATGCTGTGCCAGTTGCATCTCACTGGTATTGAAATATGAATTAAAAACCGTCAATACCGTCGGGGTTTTCGGGGTGGTATAAAGCGTTTTTAGATTTAAATTGGACAAAATAAAAGGTGCAAATAAATAGGCAATATCATGACTGAAAGGATGAATCGCACTTTGAATAATTGCATTAAAATGAGAAGGTTGTTGATTTCTAAGTTGAGCCGCATGCAATAATTGAGCCTCAAGACGATCTTGAGTGAAATCTTGTTGGTCTAAAATCGTTTTAAAGCAGATTTCACCTGCAAAAACTTCGCTGATTTGCTGAAGTATTTTTGTTTTAAACATACATAATTCCAATGTATTCATTTTGCACTGTTATAGTATAAAAAGCCTATAGTCTTTCATCTATAGACAGATTTCGGCTAATTTCCTATAACAGATGCACTTTTTCCACTGATCTGTTTAATGTTGCGTCAAACTCTCCCACACCAATTGCAAGTTGGGATTGGCATTGATTTTACTTTTTAAAATATGAATTTCTTGTCTTGAATAATAAGATGCATTACCCACTATTTTTAATTTATTTTGCTTAATTTCATTATTCACCACATTTTTAGGCAGCCAAGCCACTCCTAAGCCCTGTAGAACCAATTCTTTTAAATCTAATGCATTATCAGTTTCATATAAAATTTTATAATCCAAGGCATGAACAATCTGATCTACATATTTCCTTAAATAAGCTTTAGCGCCATACATCAACAATGGGATGTGCTTATCTTTCTCAAAATCATAAGTTTGTTCTACCGTACATACAGGAATAATATCCATTTCCCCTAATTTACAATGGCTAATTAAACTGTCATCCAAAGCATTTAATAAGGTGGCATCTGCATAACAAATTAAAAAATGACAGCCTCCCTCCTTTAAATTTTTTAATCCTTCACCTACGTTATTGGTAATGATTTCAAGATGAAAATCCTTTAATTTTTCGGGTAAAAATTTCACAACTTGTGAGAAATAATTCGACATTAATGAATGAGATACCGAAAATTTAATAATTTTATCTTGTGTATTGAGTTTATTCAGCAAGCCTAAAGTCAGATCGAGTTGATCTTTGATATTTTTCGCCGTGGATAAAAGCACTTGTCCAACTTCATTAAATTCAATATTTTTGCCGTTTCTTATCAGAATTTCTTGTCCTAAATCCATTTCAATTTGCTGGATTCTTCGTGTAAATGCCGACTGCGTGACAAAACGAATTTCTGCCGCTTTAGAAATCGACTTCATTGTATCCAGTGCCAAAATATCTTCAATCCATCGAATATCTAAACTCATTTTACGTTTTCCTTTGGTTAAAACACCTTCATTGTATGCAAAAAATGCATACATTTTTCATTTTTTGCATTGGTCAGGCTGATTTTTTAATTTTATGCTTTTATTAAATCTTCATTGGACAATCTTCATGTCTCAGCATCGTTTAGAATCAGATTTACTTGGTCAAAAAGAAATTCCTGCACAAGCCTATTATGGCGTACAAACATTAAGAGCACTCGAAAATTTTAATTTAAGTGCAACAAAACTATATCACTTTCCTTTATTTATCAAAGCACTTGCCATGGTAAAGTCGGCATGTGCAGAAGCCAACTATCGTACCGAATTACTCCCTGAAAATAAGCGAAAAGCAATTCAATTTGCATGCAATGAATTAATACAAGACAAATACCAAGATCAATTTCAAATTGACATGTTACAAGGGGGTGCTGGGACTTCGACCAATATGAATGCCAATGAAGTCATTGCAAATATTGCTTTAGAGTTTATGGGGCATGCAAAAGGTGAATACCAATATTTGCATCCCAATAATGATGTCAATATGTCGCAGTCGACCAATGACGTCTATCCAACCGCAATTAAACTTGGGTTGTTGTTAAGCTTGGAAAAATTAACACCACCTTTCAATGCCTTAGTAGAAAGTCTAGCGCAAAAAGGAATTGAGTTTGCAAATGTGGTTAAAATGGGGCGTACCCAATTACAAGATGCTGTACCGATGACACTCGGACAGGAATTTTCAGGTTTTTCAGTCACTTTAAAGAAAGACATTGATAAAATCATCGATATTTCATCTGAAACCCTCTGCTATGTAAATCTTGGCGGCACTGCGATTGGTACAGGAATTAATGCTTCTGAACAATATAAGAAAGAAGCACTTGCAGCATTGTCGAATATCACCCAACGTCCCATGATGACTGCACCACACTTAATCGAAGCAAGTTCTGATATGGGTGATTTTGTTCTACTGTCAGGCTTACTCAAACGTACAGCAACCAAATTGTCAAAAATTGCCAATGATTTACGTTTGCTTTCAAGTGGGCCACGCACGGGTATCAACGAAATTAATTTGGAGCCTCGTCAACCGGGCAGTTCAATTATGCCGGGTAAAGTGAATCCTGTTATTCCTGAAGCCGTGAATATCGCATGTTATCAAATTATTGCCAATGATTTAGCCATTACCCTTGCAGCAGAGTCAGGACAACTGCAACTCAATGCGATGGAACCGTTAATTGCACTCAAATTATTTGAATCTATTGATCTGTTAGAAAAAACCGTCAAAATGTTTAAAAATTATTGTATTGATAGCGTGACGGCGAATGCATCACAATGTAAAAATTTCGTGGATAATTCCATCGGTATTATTACCGCGCTGAATCCATACTTGGGCTATGAAACCACCACTCGCATTGCTAAAGCTGCCAATGAAACAGGTAAAAGTATTTTTACGATTATTGAAGATGAAAAACTCCTGAGTAAACAATCTTTAGATGATATTTTTTCAATTAAAAATTTAGTCAATTTCTAAACATCAACAATTCAGTCAACAAAAAGGAAATGTCAGGACATTTCCTTTTTTACTCTGCGTTGAAGATCTAAATCTCTATGTTTTCGTCTATTACAATAGCCCGATTTGTTGAAATAAATTTCGATATGCTGCTGCTTTCAGATCTAAGGCCAAAGGATAAGCTCGAGAGGATGACGGCATACGATATAAAGTGAGATGTCGTTGATCAAAAATCGTGTGCACCGCCTGACCAATTTGTGGTTTGTCAGTACCTTCAGGCATGGACAACATCAGAGTATCTGTGGCTTTATCACCTGTGGTCATGATGTTGCTACATTCAGGCATCTGATCTAACAATAATTTTAAATTGGTTGGCGTTTCGATCTGCAAAAATTTATCTGAAGCATTCCCTTGTAAACGGATGACCTGATACGCCGTGTCAAAAATTGCAATGCCCTTTTTGCTTAAAAAATCACGTATTTTTTGTTCTTTGAAATTTTTATTAGCTAAATCTAAAAAGTAGTTTTTGTCCTGAAAAAAAATTAAACCAAAAATCCGCCACATATCATTTTGATAGTTCGGATAATAAAAATCCATTTTCCAACGCGTTTTTGGCGGTGGAAAACTACCTAACATCAAAAGCTTAGCATTTTTAGGTAAAAATGGGTCTAAAGGATGGGTTTCTATAGTTAAATCAGACATTTAAATAAATTCAAAAATTGATATTTATGGCTTAAATCATAGCACTTTTAGTGCATAAACATCGGTTTTTATTTTTTAAAAATGATCCTGAATTTTGTCATTCACAATATTTTCACAAAATGTTTTTTATAAAGATTGATTTCATTAGCTTAAATGACAGTGCTTTATTGAGATAAAAAATAAATATGTGGACTTAAAAATATAGGTAACCAATGCACAATCATACATGTCATAAAGTAAGGATGTTGGTGATCTTGAAATTTATATCGACTGCGTGCCATAAGTGAATATTATTATTTTGAATGATCTAACACCGACAAATTTCCTCATTTCAACATAAAATAGTGGAACGAGGGAATATAGCCTCCAAAAAATGATTACAATCTAGTTTCTAAATCTATTTTTTTGATTAAATCTGGAATCCTGTGATCCCCATACATTTTAATAATACTTTCCTTTGCAATATTTAATGGAATATCAATAGAAGTTATATATAGTGGCTTTTGACTTTGACCTCGAAAAATAACAGAATCCTCAGGCGTATCTTTAAAATAATTCTTTGCCACCCCAATAATTGGTTTTTTAGTACTTAAATTATCCCATAAATGCTTACCTAAACCCGTTTTTTTTCTGCCCCTAAAAATACATACCCATCAATTACAATACACTCATATTCCTCTTGAATATTTTCTAAAATTTTCAAAATGCATGGAAGTTCACGTTTATAAAATTGTCCTGGAATATACTCTGTAATATCATTTATAAACAAATCATAAATCTTATAGAACTTCTCACTATTCCAATCCTGAAAAAGACCTGCTACACATTTAGCAGTATTTTCGTGATAATAAACATCAATCACAACAATCATAATGTTAACTCTGATTGATTTAAAATAATTTTTACATCTGAATTTCGTTCTTCTTTGAAAGTGGCCTTTACATTCAGTAAGCATTTCTCTATTGATTCATTTAATTCATCTTGCAAAATTTTCTCTTCCACTGTTGGGGAATATTTCCTTTTAACTGTAATATGAATACTTCTTAACTCATATAATTCTGACAAAAAATTAAAATCTATAACATTTGTTTCATAAAAATCAATCTTCTGTACCTGTGTTAACTTACTTAAATGAACAAGTTTAGAGACGTAGTCATCATCAATATAATCACCAGCAAGATTAAGTTGTTCAGAAAAATCCCAATTGAGAAGATCTGATAGATATTGTACTGGGAGAAATTTAAATAATTCTAGCTTTTCTTGACCTAATATAGAAAAGTCCTTCTCAATCCGTAAGCGTCCCAACTTATTTTCTGGGTTAAAACGAATAAAAAAATAATCATCGAACCAATATTCTGTCAACTTTCCCTCATTTATTTTACCACGTTCATAAATACCACCATGGTCTAAATTAAAAGACTCTACTGACTGATTTTTGCCAAAATTGATATAAGTATCCTCAATACCATCCTCATAATATGCTTCAGAAAAATATCCATGAACAATAACGCCATTAAATAACTCGCCATTGAGTTTAGCCTGCTCACCATGAAAAACGACTACACCAGGATCAACCATTGGAAGATCATCATCAATTTCTTCAGCTAAGCAAACAGGTCTATATTTCTCCCCTTTAACTCCCGCATTAACATGATAAGCTGTATAAAAGTATTTTTTTTCCTCAAAGAACATGATTCCTGTAAATAAGACATCACCGTCATAGTACAACTGATCTTTAAGCGTCAAACCAAAATCAAATATTCTTTTTTGCATCATTTTCGCCCCGTTGGAATATTGACCTCTTCAGGAATAATACCACTACAATGTGTACAAGCATCAAATCGCCCACCTTGCTTATTAGTACTATTATTTCAGCACATATCATATTTTGAATATGAATGTTATGATATTTTTTAATTTAATTGTCTCGTTCCACCCCTTACAAAGTATACTTCTCAGATGGAATGCTAAACTGGTTGATTTTTATATATAAACAATAGTCAAAAAGCAAACCTATTGATTCCAATTTATATACACATCACATCCGTATCTCATTTTCCATTTATAGGACGCTACGTGTATGATGCAACGTTATTTATTCATTTAATTCTGATATGAAAAATACACTTTTTGATCACTATCAAATTGATGTGGTTTCTACTTTTTCTGAACTCACCACCTTAAAGTTTCACGGCGCTGTCAACGCCATGTGTTGGCAAAGAAACTTAGTTGGTGATTTTAAAGAAATTGTCAACAAACTTAAATTGACTGAAAATATTACTGAAGTTTCTGTGGATGATCTATGTGCCTTAAAACTCACAAAAAATGCCCATCTTGCCCGAGAACACATCATCAATGATATACAACTACTGACCGATTTTGGTGCTTCTCCGTGTCTCAATCTATTAAAAAATTATGAACGTGACAATGAGCTTGATTTTATTTCAACCGATGTCTATTCCTATCATGTCGACCGTTCGCCCATTGAAACAGACACTTTTTTATGTACTTATTATGGTGCTGCGAGTGATATTTTACCCAATGCTCAGGTTCAGCAAAAAATCTTGATCCCTGAAATTAGAGCAAAACTGAAAGAACTTCATGATGGTACAGATGCAGAATTCGAAAACTTTCTTAAAGAATATTTCTTTGATCTACATTATGAACCTAAAGCAGATGCCAAACCAATCAATTTAGGTCTAGGACATCTTTGGCGTTTAGCTGTAGACCATCCAACACAACATGTTTTGCCTTGTGTGCATCGCGCGCCTCAGGAAAATGAAGATGAATATCGCCTATTGTTAATTTGTTAATGCATTAACCCAATACGATAATGCAATCATCAGCGGATTGGGTTAATTTTGATTTAAATCAATACACTACTCTAAATAAAAGGTTTTTAATGGTGGATAGCCATTAAACTCAACGGATGCATAAGATGTGGTATAGGCACCCGTACTGAGCCAATATAAACGATCTCCCATGACCAAATTTTGCGGCAAAGGATAAGCGATTTTCTCATACATAATATCTGTCGAGTCACAGGTTGGGCCTGCCAAAATGACGTTAGATTTTGCCATATTATTCTGCATTTTAGGGGTATAAATCGGGTATTTAATCATTTCCCCTAATGTTTCAATTAAGCCATTAAATACCCCAACATCGGTATAAATCCACCGTTTTTCATCTTGCTCCGATTTATGTGCAATAAGGACAATCTCTGAGACAATCACACCCGCATCCCCCACAAGTGAGCGTCCTGGCTCTAAAAACAGCGTGATTTTTTGCTGAAAATATTCATCTAAATAGCTTTGTATTTGCTGTGCATAGCTTTGAATGCTGTCAATATCTGCCAAATATTGTGCAGGAAAACCTCCACCCGCATTGATCAATTCAAGCTGAATGCCATGTTGTTGCTCAAGGGTCTCAAACACATGCTTTACGGTTTTCAGTGCAGTCCGCCATACCGTAACATCATTTTGCTGACTGCCAACATGGAAGGATACGCCATAAGGTTGTAGCCCCATCTGTTGGGCTTTCACCATCAGATCAATCGCCATATCAGGGTCACAACCAAATTTACGTGATAATGGCCAATCTGAAGTCGTACCCGACTCTACTAGCACACGGACAAATACTCGAGCATTGGGTGCAAATTGCGCGATTTGTTCTAAATCGGCCTGTGCATCGGTCACAAATAAGCGAACACCTTTGTCATATGCATATTTCACATCTGCTGCTTTTTTAATGGTATTACCAAAGGAAATACGTTCAGCGGCAATACCACATGCCATCACTCGATCTAATTCATAAATGGAGGCAATATCAAAATATGAACCCAGTTGGTCTAAACGTTGAATAATTTCACAACTTGGATTGGCCTTGACTGCATAAAATAGATGTGCTTTGGGAAAGCTATCTTGCAGTTCCTGATATTTAAATTCAATTCGCTCTAAATCCACCACTAAAAATGGACTCGGTTTGTTTGCAGCAAAATTTTGGATTTTTTGCCATTGTTGTGAAGAATAATAATTCTCTAAGTTCATCAAACATTTACTCGCTTTTTTTGTGGCGCTTGAATCAAGCGAGATTGTGTTTTAAACGGCACTGCCAATCTTGCAGCGTAGGTTCTTCAACTAAATCTTGAAATTCGACACTGATACCAAGTTCACGCCATTGGCCAACCAAGGTCATCAGGCTCACTGAATCAAGACCGAGCATAAATAAATTGTCATCATTTTGAATTTCACTTGCGTCGATTTCGAGTTGTTTGGCAATGGTTTGACGCAGTCCTTCCAAAGTTAAATCTGCATGCATCATACAGCCTCCATTGTGAGCGCTTCTGTTTGCAACTCGGTTAATACCGTTGCTGTATCTACGACTTTGGCACAGCGACCTGTCGCATATTTCAGTGCCATTTCATGCTCTGCTAAACTAAAATCTGCGAGCGCATCCCCCACTAAAAAGGCTTGCATATCCAACATAAAGGCTTCAGCGGCAGTTAGTAAACAACCAATGTGTGCATACACCCCACAAATCATCAGTTGATCACGCCCTGCATCTTTCATGCGTTGTTCAAAATCACTTTTCTTAAATGCACTATAACGCCATTTGGTCAACACAATATCCTGTGCTGTAGGTTGTAAACTCGGAATAATCTGCACAATATTCGGATCTGCAGCCAAGCCTTTGCCCCAAAAATCGGTTAATAATTGACGATGCTCTACACTCTGATCGCCAGGTTGAGCTGTGTAATACACAGGAATGCCTTGCGCATGACATTGATCAATCAACTGACGGCAATGTTGAATCAACTCAGGAATAGGGGCTTGGCTTTGATCATAAAAATCTAAGAAATATTGTTGTAAATCATGCACCAATAGTACGGCACGACTTGGATCAAGCGTCCAGTTGACTTTGTTTGTTGGGAAATTTTGTGCTTGTGGCATCGGATAACTTGCAATACGTGGAATAGCCATGTGTGATTTACCTTGTAATTTATAAAATTTAAAAATATTTTTACGCCACTAAACGTTGTCTGAGCGCTTTTTTATCGATTTTACCCAAAGCCGTATAAGGCATATCGGCAACAAATTCGATACGGTCAGGAATCTTATAAGTCGCCAACCCATAGTTTTGAACGTACTGTCGAAGTTGCATCATTAAGCGTGTTGTACTCGGGTCTTGTGCATCGCTACGCCATTGAATATAAGCGCAACTTTTTTCACCTAACATTGCGTCGGGCATCGACACCAACGCCGACTGAATCACTTGAGGGTGCTGATTTAAAACTTGTTCAACTTCTTCGGTCGCGATTTTTTCACCGCCCCGATTAATTTGCTCTTTACTACGCCCTTCCACAATGATGTTGCCAGCCGCATTGATCCGTACTAAGTCTCCTGTGCGATAAAAACCATCGACAGTAAATGCATT
The DNA here is from genome assembly GCF_902809895.1 of Acinetobacter sp. Marseille-Q1623. Classification (NCBI taxonomy): domain Bacteria; kingdom Pseudomonadati; phylum Pseudomonadota; class Gammaproteobacteria; order Moraxellales; family Moraxellaceae; genus Acinetobacter; species Acinetobacter sp. Marseille-Q1623. Next base: position 880,856 of record NZ_CADDWG010000001.1, on the reverse strand, counting down.
CCGATTATGTTCTGGTGCATTAAAATAACCACGAATGGTATAAGGCCCTCGCGTCAGTAAATGTCCTAACTCACCTTGAGCCAGTTCTTGATCATCATCATCGACCACTTTGATTTCATCATCCGCACTGATTCGACTGCCTTGTGTAGCAATGATTTGCTCAACATCATCTGTATAGCGGGTATAATTCACCAAGCCTTCAGCCATACCAAAAACCTGTTGTAAACGGCATTGATATTGTTCTATCAATTGTTGTGCCAAAGCATCTGCCAAACGGGCACCGCCCACTTGTAAAAATTTTAATTGAGCGAAGATATTGTCTGCACCTTTTTGCACAGCTTCTGCCCATGTTGCAGCCAAGGCAGGAACCAATGCCACATGTGAGATCTTGTGCTGTTGAATCAGCGCAAAACACGTGCTTACTGAAGGATCTGGCGATAAAACTAACGTACCACCTGCATAAAACACTCCTAATGAGCCTGGGGAACTTAGACTAAAATTATGTGCTACAGGCAGCACCATTAACATTTTGGTCTGAGGATTCAGTTCACAAATTTCAGCACTAGCACGCACGCTATATAAATAGTCATCGTGTGTACGTGGAATTAGTTTTGGTGTCCCTGTACTACCACCCGACAATTGAAAAAATGCGACATGACGCGCGCTCACTTGAGGTTCAATCACACACGGTTTTTGAAATGCCTGTGTATTTGACCATGCTTCAAAACATGATTCATAACCGATTACATCACCGACCACTAAAACCTGTTTTAAACTTTCACAACGATTTAAGCATTCACGCGCTAATTTACGATAATCAAAACCCATAAATTGATCGGCACAGATATACAATTTTGCTTGCGTTTGGGTAATAAAATGACTGACTTCTGCATGACGGTGCGCAGGTAAACTCATCACAGGACGCATACCAATTCGTAACGCAGCAAAATAAGCAATAAAAAATTCTGCAATATTGGGCAGTTGAATCACCACACTGTCGCCAACTTGATAGTTTTTTTGTGTTAAATAGACGGCGAACGCATCAATATGTTGTTGTAATTGACGATAACTAAAATGACGCTGACCACAAATTAAAGCGGTATTCTCGGCATATTGATCTGCACATTCGATGAAAAACTCAGTTAAGGTTTGCCCACGCCAATACCCCTTTGCAATATATTTGTCCACAAACTCAGGTGGATATTGCACAATGCCATCCCACAGCTTTTGTTCTAATACGCTTGATTCAGACATGGCTTCACCTTATTGATAGCTGAGTTGATCAGCGTTTAAACCTAAGCCATTCAGCATGGTATTAAACTTGGCAATAGTTTCATTTAATTCACTGGTCGGTTGCGATGCCTCCACGATTCCTGCACCCGCATATAAGCGCGCGGAATGTTCAAAAATACGACCACAACGTACATTTACTGCCCACGCACCATTGCCTTGGACATCACTCCAGCCCATGGTTCCTGCAAATAAATTTCTTTGAAAGGGCTCTAGTTCTGAAATTAACTGACGTGCTAAAGGTGCAGGTTGACCACATACCGCAGGTGTAGGATGTAAAATAGAAATAAGATCAAAAACATGCATTTCAGGATCTTTCAATGTGCCCTTAATCTGTGTGGCTAAATGCCATACCGTTTGAGTCTTAATCAGCGATGGTGTTTTTGGAATCGTTAAACTTTGACATAAAGGTGAAAGCTGATCTGCAATAGCTTCAATCACCACTGCATGTTCATGTTGATCTTTGGTCGATGTCAGTAAACGCTGTGCCTGTGCTTGGTCTTCATGAGGGGCAGCACTTCTTGCTAAGGTACCCGCAACAGGATTGCTAAAGACATATTGATTTTGTTTGGCAATCAGTAATTCAGGACTTGCTCCCATAAACCAACCTGATTTTTTCGGGTCTTGCGCCAAAGCAAAGGTATAGCCTTCGGGATTGTTATGAAATAAACGATAGAATAATTCAACGACTGAGAATTTATGCGTACTGTGTAGATCGATCGCACGCGCTAACACTGCTTTTTCTAATTCTGTCTTTTTCATCAACTCCACGAGTTTAGCCACGCCGTTGACATAATCTACTTGTGGCGGTACCAACGTGGCTTGAACGTTTGAATGCCCTTTACTTGCGGCTAAATGCGCTAAACCATCACTGACATAGCTGTTTTTCGCTTCAGCAACGGACATCTCAGGTAAGTCACGATGATCAAAAGGTAAACTCCCAACCAAAATCAGTTCAGCATTTCCTGTTTGCTGAATTTTTTGTTGAAGTTTTTGTTGTGCATGTTGCAACCATGCCTGTTGCTGCTGCTCGAAAGAAAGTGCTGTATTACGGTCAAATTGAATATTTTCAAGTAACTTTTGACTTGAAATTGCCCCTGTAGGTGTTGCAAATACAAACCCTGCGACATCGGTTTCAATTAAATCTTCCTTGGTTATTCCAATCATGTTTTTAAATACTGATGGTTCTACTGGCAACATATTTGCTCTCGCATTTTCAGTTATGTTTTTAACAATTCAGCCTAAAAGCCATTTGACTCTAGGGGCTGAACGCAACTACTATAATGATTATTATTCTCATTTATTAATGATAATTGTTATCTTTTGTAAAAATCAGAGGGACTTAAATATGTCTTCAGTCTTTATTGTGACGGGTGCCGCACAAGGTATTGGTGCTGTTGTTGCAGCGAAATTATTGCAACAAAACCATCAAGTGATTGGAATTGATCTCAATCCTGAACTTACAGCATGGGAAATCATGCAGAAAATTACGCCATCGCAACAACAAAATTTTTATGCGATTGCGCATGACATTTCTCAAACAAATGGTTTGATTGAACAGATTCAACGGTCACCTTGGGCTGATCAAACCATTACAGGCTTAGTCAATGCTGCGGGTATCTTGGAAATGGGCAGTTTGCTCGATACTACAGCCACCCAATGGCAGCATAATTTAGCCATCAATTTTCTAGGCCCTGCGCTATTGTCACAGTGGGTTGCCAAACAAATGATGCCACATCAAACAGGGGCTATCGTCAGTATCAGCTCCAATGCCGCATTGATTCCACGTATGAATATGGGACTATATGCCACCACCAAAGCCACAGTCAGTCATTATTTTAAAAATCTTGCCTTAGAACTTGCACCGCATGGTATTCGCTGTAATTTGGTATTGCCTGGCTCAACCCTAACACAAATGCAAAAACAATTATGGACAGATGAGCAACCACCACGTGGCATTGTTGAAGGAAATCTTGAACAATACCGTAATGGTATTCCACTCGGGAAAATGGCTGAACCCGAAGATATTGCCAACGCTGTTTTGTTCTTACTTTCAGATCAAGCCAAACAAATCACCATGCATGAACTCGTCGTAGATGGTGGTGCAACACTTGGGGTTTGATGAGTTTTCAGCACCACTGCCAGATTTACTCTGGCAGTTTTTTTTCAATTGTTAAATCGTCTGCTTTTAGCTGAGGTTGCTGTAACCATAGGCGTAACATCCGCATAAAATCATGCCAGTATTCAGCTAAAGCCTCGACATCATAAAGTTCTTTGTGACCATCTACAGCAAGGTATAGACGCTCGACACCATCGACAAATTTATTGGTAATGGCAATATCAAAATCTTCAATTGGACCTGCAGAAATGGTCGTTTTGGTTAATTTACACCCTTCAAATTGTTCAGGCAAAGGATAAGGAATCCAATTGACAATCGGACCAAATAAAATATTTTCCATTGGTTCAAAACCGTCTAGCACATAACGCATTTGCTCAAAATAGCTGTTCTGGTGTGGACGAATTTCATTAAAACGCTGTGCTAATAGTTGTACCGTTTGCGCTAGATTTTCCTGTCCTGTACCTGCCAAACGTAAAGGCAAAATATTCATTACTAAACATGGAATGCGCATCGCCGCCGTACCTAAACGTGACATCATGGGCACGCCAAAACATTGCTGAAGATCTCCTGACTGTTTGGCTAAATAGCGCATCATGACTGCCATTACCACCATCGCACTAGGTAATTTTAGTTGTGCAGCTAAATCATTCATGTGCTGCTGTGTTTCCCAATCAATCACATCTTCATAGCGAGGACCTTGATAAAAAGGTTGTTTTAATTTTCGTTTGAGGCGTTTCTTTGGAGCAAGTTCGTTGGAAAAATTTTCACGCCAAAATGCTAAATCTTGCTGCGCTTTTGGCGATTGTAAATAACGCTGTTCCTCTGCCAAAAAGCGATCAAAATGCTCAAAAGCTTTATTCTTCAATGCCGTGGAATTTTTTAAAGATTGGTAATAATCTAAAAAACGATGAATCATCAACCCATAGGCATAACCATCCAATGCCACATGATGTGCTCTAAAAAATAAACCGTATTTTTCATCATCCAAGTGTACAAAAATATAATCGTAGAGATGCCCTGTGCTGAGATCGAACGGTGGTTCAACGGCTTGATCTGCCCAAGCTAAAACAGCTTGCTCATCTAAATGTGATAAATCAATAAATTGTGCTGCTCGTACGGCGACATCATCAACGCGGTAGGCTTTACCGTCTATGTCAAGCGCACGCCAATGTAATGCTTTGGCTTCTTTGAGCGTAGATGCAATGGCTTGGTGAAAGATTTCCCGATCAAGCGGACCTTCGATCACCAACCATTCTGCGGTATGAAATGGATAACTGCCGTGATAATGATGCCCTTTCCACATACTGTGTTGTGCACGAGTTAAGGGAACGAGAGATTGCATTTTTTGCATGAGTCATTGCCTAAATCAAACAATTTTTATCAAGATCTATAAAAATTTGAACGATATATATTGAAGAAAAATGATGAATACTTTTGTGTCGGAAGCATTGATGTAAATTATTAAATATAATCATTATTATTTGCAAATGATATTTATTATCATTACAATAAACCAACATGATTCGTTTTCGATGGTTAAATCATGAGACCTTGAACCACATTTTTTCAAAGAGTAGACGACACATGTCGAGATCTATTCCCTCAGCACGATACTTCCCACACGTAATGAACAAAGAAAAATCATTTGGGCTAAAGGTAAAAAACGATTACAAGCACGTATACGATCCGTGATTTTTTTAAGGCATAAATGTGAATTTAAAATTTGAAATTATTTTAATCTTAATGATCAGTGGATGGGTCACGGTCATCGTCACTGAATTTTTGTTTCTAAAATTTTATCATTAGCCTAATGAAAAGCTCAACAAGTGATGATGACCACACTGAATTGATCACAAGCCCCCTTCTCCTCTTAGCGTAAGCCCTGATGCAACCTAAGAGGAGAAGGAATCATTTGTTGAAACGATATTACATGAAACGTTCATTGGGCATCAAAATATTAAAGAAAGCCTTTGACTAAAAAGAAACTTCCAACACACAGTAATAACACAGCAAAACATTTTTTTAATACGCTTGGTGATAAAGCATGTGCTGCTTTTGCACCGTATTTTGCGGTAAAGAAACTCATGATACTAATGCCTAAAAAAGCATAAACATGAATAAAACCAATGGTATTTGGCACGTTCACTTGTGCATTCATACCAAAGACCATAAAGCCCAAAGCACCAGCGATGGCAATCGGGAGACCGCATGCTGCAGATGTTCCTACGGCTTTTTGCATGACGACACCATAATGTGTCAGATATGGCACCGTTAAACTTCCTCCACCAATACCAAAAATTGCCGAGGCAATCCCAATGCCTGCACCAGCACCCATTTGCTTTGCTGTAGAGGGTAACTGTTTGGTGGAATCAACCGCTTTTTTAGCGCCCATAAACATATTGTAGGCAACCCAAAGTAAAAACAAACCAACAATAAATTGTAAATGTACACCTGACAGCCAACCTGCTATCCCAGCACCTGCAAAACAGCCAATCGCCATCGGCGGGGCTAAATTTTTAAATACAGGCCAAATCACAGCGCCATTTTTATGATGTGCCATCAATGAACTGATCGATGTCACAACAATCGTCGCCAATGACGTGCCTAAAGCCAAATGCATGATGACATTAGGGTCATAGCCCATTTGCGTAAAGACAATGTATAACAATGGCACAATGATGGTGCCGCCACCGACGCCAAACAGCCCTGCTGCAAAACCAGCCAAAGCCCCGATGACTAAAAATATAATGAGTTCCACAAGATACTAACTTTTAAAAGGGATTAAAAAATGAAGTGAGAAATATTTATAACAAGAAACCTCTATAGCCAATTGCATTCATACACAGTTAAGCAATTTCAACCTGTGTTTGACCCACTTGATGATAAGCACGATTAAAATAAACCAAAGCCTGATCTTCTTGATTCTTTTGAATTGCGACAATTGGACAGATAAAAATCGTATGTGTTCCCACTTCCTGAATATCTGAAATTTCACAATCAAAACTAACCAAAGCATCAGCTAACACAGGTGATCCTGTTTCAAGCTCAGTCCATTTTCCCAAAGCAAAGCGCTCATCTGAATTGAGTTTAGATGAAGCAAATGCATTGGACAGTTTTTCATGCTGGGCACCGAGCACATTTACCGTCAACACTTTATTTTCAACAAAATGCGTATGAGAACGTGATGACTTATTCATACAGACCAATAATGTCGGTGGTGTATCCGTCACACTGCACACAGCAGATGCTGTAAAACCATGAAAACCAGATTCGCCAACGGTGGTCACCACATTGACCGCACTTGTTAACGAAGACATTGCATTTTTAAAGTCTGTTGCATTCACCATGACCGTGTTCCTGTTCGCCTAAAACGCTGTATTTGACTGTAATGTTAAAAATACTGTGCCGTTCAGATGTAAATATTGCTTTGTAGTTCCTTGTTCGTTTTAGAAAAAGGAACTTTACATATAAGTTAAATGTTGAATTATCGAGCTAATTCCTGACGAATAATCTCTGCACCTGCGCTTAACGCATTTAGTTTGCCTTGTGCCACTTCACGTCCTAATGGCGCCATACCGCAGTTTGTTGAAGGATATAGCTTATCTGCATCTACAAACTGTAAAGCTTTACGCAAGGTATCTGCAACCTGTTCAGGTGTTTCAATCACATTGGTTGCGACATCAATGGCACCAACCATCACTTTTTTACCGCGGATGAGTTCGATTAAATCCATCGGTACACGAGAGTTTTGGCATTCAAGTGAGATGATATCGAGCTTCGATTGCTGCAGTTTCGGGAATGATTCTTCGTATTGGCGCCATTCATTACCCAAAGTCTGTTTCCAATCGGTATTGGCTTTAATGCCATAACCATAGCAAATGTGAACTGCAGTTTCGCATTTCAAACCTTCAAGCGCACGCTCTAAGGTCGCAATCCCCCAATCATTGACTTCATCAAAAAATACATTAAACGCAGGCTCGTCAAATTGAATGATGTCCACGCCTGCCGCTTCAAGCTCTAAAGCTTCTTGATTCAGGATTTTAGCAAATTCCCAAGCCAATTTTTCACGGCTCTTGTAATGACCATCATACAAAGTATCAATCATCGTCATCGGGCCAGGCAAAGCCCATTTGATCGGCTGATGGGTTTGGCTGCGTAAGAATTTTGCATCATCCACAAACACTGCTTTCTTACGCGATACTTCACCTACGACAGACGGTACACTTGCATCGTAACGATTGCGAATACGCATCGTTTCACGCTTTTCGAAATCAACCCCTTCAAGATGTTCAATAAATGTGGTCACAAAATGCTGACGGGTTTGTTCACCATCGCTCACAATATCAATGCCTGCATGGATTTGTTCATGTAAAGATAATTTCAACGCATCACGTTTTGCATCTAATAATTCTTCGCCTTCAAGCTTCCATGCTGACCACAGTTTTTCAGGTTCAGCCAGCCAAGACGGTTTAGGTAAGCTGCCAGCAGTTGACGTTGGAAGTAACTTTTGATGTGTTAATTGGGCCATATTCGATCTTCTATCTCTATTTTCTTTAAAACGGGTGGTTTAACTCACCCGTGTTTCATCTATTTACGTGATTTAAAATTAAGCTGCGTCTGCATTTTCAATATTAAAATTGGCAGCCCACTCATTCAGAATGTTTTGATATGGCTTGATAAAGTTTTCTTCTGTCCATTTGCCCTGTTTAACTGCCAACTGACCACGTTCAACACGGTCATATACAATACGGGTTAATGAGTAATCGCCAAAGCTTAAGCTTGGTTGATACACTAAGCCTGCTGTCGCATTGGTGTTGTAAATTTCAGGACGGTAGATTTTTTGGAAGCTTTCCATGGTGCTGATCGCACTGATCAATTCAAAATCTGTATAGTCGGTCAGTAAGTTATTTGCTGAATAGAATGCCAATGGCGCAGTCGCATTTTCAGGTTTGAAGTAACGAACGCTTAAGCCCATTTTTGCAAAATAATCATCTGTACGGGAGTGATCATCATTGGTGTATTCCACACCTAAGATCGGATGCACATTTGCAGTACGGTAATAGGTTTTTGTCGTTGAAACACTTAAACAGATGACAGGTTGTTTCTTAAATTCAGCTTTAAATACCTCTGAATTGATTAAGTGTTGATATAGCTTGCCATGTAAATCGCCAAAATCTTCAGGTTTTTCATTGAATTTGCAGCCGAGTGTTGGCAATACCACGCTGAAGTCATAGTCACGTACATACGATGAAAAACTGTTGCCGATCATACCTTCAATGCGTTCATTGGTTTTATGGTCGATGATGGTGCTTTTTAAAGTTTCAATAAATGGGAAAGTTTGACCATTGCCCTCAATGTCAATCTCGGCAGAAATAATATCGATTTCAAGGGAATAACGATCAGCATTCGGATTGTCACAGCTAGCCAAACTATTAAAACGGTTATTAATCATTGCCAAGGTACGGCGCAGATTTTCTTCACGGTGTTCGCCACGTGCCAAATTGGCAAAATTAGTGGTCAGACGTGTGCTGTCAGCTGGTTTATAGTTTTCATCAAAACGAATACGTTTAAGTGAACATGCAAATGCGTTACTCATGGGAAATACCACCGAATTTCAAAAATAAATTTAAATGTTTTCAATGAGGATATTTATACTTCAAAGCCAAGATGAATAAAAATGATTTAATCTAAGGTAAAGCTGAGTAAAATTCATGTAAGATAAAAATGAAACAACAAAACCCAAAAATACAATTATAAGACATTGAAATAATTAATTATTTTTATAAATTAAACTTTTACCCATGGGCAAATAAAAAATCTATTCTTCTTGCAATAAATACGTTGTTACTGATCAATCTTATGAAATTTTGAGTATTTACATTTATGCTATGTAAAAAATTAACGATTCAAATGCGCCATTTTCTAAAATAAATACATGAATATCATGTTGAATTGGGGTGAAAAAAACCAATGATCATTGTAAAAACGGGGGATGTTCATACTGCTAAGATGAAAAAATATCAATATTGTGTCACTCAAGCTCAATACAGCTTTTACGTTTCAACAGCACCCAACTCAATATTTTTTAAAATCGCACAATCTGCCTGATCATTGCCAGAACAACAATTCGCAGAATGTTGTAGTAAGTCAACCATCGCTTGCAATTGGGCAATTTTGTCATTTAACACTTGAATATGCTGTAAAGTCAGTTGTTTCACTTCAGCACTTTGACGTTCGGTATTTTTCCACAGCGATAATAATTCTTTCATTTGCTCAGAGGAAAAACCTAAATCACGCGCATGTCGAATAAAATTTAAGGTTTTTAAATCTTGTTCTGAATAGATACGATAACCTGAAGCCGCACGCTTTGCTGTATCCAACAAGCCGATTTGCTCATAATAACGAATCATTTTATTGGAAATGCCTGACTGTTTAGACACCTGACCGATATTCATCTTCCACTCCTAATAGATATTCAGAGTTTAAATCCAAGCATTTAAACTCTGAATATAAGACTTTTTATGCGTCAAATTTAAGTGCATGAAAATATTTTAAACGTAATGCATTAGCCAAGACAAATACGGAAGACAGCGCCATCGCCCCTGCGGCAAAAATTGGTGACAGTAAAATATCAAAACTTGGATATAAAATCCCTGCGGCAATGGGAATCAAGGCAATGTTGTAAATAAATGCCCAAAATAAGTTTTGCTGAATATTACGAATAGTCGCTTTACTCAGCGCAATTGCATTTGGTACGCCTTGCAAATTACCAGACATCAGAACCACTTCAGCAGCTTCCATCGCAACATCTGTACCCGTGCCAATCGCAATACCAACATCTGCTTGTGCCAATGCGGGTGCATCATTGATGCCATCACCAACAAATGCCACACGACCATATTTTTTCTGTAACTGTTTCACCACTTCAACTTTACCATCAGGCAAAACTTCAGCTTCGACTTGATCTATTTTTAACTTTTGGGCAATAGCGTTAGCTGTATGACGGTGATCGCCTGTGATCATGGCAACTTTCAAACCAAGTTGATGTAAAGCATCAATCGCAGCATAGGTCGAGTCTTTAATCGGATCGGCAACAGCAACAATTGCGGCAAGTTTTTGATCAATCGCCACATAAATAGGAGTTTTGCCTTCATTGCCTAAACGTGCAGCTTCGGCTGCAAATGCACTGACATTGACTCCAATTTCATGCATATAACGGTCAGCACCAATTTGGACTGCTTGACCCTCAACTTCAGCTTGAATCCCTGAACCTGTCACCGAGTCAAAAGCGGTTACAGGCAAGAAATGGATATTCTCCTGTTGTGCCGCATCGACAATTGCCAACGCAATCGGATGTTCAGACTTGGCTTCAACCGATGCGACAATTTGTAAAACTTGCTCACGAGCAAAACCATCCATCACTTGAAAATCAGTTAAAGTGGGTTTTCCTTCAGTCAATGTCCCCGTTTTATCGACTGCAACCACGTTTATATCTTGCAAAAGTTGTAAGGCTTCACCTTTACGGAACAATATCCCCATTTCTGCACCACGACCTGTCCCGACCATAATGGACGTTGGTGTTGCTAAGCCCATAGCACACGGACAGGCAATAATCAGTACCGCAACGGCGTTGATCAAGGCGAAAGTCAGTGCAGGATCAGGACCGAAGATTAACCAAACAAAGAAAGTGAGCAGTGCTAAACCCATCACCACAGGAACAAACCACATAGTGACTTTATCGACTACAGCTTGAATGGGCAACTTTGAACCTTGTGCTTGCTCAACCATATGAATGATTTGTGCCAAAACAGATGCTTCGCCAATCGCCGTGGCACGAATATTCAATGTCCCATTTTGGTTAATCGTCCCGCCGACAACCGATTGACCTACAGATTTTTCAACAGGGATGGGTTCACCTGTAATCATCGACTCATCAATATAACTATGCCCTTCAACAACTTCACCATCGACAGGGACACGCTCACCAGGACGAATTTCTACAATACAATCACTCGTTACATTGGCAATGGGTACTTCTAAAATCTGGCCATCTTGATGAATACGGGCAGTTTTTGGCTGCATACCGATAAGATGTTGGATGGCTTGAGATGTTCGTCCTTTAGCTTTGGCTTCAAAATAACGCCCCAATAAAATTAAACTCACAATCACCGCAGCGGCTTCATAATAAACGTGCACTGTACCTTGCGGTAAAAGCTGCGGTAAAAATGTAGCCACCAAGGAAAAACTATAGGCTGCCAATGTTCCAACTGCCACTAAGGAATTCATATCTGGTGCAAAGCGCAATAATGCAGGAATCCCTTTTTGATAAAATCTACGCCCTGGAAAAATTAACACTAAGGTCGTCAGTACACATTGAATCAGCCAACTTTGATATTGTCCGATATGATGCATCATCCACATATGAAATGCAGGAATCATATGTGAACCCATTTCTAAAATAAAAACAGGTAAGGCTAAAACCAGTGAAATAATGAGATCTCGTTTTAACTCCTGTAACTCACTATTTTTTTTATCTTGTTGTTGAGTTTTATTGCTTGAAACAAGTTTGGCATCATAGCCTGCTTTTTGCACAGCTTGGATTAAACGATCACTGCTGATATGGGCATCTGCCTGAATCCAAGCTTGTTCAGTAGCTAAATTAACATTGGCTTGTTGCACACCTTCCACTTTTTTGAGTGCCTTTTCCACACGTGCTACACAAGAAGCACAAGTCATGCCTTCGATGGTCAGTTCAATGGCAGGGCTTGCTGTCACATCATAGCCTGCTCGTTCCACAGCTTTGATCAGCAATTCACGGTCTAAAGGATGAGATGATTGAATAACGGCTTTTTCAGTCGCTAGATTCACATGTGCAGTGTCTACCCCCTCGACTTTTTTCAAGGCTTTTTCGACTCGTCCCACACATGAGGCACAAGTCATGCCTTCAATTGACAAAGTTTCCTGATACTGTTGTGAGCTCATATTTGACCTCTCATTTAAAATTCTGTTTTAAGCATACAGATTGACATCATGGTAAGGTCAAGTGAATTTTAAAAATAGATTTAAAGCTTGACTTTACCATCGTGTTAAGGTTTAGACTTGCTTTAAACGATAACTTCTCTTGGAGAATAGCCATGAAATTATTGATCGAGAATATGACCTGTGGTGGTTGCGCGCGTGGTGTCACTGCAACCATTCAAGATGTGGATAGCCATGCCAAAGTTGAGGTTGATTTGGTAAGTAAAATTGTCACTGTTGACACAACTGCGAGTACAGATCAAATAACTGCGGCTTTAGCAGAAGATGGTTTTCCTGCCAAAGTTCAGTAATTCGCTACACTTCATTAAAAAGCCAACTGTTCATCTCATTTGGCTTTTTTTACATCATAAAATGATCAAAAACCGAGATGCTTATTATATGAAATCCCTTCTAAATCATAAACTTGGTAAATACAATCAAAAAAAGATTTAATATCTTCTGTATATTGTTCTTTACGAACAGCCATAACGACATGTGTGATCGCATTCAAATCTAGAATAGGAATAAATTTCAAATTGGTTAAACAAATATTTTTAGCACTTTCAGGTACAATTACCATGCCATCACCAGCAGCAGCAAAACCACATGCCAAAGCCATTTCTCGCACATAGCGCACATGCCTAGGCTTTAAATTGTGCTGTTCAAATAAAGCTGCTATATACTGCGAATAATTAAGCTGATCATTTTTTGGATAAAAAATTAAATCTTCATCGACCAATTCTTCTAAAAAAATACCTTTCTTACATGCTAATGGATGACCAGCATGTATCGCTAATACTAAAGGTTCATCTCGTAATTTAGTTCGAATAATCTCAGGATCATCAAAATTGATCCGACCAAAACCAATATCAATTTTTCGATTTTTTAATGCCTCCACCTGTTCAATTGAAGACAGTTCCACCAACTCAATTTTTAGATGAGCATTTCTTTGTTTAAATAAAAAAATTATTTTAGATAAATAACCAAATAATAATGATCCAACAAAACTCAAAGTAATCGTTCGATCAATCATACCGATTTTTTTTGTCATACTTTTTAATTCATCGGCTTGACTTAATAATTGTAAAGCATGATTATAAAAAAATCCCCCAGCCTCAGTCGTCATTAAAGGTCGACTGCCCCTTTCAAATAACTGAACACCCAGTTCTGCTTCTAAGTTTTGGATTTGTCGACTTAAAGGTGGCTGAGCAATAAATAATTTTTCAGCAGCTTTGGTAAAACTTTGTTCCTCAACCACTGCCACAAAATATTTTAAATGTCTAAGCTCCATGTCTATATATCCCTGTTTAAAATTTCTGAATCAAGCATCGTTGATATATTGATTTGACATTAAAGAATAATCTATTTTTAGATATGAAAAAATTATTCAGTAAAAATGAATCTTAAGTACAGAAATTCAATTCAATCTTGAAATAATCAAAGATTTGAATATTCAAAATTTAGATTTAATCAACAATCTATTGATACGCAGCAGTTAAACCTACTATTTATACAAAAAGCGAAGCTTTATACACATACAAAATTCATCTATTAATTTTCAAAAATTAACAGCCATTAAATAAAAAACTCAATATTTTTTTAATAATCTGTCCTTATTATCCTATAAGAGATTAAAAATGAAACCTCTTTTCAGCTTGTTGACCTTATTTATGATTTCTGTACATAGTTATGCGAGTGACCCCTTAAACGGTACGGTATGGAAAACCATCGATGATCGAACACAAAAACCCATGTCACTTGTCCAATTTAAAGAAAATGCTAATGGCACATTGTCTGCAAGCATTCAAAAAGTTTTTGAAACGAGCCAAGCACAAAAATGTACAAAATGTATCGGAAAATATCAAAATAAGCCTTTAATTGGACTTAAGATCATTTCCAATTTAAAAAATTCAGGTCATCTGAAATATACAGGGGGAAGTATTACAGATCCACAAACAGGTAAAACATATAAATTTAATGCCAATTTATCTGAAAATGGGCAAGTTTTAAAAGGACGTGGTTTTATCGGTGTATCTGCATTTGGACGTTCACAAACATGGTTAAGGGTAAATTAGGATTACACTATCTTTGCTGTGGACAAAAGACATATTTAACTCAGTGAAATTGTTTAATTTATGCAATTTATCTAGCTGTAATGCTGATCCTTTGCATACAATTCTACCTTTGAAAATAAAGTCGATCTCGAAATGATGAAAAGTTTGAAATTTATATCTATATGGGCAATTTCACTTTACGTTTCGATCTCTTCACATGCGAAAGATACGATCTACCTCATTTCTAGTTCATCTGCCTATGATGAAAGTTACATCCCTAAAATAACTCAGGCTTTTGAAAGTAAAGGCTTTAGTGTGAATACACAATATCTAAACCAGCAGCTTTCAGACTTTGGCTATGTAAACACTGACCATGAACGCGCTAAAAATCTGATTGCTGCTTTAAAAAATGATCGCGTGAAATATCTTTGGTTTGTACGGGGTGGCTCGGGGGCTTTAAATTTATTGCCTGAACTACATTCAGCAATTAACCCAATCAAGCAAAGCACACCGAAAGTTCTCATTGGTTTTAGTGATGTGACAGCCATTCATTATTTTATCAACAATGAAATTGGCTGGAAAAGTATTCATGGAACCACCGCCGCAACAGGCAAAATTATCAATGCACCGACTGCTGCTTCTACTGAAACAACGGCATCAATCACAAATATAAATAATACTGATGAAAATCAAAATGATATAATTGATGAAATCTTCTCAACTTTAGAAAATGGTGTGCATTATCAAGGACTCTTACCGTTAAATCAGGCAGCAAAAAACCACTTTGATCAGGGCATATTAACAGGAGGAAATTTAACGCTTGTACAAACGTTATTTTCGACCAAATATGAACGTCGTTGGCAAAATAAAATTCTGTTACTTGAAGATATTAGCGTAACCTATAAACAACTTGACCGTTTATTACATCAAATTTTATTTAAGAAAGATTTTCACCCTAAAGCTATCGTGTTTGGACAGTTTTATCCCAGTAAAACCAATGATGGAGAACGTTTAATTTACAAAGAAGTGATTCGAACATTTGCCGAAAAAAGTCAAATTCCTGTGTATTATTATCCTTATTTTGGACATGGAAAAATCAATAAACCTTTTATTTTAGGTGGAAAAGCACATATTGCTTGTCCTCAGGACTCAGATTATTGTTCTATCTTTCAAGAAAAATTTTAAATAATTTTTAAAATAAAAAACCGAGTTAGATCAACTCGGTTTTACAGACATTAACCCAGCTCAGCTAAAATTTTATCCAGTGTCGGATTACTTTGTTGCCATTTCGGTTGTTTGTCTTTATCAACAATCAAAGCACGAACACCTTCAACAATATCGCCATGTTCGAACCAAATATCCTGTAAATCACGCTCGATTTGCATACACTGCTGTAGAGACAAACTCCGTCCAAGATGTTGTAGCTTTAAACTGGCTTGTTTAGCAATGAAAGAACGTTGCTGCAAAGTATTCAGCACTTTACTTGCCCATGCTTGATATTCTGTATCAGTTTCATTTTCCAGACTATTTTCAATTTCTGCTAGACTTTCAAAACCAAAATGCTTACGAATATTTTCAGCCAACAAGCTCAATTCGCTCTGTGTCGGATGGGTAATAAACTTCGCAATCATTTGACCAATGCTTTCTTTCGTTAAATGTTCAGCTTGAACCAAAGTCTGTTGTAAAGCTTCGAATTGCTCACTTGGCACATGATAATCAATCAAATCTAAATATAAGGCATCACTACTGCTGATTTGATCACCCGTCGTTGCCAAATAAACACCAATATCATCTAAACGAGATAAGAAGTGTGTTGCCGCCACATCAGGGAAAAAGCCTATTGCCGTTTCAGGCATAGCAAAACGTGATTTTTCGCTACTGACAATGATATGACATGCTTGAGCCAAACCAAAACCGCCACCCAAAACATAGCCATCAAGTAAAACAATAACAGGCTTTTTTGATGCTCGAATGCTATTTAGCATGTCATATTCGGCACTAAAATAAGCTTTATGGTCTTCAGTACCATTTTTATAACTATCATAAAGATAGCGAATATCACCACCTGCACAAAAGGCTTTAGGGCTATTTGACTTAATTAAAATCGCTTGGATGCTGTCTTCATTTTGCCAATCTTCAACTTGGTGACGAATGCTATTGATCATCTGCAAAGATAAAGCATTTAAACTCGGTACACGATCCAAAGTGATCATGCCCAATGCACCTTGTTGTTCGATAATTAAGTGATTTTCTGTATTCATGTCAGCATTCTCTTATTGATTTTTAAACTGCGCTTGACGTTTTTCAACAAAGGCTTGCATGCCTTCTTTTTGGTCGAGTGTAGCGAAAATAGAATGGAAAGTACGGCGTTCGAAACGTAAACCTTCAGCTAAACTGACTTCAAAAGCACGGTTAATCGATTCTTTGATCATCATGGTGGCTACAAGTGATTTTTCAGCAATTTTCTCAGCCGCTTGCAAAGTTTCTCGCAATAATTCTTCTTTCGCAAAAACACGCGCCACTAAACCACTTTGCTCTGCTTCTATTGCGCCCATTTGACGTGCGGTTAAGCACATTTCCATAGTTTTCGCTTTGCCAATAGCAAGTGTCAAACGTTGCGTCCCCCCGATTCCAGGAATAACACCCAAGGTGACTTCAGGTAAGGCAAACTTGGCATTATCTGCGCAGTAAATAAAATCACACATCAATGCCAATTCACAGCCACCCCCTAAGGCATAGCCACTCACCGCAGCAATCAATGGCTTACGACGTTGTGCGATACGATCAGCCAAATTAAAGAAATCATCAAAATAAATATTGGGGAATGTTAAATTTGCCATTTCTTTAATATCTGCACCCGCAGCAAACGCTTTTTCTGAGCCTGCAAGGACGATACACCCAATTTCACGGTCTTGTTCTAGATCATCCAGTGCTAAATTAACTTCACGAATGAGTTCAGTATTTAATGCATTGAGTGCCTTTGGACGGTTTAACGTGATTAAACCTACACCATTTTTCTTTTCTAATAAAATCGTTTCAAACTGCATTTTTCATTCCTTGATTTTGAATCTAATCTCTTATTTTTTAAATACTTTATAAACTACGTGCAATCACCAAACGTTGAATATCGCTCGTACCTTCATAAATCTGACAAATACGCGCATCACGGTAAATTCGCTCGATTGGGAAGTCTTTGAGATAGCCATATCCACCATGAATTTGCAGCGCTGCTGAGCAAACACGCTCCACCATTTCCGAAGAAAACAACTTTGCCATCGAAGCTTCATTTAAGCATGGCTGTCCTGCTTCTTTTAAGCGTGCTGCATGATGTACCAACTGACGTGCTGCTTCAATTTCCGTTGCCATACTAGCTAAACGAAATGCCACCGCTTGATGCTCAAAAATAGGTTTACCAAACGTAATACGGTCTTTGGCGTATTGCGTTGCTTCTTCAAGTGCGGCACGTGCCAAACCCACAGCTTGCGCTGCAATCCCGATACGTCCACCTTCAAGATTTGACAAGGCGATTTTTAAACCTTCACCTTCTTTACCTAACATCAAACTTTCATGAACGCGTACATCGGTTAGCGCAATTTGACAGGTATCAGACGCATGTAAACCTAATTTTTCTTCAGTACGAATGACTTCATAACCTGCTGTTTCACGCGGGACGATGAAAGCACTGATGCCTTTTTTTCCTGCACTTGGATCTGTCACAGCAAAAACAATAATCACGCCTGCGTTATGACCTGAGGTAATAAATTGTTTTGCGCCATTAATCACCCAGTGATCACCGTCTTTAACTGCACGGGTTTTAATCGCAGCAGCATCTGAACCAGTATGCGGTTCGGTCAAAGCAAAAGCACCGATCATTTCACCTTGTGCCAAAGGTTTTAAATATTTTTCTTTTTGCTCATCTGTGCCAAATTTGGCAATGGGTACACAACCGACAGAGTTATGTACGCTCATAATAGTTGAGGTTGCGCCATCTGCTGCGGCAATTTCTTCTAGCGCTAAAACATAGGCTAAATTTCCAGTTGCTGAGCCGCCCCATTCATCAGAGATCAACATACCTAAAAAGCCCAATTGTCCCATTTGTGACAATGCATCTTTTGGAAATGTGCCATGACGATCCCAATCTGCTGCATTTGGCTTAATTTGCTCTTGTGCGAAATTTCTCGCCATATCCTGAATTAACAATTGTTCTTCGGTAAATTGCATCTTGTTTTCCTTTACAAAAATTCCTTAACTTTCATCAAGTTTTAACATATTATTTTTTATGCTGAATACTCGATGAAAGTCTTATATTGATTAACCTGCTTGCTTTGCCGTTTGTTTGGCAATCTCTTGATTGCGTAGTAAAAAGCGCTGAATCTTACCGCTTGGAGTTTTTGGTAATTCCTGAACAAATTCGACTTGACGTGGATAAGCATGTGCAGATAAACGTTTTTTGACAAATTGTCCAAGTTGTTCAGCGAGTTCGTCACATGCTGTTTTGCCTTCTGCCAAAATCACGAAAGCTTTCACAATTTCAGTTCGCTCAGGATCAGGCACACCCACCACAGCAGCTTCAATCACCGCATCATGCTCAAGCAAAGCGCTTTCTACATCAAAAGGACCAATACGATAGCCTGACGTTGTAATGACATCATCACTACGTCCAACAAAACTCATACTGCCATCTGCATGTAATTCTGCGGTGTCTCCAGTTAAATAATAATGCTTTAAAAATGGAGACTTACGGCTTTCTTTATAGCCACCAAACCACATCATTGGGGATTGTTCGATATCCACTGCAAGGATTCCCGGTGTATCTGTCGGCAGCTCATTGCCTTGCTCATCTACAACCGCCACCCGATACCCTGGACTTGCATAGCCTGCGACACCTGCTCGAACATCATGACTGAGTGCATGATGATTACAGACCACCATGCCTGTTTCAGTTTGCCCATAGTGATCAAAAATTGGGGCATCTAGAACTTGTTTAAACCATCTAAACACTTCTGGATTTAATGGCTCACCTGCGCTACTGACCACGCGGAATTTACCTTTGAGTTTTGCCATTTGCTGAGGATCAGCTGCCATCATCATACGGTAGGCTGTTGGTGCACCTGCCAAATTGGTCACTTGGTAATCATCAACAATCTGACACAAGCTGTCGATACTAAAACCACCTTCGTAGAATAAAGTCGAATGACCTAACAGTAATGGTCCTGTGATGCCATAGTACAAACCATACGCCCAACCGGGGTCAGCAATATTCCAAAATGAATCATCTGCTTTTAAACCAATCGCATCTTTCATGTAGTTGCCAAAAGCGATTAAAGCTTTTAATGGTACTTCTAACGGTTTTGCAGGACCTGTCGTACCCGAAGTAAACATGAGTAAAAATGGGTCTTGGATCGTTTGCATGACCAATTCACATTGATCAGACTGTGCATTGACCACATCCCAAAAGTTTAAATCGCCTGGTTTAACCCCATGACCGTCATGATCTGCAACCGTCACGATTTGTGGGCAATGGGCAATTTCATCCAATTTGCTACGGTTACCTACATCGGAAATTACCAATTTACTTTGTGCTAACTGCACACGATGCTCAATCGCCTTCGGTCCAAAAGCGGTGAATAACGGTTGATACACTGCCCCAATGCGCCAAGCCCCTAAAATCACCACTAAAAGTTCAGGTGTTCGGGGTAATAATCCCGAAACTCGATCACCTTTTTGTACACCTTGCGATTTTAAAAAATTGGCAAATTGGCTTGACCATGTTTTCAATTGGCTAAAGGTATATTGTTCTTTGCGCCCATCTTTTCCTTGCCAATATAATGCGACTTTATTCGCATCTGCTTCTGCATGACGGTCACAGCATTCATAGCAAGCATTAACTTGATCTAATGAACCCGAAAGCATTTCTTGAGCAGCTTGATTTAAATCAAATGCTGCCGCTACATCTTGATAATTCAACATCGTTTAAGCTCCGTCTAGATTTGTTGTTATTCATGACATGAGTGAATATTTATCGTTATGCCATCCTTTGGCATGAAACTATTAAGCTTGTGGTGGTAAATATTGCTGAATAATGCTGGAAAAATCTAAGTGCGCATTACCTTGCAAACACAACTGTTGATACATTTGTTGCACCAAACCACCTAATAAAATCGGTTGTTTGACTTGCCCTGCTGCTTCGATAGCTAAACCTAAATCTTTCAGCATGAGTTGCGTAGCAAAACCATCCGTATAGCCACGACCCGCAGGTGCATTGGCTGAAATATCAGGCCAAGGATTACACACTTCCGAACTCCAACAGCGACCACTTGAACTATTCACGACACCTGCAAGTGCTTGTGGGTCAATACCGAGTTTTGCACCCAATGCCATTCCTTCAGCAACCGCAGCCATTGAAATGCCTAAAATCAAATTATTACAAATTTTAGCAATTTGCCCTGCGCCAACATCACCACAATGTACAATGTTTTTACCCATGTGTTGCAAGACAGTCTTCGCTTGTTCAAATACAGCATCATCGCTACCGACCATAAAGGTCAATGTACCTGCTTGCGCTCCAATCGTACCGCCTGACACAGGTGCATCACAGATTTTAATCCCTTTTTCAGCACCAACCTCTGCGATATCTTTGATCGTTTGTGGATCAATGGTACTGCTATCAATACATAAGCTGCCTGCTTTAAGCACGGACAACACACCATTTTCCCCCAAATACACCTCTTTCACATGTTTTGCCGCAGGTAACATGCTGATCACCACATCAGCATATTGCGCCGCTGCCTGAGGACTGTCACACACAATCCCACCAGCTTCGGTGAAGTGCTGAATTGCCACTTCACTGAGGTCAAAACCGTATACCGTTAAACCTGATTTGAGGAGGTTTTGAGCCATTTTACCGCCCATATTCCCTAAACCAATAAAAGCAATATTCATCCTTGAACTCCTAAATTTTGTGTATTTACACGCAGGTTTTAACGTAGGTTAATGGTGGTGTTGACTTCACCTTTTTCTTGAGTGTCTTCAAACCAACGGCTGGTAATGGTTTTGGTTTGTGTATAGAACTGTACCGCTTGCTTACCATAAGGACCTAAGTCGCCAAGTTTTGAACCACGTGAACCTGTGAAGCTAAAAAATGGCACAGGTACAGGAATTGGAATATTAATACCGACTTGACCGATATCAATGGTATTTTGGAATGTACGTGCAGTTGCACCACTTTGGGTAAATAAGCCCACACCATTACCAAATGGATTAGCATTAATCAGTTCAATCGCCTCATCTAAAGTGTCTACATTGATAATGGCAAGCACAGGACCAAAGATTTCTTCTTTATAAATGCGCATATCTGTTTTGACATCATTGAAAATGGTCGCACCAACAAAGTTGCCATTTTCATAGCCCACAACTTGTACATCACGACCATCAAGTAACAGCTCTGCACCTTGCTCTACACCGCTATTGATTAAGTCCATCACACGAGCTTTGGCACGAGGAGAAATCACTGGACCAATGTCGGTATTTGGCTCATGTCCTGCATTCACTTTTAAGGTTTTGGCTTTTTCGACCAGTTCATCTACCCAGTTTTTACTTTCACCGACCATCACTGCAACAGAAAGTGCCATACAACGTTGACCTGCCGCACCAAATGCCGCCCCGACAAGCGCGTTTAAAGTTTGTTCTTTATTGGCATCAGGCATCACCACGACATGGTTTTTTGCGCCCATCATCGACTGAACACGTTTACCATGTTGTCCTGCAAGGTTATATACATGCGTTCCGACAGCCGTTGAACCAACAAAAGAAATCGCTTTAATATCTTGATGGGTACATAAACGATCAACCACTGCTTTACCGCCGTGTACAACGTTTAATACGCCTGCAGGTACACCCGCTTGTACAGCAAGCTCAACCAACATCATGGTCGATAATGGATCTTGTTCAGAAGGCTTCAATACAAAAGTATTTCCGCAAACAATCGCCATTGGGAACATCCACAAAGGAATCATCGCAGGAAAATTAAATGGTGTAATGCCTGCACACACACCAAGTGGTTGCTGCAGCGTATACGTGTCTACACCACGTGCAACACCTTCGACATATTCACCCATTTGCAACGTACCAATTGAACATGCATGCTCAACGACTTCTAAACCGCGTTGGATATCGCCCTCAGCATCAGCCAAGGTTTTGCCTTGTTCAGCCGTTAATACTTTTGCAATGTCTTTCATGTTGTCACGGATCAAGTCCTGTAACTTCAACATGATACGCATACGTGCTTGAATTGGTGTTAAACGCCATGTTTTAAAGGCTTCTTGAGCAGCAGCAATGGCAGCATCAACTTCATCCAGTGTTGCCATTGGCACACGACCTAACACTTCCTGTGTTGCAGGGTTAACAATGTCTTGCCAATCCGAAGTTTGTGATTCTACAAACTGTCCGTTAATTAATAATTTAGCCGTCGTTGACTGAATATTTGTGATGCTGTTCATAACCTCTCCATAGGTACTATTTTTTGTTGTTTCATTGTTTGAAAATAACTTGAAACTCAATTCAGTCTATTTTCTGTATTGCTGTTTCATTTGAGACTAACAAAGAAAAATTTGACGACCAATAGAAATTCACGCACGATTGTTGTGCAAAAATGCACATGGAAGAACAGTAAAAATGAAAGTGGATTGGGATCATTTACAATATTTTTTAGTCTTGGCACGTGCAAAAACACTGACCAATGCAGCACGTATGATTGGTGTCGAACATAGTACCGTTTCTCGAAGAATACAGGCTTTGGAGTTAGCTTTAGGAACGCCATTATTTAAACGTGAAGCAACGGGTTATGAACTGACCATAGAAGGTTTGGCACTTGTCCCACGTGTTGAACAAATGGAACAGGCTTTTTTACAAATCGAAAAACCACATCAACCTTTACAAGGTCGTGTGCGTATTGGCACACCAGAAGGTTTTGGTACTGCATTTTTAGCTAAATTATTGGCAGAATTGTCCAAAAAATACCCCTTACTCACCATTGATTTAATCCCTGTACCGAAAATGATTAAGCTCTCACATCGTGAAGCTGACATTGTGATTTCGATTGACCGTCCTAAATCTGGACCTTATATCATCACCCGTTTGACCGACTATTGCTTAAAAATTTATGGCAGTAAAGACTATCTTTCAAAAACCCAACCCATTCATAAACTTGAAGATTTAAAACAACATCGTTTTGTTAATTATATTGATGATTTGGTCTATAGCCCAGAATTATATTGTTTAGAACGGCTACCATTACAACTTGCTGCCAACTTTAGAAGTAGCAGTATTTTGGCACAGCAAATCGCAGTCAGCGCAGGCGCAGGATTGGCAATATTGCCCAAATTTTTAGCCAATGACCAACCTGAACTTGAACAAGTTTTGCATGACGAAGTGCGCTTTGTACATACTTTTTGGATGCTGACTTTGGTCGATTTACAACATGAACCACGCATTAAATTGGTCTGGGATTTTCTAAGAGCGCAAGCGGATGAATATCAACATTTATTGATGGACTAATTTTTTATTTTTTAAACAACTTGCATAAGACCCTAAACTTAGGGTCTTATATTTCAAATACTTACAAAAAGTGATGATTTTAACATCACTGTTCAAAAACTTCTTTTAAGTCTTTCGGCATCCCTTGAGCAGACTTAAATTCACCTTTACTGTCTTTCCAAATCACCGCAGGCGTTGCAAAGAAACCATATTTATCCATGAGTTCCTGATTAGCATCAATTTTTTTGGCAATTTCAGCAGGAATATTTTGCATTGGTTTTAAGGATTGATCACCTGATTTTAAATTAAGTTGACTAAAAACTTGCTCAGGATTTTTCGATGTTAATAAAGTCGCCACCTGCCCACGACTTTCTTTGCGGATCACAGCCACTTGAATGTGACGTAATTGAACTTTTCCTGAATTTACCCAAGGACGTGCCTTTTGCCAAAACTGATGACAATAAGGACAATTCGGGTCAGAAAAAACATAAACAACACGTGGTGCATCTTTTTTACCGTCTTGAATATACGTTGATTTTTCCAATGACTGCCAGACATCATCTAAAACAGCGCCTTTGACATGCTTTTCTAATGCTTCGACGGATAAGTTTTCCCCTTTGGCATTATATAAGTCTCCCACGATATAATATTTTTGATCATTTGAAATGAATACTGTCGCAGGATATTGATCTCTATGCCCTGCCCAACCTGTCATATTTGTAGGTGCAGGAATTTCCTTCACAAATTCAAAGCCTTCATTTGCAATTTGTTGCTGCAATGGCGTGAGCGCAAAACTTGTACTTGCACTACCAAATACACATAAAGTTAAAGCAATTTTTTGTGATAAATAACGAATATTTTGCATAATTTCTACCTATTTTAAATGATCAGAATTCGAAATTTTCTTTAAATACTGTTGCAGCATGGCAGGACTCAGTTCGCCCATATGACGATCCATCAATTGTCCTTGTGAGTTAAAAAATAGTGTACTTGGCAAACCAAACATCTTCATTTCTTTGGCAAGTTGACCTTGCGAATCCATCAAAACATATTGAAAAGAAAAATGATGTTTATTTAAATATTGCTGAATTGTCACCACATTTTCACCTTGGTTCAGCATGACAAAATTGACATTTTTAAATTGAGTTTGCGCTTGTGCCAATACAGGCATCTCACGATGACATGGTGGACACCAACTCGCCCAAAGATTGACAACAGTTGGCTTACCTATAAATTGTTTTAACGGAATTTGTTGATGTTCAAGGCTATAAAATTGCATTTTAGGGTAAAAACGGTGTGGCTTCTGCCATTGTTTTAAGCCCAAACTAAACGCACAAATTAAAGTGAAAATAGTCACAAAAATGACTTTATTTTCAAGTTTAAATGCACGATTTTTCCATAAAAACCACACAATACCTACAATTACACCACCATATAAATGGAAGCCTTTGTCTTGAACCTTAAGCATGTCGATGGGAGATGCCAAATACACCTCTAGATTGGACAGCACAAAAACCAATCGTGCTGCGATCAGCCCCACCCACAGTGTCGTCCATAAAGAATCAGAAAAAGTCTGCCAAGTTTCAGCCGCCCAGTGCTGTTTCTTCTGTAAAATTTTGCCAACAATGTAGACCAAAATTAAACCTAAGAGCACCAACAGCAGTGGAAATGGCAGCATAAAAGGGCCTAAATGAATGGCTTCAGCAGAAATCATTGCGCATTCTCTTGCTTTAACTGAACAAGTTTTTGCAAAAATTGTGGTGCTGTAAATGTGCCTGTTAAACGTAAATCGCGCATTTCTTGCTGCTGTGCATTAAGGAAAATCATGGTCGGTGGACCCAAAATTTGCCATTTTTTCAATAATGCATCTTGTGAAGCTTCAGGATGAGTTAAATCCAATTTAATCCGTACCACATCTTGCACAGCAGCTTGTACATCTGCACGAGGAAAAACTTCTTTTTCAATCGGTTGGCATGCCACACACCAATCTGCATAAACATCTATAATGATGGGTTTTTGTGTATTTTGTGCCAATACTTGTTCAAGTTGCTGTGCATTGCTCACTTTGATCCAAGGATGTAATTGCGCTAATTTTTCCGCAGCATTCATTTGTTGAAGTGCTTGACGTGTTTGCCAAATTCCTGTACTGGCTGTTGCTAAAGCAATCACTAGCACCAAGATTTTATAGGGTAATTGAACAACATGACGGATGATCGCAAACAGATAAATCGTCATCGCAAACAGTAAAATTGCCAGTAAAACAAAGTAGATCATGGACGGTAATAAAGGACGTGCAAAGTAAACTGCCATCAACAACATGACAAAACCAAAGCTAAACTTTAAACGATCCATCCATAATCCAGGCTTAGGTAAATATTTCGAACCAAATACACTCGCAACAAACAATGGAATACCAATACCTAAGCCCAGTAAGAACAGATAAAAGCCCCCCCAGACAGGCTGTTCAAGATGCGAAACATACAATAACGCCCCAGCCAAAGGCGCACTCATACATGGACCCACAATCAGTGCGGAAATTGCGCCCATCATACCTGCACCGACTAAGGTTCCGCCCTTTTGACGTTGTTGTAACTGATCTAAACGTTGTAACAGTCCACGCGGTAAAGAAATTTGATAAAGCCCAAATAAATTTAATGCAAAAACTACAAATAAAATCGCAAAAACACTGATAAATATTGGATTTTGAAACCAACGCTGAATACCGAAACCGAGCTGTGAGACCACCACTCCCATCAAGCCATAGACCAAAGCCATACAGATCACAAAGGTTGAGGCAATCGCTGCCGCTTTGTACCCCTTACTACGCTGTACTAAAATGCCTGATAAAATAGGAATCAATGGTAAAGAACACGGCAGAAATGCCAGTAAAATTCCTAATGCTAAAAACAATAAAATATTTAAGAAAATATTTTGCTGATTCAATAGTTTTAAGAAAAATTGATCGTTATTTAACTCATTTTGCAGTGATTCATTTTGTTGCTCAGGTACTGGTGTTGCCGCATTGCTCGATGTTGCTTGAATCGTTTGTACTTGGCTTGCAGATGAATCATCTTCTTGCACAAGTGTTGTTTCAGGAGGGATATTTTTTGTTTTATCTAATTCAGCTGTTTGTTCTTTGATCGGCACAGCATCGTCTGCAACTGTATTCTTTAGTAAGCGATTATTTTCACTGGTATTATTTTCTAACAACGGCGCAGATGGATTTATACCCACTTTGGCTAATTTTTGTTGTGGCAATAAACCCGATGCATCCGTTTGAATTGTTGTATGTTGCAAAGGATAACATAACCCATCCTCCGAACAGCCTTGCCATTGCACACGATATTCTTGATTAGGCTTAACATTAAGGGTTGTTGTCACTTGATGATAATGCACATTGGTTTTACCAAAGGTGGGGTCATCTTTTTCTTTTCCCTGTGGTAATTTCAGTGCAAGCTCTTTTTGCGCTACACTGACTTTAAATTGGTCATGATATAAATAATAATGTGGTGCAACTTGCCAATTCAGTTCAGCTTGTTGTTGTGAAATCGAGTGCGCCTGAAATTTAAACGCTTGATCTGGGGGTAAAAAATCCTCATTCGCAAAAATAGCTGTCGAAGCTAAGCTCAGTACGACACCTGTTAAGGTTTTGATAAACATATCTATCAATCTAAATAATGTGACTGAATGCATTATCATCGAAAATGGGTTAAGAGAACATTAAGACTTGTTTTTCTTTGTAAAATCTAGGGTCTATAGGCATTTTATCTACATAAAAAGGAACCTTCATGTTTGTTGTCTTGGTCGAGGATGATCCATTTATTGCACAAAGTATTGTTGCGGCATTGGATTATTTAAATATTTCAATTGAACATGTCAGTACTGCTCAAGCAGCAGACTATTTTATTCGTAAAACTGCGGTAGATTTATGTTTATTGGATTTGGGTTTACCCGACCAAGACGGTCTTGAGTTATTGTCAAATTGGCGTACAGATCAATTGCATGTCCCCGTTCTTGTCCTCACCGCACGTAATCAAACTCAACAATGTGTTGAAGCATTAAATGCAGGTGCCGATGATTACTTGACCAAGCCTTTTGATTTAACCGAGCTAATTGCGCGTATTCATGCATTAACACGGCGTCATCGTGGTTATTCATCAAATGTTTTAAGTATTGCGGATTTAGAAATTAATCAAGATACACAGCAAGCTTACTATCAACAACAAGTTTTGAGTCTATCACGTCGAGAATATAGCCTACTTGAAACTTTTATGCTCTACCCAAATCAGGTATTAAAAACAGAACAATTAATTGATAAAACTTATGGCTTCCAAGACAGCATTGAAAGTAATGCCATTAATGTACATATCCATCATTTAAGACAAAAAACCCATCCCGATTTGATTCAGACCGTGCGTGGTGTGGGCTATATTTTAAAAGTACCGACTGAACAATGAGAAGCAAAGCCATGAAAAGTTATAGCTTAAAATGGCGTTTAGTGTCGACCTTATTAATGGTGTTTATTTTACTTTGGTCGCTGGTTTTTTGCTGGTTATACTATGATTTACAAAAACAATTACAACTGACCTTAGATGAACGTCTGTCAGCATCTGCACACATGGTTGCCCGTTTAATTCGTCATTTACCTGTGCATGATTTACCCAATGTTTTAGAATCTGTAAATGCTGAAAATGCCAATCCCAACTTAATTGCATGTGAAGTTTCATTTTTTAGTTCACATATTTCGACAGCGCAAAAAGTGATTGCACGCACCCAAGATGCGCCAGATAACCTGAGTAACCAAAGTTCAGGCTTTAGCACATGGACACATCATGGCACTGAATGGCGCAGTTATACATTGAAAAAGGGACAGATTCAGGTTGTTTCTGCTGAAAAATTACAATTACGCTCGACGCTATTAGCTCAAATCTTAAAGTCCGTGCTCATTCCTTTAATTTTTACCTTAATTTTATGTGTTTTTCTAATTTTATGGATTATCCGTGTGGAATTTCAGCCTTTAGATCAAATTGCACAACATGTCACGCAAAAAAAGCAAAGTTTATCTGAAGCAGCAAGTTATTTATCGGCATTAAAAACTCAAAATATTCCCACTGAAATACAGCCTTTTGTCGACAGTCTGATTGAACTGATTCACAATTTACATGAAAGTTTAGAAAATGAAAAAAGTTTTAGCGCTTTTGCCGCACATGAGCTACGTAGTCCTTTAACAGCGATCAAAACCAACGTGCAATTGAGCCTTTTAATGCTGCAACAATCTGGTCAACAGCAGTCTAAACTTGCACAAAATTTACAACAGGCTGATCATAGTATTCAACGTTATCAACAGCTATTGGAACAATTACTGTTACTGAGTAAGACTGAATTACATCCTACACAATCGCACGAAAACACGCTGATTGCAGACATACTTAAACAGGTCATTCAAGAATTAAGCCTAAAATATGCGCTTGAAAGCACCTATTTACAGATCCAATGGAACACACTGACAAGCTTGCAATTGCCTGCCTCTAGCTTGCATATCATCTTAAAAAATTTGCTTGAAAATATTTATTTACATGCTCAATCCTATACTAGGATCGATATTTACATGCGAAATAATCACTTGATTATTCAAGATAATGGTATCGGTTTAAATGATACAGAACTACAACTCTTAACCAAACGTTTTTGGCGTAAATCTGCACAAAATACAGGTTATGGCTTAGGCTTAGCTTTAGTCAATGTGCTTTTAAATAAAAACGGCTATGCCATCCATTTTCAACATCATCAACCTCATGGCTTAAAAGTCATGATTTCAAAAATTGAAAATTAAGATGTCATATTTTGGCAGTATCGTCAGCAGATCATAAACAAAATAATTGCAGATGAATAATTGATCAAAAATATAATTTATAACTATATTTTAAATACTTAAAATAAAAATAAATCCACAAATTCTGTGGATATATCTTGGGATAAGATTTAAATTTTATCATTGATGACGGCATTTGCCATTTTCAAGTATAAAATTTTAAGCCCAAATTACCAAAATTGCAGCAATGACCACTAAAAAAAGTCCTATATGCTCCTTTTTGGCTAATTTTTCTTTAAAGAAATACACTGAAATCAAGAGGCTAAATAAGATTTCAATCTGTCCCAATGTTTTCACAATCGCGACAGATTGCATGCTCATCGCCGTAAACCACCCCAAAGAAGCTAAAAAACTACAGACACTCACTTTAAATGTGAGTCCAATTTTTTGCCACATCGCAAACAATGTTTTTCGACTAAAGACAATCAAAAACAATAACATAGACAAACACTGAAAACCAATAATACTGAGCAATACCCATGCTGCCCGATGTAAGTATGGCAAATTCGTCAACTCCAAACTGGCTTCACGAACGAGCAATGAGGTAATGGCAAAACACAATCCACTGCCTATACCTATGGTCAAAGTTTGTAATGAAATCGCTTCTTTTTGTTTGCCATTACTCAGTAAAAATACAGCAATTCCCCCCAACATAACACCAAACCAGCCCAATACAGTTAACTTTTCATGTAAAACTGCTACAGCAATCATCGCTGCTAAAATGGCTTCGCTTTTGGCTAAACCAACCCCAATCGCATAATTTTTTTGCTTAAATAACCTTACCATCAATGCAGTGGCAGCAATTTGGCTCATACCTGCAATGATGACATATAGCCAATAACGAGAGGTAAATTCAACGTGTGTGCTTAGAGGTTGTTGTAGATATAAAATAAAAATATAGACAATCGCAAACGGTAAACCAAAAATAAAACGTGCCAAAGTCACGCCATAGACATCAACCGTGAGGCTCAATTGCTTTTGAAAAGCATTGCGCCATGCCTGCATAAAGGCAGCCATAACTGTAAAAAAAATCCAAAATGATGTCATAAGCGGTAACTTTAAACATAAAATTCAAAACAGGCTTGAATATACACCTTTCAATTTAAAAAATATGATTTTACAGTTAAATTTTCTTTATTTTCCAAGCATTAAAATTTTTCGTATTTTCCTATCATATGGTCAGTTTATTTTGCTTGGTTTAGTTTTTACCAAACATTCAAATAAACCATTTAAAAGCCGTTTTTTAATCTTAAAATCCGTCCTCTAATTAAATCAAAAAACACTATACTATGCACATCCACTTCTGACCCTAAAACAGCCTATTTCCTAGGCAAAGCAGTCTTGTCATGTCAAAAAATCTTGCTACGCTTCTTGGCTTTAGTGCTATTTTGCTTTGGTCTTCTTTGGTTGGATTATTAAAAAAACTGAGTAGTCTATTAGGTGCCGATTATGCTGTGACCCTGATGTATAGTTTAAGTGCGGTCATCTTATTACTGATATTTAGAATTCCAAATTTAAGAGTCATTCCCAAAAAATATTTGATTTGTGCATCTTTATTATTCTTAGTCTACGAGTTGTGCTTTTCTTATGCGATTGCACTGGCGCAAACGCCACAGCAAGCCATTGAAATTAGTTTGGTGAATTATTTATGGCCAAGTCTCACCGTAGTCATGCTGATCATTTTTAAAGAATTAAAGTTTAGCCTTTTTGTGGTACTGGGTTTAATGGTGAGTATGAGTGGTATCATCTTGATTCAAACAGGCAATAACCAATTTTCGTTATCTCTACTCATCTCGCATTTCATGTCAAATCCCTTAAGTTATATTTTAGCTTTCATCGGCGCGACTTTATGGGCAATTTATTGTGTAATCACCCGAAAATATAGCCAAGGACATAATCCTATTTCCTTGTATTTCATCATGATTACTGTATTTTTATGGACAAAATTGCTCATGACAAATCCATTTGAGACATTGCCAAGTCTTGATCTGACAGTGCTTCCCTATTTATTTGCTGTTGGTTTTGCAACTGCTTTGGGCTATGCGGCATGGAATATTGGTATTATCAAAGGAAATATCACGTTTTTGGTCACACTTTCTTATTTTAGTCCTATTTTTTCAACTTTATTTTCCATGCTTATTTTACAAACAGCATTATCCATCGAATTTTGGCACGGTGTATGTCTCGTTACCTTAGGTTCACTGATCTGTTGGATTTCAACGAGTTGGGAACACATTAAACCACGGATTCAACGCTTTAAAATGCAATTCTAATTTTGCCAACATGGTATATCGTACAGTAGAACAATATTCAGTATAAATGACATGTAGATATAACAGATACGCTTTATTTGACTCATCTGTTATATTTTTTTAGTACAGTTCTGTGTCTAGTGATTTGTTTTCATCTTTTTCATACTATATTTATAGATTGAAATGAGATCACACCAATGAAGCAAGATCATGATTCAAAAAAAGTACCACAATACGCAGACAGCTCTATTTCAGATAAAGTATTTAAGCATATGATTATTTGGTTTTTTATTTACTGCACATTATTTTGTATCGGTGTTATTTTGACAGTCGGTGCAGACCATGCATATTTAAATTAATATTTTGAGAATTTATGTATAAAGCTGATCAGTTAGCACAACATCTTCGACAGCTCATTGAAAATGGCACGTTAAAACCCAACGAAAAACTGCCGTCCTTACGGGATCAGGTACAACGTTCGGGTTTTAGCTTAATGACCGTGATGAATGCTTATCAAGCCTTAGAAGCACAAGGGTTAATTTATTCAAAAGCAAAATCTGGTTATTTTGTGAATGATTATTTAAATGAAAAATCACAAAATTCTCAAACTATTGTCTCAATCAATCATCAAGTTGAAATTAACTCTCTTATTTTTAAATATCTGAAATCAATTCAACCTTCGACCAATTTAGGTTTAGGTTCAGCATTTCCATCATCAGAATTGGTCTATTCACAAAAATTAACCCAAATTATGGGGCAACTTTCTCGCGCTAAACAGAGTTATTTGCGTGTTGATAGTTTTCCTCCAGGCAATATTGAGCTGAGAAATATCATTGCACAGCGCTATAGCCTGCATGGCATTGCGACTCAAGCCGATGATTTGGTCATTACGTCAGGTTGTTTGGATGCACTCAATTTGGCCCTGGCTGCCGTGACACAAGCCGGTGACTATATTGTTTTACAAGAAACGATATTTTACGGCGCTTGGCAAGCCGCTGAAAGATTGGGATTAAAAGTCATTACGGTGCCTGAACACCCTCGTCTGGGCATTGATTTAGATGCATTTGAACATATTTTAAAAAACTACCCGATTAAAGTATGTTGGTTAATGCTCAATAGTCATAACCCGATCGGGTTTACTGCAAACAACGAAACCAAGCAAAAAATTGCTGAACTTTTACAACAATATCAAGTGTATTTGATCGAAGATGATGTCTATGAAGAATTGTATTTCGGTCAAAAAAAGCCACTTTCAGTCAAGCATTTTGATCAGCATAATTGGGTTTTACATTGTTCTTCTTTTTCTAAAACTTTGGGGGCTAACTTTCGAGTAGGTTGGGTACATGCAGGTAAATTTTCAAATAAAATTCAACACTTACAACTCATGAGCACCATTTCAACCAATGCACTTCTACAAAATGCCTTAGTTGAGTTTTTACAACATCACCATTATGAAAAACATTTGCGTCAACTAAGACGCAACCTAGAACGAAATAAGAAACAAATTTTTCATTACCTTGAAAAAAACTTACCTGAGCAATGTCAAATTTTTTCCTATGCGAGCGGATTTTTCCTTTGGATCAAACTCCCTATTTTTGTAAATAGCATGGATATTTATCACGATCTTATTCAACAAAATATAGATGTCACACCCAGCCAACTGTTCAATATGTTGAGTTCTCAGCAACATTATTTACGTTTAAATTGTTCTTTTACATGGACAACAGACATTCAGCATGGTTTAGATTGTTTAATTGAGCGTATCCAAGATAAAATTCAGTAGATTAAAAATCACAAAATCATGGATACACAAGAGATAAATCCTAGAATATTCTAGGATTTAAAATAATTGAAGGGAATTTTCAAGTAACGGATTCCGTTACTTTCCGCTTTAGGAAAATGCCCTGCCACCATATTAATTTGAATCGCAGGTAAAATCAGCTTGGGCATACTTAAGGTTGCATCACGTTGTTCGCGCATCTGCACAAAATCTGCTTTTTCAATGCCAATATGCACATGAATATTCTTTAATTTCTGTGCTTTCACCGTACTCTGACATTGATATTCTGTACGTGTTTTAGGCAAATAATCATGACATAAAAATATACGGAAATGTTCAGGTAATGCAAATATTTTCTGTATGGAATCATAAAGTTGTGATGCACTTCCTTTAGGAAAATCACAACGTGCTGTACCATAGTCATGCATAAATAATGTATCACCGACAAATACACAATCTTCAATCACATAGCTTAAACATGCAGGTGTGTGTCCGGGGGTGGCAATGCTATAAGCCTCTAATTGCCCAATTTTAAATTTCTCGCCTGCTTCAAATAAATAATCAAAAGCAACATTAAAATGTGCAGTATTTTCAAAATGATAAATGTCAGCAAAAGTTTTCTGTACTTCACTGATTTTTTCACTCATTGCAACTTGCCCACCTAATTTTTCTTTTAAATATTGCGAGGCAGTCAGATGATCGGCATGTACATGGGTCTCTAAAATCCATTGAACTTTCAAATCATTGGCTTGAACGTAAGCAATAATGAAATCTGCATGTGTAGTAGTGGTACTCGCTGAAGCTGAGTCATAATCTAGAACACTGTCGATGATGGCACATTGTGAAGTGATGGGATCAGAAACAACATAGCTGAAAGTATTTGTATTTTCATCAAAGAAATCTTGTATCACAATGTTTTGCATATTATTTTGCTCCATCAAATTTACGATACAACCACACACCAAAGAACATCGCGGCAATGAAATAAATGGCTTGATAATACCCTAAACCAATTAAAGTAAATGCGGGTGCTGGACAAATTCCTGCAATTCCCCAACCTGTACCAAAAATCAATGCGCCAATACATAAACGTTTATCAATTTGTGTTGATGTTGGCAATTCAATTTTTTCATGAAAGAGCGTTACAGGTTTACGGATCGCTTTTTGAAATGGAATAAATGCCACACAAATTGCACCAATCATGACAAACATGAGGCTTGCATTCCATTCACCGAACAAGTCTAAAAAGCTCAGCACATTTTCTGGGTTTGCCATGCCTGACCACATTAAACCAATAGAAAATAAGCTACCAAAAATAAAAGCGAGAATATTTTTCATGTTTATAGCCCCAGTAAATGACGCATGACGTAGACGGTGATGAAACCTGCGAGCATAAATAGACTCGTTGCAACCATAGAACGCGTAGACAGACGACTCATACCGCAAATCCCATGTCCACTGGTACATCCAGAGCCTAAGCGTGTCCCAAAACCAACCAAAACACCTGCAACAATCATGGCTAAGGGTGATGCGTCGATTTGAATCTCAGGACTAAAAAATAGACCATACACAAAAGGAGTCACAAATAAACCCAATAAAAACCATGTTGCAGGACGTTGAAAAAAGCCTTTTTTATTGAAAAGCTGTCCAATTAAGCCACTGATTCCAGCAATTCTACCGTTGACATATAAATAGCCAACCACAGCAATACCTAACAGCGCACCGCCAAGCAAGGCATTTAAATAGGGATGCATACTTGATCACTCAATAAACATTATATGTTTTTATAATATATTATTATTATATCTATTCAACCCTTGATTTGTAATTTTATAGTTATTGAATGACAAAAAATTGAAACTTGAGGTGTTTTAATGCATAAAAATCTAAACCTATGTATTATTTTCCTTAAAATTTATCAATAAAATCATAGAATAGATACAAAAATCATCGTCTGTTATAGTTTTTTAATGTATTTCTATATCTTTTATTTTGAGTAAAATCGGCCACAATAAGTGATCAACTTTTCAAGGCTGGTTGCTATGGATTTTTTGAGAAAACATAATACAGCAAGTTTTGTATTTTTTATCATTACGGCATATTCATTACTTGGCTTCGCATTGGGCTATATTATTTGGGAATTTATTCTTTCCAAATAAGTGGAGTAAGCATGACATTCTCCTGAATAAAATAACGTAATTGAATCTTATACATCGTGTCAATTACGTTTATTTTATAGGTTTATGTGTCTATTTTAACGTCCAATACTTTTACATTCGCTCGAACCTTCTAAACAAATTTGTGCAAAGCCAAGTTGTCCATAATTTGTGAGCGGTGTCGAATTTGTCTGATTTGGCTCAGTCGTTGATGCAGGACGAGTATCAATATTCACACCTGAAAGATTGAGCAAGTCTGAAGCTAAACTGCGTCCTAAACGCTGATAACCTGACGCTGAAAAATGTACGCCGTCTGCACGTCCTAAACCTTGATTAATCCAAGATTTCATTGAGCAACTTCCCCCCATCGCTTTTTGCCAATCCCAATACAAAGTATGCATCGACTGAGCGACTTGCAACTGCATACTTTGTACGGCGCTTAATTTGATCGGTCGACTACCACATTCACCTGCTGTACGTTTTAAACTTTCAGGTGCAGACACAATCATGACGGCTGTTTGTGGTGAACTTGCTCTAATCTTTTGAATTTTATCCACTAAAATAGAACGTGCTTGTTCAACATCCAGATTATCATTATAGGCTTCGTTGGTGCCGTATGCCAAAATCACTAAATTTGGTGCAACGGCTGTCAGCTCATTTTGCCAATCATTGCTCCAACGGTTCCAATAAGACAACTCAGCACCATTGATCCCCAATGCAGACACAACAGCACCTGAACCATTTTGGTTCTTTGCCCACCATCCGCCTAAAGCTGAATTTTGAGTATTTTGTGCTGTAATGGTAAACGGCAGTTTGGCGGTAAAAGTAACGGTTTGCCAATGGTTATTTTTAACAGGTGCTTCGAGGGTAAATGTTTTTCCGTCTGCATCTATCCCTGTAAATGGCATATCATTTGCTGCTTGACGAATACTGACTAAAATTTTTTGAACTTGCTCAACCTGCTTAGCTTTGATGGTCAATGTTGCACCTGCATATTGAGGTACAGCATTTAAACCACCTAAAGTATAATTATCATTGCGCTGGGTGCGGCTTGAAACAGGTCGCCAACCTGAATTGTCATAACCAAATCGTGCCATACGTTGACCTGAGAAATACATCGGCATACCCCAGCCCATGCCACCATCACCTAAAGCATTTTGTAATTGTTGACGTAAAACATGCGTCATTTCATCTGCGGCAGTATGTGAATCACCCAATTGCACGACATGCACATCACGATTTTGTATCGCTGCATTTAACTTGGCCGTATTGGGTTCATTAAAATTACTTAAATTGCTTGCAAAACTTTGCCCGATCGCAAGCGTTGCTAAAATACTTACACTTAAATTTTTTTTAATCATTGTCATGAATGTACCTAAACCGAATTTCTAATTAAATATAGACTACTGAATGACGTTTAAATGCTGACTGATCACATTGGCAATCGCTTTTTGTCCTTCTGCAGAGAAATGAATTCCGTCCGCACTGCGCATTTTGATGGATTGACCATCTTTGACCAAATAATCACTATAAACATTGTTTTTATTACCCAAAATAGGGCGAGAATCTATGAAGAATGCTTTGCTTTTTTGTACCTGATCTGCAACCACTTGATTTAAGTAGATCATCTGCTCATTTAATTGTGGTTTACGCATGTTTGGTGGGGTTAACCACATGACACGTACATTATGTTGCTGAGCCGTATCAATAATTTCCTTAATTCGTGAACGATAGACCGCTTCCCATTCAGGCGATTTAAATTTTAAATATGTTCCGCCTTTCGGGTTGGGCATATCCCAAGGGTCATTCGGTCCTAAAAAAACCACTAAAATTTTAATTTCAGGATGACTTGCAATGGTTTCTTGAATGGTTTTTGGCCAATCAAAAAAGCTTGGATAAGATAAACCTGTACTTTGTTTACTCAAATTCACGGTTTTAATGTCATAATTTTCCAGTAAATACTTTTGTACAAACGGTGCAACCCCTTGCATTAAAGAATCTCCTGCAAAAAATACTTGATCATTTTTTGTTAAACTAAATTGATTGAGTAAATTTTGATGCTCACGCGCAGCCGCTTCTTTGGCTAAACGGATTTTTTCCTGTTTGGCTTTTTCAGCCAATTGCTGTTTATATTCTGTGGTATACGCATAATCATGGTTAAATGTGTCAACAATATATTGATTATTCTGCTGAATTGAATTTTTTACAGCATTATGTTCAGCATAGAACAAAGTGCCTAGTTCTCCCCCTTTTTGCCACATTGGGTATTTATCCAAAACCTTGAGGGGACTGTCTTGATGATAGGTCTGTTGATAATAGGCATTCACTGAATTTTGCATCATCCAAATACCTAAAACAGCAGTGACCACTAAAAATACAACCGTATACAGCACACCTTGCCAATGATCATTTTCAATATGATCCTGTGTTGTTGCGTGATCGTAGTCAAAATTTAAGCGTGTCATTTCGCTTGGATTAGAAGTTGGCATAAATAAATCCTGGAATGCCTGATGGGGCACAAATCACAATGACAATAAAAACAATGAGTAAAGGCACAAATAGAGCATATTTCGGTAAGACTTCAAAACGCATTCTTTGCGTTGAAAACAAACGCTTCACAAATGGATAGGCAATCCAAGAAATGGTCAATAAAGTCAGTAAATACAATGGATTATTCGACCATTGTACATTAACATAATTGGTGAATAAGGCTTGAAATACTTGCATTGCTTCTTCAAAAGTTTTCGCTCGGAAAAATACAAAACAAAAACAGACAAAATGAATAGTGACAAATACACCTAAAACCTTACCGATCCAACTTGATTTGTAGAGTGCATCACGGGCTTCTTTTGCTGAAACTTTAAAGGTTTTTTCATAGAGTTTATCGGCAACATTAAGCAGCACCAAAGCCAAACCGTGAAATAATCCCCATAAGAAAAAATTCCAACCTGAGCCATGCCATACACCTGAAAGTACCATCGCTAGAAGTAAATTAAACTGCGTACGTACAAAACCGCCACGGCTACCGCCCAATGGAATATAGATATAATCACGAATCCATGTTGACAGGCTGATATGCCATTTGTCCCAAAAATCACGGATATTATGTGCAAGCAAAGGTGCTCTAAAGTTAACAGGGAGTTTAAAACCGAGCAGTAGACCAAAAGCGATCATCATTTCGCTATAGCCAGAAAAGTCTAAAAATAGCTGTAAGGTATAACCATAAATCGCCGCAAGTACTTCTAAACTATGATATTGCATTGGATTAGAAAAGACAGGATTGACCCAATTGTCTGCCAACCACCCTGCAATCCACCATTTTTTAACCAATGCCAATGCGATGAATAAAAAAGCTAAACTTGGAAATAAAATATGACGACGCTGCGATGAACGGATTTGTTCACTCATACCGCAGGCATGTCCTTGAATATCTGTTAAGCCTTTGGCACTTTGTGCACGGGCAATGGGCCCTGCCGTAATGGTCGCAAAAAATGAAAAGTGCATGAATAACTCGTTCAATTTAAAACGAGGTACATCCACTTCTTCACGATAACGGCTGACTAAATAACTGATGGCTTGAAATGAATAATATGAAATCCCTAAAGGTAGAATCAGGTTTGCCACCAAACCTGAGCTGTCTAAGTTTAAATGATTCAATGCAAAGCTGATTTGTGCTTTAAAAAAGTCATAAAACTTAAATAAAGATAATTGAGCAATGGTCAGCAAAATACCAATCAATAATAATGTCTTTTTATGTTGTGCATAGCGCTCCATCAAAACGCTTATTAGAAAAACAGCACAGGTAAATCCAAATAAAATGAAGACAGGTAATTCACCTGCCATCAGATAGATCACTGTGTAGCTAAACAGAATCAAAATCAAATTTTGTATTTTCGGACTAAAACGAAATGACCAATAAATACAAAAAAAAGCAATGAAAAACAGACAAAACTCGATGGACAAAAACGAAAACATTTCAGCTACTGCACTGCGATAACGACGCAAATATAGCACTTGCGTTACAATTTTAAAACAAAAATAAAATTATTATTATCAATATTTTAAATTTATTTAATCGAACTGTTAGACAAAATATGTGGATTTTGTACATTTTACATACAAAAAAATTTAGCACATTAAAATTTAATCAAATTTAAGTGGACACACAGCATGATGCTGTTCAGCCTTTAATCTATTTTTAGAATTGCATTTTGGAAAATTTCGATGCACAATAAATTAGAGTAATTACTCTAATTTTGATAAAAGGAATAAAAATGCTTGGTGATCGTGCATGGATGAACTTAACGCAAGGCAAATTAAACTTTAAAGACAAAATCACGGTGCTAAAAAAATTTATGCTTCCTGCAACATTCAATTTTGCAAAGTCTCAATTTAATATGGCATCGACTTCACATCATTTAACACGGCAAGAGATTAAAATTCCTGACACCGCGATTGTTAAAGACGCTCTCTTTGAATTAGAACAGACCCATTGCCAAGCAACTATTTTACATTCTTGGCGTTGTTATTTTTGGGGTGTCGCAATTGCGCAGAGTAAACAATGGCAATTTGATGATGAAATTTTTTTAATTGCAAGTTTACTGCATGATGTTGCTTTGGCAGATCCAAAAAATGAATATCAAAGTTGCCAATGCTTTACTTTTGAAAGTGCCTTACGTTCAGAAAGTATTTGCCATCGGCATGATTATCCTGCACATAAAAGTCAAAAAATTTCAGATGCAATCTGTTTACATATGAATGGCTATTTGGATGAAAAAGACCATCGTTTGGCAAAAGAAAGTTTACTTTTACAACAAGCCACTGCCTATGATGTGATTGGTAGCGAAGCCCAATACATTTCT
The DNA here is from genome assembly GCF_902809895.1 of Acinetobacter sp. Marseille-Q1623. NCBI lineage: Bacteria > Pseudomonadati > Pseudomonadota > Gammaproteobacteria > Moraxellales > Moraxellaceae > Acinetobacter > Acinetobacter sp. Marseille-Q1623. The sequence goes on along the minus strand of NZ_CADDWG010000001.1, from coordinate 839,919 downwards.
CACCACTATCAAACAGAAATTTTAAAGCATTATCCTCGAACACAGTTCAAAACACGTTTTCAAGATTTAATGCAACAAGAAGCTCAACGCCATCCACATGCCAGACCGGCATTCATGAATGCGTTCGGGCTAAAATTAATGATTCAATTCAATCATCAATTAAAATAAGGCAATACCCAGATGAATAAAACCATCTTACAAAAACAACTGATATTTCCACAAAGTGATCAAATTTTAGTGGATATTTATCAAGTTGCTCAGCAACAGCATGTCATTATTGTGTTACCTGCCATTGGTGTTGCTATTCAAAAATATGAACTATTGATTCAACAGTTAATTGAACAAGGCTTTAATGTCATTGCAGCCGATTATCCAGGATGTGGACGTAATACCCCATCCGTTTCTGCAACATTTGATTTTGGTTATGCGGATTTATTGGGGTATTTCATTCCACAATTAGTCAACATTGCACAAGAATTATCACCACAAACGCCCATCCTATTAGGACATAGCTTAGGTGGACATTTAGCAACACTCTATGCTCAGCATCATACCGTTAAAGTCATTGGTATTGCCACAGGTAATATTGGTTTAAAATATTGGGATTACAAAGGCAAATTTAATATTTTAAAAGCTGCAGCAATTTTTAATGCCATGATTTTAAAAGATGGGTATTTGGCAGGTTATAAAATTGGCTTTGGAAATAAAGAAGCGAAAACATTAATGCGCGATTGGTCTAAAGTGATTTTTACTGGAAATTATCGCCATATTTTACCAAAAGAATCTCTATCGAAAAATCCAGCATTATTTATCCAATTCAAACAAGATGATTTTGTCCCAATGTCTTCGACACTCGGACTAAGTCGCTATTTTTACACGCCCAAAGTGCAACAGTTAGACTTAACACAGAGTTTAAAAGGTCATCAACATAGTGTTTGGCTCAAACAACCCAAAGCTGTTGTTGAATTGATTAGATCGTTTATACGGGACTAAATCCATAAAGTACAGATATGACATAAGTCCATACCATAAGCATTGCGATGGACATGATGAACAGCATTGCTTTACGCTGCCATTGAAATGTAGCTGCCAATTGAATTCGTTGTCGTTTTTGAGCATTTTCGACTTGTGTTTTATCAAACTTTATAAAAAATACAAAGCCTGCCAATAATATGATGCCTGCACTATAAAATACAGCTGTCCATACCAAATCATATTTGGCTTGCAATAAATGCCGTGAATTTTCGTATGGTTTTATTGGTAGATCGACTTGGACTAATTGGTTATGCTCATCTAAATATTGAAATTGTTTTAATTCATATTCTCTCGTATGCTGAGGTGTCTGCGCAAAATAACGCTCATAAAAACTGACGTTTTGAATTTTATATTGCGGATGATCAAATTCATTGCAAATGTCTTGAGATAATTTAACACACTGTAATTCATAAATTTGCTTTCCATTAATAGAAAAATAAAGTCGCCTCCGATCTCCTTTCCAATCATTTTCTACATATTGTAACTGTTGCGGAATATGGTAATGAACCAAACGATATTCCCCAAAGGCAATATTTTGATAATGTTCAGCATTTGAAATTAACTTCATACCCATAAATACATTGAGCATGAAAAAGTAGAACAAGATTGCATGGAATGTTCTATTTTTATCTTTACTATAAGTCATAATTTTTTAATTTTGCAGTTTCTCAATAATTTGAAATTTAAAAATTTTAAAAATGAATTTTATCACGATGCTGATCGACAATATTTAACCACGCACGTGTTGCTGGGCTCATGGTGACAGAGGTATTCCATGCCATACTGAGTGTCCAATTTAAATTTGGCTGTGTCAAAAGCACGGTTTGATAATGTGTTTGATCTAACTGATCACAATAGATTTGAGGTAAAAGTGCAATACCCATATCAAACTCAACCATTTTTGAAATAAAGTCCCATTGTCCACTTTTACATACCACATGTGGTTCAAAGCCAACGCTTTGTGCTGCTGCGATAATCACATTATTTAAGGTAAAAGAGTCGGCATAGAGTAAAAAAGATTCCTCTTTTAGTTCAATTAGATCGACATTTTTACGATTTTTCCATTTAGCGTTTTTCGCTGACAATAAGCATAAAGGCGAGTCCAAAACAGGAATCGCTGAAAAGTTTGGTCTTAGATTTCCGAGTAAAATCCCAACATCAACTGTTTTTTCTGCAATCGCTTCCTCTACGCCGTTTGCACCTACTTCTAAAAATTTGAGTTCAATCTCTGGATATTGTTGATGAAATAATGCAATTAATGGACTGAATAAGACTGAACCTAAAGGCGGTAAGCCAATGGTGAGTTTGCCTTTTTTTAAATGATGTACATGTTGAATCGTGTCATAAATTTTTTGTTGTTCTTGCAAAATTGTGACAGCATGTTGATAAATTAATTCACCTGTATAGGTTAAATACACCTCACGTTTACGCCCTGCTTCACCCTTTTTAAATAATGCAGTCTGTAATTCATATTCTAAATGTGCGATTGCCTTACTGATTGTAGGTTGGGTCATACATAACTTCTCTGCTGCTAGTGAAAAGCTTTGTACATCTACAACTGTCCGAAAAATTTTTAAGCTTTTTAAATCCATAAATTATTCCTTTTAAGAATAATATTAATTTAATTATTCATAATTTAACATAAAAGTGCATAATAAAATAAGACATCAGTTCGCAACAAGCCGCATATTATGTCGCATTCACATCATTTATTTTCTAAGCTGAATTTCTCTGCAAAGTTCAGTTTTATCGGCATAGTCTTTTTACAAATTCTTTTACTACTGGTCTTCTTCGCAATGGGTGGCGTGATCAAAAACACTTTCAATCTCCCTATTTCAGCCGCTGTTATTGGTTTAATGCTTGTACTGCTCTGTTTATTCAGCGGTATTTTAAAATTAAACTGGATTAAGACAGGTTCTGACATGATTTTGGCAGAATTAGTGCTCTTCTTTATTCCTTGTTTCATCGGGCTGATGAAATACAAAGATTTATTTTTGACTGAAGGTTGGCAACTGCTGATCGCCGTGTTTATCGGAACAATTTGTGTCATGGTCTGTACAGCGTATAGCGTACATTTTGGTTTTAAACTTGAGCATAAAATTAAGCAACGGCGATTAGAACATCAGAACAAATGGCAGCATGATCAGGAGAAGCATAAATGTCTTTAATTTCCATGGTCTGTTTTGTTGGGACATTACTTGCCTACATTTTAGCCAAAAAACTGTATCGTAAATTACCTTACTTGGTTTTTTCACCTGCAATCCTTGTGCCTGTGATGATTATCCTGATTTTACTGTGTTCTCATACCACATATGAAACTTATATGCTGGACAGTCAATGGATCGTATGGATGCTCGGACCTGCCACAGTGGCTTTTGCGATTCCTATTTATGAATATCGCAAAGTGATCTACCAACATATTTTATCTATTTCAATGGGGGTAATCTTTGGCATGTTCGCAGGGATGCTCAGTGCATTTTATTTGGCAAAATTATTTCGCTTTGATCAGATGACCACGTATAGCTTAATGGCACGTTCAATCTCTACGCCTTTTGCGATGGAACTGGCGGAACATATTGGTGGCTCGGTGGAATTGGTGATTTTATTTACCATTATTACAGGACTGGTCGGAATGTGTTTTGGTGATGTGATTTTAAGAATGATTCACTTAAAATCGCACTTTGCCATGGGTGCATCTTTAGGCAATGCAGCACATGGTTTTGGCACAAGCAAAGCCTATATGCGTCATCAACAAGAAGGTGTGATTGCAAGTTTGACCATGGTACTTGCTGGTATTTTCATGGTCATTGTAGGGCCTTATTTGGTACAAATGATTTTAGTGTTTGCAGGTTGACCGAGAAAATTGAAATGACCAATCATCTACTATTTGGTTGATGTTTGGTATTTCATTAAATACAAAGCATCAAAATGTCCAATAAAAAGTTTACTAATCTCTATGTGATAGATCCTATAAAGATTTAAAATGCTGTGGACGTTGTTCTTCTATGTTTCACACAAATTTATAAGATTAAAAATAAAAACTTAAAATCACAAAACACAACAAAGTGGCTGTTTCTAAAATTTCAATGCTTGCCCCGACAGTATCTCCCGTAATCCCTGCAATACGTTGTATAAATTTATGCCGTAAATAATACAAACTGAATAGAAATACAAGACTGCTGACAAGACCAAGCCATGAAAAAACCAAAGGAAAACTTAAACACACCACAATAAGCAAAACAGCCGTTTTTTGTGGAATAAATTCTGCCAATGCAGAACCCAAACCATTTTTTCTTACATAAGGCGTGGTCAGAAATAAAATCAGAGGTGCAATACGTCCAAGGACTGGAAATATAAGTAAAGCGAGTAACATTTTTTGTTGAAGTAACACATAAATTGCAGACCACTTCAACAAACAAATCATCACTAAACTTAAAACGCCAATCGGGCCACAATTTGGATCTTTCATAATGGCTAAAGTACGTGCTTGATCACCAAAACCACCGACCCACGCATCAGCAGTATCCGCCAAACCGTCTAAATGCAATCCGCCTGTTAACCAAATCCATGTACACAACACGATAGAAGCCAATAAAATGATTGGTAAGCTTTGAAATAATATCGCTATCGCCCATAAAATAGCACCAATTAATAAACCCACAACGGGATAAAACAACAATGATTGTCCATTTTGCTGTGGGCTGGGCATCGCTTTTAACTGAATAGGAAAGGTTGTTAAAAACTGCAATGCAATTAAAAAAGGGGTCATGTTAAAGTTCTTTACTGTTTAAAGTATCTGATAAATAAAGTATTGAGTTTTGTTCAATATCGATTTCAAAGCGATGCAATGTGCCCAATTCAGCCGACAACGTTAAAATTTCATCTAAGTTTTTTTGTGCCGCAAGACATTTTAATAATTTAATGACTCCACCGTGTGTGACCAATAAAACTCGTTGCCAATGCTGTTGCTGCATTGCATGTTGTATATTTTTCAATGCTGTGCAAATTCTTAAATAAAACTGCTGCATTGTTTCTGCATTGGGCGGTGTATATTGCGTTGGGCTTTGCCAAAATAAACTCAATTCATTTGGAAAATTTTCATAAATCCATTGTGTTGATTTTGCTTCCCAATCTCCAAAATGCATCTCTTGTAAATTCGGTTCGATTCGTAAGCTTTTGCCGTACTGTGCACTTAATTGCTCAGCAAATAACTGACAACGCTGTAATGGTGAACTATAAATTGCCTGCCACGGAACGCCGTGTGAAGATTGATCTAAAAAATCCTGAACCGTCGTCTGCATTTGCAATTGTCCCTGTTCAGTTAAGGCATCATCGGTCGAACCTCTGAGCGTATGACTCAATGTGGTTTCACCATGCCGAAGTAAATCAATCTCCACGATCATTGCATCATCCTACAAATTCAACCTAAATTTAATCGGAAGCTTAAATTTTTTCACCGATGACGGCAGCTTCTGCAAAAGTTGCCATATTATTATGTAAACTACAGGCAAGTTTAATAATTCCCAAAGATGCACCGGCCCCGCTGCCTTCACCTAAACGTAAATTTAATTTCAATAAAGGTTCAGCATTGAGTTCTTGCAATAAACGTTGATGCCCATATTCTGCCGATTGATGCCCAAATAACATCCATTGACGTACATCAGGGTTTAAACGCACGGCGATTAAAGCCGAAACACTACTAATAAAACCATCGACCACCACAGGTAAACCGACTTGCGCACAACGAATATAAGCACCTGTCATCGCAGCGATTTCTAAGCCACCCACCGCACAAAGTGCCTTAAACACATCACCATTCACATCCTTTTTATGGAGTTCAAGCGCTTGATGAATGATATTTTTCTTATGTTCTAATTGTTCTGCACGAATACCTGTGCCGACACCTGTTAACTTCTCAGGCGATTCATTTAATAAAAAACATGCAACCGCAGACGCCGAACAAGTATTTCCAATGCCCATTTCACCTGCGACATAAATTGAAGCATTTCGTGCAAATGCTTGGTCAACACTATCTTTCCCGAGTTGCATCGCTGCGTGGCATTGTGCTTCAGTCATCGCAACTGTTTTGGCAAAGTTTGCAGTACCTTCAGCGATACAATGTCGTTCAACACCTTGGTATTCGTAGCTTTCGCCTACAGAGCCGCAATCAATGACTTGTAGTTTTGCATTATATTCTTTTGCAATCACGCTAATACATGCACCACCTGTAGCGAAATTTTGTAACATCTGTCGTGTCACGGCTTGTGGATATGCAGAGATATTTTCTTCCATTACCCCATGATCACCTGCAAAAATACAGATCCAAGGAAAATTCACATTGGGTTTAGCTTGACCTTGTAAACTCGCCAATTGCACAGCAATATTTTCTAAGGTAGAAAGTGAACCTGTGGGTTTAGTCAATTGTAATTGACGTTGTTCCGCCTCTTGTTTCGTTGCAACATTTGGGCTTTTACATGCATCTAACCACCAATTCATTCTTTCTCTCCTTTCAAATACATTGGAAAACCTGCGACACAAAAAATCACTTGATCGGCAATTTTTCCGAGTTGTTGATGTAAACGACCTGATTCATCTACAAATTTACGGCTCACTTCACCCATCGGCACGACACCAAGCCCTGTTTCATTACTGACTAAAATAATGTGTGCTTGTAAAGTGGGTAATATTTTTAATAACTTTTCACATTCTTGCATCTGTAATTCAGCATGTTGAAATTCCTGTGAATTTTCATCTTGCTTTAACAACAAATTGGTCATCCACAACGTTAAACAATCCACTAAAATCACGTGCTCGGGCTGATCTATTTTTTCTAATAAATCTGCCAAATAAATGGGTTCTTCCAGCACAGTCCAATCCGTTGGTCGCTGATTTTGATGATGCTCAATTCGTGATTGCATTTCTGCATCCCATGCCTGCGCTGTTGCAATATAAGTCACGTCCAAAGCAGAGGATTGAGCCAATTGTTCTGCCAAACGACTTTTGCCTGAACGTGCACCACCTAAAATAAGTCGAATCATAGTTGACCTAAATGTATTTGTTGATGGGCATATAACTGCCCTTGGATCATTTTGGCTTTGTAGTAACCAAATGTTAAATGCTCGATGTGAATTTCAAAATGCTTTTGATGAATCTTTTCAATTGTTTGAAAGATCTCTGAGGAATGATAGGCTTGGTTGTAAAGTCCTAAAGTAATATGTGGTAGATATTGTAAAGGTGCTATTTCATGATGCGTTTTTGAAAATAAATTTCTAATATTGCTTAGGCTATTTTCAAAATCAAAAATTTCAATAAATAAGGCACTATCAAAACTTTGCAGATTGCCTGTTAATATTTTAAAACTTTGAAATTGCTGTTGAATGATGTATTGAACCTGTTGTTTAAATTGCGCAATTGAAAAATCGTCATTTAAAATAGGTTGTTTTTCCGTTAAAAATCCACAAACAAATAAGGTAATATGAAACTGCCGAATATTGGGTTCAAATAAAAATGCTGAAAAATATTTTCTTAGGCTATTTAGATATTCTAATAAGGTCGGTTCTGTAATTTCGATATACCACAACGCATAATCTTCCCTGCCCTGATGCCATTCGGCATAGTCATGGGAAAGTGTAGGAATAACATAGGATAAAGGTTGTAGCAGCACGATGATTTTTACATAAATGAATAATGCTATTAGAACATAAATTTAAATAATTACTACGCATCATCCTTGAGTAATCTTCAACTTAAAACTGAATAATCTTCACGGAAGGTTAAATTCTAAGCTTGGCTTTCATTTTTTGTGCTTGCTTTAAATTTTGCATCGTACCAATGTTAAATTTATAACAATTTGCGACGATCTTCATGTGCGAATATGCTTAGGCTATTTACACGATAATCCATCATATAAATACCCTCGCACCCACACGTACCAATGCAAAGTATGGATCAATCAGATTATGGTCACATTACCTTAATATATTGAAACTTATATAAAATTATCATATAGATATATTTATATTTGAATTACATAAAAATAATATGCCTTATAAAAAAAACTTAAGATTAATCAGAAATAAATATGAAAGTATTCGTGTTAGGATGGAGCTTGCAATAGAATAGCCCGATTCGTTTACGATATGCATGTATTCGATTATGCACATGAGGCAATATTAGGAGTTTCTGATCTTTATGAGTCAGAGTTTTCAAATTGATGCAATGCGAGCATCTGCAACCGATGTGGTTTCAATTTTAAAATCCTTAGCGAATACCGATCGCTTATTGATTTTATGTCATTTGGTTCAACAAGAACTAAATGTTTCGCAAATCGAGCAACATACTCAAATTACCCAACCAACGTTGTCACAACAACTGATGATGTTGCGTAAAAGTGATATGGTCAGCACTCGACGTGATGGTAAACAAATTTATTATTCAATTAAAGATCCAAAGCTAAGTCTTGTTTTAAATACACTTTATGACTTGTATTGTCCTCAGTGATTTTTAATCTGTAGTCAGATCAACTTTGAATAAATTGAAAATCAAGCATTTAAAGTTGATCAAAATTTGTATTTTAAAATGGGACTATAATTCTTAGCATTTTTTCTGCATAATATATATAAAAATATGATATAGATTTTTATGCCTAAATCTCAATCTAAGTTAAATGCTATCATCCCTGCTTGGCATTGGCTGCAACATTATAATGCTCCTTTTTTTAAAGCAGATTTACTTGCAGCACTCATTGTCATTGCAATGCTTGTTCCGCAAGGTATGGCATATGCCATGGTAGCTGGTTTACCACCGATCACAGGTTTGTATGCCAGTATCTTACCGATGATTGTGTATGCTATTGTCGGTGGTAGTCCAACATTGTCGATTGGTCCTGTCGCACTGATTTCAATGATGACATTTGCGACCTTACAACCCTTGTATGAAGTAGGTTCACCTGTTTATATTCAAGCAGCGTGTTTATTGGCAGTCTTGGTCGGAGTTTTATCGACTTTATTGGGAATCTTGCGTTTCGGTTTTTTAATTCGACTAATTAGTCATCCTGTCATCAAAAGTTTTATTATTGCCTCTGCTGTTTTGATTGCACTAAGTCAACTTAAATTTTTAGTCAATTTACCTTTACAATCGGGCAATGTCGTTGAATTTGTAATTTCTGCTGCCGAATATATTTCATTGATTCATTTTCCGAGTTTAATATTTGGTGGCTTTGCCATTTTACTCTTAATTTACGCCCCTAAAATCATTGGTTTTTCTTTAGCAAAATTAAATAAAAATAGCATTATTTTTATCAATAAATCATTGCCATTATTACTGGTATTTTTTTCGATTGCACTGGTACAGCTTTTAAACCTTGATCAGTTTGGTATCAAAACTGTAGGGGAAATTCCTTCGGGTATTCCCCCACTCTCAATGCCATTTTGGTCTTGGGATTTGGTGATGCAACTATTACCGGGTGCCGCGATGATTACGATGGTCAGTTTTGTTGAATCTATTTCGATCGCTCAAGCGACCGCATTTCAAAAAAGAAGTGAACTCAACAGTAACCAAGAATTGGTCGCTTTAGGTTTAGCAAACCTAAGCGCTGGTTTTAGTTCATCTTTTCCTGTAACAGGTAGTTTGTCACGTACAGTAGTGAATGCTGATGCAGGCGCTAAAACGCCGATGGCAGGAGTTTTTTCCTCTCTATTGATTGTTATCGTTAGTTTGTATTTCACAGGTGTTTTCAAAGCCTTACCTTTGGCTGTGCTTGCCGCAACCATTATTGTTTCAATTTGGAAATTGGTTGAATTTAAGCCTTTTATTGAAGCTTGGCGTTACTCTAAAGCCGATGGTATTGCAATGTGGGTAACTTTTTTTGGCGTACTGTGTATTGACATTTCAACAGGTTTAATTATTGGTATTGTTTCAACCTTTATATTATTGCTTTGGCGAATCAGTCGTCCACATATTGCTGTAATTGGTTTGGTTGAAGGAACACAACATTTTCGTAATATTTCACGACATGAAGTTGTGACCAGTGCCAATATTATTTCGATTCGTATTGATGAAAATTTAACATTTTTAAATGCCAATACGTTAAAAGAATTTATTATTGCCGAAGTCAGTAAAAATCAGCATTTACATCATGTTGTAATCAATTGCTCAAGTATCAGTAATATTGACATCAGCGCTTTAGAAGCCCTCGAGGATATTAATGCTGAACTTGCTAAACTCGAAATTAAATTGCATCTATCTGAAATTAAAGGCCCAGTGATGGATCGCTTGAAGGTATCAAATTTATTGGACGAACTCAGTGGTAATATTTATTTAACGCATTATCAAGCAATGCATGAATTAGATGCACAAACCTTTAATTCAGTTTAATTTTTCTTTATTGGTGAATCAATAAACTGCTACAATTTCTCATTTTCAAAAAATTATATATTTTTTAGTATCTTATTTTTTATGTGAAATTGTTTCATTCTACAAGCACTTTTAGGTATAGAATAGTCGGCTTGTTTATTGATTTTAGTCCAGTTTAAGGCAACTCAGGTTTTAATATGTTCGCTGCCCTAGCACGTTTAAGTTTAGTCACACGTATTCTTATTGCCATCATACTTGGTTTTATAGTTGCATATCTTTTCCCTAATTCTGCTGGATACGTCAGTATTTTAGGTGATATTTTCATTAAGGCATTAAAGTCAGTTGCCCCGATTTTAGTCTTTGTTTTAGTGATGTCGTCCATCGCTAATTTCAAAGTAGGACAAAGTAACCGTCAATTAAAACCTATTTTGATGCTTTACGCTGTGGGCATGCTATTAGCAGCATTCAGCTCTGTTTTTGCGAGTATCGTGTTTCCAAGTACCTTGGTTTTTACAAGTGCTAGTGATATTGCATTACAACCACCTGGTAGCGTAGCTGAAGTCTTGAAAAATTTATTGTTAAGCTTTATTACCAACCCAGTCACTGCACTTTCTGAAGCAAACTTCATTGGAATCCTTGCTTGGGCAGTTGGTTTGGGTGCTGCATTACGTCATGGTTCTGATACAACAAAACAAGTCATTACTGATGTTGCTGATGCAATTAATTCGATCATTCGTATCGTGATTAACCTTGCACCGATTGGTATTTTTGGTTTGGTCGTCGCAACGTTTGCACAAGCTGGTTTAGAAACCTTAGAAAATTATGCGCATTTAATTGCAGTGCTTGTGGCAACCATGTTCTTTGTCGCATTGGTTATTAACCCATTATTGGTTGCAATTGTAATGCGCCGTAATCCTTATCCTTTGGTCTTTAAATGTCTAAAAGAAAGTGGGATTACCGCATTTTTCACACGTAGTTCTGCAGCAAATATCCCTGTAAATTTAGACCTTGCAAAACGTTTAGGTGTAAATGAAGCGACTGCAAGTGTTGCCATTCCTTTGGGTGCAACTATTAACATGGCAGGTGCAGCAGTGACCATTACTGTTTTAACCTTAGCAGCTGTAAATACTTTAGGTATTCATGTTGATCTGGTGACTATGGTGATTTTATCCGTAGTTGCGGTAGTGACTGCATGTGGTGCATCAGGCGTTGCAGGGGGATCTTTATTACTCATTCCTGTGGCATGTGGCTTATTTGGTATTCCGAGTGAAATCGCTATGCAAGTGGTTGCTATCGGTATGGTGATTAGCGTGTTACAAGATTCAACTGAAACCGCGCTAAACTCTTCGACCGATGTATTATTTACTGCTGCTGTAGACCTTGCTAAAAAATAATCTCATTCTATACTGAATCAAATCAAGATTTGATTCAGTTAGTTTAATGCCTTTTCAACAGCTCCCTCTTTGGATTCAACTTGGTGCTTTCATGCTTGCATTAAATGCGGGCATGATCAATGTGATTGGATTAATCACTTTACTGCATCAATCTGTTTCGCATATGACAGGCAATGCCAGTATGTTGGCAATCAGCATCATACATGGTGATGTGCCTAATATCATTTTCCTTATTTTAGTGATTCTGAGCTATGTATTGGGCTCAAGCTATAGTGGTTTTATTTTAGGTAATAGTCACTTTCAAATGGGGCGACGTTATGGATTACCATTAAGCTTAGTTTCATTATTTATTGTGCTCAGTTGGTATTTTATTAAGGATTATCCACGCTATGGACTGCTTTGGGCATGTGCTGCAATGGGGATCCAAAATGCTATGGTGAGCCATTATCAGGGTGCGATTATTCGGACTACGCATCTTTCTGGCGTTTTAACTGACCTAGGGCTTGCCTTAGGCTATTTATTTCGTGGGCTTTATGTTGAAAAAAAGCGCATTATTTTACATTTACTGATTTTATTTGGATTTATCTTCGGTGGAGTAATTGCCACAGGAGTCTATCCTTATTTAAAATTAAACACCTTTCTAATGCCAGCACTACTCAGTTTTAGTTTAAGTTGCATTTATTGGGTTATTTATTTTCGTATTCATTATCTTACAAAGTGATGGTAGGTTGTTCACATGGTTAAAAATGCTTTAGCAGCTCAATTATTAAAAGCGGGCTTAGTCGATAATAAAAAGGCAAAAAAGTTGTCGAAACAAGCACAACATGAACAGCGTACGGGTCAAAACAATGACGCTGAAATAAAAGCCAAAATTGAGCAAGATAAGCAAGAAAAACTTGCAAAAGATCAAGCTCTCAACCAAGAAAAACAACGTATTTTAGATGAAAAAGCCCTCGTTGCTGCGATTATTCAAATGATTGCACAACACAAAATTAAAGACACTGATGGTGATATCAGTTATCAATTTATTGATGATGGCAAAATCAAAAAAGTCTATATTCATCAACAAGTTTATAATGCTCTTGTATCGGGTAGCTTAGTGATTGCCAAAGAAAATAATAGCTATGCATTGTTACCCAAAGCTTTAGCAGACCGTATTAATGAAAAAATGACAGGATTTATTATTGTCAATAACGCCGAAAATAATCAACAAACTACTGATGAAGAAGACCCATACGCAGCTTATGTCATTCCTGATGATTTGATGTGGTAATAGCCAGATGAATACAATTTTTATGCAAATTGACGCTTGCGAAATAAATTTCTCAATATAGTACCTTGCTCTGTATTGTTAATAATCAGCACACCCACCGCATATATGGTGGGTGTACTTTTTCGAGTATATCCATCGCAGAGATTATTATCGTTCAATTTAGGTCGTACTTAATTACGCACTCATGTTTGGCTTGTAAATGACTAGGATGCCTTTGTTTTAAGATTTTTTTAAAATTGGTATTGTTTTAATGATAAGTAGCTGTTAAATATTACAAACTTGAATAAACGTGATGAAACTTTTTACCCAACTCATTGTTAGCGTCATTCTCTTTCTGGTCAATCAAACAATGTATAGGCACAAAGGGTTACAAAATAGATCGCACATCCTAATCCACCACAAATAATAAATTGAGGTCAATATAATGGCTAAATCAAGAATCCAAATTAACGCAGATAGTGATGCAAATAGAGGTTTTGTAAGTAAATCATATAAATTACACACATCAACAGTTCAGCAAATTAAAGACCTATCCAGCGAGCTAAATATATCACAAGGTCAAATCATTGCTGAAGCATTAAAATGCTATGTAGCACATGTAAAAAAGCCTAATTAATCGGGCTTTTTTTACATAATGCCTTTTATAAGCCAAAATAGAAAAACCCGCTTTTTAAGGCGGGTTTAATTCATCAACTTGGACGTTGATGTGTAAAACATGACACAATAAGACCAGGGAAAATCTTTATGGCTTTGTTTTAACAAAAGATATTATCACTAAAATTTACTTTGAATTATTTATCATTTTCAGCCATTTTTATATCATTTTCTGACAATTTAGATGGCTTTGCTGCACAAAATACCTGTTCTGTCATTCCTGAATCAATTAAAGATTGCTTTTGTCGATCTAAAAATTGATTAGCAACCATTAACATCACACTTGCTGTTTCTAATTGAAGGTTATCTTTTGACAACGCAGCAATGTGCTGATAAGCCTCTAAACGACTACAAAATGCCTGCCTTTGTGCAGTTGCATCTGCATTTTCAGACTGATCCAATATCTTTTTGGTTGCATTCACTTGATTGGTAAAATGCGTTATCAGTTGATTATACTGTTGCTGTGTTAATGACTGATTCGCTAAAGTTTGCACGTCTTGTGCAGCGAGTGAACTGGTAAACAATATTCCACAAATACAAAAGATTTGTGTCAAAATAATTGATAAATATTTGTTTTTTATTCGATTAAAATGCATCAGCTTTCCAAACATCTTCATAGTCATCCGCATCGATCATGAAGCGAAACCCCTGCTCCAATGCTAAATATGGAATTGCATCTGGAAAAATATCTTCTAGCTCTTTCACAGTCACCAATTCAAAGTCATCTTGCTCAGCAGCTAACTCTCCACCATAAATAAACCATGCAACTTGATTCTCATCAGGTGCTTTACGTAAACCTACAATCGGTTCTTGGTTTAAGGTATGTTTGGCAATCGCAATCACATCTGTTTCATTTACTTTGATATAACGAGAATCAAATTCTTCACATACCAATTTTTGTTCTTCAATAAAATCTTGCAACATAATATTTTACATCAATCTATTAGATTTCAAATTTTAAGCATTTCATGCTCAATGCACAATGCAACTTGATGAAATAAAAATAGCAAAACCCCGAACATTCGGGGCTTTGCATCATTTAAGGACGATATTGAACAGTTATTGCTGTTGATTATGTTTCTGTTGATCATTTTGTTGGTTTGGTTGATTAGATTGTTGTTGCTGTTGACGATTTTGTTGGTTCGGTTGATTAGATTGTTGTTGCTGTTGACGATTTTGTTGATTCGGTTGATTAGATTGTTGTTGCTGTTGATCATTTTGTTGGTTCGATTGATTTTGTTGATTAGCCATTTTCATCATCTTCCTTTGCAATTTAGGGGAATGCCGTATGAACAACGACAAAATCTACTTTAAAACTTTTTTCTCTTTGAACAAGCCAATAGATGTGTCATTTTTAAACAATGTAAAGCTTAAAATATAAGCCCTTCAAATATTGATGACTTTTAAATGACATAATTACTTTGGTTACCCAATCTAGCCAAATGTTATTATTTCTTTACATCATTTTATTTGATTGACATTTTATTCAGCAAATAAAGTACAAAAAATAGGCTTAATTTTTATCTTGCTCAACATTTTTATCATAGAAAGAAATGTAACCCTGCATGATATGGAAGTTTTGCCAATCCTATAATTTTTCTTGGTCTGATTGACTGTTCATTTGTCATACACAGATTGAGCAATTCGGTCAATCTCATGCCGAATTTACAGACAATACAATGAATAACCAAGTTGTAGAAAAATAAGTAAATCACTCCGCTTTTTCAGCTATTTAGGTGCCACCATGCTGGCTTTTATTGTTTTCTGACAATCAAAAAAATCAGAGCAAATTTCTTAATAAATCACTTTATCTTAAGAATCTCAGTATTTTTCAATCCATTAAAATTCACTGAACAAGATATTCTATAAAACCTTATCTAAACCTCTCATAAAACAAATAAAAATTAAATATTTAGATAAATAAAAAATCAATCAACTCAAATTTATAGAACAAACTGTGATGTATACAAAATGATGATCAACTCTATTTTTAAAGTTCATAGTTGAATATCATCTCTATAAATAACAATTTGGTATTGATAAAAACACATCAGAAGTTTAGACCTATTAAATTTTAGAAGATTAGAAACCATCTAGAAAACTACAAAAGCACACTTCTTTGGGCTATAGTTACATAAATCACATCAACAGTTTTGGTCAATTCGGTTTAAACTCATTCAAAAATAAAAAATAAAAAATTTGTCATATTTTAACATTGTTATTTAGTCGCAAAGTTCTCAATATATAGCGCATAGTCGGTATCTGATTTCTACACCAATTAAAAGAAATTATAAAATACATGTAGAAAATTATGCCATAATACGCAAACTTTGTAGCGATCTTGCAAAGATTTTTTGCAACTTTTGAATTGGAGCAGGCTCAATGAGTTCGACCATTTTGGTCATTCACGGACCAAACTTAAACTTGCTAGGAAAGCGCGAACCAGAAGTCTATGGTCACCTTACTTTAGAAGATATTAATCAGCAACTCACTGCACAAGCCCAGCAGTCCCATATTCAGTTAGAAACTTTCCAAAGTAATTGGGAAGGCGCAATCGTTGATCGTATTCATCAAGCACAACAAGATGGTGTGCAATTCATCATTATTAATCCTGCTGCGCTTACGCATACCTCAGTTGCTCTACGTGATGCCCTACTTGGCGTTGCCTTACCCTTTATTGAAGTTCATTTGTCGAATGTTCATGCACGAGAATCATTTCGACATCACTCCTATTTATCTGATAAAGCCGTTGGCGTGATCTGTGGTCTTGGTGCAAAAGGTTATTCTTTTGCATTGAACTATGCGATCGAAAAAATTCAACCTTCAACTCATTCATAACATTAGGAATACGAATCCATGGATATTCGCAAAATCAAAAAGCTCATCGATTTGATGATCGAATCCGACCTTCAGGCAATTGAGGTTAAAGAAGGAGATCAATCGATTGCATTGACGCGTCGTAATCCTGTTGTTGCTGGCGTTGCTCCTGTTTCAGCTCCTGCTATTGAAGCACCAGTTGTTAAAGCTGCTGCACGTGGTGCTGTAGAAACTTCTCCTATGGTGGGTGTATTTTATGCGGCACCGAATCCAGGAGAGCCTCCATTTGTCAATGTTGGTCAAACGATTTCTGCAGGTGAAACTTTAGGGATCATCGAAGCAATGAAAATCATGAACCCAATCGAAGCAACACAAAGCGGCGTGATTGAAGAAATTTTAGTTAAAAATGGTGATGTAATCCAATTCGGTCAACCTTTATTCCGCTACCGCGCGTAATCGCTAGGGGGTTGATATGTTGCAAAAAGTTTTAATTGCAAACCGAGGTGAAATTGCGCTTCGCATCACGCGTGCTTGCAAAACTTTAGGGATCAAAACTGTTGGTATTTATTCTGATGCTGACAAAGATTTAATGCATTTACGCTTTGTTGATGAAGCGGTATGTATTGGTCCAGGCGCAAGCAGTGAAAGCTACTTAAATATTCCCGCGATTATTACAGCAGCAGAAATCACAGGCGCAGATGCCATCCATCCGGGTTATGGTTTCTTATCTGAAAATGCTGAATTTGCTGAAATTGTAGAAAGTTCAGGTTTTATTTTCATTGGTCCACGTCCTGAACATATTCGCCTCATGGGGAATAAAGTTTCAGCGATTATGGCAATGCGTAAAGCAGGTGTTCCAACTGTACCAGGTTCTGCTCATGCTGTCACACCAACCAATGCTTTAGCTGAAGCCAAAGAAATTGGCTTTCCATTGATCGTCAAAGCTGCCTCAGGTGGTGGTGGTCGTGGTATGCGTATTGTAGAACGTGTC
This sequence comes from Acinetobacter sp. Marseille-Q1623, assembly GCF_902809895.1. NCBI lineage: Bacteria > Pseudomonadati > Pseudomonadota > Gammaproteobacteria > Moraxellales > Moraxellaceae > Acinetobacter > Acinetobacter sp. Marseille-Q1623. Next base: position 822,401 of record NZ_CADDWG010000001.1, on the reverse strand, counting down.
GACACACTTCTTGAATCTGTACAAGCTGCTCAACGTGATGCAGAAATGTGGTTCGGTGATGATACGGTTTATATGGAACGTTTCCTACAAAAACCACGTCATGTCGAAGTACAGGTCTTAGCAGACGGTAATGGTCATGCTGTACACCTTTATGACCGTGACTGCTCTTTACAACGTCGTCACCAAAAAGTACTTGAAGAAGCACCTGCTCCAGGCTTGCCTGAGGAAGCTCGCGCACACATTTTAGAAGCCTGTGTAAATGCGTGTAAACTCATGCAATACCGTGGTGCTGGTACTTTTGAATTCTTATTTGAAGACGGTGAATTCTTCTTTATTGAAATGAATACGCGTGTTCAAGTTGAGCATCCTGTTTCTGAACAAGTGACAGGCATCGATATTATTGAACAACAACTCCGTATTGCTGCGGGGCTTGGGCTAAACCTTCAACAAGAAGATATTCAAATCAAAGGTCATGCTATTGAATGTCGTATCAATGCAGAAGATCCTTCAACTTTCTTACCATCACCAGGTAAAATTGAAAGTTTTTATGCGCCAGGTGGTGCAGGGATTCGTTTAGATTCTCATATTTATCAAGGTTATAGTATTCCACCTTATTATGACTCAATGATTGCTAAACTTATTTCATATGGTAAAGATCGTGATACTGCGATTGCACGTATGAAACAAGCTTTAGATGAGATGATTTTGACAGGCATCAAAACCAATATTCCATTGCATAAAGATTTGATTCTAGAAGATAAAAAATTCTGTCAACAAGCTATGGATATTCATTACCTTGAAAAACACTTGCTTAAGCAAGTTCAAGGTCATGAAAATGATGCTTGATAGCAGTATTTAAGCAATAAAAAACCTCTGTAAAATCAGAGGTTTTTTTATTATCAATTGTACTTGTTCAATTTTAGTTTCGATCTTCATTTCTAAGGCAAAACACGATTCAATGTCGCAAAGCACTGATCTGCTTTTTCTGAAGCACAAAAATTAATCGTATTACTATTTTGCCAACGTACAAAATACTGCGAAACTTCACCTGCTTGATTTTCCTGTCGCCCTGAGCAATCCACTTCATTATTCTCATACTTAATTTGCATGATCAATGCAGGTAATTTTTCCTGAGTATTATCAGGAGAAGCTTGATAGTCATAGAGCCCCGCTGACCATTCTTTCCCACTATTAACAACGACTTCATTTCCACCACGGAAATTATAATATTCAACACATTTTTTATTATTTGGAATCTTCATCCCCCATAAACCTAAAATTTCTGGACGTGTGGAAATACGAATCGTATTCTCAGCCAAAGTACTTTTTTCAGCTCCCACTGGTGCTGCTTTCGCTGTCGTTTCAGCAAAGCTTAAAGGTGATGCGCTTAACAACAAAGAAATGCATAATAATGTTTTTTTCATACTTAAATGTATATTACAGTGTGTTCCTATTTAAACTAACATATTTAATTAATAATGCATGTAAAAATAACCATATATGAACAATTTTTCTTTTTTGACAAAATTTTCTATTGATAAAAAATATACTTTTTCACTCAACAAAATATCCAATTCATATATAAAAATAGCCATTTATGTGAAATACTTTAATACATGTAAATGAGGTCATAAAAACAAAGTGCTTTGCAACATTTAGCAATATATAGGATCTTGAATTGTCTATATTTATTCATCAATCAGCACAATTTCTATCTAACAACTTCCGTGCCTTTGCAATTGTCATGGGAATTATTTTCGTCTGTGCACTCATTGGAATTTTAGGACGACCATTATTTTTCCTCGCGATTTTTTGGCCAGCAAACGCTGTATTACTAGGGCTGTTTTTGCGTTTTCCAACGTTACGCAATATCGGTGGATGGTTAGGAGCTTTTTGTGGCTTTATGCTTGCAGATCTCATGACAGGCAATTATTTCGTCCTTACTGTTTTTCTCACCATTTCTAATATGCTTCATGCAGTATGTACTTTGACTCTATTACATTTTTTCAAACTTGATTTTAAACAATACAATAAAGGTTTAACTTTCCTTTTTCTTTTTCTTATCTCTGCCTTTGGCGGCTGTTTAGCGGCCGCTAGTTTCGCTGCACTGACCATTCCTCATGTACCCAACACATTTATGAAGCCTGAGCGCGTATGGACAGATTTTGGTATGTGGTGGACAGGTGAAATCATTAATGTGATTGCATTTTTACCTATTTTACTCGCCATTCCTGATATTCAAACTTTTAAAAATTATTGGCATAAACAACAGCTAGCCCCTATCCAAATCAACACAATGATGCCTTTACTTGCAATTATTGGTTCAGTAATTTTGACCCACTTTTTTGTCGGTCCCGGTGCCATTATGTTTCCCATTGCAGCTTTAATTTGGGCTGCATTAACGTATAATTTATTCTTTATTGCGATCATTAACTGCATTGTCTGTATGATGCTCTATAATTCTTTAACAGAATACTATATTGCACAGTCTCCAAATGCTTATCTTGCGACCACAATTTCAGTACGTATTGGGTTAATGATGCTCGCACTGGGGCCACTCACCCTCACAATCATCAGTCTAAATCGACAGAAACTCTATCATCAAATTTTATACCTTGCCAACCATGATGGACTCACCACCACCATGAACCGTCGTTTCTTTTATGAAGAAAGTGAACGTACCGTTACAACAACCCCACAAAAAAAACAGGCGCAGACTGTAACGATTTTATTATTGGATCTAGACCATTTCAAAAAAATTAATGACACTTATGGACACCATACGGGAGACCTAGTATTACAAGAGTTCAGTCGTCAAGTACGCGAACAAATTCGCAGCGATGATTTATTTGGTCGTCTAGGTGGAGAGGAGTTTGCGATTCTACTCAAGGATATGACTTTACAACAGAGTATTCAAATGGCGCAAAGAATTTGCAATAAAGTTTTTGCAACACCGATTTATTTGGAAACAGGTGAATGTCTAAATATCAGTGTAAGCATTGGATTAAGCTATCAAACTCTCCCTTATTGTGTTCCTTTTCAACAACTGATTAAGCGTGCGGATGAAGCACTTTATCAAGCTAAGGAAAAAGGTCGTAATCAACTCTGTTTAGAGAATGCATTGCAAAAACCAACCGATCGCTTACACGCACAGTTTTGATTCATTAGCATAATATATTTAAAGATTAAGATAATATTTTCTTAATATATTCAATATGATGATTTAGAATTCGCTTATAAAACATATACACATTAATCACGTGATCCTATACAGTGATTAGCAGAACTATCAATGTATCACACATAAATGCAAGCTCATTGTCATTACATTGTATACATAATAACAATACAATGTGCAAAAATTCTTCTAGAAAATCTTTATAAGTACCCCATTTTACTAAAAAATCTACATCACAAAGAGCAAGATATTGTCATTTTTTTGATTGAGTATATGCATCAATAGATTGATTGATTGATTAAAAAAAATTATAGATAGCGCTATTTATGTTTAGATAAAAGAGTAAATTATGATGAATGCTCCGCCTTGTGTTCAACCACTTTGGGTAAAGCTTGTAGAAATAAAAATCCTAAAATGGTTGTACAACCTGCGATTATAAACACCCACTGACCTGACCATTGCTGCCAAAAATGTCCCGCCAACACACTGCCACTTGCTACCCCTAAACCCCACATCGTGCTATATAATGCCTGCCCTCGCCCTTGCTGCCCCAAACTAAAATTTTGGAAAATAATACGCATCGCAATCACATGAAAAAGACCAAAACTAAAAGCATGAAAAGTCTGTGCAATAAACTGTGCAACAAATAATTCAGGGAATAATCCCACCACAATAAAACGCAATCCAGTCATGATCAAACATAGACTGATCAAAAAACGCCACGAAAATTTATTAAGAAACAATGCCGAATAAGCGAACATGATAATTTCAGCAATCACACCAACTGACCATAACAATCCAATTTCTGTCGTGCTGAAACCTGACTGTTTTAAAAAATTGCTATAAAAACTATAAAATGGCGCTTGTGCGAACAGCATAATGAATTCGATACTAAAAAATGCAGCCACAACAGGTCGTTTTAAGATCGGCAATAAAGGCTCAAGCTGTGTTTGTGATTGAGGTGCATGACGCGGTTCTTTAATGGTAAAAGACCAAAGAAATGCCGTAAATGCAATGCATAACAACATAATTGGCAACATTGAAATTGGAACAATTTCCAATAACAGACCAATACTAAAAACCCCAACAATAAAACCAACCGATCCCCATTTACGCACTTTACCGTACAATTCTGCTCTTTTTTCACCTAACCAAAATAAGGTAACACCTTCAAATTGTGCCAAAATCGCATTTTGAAAAAAGCTAAAAATCAGCATGAGTAAAGCTATTGATTGAAAATTATTGGGAATAATAAAAATCAGTAACCAAATGACAGCTTCCATCCATGTTGCAATACGGACTAAAAGCATACGTTTACCTGATTTATCTGCAATCCATCCCCAAATAAAAGGTGCAAAAAATCGGGTAATAATAGCGATGGAAGACAAAATTCCTATTTCATTAAAATCAAAGCCTTGATCTTGTAGGTATAAACTCCAATAAGGCATGAATGTACCAACAATCGAATAGTAGAAAAAATAAAAAGCACCAAGTTTGTGTTGGATTGGCATTGGTTGCATTCAGCTGTAAACCTTTGTATTTACAATTAATTATAAAAATAATAGTTGTATACATATGCACTTAAATGCATTGGATGTAATTCAACAATCTATAAATCATAAAATTATTTATTTTTCAGACTGATAAATACGCATACAAAAACAATCATTTTGGGAGAGTAGCCTTATTATAGTTAAAATATTTACTTTTATTCAAAATCAAATCTAAATTATGATCTACTATCTAAAACAATCTCTCACCGTGCAAGTGAAGAAAATACTTAAGCCCATAAAGCAAACTTTAAGCTACCTATACGGCAGTGAACGCCCCCGATGCTTACATGACTAATCTCATGGATTTCTAAGCTGCCTATACGGCAGTGAACGTAAAGCCTATCTATGCTTTGCAGGGGGGATGTTTCTAAGCTGCCTATACGGCAGTGAACCTTAATCACTCAAACAGCTATCTAGGCCTACTTTTCTAAGCTGCCTATACGGCAGTGAACGCATTGATACATCATTTAGATTTAGAGCGATTTTTCTAAGCTGCCTATACGGCAGTGAACGGCCCTTGTTATTTACCAAATCGTAAGTGGGTTTTCTAAGCTGCCTATACGGCAGTGAACGTGAAGAACTAAATAGACAACGCTTAGATCTATTTCTAAGCTGCCTATACGGCAGTGAACAGTAATAATATAGCAAAAAAAAGAAGATATAACAGTGAGTTAAAACTTAAAATATCAAAATACCCAAGTTTTGAACCAGGTCTATAAATTATTGATTTTATTAACGTATTAAATATTCAAAAAAATATTGGTTAAAATCTTCTCTTACCCAATAACTTAATTTAACAATCTATTATCATAAAAAATCATACATAGCTGTATTATTTTACATGATGAATCACTTCACTCTTTTGCTAAGCGTATAGGATGTTAGTGCACTCCTAACACCCATTTGATGCTCAACATGCCTCAATATACATTTTAAAAAATTATTCTTTAAATTTGATAATCTAAATTTGAGCGTAAATTATCTAAATAAGGTTGTATCTTGTGAGTAATCTCTAAACAATTTAAACTATCTGCAACCCAAAAATTTTTGATTTCATTCGTACATAATATCTGTAATCTTTCATATCTTGTAGGTTTGCTCGTCACTCTGTCTTTCGCTAAAAAATAATCCGATTTCTGATCTACTAACAGTTTACTTCCATGCCAACAACCACCTATACAGATATTCATCTTACGCTCCAATTCATACTATTATTATCAATATATAATAATTTTTTTGATAAAAAAACCCACAACTTTGTGGAAAGATTGTGGGCATAAACTGAGAATATCTCGTTAATATATGATGATGGACTCAACGAACAAGCGCGACAGTTAAAAAACCAGCCACAAACTCATTAGAGGTATACCCACCTAAAAATTCTCAAAGACAACGATTCACAAAATAATAAGGTTTAATGTTTAACTTTCATTATAATTCCTCTAAACATTTTAAAGTTATTCAAAAAATGAAAAACAACTTTTTAATCATCACGCTCTCTTGTCTATGTTTAACGGCTTGCTCAAAAAAACAAGAAGCCGAGCCATCTGGCAATGAAGCCCAAGAAAACTCTATTCATGCAGCATCAAATAATCAGCTAGATACTTCAACCACCCCACAAGCCCAAACAACACCAATAACAACACAAAAACCCGAAACGATCTTAAATCCAGAAGCAAATGCTGTTGACACAACACGGCAGATGGTTCGTGAAGCGAGTGTCAATTTTTCTGCCCTAGATGTTGTAAAAACGACTCTTGCCATTGAACAGCTCTGTTTAAAAATGGGTGGTTTTATTGAACAAAAAAATATGAATTACACAGTATTAGAAGCAAAATCCCAAAATATTTCTAAGGGTAAAGTCAAAATTTTTGAAAAAATCCGTCCTGAGGCAGATTTAATTATCAGAATCCCAAGTGAAAATGCAGCAACATTTGTGAATCAACTTTTACCACTGATGTATTTCTTCAATCAACAACAATACTCTGCAAAGCGTTATGAGTTAAAGCTTCTAGAAGAAAAAGTACAACAAAGCCAAATATCAACTACGGCACAATCAAATGCCCAACTGAATGAAATTTCTCGTTTAACCCAACTCGAAATACAAGACCGTATTCATTTTAGTACCATTCATCTAAACATTGATCAACCCACGATTGTACGTGAACGCATAGATGTCAATCTTAATGATATTGCTCAGTTAAATGGTGAGCATTTTAGGAATAGAATACGCTACGCAATCCAATTCGGTTGGCAATTCCTACTCGACTTTCTTATTCTTCTGATTTCAATTTGGCCATTATATCTTTTTATTTTGATAGGATTTTTCCTGTATAAAATCGTTCAGCCAATGATCAATAAAATTGTAAAATAATCACAAGCTAAAATTAAATAGCAAGAACAAACAAATGATTAAAGCTCCATAGAAGAGCTTTAATCATTCTCATTTTAAGCAGAACAAGTCATGATTTGTTGGGCAGTCTGCATATTATCATGCATTTCTAACAATAAATTTTGCGTTTTCTCCCAACCTAAACAGCCATCTGTCACAGACTGACCATAAATCATATCATCAGAAATTTTCTGTTGACCATCGACTAAATGACTTTCCAACATCACACCACGCACATGGCTTTCTTTACGCTCAGCAATAATTTGAGCTAAAACTTCTGGCTGCTTCAATGGATTTTTTGCACTATTACCATGACTACAATCAATCACCAATGCAGGTAAATTACCCTGATGGCGTTTACGAATTGCTTGTATTGAAGCTAAATCATAATTTGAGCCTGAGTTTGAGCCACGCAAAATTAAATGCGCCAAAGGATTACCTTGACTATCCAACACACAAGGTAAGCCATGTTGACCCATTCCCAAAAATTGATGTGAATGCATTGCAGATTGAATTGCATCTAAAGCAATCTGAATTGAACCATCTGTACCATTTTTAAATCCAATCGCGAAAGGCATATGACTCGAAATTTCACGATGAATCTGTGACTCACTTGTACGCGCGCCAATCGCACCCCAAGCCAGTAAATCATCAAAATATCCTGTCGCCATGGGACTTAAAATTTCACTGGCAATAGGCAATCCCATTTCAATAATATTTAAGAATAATTCTCGTGATTTTTCTAAACCTAATTGTAAATTTGAAGAACCATTTAACTGAGGGTCATACATATAACCTTTCCAACCTACTGTGGTTCTTGGTTTTTCAATATATGTACGCATAACAAGGAAAATTTGATCTGATACCAAGCTTTGTAAATGCTTTAATTTTTGTGCATATTCTAAAGCTGCAACAGGATCATGGATCGAACATGGTCCTGTAATCACCATTAAACGTGAATCTTGACCTGAAAGAATATTTTTAATTGTTTGACGCTGTTCTGCAATTTGCACAGCAAGAGAATGACTTAATGGAAATTGTTGTTTTAATTGAATAGGTGTGCTGAGTTGTGTTTCTACTTTGGCTGTGTGTTGTAAAGCTTGGTTTAACATATTCATCATTTTTTCCTTTGGGACTTCAAGTCCAATCTTTTATTTGAGCTTATGGGGTCTATTCGATTGCAAAATAGGTGTCATCGCGCGGCTAAAGTGAAACCAATAAAAGTAGCTAAAGTATGTATCGTTAAATGTGTTCATTGTATTCTCCAAAAATCTAAAATTAAATGCATAAAAAAACCTGATCGGGGTTGCCGATCAGGTATTAACTTTGAAGGGCAACTTTATGCCCAAACGTATTCAGGCAATTACTTAAAGAACTGCCAAAAATAATAAGATACGTTATTGATCAAAGGTTTAACTAACATTTTATTCACATAAAAAATCTGTATGAAATTAAAATACTCGTACTTACCTCATTTGACAAGTACTTTTTGAAAAATTAATTCATTTTTATTTGCAGCTTTTTGTTGCTCAACATCTTAACAACAGTAGATGCATCAATTGCACGACTAAATAAGAAACCTTGACCAAGGTTACACCCTACTTGTTTTAAACTTTCAAGCTGTTCTTCTGTTTCAATGCCCTCAGCAATAATATCTAATGATAAGATTGGACCGAGTTGAGAAATACCCTGCACAATGGCATGAATAGGTAATTCACTATTCATTCGATGCACAAAACCACAGTCAATTTTTAAACTATCTACAGGATAATCATGTAAATGAGTTAAAGATGAATGACCTGTCCCAAAATCATCCAATGCAATGCGAACACCCACTTGTTTCAATTTTTTGAGCGCACGCGCAACATAAATATAACCACGCTCTGCTAAAATATGTTCAGTAATTTCAATCTCTATCAAATGATATGGGACTTGGTATTTTTCGAGACGTTTCAATAAAATTTCAGCATAATTATCCCGCATGAATTCAACAGGTGAGGCATTAATGGAAACTGGAACAACGTCTAAACCAGATTGAATCCACTGCTCTATATCACTAAAAACTTTAACATGCATTGTTTCAGCAATTTTTGTCGCGAGCTCATAATCATTAAACGCTTCAGCGACAGAACTAGGAAATTGAATCCCTAATTCTGGATGTTCCCAACGCAATAATGCTTCAAAACCAATGATTTTTCCTGTTTGCAGATTTACTTTAGGTTGATAATAGGGGTGGATGCTATTGTCACGAACAATTTGACGGGCTGTTTCTAATTGAGCTGCTTTTTGGATGGTAATGTCTAACATTTCTTGATTAAAGAAACGTACCCCTCCGCGGCCACCTTCTTTTAGGCTATTTAAAGCAGTATCCGCAAATTTTAAGAGATTTGAACTATCTTTCGCATCATCTGGATATAAAGCGCCCCCAATACTCATGCCACCATTAATTAACTTACCCAAATAAGTAATAGGTTGATCTAACTGTTTTAAAACATTTTGTGCTGCTCTCTTAAAATGTTCAATATCTTTTAAATCATTCACTACAACAGCAAATTCATCACCACCTAAGCGTGCGACGTAGGTATTTTCATCACAACTACGATTTAAACGCTTAGATAAAATACGTAACAAATGATCCCCCGCAGGATGACCAAGCGTATCATTAATATGTTTAAAGTGATCTAGGTCAATCAGCATTAAACCTATTTTTTGTTTATTTCTTTTCGCTTTGATTAGAGATTTTTTGAGATTTTGCTTAAAAGAACGACGATTCATTAAACCTGTTAATTCATCAAGCTCACTACTGATCCGTAATTTATTCTCGGCAATACGCTGTAAAGTGATATCTCGAGAAACACATAAAATACTTGTGGTTTGACCTTCATCATTCACGACAGGCGTTAAAATATTATCCCAATATTGACGTGCATCACCTTCACCACTCATGCCTGCAAAACGTGCATTTTTACCTTTTGCAGCCGAAGTAATGGCAATTTGTCCTTTATCTCGTACTTCTGGAGGTAAAAGGCTGAGCCATTCCATATCAAATTTTTTGACTTTTTCTTGCCCTAATAATGCAATACAGCCAGAACGATTCATATGTGAAACTGTACCATTTGGGCGTACAATCTTAATACAATCAACACTCACATCGAGCATATCGGTATGCGCACGCAAAGTATCTGCCGTTTCACGTAGCATCAGTGCTCGTTCATGAATATTAGTACAAGTAATCGTCCAATCAAACTCTCGCCCATTGCCAATATGGCTTTGCGCTACAAATAAAAACCAGTGGTATTGATCATTAACATCACGAATACGACATTCTTTTTCAAATTTTCGTCCAGTTTTTTGAGCATTATTCCACAAATTATATAAATGCTCAGCATCTTCTTGATAAACGAATTTCAACCACTCACAATCCTGTAGGGATTGCTCTGCACCTAAATATTCTCTCAGTGCAGTGTTACCATAGACCGCATCGCCTCGTTTAATCCAAACAAGATGAGGCAATAAGTCTAATGTCAGTTTAACTTCATCACTAATTACTGTTTTTGCAGGAACAATCGTTGTTTTAGACGTATCCGTCTGACCCATTTGTGTATCATGAAGCAAATCTAATCGAGTCATATCCGATCCTTTTTGCAAAAACTAAATTGATATATTTACTAACATTTCATCTTACAACGTCTAGCTAAAAGCTAAACATTTAAGCATGACTTATACCATCTTTTCCAATATAAGCTTCAAAACCTTAAACTTTGATTTATAAAAAATAATTTAAAGTTTTAAATTACCTAAATTTTAGTTTTAAAAAGATGCTTAATCAACCTTCAGGATAAAATGATTTGTAAAATTTGTACAATACAAGAAGTTAAGCCTTTGGATAGAATTAACTTTCTCACCCAATACGAAGTAAACAATAATGTGAAATATACCACATTTATTTAAAATAAAATGATATTTTCTACACTATATAAACAATATAAGTATTATCCTTTCAAAACATTAATATCATTATATTTTTTTATAAACAATATAAACTTAACTTTACATAAAATATTATTGTTTACGTTAAGTTAAGTTTAATCAAAAAACATTATCTATTATTTTTTTTAAATAATTCTAATTTTTAATTTAAATAATGCTGAATTAAATAATTCACTTTTTCAGGTTGTTCTGCATGTAACCAATGTCCAGCATTTTCTACAGTTTGAATTTCCGCACTTTCAAATTGAGAATCAATTGCATCTATATGCAAAGATTTTCCGATATACGGCGATGCCTGACCGCGTATAAATAGCGTTGATTTTGTCCATTGTGGAATGTCTTTCCATGACAAAATATCTTGGTAATGTGCATATAAGGCATCAACATTAAACAACCATTGCCCTTTATTGAATGATTTTAAAAGGAATTGAATGACCATTTCTTCTTTCAAAAATTCACGCATAATTTCTGTCGCCTCTTTGCGACTCTGAATAGCGGCATTTTTAACGGCAAATAAAGCTTTAAAAATTTGATCATGATGATTTTCTTGATAGGCAAATGGTGCAATATCTAAAATCACCAACTGTTCTAAACGTTCGGCGGCAAGCTCTGTCAGTTTCATTGCCACTTTTCCGCCCATGCTATGACCAATGACAGAAAACTGCTGAATATTTAAATGATCTAAGCTTTCTAAAATATCTTGTGCCATCACTTGGTAGTTCATTTCACTCGAATGGGGTGATTGACCATGATTACGCACATCAATTTGCAAGACAGGATGTGTGGCATACAAAGCACGTGCAATTCCACCTAAGTTGCTCAAACTGCCAAACAAACCATGAATAAGCACAAGCGGCGTACGTTGCTGATCATCTTCAGGTTGATGCCATTGATAATTTAATAACATAGGAATTCCAAATATTTGCAAAATTAGACCGCTATTATGATCGGAATATCGCTGAACTTGAACAATATTTTATTGTATCTATAGCCTAATGTTCCTGTCTAAATAAAGTGATTGAAAGAAGAATATGGCTTAAATTTATATTTTTGCTATAAAAGCATAAAATTTACTCGCGATATAAACTAAAGTTGAATCATTTATAAGAATTTATCTTCAATCCTGAGTTGAGTCAGTCAAAATTTCGCTTATATTATCTAAGCACAATAACTTTGTTTGATTTAGGACTTTTCACCATGTTTCAACACGTCGATTCTTATGCAGGTGATCCAATTCTTTCGTTGATGGAAGAGTATAGTAAGGATGCACGTACTCAAAAAGTAAATTTGAGTATTGGTTTATATTATAATGAGGACAATATTGTTCCTCAGCTTGAAGCGGTTAAAACTGCACTTAAAAATATTGAACCTTTAAATGATAAAGTAAAACTTTACTTACCAATGGATGGTTCTAAAACTTATAATCAAGCAACACAAGCACTTGTATTTGGCGAAAATTCACAAGCACGTAAAGACGGTCGTGTTGTAACGATTCAAACTTTAGGTGGCTCAGGTGCGCTTAAAGTCGGTGCAGATTTCTTAAAAAAATACTTTCCTGAATCTGATATCTGGGTGAGCCAACCGACTTGGGAAAACCATATCGCTATTTTTAATGGTGCGGGTGTAAACTCTCATTTCTATCGCTATTTTGATGCTGCAACCAATGGTGTCAACATTGAAGCAATGCTCGAAGATTTAAATCAAATTCCAGCAAAAGGCATCGTTTTGCTGCACCCATGTTGTCATAATCCAACAGGCGCAGATTTAACCCCTGCACAATGGGATCGTGTGATTGAAGTATTAAAAGCACGTGATCTCATTCCATTCTTAGATATTGCATATCAAGGTTTTGGTCAAGGTTTAGAAGAAGATGCTTATGCAATTCGTGCCTTAGACCAATCTGGTATGAACTTTATTGTGAGTAACTCTTTCTCTAAAATTTTCTCATTGTATGGTGAACGTGTTGGTGGCTTAAGCTTCGTTTGTGATGATGCAGAAACTGCACAGAAAGTTTTGGGTCAATTAAAAGCAACTGTACGTCGTATCTATTCAAGCCCAGCAACAACAGGCGCTTTGATTGTAGATAATGTATTGCACGATGAAGCTTTGGCTGCAAACTGGAAAGCTGAACTACAAGAAATGCGTGAACGTATTATCAAAATGCGTGAGCTATTAAAGGCAAAACTTGAAGCAGCATTGCCTGAACGTGATTTTAGCTATCTTGTGAAACAACAAGGTATGTTCAGCTACACAGGTTTAACTGCTGAACAAGTGGATACATTAAAAGATCAATACGGTATTTATTTAGTACGTAGTGGTCGTATGTGTGCGGCAGGTCTGAACTTAAATAATATTGACACAGTTGCAAATGCATTTGCTGAAGTCATTAAAGCAACAGCTTAATTGTTAAATTAGAGTAAAACCCAAGTTCGCTTGGGTTTTTTACTTCAACGATAGCTTTGCTACTTAACCACAACTTGCTTTCAGAATTTTTTTGGTATTTGGATCAATCACCAAGGTTAAACGCTCTGAACGAAAATCCATTGTCATTGGTTGCTGAGGTGCAACACGACGAATATTTTGTGCTTTAGTTTGTTGCTTTAACTGAGCATCGTCTGTAGCAACTTGCCCAATCAGTTTTTTAGCTTCATCTGCAACACATTGTGCTTGGTTTTGACGAAACAATGCCCACTCTTCTACTTTTTGCCCATCTTTCAAATAACAATAACCAACTTCGCCTTGTGCTTCTTTCACAATTTCAAGTTTGCCACCTTGCTCAACACAGTATTGACTTGCAGGATTTGACATCCCAATCAATGGTGCTGCTTCCTGTTGATTTTGAACGGTAGAACAGGCACTTAAGAAAAGTAGAATAACACTAGAAAATACAATATTTTTCATAAATAATTTAAAGTCAAAATAAAGGCTCTAGACTAGCAAACTTATGCAAATTTAATGTCAACTTCTTGCAAAAATTAATAAAAAAGTCAGCAGAATTTAATTCCACTGACTTTTAAAATCTCTAAAGTAACTGTCGTACTTGCGAGTTAAATCCGCCAAACTTAAAAATGAATCACTGTACGAATTGACTTACCTTCATGCATTAAATCAAATGCTTCATTGATTTTGTCCAAGCTCATCGTATGTGTGACAAAAGGCTCCAATTGAATCTCACCTTTCATTGCATCTTCAACCATACCTGGCAATTGACTACGACCTTTAACCCCACCAAATGCAGTTCCCATCCATTTACGTCCTGTCACCAATTGGAATGGACGCGTTGAAATTTCTTGACCTGCACCCGCAACACCGATAATCACAGATTGCCCCCAACCGCGATGGGCACATTCAAGTGCTGAACGCATCACATTGGTATTACCAATACATTCAAATGAATGATCCACACCCCAACCTGTCATTTCTACAATCACTTGTTGAATAGGTTGATCATAATCTTTTGGGTTTAAGAAATCAGTTGCGCCAAACTCTTCAGCCAGTTTAAATTTCTCTGGGTTGGTATCTACAACAATAATACGCCCTGCTTTTGCTTGACGAGCACCTTGCACTACAGCCAAACCGATTCCACCCAAACCAAAGACTGCAACTGAGTCACCTTCTTGTACTTTCGCTGTATTGTGTACTGCACCAATACCTGTAGTTACACCACAACCGAGTAAACATACTTGCTCAGGATTTGCCTCAGGATTGATTTTTGCTAATGACACCTCTGCAACAACGGTATATTCACTAAAGGTTGAACATCCCATATAGTGATAAATTGGCTCGCCATTATATGAAAAACGTGTTGTACCATCAGGCATTACACCTTTACCTTGGGTTGCTCGGACGGCTGTACATAAGTTGGTTTTGCCTGATTTACAAAATAAACATTCACCACACTCTGCGGTATAAAGTGGAATAACATGATCACCCACCGCAACAGAGGTTACTCCTTCACCGACTTGCACCACAATGCCTGCACCTTCATGTCCCAGTACTGCGGGAAATACACCTTCTGGATCTTCACCAGATAAAGTAAATGCATCTGTATGGCACACACCTGTATGGGTAATTTTAACCAACACTTCACCTTTTTGTGGTGGAGCAACATCAATCTCCACAATTTCCAAAGGTTTTCCTGGCGCAAATGCCACCGCTGCACGTGATTTCATATAGCATCATCCTTCATGGGGTCGTTCTTTAACAGATTAGCTACAGTAACCTTTTTTCATTTAATGATTCAACCAATAACTAGTGTTATGATTTATAAAAATTTAACAATTTATTCAATAAGAATGAAATATTCACCATCTTTTATCGCCATCACGCTTAGCTTCACTTTTTTGTCAGGATGCAGTTTGCCTATGAATCAGTCTAAACCTACCAATGAACCTCAGATTCACAGTGAACACTGGCTGAATGGAGAGGATACTAAGACTCAGTTACAACGGGGTTTGACTGCTTATTTAGCAATGAGTGATGCATTCCAAAGTATTGCTGCTCGCATCCACCTGATTCGTCAAGCGAAATATAGTCTAGACTTACAGTATTACATTTGGGCTGATGATTTTATTGGCAATCTGATGCTACATGAATTACTTAAAGCGGCTGATCGTGGCGTAAAAGTTCGTGTGTTGATTGATGACCAAAATGGTACAAAAATAGACCCTCAATTAAAAGCATTAAGCACACATCCCAATATTGAAATTAAACTCTATAACCCTTATAAATTTAGACACTTCAGAGTCTTAGATTATATTTTTCGTTTAAAACAAATTAATCATCGTATGCATAATAAGCTCATCATTGCCGATGGTATTATTGCGGTCACTGGTGGGCGTAATATTAGCAGCGAATATTTTGATGCCAGTGAATCCTTCCAGTTTACAGATATGGATATTTTATTTTTTGGTACAGCAGTACATGGTGCAAACACTGTATTTTCAAACTTTTGGAATAATGATTTAAGCTATCCAAATCAGCAATTTATTACTCAAGGCAATGCTAAAGATCTAGAAAAGTTAAGATTAGACTATCAAAAACTAGAACAAAAAGAACCTGATACAGATATAAAAGTCGATACTGAACAACGAGAACTCGCCCATCAACTTAAACAAAATCGTATCAATTGGGCACGTGCTCATTTCCTTGCAGATTCACCTAAAAAAACCTTAGGACAAGCCCAAAATGGCGAATTAATTTCTCACCAAATTCGTCAACATTTAGGTGAACCAAAACAAGAAATGGACTTAATTTCAGCTTATTTTGTGCCAACGAAAGTAGGTACACAATATTTAGCACAGTTCCCCAAGCAAGGCGTTGATGTTCGCGTTTCGACCAACTCCTTTGTCGCCAATGATGTTGCACTAGTACATGCTTTTTATCAAAAATATCGTACAGATTTATTGAAAAGTGGTGTAAAACTCTATGAGTTTAAACCTTATATTGAGCGTAAAAATCGAACCTGGTATGAAGTGGTTACAGGCAATGTCATTCCTAAAAAAGGTAAAAACAAATCGAGTTTACATGCCAAATTTATTGATATAGACAATAAAGTTTTTATTGGTTCTTTTAATCTTGATCCTCGTTCTTTTAACTTAAATACTGAAGTTGGCTTAGTGGTTGAGTCAGATCAACTACAAGAACAAGTGTCATTATTACTTGACACCTATCTTTTAAAAGTTGCTTATGAACTTAAACTCGATTCACAAGGCAAAATTAATTGGTATGACCACCAACCCGATGGCAGTATCAAAAAATACACTCAAGAACCTGAAACAACGCGTTTTCAGCGTGGTGTCATGCATAGTGTCTCGTATTTGCCAATTGAATGGATGATGTAACTTATTTATATATTTAAAGTTAGGCATCACAGTCAAGCTTTGTACTCAAACAAACATAAGCTTTCTTTTTGTATCACCAAGTCGATGTCTTTGAAATATGCTGACTTTGAACGTGTTTTCGTGTAGACATATATAACCCATGATTTTACATCACATGTGATGTAAAATATGATTCCATACCAAATAAATGTTAATAGGTTTTAATAATTTTCTGACTTAACAATCAAAGTTTAAGGCATAAAATTTATGTCGAAGTTCATGCATGGCTTCAGAAAAATCTAAAGTACTATAATGAATATTTTCACACTTTTTAATATATGAAGATCTATAGGGCTTGCAACGTCTTGTGTCGCCATCAAAATAAAATCCAATCAGTCAGTGATGTTTCTTTATACAGAAGAATAGCCAAGTATTGCAAAGGTTTTACTCTCAACGATGCTTGGCATAAAATATGATTTTTCATTGTTTATTTTGTTATAAGTTTTCCTCCCATGCAATTTTTCGATTTAAGCCAAAAATTTAATCTTGATGATATTTTAGTCCCCCACCACACTTTAGATGAGTTAAAAATGCAGGAGTGGTTTTTAAGTAAAGTAAGAGTAGATCATGACTGTCTATCTACACATGATTTTCTCGAAGGTCAAGCTATTTTAAAGTCGAATAAAAACATAGAAATAGAACTAGAGTGGCAAATCATGGACACAGGTCACAGCTTACAGGTTCTGTTTAAAGGAATTGAAACTATTGTGTCTGAACAAACTTTGATTGTGGTCAAAGGTGCACATCTTGTTGACGCTACACAACGAAAAATCTCAACTCAAGCACTTAGTTTATGGATCGATGGTACACTGTTACCCCTATTGCCCAATATTCGTAGTGAAATTAAAGCCCGTTTAAATCTTTGGGATTATGTAGAATATACTGATTAAACAATGATATTCATTGAATATTCTTCATTTCCTCCATTGCATTTTCTAAAACATCAAATACTTTTTTATGCCCACATTGTGCAACATTAAAACGCATAAATTGTCCTGCATCGGGTGACTGACTAAATGAGTTTCCTGGTGCTAAAATAACGCCCTGTTTCAAGCATAATTTTGATAAAACTGAAGCATTCATCTGCTCAGGTAACTGACACCACAAGAAAATGCCTGCTTTAGGAATAATCACAGGTTCAATTCCAAGTTTAAACAATGATTGAATCGTGAACTGCATTGTTTTTTAATAATTTTTTATGTAAGTTATCCAGATGCTTTTTATAGCTACTATCCAGTAAAGCTTGATAAATAATTTCTGCATTTAAATGCCCACCACTAAAATTGGTGGCAATTTTTAAATCAATACATTCATCAATAAATTTTTCATGTGAAATAATATAACCACAACGAATAGCCGCCGTTACTGTTTTAGAAAAGCTGCCTATTTGTATAACACGCTCAAATCCCATTAAAGATGAGTAACGTGGTGCTGGGATCTGTTCAAACTCAGCAAAAATATCATCCTCAATAATGATTAAATTTGCCTGTTCTGCTAATTTTGCAATTTGATACGCATGTGCAATAGATAATGTTGCACCTGTTGGGTTATGGATGCCT
Organism: Acinetobacter sp. Marseille-Q1623; assembly: GCF_902809895.1. NCBI lineage: Bacteria > Pseudomonadati > Pseudomonadota > Gammaproteobacteria > Moraxellales > Moraxellaceae > Acinetobacter > Acinetobacter sp. Marseille-Q1623. The sequence goes on along the minus strand of NZ_CADDWG010000001.1, from coordinate 803,847 downwards.
GAATTCGTTAAATAAATTTTAGGTTGATATAATAATGCTTGCTGAAAATGCTGTACGCTTGGACCATGCTCAGTAAATGGAATTGAAATAACTTGTAAATCATGTACTTGACTTAAAGCTAAAAAATTAAAATAACATGGATCATCCACTAAAATGACATCTCCTGCTTTTAACAATTTTCGAAATAATAAATCAATCGCTTGTGTGGCAGAATCGGTCATTAAGATTTGAGAAACGCTCAATTCAAGATCATATTTTTTGTTTTTTCGCGCGATCCATTGTCTTAAACCTAAATGACCATGTGGAATAGGATAATCAACCAAAAGAGAAGCTTCCGCTTTGGCGACTTATTTGAGTGCTCGGCGAAGACTTAACTCAGGCATCCATTCCACAGGTAGCCACCCACACCCTGCTTTAATGACATCAGCTTTAGCCTCTAGAGATTGACGTGAAATCCATAAAGGATCTACTTCACGTTCGTATTGCACAGGTTTTTCAATATTGTGAATGACCTGCATCTTTGTGGATACATAATATCCCGAGCCAGTTCGCGCCTCAATTAAACCCTCAGCCACTAAACGCGCATAAGCCTCAACCACTGTAGAGACTGAATAGTTTAAATGTTGTGCAAGCTGTCGCACAGACATTAAACGTGTACCTGATATGAGTTTTTTATTGCTAATTTCTTGCTGAATAAAAGCAATGACTCGTTCAATTTTACTGATCGTCATGGGCTGCACTTTGGTCTATTTTTTCAAATTGTACTGTATACAGAAGCATAACAGTTTCTTTTTATTGTATTGCACTGTGGCTTTTTTCAAAAAAGATAAAAGCTTTAAATAAGCCTTATTTGTCAAGATTTTAAAATATGAATCGTCAAAATATAGTTTGGCTCAATGGTTTGATTGGCGTTGTAATTTTTGCAGCTTCACTTCCTGCTACACGTATTGCAGTACAAGGATTTAGTCCTGAATTTCTCACGGTAGCCCGAGCTTCAATTGCAGCAGTTTTGGGACTTTTTTGTTTGCTATTTTCTTATAAATTTCAATTAAAATATCCCAGTATTCCCCAAATAAAATCTTTAAGTCTTGTTGCTTTAGGTGTTGTACTTGGTTTTCCTTTGTTTACTGCTTTAGCATTACAAAGTATTCCTTCATCTCGTGCCATTGTTTTTGTTGGTTTATTACCACTTTCAACCGCAATTTTTGGTGTGTTTCGAGCACATGAAAAACCCAGTATTCAATTTTGGTTATTTGCCCTACTCGGCAGCAGTTTTGTACTGATCTTTATGTTCAGCCAGAGTACAACCCAAGATGTTGCAATTGGTGATGCCTATATGTTAGTTGCGATTATTTTATGTGGGCTAGGTTATGCTGAAGGTGGATATTTATCTCGTGAATTAGGTAGCTGGCAAGTGATTTGTTGGGCACTTGTTTTAACTTTTCCAATCATGGCACCCTTAACTATTCATTATTTTCCTCAAAGTTTTACAGGCATTAAAACTACTGAATTTTTAGCGCTCTTTTATGTTGCTATCTTTAGTATGTTAATCGGTTTTTTCTTTTGGTATAAAGGCTTAGCACTTGGGGGTATTGCAAAAATAGGGCAAATTCAATGATTACAGCCTTTGATTGGCTTAATGCTTTCAACTTTTTTATTGGGCGAACAAGTCACGATGAGCATGCTTATGGTCAGTTGTCTGGTCTTCATTTGTGTACTACTTGCAAAGAAATATGCTTAACTTTTTATCTAAAAAATGTAGTTATTTTTAATAAATATCATATGTAAAATAAAAGTCCAATAAGCCAAAATAGAGTTATACCTCGACTTATTGGAACTTTTTCAACTCATATCACTTCAAGTTAGAAGTTATACATTGCCACCGCATTTACACGATTATCTTCACCTGTTTTGCTGCCATTTGGTGCTGCACCAAATGCTTCACGCTCACCGTAAACATATTCAACACCAAAGCTGAGTGGCTTAACTGGACTATAAAAAACGTTACCCCATGCTTGCCATAAGTCTTTATTGGCTTTGGTTTTATCCGCAAGGGCATTGATATAACGGTCATTTTTATCCGCTTTCATATAACCATAAGCCAAAGTACCACGCAATTTTTCATTGAATTGTTGAGTAATACCTAGAGTAATAGAATCAAATTCATTGGTTTCAAGAATCTGATTATTCGCATCAGTCACAAAACCTTGGTTCGTCCATGACACGAAACTACTGTCACCATTGACATGGTAGTAGTCCGCCTTCAATGTTGTAGTTGGTGTTACATCATATTTTAAACCTACACCTACACCCCATGCTGTTTGCTCATCTGCTTTGGTACGTTTTTCAGTCACCATTGCACGTGCACCAAGCGATAGATTATCCACGATTTTATGGTTAAGTCGTGCTGTCAAAGCAGGTAAGCGCATATCTGAACTGCTATCTTTAGGGTCTTCTAAAGCATAGACAAAATTAGTATCCGCATTTAATTTTTGCGTATAACGAAGCTGTGGTGTACGTTTGACTGAACCACCGACAAAGCCAAGTGCATCAACGACTTCAGGCATAAAATCAACAGGTGCAAAGTTTGACCATGTCTGACCAATCAACCAATTTCCATAGGTTAAATAAGCATGACGAATACGTAATGTATCTAAAGACGAGCCACCTAAGAAGTCAACCTCAAGCTTACCACCGACATCACCGACTTGGGTTGGTGTTTTAAAATCAAAACCTAAACGTGTCGCCGACAAGGTTGATTTCAGATTGTCGCTATTTTCATTGACGCCATCTAAAGCAACTGTACTGATTTGGTTATAGATTCGACTTGCTGGACCACCTTCTATTTGATATTGAAGATCCGCACGTACATTTCCATATACACTGATTTCAGCCCCACCTTTCGTCAACGCTAAACTCCCTCGTTGTGCAAGATGATCTTTCGCTGCATGTTGAGCTTTTTCTTCCTGATAGTTTTGCAGTTGTACCGCTTGCTGCTGTTGCTGTTGTGTTTGCTGATTTAACAGTTGGCGTAACTCATTAATTTCATTACGCAATTGTTCAATTTCAGGATTCACATCTTGTGCATGCGTTAGTGCAGTACTACATACGCCCATAGCCAATAGAAGCGTTTTTACTTTAAAAAATTTGTTATGAGTATTCATCCAAACCTCATTTCTTGATGATTATGGCATCATCCTTTGATGCCATGAATAAATTTATCTGATTAAATAATATAAGAAAACTTAAAATATTTTTCTTTGGTTTAATTGACAGATGACTCTATTACTGATTCATTTTTAAGCGAAGCAGAAGAACAAGTCTCTTTGCTTTGGTCTACCGATACTTTCAAATTCACCAAGAAAATTGCGAGTGCTGCGATTACCCCTGGAATTGCAATTGCTAAGAAATTCATTTGATGTGGCAATTGTAAAGTTAATAATGCCCCTGTTAATACAGGTCCTACAATTGCACCAATACGTCCAATACCTGAAGCCCATCCCATGCCTGTAGAACGGACAGCGGCTGGATAAAACTGTGCAACAAAAGTGTAAAGTAAAATTTGTGAGCCAATGGTTGCTGCACCTGCGATTGCAATCAGTGTATACAAAACCCCTTGTGGGCTTTTAAATCCGAGTAAAATTAATGCGATTGCACCAACTGCAAACATAATGGTCAATACAGGTTTTAAATGGAATCGGTCTGATAATACCCCGCCACCAATGGCACCCACCATACCACCAATATTTAATGCAAATAAGAAAATCATACTTGCACCAAGCGAGTAACCTGCTTGAATCATTAATTTTGGTAGCCAACTGCCTAATGCATACACCATCAGTAAACACATAAAGAAAGCGATCCAAAACATCAATGTACTGAACGTACGCCCTTGTTGAAATAAAGCACGTAATGGCGCTTCATCGCCAACAGTGGTTTCATTCAATACAAATACGGTATCAACAGAAATCGTTTTTTCTGGTGCAATTTTTTGTACAGTTTGATGTACTTGTTCAGTTTTCCCCTTATTGGTCAAGAACATGATGGATTCAGGTAAAAACTTCCAAATTAATGGTAAAGCAACAAATGGAATAATGGCAATGTAGAACATGATTTTCCAACCATAGTCTGTCACTAACCACGCCCCCAATAATGCAGATGTCATCCCACCAATGGCATAACCACTAAACATCACAGCCACCAATGTACTGCGAATCTTTTTGGGTGCATATTCGGTCATGAGTGCCACAACGTTTGGCATGACCCCACCAATGCCTAAGCCTGCAAGGAAACGTAAAATACCAAATTCAATTGGGTTGGAAGCAAATGCACCTAAAAAAGTAAACCCACTAAAAATTGCAACGCAAATCATGATGGTTTTTTTACGACCAAGTTTGTCTGACAAAGTTCCAAAGCACATTGCACCGAACATCATGCCAAATAAGGCGGTACTTGCGAGCATACCTGCTTGTACAGCAGATAATCCCCACTCTTGCATCAATAAAGGTAATGCAACGCCATAAATAACTAAATCGTAACCATCAAAAATAATAATCAGTAAACACCAAATTAATACATTCCAATGAAATGGGGTGAACTTCGCTTCATCCACAATTGTATTTATATTTAAATTCGCCATACACTTTGCGCCTCCTGCGCGTGAACGGTAGAAAATTTATCAAACAATGAATTAAAGTGTTTTTAATGTCCAAAACCGATTACGCATAAATCTATACCTAAAAAGTAGGCTTTATTTTTATCCTTTAAATAACAATAATTTATATCAAAAAATGTTTTTTAATCCTTTGTATAAAATCATGAACGGTTTTAACAACACTTTTTTATTTTGTTTAAAAAAATCATAGAAAGAGAATTTAAATGGTATTTTTTCGCAATTTTTCTAAATCATTTTTATTTTAATTCTTGTTATATGATTTTTAACCTTTAAATAACTCATTTTATTATCTTCTACTTTTTGTAATATTTTTATAAATATAATCATATTGAATCGATTTTCTAATCAGTTCATCATTATATTGCGACAAAGGTCTATAATAACTGGTGAAATATTATTCTACTTCAAACTTAATATGTACTAAAAATAAACAATAATAAAAAACAAGTGCTCATTATCCTTCAATAAAAGCACATATGTTTAATTTTCAAGCAAAAAATGATTTTGCTTTAGAGCACACGGCGCTCATAGCCGATATGTTCAAGGTCATATACCTGATAAACACAGTCAAACAATGAGTGAATATCATTGTTTTCATCCATATTACGCATTGCCATAAAAATTGGGCTCACCGCTGCATCATCTAATAAAGGTATAAAGTGCAAATGTGATAAATGAATATTTTGGGCGCTACTTGGGACAATTGAGATTCCTTCAGCAGCAGCCACAAAACCCAGTGCGAGTTGCAGTTCTCGTACTTCACGAACATTTTTTAGATCTAAACCATATTCAGAAAATAAATGACGTACTTGAGTGGAAAAATTAGGTTTATGATGATTTGGATATAATAAAATATGTTGATCTAACAAATCTGCCAAATAAACGCCTTCTTTATATTGACGTACTAAAGGGCTACTCGCATGTACAGCTACCATGAGGGGTTCCTCACGTAACAACACGCGTTTGACCGCAGAATCAGAAATACGTAAACGCCCAAAACCGACATCGATACGCCCTTCTTTTAATGCCTCAATTTGATCTGTTGTGGTCATTTCGACCATCTCAATTTTAACATCTCGATTTTGCTGTTTGAATAAATAGACAATATTTGATAACAAGCCGAACAATAATGAACCTACAAAACCAATATTTAAGGTCCGATCTGCCAAACCTACCCGCTTGGTCATAGACTTTACTTCTTCAGCATTAGACAAAAGTTTAACAGCGTGTTGGTAGAAAAATTGACCTGCTTCTGTTGTTTTTAATGGTCTGCTTCCTCTGATAAATAGTTGAACATCCAGCTCATTTTCCAAATTTTGAATCTGCCGACTCAATGGCGGCTGTGCAATGAATAATTTTTCAGCAGCTTTGGTGAAACTTTGCTCTTCCACCACTGCAACAAAATAACGAAGATGTCTAAGTTCCATGACAACGAATACCTTTAAAGTATAAAAAAATACGTAATTGATCTTCGACAAGACCTAATTTATTCATTTAAGGTATATAGCATGAAGTAAATTAGCAACAAAGTGAAGTTTTTTTAAACTGATTTTTTCAGATCTAAAAATCTAAATGTAATTGCGATCACATTTGGGCCAGCCTGTTAGCCAGCTACAAAAAGGAATGCTTGTCGCTCAGGATGACCTCATACTCTAGGAGAATAGTATGAATCGTCAAGAAATTAATGAACTTGTTAAAAAAATGAATGTTGACACTGCTACAGGTGATGTTGACGCTCGTGTACAACAAGTTGTTGTTCGTCTTGTCAGTGACTTATTCCAAGCCATCGAAGACCTTGATTTATCTGCAACTGAAGTTTGGAAAGGACTTGAGTATTTTACCGATGCAGGTAAAGCCAATGAACTTGGTCTTTTAGCAGCAGGTTTAGGTCTAGAACATTATTTAGATTTACGTGCCGATGAAGCCGATGCCAAAGCTGGAGTCTTAGGCGGAACACCACGTACCATTGAAGGTCCACTCTATGTCGCTGGTGCACCTGAATCTGTTGGTTTTGCCCGTATGGATGACGGCACAGAAACCGATAAAATCCCAACCTTGTTCATTGAAGGTACAGTGACGGATACTGATGGTAATATCATTGAAGGCGCTAAAGTTGAAATTTGGCATGCCAACAGCTTAGGCAACTATTCATTCTTTGATAAATCACAGTCTGATTTTAACTTACGTCGCACGATTATTTCGGATCAAGATGGTCACTATACAGCGCAAACCACCCTGCCTGTTGGCTATGGTTGCCCACCTGAAGGCACTACACAATTTGTATTGGACAAATTAGGTCGCCATGGTAACCGTCCTTCACATGTGCATTATTTTGTTTCTGCACCAGGTTATCGCAAACTCACCACTCAATTTAATATCGAAGGTGATCAGTACCTGTGGGATGACTTTGCATTTGCAACACGTGACGGTTTAGTCGCAACAGCAATCGACATCACTGACGAAGCTGAAATCGCACGCCGTGGTTTAAACAAAGCGTTCAAACACATTACATTCAATATTCAGTTAGTCAAAGAACAAGTTCAAGCACCATCAACTGAAGTTGATCGTCGTCGAGCTTCTGCATAATTTCCCTTTTATTTAAAAATACTTTTGGAACCGAAATATATTTAAAAACATATTTCGGTGACTTGCCCACATTTGGACAGTCGGAGAACGGACATGCCACGTATTCCTGTGATTAATACCAGCCATCTTGATCGTATTGATGAGCTTCTTGTAGATGATTATGAAACAGGTGAATTTAAACTTCATCGTTCAGTATTTACAGACCAAGCCCTTTTTGACCTAGAAATGAAATACATTTTCGAAGGAAATTGGGTGTATTTGGCACATGAAAGCCAAATTCCAAAAAACAATGACTACTATACAACTTATATTGGTCGTCAACCGATTCTGATCGCACGTAACCGTAATGGTGAATTGAACGCAATGATTAATGCGTGTTCACACCGTGGTGCTCAGCTTTGCCGTAATAAACGTGGAAATAAAGCCACTTATACTTGCCCTTTCCATGGCTGGACATTTAATAACTCAGGTAAATTACTTAAAGTTAAAGATCCAGCCGATGCAGGTTATTCAGATTGCTTTAACCAAGAAGGCTCTCATGATCTGAAAAAAGTTGCGCGTTTTGAAAATTATAAAGGTTTCTTGTTCGGTAGCTTAAACCCAGATGTTCCATCATTAGAAGAGTTTTTAGGTGAAACCACAAAAATCATTGACATGATTGTTGATCAATCTGAACAAGGTTTAGAAGTTTTACGTGGTTCATCAACCTATACCTATGAAGGTAACTGGAAACTCACTGCTGAAAATGGTGCAGATGGTTATCACGTTTCTGCGGTACATTGGAACTATGCAGCAACAACGCAACAGCGTAAAGAAAAGCAACAAGAGCTTGATAATGTTCGTGCAATGAGCGCAGGTGCTTGGGGTAAACAAGGCGGTGGTTCTTACGGTTTTGATCACGGTCATATGTTACTTTGGACACAATGGGCAAATCCAGAAGACCGTCCAAACTTCCCGAAGGCTGAAGAATATACAGCAAAATATGGCGCGGCGATGTCTAAATGGATGATCGAGCGTTCACGTAACTTATGTTTATATCCTAACGTATATTTGATGGATCAATTCGGTTCACAAATCCGCGTACTCCGCCCTATTTCTGTCAATAAAACTGAAGTCACGATTTACTGTATCGCGCCTGTTGGTGAAGCACCTGAAGCACGTGCTCGTCGTATTCGCCAATACGAAGACTTCTTTAATGCTTCAGGCATGGCAACACCAGATGACCTTGAAGAATTCCGTGCATGTCAAGCAGGTTATGCAGGTATTGAACTTGAATGGAACGACATGTGCCGTGGTTCTAAACATTGGATTCAAGGTCCAGATGATGCTGCAAATGAAATTGGTTTAAAACCAGCATTAAGCTGTATCAAAACTGAAGATGAAGGCTTATACCTTGCTCAACATCAATATTGGTTAAAAACCATGAAACATGCCATCGCAGCTGAAAAAGAATTGGCTGAGTTAGAAACGTCTGCACAAGGAGAGAATGCATGAGCGCGCAAGACAAAGCATCATTAGAAAATATTGCACAATTTCTCTATCGTGAAGCTCGTTTTCTAGACGATGAACAATGGGATGAATGGTTACAGTGTTATGCACCATCTGCATCATTTTGGATGCCAGCTTGGGATGACGATGACAAACTTACTGAAGATCCTCAAGCTGAGATCTCATTAATTTATTACCCTGACCGTCAAGGTTTAGAAGACCGTGTGTTCCGTATTAAAACTGAACGCTCTTCTGCAACCATGCCAAATACACGTACAGCACACAACATTGCTAACGTAGAAGTTGTTGAACGTGATGGCGATAAAGTGACTGTTCGCTTTAACTGGAATACATTGAGCTTCCGTTATAAAAACAGTTATAGCTATTTTGGTATGTCTCGCTATGAAATTGATTTTTCAGGTGAACAACCACAGATTTTAAGTAAATACGTTGTACTTAAAAATGACTATATCAATCAAGTCATTGATATCTACCACCTCTAAAAACAAACAAGGATGGCATTCGTCAAACTCCCATTTGGCAAATGTCAGAAGTATCAAAATTTAAGTAGGATTCTAGCCATGTCAAACCATAATGTTGCTCTTCAATTTGAAGATGGCGTAACGCGTTTTATCAGTGTCGCTCAAGGTGAAACCTTATCAGATGCTGCATATCGTCAAAAAATTAACATTCCTTTAGATTGCCGTGATGGTGCTTGCGGAACGTGTCGCGCGTTTTGTGAGTCTGGCTCTTATGACATGCCTGAAGAAAACTATATTGAAGATGCTTTAACACCTGAAGAAGCAGAAGAAGGCTATATTTTAGCTTGCCAATGTAAACCAACTTCAGACGCAGTATTCCAGATTCAAGCAACTTCTGATGTCTGTAAAACTCAGATTCACGAGTTCCAAGGCACTTTAGCACGTGTAGAAAACTTATCTGAATCGACCATTACCTTTGATATTCAACTTGATGAAGGTCAGCCAGATATTCATTTCCTTGCAGGACAATATGTTAATGTTGGCTTGCCGGGCACAGCAGAAACACGTTCTTATTCATTTAGTTCAAAACCAGGCAACCGCTTAACAGGCTTTGTTGTGCGTAATGTACCGAATGGTAAGATGAGCGAGTTTTTAAGTGCCAATGCTCAAGTTGGCGATAAAATGACATTCACAGGTCCTTTTGGTAGCTTCTATTTACGTAATGTTGTTCGCCCTGTTCTTATGCTTGCAGGGGGTACAGGTATTGCACCATTTATGTCAATGCTACAAGTTTTAGAAGAAAAAGGTTCTGAACAACCTGTACGTCTTGTTTTCGGTGTAACCAATGATTTTGACTTAGTTGCCATTGAAAAACTTAATGAATTACAAGCAAAATTACCATGGTTTGAATATCGCACTGTTGTAGCACATGCTGACTCTACGCATGAACGTAAAGGTTATGTGACAGGTCATATTGACAATGAATGGCTCAATGGTGGTGATGTTGACGTTTACCTTTGTGGTCCAGTTCCAATGGTCGAAGCCGTTCGTGGCTGGTTAGACCAAGAAGGTGTAAAACCTGCAAACTTCTTATTTGAAAAATTCTCTGCGAACTAAGCTTTCCACAAACCTCGTTTTGCACTCAAAACGAGGTTTTTAAATATTCGGTTTTAAAAAATTGAGCATGGAGAAAAAAATGTCAGATCGTCAAAGATTTTTAAATAAAGTTGTTATTGTTACAGGTGCTGCTCAAGGGATTGGTCGTGGTGTTGCGCTGCAAGTTGCTGCTGAAGGCGCACAAGTGATCCTCGCAGATCGCGCTGAAATTGTAGATGAAGTTTTAGCTGAAATTTTGCAGCATCAAGGTGATGCGATCACAATTAATGCAGATTTAGAAACTTTTGCAGGCGCTCAATCTGTTGTGGCTAAAGCAATTGAAAAATACGGTCGTGTTGATGTCTTAATCAACAATGTCGGTGGTGCAATTTGGATGAAACCCTTCCAAGAATTTTCTGAAGAAGAAATTATTAAGGAAGTGAATCGTTCTTTATTCCCAACATTATGGTGCTGCCGTGCAGTTTTACCAGAAATGTTGAAAAATCAGAAAGGTACGATTGTTAATGTATCTTCAATTGCGACACGTGGTATTAACCGTGTACCTTATTCTGCATCTAAAGGTGGTGTAAATGCCTTAACTGCTGCAATGGCATTTGAACATGCGAAAGATGGTATCCGTATCAATGCTGTAGCAACAGGCGGCACCGAAGCACCACCTCGAAAAGTACCTCGCAATAGTAATCCTTTATCTGAAAATGAAAAACAATGGATGCAACAAGTGGTTGATCAAACCATTGATCGAACTTTCTTAGGACGCTACGGCACGATCCAAGAACAAGTGAATGCGATTTTATTTTTAGCCTCAGATGACTCATCTTATATGACAGGTACTGTCGTTCCTGTGGGTGGTGGAGATCAGGGCTAAACCGATCACCCATTTTATTTTTTGAATACTTAAATCTACATTACGATGTGGATTTAACTTTTTCTAAATGCTACATCATTTCAAACACAATTCAGCAGGATCATTGAATTAAACACGCATGGAGGCAAATGCCCAATGGCAACCCTGTTTAAGACCCTAAAACAGGACTGGTCAATTTCAGCTACAGTTGCTGGTTTCTTAGCAGTCTTGATTTCGTACTCAGGTCCACTCATTATCTTTTTCCAAGCAGCACAACAAGCCCATGTCAGCAATGCCATGATGATTTCATGGATCTGGGGCATTTCTATTGGCGCTGCAGTCGCTGGAATATTTTTATCCATTAAATTTAAAGTTCCTGTGATCACAGCTTGGTCTGCTCCTGGCACGGCTTTATTGGTCACACTATTTCCACATATCTCACTCAATGAAGCTGTTGCTGCATACATCACGTCCGCAGTGATTATTTTCTTGATTGGAATTTCAGGTTCTTTTGATAAATTACTCAAATGGATTCCACAAGATGTTGCCGCAGGCATGATGGCAGGTATTTTATTTCAGTTTGGGCTAGGCTTATTTAAAGCCACAGACACCATGCCAATGATTGTTTTTGGCATGCTTTTGGTTTATTTGGTGGCAAAAAGACTCAGCCCTCGTTATGCCATGGTTTTTGTGCTTATTTCAGGTGTGATTTTAAGTTTAGCTTTAGGCAAAATGAATCCCGTTGATGTCGATTTTTCTCTCGCTATTCCGCAGTTTATCACGCCTGAATGGACATGGAACTCAACGCTTAACCTTGCTATTCCGCTGACATTGGTGAGCTTATCTGGGCAATTTCTACCTGGTATGGCGATTATGAAGTTAAGTGGCTACGACACCCCTGCTAAACCGATCATCACAGCAACCAGTCTGGCATCTATGGCTGTTGCATGCGTGGGCGGAATTACCATTGTTCTTGCCTCAATTACTGCGGCACTTTGTATGGGTAAAGATGCACATGAACTGAAAGAAAAGCGTTATATTGCAGGGATTGCCAATGGTATTTTTTATATCTTAGGTGGTTTATTTGCAGGAAGTATTGTGATGCTTTTTACATTATTACCCAAAGAATTAGTCGCTGCATTAGCAGGTTTAGCCTTACTCGGTGCAATTGCGATTAACATCTCTGCTGCAATGAAAAATGAAAGTCAACGCGATGCTGCTTTACTGACTTTTTTAGCAACGGCTTCAGGGATGAGCTTCTTAGGTCTCAGTTCAGTATTTTGGGGCATTTGTATTGGTATAGTGGCACATGTCATTTTGACACAACGTCAAAAATTAACACAAAGCCAGACTGAAGCTGTCAGTTCAAAATAAAAAATAGCATGAAGCTCACTCAAATAAGTTTTGGGTGGGCTTTATTCTTACTCAGTTTTAGCATGAATATAATACCAAGGTTAAAATATTCAACCTCTTTAGAAAAAGCCCAATTTCTAAAAATTAGGCTTTTATGTCATCAAAAATAATCAATTACAACAATGGCAATACCGAAGGTACGATGTCATGAATCGTTTTACCTTGACAAGACTCACCCAACGCTGACATTTTCCAAGCACCATTATGACGATATACTTTCGCAATAATCAAAGCAGTATAATTGCCTTGTGCTGACAAATTATATTTTGCAACTTCAGTGTTGGTGGTTTCATCGACTAAACGACAAAAGGCATTCTCTACTTTTTCAAAAGTTTGACCACGGAAGCTACTAATCGTAAATACGATTTGCTGAACTTGATCAGGAACACGCGTCAAATCTACAAAGATTTTCTCGTCATCACCATCGCCTTCACCTGTTAAGTTGTCACCAGAATGCTGAATACTACCATCACGGCTACGAAGCTGAGCAAACCAAACATTATCAAGCACTTGTTTATTGGCATCAAATAAAATTGCCGAAGCATCTAAATCAATAGAGCCACCACCGCCACCAAATAGACCACCTAAAAAGCCACCGCCTTTAGCAACGTCCCAACCTGCACCCAAATAAATTTTTGTTAATGAAGAACCATCTGGTTTTTCTAACGAAATTTTTTGACCTTTTACTAGACTAATACCCATTTATTGTTTCCTTCAGTTTGAGTTTCCACGACCTAAAGCCGATGCCAACCATTGTAAATAACTTGCACGATTTCTAGAGCATACAATCACTTTGCCATGCCCGCGAAACTTAATCACTAAACCTTCACCGCTGGTTAAGCTATTAAAAATATTGCCCACAATACCACCGCCGCCAGAAGTCGGCATACCAATGTTATAGTTTAAAGACGCATCCCAAGCCGCAACATGACCATTATCAATGGTAACCTCGCCTTGTTCAGGGGTAATATCTAACTCAAGCAAGGTGCCACTGCCTGAAATACAGACTTGCCCCTGCCCACCTGTTTCCATCACCACAAAGCCACCTGTGCCGCCAAATAATGCACCACCAATATTACTCTGTACTTTCGCTTTAATATTGGTATGTTCAGTTGCAGCGACAAATGCACCGTCTGACAAAATATATTGGCGTTGCCCAACATCTAAAATTTGCATATCTCCATCTAAATTTGGGGATAACAAACATTCACCATCTCCATTTGAAGCTTTGATTTGCTGCTGAAACAAAGACTCACCTGAGGTAAATTTACGCATAAACGCCTGAAATACACCGCCACGTAACTTACCTGTCACTTCGAGATTTTGCTCAACCATGACCATGGCATCCGATTCACAATAAATCGATTCACCACGTTTCATACTGACATGTAAAAAAGGTTCTGGACTACCCACTAAAGTAAATGTTGCCATTGCTCTTGGTCCTACTTGATTATATTTTTTTGTTGCACAGCTTTGAGCCACATTGGAAATTCATTTAATAACAAATCATAAAGTTGCGACTCAGGCATACTGTCGATATTGTCCATTGCAAAAAAATTACAATTATCAATCACACGTCCCGACATCTCATCTAACTGTTCTAAAACACCATAATTTCGACCACCAATGCCCACAAACTGCCAAAAAATTGCTTGATTGGATATATCTTTTAAAATTTGTTTAATTTTTTTGGTTTCAGATACGCCACCATCTGAAATAAACACCACATAAACAGGCAAATCGGATGGGCTTTCTTGAATAAAATAATCAATCACTGCATTCAGTGCCGCAGGTTCATTATTAAAACGTGCGCCAGCATCCCATTTTTTATACCCGCCCTGTTCTGTATTGATATAGTTTTTTAAATTACCTAAATGTACATCGCTTAAACGTAAAGCATGCTGTGCAAATGCCCAACATTCAAAACGACCATCATCATCAAAATTCACCGCTAAAGGCATAATCCGATCAAGGACTTTTTGTACATCACCTTTTTTATATTGCTGATTCATTGAACCTGAATAGTCTAAAACAAGTGCTACCCGTGCTTTCACATTGAGTAAGTTATTCTTTTCTAAACTGATCAAAGATTTTTTAGTGAGTTCTAAAAGCTGCGGAGCAGATTTCTCAATTTTATCTAAAACCACTTTTTTCTTTAAATCTAAAGTTGATGTCGTTGCAGGTACATGGTTTTGAGTTACCGTATTTTCGATAGGAGTAGGAGCCGTTTCATCTGCAACTTCCCCACCAAAATGCTCAACCAACGCTTTTAAACCGCCATTAAAACCTTGCCCAACCGCCGCCATGCGCCAAGCGTCATTTTTAAAGTAGATTTCACACAACATAGCCGCTTTTTCTTGCTGAAAATGTGCACTTGTCAGGTGGTAGCTTGCCAAAACTTGCTGCTTAGCATTGACTAAATCAACTTGAATAGATTGGATATGATTTAAAGTTGTTTGATCTGTTGTCGCACAAATCACAAAACGGGGCGTTTTTTCAGTATCAATTTGACTGAGATCAAATTTAAAAATATGTTGCTGTGCTTGCTGAAAATATTGCACTTCATTTTCGGGTGTTTTTGGCTGATTATAAAAAGTCATATAATCATCATGATAAAGCTGATCATGCCGCCCTAAGCCAAAACTAGAAATATCAATTTCAAAACTTGCTTGCACTTGAACACGTACACTCAATTCTGATGTAGATTGTAACAGTTGGGTCAATGCGAACTTTTGTCCTGAAACCAGTTGCATATATCATTCTCTATTTTAGTACTTGAAAATAATCGATTTAAAAGCATTTTTATAAAATACAAAGATTGCAAAATTATTTTCAAGTACTAAAAGATTGCTCTTTTAGTACTCTGTTTTATACTATTTTTACAGATTAAACGGCAACACCATAGCTTGCAGCCAATGCGCCTAAGCCACCGTTAAAGCCTTGACCTACAGCTTTGAATTTCCACTCGCCACTGTGGCGGTATAATTCACCAAAGATCATTGCAACTTCAGTGCTACCATCTTCAGACAAGTCAAAACGTGCAAGCTCTTCACCGTTTGCATCTTGGTTAATCACACGGATGTACGCTTTATCCACTTGACCAAAGTTTTGACCGTTTTGTTGACCTTCGTGAATGGTAACTGCAAAGACAACTTTCGCAATATTTGCAGGAACTTTAGACAAGTCTACAGAAATCGTTTCATCATCACCGTCGCCATCACCTGTACGGTTATCACCTTGATGCGTTACAGAACCACATGGAGATACTTTCTGGTTAAAGAAAATAAAATCGCCATCACCTGTGACTTTGCCATTTTCATCTGTTAAAAATGCGACTGCGTCTAAGTCAAATGCTTTACCATCAGTTACACGTGGGTTCCAACCTAAACCTAAATCTACTTTATTCATCGTAGGTGCAGTTTTAGATAAGTTAATGTTACCGCCTTTAGATAAGCTAATCGCCATGTCTTAATTTCCTTCTTGTGTTGATTCTAACTTTTGCTGTTTCTTGCTATACGAAATTGATGATAATACCGCCCATACAATAAACGCTACACCAATCAATCCTGTGACAACTTCAGGTACATGCACACCTGTACCACTTGCGAGCATAATCAATGCTAAAGCACCAATCGCATAATGCGCACCATGCTCTAAATATACATAGGCATCCAATGTGCCTTTTTCAACGAGGTAAATGGTCATAGAACGAACAAACATCGCACCTATTGCCAAACCTAACATAATCACAACAACATCATTGGTAATTGCGAAAGCACCAATAACCCCATCAAAACTAAATGAAGCATCTAAAACTTCTAAATACAAGAAGCCCCCGATACCACCTTTCACCACTGTACCAGTAACTGTTGCGTTGCCATTTGAAGATTTTTCATCATCTGCTTCATCATCAGAACCACTGCCTTCAAGTAAATGTCCAATGACCTGCACACCCACATAGACCACGATACCCCAGATGCCTGCCATCACCACAACTAAACGCTGTGCCTCAGGTACAAAACCTGCAATGACCAACAATGCAATCAGTGAAATAAATACTGAAATCGCTTGAATACTGCCTAAATCTGCTAATTTAGACTCGACCCAATGAAACCAATGTTCATCCTTTTCATCATCAAAAAGAAAGTTTAAAAACACAAGTAATAAGAAAATACCACCAAAAGCAGCAATTTCCGCATGATGTGCCATCAGTTTTTCTGAATAAGTTTTAGGGTCATTCAGGGCTAACTTAGCCACTTCAACCATACTCATATCTGCGGTGACGCCAACAATAAGCAATGGGAAAACCAAGCGCATACCAAATACAGCAACAATGATCCCGACGGTTAAGAATAACTTCCGCCAAAACATATCCCAATGTTTAAGCACAGAGGCGTTCACAACGGCATTATCAAATGATAATGACACTTCCATGATGGCTAAAATACCTGTAATGGCCAGTACCTTAAACATCATCATCAGCCCTGCTTCAGGACCGTGGGTAAATCCCCAATAGGCAGAAATTGCTAAACAGATAATGGTGAAAATTATCGAAAATCTAAAATGCTTCATTCATTCCACTCAACGTTTAGATGCTAATGCCATACTGATGGCACATGGCACGCAAACCGCCTGCATAACCCTGACCTACAGCGCGGAACTTCCATTCACCGTTATGACGATACAACTCACCAAATACCATTGCTGTTTCGGTTGAATAATCTTCGTTTAAATCAAAGCGTACAATTTCAACGTTACTTTGATCATTGACCACACGAATAAATGCATTTTGTACTTGACCAAAGTTTTGACCACGTTGCTCTGCATCATGAATCGTCACAGTGATTGCAATTTTTTGAATGTCTGCAGGAACAAGACCTAAATTAATTTTAACGGCTTCATCATCACCATCACCTGCACCTGTGCGGTTATCGCCTGTATGCTCAACAGAACCCTCAGGAGAACGTGTTTGGTTATAAAAAATAAAGTCATGTTCGCCACGAACTTTATCGTTTGCACCTAATAAAAATGCCGATGCATCTAAGTCAAAATCTGCACCATCTGTTGCACGTGCATCCCAGCCTAAACCAACAAGAACTTGAGAAAGTGATGGATCTGTTTTACTTAGTGATAAATTACCACCTTTATTTAAAGAAATTGCCATATTGCATATCCTTTTATCTATGAAATTGATTGTTAAAAAAGTTAAAGATTAATCTTTTGACCCTTGTGTCCAACGAAAACCAAAGCGGTAATGTTGGTCTAAATATTGTTGATCTTGGAAATAACGCACTTCACGATTGGCTCGAATACTACCGCCCACATTTTTCAGTTCAACAATGGCACAGGTGGTTAAATGATTACCATCGGTTAAACGAACCTCTATTTCAGGCTGATTTGGGATACGAATGGTCACTACGCCATCTGTTGCAGCCCATTGCGCCACACCTGAATAAATATAGGTATAAATAACAATCCGTTCAATTTCATCCCAACGATCACCATTGATATGCAAGTTCTCACCTGTCGTTGTCGCACCTGTACGATCATCACCGTCTAAATGAATAAATGGGGGGCGGTCATAATGACCAAACTGATTACCCAGTGGTTGAACTAAAGCAACTTGACCACTTTTAAACTGAATCATGGCGCCGAGATCTAGATCGATGGTTTTATTTCCACCGACTAATTTTTTAAAGAATGAACCTGATTGGGCTTGTT
Source organism: Acinetobacter sp. Marseille-Q1623 (assembly GCF_902809895.1). Classification (NCBI taxonomy): domain Bacteria; kingdom Pseudomonadati; phylum Pseudomonadota; class Gammaproteobacteria; order Moraxellales; family Moraxellaceae; genus Acinetobacter; species Acinetobacter sp. Marseille-Q1623. The sequence continues at coordinate 785,522 of NZ_CADDWG010000001.1, read as the reverse complement.
GACCTTGATTCCAGTTGAGATTTACTGAAATTTTACCGAAACCTGAGCCTTTTTTAGTCAAATTAATACTGGAATTGATCTTGTCTAATTTGATTTTAGATAAATTTAAACTTGAGTTTGGCGTTGGCGTTGGCGTAGGCGTAGGCGTAGGCGTAGGCGTAGGCGTAGGCGTAGGCGTAGGCGTAGGCGTAGGCGTAGCTTGTGTTGTTTCTGCTGCAATTTCAACACCAAAATTTTCAGCCAATGGCTTTAAACCACCATTAAAACCCTGATTTACAAAACGAAATTTCCATTTCTCATTATGTTTATACACTTCAGCTAAAATCAAAGCTTTTTCAGTTTTTTGCTGTGTTTCCACAATGGCTGTGGCAACAGTTTGCCCATTTTCCTGTAATTCGATTTGGATGGGGGCAAGCCTATTGACTGCATGTGGCTCATTTAAAGTTGCACAAATTGCAATTTTACCAATTTGAGGATCAATTAAAGCCGTATTAAAGCTTAATTTACTTTGATAAGGTGCTTTACTGCTTGATTCAGTTAATATTACGCTTTGATTTATTGTCTGCTTTTGCCCGTAGAAAATCATATCCTGATCACCACGAACTTTTTGTGTTGTTTGCGCCAACTGATAGGCTGTAATGTCTAAATCGATATGCGCAGGAACGTTTGTTTTTATTAATATATCCACATTTTGTTGGGTTAAACCAATATTACCACCTGCAATCAATTGCATATTATCCTCAAATACATTGTTATAAATCTATAAAAAATGATTTTTTGAATGAAATCAAAATTTAAACTAAGTCAGTTTAATATATTTGCATCACTTAGTTTTACCATAAAAATATGACAGACCATAGTATAAAAATATTTTTTTTAACAAAAATATAAACAAAGAAGCTGTAAAAAAAGATTGCAAGTTATTCTATTTTAATTATATATTTCTCTAGTTTTTAAACATTTAATTAAAATGTAACGTCTACACCCTGTTTGAATGGTTTATTTTCTCTCATATTGAGAAATAACTAAATATGAACAAGATATTTTATGATTTGATTTTAAAAAATTTGCTTATTGAGAATAAATTTTACCGTGAAAGATCATTATACCGTTTGGATTGCTGAAAGTTTTTCTTGTCAAAAAGATATTATTCAAGCCTTAAAAGATTCTTCTCTTGCTTCCCATTTGAAAATCATTTGCTCACATCATTTGCTACGCCCTGAACTGCAACATATTGCTGATCTTTTTATTCAACAACCTGATATTCTCGACGCGGCTGAGTGGTTATTAAAACAATGCATTCAATTTAAGGTAGACCTACTATTTTGTGGCAAAAAAGCACACTGTATCGAACCTTATCGTGAACAATTTGCAAAGCACAATATTCAACTGATCACAGGTGCTATGTCTCTTCAAGCGCTTGAAGACATTGATGATAAATTTGTTTTTACGGAGCAATGTAAGGCACTACACTTACCTTATATTCCTGCTATTAAAGCAGATTCAAGTGACACATTAAAAACCGCTATTTTACAAGCGAAACAACAGTTTAGTGAAATTTGTGCTAAACCTGTGCATGGTGTTTATGGTTTTGGTTTTGTCCGTTTAAAAGATGATATTGATTATTTTCAACATTTTAAATCACCTTTTATTGCAAATACACAACAGTTTATCGAAGCTTATGCTCAACTCGAACAAGGCATCGAATACTTAATTATGCCTTATTTGAATGGTGAAGAATGTTCGGTTGACATTGCCTGTCATCAAGGCAAAATCTTGGCTCAAGTCACCCGTATTAAATATCAATTTCATCAAGAATGTTTTTTACAACATCCCTGTCATGAAATTTGCACACAATTGGTTCAACATTTCAATTGTGACGGTTTGATTAATATTCAATTTAAAAAAGACCAACAACAGCAGTGGCATATTTTAGAAATTAATGCACGCCCAGCAGGCGGATTTGCATATACCTTGCATACTGGCGTGAATTTGGTTGCAGAAATTTTTGCACAAAAGTTATCGCTCAATTTACAGCGTGAGAACACAATATCACCCGTCAAAGTACTGCCTTTAGTACAAAGTTTTAAAATGGATTAAGATTAATTAATGAAAGAAATTGAATTAAGTCGTGGTTGTATTCGTGTTTCGGTTCGTCAACATCACCCGCATTGGGATTTAGATCAATTATTAGGTTTTGCAGAAAGAATTAATCCAAAACGTGCTTTTTTATTTGTGTCCAAAGTCTTAGGCAAGCATATTCCTGTTGCACCCTCTACCATGCAACGCAGTTACGTAGATTTAGGTGCTTTAGTTCCCAAAGATGTACCTTATCCCATTACTGTGATTGGTATGGCGGAAACGGCGGTAGGTTTAGGTGCAGGTGTTTATCGTGAATTAAAAAAAGATTTTGCTGAAAATGCCCTTTTTGTGACAACAACACGTCATCCTGTCGATGCGTTGCCCACCTTAGGCTTATTTTTAGAAGAACATAGCCATGCGCAAGATCAGTTTATTTTGAGTAGTCATGATCCGAAAAAACATCAACATTTAATCCAATCAAAAACTTTAATTTTGGTGGATGATGAAATTTCTACAGGTAAAACTTTTAAAAATCTGATCATGAGCCTGAAAAATTCGGGGCTTGAACAGGTTGAGCGCATTATCTTAGTGACGTTGGTCAATTGGGCAGAAGAACATTTGAATGATCTCAACGTCGGTATTCCCATTGAAGTGGTTTCACTGTTGCATGGTTCGTGGCATTGGCAAGCCAATCAAAATCAGATTGAAATCCATATGCCTGATGTCAATAAAACCAATCAAGAAGCACAGCGCATTATTGCACCACATGATTGGGGACGTGAACCTAGTTACTTAGATTGCAAAGCTTGGGCAAATGTACACATTAACCAACCGAATGAAAAAATTTTAGTCTTAGGCTCAGGGGAGTTCAGTTGGATTCCGTTCCTGATCGCAGAACAATTAGAGCAACAAGGTGCAGAAGTTTATTATAGCTCCACCACACGCTCTCCGATTATGCAAGGGCATGCCATTGAAAGCATTTGTGCCTTTACCGACAATTATGGGCTCAATATCAACAATTATGCCTATAACGTTCGACATCAACAATTTGACCGTGTGTTATTGGTCATCGAAACAGAACAACACAGTGTAGACCCTACGCTTTTTGAGCAAATTGAAAATTTGGAAGTGATTCATTATGAACCATAAGCCTTTGGTTTTTGTCGATTTAGACGATACTTTATTTCAGACCAATCGCAAGTCTGCACCGACTGATTTACATAAAATTGCCACCACAGATAAGTCTGGGCAACCCCTGTCTTATATGAAACCGAAACAACAAGTTTTTGTAAATTGGTTATTAGATTCGGCTGAAGTTGTGCCTGTGACTGCGCGTTCAGTTGAAGCCTTACAACGTGTGCATTTACCTTTTCAATCTGGTGCAGTATGTTCACATGGTGGTACGATTATTGACGCACAGCAAAATATCGATATGGATTGGTTTGATATTCAAAAAAATGCTGTTGCAAACTTAAATGATTTATTGGATGAATTACCTGAGATTTTACTGAAAACAGCACAGGACTTAGGCTCGATTCGTACATGGACAGTCGAGGAAAATGACCTCAAAATCTATACTGTTGCTAAGCAAAATCAGCCAGAGGATGGGCTTTTTTTAGATCAATTGGTAAAACATTTACCCAAAGATGTGTTAGAACATTGCTATGTACATATCAACGGCAATAATTTGGCCGTCATTCCAAAGTTTGTCTCTAAGCAAAAAGCCGTTGAATTTTTTATCGAAAAATATGACCCACAAGGGGAGCGTGTCATTTTGGGTTGGGGTGACAGTCTATCCGATGCGGGCTTCTTAGGCTGTTGTGATTGGTTTGGTATGCCAAAAAACAGTCAGCTTGACCAATTTTTAGCACACAACTTAAGCAATGATCATCGACAGAAAGGATTCTTAGGGCATGTCTAATTTAAATCAGATTGATCAAAGACTAGCAAACATCGGTTTTCACGGCTCATATCGCCCACAAGACATTACTTTTTTACTGAATATCACGGATTTAACACCAACCTCAGTCGCAGAAAAAGAACGTTTAATTCAATCTGGTCAAAAACATTATTCTGAAATGATCAGTGAAGAAAATGCCCCCTCGCCTGAACATTTAAAACATTTTCAGCATGCTTTTACGCATGGTTCAGCACGTCTAGCGCAAGAAGTACAACAACTTAGCCAAGCTTTGATGACACGTTTTCCAAAGCAACCTATTGTTTTAGTGAGTTTAGTGCGAGCAGGCGTACCTTTAGGCGTTCTGTTGAAACATTGCATTGCCAAACAACAAGCATGTTTTCATTATGGTATTAGTATTATTCGAGACCGCGGCATTGATTTTGCTGCGCTCAATGCTATCATTCAGCAACATGGTGCTGAAAATATTGTCTTTGTAGATGGCTGGACAGGCAAAGGGGCGATTTGCCGTGAACTGACGAAAAATCTACAAGACTATCCTGAATTATTTGATGCAGGTTGGGAAATTCCTCGCCTTGTAACATTGTCAGATTTAGGTGGTTATTCTTGGCTCAGTGCCAGTTGTGAAGATTGGCTGATTCCTTTTGGCATCTTAGGTTCAGTCATTTCAGGTTTAACTTCTCGTAGTATCTTACGAGCAGATATAGATCAAGCTGAAGCAAAATTGGACTGTTTTAATCCAGAGAAATGGCATGATTGTGTCGTTTATACCCATCTTCAACAACACGATTTATCTGTACAATTCATTCAAAATATTTTAAATATTATTGAACAACATCCCATTCAACAGACGATTGAATGGGATAACGAGATTCGACTAACTCAGCAAAAATTGTGCTTAGACACGGTAGATTGGATTGCTGCACACTACCAAATCAATAACATTAACCATATTAAACCAAGTATTGCTGAAGCCACGCGTGCCGTACTTAGACGTGTGCCTGAACGTATTTTAATCCGAGATGAACATAATCCTCACGTTCAGTTACTGTTACACTTTGCGCAACGACAGCACGTCCCAGTCGACATTTTAGGTTCAAAATTGGGTCCATATCATGCAGTGACCTTAATTAAAAACGTTGGAAAATAATACAATGAAACAATTACAACATGCCATTGAGCTTGGTGCGACCATGTATATTCCTGCCACGCATGAAAATTTATGGGACGTCACGGAAGGTAATAAATTTACCAATTTAAAATCTATCGCTGTATGTTTGGAAGATGCTGTTTTAGAAAAAGATGTACAGACGGCAATGGTCAATTTAAAAGCACTCTTGCAAAAACGTGCAGAAAACCCAAACCTAAAAGCACCTGCATTGTTTATTCGCCCACGTCATATCGAAATGGCGAAATATATTATCGATTGGGATTTACACCACACCATCAGTGGTATGATTTTACCAAAATTTACCTTACATAATTTAAAACAATGGATGGAGGTTTTACCTTCTCATATAAATTTAATGCCAACCTTTGAAACCAAAGAAATTTTTGATATGGGGCATAATGTTGAATTACAACAAGCACTCAAGTATGACTTTCATAAAACCTTGTGTTTAAGGATTGGCGGTAATGATTTACTCTCCTGTTTATACCTGCGTCGTCCAAAAAATACCACTATTTATCAAACACCTGTGGGTATGTTAATTTCTCAACTGGCAGGCTTATATATTCCCGCAGGCTTTCAACTCAGCTCACCTGTCTGTGAACATATTGAAAATATACAGATTTTATCCAATGAACTGATCCAAGATATGAATAATGGAATTTATACCAAAACTGCCATTCATCCAACACAAATTGATTTTATTCATGAAGCATTTCAAGTGTCGACTGAAGAATTTCAAGAAGCACAGCAAGTATTGGCAATGGATGCAAAAAGTGTATTTAAAAGCCAAGGTTCTATGCTAGAACCTGCAACACATCGTAATTGGGCTGAAATGGTATTATTACGCTATAAAACATTTGGCTTAAATAAATCCCAGTTACATCATCAGAATGATATATTTAAATTCAATGCTTAAATCACAAAGCAAATCGAAATAATCAAATAAAATGGCGGTCTCTATTCGCCATTCATTTAAAAATAAACTTCAGCTTACTCAAAAAATATCAAACTTCGACCATCTGTACGACAACCAAACGCCCACCATCCTGTTTCGACAATAAGATTTGTGCGCCTTCTTTTAACTCTACTTTTCCCCCAATTGGAATGGGTGTCTTCGTCGTCACATCGGTTAAATCAGGTAAATCTTCATTCACCAACCACCAACGATCTTGATGTAAAACAAAATAACCCTTACGTTTAGTTTGCTCTGGTGTTAAACGCTCATTCGGTGCAATCATACTATTGGCATGCCATGCAAATAAAGACTGCCCTGTCCACACCATTAAACGATGATTATCAGGACGATAGCTTGAGCCTTGTCGTGCTGAATATAAGTTTAAAATCGGCAGTTTGCCTTTAAATGTGGTTTTACAAAATGGGCAGCTCGGCTGTGTTGTATTATCAAATACATACCATTTATGACTACACGCTGGATTTAAACACGGTTGTACCAAGTCCACTGTTTTGACCAATGCAATTTCCCAATCATTGGCAGATGGACGTTTACTCGGTTCATGCAAGCCCTCAATAAAACTTTTATTAAATAATTCAGTTAAATAAGGACCTGTTACGGTATAAGGAATTTGTGCAGGGTCAGCCCAAGGGAGCTGCGAAGGTTTAAGTTGATTGGCCTTAACCCGATTACTTTGATCGTCTGGATGCTCGACAAATAATGCGCGCTCTCCCATGGCAAGATTTTCATCTTTTTGAGGGTCATCCATGTCATGGATTTTACCACCTCGCAATGGATGACGATACAATAAATACATATAAATCAATACTGCAAGCGCATGTCTATCTGTCGTAATACTTGGCAAAATTCGTTTTGGATCATCTTTATTTAAATGACTGGTCATCACCACTTCAGGTGCAATAAAGTCAGGCGTTCCCACCACATCTGGTGGATATTTTCCAGGCACAACCAAGCCATCCACATCGATCACACATGCACTCCCTGTCACAGGGTCGATGAGCACATTTTTATAGGATAAATCTGAGTGTGCCAAACCTGCTGCATGCATACGGCGCACCGCACGTGAAATTAAAATACTAATTTTTAAATAATTAAGCCATGTCCCTTTTTCACGATCATCTAAAAAACGGTTCTGGTTATTGGCACTCGCAAACCATTTTCCTTCTTTTTCTTTACCTTTAATGTTTAAAAAATCATTATTCTTTGAGCCATAATCAAAGAAAAATTGCTTTTTATAGGTCGGTGCGGTAATGCCCAATAAATCATTGTACTCAACCAAGCCATCAGGCCAACAAAAGATATTTTTCCAATAGTCACCACCAACACCATTAAAAATACCTTGCCATTTATTACCAACAATTTCTTTTAAACGGTCTTTTTGCTGTTCAAATGCTGCTTTAGATTGATAAAATTTATTTTTTTCTTTACTAAAAAAACACACCACATAACTGCGGTCAGGTGAAAAATACACATCTTTCATTGCCCCTGAACCGATCACTTCATCTACAAATTCGATTGGACGTCCATCGACTGTAGTACATTTTACGATTTTTGCCGACATGTGCTAACACCTAATTTCTAAAATTTTTGTCTCTAAATAGTGTGAATTGATTACTTTTTCAGGCTTTAATTTACTTGATTTTTCTTATATAAAGCCGCTAAAGTTCGGTCATCATGATGGCCTGTTTTAAAAAAATGCATCCATTCTAATAAAGCCTGCTCTGGCTGATCGTGTTGCAAAACAGGTTCAAGCTCTGCATATAAATCTAGCCATTTCTGTTGATTTGCAAGTCCAGCATCAGTTTCGAAAATTGGATCTGAAATACCGTCTGTCATTAATAAAACAGCTTTTAAGTCTTTAAAACAGCCTATTTTAACCCGACTACCCAACTCTTGATGAATACTACGATCCAAAAACTTAGTCTGTCCTGCATATTCCCCACCATCGGCAACATTCATCAATCGTACTGTGTCTTGAGTAAATGCAGCGATTGCACCATCACCCACGGAGAATGTACTAATTAAGTTTTTATCTGCATGTTGATAGACCACCGCAACCAAAAGTGTGGTTGAAAATGCTTTAGTTGCGACATGCTGGTCAGCTGCAAGCTGATCGAGTTGTGTGAGAATTGAGCGATAAATCTCATAATAAACATGATAGAACTGTTGATTTAATTTATTGGCAATTCGTTGTGTATCCGCATGTTGAGGCTGATCTAATTGCCATTGTTTAATATCTTCATTTAAAGCATCAATCGTATGTTCATTGAAATAACGTTGAAATTCTTTCTGTACAATCTCAACTGCGATTCTTGAACCTTCACGAGAATATTCCGCACTACCTGCACCGTCTGCAACCGCCAATACCGACCAATCGCTATTTGCAATGTGCATCAATGAAAAATCATCATCTCGGAAACTTCCTGCATGTTCATGGGAACGACCACGGCGACTTGCCGCAATGAGCTGATAGTCTGCTGTATCTATACACAGTTGATCTGTATGCGTTTTAACAAAAGCTTGCCCTGCCTCAGGTTCAATCACTTTCCATAAACTACGTGGATCAGGAATCACGTTTAAACGGCATTGTCCTGTATAGACTTCATCATTGACACGATATTGGAATGAAAAATTAAACTCATCAGCTTGGTTGGGTTGACCTTGAATACTTTGTGTCGCTTGATCAAAATAAAAAATATCATTTGGAAATTTAAAACTTTCCTCAATATATTCTATATTTTCAGGTTTTTGACTCGATAAGATTTGAATTTTTGAAGTATAAGGTTGCCCTGCACGTGCATTATCAACTTGAAACTTCACATCATTTACTTTGCGCTGTATAAACACGTCTGTAATCTCGGTTCTATTTTGTTCGATTGGTGCTTGTTGTTGCTGTATGGGTATCTCTTGTTCAACTTGTTGTGCTTCAGAATCAATAAGAATCTCTTCTATCGCCATTATCGGGGCACTGACTCCTGCAACTGCAACAGACATATTTTCATGAGCTGCTTGTACATCATCTTGTTGTTGATGCGAAATAATCGTCTCAGATAGGACTGAGTGTGCGGGTACAGTTTGTGCTGAGCGATCTTGCTTAATATCTATATTACTTAGGCTATTTTGTAAAATATCAGTAATTTGATCAGAAATATCTTGTTCTTGACGTTGAGCATCATCAAGCAATGTTAGCGGGTGCTGTTCAGTCGGTAAGATCTCCTTGTCATCCAAATCTAATTGCGCTTGTTGAATTTGCTGCTCATTTTCATGTGAATGTTCTTTATTCTCAAAATATATGGGTTCTAAGATTTCAGTCAGTAAAGGTGGCGTTGCAGATTGCTTTTTGAGTTCATACACTAATTTTGAGAGTTGTTGTAATTGCTCATCTGTTTTAAAAAACTCGATAAATTGATCATCTAACCCCATTTCATTGACTGCCAAAATTTTTTTAATTTTACATACTAATTCTTGCATACTGCCCCCTTTCAATGATCAATCATTTTATTTATCAAAAATTTAACCTTGACCACGGGTCAAATCAAAATCCCCACCTTCCGTACTAAAACTCACTTGACGGCGGCACCATGGGCAAACGACATATTCACTATAGCCGTCATAACACATCAGATTGCCACAACCACACATGGCAAAAGCAGTATCTGCATAACAATGTGGACATTGCGACCATCCTTCTAATTTTGATGTATTAATTTGTGGTTTTTCAGCACTATGATCCGTCCAACTAAAATATTCCTCACTGATCGCTTCGCAAGTCTCTAATTTAAAATTGTATAAATTAATATTTAAGTCAGACAAACCGCCATATTGTAAATTTCTGCTATATTTCAACAGATAAGGATGTTGTAATTTTTGACAACGCCCAATAAAAGTAACGACACGATCATCAGCATGGCTTTTTCGGAACGTGAGTTTTGACTTAGCTAAATTCATATAACGCTGATCAAGTGGAATTAGTTCTTCTGAGTTTTGAAAATTTGCCACGCTAACACTTTGTGACACCACAGAAGCACTGATCCATTTACATAGACCTTTGACATATTCTTGGTTAATTTGATCAACCGAAATACAGTGTTCCGTTAATTCTTTTAAGATAGAAAAATCAACATCTTGTCCAAGACCAATCACAATCAAAGTCACACGATGGCTATATTTCGTTTTCCATTGTTGAATAGCATCTTGATAATCATCCGTCGGGCGACCATCGGTAAATAAATAAACGACGGGTTTCCAGTCACCTTTGACATCTGCAGTGGTTTTGATCACTGAGCGATCTATTTCTTTACCTAAATGGGTCAGTGCTTTGCCCAAATGTGTCCCGCCACCCAAAGGTAACTCACATCGTTGATAGGCATATAATTCTGTGAGTGGTACTAAAGTACGCACAATTCCCGCATAAGCAATCAATGAAACATAAACTGTTTCTAGTGCATAAGGATCTGTGCGTAGACTACGCATAATAAAGTCAACACCTTCTTGCACAGCAACTAAAGGCTGCCCCGCCATAGATTCGGAACAATCAATCACGAAAAATACAGGTAATCGACGCATAAACTCACCTTGTTCATTGTTATTATTTCAAGCCTTTTTATTAAACTTACATTCAATTGCATTTGAGAATGATTTTATAGCACCAATTGAATTTCCGAAGGCGGCGGCGGCAACTCAATTGCATCTGCGACACCTGCACTACTACTCCCCGCTACCACACTTGCAGAAACCCATTTAAAGAAACTGGCAAATGAGTTCGAATCCATCGAATCCAACACCACAACTTGAGAAGTCAATTGTTGTAATGCCTCAGTTTTGGCTTTTGGACCCGCAGCACATGCCACAATCGTTGCAAAGTTAAGCTGTTGAATAGTTGGAACAATCTGCTGATAGGCATATACATCTGAGGGTGAACCATCCGTCATGAGGAACAAGAGTGGTCGCCAATCACCTTTTTGCTCTTCTGTGCTTTTCTTGATATTTTTTTGCACATCTTCTGCTAACAGCTCCAAGGCTGCCCCCATAAATGTTGCACCAACACTCGGTACTTCAATTTCAGGCAATTGCACTTGATCCAACGGCGTTAAAGGCAAATAAATTTTTGCCTGCATATCAAAGGTAATGACACTAAGATGTACACTTTCCAATGCATAAGGATCTTGCCTGAGCGCACTCAGCATCGACTGCAAGCCCACATTTACCGAATGAATTGGCTCTCCACGCATAGAGCCTGAGGTATCTAATAAAATATAAACAGGTAGTCGACGCATATTTTTTCCTCGTGATGATTTGTCGTGATTAAATGGATCATTCACATGATTAAACGTATTGTTTTAGCCATTCCACAAAGTTATCTGACTCAGACGATGAGCCAATGGCGTTAAATTTCCAACCAGCATTCTCACGCACGAGTTCAGCAAAAAGTAAGGAACGTTGTTGTTCATATTGTCCCTGACCTGACAAATTAAAACGGACCATTTCTTTGCCAGAAGCATCAACAGCACGAATAAACGCATTTTGTACCTGTCCAAAATGCTGCTTGTTTTTATTGCCTTCGTAAATTTGCACAATAAATACAATTTTATGATAAACAGGTGCTAATGAATTTAATTTAACAATGATTTGCTCATCATCCCCATCACCTGCCCCCGTACGGTTATCTCCTGTGAGCCAAATATGACCAGAGGGATGCTTAAGATTATTGAAGAAAATAACGTCACTATTGTTTAAAGTCGGATGCCCCGAAGTATCTCGCCCGAGATTTTGCACTTTACCATTAGCATCACATAAAAAAGCGATCACATCCAAATCATATTCTGCAGTTTGTCCGCCAAATAATCCCCCTAAAAAGCCCTTTTTCTGCTCGGCGATGTCCCAACCCAAGCCAATGGTGACCAGTGACAGATTATTTTCTGCCTTTTCTAATGTCAGACCTTGTCCTTTTGCTAATGTAATCCCCATGTTATTTTCCTTTTTTTCTTTTAGTTGAAAGCTTTAGGGACAGCGAAATATCTTAATTTTCAGCCATCCGATCTATCGTTTTTATCTTTAAGTGAGGTCTAAAATCATCTATATACTTAAAGTACAACATTGACTTCAGGGGGTGGTGGTGGTAAATCACTCAAACCTGTCACTTCTTTTTGTCCTGCATCGACTTTTTGACTGCCTGTAGAAATACTTGCAGACACCCATTTAAAAAATGCTTTGATGGTATTTGAATCTGCGGTTGCAAGCTCCACCACGACTTCCGTAATTTGCTTTAAAATTGCTGTTTCAGCATTGTGTCCTGCAGCACATGCAATGACCATACCCGTTTTGACTTTTTTTAGTTTTTCAAAACCTTTCTTCCAGTCATCTGTTGGTGCACCATCGGTCATGATAAAGACCAAAGGTTTCCAATCTCCACGCGTATCTGGTGTTGTTTTTTGCACTTCTTGTTCAATTTTATCCGCCAATAATGACAACGCTTCACCAAGCTGTGTTGTTCCTGTTGCTTGTAAATTCGGCGTATTAAACATTGCCAGTTCAGTCAATGGCATCAACTGTTTGGCAGTCGTATCAAAAGTGATGATGGACAAATAAGCGGTTTCTAAGGCGTAGGGATCTTGTCGCAAAGAGGAGGCCAACATTTCCACCCCATTTTTAACAGCTTCAATAGGTTCACCTAACATCGAGCCTGATGTATCAAGCAATAAATAAACGGGCAATCTTCTCATGCTTATATGTCCTTGTTATCAATTTATAAACTTTGTTGTTATAAGCATCTTAGCTTAAATATTAAAATAGTAGAATATCCTGATTTTCTAATTTTCAATTTAATATCATTTCTCTTTAGGACACATTTCAACATTAATTTGTGTTTATTACGTTAAAATTATTGTTATTTTCAAGCAGCAACATGATGATTTTGTCATCATATTGCGCATACCGAAGTCGAAACCTCAGTTAAAACATCTTAATTAATTTGTGCGACCTTCCTGATTTGCATGACCTGAGCAATGTGCTCCACCACCAATGACAAAACCACGTTCTGCTTTACATGAACCAATCACTTGCCCACGTGAATCATACGTTGTCACTGTTGATGCACATCCTGTCATGACTAGCGCAGTAAAAAGTGCAATTAATCCTGAAATTTTCATTTTCTTTCCTCTAAATCCTGACGAATTGTCAATAAACCCAATTAATCCAATTGAATTTGCGTGCTTGCTGGTGGAATCGGTAATAAGCCTGTTTTAATATTCACTTGTCGATAATCAATGCCTTTGGCATTTCCATGACCATAGCAAACCGCTTTTGCCCCAAAAATAAAACCTTGCGTGGCTTTACACGCCCCAATTGCATTTCCTGCGGCATCATAAGTAATGACTTTGGCACTACAACCACTCAGAAACACTAAAAGACTTGCTATAAAATACTTTTTAAAACTCACCTTAACCCCTACTTCAGTTTAATTAAATAATTTATAAAAATTATTTATTTATTTTTAATTGGAGCGAATTTTATCTATTATTTTTAAACTGTAAAGGATTATTTTTAATACATAATAAAAAACCACTCGAAAGTGGTTTTTAAATATATGCGCTTTAAGTATTTAATATTGGTTTATTTTCACGTCTTTCTTGTAAGGCTTTTTTGATCACCTGAGACCCGCCTGTTAAACCTAAAGTTGCCATGATCACAGCAACAATAATATCGGGTAATAAACTGCCTGTACCAAATACACCTACTGCTGCAAAAATCACCGCAACATTGCCAATCGCATCATTACGGCTACACAACCACACTGACCGCATATTCGCGTCACCATCGCGAAATGCATAAAGGATCACGGCTGCAATCACATTGGCGATCAATGCTAATATCCCAATTGCTCCCATTGTCATGGCTTCAGGGGGAATGCCTTGCATATAGGCATAAGCTGATTTACCAATCACCACAAAACCAAACAATGCCATGGTCAAGCCTTTGATCAACGCAACAGTCGCACGCCAATATAAACTCGCACCCAATACCGCCAGCGAAATGCCATAGTTCACAGCATCACCAAAGAAATCGAGTGAATCTGCCCAAAGTGCAGATGAATGTGCATAAGCACCGCCAACCAACTCCACAAAAAACAGCGTAAGGTTAATGATGAGTGCAATCCATAACGCAGTACGGAACTTACTATTTGGTTTTTGTGGTGCAGGTTCATGACTACACGTACATGCCATGCTGACTCCCCTTGCTTAAAGATTTATCTGTATTATGCTATTTAAAACTATGGACTAACTCCAAGGTCAAGTACTTTTGTGGAGCATATATCATGCAACAATATCTCATCAGCGATTTGGCTAAAAAGACCCAATTGAGTACAGATACGATTCGGTTTTATGAAAAGAAAAATTTGATTCAAGCCAGTTTTCGAGCTGAAAATAACTATAAATATTATAATGATGAAACATTAAAACGTTTAATTTTCATTAAGCGTTGTCGTGCATTGGATATGACCTTACAAGAGATCATCGCCTTATTGGAACAAGTTCAACACCCTGAACGAGGTTGTAAAATTGTTGATCAGTTAATTGCAGAACATATTCAACATGTTGAAACACGGATTTTAGAATTACAAAGTTTTAAAACACAGCTTGTTGCTTTGCGCCAATCTTGTGCTTCGGACAGCACCATTGATCATTGTCAGATTGTGAAAAATTTAGCCGCTGCAATCGAATAGATCTAAAGTTTCCGTTGGATACAGGATTAAGGAATACGCCTGCACCCAACACAATAGATGACTTTGCTGATCGTCTATGCTAGACATCAAAGCGACTTCTGATTTACCCGCTTTGACAATGCTTCGGCAGATTCCTTACGTTCAGAATAACGATCTGTCAAATATGCGGCTTGCCCACGTGTCAACAATGTAAACTTATATAACTCCTCCATGACATCCACAATGCGGTCATAATAAGATGATGGTTTCATCCGATCATTTTCATCAAACTCTAAAAATGCTTTTGGAATAGATGACTGATTTGGAATCGTGATCATACGCATCCAACGCCCTAAAATCCGCAGTTGATTGACTGTATTAAATGACTGTGAACCGCCACTTACTTGCATCAAAGCTAAAGTTTTTCCTTGCGTGGCACGAATTGCCCCTGCTGCCAATGGAATCCAATCAATCTGCGCTTTAAAAATAGAACTCATGGAACCATGACGCTCAGGTGAACACCAAACCATTCCCTCCGACCATGCTAACAGTTCATGCAACTCCTGCACTTTTGGATGTGAAGTGTCGGCATCCTCAGGTAAAGGTAAAGCTTTAGGATGGAAAATTTTCACTTCAGCACCAAACTGTTCTAGGATACGCCCTGCTTCAAGTACAGCTAAACGGCTAAACGAACGCGCTCGATTTGAACCATACAGCAATAAAATTCGAGGTGGATGCTCATTTTCTCTTGCTTGAACTTTTTCAAACGTTGGATGCTCAAGCAGGTTTAAATCAATATTTGGAAGATTCATTTTTAAAACCTTTAAAAATCACTTAGGCAAAAAATTTCTTTCTAAGCCACAAGGAAACACTGACCAGTAGAATCAATACAGGCACTTCAACCAATGGCCCGATCACAGTGGTAAATGCCACAGGAGAAGCCAAACCAAATGTTGCGATTGCCACAGCAAGTGCTAACTCAAAATTGTTACCTGCGGCGGTAAATGAAATTGCGGTGGTTTTAGGATAATCATTACCCATCCATTTACTCATGAAAAAGCTAATGAAAAACATTAGGATAAAATACAGCGTTAACGGAATGGCAATTCGCAATACATCTAGTGGCAATGCAACCACATCCGCACCTTTAAGGCTAAACATCGCAACAATCGTAAATAGCAATGCCAATAAGCTCAGTGGGCTGATTTTAGGAATAAAAGTATTTTGATACCAATCTAAGCCTTTTTGTTTGACCAAAATCAAACGCGTTAAAAAACCAAGTAAAAATGGAATACCAAGATAAATCAATACCGCTTGCGTGATCGTCCAAAAACTCACATTGATCACTTGCGCTTCAACACCAAAAAATGGCGGTAAATACGTTAAAAATAGCCACGCATAACTACTAAAAAACAGAATTTGGAAAATACTGTTAAATGCAACCAACGCCGCAACATACTGCTGATCACCACAAGCAAGATTATTCCAGACCAACACCATCGCAATACAACGTGCTAAGCCAATTAAAATCAACCCTGTCATATATTCAGGATAATCCTGTAAAAATAGGATTGCGAGTGCAAACATAAGACAAGGGGCAATCAACCAATTTTGTACTAAAGACAAAACTAAGGTTCGCTTATCCTGAAAAACTTGACTTAAATTTTTATAATCCACTTTGGCTAAAGGTGGATACATCATCAAAATTAAACCAATGGCAATGGGCAAATTTACTGTTCCCATGCTCATCTGATTTAAACTTTGTGCAGATTTTGGGAAAAATAGTCCTATGGCTATCCCTACTGCCATCGCAATAAAAATCCAAAGCGTAAGATTGCGATCTAAAAAAGAAAGTTTCTGAGCTGACATAGTTGAATATTCATCCAATTAGAGCAATATTTTCGAGCGATTTGGTTAATTGTTGTGCATCCATTTGCTCAAAATTTAGTGCAAAAAATGCATCAAAACGGCGCTGAATATGTTGAACAGTTAAATTGAATGCTTGTAATTTTTCTTCTTCTGGCAAATTTAAATGCGATGGATCATCTAACCCCCAATGCACTTTTAAAGCATTTCCTAAATAGAGTGGACATGCTTCATTGGCAGCTTCGCTACACACGGTCACCACAATCTCAGGCGCAAATGCTTCACATGCCTGCATATTTTTACTCGACAAATGCTCAGTCGGGATATTCAAACTTTGTAAGGTTTTCAAAGTCAATGGATGTACCTGACCTGAAGGATGACTACCTGCACTGCATGCCTGAAATCCTGTTGGTGCTTGAGCATTAAATAAAGCTTCCGAAAGAATACTGCGGCAGCTATTCCCTGTACATAAGAATAAAATTTTCATATTAATTCAACTATTTACTAATAACAATTTGGATTTTCAGCGCATGCATCTTGAGCGCACTCAAAACGCTGATCCTGTGCTGAAAGTTGCAGTAAAATCTCTTTGCACCATAGGGCTAAATCATCATGTAACCGATAATAGACCCATTGTCCTTGACGGCGATCTTGCAAAATTTGTGCACTACGTAACAGCGCTAAATGTCGTGAAATTTTCGGCTGACTCAAATCTAGTCCTACCGTCAAATCACAAACACAACGCTCACCTTGTTTAACAATCATCATTAAAATATCGAGCCGAGTTTGATCGGCAAGGCATTTAAAAAAATCGACTTGATTCATATTTATATATGGATATACGAATTTCCATATATACTAAACTTTAAATGATCAAAATGCCAATTTTTCCAACACATCATTTTAAATTCCGAGTTTTTTACTAGGTTGAATCTATTTTTTTTATCACTAGAATAATACCCATAAAGTTTTTATGCCTTTTGTGATATGACTATTTGCCACGTTACTGAACTCCTCTCGCCAGCTGGTTCACTCAAGAATATGCGCTATGCATTTGCCTATGGTGCGGATGCTGTATATGCAGGTCAGCCACGTTATAGCTTGCGAGTTCGTAACAATGCATTTGATCATGATAATTTGAAAATTGGCATTACCGAAGCACATGCTTTGGGTAAAAAGTTTTATGTTGTGGTGAACATTCAACCACATAATGCGAAGCTAAAAAACTTTATCCGAGATCTTGAACCTGTGGTTGCAATGCAACCTGATGCACTCATTATGTCTGATCCCGGTTTGATCATGATGGTACGTGAACATTTCCCTGACATGTCGATTCACCTATCTGTTCAAGCCAATGCAGTCAACTGGGCGACAGTCAAGTTTTGGAAAAATATGGGCTTAACTCGTGTGATTTTATCACGTGAATTATCCCTCGAAGAGATCGAAGAAATTAAGCAAAATGTTCCTGATATGGAAATTGAAGTTTTCGTACATGGCGCACTTTGCATGGCTTATTCCGGTCGTTGCTTACTTTCAGGCTATATGAATAAACGTGATGCCAATCAAGGCGCTTGCACCAATGCGTGTCGCTGGGATTATAAAGTTCACGAAGCAGCAGAAGATGCATCTGGGGATGTCATTCCAGTCCAACCACTGGAGACAGCATCAAGCTGCTGCACCAATAAAGATGCCGACGAGCAACACGCCCAAAATCAACATCAATTTGGCGAGCCGGTTTTACTACAACGCAATGAAGAAGAGATGTTCGCTGCTGAAGAAGATGAACATGGTACTTACTTCATGAATTCTAAAGATTTACGTGCTGTACAGCATGTGGATCGTTTAACTCAAATGGGCGTCCATTCTTTAAAGATTGAAGGACGCACCAAATCATACTTTTACTGTGCTAGAACTGCACAAATTTATCGTAAAGCGATTGATGATGCACATGCAGGCAAAGAGTTTGACCCTGCACTGATGACTCAGCTTGAAGGTTTGGCAAATCGTGGCTATACCGAAGGTTTCTTACGTCGTCATATACATCGTGAATATCAAAATTATGAAACAGGTTCATCCCGCTTTGATCATCAACAATTTGTCGGTGAGGTTTTAGAGCGTAATGGAGACTATATCGTGGTTGATGTGAAAAATCGCTTTGTCGTAGGCGACACCTTAGAGCTCATGACAACTAGTGGAAATATCACATTCATTTTAACAGAAATGAAAGATATGAAAGATACACTCATTCCCCATGCCAAAGGCTCAGGGCATATTGTTAAAATTCCGATTCCTGCTGATGTTGACATGAATTTTGCATTACTGATCCGCAATCTCCCCAATTCAAGCGCAGATATTTCTGCTGCTTCTTTAGCCTATATAGCGAGCTAATTATGGCACTTTTCATTACAGATCAATGCACAAATTGCGATATGTGCGTGCCCGAATGCCCAAACCAAGCCATTTTTGAAGGTGAAAAATTCTATGAAATTGATGTTGAGCGCTGTACTGAATGCGTTGGTTTTTATGAGCATCAAACCTGTGTCAATGTCTGCCCGATTGAATGTATTGAACCACATCCCGAATATAGAGAAACTCACGCAAAATTGTTAGAAAAATTTCATGGTTTAAATTTATTTCATCGTTCTTAAATCACAGTAAAATAACGATAAATAATAAAAAAAGTTGATTGGATCAACTTCACGCCAAAAACAATAAATTTAGTAGGGGAAACGAAAGCCAAAGTGTTATTGGGGGAATTTGGGGAACACTTTGGCTTTCAATTTAACAATAAAATTAGGTCTTTTCGTACACAAAAATTCACATATGACATCTAATCATTCTATACACTTTACAATCATTAAATCTCATGATTTGACATACGATAAAGTTCAATCATGCTGACTGCATAACAATGCAGAATTTATTCGCCATTTTTCTCAATTAAGAGCAACATAAAAAAGATGATTATTTTGAACTATTGTATTTAATGGCTTATTTATTTTTTAGCTAAGCTTTTTACTATATTTTATATATTAAGAATAAGTAGAAAGTCTTGCGTATTTACCACACAATTCAACAAAAGCTTTTGTTTTCTTTATTTTTTTAGTAAATTCATTCTTTTATAAGTTTTTTCTAAGTAATACAAATCTTTAGCACGACTATGTATAAGTTAAATTTATTGGTATGATAATTAAAATTTTCGTCATGGTTCAGTTCAAATATTGTTTTTGAATTTTTATTGTTTGATTTCAATTGCAGTCAATAAAGAGCCACGCAAAACCAATTTCAAATTGAAAAATTTTTGCTTGTCGTATCAGCCTTCTAGAGAAGACACAAATTTGTTTTAAGCTGTATTGGGTAATTAAGCGATTTAATTTATAAGTGTATTCATTTAAGTGCATTTTATTATTCAGGATTTAAACATGAACAAGTTGTTTGGTGTTTTACTCAGTGCATCTGTGCTTTCTCTTGCAGCATGTGGTAAACAAGAAGCACCTAAAACAGAAACCGCATCTACAGGTGATGCAAAAGAACATACAGTGGTTATGGCGTCTACAGGCTCAGATGCAGATGTATGGCGTTATATCGCAACCTTGCCTGAAACCAAACAAGCAGGTATTAAGCTTGAAGTTAAGAACTTTACAGACTATGTGTCTATGAACACCGCTGTTGCTAACAAAGAAATTGACATCAATGCATTCCAGTCTTATGCATATTTGGTTGCATTTAACGACTCAAACAAAGATAAAATTGCACCCATTTCAACTACCTATTTAGAGCCAATGGGCATTTACTCAAGCAAAGTAAAAAAAGTTGAAGAGTTCTCTCAAGGCGCAACTATTGCCATTCCAAATGATGGTGCAAATGAATCACGTGCCTTATTGTTATTACAATCTGCAGGTCTGTTAAAATTAAAAGCTGATTTTGATAACGTCAAAGGTACACCTGCTGATATCATTGAAAATAGTAAAAAAATTGTGATCAAACCCATTCAAATGGCAACTGCGGTACGTGCAAAAGATGAAGTCGATGCCATCGTTCTTGGAAATACCTTAGCAATGGAAGGTGGATTGAACGTATTAAAAGATTCGATCTATTATGAACCAATTGACCAAAGCACCAAAATGAACGTGAATGTTCTTGCAGTTGCTGAGTCACGTAAAGATGATCCAATCTTGAAAAAAGTCGGTGAACTCTACCATGTTGCTGCTGTAGGCAAATATGTTCAAGAACATTTTGGTGGCACTAAAGTAGATGTAAATAAACCTGTTAGCTATTTAACAGAAAACAAATAACATCTTTTTTGATGTCCATGAAACAGGCAAAATGATTTTGCCTGTTTTTTCATTTTTGTATAGTTTTTGACAACATGATCGAATTTAAAAATATCTCAAAACATTATGATCTCAAAGGTCAAACCGTACGTGCCTTGGATGACATTAATCTACAGATTCCGAATGGCAGTATTTTTGGCATTATTGGTTATAGTGGTGCAGGAAAAAGCACCTTAATCCGTATGATCAATCTCTTGGAACGTCCAAGCCAAGGGCAAGTCATCATCAATGATAAGGACTTCACTGCATTAGATGCACGCGCATTACGTCAAGAACGTGCAAATATTGGCATGATTTTTCAACATTTTAATTTGCTTGAAACCAAAACTGTTGCTGCCAATATTGAAATGCCACTGAAATTATTAGGTTTTTCTAAGGCTGAACGTGAAAAGCGTTTAAATGAATTGCTTGAATTCATTGACCTCAAACATAAAAAAGATGCTTTTCCTGATGAACTGTCTGGTGGGCAAAAACAACGTGTCGGAATTGCACGTGCCTTAGCCAACCATCCTAAAATTTTACTTTGTGATGAAGCAACTTCTGCACTCGATCCACAAACCACCAAATCCGTCCTAGCCTTATTGAAAAAAATCAATAAAGAACAAGGTATTACTATCGTAATGGTCACCCATGAAATGGATGTAATTGAGTCAGTTTGTGACCATGTTGCTGTGATGGAGTTTGGCAAAGTTATTGAAACAGGTTCAACCCTAGATATTTTTAGCCGCCCAAAACAAGCGACGACACGCAATTTTATTCAAACTGTTTTACAACAACAGTTACCTGTTAATATATTGAATAATTTAGAAAATAAAAATCATAATAGCATTTATAATCTACAATTTTTAGGTACATCTGCTCAAGAAACCGTGATTCAAAAACTAATTCAACAATTTGATATTAGCCTTAATATTGTCTTTGCCAATATGACTGAAATCAATGGTTCAGTGATTGGACAAATGTTTGTGCAGTTACTCGGCGATCCGATTGTGATCCAACAAGCGGTACAGTTTCTTGCTTTACAAGGGGTTAAAGTGTCTCAATCAGGAGTAGCAGAATGAGAGATCTCATCGTTCAATGGCTCACTGAAGTCACAGCGCCTTATTGGCAAAGTTCATTGTCTATCGACCAATTTGTGACGGCCATGCAAGAAACCATGCATATGGTGTTTTTTGCAATGCTGTTTGGTGGTATCTGGGGCTTTATTCAAGCCATTATCTTATTGGTTACGCGTCCAAATGGAATTTTGCCAAATAAAGTGATTTATCATGTGCTTAATCCAATTGTAAATGCACTACGTTCACTTCCATTCATCATTTTGTTAATTGCAGTTATTCCTCTGACCAAAATGATTGTCGGTACATCCATCGGGACTTGGGCGGCAATCGTACCTTTAACTATTTATGTGGGACCTTACATTGGACGTTTGATTGAAACGTCACTGTTAGAAGTCAACGAAGGTATTGTTGAATCAGCACAAGCGATGGGTGCATCACCTTGGCAAATTATTTTTAAATTCATCATTCCTGAAGCACGTAGTTCACTCATCTTAAATTTGACCACGGCAACCATTAGCCTCATCGGTGCAACAGCTATGGCAGGCGCTGTCGGCGCAGGCGGTATTGGTGATCTCGCAATTTCTTATGGATATCAACGCTTTGATACAAGTGTAGTCATTCTTACTGTGATTGTACTGTTGATTTTAGTTCAACTTGTACAAAGTCTAGGGGATTGGTTATCTAAATTAAGATAATGTCTATTTTTAAACAAAACTAAAAAACCAGTACTTGATGTACTGGTTTTTTAATTGATCATCAAATTATTCTTTTGAACTTCGACATTCTAATCAAATCAAAACTTGCACCCTACTGCATCTCATACGACAATATCATATTATTGTTTTAAATTTGCTTAGGCTATTTCATGTCACAACCCTTGGACGTTTTAGGCGGGATTACCGCAGAACAATTTCTCTCAGAATATTGGCAAAAAAAACCACTCTTAGTCCGCAATGCACTCCCTGAAATTACCAATATTTTGGTTCCTGAAGATGTCATGGAACTCGCACTCGATGAAAATATCACAGCGCGTCTGATCAAACAAAAAGACAAAGATCCAAAGCAGTGGACAGTGAAAAATTCACCATTGATTAAAGGTGATTTTCAAAAAATGCCAAAACTTTGGACGCTTCTTATTCAAGCGATAGACCACTACTCTTTTGATTTAGCTGAGCTTTGGAAAAAATTTCCATTTATTCCACAATGGCGTCGTGATGATATTATGGTGTCTTATGCACCTCAAGGTGGTTCTGTTGGTCAACATTTTGATTTTTATGATGTATTTTTAGTCCAAGGTTTTGGTCATCGCCGTTGGCAATTGGGTCAAATGTGTGATGCTGAAACAGAATTTGTAGTAGGTCAACCACTCAAATTATTACCTGAAATGGATGTTCATTTTGATGAAGTCCTCGCACCGGGTGATTTGCTATATGTGCCACCTGGACTGTCACATTATGGCGTGGCGGAAGACCATTGTCTGACTTATTCTTTTGGCTTCCGTATGCCAAATGTGCCTGACATGATGGATCGTATTTGTGATAAATTTTCAGAAAATGTGGAATTGAAAAATCCTCTCGTCGATATTATCCGTGACCAAGTATCGCGTGCAGGTGAAGTGACTGAAAATGAGCTCACTTATTTGAAAGCAAAAATTTTAGAACAATTGCAAAACTCAATGGTATTAGATGATGCCATTATGAGTTTAGTGTCTGATTCGAAATATCCTGAAAATATTCCAGAAGCTGAAGAAATTGGCACGGGTGATTTAGAACAAGCCATTGATCAAGGCTATATCATTCAACTTGAACCTGCATCACGCTTACTTTACTCTGACCAAGACCATGACATTTTATTTTGGGCAAATGGTGAAGCTTTGTGTATTTCTGAACAATTCACGCCATTTTTACAGCAAATTGCAGATGGTCACAGCATTGAATTAAATTTCGATTTAGCCGATGATGAAATTTTAGAAGACTTGGTTATGCTTTTAAATGAATCTATTTTAATGCTCGTCCCTACCGAAGAAGAATAGAATCTTTCATGTGCCGAGATCTGTATTTAAGCACATAGTTGTAGATGCTAAAGGAATATTGAATGCAAAATTTACGTTGTTATCAACAATTACCTGTATGGCATTTTGCCAATATTCCTGACGGCTTTAAAAAAGCGCACAACACTCAAATAGGCACTTGGGCAAAATTAAATATTTTACAAGGTCACCTAGACTTTGCCCTGCTAAATGAACACGGCGATGTTCTTTCTGAACAGCAATTTAATGCAGAACACCAACCCTCTTTTATTGCACCACAAACTTGGCACAAGATTATCTCGGCAAGTGCTGATATAAAGTGCCAACTGAGCTTCTACTGTGATGTAGAGAATTATTTTTCTAAAAAATATCAACTAGCTGCAACGCATTCCGAAATTCTCATGGCAATGCCTTACCTCAATATAGGTAAGGCTTTAGACATTGGCTGTGGTCATGGACGGAATACTTTATATTTAAATCAACATGGCTTTGAGCTAGATGCTTTTGATGTCAATCCTACGAGTATCCATAAACTCAACGAGATCATTCAAACGGAAAAGTTAGAGCATATTCACACGACTATTCGCGATTTAAATCAAGATCAAAGCTTAAATGGCCAATATGATTTTGTCTTTTCCACTGTGGTCATGATGTTTTTACAGCCAGAAACCATTCCACCTTTAATTCAAAATATGCAAAATGTCACCCAAGCCAATGGTTTTAACTTGATCGTCTGCGCAATGGATACAGATGATTATCCTGCCCAAGCTGATTTTCCATTCACATTTAAAAGCAACCAATTACGTGAATATTATCAAGCATGGAACATTTTAAAATACAATGAAAATGTCGGTGAATTACATCGTACAGATGAACACGGCAAGCGCATCAAACAACGATTCGCAACCTTATTGGCGCAAAAAATCTAAGCTCTTTTTCATGCTCACTAGCATACTAAACACTCGGCACGAACTCTCTGATTTTTAAAATAGAATCTTTCTTATTTCTAACAATTCAATACTTGAGAAAACAACATAAAATTGGCAACTTAGCAGCATAATATTAAGTTGGACAAACTATTCCTATGGCAAGCCCTGCTCAAGCAATAAGAAGTAAATTTTTTAATACTTTCTTTTCACGTTATTCTGTTTGGTTCTTGTGTTTATTCATCGCAATTTATCTGACATGGACGATTTTTTTACATGAGTCCCATTTTATTTACTATTTCTTTTCCGATACAGTACTCAATATTGCATGGGTCATCAGTATTGTACTAAGCGGTGTCGGGATTTATGACATTCTTCAAAGTAAACATGCGATTCTCAGAAACTACCCCATTATGGGACATTTCCGCTTTTTCTTTGAAAGTTTCCGTCCTGAAATTCGTCAATATTTCATTGAATCTGATGAAGATGCACTACCTTTTTCACGGTCACAACGCAGTCTAGTTTACCAACGTGCAAAAAACGAAAATGCCGACAAACCTTTCGGTTCAATCATTGATGTTTATCAACAAGATTACCGTTTTCTGACCCATTCTTTAGCACCTTGCCACCCCGCTAATCATACAACTTTCCGGATCCATATTGGTAATGAGCAATGTTCGCAACCCTATAGTGCCTCGATCATGAATATTTCAGCAATGAGTTTTGGCAGTCTCAGTGCGAATGCCATCCGTGCATTGAATAAAGGTGCTCAAATGGGGCAGTTTTACCATGACACAGGCGAAGGCAGCCTAAGTCCTTATCATCTTGAAAATGGTGGGGATATTGTGTGGGAACTGGGCAGTGGTTATTTTGGTTGCCGAACTCTAGATGGGAAATTTGATCCTGAAAAATTTCAACAACAAGCCGCTAACCCTGTGATTAAGATGATTGAAATCAAACTCTCACAAGGTGCTAAACCTGGACATGGAGGAATTTTACCTAAAAATAAAATCAGTGAAGAAATTGCCCAAATTCGTGGTGTTTCACGCGATGAAGACTGTGTTTCACCAGCGTCACATTCTGCTTTTAGCACCCCAATTGAAATGATGTATTTCATTCAAAAATTACGTGAATTATCCAATGGAAAACCCGTGGGTTTTAAACTGTGTATTGGACAACCTTGGCAGTTTATGGGTATTGTTAAAGCCATGCTTGCCACTAAAATCGTGCCTGATTTTATCGTGGTTGATGGTTCTGAGGGAGGTACAGGTGCTGCTCCAATCGAGTTAATTGACCACATGGGGACACCATTACGTGAAGGCTTACTTTTTGTTCACAATACTTTGGTCGGCGCAGGCTTACGTGAGCAAATAAAAATTGGTGCTAGCGGTAAGATCATCTCTGCTTTTGACATTGCAAGTACCATGGCGATGGGCGCAGATTGGGTGAATTCAGCACGTGGCTTTATGTTTGCTGTAGGCTGTATCCAAGCGCAAAGTTGCCATACAAATCAATGCCCTGTCGGGGTTGCAACACAAGACAAAGAACGCCAGAAAGCCTTAGATGTGCCAACAAAGTCAGAACGTGTTTTCCATTTCCAGCAAAATACGCTCAAAGCTTTAGCTGAAATGATCGCAGCGGCAGGTTTACAGCATCCAACCGAAATTAAACCGCACCACTTAGCTCAACGTATCAATGACCGTGAAATTAAAAACTATGCACAATTACATTTTTGGATGAAAGATGGCGAATTGCTTTCATGTGAAAATAAAGATGAAGAAAACTTCTATTTTAGAATGTGGAATCTAGCTGCTGCTGAAAAGTTTTAATTTTATTTATACCTTATCTTGTGTAATAATTTTAAATAAAAGAGGAAAAATCCTCTTTTATTTTCACATCAATAATGCAAACTAGACTAAGATTTAAGTGTAAAAGCTGTTCTGTTCAGTGCAAAAAATTGTCAGCTATCACCATGCTGAATTAAATGTCACTGGTGCATATCATATTACCCAACACAATACTTTTCTTGCGATTGTTCAATATCTAGGGATGCTCTATGAAACGGGGATATGTGATTGATGATGCTGTTTTAATCCCCTACACAGCCAATAATTCATCCTGATTTGATGCAAAACATCTACATTATATCCATGGTCTATTGGTTATTTTTTGACAGGATCAAATTCAGATTTAAATGTGAGTAAAAAAGTATGCATATTACGCAAAAGTTAATATTTACAAGCTGTCTTAGTTGTTCTTTACCTGTATTTGCCACAGTGGGTGGTCCACAAACAATTGAAGTTTTGGGCTACGAAGCCAAAGAGCAGAAAGTTTATTTGCTTAAACACTATGAAGATGAACGTGGTCGACTGCCACAATTGTATTATTATCAGTTTAAAAATAATGCTAAGCCCAACAAGTTGATCCAAGTTAATTCTTTATATATCCATCCTAAAACGAAAAAAATTGATTATGATCAGGAGGATACTCGCTTTAATCAAGAACTTGCCAAAATCACAAAGCGTTTACAACCATTAACTGCCACATCTTCTCAATATCGTATTGTGATTAACAAAAAAACGATTCAACATGTCCCAGTTTGGTATGATCCCAAACAAAAACAACCTGAGTTTCATTATACTTATCATGTGAAAAATCAAAATTTTAAAAGCTTACAACAACAAGCAACTGCATATCAGCAGCAATTAACAATCTCACAGCAATTTCTGATTCCTCAACAAAATAAAGTTCTGGTGACTGTAAAATATCTGGGTATTCCTTTTGAAACAGGTTATACGATAGAAGACCCCGTATTATTATTACCGACTCAATAAATTAAAAATGCGCTCTATCAGCGCATTTTTATCTCTTCTTTTTCAATAACCCATTATTTTAAAATAAATTGGTGTAAGCTTTGGTGTTGCCTAAATTTGGATTATCAATTGCATCTTTACATTGTGCTTTATCACGCTCGTAATCTGCTTTTTTCTGACTCAATGCATGATCTTTTTCAAGTGTTGCACGTGCAAAATTATCCAAACTCGTTAAAGATTTTCGACACAAAGCGTATTTTCCTTCCGTCACAGAATCTGTCATTTTGACATTAATTCGCCAGTCAGTACTGAGTTTTCGAATCGGCTTCCTGACTTTTTCTTCTATTAAATTCAACTGCTTACGATATACAAAAGGTTCTACATCATTCAGTAATTTCCATGCTTCTTGTGCATATGCCGTTGCATCATTACTCAGCTTTGGTGCAGGCTGAATCGGTTCTTTTGGCTCAGAAGATGAATGACCACAGCCCTGTAATAGCAAAATACCGAGTATTAAGCCTGACTTAAGCAACAAAGGAAATTTCACCGCAAACATAGCACATCGCCAAATTAAACAATTGAGCACTATGCTAGTAAATTCGGGTACAATACACAATCTTGATTTTACCTTTTGTTTTATACTCCCAATTAGGTGTTACGTGTCCCAACACACAACTTCCTCCGTCAAACCTGCAGGTTTTTGGCAAGGTGCTAAAGATAGTCAAGCGATTATTTTTACTTATCTGCCTGTGTCTTTTGCTTTTGGTGTATCTGCAACCCAATTTGGCTTTACGCCTTGGGAAGCTTTGTTTCTGTCCTGTTCTATGTATGCTGGCGCCAGTCAATTTTTAGTGGTGGCATTGCTAGGGAGTGGCACCTCTATTTGGATGACTGCACTTACCGTGATTGCATTGGACATTCGTCATGTTTTATATGGCCCTGCTTTGCAAAACCTGATTCAAGATCGCTTAAATTTAAAGAAAACTGCGCTTTGGGCATGGGGTTTAACCGACGAAGTTTTTGCCGCAGGTATGATTAAACTATCACAAAGACGCCAAGAATGGTCTGAATCTTGGATGTTGGGTTTAAGCCTATTTAGTTGGATGTCTTGGGCTTTGGGTTCACTTTTAGGTGGTTTATTTTCAGACCAAGTTGCCAATTTACCTCAATTTTTACAAGCTGCACTCGATTTCTTACTGCCTGCGCTTTTCCTCAGTTTTTTATTGGCTGCCTTTGAAAAGAAACATACGCTTGTGGTTTGTGTCTCTTTGCTTGTTGCCGCAATTTCGTGTTATCTGATCAATTTATCTGCTGCGATTTTTATTGGCATACTTGCAGGAAT
Organism: Acinetobacter sp. Marseille-Q1623; assembly: GCF_902809895.1. Taxonomy (NCBI): domain Bacteria; kingdom Pseudomonadati; phylum Pseudomonadota; class Gammaproteobacteria; order Moraxellales; family Moraxellaceae; genus Acinetobacter; species Acinetobacter sp. Marseille-Q1623. Next base: position 756,309 of record NZ_CADDWG010000001.1, on the reverse strand, counting down.
ATTTGCAGGAATATTTAAACATTATGTATTAAAACAACATGATGAAATTGCCATCAGTCATTCAGGAGAATAATGTGGATCTAGAAATTATTTTAGTCGGAATTATTGTCGGTATTGCCAATTTCGCTTCACGTTTTGGTCCATTATTAGTCATTCAAAAAAGTCAAAAAAATCAGCAAGCACGTGGTGCAACATGGTTAAAAATAGCTTTAGGTAGCATCGGGATTGCAGCTATTAGTTCTATGCTAGTTGTTGCTACCTTGCCTCCCTTAATTGAAACACCCAATAAAAGCTTTGCCATGCTGATCGGTTTTTTGGTGCTCATTGGTATTTATTTTAAATTTAAAAAAATTGTCCTAGCCACTCTAATTGCGGCTGTTTCTTATGGTTTGGTCTATACCTATATACCACTTTAACGCTTAAATAAAATTTTTAAAATAAACTGAAAAGCCTTGTTGTTGGTATTGGGCATAGGCTTTTCTCAATTCCCCGCCATAGATTGGATCAGGATTATTGAACTCTTTATGTAACACTCTAGGCATTAACGGGTTTTGTGATTTTTGACTGACCAATAAAGCCATGAGCTGACAAAACCCTTCTTCCTGTGCCATAGAGTTAAATTTATATTGGTGTTGGGATACCAAAACATGGCCAATCTCATGACTCAGCACCCAAACCAAATTTGCCGTAGGCATCCCATAAATCACATTGATTTGTGCATGTATATGTTGATCTTGCAAAAATAGATGATGACTCACGGTATTGGTTGCTAAACCTTCTGCATGATCAAAACCCAAATTTTTCATTTTTTCTTTACTGATGAGGCTCACGTGAGTATAACCTCGCGTAAATTTAAAGCCTAACTTTTCGATTTGTTGTAATACCCATTGCGCCACAATATTTAAATTTTCACTACTCACAATAATATGTCTGACACAATCTTTACACAGCATCCGACCATCTGCATAACTTGAAATATCGTGTTTAAAATGCTGATGATGGCAGTAATAGCAAGGATATAAAGTTTTTGAATTTAGCCACATAGGTATGATTTCAGCATATCATTCTTGCCCTGCAAGCACTTTTAAGTTTTGCAAAGCATCGATTAAAGTTTGATTTAATTGCATTGAATGTGCTATTAACTTTTCTTTCTGTTTTTGATCATTCTCCCATTTCTGTTGATTTTTTAGTAAATAAATTGAATCATCATTATAAGCCATAAAAGCAGCCTGAACTTTTTGACCTTCAACTGTAATAAATTGAGCTTGAGCTAAAGATTGGCTTAACGCTTGTAAATTCTTGATTACGTCAGCCACTTGTGCTTTCTGCTCTTGTGTTATATTTTCATTGTCTTCTTCTGCCATGATCGTCATTTTTTGCATGTCAACTTGCTCCATCAAACTGATAAATAAATTAAAATCTGCTTGATGATTTTGACTGACGTGTGATCTTTGTGTTTGCACACCATCCAGTTGCGTTGGTGCTGCATAGGTAGTAGTAAAAATTAAACCACTTAAAATAAGCGTGCTTGTACATAACAATTGGCGAAGCATCAAAATTTCCTTTTATTTTTTAATAAATAATTATATGAAATAAACCACAGTTTCAATTTATTTTGCAAAAAAATAGGGATATTGTTTGAATATCCCCATTTTATTGTTGATTATCGATGCGTATGAATCGACATGACAATCCCAAAACTCGCTAACAGTGTAATGACAGCCGTTCCACCATAGCTCATCAACGGTAGTGGATCACCTGTCACAGGCAAGATGCCACTGACCATACCTGAATTCACAAAAACAAAGAAAAATAAGGATAAACCAATGGTTCCTGCCAAAATTCGACCATAATTATGGAAACAATTTAGGCTGATCATCATGCAACGAAAAATAATTGCTGCATATAATACAAACAATAAGAAAACCCCGATAAAACCAAATTCTTCTGCATAAGTTGACATGATAAAGTCAGTATGATGTTCGGGCAAATAACCCAACTGTGATTGGGTTCCACCTAAGTAACCTTTGCCAGTAAATCCCCCTGAACCAATGGCAATTTTAGATTGAATAATATTCCAACCTGCGCCCAAAGCATCCGACTCAGGATCAAACAAAGTTAAAATACGTTTCTTTTGATACGCTTGTAAAACAAACATCCACACTAAAGGCAAGGCCATGCCTGCTGCTGCAATCGCACCAATGATCAATGTCCACGACATACCACTAAGAAATAACGCAAAAACACCACCAATGACAATCCCTATCGCTAAATCGGGTTGCAATAATGCTAAGCCAAAAGGCACAACCATCAAGATCAGCGCACCGATCACATGTCTAAATTTAGGTGGTAAAGGTTGTCGCGAAAAATACCATGCCATCATCATCGGCATTGCAAACTTAGTGAATTCACTTGGTTGCATACTCCCGATCCCCGGTAGGGTCAACCAACGCTTTGCCCCTAATCGAACATCACCCACCAGCAACACCAAAATCAGCAATAAAATTGCAATACCATAAAACCATGGGCTAATGGCTTGATAAACTTTTGGGGGAACTTGCGCACACAGGAACAGTAGAATAAAGCCAACAACAAAGCTCAAACCTTGACGCACTAACATTCCAACATCTTGATCCGAGGCGCTATAAACCATTAACAAACCCAAAATTGTATTGATAATCAAAAATACCAATAACCACGGATCTAAATGTAATTTATCCCATCTTGATGTACTTTCATTAAAACTACGACCATCTCTTACAGACTGCCGTAGAAAGCGATATTGCTCATTCGGTGGCATGATATTTTCTACAACAAAAACGGGGAAACAAAATTATAAAGAGAAATAGCCAAGATTACAGCGCCTTCCCTGTATATTTCTTTGATTTAGGCAGTTTTGCCATGTTGTGCATTTAGAATCAAACGTGCCAATTCTAAATCATCAGGATAAGTAATTTTCAAATTGTCAGAACGACCTTGAACAACCTGTACAATCTCCCCCATAAACTCTAAAGCACTGGCTTCATCCGTAATGACAACGTCATTCTTTAATGCTGTTTCAATGGCATTTTTCAGTTGGCTTAAGCTTGAAGCTTGCGGGGTTTGTGCTTGCCACAGATATTCACGACTGACCGTCTGTTGGATTTCTTGCTGCTGTACAACACGTTTTAAAGTATCTCTTACAGGAATCGCTAAAATTGCACTCGTGGCAAGATGAGTGACTGTATATACAAGATCATTTAAACATTCTACTGTCACACAAGGTCGTGCAGCATCATGAACAAGGACGATATCATCAGGTGCAGCAATATCGCTCAGATAGATTAATGCATTTAAAACCGAATCTACTCGCTCTCTTCCACCCGAACAAAAATGAATATTGTCATTCTTCTCAAAGTTGAGCTGACGAGCAACATCATCTTGTTCACTGACAGCTAAGACGCAACCTGCCAAAGGCAATTGATTCAGACGATTCACAGTATGTTCTAAAACAGTGAGATCTTGAATGCGTTGGTATTGTTTTAATTCTGTTTTTGAAAACCGACTTCCAGACCCAGCAGCAGGAACAATTGCCCAAATTTTACGGTTGTTGAGGGATGGTTTCTGCATCTTCATCTTCATTGGTTCTGTTATCTACATCTGCATTTGGATCGATATAAATCGGTTTATAATGCGTACTAAGCGTGCTGATTTGTAAAAATGTCTCATGAGGCTTGATTAAACCGAGGTCAAGGCGAGCATGTTCTTCTATGGCTTCAGCACCATTTTTTAAGTCATACACTTCTGCTGCTAAAATGCGGTTGCGCTCTTTTAGCTCATTATTGACTTCGGTTTGTTGCTGTATTTGCTGTAGTAGTGCTTGGTGTGGAAAATATCCCCCTTCACCAAACCAATAACGGTATTGGAGTACTGCAACAATGATCAATGCAATAACAAGGATAATTTTACTTGAAGTTGATTTGAGGACTTCTGGCATAGTGTATGTGGGTTAAGAGCAACATTGAATTATGCGTTCAATATACATCAAATCAGAGGGATGGAGAACGCTTTACTGTGGTAAATATGCAAAAGGATAAGAATCAAGATATTTCTGATTTTTACTTGATAAAATTAATCAATCAAAATGATATAGCACAATGTAATATCACTTTTAAATCCATTCATTTTGAATTTAATACCAATCTGTTAAATTAACTACATATGACTCAGCCACTTTTGCTTTTCTGCACCAATTGCTTTAAACAGGATCATGCTATCGTGAGGCGACAGGGATGTCGCCGTTAGACAAGGGGATATCTTGCGAAGCTTCGCTTCTCATGTCTAACAAAGGATTTTTGTTACTTTTTATCCCTGAAAAGTAAGGCATCGCCTACGCATAGGAATTTAAACTTTTCACTGTAAGATAAGGCAAGGCAAACTTTAAATTTATATTAATTAACTTTTACTGAATGGTATAAGATTGTATATAACATCAATAAGTCAATTTTAATCCGCTATCTAACGTACTAATTGGACTTTAATATACAACCGATTAAGCTGCAATTGTTCTTATCACATAATGAGAATATTTTGATTATCTTTGAATTTATATCAACTACGTACAATAAGTAATTTTTATTGTTTAAAATTATGATTAACTGACTATAAATTTTTTAGTTCGAGGGTTAAATATAATTATATTAGGAATATCTTGTAAATAATCTATCATCAAAATTATATGATTTGTATAAATCTTTGATTCATCATCAGCAAATCTAACAATAATTCTTTTATCAATATTAGAAATTTCACTAGATAGATTTTTTTTAGCATGCTTAGCAATTTCTACCGAATCATCAATTACATGTTGACCAGTTTCATAAAAAAATCTAATCCACCAACCTTCCCAAGAAAGCAATAAATGTATATTCGAAGAGTCAAATAGATCCTCCTCATAACTAAGACTTAATCCCTCCATTTTAAAAAAATACTTCTTTAATTCCTTTTCAAAAAATTCTATTGAAAAGCGATTTGAATTTTCGTTAATTAAACAATAAAGTGAAAAAGCCACTATTTTCTCCAAAAACCTGAATTACTAATGCCAATATGCATAAATTTGGCTTAGTTCCATCATTTTACGGTGTAGCGAACAACTATTATGTTAATACATTACATTGAATGATAAGAATGAAATATTTGAATTAAATGAGCCAAAAAAATTTTAAAATATAGTCAGTGCTAATTGTAGATTTCGTAAAACTTAATTTGACAAATATTGTACAAATAATAAAAAACCACCCTTTTCAGAGTGGTTCTTTCAATCTAAATCAATCAATAATGATTAATTTAAACCTTTAAATTCAGCTTTACCACGGTAAACCGCATGTGTTAATTCTTCAATACGAAGCAATTGGTTATATTTCGCAATACGGTCAGAACGTGAAAGTGAACCCGTTTTGATTTGACCCGCAGCAGTACCAACAGCAAGATCCGCAATTGTAGAATCTTCAGTTTCACCAGAACGGTGAGAAATTACAGTTGTATAACCATTTGCTTTAGCAAGGTAAATTGCATCTAAAGTTTCAGACAACGTACCAATTTGATTATATTTGATTAAGATCGAGTTACCGATTTTCTCATCAATACCACGTTGTAAAATCTTAGGATTAGTTACGAACAAGTCATCACCAACCAATTGGATTTTATCACCAAGGATAGAAGTCAAGTAAGCCCAACCCTCCCAGTCAGACTCATCCAAACCATCTTCAATTGAGATAATTGGATATTGTTTCACAAGACCTGCTAAATAGTCAGCAAATTGGTTGCTTGTGAATGCTTTGTTGCCTTCACCTGCAAGTACATATTGACCATTTTTATAGAATTCTGAAGATGCACAATCAAGTGCAAGCATGATGTCAGAACCTGCTTTATAACCAGTTTGACCAATTGCTTCAAGAATCGCAGTAATCGCTTCTTCGTTTGTGCGAAGGTTAGGTGCAAAACCACCTTCATCACCCACTGCTGTATTTAAACCTTGTTTTTTAAGTACAGATTTTAAAGAATGGAAAATTTCTGCACCTGCACGTAAAGCTTCAGCAAAAGATGTGAAACCTACTGGCTCGATCATGAATTCTTGAATATCTACAGTGTTATCTGCATGTGAACCACCATTGATGATGTTCATCATTGGAACAGGCATAGACAACGTTGTTTGACCACGTAAGTCTGCAATATATTGGAACAATTCAATTTTCTTTTCAGCAGATGCAGCACGAGCAGCAGCGAGTGATACCGCCAAAGTTGCGTTAGCACCCAATTTTTCTTTATTTTCAGTGCCATCAAGCGCAATCATTTTGTCATCAATTGCTTTTTGTTCAAATACGTTTTGACCTTTTAATAAGTCTTTGATTTGACCATTTACGTTTTGAACTGCAGTGCGAACACCTTTACCTAAGTAACGTGCTTTGTCACCGTCACGAAGTTCTAAAGCTTCACGAGAACCAGTTGAAGCACCAGATGGTGCACATGCACGGCCTACAACGCCAGAGTCCAAAATTACGTCTGCTTCGATGGTTGGGTTACCACGAGAGTCCAAGATTTCACGTGCACGAATGTCAACGATTTGGCTCATGAATATTTCCTCAGTTGATTAATAATAAGATGCTTAAAAACAAAGCATCAATGCGTATCTAACTTTTTGAATCCTTTGACTAAAGTATCCAATTCTTTTAACTGTGCTAAAAATGGCTCTAGTTGCGACATACGTAATGCACAAGGTCCATCACATTTCGCTTGTTCAGGATCTGGATGTGCTTCCAGAAATAAACCTGCCAAACCTGTCGCCATACCCGCACGTGCCAATGTGGTAATTTGTGCACGGCGTCCACCTGCTGAATCAGCACGACCGCCTGGTGTTTGTAAAGCATGTGTCACATCAAAGAAGACTGGCACATTCATGTCTTTCATGGTGTCAAAGCCAAGCATATCAACAATTAAGTTGTTATAACCAAATGCTGAACCACGTTCACATAAAATGAGTTTGTCATTGCCTGCTTCTAAACATTTATTCAAAATATGACGCATTTCATGTGGTGCAAGGAATTGTGCTTTTTTGATATTGATAATGGCTTGTGTTTTTGCCATTGCTTCAACAAGGTCAGTCTGACGACTTAGAAATGCTGGAAGTTGGATAATGTCTGCGACTTCAGCAACAGGAGCAGCTTGATAAGGCTCATGAACATCGGTAATGATCGGCACATTAAAATGCTTTTTAATGTCTGCTAACCATTCAACGCCTTTTTCTAAGCCTGGACCACGAAACGAATATAAACTCGAACGATTAGCTTTATCAAAGCTCGCTTTAAAAACGTAAGGGATGTCTAGACGTTTACAGATTTCAACATAGGTTTCTGCAATTTCAAAAGCTAAGTCTTTCGACTCAAGTACATTCATTCCGCCGAATAGTACAAATGGCAAATGATTTGCCATTTGTATATCGCCTAAACGTACAATTTCTTGTGGTTTTAATTGTGACATTTAAACTTCCTAGTTATGTTTTGCTCGCTTATTTGCTTTTTTGATACTGTTTTTTTGCAGCATCAATAAAACTTGCAAATAATGGATGTCCATCACGTGGTGAGCTGGTAAATTCTGGGTGGAATTGTACCGCAATAAACCAAGGATGTTCAGGAATTTCCACAGTTTCAACTAGATGTTGATCTGCTGAATAACCTGAAATTTTCATCCCTGCTTGTTCAATCACTGGAATAAAACGATCATTCATTTCATAACGATGGCGATGGCGCTCGATAATCTCTGCTTTGGCATAAACTTCACGCGTTTTAGTCCCTTCAACCAATTCTGATTTTTGAGCACCCAGACGCATCGTTCCACCAAGGTCAGAATTTACAGAACGATGTTGAATTTCGCCACGCTCATCTAACCATTCAGTGATTAAACCAATCAGTGGGAATTTAGTCGAACGATTAAACTCTGTAGACGTTGCTTCAGGCATATTAGCAACATGACGAGCAAACTCAATCACAGCCAATTGCATCCCTAAACAAATACCCAAGAATGGCACACCATTTTCACGTGCAAACTGAATTGCTTTCATTTTGCCTTCAGTACCACGTTCACCAAAACCGCCCGGAACGAGGATTGCATCTGCATCTTTCAATACTTCAGCAGGGTTTTGACCCTCTAGATCTTCTGCATTGACATAGTCAATTTGAACTTTAACGCGGTTTTGAATACCTGCATGTAAAAGTGCTTCATTCACAGATTTATATGCATCTGGAAGTTCGACATATTTACCCACCATCGCAACACGAACGATATATTCCGGATTTAACAATGCTTCGACCACATTGTCCCAATCTGAAAGATCCGCTTCTGGCAAATTGTCATAACCAAAACGTTCACAGATTAAATCATCAACATTTTGCTCATAGAATGTACGTGGAATTTGGTAAATAGAACGGGCATCTTTACATACCACAACTGCACGTGCTTCCACATTGGTGAATAATGCAATTTTACGGGTCGTGTCTGCATCGACATCATGTTCTGTACGACAGATCAAAATGTCAGGTTGAATACCAATCGACAATAATTCTTTTACAGAATGTTGAGTCGGTTTAGTTTTCAACTCAGCCGCAGACTTAATATATGGCAATAAAGTCAAATGCATGAGCATAGTACGTTTATGACCAAGTTCAACCATTAACTGACGTACAGATTCCATGAATGGGAGAGATTCAATGTCACCGACTGTACCACCGATTTCAACAATCGCAACGTCATAGCCTTCGCCAGCACGAAGTACACGCTCTTTAATATTATCCGTAATATGTGGAATAACTTGTACTGTACCACCCAAGTAATCACCACGACGTTCTTTGTTCAGAACATCCTGATAAACACGACCAGAGGTAAAGTTATTCAATTTGGTCATTTTAGCACGACGTAAGAAACGCTCGTAATAACCCAAATCTAAGTCCGTTTCAGCTCCGTCTTCTGTAACAAAAACTTCACCGTGTTGGAATGGGCTCATAGTCCCTGGATCGACATTAATGTATGGATCCATTTTGACCATGGTCACTTTTAAACCACGGGCTTCTAAAAGTGCAGCAACTGAAGCAGCTGAAATACCTTTACCTAGTGATGATACAACACCACCAGTGACGAATATAAAATGGGTCATTAAGTTTCTCGTACAATGGAGCCTAAATTGGCCTACAATGTTGTGCGATTTTACTTTACCTTGTACCTAGAAAGCAAAGTCAATTCACATCAATTCATAGAACAATAAACAATTGGCTATTCTATCAGCATTTCCAATCAAAAATTAACATTACAGTACATGATTTTTATCTCTAATTTTACTGTTATAATAGGCTTACTCTCTAGAAGCTATATTTTGTGTCAATATGAATAAGAAACTTTTAATTTGTGGTTTAATTGCAACAGGTCTTGTTTTAACAGCATGTGTGAAAAAAGAAGAACCTAAAAACGATGAAACTGAAAAAGTTGAAACAACGCAAACGCAGCAACCTGCACAACAGCCTGCTGAGTTTGAAAATCTTGAAACTGCTGAACATGATCAAAATGATCAACCGCAAGTGAGTCAAGATGCGCCTTCACAACAAGTGAATACTCACTCGTCTGAAACAGCACAAACTCAACATTCTGCACAACCAGCAACTGCTGCGCCTGCACCACGTGTTGAACAACCTCGTCCTGCTCAACACACTGAAACTGTACGTACTGAACAGCCGAAACCTGCTGCACCAAAGCCTGAGGCAAAACCTGCACCTGTCGAAACTGCACGTGCTGAGCAACCAAAACCTGCTGCACCAAAAGCAAGCTCAGGTACTGCACAAACTGAAGATGATGCTGTTGCTGCGGCAATTGCTGCGGCTACACCTGCTTTGAAAAACTAAGCTCAGCTTTTCATCGGTACAAAAACCAGTCTCTTTGTTGTGACTGGTTTTTTATTACTATAAATCTACAAGCTCAACTGAAATTTTTCAGACCGCATTAAAATTGCTTTAAGAAATCCGCAATCAACTTCGCTGCCCATGATTTGGTATTTAAACCTTCATAATAACCACAATGACTGCCTTTCTTTGTCGTCACAACTACGATGTTTTGCATCTCTTGTACAATCTGCTTATAAGGTTCAAAATTTTTAATTGAACAAATAGGATCATCCTCTGCATTTAAAATCATCAGTGGAATTTTCACATTTTCGAACACATAAATAGGATTAATAGCTTGGTCATAACTTTCATAATCATTAAAACCTGCCATTTCAAAATAATGTTGTTGAAACTCTTGTAAAGTTTTGGTTTTAAGCACCAGTGAAATCGATTGAGTGTGTTGCCATGTGCTTTCATAGGGCTGAATAAAGGCTTTAAATAGTTTTTTTGTCATCACTTTGCTATAGAAAGGATGTACATTTTCAAAACCATCTTTCGTGTTGTAGCCGGGACACAAGGCAAATGCAGCTTTAAAGGGTGTATGTTCAGCCACTTCCCCCAAATATCGTACTAACAATCCTGTTCCTGCGGAGGAGCCGACAGCATATAGCTCAGATTGTGGAAATTGTGCCTGAATAAAATTTAATTGCTCTTTTAAATCAGAAGTTGAACCAAAAATCGACATTTGTGCTACAGGCATCGGTAAGCCTGCATGACCACGGCGTAGACACAATGCAATGCGCCACCCAGTATATTCATGCAAATCTTTGACTAACTCACGCATACTTTCAGGCGTTCCTGTAATGGTATGCATGATCACAATGGTTGGCGTATCGTGTGGTAAATCATAGCCATACCACGCGACTGCGGTAATACCACCATCTTGCATGGTCAGCTGATCGATTCGGTCGTAATCCAATTTGACTGTTTTTTTCTTGACTAAGTCGAAATACAAAAGATGTACATGTGTATTGACCAACCACAGCGTAGGTCGATATTTATCATGCAGTTGCGATAACTGTGGAATTATTTTCGACATTCCACCTTGTGGGTTAAAATACAATTTCGGTTGCTCTGCACCTGTCACTTGATCAAGTACAGTTTGCGTGAGTTGTATTGCTTTATTTAATGCAGAATTCAGAATAGACATTTTGATTTCCTATGACTGATCACATCAAAATCATTCATAATTCAATTACAGGTGTGTTATAAGTGATCGTTTATCAATGAGATTGAGCATGTACGCATACATGCTCAATCTCAAAATCATTTCATGTAAAAATATTTAAACAAAACAGATTTATCAAATCATGATGGTTGATACTTTGCAAAACGCTCACCCATCTGAGCACCCAATGCCTGTAAACCACTTAATGAACGAATCATGACTTCAAATTCAACAATCTGACCATGCTCATTAAAACGAATCATGTCGATTCCTTTGAGTTGCTTCTCTGTGACTACAGCTGAAAATTCTAAAACAACACTTTGCTCATCTTCAGTGAAGAACTCGCGATGATAAGTAAAATTTTCAAATACTTGAATTACATTCGTCAGAATAAAATACACAACCTGCTTACCTTCATAGGGCTTAAATGCGACAGGCGAACGAAAAATCACATCATCTGCCAATAGTTCATTCAAAATACTCATATCACGCGTTGCAATCATGTCGTGCCATTTTTGTAAGGCGGTTTTGGTATTGGTATAGCTCATTTTAATGTCCTTTTGATATCCTTTGAACAGTAATCCCTCCCCTTGCGAAGCAAGCTTCTCACCTTTAAAAAAGGGAGGAGTTTATAACCTTAATAAAACGGAGCTTTCCCCTCTTTTTAAAGAGGGGTTAAGGGAGATTCTTAAAAAATTAATGAAGTCCTCTCTCCTTTCAGGAGATGAGAAGTGTACTTGGCAAGAGAGAGGTATAAAAAACTAAATCACCATCGCCAATTCAGCACCCTGACGAATGGCACGTTTGGCATCCAACTCGCCTGCTTCTTTCGCACCGCCAATCAAATGTACAGACTTACCATCTGCTTGGAGCTGATCAAACATCGCAGTATAAGATTCTTGTCCTGCACAGATCACGACATTATCTACATCCAGTACCATGACTTTATCAGCCACAGTAATATGTAAACCCTGATCATCAATCTTGTCGTAGCTTGCACCCGGAATCATATTGACATGACGATGTTTCAAGCCTGTACGGTGAATCCATCCTGTGGTTTTACCTAAGCCCGCACCGACTGAATTAGTTTTACGTTGCAATAAATAAATTTCACGTGGTGATTGCTCAACTTTAGGGACTTTTAAACCACCGACATGCGCATAGTTGGTATCAATACCCCATTCATCATAGAATTTTTGTGGGTTCAGACTGCCGCTCTCACCTACATGAGAAAGATATTCCGCAGTATCAAAACCAATCCCGCCCGCACCAATGATTGCCACTTTTTGACCCACAGCTTTACGATCACGCAGCACGTCGATGTAACTTAAAACCTTAGGATGATCAATACCTTCAATATTTAAATGACGTGGTGTAACCCCTGTTGCAACCACAATGTCATCAAAGTTTTCAGCGCTGATTTCTTCATAGGTTGCCGTATGATTCAGCACCAATTTAATATTTGGCTGAAGCTCAATTTTACGTTTGAAATAACGTAAAGTTTCATAAAATTCTTCTTTGCCAGGAATTGTTTTGGCAATATTAAACTGACCACCAATCTGATTGGATGCTTCAAAAATCGTGACTTTATGCCCACGATCAGCAGCGTAGGTCGCAAAACTTAAACCTGCAGGACCTGCACCAATCACTGCAATATTTTTAACTGTTGCACTCTCTTTAAAAATGAGTTCAGTTTCATAACATGCACGAGGGTTGACCAAACAAGTTGCTATTTTCATTGAGAAAATATGATCCAAACAGGCTTGGTTACAGCCGATACAGGTGTTAATTTCATCTGCACGACCTTGCTCAGCTTTTGCCACAAAGTGCGAATCGGCAAGCATTGGACGTGCCATTGAGATCATATCTGCATCGCCCTGCGCCAAAACGTGTTCAGCCATTTCAGGGGTATTGATTCGGTTTGAGGTAATTAAAGGTACATTCACAGAACCTTTTAATTTTTTGGTCACCCAAGTAAATGCTGCACGCGGTACTTTGGTCGCAATGGTCGGAATACGCGCTTCATGCCAACCAATTCCTGTATTGATAATGGTTGCGCCTGCTTTTTCAATTTCTTTCGCTAACTGAATCACTTCTTCTAAAGTTGAGCCGCCTTCGACCAAATCCAGCATGGATAAACGATAGATAATAATGAAGTTTTCACCCACTTCTTGACGAGTACGTTTTACAATTTCTATCGGGAAACGGATACGGTTTTCATAGCTACCGCCCCATTCATCATCACGATGATTAGTACGTGCTGCAATGAATTCATTGATCAGATAACCTTCTGAACCCATGATTTCAACACCATCATAGCCTGCAATTTGTGACAACTTGGCACAGTTGGCAAAGTCAGCAATGGTTTGCTGAACTTCAGCCGAAGTTAAAGCATGTGGTTTGGTTGGGTTAATTGGTGCCTGAATGGCTGATGGTGCAACATTTTCAGGCTGATAAGAATAACGACCCGTATGTAAAATTTGTAAGGCAATTTTCCCACCTGCATCATGTACTGCCTGTGTAATCACTTTATGCTTTTCTGCTTCTTCCAAGGTATCGAGTTTAGAGCCACCAAAGAAGGTTACACCGTGATCATTCGGTGAAATTCCACCTGTTACAATTAACCCAACGCCACCTGCTGCACGCTCTGCATAAAATGCAGCCATACGGTCATAACCACCGTCAACTTCCTCAAGCCCTACATGCATAGAACCCATCAATACGCGATTTTTTAAAGTGGTAAAGCCTAAATCCAATGGCGCAAGTAAATGCGGGTAATTAGACATGTGAACTCCTTGGCGTGCTTTCGCTGGCTAATATTTATAATTTCTCAGTTAATTTTTAATGCAACAAGTTGCATAATGCAATTTATTTATAATCGAGATTTGATTTTTATGCAACATGTTGCATAATGAATTTACACCCATTTTATGTGCGAAATATTACTCAAATGTCTTTAGCCCATGTTTTATTGACGAGTCTGATTGAAAAACCGAGTACAGGTTTTGAGTTGGCACGCCGTTTTGACCGCTCTATGGGCTTTTTCTGGAATGCCACACACCAACAAATTTATCGTGAATTAAGTGGCATGCTGAAAAAAGGCTGGATTTCCACTTTAGAAGATCAAGCCGACACAGGACGCAAAAAAACCTATCAGGTTGAACAACTTGGACGTATAGAGTTAACCGAATGGATGGTCAAACAAGGTGAACCTGCACAGCTTCGTGAAGAAATTATGGTGCGATTAAGACTTGAGGCACAATTTGGAGGCAATACCATTTTGCCTGAATTAGAGCGTCATTTACTGTTACATCAAGAAAATTTAAAATTGTATCAGCAAATTTTCAATAAAGACTTTGCTCATGCAGACCCACAAGATCGAACTTTATATATTCATAAAATGATTTTACAATTGGGAATTGATCTAGAAAATGGCTGGATTGATTGGCTCAGTCAACTCATCCCTCAACTCAAAGAATTTGAAAACAAAGAAAAAACTTAAGGATTACTATGCCACACTATACAATGCCTGATGGTGAAAAATTATTTGTCCGAGAAATTGGACAAGGTGAACCCGTATTGGTTCTGTCCGGTTTAGGCATGCAAAGTTGGCAATGGCTTCCGTTTTTACTTCCCAATATCAAAAAATTTAAATTTATTATCCCGGATTGGCGTGGTTTTGGCGGTTCACGCACCTGTAAAATTCCTCAAGAGCTTGATGCCATTCATAATCATTGGCGTGACATTGACAGCCTGATTAAACAAATGCAACTCGATGATTTTATTGTGATTGCTTATTCAATGGGGGCAACCACAGCCATGCATGGCATGCAATATGGCAACTTAAGAGAAAAACTCAAAGCTTATTTACATATTGACCAAACCCCAAAAATCACCACAGATGCGTCTTGGAAATTTGGTTTATTTGGCAAAAAACATTTAAAATTCAAACGTTTTCTTAAAGATTATTCAGACTTTTTGCATCAATACCAAAACTATCGCTTTGTAGATGAGTTACCTGCTGAACCCCGTACTGAATTGGTGCAAATGTGGATTAATTTTATTAAAATTCAAGGCAGTAATAAAGTCAGTCCGTTTATTTTCAATCTAGCACTGAAACGTCCACAATTACAAAAGCATTTACTCCCGATTCGACGCCTTGATTATATGACTTGGTATATCGACAATTATCTCAATCATCAGGAAGATTATCGGGCTGCCCTTGCACAACTGGACTGTCCAACCACATTTTTTATTGGTGAACAATCAACTTTATATCCTTCTGAAGGACAAAAACGCATCGCCAATCAACTTTCGAATGCACAAAGTATTATCTTTGAGCACTCAGGACACACTCCTTTAATCACTGAACCTTTGAAATTTGGCAAAGAAATCTCTGCATTTTTAGCTAAAAATACACAATCCAAACCCACACAATAAACATGAATATATTTCACCCAAGCAAATAAAAAATGATCAAAATTTATATTTGCTTGGTGATTTGCAATCACATCTCTAAGCAGAATAATAAATCACACGTTTTTTTGAAAAACGATCGAGCTGTTTTAAAAACCCCTCAAAATAGCTTTTTTCTTTTTCATCAATACGATAACCTGCATATAAAGTACGGCGCAAGCCATTTTCTGATACACAATTTAAACGCTTGGATGTTACCCAGCCCTTCTGTTCATATTCATTCACCACCCAATCTGGCAAAGCAGCAATGCCACGACCACTCGCAACCAATTGAATCAACATTTGCGTTAAATCGGTTGTTCGTATTTGTTTTGGTTGGATATTTGCAGGTAAAAACAACTTTGCCATAATGTCTAGACGATGCTTATCCACTGGGTAAGTAATTAAAGTTTCTTCAGCAAGCTCTTGCACCGTAATATTTTCAGCACGCACCAAAGGATGCGTGTTAGACAAAACTAAACGTGACTCATATTCAAAAATTGGAAAATATTCAATCCCTTTGAGTGCAATTGGATCAGCAGTAATCAATAAATCGAACTCACCGATTTGCAATAATTCATGTGGATTCGCCTCAAAACCTGAAGCGAAATCTAGATCTACATCAGGGTATTGCTGACGATACTGATTCAACAAAGGCATTAACCAATCAAAACAACTATGACATTCTGAAGAGAAAATAATGCGTCCCGTTTGTCCATGTACAATGCGTGTGATGTCCGTTTGTGCAATTTGAATCTGCGGCAAAATATCATCTGCAAGTTTCAACAAACGCTGCCCAACATTGGAAAATGTCACAGGTCGTGTCCGCCGATTCACAATTTCAATCCCATACCAATGATCCAACTCTTTGAGTTGATGAGAAATTGCAGAAGGTGTTAAACATAAATCAGTTGCTGCTGCAACAAGTGACCCGTGCTCACGCAAAGCAATTAAAGTTTTCAGATGGCGAATTTCCAACATGAGCAAATCCAATTAGACAGATGTAATACATTGAGTAAAAAATGAATAACGCTCAGCTTAACATATAATTCATGAATTTATTTTAAAGAGATGTATTTATAAACCATTTAAAATCTAAACGTAGAATAAAAGCCCATCATTTTTTCATTACAAATGTATTTATTATGATGACTCAATAAAAACCTAAACCCACATCTTACCATTCACCATTAAATTAGCGATTACTACACCTCATCAATAAACCTTCATGATTATTTTAATCCAACCATATAAAAAAACCCTGCACATGCAGGGTTCGCATATAAATAAAGTTATTATTCAGTAGGAATGGAATCTAGTAATACCTATCACTCCGCCAATGCTTTTTCAATATCCTCTTCTAAAGCTTCAGGTTTCGTCGTGGGTGCGTAACGATTAATCACTTCACCGTTTTTATTAATTAAAAATTTAGTAAAATTCCACTTAATTCCATTTCCCAATACACCTTTGCTGTTATTGGTCAAATAACGAAAGATCACATGTGCCTCAGGACCTTTAACATCCACTTTGGCAAACATTGGAAATTTCACACCATAGTTACGTTGGCAATATTCTCCAATTTGTTCATTTGAACCCGGATCTTGCCCACCAAATTGGTTACACGGAAAACCTAGAACTTCAAGACCTTGCTCATGATATTTTTCATATAATTTTTCTAAGCCTGCAAATTGTGGTGTAAAACCACATTTACTTGCAGTATTTACAATCAATAAAACTTTCCCTTTATAGTCTGAAAAAGCTTTATTTTCTCCTTCTAATAATTCTGCTTCAAACTGATAAATATTGGTCATGGATAGGTTTCCTCATCATTTTTTTCTTCTGTTTTTAATTCTAAAGAAGCCGAATTCACACAATAGCGCAAACCTGTGGGTTGCGGACCATCTTCAAACACATGCCCTAAATGTGCATCGCAATGATGACAAACGATCTCTGTGCGTTGCATACCATGCGTTGTATCATCATGCTCTTCCACCGCAGCCGCTATAATCGGTCGATAAAAACTTGGCCAACCACTGCCGCTGTCATACTTGGTTTCTGAAGAAAATAAAGGCGTGCCGCAGCAACGACACACATACGTACCTTGCTGCTTGGTATTCCAATATTTCCCTGTAAATGCCGGCTCAGTCCCCTTTTGGCGTGTTATTTTAAATTCTTCTGGCGACAACTCTCTTTGCCATTCTCTTTCTGTTTTATTGAGTTTTCCCATGATTATTTCCTTTAACATCATGCCACTTAAAATAGGATAATCCTATATTTACGTGATTCATCTAAAAATTTCTAGTACTAAATTCACAATTTACAAAAGACTCACAACGACATTAATAGCAAAAAGAAAGCAAATATAAAAACAAAGTGAGCAAATTTATTCAATTAATGCTTTTTTGTAAGCAACTTTAGTGTTAATCTTAGACGTGTTCTTGCTCAGGATGAAGAAATGTCGCAAAAAAAGAGCGTTATTTTTAAAAATCTACTCCCTGTCATTAAGCAATATCAACAGGATGGATTTACACATGAAAAAATTGTTGCTTTACTCAAAGACAAACATAATCTTGATCTCGTAACAACAGAAACATTTAAAAGTTACTTATATCGTTATGCAAAAGTGAACCCCACTCTTTCCGAGAATCTCAAAATGCCGAACAGTATCCAAACCCCACGCGAAATAAAAAAATCGTCTAAGCTCGATCATGTATGCTACGACATTCGTGGACCTGTGTTACGCGCGGCCAACGAGATGGAAGAAGCAGGTCATAAAATTATCAAACTTAATATTGGTAACCCAGCCCCATTTGGTTTTGAAGCGCCACAAGAAATCATTAATGACGTGGCTTTAAACTTACCGAATGCAATTGGTTATACCGACTCAAAAGGAATTTTTCCTGCACGTAAAGCAATTTGTCAGTATTACCAACAAAAAGGCATTTTAGACCTGCATGTCAAAGATGTGTATGTGGGCAATGGTGTGTCTGAACTCATTGTGATGGCAATGCAAGGTTTATTGGATGATGGCGATGAAATGCTTATTCCAATGCCGGATTATCCTTTATGGACTGCTGCGGTCAACCTTTCAGGTGGTACTGCAATTCACTATAAATGTGATGATCAAAATTATTGGTATCCCGACATTGCAGACATGGAAAGTAAAATCACACCCAATACTCGAGGGATCGTGATTATTAACCCAAATAATCCAACTGGTTCAGTTTACCCACGCCATGTATTAGAACAAATTGTTGCACTCGCTAAAAAATATGATTTGATTTTATTTGCAGATGAAATCTACGACAAAATTGTGTATGACGGCATTGAACATGTATCTGTTGCTGCTTTAGCAGGCAATCAACTTTGTATTTCTTTCAATGGTTTATCAAAAGCTTATCGTATCGCGGGTTACCGTTCAGGTTGGATGGCAATCACAGGTGATAAATCACGTGCAGCGGATTATATTGAAGGTTTAGACATGCTTGCGTCTATGCGTTTATGTGCCAACCACCAAGCACAATATGCGATTCAAACGGCACTTGGCGGGTATCAATCAATTAATGATTTGATTCGCCCCGGTGGTCGCTTGTATGAACAACGTAATATTGCGTGGGAAATGTTGAATGATATTCCAGGTGTAAGTTGTGTTAAACCTGAAGGTGCAATGTACTGCTTCCCTAAACTTGATCCTGAAATTTATCCGATTGAAGATGATGAAAAATTCATGTTGGATTTGTTAAAAGCAGAAAAAGTGTTGTTAGTACAAGGGACTGGTTTCAACTGGCCTACACCTGATCATTTCCGTGTCGTATTCTTGCCTGCTGAAAATGAATTACGTGAAGCACTCACTCGTTTAGGTCGTTTCTTGTCTAAAATGCGTTAAGGTTCAAAACACATTACAAGGCACTCAATTGATTGGGTGCTTTTTTATTTAAAATTTTAGGTTATGCTTACCCTTTTTAAAATTATTCAAGAAAAAATGAATCAACATAAAATTAAATTTTTCCAAATCGATGCTTTTACACGATCTACGTTTAATGGCAATCCTGCAGCTGTCTGTCCACTCGATTCTTGGCTTGATGATGACACACTACAAAAATTGCTGAAGAAAATAATCTTTCCGAAACTGCATTTTTTGTAAAGGAAAATGATGGATTTAGATTACGTTGGTTTACACCTACTGTAGAAGTAGAACTATGTGGGCATGCAACGCTTGCCACAGCATGGGTTATTTTCAATGAATTAAGTTATGCACAACCTTCTATTAAGTTCTACACACTTAGTGGTGAATTAATCGTTTCTAAATCAACAGATCATTATTTATGTATGGATTTCCCTACCAAGCAACTCGAAGAAATGAAAATTAATCATCAACTATTAACTGCTTTAGACATCACAGAAGATGAGGTTCTTAGTGCTTGGCAAGCGGATGACATTTTACTTGAAATTAAAAATGAAAAAATTATTGAATACCTTCAACCCGATTTCAATCAGCTTAAGAGATTTAATACACGTGGCATCATTGTAACTGCCGCATCTGATCAATTTGACTTTATATCTCGATGGTTTGGTCCTCGTGTTGGTGTAAATGAAGATCCTGTTACTGGTTCAGCACATACTTGCCTCACTCCTTTTTGGTCAAATAAACTTAATTCAACATTATTAACTGCCCAACAAGGTGGTAAACAAAAAGGCCAATTGAAATGCGAATTAAATCAAGATCACTCTCGCGTTTATATTTATGGTCAAGCTTGTTTAGTGATTTCAGATGAGCTTTTATTTTCTCTTTCCACATAAAATAAAAAATTTACTGTGAACCATAATTATAAATTTGAATGATCATTCAAAAAAACATATTTTAAATTTAGTATGGGCAAAAGCCTATTTTTTATATTAAGTTAAAAATGGTACAAAAAATGCTTGGAATGTACAGAACTTTTATAAGGATAGAAGATGAAAAAAACACTGACCGCACTGACTTTAAGCCTCGGTTTATTATTGCCCTTTTCAACCTTTGCAAAAAATAATGTTGTTGTGGTTGCAACGGGCGGTACGATTGCAGGTGCAGGCGCAAGCTCTACCAATAGCGCGACTTATACCGCAGCCAAAGTTCCTGTAGATGACTTACTCAATGCGGTTCCACAGATTCAAAACCTTGCCAATGTCACAGGCGTACAAGCACTGCAAGTAGCATCTGAAAGCATTACAGATAAAGAACTTTTAACCATTGCCCGTAAAGTCAACGAATTGGTTAAAAAGCCTGATGTCAATGGTGTGGTCATTACACATGGCACAGATACCCTAGAAGAAACAGCATTTTTTTTAAGCCTTACCATCCATACCGATAAACCCATCGTCGTCGTCGGTTCAATGCGCCCACCTTCAGCCTTGTCTGCCGATGGCCCTTTGAACCTTTATAGTGCAGTTGCACTTGCTGCTGCGGATAGCGCCAAAGCTAAAGGCGTACTTGTACTGATGAATGATAGTATTTTTGCAGCACGTGATGTGACCAAGACCATCAATATTCACACCGATGCTTTTGCAAGCCAATGGGGTGCTTTAGGCACATTGGTTGAAGCGAAACCCTATTGGTTTAGAAGTGTCGCTAAGCGTTTTAACAATAGCTCTGAATTTAATATTGAGAATATTCAAGGCGATGCCTTACCACTCGTCCAAATCGTATATGGTTCAGGCAATATGCTGCCTGATGCCTATTTGGCATATGCCAAAGCGGGTGCAAAAGCAATTATCCATGCAGGAACAGGAAATGGCTCTGTTGCAAAATACCTTGTACCAACATTAACTGATCTACAAAAACAAGGTGTGCAAATTATTCGCTCGTCACGTGTTCCTCAAGGTTTTGTATTACGTAATGCTGAGCAACCTGATGATCAATACGGTTGGGTCGTTGCTCACGATTTTAATCCGCAAAAAGCCAAACTACTTGCCGCGCTTGCACTGACTAAAACCAAAGATG
Organism: Acinetobacter sp. Marseille-Q1623; assembly: GCF_902809895.1. NCBI lineage: Bacteria > Pseudomonadati > Pseudomonadota > Gammaproteobacteria > Moraxellales > Moraxellaceae > Acinetobacter > Acinetobacter sp. Marseille-Q1623. The sequence continues at coordinate 734,744 of NZ_CADDWG010000001.1, read as the reverse complement.
CCAAAGAAATTCAACGCATGTTTTGGGAATATTAATTCAACATATTGTTATTACAAATAAAAAATAAGCGCCAATGTGGCGCTTATTTTGACTTGATCGTATGTAATTGCTTATTCTGCTGCAGCAGCAGATGTTTCAGATGCCTCACGATATTCTTTGGCTTTGCTTAAATCTTTTTTCAAACCAAAACCACCTGTTTCATACAAGTTTGCTAGACTTTCGAGCGCATCATGATCACCTTGCTCGTATGCCAACTCATAGTATTGAGCAGCACGTTTAAAGTCTTTTTTCACGCCTTCGCCATTTTCATACAACAGACCAATATTTGAAGAAGCGAGTTCATTGCCTTGCTCAGATGCTGCACTATACAGTTCAAGTGCTTTCGCATAATTTTGTGCAACACCTTCACCATCATGATATAAAACACCAAGGTTATTTTGTGCATCACGATTCCCTTGATCTACTGCCATTTTATAATATTTCACAGCAAGATTTAGATCTTTAGTAACGTATTCTCCCATTTCATAATTATAACCTAGATGATACTGAGCATCAGCCAAACCGCCATCAGCCGCTTTTTTGATCCATTGCATCGATTTTTTGGCGTCAGCTTTCACGCCTTCTTCACCTGTTTCTAAGGTTTGCCCATAACGATATTGTGCCAACAAATGACCTTTTTCAGCAGCTTTTAACAACCATTTCATGGCCTCTACATTATTTTCTTCGACAGCTTCGCCTTCATCGTACATATAACCGATAGAATAAATCGCTTCTAAATTGCCTTTTGCTGCTGATTTTCTATACCACTCTAAGGCTTTATGCAAATCTTCTTCAACGCCATAACCTTGATAATAGGCTTCCCCTAATTCATATTGTGCTTGTGCATCTCCTGACTCAGCTTTTTTCACTAAAGTCGCGCTGTATTGTACTTCTTCAGCATTGACCATTGTGCTAACAGGTAATGCTAAACAACCCAAGAGTAAAAGTGTTTTAATTTTCATTTGTTTCCTTTTCAGAAAGTTTGAGTCAAATTATTGTTAATATCAATGATATGAATATTTTCTCCTGATTGCAAAATATTCAACTATTCATTAACAAAATCACTTCAATCAACTTTCGTCTGCATATCTAAATGAAGCGTGGTAAAATCATCGGCTGTTATAAAAGGGATTCATCTATGCAGTTTGTTCATCTTGGTATTCATACAGAGTTTTCGATTACAGAATCGATTGTACGTATACCTGATCTGATTTCGGCTGCTGCAAAGGATGAAATGCCTGCTCTTGCAATCACAGATCTCTCTAATTTACATGCCGCTGTCAAATTTTATAATAAGTGTTTAGGCAAAGGTATTAAACCTATTTTCGGCAGTACCATCCGTCTCAACGATGCTCATCATAAAGCTACATTGCTTGCAATGACTAAAAAAGGATGGCGTGGACTCACTGAAATTGTGTCGCGTGGCTTTATTGAGGGGCAACAACTGTCCATCCCATGTATTCAAAAAGAATGGATTTTAGAACAACAACAAGACATTATTGTTCTGCTGGGTTTACACAGCGATGTGGGACAAATGCTCATCTCCTCTAATCCTCAAAAAGCTGAGCCTTTACTTGAAGAATGGATCGAAAAATTTGGCAATCGTGTTTATCTTGCACTCACCCGTACTGATCGTCCAAGAGAAGAAGAATTTAACCAAGAAGCAGTTAAATTAGCGTGTAAATATAATATCGGTGTGGTTGCACACAATGATGTACATTTTATTAAACCTGAAGATTTTGAAGCACATGAAGCACGTGTATGTATTGCTGACGGTTATGTTTTAGGTGACGATAAACGTCCAAAAAATTATAGTCCACAGCAATATTTTAAAACCGCTGCGGAAATGGTTGAACTCTTTTCAGATATTCCAAGTGCGATTCAAAATACCGTAGAGATTGCTAAACGTTGTACGGTTTCTTTACGTTTAGGTTTCCATGACTTACCTGATTATCCGATTCCTGAAGGTCATACCATTGATACCTTCTTTGAGCATTTGTCTGAAGAAGGCTTAGAAGAACGTCTTGCGGTTTTATATCCTGTTGAAAAACGTGATGAAGACTGGGCTGAAATCCGTAAACCGTATGATGAGCGTCTTGCCTATGAGCTTGGCATTATTAATAAGATGGGATTCCCAGGTTACTTCCTCATCGTCATGGACTTTATCCAATGGTCAAAAAATAACGGCGTTCCCGTTGGTCCAGGTCGTGGTTCAGGTGCAGGCTCATTGGTTGCATATAGTTTAAAAATTACGGACTTAGACCCGCTTCGTTATGACCTACTATTTGAACGTTTCTTAAACCCTGAACGTGTTTCTATGCCCGATTTCGATGTCGATTTCTGTATCGCAGGTCGAGACAAAGTCATTGACTATGTGGCACGTCACTATGGGCGTGATGCTGTTTCACAAATCGCAACATTCGGTACCATGGCCGCAAAAGGTGCAATTCGAGATGTGGCGCGTGTCTTAGGTAAATCCTATGGTTTGGCGGACCGTATTTCAAAAATGATTCCAACCAAACCTTTAGGCTTAAGTTTGGAAGAGTCACTCGAAGCTGAACCACAACTCAAAGATATTGTCACCAATCCATCAAATCCAGACAATGAAGATGCTGCTGAAATTTGGGAAATGGCACTCAAACTTGAAGGTATTACGCGTAATACAGGAAAACATGCAGGTGGTGTGGTAATTGCACCTACCAAAATTACCGATTATTCCGCTGTTTTATGTGATGATGATGGAACAAACCGTGTTGCACAGTTTGACAAAGATGATGTAGAAGCCGCAGGCTTGGTTAAATTTGACTTCTTGGGTCTACGAAATTTAACCGTAATTGAGGATGCGGTTCAAAATATCAATAAACGTGTTCAGTCAGAAACACCTTTAGATATTGCACATATTCCTTTAGACGATAAAGATGCTTATTTAATTTTTGCAGAAGCCAACACCACGGCGGTCTTCCAATTTGAATCCGTGGGCATGAAAAAAATGCTGAAAGAAGCACGCCCAAGTAAGTTCGAGGAAATTATTGCCTTTGTATCTTTGTACCGTCCTGGTCCAATGGATCTGATTCCTGACTTTATTCACCGTATGCATGGTGGTGAGTTTGAATATTTACATCCTTTGCTTGAAAGCGTACTCGAACCGACTTACGGCATCATGGTGTATCAAGAACAAGTTATGCAAGCTGCACAATTTTGTGCAGGCTATACCCTTGGTGGTGCAGATTTACTACGCCGTGCCATGGGGAAAAAGAAAGTCGAAGAAATGGTCAAGCAGCGTGCGACCTTTATTGAAGGTGCTGCTAAAAAAGACATTGATGAAAAAACTGCCAACCATATTTTCGACTATATGGAAAAATTCGCAGGTTATGGTTTTAACAAATCCCATGCGGCAGCATATGCTTTAGTGGCTTATCAAACGGCATGGCTCAAAGCTCATTACCCTTCTGAGTTCTTAGCTGCCGTCATGTCTTCAGAAATGCAAAATACTGACAATATTGTATTTTTAATTGATGACTGCCGAATTAATGGTTTAGAGGTATTACCACCCTCGATTAATATGTCATTCTATCATTTCCATGCCAGTGATGAAAAAACCATAATTTACGGTCTAGGTGCCATCAAAGGTGTGGGTGAACAAGCCATGCAATCGGTCATTGACTCACGCGAGCAAGACGGTCCTTATAAAGATTTATTCGATTTCTGTCATCGTATTGACCTGAAAAAAATCAATAAGCGTACCCTTGAGGCATTGATTCGTGCAGGTGCTTTAGACTGTTTAGACATGGAACGTTCAACCATCATGGCGCAACTGCCTGAAGCTGTCCAAGCCGCAGAACAAGCGCGTTCTAACCGTGAAACAGGGATTATGGATTTATTTGGTGAAGTTGAAGAAGTTCAGCGTAAACCTGCAAAACCTGTAAAACCATGGTCAGATGAAGTCCGTTTAAAAGGTGAAAAAGATACTTTAGGCTTGTATTTAACAGGCCACCCTATTGATGTTTATCGACCTGAGTTAAAAGCCTTTATTTCACAACGCATCAATGAATTGACACCTACGCGTCGTGGTGTAACCACAGTATTTGCAGGATTAGTTGTGGATGTGGCTAACTTCCCGAACCGTATGATGATCACCTTAGATGATGGCACAGCACGGATCGAAGTCTCTGCAAATCACGAACGTTTCCAACGTTTTAAAGACATTTTACAAAATGAAAAAGTCGTGGTCATCGAAGGTGAAATTTATGAACGTGAAGGTTTTGACCGCCCAATGGGACGTCTAACCAAAGCATTTAGTCTCAATGAAATTCGCCAAAAACGAGCCAATGCGATCTCGATTCAATTAAATCCTGAAGTTATCAGTAAAACCTTAGCATCAGATTTACAAAAAATTCTTCTCCCATTTTGTCATGTTGATATGTGTCAGCATATCCCATTCCAAATTCAAATTGATTATGACTATGCCAGTGCAGATCTGCATTTGGGTGCGCAATGGAAAGTTGCGCCTTTAGATGATCTGCTGTTTAAGCTACGTGAATATTTTGGTAAAGAAAGTATTCATGTGCACTATCAAGTGAAATCTAAAGCAGCCAAAACTGTAGATCATCGTGAACTTGCACAACCCACCCAAGTTGCTCCTCCGCCAGAGAATATGAGCATGGATGATGCAATGGATGTGTATAACGCTGAAGTCAATCAATTTTCTTAAGATCCTCTCATTCAAGCTAAATTTTGGAAATATCATGGATATTATTGATAATGCTGCTATTTCACAGCATTTGAGCCATGTGCGTATTGTCATGGTTAATACCACTTTACCTGCAAATATTGGTAGTGCTTTACGTGCAATGAAAACGATGGGCTTATCTAAATTGGTGCTGGTTGCACCAAAGACCTATCCACACCCCGATATTGATGCACTTGCCGCAGGTGCAACAGATCTGATCGAGCAGATTGAAATTGTTGAAACTTTAGAAGACGCCATCAAAGACTGCCATTTGGTTTTTGGTACCAGTGCACGCAGCCGTACCATTCCTTGGCCACTGCTTGATGCGCGCCCTGCTGCAGAAAAATCGATGCAAGCCGTGATTCATGATCAACAAGAAATTGCCATTGTCTTTGGTCGCGAAGATCGAGGGCTCACCAACGAAGAATTGGCTTTAGCAAATTATCATGTGACTATTCCTGTGAATAGTGACTATGGTGTCCTCAATGTTGCACAGGCCATTCAAGTACTCTGTTACGAAATGCGTATGGCTACTTTAGCTTTTGCAGATAAACAGCATGACGATCAAGCTGTTATGCATGTCACTGATTCTGAAGACATGCATTGGGATGAACCACTTGTAACACATGAACAAATGGAACTATTCTACCCACACATTGAAAAAATGTTGGCAGAAATTGAGTTTATGGATCCTAAAAATCCAAGATTATTACCATTACGCTTGCGCCGTTTATTTGGACGTATACAATTAGATAAAATGGAATATCATTTACTTCGAGGCATTTTTAGCCGAGTTCAAGCCTTGAATAATGGCACATGGAAAAGTTCAAAACCCAAAGAGGATCAAAACTAATGCTGAAACAGCTCAAAGAAGATATCCAAGCTGTGTTTGCGCGTGATCCTGCCGCACGCAATACATTTGAAGTTTTAACCACTTATCCAGGGATTCATGCACTCATTATGCATCGTGTTGCCCATGAACTATGGAAAAAAGAGTGTAAAACCTCAGCACGCATGTTGTCCTCTTTTAGTCGTTTTGCCACAGGCATTGAAATTCATCCTGGTGCAAAAATTGGTAAACGCTTTTTCATTGACCACGGTATGGGTGTGGTGATCGGAGAAACGGCTGAAATTGGTGATGATGTCACTTTGTATCATGGCGTAACTTTGGGTGGAACAACATGGAATAAAGGCAAACGCCACCCGACTTTAGAAGACGGTGTTGTTGTCGGTGCAGGTGCAAAAATTTTAGGTCCCTTCACTGTCGGTAAAAATGCTAAAGTGGGTTCCAATGCCGTTGTAACAAAAGCCATTCCTGAAGGTGCAACGGCTGTCGGCAGTGCTGCCCGTTTAATTTTCAAAGATAAAGAAAATCACAACGAGCAAGAAAAACAACGTCGTGATTATGCAGAAAGTATTGGTTTTCAACCCTATGCAGCAACACAAGATCAATCTGATCCAATGCTTGATGGTATGCGTGTTTTACTTGAACGTATTCAACAAAATGAAATGCGAATGAATAATTTATGTCATCGTTTATCATTGCTTGACCCGACGTTTAATCAACAACAAGCCAAAGAAACGCCTTTTAGTGAAGAAGAACTAAAAATTATTGAAGATGTACGCCGTGAGTGTGAAGCACAAAGTAAATAGCGTCAAAGTGCCTAGTTGATCTAGGCACTCCCCTCTTCATGTTATTGAATCTACAAAAAAATAACAATAATTGCGTTAAACACGTTTGCTTTCTGTATAAATTTTAAAACTTTAAGCTTTAAGCGTTGCATGTTTAAATAAGTTTTCTTAGACTGCTACATATACTTAATTTTTGACTTATACAACAAATCTTTGGAAGATAAATATGACGATTAAGCCTCTAGCAGTCGCTCTTTTTTCAGCTTCATTACTTGCAGCTTGCTCAACGACTACGATAAACAAAACTCAAAATCAAGTCGTCAATAATGAACCAATCGTCTACACTGAACCTGAAATTTCGCCACCATTTTACGCACTTAATCCATTTAATTATAACCAACCTCCTGTTTTTGAAATTGAATTACAAAAAGCTGCTGCAGCACCTGTACAAAAAATGGAAGTGCCTGACCCAAATAATCTAAATGCTAAAATTATTTTAGATACCAATAAGTTGATCGTGCCTACAGTCAACAGTACGCAACGCGCAATGAAATATGCGGTAATTGCAGGCCAAGATGAAATAGACATCACCAATATTGATGATTTTTTACAAATGGTAGAAGGTAAAGCACGCCACTATCCACCACAATTTACTGACCGTCAAGAACGCCGTGGTTTTGAAAGCAAACTTAAAGAAGTATCAACCCAATTAGACACTCTTGCTGCAAATCCGAATGCCTCGTTCGATATTCTTATTCGTGCATTTAAAGCCAGTGTTATGGGACGTAACTTAGATTTAGGTTCATCTTATACCACCAAGTCTTTAGACTATGCACAACGCATTTTAAAAATTAACAAAGATGACCAAGAAGCCAACTTATGGTTCGGTTTCTCATTGTCTGAAGGTGGCGGTCAAAAAGAAGCGATGCCATATTTAAACAATGCAATGAAATCTGAGGTACAAGAAGCTTATTTATCTGCCACCAACAATTATTTATGGATGGATCAGAAAAAAAATGCCATTCAAACCTTAAAAAATTATAAAACAAAATATCCAGAAGAAGCTGATGTGGTTGACCGTTTAGTACAAGAAGTCGAAAAAGAAGGTCGTTACAACGTATGGCAAATTTTGAAAAATCCTGCCCAATCTAAATAATTACGCAGTATTTCTCACTATTTCATTATATAAAAGTAGGTTGATCCGAGTCAGCCTATTTTTTTGCAAAAAAAATTGAATTTTCTATGCAATATCGTATGATTTCGCTAAATGTAATGTGTATCGAGGATACTTATGCAGCACAGTAAAAAAAATATACTGCTAGTCCTTACTGCGATGGCGCCTTTACTGCTAAGTGGCTGTCAAGTTGTTAGTGTGAAAAGCCAAAAAGTCAATGTCACCATTGCCAATGAACGTGACAGTATCCTGACACGCAATAAAATGAGTGAAGCGAGCCTTAATGTACTGTCAATGACAGGTAGTGAAGCGAAAAAATGTACAGACCAACCTGATCAGTGTGTACAAGACTTGGAAAAAATTCCACAGATTCAAGATGAGCAATTATTATCAACTGCAAGTGAAATTTATCTTGCCAAAGCAATTGCTTTAAATGATTCTTCAAGTTGTAAGGTCAGCACCCTGTCTAAACATCAATCAGAAGAAAAACAAAAAATTAATAAAACCAACTATAACAACTGTTTAGACCAACAATTAGACATGCTCGACAAAAGTATTCGTTATAGTTATGCCTATTTATTTGAAACTAAACGTCAACCACAAGATCGTATTTTTGACAACAGACAAGTTCAAATTCGAGACTTTTATAACCAAGCTTTAGCAAAAATGATTACCACCTATGGTCTACGTAGCGAAGGTAAATCCGTTCCTAAAGAAATTAAAATTGGCAAAAGTGTTTATAGCATTGACTATAGTCATTATCCGCAGCTCAATACCGAAAAGATTCAAAACCTTCTTTCGAGTTATAACTTAAACTTTTCAGGTTTACGCTCTCTGAACCGTAGAGATGGTTTCGGTGCTGAGTTTGTTGTAGTTTTAGATGATTCTGAACGTGCTGAGGAAAATAAATACATCGTCGATCCATTACATCACCATTATCAAAATGGCATTAATCCCAATATTCATGATCCTCGTTATTTATCGGTTAGTATTACCGCACAGCCAAAATCAGGCAACAGCGTAAACGATATTTTACATAATCCTAATTTTAGTTTAAAAATTTATGATCCTTATTTAATTGAAAATATTAAAGTCGCAGATAAAGACTATCCACTCGCTGCAAACTTCTCTGCACCTTATGGTCTATGGTTAGCAGAAAATAATCTGGGTGCTGCAGCATATTTAACTTTGATTGACCGTGATCAACGTTTGACCATGCCCCATTTATACATGTTAGAACCCTTCAATCCAAAGAAAAAAGTGATTGTATTGGTACATGGTTTAGCCAGCAGTCCTGAGGCTTGGATTCGTTTAACCAACGATATTATGGGAGATCAGGTTCTACGTGAGCATTATCAAGTTTGGCAAGTTTTTTATTCAACCAATATGCCAATTTTAGAAAGTCGCTACCAAATTAATGCCATTATTAATCAAACTTTTGACTATATTGGTCAAGATACATCAGCGGCGAAGGATGCTGTCTTGATTGGTCATAGTATGGGCGGCATCATCGCACGTTTATTGGTCAGTGATGCCGATTTAACTCAACCTGCGTTAAAAATGTTGAATAATCGTAAATTTGATCGTTTTAAAGATGATGATGTTTTCAAGGCACGTCTAATCATTAAACCTGTACCTAACTTTGATCGTGCAATTTTTCTCTCTGCACCACATCGAGGTACAGCTTTTGCAGATCGTTGGTTTACATTGGCAGCACGAAAAATTATTAAGCTCCCAGGTGCTTTTTTAGGTGCTTTAGCCGACTCTGTGACAGATCAAAATCTAAATATGAAAAATTTTGTGAATGAAGTTGGCGATGGATTGATTCAAAATGGTCCTAGTGATTTAAGTCATAATTCTAAATTTACCAAACTCACTAAAAATGTCATGCCTAAACACGGTATGATTTTTCATTCCATTATGGGTAATAACTCCGATACCACAGATGAAAAGCTCATGACAGATGGTATTGTCCCTTATCAGAGTGCACATTTAGATGGCGCTGCATCTGAAAAAATTATTAAAGGTGGACATTCGATCCAAGAAACACCTGAAGCAGTATTAGAACTGAGACGTATTTTACGTCAACACCTCGTACAGCTCGGCTTGTATAAACCTGAATAAAGCAACACAAATAGCCCACAACATGTGGGCTATTAATTTATATACAACTCATTTTCAGTTATAAAAGAAATCCTTATAACTGTTTATTTGCATTTTACATTTGTGAAACACGTGTAAAACTGCAAAAACTACTCATCCACATCCATTAATAAAGTCATATTTTCAGCTTCAAACACTTCTTTTACACAATCCAAAATCTTTGGAATATAAGCACTTTGGTCCATATTTCGGATTGACATGGAAATCGGACTATAAGCCTCTAAGTCTAAGATTGGAATATAAACCAAATTTCGCATCCCGATTTCACTCGCACTTTGCGGAATTAAACAAATACCTTCACCAGATGAAACTAAACCTAAAGCAAGATGAATTTCACGTACTTCCTGCATATTTTTAGGCACTAAGGCAAGCTCAGTAAAAATCGACTGAATTAAAGTTGAAAAGTTTGGTTTTTGTGATGCAGGATAAGAAAAAATCAGCTCATTGCTAATCTCTGATAAATACACACCTCTATCAATATGTTGTGCAAGAAAATGGTTTTTATGTACTGCAACCCATAATTTTTCTCTACGCATTAAAATACGTTTTACCGCAGGATCACTGATTCTTAAACGTCCAAATCCAATATCAATTTTCCCAAGTTTAAGTGCCTCGATCTGATCTTTGGTACCGCATTCGATCAATTCCACTTCTGTATCAGGATTTTTTTGTCGAAATAAATAAATAATTTGTGGCAATAACGCATATAACAATGAACTCACATAGCCAATCCGCACCACTTTATTGACCGAACTAATGCGTTTTGCCATTGAGGTAGCTTGTGCTGTATGCGTAAGAATCTGTACAGCATGTTGGTAAAAAAACTGTCCTGCTTCGGTGGTTTTCACAGGGCGTGAACCACGTTCAAATAACAAGATACCAAGTTCTTCTTCTAATTTTTGAATTTGGCGACTTAGGGGCGGTTGAGCAATACACAGCTTTTCTGCTGCTTTGGTAATACTTTGTTCTTCAACAACCGTCACAAAATAACGTAAATGACGTAACTCCATTGTATCAAACTCCCTTTATATACCTTTTAAGTATTTAAAAATACCAATTTAGCTCTAGTTTAAGATATTACATTAATTTAGGGTATATAAACAGTTAAACACTTAAGAAATATTTGCAATGTATACATCTATAGAAACATTGCTTGTTGAGATCCCAACCATCCGTCCACACAAGATGGCGGTTGCAACAATGCAAACACAAACCCTAGTATTGGTAAAAGTCAGCACAGATGATGGCTTTGTGGGTTGGGGAGAGGCAACCACAATTGGCGGTTTAGGCTATGGCGAAGAAAGCCCTGAAAGTGTAAAAACCAATATTGAAACTTATTTTGCTCCATTATTAAAAACTTTAGCAGGTTTAAATGTCGCACAAACCATGCAAATCATTAACCGTAATATTAACGGCAATCGTTTTGCAAAATGTGCGATTCAAACTGCGTTATTGGATATTCAAGCACAACGTTTAGGTTTGCCTTTAAGTGAAGTGTTGGGTGGTCGTTTACGTGACAGCATTTCAGTATTGTGGGTATTAGCATCTGGTAATACAGAAAAAGATATCGCTGAAGCGCAAAAAATGGTTGAAAGCAAGCGTCATAATGTTTTCAAACTCAAAATTGGTTCTCGCCCTGTCGAACAAGATGTAGAACATGTTTTAGCCATCAAAAAAGCCTTAGGCAATGACGTTTCAATTCGTGTTGATGTCAACCGTGCTTGGTCTGAACTCAGTGCGATTAAAGGCATTCAGCTCCTACAAGACGGTGGCATAGACTTAATTGAACAACCTTGTGCCATTAATAACATTGATGCAATGGAACGCTTAACTCGTAAGTTTGATATCGCCATTATGGCAGATGAATCTTTAATGGGTCCACAAAGTGCTTATGAACTTGCCAAACGCAATGCAGCTTCTGTTTTTGCAGTCAAAGTCGCTCAATCTGGTGGCTTAATTGAAGGTTGCGAAGTTGCCAAAATTGCAAATCTTGCTGGCATTGACCTGTATGGTGGCACCATGCTTGAAGGTCCTGTGGGCACGATTGCGTCTGCACACGTATTTTCAACATTCAGTAATTTAGCATATGGAACTGAGCTATTTGGTCCATTACTACTGACTGAACAAATTTTAAAAACACCACTTCAATATGAAAATTTTGAGCTCAAAATCCCAACAGGTTTGGGCTTAGGTATTGAATTAGATGAAGACAAAATCGACAACCTACGTCGTCAATAATTGAAGGAGTCGTCATGCTTTTCCAAGTAAAAATGGATGTAAATATCCCTTTAGATATGCCATCTGAAAAAGCCAATGAAATTAAAGCCGTTGAAAAAGCATATTCTCAAGATTTGCAACGACAAGGGAAATGGCGTCATATTTGGCGTATTACAGGTCAATACTCAAATATCAGTATTTTTGATGTTGAGAGTAATGAAGAATTACACAACATTTTACAAGGTTTGCCATTGTATCCATACATGGACATCGAAGTTGTTGCATTAAACCGTCATCCTTCATCAATTCGTGAAGATGACACCTGATTTTTAATATCATTTTATAGTAATAAAACAAGGATTGTTGGGGCAAGGACGTAAGCCAAAACCATTTAGCAAGCACAGCCCCACAGACCCTTTTCATACTTAAGGAGAATTCGTATGAACCGTCAAGAGATCGATCAATTAGTAAAAAAAATGAACGTAGACACAGCAACAGGTCCTGTTGATGCTCGTGTTCAACAAATTGTTGTACGTTTAGTTTCTGATCTTTTTCAAGCTATTGAAGACCTCGATATTTCACAAACTGAATTGTGGAAAGGTCTTGAATATCTGACTGATGCAGGTCAAGCAAATGAACTTGGTTTACTCGCTGCTGGTTTAGGTCTAGAGCATTATTTGGACTTACGTGCCGATGAAGCTGATGCTAAAGCAGGCATTACAGGCGGTACACCCCGTACCATTGAGGGTCCTTTATACGTTGCAGGAGCACCTGAATCTGTAGGTTTTGCTCGTATGGATGATGGTTCTGAATCTGACAAAATTGATACTTTATTTATCGAAGGTACTGTAACAGATACTGAAGGCCGTGTAATCGAAGGTGCTAAAGTTGAAATTTGGCATGCTAACAGCTTAGGGAACTATTCATTCTTTGATAAATCCCAATCTGACTTTAACTTACGTCGTACGATTTTATCAGACACCAATGGACAATATGTTGCTCAAACAACAATGCCTGTCGGTTATGGCTGCCCACCTGAAGGCACCACTCAAGCATTACTTAACAAGCTTGGTCGTCATGGTAACCGCCCTTCTCATGTTCATTACTTCGTTTCTGCACCGGGTTATCGCAAACTCACCACTCAATTCAATATTGAGGGTGACCAATATCTTTGGGATGACTTTGCATTCGCTACACGTGAAGGTCTTGTTGCAGAGGCTGTTGATGTGACAGATGAAGCTGAAATTGCACGTCGTGGTGTAGATAAAGCATTCAAACACATCACATTCAATGTAGAACTTGTGAAAGATCAAGAAGCTGCACCAACAACTGAAATTGATCGTCGTCGTGCAAGTGCATAATGATGACCTGAATACTGTGAGACTTGCTTAGTTTCACAGTATTTCCCTGTACCATAATTTTTTATGCATAAGTATTTATTCAAAATATTTATGCATAGCAATTTATGAAAATGTAGACAAGGTTATTCACATGATTGATAAAAGTTCAGCTTCTTTGAAAGAAGCACTTTCCCAAATCAAGGATGGTTCAACCATCATGATTGGTGGATTTGGCACAGCAGGACAACCTGCAGAGCTCATCGATGGCTTGATCGAACTCGGTGTGAAAGATCTTGTCATTATCAATAACAATGCAGGCAATGGTGACTATGGTCTAGCTAAACTGCTCAAAGCAGGTGCTGTCCGTAAAATCATTTGCTCTTTCCCTCGTCAGTCTGACTCTTGGGTATTTGATGAGCTTTATCGTGCGGGAAAAATCGAGTTAGAACTTGTACCACAAGGTAATTTGGCTTGCCGTATCCAAGCTGCGGGCATGGGCTTAGGTCCAATCTACACACCTACAGGTTTTGGGACGTTACTTGCTGAAGGCAAACCAACCTTAAACTATGAAGGTAAGGATTTCGTTTTAGAAAACCCAATTAAAGCGGATTTTGCCCTCATCAAAGCACAACAAGGCGACCGTTGGGGTAACCTTGTTTACCGTAAATCTGCACGTAACTTTGGCCCGATCATGGCAATGGCAGCAGATGTGACCATTGCACAAGTGTCTGAAGTTGTTGAGTTGGGTGCTTTAGATCCTGAACATATCATCACACCAGGTATTTTTGTACAACACGTTGTACAAGTAAAACCTGCTCAATCATTGGTTACGGAGAATTAAACATGAGTTATACAAAATTAAGCCGTGATCAAATTGCTGAGCGTGTGGCACAAGACATTCCTGATGGTGCATATGTCAACTTAGGCATTGGTTTACCGACGAAGATTTCCAATTATTTACCCTCTGACAAAGATGTATTTTTACATTCTGAAAATGGTCTTTTGGCTTTTGGTCCACCACCTGCTGAAGAAGATCGTGATCCTGAACTAATTAATGCCGGTAAAGAATTTGTCACCATGCTGACGGGGGGTTGTTTCTTCCATCATGGTGACTCCTTTGCCATGATGCGTGGTGGTCACTTAGACATCGCGGTACTCGGTGCTTTCCAAATTGCTGAAAATGGTGATTTAGCAAACTGGCACACAGGCGCACCTGATGCGATTCCTGCGGTTGGCGGTGCCATGGACTTAGCCGTTGGTGCGAAAAAAGTATTTATCACCACAGATCATGTGACCAAAAAAGGCGAGCCTAAAATTGTGGCTGAACTGACTTATCCTGCCACAGGTTTAAAATGTGTAGACCGTATTTATACTGACCTGTGTGTGATTGACGTCACTGCTGAGGGCATGAAAGTGATTGAAAAAGTGGAAGGTCTTTCATTTGAAGAATTGCAGTCGATGACAGGTGCAAAATTGATTGATGCGACTGCTTAAGGCACTTTAGAAATATACAGAATCCCCCTAAATCCCCCTTTTTCAAAGGGGAACTTTGACCAATAAATATTTATTTTTCATTGGAAAGTCTCCCTCATTTCAGGAGGGATTAAGGGAGGTAAAGGATTTAAAAATGAAAAACGCATATATTATTGATGCCATCCGTACACCTTTCGGTCGCTATGCAGGTGGACTTGCACCTGTACGTACAGATGACTTAGGTGCATTACCAATTAAAGCTTTAATTGAACGTAATCCATCTGTGAACTGGGAAAAAGTCGATGATGTGATTTATGGTTGTGCCAACCAAGCAGGTGAAGACAACCGTAACGTCGGTCGTATGTCTGCACTATTGGCAGGTGTGCCATATCAAGTGCCTGCAACAACAGTCAATCGTTTATGTGGTTCATCGCTAGATGCAGTGGCAATGGCAGCACGTGCGATTAAAGCAGGTGAAGTAGATTTGATTCTTGCAGGTGGTGTCGAAAGTATGTCACGTGCGACATTTGTGATGGGTAAATCTGAATCTGCTTATGGTCGTGCACAAAAGCTTGAAGACACGACGATGGGTTGGCGTTTTATCAATCCAAAACTGAAAGAAATGTATGGTGTTGAAACCATGCCACAGACTGCGGAAAACGTGGCTGAGCAATTCAACATTAGCCGTGCCGATCAGGATCAGTTTGCTTTGACCAGTCAACAACGTACTGCGGCTGCACAGGCAAAAGGTTTCTTCGACAAAGAAATTATTCCTGTGACCATTCCACAGCGCAAAGGTGATGCCATTGTTGTTTCAAAAGATGAACATCCTCGTGCAACCACGATTGAAGCATTAAGCAAGTTAAAACCTGTAGTGAAAGCTGAAGGTACAGTGACTGCCGGCAATGCTTCAGGCATTAACGATGGTGCAGCAGCGCTATTGATTGCTTCTGATGATGCCGTTGCAATGTATGGTTTAACAGCTCGTGCCAAAATCATTGCTGCAACAACTGTTGGTGTTGAGCCACGCATTATGGGCTTTGGTCCTGCACCTGCGATCAAAAAACTATTGTCTCAAACAGGTTTAAGCCTTGAGCAAATGGATGTGATTGAACTAAACGAAGCTTTTGCAGCACAAGCATTGGCTGTGACGCGTGACCTAGGTCTTGCCGATGGTTCAGAGAAAGTCAATCCAAATGGTGGCGCGATTGCTTTGGGTCATCCACTCGGTGCATCGGGTGCACGTTTGGTCATCACCGCGCTGAATCAGCTTGAAGTAACAGGTGGCAAATATGCCCTGTGCTCAATGTGTATCGGTGTGGGTCAAGGCATTGCTTTGATTATTGAAAGAGTTTAAGGAATCCCTCCTAACCTCCCTTTAAAAAAGGGAGGAACTTAAAATAAAGATTTAGGAATTCAAATGCCAATTTTTACATCCAATGATGCCCAAATCAATTACCAAACTTTTGGTGATGCAAGCAACCCTGCGATTATTTTTTCCAATTCATTGGGTACAAAATACACCATGTGGCAATCGCAAATTGATGCATTACAAAATGATTTTTTTGTTATTTGCTATGATACCCGTGGACACGGTGCCTCTTCTGCACCTCAAGGGCCATATCAAATTGAACAACTTGGACAAGATGTGGTAAATTTACTTGACCATTTAAAGGTTGAAAAAGCAAATTTCTGTGGCATTTCAATGGGTGGTTTAACAGGTCAATGGCTGGCTATTTATAAGCCAGAACGTTTTAATCATATTATTGTGTGTAATACCGCAGCAAAAATTGGACAAGAACAAGCATGGAATGAGCGTGCTGCTTTAGTACGCCAACAAGGTCTGCAAACCATTGCTGCAACTGCGGCATCAAGATGGTTTACGGAAAGCTTTATCCAAAGCCAAGCCGCAACTGTACAATCTTTAAGTAACGACTTAGCAGCTGGCAGCGCAGAAGGTTATGCAAGTTGTTGCGAAGCTTTGGCTAAAGCAGATTTACGTGAAGAATTGAAAAATATTACAGTTCCAATACTTGTGATTGCAGGTCAGCAAGACCCTGTAACCACAATTACAGATGGTCAATATATGATTGATCGCATCCCAAATAGCGAATTATTTGAAATTAATGCATCACATATATCAAATATTGAATGTCCAAATGAGTTTACTCAGGCGGTAAAAAACTTTATCTCTCTGTAAAGGATAATAATAAGGTCTTGGTTCTGTCTTTACCCAAGGTGCAATAGCAATATTTCTATATTGCATCTACTTTATGATGAATATCAAATGAGAAACAGGACAAACCTAATCTAAAATTTGAACTCAATGGTCCATATATCGGATTAGATGCACATTTCTAAGATCGAACAGACCCAAAAGAAAACAAAGAGCAGATCATAGGATCTGCTTTTTTATTGAAAATTTATAATATGACGATGTAAGAAAATGCTTACAGTTAGTGGTGCAAATTGCATCTTTTCGGAGAAGCATGAATTTCATATTCTATAAACATAGGGAACAGGACGTTTCCCAGACACAAAACAACAATGAACAGTCTGAGCATCAGGAATGTGAGATTCGACAGGAGTCAGATCTAACTCACTAATATGAAAGAACCCCATCAGGATGATGGGGTTTCTTTTTTATATGTAATTTATTTTAAGGACTTAGGAAGATTTAAAAAATATTTCAATTAAAATACTTTTTAGCATAATTTTATCACCTGTTTCTGTTATTGATGGCTATTTCCCACCCGCCATAAAAAAACACCCCCAACCTTACAGTTGGGGGTGTTTAAATTTAAAAGCTGGCGATGACTTACTCTCACATGGGTAATCCCACACTACCATCAGCGCTAAGAGGTTTCACTTCTGAGTTCGGGAAGGGATCAGGTGGTTCACTCTTGCTATTGTCGCCAGCAAACTGTTTATGGATACTTGCTTTGGTCTTATTTATTCACTTTTCAGTGTATGCCAATGCTTTTTCCAAATGAGTTTAACAGAGATATTTGAGTTGGTATTCTAACTAGCTTTTAAACTAAATCAAGCATTTTGCATTGAATTCATTGAAACATACAACTGTTTGGGTGTTGTATAGTCAAGCCTCACGAGCAATTAGTATTGGTCAGCTTCACATGTCACCATGCTTCCACATCCAACCTATCAACGTCGTAGTCTTCAACGGCTCTTTAGGAGACATAAAGTCTCGGGGAAATCTTATCTTGAGGTAGGCTTCCCGCTTAGATGCTTTCAGCGGTTATCCCTTCCGAACATAGCTACCCGGCGATGCGACTGGCGTCACAACCGGTACACCAGAGGTTCGTCCACTCTGGTCCTCTCGTACTAGGAGCAGATCCTCTCAAATTTCCAGCGCCCACGGTAGATAGGGACCGAACTGTCTCACGACGTTCTAAACCCAGCTCGCGTACCTCTTTAAATGGCGAACAGCCATACCCTTGGGACCTGCTTCAGCCCCAGGATGAGATGAGCCGACATCGAGGTGCCAAACACCGCCGTCGATATGAACTCTTGGGCGGTATCAGCCTGTTATCCCCAGAGTACCTTTTATCCGTTGAGCGATGGCCCTTCCATACAGAACCACCGGATCACTAAGACCTACTTTCGTACCTGCTCGACTTGTGGGTCTCGCAGTTAAGCGCGCTTTTGCCTTTATACTCTACGCGTGATTTCCGACCACGCTGAGCGCACCTTCGTACTCCTCCGTTACTCTTTAGGAGGAGACCGCCCCAGTCAAACTACCCACCAGACATGGTCCTCGCTCCAGATAATGGAGCAGAGTTAGAACCTCAATATTACCAGGGTGGTATTTCAAGATTGGCTCCACCGAAACTAGCGTCTCGGTTTCAAAGCCTCCCACCTATCCTACACAAGTAAGATCAAAGTTCAATGTCAAGCTGCAGTAAAGGTTCACGGGGTCTTTCCGTCTAGCCGCGGGTACACCGCATCTTCACGGCGATTTCGATTTCACTGAGCCTCTGCTGGAGACAGCGCCCCCATCATTATGCCATTCGTGCAGGTCGGAACTTACCCGACAAGGAATTTCGCTACCTTAGGACCGTTATAGTTACGGCCGCCGTTTACTGGGGCTTCGATCAAGAGCTTCGCTTACGCTAACCCCATCAATTAACCTTCCAGCACCGGGCAGGCATCACACCCTATACGTCCACTTTCGTGTTTGCAGAGTGCTATGTTTTTAATAAACAGTTGCAGGGGCCTAGTTTCTGTGGCTGCTCTCAGCTCAGGAAGCAAGTTCCATCACCAAAAGCAGCGTACCTTCTCCCGAAGTTACGGTACCATTTTGCCTAGTTCCTTCAGCAGAGTTCTCTCAAGCGCTTTGGTCTACTCGACCTGACCACCTGTGTCGGTTTCGGGTACGATTCCTGTGTAACTGAAGCTTAGAGACTTTTCTTGGAAGTATGGTATCAGCCACTTTACTGTACAAGTACAGCTTGCTATCAGTTCTCAGCATAGAGTACCCCGGATTTGCCTAAGATACATGCCTACAACCTTTCACCTGGACAACCAACGCCAGGCTGACTTAACCTTCTCCGTCCTCTCATCGCATTACACAGAAGTATTGGAATATTAACCAATTTCCCATCGACTACGCCTCTCGGCCTCGCCTTAGGGGTCGACTCACCCAGCCCCGATTAACGTTGGACTGGAACCCTTGGTCTTTCAGCGAACGGGTTTTTCACCCGTTTTGTCGTTACTCACGTCAGCATTCGCACTTCTGATACCTCCAGCAGACTTCTCAATCCACCTTCATCGGCTTACAGAACGCTCCCCTACCACGTATACATAGTATACATCCGCAGCTTCGGTACTATATTTTAGCCCCGTTACATCTTCCGCGCAGGCCGACTCGACTAGTGAGCTATTACGCTTTCTTTAAAGGGTGGCTGCTTCTAAGCCAACCTCCTAGCTGTCTATGCCTTCCCACATCGTTTCCCACTTAATATAGATTTTGGGACCTTAGCTGGCGGTCTGGATTGTTTTCCTCTTGACTACGGACGTTAGCACCCGCAGTCTGTCTCCCGGATAGTACTCATTGGTATTCGGAGTTTGCATCGGTTTGGTAAGTCGGGATGACCCCCTAGCCGAAACAGTGCTCTACCCCCAATGGTATTCGTCCGAGGCGCTACCTAAATAGCTTTCGGGGAGAACCAGCTATCACCGAGTTTGATTAGCCTTTCACCCCTATCCACAAGTCATCCCCTGGCTTTTCAACGACAGTGGGTTCGGTCCTCCAGTTAGTGTTACCCAACCTTCAACCTGCTCATGGATAGATCACCCGGTTTCGGGTCTATACCCAGCAACTATACGCCCTATTAAGACTCGATTTCTCTACGGCTCCCCTATACGGTTAACCTTGCTACTGAATATAAGTCGCTGACCCATTATACAAAAGGTACGCAGTCACCGAACAAGTCGGCTCCCACTGCTTGTATGCATGCGGTTTCAGGATCTATTTCACTCCCCTCACAGGGGTTCTTTTCGCCTTTCCCTCACGGTACTGGTTCACTATCGGTCAGTCAGGAGTATTTAGCCTTGGAGGATGGTCCCCCCATATTCAGACAAGGTTTCACGTGCCTCGCCCTACTCGTCATCATTATATGTGCCCTTTCGTGTACGGGACTATCACCCTCTACGGTCGCACTTCCCAGAGCGTTCCGCTAAAACACATATAACTTAATGGGCTGATCCCCGTTCGCTCGCCGCTACTGAGGGAATCTCAATTGATTTCTTTTCCTAAGGGTACTGAGATGTTTCACTTCCCCTCGTTCGCCTCGTATGACTATGTATTCATCATACGATACCTACCTTATGGTAAGTGGGTTTCCCCATTCAGAAATCTCCGGATCACAGGATATTTGCCGCCTCCCCGAAGCTTATCGCAGGCTATTACGTCTTTCATCGCCTCTGACTGCCAAGGCATCCACCACATGCACTTAATTACTTGACTATACAACCCCAAACAGTCGTTCATCCCTACAAGTAGGATGAGCAACAGATCAACTAATTACTCAGTCAATCATACAGTTGGCGTCTTGTGCACTTAAGCACTGTACAGCTTCAATCTAAATTCATATACCAAAACGCTTGATTCAGTTTTATCGCTAGTAACTCATTTCTTGTAGTTGCCTACTTGAAACGAGTATGAACAATTTATTTCAACTCAAATATATTCTGTTAATGATTCACTACGTCTTCGTCAGATCGCAGTCAACTGTGATAAATCACAGAGCTTAATAACAATGCAGCGTATTATACGCTTCTTTATCACTAAGCTCTATAAGCTATCATTTTATTTGCTTGTTTATTAGCTAGTTAACATTCTGTAAGAATGTGGTGGAGACTAGGAGAGTCGAACTCCTGACCTCCTGCGTGCAAAGCAGGCGCTCTACCAACTAAGCTAAGTCCCCAGCTTAAGATCTAAAATATCTAATTCCCTGTACTCAATATTTAATTTTTCAATTAAATAATGTGTTCGTCAGAATGGTGGGTCTGACAAGACTTGAACTTGTGACCCCACGCTTATCAAGCGTGTGCTCTAACCAACTGAGCTACAGACCCTCAGATACTTCAATGAAGAACAACTTGTTGTGGATTCTTACCGATCGTCAATCTTTCGTTAAGGAGGTGATCCAGCCGCAGGTTCCCCTACGGCTACCTTGTTACGACTTCACCCCAGTCGTCGGCCACACCGTGGTAAGCGTCCTCCTTGCGGTTAGACTACCTACTTCTGGTGCAACAAACTCCCATGGTGTGACGGGCGGTGTGTACAAGGCCCGGGAACGTATTCACCGCGGCATTCTGATCCGCGATTACTAGCGATTCCGACTTCATGGAGTCGAGTTGCAGACTCCAATCCGGACTACGATCGGCTTTTTGAGATTAGCATCCTATCGCTAGGTAGCAACCCTTTGTACCGACCATTGTAGCACGTGTGTAGCCCTGGTCGTAAGGGCCATGATGACTTGACGTCGTCCCCGCCTTCCTCCAGTTTGTCACTGGCAGTATCCTTAAAGTTCCCACCCGAAGTGCTGGCAAATAAGGAAAAGGGTTGCGCTCGTTGCGGGACTTAACCCAACATCTCACGACACGAGCTGACGACAGCCATGCAGCACCTGTATGTAAGTTCCCGAAGGCACCAATCCATCTCTGGAAAGTTCTTACTATGTCAAGACCAGGTAAGGTTCTTCGCGTTGCATCGAATTAAACCACATGCTCCACCGCTTGTGCGGGCCCCCGTCAATTCATTTGAGTTTTAGTCTTGCGACCGTACTCCCCAGGCGGTCTACTTATCGCGTTAGCTGCGCCACTAAAGCCTCAAAGGCCCCAACGGCTAGTAGACATCGTTTACGGCATGGACTACCAGGGTATCTAATCCTGTTTGCTCCCCATGCTTTCGTACCTCAGCGTCAGTATTAGGCCAGATGGCTGCCTTCGCCATCGGTATTCCTCCAGATCTCTACGCATTTCACCGCTACACCTGGAATTCTACCATCCTCTCCCATACTCTAGCTTCCCAGTATCGAATGCAATTCCTAAGTTAAGCTCAGGGATTTCACATCCGACTTAAAAAGCCGCCTACGTACGCTTTACGCCCAGTAAATCCGATTAACGCTCGCACCCTCTGTATTACCGCGGCTGCTGGCACAGAGTTAGCCGGTGCTTATTCTGCGAGTAACGTCCACTATCTTTAGGTATTAACCAAAGTAGCCTCCTCCTCGCTTAAAGTGCTTTACAACCATAAGGCCTTCTTCACACACGCGGCATGGCTGGATCAGGGTTCCCCCCATTGTCCAATATTCCCCACTGCTGCCTCCCGTAGGAGTCTGGGCCGTGTCTCAGTCCCAGTGTGGCGGATCATCCTCTCAGACCCGCTACAGATCGTCGCCTTGGTAGGCCTTTACCCCACCAACTAGCTAATCCGACTTAGGCTCATCTATTAGCGCAAGGTCCGAAGATCCCCTGCTTTCCCCCGTAGGGCGTATGCGGTATTAGCGTCCCTTTCGAAACGTTGTCCCCCACTAATAGGCAGATTCCTAAGTATTACTCACCCGTCCGCCGCTAGGTCCAGTAGCAAGCTACCTTTCCCCGCTCGACTTGCATGTGTTAAGCCTGCCGCCAGCGTTCAATCTGAGCCATGATCAAACTCTTCAGTTTAAAATCAATAGTGCTTTATTCTAAACACCAAATCTGGCTCATCAATTTTCTGACATTAATTTCTCAAATAAACTTCGAGTAATTTCTACCATCAATCAATGAAAATAATTTTGATCAATCAATCAGCAAAAATCCACACAAGTTGTTCTTCATATTCTCTTAATGATCTTCTTAATGCTTCGTCAGCATCAAGCTAGGTCGGCTATATTACTCTCTATCTCTAGAAAGTCAACATGTAATGAAAATTATTTTTAAACTTTCTTTCTAAAACCCAACTTAATCAATTCAATCAAATCATTGTTTTATCAGAAGTTTTAATCCTCATCACCGCCGATGGATGTGCATTCTACAGCATTTCAGATACGACGCAACCCCTTTTTTTAAAGTTTTTTAATTTTATGCATCAAGTGATCTTTTTTTAGTCATTTTGAGTAAATTTACTGCATTTTAGACTTAAAAGACGATTTTATTCTTCTAAAATTAGGTTTATTAAGTTTAGTAATATGAACCAACAGAGTTGGCGTGTAAGAAAGCAGGAATTAATCCTGTTAAAGCTGCACGAATATCTGCACGTTCATTAATAAGTTGATGTGAACCTTCTTCTAACATGAGCAAAGTCTGTAATCTAAATTTATGACGAATAAATTCGATATTATAACGCCAGTCTACTGTTTGATCTTGCGCA
The DNA here is from genome assembly GCF_902809895.1 of Acinetobacter sp. Marseille-Q1623. Lineage (NCBI taxonomy): Bacteria > Pseudomonadati > Pseudomonadota > Gammaproteobacteria > Moraxellales > Moraxellaceae > Acinetobacter > Acinetobacter sp. Marseille-Q1623. Next base: position 711,099 of record NZ_CADDWG010000001.1, on the reverse strand, counting down.
CCTTGAGCAAGCCAAACTGGAATACGACACGCAGGACGATTTTCCATTTCCTGCATCCATTTAGACATCGCTAAGATCCAATCCATTCCCATCATACGTGGCTGTAAGGGATCTTTTAAACGTACAAATCTTAAAAATTCAGGATTGTGGTTGTTACGTCTAAAGTGTCGAGGCACTTCGCGTTTAATTCTACGAATAATGCCTAGCCCGACTGAGTTATGCCACCATGCCGATTTTGCTGGGCGAATAAGCGGTGATAATAATAAAACACGCTCAATAATTGGGTTTTCACGGCGCTGTGCATAGTCAAGTAAATGATGCATTAAAATTGCTGCACCTGTACTTTGCCCAATACCGACCCACGGTTTAGCAAGTTGATCTGCATTTTTAACGTATTGATATACCGCCTGTAATACCTGTTGATAATGGTCAAAATTTTCAATATTGGCAGGTGAACCATTACTTAAACCATGCCCAGGTAAATCATAGGTTAGTACGCTAAAGCCCTGCTCTAAAATTTCTTGAATAATCGGCTGATAAATACCACTATGTTCAAGATAACCATGCAATAAAAACACTGTGCCTTTTATTTTTTCAACATTCGGTTGAAAAACCTGCACATGTAATTTAAATAATGGCATTTCAATAAAACCTTGCCAATGCTGCCCTTGTAATTGATCTAAACCATATAAACGGCGATAAGCTTGGATTTCTCTTGAAGGCTGATAAGGTTTATTTAAATTTAATGCTTCTAAAAGTTGTGGTGTTTGCTCTCGATTTGGAACAGGTAAATCGAGCTGTTTTAGAATGGTTGGATTTAAAAATGGGATGTCTGGCATTATGGCACCTCACGACAACCGCTTGAACCAAATAAAACATCTCGAATTGTTGCTAATGTTTCATAATTGGCACGGCGGCTGTGATTATAATTTTGTTGGCTAGGTTGCCAGTCGGTCAATGGCGTTGGCATAGGTGCTTCAATAGGAATGGTTTCAATACCATTTAAAGCAAATAATCGACGTGTTCTTGGCATATGATAACGATCAGTAATCAATAATACGGTGGGTGCACCACCTTTCTTTTGTAAAAGTAATGAGCTAAAGCGGGTATTTTCACAGGTGTTCATACTTCTATTTTCAAGTAGATTAGCATCTACACCACGTTCTTTAAGCCACGCTTGCATATAAGGTGCTTCTACACCACTAAGTACAATCGGTAATTTAACTTTTTTTTCTAAAGCCACAGTCGTTTCTAATCTTAAACGGGTATAGGCATTGACGATAATATCTTTTTGATTTTTATCTAGCGTTAATCCGCCACCTAAAACAACGATGGCATAAGGTTGATTGGTCACCTTGCTTTTAACAGTATTTTGATTTTGTAAACTTTCAATATCTGCTTCAACGGCAGAACTTGCCAATTCACTTTTCACATGTTCTTCTTTGACATGATGCATTTTCAAAAAATTTAAGTATTGATCCATCAATACTTTATTATTTTCATTGTTTAAATCCAGTAAAGCTTTCACTGTTGTACTTTCATCGTGCTGCACATCAGAAGCAGCTTGTTCTATAAGTAAAGGAATAACGGGTTTATCTTCATTTTCCTGTTTTTCTTTTTGTTTTTCGATAATTTTTTCTTGCAAGGCTTTATATCTAAGCTGCAAAGTGCTTAGACCTTGTGCATCTTGACTATTAATTTCCTGTTCCATCAATTTTAAATAGGCTTGTCGAGCTATCCAAAGTTGTGAACCTGGTTCTAAATTTTCCGACTCAGACAATGCAGCATTTTGTTGGCTTTGTGCTGCCAACTGATTAACCTCTACAGGCACAAAAGTATTAAGTAATTTCACCATCATATTGGAATAGAACGGCGTATACCAAAAAACCATTAGAGCAGCCAAAAAGACGAATAGGATTGCAATCCATCGTACTGTTTTGACCATCCAATGCTGTTTTTTCATTTTTTTATTTACCTAAATGAGACTGAATTAAACCTAATGTATTAAACAATACAGGTTCTGGCTCAAGTAACACATTAAATTTATTGTAAACATCCTGCTGTACTGCACGATATGTCGCTTGTATATCCTGCAAAGTTGCATCAGCATAGTTGACCAAAACAAGTGCTTGTTTCTCAAACATTCCTACTTGATTCAGTTTTTTACCTTTCCAACCTGTTTGATCAATTAACCAACCCGCAGCAATTTTAACCTGTTCATTTGCTTGAGGATAATGTGGAATATTAGGGAATTCTACAATTAATTGCGATAATTGATCTTTTGAAATAATCGGATTTTTAAAAAAACTACCTACATTTGGAAATTCTTGAGGATCGGGCAATTTACTTTGACGAATATGAATCACCTGTTTTTGTAAATTTTCCGCAGAAAGATCATCCTGCATTGCCGTTTTCAAATCGCCATAATTGATTTTTAAATCTGCTTGTTTTAACAGTTTAAAAATGACGCCTACAATGACATAACGGTTTGGCTCATCCTTAAAAATACTGTGACGGTAAGAAAAATCGCAATCCTCAGCATCGATCAATTTAAACTGTTGCTGCTGACGATCATAGACCTCTACAGATTCAATAAACTCACCTGCCTCAACCCCATAAGCACCAATATTTTGTACAGGTGCCGCCCCCACAAGCCCTGGAATTAAGGCAAGGTTTTGTAAACCATATAACTTTTGCGTGGTCGTCCACAATACAAAATCATGCCACACCTGTCCCGCACCGACTTTTAAAGTCTGTGTATGATCATCTTCGGATAAAAACTCAATGCCTTGAATCTCCATATGCATGACAAGTGCATGAATATTTTGTGGCAGCAACATGTTGCTACCACCCGATAAAATCAATACATTTAAATGTTGTGTTTGTGCATAAGCAAGCGCTTCAGTCAATACTTGTTTGGATTGAACTTTCACATAATGTGACGCTACTGCATCTAAACGTAATGTATTAAATTCTTTTAGAGAAACGTTTTTTTGAATATTCATACAAAACCTTAGTGTTACGCTTGACGTTTAAAATGTTCGACCCATGCTTGGCTACTTGATTCACACTGATCAAGCACGCGCTCAAAACCCTCTGCACCCCCATAATAAGGATCGGGTAATGCTTGTTGAAGGTAGTTCGGATCATGTTCGCTCATAAGTGCAACTGCAGCACGAACTTGATGTCCTTGAAGATTTTGCTCAGCTTCATGTTTTAAATTTAAGATATTTTTTAAGTTTTCTAAATCCATTGCTAAAATCAAATCAAACTCATAAAAATCATTTTGTTGCAACTGACGCGCGCGTAATGCGGATAAATCATATCCGCGTGCTTTCGCATGTTTTTGGCTACGTTCATCAGGTGCTTTATTGGGGTGATAATTACTTGTTCCTGCTGAATCAACTTGAATATTGAGTTGATGCTCATCACAATAATGTCGCAACACAACCTCAGCAGTTGGAGAACGACAAATATTTCCTAAACACACACATAACACCTTGTATGGCGTTTTGGATGACATAACAACCTCAATTGATCATTTATTTTTTCAGGGCTTATGTTAAGTTATTTAACGAATGAATCCCATAGTACGACAAAACAATAATGTTTATTTTATGATGATAGATTAAGGATAATACATATGCATCATTTTCAATTTCAAACTGTTGCCAATATCATGTCAGGTTTAGGCTCAATTCAAGAATTACACAACATTTTAAAAATAAGAAATTATAAAAAACTCTTACTCGTCACGGATGCTGGGATGATTCAACATCATTTGCATCGTCCAATTTTAGAGATCCTTGAACAATTAAGCTTAGATTATGTGATTTATTCAGAGGTACAAGCCGACCCTGCTGAAGATATTATTTTAGATGCGGTCAGTTATGCAAAGCTTGAACAGGTGGATGTCGTCATCGGGTTTGGGGGTGGCAGCTCAATGGATGTCGCAAAAGTCATTGCGATTTTAGCAGACCCAGAACAACAACAAAGTATTCAAGACTTATATGGTGTAAATAACGCACAGGCGCCTCGCTTACCCTTAATTTTAGTGCCAACAACTGCGGGTACAGGTTCCGAAGTCACACCTATTTCCATTGTGACGACTGGAGAAACCACCAAAACAGGTATTGTGGCACCTATTTTATATGCAGATATTGCAATTTTGGATGCCAATTTCACAATCGGTTTACCTGCACATATTACTGCGGCAACGGGTATTGATGCCATGGTACATGCGATTGAAGCCTATACCTCTAAAATTAAAAAGAATTTTTATGCAGATATGCTCGCTAAACAAGCCTTGAAGCTGTTAAATAAAAATTTACCCTTGGTGCTCAAAGATGGCTCAAACTCAGAAGCGCGACAAAATATGTTATTGGGTTCCATGCTTGCAGGTCAGGCATTTGCCAATGCGCCTGTGGGCGCTGTACATGCTTTGGCTTATCCACTTGGCGGACATTTTCATTTATCCCATGGACATACCAATGCCTTAGTTTTATTAGAAGTTTTAAAGTTTAATGCTCCACATGCCAAGCAACTCTATGCTGAATTAATGCAATATCTAGACCCTTATAGCAAAGGTAGTACAGATGGTTTATGCGATTTATTTATTGATCATATGCAACGTCATTTAGACAGCAGTGGTTTAACCTTAAAGCTCAATCAACTCCATGTTCCTGAAAATATGTTAGAGCAGTTAGCTGAAGATGCCATGTTACAAACACGTTTATTACAAAACAATCCAAGAGAAATGACTAAATCACACGCTTTAAAAATTTACCAAGAAATTTATTAAGTGAATATTTATTAGTAACGTACCAAATTATTATTAATTAAATTAGATGAAAAATATGAAACCAGAAGTTAAAACTCGCACTCAATATTGTTTTTTATTCCCGATTCAAACCCGATGGGCTGATAATGACATTTATGGGCATGTCAACAATGTCACTTACTATAGTTATTTTGATACCGCAGCCAATGCTCTCTTGATTCAAAAAACAGGTTTTGATATTCACCAGTCCCCCATTATTGGTTTAGTTGTCAATTCAGCTTGCGACTTTTTACAAGAACTCACCTATCCAGAAGTCATTGAAGTCGGTGTAGCAATCTCTAAAATAGGTACTTCTTCATTGACTTATGATTTAGCCATTTTTAAACAAGGGCAAAATGAAGCCTCTGCACAAGGTCACTTTGTACATGTATTCGTTGAGCGTGAAACGAAAAAAAGCACCCCGATTCCACATCAAATGCGAGATGCTTTACAGGATTATTTAATGAAATAACCTAAACTTTCAATTGAATATTTTGCAACTCACCATCAAAAGCTTGCAATAAGCTTTTGATCACAGGCTCAGCATGTAACATCTCTGTTGCTCGATCATAGGCACGTGCCTTACGTTCATTTTGCATATGAAATGGTGTGGTACTTTCGACCTCACCATATTGCACATTAAACACAGTACTCGACCATTGTTGTTTAAGTGATGACTCTAGCGCATGTTGAGTTTGATTTAATAAATTTTCATATTGCTTGGAAATTTGAAACGTAGAATGACCATTAATCATTCCAATCATCAAACCATGTTGTGCCAACTCCTGCACTGCAGGTGACAAATCACTGTTTCTAAACCAGTATTCCCATTTATTGACATCCCATTCACCTTCGAGTTGCTGTGGCGCAAGCTGTAAAATGTCTTGTGGCGTTTGCTGTGAATGATGTTGATGTGGTTCGATTTCGGCGGTAACTGGATTCTGCGGCTGAGTTTTGGTGATGGATTCAGTCCCAACATCAACCACCTCATGCAACTGTGCTACAGGTTTTGCTTCATCCATTTCTGAGGCAAGGAAGAAAACTTCTTCAGTTGCGGCAGTATTTGTTGTTGCAACATTTTCAGAAAAATCCGTGCCAAATGAAGTTAAAGCGAGTTCATCTGTATCCTGTAAACCTTGAGTTTCATTGAGCACTTCAATATTTTCAGAGCGTTGTACTAACGATGTTTCAGATTCAATGCCAATACTTAAGTCCTGAGCCTGCTCAATGTTTGCAGATTCTGCAATAGCTGCTAAATCTTGCGTATTTGGCATTTCAGTTGTCGATGTTAGTTCAACAGGCTCAAGCTGTTCAGCGACAGGCGCAATACTTTCAGGTGAATGCTCAATATGTGAAAGTGTAGTCGCTGTCTGAATTTGATGATCATCAACATGTTCAACAAAATAATTTTGTTCAGCGTTATGCTGTTCTTGAATATCAGGTTTTGTTTCAAATTCAGGGTTTTGCTCAATGATGGGATGAGATTCAATAGCTTGTTCCACAACTAAAGACGACTGAACAGTTCTTGGCTCTGAAACCACAATTTCATTGGCTTGCAATGGACGGAATGCCAATAAACGCAAGACCGTCATTTCAAAGCCTTGTTCCTGCGTCACCGCCAATTGCAGATCTGCACGTCCCTTACAGGCAATCTGATAATACAACTGGATGTCCTGTGCAGAAACCAATTGCGATAATGTCATGATTTTTTTATTGATTTCAGCACTATATTTCAGGCTTAAATCGGGTAGATATTGCAACATTGCCAATTCATGTAATGTTGAAATAAATTGATCTAAAACCAAAGAGACATCCAAAGCTTGCTGTCTAAATTGCAATAAAAGCTGACTAACATGCTCACGCTGATTTTGATGAATCGCCAAAATCAAATCATAGATAATAGTTCGATCAATCAGCCCCAGCATTTCTTTGACATCTTGATGATGAATCGCACCTTGACCATAGGCAATCGCTTGATCGGTCAAAGACAATGCATCACGTAAGGAACCCTGTGCCGATTCAGCAATTTGCCAAATGGCATCTTGTTCAGACTGAATACTTTCTTTGGCTAAAATATCCGTTAAATGATGAGTAATTTCATCGACAGCCAAAGGGCGCAAGGTGAATTGCAAACAACGCGAAATCACCGTAATCGGAAGTTTTTGTGGATCTGTTGTGGCAAATAAAAATTTGACATGTGCAGGCGGTTCTTCCAATGTTTTCAATAAAGCATTAAAAGAATGCGTAGACAACATATGCACTTCATCGATCAGATAAACCTTGAACCGCCCTTGTGTCGGTGCATAAGGAACGTTATCCAATAATTCACGAGTATCTTCAACTTTGGTACGTGACGCCGCATCAATTTCAATTAGGTCAATAAAACGACCTTCATTGACTGCTTTACAGGTTGCACAGACTTCACACGGCGTAGACGTTACGCCCGTTTCGCAGTTTAGACATTTGGCTAAAATACGAGCGATGGTGGTTTTCCCCACACCTCGCGTTCCCGTAAACAAGTAAGCATGATGTAAACGACCACGATCCAATGCACTGGTTAATGCACGTGAAACGTGATTTTGTCCAACCAATTCATTAAAATTTCGCGGGCGATATTTACGTGCAAGTACCTGATACATGAAAGCTCCTCATTACAGCGTTAAGGATACTGTTTTTTTGCTCATTAGTGAATGAAGAATGTCTTTGAAGATGGTAATCGCTGAAATATCTAACAATCTTATGATCCGTAAAATATAAAATCAAAGGATGTTAAAACCACCCTTTACTGCCTTTCAGTTCAGCATCAGCACAACGCAAAGCTTCTTGAGTCAGCCCCCACAAGCGATAATCCCCTGTGATTGAAGCAATTTGAAAATTATGTGTATAGGCAAAACTGAGCCCTCGCTGTGGGTCACACCAAGCACCCGAGCCATTATATCCCATATGTCCGAAGCCTTTTTTCGCACGTTTCCCCATGGTAATGACACGGTGATACCCCAAACGCCACTTCATTGGAATTGGCATAACACGATCACGTTTGATCGATTGAATCCTGCTTAATTCTTTAAAAATTTCAGGTTTAATCAAGGTTTGATCATTCCAAACACCTTGATTGGCTAACATTGCATAGATTTTCGCTAGACTTTCAGCAGTAAAAACACCATTTGCAGCAGGAATAATGGCTTGTAAGCCTTCATCACTAAAAAAGCTAAAATCACGCATACCTTTGGGCACCATTGCATCTAAAAAGTCTTGTGGATTTTGTCCACTCAGCTCAATCAGTTTGTCTGAAAATGATGTTTTATGTTTCTTCTTATGATGCTTAGGCTTGCTACTTTGCTCTGCCACGTGTGCTTTTACTTGTGGAATTAATCGTGCAACTCGTGCCAATTCCCCACTCGGCACACCAAAATAAGCGCCATCAAGTGCTAAAGGATCGACTAAATACTTTTGCATTAACCATCTTAAAGGTTGTCCTGTAGCTTTTTCCAACACACCACCCACGAGCCAACCAAAAGTAAGTGCTTGATAGGCAATATCTTCACCTACAGCAAAACGCGGAGTCGCTTGCTCCATCACCTTTAACATATGTTGCCAATCGGCCATCTCTTTTGCTTGTTCAATCAAATTACGAATATCGAACAAACCACTTTGGTGACTGAGAATATGACGTAACGTGATCTGTTGTTTACCATTTTGACCAAATTCAGACCAATATTGCGCCACTGGCGTATCATAGTCTAAGAAACCTTCACTCACTAAAATATGTGCTAATGTGGCTAACACACCTTTTCCTGTTGAATAACAAACCGATAATGTTTGATTGTTCCAGTTTTCCGTTTCTGATTTTTTACCCGTAAAAATATCTACAACTTTTTGACCTTGAAAATACACCACTAATGCAGCGCCACCAAATTGAGTACGACCATCTTGTAAACGACTAAATTGTTCTGCTAAATCTATAAATCTTTCATCAACATCGCCTTGATAGTTTTTCTTATCGGCAAATATAATTTCCTTAATTGCATTCATACTCAAACCCTTATTTTTATTCCACTCAAAAAAAAGCCTAAATCATCTCGACTTAGGCTTTCTATCTTATTTGATTTTATTGTGCTTTGACTACACCTGTAACGTGTGGTTTATGCGATTTTTCATTTCGAATCAGAAAATCAGTTGCTGATTCTTGAGTCGCTGTCAAAAACTCAACCTTTGAAGGTAAGAACATTGGTAGTTTAAAGTACACATCGGCTTCATAAGTTTCTGGTAAAGTTAAGCTTGCCAAAGCACGTGCTTTACTCCACATGCCATGTGCAATCGCCTGTTTAAAACCAAAGGCTTTCGCTGTCAACGCATGAATATGAATCAAGTTAAAGTCACCCGAAGTTTTTGCATAACGGCGACCTGTATTTTCTGAAACATCCCATACCGCTTGTACTTGATAATTAGGCGCTTTACTTTCTTTGGCTTTTTCTACAGCAGCCCCATCGGTTTTTTGGCGTGATAAATAGGTGGTTAATCCTTCCATCACCACTTCATTACCCACTTTTGCAGTGGTAATAAAATCAAATTGTAGACCCTTATCATGCGGTTGTACTTCACCAAATTGACATGACAACGTGATCTTTTCATTCACACCAATTTTACGTGTCTGTTTAATCTGGTTACGGATATGTACCAAACCTAAAATTGCAAATGGAAATGCTTCTGTTGTCATCATATGCATTTGCAAACTTTGTGACAATACAGCCAAATAAATCGCTGGAATATAACCATTATTTTTAAAGCCACAAACTTCGTTATATGCTCTTAAATGTTGTTGGTCGACTTGTAAAGAATCCACCACATATTCAACTTGTGGTAGCACTTTTTCACCTTTCGGCTTTTTAATGATTAAACCTTGTACAACTTTTGCATAAGCAACATAAGGTTTTGGCAGTTGACTAAAATGGCGAGTATTCATACTAGACCTTTGAAATGTTTTATTTCGATATTTAAAACCCCTTCTCACTCAGAAAGAAGGCTGGGATAAGGGGCAAAACTATCTCATTTTTAATTTATAAATAACCCTACCTCTGCCTAATCCTCTCCTTTAAAGATCAGGAAAGGAAATTTAGAGGCTCGTTATTAAGCACCTAACAAGCTTTGACCACATACACGAACAATATTGCCATTTAAACCTGTAGAAGCTGTTGCAGCAAAGAGTGCAATAGTTTCAGCAACATCAACAGGTTGACCACCTTGGCTCATCGAGTTCATACGACGACCTGCTTCACGAATTGCAAATGGAATTGCAGCCGTCATTTGCGTTTCAATAAAACCAGGTGCAACCGCATTAATGGTAATGCCATCTTTTAAAATAGGTGCAGTAAATTTCACCAAACCAATCACACCTGCTTTAGACGCCGCATAGTTCGTTTGACCTAAATTACCTGCAATACCTGAAATTGAAGAGACACATACAATACGACCATTGGCATTTAGACCTTCATTTGCCAATAAATAGTCATTGATACGCTCAGCCGCAGACAAGTTAATGTTAATTACAAGATCCCACATTTCAGGTTTCATATTTGCCAAAGTTTTGTCACGTGTAACCCCTGCATTATGCACGATCACATCTAAACCACCTTGTGCAGCCGCAGCCGCTTTAATTTTTTCACCTGCATCTGCTGCTGTAATATCAATGGCTAATGTTGATCCACCAATTTCACTTGCAACACGATCTAAATCTGCTTGTTGTTGTGGGACATCTAAACAAATCACATGCGCACCATCACGTGACAGTACATGGGCGATTGCTTCACCAATCCCACGGCTTGCACCTGTCACCAACGCTGTTTTACCTGCAAGTGGTTTTGCCCAATCAACATCAACAACTTTTGCATTTGAAACATGGATCACTTGACCAGAAACATAAGCAGAACGTGGTGAAATCAAGAAACGTAATGAAGATTCTAAATTTTTTGCCGCATCAGCATCGACAAGAATTAAATCCGCAGCGATTCCTTTTTTAAATTCTTTACCTACTGCCTTTACAAAACCTTCCAAAGCGCGCTGAGCAATTGCTTGTTTCACTGTAGGTGCAGATTCTGGTGTTAGACCGATCACGATCACACGCCCTGAGTTTTGAATTTGACGTGCGATTGGATTAAAGAATTTATGGAGTTCGTGTAATTGTTCTGAGTTTTGAATACCTGAAGCATCAAAAACAACAGCTTTAAATTTAGACTCTTTATCACCTTCGTTAAATGCACCAACAGTTAAACCTACTTTTGCCGCTTCTTGCTGTAGCTCAACATTATTACCCACATAACTATTTGCATGAATATTACTTAATACTTGCGCAATTTCACTTGAAAATAGGCTATTCGGTGCAGCACCTAACAACACTGCACCTTTGATAACAGGTGTTGCTGATTCAAAACGATCTAAAGAAACAGGTGATGGTAAACCTAAATTTTTGATGACAAATTTACCAATTGGGGATTTAGAAAATGCTTGGTATTGATCAGTCATGGTAATAATCTCTCAGTAAATAAATTTTTTAATAAGTCTGCAGGTATCCATTAACTTCAAGTTTAATGTCAGATACTTATATTTTAATAGACTTATTATGTTTCAGTTAAATAATACTTGAGTTAAAGACTTCATGTCTTGACCTGAATGCTTTGGCAAATGTCATTTTAGTCAATTCCGCACTTCTTCAATTATGGTAATGTTAACATCAAGAAGATTAGCCACATGCTTGGAAAAGCCTTATGAGCAAAACAACTCAAGAAAATCCAACAGTTAAAAATTCTACTGCGGAAGAAGTGTCAAATACATCAAAGCCACGTACTCGTTCAACTAAAAGCACTGGCACTGCTGCTCGTACAACAAATAGCAACAGTAAACCACGCCGTACAACAAGTACTGCTACACGTAAAAGCACTGCTTCTACAACACAAAAAGCTGATCCAGCAACATCTCCATCGACGTCTCAAACTTCTGTTTCACAGGGAAAAATCATGAGTCAAAATACTATTCGCCGTGTTGCAATTCTTGGTGGCAACCGTATTCCATTTGCACGTTCAAATGGCGCTTATTTTAAAGCAACCAACATTGACATGTTAACTGCTGCACTCAATGGTTTAGTTGAGCGTTATAAATTACAAGATCAACGTTTAGGTGAAGTTGTTGCGGGTGCAGTGCTTAAACACAGCCGTGACTTTAACATGACACGTGAATGTGTATTAAACACTCAACTTGCACCAGAAACACCTGCTTATGATTTACAACAAGCGTGTGGCACAGGTTTACAAGCTGCTTTTGCCGTTGCCAACAAAATTGCTTTAGGTCAAATTGAAGTCGGTATTGCAGGTGGTGTAGATACAACTTCTGATGCACCAATTGCATTTGGTGATGGTTTACGTAAAGCTTTACTAGAGTTGAATATTGCAAAAACGGGTAAAGATCGTCTAAAAGCATTAACAAAAATCAACATAAAAGATTTATTAGATGCACCTAAAAATGGTGAGCCACGTACAGGTTTATCTATGGGTGACCATCAAGCGATTACTGCGCTTGAATGGGGTATTTCTCGTGAAGCACAAGATCAGCTTGCTGCATCTTCACATCAAAAAATGGCAAAAGCTTACGAAGATGGTTTCTTTGATGACTTAATGACACCATTTATGGGTCTTGAGCGTGACAACAACTTACGTGCTGATTCTTCTGTAGAAAAACTTGCAAAATTAAAGCCTGCTTTTGGTAAAGGCGAAAATGCAACGATGACTGCAGGTAACTCTACACCATTAACAGATGGTGCTTCTGTAGTGTTACTCGCATCTGAAGAATGGGCAAAAGCTAACGGTCATGAAGTACTTGCTTATTTATCATTCTCAGAAACGGCTGCGGTTGATTTTGTGGGTAAAAAAGAAGGCTTACTCATGGCGCCTGCTTATGCAGTTCCTCGTATGCTTGAACGTGCAAATATGAAACTTCAAGATTTTGATTATTATGAAATCCATGAAGCATTTGCATCACAAGTGTTATCTACATTAAAAGCGTGGGAAGATCCAAAATTCTGTAAAGAACGTTTAGGTTTAGACGCTCCTTTAGGTTCAATTGATATGGCTAAACTCAATATCCATGGTTCTTCACTTGCTGCGGGTCACCCATTTGCTGCAACAGGTGGTCGTATTTTAGCAACTGCTGCAAAAATCTTAAACCAAAAAGGTTCAGGTAAGATTTTAGTGTCGATCTGTGCTGCGGGCGGTCAAGGTGTAACAGCGATTGTAGAGAAATAATCTTCTACTTTTGAAATAAATCCGAATATATGAATCCCTATAAGATCAATCTTGTGGGGATTTTTGTTCTTCTAATAATGAAATTATCACTTTTTAAGAGTGGCTGATTTTGGGTGTGATATTCAGGTTACCTATGAATGAAAGATTAAAAGTATTAGTATTGAAAAACAAAATTAAACATTTTATGAGCCAACTTGAAGGCGTGGAAAATATTTCCATAAAAGAGTATTTTGATGGTTATCCTGAAATTTATGAGAAAATTAAAGAATATTATAAAATTAATTCCGTAGGGAAAGTGATCTTAAATTGTATTGAGTTAGAGGAGGAAATGAGTAAATTATTAGATATATATGATTACTACTATATTGCTTTTGAGCGAGTGTTTTTTGTTGAATTTCAATTTTCAAATATGCGGGATTTCATAAAATCATGGAAAATTTTAAATCAAGGATATGATTTGACTGTTTTTAATCAAAAAATTATTTTTGTTGTTAATGATGACGAGAGAAACTTATCCGTTCATATTCAAAAATTATCTTAAAAATTTCAATAAAAAGAGACCTACAATATGGGTCTCTTTTTCACTCAAGAATACAGCACTATTGATTCAATAGTTTATCAATGACACCAAACTTTTTAAATAATTTTGCACGACGTTTTGGATAAATATTGGCTTTGTTTAAATCGCCGTTATAGTGATCAAATACACGCTGATCCATAATTTTAAACCATAAAGATGGGATCAATGCAGGCAATAACATACTTGCATAACCACTTGGCAACTCAGGCGCTTCGTCAAAATGACGCAACGCTTGGAATGGACGTGTTGGATATGCGTGATGATCTGAATGACGTTGTAATTGATATAAAAATAGATTGGTCACGATGTTGTTATTATTCCAACTATGTTCAGGCATGGTACGTTCATATTTACCATTTTCATCTTTCTGACGCAGTAAACCATAGTGTTCAATATAATTAATAATTTCAAATAAGCTAATACCATACGCCGATTGCGTCAATAAATAAGGAAGCGTTGATGTTCCAAATAATTTCAGCATTGAAGCGTGAAAACCTGCACTCATCGCCCAACCTTGTAAAAGTTCATTCTCTTTAGACCAAAACTCTAAGCCTTTACGTTTTAAACGATTTTTTTCAATTTCAATCGCTGATTTAAACGAACCAACGACTGTACGAGGTAAAAACTCATAAAAAGTTTCGCCCATTTTAGATGATGCTGGGTCTTCAGGGGTTGCAGCGCGTTTGTGATGACCATACGGGTGTTCAACACGGAAATGATTATAACCTGTAGGTACAAGCGCCAAATGTGACAGAATATGGTCAATACGATTCGATTTATGGCTCAATTCATGCGCGGTATTCACTGCAATACCATTAATTGCACCCATTGAAATACCCAATAAAATTTTATCAACAAAAGAAGTTGTTTTACGACTCGTTAAATAACATGCATAAATATTGGCAACATATTGCAGAGGAATAAACGTTTTCACGAGTCGTGAATAATAAGGATCTTGCTCAAGTAATTTAATATCTTCAGTTGAAGGATTATTATTGTCTTGTCCAACAATGGTGTCGATCGTTGGAATGATGATATGCAAAACAATGGGGCCACCCAAAGCAAAAACTTTTTTAAATGGCTTTGGTGCAAATTGATACCCTGCTAAAATTCCAATACCAATAATGGGCAATGCAGGACTAATTGCCCATAAATAGCGTTTTTTGTCGAGTTGTAAAACAGATTTAGTCGATATTTCCTGTAACTGCTGTTCACTCAATGAAATAGGTGCATTCATCGTAAATTCTTCCTTATATTTCTTATCGCTATATTTATGCAATTAGGCGAGACAAAACAGTTGTCAGCGTCCAAAAAAGCTATGAAAAAGTCCTTGGCTTATTTAAGCTAGAGATTGTCCTTCAAGCACATGTTTTAATATCCACCTCATATTTTATTCTTGAAATTTAAATTATTATTTGTTTATGGATGCGCTCAGTAAAATTTTTGATGATATTCATCTCAACCATTCGGAATACCTGTATCTACAAGCACAAGGAGATTGGGCATTCCATAGTTGCGCACAAGATGCTGTCATTACACATATTGTTTTATATGGTACAGCACATCTACAGTTTTCTAAAAACTTAACGATTGATTTAAACACTGGAGATATGATTTTAATCCCAGCAGGTCTAACACATTCAGTATCTAATCAAATTGAACATAAGCTCTTAGAATCTTTAGATATTGCACCTTTATTTTGTGGCTTAAGGCAAGATGCGATTGAATTTGGACAAGGTAGCAATGAAAAAACTTTAATTCTTACGGTGAGATGCCATCTCAATGCCATCATGGCACGCCCGCTCGTCAATGCGCTTCCCCCTTATTTACATATTAAAAATGCTTTAAGTGATTCAGCACCTGAATGGTTACGTATCGGTTTATATTTTGTGGCTTCAGATACACAACGGACTTTGGCAGGTAAAAATAAAATTTTAGATCATCTGGTGAGTATTATGATGATTGAATGTGTACGTGACTATATTGAGCAGCTACAAGATCAAAATAATTGGTTAAATGCCTTAATTCATCCTGAACTATCGAATGCCTTAGCTGTCATTCACAGTCAACCCCATATTGCATGGACGGTTGAAAGCTTAGCGGAACAATGTTGTATGTCACGTTCAAAATTTGCCAATTTATTCAATCAAGTCGTCGGTGAAACACCACTTGCTTATTTACAACAACATCGTTTGCGTCTTGCAAGTCAACTGTTAAAACAAGGGCAACTTAGCATACAGCAAATTGCTCATCAAGTCGGCTATTCGTCAGAAACTGCATTTAGCCAAGCCTTTAAAAAACAATTTGAAATCAGTCCAAGTCAATATCGCAATCAAATCAATTAAAATTACTACGAATGGCTAAAAAATACTGAGATTATTTATAATAATAAAAACCAGTATTTTTCTCTCCATTAATATAAAAATAGAGCCTCATTTTGAGGCTCTATTTTAACTATTCAAACCCTAAACTTTATACAAATTACGCAGCTGAACGCTCAGCAATTGGAACAACTTTACGCAGTTCAGGACCTGTGTAGTCTGCACTTGGACGAATAATACGGTTGTCTGCACGTTGTTCCATCACATGTGCGGCCCAACCTGTTACACGGCTCATCACAAAGATTGGTGTGAACAGTTTGGTTGCAATTCCCATGAAATGATAAGCAGATGCATGGAAGAAGTCTGCGTTACAGAATAATTTCTTCTCACGCCACATCACTTCTTCGCAACGTACTGATACTGGATAAAGTACAGTGTCACCGACATCTTTCGCTAAACGCTCAGACCAGATTTTGATGATGCCGTTACGTGGATCATTGTCTTTATAGATCGCATGACCGAAGCCCATGATCTTTTCTTTACGCTCAAGTTTACCCAACATTTCACGTTCAGCTTCTTCAGGTGAAGTCCAGTTTTCGATCATTTCCATCGCAGCTTCGTTTGCACCACCATGGAGTGGACCACGAAGTGAACCAATTGCACCTGTGATACATGAATGCATATCAGAAAGCGTCGAAGCACATACACGTGCTGTGAATGTCGATGCGTTAAACTCATGCTCTGCATAAAGAATTAACGAGACATTCATCACTTGTTCATGCAATTCGTTTGGTTTTTCACCACGAAGTAAATGTAAGAATTGCGCGCCAATTGAATCGTCATCGGTGTTTTCTTCGACACGTACGCCATCATGGCTGAAGCGATACCAGTAGCAGATGATCGCAGGAAGCGTTGCCAAAATACGATCTGCAACATCTTGTTGTTCATCGAATGATTTTTCTGTTTCAAGATTACCTAACATTGAAACGCCTGTACGCATCACGTCCATTGGGTGTGAGTCAGCAGGAATACGTTCTAAAACTTCTTTCAATGCTTGTGGTAATTGGCGAAGTGATTTCAATTTTGCTTTATATGCAGTCAACTGTTCTGTTGTAGGCAATTCACCAAAGAAGATTAAATAAGCGACTTCTTCAAATTGGCAATTTTCAGCAAGATCTTGCACATCATAACCACGGTAAGTTAAGCCTGCGCCGCTCTTACCTACTGTAGATAATGCTGTTTTACCTGCAACTTGACCACGTAAGCCTGCGCCTGTAAGTACTTTTCCTTCAGCCATTTTTATTTTCCTTCTGTGAATAGTTTGTCTAATGTATTTTCAAATGTATGATAATCAAGGAATTCATACAGCTCTTTACGTTGTTGCATGGTATCTAACACATCCACTTGCGTACCATTTTCACGAATAGAACGGAATACTTCGAGTGCTGCTTTTTGCATCGCGCGCGTAGCTGACAATGGATATAACACCATTGAAATCCCTTGCTCACCCAATTCTTGCGTTGTGTAATACGGTGTATCACCAAATTCTGTAATATTTGCCAATACTGGTACACCCACTGCATCGCAGACTGTTTTATACATGGTGATATCCGTCATCGCTTCTGCGAAGATCGCATCTGCACCCGCTTCTACACATGCACATGCACGGTCAATCACCGCTTGCAAACCTTCTTTTTGTAAAGCATCTGTACGTGCCATCACTACGAAATTTGAATCAGTTTTTGCATCGACTGCCGCTTTGATCCGATCTACCATTTCTTGTTGAGACACGATTTCTTTGTTTGGACGATGTCCACAACGTTTTTGTGCCACTTGGTCTTCAATATGAACAGCGGCTGCACCTGCGGCAATCATTTGTTTCACAGTACGTGCAATATTGAATGCACCGCCCCAACCCGTGTCAATATCGACAAGTAAGGGAGTATCTACACGTTCGGTAATACGACGCACATCTTCTAATACGTTGTCTAAGCTGGTCATACCCAAGTCAGGTAAACCATAAGAATAGTTGGCAACACCCGCACCCGAAAGATAAATCGCCTTGTAGCCGACTTGTTTCGCCATCATCGCTGCATAAGCGTTGACTGTACCGATAATTTGTAATGGTTTTTCCACTTCCAGTGCTTGTCTAAATCTTAAGCCTGCAGACGTTTCTTGTGTCATGTTCCTTTCCACAGTGGTCTATCTATTTATCGAGGTTTGAGTATATCCATAAAAATTTACTCCGCCATGACTTTTTAGGGGAAAAGCTCTAAAACTTTAGTCAAAGAATTAATGAATTTATATTCATTATTTTAATTGTAGTATTTCACGACAAAATAAAGCCTATATTTATCAACAGAAATTTCTTGACTTCTTTGCTATAATCATGACAAAGATTCTGTATTTCGATTATTTTTATGCAAAAACATTTCGCAGAAATTAACGCTATAAGTTGTGGTGAACAACCACAAACTCGCCGAGGTCAACAACGGCGGTTAGCGCTTTTATTGAGTGCGAATGAATTATTTTTAGAACATGGTTACGAAGCTGTATCTTTAGATGATATTGTGAATCATGCAGGTGGCTCTAAAACCTCTATTTATAAATATTTTGGTAATAAAGAAGGTTTATTTACCGCAATTTGTGATTATCGTCGTGACTTATTCTTTAAAGATATTTGTGCTTGTTATAATTCAGAAGAAGATCATTTACGCCATTATCTTGTTCAAACCTTAATTAATTTTTATCTTCATCTTAAAAAACCCGAAAATATTGCCTTTATTCGACTTATTATCGAACAAGCTCAAAAAAATCCCAATTTAGCCTTATATATTCATGAAAAGGGAGCGCATTATATTCAATTAACTATTGCAAAAGCTTTAGAGCATTCACATGCTCAAGGAATATTAAACTGCACTAATCCATATAGCTCTGCAATGATGTATTTTGGTATTTTAAGAGATTTTGAGTGGCGTGTTCTGATGGGCTTAGAAGTAGATAAACCCGAACAAGAAGTCATCAAACATATCGAATATTGCGTTGATCACTTTCTAAAAGGTCATCAAAAAGTCTAGTTTTTTTGCATTTCAACATTCTTATAGTATATTAGAAAATTCTTCTTTGTTTTTAATCAACCAACAATGAATTGTTGGTCAATCTCCTTATTGGTTTTGGCTATACAATTATTGTGGAGTAACCATGGCTCTACGACATTTTCTAACACTACGTGACCTATCTACTGCTGAATTGAACCGCATTATTGAGCGTGCTCAAGAACTGAAGCGAAAACAACATAACAATGAAACATTCCAACCCTTTGTTGGAAAAGTCATGGGAATGATTTTTGAAAAGTCGAGTACACGTACACGTGTTTCTTTTGAAGCAGGTATGAGCCAATTTGGTGGAAGTGCGATTTTCTTATCTTCTCGTGATACACAATTGGGTCGCGGTGAGCCAATCGAAGATTCGGCACGTGTGATTTCAAGTATGTTAGATATCGTGATGATCCGTACGTTTGGTCATGACATCGTAGAGCGTTTTGCTGAATATTCAAAAGTTCCTGTCATTAATGCCTTAACTGATGACCATCACCCGTGCCAATTATTAGCTGATATTCAAACTTTTGTTGAACACCGTGGTTCAATCCAAGGTAAAACTGTTGCTTGGATTGGCGATGGCAATAATATGTGTAATTCTTATATTGAAGCTGCGCACATGTGGGGCTTTAAACTCAAGATTGCATCTCCAAAAGGCTATGAACCTAAGGATGAGTTTTTATCTGAATTTGGGCATTGTGTTGAACTTGTTGATTCTGCTGAAGATGCTGCTGTAAACGCTGACCTAATTGTCACTGATGTTTGGGCAAGTATGGGGCAAGAAGAAGAGCAAAAAATCCGTGAAAAAGCCTTTGCAGACTATCAAGTTAATGAGAAATTAATGGATTTAGCTCATCCTGATTGCTTATTTATGCATTGCCTCCCTGCACATCGTGGTGAAGAAATTTCTGAAAATATGCTTGACCATAAAAATGCTGTGGTTTGGGACGAAGCAGAAAATCGTTTACATGCACAGAAAGCTTTAGTTGAATTTTTAATTAATGAAAATTTAAAAAAAGTATAAGCATTTAACATACTTTAAAAAGGCTTTTTAAATCAAAGCCTTTTTTTTTTGCAACGACTCAAAAAACAATAATACTTGAAACTTAACTTTTCACACTAGTATTCATCTCTATATTGCATATAATAAAACCATACTTTGAATAAGACTTAATTATGAAACTTACAACAATTTTGCTCAGTTCTAGCCTTTTGATCGGCTCATTTTCCACCGCTATCCAAGCGACTGAACTTGATGATTATTTAGTTCAATACAAAATCGTGGATGCCAATTATAAAATCAAAAACAACCAAAGATTAAAAGACGTTCTCAGTTATTTAAGTGATGAAGACTCTCGGACTTTGCCTTTACAAATTGATCAAAACACGTTGATTGAAAAATTACGTTTACACCCAAATTACATTGAAATTGAAGGCATTATTACCTCACCTGATTTTAAACAATTTAGCCAAGATATGAGTTCACAAGAAATTAAAAAACTATTTACGGATAATCTCACAAAAAATTGCGCTCATTTATTTGAACATCAATTTCAACGTGTAAATCCGTATGAAGTACGTATGAAATTATCGACTGATGACAAACAATATTCTGTTGAATTGAAGAATTCTTCTTGTCAATTTTGAACTGACAATAATGTGGGTTTTTCTGTGAAATCATTATCTTTGGCCACAGAAAAACTTTGGCATTAAAAATTATTATGCACTAGAACGCCCTTGCTTAGGTGAGGGTTTTCATACCATTATTTGCATTACGTAAAATATATTTTTAATGATTAATTATACAAAAAAATATAGTGAAATAGAATCTTTATTCATATATTTAATACAACCCAAAGCATTAATATTCATTTAAATAAAACCATTATATTACAATATAAAAAAATCAAGTCATACCAATTTATTTAAATTTATTACCCCACTTATTCATCATAAATATATTAAAAAATTTAATGAAAAATATCTATAACACCTATACCATCATAGGCTAGTAGTTAATATTTTAATTTATTTAAAAAATCTAAATATCCATCAATGTATATAGATAAAAAATCATATAGTCACAAATTTTTACCTTAACTCTATAAAAAATCAATTTAAAATTGAGTTTATTCAGCTAAATTAAATCTATATAAAATTTACATAGGTATTATTCATGTTAAAATCAAATTTTAGAAGATTATTACTTATCGGTGGTGTGATCGTATTAGCAAGTGCTGCTTTGGTACATGCTGGAAATGATGACATTCCAACTGTTCAACAAGTCGATTTAAATAAATATTTAGGTGAATGGCATGAAATCGCACGCAAGCCCTTATATTTTCAGAAAATGTGTGACTATAATGTAACAGCCAATTATTCATTAAACAGCAATGGTAATGTCCAAGTTGATAATAAATGCTTCGATAAAAATGGAAAATTAAATCAATCTATTGGTGAAGCCTTTGTTCAAAATACACCTAAAAACTCAAAATTAAAAGTGAGTTTTTTACCCAGTATTATCCGTTGGTTGCCTATCGCACGTGGAGACTACTGGATTTTAAAACTTGATGAAAACTACCAAACTGCTTTAGTGGGAACACCAAATAAAAAATACCTTTGGGTATTAAGTCGTACACCACAACTCGATCAATCTATTCTTGATGAATATCTTAATTATGCAAAAACTCTAGGCTATGAATTAAATGATATTATTTACACTCAACATAAATAATTAAAGTTATTATTCAAGTCTATTTTCCCTACTATCTGTTTTCAGAAAATAGACTTGAAACTGCTTATTTACAATCTATAAAAACAACTGAATTTAATAGTTTATTTTTTAATATCCATTTTACCCTATTATTCTAAATCAAAGTAAATCTGAATATTTTTCATACACTCAATAAATCTATCTAAAATTATGTAATATGAAAACTATGTATTGAATGTAATTATTCAAACCACCCACCACCATGGCATCACACCACTTTTTAAAATTTTACGATGATTCTTATAATGCACATCATGTTTTTCAACTTCTGCCCAAAATGCAGGGCTATGATCAAAATGCCGTGTATGCGCTAACTCATGCACACAAACATAACGAGTAATATGTTGATCGACTAAAACCAAAGCACTATTCAACATAATATCGTGCTGAGCTGTGCAGCTTCCCCAACGGGTTTTAGGTTGGCGAATCGAGCAATCAGCAAACTTTAAACCAATTTCATCACTAACTTGTGTTAAATAAATCGGTAAATAATGCTTGGCATAAGCGATCACAAAAGCTTTTAAATAACGTGCAGAATCACGATCACTGATCAAAAGTTGATGATTTTTATCATCAAAAATATAAGAATTTTTCTGATCTTGGTAAATAATGTGTAAAGGACGATTTAAATTAAAAAGTTTTAGTTCAGTCGGCAATACTTTCTCAACTTTCCCGACTTTTTCCTGTTGTTTCTGCCATGTTTCAATCATCCATTGCTCGGATTGTTTTAAAAAATCTGTAATTTGACGTTTTGTACAAAACCGAGGCACTGTTAAACGAATCTGTGTCGGTTCGACACGTAAGCGTAATCGAGTAGCACGTGCATGATGGGTGATTTGGATTTCGGGGAGGTTTGGGGTCATTTATTCTAAAATTTTATCATTTGATTTTGAGTCCCTTCTCCCTCAGGGAGAAGGTTAGGATGAGGGGATTATTCATATAAATCCTCTCCCTATCCCTCTCCTTTATAAAGGAGAGGGAACTAACGGCATGTTAAACCGCTGTACGCTCTTCAATACCATTGTCAGTTGCAACAACCGCAATATCTGCTTTGTTAATGGCGAAAATACCATTACACACCACACCCGGAATATCATTGATGGTTTTTTCAAGCTCTAAAGCATTCAAAATATTCAGGTTATGCACATCTAAAATCACATTACCATTGTCAGTCACAACGCCTTCACGATAGACAGGGTCGCCACCTAAAGAGACAATTTTACGTGCCACAGCAGAACGCGCCATTGGAATCACTTCAATTGGTAGCGGGAATTCACGTCCTAACTGCTCTACCCATTTAGAATCATCCACAATACACACGAATTTCTTGGCAATGGATGCTACAATTTTTTCACGAGTAAGCGCAGCACCACCCCCTTTGATCATATGCATATGACGATCAATTTCATCTGCACCATCGACATAGGCATCTAAACCACCGACATGGTTCATATCGACAACTTCAATGCCGAGTTTTTTCAAACGTTGAGCCGTTGCTTCTGAACTCGCCACAGCAGCTTCAAGTTGCAGCTCAGGTAAAAGTTCAATTAAAAAATTTACAGTACTGCCTGTACCGACTCCTAAAATGCCCCCTTTTGGCAAGTGTTTTAAAGCTGCTTTGGCTGCTGCTTGTTTTTTCTCATCTTGGGATGCATAAAGGCTCATGACTTCTCTCAATAAATTTTCAAATTTCTGCACTTTTTGCATAATTTAAAAACGCAAATGTGCAGGGGGTTTGTTACAATCAAAGCTCATTTTAAACTGTTATATGGAAAATTAACATGCTGTCTCGTTTGGTTCGACAAATATTACAGGCAACGGTCTATGACGTTGCAATCGAAACCCCACTCGAAGCAGCGCCACGAATTAGTGAAAAACTAAACAACAACATTCGCTTTAAACGCGAAGACTTGCAACCTGTCTTTTCCTTCAAACTGCGCGGTGCTTATAACCGTATCAGTCAATTACCGAAATCTCAGTTGGAACGTGGCGTTATTACTGCTTCTGCGGGTAACCATGCTCAGGGCGTGGCATTATCTGGACAAAAGTTGGGTATTCGCGCCATTATTGTGATGCCAAAAACCACACCTGACATTAAAGTCCAAGCTGTAAAACGCTTAGGCGGTGAAGTGGTTTTACATGGTGACTCATTTGATGTTGCCAATAAATATGCCATCCAACGTGCCAAAGATGAAGATATGGCGTTCATTCCACCTTATGATGATGAATTGGTAATGGCTGGACAAGGCACCATTGCCAATGAGATTTTACGTCAATGGCGTGATGTCGATTATGTCTTCGTTGCTGTCGGCGGTGGCGGCCTCATCGCAGGTGTTGCAGCTTATTTAGGCGATGTTGCGCCACATGTTAAAGTAATCCCTGTGGAATATGATGAGTCAGCATGTTTAAAAGCAGCGTTTGAAGCCAATGAACGCGTGATTTTACCTTCTGTCGGTTTATTTGCGGATGGTACAGCAGTCGCACAAATTGGTGAAAAACCTTTTGAAGTCATTCAATTACAAAAATCAGATAACTCAGGTCCAATCGTTGAACGTGAAGTTGTATTGGTCAATACCGATGAAATCTGTGCAGCGATCAAAGACACTTATGATGAATGTCGTAGTATCGTTGAACCATCAGGTGCAATGGCTTTGGCAGGTATTAAAAAATACGTTGAAGCACATGGCTTAGAAAATAAAAACATGGTGTCGATTGTTTGTGGCGCAAACATGAACTTCGACCGTTTACGCTATATCGCAGAACGCACAGAATTGGGTGAACGTAAAGAAGCCATTTTTGCAGTGACTATTCCTGAAGAAAAAGGTTCGTTCCTGAATTTCTGCCGTGCCTTACAAGGGCGTAATATCACTGAGTTTAACTACCGTGCAAGTGATGCGAGCGCTGCACAAGTCTTTGTCGGCATCAGCTTAAAATCAGGGGAAAAAGAGCGTCACGATATCTATGAAGCTTTAAAACTTCATTATGACGTAGATGATTTATCTGATGATGAAGTGGCAAAACTGCATATTCGCTACTTGATCGGTGGTCATGCCGACATTGAAAATGAACGTTTATTCCGTGTTGAGTTCCCTGAACGCCCGGGTGCGTTGTTGACTTTCTTAGAGCGTCTAGGTCCGACCCATAACATTACTCTGTTCCACTATCGTAATCACGGTGCTGCAGAAGGACGTGTTTTAGTCGGCTTAGAAGCTGAAGATGCGCAGCAAAACCCAGATGGCTTAGTTGAAACTTTAGAAAGTATTAGCTACCCATATGTAGAAATTACCAATAACTTAGGTTATCAACGTTTCTTAAAATAATATTGATCTAAATATTGTTTTAAATATTAAAGCCAGTTTATAGATCATAGACTGGCTTTTTTATTGATTGCTTTTATGTATCGTCATTAAATTTATACAATAAAAAAATGAGCATATTGAAATACACTCATTTTCATTGAGTTTGATGGTCGGGAGAGAAACTCAAACTTCAAATATTATTTTACTTTAAGATAAATTCCCAAATGATATACCCCAAAGCAAAACCAAGAAATGAATAAAGCGTAATAATGAAAAAAACAAAACTGGCTTTATTTTTCTTTTTTAAAAAATTCATACTACAATCCAAATTTAAATTCAGCATAAACATACTAACTATTTGTTTTCAAAAAAGCGAATATTAAAAATAAAAACTTTATATTTCATTATCATATAATAAAACATGTATTTAAAATTGATTTTCATTGACTAAAAATTCAGTCGTCGCACCGATATTTTCGAGTTGTATTTGTATACATTGACAATGTTGCTGTGAACCTGTGTCGATCTCTAAAGGAAGTTGCTGAATACAATGTAAAGCTTCAGCACCTGTTAGCTTCAAATGCTGTTTGATAAAACTCACGACTTTTAATTTATGCTGACCTATTTCAGTTAATATTAATTTTCCATAAATCAAAGGTGTATATTCTTCAACGACAGTATTTTCATTTAACTGTGAAATTTGAGTATTTTGCAATGAGCAATATAACTCATTCCATAGTTCTATTTTTAAATCTTTATGTTGTTGAATATATGCTGCAAATTTTAGTTTATCTTGTTCTAAAGTTTGAAAATATTTTAAATCTTGCTGAAACTGATCTAAATTTTCAGCAATTTTCTCAAGATCCCAACGCCCTGCGCCATGTTGAGCATAATACACAGGGAAACCTTGTGCAGACGCTGTCAAATAAATCACAAAGGGATCAGCAAAATAATTCATTGCAATAACATAAGCATCTGGATGCCAATCCCCTGCTTGATGTCCAGTTAAATCAGTTGCTGAGTTTCCACAAAATCGATAGCCCTCTTGAAAGTCCAAAAATGAAGCGATATCTGGATAATGACAAGGTAGACACATCATTTCCATTTCAAACGGCATCGCTAAAAAATCAATTAAATCTTTGGGTAAAACCACCGACATCATGCCATCCATTTTAGTCAATATCGCTGCAAATTTTATAACCTACGCTAACTCGTTCAATATAAAGTTAGCGCTGATAAATCAGTTGACCTTCTTTATACGTTGCCAAAATTTGAATGTCTTTAATTTTTTGACTGTCTATTTTCAATGGATCATCACTTAAAATCACAAAATCACCATATTTCCCTTGCTCTAATGTACCTTTTTTCTTTTCCTCAAAATATTGATATGCCGCCCAATCTGTCACACTTTTTAAGGCAATATAAGGACTGACTCGCTGCTCTGCACCTAACAATTTACCACTGCGTGTCGTGCGATTGACCGTCGCATCTAACACCATCATACTTTTTGGCGGAATCACAGGTGCGTCATGATGTTGAGTAAAGATCATGCCACGTTTAAGTGCTGAACCTGTAGGCGAAATACGTGAAGCACGTTGCTCACCTAAGGTTTGTGCGACATGCCAATCGCCCCAATAATAAGTATGCAGTGAAAAAAATGAAGGAATAAGCTTTAATTTTTTAGCTTGGTCTAACTGGTCTTCACGCATCGTTTGTGCATGAATAATCACATCACGGCGTTGTGCTGTTGGAAAATGTTTCTGTGAATTTGTAATCACACTGAGATATTGATCAATCGCTGCGTCACCATTGGCATGTGCTAAAATTTGCCAATCATGTTGAAATGCTAAATCAATCATTTTCTGTACATCTTGTTGTTGTGCAAATGCAGGATAACCCCGATAATTTTTATCTTGCCCTTCAGGTGGAATTATATAAGGCTGTGTTAGCCATGCGGTTTTACCCTGTGGTGAACCATCTAAACTGATTTTCACCCCACCTATGCGAAAATGATTTTGGTAATTTTTACTGCTACCGTGTTGTAACATATAACTTTGTTCAGAACTGATATCTGGATATGACACCACATCAATTGGTAATTGATTTCGATTGGCTAGACTACGCCATAACTCAGTGGTTCCATGATCTGCACGTCCTTCTTGTACAGTGGTATAACCATTTTCTACATAGGTGTTGACTGCTTTTAATGCCATTTTTTCCATCATTTGTGGAGGCACAGTTTTAAATGCCTGCATCATCGCCTGAATGACAATACTTTCCTCTAATACACCATTCGGTTCATTTGTACCATTTACACGACGAATAACACCCCCATCTGGATTTTTTGTCGCAGAAGTAATATTGAGCAATGCTAAAGCTTTATGATTCACAGAAGCAAGATGACCTGATTGATGTAAAATCAAAACAGGTTGTGTGGTTGAAACTTGATCTAAATCGCTTGCTGTAGGATGCTTATTTTCTTGTAATTGTGCATCATCATAACCATTACCAATGATCCAGCCTGAAGTCGCTTGAATAAAATCAGGGTTTTGTGCTGCCCAGTTTTTCATTGCCTGAACTAAAGTTGCAATATTAACCACATTACCATCAGGAGGTGAATATAAGTTTGCGACCGTTTGTTGCATACCTACAGAGTTTAAATGACTATGTGCATCAATAATGCCGGGAATCACAGTTTTATTTTTTAAATCTAATCGTTGCGCTTGGGCTGCTATTTTTTCAGCATCGACTAATTTTCCAGTAAAACGAATGATTCCATCTTCAATCAACATGGCTTCTACATACTGCGGCTGATCCCCCTGCATGGTTAAAATAGAGCCACCATAGACAAGTAATGAACTTGTATCATGATTTTGCGGTTGGTCTGATAAAGTATGTGGCAAATCTCGCTGTGTTTGAAAAGATGTAGAACTACATGCGCTGAGCAATGCAACATGTGAAAATAATAAAGCACTTAAACCTAGAGAAAATTTATTTTGCATCATTTGTCTCATCCTCATTTCATTATCATTTTTTATCGCTTGATTGATTATAAACATATTTTTTATTTTTCATGTCGAAAATAAACTTGATTTATCAAATGATTTTTTGTATTTATTTCATGATCAATAGATTTAAATGTATAAAGAAAAAGAGCATAAACCCTCGTTTATGCTCTTTTCAAATATTTCAAAACCTTATCTCATTACTTTTCTTTCATTGATCCAACGATAAAGCACAGGTAAAAGCACTAAAGTTAATGCGGTAGATGACAATATTCCACCAATCACGACAGTTGCCAATGGACGTTGTACTTCGGCACCTGTACCCGTTGCCAATGCCATCGGCACAAAACCTAAAGCTGCGACACAAGCCGTCATCAATACAGGGCGTAAACGCATCACTGCACCTTTCCATGTGGCATGATGAATATCAAACTGTTGACGTAATTCTTTAATAAACGTCAACATTACCAAACCATTTAACACAGCTACACCCGATAAAGCAATAAAACCAATCCCTGCCGACATTGATAATGGAATATCTCTGAGCCAAAGTGCAACAAGCCCACCGCATAATGCAAATGGCACACCTGAAAACACTAAAAGACTTTCTTTTATACTGTGGAATACAGCCATTAATAAAATAAAAATCGTGATCAAAGCCAAAGGTACAACCCATTGCATACGTGCTTTTGCTGACATCAGATTTTCAAATTGACCGCCATAATCTAACCAGTAACCACTAGGTAAAGTATCTTTAGCTAACGTGCTCTGTAGTTCCTTGACAAAGGAGCCTAAATCACGCCCTTCTACATTCGCAGTCACCACCACTCGACGTTTGGCATTTTCACGACTGACTTGGTTGATGCCTAAAATATTTTCAACTTTTGCGACATCTTGCAGTTGAATCAAACCACCATTCGGTAGTTGAATTGGAAGTTGTGCCAATTGCTCAGGTGTGCGTTGTGCTTCATCTAAACGCACTACAAAATCAAAGCGTTTGTCTCCTTCTAAAATCATGCCCACACTTTGTCCACCCATACTCATCGCCACTAAGTCTTGAATAGATTTTACAGATAAACCATATTGTGCAGCTTTGGTATGATCGATATCAATATTTAATAAAGGCAGCCCACTGGTTTGTTCAACATTGACGGCTGTTGCCCCTGAAATAGCCCGAACTTTTTGTGCAATACGATTGGCTTCTTGGTTCAAAACTTCTATATCATCACCAAAAATTTTGATTCCGACATCGCTACGTACACCTGAAATCAGCTCATTAAAACGTAGCTCAATTGGCTGTGAAAACTCACTGTTATTTCCAGGTAAAGTGTCCAAAAATACAATCATACGTTGACGTAATTCATCAATGCTTTCTTTTGGATTTGACCATTGATCACGTGGCTTTAATAATAGAACAGCATCGGAAATATTGGGTGGCATGACATCCGTTGCAACTTCTGCTGTTCCTGTTCGGGCAAAAATTGCTTTTATTTCAGGGAATTTTTTTAACAATAATTTTTCTGTATTTTCTTGCATCCGTAAGGACTGCTCTAGCCCTGTACTTGGTGAGCGCATTTGTTGTACTGCAAAATCTCCCTCACTCAGTTGAGGTGCAAACTCGCTTCCAATTTTTGTGGCTAAAACTCCCGTTAAAACTAAAATACATAATGCAACTGTTAAAACAAAACCTCGAAATTCGTACGCCCAATCCAACATTTTTTCATAGCGTGTTTTTAAACCATGCATCCAACGACTTTCTGTTTCTTTTACAGCACCATTAACAAATAATGCCACAGCCGCAGGAACAAAAGTGACGGATAAGATCATTGCACCAAGTAAGGCTAAAACCACCGTCATTGCCATCGGATGAAAGAGTTTTGCCTCAACCCCAGACAAAGCAAAGATCGGTAAATACACAACGAGAATAATCAATTGACCAAAAATTAAAGGACGTCGTGCCTGTTTCGCTGCTAAAAAAACCTCAGTAAAACGTTCGGAACGTGTCAATAAACGCCCTCGATGTTTTTGTGCTTCAGCAAGGCGTCGAATACAGTTTTCGACGATGACCACCGCACCATCCACAATAATCCCGAAATCCAATGCCCCTAAACTCATTAAGTTGGCACTAATTTTTTGTTCTGCCATGCCTGACAAGGTAAACAACATGGATAACGGAATAACACATGCGGTGATTAAAGCTGCACGAATATTTCCCAAAAATAAGAACAAAATGATGATGACTAAGATTGCACCTTCAACCAAATTTTTTTGTACAGTTTTAATGGCACGATCAACCAAATGAGTACGATCATAAACGGTTTCGATGATCACACCTTTGGGTAAACTGCTTTGAATACTTTGTACTTTCGCATCAATCGCTTGGGCAACAGTTCGACTATTTTCTCCCATCATCATCATGGCGATCCCGAGTACAGCTTCTTCGCCATTATAAGTTGCCGCACCTGTGCGTAAGTCGTGCCCAACAAAAACTGTCGCAATATCTGCAACACGAATTGGGTAGCCATTTTTATTGGCGATACTGATATTCTCAATATCACTTAGGCTATTAAGTGTTCCCGGTACACGAACAGTGAGTTGTTGCCCATTTTTTTCAATATAACCTGCACCACGGTTTTCATTATTTTCAGTTAAAGCTGTTTGCAAATCACTTAATGGAATTTGTAATTGCTGCAAACGTGTTAAATCAGGGGTTACAACAAAGGTTTTATTAAAGCCACCAATACTATTAACCTCAGCAACGCCAGCAACTCGCTGTAACTGTGGACGTACTACCCAGTCTTGGATTTCGCGTAAATCCATTGCGCTATAGGGCGTTCCATCTGGTTTTTTTGCATTTGGCTCAGCTTTAATCACCCATTGATAAATTTCACCTAAGCCTGTAGAAATCGGGGACATCGTGGGCTGAATACCGACTGGAATTTCACTTGCAGCTTCTTGTAAACGTTGATTAATCAACTGCCGTGCCCAGTAAATATCTGTTCCATCTTCAAAAATAATGGTGACTTGCGATAAACCATAACGTGAAATCGAACGTGTTTGTTCGAGTTTTGGCAAACCTGACATCGCATTTTCAATCGGATAGGTAATGCGTTGCTCAGTTTCTAAAGCCGTAAAACCATTGGCTTGGGTATTAATTTGCACTTGCGTATTGGTAATATCAGGAACAGCATCGATGGGTAATTTTTGATAGCTATAAATTCCTACACCCATCCACGCCACCACAAAGAGCATGACCCAAATCGCATTTTGAATAGAAAACTGAATAATACGGTCAAACCAGCCTTCGGGCTTGGGTAAATGATGTTCGTTTTGAGGCGAGTTAGTGTTCATGGGTCGCCTCTCCTTTTTCTAATTCTGATTTTAGTAAGAAACTCCCTTGCGCTGCGTATTGCTGTCCGACATTAACGCCAGAAATTACACTGACCCATTCAGGATCATCAATTTCAGTATTTAATTGTACAGGCTGGGCGCTAAACTCGATTTTTTGATCATGATTTTTCGCAATAAATACAACACTTTGTCCATCAACTTGCTGTATTGCACTTTTTTGGATACGAATGCCTTGTGTCGTGCCTTGTTCTAATAAAATATTGACCATTAAATTTGGCTTCAACTCTGCCGACTGTGACAAAACTTTAGCTCTGACTTGTAAACGTCCTGTTTGTGCATCTGCTTCAGTATTTAAACTTTGCACTTCTGCTTGAAAATGATTGCCTGACTGTAATGATTTAAAGTTAATTTTTCGGTTTGGACTAAAATGTTGTACATCGGCATGCGGTACAATAAATTCGAGCCATAATTGATTCAACTGATCAATCACAAAAAGCTGATCTGCCAGTTGTACATTTTCACCCACGACCAAATCTTTTTTACTAATCACGCCTGAAATAGGTGCTTTAAGCTGATATTGCCCACGACTGGAACTCGCCGCACCAAAAGCACTTAAACGAGATTGAGCTGCTTGTACTTGAATTTGTGCTTGTTGATAGGCGTTATATGCACGTTGATAATCTTGTTTAGCAGAAATACCTTGCTGCCAAAGTTGACGTTCACGCTCATAATCTTGTTTTGCTAATTGTAAATTGGCTTGCTCTAATTTTAAGTTAGCTTGTTGGTCGACCAAATCGGGAACAAGTAAAGTTGCCAACACTTGCCCTTTCTGAACAGATTGTCCTAACTGCACATAAACTGCTTCAACATGACCACTAAAATTAGGTGAAACATGGGCTTGTTGGTCGGTATTCACGGTCAATTTTGCAGGATAAGTGACTGACTTGGTCACACTGCCTTGTTCAACTTTGGCTAATTGAATCCCTTGTTCAACCACTTGTTGTGCAGTTAAAGTAATACTTTCAGCATGTCCTTCTTCTGCATGTTCACCCTCTTTATGTGCATGCCCTTCCTCACCTTCTTCATGTGCATGTTCTTTTTCGTCTGCATGTGACTCATCTGCACCATGCCCATGTTCATCTGTTTTGGCTTGATCTTTCGTCCACCAAATCAATGCCGCGGCTAAAATTGCAGTAATGATGACCGCAATGAGGATCAAAATAGACTGAGAAACTTTTCCTGATTGTGTATTTAAATCTAATTTTTGTTTGATCACTTTAGTTTCCCCCTACCGTTGGCAATGACTGAATATTGTCCCAAAGACTTTGATTGATTCCAGCTAAGCTATCATTTGACATGACAGCACTGGGTTCTAAACCAAGACTTAAGCTTTCAGCTGTGATCGCGTTTTGCCATGCGCGTTTTAACAATTCAACTTTACGTTGACGAATCTCTTGCAGTTGCAAAGTCGCTTGCTGTACATCTGTTAAAGCAAATTTTCCTGCACTAAATCCAAGTAGAGTTTTTTGCTGTACTTCAGTGGCAAGCACAAGTTGAGTGTGTTCAATCTCTTTAAACTGCACTTCTAAACCTTGTAATTCGGTCAATAAAGTCCCAATGCGTAAGGCATTTTGCTGTGTATAAAAAGACTGTTGTTGGGTAAGGGCCTCTTGTTTTTGTTGTTGAACCTGCACGCGATATTGTTGACGATCAAAAATATTAAGTGGCAGACTTAACCCTAACATCATTTGATTTTCACTTGAATTTTCAGGTGATTTACTACGATTCACACCAAAACTGACTGTGGGATTTGGACGACTGACTGCCTTACTTTGTGCTATTTGCGCATTGGAGATTTTTAGCTGTAATTGACGAGATTTTTCAATATAATTTTCTGTCAAGTAACGCTGAACATTGTCATGACTTGCACTCGGCCACAACAATGATGGACGCATTGTTACACTTAATGTTTTATCTGACTCACCCCACACACTGGACAGTTGTTGCTGTGCCAATTGAACTTGTAAATCCGCTTGTTTAAATAAACGTATATTTTCACTATGGCTGAGTTTTGCACGCTTTAAATCAACTTCTGCGACACTGCCTGCTTGAAACCTTTTTTGAATCGCATTGACATTTGCCTCACTGACACTCAATTGAGCTTGTGTAATCTGCTTTTCTAACTCAGCAATCGCCAATTGTGACCATAGATATTTTACTGCGAGTTCGAGTTGTGCCTGATAAATCTGCTGCTGTAATGCACTTTGATCTTGTGCCAATACCGCCAGTTGACGATTGGCTTTTCTGACACCAAACACATCCAGTTCTTGTGAAATACCAATGGATAACTCTTGTTCTTGATGAGAATCAAAACCTGTTTGTTCTATACTCAGCTCAGGGTTTTTCCATAACTGACTTTGCTTCACATTGGCAGTATCAATATTGTTTTGTATCGTCCAAATATGCTGTGATGCTTGATACGCCTGTGTCTTTTCAAGTGCTTGCTCCAATGAAATTGGTGCCGCATTGACCCACGAGCCGAGTGTAAATAAAGCGACACTACAAGCAATATATTTAAGCCTAAAGCATTGCTGTGCAACAACATGTGATTGTTGTTGAAAATATTTTTTTGACATGAACATGCCCCACTTTTAAAAATAAAGAAAAGTGGTGGGCTGTTTGCGACTACCCCACCTGTAGTGGGGCTAAAATTGGAGGCGGGTTATTTAATGTCAGATCAGGCGATTGATAAAAATTATACCAAGGCAATGCATTGACTAATGCAACGATTTGGCGATTTAAAAATATAAAATAGTCTTGTTCTTCGACCAAAATCAGGGCATTAAATGAGGGTAAATGATCTTGATGATCATCCTCTAAAAATGAAAAATCACTTGAAAGATGACTAGGTGCATGTGAGATTTTAAATTCACTTTGACAAAACTGAGTCATTTGATGATGACCAAAATGTTGCGTTGAACTCTGGCTGAATGTCATTTCTTCATGCACGCAAAATGCTGCCGCAACATTCCAAAGACTTTGGAACGTCAACAAAGCAAAGAGCAATGTAATCCAACCACTTCGTTTCAACATTTTTAGATCAATGTACCTATAAACCGCTATAGCATAGCGAAATTTGCTTTGTTATAAAATTACAAATGTGAAATTAGCTCACCTTTAAATACAAATGAACACTTTACATCTATTCAAAGACTTCATGATGAGAGATATTTTATCAATCTAAATCTTTACAAAAAATACCAGCCATCAAGACTGGTATTTTTTATACAAAAACTGCATTAAGGCTTTTCACCATTTGCTAGGCGCTGCTCAATTGCATCTAATACCGCAGGCAGATCAGCAATACTATCAATGACATAATGTGCACCTGAAGCATTCATTTTTGCATAGGCTTTTTCTTTTAAGTTTGCTTGTTCAGATGCAGAAAGCGCTGACCACTCATCAAAACTTAAGCCGACTTCATTGCCGCTGACTGCCAAACCCACCGTCCAGCAACCAGCATTCAAACCTTCTTCAATCCCCACCACAGTATCATCAACTTTCACGACTGTTTTAATATCAGAAACATCAAGTTCAATAAGGTTTTTCCAGAGCATTTCAGGATATGGACGACCATGCTTTACATCACTTGCGGTAATAATACAATCAGGTACATAACCTTGATCAGCAGCATCTTGAACTAACTGACCAATCATCATCGATGCATAACCTGTGTTACTGCCAATTTTTGCACCACGTGCACGAATATCTGCAAATGCTTCCAATGCACCCGGAATCAATTGTGAACATTGTGGAATGGTTTTTAATTGGTATGGAATAAAGTCTTGATATAAGCGGTCGATATCCGCCACTGTCACTTCTGCGCCATGTGCCTGTTGCCATGCGTCTGCAACACGTGGCATTTTTAACACAGCAGCAATATGATCACGTTTTTCTAAACCCATGGGCGCACGTGCTTCTTCAATTGAAATTTCAACTTTATTGTCTGCAAATAATGCCATAAATGCCAAAATTGGTGCGCGTGATCCGAAATCTACCGTTGTACCTGCCCAATCAAAAACAACGGCTTGTAATAATGAATTTGAAGTGTTCATAAGTTTGTCCTAAAAGTTTATGTCTTAAATTGATCAATAAATAAGTAAAAAATAAAATTAAGCCTGACGATATTGCTCAACTGCATTTAAAAGTCTTTCAATATCATCTAGATAAACCTCACCAATATTGCCAATACGGAAACAGTTTAAATCGGTGACTTTACCTGGATAGATTACAAACCCTGCTTGTTTCAGATTTTCATACAAGGCTTGAAAGCTAAAATCTGCTTCATTTGGATATAAAAATGTGGTGATAATCGGTGATTGAGGTTGGTTTGAATCTAAGACCAATTCAAAGCCCAATGCCTGCATGCCTGCGGCCAAGCGCTGTTGATTATTTGTGTAACGTTGATAACGTGCAGCCACACCACCTTCTTGTTCAAGTTCTAAAAGTGCTTGATAAAATGCACGTACCACATGTGTAGGTGATGTAAAGCGCCATTTTCCATCATGCTGTTGCATGGTGTTCCATTGATCATATAAGTCTAAACTGACTGAACGCGCCAAGCCTTTACATGATTGTAATTGTTCATTTTTTGCAATAATAAAACCAAATCCTGGTACACCTTGAATACACTTGTTGGCACTGGAAATTAAAAAGTCGATCTCTAAATCTGCAATATCCATCGGCACGCCTCCGAATGAACTCATCGCATCTACGATCCACACTTTATTTTTCGCTTTGACAATTTTACCAATTTCTTGAATCGGGTTAAGTAAACCTGTCGTGGTTTCACAATGCACACACGACACATGTGTGATGCTGTCATCTTCGAGTGCTTTTTCAATGTCTGCTAAATTTGGAATTTGTGTTTCAGTATATGCCAATTCCACCACATCAATTTTTAAACAACGCGCCATTTGCACCATACGTGCGCCATAAGCACCGTTATTGATAATTAAAATTTTGCCATTGTGTGGAATAGCGGAACCTAAAACCGCTTCAACTGAAAAACTGCCACTGCCTTGCATCAATACTGCGCTATATTTTTCAGTATGTTGTGTTGCCAACGTCACCAAACGGTGACGAATGTCTTGCACCAATGCGTTATATTCTTTGTCCCACGTACACCAATCTCGCTGCATGACACGGCGGACACTTGCAGATGTCGACAATGGTCCTGGTGTTAATAATAAATATTTATTTTCCAACTCAATATGTGCATTCATTTTGCTTAACCTTTGTTCAATTCAATACAGCATAATAAAATCTGGTTTAAACCAGATTACAAAACATAATTTTCTAACATTTCTTTCATAAATCCTGCACCTGTGGTCATGCCCTTACCTGCAATCGCACTCACCAAGAAAATATTTGGCTCAGCCTCTGTCACACATGCCAATTCAGTAGGATGCGTGAGATAATAACCATTCCAACGTGACTCAATTTCAGGCAGTTCTAAACCAATATTTTCTTTACAATATTGCAAAATAAATTGGTTAATTTCTTCGCGTTGATTAAATTGTGGCGTTTCATCAAGCGGGTAATATTCATGGCTATCGCCCAAAATGAGTTGTCCAAATTGATTTTGCTTGATCAAAATATGAATACCGTATTTTTCGACTAAGCCTGTTTGTGATTGATTTTTTAACTCTTGATGACTTGGGCAAATTTCAAAAGCAGGATAACGAGAGATTGATAAACCTGAATAAATTGAAGCATTCAAAGTGACTTTTAAGGGTTTTGTCATCGCCATTTGCAAAGTACAACGCAATAACCCTTTTTGTTGTAATAGATCGGGATAAAGTAATTGAGTCACTTCACCATGACAGATTAAAACTTTATTTGCTGTGAATGTTTGCCCTGTTGCCAAACGAATGTGTGCTGTGCCTTGTAAAGATTGGGTCTGTAGCACACAAGCATTGCACTGAATGTGTACCCCAAGCTTTTCTGCATATTGCAATAAACATAGCCCGACCAAATGTGGTTCAACTGAATAATCCTCATGAAATAGCATGCCACCACGTAGCGTTGTTTCAGGATTTAAATAAAGATATTGATCAAACAGTTGCTGTTTAGATAATAAGGTCACAGGAATCTGATAATTTGGTGCTGCCTGTGCAAACTCGTTTAAAACTTGCCATTCTAGTTCCGTATTTGCCACATATAAACCATCACGTTGTTGAAATGAAATATCGGTTTGTGCCTGAATCCGTTGATAAAATTCACGAGTTGCTAAAGCATATTCACGCCATTTTGCATCTGGGCGGCTCAGTGTTGATGTCCCCACCATGCCAAAGTTACGCCGTGTTGCGCCAACGGGTTGTGCATCTTTTTCAAAGACTTGTACTTTTAGTCCTTGCTCTGCTGCTTGAATTGCAGCTGATAATCCTAAAATGCCTGCACCGACAATAATTAAGTCAAATTGTGCTGTATTCATGCTACTTTTCACCTTATTTACTTTTTTCAGGACGCAAAATCCCAAGCGCCTAAAAACAAGCGTTTAATTCATTGCAAATGGTTTAAAAAATTTAAGAGTTAATGTTGAATGATCAGTCTATGATCAGTGGCTTTGTTCACGCCATCGCTGAGTTGACGCCATCATTTTTCGAGTGAATAACCAATGCACCAACTTAACAGCACATGATGTAAGTAAAATCAAAATACTCATCGCAACCGCTGCCACGGTATCACCCGCATCATCCATATTCAGCACCGCCACTGAAGCCAAGTTGGTATCAGGCGAGTACAGAAAAATTGCTGCGGAAACAGTGGTCATAGCATTGACAAATAAATACACCGATACATCACATAAAGCAGGAAAAGTCAGTGGTAAATACACTTTATGAAACATTTTCCAATGTGAAGTCCCCAAGCTTTGTGCAGCATGATCAAGCTGTGTCGGAATTTGTTTAATGGCATTACTCAAAGTCAAATGTGGCACAGTGTAATAATGAATAATGGTTGAAATCACCAATAACATCATGCTGCCATATAGCCATGACAATGGGTTTTCAGGTGTATTAAAAAATAAGATATAGGCAATTCCGAGTACCAAACCAGGTACAGCCAAAGGCAATAGCACCAATATTTGTACATAATTTTTTAACATCGGATGACTTTTAAAACGCTCCGTAAACAGAGCAATGATGAAGATTAAAATCGTCCCGACTACAGTGCTTAACAATGCCAATTTAATCGAATTAAAATAACTCGCCCAACCACCGCCATCAACATAATCAAAACGGTAATGGCTGAGTGTTAAAGACAAATCATATGGCCAATAGCGAATAAAAGATGCCAAAACTGCGGTCACAATAATCAGCACAATGCCGCCAGAAATCAAACTACAAAACACCATTAAAGCTTTTTCAAGTGTAGGATGACTGTGCATACGATAAGGTTGGATTTGAAAATTTTGATAACGTTCTTGACGGCGACTTTGGTAACGATCAAAAATAAATGCCAACACCGCAGGACATAACAATAAAATTGAAATCACTGCGCCCATATTCATATTTTGTTGACCAATGATCTGTTTATAAACATCCAAAGCC
This sequence comes from Acinetobacter sp. Marseille-Q1623, assembly GCF_902809895.1. NCBI lineage: Bacteria > Pseudomonadati > Pseudomonadota > Gammaproteobacteria > Moraxellales > Moraxellaceae > Acinetobacter > Acinetobacter sp. Marseille-Q1623. The sequence goes on along the minus strand of NZ_CADDWG010000001.1, from coordinate 671,949 downwards.
ATCATATTAAATGAGCCACCAATGACTTTAGGAATACCAAAATCGGTAATGACATAAGTAAATGCCACCAAACAGGCACTGACCAAACCATAACGGATCGCAGGTAAAGTCACCGCCCTATGTGTTTGCCACGTATTTTTGCCTAAAGAATGCGATGCCTCAATTAAACGCTGATCAATATTGCGAAATGCGCCCATCATTAACATGACCATGGCAGGAAATAACCAAAAGCAATAGCTGATTAAAATACCAAGCGGACCATAAATTTCGACATCACCTAAAATACCTTTCAAAACACCTTGTTGCCCAAATAAATACACCAATGCCAAGGAGGGTAAAATAGAGGGTGCAAGAATTGGTAAAAATGCCACGGTTTTAAAAAAAGCTTTGCCGCGAATATTACAATTGGTCAATGCAAAAGCATAAACACTTGCCAAGCTGACTGTGATCAACATCGCCGTCAAGGACACCCATATTGAATTATAAATGGATGACATTAAGGCAGGATTGGCAAAATATTGAATAAAATTTTCTAAGCCTACAAATTGTCGTTGTTCATTTAAAAATGCACTTTGCATCAGCATGAATAACGGTGCAATTAAGCTTAAAGTCAATAAAATAGCAGCAACCGCAAGCACCATACTTGAACGCAAGGAATAACGAGAACGCTGTGCTGTTTGACTTTTTAACAAAGCATCTGCCGCAGATTGATTTAACATCTTGCATGCCCTCGTGAATCAAACACATGTAAAGCATGCATAGGCACATATAAATACATATCATCTGCGATCGCTGCCATGTGCTGATGATCAATATCGACCTGAATGACAGTCGCTTTTTCTTGTAAATTTTGGTTTTTTAACTCACAAAATAAACGACGCTTTGCCCCTAAAAACTCCATATTTAATATACGAATGGGCAATTTTAAACCTGTCGCTTGCTGCTGCAAATCAGTAAGATCGTGCTGTGTAAATAACGTTATATTTTCAGGTCGAAATGCAATTTCAAAATGTTCACCTTGAGCACATGTTAAATGTGGAAACTCCAGTACATCTTGCGCTGCAATTTTTAAACAATGTACATCTACTGCTACTGCCTGCATAAAATTCATACTGCCAATAAACTGCGCCACGAAACGCGTTTGTGGTTTGTAATAAATATTATGTGGCGTATCCAGTTGTTCAATCACACCTTTATTCATCACTGCGACACGGTCAGAAATACTCAAAGCTTCCTCTTGATCATGTGTCACCATAATGGCAGGTAGATTCAACCGCCGTTGAATATTTCGAATTTTTTGACGTAAGTTTAAACGTACCAAGGCATCCAAAGCAGACAAAGGCTCATCCAACAATAACAAATCAGGTTTTGGTGCAATCGCGCGTGCTAAAGCAACACGCTGTTGCTGCCCACCTGACAATTGATTGGGATACTTCTCAGCGATGTTTGGCAACTCAATCAAATCGAGCAGTTCAGTGATCCGTGCCTGAATTTGCGGTTTAGACCATTGTTTTTTATGCAAACCAAATGCAATATTTTCCGCGACTGTTAAGTTTGGAAATAACGCATAATTTTGAAATACAATGCCACATTTACGTTTTGCCGTATTAAAATGAGTAATATCAATCTCTTGCTTAATGACTTTGCCATAATCAGGCTGTTCTAGCCCCGCAATAATGCGTAATAATGTGGTTTTCCCACAGCCCGAAGGTCCTAAAAAACTAACAAATTCACCTGCTTTTAAATCTAAATTAATATGTTCTAAAACTCTGGTTTTCCCAAAAGATTTCTGAATATCAACCGCTTCAAGCACTGTTTTTGATTCTGTCATTTTAAATGTTCTAAGCGTTGCAAGCAGATGTCCTGCTGTGTTTGGCATAACATGCCCTGTTTGACTCTTTTGTAAATGCGATGGGATTTGCATATTGCACCTAAGACTGAAGACCTTATTTTGTATCAATGGTTCAATTACTTTTCAAATTGTGCTGACCATTGTTTTAGAATGGATTCACGTTGCTCGGCTGCCCAATAAAAATCATTTTTCACCAACTGCTGAGCAAGATTTTTAGGGAAATCTTGGTTTTGACTTTGCACATTTTTATGCGCAACCATGGAGAAATTTTGTGCATAGGCTTCATTTGCGGCTTGGCTCACTGTCCAATCCATAAATTTTTCTGCACTGCTGCGGTTTTTCGTCCCTTTCACAATCGCTGAAGCTTCCATTTCCCAACCTAAACCTTCTGTAGGATAAATAATTGCTAAAGGTGCGCCGCGTGATTTCAGCTTAAAGCCTGGATAACCAAATGAAATTCCGATGACCGCTTCACCTTGTGCAGCCATTTTGCAAGGCTTAGAGCCTGAATGTACATATTGGGAAATATTTTTATCGAGCGCTTGCATATAGTGCCACGCTTGTTTTTCACCGAAAATTTGCATCCATGCAGTTACATCTAAATAACCTGTCCCACTTGATGCAGGATTTGGCATGACGATTAAACCTTTATAGATCGGTTTGGTTAAATCTTGCCATGTATATGGAATTGGTAATTTTTTCTTGGCAAGCTCAACAGTATTAACACATACTGCCGACTCCCAAGCGGTCATTCCTGTCCATGTTGGAATCTCTTTTTGACTATAAAAATCTGTTTTTAATTGTTCGACATTTTTAGGGCGATAAGGCTGTAATAAGTCATTTTTTTCCATAACCAATAAACTGGTCAATGCCAAACCCATGACCACATCAGCTTGCGGATTTTTCTGCTCGGCTAATAATTTAGCCGTAATAACACCTGTAGAATCGCGCACCCATTTTACTTTTAATTCGGGATGTGCCTTGCGTAATTCCCATTGATAACGCTTAAGCTGATCCGCTTCCACTGCGGTATAAACGGTAATTTGCTCAACCTCATTTGAGCTTGATGAGGTAGTACAAGCAACCGACAAACACGCTGCTGTAAGACTCATCGTTAAGCTAAAAAACTTTTTTTGATGCTGTTTGAAATACTGAATCATGTGACATTCCTAACGAATGCTGCTTCTTGATAATACGTATTTCAACAAAAGTTTATGACATTTTAATTAATCTGGTTTAAACCAGATTAATTATTTTATATATTATTCTGATGCTTCAAAATGCAAATCAAGCACATCATGTAACCAATATTCTTGATCGACATCCGTAATTACACCATTTTGATCACAATTGGTACGGCAAATATATAAGCCCATACTGCCGACATTGACATGCAAAGCTTTTGCTTGCTGCTCTGAAAATGCGGTTGGATATAGGTTAATATGCGCACGTGTTAATTGACGCTGATAATGTTCAGCCATCAAGATGGTGATTGAATCTTCTAATGATTGTGTTAAAAAATCAGGAAATAAACGCGCATTTATACGCAAATGCTCAACAACAACAGGACGACCATTAATACTACGTCGACGCCAAATGGAATAGATCTCATCACCAACTGCGATATTTAAATGAGTTGCATCCCACTGTGTTGCTGATAGTAACTCTGCTGAAATCAATTCAGTGCTCGGTATGCCGCCTTGCTCTGTCACATATTGGTTAAAACTTTTAGTTGATTGTGGACGATAAATAATTCGTGGTGCACGTACAAACCAACCACGGCGGTCTAAACGATAAATTAAACCATCCATTTCTAAGGCTAAAAGTGCTTCCCGAACTGCAACACGTGTCGTTACAAACTGTTCAGAAAGCACACGTTCAGAAGTGAGTTTAGTATTAGCAGTTAATTGCCCAGACTCAATTTCATGGGCAATCGCATCTCGAATGGCAATGTACTTAGGAATACGTGCAGCAGTGTTTTCACGAACAGACATAAACATTTATTTTTTGAAAATTTCTTCTAATATACTCAAATATCATGTCCAAGCGATGAAATTCTCAAAATATTTATTTTAGATTTTAAGGCTATAGTGAATATAAAAATTAATACATCCCCATCGTGAGATCATCACGTTTAAAACTTTGATTAAATACATCTACAATCCGTTGTAGTTGCAATTCATCTTGCGTTGGCACCACCAACCAATGCGGATTTTCTCGAAAAATAACCAATAATGACAATTGTTTTTGCTCAGCAAAAAGCTTGATTTGATCAAATAAGATTGCTTCAACTTTTTGTTGCTGTACTTCAATATCACCTGCATCTTCATCTTCGTCTTCATATTCAAATGACTCAAAAAAGATATCAATCTCATTTTCAATCGCTTGATTTAAAGCTTCTGCATCCACTTGTTTTTGTTGAAATACAGTACTTTCATTAATACCATTGTCCTCATATTCTTTGATTTCAACATATTGAATAAACGAATGATCTTGATTGAGCCAATCTCTAAACGTAGTAAATTCAGTTAGATCATCGGGTAAATCTTGCTGTTTTAATTCAGGAAAAACCTCTTGAAAAATTTCATAAATATTTTGAGTCATATTTTTAAGCTTCAGTTTGTTATAAAAATGAAAGATGAATTAAACAAAATTATTTCTTAAATACCATTATTTTTTGTAAAATACTCATTTTAATACAGTTTATATTAGGTTGAACGGCTACAGACATAACGCTCGTAATGTTCAATCAGAATATTGTGATCTTTAAATTGCTGATTGAATGACTTACAAAATTTTTCTATTTTAGCTTCATCATTCGGTACCAATAACCAATAATAAGCTTCGGCATACACCAATAAAAGTTGGTAATCAATCTGTTCTGCGACCGTGAGAACTTCCTCTAACACAATATCTAAAATTTGTTCATTTACATCATAATAGCGCCCAATCACCGCTTTATGCTGTTCAAAATACGCTAAAATTGGATCTGCTTTGGCTGCAATGTTGTCTTTTAATACAGTTAAATCGATCTGAAAATCTTGTAAAACAGCAGATTGTTCCATTTCATTTTCAAACAAACAATCAGGCTGCATTTTCATCATATACAATAGCGTGGCAAAATTTTCCTCTTTGATCCATTGTAGAAAATCAGAAAAATTTTTCCGATATTTTTTCTTGGGAATCTCAGCATTTTTAAGTAATGGAAACCAATGTTGCAGAATTTTATAAATTTTTTTATCATCCATGGCAAAAACTCTAGTCTTTTTCGTGCTTGAATTTTATGACAAATGCATTTAACTCTGATGACATGATGTCGATTTTAAGCCGCAAAGCGTTGTTTTTCTGTAGCCACATGAATGCTATTTAAAAAATACAAATAAAAATATAATATTGAATTTAATCATCTTTTTTATTTAAAAAACAATTAAATTACTGTTTTTTAAAGTTTAAATCCTGAGTTCATTGGCTCAATCTCGCTTTAACGATAAAATAGCCCGAGAAAATACCAGATCAACACTTTTAAGTATGCAAATTGATTGATCTACAAGCGTAAGGATAAATTCATTATGGCACTATTTGCAGTCATTGGTTTAGGGAGTTTTGGCGGCACAGTAGCGCTAGAATTGACCCACTTAAATCACGATGTGATTGGGATTGATACCCTGAAAAAGAATGTCGAAAATATCGCAGATCAAATCAGTCACGCCGTGATTGCTGATGCGACCGATGAACATGTCCTCGAAGAACTCAATATTCAAAATTGTGATGCTGTTGTCGTTGCCATTGGTGATGATATTGAAGCCAGTATTTTATGTGTTCTTCATTTAAAAAATTTAGGCATTCACCAAATCTTGGTCAAAGCCAAATCCAAAGCACACCACATGATTTTATCGCATTTGGGTGTAGATCAAATTATTCATCCTGAAGAAGACATGGGAATCCGTGTTGCACAGTCATTAAGTTATCCGATGGTACGCCGTTATATGGCACTTAATAATGAGCGTTATATTGTCAAAATTGAAATTGCATCCAATTTACAAGGTGCACAATTCCAAACATTAATGGATGATAGCAATAATGAAATTCATACCTTGTTATTGCAACGTGGCTCGCATGTACTCTATCAGATTGCACCAGGTACCATTTTACAAGAAAAAGATATTTTGATTGTTGAAGGTCCTGTGGAACAATTACGACAACTTTCTAATCGCTTCTTATAGAATGAATTATGCGTTTATCTAAAAAAGAATTGATCAATAAAAAGCATAATCGCATTAATCTCAGTCCGCCGAGTTTATTAGCCTTAGGTTTTTTAAGTTTCATTATCATTGGTACTTTGTTGCTGAAGCTTCCTTTTGCGCATCACGGGGAACTTTCTTGGATTAATGCCTTATTTACTGCAACGTCAGCCGTCACGATTACAGGTTTGTCAGTGGTCAATATTGGTGAGTCCTTCACGACTTTTGGCAAAGTGGTGGTTATGTTGCTGATCCAATGTGGTGGTTTAGGCTTTATGACCTTTGCTATTTTGGCTGCACTCAGTTTGTCCTCACGTGTTGGTCTTAAACAACAAGTGATGGCACAAGAAATCATTGGGCAAACCAGCCTATCTAAAGCCACAACGACCATCAAAGGCGTACTGATTTATTCTTTGTTTTTTGAAGCCATTGGAACGATTATTTTAACCATTGCATGGTCAAATCACTACGATATTGAACATGCCTTTTTCTACGCCCTGTTTTATAGTATTTCCGCCTTTAATAATGGTGGATTTTCCTTATTTCCCAATAGTTTAATGAGTTTCTCTGATCAATATATGGTCACGTTCACCATTAGTATGTTGTATATGATTGGTGGGATTGGTTTTGTCGTATTAATGGATATTCGGCGTGCTCAAAAATGGAAAAAACTCTCTGCTAACAGTAAGCTAGTGCTCTCCACCATTGCAGGATTAAACTTATTTGCTTTTGTAACGATTTGGTTAATTGAAGCATCCAACCCTCTAACGCTTGCCCCTATGTCGATAGGAGATCAAGCCTTAAATGCATGGTTCCACGCAACTGTACCTCGTTCTTCAGGCTTTAACAGTCTCGAAGTTGGCAACATGAGTAATGCATCCACCTTAGTGACCATGGTACTCATGTTTATTGGTGGAGGCTCTTTAAGTACCGCAGGTGGTATCAAGGTAGGTACATTTATTATTATGATTTTAAGCGTGGTGACTTTCTTAAAGCGTTCAGATGAAATTAGGGTGTTTGGACATTCCATTTCACATCAAGCGACATTTAAAGCACTTGCCGTAATTGCCATCAATTCCTTATTGATTCTGATCGGTTTCTTTACCCTTTTGCTGCTTGAACCGAATAAAAAGTTCTTAGATTTATTATTTGAAGCCGTATCTGCGGCATGTACTGTCGGTTTATCTCGTGGTATCACAGAAGACTTACATGCAGGTAGTTTAATTACATTAATGCTACTGATGTTTGCAGGGCGATTAGGGCCTTTAACCTTGGCATATTTAATTGCAACACCCAATAAAAGCCGTGTTAGCCATCCTAATGCTGAAATTCAGGTGGGTTAAAATATCAACTTTTGTTCTTAATCAATAAAAAACCGCTCAATTTTGAGCGGTTTTCTTTATGCTGTATCTTTTAATACGCATTCATCAATGAAACACCTAAACCAACATAAGTTGCACGATGATTATAATCAATCAAGCTTTCACCATAACCATCAAACAGTTGGAAATGTCCACGTAATTTGCCTTTAATTGGAAATGCCCAATCAAACTGTGCTGCACCATGTGAATCATCACCACCTTTGAGCGAATGACGCAACATCAAAGAAAACTCATTGTCTTTCCAGCGATAAAATGCAGTGACATCACCACGTCCAACATAGTCTTCAATATCAGCATTATTATCATCTTTGGCATCTTCATCTAAACGATACCAAGGACGAATCATCAAAGCAAAGTTATCTTTTTCAAAACCAAGATTCATGATCACTCGGTTCCAACTACGCGACAATGGATCTGAGCGTCCGTTAGATTGGTGATTTAATGTCAGTCCCAATAAACGTCCATTGAGTCCCAACACTTCATAATTGGTTCTAAAAATTAAGCTCGCTTCAGGCTCATAATTGGTTTCACGAAATGGACGCGACTCATCTTCATTATAGACTTGCCAACGTGATGACTGAGTATAGCCTACCCATAAATCACCATTATCACCGATTATATTTTCAACCGCTTTGGTTTTTAACGAGATTTGGAATTTCGCTTCGGTTGATTTTAAATCTTGTGCTTCTTGCACGGTATTCTGTGGATTTGGACTGTGTGGAAATTCATTTTTATTACTTGTCCAATAAGCAGGTAATAAATACACAGGTTGGTGTGCACGAATATTCCATGTTCCGAGTTTACTGTCTGGCGAAAGTTCCCAACGCTTATCTAAAAGTGAGGTATTCGGATCAATCTTTGCCCCATGTACTGAGAATAAACTTTCTACTTTATCTTCAATTTTAGCTTTGATGCCTTGTGGCTCAGCTTTTGGCGCTTCTAATTCTTTTGCAGCGCGTTGTTCCGAAACAATGACAGGAACTGGCTCAGATGTCCCCACTTTAAAAAGTGCATCATAACATGCCAAACGATCTGCATTTGATTCTAAAGCCACACAGGCTTGTGTGCTTGCAGGATTAACAGATGCTGTATCCTCAGCATGTGTCGCTGTCACCCAACCAAAACTGAGCATCATTAAGATGCTCAGATTCAATGGTGTGCGTTCAAAATTTTTGAACGACATAGTCTTCTCCAAAAAGGGTTTTAATTGACTTTTTTGATTTCAAAACCTAACTGTTCTAAAGCCTCTTTTTTGGCGAATGGTGCAACCACTGCTTTTGTTGGCTTTTGACCGATTAAGTAAGTTTGTGCAACACGTTTTAAATCTTCCAAGCTCACTTTCAGTAAACGTTCACGCATTTGACGTCTAAATGCAGGTGTACGTCCATGCAATAACGCATAACAAGCCGTAATTGCTTCACCCGCAGGTGAACCTGGTTTATCCATACTTGAAACTAAACCTAAAATGGCCTCTTCCAGCTGATGTGGTTTTTGTTCTTCATTCATCAACCAGTTTAAACTTGCTTCAAAGTCGGCAAATGTTTCTGCTAAGCGAGGGTCACGATAGCTATAGAAACGGAATGCACAGGCATTGCCATCATAGCTTGCTCCACCACCATAGGCACCGCCTTTCTCACGAATCGCACTATGCAAGAAACCATTGCGTAAGTATGCTGCCAAAATCATGAGTGGCGCAGCATCAGGATGTGACACTTCTACTGCTTGATAAGCCGAGGCGCAGAATTGTACATTGGCTTGAATCAGCCAAGCTTCATCTGCATCACTGGATGAACGCTCAACTTCTGTCAATAAAACAGGGGTCTGATCTACATCTAATTTATCCCAAACATTTTGAATTTCTTCAAGTAAACGTTCAGAATGATGTTCTTCACACACCAACAAAAATTGTTTTGGCGCCAACATTAAACCGCGATGAATTGCTTTTAACTCATCAATTAAAGCATCAAACTCAGCTGCATCATTTTCGATTTTAGTCACAAGTTCAGCTAACCAATTTAATGCCCCTAAACCTGTATTTTGGTAATCACGCTGTGCCAAAGCACTGCTGTTACGAGAGGCAATTTGCATCGCATAACTATGACCTGAACCTGACAAACGAGATGCCCAACGGGTTTTACGTTGCTGCAATAGCTCTAAAATACGGTCTTTTTCATCGAAACGTAATTGCTCAAATGCCAACTTTAATAAGCCAATTGCATCAAGTTTGTCGGATAAAGACTTAGTGGTTAATGTCAACCAAGCCGTAATTTTGCCTTTATCATCAGTTTTTGAACGTAAAGATGCCCCCATACCTAAGCCGCCACTAACTGCTGTTTGCAGTTGTTGTAACTCAAGATAATCATATTGGCCTGCACCCACTTCACCCATCAAAATCGACAGTAAATTAAAATATGGTGACTTCACAATTTGATCAGGAATTTGAATCAACACTTGTTGATAGTAAATACCATTAGTTCCTGCATGGTACAGATTTAAAGGTGTATCCACCTGATTTGAAATGATTTCACGCAATTGACCTTGTACGATGGTCAAGTCTGCAGGAATATCTTCTAACCCGACTTTTGGCAATAAATTTAAATCATCAGGTGTTTCTTGACGGATTTTTAACGCTTCAGTTTGTGCAATAATTTCTGCTTTTTCAGCTTCTGTTAATGCTGCACCGATTTTCGCTAAACGTGCCTTTTCATCTGCTGCTTCTTGTGCTGATTTATGTGCATCAGGCACTAAAGTCAGTTGTACACGATGTGGGTTGTCCAAAAGATAAGTTTGAATCAAGTTTGACAACCACATTGGGTCTTTAAGTTCTTCTTTTACTTCAGCAATGGCGGTATCGACATCCCAAACATGCACGGGGTCATTATGGTGAATCGCACTGCCTAAACCATTTAAAATCAAAGACAAACCATACGGTGTACCATCGCCATTGATTTCACGTTGATGCAATTCGATTTGATGTAAAATTGCTTCAACAATCTCAGGATCGGCAGGTTTAGACGCAGCCTGTTGTAAAATATTCAACACACCATTTTTAAATTCTTCCGCATGTTCAGGGTTTGAACCTTGTACAGCACAGTAGAATGTCATTTCAAAATTAGAATCATCCACCCCCATAAACGGACCTGTAGACTGTGCATAACCACACGTTTCTAAATAATGACGTAGTGGTGAAGCCGAATTTTCTAGCAAAACTCCTTCAACTAAACGCATACCTAAACGCACTTTGATATTGCTTGCCTCAGGCAATAACCAAGACAAAACATGATAGGTTTTATCTTTTAAATCATCACCATCAAGTGCATAAGTCTCTTGTACGGCAATCGGTGCAGTCAAACGTTGTTCAGGTTTTGAATATAAAGTCTCACCTTTTTCAAATTTTGATAAGGCTAAAGTTTCAAATTGCGCTTGTAAATCATAAGCAGTTTGATTACCAAAGGTCATAAAGACCGCATTACTTGGATGATAGTGAGATTTATAGAAACTCACCAATTCATCATAAGTTAGGTCAGGAATATCTTTTGGGTCACCGCCTGAGTTGTAGTGATAAGTCGTTTTGGGAAATAAATGATGAGCCAATTGGTGATAAAGCTGATCTGAAGGAGAACTCATAGCCCCTTTCATTTCATTAAAAACCACGCCTTTATACACAGGTTCGCCATTTTCCAGCTCAATGCGAATGCCTTCCTGTGCGAAATCTAATGGATTCAAATTCGCTGCAAATGCTGCATCCATATACACTTCTAAAAGGTTTTGGAAGTCCTTTTTATTTTGTGTTGCAAATGGATAAGCTGTCCAATCCGCTGCGGTAAACGCATTCATGAACGTATTCAGTGAACGGCGAATCATCAAGAAAAATGGATCACGTACAGGGAATTTTTCAGACCCACATAATGCAGTATGCTCTAAAATATGCGCTTCGCCTTTAGAGTCCATTGGCTGTGTACGGAAGGCAACTAAGAATACATTCTCATCATGTTCAGTTGCCAGATGAAAATGTACCGCACCTGTCACTTTATGCTTATATTCTGAAACTAAAATATCTAAAGCTTCAACATGGTGTTGACGTACCAACTGAAACGCAGGATGAACAGGTTGGGCTAAGGTTTCAGTGACATCTACAGTCATGTGATCTCCTAAAATTTAAAAAAATATTACATTTAATATGGCATTATACATTCAGAATTCAATCTAATTCATCTATTAAAGATGATGCCATTACAAAAATCCCTAGTTCTATGCTCGGAATTGTAAATGTAATTATTTTTCAGGTTATTGATCACACTTTTAAAATGACTGCTTTTAGCAAACTAACAGGTCAGATCAGCACATTTACAAAGTCTTATGGCTTTAAATTGAACCGAATATACAAATACCTCATATAAATGTTTTAAACCACAAACGTAAAGCCTAATTACTTAGGCTAAATAAACGTCATTATGTACTTTTAAAAATCAGATTAGGATTGCTGTATTTGAGCCTGATTGAATTTTTTTGATAAGAAAATACAAACTAAAATCGCAACTAACAACACCGCAGATGCAGCGAAACGACTTAAGTCCAAACCACCATGATCTAAAGGTTTATCTAAGAAATCGCCAACAACTGCACCTAAAGGACGTGTAAGTACAAAGGCTGCCCAAAACAATAAAGTTCGAGAGACTTTCGTGCAAAAATATAAAGCCACGATCACGGCCAATAAAGCCACGTATAGGAAAATACCACCTGTATATCCTAATCCTGCTGTATCTGATGACCAATCACCCAAGGCTGTACCTAAAGTCTGTGAAAAGGTAATGGTCAACCAATAAAACAATTCTGTACGAGGATGATCAATCAAATGCGGAGAAATTGTCCCTTCAACTTTGTACCAACTATATAATGAAATTAGCACCAAACTTAGTAATAATGTACTTCCTCCCAAATAACCAATGTCCAATGAACGGTCAACAAAGTCCGCTAAAGTCGTCCCCACTGTCGTACTGGCAATAATGGTAAACCAATACAAATATGGCTGATAAGTTTTAGCCTTGACTTGAAAAAATACAAAAGCAATGAAAATAAATGCAAAAATAAAAGTACTGACCAAGTAGCCCAAATTCATGGACATCGACACAGCATCACCTGCTGTTTCACCAAATGTTGTGGCAAATATTTTAGTGATCCAAAACAGCAAAGTAACTTGAGGAACTTTTGAAATAAGTTCGGATTTGAGATTTTCCATGACAGTATGCTAAATATCGAAGAAAGTCTAATCATTCGCTGAACAACTTAATCTGAGCTTAAGATTTTCAAAGTACAAATATTTTTTTATTTTTAACCTAATACACTCATCAAGACTTTATCCATTAAAAATCGCCCTCAATCCCCCCCCTCTCCCTGAGCCGTATCATGCTTGTTGTCAATTTTCTACACATAAAATATCGATCATTTGCACTTGATCACGATTTACAGCAACATCTAATTGCATGATTTCATGCTCAAACCATTGTGTTGGTAAAATACGCATTGGCTTTAATTGTGAACTTTGATTTATTTTTTGAGTTGTAGTTTAAATGCAAAATTTAAGTTTTTAGATTTAACTGCTTACTTCACAAATGAATAAACCATCTGAACAATGCTGATTGAGCTGAATTTTCTTCAACAAACTATGGTAAAACTGAGCATTCGTGTAAACTTTAGCTTTTTAAAACCCTAGATGTGATGAATAACATGGCTACAGTTGATCTTTTTGCAATTGGTAATGCACTCATTGACCAAGAATTTACAGTATCTGATACATTTTTAGCTGAACAAAATTTGCAAAAAGGCACCATGCAACTCACCGATGGTGAAACCCAAACTCAACTTTATAATAATTTAAAAGCCAGTCAAGTTTATAAAGGCCAAGCTTCAGGTGGTTCTGCTGCCAATACGACTGTGGCATTTAGTGCCTTAGGTGCTTCTGCATTTTATGCATGCCGTGTAGGAAATGATGAACTCGGTGCAATTTATTTAAATGGTTTAAATGAAGCAGGTATTCAAACCTCAGAAAAGTCTATCAGCGAAGGCATAACAGGAACCTGTATGGTTTTAGTGAGCGAAGACTCTGAACGCACCATGCATACGTATTTGGGTATTACAGCTGAATTGTCAGATGTACAAATGGATTTTGAACCCTTAAAAACAGCAAAATGGCTGTATATTGAAGGTTATTTATCAACAAGTGACTCTGCACGTGCAGCAGTCAAAATTGCTCGACAAATTGCGCGTGAAAATGGTGTTAAAATCGCACTCACATTATCTGACCCTGCAATGGTGCAATATGCACGTACAGGCTTAGACGAATTAATTGATGATGGTGTCGACCTCATTTTCTGTAATGAACAAGAAGCCATGATGTATACCGAAACTGATTCAGTTGAAGCAGCCTTGGCAAAATTGAAATTACTTAGCCATGACGTTGTCATTACACTCAGTGAAAAAGGTGCGCTTGTTGCTAATCAAGAACAACATTTCCATATTCAAGGACGTAAAGTGGTGGCAATAGATGCGAACGGTGCAGGTGATGCTTTCGCAGGTGCATTCTTATATGCACTGAATGCGGGTGAATCTTTACAAACAGCTGCACAATTGGCAATTTTAATCTCAAGTGAAGTGGTTTCTCAGTTTGGTCCTCGTTTAGCAGTTGCAGATTATGCAAACTTGCTTGCAAGCTTTAAAAAGGAATGTGCATAAAATGTCTGAAAAAATTGCCATGATGGAAGAAATTCCAGAACGTGAAGCACGTGCATTTGACACCATGACAGGTGATACGATTTTCATTACTCAGCGTGATGGTGCATTCTATGCCTATCAAAATGTTTGCCCTCACCTACAAACTGAACTTGAATTTTTAGAAAATCAGTTTTTAGACCAAGATGGTGAATATATCCAATGTTCAACTCACGGTGCTTTATTTAATGTTGAAACAGGCGAATGTATTTCTGGCCCTTGTTTGGGCGATACGCTTGAAAAAGTGAATATCAAAGTACATTCTGATGGTGGCATTTACATTGTAGAAGAATAATTGATTCGCAGGGACCGCCATGTTTGCATTTTTTTTAGAATATGACTTAATGCCTTTTCATTTAAGTGTACTCGCTTTAATTTTGCTAAGCATGGCGGAAACGATTGGTTATTATGTGGGCTTAAGACCCAGCACTTTTCTGAAACGTATTTTGCCACATTGGCTGTCCCGTGCCCCACTACTACAGGTAAAGTTTGCTAAAGTTCTGATTTTTGTATTTTTATTGATTAATTTCAGCTTTGCAGGCTATTTTTTACAACTGTGTATTTTTGCCAGTCAGCAACAGTTTTTCCCTTGGTACTATGTCATTTTACCCGCTTCAGTCATCGCTATTTTCTTTACGGTATTTATGATTCACTGTTTAGATCAGGTGATCAAGCCCAAATTTAGTCCAACAACAGTAAATTTATTAGGACGTTTGGCAACGGTATCGAGTGGTAATGCCCGCCCCGGTTTTTCAGCACAAGCCCGTGTCCGTGACGAATTTGGTCAACTACACTATGTACAAGTTGAACCTGAGTTTGGTGAATTAGAGTTTCAGTCGCAAATTATTTTAATTCGTTTTCGTAAATCACATTACATTGCCAAAAAAATCTCAGTCTCTAATGATTTATTTAGCTTAGAATAATTTTCAATCAACACAGCGCATCAGTGCCTATTTATCTAAAAAATCTTAAATTAAATTTTAATTTTCCCAAAAAAATTTAAATCCTGTCTCTGGCAAACCTGTTCGAGGGTTCAATCCTTTTGATTTAGCTAATTCTTCCACTAACTCTGGATTAGGCTGTGCAGGAGATGGACTTTCATACCAACGCTGAAATGCTATTTTACCATCCCATGTTGGTAATTGTGCAGATGTTAATGGAATGATTTCATCTAGTTCTTTCACGGTCACAGGAAGCTCTCGATTTGACTCAAGATAATCAAAAATATATTCATAACGCTTCGCGCGCTCTTGATGCATACTTGTGTACTTGCCCTGCTCAAGCTGAGCATTAACTAATAAATATAATTTTCGAGCTGCGTTTATATGACCCAATTTAACCGCTTCACGATAACTTTTTATAGCCTGTTCAGGCTGTTGCTGTGCCTCCCAATATTCTCCTTGTATAAAATTAGCCTCTGCCACATGATTTTTTGCAGCACAATCAATTAAATCCTTATATAATTCATCATGATATTGTTTAGAGTCCGCGTCTTGTATCATGGCGATCTTTTCAGCTAACTTAAACTGTGCTTTACCACTGCCCATCCATGCCGAAGCTTTTACAAACTGAAGTCCCTCTTGTTGAAAATACAAATCTGTATCACGCAGTACTACCCCATGAGGTTTAAATATTCCGTATGCAGCTGCAATCCGTTGATAACGTTCTATTTGTAAAGACCAATATCCATTTTTTTCTTCTTTTGAGGTATGCCATTGTAGCCAAATTGCATAGTCATATAATGCTTGTGCAGGATGATCCGAAAGAAGTTTTTGTGCAGGTTCAAGCGGACAAATAAATTTCTCATTTCGCTTAAAATTTTGATTAAACTCAATTAGATCATTCTTTTTCTGTTGTATTCTTTCAACTTCAAGTTGTTGTTGTACTAAGTTTTCTGAAGATGAACAATATTTAGGTTGTGATGTTCCAGTACCACTCGAAAGCTGAAATTCACAATCAATATAGTATTTACAACGCCAAACGAGCAATGTCACGATCGTCAATACAACAATCACAATTCCAGTTTTTTTCTGCATTTTAATTTACGATTGATAAAAATTTAAATAGCGTATGCATAACATAACTGATTTTCATCTTTTCTTAAAATAATTCTCAACAACATATCTTTTCTAAGATTAATTATCATTATTCATTCTAATTACGATTATTCAGAGTAAATTAGTTGGTTTTAATTTTTAATCCAACCATTTTAATTAGCTTTAATAAATATTAATTACAAGTGTTTTAGTCAGGTTTAAATTATTAATTCAAAGTATTTTAATCAACTTTAATTTTAGTTTATTTTTTAATTAATCAAAATACAAACCATTGTTTATATTACAAATAATAATATATTTTTATTTTAATTATTTTATCTATTTATTTTCTGTTGTGTTTTGTTTAATAATATAAAAAGAGTTTAAAAATAGGCTTTGTTATGAGCTTTAAACGCACTGATATAAATCGTCGTCTAGTCAGAGAAATTACGATCATTTTAATAATTAAGGTCATTCTTTTACTTATCATCAAACATATTTGGTTTGATGCTCCGACGATTCCTAAAGATTTTGATAACCAAGTTGCTGAGCGTATTGCTGGCAGTCCTTCCCAAACTAAGGAGACACGTTGATGATTTCTGAAAGCGTGGTCGATCTTTCGCGGTTCCAATTTGCAATGACCGCGTTGTATCACTTTATTTTTGTGCCTTTAACTCTAGGTTTAGCTTTTATTCTTGCCATTATGGAAACCACATACGTGATTTCTGGTAAAGAAATTTATAAAGACATGACTAAATTCTGGGGAAAACTCTTTGGTATTAACTTTGCCTTAGGTGTAACTACAGGTTTAACCATGGAGTTTCAATTCGGTACCAACTGGGCGTATTACTCACATTATGTGGGCGATATTTTCGGTGCACCGCTTGCTATTGAAGGATTAATGGCATTCTTTTTGGAATCAACTTTTATTGGTTTGTTCTTTTTTGGCTGGGATCGCCTCTCTAAAGTTCAACATTTAGCCGTAACATGGCTCGTCGCCCTAGGCTCCAACATGTCGGCATTGTGGATTTTAGTCGCTAATGGATGGATGCAAAACCCTGTCGGGGCTGCATTTAACTATGAAACTATGCGTATGGAACTTGTAGACTTCGGTGCGTTGATTTTCAACCCTGTTGCCCAAGTCAAATTTGTTCACACGGTTTCTTCGGGTTATGTGACTGGTGCGATTTTCGTTTTAGCTATTTCAAGTTTTTACTTGCTGAAAAAACGTGACATGCCTTTTGCACGCCGTTCTTTTGCCATTGCTGCCATCTTCGGTTTAGCATCGACATTGTCTGTGATCTTACTGGGTGACGAGTCTGGTTATGAGTTGGGTGATGTTCAAAAAACTAAACTTGCAGCCATTGAAGCGGAATGGGATACCCATCCTGCACCTGCACCATTTACTTTGTTTGGTATTCCAAACCAAGAAGAACAACGTACCGACTATGCTATCCGTATTCCATACGTGATGGGGATCATTGCGACACGCTCTTTAGACAAAGAAGTCACTGGTATTAAAGATTTGATGGTTCAACATGAAGCACGTATCCGTAATGGTATGGTGGCATATAGTGAACTTGAAAAATTACGTGCGGGTGATCGCTCTCCTGAGTTGTTGGCATCATTTGAACAAAATCAAAAAGACTTAGGTTACGGCTTACTTCTTAAAAAATACACACCCACTGTTGTAGATGCGTCTGAAGATCATATTAAAGCAGCAACAAAAGATACGATTCCAAACGTCACTGCATTGTTCTTCTCATTCCGTGCGATGGTCGCTTCTGGTTTCTTAATGTTATTACTGTTCATTCTTGCAACATATGCAGTGGCAAAACGTAATGCAGAAAACAAACCATGGTTACTGAAATTTGCATTGTATGCATTACCTTTACCATGGATCGCAACTCAAACAGGTTGGTATGTGGCTGAAGGTGGTCGTCAACCATGGACCATTGGTGAAGTATTACCAACACATTTATCAGCATCTAGCTTAAGTACAGGTGATGTGTGGGGTTCAATCATTGCACTTGCAGCGTTCTATACTGTTCTTCTCATCATCGAAATGTACTTAATGATCAAATTTGCGCGCTTAGGACCAAGTTCTTTGCATACAGGTAAATATCATTTTGAAAAATTAGAAGCTCAAAACCAAGCTGTTGGGGAGGCTCAATCATGATCGAATATGAATTACTGAAAATCATTTGGTGGGTGCTTGTTGGTGTTCTACTGATTGGCTTTGCCCTCACCGATGGCTTCGACATGGGTTCTATGGCCATCATGCCATTTGTAGGCAAAACAGATGACGAACGTCGTGCGGCAATCAATACGATTGCCCCACACTGGGACGGCAACCAAGTCTGGTTCATTACCGCAGGTGGTGCCTTATTCGCTGCATGGCCGATGGTTTATGCAACTGCCTTTTCAGGTATGTATTGGGCACTGTTACTGGTTCTCTTTGCCCTATTCTTACGACCTGTGGGCTTTGACTATCGTTCTAAACTTGAAAATACCCAATGGCGTACATCATGGGACTGGGGCTTAGCCATCGGTGGTGCTGTACCTGCGCTGGTCTTTGGTGTTGCATTTGGTAATATGTTCTTAGGCGTACCTTTCACACTAGATGAAACTGTACGTTCGACTTATACAGGCAGCTTCTTTGCCTTGTTAAACCCATTTGCATTAATTTGTGGTTTAGTCAGCCTTTCTATGCTGAATGCCCACGGCGGTGCGTGGCTCATGCTCCGTACAGATGGTGCATTACGTCAACGTTCTGCGAAAGCAACACAATTAATGGGTATCGTATTCCTCGTATGTTTCTTAGGTGCGGGGGCATGGTTATACTTTGGTAATATCGAAGGTTATACACTTGCTCAACCTTTTGATACCAATGGCGTTGCTAATCCTTTGGCTAAAGAAGTCATTACCAACAACAACCACGGTTGGATGAATAACTATTCAACTTATCCAATTACCATGATCGCACCGATTATGGCAATTTTGGGTAGCTTAATCGTGATTGCTTCAGCGGCTAAAGGCAAAGCAGGCTTGAGTTTCACAGGTACTTCACTCATGATTGTGGGTGCAATCCTCACTGCTGGTTTTGCATTGTTCCCATTCCTTATGCCATCAAGCATCAACCCAGTTGCAAGCTTGACCATGTGGGATGCTGTTTCAAGTAAAAATACTTTAACTGTCATGACTGTTGCTGCATGTATCTTTGTACCGATCATTTTGTGTTATACCACTTGGTGTTATTACAAAATGTGGGGTGTGATCACCAACAAACATGTACAAGAAAATTCACACAGTCTTTACTAAGTTAAAGTCGAAGGAGAACAAATATGTGGTATTTTGCTTGGATTCTTGGGATTTTGATGGCATGTTTTGCAGGTGTGCTCAGTGCGCTCTACATTGAACATCATCAAGATTTAGATGAGGAATAACAACATGACAGAAATCGCAATGACAACAGAAGAAAGTAAGCCTAACAAATTTGCTATGGCAGTTTCATTTTTAATGGCATTGCCTTTAGCTGCGGTTTTATTACTCCATCCTGCAATGATGCTCGATGCCAATGGTCACTATAACCATACGGTTTTAATATTGGTGATGATCGGGATCTCAGGTGGATTTATTCATGGCGTAGGATTTCTGCCACGGTTTTGGTTATGGAAATGGTTATTTAGCCCTTATGTTGCATGGCCACTCATGCTTTGGGGCTATTACACGTGGTTCTTGACCTGATCCTTTAAAAGAAAACCCTGATTTATTCAGGGTTTTTTATATCTAGTTATCAAATCCAAATATAAAACGTATTTTGCCATGCAATTTTTTTAATCGAATGACTTCATCAAAAAAATATGCTAGGTATTCACGAATATCCTGTTGCCAATTAACCTCTACACAATCACCGATTTTTCCTTTTAAATATTCTTCCTCGGTCACAATAGTGGTGCTAGGTTTATACTGAGAATAATCAAAATTTGGATCGGACTTTTTATTCCATTTTGAATATTCACTATAAAAGATCAATCCATCCAACCTGCTTATTTTTGCTGATGAATTCCATTCAATCATTTCATGATCACTTAACCAAGAATAAGAATGATCCCCTAGCCATATTTCATAGTTATCTTCTGGATAGGAAGTTTCATTTTGAATGCGACTATTCCATAAGCTTAGAGAGTGAGTTTTATACAGATTTTCTTCATTTAAATTAATTTCTTTGGGTAATCCTCTAGGTAAATCAATATAACTAAAATCATTGGAATTTCGTATATTAGCCAGTATTGAAAATAAGTAATAATCTCTTTTCTCATCGTATTCTGATGCGATATCAACCCATAAATTTAAGTTCGGTTCATATTTTTGAAAAAAACCATGAATATCTGTTCCCATTTTACCTTCTTCTCATTTTTCTCAATGATAAAACATTAGAAATCTAAATGACCTTCATCATCTCAACCAAATGTAAATCCACTTGTGGAATGCCTACATCCGCATCCAATGGGTAATCCTCCACGACTCCCGTTTTTATATACCCTCGTCTTTCATAAAATGCGATTAATTCTGTACGCACACTAAGTACCCACATCACATATGTTTTTAAATCAAACTGAATATCTTTAGCATATTTTTCAGCATTGTCTAAAACCAATTTTCCCAGCCCCTGATTTTGCCAATCAGGTGAAATGGCAAAAGTGCCTATTTCCACTGATAACTCTTCAAAAGTTAACCCAATACACGCTACAACTTGGTTGTTTTGTTCAGCAACAAGCAAATGAAAATTATGATTTTTGAATAACTGCTCAAGCTGATCACGTGAAATTCTTTCCCCCATCACGATTTCGGCTTCAGTCGTCCATGTATTTTCACTTTTTTGACGATAGGCTGCATTGATGAGCTTCACCAATTGAGCAATATCAGTGTTTATTGCTAAACGGTATTTTAAAAGGATTTTTGCCATTGTCATTGTTCAAGTTAGCTTTTCATTTTCTAAAAATGATAGCCTAATTTTATGATCTTCACACAACAGCTTTAACAAATAGTCCCTGTCTAATCACCCCTTCCTTCATGTTGCACTCTGACACCATTGTCCAACAATCTTCTCGATTTCTTATAATCAAGTCTTAACACTGCGCTCAGTTCTGCTATGCTAAACACAACTTATTCTTAAGCATGGATGAATCGCATGAGCGTAACTATTGGTACTCCACTCCAATCTTCTGCTTTTAAAGTACTCCTTTTGGGTTCAGGAGAATTGGGCAAAGAAGTCGTGATTTCATTACAACGCCTAGGTGTCGAAGTACATGCAGCAGATCGTTATGAAAATGCGCCCGCAATGCAAGTTGCACATTTTGCTTATGCCTTAAATATGGCAGACCCTGAACAATTAAAAAAACTCATCGAAAAAGTAAAACCAAACTTGATCGTGCCAGAAATTGAAGCCATTGCGACACAAGTCCTCATTGAAATCGAAGAACAAAATATTGCAACCGTCATTCCTTCTGCCAAAGCGGTCAATCTCACTATGAACCGTGAAGGAATCCGTCGTTTGGCTGCTGAAGAACTCGGTTTACCGACGTCTGCTTATCGTTTTGCAAATAGTTTAGAAAGTTTCCGTGCAGCATGTGATGATATTGGCTATCCAAACTTCGTTAAACCTGTCATGTCTTCATCAGGTAAAGGTCAATCACGCGTTAAAGCATTTGCTGAAGTTGATGCTGCTTGGGAATATGCACAAACTGGTGGTCGTGTTAACCAAGGTACCGTCATTGTTGAATCACAGATTGATTTTGACTTTGAAATCACCCTACTGACTGTACGTGCTAAAAATCCAGAAACAGGCGAAGTTGAAACCCATTTTTGCGATGCAATTGGACACCGCCAAGATGCAGGTGACTATGTAGAAAGTTGGCAACCGCAACCCATGACGGATGCTGCCTTAACTGAAGCCAAGCGTATTGCCGATAAAGTGACTGTTGCACTCGGTGGTTGTGGTATTTTTGGGGTAGAACTATTTGTCAAAGGTGACAAAGTATGGTTTAGTGAAGTATCACCACGCCCGCATGATACTGGTTTAGTCACGCTTGCTTCACAATTCCAAAGTGAGTTTGAACTTCATGCACGCGCAATTTTGGGCTTACCTGTCAATACAGCACGTCATAGCGTTGCAGCAAGTGCTGTGATTTATGCAGGTGTCGATGCGAAAAATTTAGAATTTTCTGGCTTAAATCTTGCTTTAGAAAATCCAAATACAGATTTAAGACTGTTTGGTAAACCTGAAGGTTTTAAACGTCGCCGCATGGGTGTGGCAACAGCACGTGCTGAAACAACAGAACAAGCACGTGAGTTAGCATTTGAAACGGCTTCAAAAGTCACAGTGCAACAGAACTAATGTTTTAGAAAAATTTACGGACAATAATTTTATGATCAACACGTCTCCTCTGTTGAATTACGTCAGTAGTAATCATGATATTCAAGCCATTAACCAATGGCGTACCGATGTAGAACAACAACTGCAGGAGGCGTTTGAACAAGGACAGCCCATTCGTGAGGTGATCCATACCCGTTCTAATTTTATTGATGAAGCGCTGATTTTTTTATGGCAACATGCAGGACTCGATCAAACAGATCTGAGTCTTTTTGCGGTCGGTGGCTATGGTCGCCGTGAGATGTTACCCTACTCTGACGTAGACATTATGATCTTGTCAGAAAATGATTTAACCGCTGAACAAGAACACATTGTTTCGAGTTTTATTTCCTCTTTATGGGACGTTGGTAACTTTAAACCAGGAGTTAGCGTTCGTAGCATTCAAACTTGTTTTGAACAAGCTGCCAATGATCTCACAGTCGCGACAGCATTAATCGAAGCGCGTTTGATTACAGGCAATCAGCACTTGATCAAATGGCCACGCCGTGTGGTTTCACAGACATGGACAGATAAAACCTTCTTTGATGCAAAGATGGATGAACAAGCTCGCCGTTATGCGCAACATAATAATACTGAAAGTAATTTAGAACCCGATATTAAAAATGCACCAGGCGGCATTCGCGACATCAACCAAATTGGTTGGATTGCAAAACGTCATTTCCGTGTCAATCGCATTTATGACCTCGTCCATTTAGGGTTTATTTCAGAGTTTGAACTTGGTGTTTTAGAAGAATCTGAAAATTTCCTTTGGGAAATTCGCCACCATTTACATCGTTTAACCAAACGTGATGAAAATCGTTTATTGTTTGATTATCAACGTGAAATTGCAGGTATTTTCGGCTATAAAAAAGAAGAAGGTAAACATATCAATTATCCGATTGAACAGTTTATGAAACGTTATTATCGGACTGCACAGCAAGTGTCTACCTTAAATGAAATGCTACTTGCCTATTTTAATGAGTCAGTCATTACACCACGTTTGCCCAATTATGAACGTAATATTGAAATCATCAATGAACATTTTAAATTGGTCGATGGCAAACTTGCCGTACAACATCACAAGATATTTTCTGAAAATCCGAGTGCCATTTTAGAAATTTTCTATCTGTTGGCAAATCGCCCTGAGATTCAAGGGATTCGTGCAAGAACCTTACGTTTATTGACTTTGGCGGCTAAACGTATCGACCAAAATTATCGTAGTAATCCTACTCATCAAGCCTTATTTATGGCAATTATTCGTTCACCTTATCGTTTGTATGACACGATGGTCGCGATGAAACGCTATGGTGTTTTAGGAAATTATATTCCAGCATTTGGACAAATCATGGGCTTGATGCAATATGATTTATTCCATATTTATACCGTTGATGCGCATACATTATTGTTGCTCCGTAATTTAAATCGTTTTAAAGAACCTGAATTCGCTAAAGATTATCCTGTGGTCAGCTCGGTGTTCCAACGTTTAAACCGCCGAGATATTGTGTTTCTTGCAGCCTTATTCCATGACATTGCCAAAGGTCGTGGTGGTGATCATAGTGAATTGGGTGCAGTCGATGCAATTGAGTTCTGTCGTGCACATGGTTTTACTGAACGTGAATGTAACCTTGTGGCTTACCTGATTCAAAATCATTTATTGATGTCCATCACAGCACAGAAAAAAGATATTTCAGACCCTGATGTGGTAAAAGAATTCGCTGAAAAAATTGGCGACATGGAACATCTGGATTATTTATATACCTTAACTGTTGCCGATATTAACGCAACCAATCCAAAGCTTTGGAATACTTGGCGTTCATCATTAATGCGTCAACTCTACACACATGCGCGCGATGTGATTCGCTCAGGTTTAGGGCGTCCTGTAGATTATCAAATGCTAATCGAAGACAGTAAATTCGCAGCCAGTGAAATTTTAGTCGATGAATTTGCCTTAGATGAAGTTGAAAAAGTATGGCAAGAACTGGGCGATGAGTATTTTCTTAAAGAATCAGCCGATGAAATTGCATGGCACACACGCGCCATTTTGCAGCATGGTGATAATCCTGCACCATTAGTGCTCTTACGTGCGCACCGAAAAGCAGCACAAGATGCTGTGCAGTTGTTTATTTATACACGTGATCAACCAAATTTATTTGCAACCACAGTGGCTGTACTTGATCGTATGAATTTAGATGTACAAGATGCGCGGATTATCACTGCGACCAAAGCATTTAGTTTAGATACTTATGTGGTTCTAGACCGTTTCGGAACTTTATTAACAGATCCTGATCGTGAAGAAACAGTCAAAGAAGCGCTGGTGAAAGCCTTAAGTCAGTCAGATAAATATCCTGGGGTAATGCAACGCCGTATTCCACGCCAACTGCGTCACTTTGACATTGAAAATACTGTGGATGTCAGCTTGAATGAAGCCTTACAGCAAAATATGGTTGAAATTGCAACCTTAGACCACCCAGGTTTACTTGCCAAAGTAGGTGGTCTATTTATGATGCAAGGTTTGGACATTCACTCTGCTAGAATTGCAACCTTAGGTGAACGTGCAGAAGATATTTTCTTTGTCACCAAAAAAGATGGCTCACCTTTAAATGAGGAGGAAGCTGAATTGTTTGCCTCACAGTTAAAGGCAGCTTTAGATGAAGCTTCTCATCAAGTTTCACACCCACACTAATGTTTAGTGTGATCATTTAATTTTATTTTCACATCATGGTAATTGTTTCATGAACTCAAGTTTGTCTTTATTACATCCTTATCCATTTGAAAAACTTAATCAGTTATTTCAGGATGTACAACCCGCAGCAATGCCTTTGATTCCTCTTTCCATCGGTGAACCAAAGCATCCTGCACCTGAGTTTGTGAAACAAGCGATTATTGATAATTTTAAGCATCTTTCCACTTATCCAAATAGTAAAGGTTTGCCTGAATTACGCCAAAGCATTGCGCATTGGTTAACGTGCCGTTTTAAACTCAATACAATCAGTGCAGAATCTCAAATTTTGCCTGTTTCAGGCACACGTGAAGGGATTTTCTCTTTTGTACAAGCCTTGATTAACCGAGATGAAAACCCATATGTGGTGATGCCCAATCCGTTTTATCAAATTTATGAAGGCGCAACACTACTTGCAGGTGCAACCCCTTATTTCATTAATTGTACTGAAGAAAATGGTTATTTAGGTGACTTTGATGCTGTACCTGCCGAAGTTTGGCAAAAAACAGCGCTGTTATTTGTCTGTACGCCGGGCAATCCAACAGGTGCAGTACTGTCAAAAGAACAATTTAAAAAACTCATTGCATTGTCTGATCAATATAATTTTGTGATTGCATCGGATGAATGTTATTCAGAATTATGGTTCGATGAACCTCCTGTAGGGTTACTTGAAGTCTGTGCTGAAATAGGACGTGATAATTACAAAAATTGTATCGTGTTCCACTCTTTGTCTAAACGCTCAAATTTACCTGGGATGCGCTCAGGCTTTGTGGCAGGTGATGCCACATTACTGCAACCTTATTTAAAATTCCGTACTTATCACGGTGCGGCATTGCCTGTACAACATCAGTTAGCATCCATCGCTGCTTGGGATGACGAGCAACACGTCGAAGAAAACCGTCAATTGTACCGTGCCAAATTTGAATTATTTCAAAATGAATTAGGTCACCTTTTACCTTTACAAAAACCTGATGCAGGCTTTTATTATTGGCTAAAAGTCGACAATGATGAACATTTTGCCCAAATGTTGATGGAAAAAGCGCATATCAAAGTGCTGCCGGGACGTTATTTATCTCGTGATACAGCACAGGGGAATCCAGGTGAAAATCATGTCCGTATGGCATTAGTTGCTGACATTGCACAGTGTGAACAAGTCATTCAGCGCTTAAAAGCCATTTTGTAAGCGTGTCATTTTAGAAACACCTTACATCTTTAAATTTCAGTAGATCAAGCGTTAAAAAATCTTCGACCTGTCGGGGATTTTTTTATTTCCAAAACGATTACACGATACATCAACATTTTTCATAAATTTGTCTATACTGCTTAAATGTAAATAACTCTGAAAAAACACAATGAATCATTCAGAACCTTCTTCTCATCAAGGTTTTAGTCGTAAACATTGGCTTATTTTAGCTGTTCTTATTCTTGTCATTTTAGTGACAATTTGGTGGTGGCAATCTCAAGCTAAAAAATCAGAACAAACGCTTGTCACGCAACCTGCTGAAAAAAGTCAACCTAAAGCAGCTTTAACCGTTACCGTCATTCAACCTGAACGTCAAAATTGGCAACAAACACTCACAGCCAATGGCAATATTGCCGCTTGGCAAGAAGTTGTCATCGGCAGTGAGCTGTCTGGACAACGTATTACCAAAGTGTATGTCAATGTAGGTGATCAAGTAAAACGTGGTCAAGTGCTTGCTGAAATCAATAGTGATACGATTCGTGCAGAATTAGCCACAGCCAAAGCCAATTATAAAGAAGCACAAGCTGTACTGAATGATGCAGTGATTAACAATAAACGTATTCAACAACTGCGTAATACAGGTGCGATTTCAGCCCAAGAGTCAACCCAATACCAAACTTCTCAAGCCACCGCGCAAGCACGCTTAGAAGCTTCAGATGCACAAATTAAAAGTAATGAACTGCGCTTAGCTCAAACTCGTGTCATCGCGCCTGACAATGGTGTGATTTCAGCACGCTCAGCAACGGTAGGTTCATTGGCACAAACTGGACAAGAACTTTTTCGTCTTATCCGTGATCATCGTCTCGAATGGCGTGCAGAAATTACCACAACAGATTTGTATAAACTTAAACAAGGCATGAAGGCGAAAATCATTTCTCCTGATCCCAACCAAAATGCGGTTACAGGAACAGTCCGAATGATCGCTCCTGTGATCGACCCACAAACACGTTATGGTTTAGTTTATGTGGATTTACCCCTCACGCAAGCGGTACGTATGGGTATGTTTGTTAAAGGCGAATTTGAACTCGGTGAACAATCTGCACTGACCATTCCACAGTCGGCTTTGTTACTGCGTGATGGTTTTTCTTATGTATTCGTCGTGCAGCAAAACAACCGTGTGAAACAGCAAAAAGTGACCGTTGGACGTCGTCAAAATGATTTGGTTGAAATTCTAGATTTGCCTGAAAATGTCAAATTGGTGTCTTCAGGTACAGGCTTTCTTAGCGATGGTGACTTAGTCAAAGTGGCTGCCAATATTCCTGAAACACCTCTCAGCAAACAACTGATGACTCAGCAGGAGAATTAACATGAATTTTTCTGCATGGTCAATCCGAAATCCAATTCCTGCGATTTTACTGTTTATCATGTTGGGACTAGCGGGATTGATGTGTTTTCATTGGATGAAAATACAACAATTCCCCGACATTGAACTCCCCATGGTCACAGTGACTGCGAGTTTACCAGGTGCAGCTCCACCACAACTTGAAACAGAAGTGGCGCGTAAAATTGAAAACTCGATTGCCACCATTCAAGGTTTAAAGAACCAATATGCCAATATTCAAGATGGTGTCGTGGTCATCACCGCAGAGTTTCAGCTTGAAAAACCCTTACAAGAAGCTGTCGATGACGTACGTAATGCCGTTTCACAAATACGTTCTGACTTACCGACAGATGTACGTGATCCAATTGTCAGTAAAATCAATCTATCAGGGTCACCAATCTTAACCTACACCATTCAGTCACCCCGTATGGATGAAGAGGCACTGTCATGGTTTGTCGATTACGACGTTACACGTGCGATGCTGCAAGTCAAAGGTGTCGGTGCTGTGGCACGTGTCGGTGGTGTAACACGTCAAGTTGACGTCGAAATTCAACCTGAAAAATTATTGGCACTCAATGCTACAGCCACCGAAATTACTCGACAGCTACGCCTAACCCAACAGGATGCCTCTGGTGGTCAAACGAAAATTGGCGGTAGTGAACAATCGATTCGCACCATTGCCACCGTCAAGACTGCAGATGAAATTGCAGCGATGGACATTGCACTCAATGATGGACGACATATTCGTTTAGACCAAGTTGCCACAGTAAAAGACAGCTTTGCCGAACGGCGTTCAGCCGCTTTGCTCAATGGTCAACCTGTGATTGGTTTTGAAATTACCCGAAGCAAAGGCGCAAGTGAAGTTGATGTTGAAAAAGGCGTTATAGCAGCCTTAGACAAGTTAAAAGCTGCGCATCCGGACATTAAAATCACTGAAGCATTTAACTTTGTCACACCTGTTGCTGACAATTATAAAGGCTCAATGTCCTTACTGTATGAAGGTGCAATTTTAGCGATTTTGGTGGTGTGGTTATTTTTACGCGATTGGCGAGCAACCATTATTGCCGCAACTGCACTCCCCTTGTCGATTTTACCTGCTTTGATTGGCATGTATTATTTGGGTTTTACTTTAAATGTTGTCACATTATTGGCAATGTCTTTGGTCGTCGGAATCTTGGTCGACGATGCGATTGTTGAAATTGAAAATATCATACGGCATCTACGAATGGGCAAAACGCCCTATGAAGCAGCCATGGAAGCGGCGGATGAAATTGGCTTAGCTGTGATTGCGACAACATTTACCCTGATTGCTGTCTTTTTGCCAACAGCCTTTATGAGTGGAATCGCAGGTCGTTTCTTTGTTCAGTTTGGTTGGACAGCCGCTCTAGCCATCTTTGCCTCATTATTGGTTGCCCGTTTACTCACCCCCATGATGTCAGCTTATATTTTAAAACCGTGGGTACATAAAGTCGAAGATGCACAAATAGCCACTAAAGATTCTTCAATCGATCAAGGTCAAGCTGCGCTTGCAAAAGACCGAAAAAAAGATGGTCGTGTCATGCAAGGCTATATGCAGATGGTGACATGGTGTCTACATCATCGGTGGTTAACGTTATCGGCTGCTATTTTATTTTTTATTGGTTCTCTTTCCTTAATTGGTCTATTACCGACGGGTTTTATGCCACCGCCAGATACAGGACAAACCCAAGTCCGTTTGGAGTTAACACCGGGTTCTCAGTTTAATGAAACTTTAAAAACAGCAGAATATGCACGACAGTTAATTCAGGATCATCCCGAAATCAAAAGTATTTATACCACTATTGGTGGCGGTGCTGCGGGTACAGATCCCTTTTCAGGTGGTGCATCCTCTGAGCCACGCAAAGCAACCTTAACGATTCAAATCACACCACGTAGTGATCGTTCTACAAGTTTACAAAGCATTGAAGATCAAATTCGGCAACGTCTTGCACCCATTCCCGGTGCACGTATTCAAGTCGGCTTAGCAGGAAATAATAGTCAATATCAGTTGGCGCTTTCAGGTGATGATTCAGAAAGCCTCATGGCAACGGCATTAAAACTAGAACGTGAATTACGCACTATTCCCAATATCGGCAGTATTACTTCGAGTGCAGCCTTAGTGCGCCCCGAACTGGTGATTCGCCCTGATTTTGCCAAAGCAGCAGATTTAGGTGTAACCACACAAGATATTGCAGAAACTTTGCGTATTGCAACAGCAGGAGATTTTGATCAAAACCTTGCCAAAATGAATTTATCACAACGACAAATTCCTGTGGTCATCAAACTCAGCCTCGAAGCACGCCAAGACCAAGACCTAATTAAACGGCTTATGGTTAAAGGCAGTCATGGCCCTGTCATGCTCGGCACGATTGCTGACATTAATATTGAAAGTGGTCCATCACAAATTGATCGATTTAACCGTATGCGCAATATTAATTTTAATATTGAATTGAATAATCAACCTTTGGGCGACATCACGACTAAAGTTGATCAACTCCCGACCATGCAAAATTTACCACCGACAGTGAAACGTACAGACATTGGTGATGCTGAAGTCATGCAGGAGTTATTCTCTAGTTTTGGCTTAGCCATGCTCACAGGTATTTTATGTATCTATG
Organism: Acinetobacter sp. Marseille-Q1623; assembly: GCF_902809895.1. Classification (NCBI taxonomy): domain Bacteria; kingdom Pseudomonadati; phylum Pseudomonadota; class Gammaproteobacteria; order Moraxellales; family Moraxellaceae; genus Acinetobacter; species Acinetobacter sp. Marseille-Q1623. The sequence continues at coordinate 641,336 of NZ_CADDWG010000001.1, read as the reverse complement.
TTGTCTTGGTTCTTTTATTTAAAGACTTTTTACAGCCCATCACCATTTTGGTGGCATTACCACTCTCTTTAGGTGGTGCATTTGTGTTGTTGATTTTAACTAAAAGTAGTTTATCCATGCCGAGTCTTATTGGTCTGATTATGCTGATGGGCATTGCCAGTAAAAACTCAATTTTATTGGTCGATTACGCTATTATTGCGAGAAGTGAAAAAAATTACTCTCGTTTTAATGCCTTATTGGATGCGTGTCATAAACGTGCACGTCCTATCATCATGACAACCTTGGCAATGGGTGCAGGTATGTTACCGATTGCGCTTGGTATCGGCACAGATCCAAGTTTTCGTGCACCCATGGCAATTTCTGTCATTGGTGGACTCATTACTAGTACATTCTTGTCTCTCTTGGTCATCCCTGTGATTTATACCTTTATTGATGATCTTTACCGCATTATCAAAGGCTTTAAAAAGTCCAAAGCCTGAGACAGATCATTTTTGATCTATATCGTATAAACGCCTTCTTCATTTTTTAAGAAGGCGTTTATTGTTTATATGCTTTAGATCTTTTGGCAATGGTAGGGGGCTCGGTCTAATCCCTTAAAACTTTTGCAAAATTCTGGACTTTTTGCAAAGTTGCAGCTACACCTGATTGTGCCAAACACTCTACAAGCGTTGTTCCTACAATCACCAAATCTGCCTTATTTTTTAATGCTGTAATATCCTGTTCGGTTTTAATACCAAAACCAATACCAATTGGAATCGTAAAATATTGCTTTAACTGAGCAATTTTTTCATCCAAGTTTTGCTGCTGCCGCTGCATACCTGTGACCCCATTTTCTGCCACGTGATACAAAAATCCTTGTGCATTTTGAGCAATCAGTGCCAAACGTTCTTTGGGGGTTGAAGGTGCAGTTAAACAAATAAAGTGGATTTGATTCTGTTCTACATCATGTAAATATTCACTTTGATATTCATAAGGTAAATCTACAATCAACAGCCCATCAATCAAGCCTTTGGCATCTTGTAAAAATTGTTGAAAGCCATATTGCAAAATTGAGTTGACATAGCCCATGAGCACAATCGGTGTTTGCTCATCTTTCAGACGAATTTCTTTGACCAATTGTAAGGTTTTTGCCAATGTATGTCCTTGTGCAATCGCCTGATGATGTGCCGCTTCAATCACTTCACCATCAGCAACAGGATCTGAAAATGGCATACCTAATTCAATAATATCTGCGCCTGCTTGCCCAATTTGGGTTAGTAATGCGACATCACTTGAATAGTCAGGCGCCCCTGCCGTGAAATAACACACCAAACCACTACGTTGTTGCTGCTTTAATTGCGCTAAACGAACATCTAAACGATTCATCTTATACTTCCTTATTGTTATTGTCGTAATTTTTCACGCTATGCATGTCTTTATCACCACGACCACTCAAATTGACAATAATGACCTGTTCGGAATGCATGCTTTTCGCCAATTTACATGCAAAAGCAATGGCATGTGAACTTTCTAATGCAGGAATAATACCTTCTTTTTGCGTGAGTAATTTAAAGGCAGCAATGGCTTCGTCATCGGTTGCACTGACATAATTAACTCGTCCTGTTTCCTTTAATAAAGCATGTTCAGGACCTACACCGGGATAATCTAAACCAGCTGAAATAGAGTGTGCCTCAATAATTTGACCATCCTCATCTTGTAATAAATAGGTCAAATTTCCATGTAAAACACCGGGCTTGCCCCCTGACAATGAAGCTGCATGATAAGCAGTATCTAAACCTTTACCGCCAGCTTCAACACCAAAACATTGCACCTGTTTATCTTTTAAAAAGGCATGCATTAAACCAATTGCATTTGACCCCCCACCAATACATGCCACTAAAGCATCCGGAAGTTTTTGTTCTTTTAGTAAAATTTGCTCACGGGCTTCTTTTCCAATAATTTTTTGAAATTCACGTACCATCATCGGATAGGGATGTGGCCCCGCGCCTGTCCCGAGCAGATAATACGTACTGTCTACATGACGAATCCAATCCTGTAAGGCTTCATTCATGGCATCTTTTAAGGTTGCATTGCCTTTTTTCACACTGTGGACTTCTGCACCTAACAATTTCATCCGCTCAACATTCATCTGTTGACGCTGTACATCTGTCTCCCCCATAAAAATGACACATTTCATGTTAAATAAGGCACATACTGTCGCCGTTGCTACGCCATGCTGCCCTGCACCTGTTTCAGCAATGATGCGGCTTTTCCCCATTTTGCGTGCCAATAAAATCTGTCCAATACAATTATTGATTTTATGTGCACCTGTATGATTTAAATCTTCACGCTTTAAATAAATTTTTGCACCACCACACAAAGCTGTTAGATTTTTTGCATAAAATAATGGACTTGGACGCCCGACAAAATCATTTAATAATTGCTGATATTCAGCCCAAAATTGAGGATCATGTTTGATTTCATTAAATGCAGTTTCAAGTTGATTAATTGCTAACATCAAGCTTTCAGGCATATATTTACCACCAAACTGCCCAAAACGCCCAAGTTCATCTGGTCCATCGCCTGTATATAAATCTGTCATTACCACGATCCTATAACTTTATGATGGTTATTTTATGGATTTTGTAGAATATTAAAATTGATATAAACTCAGATCATTATGTGAAAAAAACTAACATCATGCCTAAATATCAACTTCCACCACTCAACGCACTACGCATGTTTGAAGCTGTAGCACGTCATAGTAGTTTTAGCATGGCAGCAGATGAATTATGTGTCACACATAGCGCAGTGAGTCATCAAATCAAACAACTTGAGGCTTGGGTTGGAAAAAAATTACTGATTCGTCATGCACATGGTGCAACCTTAACTGTAGATGGGCAGGCATTATTTAGTAGCTGTGTACAACTTTTTAGCGGATTAGATCAGTGCCTTGAACAAATCCGTCAACAACCCACACCACATGAATTAGTTTTAGCTGCGCCCACAAGCTTTATGGCACATTGGCTAATTCCTAAATTAGAAAATTTTGAAGCGCAATATCCTGAAATTTGCATCAAACTGATGAGTAGTAATAATCTAAAATTATTCGAAAAAAATCAAATTGATGCGTTAATTCTTAGCCATAGCCAACTGGATAAACTCCCAGAACATATTCAAAATATTACTTTATTTCAAGACCGGATCGGACCTGTATGTACACCACAACGTGCACGAAAATTACATCACATTTCCGATATTTTTCAGCATACGCTATTACACACCCAATCCAACCAACAGGCTTGGCAACTGTGGGCGACACAACATAAACTCGATATTTCGCAAGCCAAACAACAACGCTATTTTGAACATCTCAATTTGATGATTGAAGCGGCGGCATCCGATCTTGGCATTGCCATCGCACCGCAGAGTTTAGTGGAAAAAGAACTTTTAAGCGGACGGTTGATTGCTCCATTTGGCTTTGTCGAATGTGGTTTATTATTTTCTTTATGCTACCTAAAAAAATCAATAAAAAATGAGCATATTCAATCGCTACAACATTGGCTAATCACGCAAAATTCAAGCGCATGTTCTGCTTCATTATAGTTGCCATCCCATTTTTACATGCAACCATACAACTAAAATACCGCCCACAACAGTTGAGCAAATCCATAAACATAATGCGAGTAATATTCTATAAAAAATACGCTCAATTTTATCGTATTTTTGAAACAAGTCTAATGTCGCACATAGCCATATTAAATACATCACCACAAAGAAAATGACGTTAAAAATGAGATTAAAAATACCTGAAAAATGAGGAATGATTTCATATACAGTCATAAAATCAACCGCAAACCAAATCAGCAAAATCAGGCTTGCAACCCCAAAAAATCTCAACGTCATTTTCATCTTATTTTTCTTATCATGTTAAGGTGTTAAACACGACTTAATAAGCCGCTACAGTTAAAAACATTATATTCTTTAATCACAAAACTCGAGTGCAGTGCCACGACAAACTCAATTTTACCAATCCTTTTCAGTAAAATTTCACTATAGTTTTCCATATCTTTTGCAACGACTTCGACTAAAAAGTCCGCCGACTGACCTGTTACTAAAAATGCATTAATGACTTCGGGAATATTTTCTAATTCTTCTAAAAATTTTGCAAAAGTATCGGTGTCATGTTTACTGAGTGAAACTTGTAAAATCACATGTAATTTAAAACCTAATTTCTCGTAATTAATATCACGTTTTAAATTGGTCATAATATCTGTTTCGATTAAATGCTTAATACGACGATGTACAGAACTGACCGATAAATTGATCCGCTCAGATAGCTCATTTAGATTAATATCTTCATGCGTCAAAATTTCTAAAATTTGCTTATCGTAACGATCCAGTTCCATTATTGACTCCAGCTTAGCCCGTATTTAATCATCTGTATTTTTGAATCTAATCGTCTTTTTGGATTGATTTAAAATTCATTCTGATCTTCAGTATATCGCAATGTTTCTGAAAAATTTTTTCTTATTATGGTCTTTTTAAGATAATTTTTTCCAAATTTTAATATTTATATCTCAAATACCATCGTTATAGAACACAATATGTATATGAAAAAATCAATCATGAATATTTGTGGTAGATCAAAATCATCTTAATTCAATCACATCTTAATTCAATCACATCATACTCAAAATAAAATGATCATTTTCTAAATTTAATGCATGATCATTTTTTCAAATAATCTAGTCCTGTAAGCAAAAACGCATAACTCGATTCTACGAAATTCACCCTCATATTATTCACTGACTGACATGATGATGTAACGATTAGATCCCGCGCCAATCGACTCGTGCGTTCCGCTCAGTCATATAAATACGCTGTACATATTGCCCTATTGGCAAATTCAGCAACTCATTTTTATAATTTTTAACCTCTTCCGATACACTTTGCTCAGACTCAACTTCCCACGGTGTTCCATTTAAAAATAACAAGGGTGCAAGCATAGAACAGACGGCAATGTCTGCCAAACCTAAGCGATCGCCCACCAAATAGCGACATTGATTTTCAACAAGTTTGCTATTGAGTTGTTGCGTAATTTCATCGATTTTACGTTTAGATTCAGCAACTTTTTCCACATCCAATTGATAGCTTTTTGAAACCAACGTTTTTAAAATAGGTTTGGAAAATTTTTCGAATTGGCGTAAATAACCTTTTTCACCCAACATAATCTCTAAAGGTTCATCACTGGTCGATAAAGCCTGTGCTAAACCCCAACGGCGTACATGTAATCCCAATTCATTGGCAATCGCATTGATTTCTAATGCGTGTTGACGAAGTTGCGTATCTAAACGAAGCAAAGTATGTTCTGGATACTGATCATCTAAATACAATGCAATTTGGGTAGAGTCGGCAATCCAGCGCTCACCATCTTTTAAAATCGGTAGTTTATTTTGCCCTGTTTTCAATTGAGCAAATGCTCGATGCACCCCAGGCATCATATTTTGTGCTACAAAATCGATTTCTTTATGATCAAGTAACCAACGTGCTTTTTCACAGTAATGCGACAAAGGAAATTGGTAAAGGGTGCGCATATAATCTCCAAATTATTTTTTTAATCAAAGCTTTAGAATAATACCAAGCGATTACATCTACTTTAACTTTTCACTTAAAAAATTACAATGTACTTTTTGTTCAAAAAAATGGGCAATTATTCAAATTGTCATCATCAATTTATATGAGTTTAATCAATCTTTATTCTTAAATTGAATATGAGTTTCTCAACGCGACCCACTTTAATCGCTTGAAATTAATTTTCACCATACTAAACAAATACTTAACTTATAATTAAAAAATATTTTTTATGCAATTTTAATTTTAAAACTTTATTCATATAAGAATAGCATAATAGTTCGTTTAATTTTTCATGCTTTTGTGCTTAGCGTTTTGATATCTATTGAAAGGTATCGATATGACTCATATTAATTCAGCACAACTTGCACATCACATTGAAAATGATCAACAAGCGATTAACTCTGCTTTTCAAGTGGCTGATTTTGCATTGGTTGAAAGAAATATTCGTGATCAACAACGTATTTTACCCGTTGATGTTATTGAGCAATTTAGTCGAAAAGGGCTAGGTGGAATTCGCATTGCAAAAAAATATGGCGGTGCTGAAGTGTCTAATAAAACTTTGGCGCATGTTTTTCGTATTTTAAGCAAAGCTGATGCAAATGTTGGACAGATTCCTCAGAATCAATTTGGTTTACTCAATGCCATTGAAAGTATTGCAAGTGAAACGCAAAAACAGTTTATATACAGCGAAATTTTAAAAGGTAAACGCATTGCTAACGGTGGGCCTGAACGTTATAGCAAAGACACAAAAACCATCGAAACGCGTTTAAGTTTTGAAAATGGTCAGTACTTTTTAAATGGTGAAAAGTTCTATTCCACGGGTTCATATTTTGCTGATTATTTAGCCATTCGCGCCCTCCATCCTGAAGGGCATATTGTATTAATTATTATTGATGCCAAATCTCAAGGAGTTGAAATTGTCGATGACTGGGATGGTTTTGGTCAGCGCACTACAGCGAGTGGCACAGTTCGCCTTAAAAATGTTGTGGTCAATCCTGAATTGATCATGAATGAACACGTATTAGCAGATGCAACAAAATACCGTGGGGCCTATTCACAGCTCATCCAAGTCGCAATTGATGTCGGGATCGCAGAAGCCGCATTTGCTGAAACTATTTCTACTATTCATAAAGCACGCCCAATTGTTGATGCTAATGTCGAAAAAGCCAGTTTTGAAGCCTATACCTTACAAGAAGTTGGCAAGTTAAATGTGTTATTGGATGCTGCCATTTTACTACTCGATGAAGCCGCTGAATATCTTGATGAACTGGATTTCCTGTCACAAAGTACTGAAACAGGTATTAGTGTAGAACAAGCCAGTAAAGCCTCAATCATCGTGGCAGAAGCTAAAGTCTATGCCAATGATGCGGCACTGATCATTTCAGAAAAATTGATCGAACTCGGTGGCAGTCGCTCAAGTTTAGAAACACATAATCTCGATCAACATTGGCGTAATGCCCGTGTTCATACCTTACATGACCCTGTGCGTTGGAAATTTTATGCAATTGGTAACTACTACTTAAATGGCATCCAAAACCAACGTCATGCATGGATTTAACGGTTAAAGAATCAGGGAGAATCAAATGACCACATTTCAAAATATTAACAAAACTTTAGAAACTCAAAACCAACCTTTTGGCAAAGCACACATCATCAAAACGGATGCAGAAGCGTTGGAAATTGCGCAAAACTTAAGCCAGCAATTTAAACAAAATGCGGTACTCCGTGATGCTAATCGTATTTTACCTTTTGATGAAATTGAAGCCTTTAGCCAGTCTGGTTTATGGGCGATTACTGTACCCAAACAATACGGCGGTGCTGAGGTCTCAAGTCTTACGGTTGCAAAAGTCATTGCATTGTTCAGCGGTGTTGATGGTTCGATCGGGCAAATTCCGCAAAACCATTTTTATGCTTTAGAAGTATTGCGCAATAATGGTACAGAACAACAAAAGCAGAAATTTTATGCAGAGGTTCTTGCAGGTGCACGTTATGGCAATGCTTTAGCAGAATTTAAAACCAAAACGGCTGCCCAAAAGCATAGCCATATTACGCAAAGCCAAAATAAAAATCAGCACGGATACGTGGTAAATGGTGAAAAATTTTATTGCACAGGGAGCTTATTTGCTCATCGTATCCCGACATTGGTGCGTGATGATCAAGAGCGTGAGTTTTTAGCCTTTATCTCAGCGGATGCTCAAGGCGTACAACGCATCAATGACTGGACAGGTTTCGGGCAAAAAACCACAGGTAGTGGCACGGTTAAATTCAACCAAGTCTTTGTCGAAGCTGAACATGTGGTTCGATTTGATACTGCCTTTACGACTCCAACCCTAGTCGGTCCATTTGCACAAATTATGCATGCCGCCATTGAAACAGGGATTGCACGAGCTGCATTTGAAGAAACCATTGAACGTGTAAAAAAAGCGCGCGCTTGGATCGATTCCAATGTTGAACGTGCAGACCAAGACCCACTCACCATTTATGAAATTGGTCGTGTGGCTGCGGATGTTCGTGCCAGTGAAGTTCTTTTAAAACAAGCGGCTCAGTCCATAGATGCAGCCAAGCCCCATCCATCAGATGAAAACATCGCAAAAGCCTCAATTGATGTTGCAAAAGTACGTGCACACAGCACTGAAACAGCGCTCAAAGCATCGTCAAAATTGATTGAACTTGCAGGTAGCCGCGGTAGCCAACGTACCGATGGTTTAGATCGTCATTGGCGCAATGCCCGTGTGCATACCCTACATGATGCATCACGTTGGAAATATTATTTTATTGGGAACTATGCTTTGAACAATATCCTTCCACCACGTAGAGGGACATTGTAATGACGCAATTAAATCAAACTCCCGAAAATCATAACTCGAAAAAACAGATCCTACTCAATGCATTTGATATGAACTGTGTTGGTCATATCAATCATGGACTATGGACACACCCACGAGATGAATCACATCGTTTTAATGAACTGAGTTATTGGACTGATCTTGCTAAAACTTTAGAAGATGGTTTATTTGATGGCTTGTTTATTGCCGATATCACTGGGGTTTACGATGTTTATCAGCATGGAATTAATCTGACTTTAAAAGAATCCATTCAGTTACCCAGCCACGACCCTTCTACTCTTGTTTCAGCAATGGCAAGCATCACTCAAAATCTTGGTTTTGGTGTTACGGTGAATTTAAGTTATGAATCGCCTTATCAATTTGCACGGCGCTTTGCGAGCTTAGATCATCTTACACAAGGTCGTATTGGTTGGAACATTGTCACAGGTTATTTAGACAGCGCCGAACGATTAATTGGTCAAAAAGGTTTAAAAGACCATGATCTACGTTATGAACAGGCTGAGGAATTTTTAGAGCTTTGCTATAAGTTTTGGGAAGGTTCTTGGGAAAATGATGCTGTCTTAAAGGATAAAACCAATCGTATTTTCACTGACCCTAATAAAGTCCATAAAATTCAACATCATGGCAAGTTTTACCAAAGTGAAGGCGTATTCCAAGTTTCACCATCTCCACAACGTACGCCTGTTTTATTCCAAGCAGGTGCTTCACCACGTGGCTTGGCATTTTCAACCCGTCATGCAGAATGTGTATTTATCGGTGGTGATCAACCTGAAAAAATTAAACAGCAAGTCGATAAAATTCGTGAATTAGCAATACAACAAGGGCGAAATCCTGAAGATATTAAAATCTTTGTTGGCATCACCGTGGTTACGGCAGAAACTGATCAATTGGCGCAAGAAAAATTAGCAGAATATGCAAGCTATGCAAGTCCTGAAGCAGGTTTGGCTCATTTTTCAAGTTCTGTGGGTATTGATCTTTCCAAATATGCAGATGATGAAGCCATTCCCTACCAACAAACCAATAGCATTGCGTCAGTAAATAACAAGTTTAAGGAAAATAAGATCACGCCCAATGATCTAAAAGCACAGCATAAACTTGGTGGTCGTTATCCTTTGATCGTTGGCAGTGGTGAAACTGTAGCAAAACGCCTAATCCAACTGATTGATGAAACTGGGATTGATGGCTTTAACCTAACACGAACTGTCGCACCTGAATCTCACCATGATTTTATTCGATTGGTGATTCCTGAACTTCAACAACGTGGCAGATTTAAAACTGAATACGCCAGCGGAACATTAAGAAGCAAAATTTTCAATCACGGCGATCATTTAACAGCACAACACCCTGCCTCACACTTTCGATGTCAAAGCTCAACCGATAAACAAAACACCGAGCCAAATTCGGTAAATGTGCATAAGCAAAGTGCTTAATTTATTTTTTTCATTCGATTTTTAATTTATAGATTTAACAGATTTCGGGGAACTTTATGACTCAAACAAATTCTTCTATACACAATAATGCATCCAAGAATAAATTTATTATTCTCGGCATTATCATCATCGCAGTGATTGCAGGGCTTTTCTATTGGAAGCATCATAAAAAAGCAGGCTCTGAAGAAATCACTATTGGTATTAGCCCGCCTTTTGCTGTGCCTTTACAAGTTGCTGTAGATGAAGCAAAACAAAAAGGGATTAATGTCAAACTGGTTGAATTTTCAGATTGGAATACACCCAATATTACGCTGAATCATGGCGATATTGATGCCAATTATTTCCAACACCAACCATTTCTAAGTAATGCACTGAAAGAAACAGGCTTTAAACTCAAACCGATTGCGACAGGTGTTGCAACCCATGTCGGTTTATATTCTAAAAAGTACAATTCTTTAGACGCTGTACCTGAGAATGCACGTGTGGTTATTCCAAATGACCCAGTGAACCAAGGTCGAGCATTGTTACTTTTACAACAAGCAAAGCTGATTATACTCAAAGATCCTGAAAATCATTTATCAAATCTACAAGATATTACAGCGAATCCTAAGAAGTTCAATTTTATAGAAGTTGAAGGGCCACAAACTGCACGTGCTGTAGATGATGCTGATTTAGTATTTAGCTACCCACTTTACTTACGTCTTGCAAAAACCATCGACCCCAATAAAGCTCTCCTTTTAGATGACAATACCAATACCCGTTATGCCATCTTGTTTGTCGTAAAAGATGATTATGAACAAACCCATCCTGAAAAAGCTGAACAGCTCAAAGAATTTATCAAGATTTACCAAACTTCAGACAAAGTTAAACAAGCTTTGAATGATGATGTTGGTGAAAAACTTTGGTTTGCAGGTTGGAAATAAGATCATGTCGCAAACATCTAAAGCAAATTTAAAGAAAATCCTGATTGGCGTTGCTGTCATAGTTGTTATATTGGGTTTAGCTGCCTGTCGCTATACCCAAAAGACGCAGCAAGATAACGTACTTACCATTGGTATTAGCCCGCCTTATGCAGAGCTTTTACAAACCGTTGCTAATGAAGTTGAAAAAGATGGTATTCATGTCAAATTGGTCGAATTTTCAGATTGGCAAGCCCCCAATGTTGCAGTTCAAAATCGTGATATTGATGCTAATTTTTTCCAACAAAGTGTATTTTTAAAAAATGCCATAAAACAGACCAATTATGACTTGCACGCTTTTGGGGTCGGAAGTGGTAGTCATGTCGGTTTATATTCAAAACAATATAAATCTTTAGATGCATTGCCACAAAATGCACGTGTGGTGATTCCAAGTGACCCTGTAAATTCTGCACGAGCACTGATTTTGCTAGATCGAGCTGGACTTATAAAAATCAAAGATGTAAATAACGAACTTTCAACCCTACAAGATATTGTATCCAATCCTAAACAATTGAAATTTTTAGAAGTTGAAGGTCCTCAAACCGCTTTGGCTTATGACGATGCAGATTTAATTTTCGGCTTTCCTCACTATTTAAATATGGCAAAAAAAGCTGATCCACATAGCGCATTATTTTTAGACCCTATTGATAAAAAATACGCCATTCTTTTTGTAACGCGTACCGATTATCAAGACCAAAATCAAAAGTTAGAAAAATTTATTCATGCTTTCCAAAACTCACAAAAAGTCCGTGAAATCTTAGATAAAGATTTCGGAAAAGATATGTGGTTTGCAGGCTGGAAATAAGGAGAATTAAAATGGTGAGTTTCGGTTCAAAGGTGGATTTTTCAGTTCCACATATTAAAATCCGTAACTTAAATAAATATTATGACGGACAAGATCAACAGATCCATGCGCTAAAAAATATTAATCTCGATATTCCCCAAGGAAAAATTTTCGGCATTATCGGTAAAAGTGGTGCAGGAAAATCCTCACTCATTCGCACTTTAAATGGTTTAGAACGTATTTCTGAAGGCAGTATTCATATTCATCAACAGAGTTTATCTGAGCTGAGTCATGCTGAACTCATTCAAACGCGACAAAAAATTGGCATGATTTTCCAGCATTTCAATCTCATGTCAGCTAAAACAGTGTGGGAAAATGTTGCACTGCCTTTGAAAATTTCAGGTGTAAATAAAGTTGAAATCGAAACACGTGTCAATGAAGTTTTAAAACTGGTTGGCTTGGAAAATAAGGCACATAACTACCCTGCTCAATTATCTGGTGGTCAAAAGCAACGTGTTGGTATTGCACGGGCACTGGTACATCACCCTGAAATTTTACTTTGTGATGAAGCCACCTCCGCACTTGATCCTGAAAGTACTTCGGTGGTTTTAGCTTTATTGAAAAAAATCAATCGTGAACTCGGTATTACCATCGTTTTAATTACCCATGAAATGCAGGTGATTCGTGAAATCTGTGACCAAGTTGTGGTGATTGAACATGGTGAAATTGTGGAATCTGGTCAGGTCTGGTCAGTATTTTCAAAACCACAGCAAAAAATCACACAAGAACTGCTCAATCTTGAACAATTGGATTTACCCTTCCAAGTGAGTCGTGACTTACAAGAGGATTCAACACATCGCATTTTAAAACTACGTTATGAAACCGATCCAAAGCATTCACCCGATTTAACCAAATTGTTTCAAGTTTTTGAAAGTTCAGTACATTTGTATCAAAGCCATATTGACAGCATACAAGGACATTTGATTGGCACGCTCATCGTAGGTATTGCTCAAACCGATCTCGATCTTGAATTTTTACAAGAAAAATTAAAACATGACATCGCACAAATAGAGGGACTAGGCTATGCACGACCAACTCATTGATTTATTACTCACAGGTACGATTGATACTTTAATTATGGTCGGTGTTTCTGCATTGGTTGCCTTTTTAATCGGCTTGCCTTTGGCTGTGATTTTGGTCAATACCTCTGAACAAGGCATTTATCCATCAAAAAAAATTAATCATGCTTTAGGAACTGTGATTAATATTACTCGTTCAGTGCCATTCTTAATCTTAATGGTGGCTTTAATCCCTTTGACCCGTTGGATTGTCGGTACAAGTTATGGGGTTTGGGCGGCGGTTGTTCCACTGACTTTAGCAGCAACACCTTTCTTTGCGCGTATTGCAGAAGTGAGTTTGCGTGAAGTTGATCAGGGTTTGATTGAAGCAGCTCAAGCCATGGGATGTAACCGCAAACAAATCATTTGGCATGTGCTCCTTCCTGAAGCCTTACCGGGCATTGTGGCAGGTTTTACCGTAACCATCGTCACCATGATTAACTCCTCAGCGATTGCAGGTGCAATTGGTGCTGGCGGTTTAGGTGATATTGCCTATCGTTATGGCTACCAGCGCTTTGATATGCAAATCATGGTTGCAGTGATAGTTGTTTTGGTGGCACTGGTCATGTTGGTTCAAGCGTTTGGAGATCATTTGGCGGGTCAGTTGGATAAAAGGAAGGTTTGATTTTAGATTGCTCATCTATTTGTTTAAAGATACATTAGATGAGCAACTATTTTGATTAAAAAATAACGCAATCTTTGAATATAAATGACGATTACCCTATTCAAATAGGTTTCTCCTCCTTATACAGACAATGATTTATATGCAACGGATTTATTAGATCGAGTTTGTCAGTTAACATAAAAGATAAACGTGATCATTCATCAATATTTCCCGTTGAGTTTTTGATGATCGGCTCTAAATAATAGTTCAGCAAATCCAATTTCGAATCATCTAAATGTGTTTTGATTTGATCAACAACCTCAATAAATTCAGCCAACGGAATCACTTTTAAAAGCTTCAAATAATATTGATCAGATGCATGCGGAAGTGTTTGTAAATAATATTCCAAAATCGCCTTACGTTCGAATTTCTTCCATGTATCACTAGCAATTAAAAAATAGGCAATATAATAATCTTTGGCACTGATTGGGTAATGCTCAAAAAGCCACTGCAAACGTGAAGAACGCTCTACTTTGCGAAACTCCAATTTTATTTGTTCGATGTATTCCTGCAAATTGAAAGTCGCCATTTTTATATACGCAGCCCTGTGTCATTTTTTGAATGCTTTAAATCTTAAGTCTTAGACCTGACTTTGTCATGGCTTTCATGTAAAATCATCCACAATTTTTAGATAACACTTTGTGAGTCATTTCATGGGTTTTAATTGCGGTATTGTCGGCTTGCCGAACGTTGGTAAATCTACACTTTTCAATGCATTGACTAAAGCTGCTATTGCTGCGGAAAACTTCCCATTCTGTACCATTGAACCGAACACAGGCATCGTACCTGTACCAGATCCACGTTTAGACAAATTAACAGCGATTGTAAAACCACAACGTGTCATTCCTACAACAATGGAATTCGTTGATATTGCAGGTTTAGTTGCAGGCGCATCTAAAGGTGAAGGCTTAGGTAACCAATTCCTTGCCAACATCCGTGAAACAGATGCTATTGCACACGTCGTTCGTTGTTTTGAAGACGAAAATGTGATTCACGTAAATGGTAAAATTGATCCTTTGGATGATATTGCAACCATTAACACAGAGCTTGCACTTGCTGACTTAGACACCATTACCAAAGCAATCACACGTTTAGCAAAATCTGCAAAAGGTGGCGATAAAGAAGCAATCGCGACTAAAGCTGTTTTAGACAAAATCTTGCCTTTACTAGAAGAAGGTAAACCTGCGCGTGCAGCTGACTTAGATGACGATGAGCGTAAACTTGTGCGTGGTTTTGGTTTAATGACTTTAAAACCGACGATGTACATTGCCAACGTTGCAGAAGATGGTTTTGAAAATAATCCACATTTAGACGCTGTTAAAAAATTAGCAGCTGAAGAAAATGCAATTGTGGTTCCACTTTGTAACCAAATCGAAGCTGAAATTTCACTTCTTGAAGATGAAGATCGTGCTGAGTTCCTTGAAGCTTTAGGTATGGAAGAGCCTGGATTAAATGTCGTGATTCGTGCAGGTTATGGTCTTCTTGGCTTACAAACCTATTTCACAGCAGGTGTACAAGAAGTCCGTGCTTGGACAGTGAAAATTGGTGCAACTGCCCCTCAAGCTGCTGGTGTGATTCACACTGACTTTGAAAAAGGCTTCATCCGTGCTGAATGTGTCGCTTATGATGACTTCGTTCAATTCAACGGCGAAAACGGCGCGAAAGAAGCAGGTAAATGGCGTTTAGAAGGTAAAACATATATCGTTCAAGACGGTGATGTATTACACTTCCGCTTCAACGTTTAATTTCCCAAGCGCTCATTTTGTCTTTAAAGCATCCTTCATGGATGCTTTAATTTTTAAATCCTTAAAACAAACTTAAGCAACTGTAATATATAAAATTTTTAATATAATTAAACAACAATATATAGCTAACACCCTACATTCATTTATCTTATATTTGCTTTAAGGTACTTTCACCTTATTTCATGCAGGTCTAATAATGAAAAAACTCACACAACTTTGTTCAGTCGGCATTCTTGCTACTTTATTAAGTGCTACCGCATTTGCCTGCCCCAAAGGAACAACACTCTCAGGTGGCACAGGACCTAAACATAAAGGAGGAAAATGCGTTCTCATTCAAAATAATCAGCATTCAACCAAACAACAAATCACTCATAAAACAACAGCACAACCGCCTGTTCATAAAGTATGAAAATACGCTACATCCGCAAACAAAAAATACACATACACCAACTTAATACCTAAGCTATGTTTCATTGCTGAAAAGCATGACTTATTATCATAAATCAAATAAAAAACCCCAGTTGAAACTGAGGTTTTTTTGTTTAAATTAAAGTATAAAATTACTTAATTTTTGCTTTCGATTTTAAATATTGCGTATAGTCATCCAATAATTGCTGACCACGCATTCTTTGATAAAGCTGTGTTAACTCTTTCGCTTCTGTAGGATCTAAACTATCTATAGATGCTTTTTTCACTTCAGCCACTGCAACCACCACCATTTCATTAGACAATGATGTCGTCGTTACAGACCACATACCTGCTTTCGGTGCAGGTACACTAAAGGCAGCACGCTCAATTTCACGTTTTAAACCCTGAGAACGAGTAAATGTTCCCGCAGATTCAAAATGAAATGGATATTTTGCTAAAACTTGCTGTGCAGGTAATTTTTTGAAATCCTCAAGCATTGCTGCAATTTTCGCTTTTGCAGCTTGTGCCGCTTTCTCTTGGATCAATTTCGCTTTTACACGTGCTGTTGCTTGTGCTAAAGGCTGTACACCTGCTGCATGATACTCACGTACTTTCACCCAAACCGTATTACCATCTTTCAATTGAATACTGCTTGATACGTTTTTATCACCATTTTTCACATCATCGCTAAATATTTTTGCTTTGACACTTGGATCAGCCAATACCGCATTGGTGGTTGCAATCGTCACTGCTTTTGCAGATTCTATTTTTGCAGCTTTCACTTCGCTTGGAATAATGTCTAAAGCATCATTACTCACCACTTGCTCATTTAGACTATTCACTGTATCTGCAAATAAATTCGCAGATTTAGACTTTAATACTTCTGCTGTTAAGTCCGCTTTTTTCGCTTCGAACGATGGAATTTCGCCCACAGTAGAATGTACTTCAATCAGATGATAACCATATTGCGTTTTTACAGGACGCGTAATTTCAGCATTTTTTGCAGATTTCACCGCATTATCAAAGCTACTGCCAAAAGCACCTTCGATATAATCTAATGTACCACCATTGGTTTTAGATGAAGGATCTTCAGAATATTGAGCAGCAGCTTGCGCAAATGTCATTCCACCTTTAATTTTTGCATACACATCATTGGCTAATTTTTCAGCTTGCTGTGCATCACGATTATCTGTGGTAATTAAAATATGCTTCACATCACGTTTTGCATTTTTCTTTTGCTGCTCGACAAATGCTGCATATGCTTTATCTAACTCAACTGCAGAAACCTCTGTGCTCGCTTGTGGCAACATTGCAGGCGTTAAAAGTACATAATCCACATCAACAGATGCCACCTGTTTAAATTTATTTTGATGTTTATTGTAGTAATCTGCAATTTCTTGATTTGAGACTTTTACATTTTGCTTATATTCATCAAGATTTACGCTTGCCAAATAAAGGTTGCGTTGCTCAGTCTGTAAATTGGCAATTTGTGCTAAGTCTAATTTACTGACTAAGGCATTGTCTGTAAATGTACTCATCAACATTCTTAATGCATGATCTTGACGAAGATTTGCAATCAAGCCTGCACTTGTTGTGCCTACAGAACGTAGATAGTTTTCATACAAAGCTTTAGAAAATTGACCATTTTCTTGAAAACTCGGTTGTTGTGCCAACATCTGTTCAATTTGCGCATCACTTAACGAGATGCCCAATTTTTCAGCTTGCTGAACCAACAAAGTACGTGCAATTAAACTATCTAAAGCTGTATTTTGAATGAAAGAATTATTTAATAAAGACTCATCCCCATTGACCATTGTCAAATATTGGTCTTTTAAACCTTTGGTCTGTGCTTCTAAATCTTTTTTAGATATTTCTTGACCATTTACAGTCTTCGCCACATCTGCTTTATTTCCCCCACTAAAATAACCTTCGATACCAACTAATGCTAATGGAGTTAAAAATAAAACGAGTAGGACTTTTCCGAGCCAACCTCTTATGACTTTACGAAACGATTCCATAAATCTTCCAATATTTTATTTGCTAGGGAGTTTAACTGATATTCAGATCTGAATGAATGTACTCAGCCCAATTAATTGGTTTATTCCATAAAAAAACGCGCCCTACGGCGCGTTTTGGAGCATCAAAGATTAAGCAACTGAATCTTTAAGCCCTTTACCAGCTTTGAAGCTTGGTACTTTACTTGCTTTAATTTGAAGCTCTTCACCAGTTTTCGGGTTACGACCAGTACGCGCTGCGCGCTCTTTTACACTGAACGTTCCAAAGCCAACTAGAGTTACAGTATCACCGCCTTTTAACGCTTCACCAATTGAAGCAATAGTCGCATCCAATGCTTTACCAGCATCAGTCTTAGACAATCCCCCTTTTTCTGCAATCGCGTCAATTAATTCTGATTTATTCATGAAGATTAAGTCCTCTTATATCGTTCGTTTAAGATCTAAGGTTGTGGTTTCAAAGGCCATGCAGACTTTATAGCAATGCTTTGGGGGAAAACGCAAGACTACAACAACGCTTTTCATCAAAATAATCTGCAAAAAATGCAAAATTAATTTATTCAACTCTCTGACTGACCATTTTTTGTATCTGATCTGACAATTTTTGGTTTTCTTCCACCAAACTATCGACCTTCTTATGCAATTGTAAGATCAAAGTCTCTAAATGCTGCATATCTTTAACAGTCACTAGACCAATACGATTTAATGAATGATTTAAGTGCTGATCTAAAGTTTTTTCAACTTTTTCTTTGGTTTCAGTCACTGTTTCTTTGGTTTTTTCAACCACATTTTTGCTAGATTGATCAGAATCTTGATCTTCAACACTTTTTGATTCTAATTCCTCACCCACCTTGACGAGGGAGTCAAAGAGTTTATTTCCTTCTTCTTCAGCACGTGAAAAAGCGCCTAAACCTGCAAGCCAAATTTGTTTAGTATATTTTCTAAAATCAAGTGGAGATTTACGTAAAGATTTTTCTTTTATCGACATTTTTTCTTTTGCAACCAATGTATTTAGATCGCCTTTCGATCTCTGCTGCTCCAAATCCATTCTATTTTTCTCCTGTATACTTTGATATACAATATCATCATTAAAATGTGAAATATCGTTATAATAACAAATAAATTACTTGAACCTTTTGCAAAACTGTTCTACAAAGCAAAGTAATTTATTTAATTTAAATGTGAACCAGTTCTCCATAGATATAACACGAGATCGGATTGTCTGTATCAATTATAGGATTTCTTTATGAGCGAATCGCAACAAAATCAAGGCCAAAGTCGTTTGTTGCTTAATACATTGATGATTATTTTAGAAACATTCTATTCATTTGTATTAAAACACGACCGCGTGGTTCGCTTGCATGCTAAACATTTTGTAGCACAACAAATCACCATTAAAATAAATAGCTACATCCCATACATAGACTTTTATATTCAATTTACCGACAAAGGTATTTTATTTGACCTAAAAGAACCTGAAAAACCTGTAGATTTAACTGTAAGCAGTACCGTCTTAGACCTCATTCAAATTTTTGTATTTGCCAACCGCCGCAGTATGAAAAAATTACGCATTGAAGGCAATGAGCTACTCAAAGACCAATTTCGTGATTTAATTCTGCCTTTTACAATTCCTAAATTATTGGCTGACTGGAAACAATGGCTTACAAATCCAAAGCATGACGAAACAGGTGTTGGTTCTAGAAAACGTATTGCCCCACTTTTAGAAAAAATTGATCAACAACGCTCTAAAATCAATACACTACAGGTTGAAGTTAAGCAGTATCAAAATCGTATTCGCCGCATGGAACAAAAACAAAAAACAGTAAATATATTGTTATCTGTAATTTCGGTTCTTTTTATTACGTTAATTGTGTATAATTTATGGCAGATATTTTCCTAATAAGTCTATTGAAACAATAAATTATAAGTTCGTGTAAAAATACCTTACCAAATTAGTCTGAATTAAACTTAAAAATACTTGACTATTTTAGTCAGGATTCATAAAATCGGTACATCTAGTCTAATAACATGTGTATCGAATCATGCGCCTTACTACTCGCGGTCGCTACGCAGTGACTGCTCTACTTGATCTAGCTTTGCAGCCAACTGAAAAAACGATCACGCTTGCTGAAATTGCAGCTCGCCAAACTATCTCTGTCGCTTATCTTGAGCAATTATTTGCCAAACTAAAACGCCATGGTTTAGTTTCTAGTGTTCGTGGTGCCAACGGTGGTTATCTTCTTGCGCGCAATGCTGAAGAAATTACAGTATTAGAAATCATTGAAGCCGTAAATGAAACCGTTGACGCGACGCGTTGTGACCACAAAGGCAACTGCCAAAATGGTGCAATGTGTTTAACACACGATTTATGGCAAGAACTCTCCCATCATATCGCCGATTATTTAGCGAATATTACACTTGCCGATCTCGTTTCACGAGACAACGTACAAACTGTTGCTCTACGCCAAAACACTCCAAGTTTAGATTCAGCCCTTTTATCGGCTACAGGTATTTGACATGAAACGTCCTATTTATCTTGACTATGCAGCAACTACTCCTGTCGACCCTCAAGTTGCTGAGCGTATGATGGAATGCTTAACCTTTGATGGTATCTTTGGTAATGCAGCATCTCGTTCACATGCTTATGGATGGCAAGCAGAAGAAAAAGTTGAATATGCACGTGAACAAGTCGCAAACTTGATCAAAGCTGACCCACGTGAAATCGTGTGGACATCAGGTGCAACTGAGTCAGACAACCTTGCACTTAAAGGTATTGCGCAGTTCTATGCATCGAAAGGCAAACACATCATTACTTCTAAAATTGAGCATAAAGCGATTTTAGATACTTGTCGTGAGCTTGAAGAAGAAGGCTTTGAGATTACTTATCTAGAGCCTGAAGAACGTACAGGTTTAATCACACCTGAAATGGTACAAGCCGCTTTACGTCCTGACACGATTCTTGTTTCACTGATGATGGTCAACAACGAAATTGGTACTGTTACTGACGTTGCTGCAATCGGCGAATTGACTCGTGCAAATAAAACATATTTCCACGTCGATGCTGCACAAGCTGCGGGTAAAGTTGAAATCGACCTTTCAACCATGAAAGTTGATTTGATGAGTTTCTCTGGTCATAAAGTATATGGCCCTAAAGGCATTGGTGCACTTTATGTTCGTCGCCAACCACGTGTTCGTATCAAAGCACAAATGCATGGTGGTGGTCATGAACGTGGCATGCGTTCAGGCACATTAGCTACTCACCAAATCGTGGGAATGGGCGAAGCTTTTGAACTTGCAGGTAAATCATTACACGCTGAACAAGCACGTTTACGTGTACTGCGTGACAAACTTTGGAATGGTTTACAAGACTTAGAGCAAGTATTCTTAAATGGTCACCCAGAATTTAATGTTGCTAACTATTTAAATGTAAGCTTCAACTTTGTTGAAGGTGAATCATTAATGATGGCACTGAAAGATGTTGCTGTGTCAAGTGGTTCAGCATGTACATCTGCAACTTTAGAACCTTCTTATGTTCTTCGTGCTTTAGGTCTTTCAGACGAACTTGCACATAGCTCAATTCGTTTCAGTTTCGGTCACTATACCACTGAAGAAGATATTGACCATGTCATTGAAATTACCAAAGCTGCAGTTGAAAAATTACGTGCCCTTTCACCACTTTGGGACATGTATAAAGAAGGTATTGACCTAAATTCAGTTGAATGGGCTGAACATTAATTCCAGATATTATTGATCGCATCTTTTTGAGCTGTTCTGATTGAAAATCAAAAAGATGCCCCAATATTATTTATTATCAACGCTGACCCCGAGGTTTGGAGAAGCATCATGGCTTATAGTGAAAAAGTAATTGATCATTACGAAAACCCTCGTAATGTTGGTGTATTAGATAAAAATGCTGAAAACGTAGGTACAGGTATGGTCGGTGCACCAGCTTGTGGTGACGTTATGCGTCTACAAATTCAAGTAGATGACAATGGTGTTATTGAAGAAGCACGTTTTAAAACCTATGGTTGCGGCTCTGCAATTGCATCGAGTTCTTTAGTGACTGAATGGCTTAAAGGTAAAACTTTAGACGAAGCACAAGCGATCAAAAATATTGACATCGCAACTGAACTTGCATTACCACCAGTCAAAGTCCACTGCTCTGTACTTGCAGAAGATGCGATTAAAGCCGCTGTTGAAGACTATCGCAGCAAAAAATCTAAAGCTTAACTTTGCTTTTGACCATTTACAGAAAATGAATTAACGGAGTTTTC
Source organism: Acinetobacter sp. Marseille-Q1623 (assembly GCF_902809895.1). Taxonomy (NCBI): domain Bacteria; kingdom Pseudomonadati; phylum Pseudomonadota; class Gammaproteobacteria; order Moraxellales; family Moraxellaceae; genus Acinetobacter; species Acinetobacter sp. Marseille-Q1623. Next base: position 619,480 of record NZ_CADDWG010000001.1, on the reverse strand, counting down.
ATGATCCATTTAACTGAAAATGCTGCAACTCATATCAGCAATTATTTAAAAAATCGCGGTAAGGGTGAAGGTATTCGTCTGGGCGTGAAGACTTCAGGCTGTTCTGGTTTGGCTTATGTACTTGAGTTTGTAGATAATGCAGACACACATGATCAAATGTTCGAGCAGTTTGGTGTAAAAGTTTTTGTAGACCCGAAAAGTTTGGTGTATTTGGATGGCATGGAAATGGACTATGTAAAAAATGGTCTCAATGAAGGCTTCGAATTTAACAATCCAAACAAAAAAGGTGAATGTGGTTGCGGTGAATCTTTTACCGTTTAAAAGCATTTTCAGCTTTGTTTCGCATTAAAACAGTGTCCTACACTGTTTTAATCACATTTAATTCTGCTATTTTATGCAAACCCAATCGTGGATGAATATTTCCCATGAGTCATTTTGAGCTGTTCGATCTCCCAGAAGCACTCGATATTGATTTAGCAACATTAAAATCAAATTTTTTAAAATTGCAGCAACAATATCATCCTGATAAAGCCGAAGATAAAGACCAAGCCTTGATTAAATCGAGTGAGATTAACCAAGCTTATAAAGTCTTATCCAATGTTGACAGTCGAGCTGCTTACCTCCTCTCTTTGAAAAAGCAAGATCACCATTTAGATCAATCTATTAATGATTTTGAATTTCTACAATCAGCTTTAGAAATTCGTGAACAATTGGATGAGTCTCACGATATTGAACAATTACATTCACTCAAAAATGAAGTTCAGCAATGGATTGATGGTTTAGTGCGTGAGTTCAAAATTGATTATGCCGATGAAGACTGGGCAGATGCTCGTGATACTGTACGCAAATTGCGCTTTTTCCAAAAAGTCATGAATGACATTGATAAAGCTGAGGATCGGCTTTTAGATGATGAAGATTTTGACTTAGATGATGATTTTTAATTTATTTATTTTTTTATTAAGGATGTAACACAATGGCACTCTTGCAAATTGCAGAACCGGGACAATCAAGTGCGCCACATGAACACCGTATTGCCATTGGCATCGACTTAGGAACCACACATTCTTTAGTTGCAACGGTGCTTTCAGGCAAAGCTAAAGTTCTCAATGATGAACAGGGTCGCGTGTTACTTCCTTCTATCGTTCATTATTCAAAAAATTCAACAGAATATGGTGATGCAGCCAAACCATCCATCACCACCGACCCAAAAAACACCATTGTTTCAGTGAAACGTTTTATGGGTCGCTCAAAAGCAGATATTAAGTTTCAGCACCCGTACACCCTTGTTGGTGAAGACAATCAAATGCCTGCATTTGAAACAGCACAAGGTCGTAAAACACCTGTCGAAATTTCTGCTGAAATTTTACAACAACTTAAAGAGCGTGCTGAATCTAGTTTAAAAAATCCTGTAAATGGTGCCGTCATTACAGTTCCTGCATATTTCGATGAAGCCCAGCGCCAAGCAACACGTGATGCAGCACAGCTTGCAGGTTTAAATGTTTTACGTTTATTGAATGAACCTACTGCTGCTGCGGTTGCTTATGGCTTAGATCAAGAGACTAACCTTGCAACCAATCGTAATTATGTCATTTATGACTTAGGCGGTGGTACTTTTGACGTTTCCATTTTACGTTTTGCACAAGGTGTGTTTGAAGTTTTAGCTACAGGTGGTCATACAGCATTGGGTGGTGATGATTTAGACCGCTTAATTGTCAAGTGGGCAAAAAAACAACTCAACATTGAAAAACTTGATGATACAGAATACGCACATTTTGTTGTTGCCGCACGTAAAGCCAAAGAAGCACTGTCTGACAATACCACTGTTGAACTTAAACTTTTAGATCAAGTTCTCACACTTGACCGTGAAAATTTTGAACAGATCATTAAAGTTGCTTTAGATAAGACGATTAGCGTATGCAAGCGTGTATTGCGTGATGCCAAACTTGAACTTGATGATATTCAAAATGTCGTTTTAGTGGGTGGCTCTACCCGTTCATACGCAGTACAAAAAGCTGTTGCAGAAGTATTTAACCAAGAACCATTGTGTACGATTAATCCTGATGAAGTAGTTGCCATTGGTGCAGCAATTACAGCAAATCAATTGATTGGCAATAGTCAAGATGGATCATTACTGTTAGATGTCACACCTCTTTCTCTTGGTTTAGAGACCATGGGCGGCCTGGTAGAGCGTTTAATTTCACGTAATACTGCAATCCCTGTTGCACGCCGTCAAGAATTCACTACATATCAAGATGGTCAAACAGCAATGCTCATCCATGTTGTACAAGGTGAACGTGATTTGGTGGAACATTGTCGTAGCCTAGGACGTTTTGTACTACGTGGCATTCCACCAATGACTGCGGGTCAAGCGCGTATTGAAGTCACTTTCCAAGTCGATGCAGATGGTCTACTCACTGTGTCTGCCAAAGAAACAACGTCAGGTGTACATGCTGAAATTGACATCAAACCATCTTATGGTTTGTCAGAGACAGATACTGAGCGTTTATTGTTAGATGGCTATAAGTTTGCCGAAGAAGACAAACATTTACGTCACTTACATGAAACCAAAGTAGAAGCACAACGTGAAGTCGAAGCATTAACACAAGCACTAAAAGCGGATGCACAATTGTTGAGTAAGGAACAATTAAATGCGCTCACACAAGCTCAAGCTCATTTAATTGTTCAACTTGCAACAGATGATATTCAAGCCATCGAAGATGCTGTGGAAAAACTCAAAATTCATAGTGATGCTTTTGCTGCTGAACGTATGAATCAACATATTGATCATGCACTCAAAGGCACAAAACTTGATGACTGGTCAAACTCAAACTAATTTATAGGTAAAGACTATGCCACGTATTAAAGTACTACCTCATGCAACAATTTGCCCAAATGGTGCTGAGTTTGAAGCTGAAGCAAATAGCAATCTTTGTCAGAGCTTGTTGGACAATGGAATCAAAATTGAACATGCTTGTGATATGTCAAAAGCGTGTACAACCTGTCATGTTGTCGTACGTCAAGGCTTTGACAATCTTGAAGAAATGGATGATATTGAAGCTGATTTACTTGACCGTGCTTGGGGGTTAGAACCCGACTCACGTCTGTCATGCCAAGTAAAAATTACTGATGAAGATATGGAAATCGAAATTCCAAAATATACACTCAACCATGCTTCTGAAAATCACTGATTTTCCAAGATAAAAAAATAAGCTACCCTTTAAAGTAGCTTATTTTTTATTCCACTTAATTCTGAGTTTGTAATTAACTTAGCACTAAATCAATCAAATAATACAAACAACAAATAAATTAATGAGGCGGAGCAATAATTTCATCTTCGCTATTTAATTGTGCAACACCCATAGAATTCGTTAATTGTTGTTGTAACTGAATACGTTCGATCATTTTTTCTAAAACACTGACCAATTCTGTATATTCAAAATTCTGCACTTCCTGCATATTTAAAACCAAATGAAAACCTTTATATTCATAATCAAACCATTGTTCATTTTCATTATGAATATTGCTATATTTTTCCATCACTTGCCAAGTTTTAACAGCATCTTGAATGCCTTTCAGTTCCATTGGCTCTTTAGGTGCACATAAATAACTACTTTTGACCAACTTATAAGTTTCATCTGAAATTAAAATTTCATCTATTTCTGCAGCACTCTGTAAACGCGCAGCTAAATTTGCATCACGCCCAACAATAGTATATGCCATGCGATGCATTGCCCCATAATTCCCAACGTGACAATATCCTGTACTGATTCCCATACGAATATGTAAGGGTGCATACCCCATTTTTTCCCAACGTGCACGCAAAAACTTCATCTGTTGACGCATAGCAAGTGCCATATCTAGACAATTTTTCGCATCCTGCTCCACACCTTGCGAATCAGGATCACCAAAGAAAATTAAAATTGCATCACCCATGAACTTATCAATCGTTGCACCATATTGCTTAGCGATTTCTGTCATGTGACTTAAATAATCATTCAATACGAAGGCGAGATCATCAGGAATCAATGTTTCAGATAATTCAGTAAATCCTTGAATATCAGAGAAAAAAACTGTAATTTTTTTACGTTTATACTCAAGCTTCGCCTCAGTTTCACCTCGCATGATGGACTGCCAAAGTTGCAGAGGTGCATAACGACTCAACTGATTAGATAACTGAATATAACGATTCATTTCATTAAAATAATTTTGACGCTGTGTATTTATACGCTTTATTCTTCTATTTTGATAATAATTAGCAATATTGATAAAAATAATCAGCCCAATAAAACTAAAAATTGTTAATTCAATTGAAGTCTGTTGAAAATAATCATCAAAACCAAAAATAAAAATAATATTTAAATAGAAAACAATAATACTGATTAGAATCGCCAATGAACTAATCATCATTGAAATTTTATAATTAACAGCAATATAAATAATGACAAACAACAAGATAAAGGTAATGACTAAACTTAAATATACAGCCGCCAAAACTGTTGAAATCACAATAATATCAATTAAAAAATAAACATTGCGGCGTACTAATGCACCATATTGATATTCCAACCAGCGCGATAACCTTGGACTAATTAATAAAATAAAGAAAATAAAAATAGGCACATAAAGCTGATTATATGCATTCGGTGTAGTAAAACTATAAATAACCAACAACATTGCAAGTATGCTATACCCCATCAGCCGTTGGAATATTTCAAATTGCTTAGGTTGTTTATCCAACATACGATCTAATGGCAAAAGAGAACCTCGAACGTTATTGATTATTTATATTTATACGCAATAGTGCTTAGTCCATACGCCAATCAAAAGGCATATCTCCTTGACCACGCAATGCCAACATCAAGGTTTGGCGCATGTGTGCTAAAACTTCGTTTGAATATGGCACCGCAGGTAAACCAAAGACTGGTTTTGGCCATGCCACATCATTTTGATAACGTACAACATGATGAAAATGCAATTGTGGAACCATATTGCCAAGCGCCGCGACATTCATTTTATCTGCACGGAATACACGAGAAAGTTGGCTCGACAACCAGCTTGATTCACGTAAAAATTGCTCTTGGTCAGCTTGACTCAGCTCATATAGCTCTGTAATGCCCGGTACACGTGGAATCAGGATTAACCAAGGAAATTGCATATCATTCATTAAACGACATGTAGACAGCGGAAAATCGCCGACAAAAAAAGTATCTTGAGCAAGTTGAGGATGCAGACTAAACATATCTTTATAAATGACATAAAATTAAAAAGGATGCCTAATACTAACACATCAGTTTTAACGTGAATATTGTTAGACTTGTGTTTTGGTACAAATAAATACAGTTTGTTTTGAACACAATCACAAATTTATGACAGGAAAAGTTATAAAAAATTTTCTTGATCCATTTTGCCTATTTCACCTTCTCGTTATTACACTTTTCAAAAATGTAACAACGAGAAATCTAAGCTTATTTTAAATCACCTAAAAGCGTACTAAGTAGGTCTAAAATAAACTGAATCCTTTTTTGATTTTCTTCTAACATCACCATAACTTTAAGACGTTGTCCACCTTCCATACGGAACCAAGTCGGATGTTTCTGCATCAATTGAATCATGGTAATGGCTTGTACAGGTGTGTCAGGTGAAAATTCAATCGCACCACCATTCGCCCCAATATCAATTTTAGTAATACCCAACTGTTCAGCTTGAATGCGAATTTGATGCACACTGAACAATTGTTTGACGGCAAGTGGTGGCACGCCAAAACGGTCTATTAACTCCATACGAATATTATCAAGTTTGTCCTGGGTATCCGTATTACTAATACGTTTATAGAACATCAAACGTTGATGCACATCACCTAAATACTCATCAGGAATTAATGCAGGCATATGTAAGCTAATTTCAGAGGTTAGCGACAATGGTGCATCAAAATTTGGCGTTTTACCTTGTTGAATAGCTTTGGTCGCTTTTTCCAGCATTTCCATATATAGGCTATAACCTATTGCATTCATTGAACCACTTTGCTGTTCGCCAAGTAGCTCACCTGCACCACGAATTTCCAAATCTTCGGTTGCTAACATAAAGCCTGCACCCAAAGTTGAGGCACGTGAAATCGCATCCAGACGTTTTTCAGCATCACCTTTTAAGCCCTTGATTGAAGGTACCATGAGGTAAGCATATGCTTGGTGATGTGATCGACCGACACGACCACGTAATTGATGTAACTGCGCCAAACCAAGCTTATCCGCACGTTCGATGATAATCGTATTGGCATTTGGTACGTCAATACCTGTTTCAATAATCGTTGAACACACCAAGACGTTATATTCTTTGTGATAAAACTGTTGCATGACTTGCTCAAGTTCACGTTCACGCATTTGCCCATGCGCAACTGCCACACGTGCTTCAGGAACTAAATGACGAATATTTTCAGCAGCACGCTCAATGCTATCGACTTCATTATGTAAAATATAGACCTGACCACCACGCAACAATTCACGTAGAATCGCCTCTTTCATCGTTTCATCGGTCTGTTCATTGACAAATGTTTTGACTGCCAAACGGCGTGCAGGGGGTGTCGCAATAATCGAAAGATCACGCATTCCAGAAAATGCCATATTCAAAGTGCGTGGAATCGGGGTTGCGGTCAGTGTTAACATATCGACATCAGCTCGCATTGCTTTAATACGCTCTTTGTCACGCACACCAAAACGATGTTCTTCATCGACAATCATTAAACCCAAATTCTTAAATTGGACATTTTGTTGAAGAATTTTATGTGTACCAATGACAATATCAACTTTACCGTCGGCTAAATCTTCAATAGTTTTAGTATGGGTTTTACTTGTACCAAAACGGGATAACACTTCAATTCGAATTGGCCAATCTGCAAAACGGTCTTTGAACGATTCATAATGTTGCTGTGCGAGCAAAGTCGTTGGCACTAAAACCGCGACCTGCTTATTATTTTGCACTGCAACAAAAGCAGCACGCATCGCCACCTCTGTTTTACCAAAGCCCACATCACCACAGACCAAGCGATCCATCGGTTTGGCTTGTTGCATATCGTGTAAAGTCGCCTCAATGGCATTGGCCTGATCAAGCGTTTCTTCATAAGCAAAACCACTTGAAAATTGCATATAACTGCTTTGCTCAAGCTCAAAACTGATGCCAGGCTTAGACTGACGGCGTGCCTGAATATGCAGTAATTCTGCTGCAACATCGTGAATTTGCTCAAGTGCTTTACGTTTGGCTTTACTCCATGCATCTGTCCCCAATTTATGCAAAGGTGCCAGATCAGGATCACCACCACTAAAACGGCTAATCAGGTGTAAATGTGTCACAGGCACATACACTTTGGCTTCATCGGCATAATTGAGCTGTAAAAATTCATAATCTTGCTCATCGATATTCAGCGTCACCAAACCAGCATAGCGCCCCACACCATGATCAATATGTACCACAGGTGCACCGATATTTAATTCAGTAAGACTTTTAATTAAAAATTCTTCTGAAACCTCTTGTTGACGTTTTTTACGGCGTTGTACAACACGATGCTCATACAACTGATTTTCTGAAATGACTGACAAATGATCAGTGATCAGCAAACCACGATCCAAAGGTGCATGGGTAATTGCAACTGAAAAATGAGATCGTTGAAATGCCGAAAAGCTTTCAACCACAGGAATTTCGCCCAAACTCGGACGTAACGCATCTTTTAAGGTTTCACGACGACCTGCACTTTCTGCAACCAACAACACAGGATGATTCGCATGATCAATATACTGTTTAACAGCTTTAAAAGGTTGTTCCTGTTTAGGATCAACAGGAAGTTGAGCAGGTTGTTCTGTCGCTAAATTGATTGCACCTGACTTCAAAGCATCTACAGATGCAACAGAAGCAATAATTCTCGGAAATTTATTAAGATATTCAAAAACCTGATTCGGTTGAATAAACAATTCTTCAGGTGCTAATAAAGGCTGATCAACATTGTGACGACGGTCTTCATAACGACGCGTCACATCTTTCCAAAATTGGGTTAATCCATCATCGAGATGCTCATCTGTAATGACAATGCAATGCTTTGGTAAGTACGCTGTAAGGCTACTTTGCGACTGCATCGCCTCTTTACTAAAAAATAATGGAAAATAGAAATCCAAACCTGCTGAGGCAATACCATCTAAAACATCGGTATAAATTGGATTTTTCTTTGGATTTGCTGTGGGAAAACTTTCAGCATAACGGTCACGAAATGTAGAGCGTGCTTCTTTAAGTGGAAACTCTTTAGCAGGCAAAACCGTAAAATGATCCAACTTTGTTGTTGTTCTTTGTGTTTCAGGATCGAAAAATTTTAAGCTGTCAATTTCATCATCAAATAGATCGATACGAATCGGCGCATTTTGCCCTGAGGCATAAATATCCATGATGCTGCCTCGTACCGCAAACTCGCCATGATCATAAACGGTATCAACCAAATGATAACCCGCTTGAATCAAACGCATTTTTTGTTGTTCTAAGTCAAATTTCTGCCCGACTTTGATATCAAAGTGTTCACCAAGCACCCATGACGTTGGTGCGACCCGTTGTGCCAAAGTCGTTGCGGAAACAAGTAAAATACCTTTGCTTGGCATATTAGATAAAATTGAAAGTCGTTCAGATACAATATCTTGATGTGGTGATAATCGATCGTATGGCAAAATTTCCCAGTCTGGAAATACGGTTGGTTTTATGCCATAAAACTCTAATTCGCTTTCAAGTTGGTTTAAATGCTGATTGTTTCGAGCAACTAAAACATACAATTGCTCAGATTGCTCTGAAATCTCTTTGAATAATAGTGCTGCTGATGAACCCAACATTGAACCAATCCAACGTTTTTCACCCGCTTTCAGTTGTTTTAAATTAAGGTCTGAGATTTCTTGTTTAAACATAATCGCATCAGGTCAAAAAGACATGGACGATAGTTTAACATGAGGATTTTGTAGATGGACATCTTGTTATTTGATTTCACACGACTCCCCATACAGTATCGTGCACACCAATATCCAAACAATCATCACATAATGATACAAATTTATTGAAGTACATCACCATAATAAAATAAAGATTATGTTATGAATATTCACTCTAGATTATATTTAAAACAGAAAAGGAACAATAAAGAATGTCTCATCATCTATTACTCGCAACATGGGCTGATTCAGCAAAAGCCTTTGAAAGTTTCACAAAATTAAAAAACACCACTTTTTCCCATGACATTAACAGTGCAATTATTATTGAACGTCAAGAAGATGGTCGCTTTAAAATTCAAGATCAACTCAATAATCAAGATAATACCAACACCTTAGGTGGTGGTTTTTTTGGTTCATTGCTTGGTATTTTAGGTGGTCCTCTCGGTGTTTTATTGGGCTTCAGCACGGGTGCTTTAATCGGCTCTTTGTTGGATGCTGATAATATTGACGCAAATCAAGCTGTATTAAGTAAAATTAGTCAATCCTTACCTGTTGGCTCCACAGGTTTATTTATTGACCTTGAAGAACAAGATGAAAGCCTCATAGATGCTCTATTCCCATCAGATGCGTCGCTTTTACGTTGGGATTATGATGTTGTCGTCAGCGAAGTCGAAGCCTCTGTAGCTGCATGGGAGGAAGCACAACGTATTGCTAACCATACACTTCATGAACAGAAAAAAGCTGAAAATAAAGCCAAACGTCAACAGAAATGGGCTGACTTTAAAGCTAAATTTCAAACGCATTAAACTGATTTAAAAATCAGTTTCATTAAGGGAATGCTATATTCGACACCTTCACATATGAATAAAGCATTCCTGACCTCATCAATCAGATATTTTTTACTTATCCCGTTGAAAATTTTTATAGTAATCACTCAACTTCTGAATAATGTGCTTAAACTGTTTCAAATTTTCTTCAGTATTCCCCAATCTCGCGACATAGCGACCCGATGCAATTTCCAAATCAATTTTTTCATTAATCAAAATAGCTTTATAAAACAACTCTTTTAAATCATCAAAATTTTTAAGCTTACGATTAGAAAAATACTCAAGGCGTTCTTTCAATTCAGTATTTAAAACGATGCCATCAACAATAAAACCCTGCTCAGGATCAATTTGAATATTATGTTTTTCTAAAAATTCAGATTCAGCTTTCGCCTCTTTACCTTTAAATAAATCAGCAATTTTGGCAAACATAATGTATTCCAACGTTTTAACAATCCATGTAGTTTAGTCAGATTTAGACCAAGATTAAAGTATCAAAGATCTTAGGCTATTTTAAATTCTATGATAAAAAAGCATCCTTTCGGATGCTTCATTTTGTACTATTTCAACCATATTGCTTTTGTAGATAATTTACGATTGATTCAGATTCAAATAGTTGAGCACCTGTATTTGGATCAACTAAATAAGGGACTTGAATATCCTTTTTGACCCGCCCCATCACAGGAACAACTTTTTCACGCTTACCGCCCGCCAAAGGCACATATTTACCAGGCTTTAAACGCAATACTGATGGCCCTTGATCTTGCCAACGCTCTTTTGCCACATTATGAAAAATAAAAGGAATTTCTAGTTCAGTTAACACCCCACGTACCACACGGGTATATGGACTTGCCTCAAAGCCCCACAACTCTAAAAGTTGCTCAGGTGCTGCACGATGAATAATTTTTTTATTGATCCACACACCGCGTGCACCATTAATCAATGTACCCGCAAATGCTACAAGCGGTAATTTTGGATAATGTGCATATTTCTTGGGTATTTGACCATTTTTGCCATAATTTTTAAAAAGATAATGCACAATATCTTGCGATTCATACAACTTTTCGCCTGTATTTTCATCGACTAAAAATGGAAATTGTGCTTTTCCACCTTGTTCTTTGACAATTTTACGGTATTTAGTTCCCCCTTTTGGACAAGGATATACCTCATAATCCAAGTTCAATAAAGTCATCACCTCACGAACACGGCGACAAAATGGTGAACCTTCAAACTCGTACAGCTTTAACGCTTTTTCAGGCTGATTGGGAAATGGCGTACCATTTGCGCCACGTCCACCCTCGGTAATTGCTGAAACCAATGCTTGAGCAACTTTAATCTGATGATGCACCATTTTGTTATCCTTGGGGTTTGACTAACCCTAAATTTTAAAGATCTACTAATTTTTCTTTTGCAACTACAATGCCGTTATTGTCCGCATAAATAAAATCACCAGCATTGAAAGTTACGCTACCAAAATACAAGGGTAGATCCACTTCGCCTATGCCCTTACGGTTACTTTTTTGTGGAATTGCAGCCAATGCATGTATACCTAAATCAAGCTCAACGAGAGCATCTACATCACGCACACAACCGTAAATCACCACACCATTCCAATGATTTTTAACTGCCGATTCAGCAATCATATCCCCCATCAAGGCACAGCGCATTGATGCCCCACCATCTACAACAAGGACTTTCCCTGTACCATCTGTTGCTAACAATTCTTTGACACGTGAATTGTCTTCAAAACATTTCACTGTGACGATTTGACCACCAAAACTTTTACGTGCGCCATAACTTTGAAAGAAGCGACCATCCAAAGATGGAATTAAAGTTTGAATCTCTTTATCAGGATGATCATCCAATAAATCACAAGTTACAAAAGCGGGTGAACTCAATTTAATTCTCCATTATTTAGCATTTTGTATGTATAAATTATCATAAATTTCAAATTTATCGGTTTGAGTTTGTGCAACCTCGACCATAGTATGAGCCACTTGTTCAGCTGTCACTGGCTTATATTTAAATGTATTTGGAATGAAATGCGAGAATTTCTGAAAGATTTTTTGTCCTACATCTTCCAAAACACGTTGCTCGTCCCGCTCACCGATCAGTAAAGAGGGACGAATGATTGAAATACGTAATAAATCTAAACTTTGTAAATAATTTTCTAGTTCGCCTTTGACACGGTTATAAAATATTTTAGAGCTAGCGTTTGCCCCCATCGCACTGACCAAAATCAATTGTGTATCGGTATTTTCAAAAAGATCTGCAAAATGTGCATTAATTTCATAATCAATAGCATAAAATTTTTCTTTAGAACCTGCTTTTTTCTGAGTAGACCCCAAACAACTAAATGCATGACTAAAACCATTTACATCTTGATCATTTAATAATAAAAAATCATCTAAGACCAATTGTTCAACTTTTGGCAATTGTTTAAGTTCCATATCTTCTTGTCGCACAATCGCGGTAATTTTTTCACATTGCGCTAACTGGCTCAGCTTTTTGACCAATATTTTACCGACCAAACCTGTTGCCCCAATAACGATCGCATTTTTAATCGTTTGTGTCATTTTTAAACAATCTCCTACTTTTAGAAATAATCTACCGCTTTCTTTTCTTTTTTTCTGCATCTATTTGGTGTCAAAGCATGTCAAGACTTGACTTTACTAAGCGCTTTAATCAAAATATGGCACTTGTTTACGGGCTGGTGAAAATTCTCTGATGTGGGTTTTCAGATGTAATTTCAGCCCGCCCAGACCAATCTATTTCAAGGAGTGCACGAGTGGCAAACTCTGCTCAAGCTAAAAAACGTGCTAAACAAAACGTTAAAGCACGTAAACACAACGCAAGCTTACGTTCTATGGTTCGTACTTATCTTAAACGTACAGTAGCGGCTATCGCTGCTGGTGATTATGCTGCAGCTACTGAAGCTTATAAAACAGCTGTACCAGTAATCGACCGTATGGCTGATAAAGGCATCATCCATAAAAACAAAGCTGCTCGTCATAAGAGCCGTTTAAATGCACAAGTTAAAGCTTTAGCTAACTAATTTGTTGCATGAAAAGAGCCCCTTGGGGCTTTTTTTATGCCTAAAAATATATTTATCCTGTTTCATTTAAAACAATCCAACCCAGTCTTGAATAAATAGACTTCTCTTTTCAGAAATTTAAATAAATTTGTCTCGCAGCTATCCTAACTTACGGCGCAAAGCAGTATTTATTTTGGCTTAACCCACACACCGAGAAAAAAGTTTTTTGTTCGACCTCAAAAGCCCTCAGCCACTTCAAAACATTTTTTAAAGCAGCATGTTTTAAAATCCTATTCTATATTTATGCTTTCCATTGAAATTGGCTAAATAAAGCATCTTTTTTCAAGGTATTTTCCACAGCATTTGCAAGCTGTTTAACCATGCTTTGCGTTTCTATTTTTTTAAACCATGCTTGTTGTTCATTGGCATGGGCTGAAATCTGACATGTCAGTAAACCCTCATCATTTAAATGACAATGCACGCCCAAACCAATTGGATGATTTCCCACACTGACCGCTAAACGTTCTTCTGAATGGGTCAACTCAGCTTTAAAACCATATTCTGTAAGCTGTTTAGATAATAAATCCGTCACATAGGCTTGAGTGACAAGACAGGCATTTTCACCCTTTGCATTCGTTGGGCTATGCTTCTCACAGTTTGCTGTAAATTGTAATGTTCTCATTGCTTCATCCAAAGGCTTTATAGTTGTATGGGTTTAGAATAAGCAATATAAACAAAACAGCCAAGCATTTGCTTGGCTGTTGTTGAATAAATATACAAATATTAGACCAATTACTCAGTCATCCGTATTTGATCATAGATTATTCATCGACTTGAATGTGCAAACCTGCTTGATTTGTCAATTGAGTAAATGTCGGGAAACTTGTTGCAACCGTTTCAGTACCCATGATCTTAATTTCACCTGAAGTACGCAAACCTGCCATCGAGAAACTCATGGCAATACGATGGTCGTGATGTGATTCAATTTCACCACCAGTGAAAATTGCACCCCATTCGCCAGATTTGCCTTTACCTTCAATGATGATGCCATCATCAGTCGGTGTACAGTCGATGCCCATGGTTTTTAAACCATCCGCCATGACTTGAATACGGTCAGATTCTTTCACACGTAACTCAGCCGCACCCGTCAAAATCGTTTGCCCTTCAGCACAAGCTGCAGCAATAAACAATGATGGGAATTCATCAATTGCCAATGGCACTTGATCTTCAGGCATGTGAATACCTTTAAGCGTACGTGTACCACGAATACGAATGTCTGCAATTGGTTCACCACCTGCAATACGTTCATTTTCAACAGTGAGATCAGCACCCATTTGTTTTAAAATTTCAATCACACCTGTACGGGTTGGGTTAATGCCTACTGCTTCAAGGGTCACATCTGAACCTTCAGTAATCGCAGCACCGACCATAAAGAATGCAGCTGAAGAAATATCAGAAGGCACTTGAATATCTGTTCCAACGAGTTTTCCACCACCTTGTAGTGAAATGCGATTGCCTTCCGTTTTCACGTCATAACCAAAAGCACGTAACATACGCTCAGAATGATCACGCGTCGGTTCAGGCTCAGTCACAGATGTCTCACCCTCTGCCCATAAACCTGCCAATAAAATCCCTGATTTTACTTGCGCAGATGCCATTGGTAAATCGTAGTGAATACCTTTAAGTTTTTGTCCGCCCGTGATCGAAATCGGTGGCGTACCACGTTCACCTGTAGACTGAATTTGCGCCCCCATTTCACGCAAAGGCTTTGCAATGCGTTCCATCGGGCGTTTTGACAATGACGCATCACCTGTCATCACAGAATCAAAAGCCTGCGCAGATAACATACCTGAAAGCAAACGCATTGATGTCCCTGAGTTGCCCATGTACAACGCTGTTTTTGGTGCTTTTAGACCATTCATACCAACACCGTGAATGGTCACTTCACCATTCTTAGGACCTTCAATGCTCACACCCATATCACGGAAAGCTTGAAGTGTTGCCAAAGCATCTTCACCCTCAAGAAAACCTGTCACATGTGTTGTTCCTTCAGCAATCGCACCAAACATGATAGAGCGATGTGACACTGATTTGTCACCCGGCACGGTAAATTTACCCTTAAATGTCTTCTCACCTGGCAAAATGGTAAATTGTTGTGTCACCTTATTTTTCTCCATCAAAGGTTTTTTAGCGAGCATATGATTAAAATGCTGTCGTGCTGCTTGTGCATGACCGAGCAAACCCATCAATGCTTGTGAATTTTCATTTTCAATCAATTGACGTAAAGTTTTGAGTTGTGTTTCAAAACCATCAACTGCTTTGAGTATGGCGGTTTTATTGGCAAAAAAGATATCGTGCCACATTTGCGGATCGCTTGCCGCAATCCGTGAAAAGTCACGAAATCCACCTGCGGCATACCGGAAAATATCGAGATTATCTTCACGATTTGCCAGTTGCTCAACCAAGTTAAATGCCATTAAATGTGGTAAATGACTGGTATGTGCAAGTACTTCATCGTGCTTATCGACATCCATACAAATGACTTCAGCTTTGGCTGCCTGCCAAAGTATGATCAGTTTTTCCACCGCCCAATCCGCACTGCTTGGTAATGGCGTCAAAATCACTTTGTGGTTGGCAAAAAGATCTACTTTGCCTGCATGCACACCTGTATGCTCTGCCCCTGCAATCGGATGCCCTGGAACAAAACCCACTGGTAAATTTTCACCATAAACCGCTTTGGCAGCAGCAACCACATTGCCTTTGGTACTGCCAACATCAGTGATGATGGCATTTTCCAAAACATAAGGTTTGATGGTTTCAAGAATTTTTTGTGTTGCACGTACAGGTAAAGCCAATACAATTAGATCTGCATCCTTTACCGCTTCAACAGGATCACTAAACCCTTCTGAAATAATGCCAAGTGCTTTTGCATCGTCCAAAGTTCGTTTAGATCGTGTTGACGCGACAATTTTTTCTGCAAGTTGCTCTGCAATAATCACGCGAGCCAAACTTGAACCAATCAGCCCAAGTCCGATAAAAGCAACTTTTTTAAATAAAGCTTGTGTCATGACTTTGTTTTCAGACCTTCAGTTTTAAAGTACTGCAATCGGGTATGAACCCAATACACGCACTTCTTTCACCAATGGACGAATTTCTTCAATCGCCGCTTTAACATTGTCTTGCTCAACATGACCTTCTAAGTCAATGAAGAACACATACGCCCATTTCTCAGGCAATGCAGGACGCGTTTCAATACTGGTTAAGCTAATATTATGTTTCGCAAATGGTGCAAGAATTTCCAATAACGCCCCTGCACGGTCATGTGCTGAAACCAATAATGAAGTTTTGTCATTACCTGATTGCGGCACTTTTTCACGACCAATAACAAGGAAACGTGTGGTATTTTCAGGATTATCTTCAATATTGCTATGTAAAATTTCTAAATCATAAATGCTTGCAGCAACGTCCGATGCAATTGCAGCAGAGTGCCATTCATTACGAATACGGCGTGCCGCTTCAGCGTTTGAACTTAACGCAACGCGTTCTACACCTGGATAATGTGCATCTAACCAACTACGACATTGTGCAAGTGTTTGTTGGTGTGCATAAATTTGTTTAATGCTGTCTTTGCGGGTATTTGCAGAAATCAAGAACTGGTGATGAATACGCAATTCAACTTCACCAATCACATTTAAATGCGATGCTTTAAAACAGTCTAAAGTATGGTTCACCACACCTTCAGATGAGTTCTCTACAGGCACTAAGCCATAGTGAGCACTACCTGCCTCAACTTCACGGAACACTTCGTCAATGGTTGGAAGGGGTCGAACCACTGCATCTTGACCAAAATGCTTCAACACTGCGGAATGCGTATAAGTACCGACAGGTCCTAAGAATGCAATACTTTGTGGTGCTTCTAGTGCTAAACAAGCGGACATAATTTCACGGAACAAACGAGCCATCGTTGTATCTGACAATGGACCTTCATTACGCTCCATCACATTACGCAACACCTGTGCTTCACGTTCAGGACGATAAAACAACGGATTCTCTTCTGCAGCAAATTTTGCTTTAGCCACTGCTTCTGCCAACTTTGCGCGGCGATTAATCAGTTGCTGGATTTGTTGATCTACTGAATCAATATCATCACGGATTTGAGCAAGATCGAGAGAAGTCGTGTTTTGATCATCGTTGATCATTGTTATATCGCCCTTTTAAAAGTCTAGAATTACAGATGGTTTAAATTTTAAACCACTCACAGTATAACAATAGTTCATGCGAATTTGTTGCACAATACTGCTTTTATGTACGTTTTAAATCCCTTTCCTGACATTCATTCCTTCCTACAAAGTGAAGCAACAAAGACCTTCAACTTTACAAAGCCTCTATAGAAGTTTAAGCCACAGCATTTATGATAAATAAGTTAAGCGCAACTCGAGCACTAAAAAGATGAATAAGAGAATCGCTGTTTTGATCACCCATGATTTTGAAGATGTGGAATATCACGATCCTGTTGAAGCATTTAGAGCGGCAAGCCATTCGGTACGCAATATCGAAAAAACAGCAGGAAATATCGTCTATAGTCAACAACGCAAATCTGCCGTCAGCATTGATTATGGAATTGATGAAATTTCAGTTCAGGACTTCGATGCTTTAATGATTCCGGGCGGAAATTCAACTTACTTACTCAAACAAGATATGCGTTTTATTGAGTATCTACGTAATTTTGCCAACGCACAAAAACCCATTTTTTTATCTTGTTATAGTCCACATTTACTTATTGATGCACAAATTGCAATTGGACGCAGGCTAACGTCTATCCAAACTATCATTCACGACTTAAAAAATGCAGGTGCTGTAGTTTTTGATGATGACGTAGTGAATGACAATAATTTATATATTTCTTCTCGCTCCACCCAAGAATTACCTAGATTTATTCGTGAATGTCTCAATGTTTTAAGTGTTTGATTATTTTGCTATATGTTCAACGCTAAATGACTTTATTTAAATGAAGTGCATTTTACGCATTGTTAAAATCAAGCAAAATCATCAGCTATTCCTTGAGGCAACATGACCCACATGTCACCTCAACCTACAGCATATTATTTTTATGCTTGAATGACTTCACGAGCAATCACAAGACGTTGAATATCAGAAGCCCCTTCATAAATTTGGCTCACACGTACATCTCGATAAATTCGTTCTACAGGGAAATCAGAAACATAACCATAGCCGCCATGGATTTGAATCGCATCTGAACACACTTTCTCAGCAATTTCTGAAGCAAAAAGTTTTGCCATAGATGCTTCTTTTAAACAAGGTAATCCTGCATCTTTTAAACTTGCCGCATGTAAAACCAACTGTCTAGCTGCTTCAATTTGCGTTGCCATATCGGCTAAACGAAAAGCGACAGCTTGGTGCTGCACCAACTCGACACCAAAGGTTTTACGCTGATTGGCATATTCTACCGCTGCATCTAATGCTGCACGCGCCATACCCACACATTGTGATGCAATCCCAATGCGACCTGATTCTAGATTTGACAAGGCAATTTTATAACCTTCCCCTGCCTGCCCCAATAAATTTTCAGCAGGAATTCGACAGTTTTCAAAAATAATGGTCGCGGTATCGGAACAATGCTGCCCCATTTTATCTTCAATACGTGAAACAATATAACCTTGAGTATTCGTAGGAACCAAAAAGCAAGAAATCCCTCGCTTGCCTGCGGCTTGATCAGTTACCGCAAAAACAATAGCAATCTGCGCATTTTTTCCTGTTGTAATGAACTGTTTTGTACCATTAAGTACCCATTCATCTCCCTCACGCACTGCTTTACATTGCAATGCACCTGCATCAGAACCTGCTTGTGGCTCGGTCAAACAAAAACAACCCAGCCATTCCCCTGTTGCGAGTTTGGTTAAATACTTTTGCTTTTGTTGTTCTGTACCATAACGCTGAGTAATACCACAGGGTAAAGAGTTTTGCACACTCACAATGGTAGAAATTGCACCATCCCCTGCGGCAATTTCCTCCAAAGCCAGTACCAAAGAAATATAATCTAAACCTGCACCGCCATATTGTTCCGACACCGTCATCCCCAACGCCCCCAATTCACCTAGTTCTTTGAGCTCTTGTGCAGGGAAATGCGATGTTTGATCACGTTCTGATGCGCTCGGTTTAAGCTTATTTTGTGAATAATCACGCATCATCTCCTGAATCATTTTCTGTTCTTCATTTAAAATCATGGCAGCATCCTGTCTATACATTTTTTAGGCAAAAACTGACTAACTTGGTCCATAAAATAACCAAGAGAATCAAAGATAAATTAAAATTTTGACGAGAAATTCATATACTTCTTCATTAAATACAAAGAAGTATATAAATAAAAATAGATGATTAAATTTAGAAAAATCTTATTTTAATGCATTATTTAGGTTGCATACGAATTGCACCATCTAGACGAATCGTTTCACCATTCAAGTAACTATTCTCACAAATTTGCCCAACCAATGATGCAAATTCTTCAGGTTTTGCCAAACGTGGTGGGAATGGCACCATTTGCCCCAATGCATCTTGGACATTTTGTGGCAATGCTTTAAGCATAGGCGTTTCCATGATCCCTGGTGCAATAGTCATCACTCGAATAGCATGTTGTGCAAGCTCACGTGCTAAAGGTAAAGTCATTGCCACAACTGCACCTTTTGATGCTGAATAAGCAGTTTGTCCAATTTGTCCATCAAATGCCGCAACTGAAGCCGTATTGATAATTACACCACGGTCTTCCTCACCTGCTTGTAACTCATATTTTGCAATCAAATTGGCAGCAAAACGCAGCATATTAAATGTGCCTGACACATTGATATTTAATACACGTTGAAAATCTGTTAATGCATGAATGCCTTTTTTACCCAGAACTTTGGCAGATGGACCAATGCCTGCACAGTTCACTAAACCATTCAACTGTCCATATTCTTGTTCTACATCATTAAAAAATTGTTCAACGGTAGTCTCATCTGTCACATCAAGTTGCACAAACTTGGCCTTTTCACCCAGTTGTTGCTGTGTTTGCTGCCCCAATTCATTATTCATATCGACAATGATAACTTTAGCATCACGCTCAACTAAAAAAGCTGCGGTCGCTGCACCCAAACCCGATGCACCACCTGTGACAACAAAAACTTTTCCTGCAATTTTCATATTATTTTCCTATTCATTTTTTGAATGAGCACTCGACTTAAGCAGCAGAGTAAACATAGAAATACTTCAGTACAATTCCCAAAAGTTGCATTTTAAATGATGCATTTGGACAATGACGTCGTGCTACAAAATAATGGAATAACCTATGGATAATCAACTACCCAAGTACAGTAAGGGAACGATTTCTATTACATTGGTACAAGAAGCCCTAGCCACTGCACAAAATAAAAATTTAGACTTAGCACAATTAATCCAAAAAATGGGCATTTCTCCAGAATTAATGCAATCAGATAAAAGTAGAGTTTCCGTTCATACATTTGCCCTACTTTGGACAGAAATCGCAAATCAAATGAATGATGAGTTTTTTGGTATGGACAGCCATGCGATGCGTAGAGGCAGTTTTCAACTCTTGTCAAAAATGCTGATGCAAGCTGAAAATGTCAAAATTGCACTGACACAAATTTTACAGTTTTTAAATGCAATTTTAGATGACTTTTCGAGCACGCTATTTGTTGAAGAAAATTATGCTTATATTGTCATTTATGATCGGCAAGCACCTAAAAATATGTTTGCATATGCCACCTATCTCATGCTAATTCATGGTTTAATTTGTTGGCTCAGTGGACAACGTTTAATCATTAACAAAATTCAACTGCGATGTGCCGCTCCACAAGATGATCATGATTATAAAGTACGGTTTTGTGAAAACATTCATTATCATTCAGATGAAAATTACATCCAATTTGATGCTAATTATTTAAAAATCGCCATCAAACAAGACCAAAAGTCTTGGTATGAATTTATAAAAAATACCCCTGAAAACTTATTGGTTCGTTTTAAAAATCCACATGCTCTGAGCTCAATCATCCGTAAATCCCTCATGCAACAGTCACCTGAGCAGTGGCTTGAGCTGAATGTTTTGGCAAAACAACTCAATATGTCGGAAGCGACGATACAACGCCGCTTAAAAAACGAAGGCACAAGTTATCAGCAACTCAAAAATGAAATACGCCGTGATACTGCGATTGAACTTTTAACAACCACACAAAAAACACTACAAGAAATCAGTAGTGAATTATATTTCCAAGACCCGAGTGCATTTCATCGTGCATTTAAAAAATGGACTGGTGTAAATCCCGGCTCTTATCGAGACTCATCCCTGATATTTTGAAATATTTTAAAGAGACTGTTCATTCGTCCGAATCAAGTTGATTCAATCATTAAAATAGGTTATTTTTCATTCAATTTCTAGCTTCTTTATGGCTAGTTATCTCTCCCTCTTTAGTCTTACTGTTTTTACAGGTTCTTCCATGAATAAAATTTCTGACGTGCTTGAACGCTCACTTGTGCAAAATTTTGTTGTTTCTTTATCTGCTCAAACTGAACAACTCGATGAAATTATTGATGCCATGTTAAATGCACCACAACATGATTTAAATCAAGCGATTGTGCAGTTTATTGCAAGCCAAGAAAATCATGATTTCGCACGTGCTTTAGATATTCAAAAAGAAAATTTAAATGCAATTCAAAATGGTCTTGCATTGCAAAAAGAACATTTAGCCGACGCTGCAAAGATTGTCGCATTATGTTTAGCATTAGAAACCAATTCTCTGAAAAAACTGAATATCGCTGAATCTTTGAATGACTTTCCCATGTAAAGATTGAAAAATTATTTTATAAAGTTAAACAATAAAAAAGGGAAAATCTTGATGATTTTCCCTTTTTTAATATTGATCAAATATCAATAAAAATCTTGGTAGGTTTAACCAGATTCGAACTGGTGACCTCTACGATGTCAAAGAACGGTACAACTTTAAAAATCAGATACTTAATCCTTATTGGCGCCCAAGTTGCGCCCTTTATTTTGTTACAATAAAATCAAACCCATGACTTCAATTTTGCCAAATGTGCTTTACGATCTGCCAAACCATTAGTACCACCATTGATACGCTTGGTGATTGCTAACACATCGTCCTGATCTGCCAATTCATTAAGTCCATTATCAGACCAATATTTACAGGCCACTAACATACCAACGCTTGGATAAGCCACAATCTCAGGATGATTTTCAAAATCAAAACCCAATGCTTGACCATACTTATGATAATTTGCACGTCCAGTTAACTGGATTGGTCCACGTCCTTTATAACGCTTTCCATCACCTGCAATCACATTACCTAAATCTTTTCGACCTTCATACGCTGCACCAGATGCAATTTCTTCCATGTATCGAAAGTTGCCAGATTCATGTGCAAGTTGAGCAATGAAATTTACAAAACGATTTGCACTATCTAAAATTTTAAAAGTACGCATGTGTACATTTGCCGCAAGTGCTAATTCATTAGCACGTACATCTGATGCACCTAGTTTTTTAAATAATGCTGTAAATGTGTCGCGACCAATAAAACCATCAGCATTCACACCTACATTCTTTTGCAGCTTTTTAATTTGATCTTTATTCATTAGCTTTGCCCTCCTTTGCCATTCCCGATGATTGAAATAAAAGCTGCTTTAATTTCGGAAATAACCTCAGATAATGGCTTGCCTTTCAATAAAGCAATTGATTGGTACACGATGCCGATCGCAAGCAAACCAAAGACAGCAAAGATCAACATCACAAAACCTTGATACATCGTTGACTTTTCAAGCAAGCCAAAATGCTCAATGAATGCAGAGCCACCGTACAAGCTCACCGTCACACTTGCAACAAACTTACCAATCACTGCAAATGAAACTTTAATTTTCCCCTCTTTATCAATATCGCCACTCAACACTAACGCTAATAACGCCCCTACAACTGCTGGAACAACTTTAATGATCCACGGAATCGTATTTTCCTGCATACCCACCTCAACTTTAAATAATAAAAACCCCGATCTTCGTATTAAAGATCAGGGTAAGGTGTGGTTGTTTGTGTATTAATAACCTTAGTTAGATGTAAAAAACAGTAAAAAAATTACCAAAACATAACATATTGTTTATTAATATAAAATACTAAAAAATTCTTTTCTATGGATCATATCATCGAATAAATTTAGATAATATTGAGCATTCGTATCATTACTCCCTCAAATTCAGGTTAACTAAATAATGCATTAATTTTAAAAATATTTATAATCATGAAAATTTCTTTAATATTTATAGTATGTCTAAAATAAATTCAGCAGAAAGCATAAGAGGCTTAGCATGTTTAGCAGTCGTTCTATCTCATTTAGTATTTACATTTTACCCTTACGCCCATGAATATGCTTCTAGTGTTCCTAAATTTAAAGCTTTTTTAGGGCTTTATGACTCACCTTTTGGTTTCATATATTCTGGAAATGCCGCTGTTTTTGTTTTTTTTGTTCTTAGTGGATATGTGCTAAGTTATGCAATTTTAAATAAAAAGGAAAATATTAATAAAAAAATAATATCAATGAGCGTCAAGCGATATCCGCGCTTAGCAATACCAGCGGTAATTTCTGTTTTAATTTGTTATACTGTTTTTCTCATTAATGTTGATTCATCTCATGTATCAAATTGGGCTGCAAATATAGGCTCGTATGATAGCTCAATCTTATATGCATTATATGATGGCGCGATCAGTGCTTTTATCTTCGGGAAATCCCAGTACAACTGGGTATTGTGGACAATGCAAATTGAGCTATTTGGTTCATTCTTGATTTTTTTACTTTGCTATCTAACTCAAAAATCAAAAATACTTTTACTAGCCATAGCTTTAATATTTACGATACTAGGGTTTTTAGTATCTTTAAAAATGGGTTTTGGTTTTTTTAGTTTTGTTCTAGGAATGTTATTTTATCTATATGGTAAAAAAATAAACATCTACATTGCTCTCCCAATGCTTATTTTAGGCTTATATTTTGCTGGTGCTCATAATAATAGTTTTTCTTATCAATTGATAACATCAATATTAAATACTAAAACAGCAACCTTATTAAATGTACTATGTGCACCATTAATAGTTTATAGCATATTAATGAATGATAAACTTTCATCACTATTAGATAATAAGTTTTTTGTATATCTTGGAAGACTTTCATTTTCAATGTATTTATTACATATGTTAATTATCTATGTTGTTGGTATTCCTGTATTTAACTATTTATTAAGCTATGGCTATTTAATTAGTTCTATCATTGCATCAATAATAGTAATAATCGTTACAATTATTTTATCAATTCCATATAGCAATTATATTGATGATTTATCTATAAAAGTTGGAAAATGGATAGAAAGTAAGATTATGAGAAAGACACCTTAATTGGTGTCTTTCTATTATACGATTCTTAAGCGTATTGTCCCATTAGGTAAATCAATAGGAGCATTAGTCGTGTTCGTTAATCTTACTCTTACGGTTCCCGCAGACAAACATTGCGCTCTCTGATGTGTGCTGAAATAACAGGACACTTCCACTTGG
Source organism: Acinetobacter sp. Marseille-Q1623 (assembly GCF_902809895.1). NCBI lineage: Bacteria > Pseudomonadati > Pseudomonadota > Gammaproteobacteria > Moraxellales > Moraxellaceae > Acinetobacter > Acinetobacter sp. Marseille-Q1623. Next base: position 595,057 of record NZ_CADDWG010000001.1, on the reverse strand, counting down.
GAGATTCTAGGCAACTAACTTGTAAAAGTCCTCTGCCATTTGATTTGGTGTCTTAAAATTCAGTCCTTTCTGAATTCTCTGCTGATTATAGAAGAGCTCTATGTATTTTGTAATATCTGCCTTAGCTTCTTCCCTCGTTTTATAGTTCCGATGATGTACAAGTTCGTTCTTTAATATTCCCCAGAAACTTTCAATTGGTGCATTATCAAAACAGTCACCCTTTTTTACTCATCGAACCTTGAAAACTATATTTTTCAAGCATATTCCGATATTCATGACTACAATATTGACTGCCTCTGTCCGAATGAATAATTAAGTTTCGAGGTGGTTTATGATTGCGAATAGCCATACTCAGTGCATTACAAACAAGTTGTGTTGTCATCCTTGCACTCAAGCTATACCCAACTACTTGTTTAGTGCAAAGGTCTTTTAACGCAGCTAAATACAGCCAGCCTTCAGCTGTCCATATATATGTAATGTCACTTACCCACGCAATGTTTGGGGTAGTCTCTATAAAGTTTTGCTCTAACAAATTATTGTAAACATAACGATTGTGATCGCTATTTGTTGTCCTTTTGAAACGCTTACAATACAGATGATTCTGCTGTTTAATGCAACGTACTGCATACTCGCTAATTTGAATGCCTTGTGACTGTAAATACCTTGTTAAGCGAATATGTCCATAACTTTCTTTAGTTTCTTGATGGGCAATTTTGACCAAGATGGTCTGTTGGTTTCTTTGAATAACTCGTTTACTTAAGCCCCGCTTTAACCAATCATAAAACCTTGATATTGAAATTTTTAGCAACCTAGCCATCATTATTGTTGGATATGTGTTTTTATGCTCTTTCATATAAGCGTACTTCACTGATTTTCCTTGGCAAAGTACGCCGCTGCTTTTTTTAGAAATTCTCTTTCCATTTCGGAAGTTTTAAGTTGTTGTTTCAGCTTCTTATTTTCTTCGAGTAGAGCAACGAGATCAGGCGAATATTGTTGTGTGCCAGCTAATGTTCCTGCCTTTGCTTTTTTATGCCAATTCGATAGCGTTTGCATGGAAATACCGAGTTGTCGTGCTGTTTCGGAAACATTACCTTTGTTTTCTTCAATGGCTTTTATTGCTTCAGCTTTAAATTCTGTTGTATAAATTTTTTGCTTTTTACTCATGGTAAACTCCTGTTGAGTAAGTTTAGTTTACCAAGTTAAAGTCTCCGTTTTTATCAGCACACATCATCGCTTCATGCCTTGTATCGTGGAACGTCAACTCACCATCTAAGCCAGTACGTTTTAAATTTCGCTGCCATAAAAGTCTAAATGAATTAGAACTGTGAGGAATTAAACCACCTTTACGATCAGGTAATAAATCTAAAAGCTTTCTAGCCTTATGTGAAAGTGGTACATCACGTGAAGTACCATTCTTGGTATCAGGCAAATGTACATAATCACCATGATCATGTTCTTTATGAATACCTAGAATTTCACCTTTGCGCATTGCTGTTTCAAGCGCAAACAAGAAACACCAAGCAACAAAATGTCCTGGTGTATTGGGTACCATATTTTCATGATAATTATCCAAACCTTTTAGGATCTGCTCAATCTGTGTTTGGCTAATACGGTTTTGCCGTGATTGCGGTTTAATAGGCTTTTTAACTAAGTTAAATGGATTTGATGGAATTAGAAATGCTTCACGCACAGCAAAGGTAAATACCACGGACCCTAAACTCATTTCTCTATGTACAGTTGCAGGTTGTACCATCTTCAAACGTCTATCACGATTTTCTGTAATAAGTTTTGGTGTGATTTCGTGAATAGATTTATCAACTAGATCGCCATAGTAACGATCAAGCCACTTTAGATGATTACGTGTATATTCTTTGCTTTTTTTGAACTGGCCACACTTTTCATAGTAGAGGTGGAAAAGCTCACGTAAGGTGCATTTAGGTTTATTTAAATTTTCTAGTTCTTTTTCATACTCAAGTTGCAATTCAATTAGGCGTTTGTATGCCCATTGAGTGCATTCTTCAGGTGTATCACGAGTAGCTGCATCACGGAGATGTTTGTATTTGACTTGGATGCGCCAGGCATTGCCACGTTTGACAGGTTTTTGCATAATTACTAACTCTAAATATTTGGGGCCGTAATTTGGGCACCAAAATCTTTAAAGACACATACGTTCTTAAAATTTGGCGCCCAAAAGCGAAATATAAAGCAGTTTTTAATGCAAATTTTGAGTATTTTGATTACTCAAAGCTGACCTATTTGACATAAAAAACAGGGCAAAATCACTACAATTTTGCCCTTATATTATTGATATATATCAATAAAGATCTTGGTAGGTTTAACCAGATTCGAACTGGTGACCTCTACGATGTCAACGTAGCGCTCTAACCAACTGAGCTATAAACCTGAGGTGCTGAGAATACTATTCATTTTTCTATCATCTGACAAGCATTAATTTCATCTCTTTAAATCATTCGCACACTCTTTAAGCAAAAATTTAAATTTCTGAATATCATTTTGATTTTTATCAGCTAAATACACAATTTTTTGAAACATCTCATTGGTCTGCATAAACAGTTCTGCTCGCTGTGACTGCTGAGACAAACGACTCATCCACTGTTGAAAAGTTTCAGAGATCGCTTTTTGATGGTGCACATCTAATTGGCGGTTAAAGTTCAAAATGAGTCTTTCCACAGTCGACATTTTCTGAATATTTAAAACTTTGTTCACTCCCCAATAGAGCAACAACAGTCCCATCATTCCCAAAATTAAAACCAAGCCAAAACTGTAGCTTGATGTTAAACCTAGTTTTTTCATCCAACTATTTTGCTTCTCGGCATCATAACCCACGACTTTACTTTGCCACTGAAAGCTTGCGTAATCACTCCACACTCTGAAACTACGCAAAATCGAAGAATGTTGTAATTTTAAACTCGAATAATGCGTATCCCCAAAAATCACCTGATCATCCTTCATCATATTTTGCATGCCATTATCCACCCGCATTGGTGCAATGATTGCTGTAGGGTCAATACGGTGCCACTTCCCTTGTACATAAACTTCCGTCCATGCATGTGCGTCGAGTTGACGAACCTCCCAACTTTGCCCATCGGGGGCAAGTTCTCCACCTTGATAACCTGTCACCACACGGGCAGGAATGCCAACATAACGCATGAGCAATGTAAAGCTTGCAGCATAATGTTCACAAAAACCTTGTTTGGATTGAAATAAAAACTCATCCATACGATTATTCGCTAACTTTCCTGGTGCAAGGGTATAAACAAATTTTTCTTTTTTGTACCAATTCAATACATTATGAATATATCGTTCAGGGTTGTGTTGGCTTTGTTGATATAATTTTTGTGCTAATTTCTGTGCTTGCACATCGCGATTTAAAGGATAATTCAAACTGTTCTTTAGCATATGTTGGCTTGTTACGCCATTTTCTCCATCAAACCCATCATTCCCAATCCATTGCAACTGAATGGGTTGCGTTCGCTGCACCATACGCCGTGGAATAATTGACCAATCTTCACGCAAAATATATTTATTTTCCGTTGGCACTGATTTTTCTAAAGCAGTAATCCACGGTTGACTCGGATCACTAGGCAAATATTGATAATAGAATCCTATATTTGCCACAAGAGATGGCGTCGATTTTACTTGTTGATTCACAAAACTACTGGTCCAACGTGTACCATCATAATGATCTAACACCATTGCCCGCCAATACAATTCAGAGCGTGCTGGTAATGCTTGCATATTAGCAATAATACGAAAAGCCAAAGCACTTGACTGCGATAACTCCGCGAGATCACCAGGTGACATGCTATCACTGAGTCCTGTTACTGCTTTATTTTGCGGAATAGGAATCTGCCAAAGTGGCGGTAATCGTGGGAAAAATAAGAACAGTAGAATAAAAAATGGTAATGCTAAACCAATAAATTTTAAAATATGTAAAGCATCTGTTTTAAGCGATTTTAATACAGGCTGTGAAGTTTCAAAATTTACCGTTTGCACTCGATAAAGCCCAACCAAACAACTGATTAAACAACATAAAACCAATAACGCCATCCAAAAGGCTTGACTGTGTAAAAATAAACTTGCACTCACAAATAATGCAAAATTAAACAGAATAATAAAATCTCGTTTACTTTTAGTTTCTAAAGCTTTAGCAAATAAAAAAGTCGATAAAACAGCAGTGCCTGCCTCCACACCCAAAAATGTTCCAGCATCTAAATAGATAATCACTAAAGCTAAAACAGCAAAAATAATTTTGGGATATTTGGGGAAATCAAAAATTTCATGCTGATTTTTCTTATGATAATACGCTGCTAAACCCATAATATTCAGCAAAAATAAAATTGACAATGCGATCGGCATAAATGCCACTTGTGCTAACCAAATTAAACCCAATGCACACAGAATGGAAATTTGAATGGATTTATTCATGTTCAACACCCCTAAGCCTGTGCCAACAAAGTTTTGACTTGAATATAATGTCGCTCACCAACACCTTGCTCAATCTGTGCATGCGGTAAAATCACGCAATACGGCGTTTGGGAATGCTCACATTGATCTACCAACTCCATCATAAAACTCAGTTTTTTTTCATGGTCTGCACTCGGCATTTGATGATATTCGATCTGCATCACATGCTGATCCACCAAATCTTCAAATTGTTTAACAAATAGTCCCTGCCCACGAGCTGCTTGTTTCCACGAAACGCTTTGTAAAGAATCTCCCAACTTAAAGTTACGCAGTTCCTTAAACTCATCTAAATCAGGGTCACCTGTATGTGAAAAGTGCTGCAAATTCTGTGAAAAAGCTTGAGCTTCAGGTGCGACCCAATAGTTTTCAGTTAAATAAATATAGGTCCACGCACGCACCAAACCGAGCGGATACGTAGAATAAATTTGAATCGGTGGGATTTTTAATTGACCACGCTGATCTGGGATCAAATGGATTTCAAAGCTTTGTTGTTTGTCTTGAAATAAAAAACTATGAATTTGAGCATCCTTATTTGATGCTTTGTACTCAGGATCACTGATTTTAAAATTTAAATACTTTGCGCTTGCCTGTGCTTGTTGCAAAATAATTTTAACCTTAAAAACTTCATTAACTTTGCCAACTTCATCGACCACAACTTGCAAAGTAACACCATGCAACTGCTTAAAACTCAAATAAAAACTGATACACAAAATCGCACTGATTAAAAAACAGAAAGCTAAAATCAGGTTATTGGCATAGTTGATTCCCGCTATAAAAGTGATGAATATTAAGACCAAATATAAAAAGCCTTGTTGGTAGATAAAAACTAGGACTTCATTTTGTTTTAATGTACGGATGCCTGTATAGCGAAAACGCAAATGTAGCCAGCGGACAAACCTTTCTTTTAACATGGTCAGTCCTGTCAACCTTTTACTGCAACTTTTTGCATCAATGCCTGTGTTTCTGCGTCACCCAATCCAATTCGATGCGAAACCACAGCCACAAATACCGCTTGCACATCATCCGTAATGACAAACCGACGTTTTTCAATCAGTGCATATGCTTGAGCTGCTTTCTTTAATGCCAAAAGTCCACGTGTAGATAAGCCATGACGACCTTTACGAGTTTCTTCTGCCAAATCAAGTATATAATCAAAAACCAAATCATTTATTGTAATTTTATTGGCATGACTTTGTAATTGCAAAATTTCCTGCTGTTCAAAAATAGATTGCAATTGGCTAATCAAATTCTGTCGTGAATCCTGCTGTAATAAGCTCTTTTCCGCATCACGTGATGGATAGCCCAAGGATAGTCGCATGAGAAATCGATCGAGTTGAGATTCAGGTAGGCTGTAGGTTCCACTCTGGAATAATGGGTTTTGTGTGGCAATGACCCAAAATGGTTTGGGTAATTCATAACGTGTTCCATCGACCGTAACATTACCCTCTTCCATTGCCTCTAACAGTGCACTTTGAGTTTTAGGACTACAACGGTTAATTTCATCTGCTAATAATATTTGCGTGAAAATAGGACCATATTTAAACTCAAATTGATGTTCTTTTTGGTTAAACATATTAATCCCTATCACATCACTTGCCAGCATATCATTGGTAAATTGAATGCGTTGAAAATCTAAGCCAGCAAGGCGTGACAAACTACTCGCGAGTGTCGTCTTCCCCAACCCTGGCAAGTCTTCAAATAATAAATGCCCACCTGCGAGTAGGCTGCACAAAGCAAGTTTTGTTTGTTGAGGCTTATCTAAAATAATACGATTGATTTTTGTTAAGAATTGATCAATTTTTGGGTAGTATGCACCTAAATCTAAATGTTCATTTGTCTTATTTTGTTCTATAACTTTTGGTGTAGTTTTTCCCCAAATCACTTTTTATTCCCCAATAAAAATTTTAAGCAATTTGATTAACATACACGGTTTTAAGGAATACTCAAAGCGAATACAATAATGACTCCAACTTTACATAGTGTTTGTATAGAACTCTAATTAAAACGGCATCTTACGATGCCATTCATTTCATGCGAACTAATCATAAATGATTAACAAGGACACTTCTTCAAACCACCTTTTGCCGATGGATAGCGTGCATCGACACAATAACGATGAAAGGTTTTTTCATCCATCGCATCCATATCAGGATGGTGCTTTTTCATATGCTCCAGATAATTTTGATAATCAGGCACGCCCACCATTAACCGAAAACTCTGCTGCAAACGTGTCCACAAAGTTGCGATTCTCGACCAGTTTTTGGGATTAAAAATCAGGTCTTTTTGCGACATGATGGTCATTTTGATGATTTTATAAATCACCGTTTTACCACTTTTGGCAAATTTAAGATTCATCTGACTTACCTCTCAAACATTAATGTTTCGCTGAAGTTACAACCGTATCTTCAGGGTCTGCATAAACCGCAGGCGCTTCATTTACAGTTGGTGTTGGACTCGCTAAGGCACGACGAATCACACCAATCGCAGCAAAAATCATAATAATCGCCACAATCATAAAGAATGCACATAAAGCTGCATTAATTTGATTTGAAAATACAATGGTTTGCATTTCTTCCAGTGTTTTAGCAGGTTTTAAAATCTCACCTTTGGCAATTGCATCAGAGAATTTATTGGCTTGTGCCAAGAAACCGATTTTCGGATTTTCATGAAAGATTTTTTGCCAACCTGCAGTCATACAAGTAATGATTAAGAAAATAGTTGGGAGAATCGTCACCCACACATATTTTTCTTTCTTCATTTTAAACAAGATGACCGTACCTAGAGTCAATGCCATCGCCGCAAGCATTTGGTTACCAATACCAAATAGTGGCCATAAGCTGTTAATACCACCGAGTGGATCGACCACACCTTGGTAAACGAAGAACCCCCAACCTGCTACTGCAACGGCAGTTCCTAGCATATTCCCAACAAAGTTGTGTGAATTTTTAAGTGCAGGAACCACGATACCGACTGTATCTTGCACCATAAAACGACAAGCTCGAGTACCAGCATCTACAGCAGTTAAAATAAACAATGCTTCGAATAAAATTGCAAAGTGATACCAAAATGCCATCATTGAACGGTTATTAAAAATATCCGTAATAATATGTGCCATCCCAATCGCAAAAGTAGGTGCCCCCCCTGTACGAGAAAGAATCGTTGTTTCACCAACCTCTTTAGCTAAAAGCGTTAAAGTTTCTGGTGTCACCACAAAACCTAAGTTACGCACAGCTTCTGCCGCAGACTCAACCGTTGTACCCAGTACGGCAGCAGGTGCATTAATTGCAAAATATACGCCTGGCTCAAGTACCGTTGCACAGATCATCGCCATGACTGCGACAAATGATTCCATCAACATACCACCATAACCGATGACACGAATATTCACTTCATTGTCGACCAATTTCGGGGTTGTACCTGAAGAAACTAGAGCATGGAAACCTGAAATCGCACCACAGGCAATGGTGATGAATAAGAATGGGAACATTGAACCTGCAAAGACAGGGCCTGTACCATCAACAAAATGCGTTGTAGATGGCATTTTTAGCATTGGCATCGCCACCATGATACCAATTGCTAAACCTGCAATCACACCGATCTTTAAGAAGGTGGATAAATAATCACGTGGTGCTAACAACAACCAAACTGGTAGAACCGATGCAATAAAACCATAAATGATCAATGCCCATGTTAACTGCGTACCAGTCAAAGTAAACAATGGCCCCCAATATGGGTGTGCCGCGACATCACCACCATAAATAATGGCTGCCATCATTAACACAAAACCAATAATCGACACTTCTGCGATTTTTCCCGGACGCAGATAACGCATATAAATGCCCATAAAAATGGCAATAGGAATGGTTGCAGCAATACTGAAAACACCCCATGGACTATTGGTTAATGCCTTCACGACCACCAATGCCAAAACTGCAAGGATAATGATCATTACCCCTAAAGCACCAAGCATAACGATGACACCAGCAAATGAACCGAGTTCCTGTTTTGCCATTTCACCGAGTGAACGACCATCACGGCGTGTCGAAATGAACAAAACTAAGAAATCTTGTACTGCCCCTGCAAGCACAACGCCGACGAGAAGCCAGATTGTACCAGGTAAATAACCCATTTGTGCAGCAAGAATTGGACCGACTAAAGGTCCTGCACCTGCAATCGCTGCAAAATGGTGTCCGAATAACACATATTTATTGGTAGGAACATAATCCAAGCCATCTGCCAAACGGTGTGCAGGTGTGAGACGTCTGGGATTAAGTTCAAAGACTTTATTTGCAATAAATAAACTATAAAAACGATAAGCAATGCTATACACACAAATGGCAGCTAAAACTAACCATACAGCACTGACATGTTCACCTCGACTTACAGCTAAAATTCCAAATGAGATTGCGCCTACGATCGCAACGATAACCCATATCAGTTTTGATAATGGTCCTGATTTTTTTTGAATATTTTCCATTCATACCTCACATCTTGATTACAAAAGCAATTCCTTTGTTTTTATGTACGTAATACAGTTTATGTGATCCATTTCCCTGATGACTTTACTCCTTGATTTTTTATTTTCATCTACGACTTTGGCATACAAATTGGCTCTAATATGCCCATTTAGCATGACTAGATGATGACGTTGACTTTGAGTGTACCGAACAATTTATGCCTTTTAGTAAAATCCTTATACCTTTCCATACACAAGTTGATTCAAAATCATTTGCATTCTGAAAATATCCCAATAAAAAAGGGATGATTTTCATCATCCCTTCGATCATAATCTATTTTTCAACGATTATGCACGTTCTAAATAATCACCTGTACGGGTATCTACACGAACGCTTTCTTCTTGCTGTACGAATAATGGAACACGTACCACAGCACCTGTTTCAAGTTTCGCAGGTTTACCGCCACCGCCAGATGTATCACCACGAACACCTGGATCAGTTTCAACAATTTTTAACACCACGAAGTTTGGTGCATTCACTGTTAAAGGTACGCCATTGAACAACATGATCGTACATTTTTCATTTGAATCATCTTTTAACCATTTTGCAGCATCACCCATTGCAGTTTTATCTGCAGCGATCTGTTCAAATGTTACAGGATCCATGAAGTTCCACATTTCACCATCGTTATATAGATAGTCCATTTCAACTTCTACGATGTCTGCAGCTTCTAATGAGTCGCCTGATTTAAAAGTTTTTTCTAAAACTTTACCAGAACGTAAGTTACGTAATTTTACACGGTTAAACGCTTGACCTTTACCAGGTTTAACGTATTCATTTTCCATGATTGCGCATGGGTTACCGTCAAGCATGACCTTAAGGCCTGACTTGAAATCATTTGTAGAATAATAGGCCATGAAAGGCTCACTCCAAACTTTAATCTTAATCTATTAACACAGTCCAAACCGTGTTAGAGAACGTACAACAACAAAAAAAAGTGCTTAGCAAAAGCTAAAATTGTCATTTTAGAATATTGTAAATGAGCAAGTAGTCATGAAGCAATGTTAAATTCTTCTGTTACACTGTAAAACTGGCTGATCATCATGCATACAGACACAAATAAACACTATTTATCCTTGATCTTGTTCACGTTAAAATCAACTCTTGCTGGGATGTAAAACTAGGAACGATACATTAATTCGTTACACATTTATATCAATTTTCAAGGTTTTATACAGCATCACGATGTGAAACCGTGTTTGACCCTCAACTTTTTCAACTAGTATGTGGCATGATAAACTATTTATACCAAGAGCAAAACTGGCAATCTCAAATGAATCAGTTAATTACTGATCCTCATGAGCTGCTCGATATTTTACAACTTTCACCTGAACAATTGTTATCAGGCGCAATTTTAGCGAGTCAACAGTTTAAATTACGTGTGCCACGTGCTTTTGTTGCAAAAATGCAAAAGTCGAATCCATTCGACCCACTCCTATTGCAAGTTTTGCCACATCATTTAGAACTTGAAGAACATGCGGGCTTTGTTACAGATCCTTTGGGGGAAGAAGCTGCCAATCAATTGGCTGGGGTATTACATAAATACAAATCTCGTTTTTTATTGACCCTGACAGGCGCATGTGCAATACATTGTCGTTATTGCTTCCGCCGTCATTTTCCCTATCAAGAGAATTTGCCTAAAAATGAGGATTGGCAACATATCAAAAATTACTTACTCAATCATCCTGACATTAATGAAGTGATTTTAAGTGGTGGAGATCCGCTGACTTTATCCAATCGTAAATTAGCGCTATGGTTAGAACGTCTTGAATCTTTGCAACAAATTAAGATTTTAAGAATTCACTCACGTGTCCCGATTGTTATTCCTGAAAGAATCGATGAGGAATTAACTTACTTATTGAAAAACAGTCGGCTACGTGTCATCCTAGTGGTGCATGCTAATCATGCTGCGGAACTTGATTCAACGACTTGTAGTAAACTTTCAAGTTTGGTTCAACAGCAAGTTTTGGTTTTAAACCAATCTGTGTTGCTTAAAGGTGTGAATGATTCCACAGAAGTGTTGGTTGAACTCAGTCAACGCTTGTTTGAGGCAGGTGTATTACCGTATTATTTACATGTATTAGACAAAGTTAAAGGTGCACATCACTTTGATCTACAAGCAGATACCATTGATCAGATTTATACAGATCTTCTGGCCAACCTCCCTGGATATTTAGTTCCAAAGTTGGTTCGAGAGATTGCGGGAGAGAAAAATAAAACACCGCTGTTTGGGGCTATAACTTTTTAGATTTCTTTAAATGAGTTTAATATAAATATGATAAATAAGGAAATTTCCAATATTTTCCACTCTTCAACGGTTTTAAATCGTGAACAGTTAAGCTTCTCCTCGGCTTCAGTAGAAGCACTGCACCAATGGGTGTCAGGCTTATCCATCATGAAGTTAGGAGATACGTCTGAAGCTTTGTTAAATGCGATGTATGAAATTGCAGAATTAAATTGCTCAGAAACTTTACGTTTTGATTTATTGCAAGTATTGCATCCGAGCATCGAAAATGTGCTCATTGGTTTAGAAAAATACTTTCTAGATCAAGGCTTATCACATTCTGATCGCAATGAGCACATTATTGAGCTCACCACTTTGATGCGCGCTTTTTTTGTGAAAATTTATGTCAATATTGCACACCGTAGTTCACAACAACTTACACAGCAAAAATATTCGATTTTGAAATTTGCTCAAAATCGTAGTTTTAAAACGGCACGTATTTTAGCAAATTATTATGCTTTACAACAACTGGGATTGTTATTAACCCAACAGCAAATGTTATATAGCCCTGCACTTTCTCATCAGTGGCAAACCATTCATCAACTATATGAATTGGCATTGAAAAATAATGAGCTGCTCATTAATGTCAATCATTTACAGGGTACACATTTTTCTGTGCAAAACATCCAACAAGCTTATGCACAAGTTTTGTTATTAGATGTATTTAATACGCATCAGATTCGTCCAAATGAGATTCAGGCACTTTATGAATGCAGTCTAGATTGGGCGAAATTAGCACAAATTTTACCCCGTGAAAGTTCACTTTCTCGCTATATTGTAGATACGAGCAAAGACCACTCTCCGATTTACAATCGTAAGCATCATGAAGATTTTAAGCCCAATGTTTTTATTTCAACGCAACAATTACTTGAACATATTAATGACACGATTCAAAATGAATCTGCATATTTGTCTGCAAATGAAAAAGATCATTTATCCTCAGCTTTAAAGTTTCATGTTCTCAATGTGTTAGGGACTCACTCTGAACGTCAACATGAACGTTATGAATATTCTGCACAGTTAGAAATTTGCTTTACCTTACAAACTGCACATTTTTATTTGTCTCATGCTAAGAATTTTGATGAAACCTTACAACTCAAACAAAATTTCAGTTTTAGATCCGAAACCAATTTACAAGGCAATATTTCAAATAACGCGCATGATACCTCGCAAACGCAAAAAATTAAGCAGCTTGACCGTGAAGTTAAACAAATTTATCAAGCCGAAGTCTTAGATATCAGTATTAATGGTTATCGTATTGCTTGGTCAGGTGAAGTACCGAAAAATTTACGTACAGGTGAACTGATTTTAGTCAGTGAAACACAACAAAATAAATGGAAATGTGCAGTCATTCGTTGGATTAAACAAGCCGAGCGCAAAAGCTATGAGGTCGGCGTGGAAATTTTGTCACAGGATATCTATCCTTGTGCTATTAAAGTACCTTCTGAGATTAATAGTTATATTTATCAACCTTGTTTATTGGTACAAACAGATCAAGATGAACTGACAAAATTATCTTTAGTTTTACCGAATTTACCGAATTTTAAAGAACAACAAGCGTTGCACTTACGTTTTAATCATCAAGAAATTAAAGTGTATTTATTGAAGTCCTTATTTATTTCACAGAGTTTTGTGCAGTTTGATTTTGAATTGCTCAATGATGAAGAGCAGCTCTTGATTGACCAGTTTATCCAACAACAATTATATGATTCAAATCATCATGACTTATGGGACAGTTTGAAGTGAGAAATTTATTATTATCTAAAAAGTTAAAACTCTCTGAAACACGAGTACTGATTATTGATGATAATCAAATTCGATATAATTCATTAATGGAACTTTTTGCAAGTAAAGAACATTTAGCACAAGGTCTGCTATTAGATGACTTAAAAAGTTTTGAAAAACAACTCAATACGTCTTGGGATTTAATCATTTTTGGTCGTGCTTATGATTTAAAAATGGAACAAGTCATCACCTTGATTCAAAACTCTGAACAAATCAATATTCCTGTCATTTTATTACGCCCAACAGAGTATCAACCTGAACAATATGAATATTTTATTCATAAAGGGATCTATGACATTATCGATTTAACAGCACCTGAGCATTGTTATATCAGCTTAGTCCGTGCATTATCTTATAGTCGTGCGCTTCAGTCTAAACAACATTTACTCAAAGACTTAGAAAGTGCTAAGACCCAAGCACAAAGCTTAGTTGAAGAACAACATAAAGCCTGTGCTGTACTTGAGGAAGGTATACATACGCAAGCAAACCCTGAATATTTACAACTTTTCGGTTTAAAACGTGAAGATGATATTATTGGTTTGCCTGTTTTAGATATTTTAAAACCTGAAGATTTGAACGATTTTAAAAATCGTTTTAAGAAAATTACCCAAGGACAGTTCGATTACGCACGTTTTGATATTCAAACTCTCAACCAAAATGCAAAAACACAAAATCCTTTAAAAATTGAGTTTTTACCAGGTTCAGAAGAAGATGTCTTACATCTCACGATTGAAATGTCTTCTCAAAACGATCAAGTGGCAGGACATGCCTCTACAAGGGCTCAAACTTTTTCACAGCTTCAACGTGCGATGATTGACCAACCTGCTAAAGTAAATGCGCTGATTGTGTTTAGTTTGGCACAATGCCCAAATGAAGTTCTCAATTTAACTTGGCAAAATATTTCACGTTACTTTGAAGGAATTCAAAAATTTATCAAAGAACAAACCAATCAAACTGTGCTTCAAATTGATGTTGGTGTCTATGGTATTCTATTACAAGCAGGTTCGGATACATTATTAGAATCACGCATCTCTAACTTAAACGTTTTGCAAAAACCCCAGTTACTTGAAATTGATCAAAAAACTTATCAATTTTATCTAAAAATTGGTTGTGCTGTGATTGACACAGATCAGTTTAATGAAGCGCATTTTTCCGCATTATTGATTCAAGCGTATAATTCACGATTGTCAACTCAACCATCTGAATCAGATTTACAAATGAGTGCGTCTCTACACACTACACAAATTGAACTGCCCCCATTGCTGCATGAAGAAATTCGTCTTGAAGAAACCGCACCATACAATATCCCCGCATTAGAAAGCATAACACTGGCACAAGATATTCAAATAATACCAACAGCAAATATCAGTCTAGAAACGCCAAGCATCGCTGAAGAAAAAATTGTACCGACCACAGTACAACTCACAGATTCACCTATTCTACGCCAAATTGCGGAAAAATTAGAACAAGGTGAAATTCGTATTAAATACCAACAACTTTATGATAAACAAGATACCAATCTGTATACTTATGAAGTCACAAGTGGTTTTATTTATGAGAATCACTGGAAAAAAATCAGCAATTTGGTTGAACTCGATGATGACGTTGAATTATCCATTAAATTAGACCGTTGGATTTTGGTTGAAGCCTGTAAGCAACTACATAACTTTATCCATCAATGCCCGACGGCAAAAATCATTGTTAATTTAAACCGCCATGTTTTATTCCATGACAAACAATTCCCTGAACTTATTTCTAAGCTCATTACCATTGTTGGAAGTCGAACAGCGCATCCTATTATTTTACAGTTTGATGAAGAGGATATTGCTAAAAACATCATTGAAGCACAAAAAAATATTTCGATACTACGTGAATATGGCGCTGATATTGCCATTCGTCGTTTTGGCTCTACGATTTCAAGCGAAGCGATCTTAAAGCAAAGTGATATTACCCATTTCACCCTAGATGAAAAATATACACATATGCTAGACAAAGAGACCACAACGCAATCATTGCAAGAAATGATTCATAAATATATAGAAATCAGACCTGTAGAGTTTTTATTGACTCATTTAGATGATATGAACTCTTTTGCAAATGCATGGAATGTAGATGTACGTTTCTTACAGGGTGAATACTTCCAAAAGAAATTGGATCAATTGACAGACGTACAAGATCAATAACTATTCAAAAATCGGGGATATTACGATAAACCCGATTTTAAACTCAATATAGAGTCATAAAAAAACGGGCAAATGCCCGTTTTTTTGGTTTTGCTGTATTAACCACGTTTGATAGAACGTGACATACCTGCAAAACGTTGTTTGAATTTGTCGATACGACCGCCAGTGTCAACATTCTTCTGTTTACCAGTATAGAATGGGTGACAAGCAGAACATACGTCTAGGTAAATTGTTTCTTTACCTAAAGCAGAACGAGTTTCAATGACGTTACCGCATGAACAAGTAGCAACTAATTTTTCGTATTTTGGGTGAATATCGGCGCGCATGGTCGATTCTCCTAAGTTAAGAAAGGTTTTGCTGTCATCGCAATTAACCACTCTCAGTTTAAATGCTGAGGCAAGGTTGAATAAATTAAAAAATTAATTCAACAGGCTAACACCATAACAGACCATTTCTTTTGAGCCCACCGAGACTATAAGTGTCAGAGCTAAGCACAACAAGTGGGCAGTATTATACGGCAATTTTTATAAATATGCGAATAATTAAATTACCATCCCGATTCTTGTTCTTTAGCAGTACTGTTACGCTTAGACCAATAGTTTGCAATCACACCACAAACCATTAACTGAATCTGATGAAAAATCATAATGGGCAATACAATCATCCCAAGCGGCTGTCCAATAAATAAAATTTGCGCCATCGGCACACCACTAGCCAGCGTTTTCTTCGAACTGCAGAAGAAAATTGCGATCTGATCTTGTTTGTTAAAGCCCAACCATTTTGGAATATAAAATGCCAAAAGCATAATGATGGTCAAAAAAACTGAACATACTAATGTTAAATAAAACAACGTCGTCCAGCTCACTTGATGCCACAATCCTGCCACCACTGCACCACTGAATGCACCATAGACCACCATTAAAATGGTTCCTTGGTCAAAAGTACGTACGATACTTGGTGCTTTTTGCATATATGGAAATACATAAGGTCGTAGTAACTGTCCAGCAATAAAAGGCACAAGTAATAGCAAAGTAATTTCAATAATCGATGAGGTTGGATCATAGTCATGTTTAGACTGACCAAAAATAAAAAAACTCACTAAAATTGGGGTAATAAACATACCAATTAAATTAGAAAAGGATGCACTACAAACTGCTGCTGCTACATTTCCTTTGGCAACAGAGGTAAAAGCAATCGATGACTGTACTGTAGAGGGTAAAAAACACATAAACAGGAAGCCCCAATATAACGCTTGTCCAAGTAGTGGCAATAAAATTGGTTTAGCCAATAAACCTAAAATTGGAAAGACAGCAAAGGTAAATGCAAAAACCACTGCATGTAATCTCCAATGCAAGACGCCTTCTATAATGGCTTCTCTAGAGAGCTTAGCACCATGCAAAAAGAATAAAATGGCAATCGCAATCGTGGTAATTTTACCAAAAATATCTGCAACTTGCCCATGAACAGGCAAAAAAGTCGCTAAAACTACCATCACAATTAAAAGAATGGTGAAGCGATCTAAGGCTAGTATTTTTAACATATTCATTGTGAACATCCTGTCTTATCTATGAATTGGATCGGCATTAAAAAAGCTCAGCAAGATGAATTTACCTAAAGGTAAACTTCAATCCTACTGAGCTCAGCAAATTAAACTACTTTTTACACTAAATGTTCACTATTTAATTCTGACACTTAAGTATTAATGAAAGTGTTTTAAATCTCGTCATGAACCACATATAAAAGTCGTGATAACTTAATTATTACGTGCATTAGCATCTTGTTGAATTAACTCAATTTTATAACCATCTGGATCTTCTACAAAGGCAATTACAGTCACGCCGCCTTTCATTGGACCAGCTTCACGTACCACATTGCCCCCACGAGCTTTGATTGCTTCACATGCTTGATAAGCATCATCGACAGCAATCGCAATATGACCATAGGCATTGCCTAATTCATAACTTGTCGTATCCCAATTATGAGTTAACTCAAGTACGGTATGATTTTCTTCATCACCATAACCCACAAAAGCTAAAGTAAAACGACCTTCCTCATAGTCACGTTTACGAAGCAATGTCATTCCAAGTACTTCAGTATAGAACTTTAACGATTGTTCTAAATTGCCTACACGTAACATGGTATGTAGCATGCGCATCATTGTATTCCCGTTGGTGAAATCATTAAGATCAATATAGGCAAAACTGACTAAAATTTCAATTTATAGCCTTAGAGTACGATGAGAATACACACCTATTTGCTATTTATTAAGCATGAAAAAGTGAGTTACCCTATCCTCATCATCTGCACATAAAAAAGCTCATTTCATCATCGGATAAAATGAGCTCATCATTAAAATAAAAAATAACTTAGTGACTAAAATGCATATGTTAGGAATGATGTGACTGTTGATGCTCTTTTAACAGCTTCGCCACCCAAACCACCAAAATTAAGATCGGAATACCAATAAATGTGGTCATCAAGAAAAATTTTGGATAACCAATATTACTCACGATCGTCCCTGAATACCCGCCTAAAATTTTCGGTGTTAAAGTCATTAACGAGCTAAAAATCGCATATTGCACTGCTGTAAATGAAACACTGGTCAAACTAGAAAGGAAAGCGATAAATGCTGCACCTGCCAAACCTGATGCCATATTATCCACAATAATTGCAAAATATAACCAACCTGAGCTATACGGTTCAATCAGCTTCCCTTTAATTTCAACGCTATCATCACCATTTACTTTGACTGCTTGAATAGGATTGACATCTATCGCTAAAGTACCTTGTGTCTCAGCAATTTTATAACCTGTTTGTGTACTAAGCGGTTCACTTGCCTGTTTAAAATTCACTGAAGCTGTAATGGTTTTAGTCGGAGAGTTTTGCAAAGTTTGCGCGTCAATTGAACCTGTAAAGACCCCATCTTTGTCTAATTTTGCAGGGAATTCTTGCGTATCCAGTTTTAAAGTAATGGGTTGTTCATCCACTAAACCTGCCGCATCTACACCAAGTAATTGTCCTTTAACGACAATATTTTGCTTTAACTCAACCTGCGAGAGCGTGTTATCGCTGCTGATCGGCAATAGTTGAATTTGTGCTGTGCCATTATCCTGTAAATAGGGCATCGTCACATGAACACGTTCTGATTGGTCTTGATAATGTGAACTAATTTTTAACTCAGATGCCGCAGCTAAAGCTTGACTTGGTACTTGAACTTTCCAGTACCCCACTTCATCAGGTGTGGCTTGAAATTGTTGTTGCCCCACTTGCACAGTCACTTGATCCATCGGTTTGCCTGATTTGACTAAACCAATAAAAATCAAATTGGTTGAGCTCGCAAGTACGGCGCCGACAAACATCAATTTCATGATATTCATACGTTGAGCAAGCAAACCACCGAGAAAGCCACCCACCAAACTAAAGATCACGCCATAAATTTTAACTGCTTCAGCAATTTGTTCTTTGGTAAAGTTTAAATCTTGGTAATACACATTCGAAATAACCCCTGCAATGATGTCTGAAATACGATAAAAACCAATCAATAACAATAAAACTAGTGCAAGTTTGACTCCATAACGCTGAAAGAAGTCTGCAATTGGATTCACCCATGTTTCATGTGCCATTTGCTTGTTCACAGCGCCCAACTGAATCAATAGATAAGCGGCAAAAACAGCTGCTGCACCTGAACCAATGAAACGGATTGCTTCTACCGCAAATAATAAGAAACTGTCTTGAATACTGAATTTTTCGATCAATGCTGCAGTGAATAATCCTGAAAAAATATAACTTGCAACAAAACTACTAACCGCCACAAAAAAAACAGCAACCAAACGGAAATAGTCTGTGCGTTGATAATCCTTATGTACACGATTTACCTGCGGCTCGCGTATGCTTAATGTGGTCACAATCCCTACACACATCACCGCAGCCATGGCTAAATAGGTATATTTCCACGCCTCATAAATATAATTACCTTTGGCTGTGCCCAGTTTAGCTGCCAAAAATAATGCGCCCGCACCAGCAATAATCATCCCGATGCGATAACCTGCATTATAAGTAGATGCCAAAACTGTTTGCATTTCTGTTTCAGCGAGCTCAATACGATAGGCATCAATCACAATATCTTGTGTTGCAGCAGAGAAACCGAGTAAAACTGCACCTGCAGCCATCTGATATAAATAACTCTGTCCAAGCGCAGGGTCAGAAAACGCCATAATACAAATCGCACAAATAATCAGGATTTGTGCCATTAACAACCAAGCACGTCTACGTCCTAATTTTTTGGTCAGTATAGGCAGTGGAATCTCATCAATTAAGGGTGCCCACACAAATTTAAATGAATAGCCGAGAGCAGCCCAACTAAAAAAAGTCACCGCACTTTTATCAATGCCTGCTTCACCTAACCACAAAGACAAACTTGAAAAGATCAGTAGAATCGGTATCCCTGCTGAAAAACCAAGGAACAACATGATCAAAGCACGGCGATCTAAAAATGCTTGGAAAGCAGATTTCCAGCCTGTTTTTTGCTCAGGCAATTGAGCTGAGTTTTGCGTAGACATTCGGTTGTTATTTTCTGCAAAATGAAATAATGCTATTCAACCGCTTAATGCAAATGGTTTCAATCACTTTTATGAAACCAAGCTGCAAATTTGTTGTTATTTACAACATCAATGCTTGATCTTTTAGGGTAAACCTGTATACCTTAAAGCTTTCAACTTCTATTTAGTTTTGGATTTCACCTGTGACCCAAAGACACGACCAATTAAGTTCAACCACTGTTTCAACTGTAACCACAACAAATCATTCAAAACAAATCGAATCCACTTTAACTTCAGTCTTTGACCAGACGGAAATTCAAAATACCTTGACGAAAACAGCCTTAAAACCTGAACAACTGACGCATATTCCCAACAGTTCCAATATTCCATTTTCTACCAAACGTATTAAACCGCTGAATAATTTCTTAGGTCAAGATCGCGCTCGTGCTTCGGTTGAAGCAGGTATTGCCCTACCTTATTCAGGCTACAATATTTTTGCAGTGGGTACGGCAGGTTTAGGTAAACGCACCATGATTAAGCGTTTACTTCAACAACACGCCAAAACCATGCCAACCCCTGATGACTGGGTTTATGTCAATAATTTTAAAAATGCACGTCAGCCTTTGGCTCTCTGTTTTCCCGCAGGACAAGGCATTAAATTCCAAACGTTACTGCATCAAGCTTGGCAAACCATTTTAAAACAACTTGAACGTCGTTTTAGTGCTGAAACCTATCACAATCGCATTGAACAAATTCGTCAAATTACAGGCAATGAACAACAACAAGCTTTGGTTGAACTCACCAAAGAAGGTGAAGTTTTAGATTTAAAACTCATCAATCGCCATGATGAGCATATGTTTGTACCTGTGCATTATGTGGATGACAAAATTCAAGAAATGTCACAAGAAGACATGAATGCACTCAGCAATAAAGAACGTTCAGAAATCAATGCCAATATTCGCTATATGGATAAAAAACTGGAACGTCTAGGCTTACAACTTGGCGACCTTGAAGATGATGCTCGCGACCAAGTGTCCGAGCTCAACCGTGATATTGCTAAACAAGTCATCATTCCACGTATGGAACAAATTTTAAATAAATTTGAGGCTGTGCAAGGTTTAGAACAATACTTAAAACTGTACGCACAAGATATCATCGACAATGTTGAAACGGTGATTGACCAAGAAGGTGTTGAGTTTTCTCCTTCTTTATTTAATCGTGTGCCTGCCCGCTATCAAGCCAATGTAGTGATTAGTAATAAAGCCAATTCAGGTGCACCCGTCATCTTTGAAGATTTCCCAACCCATTACAATTTGTTGGGTCATGTAGAACAACTCACGCAAAATGGCACCATTACCACAGATTTCACCTTGATTCGCCCTGGCACTTTACACCAAGCCAATGGCGGTTTTTTGATGCTTGAAGCAGAACAGCTGCTTGAACAACCCTATGCATGGCAAGGTTTAAAACGTGCTTTAAAATCTGGACAACTCAAACTTTCATCGCTTGAGCATATGCTGACGTTAACCGGCAGTATTTCCATTGAGCCTGCATCTATTCCTCTGAATCTCAAAGTTATTTTAATGGCTGAACCTGAAATTTATTATGAGATTTTAGAAGTAGAACCCGAATTAGGCAGTGTATTTAAAATTCGTGCTGATTTCACAGACACGTTGCAACGCAATGATGAAAATGAACAAGCCTATATGCAATTGATTGCTGATTATGTTCAGCAAGATAAATTATTGCCTTTTGACCGCTCTGCCTTATCTGCACTACTGACAGATTCGAGCCGCCAAGCAGAAGACCAAAGCTCCTTATCGCTACATGCTTCGACTTTAGGTGATTTGATTCGTGAATCACATCACCATGCTGTACAGCAACAAGAAAAAATGGTGACAGCGCAGCATATCAATACCGCATTAAAACATCGTCAATATCGCTTAGGCTATTTAAGAGAATTATATTGGCAAGATCTATCACGTGGGACACAACTGATTGAAACCAAAGGTCACCGTTTAGGACAAATCAATGCACTTTCAGTGATTCAATATGCCGATGTTGAATTTGGCTTACCTTCACGCCTAACTGCCTCAGTCTATCAAGGCGGCGGAGATATTTTAGACATCGAACGCAGTGTAGAACTCGGTGGTTCACTCCATGCCAAAGGTGTGTTACTCATGTCGAGTTTCCTTAAAGCACATTTTGGTCGTGAACAAATTTTACATTTCTCTGCTGCACTTGCCTTTGAACAAAGCTATGGTCAAGTGGATGGTGATAGTGCAACGGTTGCCGAATTATCTGCACTCATTTCTGCGATCAGCCAACTGCCGATTGACCAATCTTGGGCGATTACGGGTTCAATGAACCAACTCGGTCAAGTACAACCAATTGGCGGTGTGAATGCCAAAATCGAAGGCTTCTTTGATGCTTGTAAATTACAAGGTTTCACAGGCAAACAAGGCGTGATTATTCCTCGTCAAAACATGCAGCATTTAATGCTTAGACAAGATGTGATTGATGCCGTGACACAAGGACAATTTCACATTCATGCGATTGATACCATTGACCAAGCCTTAGAAATTTTAATGGCACGCCCTGTCGGCACACTCGATAAAAAAGGTCGTTATAGCAAAGGCTCGATTTATGCAGCAGTAATGGCTCAACTTGAATATTGGCAAGCACTTGAAGATGGTGTCGAAATCGAGGAAGAGCCAAAGAAAAAGAACAAAAAAAAGAAGAAAAATAAAGAAAAATCTGCCAAGAAAAAAGCCGTTGAATCACCTGTCGAAAGTAAGGATGAAGTGACGGCTGAAGCAAGTACTATGACGCAAGCAGAAGTTGACTAATAAAATCATAAATTTAAGTCCATAAATAAAGCCCCTGATCAATGCAGGGGCTTTTTTATTGCTTTGGTCAATTCTAAAATGACATAATTAACCAAAACGACCTGTAATATAAGCTTCTGTTAATTGATGATCCGGTTGCGTAAATACTTTTTCAGTTGAGTTGACTTCAATCAAATCACCCAAATGGAAATATGCTGTACGGTCAGATACACGTGCAGCTTGTTGCATCGAGTGAGTCACGATTGCAATGGTATATTGATTAGACAATTCAGAAATAAGTTCTTCGACTTTTGCCGTTGCAATTGGATCTAGTGCAGAACATGGTTCATCCATCAAAATCACTTCAGGACTCACCGCAATGGTACGTGCAATACACAAACGTTGTTGCTGACCACCTGATAAACCTGTACCTGGTTGGTTTAAACGATCTTTTACTTCATCCCATAGACCTGCTTTACGCAAACTATTTTCAACAATTTCTTCCATATCGTATTTATCACGTGCCAAACCATGTAGTTTTGGACCATACGCGACATTGTCAAAAATTGATTTTGGGAATGGGTTTGGTTTTTGGAAAACCATCCCAACTTGTGCACGAAGTAGCACCACATCAAGGTTTGGATCATAGATATCTTGATTATCTAAGGTCACTTTACCCGTAACACGGCAACCATCAATGGTGTCATTCATACGATTAAGTGTACGTAAGAATGTTGATTTACCACAACCTGATGGTCCAATAAATGCAATGACTTCATTCTCATAGATTTTTAAGTCAATTCCTTTAATTGCTTCAAAATCACCATAATAAACATGGGTATCTTCAGCACTGATTTTTACAGTTGTCGCTGGTTCTTTTTTAGAGCTGCTATTTGAGTCAAATTGTGAAACGAACGAAGTCGTTGGACGTTTTTGCTCAGTTTGTTGAGACGTATATTGTGTGTGATCTTGATTCACTGACGGATCCTTTTCTAAGGAATTTTTAATATCTAGAATACTCATAGTTTGTTCTCAATTACCAGCGTACTTCAAACTTCTTACGCAACCAAATTGCAAGACTATTCAGTAAAATCATTAAGGCAAGTAAAACAATAATGGCAGCCGCTGTACGCCCTTCAAAGAAGTTACGCAGTTCATTGCCTTGCCATAAAAAGATTTGTACAGGTAAAGCTGTTGATTGATCTAAAGGTGTTGCAGGAATATTGGCAACGAATGCGCTCATGCCAATCAACAATAATGGTGCAGTTTCACCGAGTGCTTGTGCCACACCAATAATCGCACCCGTTAAAATACCTGGTAAAGCCAAGGGTAAAACATGATGGAAAATAGTTTGTACACGTGATGCACCCAAACCTAAAGCTGCCTGACGAATCGAAGGTGGAACTGCTTTTAATGATGCACGTGTGGTAATAATAACGGTTGGTAAAGTCATTAAACTTAACACCAAACCACCAACCAATGGTGCAGAAATTGGCATGTGCATCCAACTAACAAAGATCGATGCGCCGAGTAAACCGAAGACAATCGAAGGAACAGCAGCCAAGTTATTGATATTCACTTCAATAACATCGGTTAACCAGTTTTGTTTAGCAAATTCTTCAAGGTAAATCGCAGATGCTACCCCAATAGGTATTGAGATAAAAATCACAATCAACATCATGAACAATGAGCCCATGAATGCGCCCGCTAAACCTGCTGTTGCAGGTGAACTACGTGAATCTGGGTTGGTGAATAACTGCATATTAAAGGTACGATCTATATCACCCGATGCACTCATCGAATCGGCTAACTTACGTACTTCAGGGCTTAATTGTTGCTGATCATCTGGTAAATTACGATCAATATTGCCTGCAAGCCATACATCTACATTGGCATCAGCCAAGACTTTGACATCTTTCTTTTGACCAATCAATGCAGGATCTTGCATCACCATATCACGTAAACGATAAGCTTCAGAACTGGTGTAAATACTGCCCAACTCATCACGATGTGCTGCCAGCTTTGGATCTTTTGCAATCATGCCATTTACAAGTAATGCATCCCAATCCACCATGCCCATTTTGGTTTGCCAATCAACAAAACGTTCTTGAAATTGTGCAGGTGATTCATTTTGAGATTGGGTCGGCTGTGGTCCTACATCGATGACTTTTGGATCAAAATAAACAGGAACATTTATACTTGCTTGCCAAAATGCAGGCAGACCTTTGGCTAAAATACTGCCAAAGAGTAATGCAACAAATGCGAGACCAATGACCACTGACGCTAAACCAAAAAATCGAAATGATTTTTCAGTACGATGACGTGATGCCAACGATTTTTCAATTTTTGCTTTACGTTTTTGACGTAATTCTTCTGCCACACGAGGATCAAATACATTTTGATCCACTGGAGATGTATTTGATGTACTCATTCGTATTGCTCACGGTATTTACGCACAATATAAAGTGCAACAATATTTAACCCTAAGGTAATGACAAATAGGGTCAAACCTAAAGCAAATGCCACCAATGCTTGCGGACTTGCGAAGTCTGTATCCCCTGTTAATTGATTAACAATGGTGACCGTCACAGTTGAAACCGCTTCAAGCGGATTGACATGCAATAAAGGACTATTCCCTGCGGCAAGTACCACGATCATAGTTTCACCAATTGCACGTGATGCAGCCAACAAGAATGCGCCAATGATACCCGGCAATGCAGCAGGCATCACCACACGGCGAATGGTTTCAGATTTGGTTGCACCAAGTCCCAAAGAACCATCACGTAAAGCACTTGGCACTTGGGTAATAATGTCATCCGACAATGAAGAAACAAATGGAATAATCATGATGCCCATGACAAAACCTGCAGTTAATGCACTCGTTGCATTAATATTCAGTCCAACCAGATCACCTGCCATTTTAAAAAATGGTCCAATGATCATTAAGGCAAAAACGCCATATACGATGGTTGGAATACCCGCCAAAATCTCAATTGCAGGTTTTGCCCACGCACGTAAGCGCGGTGAGGCATATTCGGCTAAATAAATTGCAATCATTAAACCCACAGGTACAGCAACAAGAAGTGCCACGATACTAACCATGAGTGTGCCCCACAGCAGTGGTAATAGCCCATAACTTCCTTCTGCACTTCCTGAGGTACTAAAACCAGGATTCCACTCTGTACCTAAGAAAAAGTCTAAAGGACTCACAAATTGGAAGAAACGCATCGCTTCACTAAACATTGACATCACGATGCCAACGGTTGTTAAAATCGCAACACCTGAACAGAGTGCTAATGCAACATTAATCGTTTTTTCAACTTGGTTACGTGCTCTGTATTGTTTTTCGACACGTTTTTTTGCCCAAACTAAACCAAGCAATGCTGCACAGATCACCACTGCAAACTTGGCAAACGCGCCAATCGTTTGAACTTTCTTTAATTCTGCAGCTGCCGCAACTTCGTATGCAGCTGGTGTATCACTCACCCCGAAACCAGAAGCAATGGCTTTGACACGCTCAACGAGAACCTGAATACTGGCATGATCTGAAGATGCAACAATTGATGCAGGAATATGATTTAAAATAATTTGTTTTAATAGATTCGGTTCAACCAGATTCCATACCACTAAAATCAAAAATGCAGGGATACCACACCATAATGCAACCAATGCACCATAGTAGCCTGGACGTGAGTGTAAGGTAGCTGAATTTTTCCCCTTACCCGCGATGTTTCGACTTTTACTTAAACCAATTTGATACGCGATTGCTACGAGAGCCAATAACACGCCAATAAGTAGCAGATTCATGCATTCTCCACCGTTTTCTCAATGTCATACTTGAAAAAACACTGCTTAGCAAAAAATGCCAATGGCAGTTTCCCACCATTAGCCTTTTCATCTTTAAAAATTACTTAACGCCCTTACCTGCTTTAAATGCTGCAAGCACTTTTGCACGCTCAGCATCAGACATAGAAATTAGACCTGCTCTTTCTAACTTAGACCCTTTACCTGATACTTTCTTGCTTAAGAAGAACTCAGCAAACTGTGGTAAGCCTTTGATTGATTTCAAGTGTTCACCCTTCACATAGAAGAATAATGGGCGAGATACTGGATATGAACCATTAAGAATTGTTTGCTCAGATGGAGAAACATTATTTACTGTTGCAACACGTAATTTGTCACGGTTTTGATCATAGAAACCTAAACCAAATACACCCACAGCACTTGGAGATGTTTTTAAACGTGCTAATGTTTCAGTGTAATCACCAGAAATTTCAATCACTTTTCCATCTTTACGGAAATTAGAACATGTTTTCTTTAATGCATCTTTATCTAAGTTTTTGAACGCCTGATAAGTTTCACAACCAGCATCCACCATTTTTTCTTGGAATACTTCACGTGTACCGTGATTTGATGCAGGGATGACTAAAGTAATTGGCTCATTTGGCAGCGCTTTGTCAATTTGATTCCAACGTGTATATGGGTTTGGTACCATTTTACCATTTGAAGGTAATTCAGCTGCTAAAGCTGCAAATACATGTTGTGGACGTAATTTGTAAGCTGCTTTATGTGAATTTGAAGCAAATACGATACCATCATAACCAATTTTGATTTCTAAAATTTGATTTACGCCTGCTTTCTTACATGCAGCAATTTCAGTGTCTTTAATTTTACGAGAAGCGTTTGCGATATCAATCGTATTGTCGCCCACACCCGAACAGAATTGTTTTAAACCAGCAGATGAACCACCAGAACCAACAACAGGTGCTTTAAACTGTGGGAATGTATTACCAAATTCTTCAGCAACAATACTTGCATATGGAAGTACTGTTGAAGAACCAGCAATTTGAATCGTATCACGAGCTGCGTGTGTTGTAGATGCTACTGCTGCCCCTGAAACTGCTAAAGCAATTGCGATATGATTTAAGCGCATTCTTTTCTCTCTTTCTTAATTGCAATTATAAGTACTTAAATTCCACAATGGCGTACTTTTTGGATAACTGCATTTTGATTTTAAAATATGACAAATAAGTTACAGCTTTATGACGCTTTTATGATAATTAATGACTTGTTTTTGATTTAATTAAAATTCTTTAAAATTCAATGTGTAAAGACATTTTACTCAATATTTATTTTTCTCATATTTTTTGATTTGAATTGTAACCATTCATGAAAGCGTCATGATGATCTCAGTCAAAGTACTAGTAAATAGGATGCAATACAACATATCTTTTAGCACTTTTAGATGATTATGGGATCAATTACATCAAAATCTTAAAATCTAATATGAAACATAGGCAATGATATTAAAAGAGCTCCTATTAATTTGAAAAAACGACTCAATGCCCTTTTAGATTTTCCTTTGCATCTAGAAGAAAAAGGAATTTAAAGCAATCGCCTTTATCAAAAAATGATATAAATTCAGCAGCATGACTTAAAACCTGTTCCTATATTTTCATTTTCAAGCCCTGTGCTTTTAAGATTTATTCTAGTGTGATCACTAAAAAACTTCTCTAATTTCCACATTGGGATCATAAGCATCTAAACGCTTTGCCAAAACATGTAAATGCCGAGTGGGTACAGCAGGAAATAAATGATGCTCAACATGATAAAACATGTTGTACGTCACAACTCGCTTAAATTCATTTCTCACAGTACGAGCCATATAAATATGATCTTCAGTATCATGATGCACCGTCCACACTGCAAAAAATGCTGTCATACATTGCCCGATCAACATTGCAACAACGTGATATTTCAAAATGGTGACATCTAAAATAAAAAACACTGCAATCACTAAAATAATATTTGCTAAAAGTTCAGCACTCATCCATTTTCTTTGTGTTTTTGTCCCAACAGCAAATGCCTTTTTATGTAACATAATTGGAAAAAATGGCCCAAATAAAAATGCTTGCCACCATTTCATACGTGCACTTTTGGCTTCAACATCTTCATCTTGCATGCAAAATTGGTGATGACGTAAATGATTAATTTGCACAGCATGCATTGAACCTAACATGACAATACTTAATATCCACATCACCCAATGTGTTTTTTCTCGGCTTATTCCAAGTGCAAAATGAAAAGCATTATGCACTTGACGTAAGCCTGTTAAAAAAAACATAAACGAACACAATAATGCTAATAGATACCAAGCCAAATACGCAAAAGCCAAAGATGCACACAACCAAGGTATTGAAATCAATAATTCGGAAATAACATCTCTTGTTCGTAAATGTACTAAATCTTTCCATTGCACGACTTTTAATAAATATTGCTGATCATTCATTTTTATAAATTTTTATAAAGAGAATTAAATGACTATAAAATGAACAAATCTTCATTGCAAGCTCAAATATTCCTTAAGACTATTCTATTTTTTGTCGACTCATAATTTGCTCACTTAACATACGGTAAATATGAGTCAAATGAGGTTGTTGTGAAGCAGCTAACATTGCTTCATGCATATTCAAAATCACATGGTCTCCACGCATGGCAGGACCTGTTTGCATCAATCTGGGTTCATTTTGAACAGCTTTTTGAGCGGTTTCTAAAATCAAAGGAGACAATAAACTAAAATCTACCTGTTGAGCATCAAGAACTTGTTTTGCCATGTCATAACATGCATTGCTAAAATTACAAGCAAATACAGCAGCTAAATGTAAACTCAAACGCTGCTCTGAAGAATACAGATAAACCTTATTACTCAGGCTATTTGCGAGTTTTTCTAGTTTTTTTTGACTCGCTGCAGACTGTGCTTCAATAAATAAAGGGGTATTTTCCCAGTCAATTTCACGTTCAATACTAAAGGTCTGTAAAGGATAAAATACGCCTACATTCTCATAATGGTCTGCCAATACTTTTAAATGTGTACTTCCAGAACTATGCACAACTAGTGTATTTTTTAAATAGGGTTTGAGCTGCTGTATCACCTTTGCAATGGCTTGATCACTTACAGCAATGACACATAAGTCTATATTATCTTGAAAATCTTGAAGATGATGGATTGCTTCCGCCTGCACAAGACTGGCAAGTTTTTGTGCATTTTCAAAATGAGTACTAAAAATTTGTACAATTTGATACTGACGAGCAAAAGCCTGTGCCAAATGGGTTGCAACTCGCCCCGAACCAATAAAACTTATACGCATCATGTCAATTTCTCAATTTTAGACTTTATTTCTAGCTGCATATTTTCAAGATAATCTAAAATGAAAGCAAATAAAAACGAGCGACCTAAATCGCCCGTTTTAATGCTATTGGCGATTATTGCGTTTTTTCTTCAACCCCGTTGTTATCTACTTCACGCACTGTACCTGTTTCAGTATTAATCACTTCAAACTCAATGCGGCGATTTTTAAATTGCCCTTCTTTGGTTGCATTATCTGCGACAGGTTGGTCTTGACCAAAACCTTGTGCTTGCAATTTACTTGGGTCTACACCTTTTGCAACCAAATAATCTACAACCGATTTTGCTCGTTTTTGTGATAATGCTTTATTGGCTTCGGCATTTCCTGTCGAATCGGTATAGCCTTTTACAACCAATTGTACCTTCGGTACTTTATTCATTAATGCTGCGGCTTGGTCTAATACCGACTTATTCACATCAGGAATCTCAGCAGATGCTGTCGCAAAGTTAATAATCTGTAAGTTTAATGCAGTCGCAATATCTAAGGGACGAACTTGATTTGGGTCAATATTGCTCAAAGCCGCTTTCGCTTTGTCAATGCTGCTTGTCACCGCCGCACCCTCATCTAAACTTGCTGCTTCACCCACAACGACTTGCACATCTTTAACCAACGGTGTGATTTTATCTGCTAACGCTTTTAAACTCGCAGTATCTGCACCTTGTAAACTGATTTGATTTCCTGTCCACACCAAATTGACATTTGGTACACCTTTCAACAACTTTAATACACTCACTAAAGCATTCTGATCCACTAAAGCTGCATTAAAATTATTACTTGAATCTACGCCACAACCATTTTGATGGCTAAAAATTTGTTTGACTTCTTTTTGTAAAATATCAATATACTTTGCATCACCGATTTTTGCCTGACATGTGACTAATGCACCTGCTTGGTCTGTTGAGATTTGGAAATATGCAGGTTGCTGACTAGAACTTGTCATTGTGCTATTGGTGACGGGTGTTGGCTCTTCTGTCTTACAACTGCGTAATAACCAAAAAGCCAAAAACAATAGAATCAATAAAGCAATTAATGCTGGCCAGAAGCTTGATTTTTTCTTTTCCTCCACAACAGGTGTTGGTGTAACTGGAGGAACAGCCTGTGATGTGGTATTTGCTGTTGCAGCTAAAGTACCTAGCCCTAAAGCGGCTAAAATCCCTCGCGCCCAAGGGGCTAAACCAGTAGAAATTGCATCATAATTTTGTTCTAAAAAATGCTGTATCACTACAGGGTCATGAGAGCCTGCTTCATCTTCTAATACATTTAATGTTGCTGGAATTGACCGATTTAAAACATTTTCAATGTCATGATGAGGGACGTGTTGACCCACGCTCTCTACATACTGCTCCTTCAACGTACTTTGTGTATGAAATAAATCAGCTAATCTCGGATTTAAATTATTTTGAAGTGCAGAAATTAAATTAGGATTTGCTTTTAAAATCGCTAACAAAAAAGGAAAAAACTCAGCCAATGCTGTACTTTTTTCTGTTAAATACGTCGATTCACCTTTTAATACGATCGGGGTCACTCTTTCTTTCAATAATGAAATCAGATCCATTTCTATACTCCTCACATGAGATTTTATTTGTTATGTAAATTTTTTATAACTTACATGAGTATGCGCTTAAAAAACCATCATTTTCTTTAAGTTTTGTTATTTTCCTTAAACTTATATAAATATCGAATGGCGTATTCCCTCACTAGAAACAAAACAAATTCCCCCTAACAACGTCTTCTTATTTTCATTTTCAATTGAGCCCTTCGTGGAATTTTTTAGCCTCATCTAAAATCTCAAACCATGCCGCCTTATAGTCGATAAAAGCATGTGATGCAATATGTGCACTCAATGGCTCATTGATGATTCCGACTCTTAAACGAATCACTTCTGGTA
The DNA here is from genome assembly GCF_902809895.1 of Acinetobacter sp. Marseille-Q1623. Lineage (NCBI taxonomy): Bacteria > Pseudomonadati > Pseudomonadota > Gammaproteobacteria > Moraxellales > Moraxellaceae > Acinetobacter > Acinetobacter sp. Marseille-Q1623. Next base: position 563,359 of record NZ_CADDWG010000001.1, on the reverse strand, counting down.
AATCTAAACGCGCACTAAATAAAGGGGAACCACATGCTTTACAAAACACGCGCTTTTTATTTTCAGTTGCAAAGTATTCTGAAAATAATGCTTGCCCCTGTAAAATTTCTAAGTATTTAGTTTCAATGGGTGCAATGGCAACAAAAGCTGAACCTTGTGCTTTTTGACATTGCCCGCAATGACAAACGAACACTTGAGGAATTTCTGTATTAATTTTAAGTTGAATTCCGCCACAGAGACATGAAGCTGTATACATAATTTCATCATTTTAATTTATTTGGATTCAAACGAGATTAGCTCACATTGATGTAAATGAAAGTATGATCCATAGAGAAAATTTTAATTATTTATTTACAATCACTTTCTCGATACACTTTTAAAGCTGCAATTTCAGCATAAATCAGTTGCTGTAAATCATCACGAAACTGAATCATATCCTCCATCGTTTCAATCTGATCAATACTTAAACGTGGCATAAACTTGAAATAAAACGGAATTCTTTTGGGGATAATATGCTTTGGAATCGAAGGAATCACCTCGCCATTTCTCAAAAATGAACCGATTTTCGGATTGGATAAAATTTTATTAAACCATTTTTGCTTTAACAGCATATTGACATCAAAACCCAGCTCAAAAACTTCATCCCCACCCAAAGCCACAAATGGCGCAATGTCATAGCCAAATTCCTGCGCCAGTTTTAAAAAGCCATAGCGTTGTTTCCAAATGAGTTGATAAGCTTCGCCTTTTCGTTTAATGACTTCACGACCACCACCAGGAAAAACCAAAATAGAATAGCCTTGTTGCATCGCCTGTCTAGCAAATTCTCGAGTTCCGTCTATCCCTCCGACTCGCTTAACCATTCCTTTCCAAATTGGAATATGAAAATGCATATGATCTGCCAAACTGACAATGGCAATTTTATGTTCATTATATAAATAGTCGATGAGAATCGGAGAATCCAGCACGCCATAAATGGTATGGTTTCCCACATACATGGCAGGTTTTTGAGGATTGAGATTTTCTGCGCCTAAAAAAGTCGGACGAAAGTAATAACGTTGCAATGCACTAATTACACGTAATAATTTAGAGTTATGTTGAATTTCTAATTTTTTTAGGGTCATGTTGTATCTCTACAAAACCTCAATAAGTCCATATTTATACTAGAAGTCCCCTCTCCTTTTAGGAGAGGGTTAGGGAGAGGTTTTAATTAAGTCAAGCTCCCCATCCTCTTGCTGACTTTCAGTCCTCCTCCTCAAGAAGTAGAGACTTTCAATCTATATTTTATAACAATGACGTATACTGAGTATTTACACAAGATCTGTTATGAATAAATCAAACCACATGCTTTTGCACAAGAATCGAACCTACAGAATACCCTGCACCAAATGAACAAAGTACACCATATTCACCATCGTTGACCTGATCCGCAGTACGATGCAACGCAATGATCACACCTGCAGAAGATGTATTGGCAAATTCATCCAAAATAATTGGCACTAAATCAGGATCAGCTTCCGCCACTTGTTTACCCACAATCAGTTTTAAAATCAATTCATTCATATTGGCATTGGCTTGATGCAACCAGAAACGCTTCACATTTTCAGGCTGAATGCTGTTCTTTTCAAGCTGAGTCGTGATGATTTTGGCAACCAATGGACAAACTTCTTTAAATACTTTACGACCATCCTGACGGAATTGCTTATCATCACGAGAAGTCAATTCAGAACCGTTCAAGAAGCCAAAGTTATTGCGGATGTTGTTTGAAAATTGTGTAAATAAATGGGTATCCACAATTTCAAAACCCGTTTTACTGTCCGTTTCTTCGATGATTGAAGCAGTTGCAACATCACCAAAAATGAAATGGCAATCACGTGAGCGATAATCTGTGTGGCCCGATGTAATTTCAACATTGACCAATAACACACGGCGTGCACCCGATTTGACCGCATCATAGGCTTGTTTCAAGCCGAAAGTCGCCGCAGAACATGCCACATTCATATCATAAGCATAGCCTTGAATGCCAAGCGCAGTTTGGATTTCAATTGCAACCGCAGGATAAGCACGTTGTAAATTTGAACATGCCAAAATCACCACATCAATATCTTCAGCAGTTACACCTGCATTTTCCATTGCTTGCTTCGCAGCCATTACGCCCCACTCAGCCTGAATAGAAAGCTCATCTTCTGAACGTTCTTCCAAACGTGGACGTAAACGATTAATATCCAACACACCTGATTTTTCAATCACATAACGGCGTTTGACACCTGATGCTTTTTCAATAAATTCTGCACTCGAACCACGACGTGCAACGACTTCGCCTGCTTCAATTTTTTCAGCATTTTCACTGTTAAATTGTTCTACATAAGCATTTAAGCTTTCAACCAATTCTTCATTGGTAATGATTTCCTCGGGATGATACAAGCCTGTTCCTGTAATACGGATGCCCATGGAAAACTCCTTTTCTAAATTCACAAATATTTCAAATTATTTCTATTCTAACTGATTCCAAGCTTTTCCCATACTTTTTGTATACGAGTTGCTGAAATTGGCATCTTGGTTTTCATCGGTTGAGAGAATAAAGAAATCCGTAACTCTTCCACCATAAAATACACATCTTTAACACGTGGATCCTGTTTAAACTTAAACAATTTATCCATCCACGGATCAACTTCTTTGATTGCAGCATCATCTCGACTAAGATTATTCGGCAAACGATCCAAACGCAATAACAATGCTTTTAAATAACGTGGATATTCTTGCCAAATGTCAGCTGATTTTGTATAGACAAAATTCGCCAAACTCATCAAATCGAGTTGATCTTCAATATCATCCATATTTTTGCCAAATACATCCTGATCCAGCATCAGCAACTGCTGACGAATCTGTTGCCACTGAATATAAATGTCACTGATCAGTTTCAATGCTTCCTGACCATGACTTAAAAATGACTTTTTCACATCTGCTGTTAATGTCGTAAATTCTTCTGCATTAATGGGTAACTTTTCAATACTCATTTGTAAGGTTGCATAGACCAACATTTGCTCAAGCTGAGCGCGATCACCCAGTGGGGAATAGGCAAGCGCTAAAGGTTTGGAAATTTGCTTTTTCAACTGACGAATCAAATCACCCAATTGCATATGAATCAGGCGAATTACACCCTCACGATGTTGTTTAATCGCTTCATCCTGATCATTAAAGGTTTGAATCACCACACCCGACTCATCTTTAGAATCAAGTTGGGCAAATACTTTGGTTGCCACAAGCGCCTGATATTGCTTCACCACCACACCTGTGACTTTTTGCGAGGCTTCAAACACAAACTGCTCAGGAAACGTTTTAAACTCACCTTTCAACTGTTTGACAGGACTATGGGTTTCAGTGCGACAACGTGCTTTCAACTCGTCAAGATCACGTCCTTTTTCAATCAATTTGCCTTTTTCATCAATCACTTTAATCAAAGGAATCAGGTATTGATCAATACGTTCAAACGAAAAATCTTTGGCAATAATTTGCTCGCCACGCAGTTGAAATGCTAAAAAGTCGAAAATATGCTCACGTAAATGCTGTGCATCTACCGCTTGCATCAATTTTTTTGCTGTATCAGGGATCGGCACCAAGTTACGGCGTTTATCTTTAGGCAAAGCTTTTAATAAGGCTTCGATTAAATCCTGACGCCATCCCGGAATTCCCCACGACCAAATATTTTCATCGACTTGTGGCAAGGCTTGTACAGGAATTTTGACTGTCGCCCCATCTTCATCATGACTTGGATCAAAACGGTAACTGGCTGCTAAACGTAACTGACCATTATGCAAGTAGTCAGGAAACTGTTGCGTCGTTGGACGATCATTCATCCATAAATCATCATCATCGACAAACAAATAACGTGGATTTTTTGGCTCTACTGTTGCACGCCAATCTTCAAAACTACGTCGACTGGCAATTTCAGCAGGTACTTTAGAAGCATAAAATTGATAAATGGTCTCTTCATCCACCACCAAATCACGGCGACGCAATTTGTCTTCAACGCGTTCAACTTCTTCAAGTTTCAGTAAATTGTGTTTTAAGAATGGCGGTGTCGTACCCAAATTTCCTGTGGTCAAAGCATCACGTAAGAAAATTTCATGTGCCGCAGGCTGATCCACCTTTTCATAGTTGGTGGCACGTTTTGGTTCAATGATTAAACCAAACAGTGAAATTTGATCATAAGCATTCACCACACCCGGTTTTTTTGCCCAATGTGGTTCAAAGTAATGATGTTTTAGCAAATTCGGTGCAGCCAGCAAGATCCATTCTGGCTCAATTTTTGCCAAAGTTCGCAGATAAACTTGTGAGGTTTCAACCATTTCAAATGCCATCACCCATGGGGTATTGGTCTTATGTAAAGTTGATGCAGGGAAAATACGTGCTTTTTGCTGACGTACTGCCATAAATGTATTACGTTCATCCGTTTTATTGGCAATAAAAGACAATAACCCGGTCAGCAACGCACGATGCAAATTCTCATAACTGGCTTTCTTTTCATTGAAAGACAATTTTAACCCTTGTGCTAAATCTAATAATTGCTCATGGGTTTTCTTCCATTCACGCAGACGCAACCAACTTAAAAAATGCTGTTTTGCAAAATTACGACGCTTATTTTCACTTAAATTTTCACGGTTCTCAGCCAATGTATTCCATAATTTGATATAGAATAAAAAGTCTGAATCCGCTTCTTTAAATAAGGCATGCTTTTGATCCGCTTGCATTTGCTTATCAGCAGGACGTTCTCTTGGATCTTGTACAGCAAGGGCGGCAACGATAATGAGGACTTCATTCAATACCCCAAAATGTGCACCACCTAAAATCATCCGAGCAAGACGTGGGTCAATTGGCATTTTTGCCATTTGCAAACCAATTTTGGTCAAATCATCTTTTTGTTCGTTATAAGCCCCCAACTCAATCAAAAGCTTACGACCATCATTCACTAAACGATGGTCAGGCGGCTCAATAAAATCAAAAGATTCAACTGAACCAAGCCCTAAACTTTGCATCTGTAAAATCACCGATGCCAAATTGGTTCGTTTAATTTCAGGCTCAGTAAATTCAGGACGACTTTGGAAGTCTTCCTCGCTATATAAACGAATACACACGCCCGGTGCAATACGACCACAACGCCCTTTACGTTGATTGGCAGCAGCTTGAGAAATTGCTTCAATCGGCAAGCGTTGCACTCGAGAACGATAGTTATAACGTGAAATACGTGCAAAACCGCTATCAATCACATAGCGAATATTGGGAACAGTTAAAGCCGTTTCTGCAACGTTGGTGGCGATAATAATGCGTCGTCCACCACCTGATGGATTAAAGATTTTTTGTTGTTCTGCCAAAGCCAATCGTGCATATAACGGCAAAATTTGGGTATGTTTAGGACCAAACTTATGCAACGTTTCCTGTAATTCCCGAATTTCTTGTTCGGTACTGGCAAAAATCAGAATATCGGCATGTTCAGGATGCCCTTTACTTTCCGCATCATGAAAGCACTCTTCTACCGCTGCAACGACCGCGCGAGGTAAATTTTCCTCAAAATCATCAAAATCATCATCATCACTACCGCCGATTGTCATTTCTGAAATTGGACGATAACGGACTTCTACAGGAAAACTACGCCCTTCAACTTCAAAAATCGGTGCATCATTAAAATACTGACTAAAACGATTGACGTCCAAAGTTGCAGAGGTAATGATAATTTTTAGATCAGGGCGTTTTTTTACAATGGTTTTTAAATAGCCCATGATGAAGTCAATATTGAGCGAACGCTCATGTGCTTCATCAATAATAATGGTGTCATATTTATTTAAATAACGGTCATTGGACAGTTCAGCCAACAAAATCCCATCCGTCATCAAACGAACGATTGAATCATTCGAGCCTTGTTCATTAAAACGGACTTTAAAAGAGATCGATTCACCAAGCTTTTGCCCGACTTCTTCTGCAATACGTTGTGACACACTTCGTGCAGCGAGTCGACGCGGTTGAGTATGACCAATCATACCTGTCAGGCCACGCCCGGCGAGCATCGCAATCTGAGGGAGCTGAGTGGTTTTCCCTGAACCTGTTTCCCCTGCCACAATGATGATTTGATTATTTTGAATCGCCTCGATCAATTTGTCTGCATATTGTGTAACAGGCAAATCTTGATTCAGTTTAATCGTCGGTAAACTCGCCAGTCGTTTTTTGACTTGCTGATTAGATTTTTCAAATAATTCTTGAAATTTTTCAGGATTCGCCTCTTTGCCTTTTTTCAGCCGACTTAAACGATGACGATCCCGAACCATGACCAATTGATCGACATTAAACTGATTTGGCACAGATAGATTTTCCTAAAGATAAATTTTGAACGAAACATTTTACGCTGTAAGCGTTTTGAATAAAAGATCAATTGAATTTGCTTTCAGATTTTAAATAAATAGAGAGCTACAAAAAGCCAATACAGATAAAAAAGCACAGTAGTCACAGCTAAAATAAAATGACCGCAAAGAAAAATACTGTCATACATCACTTGATAAAAAGGTGCTGTAAAAAACATATTCATTGGCATTGCAAGGCACACGAGTAAGAACACATTGATGACCAAAAACCAAATTTTAGTTTGAGTAAAACCGAGAAAAATAGCAAAAAATAGTCCGATGATTCCTGCAAAAACAAAAAGTAAAGGCTCATCTGATGTAAAGCCATTCAGTTGACTAAAATAGGTTACGCCTTCAACACCATAACCTGTTACACAAAAAGCGTTATCATAAACAAATGCGACAAAGGTACTCAGTGAAGCAATCATCAATATAGAAATAGCAAGAAAATGATATTTTTTCGCAGTCATTGCTCTATTCCCAATACGCTGAAATATTGATATATATCAAATTTAAAATCATAAAAATCAATTGACAAATTAGACATTCAAGCAACCAAACATTGTCACAATATTTTATACTGTCATGAATAATGAGATTGAGTGGAATCACCACCATACTTAAACAAAAGAATTGCAACAGGCACAATGTAGTCAATAATCTAATGAACCACGGACGAGAAAGTCTGAAAAAATATAAAGGAGAAAAGATCAAACCCAACAGTCCCGCAGCACCAAAAACTGCACCATCATCAATTTCAGAACCTTGAATTTCATGAAAGTGGGTCAAAACACCTTCTTCATAAAAGCTCATGACACACAGACCAGCATCTTCAACTTGCAAAGCACAATAACTAGCCAAATATAAGAAAACTAAAATGATGATTTTATAGGTATTAATTTCAAATATCTTTGTATTTTTAAAATTCATGAAAAACAAACACTAAACTTAAAATAAAAAAGAGTAATTCTCCAATCACCCACGCCAACAGCCAATAATTTTGACAATACACAATACTGTCATAGACCAAGCCAAAGACTGAAGGTGAATCGATCATACTACTCAGGAAAATCGTTTGCAGAAGAATCAGTGTGACAAAAAACAACAGATACCATCCCCGATGATAAGACCACAGTAAGGGGATCAAGAAAATCAATGCCGTCATGGCGCTCATATCAAATATATTCGGATCTTTGCTGATGCCCCCATTCAATTCGTCCAATGACCAAACGGTATTCTGCCCCATATATTCATACAGACAGAATGTACTGTTTCCTCCCAACATACATAATGCTGCGATCAGCAAAGCCAATACAGCAACAATGCGAATACTTTGATCAATGATCATTTTATACAATTTCATGCCAAACCATGAGCATCTTATCTGAATAAAATATATACACTAAAATATTTTTTATTTCTTTTTTGCAACCATCCCCTTGAAAAGTGCTGTCACTGGCTGCATGTTATTGAGATATTTAATTCGATTGTTTTGTCATTCAATTAACATATTTTTAATATATTAATCAGTATTGAAAATAGTTTTGTATGAACAAAATGATCTTTTGAAGAAATAGTTCTAGTGCTTGGTTAATTCGTTTTTTCCGATATTAACCATAAAAAAATACTATTTCCCCAATAAAGAAATATACTTTATGCTAATTCCATAAATTAGATACTCACTTCAATCATGGAGATAATGATGAGCTTAATTAATACTGAAGTTAAACCATTTAAAGCACAAGCGTTCCAAAACGGTCAATTCATCGAAGTTACAGAAGCTGATCTTAAAGGTAAATGGTCTGTAGTTTTCTTCTATCCAGCAGACTTCACTTTCGTTTGCCCAACTGAACTTGGCGACCTTGCTGACAACTATGCTGAATTCCAAAAATTAGGTGTTGAAATCTACTCAGTTTCTACTGACACTCACTTCACGCATAAAGCTTGGCATGATTCTTCTGAAGAAATCAAAAAAATTCAATACGTAATGGTTGGCGATCCTACTTGGACACTTGCTAAAAACTTCGAAGTATTAATCGAAGCTGATGGTCTTGCTGATCGTGGTACTTTCGTTATCGATCCAGAAGGAAAAATCCAAATCATCGAAATCAATGCTGGTGGTATTGGTCGTGATGCTTCTGAACTTCTTCGTAAAGTTAAAGCTGCTCAGTATGTACATACTCACCCAGGTGAAGTATGTCCTGCTAAATGGAAAGAAGGCGAAGCAACTCTTGCTCCTTCAATCGACTTAGTAGGTAAAATCTAATTTATTAGATCATACCGATTCAAAAAACCACGCTTTTAGCGTGGTTTTTTATTGAACTCAATCTATTTTGCACCATATATTAAAAGACAATCACCAAAATTTATTCTATCCAATCAGCTTTAAACTGTATAATTTTTACTCAAACCCCATTCAGCCAAAATACGGCGGTACATGGTAGAAGAACGATCTGCCTCAAAATGCGCCTCCATACTGATGTCTAAAGGTAACTCTTCAGGCTTTTGAGCTTCAACCATCTCTTGATCTTCAGCAAAAACCTGCGCATTAAAGTCATAAACTGCCTGTAAATCACCTGTTGTATCAAAATTACGGGTTAAAGGTACAAATAAACGTGTCTTATTATGCGATACAGGACAACACGCATTTAAAATTTTTAAAATACCGTGATGAGGAAAATGTACTGTTAATACTGCCGAAAATGGGGGATAAACATCAAAAATGCGTTCCCATAAAAAACCCTCAGGTGCTAAATGTTGCATGCCATGCGGATAATTACTCACATTACTCAAATAGTTCGTATGCAAACCATAGTCCGTCCTTTCGGTTGAATATTTAGGGACAACTTGATTTTCCCGATCAGCAAAAGCTTGATGATGTACCCAAGCAAAATGCGCAACATCAATAAAACCTTCCAACTGGCGTCCACTCGAACCTGCAATATCAACATATGGCGGTAAAATCGCTTGATGTCCTTCTGCTTCCCACGTATCTAGCACGGGGAAATTTGCCAAACTTTCATCACGCCCTAAAATACTGGTCCAAACCAAACCATATTTGATCACAACTGGAAATTTACTCAGTGAAAAACGTTCAGAAATCTTGGTGAGTTCAGGTTGAGCTGGAATTTTGATGCATTTTCCAGCTTCATCAAAATGTAAACCATGATAAGGACAAATAATCGTCTCGCCTTCGACCCAGCCTTTACTCAAAGGTACGCCACGATGAGGACAAATATCACGAATCAAATGAATCTGACCATTTTCAGTTTGATATAGCGCCAAATTCAGATCCAATAATGTCACTTGCTGCGGTTGCTGACTGACATCTTCCACGCGAGCCACAGGATACCAATGTTGCGCCAATATTGACCAATCTTGATCATTAAACTGGCTATGACAAGGTTTGTTCGGAAGTTGAATCATCGGAATGGCATTCATAAATTGGCTCTTTTAAAATGTACTGGTTCTATTGAGCAGTGTGGAATACATCCTTATTTTCGTCTATTAGAATGATTTATATGATTCATTCTAAAAATCAGAACACTCAGGCATTAAAATTGCTTAGTACTTGATGAGAAAGATTTATTTTAAGGAAAAATGATGGTACTGCCTTTTTCCCGCTTTACTGAATATTTTATGGTGGTTGCGCAAACAGGGAGCTTACGTAAAGCAGCCGATCAACTTTATATTTCTGTTTCCGCGGTACATCGACAAATCGTATTAGCTGAAGAAGAGTTAGGCATTGCATTGTTTGAACGCTTGCCGAATGGGCTTAAACTGACTTTGGCCGGAGAGCTTTTATTTGCGGATGTTTTAAATTGGCAAAAAGATTTTAAAATCACCCAAAAACGTTTAAATGAAATACAAGGCTTACAACGCGGTGCAATTGATTTTGGCATCATTTCAGCACTGAGTGACAGCTTTATCAGTACTGTCATCCATTCCATGCATCAACAATATCCGTGGATTAATTTCAATATTCATGTCATGGAAAGTGACCAAGTTGCGCATGCTGTCATGAATGCTGAGCTGGATTTTGGCATCATTCTTAATCCTAAACAGCAACATCAATTACAAATCAATAGTTTTATCGAATTACCCTTGGGATTTCTCATTCCCAAATCGCACCCTTTAGCCAACAAAGCCAAAATCTATTTTTCAGATACCTTGGAATGCACACATATTTTACCTGCTGCTCCCTTGATTATTCATGACTTAGTGGTTTCGTTATATAAAAAGCACGATTTTAATCCGCCCCATAAAATCCAATGTAACGATATTCGTATGATGATTTCTTTACTCAAACAAAATTTAGGCATCGGCATGATGAGTTATCTCGATGCTGATCCTTATATTGAACAAGGTGAATTTATATTTCGTCCCATCTCTGAAAATGGTCTACGCCTGATCACGGTTGCATTATGCGTTGCACCAAAACGGCAACTTTCCAAAATTTCTCAGATCATGATGAATCAAAGCATTGAACACATGGAAGTACTGAAATCGCACATGCAGCAGTATTTTCAACAATAAACCCAGCTTTCCTGACTCAACCCAAGCGCATAAATATTTAACTTTAGGTCTTTATGCATGAAATCAAAACATTCAATAACCTCATTTCAGATGATCCTTTTCTGACGTGAATACAGCATAATTTAAGGCATTGCTATGAAAGACGCTCCAAACACTGTTCATCAATCCGCAAAATATCCACGAGATATGATCGGTTATGCAGACCATCCTCCACACGCACAATGGCCCAACCAAGCTAAAATTGCGGTCCAATTTGTTCTCAACTATGAAGAAGGTGGGGAAAAACATATTTTGCATGGTGATGAAGGTTCAGAACAATTTTTATCTGAAATGAGTGGTGTAGAAAGCTACCCTACTCGCCATCTGTCAATGGATTCGATTTATGAATATGGTTCACGTGTTGGTTTTTGGCGTATTCAGCAAGAATTTGCCAAACGCAATCTGCCATTAACAATTTTTGCTGTTGCTATGGCTTTACAACGTAACCCTCGTGTGGTCGAAACCATTAAACAGCACCAATATGATGTTGTTTCACATGGACTACGTTGGCTACATTATCAAAATATTGATATCCAAACTGAACAAGCCCATATGGCTGAAGCGATGCAAATTTTAACGGAACTATTTGGCGAAATGCCCACAGGTTGGTATACAGGTCGTGACAGTCCCAATACACGTCAATTATTGGCTGAATATCATCATATTCAATATGATAGTGATTATTATGGTGATGACTTGCCTTTTTGGACAACACTCTGTGATCAACAAGGGCGCACTCGTCCACACCTGATTATTCCCTATACTTTAGATAGCAATGACATGAAATTTGCTTCACCGACAGGTTTTAATCGCAGTGAAGATTTTTTTGAATATTTAAAAGATGCTTTTGATGTTTTATATGCAGAAGGTGCAACGCATCCGAAAATGCTATCGATCGGAATGCATTGTCGGATTTTAGGTCGCCCTGCCCGTTTTAAAGCCTTACAAAAGTTTTTAGACTATATCCAAAGTCATGAACATGTCTGGATTTGTACTCGGCAAGAGATTGCAGAACATTGGTATCAATATCATCCATATTCAGCCGATGCTACAGATGAATGAACTTAGGCTCGAAATAAAAATACCGACTTCAAGACGTGTGCTTGAAATCGGTATTTTTTTGCAATAAATCATTTGAAACATGCCGATATACAACTTTATAACATGTATTAAACCGTGTTCAAAAATGATGAGCGAGTACAGATAAACGGGGGATGATTTAAGAACCTACTTGTTCAATATTTGTAATGCCTCAATATCTACTACATCTACTGCCCAATACGGTTGTGATAATGAATGAATATCACAATTTTGTCCTGTCCCAATTCGATCAACGACCAAAAAATCACTTGGGCACTCCAACGTCATCAAAGGATGATGCCAAACACCGACATGATAATTCACACCTTGCTGCCCATTACTGATAAATGCCTGAATCTGTTGTTCATTAGGTTGATTATCATTTAAACAGGGGGCAACAACCAAAATAAATGGCTGTTGATGCAAAGGAATAAATGCCTGTGAACCTAAAGGATGCCTTTCCAACATTTTAACTTGAAAAGGAAGCTGGGTGACGTGTAAATTGCGGAAAATACTCATGCCAACCTCAGCATTTTCTCCAACTATTTTTGCCAATGCCAAAGCATGATAGCGCTCGGTTAAACCTTGATTGATTGGAAAAAAATCATTTCCTTGGATCTCAATCACATCACCAAATTGCGCAAATTTTTCTTGAGTTAAGCGCTGTATTATGATTTGCTTTTCAATCATCTGCCTTTGCTCTTTCATTTTATTTTCAATCACTTTAGAAATAAGGTGATCCATGCACAAAAAATCAGGACTGAACCCTTCCCCATAAACGAATACGACTAATTCCACCATCAGGAATCATATTGACCCGAATATAATTTACTTTTTCCTGCTGTAAAATTTCGGTACTAAACTCCGCCACACAATCCATACTTAACGGTTGTTGTTCAAGTAAAAATGACCAAAACATACTTTGTGGGACCAATTGCGCATCCGTTGCATCTTCGACATAAGCGGCTTGAATCGAACAAAATGCGGGGAAATTGCCTTTAAAATGTGCGGTATCAATATCAATTTTTTCAACTTGTCCTGCTTGCCCCAAAGCAATAATGCACCAATCAAATCCAGGAGCTCTACGTCGTTTGGTTTCCCAACCATCTCCCATATTTAATCCAGCTTCAGGGCTGAGTAAATTATTCGGATGCCCAAAATGCGCATCACTAAAGGCCACGATTCGTCCTCCATTTTTCAGCCCGATCAAATCAATTTGTTGTGTCACATCTACATGCTCCATCACCACGCTGCCGTACACTTTTAAACGTGCAATTCCCCCATCAGGAAAAATATTGAGCCGAATATGAGTGATTTTATGTGGCACACAATCAAAAAAATGATGCTGATCAGGCGATAAATTTGAGTTTTCTAATAAGACAATCCATTTTGCACCTTCGAGCTCACCATCAGGTGCATAACAGCCTTCAATTGATGCCGAAGCTGGATAGTTGCCTGTAAAAAATGAAGTATCGATATCAAAACCTGACACCATCCCCGACACACCTAAACGGACGATACACCAGTCATAACCTGCTTCTCGTTTGCGTCGTGTTTCCCAACCATCCATCCATTTACCATGCGCATCGTATTTCCCCTCAATAAATTGCGGCAATGCACTGTGTAACATTCTTTCTGCTTGCGCAAAAAACTCATCAGAACAACTGACAATGGTTGCACCAATACGCTCATCGGCAAGATTAGTGAGCGTTTGTAAATGCGTAGGTAAAGTAATCGCTTTTGCAATATGCACAGTCATAGGTCAGTCCTAAACGTTATTTTTATTCTGTTATGCAAAATCTAGTCCAACTGGTCTGACCTGTTATAAAAATGTATTTTTTATCGTGCCCATCAATACTGATTTAAATTTTGTGTAGAATAATCATGCTTTTTAAATTTTAGGCTAAATGTATGATAAATCCACACGCCATGCTCAATGGAAAAACATCTCAGGTCACTGAGCAAGCTGTGGAGCTTATTCACCAACGTATACAACAAGGGATTTACCCTATAGGCGCTGCACTGCCTGCTCAACGTGAACTTGCAACTCAGTTTGGCATCAGTCGTGCCTCATTACGAGAAGCTTTAACGCGTTTAGCCGCTTTAGGTTTATTAGAAATCAAAGCAGGTAAAGGGGTCTATGTGATTGCTCAGCATAGTCAAGTGGCTGAACAATGGGATCTTGAATATCCTGTTTCACTCAAAGATTTTTATCAATTACGCTATATTCTCGAAAGTTTTTGTGCGTTACTTGCTTGTGAATATTTAACTGAGCAAGACAAAGCGACACTTCAGCAATATGAGCAACGACTTGAAGCGTCTATTCATGAGAAAAATTGGCACGCAGCATCTGAATATGACTATGCTTTTCATCAATATATTATTGAGTTAAGTCATAACCAGACCATTATTCAAACCCTTAAATTACACATCGATCACATTAAAAAAAGTCAAATTTTACCGTTTACTCAAGCCAATTTAGCTTTTAAAACCATTCAAGAACATAAGTTGATTTTACAAGCCTTATGTCAACAAGATGGTTTAGCTGCTGAAAAAGCCATGCGAGCACATATTATTGGTGCAGCTCAAAGAGCAGGTGTATATTTTTCACGCTACGACAACACAATATAATCCGCAATTACTCAATTCACCTCATTCCCTAAAACATGCACTTTTTTGCTTCAAAATTTGAGCAATAAGTCCATATTTCAAATTTTCTGCTTCGTCATAAGGCAATTTTACTGGTAAGACCAGTAAAACCAGTGATTAAAAATTGGCACGCTTCTCGCTTAATACTGTTTAGAAATTTTGATAATGATTGAAGGTCTAAATAATGGAAATTGCGATTATTGGTGCAGGAATGGGCGGTTTAACCGCAGGTATTGCCTTAAAAAAATTTGGGCATCAAGTCACTATTTATGAACAAGCCGCAGAAATTTTACCTGTTGGTGCTGCGATTTCACTTTGGTCTAATGGGGTGAAATGCCTCAATTATTTGGGTTTAACCGATCAAATTCAGGCCTTAGGTGGGCAAATGGATACACTTGCCTATGTGGATGGACTGAGTCAAAAAACCATGACTCAATTTAGTTTAACACCGCTATATCAAGAAGTTGGACAACGTGCCTATCCTGTGGCTAGAGCCGATTTACAACATTTACTGATGCAACATTTTGGGCTTGCTGACATTCAGCTTGGAATGAAAATGACAGATATTTCCTCCCATCCCGACCATGTCAATATTCATTTTCAAGATGGTACAGAGATCACAGCCGACTTACTCATTGGTGCAGATGGTACACATTCACTCACACGTCAATTTGTCCTAGGCCACCAAGTTGAGCGTCGCTACGCAGGATATGTCAATTGGAATGGACTAGTTGAGATTAATGAAAATATTGCCCCTGCCACACAATGGACGACATTTATTGGCGAAGGAAAGCGTGTCTCTCTCATGCCTGTAGCACAAAATCGTTTTTATTTCTTCTTTGATGTTCCTCTTGAACTTGGACAACCCAATCAGCGTGAAGCATACAAACAAGATTTAAAAAAATATTTTTCTGAATGGTGTGAACCTGTACAAACATTGATTGATCATTTAGATGAACAAAAAACCAATCGTGTCGAAATCCATGATATCGAACCTTTTATGAATTTCTATAAAGATCGTGTCGTACTCCTCGGTGATGCAGCTCACAGCACAACACCTGATATTGGTCAAGGAGGTTGCCAAGCGATGGAAGATGCGATTTATCTCGCACGTGCCCTACAAATCAATACCTTTGGACTGGAAGATACTTTGGCTCGTTATCAGAATAAACGTAATGATCGTACAAAAGAAATGGTTTTAAGAGCACGTAAACGCTGTGATGTTACCCACATGAAAGACCCAGCAATAACCCAAGAATGGTATCAATCTTTATATCAAGAACAAGGCAATCATATTATGCAGGGTATTATCAGCAATATTGTGGGTAATCCACTCGATTGATTCATCATTCTACCGATCTTAAAAATCAATGATCACTCAAAATGGCATAGTCATTGCATATTTAAAATATCTGGTCTGACCTGTCAGACATTAAAATAAGTCGAAGTGGAACAAATATGCATTTAGAAACATTTAATCAACTCGAAGCCCATGAAGCTCACATTGTTTTAAAAGCTTGCGTACATATTCCGCGTTGGATATCAGATCTTAGCGATCAGCGACCTTATGCGGCTTTAGAACAGTTATATCAAACTGCTGACCAACATGCCCTAACTTGGCAATGGTCGGAAATTGCGGCAGCTTTGGCACTACATCCCCGCATTGGCGAAAAAAAAGCAGCAGTACAGCTATCTGAAAAAGAACAACAATTTTCTCAACATGAGCAAGCTCAGGTCAGCACAGATGAAGAATTACAACAAGCACTTTATCAAGGTAACTTAGCGTATGAGCATAAATTTGGACATATTTTTTTAATACGAGCTGCTGGTCGTACTGGACAGGAAATATTATCAGCACTACAACACAGGTTAAAAAATACGTTTGAAAAAGAACAAGTTGAAGTCAAAAAACAATTGACTGAAATCGCAATGTTGCGCTTAAAACAGGAGATTCAATAAATGTTCACCATCAGTACACATATTTTAAATGCTTCTCTGGGTCAGCCTGCGCCGCAAGTTTTAGTGAAATTATTTTACATTCAAGCCGATCAAAGTACTTTAGTTGATCAACAATTTACCAATACTGATGGTCGGATTCAGACATTTCAAATCGGTCAATCACCATGTGGCAGTTACCAATTATGCTTTGAAGTTGCAGCATATTTCCAAGCTTTAAATGTGGACAGTTTTTACCCGAAAGTCTGTATCGATTTTTACGTGAAAGACATTGAGCAACATTATCATGTCCCGTTATTAATCAGCCCATTCTCTTACTCCACTTACCGTGGTAGCTAATTTCTTTTAACTCAGCGGAAAAATTATGATTTAAATTTAAGGAACTCCCCCATGCATCACGATAAAACACAAACTCACGATGAGAATAGCCTCAGTGCTGAACATGAAAATTTAGGCATGCACAAAAATATCATGTATGGTTTGCAGCATGTATTAACCATGTATGGCGGTATTATTGCTCCACCTTTAATCATTGGTTCGGCTGCTGGTTTAGATGCAACAGAAATTGGATTATTGGTTGCTGCTGCACTTTTTGTAGGTGGTCTTGCAACAATTCTACAAACCATTGGTTTTAAACACTTTGGTGCAAAACTTCCAATTGTTCAAGGGGTTTCTTTCGCAGGGGTTGCCACAATTTTAGCCATTGTCAGCACAGGTAGTGGACTTGCATCTGCCTTTGGTGCCGTGATGATCGCATCGGTCATTGGCTTATTACTCACGCCTTTTTTCGCAAAAATTATTCGGTTTTTCCCTCCTGTTGTGACTGGATGTGTGATTACCATGATTGGTATTTCACTGATCCCTGTTGCCATTCGCTGGATTATGGGGGGAAATCCTCAAGCTGCGAATTGGGGTGATCCGACCAATGTCGGCTTAGCGGTACTTACTTTAGCCATTGTCATCATTTTTAGTATGCTTCAACACCAAATTCTACGCCGCCTTGCGATCCTTATTGCCATTGTACTGGGTACACTGTTTGCCTATATGACAGGTTTTGCTGATTTTTCACATGTCACCACTGGGGCAGTATTTGCCTTACCCAGTTTTTTTCATTTTGGTGCACCTGCGTTTGAGTTTTCTGCCATTTTAGCCATGGTGATCGTCACCTTAGTGATTATGACTGAAACCACAGCAGATATTATTGCCATTGGAGAAATTGTAGACACTCCAATAGATGCGAAACGCATCGGTGATGGCTTACGTGCTGATATGTTATCTAGTGCTATTTCCCCTATTTTCGGTTCATTTATGCAAACAGCTTTTGCACAAAATGTAGGTTTAGTTGCAATTACAGGCATTAAAAGCCGCTTTGTTGTGGCGACAGCAGGCTGTATTTTAATTGTTTTAGGTTTATTACCCATCGTTGGACGTTTAGTCGCAGCCATTCCACTACCTGTTTTAGGTGGTGCAGGCATTGTGTTATTTGGTACTGTTGCTGCAAGTGGAATCCGCACGCTTGCAAAAGTCGACTATGACAATCATAAAAACCTCATTATTGTGGCAACTTCACTTGCAATTGGCATGATTCCGATTATAAATCATGAATTCTACGCACAATTTCCAACTTGGGTCAAAACCTTACTGCATTCTGGCATCAGTTCAGCTTGTCTTAGTGCTATCTTACTGAATATTATTTTTAACCATTTACCCTTTACCAAAAAAACACCCAATGTGACTACTTTAACGGTAAATTCAAGTCATTAATTTATATCGCCAATATCAATACTAACGATGAAAATCTTACAGATAGTATCAATCTTAATGTTTATCTGAACGTCTTGGTAAAGTTAAAGCAGCTCAGTATGTACATATGTTCAGTTAAATAAAAACGGCGAAGTATACTTGTTCCTTCAATTGACTGAACATATAAAGTTGATCTAGGATGAGCTCATCAAAACCACGCTTTTAGCGGGGTTTTATTTTATTTGTTGAAGCATCACGATCTCGCTATTCGCTTAGTATTAGACCTACGCTTCAAGCTCCATTATTCAAAGATTTTACACGACTCAGCTGATCTACTAATTTCAATAAAGTTGGAATTCGATGTTTTCCATGCATTTCGGAAATCGCTAATTTCGCTTGATCTAGATCAATATCTATGGCTGTTACATATAAGGGTTTTGTACTTTCTCCTCTTAACAATTCATTCGCTTTCGGTGTCCCCTTAAATGGATTTTTTGCAACACCAATCACTGGAATTTTATGCGTCAAAGCATCGTATAAATGCTTACCTAATCCCGCTTTTTGTTCTTCGCCCAAATAAACGAACCCATCTACAACAATCGTACTAATTTGTTCTTTTACTTGATTGAATAATGCGAATATACATGGCAGTTCACGCTTATAAAATTGTCCTGATTCATAATCTGCAATTTCATCAATTTGAATCACATATTGTGTTGTAAACACCTGACTATTCCAATGCTCAAATACAATACCAGCAATCTGGGCACTCGTTTCCGTGTAGGCGACATCTATCGCTAAAATTATGTAATCCCCTTATATTTAGAAAAAATTTTAAAATACGATCACCCATACAGCATAAAAATCTTCTTCAAAATTTCTAATGATCAAATCCATCTACCTATATTAAAAAAATAGTGAATTTATTTACAAAACCACTATACAGTTCTTGATTTGAATCAACTACTTTCAACGTATACAGAAAATATTTTTCTGTAAAAACAATCAGAAATGAAGGGGTTGCTTATGGGATCAATGATTACCGTGACTTCTTGGAAGTACAATGCTTCTTCGCGGTATTTGAAAATTTTTTATAACAATGGTTCTGGTGAACTTTACCATCCTGTACCAGAATTTATTTATGATAATTTACTTCGATGTAGTGATAAAACAGCCTTTGTACATAAATATTTAGAATATGACTTACATTTTAAAAGGCTTTCGATTTTATAATTTATACATTTATTCAAACCATTATTTTTTAATAGATCAGGGAACTTCCTTCCCTGATCTTGATGATGCCAACCGAATAAAATTAAAGTTGGCAATGTTATAAGTTCAAACTTTTACTTTTTAAATGTCACCACAAATAAACCTGCACCAATTGGCAAAGTCGTAGTCATAAAACGTTCATCTTTTTTGACTTCAGCGATAAAACTCTTTACTTCAGCAGCATGTGAAATCACATTGTCTACGATCAACACGCCACCTTGTTCTGAAATCATTTTTTGCAAATATACCCAATAATTTAGATATGCCTCACGCTCCGCATCTAATAAAATAAAATCATATTTTTCTGCTGCATTGGCTAGAAACTGTTCTGCATCTCCTACCCAAAAATCAATAACATCATCGACCTGTAATTCTTTTGCGTAACTCTTGGCTTGTTCAGTACGGCATTCTTCAATTTCAAGCGTTGTTATTTTTCCCCCTGTAACTTGTGCTGCATCTGCTAACCATAAAGTTGAATAACCTGTCGACGTGCCGATTTCTAAAATACGTTTAGACTGCTGAATTCGAATCTGCATGGCGAGAAATAATGCCGACTCTGGCTCTATATTTCGATAACGCTTGATACGCTCACATTGCGTAGCATCAAATTTGATAAAGGATTGGTATAACTCATTTAATCGTTGTAAAAATGGGCTACTTAAACTCATATTCAGATCATCCTCATCTTTTCTATTCGTATTATTTCAATTATTTACGTCATTCCAATGACAACTATACCTTATATTTAATTCCTGTTATTCAAGTATTTTCTATGCAAATAATTTGTAGCAATGCTTAGACTTTATGTAAGAATTCAAAACGAGAGACGATTTGACCATTTTCCAATTCGACAGTTTCTTTAAACATATCAAGCGGTCTCACCCAAATCGAATAATCGTCATATAAACACTGATAAACGACCAATTTTTCTTGTGTTTCACTATGCTGTGCAACATGCAATACTTGATATAGATTGCCCTTATAATGACGATAAATACCCTGTTCCATGTGCCTTCACTACTTAATAAAAGGTCAGTATAAAGTTAAGCATTACGCTATACAAATTTTAATCACAAAAAATCCGCTACGAGAGCGGATTTTTTGAAACTCTAACTCAAGAGAAATCTAATTCTTTTTCAAAACCTTTTAACTCGTGACGAGCCATTGCTAAGTTTGATTTAGAACGATCTAATACCAAATAAAGGAATAGATTTTCATTTGTTTCTAAAGGACGGATTAAATGATATTGTTTACCTAAAGTAATCAAAATATCTTCAATTTGGTCATCTAATTTTAATGCTTTTGCAACTTTACGTTTAGCACGAACAACTTCTGTATTACCAGCAGCAGCTAGTTCTAAATCAATTCCTGCACCTGCTGTTGCAAGTGATAAACCGCTTTCACTGTCAACGAGTGCAGCACAAACAAAACCATCAATATCTGATAAAGGTTCTAAAGTAATACGAGCCATAGGATTCCCCATTGTTTTCTTGTTTAACATGTTATTTTGCTATAGTGATATTCTTACAATATCACTACAGCGATCCACACTCGATCGTTAATCGAGCTCTTTCTTAAAAACTAATATTGAGTTTCTTTAATGTTATCCACATCAATATTAAATTTTTATCTCTACTTAATTTTTAACTACTATATCAATATATAACTGTCTGTATATAGTTTATTTTGAAATTTTTTAGTCCACACATTCATTCATACAAACATTGAATAAAATTTAATATTTCACCAAACTTTCAACAGTTTCTTTGGTTTCATACAACATCTGTCCAATTAAAATATCTTTCGATGTTAAAGATACTAAAACCATTGGATATTGCGCATGAGGTACTGCCGTTAAGAGTGCTTTACCATTATCAGCATCCAACGTAATCGTTTGACAACCTACAAGATTAATTTCAGAAATAAATGCGGTGACCATCGCTAAAATAGAACTACTAACTGCCGCAATTTTACTTGAGTTAGCCACATTTTTTTTATTTGCCAAGGCTATCTCAAATCCATCTGAAGAACACAGCATCACAAAATCCACACCAGAAACGCTGTTCAGCAGTTCTCGGATTTTTTGTTCCCCATATTTTGCAAAGTCTTCTGGAATTTTTCTTGATAGATTTACATCTAACATAATCCACCTATAAATTTATTTAAATTAATACACTTTTCATAGATTTTTTTTCCATGATTAAGTTGTTAATTTATTATTCGCCCCAATTAATGCAAAATATATCACATATTTTGTAATTTAAAATATATTTATCACATATATTTTAGTAAATTTCAGTTATTTTTTTCTGCTCTTTATGAGCACATTAAAATAAATTAATTTATTTTTCTACTTTTCTAACACAATTATGTAGAAGAAATAAACATAAGTACCTTATCATTACTTCACTTATATAAAATTAAAATACAATTAAAATAAAATCGAAAAAACAGATTATTAAAATAAAAACAAACTGTTTTACCTGTTAATGATTTTAGCTTACTATAAGCTCAATGAATAAATTTACTCCCTTGGAGATTGTTAGCATGTTAGATACAAATACTTCTGCTCAATTAAAAACGTTGTTAGAGCGTCTTGAAAGTCCAATCGAAATTGTTGCTTCTTTAAATGGTTCTGATAAATCAGACAAGATTAAAGAATTGGTGACAGAAATTGCTGCACTATCTGATCAAGTGACTGCACGTTTTGATGGTCAAAATGATCGTAAACCAAGTTTTGGTATCGCGAAAGTTGGTGAGCAACCACGTGTATATTTTGCTGGCTTACCAATGGGGCATGAGTTCACATCTTTAATTCTTGCCTTATTACAAGTCTCTGGTTATGCACCTAAAGTTTCAGATGAAATTTTGGCTCAAGTGAAAGGTTTAAACTTAACAGCAAACTTTGATGTATTTGTATCTTTAAGTTGCCATAACTGTCCAGATGTTGTTCAAGCATTGAACTTGATTGCGATCAATAACCCAGGTACAACCGCGACTATGATTGATGGTGCTTTCTTCCAAGATGAAGTTGAAGAACGCAAAATCATGGCTGTACCAATGGTCTTCCAAAATGGTGAACACATTGGCCAAGGTCGTATGACCTTGGAAGAGATTGTTGCTAAATTGGATACAGGTGCGGCGGCAAAAGATGCAGAAAAATTAAATGCCAAAGATGCATTTGATGTACTCGTGATTGGTGGTGGACCTGCAGGTGCGACTTCCGCTGTATATGCTGCGCGTAAAGGGATCCGTACAGGTGTTGTATCTGAACGCTTTGGTGGTCAGGTGATGGACACTATGGACATTGAAAACTTTATTTCAGTGCAAAAAACACAAGGTCCTAAATTTGCAGCTGATATGGAAGCCCATGTCCGTGAATACGGTGTGGACATCATGAACTTACAGAAAGTAAAACATATTGTTGGTGCAGACCAAACTGCCAATGGTTTAGTCGAAATTGAACTTGAAAATGGTGCTAAACTTGAATCGAAAACTGTGATCCTATCTACAGGTGCACGTTGGAGAGAAATGAATGTTCCTGGTGAGAAAGAGTATAAAACACGTGGTGTTGCCTACTGCCCTCACTGTGACGGTCCACTCTTCAAAGGTAAACGTGTTGCGGTCATCGGTGGTGGTAACTCAGGTGTTGAAGCAGCAATCGACCTTGCTGGTATTGTTGAACATGTCACGTTAGTGGAGTTTGATACTAAATTACGTGCAGACCAAGTGCTTCAAGACAAATTGAACAGCTTACCAAATACCACTGTGATTATGAATGCGCTTTCAACTGAAGTGGTTGGTGATGGTTCACAAGTGACTGCATTGAAATACAAAGATCGTGCAACGGATGAGATCAAAACGATTGAATTGGCTGGAATCTTTGTACAAATCGGTTTATTACCAAATACTGACTTCTTGAAAGACACAGCAGTTGAACTTTCAAACCGCAATGAAATTGTCGTCAATGATCGTAACGAAACCAATGTCAAAGGTGTATTTGCTGCAGGCGACTGTACGACTGTTCCTTATAAACAAATCATTATTGCCTCAGGTGAAGGTGCGAAAGCAGCATTGTCTGCATTTGATTATATGATTCGTTCAGGACAATAATATTTTCAAAGTTACAGCATAATCCAATCAATCAGCTCTTTATTTTTAGAAATGAAGAGCTTTTATATTTTTGCGACATTAACAATTTTTAATATTCATTTCTCATTATTTTGTTTATATTGAAAATATCCATATGTTTGGATGAAAAATAATAGGTTAAGAAGGTAAAACAAATGAATAAATTACTTGTTGCTCTAGGTCTTGCTGCTACCGTTGCACTTGTGGGTTGTAATAAAGACAAAGCACCTGAAACAGGTGCATCAACTGGTGAACATTTAGAAAATGCTGCCCAACAAGCAGGTCACGATGTTGCAAATGCAACTGAGAATGCTGCTAACGCAACTGCAACTGCTGTAGACAATGCTGCAAGCGCAACTGTTGATGCTGCAAATCATGCTGCAACGGCGACCGCTCATGCTGCTGATGCTACTGTAGATGCTGCAAAAGATGCAACTGCTGCAACTGCTGGTGCAGTTGAGCAAGGTGCTGCAAATGTAAAAGAAGCTGCTAAAAACTAAAATCATTCCAACAATAAAAAAACTCCTGCGGGAGTTTTTTTATGATCAAAATCGAATAAAGTATTTGATTTTTATGTGTGTTCTACTATATTGATAAGAATATTTCTCATTTGAATATATACTATGTCACATCTCCCCCATCATGAGCATCATTTAATCCAACGCGCAGGTTGGCTTCGTGCCGCAGTTTTAGGGGCAAATGATGGCATCATTTCCGTCACAAGTTTAGTTGTTGGAATGGCAGCAAGCGGTGCATCTGCACAGACACTATTTATTACTTGTGTAGCAGGTCTAATTTCTGGTGCAAGCTCAATGGCAGCAGGTGAATATATTTCAGTTAAGTCTCAAGTGGATATTGAAGAAGCAGATTTAGCAGTTGAAGCAAGAGAGTTAGCCAGAAATCCTCATCATGAACTTAAGGAACTGACTCAAATTTATATCCAACGAGGCTTAACGCCTGAACTTGCACATGAAGTTGCAGTACAACTGAGTGAAAAAGATGCTCTCGAAGCCCATGCTCGGGATGAAATTGGTATCAATGAAATGATGACAGCCAAACCATTGCAAGCCGCAGGCTCGTCTGCACTTTCATTTTCATTAGGTGCGCTATGTCCAATGTTAGCAATACTCCTCAGTCCTGAACAGTGGATGGCACAAATTGTAATGGTTGTGGGCATTCTTTCTTTAGCAATTTTAGGTGCGTTATCTAGCTATTTTGCAGGTACTTCGATGTTCCGTGGTAGTGCCCGTGTTACGGTTTGGGGATTAATTGCTATGCTCTTTGCCATGTGGATCGGTTCTTTATTTGATGTCACTCCACTGTAAAACATTTTATTATCAGAATATCTTATTTATACCATCAGATATTCTCAATTAAATACTTCATAATATGTGATTATTCAATATATTAATCACATAATTATCACTTAAAATACGCTCACTCAATTCGTTATATTTACTACTCCCATGTCTATTGTTGCAGCGAAATCCGATCGATCAAATTCTTCGGTTTGGGTCGCATTTATTCTTATCATTTTAGGCACCTTAGGTGCTTATCATGTTGTTGGTACCACACAAGCACTGTTATTTTTAATTGGCGGTGCTTTAGGTATGACCTTATATCATGCTTCTTTTGGTTTTACCTCCAGTTGGCGTGTCTTTTTAAACGAACGCCGTGGACGTGGTTTACGTGCACAAATGATCATGCTTGCTGTAGCGGTATTATTATTTTTCCCTGCACTTGGTGCAGGAGAATTATTTGGCAATCCTGTCAAAGGCAATGTCAATCCTGTTTCTATCTCCGTCATGATCGGTGCTTTTATTTTTGGGATCGGCATGCAACTCGGCGGTGGCTGTGCTTCTGGTACACTCTATACGATAGGAGGTGGTAGCGCACGTATGGTGGTCACACTCATCTTCTTTTGTTTAGGTTCTTTGATCGCAACATCGCATTTGGATTGGTGGTTTAATCTACCTCATCTTGCACCTATTTCATTGGTACATAGTTTGGGAGTGATACCTGCGCTTGTACTGAATCTTGTCATTTTTTCTATCATTGCTGCAATTACAATTTATGTTGAGAAAAAACGTCATGGTCAATTGGAATCAGAACCTGAAACCAAGCAACGCGGCTTTCGTCGTTTTTTACGTGGACCTTGGCCTTTGGTGTGGGGTGGTATTATTCTCACTTTACTTAACTTTGCTACCTTAGCATTGGCGGGTCGTCCATGGGGTGTCACCTCTGCACTTGCTGTTTGGGCTGCAAAAACTGCAAGTTTTGTAGGTGTTGATGTCGCATCTTGGGCATATTGGCAACAAGCTTCAAATGCTAAAGCTTTAACACAATCCCTGTGGTTCGATGTCACCTCAATGATGAATTTTGGCATCATGCTTGGTGCATTACTTGCAGCAAGTTTGGCTGGAAAATTTGCACCAAATTTAAATATTCCAAAACGTTCATTACTTGCTGCTGTACTCGGCGGTTTAATGTTGGGTTACGGCGCACGTTTGGCATATGGTTGTAATATTGGTGCATATTTTAGTGGTATTGCATCAGGTAGTTTACATGGTTGGCTATGGCTCGTTTTTGCATTTATAGGCAATAGTGTCGGGGTAAAACTGCGCCCGACGTTCTTTCCAAATGAAAAACCCCTGCCAACCAAACTCAGCGGATGTTAGCTACTCAGTGCCATTAAAAAATGCCCATCAGAGTGGGCATTTTTTAACAGATTAAAATTATGATTTATAGTATTTTTTCATTTAAATAGCGCCAATAACGTTTTGGCACATATTGAATATGCAACTTCATGTTTTGTCGTGCTTGAATATTGACACTATTAAAATAATCTTTCCAAAGTTTGTCATATAAAACTTCTTCATCGTCCAATTCAATCGTAAAATTCTGACTTGATCCAATCATATTATTTGAGTCAATTTCACACGCATTCATCTGGATTTGATGGATTTCATTTAAATCATAGTAAATCCCATATTTACGCTGCTCATCATAAATCAACCATTTTTGATCTTGATAACGGGCTTTAAAATGTCGCTCGATTAAAGGTAGCACATTAAAATCGGGTTTAATCAAACTTAAAAATAAAGCATCTTTACACTTTTTAAATCTTACAAAAGCTTCCATGCGGTGCTTTTCACGTCCAACTTGTTTTGCCCATTTTGATAAGGCTAAAACTGAAGGATGCCCATAATTTTGATCAATATTTTTTTGTGATGAAAATACATAGACACTAAAATTGAATAAATGCTGAAAAGCTTCTGCATTTTCAGATAAAAAAGTGTAATAAAAGTTTCTTAATGCACTTATGGAAATTTTTTGCTTTAAACCTTGCCACACCCGCTGCGCTTGCACATCATCTGAAGGTACAACAATGGTATCACCCAATAAGCTATTTTGTGATTGAGCTTGATGACAAATTTCAATCTCAAATTCTTTAAATTGAAATGCTCGAAATACACAGCACAATAGTCCCGTGAGTGTTCCATCAAAAATATAAATTGTCATTAAAAACCAAAACCTAACTGTGGCGAAAGTTGTTTCTGGTATTTCGAGTGACCTGACTGCAAAATCTGTTGACGAATTTGGCTTGGTAACTGCTGCTTTAAAAATTTCGGCGTATCTACACAGTAAATAAAATGTTGTGCGCGATTATAAGCCACACCTAAACGTTTCAATTGATCAATATGAATTTTACCAAACCGCCGTGCCTGCACAATTTTTTTTGCGGAACGTACACCAATACCAGGTACACGTAAAATCATTCGATAATCGGCAGTATTAATATCCACAGGAAATTGTTCCGGATGCCTTAACGCCCAACCTAGCTTAGGATCAACATCCAAATCCAAATAAGGATGCTGATCATCGACAATTTCAGTGGCATCAAAACCATAAAAACGCATTAACCAATCAGATTGATACAAGCGATTTTCACGTAGTAATGGGGGCGCTGAGCCAATGGCAGGTAACATTTTTTCATCATCATTAATAGGAATATAACCTGAAAAATATACGCGTTTTAAGTTAAATGCTTTGTAATGATGATCTGCCATTAAAATAATATCTTGATCTGTTTCGTGATGTGCACCAATCACCATTTGCGTGGTCTGACCCGCTGGCACAAATTTAGGTACAGATTTAATCATTTTTCGCTCATCTTTCAATTGAATGAGACGATCACGCACAATTCCTAAATCTTTTTGAACTTCTTGATGGGTTTTTTCAGGTGCAAATTTCTTCAGTCCTGCTTCTGTCGGCATTTCCAAGTTAATACTCATACGGTCTACATATAAACCCGCTTCATGAATAATCTCAGACGAGGCACCTGGAATGGTTTTGAGATGAATATAGCCGTTAAAATTTTCTTCAAGTCTGAGTTTTTTAACCACTTGTAGCATACGTTCCATCGTAAAATCCGCCGACTTAAAGATCCCTGAACTCAGAAATAATCCTTCAATATAATTACGACGATAAAAATTAATGGTGAGGTCCACCACCTCTTGTACAGTAAAAGAAGCTCGTTTCACATCATTAGAACGCCTAGACACACAATAAGAACAGTCATAAATACAGACATTTGAAAACAAAATTTTGAGTAGAGAAACACAACGACCATCTTCGGTATAACTATGACATATACCTGAGCCTGTGTTCCCTAAACCTTTTTCTTTATTTTTGCGATTGCTGCCACTCGACGAACATGACACATCATATTTGGCAGCATCAGCTAAAATCTGTAATTTTTCACTGATACGATCAGACATACATTGTCACCTGTTTTGCTTAAGGGTAATGTATTATAAAATTCATAGGCAAGATCATGTGTTCTCTTATCTTTTGAACGTCGTATTGTGTCGTTTTAAATTTTAAGTATGAGTGGATAAACATTTCATGATTAAATAACGATTATTATTTGCCATCCTTCACCTAGTTCAGCTAATTTAGGAATATCTTGAAGGAGCACAGTGATGAATATATTAGAACGCTTAGGAATCCGACACCCTATTTTTTTAGCCCCAATGGCAGGTGTTTCCACACCTGAATTGGCAGCCGAAGTGGCAAATCAAGGAGGTCTTGGCTCACTGGGTTTAGGGGCAAATTCAGTCAGTGCTGCTCGTGAGCAAATCTTAAAAACCCAAGAGTTGACAAGTTTGCCCTTTCAAGTGAACTTTTTTTGCCATCAGCCTGAAGCATTGAATGAAACAGCAAATCAAAGATGGATTGAACATTTAAAACCTGAATTTGCAAAGTTTAATGCAGAAACGCCACAAGATTTGAAATGCATTTACCCTAGTTTTCTGGACAATGACGATTTTTTAAATTTAGTTTTGCAGACACAACCCAAAGCCGTGAGTTTTCATTTTGGCATTCCACATGCTTATCAAATTCAACAATTAAAAGATGCAAATATTATTACCATGGTGTCTGCCACCAATCTTGCAGAAGCCAAAGCCATCGAAGCAGCAGGTATTGATATCATCATTGCACAAGGTGTAGAAGCAGGTGGGCATCGTGGTATTTTTAATCCTGATTTGGATGGTGCAATTAAAACTTTTGATCTCATTCAACTGATTAAAAAATACTGTCAGACACCTGTCGTCGCTGCGGGCGGTATTATGAACGGTCAACAAGCCAAACAAGCACTGAACTTGGGTGCGGAAGCTGTACAACTCGGCACCGCTTTCGTTCAATGTAAAAGCTCTAATGCCAATACAGCCTATCGCAAAGCATTATTTGACCACCCAATTACCCAAATCACAGCAAGTATTTCAGGACGTCCTGCACGTGGTCTAATTAATCAATGGGCTTCCTTTATTGATCTACCTGATCGTCCACCTGTTGCACCATATCCTTATGCTTATGATTTAGCAAAACAATTGAATGCTTTAGCTGTGCAAAATGGTGAGGTTGGTTATGGAGCTTTTTGGGCAGGTTCAAATGTTGCTCAAATCCGCCCATTAGAAGCACAAGATTTAATCAATCAATTGGTCTTGGAAATGAATCAAGCTTAAATTGATGATTGCAACAATCAGGTCTAAGTCTTAATTGGATTTAGACCTGATATCGTTCCGCCAGCATATACACTAAATCTAACTCAGGACATTGATATTCCAAAGCTGTCATGGCAGCCGTGACCTGTCCCCGATGATGCGTGCCATGATTAAATACATGCAATAATGTTGCTGCATAAGGTAAACTCATTGGTGTACCTGAGGCTCGCTGATAAGTTAAATTTCCTTTGAGTTTTGTGTCATCTAAACCATCGACAAATTCAACCCAATGCTGAGCTTTTTGTACCAACTCATTCAATAATCGCTGTTTTTCCGTATGTAAAATGGTGTCTAAAGACACAATGGGTGAAATACCATGTTTAAAACGTGCGTACCATAAGCTATGTTCGCCCAATAATAAATGATTTAAAGTTCCTGCAATACTCTTAAAATATAATCCAACATTTTGATTAAAATCTATATCTGACATTTCAGCCAAGTGCTTATCCAAACGCTGAGTTGCCCATACATTGTATTCGGCAAAAAGTTGAAATGTCTCTTTATTCATTTTTTCACGTCATCAATACTTGTAATTTATCTTGATACAAACACAATTTTGATTAAAATAACAACATATTTTTATTATTACCATATTTTTATTATTACCATATTTCTCTCATGATAAATCCAATTTTTTGCCTTGCGGTAAATCATTTCCCACTTATTTAACTCGGTTTTTATTTTTCAAAAACTTGGTTCAATGTTTAAGTGAGATTTATCATGCCTGCATATCATGAAATTCGTGCAGTATATGATCGTGACAGCATCGCGGTCTATCAAGCCTATAATCAACAGATCGCTCAACTCGCAGTGCAACATCAGAAATTTGTTGCGCCATTTTCCTTTCACAGAATGACATGGATTAAACCCTCATTTCTATGGTTAATGGGACGCAGTCATTGGGCACGTCAATCAGGGCAAGAACACATTCTTGCCATACGCATCAAACGTATTTTTTGAGAACGTCTACTTGCTCAAAGCGTACATACTGATCCGAGCTTATTCCAAACACACAAAGGTCAACAATGGATTGATCTTTTTGAGCAGGCACAGGTTCATGTTCAATGGGATCCTGAACGTAATCTGAAAAGTGCCAAACTGGAACATCGTAGTATTCAGATCGGCATCAGTCGTTTTCTGATTCAAAGGTTTAACGATGAGGCAATTCTCGCCATCGATGACATCACGCCTTTGGTTCGAAAAATGGCGCAGTTTCGTAAAGATGGACAATATAAACATGCAGAAAAACTGCTGCCCAAAGAACGTATCTATCCTTTAAGCACTGCACTGAAAAGGCATTTAGGGATTGATTAAATCTGTCTCGCTGAGATGAGCATTTATAGAATGAGAACATGCTCCCATTCTATCTTCCATAGAATCCGCTAAGAGAGAACACCAGTTAGACATCAAGTAAATTCACTTTCTCAACTTGCACATCACTCATGATATTTCCTTGTTCTAATAAATGATTGAAATAGGCCTCAACAACTTTTGCTTGATCTGCTGTACTTTCCACTTTATACATATTTTGACGGAATTCATTACTTGAACGTAAACCTTTGGTATACCAAGCAATATGTTTTCGTGCAATACGGCAGCCTGAATACTCACCATAAAATCCATATAACTCAGACAAATGCCCCAGCAACACATCTTTCACTTCCTGAATATCAGGTGCGACTAAATGTTCACCTGTTTCGAGATAATGTGCAATTTCACGGAAAATCCACGGGCGACCTTGGGCAGCACGTCCAATCATCACGGCATCAGCCCCTGTATAATCCAAAACATATTTGGCTTTTTCAGGACTATCAATGTCACCATTGGCAATCACAGGAATCGACAGCATGCTTTTTACATCTTTAATCAAGCTATAACGTGCTGTATTTAAATACATATCCTCACGAGTACGCCCATGTAAAGCAAGTGCTGCAATCCCTGCTTCTTCTGCACGTTTTGCCACACGCATAATATTTTCATGCCCATTTAAAAAACCTAAACGGGTCTTTAAGGTCACGGGGACATCGACCGCAGCGACAACTGCATCCAAAATTCGAGCCACTAAGTCTTCATCTTTGAGTAATGCCGAACCTGCCAATTTATTACAAACCTTTTTAGCAGGACACCCCATATTAATGTCGACAATTTGAGCGCCATTCGAGACTTGATAACGTGCCGCTTCAGCCAACTGCTCAGGCTCTGAACCTGCAATTTGCGCTGAAATAGGCGCAAGTTCACCGTCAAAATTGGCACGATATAAACTTTTTTTGGTCATACGTAAAGTTTGATCAGAGGTCATCATTTCACTGACCGCATGTCCTGCACCAAAGTATTTGCACAATGTGCGAAATGGCCGATCAGTGACACCTGCCATCGGGGCAACAAAAACAGGAGAATGCTTTGATCTATCAAATAAGTCTTGAATGACCTGATATTGACTCAATTGTATAACCTCATTTAACGTTTTAAATCCACTACACCCTCTTCATATTCTATTTAAAATGCAATTTGCATAGATAGAATACCCTGCCAAAAGTGGTTAAATCGTTATTTACACAGCACAAAAAAGGGCTTAGCATCCCAATCAACATTGGCGCTAATCATTTATTAGGCTATTGTAAATCTTGACGTTATATTTGTGTAAAAAACTTTGGAATAATTAATCGAGCAAAAGCATGACTTATAGTTTTTTAAAATATAAGTCATCTGACAGATAGTTTAGGATTGTTGAGTTGTCACCGAAACCTAAAGTTTTTAAGCGCATTCATTTAAGACAAAGTTTGTGACTCTGCATAGAATGGATTTGATTGATCTTTCATCATAAAGCGATTGTGATCCGCTTGTTGTAATACATCCTGACTCTTAGACTGATGATCTGAAACAGAAATACCGTAACTCAACATTGGTAAAATTTCTTTATTTTTGAGCTTTATAGGATGTGCCTGAATTGCATTCAATAAACGTCCTGCAATTTGCGCCATTTGGGCTTGGTTAATATCATTTAAAATCAAAATAAATTCTGAATCACTCAAACGCCCAATCAAATCAGTTTCACGAATATTATGAGCAAGTTTTTGAGCAACTTCGTAGATTACTTTATCACCAGATTTTTGATTGTATTGCGTACGAATTTCATCTAAATTATCAATATTAATCAATAGAATGCCATAATGCGTTGTTTCTTGTGGGTGCAATTCTTTGACAAATTGATTAATTCCAAACTGATTGTAAACCCCAGTCAAAGCGTCAATTTCTATACTTTGATCTTTTGTATCTTTATGAATCAGTTTCGTAATAAATGAATTTTTCAAAACCTGATTCACAAATCTATACAGTTTACGGCGCTTTTCTGAATAGATTTTATTTCTCATAACAATCCCCTAGCGGTGACATTTTTTTTGTTTTCATCGCATAAATGTAGCAATTTATTCAAAAATTTCCAAACTTATTTTCCTACAAATTACTGACACACATAATAGTAAAAAAAATTTAAGCGAAACATATCACATAAAGTTTAAAAATTTAATAAAAATATTATGGATATATGTTTTTCATTTTCTCATCATCATTGTTCTCTGACTTTTATCAGTCATCAACTCAAAGCAGACAATTTCATATAATCGAAACAAAATGATGATCAAAATCTTACAGCCAATAACCCAAATACTGCTAAGCGCCACATTGTGCTAAAAATAATTCAATAGCATGTTGTGCAATTTCTGCATCTTCAAATGATTTAACACCTGAAACCCCCACAGCACCGACCAACTGTCCTTGGTATAAAATCGGCTCACCACCTTCTAACATGCCCGAAAAAGTATCCATAGTGAGAAAACCCATCTGACCATTTTTAATTAAATTTTCAAATAAGCCCGAAGGACGACGGCTAATCGCAGAGCATTTGGCTTTTTCTAAACATAAATTTGCAGTCATTGGTGAAGCACCATCCATACGCTTCATAGCAAGTAAATTGCCTGTTTCATCGACAATTGCAATGCTGACATTAAATTGTTTTTGAACTGCATATTGATATGCCTGATCCAATAAAAACTCGGCATCAGCCAAGGTCAAATAATGTTTGGTTTGCATCCATTCATTCCTGTTAAAATTTAAAGGAGTTCCCTCTCCTGAGCGAATTTTTAAGCACTACTTTAAAAATGATGCCAAAGTGAGGGTTAGCCAAAGGTAAAATACTCAATTGCATTTAAAGCAATGCCTTAAATGCAATATAAGTGAGTCATTAACCTTTCATTTCTGCAAAAACTTCTTTTGCCATATCAATGGTAAATTGAATATCTTCATCACTATGTGCAGCTGAAATAAAGCCCGCTTCAAAAGCCGATGGCGCAAGATTGACACCACGTTTTAACATACCGTGGAAGAACTTACGGAAAGCGTCGACATCACATTTCAACATCGAGTCAAAGCTTGTGATATCTTCTTGATCTGTAAAGTACAAGCCAAACATTGCACCCACTTGCTGAGTTTTAAAGGCAATGCCTGCTTCATTCGCAGCAGCTTGTAAACCTATAAGTAATTTTTCGAGTTGTGCAGTAATATTTTCATAAAAGCCGTCTTGGCGTAAATGCTTAAACATTTCAATTCCTGCACGCATCGCCAATGGATTGCCTGACAATGTCCCTGCTTGATACACTTTACCAAGTGGCGCAATGCATTCCATCACTTCACGTTTACCACCAAAGGCACCTACAGGCAGACCTGCACCAATGATTTTACCCAGAGTGGTTAAGTCAGGGGTTACACCATAATGTGCTTGCGCACCGCCCAGGCCCACACGGAAACCTGTCATCACTTCATCAATGATGAAAACTGAACCATGCTCGTCACACACATCACGAATGGCTTGCAAGAAACCATCAATCGGTTTAACCAGATTCATATTGCCTGCGACAGGTTCAACAATCACCCCTGCAATTTCAGCACCAAACTTGGCAAAGCATTCTTTTAAAGTGGCAATATCATTGTATGGCAATGTTAAAGTGTGTTTAGCAAAATCAGCAGGAACGCCCGCAGAAGTTGCCTCCCCTTCACCTTTGGTTAATAAACCTGATCCTGCTTTTACAAGCAATGAATCTGAGTGACCGTGATAACAACCTTCAAATTTGACAATTTTGTCACGCCCTGTATAACCACGCGCTAAACGAATCGCCGTCATGGTCGCCTCAGTCCCTGAGTTGGTCATACGAACCAATTCAATTGAAGGCATAATTTCACAGATAATATCTGCAAGTGTTGTTTCATGCACAGTCGGTGCACCGAAACTTAAACCATCAACAGCAGCATCTTGCACTGCTTTGATAATGTCAGGATGCGCATGCCCTAAAATCATCGGCCCCCATGAACCCACATAGTCGACATAACGCTTGCCATCGACATCGTATAAATAAGCACCCTTGGCTTTTTCAATAAAAACTGGCGTACCACCGACACCATTAAACGCACGTACAGGAGAATTCACTCCACCTGGAATGTGTTTGCTTGCTTGTTTAAACAATTGTTCTTGCTTGGCAGATAAAGTCATGGAAATGCTCAACTTAAAAATACAATGGCATTCAAAAAAGCTTATGCTTTTGATGCAAATAAATCAGCCCATTCGTGGGTACGCACAGTAACGCCTGATAATGACTGTCCCAATATATCACTAATCACGGCACAAAGGTCGGCACCAGCATCAATCACTTCACTTGAATTTTCAACAGTTAAACCACCAATCGCACAAATTGGCACATTAAATTTTGCTTTGGCTTGTTTTAAAGTCTCTAAACCAATATTACCCGCCTCAGGCTTTGTTTCAGTGGCATAAATTGCACCAAAAGCTACATAGTTTGCACCATCAGCAATGGCTTGTTCCGCAAGTTCAATCGAATTATTACAACTACGTCCGATCAAAACATTTTTCGGCAGACGAGTAACTGCTTCTACGATAGAACCATCATCTTGCCCTAAATGTACACCCACACCATATTTTACCGCGGCATCTAAGTCATCATTAATGACAAAAGGGACTTTATATTGCGCACACATCGACTTCATATATTCGATTTCATAGTCCTGATCTTGTTTTGCCACTTTTTTACGGCGATATTGCAATACTGCCACTTCATAAGTTGACATTGCACCTTCAAGCTTTGCCAATAAAAGTTCAATTGGATCATCATTGGTGATTAAATATAAACCGCGCATAAGTCAAAAACTCAAAACAAATACAAAACTTTGATTATTATAAGACAAAGCGTTATGAGAACACATTGATTAAATGTAGAAATTAAAAAACTTAATCATTCACTGAACTTATTGATAAAACTGACTGCAAATAATTTCAGTAATTTGACTCATAGTAAATTAGGCAAAAAGACGACTATATGATCAATTTTATAAAAAAAAGCTACCAAAACTGTTAAAAAAGGGCTGAAATGTAACTGGATCGGCTTTTTTTGCGGATGTGTAGCGGTTTTAAAAAAATATAAATCATTGAAATATAATAATTTTAATGAATAATTTCGCACAACCTCCCCTCATTATGTTAAATGAAATCAATATTCGAGTAATTTTCTTTTATACTAAAACAAAATTTATGATATTTAATTCAACTTATGAATCCAACAATAGATACAATTTTAAGAAAAGTAGATGGATTAAAGCTTACTCAAGATTTCTTCTTTGTGATGAATAAAACCATTCACTTAAGGTATGCAACTATTTATGAAACAGATGAAATAGGATTCAGAAATCTAGGGAATACTGAAGATATATTTCAAGAAATATATGACCTTATGGATAGTTCAGAATTAGATAATGGAATTTATAGCTATTATTCTATTGATAAAAAAGTAATACATCATACTGATTACAATCCTGAATTATTTTGGGATGATGCAATGGAATTGATCTTATATCAAACTTATGGGGTAACGCCATCTGATGAAGAAAGAAAAATTCAATTACAAACAAGCCTTCAAGAAGAAAAAATAAAGCAGACCCTAGTATATGCTTGCTATCTTAATTTAGTAGATCAGATAGATTTTTTATTATCAAAAAAAATAAGTAAAGGTGAGTTAAATAGAGAGCTTAAAGGTGTAGGAACTCCTTTAGGATTGAGCATTCAGGAAAATAATACTGATTTAGCTAAGAAATTATTAGAACTTGGTGCAGACCCAAAGAAAAAATCATTTGTATATACGCCACTTGAATTGGCCTTTAGATATTCAGATGAAATGGTATTCTATTTTTTTGAGCATTTTAAAGAATATTTTATTAAAACGATAACACAAAAGGGCTTAGCTATTGCTGGGCTCAATAAAAATACTGAAATTTATAAATTATTAATAGATTTAGGTTGTAATCCACTCGGTAAAGATCCAGTTTTCCAAATGCCACATGTTTTCGTAGATTATAATAATTTATACGGATTACAGTTCTTAGCTGAATATGGAATAGATATGAAACACAAAAATAAATACAAGGAAACAGCATTTGAAAGAGCACAGAAGCAAGGAAAAACTGAATTAATGAACTACCTAGAAGCGTTTAATTAGGTTTTCTAAAATTAACATAATACACCTCATGCGAAAGCATCTATATTAATTTAATTATTTCAATAAGTTGAAGTCCATGAAAGTCTGACTTGTGCAAATCAGACTTTTTATATGGTTGATCACGTTCCACGCTTACTTCTTATGGATTATTCCACATTTTTGTTTAGCCTAATTTAATTATCGGATGACATTTAAAATGCTAAAACATACTAAGCCTTTATTAAAAATAAAATCTAACTCTCGATCTTATCCAACTGACGATCTTTCAGACTTAAGTTACCTCGAACAATATCCGATAACATGCGCCAATCTGAAATAAAGCTATATAATGGTTGTTTAAAACTTGCGGGTTTGTTTTTTTCAAACATAAAATGCCCCACCCATGCACAGGCATAGCCAGACACTAATCCATACACAAAATATTTCGCTTTGCGTTGACGAATTGCTTTACTAAAAAAATAAATCCCGACACTACTCCCTACCGCATGTAGACGGCGACTCGTGATATTACGATGCTCTGTTAAATAAAAACGGTAAAATTCAGCATAGTTTTTAATTGGAAGTTGAAATTGTGGCTGAACAGATACATCCCGTTTTGGCTCAATCTGGCTATTCATCGTAGATCCTTTTGAATATTTTTTATGCCTTTCACTGTATAGTTTGCATTAAAAAAAGGCAATGTCCTTTTTCGGCACAATATCATCCATAGCAGCAAAATCGGCACAGGATTGAACTGCTTTATTGTGTGAATATCCGTTACAATTTAACAAGATCAGTCGTAAAATGTTGCGCAGTCATTTTTCAACGTTGTTATTGAAAAATTTGCTCAAATTTATATTTTTATTGTTTTCATTATTTGTTGTTTAGGAAAATTTCATGCTTGAAGTTGAGTTAAAATTTCAGATTCCAGAAGCTCGCCGCCATGCATTACTCAAAGCATTAGACCCCAAAAAATCTGAAACCGTTCACCTACAAGCCAAATATTACGATACTGAAAACCAATTATTGTCACAACATTCGGCTGCACTACGTCAACGCCTCGAAGGCGCACGTTGGATTCAAACGCTCAAAGCCATGGGTAAAACTCAGCTGCACCGTTTTGAACATAATCATGATCTTGGTGAGCTAGAAACAGCCCCTGAGTTAAATTTAGACATTTATCAAGAATATCCCGAAGCATTAGAGATTTTAAAAAATACCCTCGGCGAACACACAGAGCAACTCAAACTACAGTTTGAAACTGACATTCAACGTACCTTTCGTGTGATGCAATATCAAGATGCCAAAATCGAAATCAGTATCGATGTCGGTGAAATTCGCACAGAAACTGCCAAACAAGAGATTTATGAAGTTGAATTTGAACTCAAAAGTGGTTCAATCCAGTCTTTACTCGCGTTTAGTTTTGAATGGGTAAAAAAATATCAACTATGGCTCGATGTACGTAGCAAAGCTGAATTTGGTCATTTATTGGTTGAAAATAAATCGGTCAGCCCAGCTAAATTTGCCAAAGAGCTCATGTTAAATAAAAAAGAATCTGCTGATTTTAATTTACGACTATTGATTGCCAATCAATTACAGCATTTACTGCCCAATATTGCCGCAATTTCAGCGCATGTTGCTGAACCTGAACACTTACAACAAGCACAAATCGCCTTAAATCATTTACATTTAAGCATTTCATTATTCAAAGAATGGAGTGCTGATATTTCGGATAAGTGGGCATATCAATTGGCAGCATTTAAAAGCCATTTCCAAAATCTTGCGCATTTTGAACATATGCAAAATACCCTAGGTGCATTACTACAAAATCCGAAAACAGCAGAGAGTTTGGACAAAGACATTTTATATGCCAAAGAAAAATTGAATAATTTAGTGAAATCTACACTGAACGTTCAACATTATTTAGAACTTTTAATGTTTAGTTTAAATGATGAAAAGAAAACTCAAAGCCACGATTTAAAATGGTTTGCACAAAATACTTTGCAAAATCAATATAAACAACTGCAAGACAGCTTAAATCATGCCGATCTTACTGACCTCGAAACCTTAGAAGAACTGGCATTAAGACTCAGTGAGTTAAAATTTAGCTTCCCAATTTTAACTGCTATTTATGATGTCAAAAATCTACAGAAATATGGCAAAGCACTCAATGATGCACAACATGCTTCTGAGCAATATCAGGTACTTGCATCATCTTCATCGTATTTACAACAAACCGATTTAGAAGCGAGTGATTGGTTTGCCTTAGGTTGGCTCACCGCGAAACAAGAAGTCTATGCAGAAAAGTTACTTGAAGCGACTGAGCAATTTTTAGTGAGCCGTAAATTCTTAAAATAAATCTATTTTGCAGCGTCATCTACGGATCTACGCTGCATTGATTTTTTGCTACCCATTCATCAAAATTAATGACTTCGTCTGCATACTGCATGGCAAAATTTGCATGAGAAATCATAAAAATTGACGGCACTTCGGTACGTATAAATTGCATCACCTCCACACTGGTCTGCTCGTCTAAAGCTGCTGTCGGCTCATCCATAATGATTAATTTTGGTTTTTTTAATAGCGCCCGAATAATGCTAATTCTTTGTTTTTCACCACCTGAAAAACTTTTATAAATATGTTTTAAATCATCATCCAAAGTTAAATTATTTTTCTCTAGCAGATTCAATAAATTAAATCTTGATAAATACATGATTAATTCATGATCACGATAACAATACTGACTATTATGAATTAAATTTTCTCGTAATGTCCCCGAATACACCACCGGTGTTTGACTCACAACAGCAATTTCTTGAAAAATATTTTTCGAAAATTGCTGGCTAATCTCGATATTTTTATAGAACAATTGCCCTGCTTGAATACGTTCTAAGCCAATTAAATAGTTGATAAAACTGGTTTTTCCTATGCCTGTTTGTCCTATTGCGACATAGGTTTTATTTTGTTCAATGTCTAAATTAAAGTTTTCAATGAGGTTTTTACCTAAATAAAATTTTGCATTTTCAAAGTGATATAAAATTGGCAAATCAATAATCGTTTCACAGCTAAATTGATCGGTGTCCAAGTCAAAATATTGGTAAAATTTTTCAATGGCAATAAAGTCACCTTTTAAGTGGATAATACTTTGTGACACCATGAGTAAAGGCATGGTCAGAGCAATAATATAAGTACTGATCAGTACAAAATCACCCGAAGTAACACTTTGATGTTTAAATAAATAGACCGTAAAAAGCATGAATGTCAACAGGAATGTGCCCACAAAGAAGACCTGTATCATCATGATCACAGCTAATCGTCTATAACTTTTGACCATTTCATTTTTATAGCTGCTCAACCGCTTCTCATATAAATTCATTTCATATTGCTGTGCACCATTGACCTTAATATCATAATTAGCTTGAATTTTTTCTACAAAGAACTGCCCAACTTGATTTTGTGCATTGTACATCGCAGTAAAAATATCATTGCCTTTGGCTGTAAAATAAATATTCAATGCAAATGTAACAAAGGCAAATAACATAAAATAAATCGCATAATTTAAAGCAATAGACTGTGCTAACACCCACACCATACTGAGTATTTGAAAAATAATGGGAATTAATACAAAAAGGATGACATAGGTAATTGTGCCAAATGAGGCCGCCCCACGCAAAATATCGGTTTGATAGACACCTAGCTCAATTTTCTTCTGTTCTGCAAGAGTCGTCTTAAAATATTGTTGTACACCACCATGTAGTAATGCAATTTTAAATTTCGTTTGTAAATTTGCACTCAAAAAATTTTGTACATGATTTAAAATATTCATCAACAACCAGCCCAATGCGTATGCGGTTGCCAAGATGTATAAATTCATCCATGAAAAAAGTTGTCCGATTTCAAGTTGTGTTGAGCCTGATTTCGATTGATCCACAATTTCTTTTAAAATATAAGGCACTGCAACTGACAATAAGGTATGAATGAGTAAAATAATGCCAAGAATCAGCATGTCTTTGATCGGATGCTGATATTGAATTTTGACCACATTCCAAACTAAACGGTAAATTTTAAATACTTTCAAATCCATATTTAACCTAATTTTTATCATGGTTTACTTTTATTTCACCACCAAATTGTATAAAAGCACAGCAAAATACGCTTTAAATAACCAATCAAAACAAAAGCAGATCGACATGTTTACATACAATATTTTAGTCACCTATAGCGAGCAGTGAGGTATTGTTAAGTTAAGCCATTGTTCTCAAAAAAGGATGGATTACGATGTTTGAAGTTGAATTAAAATTTCAAATTGCCAAAGATCAACAGAATGTATTACTTAAAACACTACAAAGAAAAAATCCAAAGATCTTAAATTTGAACGCAAAATATTTTGATACCAATACATTTACCCTTTCACGCAAACACATTTCGCTACGCCAACGTTTAGAAAATACAATATGGATTCAAACCCTTAAACTACCCACAGCACAGCAGTTACAACGCGCAGAGTTTGAAAATAAGCTCAGTGAGGTAGAACCTACGGCTTTAAATTTGGCTTTTTATCAAACACAAAAGCACATCGGTAAAAAAAACCTGAAACTTTTAAACAGTATGCATGCTGATTTACATGTGCAGTTTGAAACTCGAATCAAGCGATCCAACACATTATTTAATTTTCAAAACAGCCAAATAGAAGTCAGTATCGATGTTGGAAACATCCAACACCAAGAGCAAATAATTGAAGTATGTGAAATTGAATTTGAGTTAAAGCAAGGCTCTATTGAAGATTTAATTTCCTTTGTTCTACCACGGGTAAAACGTTATGGGCTCTGGATAGATGTACGTAGTAAAGCGCAACGTGGTTTTTTATTGGCACAAAATCATGCTGATTCTCCTATCGAATTTCAATCACCGCTTATCTTGCATGCTGACGACCCACCTGAACAAGCCTTAAAAGATATAGTTAACAATACCTTACAGCATTTATTACCCAATAGTAGCGCAATCGCTTCAGGAAATTTTCACAGTAAACATGTGCACCAAGCACGTGTTGCGATTCGACGTTTGCGTAGTGCCTTCAAAACGTTTTCGACATGGTCGAATCATATTGATCCTACTTGGACAGCACAACTTGCACAATTGTTTAGACAACTCAGTACACGTCGTGATCTTGATATGATTGAAGAAGAATTATGCCCGCAACTCAAAGCAGCAGGTGCTCCTGATATTGAACGACCACAAGATATAAATGAAAATAGCGCTCACTTAGAGATGGTATTTCAGTCTACACCGTTTAATCTGTTGATTTTATCTCTCATTCAATTTGTCAATGAAGATACACATCAAGCAGATAAAGCAAATTTAAAGAAAAAATTTAGAAAAGAGATCAATAAACTGCATCAACAAATTATGCAGGATGCACAACATTATTTAGATTTAAGTATTGATGAGCGTCATCGTACCCGTAAACGTTTAAAACGTCTGCGTTATAGTATTGAGTTTATGGCATCAATTTATCCGCCTAAAAAAGTGAATCAATATCTTAAAGCGCTTAAACCTGTACAGGAAAGTTTAGGTCAATATAATGATGTAATCGTTGCTGAAAATGTCTTTAAAAACATTGTGCAACAAGAGCCTAAAGCATGGTTTACGATCGGTTGGCTTGCTGCACGTGAACAACGTTTATTAGAACAAACTGCACAAGATTTATCGCATTTTTCAGCGACACAGCCTTTTTGGTCATGATTGGGACAATATACCTAGCGATATTTCCCAAAAACCTTCCAAGTATTGTTGTCTGCTAAAGGGTCACTATAGCTATCATTACGCTGTTTTCTTGGTTTATCACGTGCGTCGACCAATTCAAAATGCTGCTCTGTGCTGAGCACTAAACCATTCACATAAAAACGCGTGCGTGTATATTCTGTTTGTCCATGTTGGAAAATATAAGTACGTAAATCAATAAATTCACGATGTGCAACCAATGCAGCCGTGTCATCACTTTCTAACCATTGCTTCATCGCAAGTACTTGTTCAGGCTCAAACTGCCCGCATTTTTCCATTAAACTGGCAAGACCACGAAAGGTTTTTGACTCTTTAGCACGTGTTTTATTGATGCGTATACGGTCTACATGAAAGAAAAATAAGGGTAAATTTAAATGACTGGGCAGATGAATGGCATCTAGGACTTCATCTTCCATAAAGGGTTGAAACAAATCCTGTGCACGTTCAATCAAACCTGTCCATTGTTGATAATAATCTGCAACTTGTTGTTTAGAACCATAATAAATCGGTAAACCTTCAACATTTGCCAAATCCACAGGTGGCCAAATATTTTGACGTAATAAAGCAATGTCACTTTTTAAACTTTGTACTGCGATTGCATCTTGCATGAGAAATCCTTAAAAAGCTTGATTTAATTACTTAGGCTATTTTAAGTATGCTATAGTTCGCTTATACATACAAGTAATTGAGAAATTTTAAAATGGCTGAAAATTCAAATGATTTTGA
Organism: Acinetobacter sp. Marseille-Q1623; assembly: GCF_902809895.1. Taxonomy (NCBI): domain Bacteria; kingdom Pseudomonadati; phylum Pseudomonadota; class Gammaproteobacteria; order Moraxellales; family Moraxellaceae; genus Acinetobacter; species Acinetobacter sp. Marseille-Q1623. Next base: position 519,454 of record NZ_CADDWG010000001.1, on the reverse strand, counting down.
TGGTTTATTAGAACCTGTTGAAAGCGTTGCCGATGAACAGTTTTATGAACGTGCAGATGCATTTATTGCCCTTGCCAATGAACTTTCAGACAATACAGATAATGAAGAATTTGCAACATCAGCCTCTAAAGTCAGTGCTTCATTGATGTATGCCAATGCTCGCTTTAATATTTGGCTAACTGCATGTGGTTATAGTAAAGCTGAAGATTTAAAAGCCAATAAAGAACAAGTTTTGAGTTATTTTTTAGCACAATATCAACTGATGCTTGAAGATAATTTTGATGAATATGCCAACAATTTTGATGAATATATGAATCCACCAGAGGATGAAGTGAAACATTTCGTTTAATCGTAAGATTATCCTATAATGCTGTCATATTTAAATCATTGTTGTGGAAATTTTCATGTCTCAAAAAATTGATGCTACGGATGTCACCGAAGAAGAAGCGTTAAATGCGGTTTTTTTTGAGCGTGCTGACGAATTTATTAAGCAAGCCAATGAGTTTTGTCGTCCGCCTACAGGGCAAAAGCCTGATCCAAATGAGTTACGTGGACAAGTGAGTGCAGCGATGTTGTTTGGTACTGCCCGCTTTAACACTTGGGTAGCAGCCAATACCTTTAAAGATGGCAACGAAATGCGTGATGCGAAAGAACAAGTGATGTCTTATATTCTTCAACAGTTTCAAATGATGTTAGAAGACAATTATGATGAATATTGTGAACAATTCGAAAATTATTTACGTTTCCGTAAAAATGAAGAATTTCATACACATAAACATGATCACGATCATCATTAATTTCGTTCTTATATTATTGAAAAGCCTTGCACCATGCAGGGCTTTTTTATAAAACTCTAAATCATCAGTCACTATAGATCGACTATTTATACTCATCGTCGATGAAAAATAAAAAAGCTCCCGAAGGAGCTTTTTAGATCATTGATCAATCCGATAGAATTAAGGCTTAACCACAACCAATACTTGGATCGCTTCTGGCGTTACAGCCAAGCCTTCAAGTAAGTCTAAACCTTCTTTTTGCAGTTTTTGCAAACGGCTAATTTCATCTTCACGAATACTTGGATTGAACTGTTTTAAATAAGTCAAACGGTCAATCTCGTATTGCCATTTACTGCCATAAATTTCTTTGGCTTGTTGTTTCAGCTCAGGTAATGTACCTTTAGCAAGCTCAAGTGCCTGTGCATAACGCTGTTCGATCACTTCACGGCGTGCTTTCACCACTTGACGACAACTATTACTATCTAAATGATGTAAATAAGGTTTTAAAATTTCAGGCGCGATTTTATTGGATAGATCCTGACCTTTTTCACTTAACAATACGCGAATCAACTGCTTTGGCAAACTTGAAGGTAAATTCAAGGCCTTAGGTGCAACAACATCAACTTTAAACCACACTTCAAGCAGAACTGAACCTTGTGGTAAAGCCGCTGATTTAAGCACAGCAACATTGGTACTACCAAAAGATTGTGTACGGATCATTTCCATCACGCTTTCAGTAAATGGATGCTCTAAAGTGATGTATTGTGCATCTTCACGAATTTGTGCTTGGTCACGGTAGAAAGTAACGGTCATCCCTTCTTCATCAATGTCTAAGCCTTGCACTTGCATTTGATCCGTTGGCTTGATGATCACCGTGCCATTGCTTTGCTCATCAAAATCAATGTTTGTAGATGCCATAAAGCGCTTCATAAACATTGGCAATAAGGTATTATCATCGTAATCTTCAAGTGCATTGACAATCTCTTGTGCTACCATTGGACGACAAGAATTATACTCAAGCAAACGGTCACGCCCTTCTTGCAGTTCATCTTCAAGCGCTTGACGTTGTACATTTACAGCTTCAAGTAAATCTTCAAATGCTTGACCTTTATCGGTCAATAAACAATCTTTAAGGTCAACAATAAAGTTTTCTTGTAAGGTTTGTGCAGTTGGTGAAATATTACTGAAAATATTCAATGCTTCATTATACCAACGGAACATACGCTCTTGTGCGGTACCGAGTAAATAAGGCACATGGATTTGAATACGGTTTTCTTGACCAATACGGTCTAAACGACCAATACGCTGCTCGAGTACATCTGGGTTTGCAGGCAAATCAAATAAGACTAAATCTGAAGCAAACTGGAAGTTTCGTCCTTCTGAACCAATTTCAGAGCAAAGTAAAATCTGTGCACCATAAGAATCTTCAGCAAAATAAGCTGCGGCTTGATCACGCTCAAGTAGGCTCATACCTTCATGGAACATCGCAGTACGAATCCCAGCATGGATACGTAAAGCATTTTCCAAAGCTTCAACCACAGGGCCACTACGTGCAATTAGCAATACTTTTTTATGTTTTAAATCTGTACGTAAACGCTCCATCAACCACATTACACGTGGGTCAGTTTCCATCCAAGCCCCATCAAGTTGAGCTTCTTCAGGCCACATTTGTTCACGTAATTTACCATCTTTCGACCAATTTTCTGGTGCAGGAAGTGGCGCAGGTTGACAGTCACGACCAGGGAAACCTTGAATTGCTTCACGGGTATTACGGAATAAAATACGCCCTGTTCCATGACGGTCTAACAACTCATGAATGGCACGGAAACGTTGTTCAGGTTGATCTTCAATCGCATGACCAAGTAAAGTCTCTACCGCAGCCAAATGTTCAGCTTCAAGCGGCAGATCAGACATCAATGCTTCTGCAATTTTCGCAGTATGATGATATTGCTCTTCTTCATCTAAGAAACGATCAAGCGAGCTAAAACGTTGTGGATCAAGTAAACGCAAACGTGCAAAATGACTTTCTACACCCAATTGTTCAGGTGTTGCTGTTAACAATAAAACGCCTGCGGTTTTTTCAGCAAATTCTTCAACAAGGTCATAACGATCATTACCACCTTCTTCTTCGCTCCACATCAAATGATGTGCTTCATCGACCACAAGTAAATCGAAACCTGCTTCAATCGCTTGCTCACGCAAATCATCATGGTCGATCATCAAGTCAACAGAGGCAATGATGCATTGTTCAGTGAGAAATGGATTGAGTTCAGGATCATGTTCTTTGATCGAAGCAGTACGCGTCAAATCAAACAATGAAAAATTCAAATTGAAACGACGGCGCATTTCAATCATCCACTGATATTGCAATGAATCAGGCACCAAAATCAAAATACGTTCAGAACGACCCGTTTTTAGTTGTTGGTGAATGATCAAACCTGCTTCAATGGTTTTACCCAAACCCACTTCATCGGCAAGTAAGACACGCGGTGCAAAACGTTTACCGACTTCATGGGCGATATAAAGCTGATGTGGAATCAACCCGACACGTGCGCCAATCAAGCCACGTAAAGGAGAATTTTGCATATTGGCTTGCATTTGCATCGCTTCAATACGCAAGTCATACCATTCTTTATAATCGACTTGGCTTGCAAGCAAACGATCAAGCGGTTTTGAAAGCTGAATAGATGCCCCAATACGGGTTTCATTGAGTGATTTACGTTCTTGTGTACCGTCCGCAAGTGTACGCATGACATCATAACGCAATACACCATGACGATCTTCAACCGACTCGACAGTCCAAGTCACGCCTTCTTGATCTTGCAACTCATCATTTGCATTAAAAACAATACGAGATAAAGGTGCGTTGTTGCGTGCATAAACACGTGTTTCGTCACTTTTGGGAAAGAGAATGCTAATTGAACGCTCATCAACGTCAATTAAAACACCTAAACCAAGTTCTGTTTCTGTATCAGATAACCAACGTTGACCTATAGCAAATTGTTGCAATTTTTCCACCTTTATCTCATGTTAGGACTGAAAACAGTTGCTCAAATCAGGAGAATATTTGAACAAAGTTTTACCCCATTACGCAATACTTTTTGACACAAAGCCCACTAAAATAATGAGCATTTTCAATCTTGATTAATAAAACAACCTAAAAAGGCACAGGACAATGAAATTGTACAGGCTCCTCTGTTTTAGGATGATGAAAGCGCAGCTGTTCTGCGTGTAGGCACAGACGTGGCATGAGCGCTTGTTGCTCAACTGTTGCATATAACGTGTCACCAATAATGGGGTGACCTAAAAACTGTAAATGTACACGCAGTTGATGAGAACGTCCTGTAATCGGTGTTAATTTGACACGCGTGACAGGCTGTTCTTGTATTTCAAAATGTTCTATTGCCTGCCACTCAGTAATGGCAGGTTTATTGTGCTCAGGGTCAGCAATATGTAAAGGAGGACGACTTGGATCATAGACCACAGGGACATCGATGATCCCTTGACCTTGTAAATGTCCAGCCACAACAGCTTGATAAATTTTTGAGGTTTGACGTTCTTGGAACTGACGAGAAATGCTTTTTTGCCCCCATTTAGACAGTCCAAACACTAAAATGCCTGAAGTATCACGATCTAAACGATGGATCAGTAAAGTTTTGGGTTCTATTTTTAATAAGCGATTGATCACACAATCTTGTAAATCTGCTGTTTTTCCGGGAACTGTGAGTATACCTGCTGGTTTTGCGATCACCATAAAATCTTCATCACGATGTATCAGGTGTTCGGTAAGAAAATTACTCAAGGTTCAATTCCGCTGATCGTGCAAACAAGCAGGCAATGATAAGAATCTTAGCCTAAAAATACAATGAATATTTTCGTTTTTTCGATTGATTACGTCAATTTTCCTCATCTAAAAAATAGAAAATGCTTTTAAGTCTCTACAGGGTTTTAATTGCTGCTATCACAATAAAAAATAGTTTTAAAATATCCTAAGCTTTCACACCATAAAAATAAAAATGCATCATAGGAACATCACAACGACATCAAAAATTTGATTGAATAGCCTTTGAAAAAATTTTGAAAATCATTGATTACTTCCACACAAAAAGATCGTATGACAAACAAAAGCATCAATATCGTTATTGTGCTTTGATGCAATAAACATATGAACAGCCAGAGACAAAATCATATCTTTTGCCAAGAAATTGATAAAAAATGCTCAAAACTGGCTTATTTATAGCAAATTTTGGCATCTTTCAAACTTATTTGATTCACCATGAGCTGCTATAAATAGGTTAGAACAAACTGATGAGTATAATAATGAAGTTGATCCAAAATTCTCTTGTTGCACTTGCACTTGGCACATCTAGCATTTTAACAGGCTGTGCAACAGCAACCCTTCTTGATAAAGATGATGGCATTCGCACCAAAACTGTTAAAAATGTCTTAATTAATGACTATGTTGTTGCTTTTGGAAAGCCTGCACAAGCACTCCCCAACATTCCACAAGACAGCATTGTCATTGTGGGTCAACAATATAACTATGTCCTTACACACGGCGGTGCAAAATTTGCTAAAGTCATCTCAGCCCTTGACCCGAAAAACATTCAAGTCACCCGTTCCCTCGACTTTTACTCAGCAAAAAATGATGGAAATTTTTCAGGTTCATTGGATCTGTCTTATATTAAACTCGCTGAAGATGTCAGCAAAGCTGACCGAGAGTTTTTCATTGAAAATGGTGCCGCAGAATGTACCAACTCAAGTGATCAGCGCTTAAAGGCACAACGTTTTTGTTTCGATATTAAACTCGCAGGTGTGGTCTACCCTGCTGCAAGCAACCGTGACTCTTTCAAAGCCTTGAGTAAACCTTATCGCATTAGTATTTATACGCAAACACAGGAAAAGGACTATTCTCAAGCAAGCAGCAATGCCGCAAATAAACTGATGTTATTCCCATTTGCTGTCGCATTTGATGTGGTGACTTTACCTTTCCAAGCCATTCATAAAATATTTGATTAATCCCTTAAATCTATGCAGGATGATCATCAGATTTCCTGCATCATGCCCATCTATTTATGATTCCTTTTTCATTTGCATATTTGTGGATTTTTCTAGTTGCAGCAATTGGCAGTTTGGTTTTTTGCCTGTTTGCCATTGGACTAGTGTTCAGTAAACAATGCCGTATAAAACTTAAAAATGGCAATATTTTTATACAGTCTTTATTTGTCAGTAGTTGTTTATGTGTAGTGCTTGCGTTTGGACTCGCTTTTTTAGTTGAAACAGCAAAACGTGAAAGTCAAACTGAACATGAAGCAACCTATAAAACGCTGACTGCACCACAAACCATTTTAGGCATTCCCATGCCTACAGGCACAGAGCTGTATTTATTCGAACCCAACAATTTAAATTCATTTCGTGAAGCGGCTTTTCCTACCCCTGTGGCTTTTGGCAATTTCCAAATTGATAATGTACAAATCCCCAGAGGATTTGAGTTAGAAATGTTTGATGATCGTTCAATTACTTTACGTGGTAAAGGCACAGATCAAGTCGAAGGTTGGCAATGTAAGCTTGAAAATTATATGAAAGTCTATTTGGATGAAAAAGCCCATATTTCAGGTTTGGAATATTGCGCTTTGGCCCATTCTGTCAAACTGAAACACATCACTTTGCAGGCTCAAGCAGAGATTCAACGCAGTCAATATCCGAAATATCCCGATGGCTTCATCGCCCAAGATCTGTGGCAGATTAAAAATCCAATCACCCACTATAAAAATATGTCCTTAGAATGGGCTACAGTCTATTTAGATACACATCATAAAGTGCTGGGTATAGAAAATGGTACGCTTGCCAATGAAATGCATTTGGGTGGAATTGACTACCCGAAAGGTACTGAATTGAGTTTATTACTACACCCATTACTCAAAGACCAAGAAACTTGGCTACTGATTCCTCCTGCGCACCAAATGGCAAAAGCCAAAGATGGCACGACTTATACAGATCAACAAGCGATTTTACACACTAGTCATGGGCAAGTTTTAAAAGTTCTCAGTGCTTATGATGACAGCATCATGTACCGCAGAAGCAATCATTAAATAAAAACCATGATATTATTTTTCCAATGTGATACATACAAATTAAAGATTGGTTTCTCATACAATCACGCATGTGAAATTTATTTGAATACATATTTCGCTTCTGAGTTCATTCAAAATTGTTATACATATATTTTCTTACATTTTTCATTCGACATAGTATACTGCTAGAACCTATTTAGCTCATCTCTTTCTGAGTGCATTTTCATCGCTATGAAAAATTCCAGTTTATCGCAAACTTTTATTAAATCTTTCAGTATTTTATCAATTTCCATCAGTCTGATTGCATGTGGGAAAGGCTCATGGTTTGGCGATGATGAGCCACAACTTGAAAGCGAGCAAATCCGAAAATTAATTCCTAATCGTGTCCAAAACCGTGATTCTTGGGCAAAAGATATGTTTGATATTTCCCAAGAACTCAATATTCCAACTACCAAAGACAATGTTTGTACCATGATCGCCGTCGTTGATCAGGAATCAAATTTTGTTGCCAATCCTGTTGTACCAGGCTTAGGCGACAAAGCTGTAAAAGAAGTCACAACGCGTTTAAATGAAAAATTTGAAGATAAACTCGGTGAAACGATTGGTGGTACCGTTGCCACTTATTTTGAACAAGTACTCAAAACCCAACCAACACCTGAAGACAACTATCTCAAACAAATGCGTAAAGTCAGAACTGAAAAAGACTTAGACGTGTTGTATCGTGAAATTTTTGCGTATATGGCCAAGCATTATCATGTCAGTGCTTTAACAGGTGCAGCAAAATTGGTGGGACAAGATATTGGTGAAAAAATGAATCCAATCACCACATTGGGTTCAATGCAAGTCCATATCAATTATGCAAAAGATAACAAACGCAGTAGTATGAGCACCAATGAATTACGTGATGACCTCTATACAGAATATGGCGGTTTATATTATGGCATTCATCGTCTCATGTTATACCCTGCAGATTATGATAAAGCGATTTATCGTTTTGCTGACTACAATTCAGGTATGTATTCAAGTCGAAATGCTGCTTTTCAAAAAATGGTTGATAAACTTGCCGATGCTGATTTAGCTTTAGATGGTGATTTACTCTCTTATGATAAAAATGGCAACCCTCGGGCAGCAACAACCACGACTGAAAAAACCATTATCAGTTTATTTGCGAAAAATAATATTTTAGTGACACCGCGTCAGTTACGTAATGACCTAAAAAAAGAGAAAGAAAAAGGCTTTGAAAAAACGCAGACTTATATTGCCATTTCAAAACTGTATAAAGAAGAAACAGGCAAAGAGCCAATGTATGCAATCATGCCTGAAGTGGTGATTTCAGGCCCTAAACTCAGTCGTGATTACAATACCAACTGGTATGCAAGTCGTGTAAATGGACGCTATGAAACATGCATGCAAAGAGCAAAACGTATAAGAGATTAGCTTTATTTGATTTTGATGGAACCTTGTGCAAAAAAGACAGTTTCACAGGGTTCATTTTCTATGCTTTAAAAAAGCGTCACATCGTCAAACAAGGCATTAAAATTTTACCTTGGATTCAGGCTTATTATTTAAATATTTACCCAGCACACTCAATGCGAAATAAGTTATTTAAAGCCATGTTTAAAGATGCCAAGGCTTCAGAAATTCAAGATATTGCCGAAGAATATGCCTATCAGTTGATAGGACAACTTGATGCTAAAATTTATCAACAGTTATTAGAGCACCGAGAACAAGGTGATCATATTGTTTTAGTTTCGGCTTCTGTCGATATTTACTTAGAAGTCATTTGTCATCTACTAGATATTGATTTGATCTGTACTCAAACAGAAATCGTTGCTGGAAAATATACGGGGAATTATTCCACACTTGATTGTAGTAGCGAGCAGAAAAAAATCCGAATTTTAGAAAAATATGATCTAGATCAATATGATAAAATTTATGCTTATGGCAATAGCATTGAGGATTTAGAGATGTTAAGTTTGGCAGATTATAAATTTATGGTGGGTGAGGATACACAGTTACCCAGTTTAGAGAATAAAATGAAATTGGCTTAATTAAATCAAATAAGGCTCGACTCCTTACTAGAATCAAGCCTTAATCATATCTTTAAGACAATAGGTTTTAATAAATCGCCATATGATTGCGATGAATCATTTCCAAAGAACGTGCTTCACCTAACACCTGATGGACTTTATCTGAAGCTAAGCCTTTCACGATTTCAGCCGAACGAGAACTAAAATTCACTCGCCCCACCGCAACACGATGTCCAAGTGTATCGACACATTCCACCACATCACCACGATCAAAATGCCCTTCTACCGCTTTTACACCTACAGGTAACAGACTACGATGATTTTCTTTAATGGCTTTAACAGCACCATCATCCAAAACCAAACGCCCTGCTGTTTGCAAATGTGCCGCTAACCATTGTTGATGTGCCGTTACACGATCATCATCGGTGATGAATAAAGTACCCAACAACTCACCCGACATTAAACGAGCAAGTACATTGTCACTTTCACCACTCGCAATCAGCGTTGGGCAGCCTGATTTTGCAGCCAAACGTGCCGCACGTACTTTGGTCAACATACCACCACGACCAAACTTACCACCACCGCCTGCCATATCAAACAGCGATTCATCCATTGCACGAACTGTATGGAACAATTTTGCATTTGGATTAGAACGAGGGTCAGAGTCAAACATCCCTTGCTGATCGGTTAAGATAATCAGTAAATCCGCATGCACTTGCCCTGCAACCATTGCCGCAAGCGTGTCATTATCCCCGAAACGAATTTCATCAGTGGAAACCGTATCATTTTCGTTGATCACAGGAATGACACGCCAGTCAATCAGATGTTGTAAAGCATCACATGAATTTAAATAACGACGACGATCTGCCAAATCATCATGGGTCAGTAACACTTGCGCAGTTTGAATGGCATGATTTTCCAAAACGCTTGACCAAGTTTGGATTAAACCCATTTGACCAATGGCAGCACAAGCTTGCAGACTGGGTAGATCGGTGGGTCGGTTCTCTAGCTTCATGCGAACCATACCTTCAGCCACAGCACCTGATGACACGAGAATAATTTCATGTCCTGCATCGTGTAAATCTGCAATTTGTTTCGCCCAATGCGAAATAGCATCCAAATCTAAACCTTGCCCATTCGCTGTGAGTAAAGATGATCCGATTTTAACAACGATACGTTTTAAAGCCTTGAGCTGACGTTGCCCATCTACCACTTCTATCATCTTGTCCTCAGTTGTACGTTTGCTTAACGTACGTAATACACTTCCATTTCGCCATCATCACCATCGTCATCTTCGTCGTCATCACCCAATATGCCTGCAAGGCGTTGTTGACGGCGCATTTCACGATAAGCTTCTTTTGCAGCAATTGTTTGCTCACGTGTTTCAGCTTCAAGCTGATCACGGAAAGCTTTGATTTCTGCTGCATATTCAGGATCTTCAACTTCACGTTCGTGTTGTTGTTCGATTTGATCCATTAAGTAATACACAACATCTTTTGTCCCTTCAGACGTTAAGCCTGAAGTTTTAAATACAGGTCCATCCCACTGTAATTCTGTAAGAATGTGATTACACCATTCTTCTCGTTCAGACTCAGCGATTTGGTCAAGTTTATTCAGCACCAACACAATCGGTAACTTTGACAATGTCGGAGAGAATTTTTTCAATTCTTCCAAAATTGCTTTAGCATTATAAGCAGGGTCAGAACCATCAATCGGCTGCACATCTACGATATGTAATAAAATACGTGTACGTGCCAAGTGTTTCAAGAAACGGATCCCTAAACCTGCACCTTCTGCCGCACCTTCGATCAATCCTGGAATATCCGCCATAACAAATGAGCGATGACTGTCTGCATCGACTACACCTAAGTTTGGCACCATCGTGGTAAATGGATAATCTGCAACTTTTGGTTTCGCTGCCGATACTGCACGAATAAACGTCGATTTACCTGCGTTTGGCATACCCAGTAAGCCTACATCTGCCAACACTTTCAGCTCTAAACGAATTTCACGAAACTCGCCTTTGATCCCATGTGTACACTTACGTGGAGAACGGTTGGTTGATGATTTGAAATGGGTGTTGCCTAAACCACCATCACCCCCTTGTGCAACCAAAACTTTTTGACCATTTTCAACCAAGTCACCGATAATATCGCCTGACTCAGTATCAACAATGGTTGTTCCTACAGGTACTTTTAGCGTAACTGTTTCACCACTACGACCTGCACAGTTTGCACCCGCACCATTCTTACCGCGCTCAGCACGGAATCTACGGGTATAACGATAATCTACAAGTGTACTGGTGTTGTCATCGGCTTCGATATAAACGCTACCACCACGACCACCATCACCACCATCTGGACCACCAAACGGTACGAACTTTTCACGGCGAAAACTAGCTACGCCATTGCCACCGTCGCCAGCCTCTACGGTAATGACTGCTTCATCAACAAAGCGCATGCTGCCAATCCTCTAAAATCTTTAAAACCGCATATTCTGCCATATTTTGAAAAAATTCTCGAATAGTATTATTCAGCAAAACCTTAAATTTGATTCATTTTATGAAAGTTAAGACATAAATTTCTTAAATTCATACAAATACAGTTTAGCTCGCATGCATAATTTGCATTTTCAAATGATTTCATAAGATTAAATTTACACCATTGCTCACTTTCCAACTCCATTTTGACAGCACATTTAATTGTGCGTAAAATCGCCAATGAAAATTCACACTGATAAGGAAAAAAGATTGCCGATCGTGCAAATAAGTGCTGCACTTGGACCTGCAGAATGTGAGCTTGCTGTAAAATACACGCTTCAAGAAATGCAAAAAGAAGCAAAAAATCAAAAAATAGCTTTTGAAATCCTTGAATCTCATGAAACCCAACAGGGTTATTCTTCTATATTATGTAATGTTCCTGAAGATGCACAAATATGGTTAAATACGTGGCTTGGTACAATTCAATGGACATTTCAAAGTAAAATTCGTCCACAGCATAAACGTAAAAACTGGTTTGTGGGCATTAGTCAATTTGACACACCACAACAACTTCCTACGGATGACATGATTCACTTCCAAGCTTGTCGCGCCTCAGGTGCAGGTGGACAACATGTCAATACCACCGATTCTGCTGTTCATGCCACACATATTGCATCTGGCATCAGCGTAAAAGTCATGTCTGAGCGCAGTCAACATGCCAACAAACGTTTAGCGAAAGAACTGATTATGCTCAAACTTCAACAGCATAGTGAAAGCACCAAAGAAAATCAGAAGCAAGTACAACATCAGCAACATGCTTTGATTGAACGTGGCAATCCGATACGCAGCTTTAAAAAATAAACGTTATCACTTGCAGCATATACTAGTTAAACAAACGAATAGAGCGCAATATGAATGTACTCAGGCTTGGACAAGGTTTTGTTTATTCTGCAAAATTTCGGGTAAATTACGCTCAATCCACGCAATCAAATAATTTAACTTTTCAGCCACTTGTGCCCCCAAGAAAGTCAATTGATATTCTACTTTGGGGGGCACTTCAGGATAAACCGTCCGCAAAATAAACCCATCTTGTTCCAAAGTTTTCAGTGTTTGTGCCAACATTTTTTCACTCACCCCTTCTATACGCTTACGCAGTTCACTAAAACGCAATACCCCTTCACTTAAACTCTTTAAAATAAGCACAGCCCACTTACTTGTCACATGCTCTAAAATTTCACGGGAAGGACATTCACTGGATAAAACTTCACCAATCAAATCACTATGACCATAAGCGCTCATCAAAATCTCTCCATTTGGTAAATAACTTACTTTTAGGTACGTACTTACAATTTGTTAGTTATAGGTTTAAGATCATATCACCAAGTTTAAAAAACACACAACTAAAATGGTGAAAATATGAAAATTGCAGTTACAGGCGCAACTGGTCAACTCGGTACCTTAGTCATCAAGGCATTACTTCAACACACACAAGCTGAAAATATTGTGGCTTTGGTGCGTAACCAACAAAAAGCTCAAGATTTAAAAAATCAAGGCATTGAACTTCGTCATTTTGATTATGATCACGTTGAAACACTGGTACCTGCCTTAATTGGTATCGATAAATTATTACTGATTTCTGCCAATGAAATTGGTCGCCGCACACCACAACATAAAGCGATCATCGATGCAGCCAAACAAGCCAATGTTCAATATATTGCATATACAAGTTTGTTAAATGCCGATAGCAATCCGCTCGGTTTAACGCAGGAACATCGTGAAACTGAACAATTGATCCGTGAAAGTGGTTTATCTTTCACATTTTTAAGAAACAATTGGTATAGTGAAAATTATTTAGCAAATGTGCAACACACTGCTGAATCAGGCATACTTTATGGCAGTGCAGAAAATGGAAAAATCAGTTCAGCATCCCGTGAAGATTATGCTGAAGCTGCTGCCAAAGTTTTGACCAGTGTCGGACATGAGCATAAAACTTATGAATTAGCAGGCTCAGCAAGTTTTACATTAACAGATCTTGCAAGCTATATTTCGCAAGCAGCAAATAGACCTGTCAGCTATCAAAATATCAGTGCGCAAGATTATACCCAAGCCTTAAATGCTGCAGGTTTAGCTCCTGCTTTGGTGGATGTCATTGTGGATGCAGATGTGCAAACAGCAAAAGGTGCAATGTATAGTCAAAGCCAAGATTTAGAACATTTAATTGGACGTAAAACAACACCTATTCAAGATCAAATCCAAGCACTCTTTAAAGCCTAAATCATATCTAGTATCTTAAAACAACCAATACCCCTCGATTAGTAAGGGCGTATTGGTTGTGATTTTGACTCAGTTATGGGTGAATATTTTTTACAGGCAAATTGATCTGTAAATCTAAATCTGCCAATGATTGGCGTTTGCTGTTGTACATCGTTGCATTGAATTTGGCGATTTTTTTCATGGTCATTGGGTCATTAATATTTAACATAGGTTTAAATTTATGCTTCACATAAACATTTAACATCTCATTAAATTCAAAAAAAACTTGCCCGCTAAACATAATCTTAATCGGTAATTGATACGTTCGTTTAAGATGAAATGGCACATCAAGTTGTATCGGGATATCCACCTTGATTGGAAATTTTGGTAATAATTTACTTTGATAAATTAGATCTGTTGTAGCATCTAAAGGCATGATGGTATTAATTTTAATACTAGTTTGGTAATCAATATCTACTGAAATTGGCGTTTCCACCACAAAACTTAAATCTGCTGCATAACGCCCTTTTAAAGGTAATTGAAGCTTACGGTCAATATTCAATTCTGTATCTAATTGCCCCATGGCTTGGGTTTCTAAATAATTGCCGACATGAATTTGTGTAGGTAACTCATTAGAGAGTTGAATTTCTGCATTGTGAGCTGAAACCTGCAAAGACGCTTGCATATTTAAATACAGCCAAAATAAAGCCGCCACCAATAGCACAATCAAAATAAAGCTGATCAGCAAATTACGCACAGTCAAAAACGCAGCCATGGACTTACTCCTTTGCAGACTCAGGAGCTGGACTTACAGCTTTGATATTTTCTGCTTCATGTTGAGAAAGTCGAATACTATTTAAAGGAATTTTTAAATCACCCTTCTGAATTTTTACAGGTAGAGTATTTTTTACATCTACAGTTGCATCCAAACTTGATTTGATTGGTACATTGAGATGTCCTTGGATCGGGATATTGGTTTTTAAAGTCGCTTGCAGTGGAATATTCAAATTTTCTTTGAGCACTGTCCGTACAGGGGCATCAAACTTTAAATGTACTCTTTGATTTAAAGGCACTTGCAGGTCAATCGGCACCTCAATTTTAATGGGAATAATCCCCTTCAATGGTAAAGTAATATCTCGCCCCATCACTCTAACCTGAACTTTAGTGTCAATCGGCATATTTTGGTCGACTTTCAACACTTCCTTAACAGGAATTGTGGTTTGAATTGGAACAATATTATCAAAATACACATGAGGTGTAAGAGCCTGTGTTACAGGTAAATTTAAATTTTCATTAATTGGAATTTCTGCATTCACACGTCCCGTCACATCGACATCTAAAGCCTCATGAATTTTAACTTTGGCTTGTAAAGGTTCTTTCAAGTCGATATTGACGGCTTGGTTTTCAAGTGGAATGTAAATATTAAAATTTTTAAATACCCAAATCGCAATGGCTACACCGCAAATTGCAGCACAGACAATAAAAAATAGACCACCGACAATATGCTTAATTTGCAAAATTTATCCTTAAATTCAACATTTGTTTTACTTATCATTATTTTATCCATAAATGTGATATTTTTATCGTTTTATTGTGTGTATAAAATGTCTATTTGTGCATAAAACAATCTAATTATATTCATTTTTTTACTTTACCCCATTATTCATCATTATAAATAATGGGGGCCTTGTTTTAGTGAAAAACTTCAGACCAATAACATTGTACTGTTGTAAGCTTACCATCTTTAGCAATCACTAAGCCTGCTCCTTCTGCTTGTTGATTTTTATTCCATTTAATTTTATTAAATTGTTGTTTTGCCGCTGGTGTAGAAAGATCGAAATATAAAAATTCACTTAAAGTACGAGATTTCCCCCATGAAAATTCAATTTTCTTTACAGTTAAACCTTGGTAAACGGTATTTTTAAGGGTATAAATCGTTTTAGTATAGGTTTGATGCTCTTCAAACTCTTCTTTAGTGACTTGTTTTTTTAGAATTTGTACTATTTCTTGATCCTTTATAGTGGCTTTATGCAAATCGTAGTCTGACCGAACCGCACAATTATTTTCAAAACGATCTTGTAAATATGGAGTTAAATCCAAAGTTGTATTTGCAGCTGCATGAGAGAACGTTGTAAAACCCACTCCGCCAAGCATTATCATAGCAATAATATTTTTCATCATATTTCCTTTTTATTTAAAATGATTGATCAAAAGTTTTTTAATGTAATTACATTCATTCTAATGATATAAAAAAGAGCTTCCGTAGAAACTCTTTTTTAGTGCTAATTTACAAATTAAGCATTTGTTTCAGCAGGAACTTTTGGATAGCTTACGCCGCCCATTTGTTCAGCAATACGCAATACTTGGCAGCTATAACCCACTTCGTTATCGTACCAAATGTATGCAGTTAAACGGTTACCTGAAGCAATTGTTGCTTGCGCATCAAATACACCTGCAGTACGCGAACCGATAAAGTCAGACGATACAACTTCTGTCGAATTTGTATAACCAATTTGACCTTGAAGGTTTGAATTGATTGAGATTTGACGAATGTATTCGTTCACTTCTTCACGATCAACTTCTTTATCTAAAGTTAAGTTTAAGATTGCAAGAGAAACGTTTGGTGTAGGTACACGTACAGAATTACCTGTCAATTTACCTTGAAGTGCAGGCAATGCTTTTGCAACCGCTTTTGCAGCACCAGTTTCAGTGATCACCATGTTTAATGTTGCAGCACGACCACGACGATCAGCTTTATGATAGTTGTCAATTAAGTTTTGATCGTTTGTGAACGAGTGAACTGTTTCAACGTGACCATTAATCACGGTGTATTTGTCATGCAATACTTTTAATGTTGGTGTAATTGCATTGGTTGTACAGCTTGCAGCAGAGATGATTTTGTCTTCATCTAAGATATCTGCTTGGTTCACACCAAATACAACGTTCTTCATGTCACCTTTACCTGGTGCAGTCAGAATCACGCGTGCAGCACCTGGGCATTGTAAATGTTGTGCAAGACCGTCGTTGTCACGCCATTTACCTGTGTTATCAATCACTAATGCATTTTCGATACCGTATGCTGTGTAATCTACTTCAGCAGGGCTAGATGCATAGATCACTTTAATGAAGTTACCATTTGCAATAATTGCTTCATTTTCTTCATCTACAGAAATTGTACCTGCAAATGGACCATGAATAGAGTCACGACGTAATAAAGACGCACGTTTTTCTAAGTCACCGTCAGATGATTTACGTACAACGATTGCTTTTAAGTTTAAACCACGACCCAAACCAGATTGGCTAATGATTAAACGTGCAAGGATACGACCGATACGACCAAAACCATAAAGAACAACATCTTTCGGTTCTACAGATGCAGCATTACCCGCTAATGATTGAACAGCGTTTGCAACAAATGCGTCAACATCGCCGCCTTTTTCTTTAAATTCAACTGCAAGTTTACCTAAGTCAACCTCAGCAGAACCAATGTTTTCAATTTTTGCCAAAGCTTCTAAAATTGGGAAAGTTTGAACGACAGAAAGTTCAACATCTAACACACGTGTACGACGATGTGTTTTAAGAATCTGAATCACTGAACGGTTCACTAAAGAACGACCGTAAACAGAAGTGACAATATTTTTTTCACGGTATAATTGCCCAATTAAAGCAATCATACGTTCCGCGATTTCTTCGCGGTTTTTCCAACGACCTTGATGCTCTGCGTGTAGGGCGATGATAGTGTCTTTGCTCACAGATACGTCCTCTATTTTATGTATATCTAGACTTAGTTTAAAAACCCCAACATTGTAATGGAATTCTGTCAAAGAATGAATCGAAAGCTGATCAAGCAAAGTACTTTTTGTTGTATATTCATTATAATTTTACAAAATAGTTGTCATTATTTTAATGATTTCTCATTTTAATCATCAAATCACATATTTAAATACATCTACCATAACAAAGCCTAACTTACTTCATCCGAGGCGTTGCTCTACGTTTTCAACATTTCTTTTTAAATTTTGCGCATTTCGCTTTTGTTTATACAAATGTAGACTACCTTCGATGACCAATATCCCCACTGCACACCAAATTGGAATATAAGTTAACCATTCATCTTGGCTTATATTTTCTTCCAACGCCAAAGAGACCAATGCCAACAACACAGGCTCTAAATAACTCAGCAAACCAAATAACACCAAAGGCAAATAACGACTCGCTAAAATATAACTGCCTAAACCAATCGCACTAAGTAAACCCAAACCTGCCACCACAAGCCATAAATACCAACGCTCAGCAAACATCAGAAAAGGCGTATGCCCGATTTGTACCAAATAAATTGCGACAGGCATACAAATGAGAATATCCCACCAAAAACCACCCAAATTATCCGTTTGAATATGCTTACGAATCAGGAAATACAATGAATAACCTACTGCGACTGCCATGGTTTCCCATGCAATGCTGCCTAAACGCCAAATTTCATGTCCAACACCAAATCCTGCACACAGTACCGCCAGTATTTGCAACTTAGATAATTTTTCCTTAAAAAAGACGCTCCCCATCAGTACCAAAAACAGCGGCAATAGAAAATAGCCCAATGATACTTGTAGCCCGCGCCCATTCATCGGCCCCCATAAAAATAACCACAGTTGAAAACAGGTTAAAGCTGAAGTCATCATTAAAATGAGTAATAGCGCTGGTTGATCAATAATGCGTTGGTAAATGGTTTTAACATGTTGCCAATCACCACTATAAAACATAAAAAGTGTTAAAAAAGGTAAAGTAGAAATGATGCGCCAACCAAAGGCTTGTTGACTATCAAAAACATGAAGTAACTGACTATAAAAATATAAAACCCCAAAAGTGATCGATGCCAAAATGGATAATGCAACACCTTTAAACATCTATCACCTCTCATTTATTTTACAGAGGTATTATAAGCATATTTATACCCATATAATGGCACATTCAAATATAAATAATTCAATTAAAACTAAGGTTGCGTTTGCTCAGAGCGCACTAAATCTTTGATACTAAAACCGAGGGTTTGTGCATAACGTAAATACTCCGTGACTTTTTGCTCGTCAGGATGTGGTGTACGCGACAAAACCCAAAGATATTTACGCTTAGGCTCACCCACCAGTGCCATTTGATATTGCGGATCTATTTTTAAAATCCAATAGTCGCCACGCCCAAAAGGCATCCAACGAATGGTTTCGGGTAAAAAACTGACTTTGATCTTAGAATTGTACGGTGCATTACTCACAAAACCTTCACCCAAAGAGCGTAATTCATTGCCCTCTCGATTGAGACAACGATTATCGACTTCAACATTACCATACTCATTAATGGTATAACGTGCAGTGACATTTTTATGACAATCTTTTTGATAAAATAATGGCTTACGTGCAATTTCATACCAAAGCCCTAAATATTTATCTAATTCAACACGGGGTACAGTGGGTAGCGAACGGTCTTGTGCATACAATGATGAACTCATTGCTACACTTGCCAACAGTATACCCTGTAAAAATATTTGGCTATTTTTAGGACAGATTATGGGTATTTTTTTGATTAAATTCACACGCTATCCTCACATTTATTCAGAATAATAATTATTAAAATAATCATAAATTTAAGCTTAAATTGTAGCTTTATGTATCTTCTGATTCCATCAAAGCCACAATCCAAGTAAAGCTGAGTTCGACTATTGTAACATCAAGGCTTTTAAACGCACGATTTCATCACGAATTCGAGCAGCCTGCTCGAATTGTAATTCTTTCGACGCTTTTAACATTTCTTTTTCAAGCTTAGCAATGTGTTTGGCGAGTAATTTTGGATTAGACAATAAATGCCGCTCATCTGCATTCATCACTTGTGCTTGATCAATAATTTTTTCATCGATTTGATCGTCATCTAACACTTCACCTGTATCAATCTCTTTGATCACTTGACGTACTGCACTCCGTGGTACGATACCATGCTGTTCATTGAACTGAATTTGTTTATTACGACGGCGTTCCGTTTCATCGATCGCTTTTTGCATCGAATCTGTCACCCGATCTGCATATAGAATCGCCTTACCTTTGACATTTCGTGCTGCACGACCAATGGTTTGAATCAATGATCGTTCAGAACGTAAAAAACCTTCTTTATCAGCATCTAAGATAGCAACCAAAGACACTTCTGGCATATCTAAACCTTCACGTAACAGGTTAATCCCGACCAAAACATCATGCACACCTGAACGTAACTCATGAATAATTTTTACACGCTCAACAGTATCAATATCAGAATGTAAATAAGCTACTTTTATCCCATATTCTTTCAAATAAGAAGTTAAATCTTCTGCCATACGTTTGGTCAATGTCGTAACTAAAACACGCTCATTCAAATCTTTGCGAATATTAATTTCCGACAAAACATCATCGACTTGGGTTAATACAGGACGAATTTCAATTTCAGGATCAATCAGTCCTGTTGGACGCACCACTTGCTCAGCAACTTGCTCTGATTTTTCAAGTTCATATTTGGCAGGTGTGGCACTGACATAAATGGTCGTTGGCGCAATTCTTTCCCATTCTTCAAATTTCATTGGACGATTGTCCAATGCACTGGGCAAACGAAAACCATAATTGACCAAATTTTCTTTACGTGAACGGTCACCTTTGTACATTGCACCGATCTGTGGCACGGTGACATGTGACTCATCAATAATCAATAATGCATCTTCAGGTACATAGTCGAATAAAGTCGGTGGAGCCTCGCCTGATGCACGTCCCGATAAATGCCGTGAATAATTTTCAATGCCATTGGTATAACCTAGCTGTTGCATCATCTCTAAGTCATAACGTGTACGTTGCTCGATGCGCTGTAATTCAAGTAATTTATCATGCGCCTTAAAATAAGCTTGGCGTTCCTTCAGTTCTTCTTGAATAGTACCAATTGCACGCTGCAAATTATCTTTAGGTGTTACATAATGGCTTTTTGGATAAATGGTAATACGTGGCACTTTACGCACCATTTTTCCAGTTAAAGGATCAAACCAACGAATTGAATCGACCTCGTCATCAAACAGTTCAATACGAATGGCATGCTGGTCCGATTCCGCAGGGAAAATATCTAAAATTTCACCCCGAATACGATATGTACCACGCAAAAACTCAAGTTCATTACGGGTATATTGCATTTCGACCAAACGGCGAATAATGTCATCACGAGCAATCCGATCCCCTTGTACGACATGCAATAACATACTCATATAGGCATTTGGATCACCCAAACCATAAATCGCTGAAACTGATGCCACAATAATGCTGTCTCGACGCTCCAATAATGCACGGGTTGCTGAAAGTCGCATTTGGTCAATATGATCATTAATTGAAGAATCTTTTTCGATAAAAGTATCAGACGATGGCACATAAGCTTCAGGCTGATAATAGTCATAATAACTGACGAAATATTCCACCGCATTGTTGGGGAAAAATGCTTTAAATTCACCATATAGCTGTGCAGCAAGGGTTTTATTATGTGCCATGACAATGGTTGGACGCTGCGTTTGTGCAATGACATTTGCCATGGTATAGGTTTTTCCAGAACCTGTTACCCCAAGCAAAAGTTGATCATGCAAGCCTCTATTGACACCATCCACTAATTTTTGAATTGCTTGTGGCTGATCACCCGCAGGTTGATAATGAGTGACAAGTTGAAAAGGTTGACCTTCTTGCATATAAATACTTCGGCATCAAATGACAATGCCTTTATTATGAGGGCAAAGTTGCTAGATACAATATCACGTTACGCTACTTTTTATCTAAGCTTTTTAACTTGCGTCGCGCGGGTAGATAATAACGATTTGCTGCTTGGGTCAGTAACGCTCGCCCTTTCACTTCATCTTTCTCCACACCCAAACCACGCAAATATAGACGACCTAAATTATAGATTGCTTCGACAATATCATGATTTGCCGAACGCTGATAATAATGAGCAGCTTGTGTATAATCTCGTTTGACGCCTTTTCCTCGTTCGTATTTATCACCTAAATTATTTAAAGCTTGTGGATTATCCTGATCTGCAGCTTGTTGATACCAATATAATGCTTTTCCATCATCTTGGGTAAAGCCATGTTGACCATACTCGAAGCTATAAGCCAACTGATATTGCCCGATACAATGCCCTTGCTGCGCACTTTGACGTAAATAATATTGTAAATTTTTCTCACGATGATGCTGAAAATACAGATCATAATCGGGATTAATAATCCGTCGATACATCTCAGCCAACTGATAACTGGCTTCGGCAGCACCTTGCTCACTTGCACGCTGAAAATATTCAAGGGCGAACCCCATTGCCTGCATACAATCTTCAGTCCCTCGAAATGCCCATGTATAAAATAATGTCGCCGCTTGAAGAATAGCGTCAACCTCTCCTTTATCTGCAATCTCTTGTAAATATTGCAGATAATCACGATAAAACTCAGCCAAAGTCCCTGCATTCGATGCAAAGTATTCAAGCCTTAATTGTTCAGAAAGAATGCGCTTATTGTTTTGCCCAAGTTGTTTAAAATGTACAGATGCTTCAGCATCTTCTCCTAAAAACTCAATAATCTGAATAGGTACACCAAAACGGTTATTGTTCTCAGCATCAATCAATATGGCAAAATCATCTCGATTAAAACCGAGTTGAGAATATGAATCAGTTCGCATTTCATGTCTCTTTTTTATTTTCAATATGTTATTTTCTTTCAATATCATCATCAGATCACTTGACCATTGCGCAATTCAATTGCAACATGAAGCATAGCCATATTATGGAATTATAGCAAAATGACTTATCAATATCATGATGAAAGTATTATTAAAAACTTACCTGAAGATACGGTTTTTGTTTTTGGCAGTAATATGGCAGGTACACATCAAGGTGGTGCAGCAAAAATCGCACTCCATCATTTTGGAGCCACCAAAGGTGTAGGACGAGGTTGGGCAGGTCAAAGTTTTGCCATTCCAACCATGAATGAGCATTTACAACAAATGCCCTTATCACAAATACAACATTATGTTGAAGATTTTAAAATTTATACCAAAAATCATCTTAAAACCAAATATTTTGTGACTGCGGTTGGCTGTGGGGTTGCTGGTTATAAAGTTGAAGAAATTGCCCCAATGTTTAAAGGCATTTCACACAATGTTATTTTTCCAATATCTTTTCGCCCTTTTGTCGAAAAAACACTGCCTAAACTCAACCAACATGTATTGCAGTCTTTTATTCAAAGTTCTGTTATTTTTAATGAAGATATTGCGCAAGCCGTACAAGCTTTAGATCTTAGTGAAGCTGAAAAAGCATTAGCACAAATCGTGATCAATACCCCAATGTACCCAACCGACAGTAATGGGCGTGATCGTAGCTATGAAATTAGTGATATTTTAAATACACTTAACAATAAACATGTTTTAGAATTAGACTTACGCAGTGATGAAACGAAAACACTAGGAGGTGTTATTTTAGCAATTTTAGAATTGTATAATATCAATGAACATGATTTCATAGAAGCTTGGCAAGGGCAAAAAGCGATCATGCCTCCCAAGGCAGCGCACCATGCTCAAAAATAGTTATTTACTTTTATTACATAATTTTTATATCACTTGAATCATACAAATTTAAAGGAGTTTTACGATGGGAGAGATTAATTTATCCATTTTCAACTTAGCTCCCATGGCAATGTGGATTCAAGATTTTAGTGCGGTCAAAAAAATCTTCCAACAATGGCAAGATGAAGGTATTGAAGATTTAGAACAATATTTATTAGAAGACCCTGAACGTTTACAACCTTGTTTGAGGGTGATCAAGACTATTCAGGTCAATCAAAGTACTTTAGAGTTGTATGATGCAGCAGATTTAAATGAAATCTTAGAAAGTTTTGCACGCTTGCATTACGAAAAAATTAGCATTGAAAAAGTCAAATTCTTTGTTGCTCTTTGGAATAAAGAAGCACAATGCATCTGCCCTTCAATTAACTTTACCTGCAAAGGTAAACAAATTGATATTTTGCTTAAAGCCAGTGTTCTACCGGGTTATGAAGACAGTTGGGAACGCTTATTGCTCACGACTGAAAATGTATCTGACTATCAAAATGCACGCCGTTTTGCGGAATCATTATTTATTCACTCACCTACGGCACTTTGGGTCAAAGATTATAGCGGGATCAAAACATTATTTACTCAGTTACAGACCCAAGGTGTTCAAAATTTAGAGCTTTATTTACAACAACAGCCTGATTTTTTAATGCTGTGCTTCCAAAACATTCGTTCTATTGATGTCAATCAAGCTTTATTAAATCTTTTTCATGCCAGCAGTAAACAGCATTTTTATCAAAACATACATACATTGTTGAATGAAAATAGCAAACAGCATTTTCAAAATGAACTCCTGTATTTATGGCAAGAACATTACCATTTAGAACGTGACTGTGAATATAAAACCTTAGATGACAAAACCATTCATGTGCGTGAACAATTTATGATTTTCCCAAATGCACATCACACATGGGATACGGTACAAATCGCCTATACCGATTTTACCGCACGTAAACAACTTGAAGAATATTTAGAATTTATGAGTCATCGCGATGAACTCACACAGTTATATAACCGTAACTTTTTTAATGCTGAAATAAAACGCTTACAACACGAAACAGTTTTCCCAACTGCATGTATTTATTTAGATATTAATGGACTCAAAACCATTAATGACCTTAAAGGTCACCACTGTGGTGACTTATTGTTAAAACGTTTTGCCAATATTTTACGTAAAGCTACGGAAAATACAGCTTATTCTATTTCTCGCATTGGGGGAGATGAATTCGTGATTTTAATGCCACAAGCCACGGCCAGCATGGCTTATCAATTATTTGAAAAAATTCAGGATTATATTAACGAAGATAATCGACTGCATGAACATACCATAATCAGTGTTGCTGCAGGTATTGGATGTACAGATGCCGAGCCGAATATTGAAAATTTAGTCCGTATGACCGACTTAGACATGTATGAACAAAAAAATCAGTATTATCAAAATTATCGTTCTTGAATTTTACATGAGTTTGTTATGTGATTTTTCACACTATGTTGATTATAAATATATTCTAAACAAATTGTTAATATAAATTTAATATCAATTAAATATAACCATATAACTTTAATAAAATGAGGCTTAAACCTCATTTTTCACTCTAAAGTTCTTTGCTATCACATTATAATTAATGATATATTTCCAACATCACTCAACAAACTCATTCAATTACTAGGAATATAAAATGGAGATTTTAGAATCATCAATTTTTAATCTTTCACCTATTCCTATGTGGTTAGAAGACTATAGTGACGTTAAAAAACAGTTTGAAATTTGGCAAGAGCAAGGCATCACAGATTTAAAAGCTTTTTTAGAAGAAGATTTAGAACGGGTGACCCAATGCGCCCATAAAATTAAAATTTTACAAGTCAACCCTAAAACCTTAGCGGTTTTTGAAGCGCAAGATCAACAACATTTATGTGAAAATTTACATATTATTTTTCAGCAAGAAATGTTTCCTTCACATATTTCAGAGCTTGTCGCTTTATGGCAAGGTGAAACAGAATTTTCAAGTACGACCACCAATTATACCATTTCAGGTAAAAAATTAGACATCAAACTACGTGGTGTGGTTTTACCCGATGCACAACACGATTTATCACGTGTTTTACTTACCACAGAAGACATTAGCGACTATCAAAATGCGTGTCGTTTAGAAGAAAAAAATCGTCGTTTGGCAGAGTCACGTTTTATTTATTCCCCAACGTCCTTATGGGTAGAAGATTTTAGCCGAGTTAAAATGCGACTTGACCAATTACGTAGACTCGGAATTGACGATTTTGTCACTTTTTTAGATGTACATGCAGATTTTATTAATCAATGTGTCGATGACATTATTTTACTTGATGTCAATCAAGCTACTTTAGATTTATTAAAAGCCCCAGATAAAGACACTTTATTTAAAAATTTACATAAAGTTTTATCTAAAGAAATGCACCAAACTTTTCGTGAACAACTCATCGAGCTCTGGAATGGCAATATTCATCATCAGCGTGAAGCCATCAATTATGCTTTAGATGGTTCTATTCGTCATGTGTTGCTGCAATTTACCGTTTTTCCTGGTTATGAAGACAATTGGGGTTTAGTGCAACTCGCCCTGACAGATATTACAGCGCGTAAAAAAGCTGAAAGTTACTTAGAGTATCTAGGTAAACATGATGTACTCACCAAACTGACCAATCGTTCTTTTTATACCGAAGAAATTAACCGTTTAGAACGCAGTTTAGTTCGCCCAGTCTCTGCAATTTTCATTGATATGAATGGCTTAAAATATATCAATGATGAATTTGGACACGATGTTGGTGATGAACAACTGCGTCGCATGGGTAATCTTTTAAATCGTGCGATTACCAATACCCCATTCTCAGCATCACGCATTGGTGGCGATGAATTCGTTATTTTAATGGCAGGTGCAGATGAGGAAATGGTTAAAAATCAAAAGTTAATTGTTAAAGAATTACTCAATATTGATAATCAATATTATGCCTCTCAACCGATTAATATTGCGATTGGCTATGCGACAACACAAAACACCGAAACCATTGAACACATGCTTAAACGTGCCGATCATTTTATGTATCAAAAGAAAAAAGCATATTATGCAAATTTAAACCTCATCCCCTAAACTATATGCTCTATATGAATGTAGTTTAAAAATGAAAATAAAAGTCATGAAACCTTGTCTGTTGTTTCTATTTTATTGAATAATTTGAAATACTTCTGTTCAACTCATCACACCTCGTCAAGAAAATATGATTCAAGCCTTGATTGAGGTTAAATATGATCAACTAAAATCTCAAAAGGGAAATAACCAACGATCACAAAGCCTCGAACATTCACTCATTTCTCCTGATCAACCCATCACAGCTCAGACCAACGAGAAACACAACTAAAATAGCAGCTAAAAAAAAATTAAATATCGAATATCATTACGGAGAGTAAAAAATCATAGATAAAAAAAACAGGCAATTGCCTGTTTTTTATTAACGCTTACCCATCGAACGGCGTGTACCACGCGGTGGCATCCATGTCCGATCTGCATATTGTTGTGGTTTTGGGCGCATGCCCTCCACATCCTCATCTGCTGGCTTGGCATCATTGGCTTGTTTCACTGGGAAAGGTAACTTTGCCACAGCTTTTTTCTTGGGAGTATTTTGGGTGCTCATCAGATTCACTCAATTTTAACTGTGCATATTGTACGAAAATTTTAGAAATGATGCGAGTTCTCATCCACATTCATATTCATTTGTATTTTATTGATACATTAAAGTTTGATTTTCGTGATTATTTGGCGAATTTGCTTAAATTTCGGGCGACTCAAAGCAGCTTTTTAAGCTATGATAATGTGCTTTTTATTTTTAAATCCCTATAAGAAGGAATACTGCCGTGGACGTACGTCTCTCTGATCGTGTAAATGCCATCAAACCGTCTCCAACGCTTGCTGTGACCAATAAAGCTGCTGAACTCAAAGCAGCTGGCAAGAATGTTATTGGCTTGGGCGCTGGTGAACCTGATTTTGATACCCCACAACACATCAAAGACGCAGCAATTGCAGCGATTAATAATGGTTTTACCAAATACACTGCTGTTGACGGTACGCCTGGCCTTAAAAAAGCAATCATTGCGAAATTAAAACGTGATAACAACTTAGAATACGCTGCAAACCAAATTTTGGTGTCTTGTGGTGGTAAACAATCTTTCTTTAACTTGGCACTTGCTTTGTTAAACAAAGGTGATGAAGTGATCATCCCTGCACCTTACTGGGTAAGCTATCCTGATATGGTGATCATCGCTGAAGGCGTGCCTGTTATTGTGAAGTGTGGTGAAGAACAACGTTTCAAAATTACGCCTGCTCAATTAGAAGCTGCAATCACTGACAAAACTCGTTTAGTGGTTCTAAACAGCCCTTCTAACCCAACAGGTATGATCTACACTAAAGAAGAATTACTTGCTTTAGCTGACGTTCTACGTAAATACCCTGAAGTTATGGTTGCGTCTGATGATATGTATGAACCAATCCGTTGGGATGATGAGTTCTATAACATTGCAACTGTTGCACCAGACCTTTACGACCGCGTGATCGTGCTTAACGGTGTATCTAAAGCATATGCAATGACAGGCTGGCGTATTGGTTATGCAGCGGGCCCTGCTAAGCTCATCGGTGCGATGAAAAAAATCCAATCACAATCAACTTCAAACCCAACTTCAATTTCACAAGTTGCTGCTGAAGCTGCATTAAATGGTCCTCAAGACGTTCTTGAGCCAATGATTGAAGCATTCAAACGTCGTCATGACTTAGTGGTTAAAGGCTTAAACGACATCAACGGTATTACTTGCCTTCCTGCTGATGGTGCATTCTATGCCTATGCAAACATCCGTCCATTGATTCGTGCCAAAGGTTTAAAATCTTGCACAGAATTCTCTGCATGGTTATTGGAAGAAACTGGTGTTGCCGTTGTTCCGGGTGATGCGTTCGGTCTAGGTGGTTATATGCGTATTTCTTATGCAACTGCAGACGAAGTTCTTGTAGATGCGCTTGCACGTATCAAGAAAGCTGCTGACTCAATCGAAGGCGTAGACGCTGCGATTGCTTCAATTGCTGCTGAAAAAGCTGCAAAATAATTTAAAGATTTAAGTAAAAAATCCGTCAACGTTGGCGGATTTTTTATTACATAAAGAACATTCATTCAAAATTATTTTAGCTGTTCAAAAATCAAAAATACCACTCAACAGCTAATGAGATAAAAATTTCAATCTCTTTTTAATGAGATCATTTGCTCAAGTCATTGTCTAATATTTTTAAATAGCTGACGGGTACATGCTCAGTCAACCAAACACCATTTTCAGCTTGATAAAATTTGAAGCCATCTTGATACATTTGAATGCTATCAACTTGAAAAATCACCACTTTGCCATGTCGTTGACCGACTTTCCTAGCAGTGACTAAATCTGCAGATAAATGCACATGATGCCGGGTACCTGCGATTAAACCCTGTTGTAAAATGCACTCAACAAAACGCGTTGCTGTGCCGTGGTAAAGCACATCGGACGGAGTAATAGAGTTGTAATCACGTTGTACTTGTGCAGAAGAGTGTCCCTGCACTGCGCGAATTTTTTGACCATCTGCGGAAAATTGAAAGCGCTTTTTATCATTATTTTCCACAATATAAAGTAATTCACCAAAACTCATTTTTTGCCGATGCTTACTCATTTGACTGAGGAGAATTTGGATGTCTGTCCAACCTTCGCGATCGAGTTGTATACCAATACTTGCAGGCTGATGACGCAGGACAAGGCTTAAAAATTTACTGCGTTGTCGAATCACTTTTTCGTTCGGTTTCATTTTTTATTTGCAATTTTTAATAATATAGTGTCATTATGACACATTATTAGTTGAGTAAACAGTCTAAAGTGATTAACTATCACACCATAAATTCGAACATTAAAGATTTCAAATTTTATATATATAAAATTTAAAATATCAATTTTCTACACACAAAAAAGATTTAATTAGCACCGAAAAGCATCTTTTCTGCAAAAGTCTAATGCAGAGCAACAATGATCGTGCTAAAATAAGAGAAATCGGGTGTGCTCCCGATTTTTTTATGCGGATTACTTCCGCGCTGACAGGATTTAGGTTTACAACATGCCCATTTCAGAGACATGGTTATTACCTGATGGTGTAGCTGATGTATTACCAGAGCAAGCGCAAGTAATTGAAACTTTGCGCCGTAGCGCTTTAGATTTCCTCGCTTCTCGAGGTTATCAATTGGTGTACACGCCGTTTATCGAATACATCGAATCTCTCTCTTCTCTTTCAGAATCGAATCAAGATTTAGACTTAGCCACTTTTAAAGTCATCGACCAACTCTCAGGTCGTTTACTTGGTGTGCGTGCCGATATGACACCACAAGTGGCTCGTATTGATGCGCATGTACATCCAGTAGAAGGTGTGGCTCGTTACTGCTATGCAGGAACAGTACTTCATACTAAACCACAGGGTTTTAATACCACACGTGCCCCACTTCAGTTGGGTGCAGAGTTATTTGGTTCGGACAGCATTGACGCGGACGTTGAAATGATCGATGTCATGCTCAGTTTGATCGAAACCGCAAATTTAGTTGAAGGTGTTCATCTCGATTTAGGGCATGTCGGTTTATTCCGCAGTTTAGTGAAACATGCCAATTTGAGCAAAACCACTGAGCGTCAACTTTCAGATTTATATCAACGTAAAGCACTCCCAGAACTTGCCGAATTTACCCAAGCATTAAAATTCGGTTCAGATTTTTATGCTTTAGGTCGTTATGCAAGTGATTTAACTGCATTACAAAGCAATTTAAGTGCTGAAATTTTACAAGACGAAGCATTTAAGCAAGCCTTCAATGCACTCGCAACCACACAAGCACAAATTCAAGCACGCTGGCCAAATCTTCACATCGGCATCGATGTTGTTGAGTTACGCTCATATCATTATCACACAGGCTTAATGTATGCCGTGTATGCACCAAATCGTGCTGCACCATTAGCACAGGGCGGTCGTTATGATGGTATTGGCGAGCACTTTGGTCGTGCACGTCCTGCAACAGGTTTCTCGTGTGACTTATATGCACTCAGCGCAGGTCAATTCCAAGCAATGAAGCAAGTTGTTGCACCTAAAGGCACAGACACTGCTCTACTTGCCGCAATTGCACAAGTACGTCACAACGGTCTAAGCGTAATCCAGTTATTAGGTGAAGATGACTTAACATCAGTTCCCAATGCAACACATCAGTTAGTGAATGTTGCAGGTGAATGGAAAGTCGAACAAATTTAATCGCTTCACACCAATATTCATGTCATTGGTGTGTGGTTTTCAATTTTAACAGCATGATGTAATGAGGCTATTATGGGCAAGAATGTTGTGGTACTTGGTACCCAATGGGGCGACGAAGGTAAAGGTAAAATCGTTGACCTGCTCACAGATCAGGCGGCTGCGGTTGTTCGTTATCAAGGTGGACATAACGCAGGTCATACGCTCGTCGTAGGTGGTAAGAAAACAGTTCTTCACCTCATTCCATCTGGTATTTTACGTGAAAACGTACTGTGCTTAATTGGGAATGGTGTTGTACTTTCTCCTGAAGCTTTGATCAAAGAAATGGACATTCTTGAAAAAGAAGGTGTTCCTGTTCGTGAGCGTTTACGTATTTCTCCAAACTGTCCTTTGATTCTTCCGCATCACATTGCGTTAGACCAAGCACGCGAGAAAAAACGTGGTAATGCGAAAATCGGTACGACAGGTCGTGGTATTGGTCCTGCGTATGAAGATAAAGTTGCTCGTCGTGCGATCCGTGTTGCAGATTTAGTCCGTGGTGGCGAACATCTTAAAGCACAACTTGAAGAATTACTTGAGTACCATAACTTCCAGTTAACTCAATTCTTTGGTGTTGAAGCGGTTAAAGTTGAAGATGTACTTGCACTTTGTGACCAATGGCGTGAAGTGGTTGCTCCGTTAGTGATTGATGTCACAACTGAATTGCACAACTACCGTAAAAATGGTCAAAACGTGATGTTTGAAGGTGCTCAAGGCTCACTTCTTGACGTGGACCACGGTACATATCCATATGTAACTTCATCAAATACAACTGCGGGTGGTGTAAGCTCGGGTTCTG
The DNA here is from genome assembly GCF_902809895.1 of Acinetobacter sp. Marseille-Q1623. Taxonomy (NCBI): domain Bacteria; kingdom Pseudomonadati; phylum Pseudomonadota; class Gammaproteobacteria; order Moraxellales; family Moraxellaceae; genus Acinetobacter; species Acinetobacter sp. Marseille-Q1623. The sequence goes on along the minus strand of NZ_CADDWG010000001.1, from coordinate 488,068 downwards.
GTTTAGGTCCTTTGCACCTTGACTATGTATTGGGTATTACTAAAGCTTACACAACACGTGTTGGTTCAGGCCCATTCCCAACAGAATTGGTTTATGATGCTGCGAACGATGTCGGCGATGCAATTGGTAAACATCTTGGTACTGTAGGTGCTGAGTTTGGTGCTTCTACAGGTCGTCAACGTCGTTGTGGTTGGTTTGACGCTGAAATCTTACGCCGTTCAGTTGATGTAAACTCACTTTCTGGTATTTGCTTAACTAAACTTGACGTTTTAGATGGTTTAGAAGAAGTAAAAATCTGTGTAGGTTATGAAGCTGCTGACTCTGGTTGTGTGGGTTCTTCTGATGCGCTTGCATTTGAAACTTTAAAACCAATTTATGAAACAATGCCAGGTTGGTCTGAATCTACTTTCGGTGCAAAATCACTTGATCAATTGCCTGAAAATGCAATCAACTATATCAAACGTATTGAACAATTGATCGAATGCCCAATCGACATCGTATCAACTGGTCCTGACCGCGATGAAACAATCGTATTACGTCATCCATTTGATGCTTAATACAGATCAGTTTTTAAAAAGAGCCTCTCTATGAGGCTCTTTTTTTGCCTTAATAAAAATATGTGAAAATTCAAGACTAAAGTTAGGCGCTCTATGCCTTATATCCTACGCATGAGCTTGTTACAATAAATCTTAAATCAGATTTTTCCCCTACTAAAATTTTGAGAATATGGAATGCAAAAAAATATTTCAGGAACCATTTTTTATTCATCCCTCTTTGCCATCGGGGGTGCACCAACACTGGCGATGTTAATCATCCAAGCACAAACCAATAACCCTGAAATTATTCAAAATGTTCTGTTAAGTTTAACGATTTCATTAGCATGCCTTTTGATTCCGATTATTCTCATTCAAAACAGCATCATCTTTTTTCATCGCAACAAGCCCAATCTAAATGAAAAAATTAAACCCCTATGCACATTCTATTTCGTCCTTGATGCCCTATGCCTAGTGTATTGGTTAATAATTCAGTTTTTATAAGTGAAATTTACACAAATACTATGATTATGAAGCAATTTTACATACTCGTTCACAGCTAAAATCAATATAATCATACTTATTACTTTATATTTGTTGGAGCACATTATAATGAATAATAAACTCATGATGGGCATTTGTGCAGCAGGTTTAATTTCGCTTTCTGGCTGTACCACCATGGCTGATATGGCAGGTGCCGATAGCGCAACACTCAATGTTGCAGCAACGCAAGGTTTTAATAAAACTGTGCAAGAAGCACGCAGCAATAAGACATTGGATACATCATCCTCGACCTACAAACGTATCAATGCAGTATTTTTACGTTTAAAACCTTATGCAGATCAAATGAACCAAACAGGGACAAAATTTGATTGGCAATTGGCTGTACTCAAATCAGACCAAGTCAATGCTTATGTTGCCCCAGGGGGTAAAGTTGTATTTTATACAGGCATTGTCAATAAATTAGCACTCACCGATGCTGAAATTGCAGCTGTCATGGGACATGAAATGATTCATGCCTTAGAAGAACATGCAAAAAGTAAAATTGGTGCGCAAGCATTGACTGATTTAGCCTTACAAATTGGCTTAAGTGCAGCAGGTGATCGTGTAGGTCAACTTGGTACAGCTGCAGCACAATTAGGCTCACAAGTTGGCGTGGGTTTACCTTATTCACGTAGCTTAGAGAGTCGTGCCGACCAAGGTGGTTTAATGCTGATGGCAAAAGCAGGCTATAACCCGCAAGCTGCCATTACACTTTGGGAAAAAATGAATAAATTAGAAGGTGCAGGTGGTGCATCATTCTTATCTACCCACCCATCTAACGCTCAACGTATCGCTGCAATGCGTGAAAACCTACCTGCGGCACAAGCAATTTACAACAAACGTTAATGATCCACTCAAGATAGAAACTTTGCTTTTTACAAAAACCGAGCCTCTTTTGCTCGGTTTTTTAATGAGGATTTTGCACATAAATTGATGTAATCAGCTCATTATTATCTTTCAATACAGCTTCATGAGAATTAATACCATTGGACATGGGCTAAAAAATGATTTTTTATCGCATCAAAAAATTACAACACTTATTTTAGATAATTTCTTTTTAAAAAAATTGTGTATTTAATATACAAAAATGATTCTATTTTGCGATTTTCACTATTTAGATTTTAAATAGTTGTGATACTTAATATCATAATAAATAATACTAATACCATTTCTTATATAATTATGAGCTATTTTTTTAAGTAATATCACTTTAAACTTACCGAGATTCTTGACATAAAATGCCTATTTATTAAACAAAAAATACCTCAAAAAGTTAATTTTCACACTCAAATTAATAGAAATTTTATATTATAAAATTGATCATTTTAATCAAAAAAGCTGAATTTACATTCAGCTTTTTCCACCTAAAATAACCATAAAATTGTATTTTATTTAAACAATTCTACGTTTCAAACCTGTCATCTGTAAAATACGCGTCGAGATTTCTTCGATTGACATTTCTGATACATTTAAGTATTTAATTCCTTCAGAAATGTAAATTCCTTCAACTGCACGTAGTTCCATTTGACATTGTGAAAAACTTGCATAGCGACTATTTGCCTTACGTTCAGTACGAATTGCAACCAAACGTTCAGCATCAATCATCAACCCAAATAGCTTATGTTTATGCTCTTTCAGCACTGCTGGCAAGCGATTATCATCCAAATCTTCTTCCGTAAGTGGATAATTTGCAACACGAATTCCAAATTGTAATGACAAATAAATTGAGGTTGGAGTTTTACCTGAACGGGATACACCGATCAAAATTAAATCTGCTTTATCATAGTGGCGAGTGCGGGCACCATCATCATTATCCAAAGCAAAATGCACAGCATCAATACGCGCCTTATAGGACTCAGAATCGGTCACCGCATGGGTTTGTCCGACTAAAGTTGTAGGTTGTGTCCCCAAAACATCTGACAACTTACTAATAAGTCCTTCAAAAACATCAAGATTTACAGCATTTGCAGTATTAATAATATCTCGCACATAAGGGTCAACTAAGGTATCAAAAACTAAAGGTTGTTGACCGTCCTTTTCTGCGCGAATATTGATTTCCTCTACCACATTCATGGCTGCTTCTTCAGAGCTAATATATGGAATAATATGTATATCAAACTTGACATGAGGAAATTGTGCTAACAATGAGTGCCCAAGGGTTTCAGCAGTAATCGCAGTACCATCAGAAATAAAAAAAACGCTACGCTTTATTTGGTTACTTTCTGACATTAAAAATCTCCTCAAACATTTGTCTTAGCGATGTATAATCTTTATAGTAATGCCCATCTTACATGACTATGACTTAGTTGAATCAAAAAGCTGAGTTTTTTGTTATAATTTCACGCCAAAATAGTGATTAATACTGCATAAGTGGAGTAACAACTTTGGAAGCACGCGTAATCGGTCTAGAAAAACTAGGGAAACACGACGTTGAGATCGTGGGTGGTAAAAACTCTTCACTTGGAGAAATGATCAGTCATTTAGCAAATGCTGGTGTATCCGTACCTGGTGGATTTGCAACAACTGCTGACGCTTATCGTGAATTCCTAGAGCAAAGCGGTCTTAATGCTAAAATTAATGCTGAACTTGCGACATTAAATGTTGACGATGTAAACGCACTTGCTGAAACAGGCGCAAAAATTCGTCAATGGATTGTAGATACTCCACTTACAGCGGGACTTGAACAAGAAGTCCGTGAAGCTTTCACTGCACTTTCAAATGGTAATCCAGACATTGCCGTTGCTGTACGTTCTTCTGCAACTGCCGAAGACTTGCCTGATGCTTCATTCGCAGGTCAACAAGAAACTTTCTTAAACATCCGTGGAATCGACAACGTTCTGATCGCGATCAAAGAAGTATTTGCATCACTTTATAATGACCGTGCGATTGCTTACCGTGTACACCAAAACTTTGCACATGACATTGTTGCATTATCTGCAGGTGTTCAGCGCATGGTACGTTCTGAAACAGGTGCTGCAGGTGTCATGTTTACACTGGATACAGAGTCTGGTTTCCGTGAAGCTGTATTTATCACAGCTTCTTATGGCTTGGGTGAAATGGTAGTACAAGGTGCAGTCAACCCTGACGAATTCTATATTTCTAAACCACTTCTACGTGCAGGTAAACATTCAGTAATCCGTCGTAACCTTGGCTCTAAACACCAAAAAATGATTTATGGTGAAGAAGGTGCTGCAGGTAAATCTGTTGTTGTGGTCGACGTTGAAAAAGCTGAACGTCAACAATTTGCTTTAAATGATCTAGAACTTCAAGAATTGGCTAAACAAGCCCTCATTATTGAAGAGCATTATAAAGCGCCAATGGACATCGAATGGGCGAAAGACGGTGATGACGGTCAAATCTATATCGTTCAAGCGCGTCCTGAAACAGTAAAAAGCCGTGAAAATGTTGGCACAATGGAACGCTACCTACTTAAACAAAAAGGTACAGTGCTTTGTGAAGGTCGTTCAATCGGTCAACGTATCGGTTCTGGTAAAGTGCGTATTGTTACGTCTATTAAAGAAATGGACAAAGTACAACCAGGTGACGTTCTTGTATCTGACATGACTGACCCAGACTGGGAACCAGTGATGAAGCGTGCTGCTGCAATCGTAACGAATCGTGGTGGTCGTACTTGTCACGCTGCAATTATTGCACGTGAATTAGGTGTTCCTGCGATTGTAGGCTGTGGTAACGCAACTGAAGTCCTCACTGATGGTCAAGAAGTGACTGTTTCTTGTGCTGAAGGTGATACTGGCTTTATCTATGAAGGTGCATTAGATTTTGAAATTCAACGTAACTCAATTGAGTCTATGCCTGCACTTCCATTTAAAGTAATGATGAACGTCGGTAACCCTGACCGTGCATTTGACTTTGCACAAATTCCAAACGCAGGTATTGGTCTAGCGCGTTTAGAATTCATCATCAACCGTATGATCGGTGTGCATCCTAAAGCGTTGTTGAACATTGACAGCTTACCTCGTGAAACTCGCGCTGCTGTTATGGCACGTACTGCGGGCTACTCTTCACCGATCGAATTTTATGTTGAAAAATTAGTTGAAGGTATTTCTACACTTGCTGCTGCATTTGCTGACAAACCTGTCATTGTTCGTATGTCAGATTTTAAATCTAACGAATATGCGAACTTGATCGGCGGTAAATTGTACGAACCTGAAGAAGAAAACCCAATGTTGGGCTTCCGTGGTGCAAGCCGTTATGTATCAGACAACTTCCGTGACTGTTTTGAGCTTGAATGCCGTGCGTTGAAAAAAGCACGTGACGAAATGGGCTTAACCAACATTCAAATCATGATTCCTTTCGTTCGTACAGTAAACGAAGCGAAACGTGTGATTGAATTATTGGCTGCAAATGGCTTAAAACGTGGTGAAAATGGTCTTAAAGTGATCATGATGTGTGAATTACCAACCAATGCATTATTGGCTGAACAATTCCTTGAACACTTTGATGGTTTCTCAATCGGTTCTAATGACTTAACTCAGTTAACACTTGGTCTAGACCGTGACTCTGGTATCGTATCTCACTTGTTTGATGAGCGTGATGCTGCTGTGAAAGTATTACTTTCTATGGCAATCCACGCATGTCGTAAAGCAGGTAAATATGTAGGGATCTGTGGTCAAGGTCCTTCTGATCACCCAGATCTTGCAAAATGGCTCATGGAACAAGGTATTGAATCAGTTTCATTGAACCCTGACTCAGTGCTCGACACTTGGTTCTTCCTTGCTGAAGAAAAATCTAAAGCTTAATTAAGCGCAATAAAAAGACCCTCTCGTAGGGTCTTTTTTTATGTGTAAACATAAATAATAAGTTCTAGTAAATTTTTTTATTTTTCATCGATATTTTAAATTTGATGTAAATTTAATTTTCATCAGGTGAAAAATCGAGTATACATAAGGGTTCAAAAAAGTAGATGGGTTAATTTAATGCTACGATATACCTATTTATCTACAATTTTTACGTTTTAGATTTTTTGAGAATGACGCTTTATGCAAATTTACTTGGCGAGAAATAATCAACAGGCTGGACCATATACACTAGAGCAAGTCAACCAAATGCTTGCCGACCAACAAATCTTACTCACCGATTTGGCTTGGCATCAAGGAATGACGGAATGGAAAGCTTTGGGTGAACTTACGCAAGGTAAACTTGTTTATGAACCTGTAGGTTATACGGCTCCTATTTCATTGAATAAAACTGAGCCTTTTTCAAATACGTCTACACCAACCCAATCTAGCAAAACACAGCAAAATGTTGAACTTGCACCATTGCATTCTCGTTTTTTTGCCAAAATTATTGACCTTTTACTTTGGTTACCCACATCAATTATTTTAGGCTTATTTTTAAACACCACCGAAATTCAAAAGCTTACTAGCTTGCAAGACCAAATGCTAAGCAAAGCACAAAGCAATGATGTCAACCAAGTTTTGGAAATCCAATCGCAAATGCTTGCACTCTTCCCTGATCAAGCATGGATTGCAATGTTTGGTTATATTTTTATCATGTTAGCAGTACAAGCTTATTTTCTTTCAAAATCCGGACAAAGCATTGGTAAAAAAGCATTAAAAATTAAAATTGTCGATGAAGAAAGCAATGAAAAGGTCAGCTTTTTACGCGTGTTCGTTTTACGTTCGATTTTGTTTATTGTGATTTATCGCTTTTTAGGTTTATTTGCGATTGTCGATTTGTTATTCGCATTCAGTAAAAAACGACAAACTTTACATGATAAGTTAGTTAAGACCAAAGTCATTAAGCAATAATTTTTTAGTTTTTTTTAAGGGATGCAAATGCATCCTTTTTTAATGCTATAGCTTTGATTTGAAAATACAAAATACTAGATAAACAAATAAATCCGAGTAAAAAAATTGGTTTTTGTTACAGTTATTTAAAGCCTTTTTACATATAGCTAAGTTTGTTGATATGAGGCATAATGCCCTACAACGTCTGGGTGTCAGATCATTGAGAATGTTTACTATTTGTAATTAATAGTCATTTTCAATCATGCGACACTTTAATCGCTATCCCATATTTAATAGGGAATGGGACTCTTCACCGAGGTTGTAAAATGAGACAAACGATTTTAGCTGTATTGTCTTTATCTACGATTGCCGCACTTTTAACAGGGTGTGGTGGTGATATGGTACTTCTAAACTCTAAAGGTCCAGTTGCTGAAGGTCAAAGTAACCTGATGATGACTGCGATCTATTTAATGCTATTGGTTGTAATTCCTTCGATCATTATGGCATTGTGGTTTGGTTGGAAATATCGCGCATCGAATAAAGACGCAGACTATAAACCTACATGGGCACATTCAACTGCAATTGAGATTGTAGTATGGGGTGTTCCTGTAATTATTATTGGTATTCTTGCGTATTTAACATGGTGGGGTTCACATAAATATGACCCATACCGTCCGCTCGAATCTGACAAAGCGCCTGTAACTATTCAAGTTATTGCTGAACAGTTTAAATGGATCTTTATCTATCCTGAACAACAAATTGCAACTGTTAACGAAATTCGTTTCCCTGAAAAAACGCCAGTTAACTTTAGAATTACCTCTAACTTTACAATGAACTCTTTCTTCATTCCTAAGTTAGCAGGTCAAATTTATGCAATGGCAGGTATGCAAACTCAGTTACACGTATTAGCTGATGAAACTGGCGTATATCGTGGTTTCTCTTCTAACTATAGTGGTTATGGTTTCACACAAATGCGCTTCTTGGCTCATTCTGTTACTGAACCAGAATTCAACAGCTGGGTAGAAGCAGTTAAAACAGGTCAAGGAACTTCAATTAATCCTGAAGCTCAACAAAAAACTGTTTTAGATGCAGCAGAGTTTGCAGCGCTTAAAGATGGTGACCGTTCAAAACATCAGATTGAGAACATGGTCAAAAATGCGCATACTCCAGAAGAAAAAGCACTTGCAGAAGAAGCTGAACGTAAAGGTCCATTCCCTACTAAGCCGTATCCTGTAACTTACTATTCTTCAGTTGAGCCTAATTTGTTCGAAAGCATTATCAATAAATACATGAGCAACTACCACGGTGCAGATCATTCTGCGCAAGCGGGCGCTGAACATGTTAATGCTGAACATGCAACTGCTTCAGTAGAGGAATAAGACATGTCTGTATTATTCGGTAAACTCAACTGGGACTCGATCCCTTATCAAGAGCCTATCGTACTGGTGACCATGATCATCATGGCAATCGGTGCTGCTGCGCTTCTTGGTGGTATCACCTATTTTAAAAAATGGGGCTACTTGTGGAATACTTGGTTCACTTCTGTAGACCATAAAAAAATTGGTATCATGTATATTATCGTATCTGTTGTCATGCTTGTGCGTGGTTTCGCGGATGCGATCATGATGCGTCTTCAACTGTTCCTTGCAAAAGGTGGCGGTGAAGGTTACTTACATCCTGACCATTACGACCAGATCTTTACCGCGCATGGCGTGATCATGATCTTCTTCGTAGCAATGGGTCTTGTTGTTGGTATGATGAACATCACTGTACCTTTACAAATTGGTGCACGTGACGTTGCATTCCCATTATTGAACTCTTTAAGCTTCTGGTTATTTGCTGGTGCTGCGGGTCTGATGATGGCATCACTTGTATTGGGTGAATTTGCTGCAACAGGTTGGATGGCTTATCCTCCTCTTTCAGGTATTCAATATTCTCCTGGTGTTGGGGTTGACTACTATATCTGGGCACTTCAGGTTTCAGGTTTAGGTACGCTTTTAACAGGTGTTAACTTCTTTGTTACCATCATCAAAATGCGTGCACCTGGCATGGGTCTTATGGATATGCCGATCTTTACTTGGACTGCACTTTGTACAGCAGTATTGATCATTGCATCTTTCCCTGTGTTAACTGCAACAATTGCAATGTTAACGCTTGACCGTTACTTCGATTTCCATTTCTTCACCAATGAGCTTGGCGGTAGCCCAATGCTATATGTGAACTTGATTTGGACTTGGGGTCACCCAGAAGTATATATTCTGATCCTACCTGCTTTTGGTATTTACTCAGAAATCGTTTCAACATTCTCTCGCAAAACATTGTTTGGTTACAAATCAATGGTATATGCGACTATCGCGATCACAGTTCTTGCGTTCGTGGTATGGTTACACCACTTCTTTACGATGGGTGCTGGTGCCAACGTTAACGCGTTCTTCGGTATCATGACCATGATTATTGCGATCCCTACAGGTGTGAAAATCTTCTCTTGGTTATTCACCATGTATAAAGGTCGTATTACATTTACATCACCAATGTACTGGACACTTGGCTTCCTTGTGACTTTCGGTATCGGTGGTTTAACTGGTGTATTAATGGCTGTTCCACCAGCGGACTTCTTAGTACACAACTCATTATTCTTGATTGCTCACTTCCATAACGTAATTATTGGTGGTGTGGTATTCGGTATGTTCGCAGGGATCACTTTCTACTGGCCAAAAATGTTTGGTTGGAAGTTAAATGAAACTTGGGGCAAAGCTTCTTTCTGGTTCTGGTTCTTCGGTTTCTATTTTGCATTCATGCCACTTTATATCCTTGGTTTCATGGGTATGACTCGTCGTCTGAATACATATGACAACCCTGAATGGGATCCATACCTTGCAATTGCATTCTTTGGTTCTGTCCTTGTTGCAATTGGTATCTTCTGCTTCGTTATGCAAATTGTTGTGGGCTTCTTACAACGCGAAAACAACATGGACCACACAGGTGACCCATGGGATGGTCGTGTTCTTGAATGGTCTACTTCATCACCTGCGCCATTCTATAACTTTGCGCAACTTCCTAAGATCAATGGTATTGATACTTTCTGGAATGACAAAGAAAATGGTGTAGCATATGCACGTCCTACGAAATATGAAGACATTCATATGCCAACTGACCGAGCTGCTGGCTTTGTGATAGCAATGTTCATCACAGTAATGGGCTTAGCTTTGGTATGGCACATTTGGTGGCTTGTTATTGCAACTTTCTTAGGTGCCGTAATCAGTTTCATCGTAAGTTCATTTACGAAAAAAGTGGATTACTATGTACCTGCTGCTGAAGTAGAACGTATCGAAAATGAACGTTATGCTTTACTTGAAAAACACTTGAAGAAGGACTAAGACGATGGCTGAAGTACTTCATCACGATAACCATGGACATGATGAACATCATCACCACGATGATACCGACATCACTGTCTTTGGTTTTTGGACCTACTTGATGAGTGACTTGATTTTATTCGGTACACTCTTCATCGCGTTCGCTGTATTAAGCAGTCATATTCCACCTGGAACACCAAGTCCAAAAGATTTATTTGGTGAGTCTTTAGGTTTCGTTTTAACTGAAACTTTTGCTCTCTTGATCTCTTCTGTGACTTTTGGTTTTGCAGTACTTGCTTCATACAAGAAAAATGTAGGTCAAGTTTTAACTTGGCTAGCAATTACTTGGGTATTTGGTGCATCTTTTATCGGTATGGAACTTTATGAGTTTAATCATTTAGTTCATGCTGGTCATGGTCCAAGCACGAGTGCGTTCTTATCTGCGTTCTTTACTCTAGTGGGTACGCATGGTATTCACGTGACTTCTGGTTTGGTATGGATGCTCGTGTTAATGATTCAAATCAAGAAAAATGGTTTGACTCTACCAAATACACGTCGTCTTGCTTGCTTAAGCTTGTTCTGGCACTTCCTTGACATCGTTTGGATCTGTGTATTCAGCGTCGTTTACTTAATGGGAGTTATCTAATGAGTCACGATCATAATTCTGCAGGTGCTTCACATGGTAATGTGAAACAATATACGATTGGTTTTATTGTTTCTGTATTACTGACCATTGTTCCATTCTATATGGCAATGCATCCAGCTGACTTCGGTCGTGGTGCAATTGTAGCGACCATTGCGATTACAGCTGTAGCACAGGTTCTTGTTCAATTAGTCTTCTTCTTGCACATGAACTCTTCATCAGAACAACGTTGGAACGTAATTGCATTCATTTACACAATCTTGTGTATCGCAGTTCTTCTGATTGGTTCTGTATGGATCATGAACTACTTACATTCAAACATGATGCTCTAGGGTGTCATGTTGAAGAAGTATTTATTCCTGACTAAGCCAGGAATTCTCTTCGGTAACTTCGTTACCACTTTGGGCGGCTTCTTCTTAGCCGCTCAAGGTTCTGTAGATTTCCTCTTACTTCTCATTACATTACTCGGTACAACACTGGTGGTTGCATCAGGTTGTGTAGTGAATAATGTCATTGACCAAGACATTGACCAAAAAATGCAACGCACGATGAACCGTGCTTTAGTCAAAAAAACCATTAGCCCACAAATTGCTTTAATCTTTTCAGCAGTTTTAGGTCTTTTAGGCTTTGGCTTGTTGTGGTTTTTTGTCAACGCCTACGCATTTGGCTTTGCGGTATTGGGCTTTGTCGTTTATGTGATTTTTTATAGTCTTTGGACAAAACGTACAACCATTCACCAAACTGTGATTGGCAGTATTTCTGGTGCAAGTCCTCCTGTAATCGGTTATACCGCTGTTTCAAATGAATTTGATGTTGCTGCGCTACTGGTTTTCTTAGCTTATGCGCTTTGGCAAATGCCACATTCATGGGGAATTGCAGTTTACCGTTTTGATGACTATAAAAATGCAGGTGTTCCCATCCTTCCTGTGGCACGTTCAATTTATCGCACTAAAGTTGAAAGTTTGATTTATGTGATTTTGTTTGCTGCGGTGTTGAATGGTTTATATTGTTTTGGCTATACCAATATTTTCTTCTTGATTATCTTTAATGCGATGTCTGCATATTGGGTCTATCTGTCGATTATTGGCTTCAAAGCTGAAAATGACCAAGTTTGGGCAAAACGTTATTTCTTATATTCAGTAATTTTGATTACGGCTTTAAGTTTTAGCTTTAGTTTTACTTACACCTCCCCTGCACCACATTTACCCCTGTTTTAAAAAGATAGAGGTCACTCTATCTTTTTTATCAATGTAATCTCTTACCAAAAGAAACTCAGCCTTTCTTTTTTATCAATTCAAATACATCAATAAATCACACTTGAAAATAACTTCCAAAGCCCCCCTAAGTCTTTTAGTTTATATAAACACTGGAAAATAAAATATCAATAAAATGAGAGGATCAATCCAATGTCACAAAACCAGATCAAAGTCATTGCTTTCGATGTTTTTGGCACACTCGCTAGAATAAAACAGAAAATATCCCCTTATAAAAAATTCATTCAATGGTTACACAGGCAAGGACATACATCACAAATAAGCGATGCTGTCACCGTCATGTCTATAAATAGTGATTTTCAAGACATTGCGACACATTTAGGTTATCAAATTCCACCAGCATTTTTAGATGAACTCAATACTGAACTTCAGACAGAATTAGCGCAAATTGAACTTTTTGCAGATACCCTTCCCACCTTAAACCAGCTAAAAGAAAATGGTTATAAAATCGTGCTGTGTTCCAATTCAGCAACTCCTTATGGGATTCACATTCGTTCATTGATTACAGAGATTGACATATATGCATGGAGTTATGAAGTCCATGCTTGCAAACCAGATCCTGCCATTTATCAATATTTTATAGATCAACTTCAATGCACAGCTGAAGAGGTTTTATTTGTTGGTGATACACCACTGGCGGATATTCAAGGTCCAACAGCCTTTGGGATGTCTGCCAAATTAATTGACCGTAAAAATGGTCAAACGTTACATGATGTTTTAAACGACTATTTATAAAACCTAAGGAAAAGACATTAACTTATATTTTCTCCACTTCAATACGATGTATTGATAAATATTTCACGATTCATTTGTATTTAATAGCAAACTTTCCTATAATGAGCCCTCGCAAATTTTGCGACACAACCTGTCTGTTTACAGTTCAGTTGTGACTCCTTGCTTCATTCATATTTGGATGGGGCTGCATAAACCGTAAGGAGCTGACAATGCGTCACTACGAAATCGTAATTCTGGTACACCCAGACCAAAGCGATCAAGTGGTAGGTATGGTAGAACGCTATATCTCTCACATTAAAGATGCTGAAGGTCAAATTCACCGTCTTGAAGATTGGGGCCGTCGCCAATTGGCTTACCCAATTAACAAAATTCACAAAGCGCACTACATTTTAATGAACGTTGAATGTAATCAAACTACGCTTAACGAATTGGAAGAATTATTCCGTTACAACGATGCTATTCTTCGTAACGTTATTATTCGTCGTGAAAACGCTATCACTGAAGAGTCTTTATTGGCTAAGAGTGCTGAAGAAAAACGTGCGCGTAAAGCTCAACGTGAAGAAGCACAACAAGCTCAAGACTCTGCTGAAGCATAAGGAGAACACACATGGCACGTTTTTACCGTCGTCGCAAGTTCTGCCGCTTTACAGCTGAGAACGTTACGTACATCGACTACAAAGATATCGACACTTTAAAACAGTACATCACTGAAAATGGCAAGATCGTTCCTAGCCGTATTACAGGTACTAAAGCTCGTTACCAACGTCAATTAGCGCTTGCGATTAAACAAGCTCGCTACTTAGCGTTGATTCCTTACACTGACAATCATAAGTGAGGTTGAGCTGTGGATATTATCTTATTACAACGTATTAAAAATCTTGGTAAATTAGGCGATAAAGTATCAGTTAAAGCTGGTTACGGCCGTAACTACTTGATCCCTCAAGGTAAAGCAGTTGCTGCGACTGAAGCAAATACTGCTGCTTTTGAAGCACGTCGTGCTGAACTTGAGAAACAAGAAGCTGAAGTATTAGCTGCTGCTCAAGCTCGTGCTGACCAATTGAACGAAGTAAATATCGTAATCACTGCGAAAGCGGGTGACGAAGGTAAATTATTCGGTTCAATCGGTACGCGCGACATCGCTGACGCGTTAACAAATGCTGGTCTTGAAGTTGACCGTGCAGAAGTTCGTTTACCAAACGGTGCACTTCGTAACACTGGTGAATTCAACATCGCAATCCAATTGCATCACGATGTTGTTGCAGAAGTTCTCGTTACTATCGTATCTGAGTAATTTCGTACCAAAAAAAAGAGCATACTTTAGTATGCTCTTTTTTTATCTACACGTTTTAACCTCTTTTTTATTTCGTAGTTTATATCCCATTTATGACCCTATTTAGGTTATGCTCTTAGCCTATTTTGAATAAATACAGTCAAACTGACTAATCATTTGACCAAAGGTTCTCACGCTATGTCTCAGGCACCAGCCAAAGCTTCTGCAACTCCTTTTAACAAAGATGCAAAATCTACCGAGGCATCACAACAACTCAAAGAATTTCGCACGCCCCCGCATAATTTAGCCATTGAACAAGCGGTACTTGCGGCACTCATGACCGTTGCTGAGTCGTTTGAACAAGTCAGTGATGTTTTACATGAAAATGACTTTTATGCATCTCGCCATAAATATATTTTTCGTGCCATTGAACAACTCAACAAAGATGGTTCACCCTATGATGCCGTTTTGGTCAATGACTGGCTAATCAAACAAAATCTCCTCGAAGCGATTGGTGGTGAAGAATATCTTGTTCAATTAATGGCAGACTCTCCTGCAAGTTTCTATAACTTAGAAACTTATGCCACTAAAATTCGTGAATTTGCGACTTTAAGAAATATGATTAAAGTGGGCAATGAAATTTTACAAAATGCTTATGACACCAAAGGTCGTGAAGTCAGTGAAATTTTAGATTTAGCTGAAACTAATATTTTCTCGATTGCTGAACAACATAATAACAATGCCAAAGCACAAGGTCCAAAGCCGATTACTTCGGTTGTAGCAGATGTATTTGACAAACTCAATGAACTTTCTCAACTCGAAGGTAATATCACGGGTTTAACAACAGGCTTTGTTGAACTTGATAATAAAACTTCGGGCATGCAAGCAGGTGACATGATCATCGTGGCAGCACGTCCATCGATGGGTAAAACCACGTTTGCCATGAATTTGGTCGAAAGTGTTCTCTTTAACTGTGATTTACCCGCCCTCGTTTTTTCAATGGAAATGCCTGCCGACTCCATCGCCATGCGTTTGATTTCCTCATACGGTAAAGTCCACCAAGGT
The DNA here is from genome assembly GCF_902809895.1 of Acinetobacter sp. Marseille-Q1623. Classification (NCBI taxonomy): domain Bacteria; kingdom Pseudomonadati; phylum Pseudomonadota; class Gammaproteobacteria; order Moraxellales; family Moraxellaceae; genus Acinetobacter; species Acinetobacter sp. Marseille-Q1623. The sequence continues at coordinate 472,899 of NZ_CADDWG010000001.1, read as the reverse complement.
CATTTACGTGCAGGTAAACTCGATGGTGATGAATGGTCAAAAGTCACAGGAACCATTTTACAACTGCAAGAAAAGCATCTGTATATCGATGACTCTTCTGCCCTACCCCCAACAGAAATGCGCGCACGTGCACGACGTATTGCCAAACAACATGGCGGTAAGCTTGGCTGTATCATGGTCGATTACCTTCAGCTGATGAAAGTGCCTGGCATGGGTGATAACCGTGTGGGTGAGATCGGTGAAATTTCACGAAGCTTAAAAGCACTGGCGAAAGAAATGCAATGTCCAGTGATCGCATTGTCACAGCTCAACCGTTCTTTAGAGAACCGTCCAAACAAACGTCCTGTCATGTCAGACTTACGTGAGTCAGGTGCGATTGAGCAGGATGCCGATTTGATTATGTTTATTTATCGTGATGAGGTTTATAACAAAGAATCAAAAGAAGCAGGCACCGCGGAAATTATTATTGGTAAACAACGTAATGGCCCTATTGGTTCTGTTCGTTTGGCTTTCGAAGGTCAATATACCCGTTTTAGTAATTTATCACCTGAATATTACGCACAATATGATGATGAAGAGTAAAAATGAAGCATAAATCTTGCTTACTTTTTAAACCTATTTTTTCAAATCTTCACTTTAAAACAGTGACTGCAACTTATTTACAAAGTCTTTCCACCATCGTTTAAAACTTAAAAATGATTGAGGATGCTGAATATTTTCATTCATTTTTAGCGGTGGAAATGCTTTATTGAGTTGTTCACATGTTGGATATTTTTGTTGAAGTTGTGCTAAGTAATGCGATTGATCGTATTGTATAAACCCGTCTAAGATACCAATCGTTTTCCGATCCCCAATTGCACAATTTGCTGTCTGTCGATTCCAAGCTAAAAACGGCTGCACGGGTTTAGAAACACTGAGCTGATTATGAGCACAACTCAAAGTTGCAAATGAAGCAATTTGATATTGCTCAGGTTTAGCGCCATCGGGAGTATAGGCTAAACCTATGATCAAACTGTCCTTTTTAATATTTTGACTAGAAAATGTACTTTGCCATTGTGTAGGTTTTGCATAGTTAAATTGATCAATCCAAGAACGAAAAATAAATTGATCTGCACTCAATTGAACTGTAAAACTTCTTGAATCCCCCTGTACAGCTTGAGAGGCTTGGAAACGTGCGATAAAAACATCCTTTGGAGTATGCGGCATACAAGCCATGCTTTGTTGTATTGAAAATATCGTAAACAATGAAAAAACTAACAAAATATAAAGCTGCATAAAGTAGACTCTATTTTTATAAAAATTTTAGTTATTCAGATCAATGTTTTATCGTTATAAATAAAAAACCAAACTCCGCATTCCAGCATTGTCCATATTTTCAAAAATTTGATCCAATATCGATCATTATACACATACTGCATCAGCCATTTTCAACATTTCATCTAAAAATGCTTTATCGCCTTGTGTTAACAGCCTGATGATTTCCCATTCGATTTTTATATCTACAAGATTGATAAAGCTGTTTTTAGACGCTCCACACTATTACGCCTAACAATATAATTTTTCGATTTCACCCCAAACAAAGTTCATTTAATTCTGAGTCATCACTTAAAACCAAATCTAATGCAGTTTGCGCCTATTCTAATACTTCTACAGAGAGTTGAAACCGGATAGAACTCCTCCATTCATCAACTTGCTGTTGAAGCATTGTCTTGTGTTCTTTTACCTAATAATTTAGCCAGAACTTCAGCAGCAGCCACAATCACAGAAGCTTCATCTGCCTCTAAATAATCTTTTTGATTTTCAATTGCACGATTAAAAACACGGGCTAAAACAGACTCATCATTTCCAAACGGTTCGTGTGACCAAGCGCCCATTTTTATTCCTCATATATAATGATGTATTTTCAAATTGATAGCGTAATAAAAAATCAACGGATACAATAGAGCCAAGCGTTTTATTTATTTAAGCAAACGTAAAATCATGGTGATGATAGATAAATGATTTTCTATTTTCCCGATATAAAACATGGAGATCATCAAAAACATAAATGTTGATGTTTATTTCATAATGAACGGCATACAATAGACGCTAGTAGAAAGATTCAATCTGATCATTCAAAAAACGTGCAGCTTTGACTGCACGTTTATGTTTTTCATCTTCCTGAAGGAGTAATCAGGGTGCGCCAAGCAACAGTTTATATTGATAGCGAAGCTCTGCAATATAATTTAAACCGTGTTAAACAACTTGCCCCAACTGCTAAAATTGTCAGTATGGTCAAAGCCAATGCCTATGGGCACGGCATAAAAGACTGTTTAGCCGCCCTCGCTGAAACAGATGCATTTGGTGTTGCTTGTCTTGAAGAAGCCTTAGAAATTCGTGCGTTGGGTTATCAACAGCCCATTACTTTAATCGAAGGTATTTTTAGTGCCGATGAAATGGCAGTGGTGGTTGAAAATAACATTGAAGTGATCGTACATCAGCAAGAACAATTGGACTGGTTACGCACTCAAAAAGATGCCTATATTGCTAAAGGCTTAAAAGTTTGGGTCAAATTGAATAGCGGAATGAATCGTTTAGGTTTTAAAGTAGCTGAAATTATTGACGTTATCAACGCACTCAAAGCCGATGGTTTTACCTGTGTACTTGCCATGCACTTTGCCAATGCAGATGCTGAAAATCACCCTTTAAATGAACAACAAAAAAATCAATTTCTCCATGTAAAAGAAGCCTGTGCACCCATCATGGGGTCTTGTTGTAACTCTGCTGCTATTTTTAAATGGCCTGAGCTTAATTTTGATTTTGTTCGTCCGGGCATCATGCTGTACGGTGCATCACCCTTTGCAGATCAGTCTGTCCAAGACTTAGACATCAAACCAGTGATGACTTTTACAGCTGAAATTATTGCTTTAAACTCGATTCAAGCTGGTGAATCTGTCGGTTATGGCTCTACCTTTATTGCCGAAACAGACATGGATATTGCCATTGTCTCAATTGGTTATGGCGATGGTTACCCACGCGCATTTCCAAAGCAAAATTATGTCGCAATCGACGGGAAACTCACTCCAGTGATTGGTCGTGTTGCCATGGATATGATTGCGATCGATATTACGGGTTTAAATGCACCTTTAGGAACCCAAGTTGAACTTTGGGGTAAAAATCGTTGGGTTGATGATGTCGCAGAAGCCAATGGTACAATTGGTTATGAATTACTCTGTCGCCTAAGTAACCGCCCTGTTCGTAAGAAAATCTAAATATTTATTGACTTAAAAATCCAAGCAAATGCTTGGATTTTTCTTCACAATTTTCAGTAAAAAGTTTAAGTTTAGAATATTTTTAGTTACTGAAAAAAATCCTCATTTGGTTTTGGTAAATCCTGTAAACCCTTTTTCAAAGTTTCTGACCATTGCTTACTAATATGCTGAAAATAAGGCTCTTCTTCATTGATTCGTTTCCCTTGCGGAATATTAAAAGCATCTTTTTGATACACCAAGCTATCTAATGGCATACCCACTGAGACATTTGAACGTAGCGTTGAATCAAACGAAATAAGGCTACAACGCAAGGCTTCATCTAAAGGCATTTCATAGCTTAAAGCACGGTCTAAAATTGGTTTACCATACTTACTTTCACCAATTTGAAAATAAGGCGTATCACTAGTCGCAGAGATAAAATTACCTTGTGGGTAAATATTATAAAGCTGCATCTCTTCACCTTTAATCTGACCACCGACCAATAAACTACAAAAATAGTTACTCTGTTCCTGTGTATCCTCTGTTACATCAGCAATGACTTTACGCAAAGTTTGTCCAACCAAACCGGCCACATCAAACATGGTATTGACGCTATAGAGATTCGGCTCTTGTTTTAAGGTTAAATGATTATTTAAATGCCCAATCACTGCTTGTGTTGTCGCTAAATTACCTGAAGTCTGAATACAAATAAAACGCTCACCGTCAACTCCAAAGGTATACAATTTTCGATAAACAGAAATATGATCGACGCCTGCATTGGTTCGCGTATCACTGATAAAGACCAAGCCATCTTTTAAACGGAGCGCACAACAATAGGTCATAGATCTTCCTTATTTTTTCTTACTGATACAGATTTTAGGCACAAGCCAAGACTTGTACAATAGAATGCATCGACTCGACTCCCCCATATGAACGTACCCCGCGTACAGGAGCAACATCCCAATAATCTCGTCCTGTTGCGATATAAATATGTGAGCTTGGCTGAAAAATTTGATTACTCACATCAAAGCAATACCATTTTCCTTGAATAAAAGCCTCTGCCCATGCATGACTCGCTAAGTGTGCCTGATCATTGACAAACAAATAGCCTGAGACATAGCGTGCGGGCACCCCCAATGCCTTTGCCATCGCAATAAATACATGGCTATGATCTTGGCAAACACCTTGTTTTGCAGCAAAAGATTCGCTTGCCTGATGCCTCACTGTAGTTGTCGCAGGCATATATGGCATTTCATTTAAAATCGCTGCCGCTAAACGCTGTAAATTTTGCACATTAATATGAGTCACATATTGCTGAGCAAATTGCAACATTTCAGATGAACACTGCGTAAATGGGGTCACTTGTAAAAAGTGCATCGGATCCAATGGTGTGTCTATGCCAAACAAATTATGTTCATCAATGTCCACCACACCTTGCGCCATAATCATCAAGTCCATATATTCAAAATGCTGTGTTGCAGTCATCCACATATTATCAAACTGATCTTTTTGACAAGTATTTTGCCCAGGAACACTGATATTCCAATGCAATACTTCCTGATGCCGATTACTCTGTGGCATCATTTTAATATACTGAATACTGTTTTTTGCAGGTGCAGTATATTGGTAATAGGTCTGATGATTGATCATAAGTTTCATGCGGCATCCATCTCAAAAAGGTTTTGTATGTGGTCGCTAAAATGATAAAAATGATTACAATCAGGCTTCTCTTTTAATTGTTGCCAAGCTGCAGCTAAACTTGTCCATCCCAACACCCTGAATTGTTCAATCAACACATCTAATTCTGTTAATACGGCTTGTCGGTTTTGTTGTAAGCGAATATGGCGATCTAATTGTTCCACTTTTTGACCTAAACAGAAAAACATAAAGATATCTTCATCAGCTTCTGCTTCAAGCACATCATTACACTCAGCAGCAACATCACAAATATAACCCGCATGATTTTCAGCTTGTCGTAACAATTGATTCAATTCAGCAAAACAGTGGGCGGACAATACGCCACGTAAATCATGAATATTATTCTTGGCATTTTGAAATTGTTGGTGAAATGAAAACGGTTGTTCTGGGTCTAAAATCAATTCATTTAATGAACATGCATCAAACGCAGGCAGACAAAATGCATGGGCATAGTGCCTTGCTGATTCATCTTCTGTAAATGGAAATAAACTGCATGCATATTGAATGCGTGTCAAATAGCGTCCTAACCAAAAAATATGTTGTGCATTACTGCTTAATAAAATCATTGTTATTCTCCTCAGGTGAGTGTCAGTTATGCAATTGATCCAATACCCACGTGTCTTTAATTCCACCACCTTGGGAAGAATTAACCACCAATGAGTTCTTTTGCATCGCGACACGCGTTAAACCACCAGGTACAATTTCTGTCCGTTCAGGCGAGCTTAAAATAAAAGGACGTAAATCAACATGACGTGCGTCAATACCATCTTCTGTCAATGTTGGCGAAATAGATAAATCTAAAATAGGTTGAGCGATATAAGCATGTGGTTCAGCAATCAACTTTTGTTTAAAACAAGCAATATCAACATCAGTAGCTTGAGAACCTATGAGCATCCCATACCCACCTGAACCTTGTGCTTCCTTGACCACTAAACGCTCCATATTCGATAAAACATAATCTAAATGTTGTGGATCTCGGCATGAATAGGTTGGAACATTCTTTAAAATCGCTTGTTCACCTAAATAAAACTCAATCATTTTATCCACATAAGGATAAATCGATTTATCATCAGCAACACCTGTACCAGGTGCATTGGCAATTACAACCTGTTGTTTTAAATATGCGGACATGAGTCCCGCCACACCTAATACACTTTCAGGTTTAAAGCACAATGGATCAAGAAAGGCATCATCAATTCGCCTATAAACTACATCAACTCGTTGTTTACCTCGGACTGTTTTCACATAAACCTTGTCGTTTTCAACATAAAGATCACTTGATGTTACTAAAGGAACACCCATTTCCCTTGCTAAAAAAGCATGTTCATAATAGGCACTGTTAAAACGACCTGGGGTAAGAACCACAATACAAGGTGAGTCGACATAAGCACTTTCGGCCAAGATTTGCTTTAATAAATTTGGATAATGCTCAATACCTTGTAAATTAAGTTGACACAATTCAGGCATGATCTTTTGGCTAATTTTACGACTTTCAAGCATATAAGATACGCCTGAAGGTGTTCTTAAATTATCCTCCAGCACATAAAACTCACCCGCTTGATCTCGTACTAAATCCACACCACTGATTTGACTATACACTTTACCTTTGACTTGAAAATTCAACATGTGGGGTTGAAATGCTTCATGACTAAACACTTGTAGTTTTGGAATAATTCCAGCTTTTAGAATTTCAGCATGATGATAAATATCATCTAAAAATAAATTCAATGCTTGAATCCGCTGCGTACAGCCTGTTGCTATTTTAACCCATTGTTTTTTCGCAATAATACGTGGGATCAAGTCAAATGGAATGGTACGTTCAATATTTTCAGACTCGCTATAAACTGCAAATGTGATGCCGTGATACATAAAATGAGACTTAGACAAATCATTGAGTTGATGCAATTCATATAAACTATGTTGTGCTAACCAAGCTTCTAATTTTTGACGGATCTCAACCGACAAATGTACATCATCTGTCAATTCGTTAAAAAATTGGGTTTGAATTTGCGCCAATAAAGCTTTGCCTTGATATATGGATGCTATGTTTACATCCAAAGTAGTTTGTTTTTCTAAATTGTCTAATGCCTCTACAGGCAGTGCAAAATGTTCAAGACTTGAATTTGTAGGGTGATCTTCTTTAAACATATAAACCTCTACTTTTGTTATAAAATGTTACTTTTTAGTAGCAAAAACAATGCCAAATAGACAAAACACATTGATTATTTATTCAGCATTTATTTACAGACTCAAGTGCAATTTTGCATGAACTTGTTTCAAAATATAGACAGACTTTTTAGGGATAAGCCTTGCTTAACGAGCTGATATTTTCTATTGTTATTCAGGTTTTATCTTTCATTCACTTATTTTCGTAATCGGATTATGTCTTCCCAAGAAAAAGAAACTTCAAACAGCCTGTACCGTCAGTGGCAAATTTTATCTCGCCTTTCTACTGGAAAATGGATGGGCACCCGTGAATTGCAAGAAACTTTAGAACGTGAAGGTATTGAAATCAGCTTACGTACCATTCAACGTGACTTGAATCAAATCTCACAACGCTTTCCAATCGAAAACAACAAAACAGTGCCACAAGGTTGGCGTTGGCGCTCAGATGCACCGATTCAGAGCTTACCGCACATGACCAGTTCACAGGCAGTGACCTTTATGATGGTTGAAGAACATCTTAACCATTTATTACCACCGAGTCTGATCGAAGAAATGAATCCATGGTTTGATCTCGCACGGCGGAGTCTTTCCACACAAAATAATGTGCGCCAGTGGGTTAACCGAGTACGCATCGTCCCTGCCAATCAACCTGTGATTCCCCCAATGGTCGAACGTCAAGCACAACAAGCGATTTATGAAGGTTTATTACAAGACAAACAAATCGAATGCGTTTATCGTGCGCGTGGACATCTAGGTGAAGAGAAAACCTATATTTTAAATCCACTTGGCTTGGTGCAAAAAGGAGCCATTATTTACCTGATCTGTACCCGTCATGACAAATCCGAAGTGCAAACTTTTGCATTACATCGTTTTAAATCAGCACATGTTTTAGACAGCCGGGCCCTGCATCCTGTGGATTTTGATATTGATGTCTATATTGACTCAGGCGCATTGGGTTTCCGTGTTAATTTCAATAAACCCACTGAAAATATTGAATTAAAATTGGTCATGCATGAAGATGATGCTCAATATTTTACTGAGAGCCAGCTGAGTAAGGCACAAAAAGTGAAGAAGCTCAATGATGAACTTTACGAAGTCAGCGCGGTTGTTCCTTTCACCTCACAATTGGTTTGGTGGCTAAGGAGTTTTGGTAAAAAATTGATTCGTATTGAACCTGTAGAAGTGTTTAATGCAGTGCATGAAATAGAATAAAAAAAAGAGCCCCCGCAGGCTCTTCAATATTCTTAATTTATTCTTGTTTTAAAAGATGCGAGTTTCAAATTTTCATTTGATACTTGCATTTAAAATATTGGAGAATGAAAAATAGCGCCTGAATATCAGCAAGCTAAATCGCCTGTATTAAATCGAATGCTCTTCATTGTCATGTCTGTTACCTCTCGTTTGAATGTAATTTTAATTTAGCCGAGTTTATTTTGATTGTGAAATAACCAATTTAGAAATTCTATTCTTAATTTATCTTAAACAATTATCCTGATATTTTTATCTTACAAATAAAAAAGTGACCATTTTCATGATCACTATTCACTCAACATTGCAAAATCCATGAATTACTTTTGCTTGGCTTTATAACGTGAGAGTACTGTCACTGCGACCGCAGATAAAATAATGCCTGGTGCACTTGCGATTAAAATACCTGTCGTTCCTAAGCCTAAAGCTAGAATTTTCCCTGTTAATAATGGTCCTGTCATTGCCCCCAAACGTCCAAGAGAAATTGCACTCCCCACGCCCGTTACCTTGCCAGCAGGTGAGTAAAAAATTGGGGAAATACCATATAAAATTGACTGACCACCCGTAGAAAACATACCTCCCAACACCCCTGCTACAATCAACAGCGCCAGCGAATGTGTGGTAAATAAAATCAAAACAGCAACAAATAAACCCGTATAAATAATCACAGCCATTTGCCACAATTTAAGACGATCTAGTAAATATCCAAGTCCTAAGGTTCCAATGACAGCACCCACTTGGAATACTAACATTACCGTAAATGCTTCGCTTTTACTTAAACCTTGATCCATCAATAAATTTGGTAACCAACTGATTAAAATATAATTAATCATTAAGGTGAAAAAGAAGCTCACCCACAATGGCAATGTTTGTTTATAAGTATTATTTTTAAATAAAATCTCGTGCATGGCTGGAACAGGTTCTGCTGTTACTGTAACATTTTCCGCTGATGTTACTTTATCCTTTAAAATCACTGCCATAAATGGAAGCAAAATCAGAGGGGTAATTCCACCAATCAAGAAAATCGTTTGCCATTGTATATTTGGAAAGAAAATGGCGAGCCCTGCCACAAAAATTGCACCGACAGGCAAACCGCAATACATGAGACTATTTAATTTGCCTCGATTCGTCTCAGTGGCTTCATCCCCTACGACTGAAATCATCGTCGGCATTGCTGCCCCTAGACCTAAACCCGTTACAAAACGTGAAATATATAAAACTTCTAAATTGGGCGCGAGTGCAGATAAGCTGAAAAACACACCAAAAATTGCAATAGATAGCATCAATACTTTCTTTTGCCCTAAATAATCTGCGATGCGTCCCCCAAAGAATGCCCCAAAAAGCATTCCAAAAACACCTAAACTAAAGACATAGCCCATTTGTACTTGGTCTAAACCAAATGTCGCTGCGATTCCTTTTGCAGCGATGCCAGGTGCTTGTAAATCGAATCCCTCAAAAAATGCGACCCAGAAACATAAAAATACAGTGAGTATTTTTTGCACCTTTCTTGACTGTTGTGCCATGATTGATCTCCATCAATAGTGAACAAACCGAATACCTAAGTGATTTGCTCGGCTATTGTGGAATCAAATCCCAAGAAGACATAGCACGACAATGGTCGGATTTGCCGTAGGAAATAGCCTAATTTTTCAAATAAATAAGACTTAAAAATTAAATTATTAATCGCTATTACAAATAAATAGATATATTTATATTATGATTCAAATACTTATTCAAATAAAAGCTTTCACTAATTGAGCCATAGATAAAATCTATACACTTACTTTTCGTTGATGAATTGCAAGTTCATCGACGTTGTCATGACGATTGCAATAATTTTTTCAATAAATTCTCCACGATATTCTTAGAACAACGTAAGAATAATCCTCATCTCATTCGAATTTGTATTTAAAACCAATTCTTCAGCCAATTTTTCACCGCCATTGTCTATAAACCCCTTGAAATGGTTAAATTTATATCAAACGCAAGTAATTATAGGGAAATATTGCATATTTCCCTTGACCATCTTCAGTTCCATCACTAAAATGCGTCTCAGATTCTCCAATAGCTCAGTCGGTAGAGCGACGGACTGTTAATCCGCAGGTCCCTGGTTCGAGCCCAGGTTGGAGAGCCAAATTCTAAAAACCCACTCTAGATTGAGTGGGTTTTTTCTTTTTTAAGATTGTCTTTTATGTTTGATTTACATGAAATTGTATTTTTTGTTATCGGCTGTGCTGCTTGCCTCGCTTTTTTCATGATTTGTTTTGGTCACCATTTATTTAAAAAACAACAATATTATTCAAAACCTATTCTTACCCATTTTGAACAAAAAATGTTTGTGCGTTTAAAAGATGCCTTCCCCCAATATCATATCTTGGCTCAAGTTGCTTTTAGTGCGCTATTGACCAGTAAACAATATAAGTTTCGTGCTCGTTTTAATCGTAAAGTCACTGACTTTGTGATTGTGAATGATCATTTTCAAGTTTTAGCAATTATTGAGTTGGATGACCCAAGCCACATCGGACAAGAGCAACGAGATGCAGAACGCGATGACATGTTGCATGAAGCGGGTTATATCGTGTTCCGATATACCCAAATTCCAACCTTGCAACAATTAAGAAAAGATTTTAAAAATATACAATAAAGGCAACCCGATCGTGGATCGTATATAACTTTGAGCTCATGACTCAATACATAAAAAACTCTCATTGATCAAGCATATTTCAGTGCTTTACAAGGAGAGAATATTTATTTCATTTAATTAAGGCTTTTGCGCAGTGCCATATTGGTCTGCCATGACTTCAACCAATTGATCTAATTTGATATATTTTTTAATCACCGCATCAATATCCGCTTTGCTTAACTGAGCAAATTCTTGATCACGTATCGCCCGATCTTTTAAAGTCTTTTGGTTTTGCATTTGTGGCACAAGCATTTGATGAATAATACGATCATCTTCAAGTGAAGTGACTCGTTTTTTCATAATACGTGCTTTGGCTGCTTCCACTTCTTGCTCGGTTACACCTTGATTTAAAAGTGTAGTAAAGACTTGATGAATCACTTGTGAAACTTGTGCGGATTTACCTGCTGTATAGTTGGCTTCAACTTTAATTGCACCCGAGTCAACCACATCATCTAGTTGTAACTGACTACCAAAACCATATACCAAAGCATTCTTTTCACGTAATTCTTTACCTAAACGTGAAGACAGTTGTGAATCACCTAAAATACTGTCCAATACAATCAAAGCTGGAGCATCCTTATGATATGCGCCAACAGGAATCGTTAAAATACTTTGATAATTACCAAACTCTCGTTGCTCTGATAAAGCATGTACTTTTTGTGCTTTGTACTGATCAAAATCGCCACTTAAACGCACATATTTTTCTTTACTTTTCCAATTTCCAAGTTGCTGATTCAAAATATTTTCAATGTGCTTTGCATCATATTTACCTGTAATCGCAATTTGGGCATGTTGCGTTGCAAAGAATTTTTTATACAAATCTTTCACTTGCTGATTGGTCATTGCCTTAATTTGTTTTTTTGCAAGCTCAGGTTCATAGTGATAACGTAAATCCCCCGCTTTATAGGTTTCTAATAAACGAGAAATAGTCAAAGCTGCCACTGTTTCAGGCTCAGTATAAGGTCGATCTAAAGTGGCTAAACTTTGTAATTTAATCAAATCAAACTGCGATTGTTCAAATTTAGGATTTTTCAACACCTCAACAATATATTGGAAAAAGTCATCAAATTTTTCACTTTTCGCTGAAATTTGGATCTGAATCCCATTGTCTGCCGAAGTTGCTGTCGCCAAGCCACCTGCTTCAATCGATTTATCGGCAATGTCTTGCAAACTATATTTATCCGACGCTCTTAATAATAAATAAGATGTAAATTCAATAATTTCATCTTTATTAAATAAAGATTCCGCTGTACCAAAACCGATATTTATTGTGGCATACGTTTTGTCATCACGGGTTGTGGTTGGAAATAACGCATATTGCATGCCATTTTTTAGCGTACCACGCTGAATTTTTTGCTCAGTTTGATTTAACAATTGCTGAGACGTTTTTACATAGTCAGCAACTTCGCTTTTATATTCATCGACTGATTTTAATGGTTCTTCTGCAACCATTTGCTGATCTAAAGTTTTATTACTTTCAGTGCTTTGTTTCTGTTCCAAGGCTTTCTTTTGTGCTTCAGGTGTCGGTTGAATGTCACCGCTAAAACGATGTTGTGCGCTTAAAAATTCTTTCAACGTTTTATTGGTTTGCTCTACGGTTAGGGCTTGAATCGCTTGCTGATCTTTAAAATATTGCGCCCAATCACCATGCGAAGACACCACATATTCACTCAGCATAGAACCGACAGAAGTGGCACTACTCAGCAGATTATCTTGGGCATTTTTCATAAGATTTTTTACGCGCTTTAACTCAACCTCAGTAAAGCTGGGATTTTTTTCAATCTCTGAAATCAAAGATTGACTAATGCGTTTTTCATCATGTTTTGGTGAATAAATTGCCCCCATAAAGACCAAGTTAAAGTCATCATCTAACCATGTGGTCGATTGCACATTGGTGGCAATGCCTGTTTCCACCATATTGGAATATAAATGACCACTGGGTTGTAAGGTATATAAATAAGGCGCTAGTGCAAGTGCTGGCTGAATCGCTTGGTTTTTCCCATTCATATAGATATTAAACTTGGCTAAATCACTGCCCTTTTGTACTAAAAATTGGCGACTTTTCACGACCGCAGAATCTAACAGCGGAACTTGCGCTTGCTGTGGTAAGGCACGTGCAGGAATCGGGCTAAAGTTTTTATCAATTTGCTTTAACACTTCGGCTTTATCAAACTTACCTGAAATCACCATCACTGCATTATTCGGTGCATACCAATCTTTATAAAATTTATTTAACTCATTCATTTTAATCGATTGTAATTCAGATAAATCACCGATAGGTAAACGCCCTAAGGACTGATTACCATAGGCGGCTTTCCACATTTGATCCATCAACACCGCAAAAGGCTGATCCATACGCACTTCACGCTCACGCATGACGATGTTAATTTCAGACGGTACATATTTTTCTTGTAGAACTAATTTATCCATACGTTCAGCTTCTAAATAAATGATCTCATTTAAAGCAGCCGCTTCAGGACGTACGATATTGGTATATTTTGTTGAATAATAATCCGTACTTGCATTGGTCATTAAGGTATAACGGTCTAAACGGCGCTGAAATTCTTCGCCTTTGACATTTTCTGTGCCTTTAAATGCCAAATGTTCAAGTAAATGTGCTAAACCGCCTTTGCCTTTGGGATCATTTAAAGAACCTGTGAAATACACAGTATTCACAAAGACCTTACTCTCTTTATCATTGGGTGCCAATAACACCCGAAAGCCGTTGTCGAGCTTATATTCTTCAATATTATGTTCAGTTTTAACTAAAACCGTTTGTGCAAAGCCTGTTGCACTGATTCCCAACAAACAAAGTGATAAAGTGAGTTTTTTGAACCGCATTAACATAGAAATTCCAGATTTTTTTGAGAAATTTTAAAAACTTATGGATAGCTTATCTTAAAAAAGCCTGAAACAAATAAACAGTAATTTTTTGAAAACATAGCCGTTTTTTTCAACGGCTTTTGTTCTATTCTTGCTACACGACAATTAAATTCAGATTAAATATAAAGCTCTGCCTGCATATATAGTTTGGCATAGCCTGAAATTTCAATACGATTTTCATCCAAAATTTTGCAATATAGTTGTCCGCCTCGTGCAGATGCTTGATAAGCAATCAGTTGATTTTTGCCTAATTTTTCAGCCCATAACGGGGCTAAACCTGTATGCATAGAACCAGTCACAGGATCTTCATTGATGCCTTTATGAGGTGCAAAATAACGTGCAACATAATCATATTGATCAGATGCGGCCGTAATGGTGACATCAGGCTGATCTTCGTGTGCAGTAATCGTGGTACTTACTTTATAACTTTCTGCTAACTTTTGGATAGCAACTAAATTTGGCACAGCATCAATGACCGCTTGTGCTGATTCAAGCACTAAAATAAATGCTTGTGCATTTTCATACACCGCTTGAATAGGCTGATCAATAACATGATGAAGTAAGTCTGGATAATCCTTTAGCGGTTGTGCTGCACGAATCGGAAAATTCATTTTGATTTTGCCATCTTCAGCTTGCTCAATGATAAATATTCCGAGATTTTTAACATGAAAATGAATAGTTTTTTCAACGGTATAATCTTTAAATAATACAAATGCAGATGCTAAAGTCGCATGCCCACAAAAATCAACTTCAAGTACCGGAGTAAACCAACGTATTTCAAAATGACTGTCATCAATTCTTTTGATAAAAGCAGTTTCTGCTAAGTTATTTTCTAAAGCAATATTCTGCATCAAAGCATCCTCTAGCCACTCATCTAAGACCAATACAGCAGCAGGATTTCCCTTAAATAAGTTTTGGCTAAAAGCATCGACTTGGTACATTTTCATGGTAAAACTCCTCATTTCCACTTATTTTAAGCCAAATCAAAAATGAATACAGATACAACATTTGTTTTTAAATAGATACAGATCTAAGTCCTATGCACTTAAACTTATTGTCATAATCAGCCGCTGCTTTAGAGATCAATCAATGTTATAACTCAGTATTGTTGGTAAAATAGTAGATATTTTATGAGAATAATCCATCATCTAATACTCAGTTTAATACTGAGTCTTTTTATGATTAGCCCCATTGTCCATGCAAAAAATACCACATGGATGGCAGGAACTCGCTATAAAGGACAAGTAACGGTCGTCATGCAAAATCATGCAAAGCTACTATGGAAATGTAATGGCAGTGTGTGTCGTGTGACAGGTTCTTTTGGTGAGCAGTTATCACTTGAAGCATGTCAAGGTTTGGTAAGACATACAGGACCCTTGCGATTTTATAAAAATACTCACGGTCAAATTTGGAGTTATAAATCTGCTGAATTGGCGCAGTGTAATGCAGTACACACAAAAAAGCATCAGTAAATTTCACTCATTTACTGATGCTCCACGGGCTTAAATGACTTTATATTCTAGTCATTTTAACGCAAAAGTTTAACGATTTGATAATTCCAAATCAGCATCATTGCTCAAAATAGCCTGATCTGTTTGCCCCATAAATTGGCTGGTGACCATACCTGCCGTCATTGAACCATTGACATTCAATGCTGTGCGTCCCATATCAATCAAAGGTTCAATTGAAATCAGTAATGCAACCAAAGTCACAGGTAAGCCCATAATAGGCAATACAATCAAAGCAGCAAATGTTGCACCACCACCTACACCCGCAACCCCAATCGAGCTTAAAGTGACGATACAAACCAGCGTCAAAATCCACACTGGATCTAAAGGATTAATCCCCACTGTTGGCGCGACCATGACCGCAAGCATAGCAGGATATAAACCTGCACACCCATTTTGACCAATCGTGGTCCCAAAAGATGCTGAAAAACTGGCAATCGACTCAGGCACACCCAAACGTTGTGTTTGTGCTTCAATATTTAAAGGAATACTTGCTGCACTTGAACGACTGGTAAACGCAAAAGTTAACACGGGTAATACTTTTTTAAAGAATCGCAGCGGATTAATTCCTGTCAAAGTTAAAATAATCGCATGGACAGCGAACATGATTGCCAATCCAAGATAGGATGCAACAAGAAATCCGCCCAGATTAATAATATCCACCATTTTAGAGCTGGCAACGACTTTGGTAATTAAAGCAAATACGCCATAAGGAGTCAGTAACATCACCAAACGTACAAGTTTCATCACCCATGCTTGTAAAGTATCAATGGCGGTGACAATACGTTGCCCTTTCTCAGGTGCATCTTTGATCAGCTGAATACCTGCCAAACCTAAAAAAGTCGCAAAAATCACCACACTAATAATTGAAGTCGGATGTGCACCTGTCATTTCGGCAAAAGGGTTAGTTGGAACAAAAGAAAGAATAAAATCAGGAACATTCAGATCGGTTACTTTACCGACATATTCGGCATTAATTTTGGCTAAACGTTCTGTTTCTTGTGTACCTTGTATCAAACCTGCTGCACTTAACCCAAATAAATTAGTAACAAATACTCCCACTAATGCTGCAATAAATGTTGTAGTTAATAAAGTACCAATACTATAAATACTTATTTTTCCGAGCGATGAGGCATCATGTAATTTGATTACCGCATTTAAAATTGAAACCAGGACCAACGGCATCACCACCATTTGTAAAAGTTTCACATAACCATTACCTACAATGTTAAACCACTGAATAGATTCAGCTAAAATCTCAGGTTGTGCGCCATAGATCCAATGTAATGCTAAGCCAAAAACGACACCTAAACACAAACCAGCAAAAACCTTTTTGGCTAAACTCCAGTCGGTTTTTCGGGTTTGTGAAAGTAAATAAATGAGAGCTAAGAATATTAAAATATTCAAAACGAGTGGATAATTCATTTAATTTTCCAAAATTTCGTACTGCCATATTATATTGCAATTCAGCTGTAGCCATGATTTTTTAGCACTTTTATATATAACACTGTACTTTTTATTGGCAGATGAATTATTTGTAATATCAATATATTCGACTATATATCTAAAAAATTGCTAAGCTTTTCTGAAAATAAAATAAATCACGCAAAAAATCTAACATAAAACTCAAACCGCAATCACATTTTTTCTACATTGAAAGAAATGAATATTTCACACCATTGATGCTCCGTTCATGTACAACAGAAATATCCTTTAAATAAATCATGTTTATGACTTGCCAAGTACCACGAAGAGATTTAGGGTGAGTTTAAATATTGACCGAAAGATAAAAAATAGCATGGATGACACTCAGATTAGTAAAATTAAACTCAGCCTTTTCCTGTGCTTAAGTACATGCCTAGGCATCGGCTTATTTCGCTTTTCCTACACAGCCCTATTACCCTCAACGCGCGAAAGTTATGAATGGACAACAAATTTTGCCAGTATTTTGGGCAGTGCCAATTTATTCGGTTATTTGATTGGTGCATTTGTTGCGATGAAATTACCACAAAATCAAAGCATGGCAAAATATCTACGCTACGCTGCTTTTACCGGAACAATGAGTCTTTTAAGCTGTGCCTTTGCTGACTTTCCCAAGCTTTGGTATATCGTCTGGCGTACGATTTCAGGCATCAGTGGTGGTTTGCTGATGATTCTTGCACCTAGTGTTGTTGTGCAATGTTGTGCTGCTCAAGATCGCTTAAAAATTAATTTTATTGGTTTTAGTGGTATTGGCATTGGGGTGCTGTTAGCAACTTTATTTATGCCATTTTTAGACCGTATCTCCACACAGATGGCATGGCTCATTTTATTTGCATTTGCCTTATTTATTTGCTTCATTCTTTCTAATTTGCTCAACATTTTCCAACAGCATTTAAGCCGTATTCAGGCAGTGACACAACAAGGTAGCATCATTGATGGCATGTATTTTTGCTTATTGATCGTCTATTCATGCAGTGCTTTTGCCTATGTACCACACTCATTATTTTGGATTGACTATTTAAGGAATACATTGAGTCTTGATTTATATCATATTAATTTAAATTGGATTTTATACGGTTCAGGTAGTGCCTTAGGTGCGGTGACAGCGTATCTCTGTGCACGAAAGTTTGGGCATTTTAGTGCTTTGAAACTTTTATATAGCGCTTATGTGATTGCAATTATCATTGCGGTGTTCAATATTCACCCTATATTGACTTATACCTCATCATTTTTTACAGGTCTGCTGAATCCTGCGGTGGTATTTTTGACCTCCTATACTATTATGCATTTATATGGTGGAGCATATAAAAAACTATGGAGTATGGCGACTTTATGTTTTGCATTGACGCAATTGATTGGTGGTTTATGTTTTAGTGCTTTGCAACATTTTGGTGTGTCTTATCATCAACAATTTGTTTTGGCGGCAATAGTTTTATTATTGGGAACGGTACAGTTTTTTGTCTATAGTTCACGAACTACTTTGCCTAAATATACACAGCATTAAGAGATTTTCTGATCCAAAAATATTTGAACTGTGTAGGAAATATTTCATCTATTTCCTACATAAAATCTAAATCAAGCAGCGAATCTATGTCACAATTCACAAAATTTGTTTTGATGATTTGCATATGTTTCATCACACAATTCTCAAAAATACAATTTTCAAAATGACAGTCATTGATCATCAGTGTAAGCAAATTCGCACCAATAAAATGGCAATTTTTAAATTCTGACTGAGCAATAAACGCACCGCGTAAATTGCTCTTCACCCATGTAAAACCTGTTAATTCAGCTGATTCAATCGCACTCGATGTAAATTCATCGCATTAAATTGATATTTTCCAATAAACACAGAACTTCTAAAATTTTGTTCAAACATAAAATCATACATCATCACCTCCCCTTCATCGCTTGATCTGATTATTTTTAAATTACTTAGTTTTAAATCACTGAAAGACTTAATCCAATTGATCATCTATCTCTACAAGTTCAGCGTCAATAAAAAGCCCGCAAATTTTGCAGGCTCTGTTTGCGTTCTAAATCTTAATCCATATGTTGTATGATCGCATTTCCGAACTCAGAACAACGTAACAATGTAGCATTTTCCATTAAACGCTCAAAATCATAAGTCACAGTTTTCGCTGCAATTGCACCTGAAATACCCTTGATAATCAAATCAGCAGCTTCAATCCACCCCATATCACGCAGCATCATTTCTGCAGACAAAATGATTGAACCTGGGTTCACTTTGTCCTGACCTGCATATTTTGGTGCTGTGCCGTGTGTGGCTTCATATACAGCTATTGCACCACCAATATTTGCCCCTGGTGCAATCCCGATTCCTCCCACTTCTGCAGCCAAGGCATCAGAAACATAGTCACCGTTTAAATTTAAGGTTGCAATCACTGAATAATCTGCAGGGCGCATCAGGATTTGCTGTAAAAAGGCATCGGCAATCACATCTTTAATGACAATATCTTTACCCGTTTTAGGGTTTTTAATTTTCACCCAAGGACCACCATCGATTAGCTCTCCACCGAAACGCTCAATCGCAAGTTCATAGCCCCACTCTTTAAATGCACCTTCGGTATATTTCATGATATTGCCTTTATGAACTAACGTCACACTCGGCTTATCATGATCAATGGCAAATTGAATGGCTTTACGCACCAAACGCTGTGTACCCTCTTTAGACACAGGCTTAATGCCAATACCACAATTTTCCTCAAAACGGATTTTTGTAACACCCATTTCTTCTTTTAAAAATTTAATGACTTTTTTCGCTTCAGGTGAATCAGCTTGCCATTCGATGCCTGCATAAATATCTTCTGAATTTTCACGAAAAATAACCATATCCGTCAATTCAGGATGACGTACTGGTGATGGTACACCTTTAAACCAACGTACAGGACGTACACAGACATAGAGGTCTAATTCTTGGCGCAATGCTACATTTAACGAGCGAATTCCCCCGCCAACAGGAGTAGTCAAAGGCCCTTTGATTGAGACTACATATTCACGCAAGGCCTCAAAAGTTTCTTCTGGCATATAAGTGCCATAAATTTTATTGGCTTTTTCACCGCAATACACTTCCATCCATTCAATGCAACGTTTACTTCCATAAGCTTTTTGTACGGCTGCATTCACCACATTTTTCATGGTTGGGGTAATATCGACGCCAATACCATCGCCTTCAATAAATGGGATAATGGGATGATTGGGAACATTTAAGGATAAATCTGCATTAACTGTAATTTTGCTGCCATCCGCAGGTACAACGATCTTTTGATAACCCATTGTGCAGGTGCTCCCTTTTTATAATTAGCATTTGTAAAATAAAAATAATTGCTCAGAAACGATTTGTTCCATCTGTGTTTATTTATAACAGATTAATCGAATTTGCATACTTTTGAGATTTATATCAGGAATAACTACATTTCTCTATTGAATGAAATACATTGTTTTTACATTGATCTCAATTCACGTCTATTTCTATGATCATTTTTATTTTAAATTCAATATCACATCAGGGTTTATAGCCCCAAATTGCTCATGTCTATTTAAGTCAAGCCTTTCTAAGAGCAAATATCTATAGAGAAATGTGCAGAGCATCAAATTTAATTCTGTTATAATCCATAACATTCTGTGGGCTTCAATTTTTCCGCACTCCCACGCCCCTTTTTTAAATGGGTAAGTCAACGGTTCACCTCGTTCATACCCCACGATATTTCTATTTAAACAGTTAATTTTATGAAAATTGTTATTCTCAATAAACCTTATGGGGTTCTCTCCCAATTCCGTAAAGATGAAGCCCACATGACCATGTCTGACTTCGTCCAAGATTCGACTTTGCGTTTGGCAGGTCGTTTGGACATGGACTCAGAAGGTTTGGTCTTTCTTACCGATCACGGCGGACTCAACCAATATATTACCAACCCTGCCAATAAAAAATTTAAAACCTATTTAGTTCAAGTCGATGGTGACGTGACTGATGAAGCTTTAGAGCAACTGCGTCAAGGTGTTGAACTCAAAGATGGTATGACTTTGCCTGCTAAAGCTGAAAAAGTTGAGCAACCAGCATGGTTATGGGAGCGTGATCCTCCTGTACGTTTCCGTGCCAATATTCCAACCTCTTGGATTGAAATTTCAATCTGTGAAGGTCGTAACCGCCAAGTTCGTCGTATGACTTCGGCTGTGGGTTTTCCAACTTTGCGTTTAATTCGGACGAAAATTGGTGCGATTGATTTAGTACAAATGGCTTTACAACCAGGGGAAACTAAAGAAATCGAACCTCTTTTATATCCTGACTTTCAAAATGTACCTGCGGAAGAACCTTATCGTTCACGTTCTTATGTGAAAAAACCGGGTGGTACAGGCGGTAAACCGATGGTTCGTAAAAATAAAGATGGCTCTGTGAAAAAGTCAGGGACAAAGCGTATTTGGCAGATGGATGAAAGTGAAAGACCAAAACGTAAAACTAATGGCACCACACGTCCAAACACTAAAGCACCACGTGGTCGGGGGCGTAACGGACGTTAATTTTTAAGCTTTTAAAAAGCTCACACAGTGGGCTTTTTTAATTTTCTCACTCCCATAAGCCCATATTTTGATCATCATTGTAATACATCGATTTTCAATCCTCTAAATTTCAGCAGCTATTCATCTTGTCTTAGCGCTAGCAAAATGTTATTTATGATACATTATTTTATATTTAAAAATAATTAAGTATCACTAATAGGATTTTAATATGACACAGGATTTGCAAAAAAATGTTTTTGAAAATGATGCCGTGATGCAAAATTTAGGTGTTCATCTTGATCACTATGCACATAAAACAGCACAGCTTTCCTTAACCATTACGACTCAACACACGCAAGGACATGGAACATGCCATGGTGGTATCATCTTTACGCTTGCAGATGGTGCATTTGCGGTTGCCTGTAATTCTGAAACGACTGCGGTTGGGCAACATTGTACGATTAGCTATTTAAAACCAGCAAAAGTCGGCGATACATTAACTGCAAAAGCGCTATTCAAAGCCCCTAGCGGTCGTTCTGAAATTTACGATATTACGCTTACCAACCAACACAATGAAATTATTGCAGAATTTCGAGGTGTATCACGCATGGTCAAGAAGATTCAAAACACTTAATATGACCAAAAGCAGATAAGACAGAACAGATCACTCAATATTGCGGTAAACCTTTGAGCTTTTTTACAGCACTCAAGTACAATAGTTTTCTGAACTTAGACGTTCCGCTTATGGTTTTCTGTATAAAAAGCTTTAGGCTATAGCACATACTATTAAATGATCAGGATCAAGGTCAATGTCACAACAAGATTATGAAAATGGCTTAAAAGTTCGCACAGAAGTCATGGGCGAAAGTTTTGTAAAACGTGCACAAGAAAATACTGTGCCTTTCACACAACCTTTACAAGATTGGATTAATGAACATGCATGGGGTTCTACTTGGCAACGTGAAGGCGTGTTACCACGTAAATATCGCTCTCTCATTACCATTGCTTTTTTAACGGCGCAAAAAAGCCCAACTGAATTAAAAGGTCACGTGCGTGGCGCCTTAAACAATGGAGCAACTGTTGAAGAAATCCAAGAAGTTCTGTTGCATAGCCTTCCTTATTGTGGAGCACCTGCCACGCAAGAAGCTTTTCGTGCGGCACTCGAAGTAATTAATGAATACTCACAAACTAAATAGAATAGAAATAACAGAATAAGGCTAGTTCCAATCTAGCCTTCATAAACTATATATTTTAAATCTAAATTGTAGTTTTAAGCCCCCAAAATACACATCATTTAATGAGTCAATATCTTTATAGAGGGTTTCATTATCTGACTTAAAATTACTTCAGAATCGTCCAAAGGTGACTATGATCATGATCTTAATTTTTAGTCTTCAATGATCCAACTCATTCTATTAATGATGCAAATCTTCGGATTGGCTTTTTGTGGTAACCTTTTAGGCTATAACGCTCTAATGCTTTGGATTTTTGAATATGTCTGATCTCCCTATTTCAACTGAATTATATAACCGTGCAATGGCTGGCAACCGTAATGCTCAATTTGAACTTGCTGAAATTTATATGCAAAGTGAAAAAGATGAACATGTTGAATTGGCAGAAGAATGGGCACTCAAAGCCGCACAATTGGGGCATGTTGAAGCGATGTACTGGTTGGGCGAAGGCTATGCAGTCTATGCAAAAGACATGTTAGAAGAAGATCCTGAAGAAGCGAAAGCCTACTTTGAACATGCACATCGTTGGTTAGAACAAGCTGTTAAACACAATCACCCTGCTGCCATTTTTGAATTAGCCAATTTTTACCGCCGTGGTGATGTGGTAGAAAAAAATGTGCTTAAATCCATCGAAATGCTAGAACAAGCCGCTAAACTTGGCGAAGTACAAGCCATGCGTGATCTTGTCGCCATTTATGAACATGGTTTGGGTGTGGATATTAATGAAGCAAAAGCTGATTTTTGGGCAGAAAAAGTGCAAGCTGCAGAATAAAGGTAATAGGCTCATTGAATATGTTTTTCAATGAGCTTATTCATTCTGATCAAAAAGCTTCAAGATTAAACTGATCGCTTAATTCAAAAATATAATGAAAGACATAATTTAACAGAACGAACATTGTGATTTCAAAGAATAGAAGAAGCTATCTAATATCAGCTTACAAAATTAGGCATTGAGATACAGCTCGATGAATAAAGCAACAAGATCACATTGGAATCAAAGCAATTTCCAAGTACAATACGCCACAGTCGAGGGATGCTGCGACTTTCTTACAGGCACTAAATGTAAGATCGCTAGGCTCGACCATCGGTATTCTATTCAGATATACTAACAACGGCATCCGCGAACATACTGATCAATTTTTATTTTTATTAAGGAGATCGTGATGAACGCGGTTAATGCTTCATTTACAGATTATAAAGTTGCTGACATTTCACTTGCAGACTATGGTCGCAAAGAAATCAAACTTGCTGAAGCAGAAATGCCAGCTTTAATGGGTCTTCGTAAGCGTTATGCTGCTGCAAAACCACTTGCAGGTGCAAAAATTCTTGGCTGTATCCACATGACCATTCAAACTGCTGTTCTCATTGAAACACTGGTTGAATTAGGCGCAGAAGTTCGTTGGACATCTTGTAATATTTTCTCTACGCAAGACCACGCTGCTGCTGCAATTGCTGCTGCAGGTATTCCTGTATTTGCTTGGAAAGGCGAAACTGAAGAAGAATACGTTTGGTGTTTAGAACAACAAATTAATGTCAACGGCACACCTTGGGATGCCAACATGATTTTGGATGATGGCGGTGACTTAACTGCACTTGTTCATGAAAAATATCCTGAAGTGATTGCAAAAATCCACGGTATTACCGAAGAAACAACAACAGGTGTTCAACGTCTGTATGAAATGCACCGTGATGGTACTTTAAAAGTTCCTGCGATCAACGTAAATGACTCTGTGACTAAATCTAAAAATGACAATAAATACGGTTGCCGCCATTCATTAAACGATGCAATCAAACGTGGTACAGATATGCTTTTATCTGGTCGTCGTGCGCTTGTAATCGGTTATGGTGACGTGGGTAAAGGTTCTGCACAATCTCTTCGTCAAGAAGGCATGATTGTACGTGTCACTGAAGTTGACCCTATCTGTGCAATGCAAGCATGCATGGACGGCTACGAAGTTGTTGCTCCGTACAAAAACGGCGTACAAACTGGCAAGAAAGAAGACATCAACCTTGACCTTCTTCAAAACACTGACCTGATCGTCACAACAACGGGTAACTACCACGTATGTGACGCTGCGATGTTAGACAGCTTAAAAGCGGGTGCAGTTGTGTGTAACATCGGTCACTTCGATACTGAAATCGACACCAACTATTTACGTGGTTACAAATGGGTTGAAGTGAAGCCACAAGTACATCAAGTGTATCGTACAGAAAATGAAAACGATTATTTAATCCTTCTTTCAGAAGGTCGTTTGGTAAACCTTGGTAACGCAACAGGTCACCCATCACGTGTAATGGACGGTTCTTTTGCGAACCAAGTACTCGGTCAAATGCACTTATTTGCTGAAAAATTTGCTGATCTTCCTGAAGACCAAAAAGCGGCAAAAATCCGCGTAGAACTTATTCCTAAAAAATTAGATGAAGAAGTTGCTGCGGCAATGGTTGCAGGTTTTGGTGGTGTATTAACAACATTAACTCAAGAGCAAGCAGATTACTTGGGTGTTGCTGTTGAAGGTCCATTTAAATCTGAAGCTTATAAATACTAAGTTTTATAAATACCTCTCCCTAACCCTCTCCTGAGCGTACTTCAAGCACTGCTTTGAAGCTAAGCGCAAGAGAGGGAACTCTTCATTGTAAAAGTCCCTTCTCTTGCGCCATATATGGCTCAGGGAGAAGGTTAGGATG
This sequence comes from Acinetobacter sp. Marseille-Q1623, assembly GCF_902809895.1. NCBI lineage: Bacteria > Pseudomonadati > Pseudomonadota > Gammaproteobacteria > Moraxellales > Moraxellaceae > Acinetobacter > Acinetobacter sp. Marseille-Q1623. The sequence continues at coordinate 447,566 of NZ_CADDWG010000001.1, read as the reverse complement.
AGGGGATTTTTTTTAAATAAAAAGTATTTATAAAAAAGGACTTAAACATGACGAAACGTGTCCCGATTTCCTTTGAGTTCTTCCCAACCAAAACTGATGCTGGTGCGGAAAAGCTTAAAGTTGTTCATCAAGAACTTCAGTTATTAAATCCAGAATTTTTCTCTGTGACTTATGGTGCAGGTGGTTCGACTCGTGAACGCACATTGTCTACATTAAATGACTTTAATGGTAAAGGCACACCTGTTGCTCCACATCTTTCTTGTATAGGTGACAGTAAAGAACGTATTGCTGAATTACTTGATTTATATAAATCACAAGGCATTGACCGTATTGTTGCACTTCGTGGCGACTTACCTTCTGGTCAAGTGGGCTTAGGTGAATTACCTTATGCAACTGACTTGGTTCGTTTTATCCGTGAACATTCAGGTGATCATTTCCATATCGAGGTTGCAGCTTATCCTGAAATGCATCCTCAAGCAGACAGCTTTGACTTAGATATTCAGCGCTTTTGTGACAAGGCTCGTGCAGGTGCAAATGCAGCACTGACGCAGTTCTTCTTTAATCCAGATGCGTATTTCTATTTTGTAGATCGCATTCAAAAAGAAGGTGTGGATATTCCTGTTGCACCCGGCATTATGCCAATTACCAATGCAAGCAATTTGATTCGTTTTGCAGATGGTACAGGTGCAGAAATTCCACGTTGGATTCGTAAACAACTCGCAACTTATGGTGATGACACCGCTTCAATCAAAGCCTTTGGTCATGAAGTCGTTGTTAAACTCTGCGAACGTCTCATTGCAGGTGGTGCCCCAAGTTTGCACTTCTACACCATGAACCACACAGAACCCAACCGCCAACTTGTGCTAGATCTTGGTTTAGCATAAGTTTTTAAACTTCTTTCATACCTAATCTCTTTTTCCCTGAGCAAATTGAAATCTATTTCAATGAAGCGCGAGAGAAACTGAATGAGGGATAAAAGTGAAAGAAGTTTTTTATTTCACCTATTTTGAGAGTAAAACCAAATGCCCCGTTTTTATATCGAAACTGATTTAGCTGTAAATACTACGGTTGAACTGACTGAAACAGTTTTTCATCATTGGGTAAAAGTTTTACGTGCACAAGCCGGTGAAAAAGCCACTTTTTTCAATGGACAAGGTGGCGAATATGAAGTGATACTAACAGATATTTCCAAGAAATCAGCCTCTGTTTCCATCAATGCATTTAATCCCAATAACCGTACTCCTGCTTTTACGACCTTACTCGGTCAAGTCATGAGTAAAGGGGATCGTATGGATTATGCCATTCAAAAAGCTGTAGAACTCGGTGTTTCTGAAATTCAGCTTTTAACTTCAGAACGCTGTGAAATGCGTCTTAAATATGACCGTGATCAGAAAAAATTGGATCATTGGCAAGGTATTGCCATTGCAGCATGTGAACAATGCGGAATGAATATTATTCCCAAAATTTTATCTCCAATCAGTTTAGAACAATGGTTCAAAACTGAGTTACCAACAACAAAGTTAGTGCTTGCCCCAAATAAAGAACAGTTGGATATACTTGAAAATTCAACTAAAAATTTAGTACTTCTTATTGGTCCTGAAGGAGGATTAAGTGAAACTGAAATCCAACTTGCAAACAAAAATGGTTTTACTAATTGGTGTATAGGAGAGCGTGTACTCAGAACTGAAACGGCACCCGTCGTTGCACTGTCTATTTTAAACTATAAATTTCAATAAATTTTGTCACTTTTTTTGTGAGTTGTATCGCAAAAACTATTGATTTCGCCAAAGAATATAAGTAATTTACATGTTTTAGAATGGAATATTTAAGTAATATTAAATGTTATATACAAAACCAAAGTTAAAAAAATATCCATATTAAGAAAAAGGCATTAGGAATGGTCATAGATGTTCAAGATGAACTTTTATATGCTGCACAAGTTAAAAGTGCAGCCATTCTTTTGCAACGTTTTCTTGTATGGCTATTTGCCATTATTGTCTATAACCAGAGTATCTATTATAGTTATTTTGAAGAATTATCATTCTCATTTACACTTTGGAGCATTATTGTTAGCCTCTTTCTGGGCGCTTCTTGGTTATTCATCCGCTCAAATTTAAATACAGCAGCTTATAATAGCTTTAATTTAGATACATTATGTCAGTTGATCTGTTTAGTTGTAGGATGTAGCTTAGGTTTTGGTCTTTTTACATTACATTATTATGTCATTCTAGATACACCTCAAATTACAGAAACACATTTGCTTATTTTATCAACTATTTTAGTGTATTTAACATCAATCACTGCGATTTTTTATTTGAGTTGTCGTTTTCGTTACTTTTTATTTTTACTTATTCCATCCATCACGCCCTGCTTACTCTATAATTTTATCATTACAAATCCATTAAATACTTATTATCAACTTACTTTCAATCTTATTTTATTATTTATTTTGCTTATTGGTTTTATTACCCACAAACTACATCAAAAACTAGGATTAATTTCTTTCGATTATGATAATTTACTCATTAAATTTAAACAACAAATACAAGACACAAATCAATTACAAAACAAATTAAAACATGAAATTGATAAATCTGCTGAGATGCAAAATGAATTATTACTCAACAATCAACTCCTCGAGCAAAAAGTAAAAGAACGTACCTTTGATATTCATCAAATTAATGCTCGTCTAGAAAACCATCAAGCCAATTTAGCATTTGCACATGAAACTGCGCGCATTAATTCGTGGTTATGGAATATCGAAAAACGTACGATTGAGATTTTTGATACTAAAAATAAAATTTTATTCAATCAATTTGATGAACATCATACTCAAATTGATTCTCTCATTCATCCTGATGATCTTGAACATTATCAACATCAAATGCGACAACATCTACGAGGTAAGTCTGAACGTTTCGAAGCACGTTATCGCATCAAAAAAGACGATCAATGGTGTTGGATTCAAGATACAGGTAAGGTCATTGCTCGACATCCAATCTCCTATAAACCGATTCGTATGGTGGGTATTCACCGTGATATTCAAAAAGAGAAAAATGATCAAGAACAACTTAAACTTGCAGCAAATGTTTTTAAACATGTCGCCGAAGGTATTTTTGTACTTGACAATAATTTATGCTATTTAGAAGTGAACCCTTATTTTGAAAAACTCATTGGTTATAGTCAAAATAATTTAATGGGTAAACATCTATTTGATATCACTGTAAATAATAAAAAAGAAATTATTGAGCAACATTTTGACATTACAAAACAATTAGTTAATGATGGTGAATATGATGGAGAGTTGCAAATTGAATTTTTAACAGGAAAGAATTTAACACTATGGATTCATATTAATGCTGTAAATGATGAGAAAAACAAAGTTATTCACTATATTGGTATTATTACTGATTTAACTGAACGCAAAAAACAAGAACAACGTGTTTCTTATTTAGAGAATTATGATTTATTAACTGATTTACCTAACCGTTTTTACTTTAATTTACAATTACATCATCATTTAACAGACCCTAATAATTTATTACAAAACCTTGCAGTTATCCGTATTAATATTGATCGTTTCCGTTCATTTAATGAGTTTGCAAGTACTCAAGCGGGAGATATTTTACTACAAATCTGTGCCAAACGATTAAGACAATCTTGTCCTGATGCATTATTAATTTCGTATTTAAATAATGATGATTTTGCGATCATTTATAATTATGGACAAAATAAAAAAAATATTCATCAAATTGCAAAAAAACTATTAACTGCTTTTGAACATCCATTTAATATCCAAAATCAGGAGCATTTTATTTCAATTTCTTTAGGCATCGCCCTTTATCCAGAACATGGTCGTCAGGTTGATACACTCAATAGCCACTCTGAACAAGCATTGGCGGAAGCAAAAAGTTTAGGGGGTAATACGGCATATTTTTATACCAGCAAAAATTCTCAACTTTTACAAAAAAGTTTGAACTTAGAAGGTGACCTCAGACAAGCACTGAAAAATAAAGAGCTACTTGTATATTATCAACCCAAAATTTGTACAAAAACTGAAAAAATTTACGGTTTTGAGGCACTTATTCGTTGGCAACATCCTAAACTTGGATTAATCACGCCTGACCTATTTTTACCTATCGCAGAAGAATCTAGCCTGATTACTGAAATTGGGCGCTTTGTACTGTTCGAAACATGTAAACAAATTCGTATTTGGCAAGATTTAAACTTCGATTTCTTACGTGTGTCAGTGAATGTAGTCGCGCAGCAAATTCATCGTGGTGAACTCATTCAGGATATAGATCAAGCATTAGAGCTATATCAAATTTCAGGTGATATGTTAGAACTTGAAATCACTGAATCTTCCCTCATTGCAAAATCAGATAATGTGCTTAACTTATTACAACAAATTAAACAGCGTCATATTTCGATTTCATTGGATGATTTTGGTACAGGTTATTCATCATTAGCCTATCTGACTAATTATCCCATTGATACGTTAAAAATCGATAAAATATTTATTTCAAAAATAGAACAAGAAAAAGATCAAGCCATTGTGAGTGCGATTATTGCGATGGGTCAAGCCATGGGGATGAGTATTGTTGCTGAAGGTGTTGAAACCATTGAACAAATCAATTTCTTAAAAAAACATGGATGTCATATTATACAGGGCTATTATTATTCAAAACCGCTCTCTGCACAGGAATGTCTTGATTATCTGTTAAAATTCAAACTTGCTTCAGTTTATGATGCTTAATATAGATATGACATATACTTCTTATTGAAAAAGGTGGTTTTCTGACTGTCCGTATTGCTCAACAAATGGTATATTCAAGAAAATTTAGCCAAAATCACCAGCTCCCGCTGGTACACTGTAACAAACGAGATGTAAATGGACGATCAATCACTAAAACAGCAAGCCCTTTATTACCATGAATTCCCAAACCCAGGGAAAATCAGTGTCACGCCTAGCAAACAACTCGTTAACCAACATGATCTTGCACTTGCCTATTCTCCAGGTGTTGCTGCGCCATGTTTGGAAATTGAGAAAGATCCATCAAAAGCTGCACTTTATACTGCACGTGGAAATTTAGTCGCTGTTGTCAGTAATGGTACTGCTGTTTTAGGTCTTGGAAATATTGGTCCTTTAGCTTCAAAACCTGTAATGGAAGGTAAAGGTGTATTATTTAAAAAATTCGCAGGCGTAGATGTATTTGACATCGAAATTGCTGAAAATGATCCTGATAAAATTGTAGACATTGTCGCCGCTTTAGAGCCAACATTTGGTGGTATCAACTTAGAAGATATTAAAGCGCCTGAATGTTTCTACATTGAACAAAAACTTCGCGAACGCATGAATATTCCTGTGTTCCATGACGACCAACACGGTACTTCAATCATTGTAGGTTCTGCACTTTTAAACGCATTACAACTCAATGGTAAAAAAATTGATGAAATTAAAATCGTTGCATCTGGTGCAGGTGCTGCTGCCCTGTCTTGCCTAGATTTACTTTGTGCATTAGGTGCGAAGAAAGAAAATATCATTGTCGCCGATTCACGTGGTTTATTAACCACTAAACGTGAAGGCTTAGATGAGTCTAAAAAGCGTTATGTACAAGATATTGATGGCGCCCAAATTGCAGACGTAATTACCGATGCAGATATGTTCCTCGGTCTTTCTGCCGCAGGTATTTTAACCAAAGAGATGGTTAAAGTGATGGCTGCTGATCCAATCATCTTTGCATTAGCAAACCCAGATCCTGAAATTTTGCCTGAACATGCACATGAAGTTCGTCCTGATGTGATTATGGCAACTGGTCGTTCGGATTATCCAAACCAAGTGAACAATGCACTTTGTTTCCCTTATATCTTCCGTGGTGCTTTGGATGTTGGTGCAACCACCATTAACGAAGACATGAAAATTGCTTGTGTACATGCAATTGCACGTATGGCACATGTTGAGGCAGATGCTGCATCTTATGGTGAAAAATCTGCATCATTTGGTCGTGATTATCTAATTCCACGCCCACTTGATCAACGTTTAATTCTTGAAATTGCGCCAGCTGTTGCACAAGCAGCAATGGACTCTGGTGTTGCTAGCCGCCCAATCCAAGATTTTTCTGCATATCGTCAACGTTTGTCTGAGTTTGTTTATAACTCTGCACTCATGATGAAGCCAATTTTTGCTCAAGCAAAGTCTGACCCTAAACGTATTGCATATGCAGAAGGTGAAGATCTACGTGTGCTTCGCGCTGTGCAAATTGCAGTAGATGAAGATTTAGCGAAACCAATTTTGGTGGGTCGTACCGCAGTCATTGAAGCGAATATCAAAAAATTAGGCTTGCGTCTTGAAAATGGTGTCAATATCACCATTGTTGATCAAGAAAACAATCCTGATTATGAAAAATTTGCAGACGAATACTACAGTATCATGCAACGTAAAGGTGTAACACCTGAATACGCACAACGTGAATCACGCCGTCGTTCAACCTTGATTGCAGCAATGTTAGTCAGATTTGGACAAGCTGATGGCATGTTATGTGGTACCTATTCAAGCTATGACATTCACTTAGACTTTGTTAAAAATATCATTGGTCTTAAAGAGGGGCGTAATAATTTCTTTACTTTGAATGCTTTAATGCTCGAAGATCGCAACTTATTTATTGCTGATACCTATGTAAATACGAATCCGACTGCTGAACAACTTGCTGAAATGACCATTTTAGCGGCTGAAGAAGTTCGTCGTTTTGGTATGACTCCTCGCGTTGCTTTATTGTCACACTCAAGTTTTGGTTCAGATCAAAATGATCCTAGCGCACAAAAAATGCGTAAAGTATTTGAAATCTTGACTGAAATCGCACCTGAGCTTGAAGTTGAAGGCGAAATGCATGCCGATGCAGCTTTGGATGAAAATATTCGTCAATTTGCATTCCCGAACTCACGCTTCAAAGGTTCTGCAAACTTGTTGATCATGCCAAATCTTGATGCAGCAAACATTTCATTCAACTTGTTAAAATCAACTTCAGGTAATAATGTCACGATTGGCCCGATCTTACTTGGTGCCGCGAAACCAGTACATATCTTGACTCCAACTGCGACAACTCGCCGTTTAGTCAATATGACTGCATTAACGGTTGCTGAAATTCAAGAAAATGAGAAAGCTGCTCTTTAATTGCACGTTTACTCACATCTTGTGACTTGAGAAAACCTCTATTCTGTAGCATCATGGCTTGAAGAATAGAGGTTTTTTCATGCAAGTTTATTTAGTAGGCGGTGCCGTCAGAGATCATTTACTCGGACATCCCTATCACGAAAAAGATTATGTCGTTGTTGGTGCAACACCTGAACAACTTCTTGCTCAAGGTTATCAACCTGTGGGCAAAGATTTTCCTGTGTTTTTGCATCCCGAATCAAAAGAAGAATATGCCCTCGCCCGTACGGAAAGAAAAGCGGGACATGGCTACCATGGTTTTGAGTTTTTTACCGACCCCTCTGTCACCTTAGAAGAAGACCTCATTCGCCGTGATCTCACCATCAATGCGATGGCAATGGATGATGCAGGACAAGTATTTGACCCCTATCACGGTCAAGATGATTTAAATCATAAAATTTTACGCCACGTTTCAGAAGCTTTCGCCGAAGATCCTTTACGTGTATTACGTGTTGCTCGTTTTGCTGCGCGTTATGCACAGTATGGCTTTACAATTGCCGATGAAACCTTAGCATTAATGCGTCAATTAGCAGCGTCAGGTGAATTAAAAGCACTTACCCCTGAACGCGTATGGAAAGAAACCTCTCGTGCATTAATGGAAAACCATGCTGATGTTTATTTTCAGGTCTTACGTGATTGTGGTGCTTTAAAAATTCTTTTCCCTGAAATTGAAGCATTATTTGGTATCCCTCAGCGCCCTGAATATCATCCTGAAATTGACTGTGGAATTCATACGATGATGTCTTTGCAACAAGCCTGTAAAGCCAATTACTCTTTGGATGTACGTTTTGCCGTACTTGTACATGACTTGGGTAAAGCATTAACTCCGAAGGATGAATTACCTCGTCACATTCAACATGAAGAACGTGGTATTGCGCCTGTGACTGAAGTATGTGACCGCTTAAAAGTACCGACACAGATTAAGCAACTGGCTTTAGCAGTATGTAAAGAGCATTTAAAATGTCATCAGGCATTTACCTTAAAAGCTGGTACGTTATGGCGTTTGTTACAACGTTTGGATGTTTTACGCCGTCCCGAACGTGTCGAAGCATTTTTACAAGCCTGTGAATGTGATGCACGAGGTCGCTTAGGTATGGAAGATCGTGATTATCAACAAGCGGAGTTTTTATGGAAAATCACGCAACGTGTTCGTACCATCAAGGCTTCTGACTTACCCCCTGAGATCAAAGGTGCGGATATTGGTGAAATGCTCATTCAAAAACGGATTGAGGCAATTGCGCAGTTAAAGCATGAGTTAGGGCATCATAGTCATACGGTTTAAATAACTCCTCTCAGTGATGGGAGGGTTCTAACTTTTTAATCAATACTTTTATAAAAATGATTGCTAAATTTAAAGAATTGCAAGTCGTTAAAACGATCAAGGCTTTTGAAAATATTCCTACAGGTACAATAGGGACTATTTTATTCATTCATAATCATGAACTAGAGATTGCCTATGAGGTTGAGTTTATTGATCATTTAAATCGTTTTTATGAAACGATTGCTGTTCCAGAGTCATTTCTAAATCACTATATGCAAAATAATTAAGGAATAGAAAAATGGAAAATTTTGTTGCTGGGACTCAGATCGGGCAAATCATTTCTTCTTCTAAACTTGAAAATTTTGAACATTTACGTCAGCCACTCATTCAATATGCAATTCGTTATCAACGCAACTATCCATTTGATGTATTAGAGCAAGTTGCAGATGATTTAGAGAACTTAATTACAAAATCATCTTTTTCCATTGATCAAATTCAACCTGAAATTTTAGAAATGATTGAAATTGGACAAGGTGAATATTGTTTGAGTTTAAATGAAATATCCGAAGCTTTTGCAAAATTGACTAAAACAAGAATATTGACTAAAGACATTATTTTATTGATATTAAACCATATTTTTACAGCATACTCTTACAATCATTCAGTTGATGAATTTCTATCTAAAGAAGATAATTTCTTACAAAAGCTGATAAATATCTAATTCAAAAGGTAAAAATAAATGAAAATAGAACTATATCCCAACTTTAACGACGTCTTTACTGATGAAACACTAAAAGGAATTTTCTATCCTTTATGTAGCGTCATACTTGATCAATATCCAAATCAAATTTTTCATTTTATTTCTTCCAATGGGTTATGGATGAATGAAAATTTTGAAACTGAACATAATACTTTCCAATATACCCTATTTGAAATTATCGATCATAAATATAAATTTCATGGTGATGTAAAGTTATATCAAGGCTTTGAACATGCGAAAAATATTTTCCATGACTTGCAAAATGATTTCACACACAATGGTCAATTATATTTGAAAAGTAAATTAAAAACGGAAGTCTATATTGACCAACAAAAACGGAATCTAAATTTAAAAACACATGATGATTTTGATCTAGACTACTATTTACAAACGTTTTATGAATTTTCTATTAACAAACTTTGCTTTGAATTAAATCAAGAGTTTGGCACATTCAGAGCTGTTATTGATGACTGGTCTAATGGGAATAAGACAAGCCCTATCGTTTATGATGAAACCACAAATACTTTAAAAGGTCGTTTGAATCATTATGAAATGCCTGAAATTAATCACGCAGATACTTTTAAAGTGATTGGTTCAATTATAGGATATGAATTTTTTACTGACGGTAATGATACGATTTTACATTTTGATGGTTCGAATCAAATTTTGTGTGTTAATTTTTATTCATAAAATTATGAATGGCTGAAATACCACCTTAGACTACAATCATTCCCATCATCATATTGAATAAAAATAAAATCTTATTTTTTAAATCAACATGTCCAATTCCATCAATCAGACATGTTTTCATTTATTCAATCACGACACATCCGCTGTGAAACTCACCACTTTTTCTAGCTGCATCTGATTTTGCACCACCATCAACAAACGGTCTATACCCAAAGCAATTCCTGAACATTCAGGCATATCTGGCAAAGCTGCTAGTAAATATTCATCAATTGGCATCACATGCAAACCAAGCTTCTCACGTTCATCATTATCTGCCTTAAAACGCCCACGCAATACATCTGCATCAATCAGCTCATCATAAGCATTTGCCAGCTCTAAACCTTCGATATAAAGCTCAAAGCGAGCAGCAACCAATTCACCATCTTCATCGGTACGTGTCTTTGCAAGCGAAGCTAATTCAGGTGGAAAATCCGTTAAAAAAACGGGTGTATCAAAACCTAAACTCGGCTCAACCATGTGCGAGAACAATAGGTCGATATAACCTAAGCGATCATCACCCAAATCTAAATTTAGACCTACACGGCGACAAGCATCTTTCAACTCTTGCAAAGTCGCTTTGAGTGGATTGAGATCCAAACGATCCATAAAAGCATGTTTATAACTATAAATGGTTGGACGAACTTCGCTAAAACGCTGTGCCAAAACGATATTTAATAAATCAGTCACTTCAAGCATCAAATCTTTCAATGAAAATGCAGGTCTGTACCACTCCAGCATCGTGAATTCGCTATTGTGTTTACGTCCATGCTCATCATCACGGAATACTTTACAAATTTGATAAATCGCCCCACTGCCACTTGCCAGTAAACGCTTCATAGCAAATTCAGGTGAAGTCTGTAAATAATGCGTTTGTTTTTTACCTTGGACATGACGTTGCGCTTGAATGGATGCTAAATGAACATCGGTTACTCCGGCTTGTGATAAAACAGGCGTTTCAACTTCTAATACATCACGCTCGGTAAAAAACTGACGAATCTGAGCATACATTTTTGCACGTGCTTTCAGTGCTTTTAAATCACAGGTCGGTTGATAATTCACCATAGACTCACTCATGCTTTTGGCCCACCATGTGCAGCCCATTCACGGCGTAAAGGATAGGTTTTACGTAAATGATCAAAGGCTTTTTGATCAACCTTACCCTCCTTCAACGTCGCCCTTAAATTTGCATCATCTCTTGAAATGTCATAAATCGTCGTTAGGTATTTTTTCAGTGTTTCTTTAATATTATTCCCGTAAAAATATTGTTCACTTACAGGTAACTGCGACTCAAATTTTTTATAAGCACTATAACCAAAGGTTTTACAAAATGCCTCATAAATCATCTGTGTACCACGTGCTTTACCTTCCAAGCTATAACCTGCGATATGTGGTGTAACAATCGTAATTAAATCTAAAAGACGTTCTGAAATTTCAGGTTCATGTTCAAATACATCAAGTACAACTTTGCGCCCTGTGTTGAGAATATCCTCAATCAAAGCTGCTTCTTCCACCACTTCACCACGCGCTGAGTTGATCAAAATTGTCTCAGGTTTCATCATTGCCAAAGTTTCAGCATTGATTAAATGATAAGTCGCATGCTCACCTGTTTTAGTCAGGGGAACATGTGTCGTCACAGCATCGGCTTGTTTTAATAAGTCTTCGAGTGCAACGTGTTGAATATTCTCATGCTGAACCAATGGGTCAAAGCCTATCACTTTCCAACCTAAAAGTTGGGCCATATACGCCAAACGTGAACCAACATTCCCCAAACCAATAATACCCAAAGTAAACTGTTTACCCTGATCTAAAAATTGTGGGTTAAGATTCAATAATGCTGTGATCACATATTCTGCCACAGCTTGAGCATTACATCCTGCCGCATTTGACCAGGCAATATGATGCTTTTCTAAGCTTGAAATATCTAAATGATCTGTACCAATCGTGGCACTACCAACAAATTTAATTGCAGTATCTTGAATCAAAGCCGCATTCACTTTTGTAACAGAACGCACCAACAACGCTTCAGCATCTTTCACATCCTCATGTTTCAAAGTACGCCCTGCTGCTTGTTGAATATCCCCAAATTCTGAAAAAAAGTAATCTGTAAATGCAAGATTTTCATCTGCAATAATTTTCATAATTCATTCCAATGCAATAGTACAACTATGATAACGCTTTGTAAGAACACTGACTATGTGAATACCGTGCAATATCAAACAGAATTATGCTAGAAACTTTGCAGTGAGTGATTATTCACATCCGAATCATAACAATATTCATTGATGGGCATAAAAACGTACTGATTTCTTCCCTGTTTTTTCGCTTGATACAAAGCATTATCTGCAATCTTCAAAATATCTTTTCCTAAAATATTTTCTTTTCCTGTATATAACGTTAACCCGATACTAATGGTTAAATACTCAGAAATCTTAGAGTATTGATGCAGAATTTTTTGTTTACGAATTTGTTCTAATAATCTTTGTGCCACATTGATCGCAGCTTGAGCAGTAGAATTATTTAATAAAATGATAAACTCTTCGCCTCCGTAACGGATCGCAATATCCTGTTCTCGAATATTACTTTTTAAAACTTCAGCTACCGAAATTAATGCAATATCGCCTTGTTGATGCCCATAATGATCATTAAACAATTTAAAAAAATCAACATCGATAAACAATAATGCCAAAGGGCGATGCCGCTTTCTGGCTTGATATAAACTCTGTGCAAATTTTTGTTCAAAGCTCCTACGATTATCCAATAAAGTTAAAGTGTCCTGATGACTTAAACGCATTAAATGCTGATTTAAAGCCGCATATATTTTCTTATCTAAACCAATGATAATGGACTGTAAAAAACGAATTCGATCTGTAGAAATAGTCAAAACGGCAAGTCCTAAACCGACTAAATTTCCCAAAATCAAGACATTAAACAAAACCCATTGTGGAATATACTTTCCTATCATCCATAGACAAAGGCACGTAATCCCTGCGGACACCATACCTGCAATAAACGTATGACTTGGACGCAAACCTGAACAAATATAAGCAAACATTAATGCAAAAATGATAATTAATGTGCCGCGCCATGTCATAGCGCCTGATTGCGTCGAAAATAAAACGACTTGTACAATACTCAGCCCAACAATGACCACAGCTGTTACGACATAACAATAATAGGCTCGCCAAATAGGATGCTTTGCCATCAAATATACAGTGAGTAAGGCAATCCAACCTGTGGTATAGGAAATAAGTGTCATCAATACATCATGCTTTCGATAAATCGCTTCTGTAGTAAAATAGTTAATAGGTAAGCTGATGACTTCAAATAAAAAATAGCAAATTGTTGCTGGAAAAAATGCACGTATAATTAACTTTGTTAAACGTTCTTCCCGATCTTTCCAAAATTTATCTTCTAGCGTTTTAGAAAAAAGAGACATCATACATTTTGTTTGTTTTTTGAGTAAGCACTCGTATTCTTCACGTTGTCGTGTTAATGCTTGAATGTTTGCTCCACCACCTTCTAATTGATTATCCATTTATTTTATACATTCCATTATCTTATATTTTATTTTTTAACGATCAATAAAATCATCTCCCCTTAAGATTAACATTATAAATAATACAATGAAAACATGAATATAATACAAAAATAAAAAATAAATCACAGTTTTAAATTATAACAAAATATAAATCACATTTTTTATAAAAATAAATTTAAATAATAATTAAATAATATTAACCAATGTAGTGGTTTTAAAAGAAAAATAGAGGTATATGAATACCTCTATATCTCAACATCATTCAACAGCTTAATCATTCCAAGAACTTAACCACAGCGCCCTCTTGTACTTTTCGCCCTAGATCATTTGCATCCCAGTTGGTCAGGCGAATACAGCCATGTGATGCTGTTTTCGAAATTAAGGACGGATTGGGAGTACCATGAATCCCAAAAGATGGCTTACTCAATGCGATCCACATATTGCCAACAGGACCATTTGGACCGGGTGGTAGAGTCAAAGGCTTTTTATTGCCACCTTGCACAAAGTTTTTAGGTGAATAACCATAGTATGGATTTGCAGCCACTTTAACGACTTTATGCGTTCCTTTCGGAGAAGGCGTATCTGCACCACCAATTGTGGCAGGGAAAGAGCCCACCAACTGATTTAAATGGTTAAATAAGTAAAGTTGACGTGCGCCTTTATGTGCAACAATCAAAGTAATATCATCTGGTAAATCATTACGCACATTAGGCACAATAATTTTTTGCCCTACTTGATTAAAATTAGCTTTGGGATTGATTTGTCTTAGAAAATCTTCATCGATATGAAATTTTTCACCCAATAACTCAGTAATGCGCGTGTAATACAACCCTTTCATTTTGGCTTGTAATGCATAATTACGCGGAATACTTTTGGCAAAAGGACCTTTGAGATCTTGCGCAGTAATACTATATTCAATAAATGCTGGCTGTTTTTGGCGTGCAACAAGGCTATTCCAAGTTGTTTGGTTTAACACACCTGTAATTTCTAGACCATTCATCTGTTGATAAGCGGAAATGGCTTTTAAAAAATTTTTACCACTTTTTGCATCAATCGGACCAGGTGACGCATGCAAATTATTCAGCATCACCTGTGCACGCGCATAAGCAGGATATTGCCCGCGTGCCAGTTGTGCAGACCATACTGCATTGTTAATCGCATCTTTACTCCAACTCACAGTTGCAGCAGGTTTGACTTGTGTTGTTTTCTTCTCATCTTGTGCTGTATTGCCTGTTGTTGCATAAGCAGATGAATTCAACATCGTGAAGCATGTAAGTAACATGATGAATGGCACAGTTTGGCGCATTTTTTACTCTCTATTCATCCCATTTTAAAATATTAAAAAACAAATCTTTAGCTACTTATATGCAGTATATAGGATCAATTTTCTAAAATACCTTATCAATATAGTATACTTTATTCAAAGTAAAACTTATTAAAATATTTTATTTAATATCAATTTGTTAATTGTACTAAATATTCAAAAAAGCACAATAATCACCCAAATCAAAAACACCACAAAAGTGCGACATATTTAACACTTTATTAAGTAAAAAGTGAACGATTATTTCACTTTTTTATCATTCAAAAATCAACTAATTTTTGCGATCATTAAATATAAAGTTTTGATATAAAATCATACGTACTCTATCTAAACATTTTTCCATTGTTTTCAATATAATTGTATGTCTGTCATCTTATATATCATGGTTATTTTCAAAACTCAGCGTATATAATCAACCAACAACTACAGATTGATTAAAAAATATCTGTTTAAGACCTACAAATCGGTTTGATTTTTAGCAAGTCCAAAATAGCGGTTACCATTTTAGTTGGAATGGATTATCATCTACCTTATTTTTCAGTAAGAACTGCCTTGAACACGATTACTCTTCTTCAGCCCGATGATTGGCATGCACATCTACGTGATGGACTTGCTTTAAAACGTACTGTTCCAGATTTAGCTCGTCAATTCGCACGTGCGATTTGTATGCCAAATCTTGTTCCTCCTGTAAAAACAGTTGAAGAGGCATTGGCGTATCGTGAGCGTATTATGGCGCACGTCCCTGAAGGTTTAACTTTTGACCCACGTATGGTGTTGTATTTTACCGACCATACCGAACCTTCTGAAGTTAAAAAAATTAAAGACTCAGCACATGTTAATGCCATTAAACTTTATCCTGCAGGTGCAACCACCAATTCAGATAATGGTGTAAGTGACATTCGCAAAGTATATGCAGTCATCGAACAACTTGAAGAACATCAAGTTCCGTTATTGTTACATGGCGAAGTTACACATAATCACGTTGATATTTTTGATCGTGAAAAACGTTTCCTTGATGAGGTCCTCGCACCATTATTAAGACAGTTTCCAAACTTAAAATTGGTTCTAGAACATATTACGACCAGTGAAGCAGCGCATTTTGTGCTTGAACAAGATCGTAATGTTGCAGCAACCATTACCCCACAGCATTTATTATTTAATCGCAATGACATGTTAGTTGGTGGTGTTAAACCCCACTTTTATTGCTTACCTATTTTAAAGCGTCAAACACATCAACAAACTTTATTAGAAGTTGCAACGAGCGGTAATCCTAAATTTTTCTTAGGAACTGACAGTGCACCACATTCTAAAAATGCCAAAGAAAATGCATGTGG
Organism: Acinetobacter sp. Marseille-Q1623; assembly: GCF_902809895.1. Taxonomy (NCBI): domain Bacteria; kingdom Pseudomonadati; phylum Pseudomonadota; class Gammaproteobacteria; order Moraxellales; family Moraxellaceae; genus Acinetobacter; species Acinetobacter sp. Marseille-Q1623. Next base: position 431,410 of record NZ_CADDWG010000001.1, on the reverse strand, counting down.
TTGTGCAGGTTGCTATAGTGCACCAACAGCGATTGAACTGTATGCACAAGCCTTTGACCAAGTGAATAAAATCGAACGTTTAGAAGGTTTTGCAAGTCATTTTGGTGCAGATTTTTATGGTTTAGCTCGAAATACTGAAACCATTACACTTGTAAAAGAAGATCAAGTGATTCCTGAAAGTTTTGACTATTTGGATGGCGAAAAAATTATTCCGTTGTATGCGGGTAAGACCATTCAATGGAGAAAAGTGTGACAACTGAAATACAGCCTGTAATTGCACAACGATTTCGTGGTTTTTTACCCGTCGTCGTTGATGTTGAAACAGCAGGTTTTAACGCCGATACAGATGCATTACTCGAAATTGCATGTATTCCAATCATCTATAATGCCGAGGGTGAATTTGTACCAGGTGAAGCGCATCATGCGCACATCAACCCCTTTGAAGGTGCAAATTTAGATCGGCGTTCATTAGACTTTATTGGGATCGATCCTTCGAATCCAATGCGCATTGCGATGGCTGAAGACGAAAAAACAGCATTAAAACGTATGTTTAAGGCCGTGAATGAAGTTCGTCGTCAGCAGCAATGCACACATGCTGTACTTGTTGGGCACAATGCACATTTTGATTTAGGTTTCCTCAAAGCAGCAATTGCTCGCACAGGGACTAAAAATCAGAATCCTTTCCATAGTTTTTCTGTTTTTGACACAGTCACTTTAAGTGCTGTGATGTTTGGGCAAACGGTATTAGCAAAATCATGCATCCAAGCAGGAATCGAGTTTGACGGTAAGGAAGCGCATTCTGCTTTATATGATACGCAAAAGACGGCTGAACTGTTTTGTTATATTTTGAACAAACTGTCTCCTCATCTACTTGACACTTTGATGGCGGATCAATAAGATAGCGCCATCTTCTAAACGACCCTATCGTCTAGAGGCCTAGGACATCGCCCTTTCACGGCGGTAACCGGGGTTCGAATCCCCGTAGGGTCGCCATCTATTTTGCTTCAGCATTTAAAATACTTTTCAATTTTATTTTCACATATTTACATTTGCATGATTTATGCACTATTTTTACCTCCAAATTTCAATAAATCACTGCTTTGAATGATGAATTTACATTTCAGGACTTGAAAAATAGCAATCACCCTCGATTTAATAGAACAAGACAAGCTTTTTGCATAAATGAAATGATATGAACAATCAAAACAGACCTGAAATAATTACCATTGATGATCAGAACTTCGGTAGTCATGTTGAACATTGGAGTTTACTCACGGACAACCCCACTACAGAAGTACCAAAATGGTTAGGTCTTGCTTTAGATGCACCTGTGATGCCGATGGGTTTATGCCAAAAAGAATGTGAGATGGATGAAAGTGCGTGGCTCATCCAAGGACCAAATGGCGAAAAAATCCAAGTCAGTCAAATTATTGCTGTAGAAAATAATAAACCTAAAGCCGTTAAAACAGCTTTTCCAAGTTTTGAAAGTCCTTATTCCATCCAAGCTAAAATTGACCGTATTATTACCTGTAAAACCAACACACAAGCCGTTTTACAACTCCAACTCGGTCAAAGTACCGTCTATGCATTTGACAGCCTTTATAGTGTTAACCATGCGCATTATCAACAATCACAGAGTTATCAAGTTCAACTCAATGCATGGGCATATGAGTTAGAAAAAGTTTCTGATCACGAACAAATCGTGGTTGATGATCCTGCTTCAATTAAACACCATCGTGCTTTAAACGATATTTTATCTGAAAATAATGGCGTAGCTCCTGAGAATCTACAAGAACTCTTAGATGCGTGGGAGCCTAAAACAGAAGCAGACAAAGAGCCTGTGACGGTCGATTTTTCAAAAATGGTGGCTTATCTCTACGGTGAAACATTAGGTCAAGAAGATGAGGCGTGGTTTCAAGGAAAAGTCGTGGGCAAAACCCACATGCAATTTATGCAGCAAGACTATACACTTTATGACGTTACTTTGATTTTAGAAGAAAATCAGCCTGCAATTTTAGTACGAATCGCTACAAAAAATCCTGAATATAAAGATTTTGCAATTGGACAATATATCCGTGGCAATATTTGGATTCAGGCCAATATTTATACTGAAACTAAAAATGCTTAATCTGATGCCAATTGAATTAAAACGCCCAGACTAGATTTGGGCTTTTTAATATAATTATGTAAGATCATGGACAGAATTCATCAATATCAATGCTTAATTTTATTGTTTATTTTATGTTAAAAAAAGACAAGAACAAAATATCTTGATAACGCTACAGTATTATTTTTTAACACCTATTCATCAACGTATCAGATCATTTGTCGCATCTAAATATAAAAATAAACAACATATTTTTCAAAAACTTAAATTAAAATAATTAAAACTAAAGATTTATCTTTCATAAAATAAATATATTTTTAGACATTCACATACGCCATATAAATATGTGTACACATTTTAAATGAAGAGTATTGCATCATTATTTTGGCATAAAGCAGCATTGATTTTAAAACTCAGATAAATAAGCACTTTATTTGCACATTTTTTTATGTTACAAATAGCCCGAACCGATAGATTTAACAATAATTTAAAATCCAGGCTCAGTGATGAAAATTATACCTGAACAATCACCCCATCTCATTCAACAAAATAGTGGATTTCGTTTACCTTGGGATAAAGGCGCATGTTGCTTTTTTGTCTTAGGCATATTTTTAGCTGCCATTATTTTTCATATTTTTGGGATCTTCCCAACAACTTAAATTTTTCAAGAATATGTAAAAAAAATCCCGCAAATGAAATGCGGGATTTTTTTTTAACTTGATGTTTTTGAATGGTTAATTCAATCAATTAACCATGACGTTTTGCAAAGTCATTCATAAAGTTAACCAATGCTTGTACGCCTTCTAATGGTACAGCATTATAAATACTTGCACGCATACCACCTACTGAACGGTGACCAGCAAGGTTAAGCAAATGATTTTCTTCAGCTTCTTTCAAGAATAATTTATCCAAATCAGCATTTGCTAAAGTAAATGGTACATTCATGATCGAACGATTTTGTTCTGCAATTGGATTTGCATAAAAATCGCTTGAATCGATATAACCATAAAGTAATTTAGCTTTAGCAAGATTGGCTTGATGCATGGCATCCACACCGCCCTGCTCAAGTAACCATTCAAAAACTAAACCTGATAAATACCATGCATAGGTTGCAGGTGTATTCACCATTGAATCATTTTTCGCTTGTGACGCATATTTCAATAAACTTGGAATTTCAGGTTTTGCTTGATCTAATAAGTCATCACGTACGATGACAAGCGTTAAGCCCGCTGGACCAATATTTTTTTGCGCACCTGCATAAATTAAACCAAATTTAGACACATCTAATGGTGCAGACAAAATACTTGAAGAAAAGTCAGACACTAATGGTTTATCTGTTTCAGGAATATTGGCAAATTGAATTCCGCCAATGGTTTCGTTATCTGCATAATGCACATAAGCAGCATCATTTGATAAGTTCCATTGGCTTTGATCAGCAATGGCTAATTTACCATTAATACTTGTTCCTGCTTCAATGATATTGATCTCACCATAACGCTGTGCTTCTTTGGTCGCTTTCTCAGACCAAATGCCCGTATGGATATAATCTGCTTTTGAGTTTTTGCCCAATAGATTTAAAGGAATCGCAGAGAACTGTAATGATGCGCCACCTTGTAAGAACAACACTTTGTAGTTGTCAGGAATATTCATTAATTTTCGAAGATCTGCTTCTGCTTTTTCAGCGACAGCCACATAGTCTTTGCTACGGTGACTCATTTCCATGATGGATAAGCCTTTACCACGCCAATCTAACATCTCTTGTTGAGCTTTTTCTAAAACGGCAGTAGGTAATGCAGCAGGACCAGCACAGAAATTGTACGCGCGCATGATTTTTCCCTTATTAAAGTGAAACGAATGAAATAGGCGCATTTAACCACAAATCGCCCTTTGTTGCAGCAGCTTTGTTAGTCAATCTTTCAATATGTTTCTGAATTTAGAGTTGATATTTCAATAAGAAAAATACAACTGCTTATTTTTTCACAATATGATGACTCGACTTATTATTTTGATCTTTCCAAGCCATTCTCGCTATTGTGGTGAATAAGCATCATAATGATCTATATATTACTTGTGTTTAACTACAAAAATTACACATGATAAATGTTGCTTTTAGATTATTTATTCTAGTCATTCAAGGTTAGAATAGTTTTAAATTTAAACAAATACTGACGATTTTGCAGATGAAATTAACGACGTATTATCCTAAAAAAATGTTATATGCATCGATGCAATTGGGTTGCTTATGTGTACTCAATTTAAGTTTAGCGATCCCGACATATGCAGAGAATCTTAGCTATGCTCAAGCTGAACAGTATTTACTTGAAAATTCATATACCTCTCAAGCCAATACAGCATTAGATCAGGCCTCAAAATTACAAGCGGATGCTGTGAAAAATATCGGCTTACCTCGTATAGACTTAAATGTACGTGTCTATAAATTTCATGCAGAAACAGATATTCCTTTGGATGGTGTTAAAAATAATTTAGAACAAACATTGTCTTATGGTGTAAATGAAAAAGTAGATCAATGGCAAACACAGCAGAATATACCCAACACCATCACAGACCCTTTAAAAGAAGGTTTAAATCAAGGCATTCATAATGGTATTGGTTTAATTCCAGATAGCACTCATGTGGTGATGGAAGATGAGACCATACGCCCAACCGTGTCAGTGATGATGCCCATTTATACGGGTGGCTTAACCACCACCACCAAAAATATTGCCAATCTCAAAGCAGAACGCAGCCAACTCAACAGTAAGCAACAACAAGATACGCAACGCTTTGAAATAATTCAGGCTTATTTTAATGTGCAATTACAACAACAATTACACAATGCCAGTGCTTTTAATTTAAATGCAATGCAACAACATTATAACAATGCTTTAAAACTTGAAAGGCAAGGTTTTATTAGCAAAGGGCAACGTATGCAATTTGAAGTTGCTAAAAATAATGCAACTCGTGCCGATCAGAATGCCACAGCGAACTTAGCGACCAGTCAATTTCAGTTAAAGAATTTACTGAATAAATCATCGGTTGATCAACTCACCACACCTCTTTTTATTAACCGTTCACAACAGCAGAATATTGATCAACTATTAGCATCTTATCCGCAAAGTTCTCATTTAGTACAAAAAATGCAAATGGATATGCGCTTAGCAGATGAAAATATCAAACTGCAACAAGCAGCGAAAAAACCGACTGTTTTTGCTTTTGGCGAATATAGTTTAGACCAAGATCAAAATTGGATTGTAGGCGTGGCTGCTCGCTATAATTTATTTTCAGGGATTGATAAAAATAAAAATGTACAAGCAGCTGAACTACAGCGCTATGCAGCCGAACTCGGTACGGCTCGTACTAAACAAGAAATTGAAAATGTGATTTATAGTGCCTATCAGGCGATGCAAACAGCACAAATGAATCAACAATTATTACGTCAAAATGAAGCAGCAGCATTGGAAAACCTACGCATTCAAAGTTTATCTTTTAAAGAAGCTATGGGTACAGCTACACAAGTCATTGATGCACAAAATCAACTCAGCGCCCTTCAAACAGAAATGGCCATCAATGCCTATAAATACGTGATGTCTTTAGCCACACTTTTACAGAGTCATGGCTCTATTGATCAGTTTAAAACTTATGTAAACCAATCCAATACTGACTATATTCGCTAAAATGGGGAAAATAATGACACAACAACATGACCCAAAACTTGATAAAGTTGCAAAGACCGATGCAGCTATAGAACAGACTGCTGAACAGCATCCAGATTTAACAGTACCAAATAACGCACAATCAGAGCAAATACATGCTGACCCCACACCAGTACAAACAACATCTACTGAAAAGGCAGCGAAAAAAACACCATTATTGATCATCGGTTTAATTCTTCTGATTGCCCTTCTCGGCTTGATTGCTTTTGGTTTATGGAAAGCTTATCAACCGAAAACCATTGATGTACAAGGTCGAGTAGAAACTGAAACCATCCATATCAGCACTAAAGTTCCGAGCCGTATCGAAGAAATTTTGGTCAAAGAAGGGCAAAATGTCACACAAGGTCAGGTTTTGGTGCGTTTAACCAGTCCTGAAATTGAAGCGAAAAAACAACAAGCACTGGCAACATTACAATCGGCATTGGCTTTACAATCCACCGCAGAACGTGGCTCACAACAGGAAAATATCGACAGTTTATATGCCAACTGGCAGGCTTTAAAAGCACAAGAAGCGCTCGCATATACCACTTATCAACGTGGTGCAAACTTATTTAACGAAGGGGTTATTTCCGGTCAACGCAGAGATGAAATGCATGCTGCAGCACAGTCCTCTCATCAAATGACTGAAGCTGCTTATCAACAATATGCACGTGCCAAACGTGGCAGTACCACACAACAAAAATCGAGTGCCGATGCACAAGTGCAAATCGCCCAAGCTGCGGTAAAAGAAGCCAATGCACTAGAAGCTGAAACCACGTTAAGCGCACCCTCATCAGGTACAATTTCTAAAATCTATGGTAAACCTTCTGAACTCGTTGCAATGGGTGTACCTGTCGTAAGCTTGCTTGAAACCGATGAACAATGGGTCAGTTTAAATGTCCGTGAAGACCAATATGCGCAAGTTTATCAGAGCAAAATGCTACAAGGATTTATTCCTGCTTTAAACCGAACTGCCCATTTTAAAATCGAAAGTATCGATGCTGAAGGAGAATTTGCCACCATCAAAAATACACGTCAAACAGGAGGTTATGATGTACGTAGTTTTAAAATAAAGTTACTTCCTGTGGAAAAGATTGATCACCTAAAAATTGGCATGAGTGTCATTTTTAAGCTACCAGAGCAACAATAATATGTTTGCCTGCATGTTGCGTGAACTGCGCTATTTGATCAGTCATAAATGGGATCTCGCACTGGTGACGCTTGCCCCACTGTGTTTACTGATTTTATTTGCCAGCATGTTTTATACAGGTAAAGCAGAACATTTACCCATTGCAATCATTGATCAGGATCATAGCCAGCTCAGTTTAAATATTGAAAAATATTTAAGTCATAGCAGCACACTACAAATCTATGAAGTTTCTGACAATGTCGATGATATCGAAAAGTTGATTAACCAGACCAAAGTGTGGGGCTATGTGCATATTCCTGAGGGTGCTGAACAACGTCTCGTACAAGCACAAGATGCTGGTATTAGCATTGCCTTTAATCAGTCTTATTTTAGTATTGGCAATACGATTTCTTCAGCCATGTTAGTATCGACTTTACAAGGTGTGGCAGATTTTAGTAAAAACACTTATTTGGCAAATACACTTCCCTATGCCAATGTCCCCACAGCCAGCATTAAAATTTCTCCTTTATATAATCCAGACCTCAGTTACGAATTTTATTTAGAACCTTTTATGATTCCTGCAATCTTGCATTTGCTGCTATGTTGTTGTGTCGCATTTGCTGTAGGACAGGAACTCAAATCTAAAAGCATTTCAACATGGCGGCATCATCAAGGCTTTCTACACGCAATTTTGGCAAAAAATTTAGTCTATGTTTTCATTTTTAGTGCTTGGACATGGCTTTGGATGTTTTGGCTCATTGAAATCCGCGGTTGGTTTGTAGCGGGTCAAGTGTGGCCCATTTTGATTGGGCAATTTTTGTTTTATTTGGCTTATGCCTTAATCAGTACCACGGTGGTCCTTGCAACACAAAATTTGTCGAAAAGTTTTGGATTTATCGCTGTATATGGCGGTTCATCTCTGAGTTTTGCAGGTGTGACATTACCATTAAATAATGCCCCTATTTTCACACAATTTTGGGCGAATATTATTCCCTACACGCCTTATGCAAAACTACAAACTGAACAATGGGTGGTTGGTAGCCCAATCAGTATTTCACTCATTCCACTACTGATCCTTGTTGTATATTGCATCTTTTATGCCTTCGTCTCGGCAATCTTATTGAAAAAAATGACACAGAAATCATCACAAGGAGCTGCACATGTCTAAGTTCAGCAACTTTTTAAAGCAGCTTTTTCGTGATTATCTACAAACTTTTAAGAATATTGCAGCAAATTCATCAATTTTAACCACAATGGTATTGTCAATTTTTTTATATAGTTTTTTCTACCCAACCGCTTACAAAGCACAACAAGCAGAAGCATTGCCTATTGTGATTGTCGATGAAGAACAAAGTTATTTAACGCATGCCATTATTAGCCAAGTCTATAAAAGTCCCAATGTGAAAGTTCAAGACATCACAGGTAATTTTGAAGAAGCAAAACACTTGCTACAGCAACAAAAAGCCGATGGGATTTTGTATTTACCTCAAAATTTATCGAATAGCATTGCACGCGGTGAAACAGGCGGGATTGGACTTTATCTTAGTGCAGCATATTTTTTAAAAACCAAACAAATCGGTTTAGGTTTAGCAACATCCATCGAACATACACTTGCTGAACATGCTGCAAAATTTGGACAAATTTCGCATTTTAAAGCTGCACTTTCAATCCATCAAATTCCTTTATTTAATACTCTTTCAGGCTATGGCAGTTATATTTTCCCTGCCATAGCTCCATTGATCATTCACCAAACCATTTTACTTGGCTTGTGCATGCTCATTGCAGGTTATCGTGAAAAATTTTGGCGTGCATCGCTCAGTGAGTTCTGCGGAATTTATTTTGCAGCACTCACCATTGGTTGCCTAGGCTGTTTTTATTTATTTGGTTTTACCTATTGGCTGTATGATTATCCCCATGGTGGAAATTTCACAGGAATGCTGATTGCTGTTCCAATTTATCTCAGTTGTGTGATTGGACTTGCGATGCTGCTTGCAAGCTTTTTGGACGTGTCTGAGCGTGCAGGGCATCTGTTGGTATTTACTTCTATTCCATTATTTTTATTGTCTGGTGCAGCTTGGCCGATCTCTGCTATGCCGACATGGATGCAATATTTTTCACATATTTTACCTTCTACACAAGGCATTAATCTGTTTATTCAACTTAATCAAATGGGTGTCCCCTTCGCTCTGATCATGCCTAAACTGATTTATTTAAGCACTTTGGCATTGATTTTATTGGTTTTAGCTTTTTATCGGGTCGCTTATATGTATAAAAAATAAGAATAGAAAGCCAAACTATAATTTATAAAATTAATTAATCTTACAAATAGAATTGAATAATTAAATAAAACTGAATTATTTTTATGCAATTGATAACAAATTTACATAAAAAAATTATGCTCACTACTTAAATAAGCGCAAAATACAGCATTTTCGAAATACTCTAAACGCTCAAAAGCCCCTAAATACAACTCCCACAGTTCTTGTCGGGGGATTTTTTGTGTGTGTTTCATAGAGTTTTACTTTTTCGCCAAAATCTGAATTTTAAGGGCTCAGTATGAAGAAAATGAAAATTAGCCTAGCTTGGCAAATTGTTATTGCGCTCTTCCTCGGTGTTATCGTCGGGGCATTTTTGCACAATTCTCCTGAAATACGTGATGATATTGTTGCGAATTTTTTACAACCATTAGGTAAGATTTTTATTAATCTTATCAAAATGATTGTGATCCCACTTGTGCTGTCTATGCTGATTTTGGGCATTGCAAATGCTGGGGATACCAAAAGTGTAGGTAAATTGGGTTTTAAAACCATTGTCTACTTTGAAGTGATTACCACTGTAGCCATCATCGTTGGTTTGGTTGCAGCAAATATCTTCCAACCTGGTGCTGGAATTGATATGTCGAAGTTAACGACTTCTGACATTTCACAATATCAACAGACCACACAAGAAGTTAGTGAGCATGCTCATGGCTTGGTCAATACTGTTCTTTCATTGATTCCGTCTAATATTTTTGCGGCAATGAATGATGGACATATGTTGCCCATCATCTTCTTTGCTGTGATATTCGGTATTGGCTTAGGTTCTTTGGCTAAAGAAACCAAACAACCACTAATTGATGTGTTGAAAGCTGTTTCTGAAACCATGTTCAAAGTTACGCACATGATCATGATGTTTGCACCATTTGGTGTCTTCGGTTTGATCGCTGCAACCGTTGCTAACTTTGGCTTTAGTTCTTTAGTCCCACTCATTAAACTTGCATTATTAGTTTACGGTGCAATCTTCTTCTTTATCTTTATCGTGCTTGGTTTTGTTGCAAAATTCTGTGGTTTCAGTATTTGGACCATTATCAAAATCTTAAAAGATGAATTGATTCTAGCGTATTCAACTGCAAGCTCTGAGACCGTTTTACCACGTATGATGGAAAAAATGGAAGCTTATGGTGCGCCGAAATCAATCACCAGTTTTGTTGTTCCAATCGGTTATTCATTTAACTTAGATGGTTCAACACTTTATCAAAGTATTGCTGCGATCTTTATTGCACAGCTTTACGGTATTGATTTAACGCTTACTCAACAAGTTGTTTTGGTATTGACCTTAATGATTACATCTAAAGGTATTGCTGGTGTACCGGGTGTATCTTTCGTTGTGCTATTGGCAACTCTCGGTAGTGTCGGTATTCCACTTGAAGGCTTAGCATTTATTGCAGGTATTGACCGTATTTTAGATATGGCACGTACTGTATTAAACGTCATTGGTAATGCACTTGCTGTTCTTGTCATCAGTAAATGGGAAGGTCAGTTCGATACAGAAAAGCAAAAATCTTATAACTTTGATGCAACACATTAATTTTTAAGATCAAAAAAACCACCTTCGGGTGGTTTTTTATTCTATAGCACATAAAATATCAACTGTGTCTTGTAATACTTTTTCACTCTCACTCAACAAAATATCTGCTTTCTGTGGCAATAAAACAACTTTAATCTTGCTTTGATCTGCATCTATCATACCTTGAGTGATAAAGCCTGATTTTCGCACACAAATCGACCAATGATAATATTGCGAACCATGTATCATTAGACTCTCAACTTTCCATTCTCGTTGTCCTGAAAATTTTGCTACTCCTTGTGCATCTGTCAATTTTTGAATCTTTGCTATGATATTTATCGCAGGATGAACCTCTGTAAGTAAAATAATTTGCGCATTTGCTACTGCTTGACCATTTTCATCAACGACATTCACCTCAAATTCAGGCTTTAATTTTTTATAAACAGGAAAACACGCTGTCAATCCTAACGCTAAAATGATAAATAAAAGTGCATTCTTCATGCTTTAACCTGCATAGACACATACTAACTTGGAATTCCCCTGAGGTGTTTCTTGTAAAGTATTCTCAATATTCCAGTCATTAGCCATTGCCTTGCGTATGTGATACGTCACAGTAGACGGTTTACCCTCGAAAATAAAATAATAAGCACCTGATTCACTTTCTACAGTACGTATTCCTTGCAGCGCAATTTTAATCAGCTTTACACCATATACTTGCATATTTACGGCAAAGTCATCTTGATCTACATTCTTGGTTTTATAATGTTGGTAGCCCTGCACTCCTAAATACTTATTTTTATCCAACTGTACTGTTTGCAAAGCTTTATTTACTTGAATATGTTTTTTATTTTGCTGATTCACATCATTTATAAAGTTGATCATAGGATTGGTCATTTCACAGTTTATGGATTGGCGATTAATCAGACTTTCAATTTTTATATCTTTCGCTGTTGTAAATTGCGTTGTCCAAAGACATACAAATGCCAATATTATTCTTAACATAGAAAGACCTTTTTAATTTTCAATAAATTATAGCCAATAAAAAACCACAAATCTGTGGTTTTTGTGATTTTAAAAAATTATGCCAATATATAAGCAGTGATGATGATTAACATTTGCAATCCTAAAACGACTGCAAACCATTTCCATCCTTTTTGGCGCAATACAATACGATCTATACTTTGATCATTAACTGTTTTAATCATTTTAGCACCTCATTCATTCTTTATTGAATTGATAAGTTTTGGAGCAAAATCTGTCTATATAAAAACAATGTAAATTAAGCAAAAAATAAACCAAGTTTTGAAGTGTAACAATTTAAATACCTATACATATTCAATCTTCATTCATCTCTAATGGAAACCCGATGTTAATAAGCCATCTGTGTTGGATCCATCGTTTCATCAAAGCACTCATTTGCTTCAGTTTTTATGACTTTTTTTTGTTTCAAGCTAATACGTATAAACTTTCCATTTTGCTTTTTCAAATCAATTGATTTAGGCATTTCATAACCTTGTTTTGAAATACATAGATTCCAACTATAGACCTGAAAACCATGTATGAATAAAGTTTCCATTGCCCATTTTCTTTGTCTTTTGAACTCAACTTTACCTTGTGCATCTGTAAATAAACGATTAAAAACAGGCATAACATGTGCTGGACGCTGTGTGGTTTCCATCACAACTTTTGCATTTTTGATCGCTTTCCCCTGCTCATCAACGACTTCAACTTGAACAGGAGTCCGAATAGTTTTATAAACAGGATAACAAGCTTGTAATAGCCCACACATTAAAATAATAGAAAGCATGTGCTTTATTTTCATTATATTCATCCTTTTTATCTATGTATTATGCATAAAAAAGCCCCTTTCGGGGCTTTTCTATAGCAAATTGAATGGATCAATTAACCAATAAACTTACGGGCATTACGGAACATACGTAACCATGCACCATCCTCAGTCCATTCTTCAGGTTTCCAAGAATGCTGAATTGCACGGAAGTTACGCTCAGGGTGCGGCATCATAATCGTTGCACGACCATCTTTCGAAGTTACACCTGAAATTGCTTCAGGTGAACCATTCGGGTTCAATGGATAGTGTTGCGTTGCATTACCCAAGCTATCTACATAACGTAAGATCACTTGATTACCTGCATTCAACGATGCAAAGTTTTCAGCAGACGTTTCTGCACGACCTTCACCATGTGCCACAGCGATTGGAAGAATCGAACCTTCCATACCTTCTAAAAGAATCGATGGAGATTTTTCAACTTTTACATTCACCACACGTGCTTCAAACATTTCTGAAGTATTACGGCGGAAACGTGGCCAATTGTCTGCACCCGGAATTAATGGCGCAAGTTGTGCAAGCATTTGACAACCATTACAAATACCCACAGAGAAGGTATTGTCACGGTTAAAGAATTTCTCAAACTGATCACGTAGTTTTGGATTGAACAATACAGATTTCGCCCAACCGCCACCTGCGCCCAATACATCACCGTAAGAGAAACCACCACATGCCACTAGACCTTCAAAGTCATCTAAATCAATACGACCTGAAAGTAAATCACTCATGTGAACATCGACAGTGTTGAAGCCCACTTTGTCAAATGCAGCTGCCATTTCCACATGACCATTTACGCCTTGTTCACGTAAAATCATCATGTTTGGACGACGTTCATTAATGTACGGCGCTTCGATTGGCTCGTTCAAGTCAAATGTTGGTAATGCAATCAGACCTTTATGTTCTATATTAGCAATTAGGCTGTATTCTTGATCTGCCGTTTCTACGTTGTCACGTAAGCGTTGGATTTGATGAGAAACTTCAGTCCATGCTTGTTGTAACTCAGCACGGCTTAAACTTAAACCATTCACAGTTAAAGTGTCTGTATCATTAACCGTACCCACCACTGCTATTGCATCTTTTAATTTAGATGCTGCAACTTCGTCTGCCAATGCAGCCCAATCCGCTTTAGAAATTTGCAATACAGCCCCAATTTCTTCGGCAAATAGACTTTCAGTTGATTGATCTTCTAAAGCCACACCAAGACGTGCAGCAAACATCATTTCAGCAACTGTTGCGAGTAAACCACCATCACCGATGTCATGATACGCTTTGATCAAGCCACGATTGTTCCAGTCTTGTACCAATGCAAAGAAAGCTTTGAAGTCATCAAAACTATCTACATCAGGAGTCACAGAACCAATCGCTTTATACACTTGAGCCAAGATCGAACCGCCCAAACGGAATTGACCTTTAGACAAATCAATACGTACAAGCACTGAATCTTCATTTTTAAGTTCAGGTGTTAATGTCTTACGTACATCAGTCACAGGTGCAAATGCAGTGATGACACCTGACATTGGCGAAGTCACCGATTTATTTTCGCCCTCATCATTCCACGTAGTACGCATAGACAATGAGTCTTTACCGACAGGAATTGCAATACCCAGTGCAGGACACATTTCCATACCAATGGCTTTTACGCCTTCGAACAGTGCCTGATCTTCACCTTGCTGACCTGCAGCCGCCATCCAGTTTGCAGACAATTTAATGTCACTGATTTGGTCGATTTTTGCAGACATGATATTTGAAATCGATTCTGCAACCGATAACCGTGCAGAAGCAGCAGGATTTAACAATGCGACAGGTGGACGTTCACCCATTGCCATCGCTTCACCTGTGTAGCCTTGTAAGCTTGTGGTTGTCACTGCTGCATCGGCAACAGGAACTTGCCAACGACCCACCATTTGGTCACGTGCAACCATACCTGTGATTGAACGGTCACCGATGGTGATAAGAAATGATTTAGATGCAACTGTTGGATTTTTCAAAACACGGAAAATTGCGTCTTTTAAATCCACTACTTTCGCAGCAGTGAAGTCATCACCTTTACGCTCAATGGTTTCATATGAACGGCTCATGCGCGGTGTACCACCAAGCATCACTTGCATTGGCATATCCACAGCTTTGTTGTCAAACAATGGATCATTGACAGTCAACTGACGTGCTTCAGTTGCTTCACCTAATACAGCAAACGGACAACGTTCACGTGCACATAATGATTCAAACAATTCTAAAGAGCTTGGACGAATCGCCAATACATAACGCTCTTGTGCTTCGTTTGACCAGATTTCCATTGGCGACATACCCGGCTCTAAAGACGGAATCTTACGCAAGTCAAGGATTGCACCAAGTTCGTGATCATTTACGAGTTCAGGCATTGCATTGGAAATACCGCCCGCACCGACATCATGTACAGATACGATTGGGTTAAAGTCTTCCATTCTCCAACATGCATCGATCACTTCTTGGCAACGGCGTTCCATTTCAGGGTTTTCACGTTGTACAGATGCGAAATCAAGGTTTTCACCGAGTTTACCGCTGTCTACAGAAGACGCTGCACCACCGCCTAAACCGATGAGCATTGCAGGACCACCGAGTACAATCAGTAAATCACCCGGTTGAATGGCATCTTTTTCAACGTGATCAGGACGGATATTCCCGTAACCACCTGCGATCATGATTGGTTTATGGAAACCTTTTACATCGCCATTGACATTTTGTTCAAAAGTACGGAAGTAACCGTTGAGCGCAGGACGACCAAATTCGTTGTTAAATGCTGCACCACCTAAAGGACCATCAATCATGATCTGTAAAGGTGAAGCCATACGAGATGGTTTGCCGTAGTTTTCTTCCCAAGGCTGTTCAAAGCCCGGAATATTTAAGTTAGAAACCGTAAAGCCTGTTAAACCAGCTTTTGGTTTACCACCACGACCTGTTGCACCTTCATCACGAATTTCACCACCTGAACCTGTTGCTGCACCTGCAAATGGCGCAATCGCGGTCGGATGGTTATGTGTTTCCACTTTCATGAGAATGTGAGCCGCTTGGCTTTTATACTTATAAACGTGGTGACCTGTCGCTTCATCTTTTTTCGGATAGAAACGTTGTGTGTCAAAGCCTACGATCACAGAAGCATTATCTTTATACGCTGACAAGACATCTGTAGGTGATTCTTTATACGTGTTTTTAATCATTTGGAACAAGGACAATGGTTGAACTTCACCATCAATTGTCCATTCAGAACCAAAAATTTTATGACGGCAATGTTCAGAGTTCGCTTGAGCAAACATCATCAGTTCGATGTCGTGTGGGTTACGACCCAATTTATTAAATGCAGCAACTAAGTAGTCAATTTCTTCATCAGATAAAGCAAAACCAAACTCAGAATTGGCTTTTACTAATGCATCTTTACCTTGACCGAGAATATCAATGGCATTTAACGGTTTTGGTTCAGTTTCTGAGAATAATGCAGTTGCGTCATCAATTTGATTGAATACGCTTTCTGTCATACGGTCATGTAGAACTTGCTTAACTGCATCTGATACTTCAGAAATACCCTTTAAAGTAAACAAAACACCGCGTTCTAAGCGGTGTACAGGCGTATTACAGTTGGCAAAAATATCAGTTGCCTTTGATGACCACGGCGAAATCGTACCGACACGAGGTGTCACTAAAATTTGCACTTCATCACTTGCAGCTTGGCGAATGTCAAATGAAGCACCGTCATTTAAAAGCTGTAACGCAGATTGCTGTTGCTGCTCGCTGAGCGCTTGGTCAAACAGATAGACCCATTGGCTTTCTATTGATTGAACAGAACTGATAGACGATAAACGTGTTAATAGTTGTGTTTGCTTAAAAGAAGAATGTGCGGGTGCACCGGCAATGATAAACATGCTGTTTTTGGCTCCACGGGCAGGTTTAGACAACCCACCGCAATGTGACTTGAAGAGAGCGCATATTCTACTGTGAAAGCGTATTTTCAGCTAGTCATCTACAGCTTAAAAAATTAAGTTTTCTTTATTTAAAATGCGCTATTTACTTTGACTTTCAAGTTCAAACATGATTAGTAACAATTGATTTACCTGACTGAATACGTGTACTCACCTGTTTTCGGATCTTCTTTGGCAATGATGTCACTCTTTTTATATAACAACTCACCACAGGCAATTTCTGGGTCAATATTTGCATCAGGCTCATACCCAAATGAATATTGATATGTTCAAAACCATTTGATTTTGCATCTTCTTAAAAAAATACATTCAAACTTTCCATATTCGGATATGGTATAAATTTTCTCAACCCTAAAAGGTCCATAACCTTGACCCAAAATTCTTCAACTTATTAAATTTTAATTTCAAAAATAAAAAACTATAAATTACTGATTCTTATTTTCTAATATTTTAAGATTTTCTTGATCTTTAAGTAACAACTTTTTCAAAGTCGCTTGATCATAGACATAGACTTTATAATTGGGCTCATATTCAAATACGTACTGATCATTCATATCCATTAACTTTTCATAAGCCAAATCATAAACCTTTCCGGTATATTTGATTTTGACGGGGAAATAATCTTTATTTTGCTCGCGACTCAATGACAATTCTGAGGAAAATTTATATGCTCGATCAGCGTCGGACACAAATGAAACATTATCACGGCTAGCATCACCTACGTAATAAGCTCGAATCCACTCATTTTCCTTTAAAGAAATCATATTCCATTGCGAAAAGTTTTCCCCCATATATTTTGAACGATTTTCGATAAAACTGCCTAATCGCTGTTGTCCAATCAAACCCATATTATTTTTTAAGTCAACATAACTTTGATCAATGAGTTCAAACGCATGAAAATCACCTGTCAACTCGAGTGCTTGATAATGCTCAGGTGTGCGTGTAATGAGTTGATAAGTTCCTTGTGGCGTTTTTTGAAATAAAAACAATTCCAATGTAGGGCTATACAATGCGCCATCACTCATTTCATTTTCGACGTTCCAATGTTCAATAGGCACTAAATAACGTGCTTCATGCGTTATATTTTCAAACTCAATCACTTTTTGAGGAACAATGACAAATTTTTCGATTGAAGTCGTTTTCTGTGCAGTACAACCACACCATTGATGAATCTCTGCACTGATTGTAAAAAAAGGTCTATTTCTTAAAACTTCCTGGTTATTTATATTTTGATTTTTTATTATTTCATAAGGATATAAAGCCTTGATGAGTGTTTCTGGATTTAAATCTTTAACCTCAATGCTTTGAATTTTCTCAGCATTGAATTCTGAATGCTCTACATACTGTTTTTCAGGTGAAAATTTAAGCTCAATAATCGTCTTTAATTCTTCGGGTGAAAGCTGATCATTTGTAACATGTTCATTAGTTTGAAAGACTGTTGCTGTACTTGCTTGATCTGCCTCAGCTACTGCTTGAGCGACAATATCATCTACTGATTGTGCAACAGTTACAGATGTTATTGGAAAACAGAGTACAAAACTTAGCGCAAAATAGAATTTATTCATTTTAAAATTTGTAATTGTATTTAATAGGTCACAATCTAACATGATCTTTCTACATTTTAAATCAGCAAAATCAATACCCTTCCTCAAATCTAAAAAAATAAAATTCAAATTGAGTTTTTAATCTTATTCAAGTCAACTTATGTCGCTCTCCCCTAGAACATTCACCGTAAATTTGGCATGATGCAAACAAGTAATTAATGAATAATGATAAATGACTCAAATGCGTTGGTTAGAACTGCTTTCCACAGTTCGTTTAGGCAGCAAAAAGCAAAGTACAGAACAGGCACGTAGCCCATTTCATAAAGACTATGACCGCATTATATTTTCTCAAAGTTTTCGACAACTGAATCGTAAAACTCAGGTTCATCCACTCACGCAACACGATGGCATTCATACACGACTTACGCATTCCTTAGAAGTATCATGTATTGGTCGTTCACTCGGCATGCTTGCGGCAGAAAAAATTCAAGATGAACTCCCGATGTGGATCTCTCCTGCCGATGTGGGTGCAATTATTCAAGGCGCATGTTTGGCACATGATATTGGAAATCCACCGTTTGGACATGCAGGTGAATATGCCATTCGTGAATGGTTTGACGATGCTTCACATACCGACTTTCTAAAAGATTTAAGCCCTGAACAACAAGCCGATGTACGTCAGTTTGAAGGCAATGCGCAAGGTCTACGTTTACTCACTAAAATTGATTATCATCCCAACGATGGGGGTATGCGTTTGACTTACGCAACCTTAGGGGCTTACTTAAAATACCCTTGGCTATCTAAGACCATCGAGTCACAAGGCAATACACCTGCCAACAAACGAGCTAAATTTGGTTGCTACCAAGCAGAAAAAGAAATTTTAAAGCAGATTGCAGATCAACTCGGTTTGATTCAACTCGGTGAATATCAATGGTGTCGTCATCCGCTGACGTATTTGTTAGAAGCGGCTGATGATATTTGTTATGCACTAATTGATTTAGAAGATGGCATTATTTTAAATATGCTGTCTTATGAAGAAGTTGAACCAATTTTCCTCAATTTGTTGGGTGATTATGGTGTGCCTGCGGAGTTGAGTATGCCTTATACCACTTGGCAACAAAAAATCGCGGCTTTGCGTGGACGTGTCATGAAACGCTTAGTTGATGAAGTCACCACGGCTTTTGCTAAAAACCATTTCCAAATCCTCTCAGGGCAGCTCAAAGGTTCGTTATTGCAGTATTGTGCTGAAGATATTGAAATTGGGATTGAAAAAGCAAAGAATTTAGCACGTGAAAAAATCTTTGAACATCCGCAAAAGTCGGGTTTAGAAATCATTGCCCATCAAAGTTTGCAACATATTTTAGATGCCTTTATCCCACTCACTACACCAAATAAGACTTTGAGTTTTAAAGATGGACGTTTGATGTCTATTTTAGAACGTTTTGGCGCACGTTTTAGTGATGATCATTATGACAATATTATGCAAGTTTTGGATATTGTGAGTAAGTTTTCAGATCATCAAGCGTATAATTTGGCTCAAGAACTACAAGGCAATAAGGTTGGGTTCTTTTAATTCGATTGAAAACTCAATATCTCGGATATGATTAAATGAATGAACTAAAACTTCCGCCTTTTGTTTATTATCTTTTGCCATTTGCTTTAGTTTTTTCTATATGTTTTGGTACATTCTATTTATTAGTGCATATAAAATCTGAGAATAAACAACCTGTAGTAGATCAAACAATCGAACAAATTTTAAAGGGTAAGCCTGATATTTTTCTTACATTATATAACGAGGCACTAAGTATTTTTCCAAAGTTTATTCATACTCCTAATAACGTAAATTTCTCATTATCACTAGGAGGTCCACATGGTAAAAACCATACATTGAAAATTACTATTCCTCAAAATGAACTCAGCATCATAGAATTTGAACAAATTTATATTCCTAAATTCAAGAAAAATGGTTGGGTTGAAAAAAAGAATGTTGGAATCATGATTTTTATTCAAGAAAAAAACCATACCCTGAGCTGCATTTACCGACCCAACATCAAAACTGCAAATAGTTGGTATATAGAATTTAAATCTGAAAAAAGTGTTTGTCTGTAAATTAGCAATGATTTTTTTGCGTTTAGAGCAAATGGCATCTACTATTCAACCATGAACAAAATAAGTGAACAAACTCAATGATCGGATGTCTTATTGGTGAAGTTTTTGCATTAGAAGCACCCACCGTACTGTTAAATGTTAATGGTGTGGGCTATGAAATCGACACGCCACTTTCGACTTTTTGCCAACTGCAAAAAGGTCAAAAAGTCACATTATGGACACATTTAGCCGTCCGTGAAGATGCACAACTCCTCTACGGCTTTTTAAACCAACAAGAAAAAATCATTTTCCGTACTTTGTTAAAAGTAAATGGCGTTGGTCCTAAAATGGCTTTAGGTATTCTTTCAACTTTAAGTGTGGAAATGCTCGTTCATACCGTTGAAAATGGCGATGTTAAAACCTTGGTTAAAGTTCCGGGTGTTGGTGCAAAAACTGCTGAACGCTTAATGATCGAGCTACGTGATCGTTTTAAAGCATTTTCTACAGGTGCTGTGGCAAGCGGTACAAGTACCACACAAATTCAATTTACAGGCAACTCTGCTGTTGCAGAAGCCGAAGCCGCTTTACAATCTTTGGGTTATAAACCTGCGGAAGCACAAAAGCTGGTTAATGCTGCCAAAGGTGATTTTACTGAAGCAAGCGATATCATCCGTGCCGCTTTGAAGTCAATGAATAAATAAGTCAATCCTGATACATTAAAGATAAAGAGTTAGATTAATCATCCAATGCAAGACCGTTTAATCAGTGGTTCTGAAAAACCCGAAGATCATTTTGATCGCGCCATTCGTCCAACTTCACTCGATGACTATATTGGTCAGCCTGTGGTGCGTGAGCAAATGGAAATTTTTATTGGTGCAGCGCGCGGACGAGGCGAAGCCCTTGATCACACCTTAATTTTTGGACCACCGGGTTTAGGTAAAACCACACTCGCCAATATTATTGCCCGTGAAATGGGAGGAAATCTCAAATCCACTTCGGGTCCTGTATTGGAGCGTGCGGGTGATTTGGCAGCCATGCTGACCAATCTCGAAGAAGGTGATGTACTCTTTATTGACGAAATTCACCGCCTATCCCCTGTCATTGAGGAAATTCTCTATCCTGCGATGGAAGACTACCAACTCGATATCATGATTGGTGAAGGACCTGCGGCACGCTCCATCAAACTGGATTTACCACCATTTACCCTCGTTGCTGCAACAACACGCGCAGGTTTACTGACTTCGCCTTTACGTGATCGTTTCGGTATTGTGCAACGACTTGAGTTTTATTCGGTTGAAGATTTGACCCATATTGTTTCACGTTCTGCCTCTCTTATGGATGTACCTACAACTTCCGATGGTGCAAAAGAAATTGCTCGTCGTGCACGGGGTACACCTCGTATTGCAAATCGCTTATTACGTCGTGTCCGTGACTACGCACAAGTCAAAGGTACAGGCGAAGTCACACAGGAAATGGCGCAACGCGCTTTAGATATGCTCAATGTCGATAAAGATGGTTTAGACACATTGGATCGTCGTTATTTAAGTATGTTATTGGAACGTTTTGATGGCGGTCCTGCGGGTGTAGAAGCTTTAGCTGCCGCTATGGCGGAAGACTCTGGAACCTTGGAAGATGTGATTGAACCTTATTTGATTCAACAAGGTTATGTCATGCGTACTGCACGTGGACGGATTGCCACCAATCAAGCCTATTTGCAGTTTGGTCTGACACCACCCGAACCCAAGAACTGATTATATCAAATCTTTCATCGGAAGCCTGTATACAGGCTTCTTCAGTTTTTAAGACTATAAAACCTATGTAACATTAGCATTTGAATTTATTAATGCTTTTTTATTAAAAAATAAAGTGTAGTTCATTCAGCTAGTCGTCGTTTTCTTACAA
The DNA here is from genome assembly GCF_902809895.1 of Acinetobacter sp. Marseille-Q1623. NCBI lineage: Bacteria > Pseudomonadati > Pseudomonadota > Gammaproteobacteria > Moraxellales > Moraxellaceae > Acinetobacter > Acinetobacter sp. Marseille-Q1623. Next base: position 409,327 of record NZ_CADDWG010000001.1, on the reverse strand, counting down.
AAAAATAACACTCCACCCATTTATTAAATTATAATTAACAATCTTTTAAATCAAATTTTCAAATAGTCTTGCACAAATATAAAAAAGGAGCATACACATGCTAAACTTTCCAATAATCATGATTATTTCTATTAGTTTTTTTATTTTTGTTTTTTTATTTTACCGTTATCATCGTTCAAATCAAATTCATCTAGAAGCAACGCCTATTCCTCCTCAACAATCAATTGCAGATGATTTGCTTGAGTTTGATATTGAAATCAATAAAATTTTAAATAATCCACATTTATCGGAATCTGAAAAAGAACGCTTAACCAATGAGTATGCAGAAAAATATTTATCTTCGAAATCATTAGGTTAATTTATATTTAACACCATTTACTCACCTAAAAAGAATATACGAAGCAGACCATATACATCGTATATTCTTTTTTTAACTGCTTATTTTCATGACTTAACAATGATGCATTTTTAGGTATAGGTTGATTCTTCTATACTGATTTATATACATAAAACAAAATATAATTGTTGCATAGAAATACGTCAGAATCTGCTATGGTACATCGGCAATACATTGCATCTATTAACATCCACCCCCCTAAATAAAAATAATCCTCCAAATTTTATATTTGGCTGAACATCGTACAAATGAGAATTTTTTTAAGCATTGAAATCTTGTGCCATTGGACAATAAAATCAGAATGCTAAACTGCAAACCATTGTAGCACTTCGTTTTGTATAGTTTTCAATCAATTAAACTACATCAAAATGCAAATGCTTATTTCATTGTAAATGTATAAATTGGAAATGGTCATGGCAAACAAATTTGAGTTTCAAATCCGTGTATATATTGAAGACACTGATGCAGGTGGGATCGTATACCATGCCAATCATATCCGCTTTATGGAACGTACCCGTACTGAATGGCTACGGGCATCAGGCATTGATCATTATTGGCATCAAAAAGACTATCACTTTGTGGTGCATAAAATAAATGTGAAATATATGCGCCCGATCCTCATGGATGATTTAATTACTGTTACAGCTCGTGTAGTTTCGTGTAAAGCAACGTCTTTTGTATTGCAACAAAATATTTATCGTGGTGAAATCATGCTTGCTTCTGGTGAGGTAGAATTAGCATGTCTAAGTACAGCAATGAAACCTCGTCGTATTCCTGATGAAATCCGCGAGTTGATTCAAAAAGAATTGGCTCACGAATAAAAAAAATTTACTTGGCACATGTAACTATGGCAACTCAACTCGAATCTTCTCTTCACGTTTCTGATTTAATTTTACAAGCAAGTCCTGTGGTACAACTGGTCATGCTGGTTTTGGTACTCGCGTCTTTATTTAGTTGGTATCTCATTGCCAAGTTACATATGGGCTATAAAAAAGCCCGCCAAGGCGATGATCATTTTCAAAAAATCTTCTGGTCTGGTGCAGAACTAAACACCTTATATAACAATGCTCAACTTAACTCTAAGCGTGATGGTTTAGAAGATATTTTCTATCAAGGTCTCAGTGAATTTTTAAAATTAAAAAAACGCCATGCAGACACAGCTCCAATGATTGAAGGAACTGAACGAATTTTACGTGTCGGTTTAAGCCGTGATCAAGGTCGCTTAGAACAAGGCTTAAGTGCTTTAGCCAGTATTGGTTCTGTTGCACCTTATGTTGGCTTATTTGGTACCGTTTGGGGAATTATGAATGCCTTTATTGGTCTTGCACAAGTCGACCAAGTGACTTTAGCAACCGTTGCACCAGGCATCGCTGAAGCTTTAATTGCAACTGCAATTGGTCTTTTTGCTGCGATTCCTGCGGTTTTGGCATTTAACCATTACACAGCCAAAGGTGAGGAAATCTATTCTGATCGTGCATTATTTGCTGAAGAAATGGTGGCGCTATTACAACGTCAGTCTGTGGGTTCAACACAGGAAAATGACTAATGGCAATTCAACGTTCGGGACGCTTTGAGCGCGTCAAAAAACCGTTAAAGAGCGATATGAATGTCGTTCCTTATATTGATGTCATGTTAGTTCTTTTGGTGATCTTTATGGTCACAGCACCCATGATCACCACAGGAATTGATGTTGATTTACCTCAAGCGAACAGTACACCTATTGAGTCCAAAGAAACGCTAGCCATTGTTACTTTAGATAAAGACGGGCAATACTTACTCAAAGATGATACACATAAAAATGAGTCATTGTCTTTGGAGCAATTAAAAGAAATTTTAACCCAAGCACAAACTGACTCAGAAACGAAACAACAAAAATTTAGTGTTTTAGTCAATGGTGATAAATCTCGCCCTTATGGCGATGTTATGAGCCTGATGTCTGCATTACAAGAAGCTGGACTCAATCAAGTTGGATTACTCACAGAGCCATTAAAGTAAGCTATGAAAGATTTTAATCAGCCACAATCGAAAGAAACTGCGATTGCACTTGGATTCACCATTGGTGTCCATGTGGTGGCAATTGTTGGCTTACTTTTTCTTGGCATGAGTAAACCACTTGAACCACCGAAGCAGATCAAAACTGTATTGGTCAAGCCTGAGGACATCCCACCGCTAGAAGCTGAACCTTTAGAAATCTCAGATTCAGTTGAAACAGCAGACACGCATATTGCTGAAAATATACAGCAAACTGCGGAACCTGTCGTGGATGCACCCAATATTCCAATTACACCTCCACCTCTTCCCACACCAACGCCTAAAGTTGACATGCAAAAAGCAGCAGCGGAGGCAAAAGCCGCTGAAGCTGAACAAAAAGCGGCAGCAGATGCAGCAAAAGCACAAGCCAAAGCCGTTGAAACCGCACGCTTAAAGGCTGCTGAAGCTGAAAAAGCACGGCAAGAGGCGAATGAAAAAATTCGCCAAGCAAAAAATGAAGCTGAACGTGCGAAGGCTGAAGCAAATGCCAAAGCTAAAGCAGAAGCTGCCGCCGCTGCCAAACGTGAAGCTGCGGAAAAAGCCAAAGCAGAAGCCAATGAGAAAGCACGTCAGGCTAAAGCTGATGCTGCTGCAAAGGCTAAACAAGCGGCAAATGAAAAAGCCAAAGCCGATGCTGCTGAAAAAGCACGTCAAGATCGTGCAGCAAAATTAGCACAAGAAAAGGCTGCGCAAGCTGCAAAAGCCAAGCAAGAGGCTGCCGAAAAAGCACGTCAAGCCAAAGCCGATGCTGCTGCAAAAGCCAAACAAGAGGCTGCCGAAAAAGCGCGTCAAGCCAAAGCCGATGCTGCTGCAAAAGCCAAACAAGAGGCTGCCGAAAAAGCACGTCAAGCCAAAGCCGATGCTGCTGCAAAAGCCAAACAAGACGCTGCCGAAAAAGCGCGTCAAGCCAAAGCCGATGCTGCTGCAAAAGCCAAACAAGAGGCTGCCGAAAAAGCACGCCAAGCCAAAGCTGACGCTGCTGCAAAAGCTAAACAAGAGGCAAATGAAAAAGCCAAAGCTGACGCAGAGGCAAAACGTAAAGCAGATGCAGACGCCAAAGAAAAAGCTGCTGCTGAAGCAAAAGCATCTTCTGCCCAAAAAGCCAAAGAAGAAGCTGCAGCTAAACGTGCTGAAGCGAAAAAAATTGCTTCTTCTGCAAAACGTGATTTTACAAATAGAGTTCAGTCAGCATGGAGAGTTCCAAATAATACTACTGGTAAAAGGGTTTCAGTCCGTTTTACCTTGTCTGAATCAGGTTCTGTTAAATCCATAGTCATCACTTCATCTAGTGGTGATGAAGTATTAGACGCTAGTATTAAATCAGCTATCAATAATGCTGCACCATTCCCTATGCCTTCAGACCCTGATGCAAGAAGAGAAGCTTTAGTTATTACATCAACATTTACATCAACAAAATGATTTAGAAATTAAACCCTGTTTCGGCAGGGTTTCTTTTTAGTATCTCAGGACAAATATATTGAATATTCAAAAATATGTATTGTTTATTTTATCTTTAGCATTTTTAATCCAGAGTTGTAGCACTGATCACTTCACTCAAATGAATTACTCTAAGCTATTGGATACATCTAATCTAATTGAGTCCGATATTACAACCCAAACTAAAAATCAAACTACAGAAAATGTAGCTATGGAAGTAAATAAAAAAGCTGAAACTCAAATAATCGTACCTTCTACCAAACGTGATTTTGTAAATAAAATTCATAATGCTTGGAGCATACCAGTAGGTCTTTCGGCGCAAAAAGCAACTGCTCGTATTATTTTAACCGAAAGTGGTGCTGTATCTTCTATTATTCTTGTAAATGCCTCTGATCCAATGCTAAAAGAAAGCATAGTACAAGCCGTTTACTCAGCTGCACCCTTCCCAATGCCGTCAGACCCTGATGCACGGCGTGAAGCACGCAGTTTTACAGCAAGCTTTACTGTAAAATAATCAGGTAAAAATCAACCTGACTTCGATCGGGTTGATTATTTTTTGCAAAAAATCACATTATTCTGCAAATCAATATCCTGTTATAAGAAAATAAACGAATATGCGTGTTTAAATCATTAAATATCAGATATCAGTTGATGATATAACCCTGATTTAATTCCCATTTTAATTCTTTTATTTTAAAATAAAACTATAGGTAGATTCACCTTTCGTTGATCTGCAGGTTGAACTGATCAATTTCATTTAACGCGCTCTAAAATTTACATAAATTCTAATATTCATACCCTCACAAATCAGTTAACATGTTAATTTAATTTCAAGTCCCCAAATAATATGTCATCCATATTTTCTAGTTTAAGTTATCCTAATTTCAGAAATTATTTTATTGGACATACGTTTTCTACACTTGGGACATGGATACAACAAGTTGCTCTTGCTTGGCTTGCGTATGAATTAACCCACTCAGCCTCTATATTGGGTTTAATTGCTTTTTTTGCTTTAGCACCACAACTAGTAGTGAGTCCATTTGTGGGTGCAGTCATAGATAAACTCAATAAAAGAAAGGCATTGATTTTTGTTCAATTTCTTTTTCTGATCCAAGCACTGCTGTTAGCAGTTTTGACCTATTTGGGTCTATTAAATCAGCTTGGCATTTTGGCATTATCGATTTTATTGGGTGTTTTAACTGCAATTGATACTCCTTTACGGCAGTCATTTATCAGTGATTTGGTTGATGATAGAAGTAATATTGCCAATGCATTGGCGTTAAATGCCATGATTTTTAATGCATGCCGTTTCATTGGTCCACCTATTGCAGGTTTGATTTTAGCTGTCAGCAATGCCTTGACCTGTTTTATTTTTAATGCTGTTTCCTATTTATTTTTAATCATTGCATTGCTCTTAATGAAAAATGTAGCGGTTCACCGTGTAACGGAGAATATACAAAAAGTATTTCTACAAGGTTATAGCTTTGTTTTTAAAAATAAAGAATATAGAAAAATGATGCTAAATATTGCTGTATTAAATCTCACAGCATCTAGCTATGTGGCACTCATTCCTGTATTTGCAAAGGACTATTTAAAAGGCAATGAGACCACTTTGGGCTATTTATGGGGAATGGCAGGTATTGGCTCTTTGATTTCTTCCTTAATTTTAGCCAAAACACAAAACTTTGAAAAAACTCGAACTCGCATTCAATACAACATGGGGTTTTGTGCGATTGGGCTGCTCTTACTTGGCACGCTCAATCTACAATTTTCGTATTATATTGCATTATTTTTATTAGGTTTTGGCATTTCCACAGCCAATGTTTCCACTAACATTCTCATTCAAAAAAATACACCCGCAGAGTTTCGAGGGCGCGTAGTCTCAATTTATACATCTACCCGCTTTGGCTTTGATGCTTTAGGTGGATTGGCAGCGGGTTTCATTGCCTCTTTCTTCGGTGCAAAATACACTATGCTTGGCTTTTGTGCGATTTTAACGATCTATTTATGCGTGTGTTTCTTTCAAAACAAAGCTCTTAAGAATTCATTTTGATCTTAGATAAATCATTTAACAATTCCATCAATTGTTGCATTTTTTCAGGTCCAAATTGTTCCTGAATATTTTTATATGATGCTTCCATTTTGGTTGCCTGTAGTTCAAAGCATTCCTTTCCAGCATCAGTTAAACTAATCAAATTGATTCGTTGATCATGAATATCTTTGTCTTTTTGGATATTCCCTTGTTCGATCATCCGGTTTAAAATTCCTGTTAGGCTAGGTTTTAAAATACAAGCCAATTCAGCAAGTTGATTGCTTTCTAAAGTTCCATATTGGTACAAAATACGAATAATTCGCCACTGTTGTTCCGTTAAACCCCTTTCATTTAAAGCAGGTCTAAAATGAGACATTGCCGCTTCTCTTGCCTGTAAAAGCGCTAAGGTTAATGAAGGACGAATTTTTTTCATGAAGTCATTTTCTCAATAAACACAATTAATTTTAACATTTTCAGATCTGAAATATATCTTGGATTTACTCTAAATAATCATATAGATCAATTTATAAAAATTAAATAAAGCAATTTCATTCAAAAATAAGGGAAATAGTGGCTATTTCCCTAATGATGTTTTAGGATATCTTAAAACTTATAATTATAAGTCAATGCAACACGATTTTCTGTAAAATCAGGGCCAAAATCAGTTGTTGCTTTCGCATATAACCATTGGAAATTTAGCCCTTTAATATAAGTTTCAGGGATTTTATAAGACAATAACACATCCAATTCATCTTCCTTACCATCACGAATTTCACCTACATGTGCATTATCTGCTGTGTAATAACGTAATAATAAGTTTAATCCATCCAAGCCAATACCTTTCATATCATAATCATAACGGAACTGAAATGAACGCTCTTTCGGCTTAGAAAATACTGAAACCGTCCAATTGGCAAGGTAAAGTTGAGGTACCCAACCATTTAATGCAGGATATCCTGTTTCGCCAAATTGTTGACGATAACCCAAACCAAATTTATGGTTACCATACGTCAGTACATTCAGCGTTGAAATCACATCATTATCAATTTTTCCTGCTGCACTGTCCCCTGTGTCTCTTGTATTAAAATAATACAAATCTGAACGCAATGATAAATTATCTGAAAACTTTGGTTGATATGTAACACCAGCAAAGTGCTGATTATAAATATCTTCTAAACCACCATAAAAATAAGTACCAGTAATTTGCGGGGTAAATTTATGTTCGACACCAAACATATTAAAGCCATCACTATGAGCCACGATTTTACCATTGGTTAAGCTGAGGTCTTTATAATGATCATCATCACGTGCATTTACTTTGGTAATATGCCCAAGTGTAAGTTTCGTATCTTGAATATCACTACTTTCAAATACCGCACCTAAAAATGTGGTCGGTAATTGACGAGATTCATCTGTGTGTAGTACTGGGTTTTTAGGAATAATTTCACCTATTTTTAACTCAGACTTGCTCTTTTTCAGTTTCAGCGTTCCCCCCAATTTTAGTTGGTCTGGGTCTTGCGTTTGAGTGACAGGGTCATACGGCATAATGTAATTTGGTGCATGTTTATCTTCATTTAAACGTACCGCATAGCGTATAGATGCATCTAAGCCGACTTGCACAAGCTCATCATCGGTATAGCCTGATTTCGCAATCAGGCTTGCACTTTGTGACCAGTTTTCATGGTCTTTTACCACATTACCATCGTAATCTCGATCAACATAAAAGTTACGTAATTGTAATGTCGTTTCTGAATCTTTGATAAAGTCAGCATGAGCATTTGTTAGCACTAATCCTTGCGCAACACAAATGCATGAAACGATGATTTTCTTATTCATAATCTATCCTTATTACTATGTTTTTAAGTGAAACTTAAACTTTCACTTATGCACAAACACAATAGATTTCCTTTTCTAAAATTATTATGCCAATAAAATATAATTAACATATTAAGTTTATTAGCATAATCACCCCTGAATTGATTAAAAATTATTTTTTATGCCAGACTACTGGAGAAACAGCTTGTTCCGCTTCATGATCAGGGCCTAATGGAATACCTGTACGGTCTCGTAAAGATAATGTTGCAACTAAACCGATCAAGGTCATCACAGAAAGATAAATCGCAACAGAAGCAGTACTCCCTGTCAAATCAATCAACCATGTTGCAATTAAAGGAGAGAATGCACCACCTAAGATTGCACCAATAGCATAGGCAATAGATACTCCCGAGAAACGAATCGATGCAGGAAATAATTCAGAAAAATATGCAGACATTACGCCATACGTTAAACCAATTCCCATGGATAAAATACTCAATGCCACAGCAACGGAAGCCACTGTCCCCATGTTCACTAATGGGAATAATGCCAATACACCTGCCAATTGCATGATCCAACCAATGATGTAAGTTTTTTTACGCCCAATTTTGTCTGATAATCCACCTGAGACCCAAGTAAATAACAACCAAACTGCTGCTGATAATGCCACACACATCAAAATTGGCGTACGTGCCATATGCAAAGCACCATCAGGATTGGTTGTATAGTTTTGAATAAAACCACCTGTCGTCATATACCCTACAGCACTATTACCTGCAAACAATAAAGCCGTTAGAAATAATAGTGTTGAGTGTTTTTTAAATAAGTCAAGGATTGGTGTTTCAGATGCAGATTTACGCTCTTTAATTTCTTCAAAGACTGGGCTTTCTTCTACTGTACGGCGAATCCAATGTCCAACAAACAATAAGACAATACTGAATAAAAATGGAATTCTCCATCCCCATTCCATGAATGCATCACCTGGTGCAATCACGCCACTCATCAATGCAAACATACCAGATGCAAGTAATAAACCTAATGGCACGCCAATTTGTGGAAATGAACCAAAACGTCCACGACGATGGGTAGGTGCATGTTCTACAGCCATCAATACTGCACCGCCCCATTCACCACCTGCCGACAAACCTTGTAAAATACGTAATATCAATAACAAGATTGGTGCCATTACACCAATGGTTTCATAAGTCGGCAATAAACCAATCAATGCTGTAGATAACCCCATGCAAACAAGAGTCAAGACCAAAATCACACGACGACCATATTTGTCACCGTAATGGCCTGCTAAAAATGCGCCTAATGGACGAAATAGAAAACTTAAGCCAACAGTTGCAAAAGCCAATAAAGTACCTAGTGCATTACCTGCTGGTGCAAAAAATGCAGTTTTAAATACTAAACCTGCGGCAGCTGCGTAAATAAAAAAATCATACCACTCGACAGTTGTCCCAATAATCGTTGCAAATGCAACTTTCTTTTCATCTGTGGTCATTTTATCTGTAGGAGCAACATATACTGATGATGTTGTCATTTCCTTCTCCCATATCCTTTTCAGATATTCCATTTCATTAATAGGTCGTCTTGTTTAATAAGCCGTACGAACCTAAAAATCTAAGAATTTAATATTAATTAATATATTAACTATATAATTAAATAAAAATTCTGCCCTTTTCTAAAACTCAACATATACACTTAAAATCCGTTCAAGGTATATGGTTGCGAATAATATATTTAACATATTAACTAAATATACGCAATATTTAATAATTTTATTTTTAATAATTAATCACGATTAAAACACAAAAATTCTCATATATAGAGAATTTTTGTGTTAATTCAGAGTGATTTAAGCTTTAAAAATACTACTTAAAATATTTAAAAAACTATTAAATTCCCATACACATATATTTTAGTTCCATATAGTCTTCAATACCATATTTAGATCCTTCTCGACCTCCACCAGACTCTTTAATCCCACCGAATGGTGCAATTTCTGTGGATATAATGCCTTCATTGATGCCCACCATACCATACTCAAGTGCCTCGCCCATACGCCATGCACGGCTTAAATTTTGAGTATACAAATAAGAAGCCAAACCAAATTCAGTATCATTTGCCATTTGAATGGCTTGCTCTTCGGTAGAGAACTTAAAAACAGGTGCTAATGGTCCAAAAGTTTCATCGTTTGCCACCAACATTTCAGGTGTAACATCCGCTAAAATGGTTGGCTCAAAGAATGTTTTACCTAAAGCATGGCGATGACCACCCGCCACAATTTTTGCCCCTTTTGATGTTGCGTCTTCAATATGTTCCTGAATTTTTTCAACTGCTTTTTCATTAATCAAAGGCCCTTGTTCTGCCCCTTCTTCAAATGCAGGTGCAACCTTCAATTTTTTCACCGCAATAGCTAATTTTTCAATAAAGGCATCATAAACTTTGTCTTGCACCAAAAGGCGGTTGGTACAGACACAGGTTTGACCACTGTTACGGAATTTTGAGGCAATCGCACCTTCAACAGCACGATCTAAATCAGCATCATCAAACACAATGAAAGGTGCATTTCCACCTAGTTCCATACTGACTTTTTTCATGGTGGATGAACACTGTTCCATCAACAATTTGCCAATTTGTGTTGAACCCGTAAATGACACTTTTTTCACCGCAGGATGAGAAGTTAACACCGCACCAATCTCTCGTGCACTGCCTGTCACGACATTGACAACGCCTTTTGGAATACCTGCTTGTTCAGCCAAAGCCACCAAAGCTAATGCAGATAAAGGTGTTTCTGATGCTGGTTTAATCACTACCGTACAACCCGCAGCCAAGGCTGGACCGACTTTACGAGTAATCATGGCATTGGGGAAATTCCACGGTGTAATGGCAGCCACCACCCCCACAGGTTGACGAATCACCACCAAACGGCGACCTTGTTTATCGTGTGGGATCACATCGCCATAAGTACGTTTAGCTTCTTCGGCAAACCATTCGATAAAACTCGCACCATACAAAATTTCACCACGACTTTCGGTAATCGATTTACCTTGCTCGGTACTTAAAATAATCGCTAAATCTTCTTGATGATCGATCATCAATTGATACCATTTTTTAAGTAAAAGTGAACGCTCTTTTGCTGTAGTTAGTTTCCACGTTTTAAGTGCTTCATCTGCTGCTTCAACAGCCTGTTCTACCTGTTGAGTCGTGACCGATGGTACACGTGCAATTTCTTCACCTGTTGCAGGATCAGTGACCACAAAAGTTTTTTGATCTGTAGCAGAAACCCATTGACCATCAATAAATACTTGGTTTTTCAATAATGCTGAATTTGACAATTGCATCTACATTCTCCTTAATAGACGCTCGGTCCTTGTGGTGCTTTTTCTTCAATGTTTTTAAATTTACCAAGAAGTTGCTTCATTGACTTCATTAACAAACTTGTATCTACACCGACTGCAACGAACTCTGTACCTAACGCTAAATATTGTTTTGCAAGACTTTCATCTGCAGATAGAATACCTGCCGCTTTGCCTGCTTGTCGAATTTTTGCAATGGTATCGACAATAATCTGTTGTACATCAGGATGACTCGGATTGCCACGATAGCCTAGAGCAGCGGATAAATCAGCTGGACCAATAAAGACGCCATCAATACCTTCAACGGCTAAAATTGCATCTAAATTTTCTAAACCTTTTTTCGACTCAATTTGCACTAAAACACAAATTTCATCCTCGGCATGTTGCAAATAATCAGCAATATTATTCCAACGTGATGCACGGGCTAATGCTGCGCCCACACCACGAATACCTTCAGGTGGGTAACGCGTTGCACTAACCATCAGCTCTGCCTGCTCTGCTGACTCAACCATCGGAATCAGTAAAGTTTGTGCACCCACATCTAACAATTGTTTAATGAGGGGTACACTGCCTGTCACAGGGCGTACAACGGCCTGACTTGCATAGGGTGCTATCACCTGTAACTGCTCTAAAATACTACGAATGTCATTTGGTGCATGTTCACCATCGATCAACAACCAATCATAGCCTGCATTGGCAGCAATTTCTGCACAGTAACTATTTGCTAAACCGACCCACATGCCAATCTGTTGTTGTGTTTTAAGCTTTTGTTTAAATGTATTTTTCGGATTTAACATGATCTATACCTCAACTGAATACGCAATTACATAAAACGAAATGCCACTGAACCCAGTTGGTCATAATCAATATGAAAAGTATCACCTGCTTGTGCAGCCACAGGACGGGTAAACGAACCGCCTAAAATAATTTGTCCTGCTTCCAAGGTCACACCATAAGGATGTAATTTGTTGGCTAACCATGCTACGCCTTTAGCAGGATGATTCAGTACTGCAGCGGATACACCCGATTCTTCAATCACGCCATTACGGTATAAAATCGCAGAAATACGACGTAAATCGAGTTCATTCGGTTTAATTGGACGACCACCTAAAACAATACCTGCATTGGCTGCGTTATCAGAAATGGTATCAAATACTTTACGGGTAATTTTAGTTTCAGGATCAACATTGTGTAAACGTGCATCAATAATTTCGATGGCAGGAATAACATAATCTGTCGCATCCAACACATCAAAAATCGTACAGTTTGGCCCTGAAAGTGGCTTACCTAAAATAAACGCTAACTCTACTTCCACACGTGGCACAATAAAACGTGACATCGGGATATCAGAGCCTTCCTCAAAGACCATATCATCTAATAATGCGCCATAATCAGGTTCGGTAATATTCGATGACACTTGCATCGCACGTGAAGTTAAACCGATTTTGTGCCCAACCAATTTACGCCCATTGGCAATTTTATGCGCCACCCATGCTTTTTGAATTGCATAGGCATCTTCAATGGTGATCTCAGGATATTGCAAAGAAAACTGACGCATTTGCGTACCTGATTTTTCTGCTTGATCCAGTTGTAACGCAAGTTCCTGAATTTTTGCTTTCTCTAACATCTCGATATCCTTATCTAGCCATTATTTTTTAAAAACTGGTGAATATTATTGGATTTAAAATTAAGAACAGGATCAAGTTCTGTCATTTCAAAAGAAATCGCCAATAAACGCTGATCTTTCAATGGCTGAAAAAATGCTTCAATTTTTTCAAATAATGCTGTTGCAACACGCTGTCGGGTTTCTAAATCTCGCCCAGAACCGACCTTTAAGGTCATATGGACAAAGGCGTAATCATGTAAACCATCTGCCATTCGAAATTTATCCATACGAATTGCACGGCTACGAATGCCACCTAAAGGGAAGATTCCTGTGCCACCTAAGAAATTATTCACTTGCTCGAATAAATCCTGAAAATCAACAGCATCTTCTAAATTTGCACTGTATTCCGCAATAAAATGTGGCATCAAAAATCTCCTTTTTATGATTTAAGCCATTGAATCAGGCAGTGGGAAAATCGCGTTAATCTGCCCTGTACCTGAACTTGGAAATGCAGGTGTAATAATTTCTACAGCTTTGTCGTATTGATCCCAACCTAAGAGTCCAAGCAGCATTGCTGTATCATGCATACCGCCTTCGCCATAGCAGTATTCTGCATATTCAGGCAACATGTTAGTAAATTCTTTCCACTCCGCACGTTCCCACATGCCTACCACATGCTTGTCGACTTGACGATCCCACTCACGGGTATATTCATCCATACCACGCTGATATTCACGATCCCAAATAAAACGATGTGATAATGAACCACTAGCAAATACCGCCACTGTACCGTCATATTTTTCAATCGCTTTGAGCAAACCTTCACCAAATTTACGGCTGTCTTGTAAATCATGTGAAGTTAAAAATGCAGAAACAGAGACCACTTTAAAATGCTTATCTTGGTTCATATAGCGCATCGGAACCAATGTGCCATACTCTAATTCTAAGCTTTCAATATTATGCGCTTGGGCACGAATCCCTGTTTTACAGATTTCCTCAGCCATCAACTGACCAAGTTCTGGATTACCATCGTAATCAAATTCCATATTTTGAATAAAATGTGGTAGTTCATTACTGGTATAGACACCACCAAAATGTGCACCAGCATTGATATGAAAGGCACTATTGACTAACCAGTGACTATCAAAGACCACAATGGTATCGACACCTAACTGACGGCAACGGCGACCTATTTCTTTATGTCCATCAATGGCTGCCTGACGAATTCCGTTGGTCGGTCCCGGCAATTCTGATAAATACATGGACGGTACATGTGTAATTTTTGCAGCTAAAGCGAGCTTACCCATATTCTTTCTTCCTGAAATTTTAAAATACTGTATTTATTTCCCGAAGGGGGCGTTTACACACCCCATTTTGGTACATGATGTGTACCCATTGAAATACTGACGTTTTTAAGCTCGGTAAATACTTCAAAACTATATTCACCACCTTCACGACCTGTACCCGAACCTTTTACACCACCAAATGGTTGACGAAGATCACGCACGTTTTGACTGTTGATGAACACCATACCTGCTTCAATGCCTGCCGCTAAACGATGTGCTTTGGTAATGTCTTGTGTCCAAATATAAGACGCCAGACCATATTCGGTATCATTGGCCAAGCGAAGCGCATCGGCTTCATCTTTAAATTTGATTAAACACACGACAGGGCCAAAGATTTCTTCTTGTGCAATACGCATACGGTTGTCTACGTCAGCAAATACCGTCGGTTGAATGAACTGCCCTTTTTGTAAATGCGCTGGCAAATTCAGAGGACGCTCTAAACCACCTGCAACCATGTTTGCGCCTTCTTCAAGACCAATTTTGATATAGCCTGTGACTTTGTCATAGTGTGCTTGCGTGATCATTGAACCCACTTGTGTGTTCGGATCTTGCGGATCACCGACAATGATATTTTTAGCACGACGCGCAAACTCTTTGACAAACTCATCATAAACCGATTCTTGGATAAAGATACGGCTACCCGCAGTACAACGTTCGCCATTTAAGGAGAAAATAGTAAACAATGCTGCATCTAAAGCGCGTTCTAAGTCAGCATCTTCAAAAATAAGCACTGGAGATTTACCACCAAGCTCCATAGAGTATTTTTTCAGACCCGCATTGGCCATGATCTTACGACCTGTTGCTGTACCACCTGTAAATGAAATAGCACGGACATCAGGATGTTTAACAAGTGCATCACCCGCAGTAGAACCTAAACCTTGTACAACGTTAAATACACCTTCAGGGATACCCGCTTCAAGTGCTAAGCGTCCCAATTCATTCGCCGTAATTGGAGAAAGTTCAGACATTTTGAGTACAGCAGTATTACCCAATGCTAAACATGGTGCAGTTTTCCATGTCGCCGTCATAAACGGGACATTCCACGGAGATACTAAACCACATACACCCACAGGTTGATGTAATGTGTAGTTTAGAAATTGATCATCCACAGGATAAGTATGGCCGTTCATACGGGTACACACTTCCGCAAAGAAGTTGAAGTTATGCGATGCGCGTGGAATCAATACATTCTTGGTTTGATGAATCGGCAAACCAGTATCTAACGTTTCTAACTCTGCAATTTTTGCTACGTTTTGGTCAATTAAATCACCCAAATTGCGCATCAAACGTGCACGTTCTTTGGCAGGCGTTCTTGCCCATTTAGGTGCTGCCGCTTTTGCTGCTGCAACGGCTAAATCAATTTCAGCTTGTCCGCCACTTGCAACTTCACCAATCGCTTCCATGGTTGCAGGGTTATAGTTGGTAAATGTTTCTTGGCTTTCAACTTCTTTACCGTTAATCCAATGCTTAATCATGTCAAATTCCTTCTCTTATGCGTTTTGTGCAAAAAATTCTGTTTCAGAAATAATGTGGTTACGTAACTGCCCCACACCTTCAATCTCAACCACAACTTCATCCCCTGGGACTACATCTGACAACCCTTCTGGTGTCCCTGTCGCAATCATGTCGCCTGGTTGTAAAGTCATAAATGATGAGATGTATTCAATTAAAAATGGCACATCAAAAATCATATCTGCAGTCGTCCCTTCTTGACGAAGTTCACCATTCACCCAGGTACGCAGTTTTAAGTTATTTGGTGTCGGTACTGAGGCAGCATCAATGATGTACGGTCCAACTGGTGTCGTTGAATGACGGTTTTTTACGCGTAAGTTTGGACGATAATAATTTTCTAAATAGTCACGAATCGCATAGTCATTACACAAGGTATAACCCGCTAAATAATCTAGCGCATCTTCACGTTTGACATTTTTTGCCGTTTTACCAATCACCGCAACCAATTCACATTCATAGTGCATATAGTCCACGTTGTCTGGACGCCATGTATTTTTGTTGTGACCCGTATACGTGTTCGGTGCTTTAATAAAGATCAAGGGTTCTTTCGGTGGTTCAAAAGCCAATTCACGCGCATGGTCTGCATAGTTTAAACCGAGTGCAAACATCGTCCCTTGTGCAGGTGGAAGCCATTCCACTTGTTGCTCAGTCAACACTTCACCTGAAGCTAACTTCACTTGTAAATCATCAAGAACTTCAACATTTAAAACTTCATTGTTATAACGAATACGTGCAGTTTTCATGATTACACTCCCTGTTCCTGAACGGTATTTTCCACAGCACCCAATTGATCCACTTCAACACGAACCACATCACCTTTTAATAAAGCAGGGCGACCCAATGGTGTACCTGTGATGATAATGTCACCTTCATTGAGCGGCATATAATCTGAAATTTCTTCAATGATTTGCTCAGGACTACGAATCCAATCCGAAGTATTCCCTGTCTGTTTTAACTCACCATTGACATAGACACGCAGTTCTAAATTTGCAACATTGTTGACTTGGTCTTGAGCAACCACATCGCCTATGACACAAAAGCCATCTTGGCACTTTGCTTTAATTGCAGGACGATAGTAACTATCTTCAGGTAAGCTCAGCTCATTGATCACCACATAGCCTGCGATATGATCATTGGCATCTGCCTGTTTGACACGACTTGTTGCTTTTGCAATCACAATACCGACCGCAGCGCCTGCTTGTAAAACCTCACCCACACGCTTAACCACAAGCTGACCTGATTGGTTACGTGTGTTCGGTGTCTTAATAAAAAGAACTGGTTTAATGGGTTCTTTTACATAAGGTTTTTCATTAAATTGTGCCTGCAATGTGCTGTACAGGTTTTTATAATTCAAAGCAATACCAAAAATATTCCCTTGTTTTACAATTTGGTTCAGATCATTCATTTATGTTCTCGACTTAAATTCCAGTGTTCCCTACTAGACAAGAAACAATTTAGTTAACATATTAACTTTATAGTTAATATATTAACGATTTGCAAGTGCTTTTTACATATTATTGTAAAAATCATGTTTCCAAAGGGTGTAAACGCATGAAAATCAATAAATATATAAATTTATGTTTTGAAAATTCTGTCACCAGAGCATAAATAACGAAGTTTTTCTATCTTTTCCAAATCCTTTACATGCACTAGATCTATACAACATTACTTTGCATGCTGACTACTATATTATTGACATTTTTATTTTCAAACCATTTAAACCAGACTTAATGCTCAATAAACAGTGATATGCATATGGAAATGGGCTTTAATTTTCATCCCCTGCAGAACAAACTATAGCACCTCAAACGAAACCGATACATTCACATCAGGCTTATATATATAGATTGAAGAAACATTATGGTTACAAATTGCGACGATATATAATGACATTAGGGTATTATGCGCATGCTCTGTATCACTTGAAAATTTAACAACGACTGATGCACAGACTTGGTTAGGCATGGAGCAATATATTGAATTTATTAATAAAATACAAAAAAATAAAGCACATGCTGAGATTAATTTTCTCAATCAAACCCTAAAACAGCTATTCGCTTTTATTGGCTCATTTTCCAAACACAAGGGCTCTACAGCACACGACATAGATGATCAATTTCTATTTTTACAGTTTTCAAACTTATTTGAACTGTATTATGATCAACATCGGTGTGTATCTGAATACAGCAACATATTGTATATCCGTG
Source organism: Acinetobacter sp. Marseille-Q1623 (assembly GCF_902809895.1). Classification (NCBI taxonomy): domain Bacteria; kingdom Pseudomonadati; phylum Pseudomonadota; class Gammaproteobacteria; order Moraxellales; family Moraxellaceae; genus Acinetobacter; species Acinetobacter sp. Marseille-Q1623. The sequence goes on along the minus strand of NZ_CADDWG010000001.1, from coordinate 391,579 downwards.
ATTTACGCTTAAATGATTTATTCAAGCATTTAATAAGTCAATCCTGTAAAAATATATTGCTCAACGAACAATTCATGCGGCAAAATGTTTATTCTGTACAACCTCACTGCCCATCTGGAGTATCGCTTAGCCATTGGACTTTAAAGATCCAGCTTATTTTTGTCGATTTTATCCTCAATACAGACATGAATCCTAAAACAGTTTCGAATAAAACATTATGCTACACCACCATCATGATCGTTTTAAATATTGATCTCAAGGATGATAATGGATAATCTCAACGATTCTTCTCTCCCAGCGACCCAATTAGTCAGCAGTCAAGGTAAAACTGCTTTTGAAACCATCTTAAATAATCCCAATGCTACCTTATTAGAAAGTATTTTTGTTGGTGAGCAACCCATTTTTGCAATTTGGGAAACCAACAACATCAAATTGATTGAACCTCAATTAGAAGAAATCTGCTTGACCTTTCATATTACAGGGAGCATTCGTGTACGAAATAATGTGATTGGACACAATAACGTTAAATTCAATTCAATCGCGCTCTATGGCTTAAATAGTTATGAGTGGAATCTCTATAATAAACTACGCTATGCCCATTTATACTTTTGGAAAGACATTGTGGCCTTTAATCCCGAAGAAATTGCACATGCCCTACAAAACAATGAATTACATGGAATTAAAGATAATTGGGTTGAAGGTCTATTCAAAATGATTTTATCTTATAAAAATAGCGAAGAACGAAAAACCTTTATTTTAAAAATGTATCAGGAATGCTTTGCCCATCTTAAAGACAAATATTTAGATAACTTTCAAGAAAAAAATGTCATCACAGGAGGTTTTACTTCTTTTCAGGTCAAAAAATTACAAGAATTTATAGAACACAATTACATGTCTAAAATTAATATCGAAGACTTCTGTAACACGATGAATTGGTCACGCTCACATTTATTTCGTGAATTTAAAAAAACTTTTGGAACAACGCCTTACAATTTTCTGAGTCATAAACGCCTCAGTATTATCAAAGAGTTACTTGCAGCAGGTCAGCCGATAGATCAAGTCTGTCAAAACTCTGGGGTTGAAAATATAAATAAGATTAATTATTTATTTCAAAAGCATATGGGTATATCTTTAAAAGAATATCTACAACAAAATCCCAAAGAAAAACTTTAGTGCTGATCTAAGCTCAAAAATTTAAGCCCAATATCCTCCATACTAAAATCTCTCTTTCAAATTTGGGCTTAGGAGCATTACTACCATATCATCTAGATCAGATATCTTTTAATAATAAAAAATAATCTGATCCAGCCTCAAATACATGGCTTAAATATCAAGGACAAGCAGCTTGCCTTTTGCACTTGAACAACATGGGAAAATAGTTTTATTTTCTGCTTTTTCATCATCGGTTAAAATAGAATCTCGATGATCTGCTTCTCCTTCTAGGATTAGTGTTTCACAAGCACCACAAACCCCTTCACGGCAAGAATTCATCACATCACAACCATTTTTTAACAAAGCATCAAGCAAGGTCTCTCCTTGCACCACTTCAATCAATTTATTGCTTTTACGCAACTCAACAGTATAGGAGTTTTCTGTTGATGCTTCATGCTCTGCAACAAATGATTCATAATAGCAGTATGGGTACGATGTGTGATGAGATTTAAAATCATCAATCATCGCCTTTGGACCACAACAATAAAACTCTGTATTTTCAGGAGAATGTGCTTCAAAAACATGCGAAATCCGTTTACTTGTACCCTCTGAGTTAAGAATAATTTCAACATGATCCGCATATTGTGCTTTTAATTCATCAAAAAAAGCACATTTATCCTGAGCACGAGCAAAGTAATAGAGCTTCCAATGATCGGTCTTGACTTGTTCAATCATCGAAAGGATTGGAGTGATCCCAATTCCCCCCGCAATAAACACAATTTCATCTTTGTCGCCATGAAATTCAAAATTATTACGTGGTTCAGAAATTTCGATAATCTGTCCAGCTTTTAGATTATTTTGATATCCAATTGAGCCACCACGACTGTTTTCATCGCGGTTGATCGCAACTTTATATGTGTTAGTCACATCAAAGTTGTTATATAGAGAGTAACTACGAACAGGAATACCCTCTACGATTAAATCAATATTTGACCCAGCTGAAAATGATGGCAATTGCACACCATCCACAGCAGAAAACTCATAACCCAAAATACCATCGGCTAAATAAGTAATTGTTTTTACTCTAACCTTTAGTCGCTCCATAACTTTACTCCTACCTAAATATTGAGTGAAAAAACACAAATCAACCCGCTATTTAAGCTGTTGCTTCCTCTGTTTTTTCATCCGCAGGATATAATTTAATACGACGCTCAGCTTCACGTGCATAAGCATGTTCTTTGATGTCTGCACCTTTTGGAATTAAATCAGCCAAGGCACGTAATGAACGATAATCTATTTCATCTGCAAAAACGCATTCTTTATCTTCAGTAGATAATTTAATTCGTTCTAATAAAATACGACGAGTACGAACAATGGCTAAGTCACCACTCCCTAAAAATTCACGAGTACGGTCTACAATCGGAATACTTTCAGCAACGGCATAATCTTCAAAAATTACCCCTGGAACACCAGTCCAACTTTTGCCTGCTTTCATTGCTTCACGGTCTTGTCCATAAAATGGCAAGCCTTGACGTGAAGCAGCAAAGTTATCATCGTCTTCATCCGTACCATCCATAGAGAAATCAGGAAGATTATCATTAATCGGTTGTCTAGCATCCCAATACACATACCACTGTAAGCTACGCGTATTATTAACAGGGATCACCATGATCACAAAACCTGCTTCTGCATCTGTTGTCCCAATAAAAGCGGTTCCTGGTGCAACATACTCAGTCACACGCAGATAATCTTGATTACCCGTAGGATTTTCACGAAGTGAATAAGAACGTAGACCGTATGGACGAGGTTCAAAAGTATATTTTGGTGTGTTATTTCCAGCTGTCAGTTGTAAACCATGTTGTGGAATATCTGCATTTGCAGTTGAATCGTTATGCAGTAAATTAATGTGCGCCGAATCCATTAATGTTTCAACATTTTGGAACCAATTCGCTTCATTATAAGATGCACGTGGACGTACATGAATGCTGTCTAGTTGAGTAAATGCATAATCATTAAATTTAGGCGGCTCACCCTCACCGAGATATACCCATACGATTCCACCCGCTTCCCTTACGGGGAATCCTTGTCCTTTGACTTTGCTACAGAAAGATTGGTCTTTTTCTGTAGGCATATTGGTACAGTTTCCTTCTGCGTCGAAACTCCAACCATGGAAAATACAGGTCAAACGGTTGTTTTCATTACGCCCCATCGCCAAGGAAATACCTCTGTGTGGACACGCTTCATAAAGAAAACCTACTTTGCCATTGTCACCACGGAAAGCCACATATTTTTCGCACAGCATTTCTACCTTTTTAGGTGTGCCGCCTGCTTCGAGCGCAGCACCACGTAATACAGGTAACCAAAATCTTTTCCAATATTTGTTTAATGCTGAACCTGGACTTACATCCGTAATTAACTCATTTTGTTCTTTGGTAAGCATAATGACTAGCTCCTTTGTCAATGTCTAATCACTATAAATTACAAGTCTATGAAAAATTCACCTATAGACTGCTGAATGAGACTTTTTAACAAATGGAGACTTTTTAATAATTAATACCACATTTAAAAGTAAATATAAAATATTGTTTTATAAATACATATTTAAATATTTTTTTTGATCATTTGATTTAAATTAAACCATTCTTTCCTTTAAAAATTTATTTTTTTATTCGAGCATATTATTTCTAAATATTAATAAGGGGAATAAATTAATGGTTATGCAAAACAGAGGCTTTCACTTCGTGAGGTAAATATATGCTTTCGAAGCTTAACATCAGTAAAAAAGTAAAAATTTCTGCAGTCAAATTTAACGCCAAAATTATAAAATCCATCAAATAAAGCTTGTGAGATATGCCTATATAAAATAGTACACCTCACCCGACTTAAAAGATCTAATTTTGAATTCCGATAAGCGCCTAAAACACTTATCGGAATACATTTCATACAACACCAGCAATATCCATTAAAATTTTAATGAAAATTTCCTTTTCACTTTCTGGATATTTTTCAAATACATCATTTTGATGGCTGTCTGCAATATCAAAAAGATAATGTGCTGTCTTTTTCCCTTTTTCAGTTAAAAGATAAAAACCATCCTGTTCAGTTAAAAGACCTTCTTTTGCTAAAATTGCTGCGGATTGCTCTACTTCACGCATTGGCATAGCAATATCACGCGGTAAATCAGCTTTACTAGACGAAGTACCGCTGCCCAAAACGAGTAATAAACGAGCCTCACTTGTTCTAAAGCCTGTAACTAACTGCTTAGGAATATAATCATTCTGATAAAATTTAAAAGCGCGGCTCATCAGGTAGCAAACATTGCGATATAAATGACCATGATGCATTTCACCTACACTATCCGCTGTTGGCTCTACAGTATCCTTCACCTGTAACAATGGATGTGGCGTAACACCTGAGTATGCACCTTGATGATAAACGAGCGGACTGCGACCTTCATCATGAAAATCAACCACCTTTCCTATGATGATCCAATGATCCCCTCCCTCTATAATCTGATGACGTTCACATTCAAAAACTGCAGAACAATGATCTAAAATAGGTACTGAACCTACCCCTTCACGGTAGCTTGTTCCTTCGTATTTATCTATATTTCGGCGTGAAAACTTATTAGACAACTCAATTTGCGAACCCGATAATATATTTACAGCAAAATGTGTGGCTTGCTCAAACACATGAAAGCTAGATGAATTTTTATCTATGCTCCATAAAATTAATGCAGGGTCCAACGAAACAGAGTTGAAACTATTTGCCGTAACACCCACCTTTTCTCCTGTTGCACTTTGCGCAGTCATAATAGTGACACCTGTCGCAAAGTTGCCGAGTGCTCGACGGAATTTTATTGGATCTATTGTTGCTGTTTCCTTGGCTGGTAATGTATTCATTATTGTCTCCTCAAGCTTTAATCCAATTCCTACTAGAATCTAGTGTCGTTCATCAGTTATATATCAAGCACTAAACGTGCAGATTTTGAACGTGAACAACATACAAGAATTTGTTCATTACTGGCTTTTTCTTCATCGGTAAAATACACATCGCGATGATCAGGCTCACCTTCAATCACATCGCACATACACGTGCCACATACACCTTGCTCACATGACATTTCTATTTCAATGCCTTCACGTGCTAATGCCTGTAAAATCGTTTCTTCAGCATTCACCATGATAATTTTGCCACTTTGTTGCGCAACAACTTCAAATGCATCACCACCTGTTTCCACATCTACTTGGAAATATTCTTTATGGATTTGATGCTCAGGAAAATGTTGAGTAGTTGCTAAATTAATCACCCAATCCATAAATCCATTTGGACCACAGGTATAAATATGGCTTTCTGCATCAATATTTTGAATTGCGGATTCAAAAAACTCACGGTGGCTTGCACCTTCAGATTTAAAATGAAAGGTTGTGAACTCAGCAAGTTGACCTTGCTTAAGCTCGTCAACGAAAGCAGATCGTTCAGGACTTGAACCACAGTAATGTAGTTCAAATGATGCACCCTCTTGTGCCAATTGATATGCCATAGTGATTAATGGCGTAATTCCTATTCCACCACCAATCAGAACAGAATGTTTCGCTTTAGCTAAAGGAAATAAATTTTTGGGCTCACTCACCTGTATCTGCATCCCATCTTTGAGATCATCAAATGCAGAAACTGATCCACCACGTGATTCAGGATCACGTAAAATGCCTAAACGAAAAATACCTTGCTGATCTGGGTTTTGGCACAATGAATATTGACGCACCATACCATTCGGTAGATATACATCAATGTGTGCACCCGCTTCAATTTTCGGCAATGCAGAAGCAGTTGCTGACTCAAATTCCATGACAGCAACATTTCCCCCTTCTACATGGCGGTTTTTAACAACGACATCATAAAGTGTAGTCATTTTTTATCTCCCAACAATGCATCAGCTCAAGGCTTAACGCATAAATAATCCGCCATTGATATCCCAAGTTGCTCCCGTCACAAATGCAGCAGTTGGACTCGCCAACAAAGCACAAGTTTCCGCAATAAACTCCATGCTTCCCAATGCTTTCACTGGAATATTTTGGATAAATTGGGTCATCTTTTCATCTGAAACCACACTATGCACAATAGGAGATTCCATTGGTCCAGGTGCAATCGCATTCACTGTTACACCTTTGGCTGCGAATTCCTTGGCAAAAATTTTGGTTAAGGTCACAATGGCGCCTTTAGTGGCTGCATAATGCGCACCTGTTGCAGTTCCCCCATTTTGCCCAGCTAAAGACGCCATATTGACAATACGACCATATCCCTTGTCAGCCATATATTGACCAATAATCTGACATGCTTGGAACGTACCACGCTGATTGACTTGTGTTACCCAGTCAAAGTCAGCAGCAGTAATTTCAAGTACAGGCGTTGCCTTAGTCACAGTTGCATTGTTAATTAGAACATCTAGTTTTGAAAATTTTTGCTCAATCCACTGCACTGCTGCATGAAAATCTGCTTCGACAGATATATCTAATTTCAATGGAAATAAGTTTTCAGCAAATTGGCTTTTTCCTTGAGCAGTTTTAGCTTTTTCCAATGTACTTGCTGATAAAATCACTTGGTGCCCTTGAGCTGCGAAATATTCTGCAATGACATTGCCTAAACCTGAAGCGGCACCCGTCACTAAAACAACTTGTTTCATTTTTTTCTCCTAGAGAATGTAACTGATACCCGCTAAAGTATCGGTAGAATTAACTAAATTAATAATTTTACGATTAATTTTAAAACCTTGTGCTTCATCACGTACTAAATGAAAAGTGACATCAGCGGTATAATGTTTTAAATTTTCTTTACGAAATTCACGTAAGTTTTGTGCACAACGTAAAATAATTTCACCATTTTCATCTTTTAAAATACGCACACGAGATACACTACGTACAGTATTGGCCTTAGGTGCCGTTGAAATCGCTTCACCATTTTCTAAACGCTCAACACGTAGTTTGCGCATGTGATGGTCGTCATAAGCATAGTTCAAATTATTTTCGTAATCCGTCAATGTTGGATCAATCGGAATGATATAAACACCCTTTTCATTCCATAAATCTAACCAAGCATGATGCTCAGAATGATCCAACATATCTGCTTCAGCCCAAATAAAAGCCGTTACTTCATTGAGTAAATTTAAATCAATTTTCATGCTATTCCACCTTAAGCCGTCATCAACTTTTTCCACTGCTGATAAGCAGCGCGCATTCCCGTTTCTGCACTTACATCGCTTTTTACACCATCTTCAGTTTTCACTTCACCCGGTAAGCCACGGTTCAACATGATCCATAAATCATTCCCTGCATTTGCACCGTGTTGTACACGCTCCCATGCTTCCGCATCGTCCGGTGTACCGAAACCAAACGGACCTTGGAAATGCTCATGTAAACGTAAACGATATTGGTTCGCCACTTGTGGACCGCCATCCATCGTAATTACAGAATGGTGAATCTCGGTTTTTTCTACAGAAATTGGCTGCATCACACGGAAGAACGCCATAGAGCATGCAATATTCGGGAAAATATTGAGGTTAAAGCCTGTACCACCAACTGCACGGACAATACGACGTACTTCAAGTTCTTCATGACCTTCATCACGTAGCGCTTGTGCTAAGTCTTCAAAACGCTCTTGAATCGGACGCTCCATCAACTCTTCATCTAAATCAACCAATTCTGGAATCATCACCATCACACTGTGACCATTACCTAAGTCTTCAACAAAACCTGGTTGATTTTCAAAGTTAAATAGCTCTTCTGTTTTTTCATCAACAGAACTCAGGAATGATTTGTGTACCAATGGAAAATGATATGCATCCGTCGTATTTTCGAGCTGAATTTTCCAATTGCCTGGGAATGTAAAACGATGCTCACCAAGAACTTTTATCGGATAACCTGCTCCTTGTTTCATAAACAAATCGATCCATTTTTTTGCACCACCAAGGAAATCTTCCAAGGGTTCAATATCATGGTTGAATGAAGCAAAAATCATCCCATTGTATTCTTCAACACGTAGACTGATTAATGGAAACTCTGATTTATCTAAGCAGTCACCATAACTTTCAGGAGATGGTACACCACGTAAACTACCATCAAGTGCATAGCTCCACCCGTGATATGGACAAACAAAACTATTGGTCTTACCTTTTTTATGTTCACACACTGTCGCAGCACGGTGACGACAGCGGTTTAATAACACATGCACTTTCTTTTTTCGGTCTCGTACTGCTACGACAGGTTGTTTCCCAATATTCATGGTTTTATAACTGCCTGCATCTGGAATTTCACTGGCATGTGCTACCCAAACCCAAGTTTTATAGAAAATTTTTTCCATTTCATCTTCAAAGATTTGTGCATCTTTATAAAGTGAAGTATGGGCACGATCACTTTGTACAAGTTCGTTATAATCGTGTTCAGCATTGTGCATTGGAATAATACTGTTCATATCCATGATCCTTATCAATTGATTCTAAGCTTCGTTCTGGTTTGGTACTGGCAATTCGGCAGTGCTATTCCAGTGTGATATAGGGCGACTAAAAATATTTTCAGTCTGAAAATGTTTAATTTTCCAAGTCCCATCCTCTTGTTGCTGAAATTTGATGGTCAACTTGGCTGCATTAAGATGGCTTTGCCCATCACGAAAAGTAGAGGTTTGCAACATTAGCCATGAAGCTCGAGCTCGCTGCTCTACAACATAAATTTGCTCCGAACTCACAAAATGAGCATTCATAACAAAATGCGATTGTTGTTGCGTATAGCTTTTGAACATGGCATAGATGTCTTGCCATGATTCATAACGTCCAAATGATTTCGCATATTTTTCACCAATACCTTCCCAAATACTGTTTTGGTCAAATAAATCCATTAATTCATTTAGGTCAGTACTAGCATCCAAGCCATCACAAATTTCCATGTAACGATTGATGCAATTTCGAATAGCAGTTTCGGCTTCTAGTTGATTTAAACGCGCTAGAATAGCTGTCAAATTCATTTCATTCATCACGCAATACTCACTTCATCTGTTGCCATACAAACTTATAAATAACCAGGTGTTGGCTTTAAACCAAAACTAATGGAACCCGCATTTAATAAAGTTGCATCTCCCATAAAAGCATGCTGTGTGACAACATTAGTATCGTTCACAAAACGACTGAATATATTGTTTGAGTAAATTGCGGTCATACCTGCGAGCATTTGCATTTTGCGTGCAACACGTGCTGCGACACGTGCCGCATGAGTACATGACAAACGCATATCACTGATTTGTTGTTCCGTAGGTTGATTACCCGCTAAAATTTCTTGCCAAACAATATCCATGGCTTGATAAAACCAAGTGCGCGCAGCTTTAAATTCCGCTTCAGATTGTGCAAATTCATATTGTGTGACAGGACGATTTGCGATTTCAGCACCGCCTGTAATAGAAGATTTACCAGGTGCCAGCAATTTAAACTCTTCCAAAGCTGCTGCTGCGACACCTATTCCGACGACAGTTAAAACTTGGGTGGCTAAAGACAATGAAGGATATTTAAAAAAGGGTTCAGGCAGTTTTGATGGCTCTCCACGAATAAATGTCCACGCTTTGGTCACAAGTACATTGTCCACAACTAAATCATGGCTACCTGTACCTTTTAGCCCCACTGTGTCCCAAGTCATGTCGACTTTTACTTTTTTAGCTGGCATCACAGCCATCCGTGGTAAACCTTGCGCTTCATTATCTTTACGTGGAGAAATACCCACACCGACAATATCTGCTCCCATACAACCACTTGAAAACTTCCAGCGACCTTTAACAACAACACCTTCGTCCGTAATTTCTGCAGGTTGCGGAGGGAAAATACCACCAGCAAATACGATATCTGGTGAGTTCTTATACAAAATATTAAGTGTTTCTTCAGGTAAGCTCCCCAGATAAGCTGGACTCATACCGAAACTTGCCACCCATCCCACAGAACCATCTGCCATAGATAATTTTTCAATTAATTGACAAAATTCACTGGGTGATACTTCCATACCACCAAATCGCTTTGGTACCAAAGCACGATAAACACCAATTTTTTTTAGTTTTTCAATAATATCCTGACTGACATAAGCCTGATCATCAAACTCTCCTGTCACTGCACGTTCACGTATTTCCTGACAGAGAATATCAACAGCACCGCTCTGATCAGAGTTAAACACTTTAGATAAATCATTCATTCGCTAACTCCTTGTTTCTTTAATGTGCTGCGTTAACAATAAATTTTGCAATCGCACACAATTGCTCGTCTGCAGATCTTTTAGTGATAATTTGCAGCCCTACAGGTAAACCTTGCTTTGTTTCCAACGGAATAGTGATGGCAGGATGTCCAGATAGATTAAAAGGACGAACTAATGCAGTTAAATTCAAAAATGCTACGGTATTTTCTGCATCGATAACGCGTGGGGGAATCTGAGGTAAAGTGGGTAATAGCAATGCATCATATTTTTCAAGTAAGGCATCGATTTCTTGAGTAAATTGGGCTTTCACTTTTTCTGCCTGTTTTACTTGAACCAATGTTGTATCTGCAGCTTTTAATAAACGCCCTTGTACGTCAGCACCAATCAAACCTGTTTTTGTTAACTCACCATAGGCTTGCCAATTTTCATAATTGATGATTTGCATGCCTGCGTCATAAGCTGAATTGAAAGTCTTTATATCTACAGTGGGTAGCTGCATTTGAGCTTTTTTTAAAAAATCTTGAATTGTGTCTTGAACAACAACATCTGCCTGAACATTTAAAATAGCCAGTTGAGGTAAATCATCCTGTGTCATCGCATGAAAACTAGGATCAATAAATTGCATTGCGGTTTCAATCATTTCCACCGAATTTGCAAAGGGTCCCACACAGTCCAATGAACTATGTTCAGGATGTACACCTTTACGACTCACTCGACCAAAAGTCGGTTTAAGTCCATATACACCACAACATGCTGCTGGCATACGTACAGAACCACCTGTATCTGTGCCTAGCGTAAAATCTGCCAAATGAGCTGCAATGGCTGCTGCTGAACCACTTGAAGAACCACCAGGAATCAACTCCGGGTACTTAGGGTTAATCGGTGTGCCCAATGCATGATTAATCCCTGTAATTCCAAATGCAAGTTCGTGTAGATTGGTTTTTGCCGTGATAGTGCAATCATGTGCCAAAAGATTTTTGATGACTTGAGCATGTACCTGAGCCACAGCACTATTTTCAAGTGAACGGCTACCTGATTTTGTTTTATAACCTTGAATATCTATAGAATCTTTCACCATCACCGTGAATTTTCCTGATCCTATTTGCATTTTTTCTGCGATAATATTCATTCACTTTTCCATGTATTTTTATTTATATAAATACAATAATAGAAAAAGCCATGTAATTGTCAAGTTATTTTTATTTTAAAATCTAAGTTTTTTTCTTATTTTTTTGTATAATTGAAAATATTATTTTTTTTAACTAAATTAATACTATGCTCCAAAATTTAGAACAGTTTCTACCAAATAATGAACCTGCAAGTTTAAAAAACTATCCTTTTTTCTGGATTTCACAAGTGAATGGGAAATACTCACAGCTTATTGAAAAATCAATCAAAAAATTAGGAATTGACAATACTCGACGTAAAATCATTCTCAGTACCAACGCTTTGGGGCAGGCAAGTATTACAGACATTGCAAATTTATCGACACTTAAACTCACAACGGCAACTAAAGCCGTTTATCGCTTGGTGGAAGATCAAATTGTTGAAGTTTTTTCTTCTGAGCTAGATGAGCGGATTTCAATGGTGAAACTCACCGAAAAAGGTTTAGCGATGGTAGAACAAATTAATTTAATTAGTCAGGTGACACTATCAGGGATTTTGCACGCATTTGAAGAAGATGAATTAAAACTTTTAAATTCTCAGCTACAAAAAATATTTGATCTCATGCCTTCAAGCTAAAATCAACACACTAGATTCAAAAAACACTAAAAAACCATTGTCAAGACAATGGTTTTTTCAACAAATAAAATCATCATTTACATCTCTATAAGCGAATGACTTATGAGAGACAATTAAATTTTGGTTTTACACCTGCTGTTGCAATGCGTTCTGCAAAAGTCTTGAGTACCGATAATTTATATGCCTCAATATCTTTCGTTGCATAATCATAAAAACCCTGCTTTTCTCTTAAGCCATTTCGATTATTACGCATATTTTCAGCAATTATTTTGGGTGTTTGATACCGCTCACCCAGCTCTTTTTGTAAATATTGCGCAGCATAATACAAAATATCACCACCACCCCAATCGATAAACTCAAGGAGACCTAAAACAGAAAAACGTAAACCAAACCCCGTGCGGATCGCAATATCAATATCTTCAACAGATGCCACCCCTTCTTCAACCATACGTGCTGCCTCATTCATTGCTAATGCCTGAATCCTTGGTACGATATAACCTGCTTTAGCATTACAAACCACAGGAATCTTACCTATTGTTGTTAAAAACATCTTAAGTTCAACCACAACTTCGTCTGCGGTCTGCTCAGAACGACTCAGCTCAACCAGAGGAATTAAATATGCAGGATTTAACCAATGTGCATTAATCACACGTTCAGGATGTGACAACATCAACGCAATATCAGTCACTAAAAATGTTGATGTGGTTGAAGCAACAATACATTGGGGAGAAATATACTGATCCAACCAACTGAAAATTTCTTGTTTAGTGTGTATTTTTTCGGGTACAGCTTCCATAATTAAATCACACTGTTTCAAAAACTCAGTCGATTCCATTTTTGCGACCAACTGAATCTTTTGTTTAATTTCTGCAATTTGATCTGCTTGTACAAATTGAATCCTTTGTAATAACATTAATTCTTGTTCAAGATCTTGCTCAAGCTGTTGCTGATACAGTATAAATTCTTGCTCCGAACGTTGTTTTGCATCAATTAATTTCACATGAAGACCTGCATAAGCAAAAGCAATCGCAATTGCCTTCCCCATACGCCCCGCACCAAGTACTGCAACCTGTTGAAGATTATTCATTTCACAGCCCCTGTTGCAAGATCTGCTGCATTTCTTGTTTTGACTTTGTCGCCAAACCCAAATGATCAAAAGTACGACCTTCTGCATATAAGTCACGACCTGTAATCGCTGAAGCAAGGCTAAGTAGGCCTTCTGCAATCGGTGTTTTAACACCAGCCCAACGACCTACTGAAACTAAAAATGATAAACCTAACCGTGTGTCTTCGAGCATATAACGATGCGTTTGCAGATTAATGTCTTCTCTCCAATCACCACTATCAGTCAACTTACCGTGAGCTCCACGACCATACATCCACTCATCACCTTCACCTTCCTTATTATAGTGATCTGAGAGTGGAAAATGCGGTGCACCATATCCTAAAGCCTCACGTACCCGCATACGCTCTGCATCTAATTGATTAGTTACTCGACGAATAGCAGGTTGTGTCCCTTCATTATGAATGTCCCATGTTTCAAAATGCTCAAGTGGTCCTGCATTCATCATAATCAATGGTGGATGGATAATCGGTCCTGCATTCATTAATGCGCCACTTAAAGCATCTTCAATTGGCTCTATACTTGGATAAGCCTGTTTTAAAATTTTAAATGCATGTTCTGCAAATTGACTTGGAAATACGCCCGTGGGTAAACGCGTCGCATAACCACTGACGATAATTTGATTTATACCGTGTTTACGTACCAAATAAGGCAAAGTACCCGTTTCTGCAAAAGCAACTTTTGCAGTATTTCCACTATCGTGGACTGCTTTTGCGAAGATAAATGTTCCAAATGTTGCAGGAGGTAAGTAAACCACTTGACCATCTTTAAAATAAGGAGCGGCTTGTTTTGACAACTCTAAGTGTGTCGTCGCAGGAAGTGGGATAATAATCAATTCGGCATGTTGAATTGCCTGCTGCAAATCCACTGATAAATTAATTTGGCTATTTTCAAAACCCACAGAGACAGAACGATTACCTTTAAAATCTTTAATATTCATTATCTTGGCTTGAGCAAGTTCAATCAATGCATCTTGGTCACGACGCCACAACACCACATCATGACCTTTCTCGGCCATATCCACCGCCGCTGCATAACACCCATGTCCACCCCCGAGTACTGTAATTTTCATTTTTCATCTTCCTGATATGAATAAAATCAGCATAGAAGATATAAAGGCCGCACGCTCATCCAAATGCGCACAAAGCATTCCATTTACGCAGATGTTGCTTCTTTCTCATAAAGTTGTTGTTTTAAAGTTTGTGATGGCAGACATCCATAACGCTTTTTATACAATGTGGAAAAATGCCCCATACTTTGAATACCATATTGCAAAAGGATATCTGTTACAGTGAGAGATGAAGCTGCTTCTTGTAAGGCATGATGCACGACAGCGAGCCGCTGATCACGTATGTATTCTATTGGTGTTTGCTGCAAATATTGACTAAAACCTTTTTGTAAAGTACGGATCGATACATGGCAATATTCACTTAAGGTTGCAAGAGTGATGCTATTTTTAATATTTTCATCAATATAGTGTTGTGCTTTTTTTAAATAATGCGGCAATACATTTAAACGTTGTGCATTTAACTGCTCACTATAATTATTAGGGACTTTCAATAAAATGAGTTCAATCAGATATTGTGTAAAACTCTCTGAAATAAAACTCCAATTTTCAATATGATAATAGGCATGACATAAATAATTTAATGTTTCAACAATCGAACTCATCCCCTCGTTGGTACAGGACAATGCCTGATCAAAAATCACCATTTCCTGTCGACTTGCACCTAACATTTTAAATAATTGAGTTTCAACATCCTCTCTTGCTAACTTTAAAATAATATTTCGACAACACTGATCTGTGACAATCCGATGGGCTTGATTAGGATGAGTGACCGTCATGATCCCTACCGATTGCAACACAGGATGATGCTGACTACCCACCTGACACTGCCCCTCCAAAGTTATTCGAAATAAATAATTCTGTGATGTTTGATCAATCGTAATCACAACAGATGTACTATATTTCAGATCATATAAAGCTGAATGACCAAAACAGAAACCATTCAACCTCGTATTTAAATCACGCGCTCCATCTACATCAAACTCATGCGGGCATAGATAATGACTGATTTGATCTTTAATGGTTTGATAGTCATCTGAACTAAACAATAAACATTCATCCAAATAATGCAAGTGATTTAAATTTAAAGCATTTTTCATCACAATACTCCATACTTGCAAATAACTGAATAACATTCATTATTTTACTGAGCAGGCTTCTGCATCCAACCATGCAAATACCTTGGACAAACACTCAACACTAGAGGAGTGTTTTCCAATGCATCATGTCAATAAAAATATTTTAAGTAGAATGTTCTTCTTGCATACTATTACTAAATGCAACACAACCTTTCTTTAATAAAATATAAGCTAAAACACATGAACAAGCTCCAACGATGGATAAAGAAGAACCCACCATTAATGGATTTTCAAATATCTTGTCTGTAATTAAGGCAACCAAAGTTGTCCCGATCCCGACTGCAACTAAATTACTAATTAAAAGAAATACAGCAGAAATTTGAGCGCGTAATTGGTTGGGTGCCAACATCTGCATAGCAGTCGTTGAAATTGGCATTGGGAAAGATGCAAAAAACATCGCAGGCGCAAGTAAAGTCACCGCTAACCATTGTTGAGAAACTTGAGTAAAGGCGATTAATGGTAAAATTAAACCCACAATACCAATTACTCCTGTAATCATTGGTGCATCTTGACGCCCTTTTTGAATAAAAAAGTCATTGAGCCAGCCTGCACAAAAAACACCTAATGTATTCGCAATCAATAAAACTGTCCCCAACATATACCCTGCTTCTGTTGGAGTTAAGCCAAACTTACGCATAAAGAATGCAGGTGACCAACTAATCAAACAATACAACGCCATAGCATAAAAAGTGAAACCCAAATAATGACAAGTGAATGTTTTTCCATGCTTTTTAATAAATTTGAATGTTTCCCGTATAGATGTTTTTTCAACTTGACCTTGAGCATCCAAACGCTGCCCCTTGCGTTTAGGATCACGAACAGTAAGAAGAAATAATAAACCAATAAAAACACCAGGCAGTCCAACCAAAATGAAAGCCATTTGCCAAGCCTTCACTGCCCCAAAAACAGGAATTTGGATTAATGTCATATCTTTTAATAAACCAATGACATACCCTCCAACAAGAAATGCAACACCACCTCCGACAAAAGAGCCGATCGAATAAACAGCGACTGCTCTACCCAACTTCTCCTTGGAAAATAGATCACTAAACATTGAGTATGCAGATGGAGATAAAGCAGCTTCACCCACACCTACTCCCATTCGGCTAAAAAATAATTGAATAAAGCTTTTACTCAAGCCACATAATGCTGTTGCAAAACTCCAGAAAATAATACCAACCGCAATAATTTTGGGGCGTGAAAATCGATCCGCCAAATATGCTAAAGGTATTCCCATAAATGCATAAAAAAGCGAAAATGCCAGACCATGCAATAAGCTAAATTGTGTATCTGTTAGATTCAGATCTGCTTTAATGGGTTCAATCATCAACGCTAAAATTTGACGATCTATAAAAGAAAAGATATACGCCAACATACAAAGTAAAACAACGTACCATGCATAAGTACTCGATATCTTGGATATGGGTTTATCTTGATCTTGATTATAAGTCGAATTATTCATATCGCTTTATCCTTATATGGCAACTTATATTCCTTATAAGTTGATATTTTATTTGCATAAAAAATTCTTACTCACACTCTTTTTCATCATCAGATTAATGATCAAACTCAAATAAACCATCACTAATGCTTTAGTTTGAAAACTAGCAATAAAAATATATTCATTTTTATATGTAATTTTCAATATCTTTTTAAGTATAATTTCATACCTTCCATCTGATTTTTAATTCACCTAAACATCTGAGTGATTCCCCCTCCAAAATCAAAGTCATGTTTTTAACATTTAAAATGTTTGTTAGGAGTCGAGTTAATTGGATAACTTTGTCCTTTATTAATAAATAAAATCAAAAACTTAAAAGGTTAATATATCCTATCTCAATGAGTAAAATATAAATCGATAAAATTATTATTGAAATTTACATGGAATTTTGATTTATTATCTAAAACAATTCTTTTTAACTGTTCTCATAAGGAAATATATATGGCTCTTTCAGCAACTCAGGCAATCGAAAGTATTCATACAATGCATGTACTTATCGAAAAAATTTTTAGTGGACGCCATGCCGAACAAGATCTAGCACAATTGAATCAATATTTTTCTGAACAATTTGAAATGGTTGGTGCAGCAGGAAAAAAATTTAAGTTTGATGAAGTTAAACAATTATTTGCAAACAATCAAAGTAAAATGCCCGATATTAAAATCGAAATCTATGATGAGGAAATTATTTCACAATCCGAACACACTATCGTATTAACCTATACTGAAAAACATACGAAAGAATCAGGCATACTCATTCGTCGTTCTTGTGCTCTCATTGAAGAGATTAATGGCAAAATGCTTTGGCGTTACCTACAAGAAACATTTTTATCTTAATTGAGTATCAACACAGTATTTATTCTATTTTAAATCAATGACTCAACTCATTTATTTAAAGTAAAATATTAGGGTTTATTGATACTTTAAATATAGATTTTCCCCACAAGGGTAATCCAATAAATATACAAGCTAAAGCACAATTACCTCTTCTCACTCTACTTTAGCTTGTCATATCCTATTACTCTCTAGACTCTTTTAACTTACACAATATATTTTTAACTCAGTGTGTAGTTTTATATCAACGTTGAAGAGAACAATAAATGATGTATCCTTTAGGCAATGGATTAATGCGCTATTCTGAAATAATCCAATGCCCATTGCAGCTAAATCCCAATCAGATCTTTCAACATATTTTTGAATAGCGCTTTGTCTTGTTCAGAGTAATGACCAAAGACATCTTCTTGATGACTTTCACCAATATGATAAAGCATTTGAGCAGTTTTTATGCCTTTTTCAGTCAATTCATAAGCATGACCTGTATCTACAAGTAACCCCTTACGTACTAAGATTTCAGCTGCCTGTTCAATTTCACGCAGCGGCATAGCCACCTCACGAATCAAATCATCTTTACAGGTTGCTGTTTTACTTTCTAAAACTAGCAACATACGCGCTTCGCTGGTTCTAAAACCTGATGCTAATTGTTTGGGTTGATAATCGTTACTATAGGCGCGAACCGCTTGAGTTAATAAATAATACAGATTGTTATATAAACGACCTGGGAAAATCTCCGCGTCATTTTCAGCTTTCGCATTTAAACTCGGATGTGGCAATACTGAAGAATATGCACCTTGATGATACAGCAACGGTGAACGACCATTGTCTTGAAAATTCACCACTCGCCCAAGAATAATCCAATGGTCTCCACCTTCTAAAATGTCATAACGCTCGCATTCAAATACTGCTGAACATTCTTTTAATAAAGGTGCATTGCCTGCCCCTAAATCAAAGTCTACCTTAGCGTATTTATCGTCTTTTGAACGAGCAAATTGATTTGATAGCTCAATATGATCAGCAGATAAAATATTTACAGCAAAATGTGTCGCTTCAGCAAAAACGGCAAAACTTGAAGATCGTTTGTCTATACTCCACAAAATAAGCGGTGGATCGAGTGAAACAGAGTTAAAACTATTGGCTGTAACACCGACTTTCTCACCTTGTTCATTTTGTGCGGTCATGATAGTTACACCCGTCGCAAAATTACCCAGTGCACGGCGAAAAGCTTTTGAGTCGAAGCCAGTCTCGATTTGAATATTCATTGAGTTCATTGACATTACTCCACTTAAACCATCGTTGGATCTGGTTCAAGACCCATCAACTCACGACCCAAAATTTGTGCACATACATCATAATCAGTATAAGCATGTGCCCCTGTCATATGTGAATCACGGAATAAACGCTGTAATTCTTGTCCATCTAACCAACTGGTTGCACCTGCTGCAGCAAATAAACGATCGACTGCTTCAATACACATTTTCACAGCATAGGCTTGGTTGGTACGCCAAAATGCCAATGTTTCTGCGTTTGGATAAATTTTATTTTCCCCATGTACACGATGGTCTTCCCATGTTTTTTCCAAGAAAGCACGTGCCGCAGCCACCTGATGCGTTGATTCAGCCAAACGCATGAGCGCAGGCGTAGATGCACCTAAATTTGCACCTGTATATGCTCGGATTCGGGTCTTTTGTTTTTCTTTAAATGCTTCCAACATACGTTCTGCAACACCCAAACTGACTGCAGAAAAACCACTGGCAAAGTATGGACGATATGGAGAATAAAATATTTTACTGTCTGGATATAAACCAAATCCTGCCGACTTTCCTTCCATCATGTCTTTGGCTTTTTGAATTCGATATTCAGGAATAAATAAATCTCGGATCTGTAATTGTTTTGAGCCACTTCCTTTTATCGCACCTGCAAACCAATTGTCATGAATGACATAATCTTTACGAGGAATCACACCAAATGAATAGATTTTTTGACCTTCGGCATCAAAACGATTAAAACCGACAATGGCATATTCAGCATGGTCACATCCACTGCTCCAGCCATAGTCGCCAGACAGTTTCACTCCACCTTCGACTTCCTCAACTTTACCAAAAGGCGCAATGGAACTACTTGCTGTTGCATCAGGATTTGCTAACCAAATTTCATCTTGTAATTGCTTTGGAAACATTGCAATTTGATGGCTGTGTGTACATAACAAACTAAATGCCCAAGCCGTCCCCGCACATGCACCTGCAAGCGTCACAATACAATTTGCAAATTCAGGCAGGCTCATTTCCAAACCACCATATACTTTGGGTTGAAATGCACGATGTAATCCAATACTTTTGAGCAGCGCAATATTTTCGTCAGGGACTTGACGCAGTTGCTCTGCTTTTTCAGCATTCGCTGCAATTTGTGGCAAAATTTGTTTTATTTTTTCCAACATAGGCGTTTCAGATGACACAGATTTTGCTTCTGTATAAAACATCTTAATCTCACTTTGAGTCGAGTCACTCGGCTCAGTGCTCACCATACTGGTATTAAAATCCATTGTATTTTCCATAACTTATTTTCCTTATACGCATGCTCTTTATCATTTAGAACATGCTCTATCCTTTATTGCTGATCAACATCCAATATGTTGATGATTTAAACCTATTATTCAGGATTATTTCTGCAAACTTAATGTATTTTCCCAACTTAAATTTGTACTTTCCATGGTTTTATAAAAAATCTCTAAGTGAAATATAAGTGCTTTTTTTCCACTTAAAAACTTTTAAATTAAAAAAATCAGTTCATAATTTATTGTTTTACATATAGAAAAAATAAAAATATGCATAAATTAATTTATACAGATCAAATTAAATGCTGAATAACTTTTCTTGATTTGTACTTATGATTAGAAATTAGGGTAATAATGAATATATTAACTTATCAACGAGCATGGTATGCTCATTGAATAAATCATATTCATCATACTATTTATGGAACAAAAGGTATGAGTCAGTCATATATTCCCAATATTAAATTGGGTGAAGTGTACGATCAAAAGTACATTAACTCGGATGTGTATTATGAAGAACTGGTGAAGCTACAAGAATTTTTTGGGCTGAATGTATTGGCTCATCGTCACGATGGCTATTTTCAAATTCACTTCGTGACCAAAGGTTCTGTACGAGTGTTTTTAGATGATGTGAAATATGTCTATGATGCTCCCGTTTGCTTTATGACCCCGCCCTCGGTCGTACATGCTTTTATCACTGACCCCATTTGTGAAGGACATGTTTTAACTGTTCAGCAGAATATCATTTGGCCTTTATTACACAATGAACTTAAAGTTCAGCATGTCGCACCTTTATGCATTTCAACACAATCTTTAGACCCATCCTATCATGCCGATTTACAACAACTTCAAAGCTATTTTGATGATATTGAAATTGAATTTAAGCACAATAAATCTAATCGATTAGCTGCTTTAAAAAGTTTAGTGAGTTTGATTTTTATTCAGATTATGCGCTTTAACGATGTCACTACGCCGCAGCTCAATAATAACAATGGAGATCTTAAATTTTTCCGTCAATTTAACCAGTTGGTTGAAAATCACTTTAATGAACATTGGTCATTACAGCAATATGCTGAAAAATTAGCGATTACAGAAACTCGATTGAATGACATATGTCGTCGAATCGCCAATATTTCGTCTAAAAAATTAATTTTCTATCGGCTGATGCAAGAGGCAAAACGATTGTTAATTTTTTCAGACTCATCCATTAATTCAATTTGTTATGAATTGGGTTTTAAAGATCCAGCCTATTTCAGTCGTTTTTTCATTCGGCATGCAGGGATGCCCCCTTCAGACTATCGTCAACACCATCTAAATACATCTGATGAATCATATGAATGAATTTATAAAGAAACAATCTAAGCTCCTGATTGTACTACTCAGTGCCTTAGTCGCATTTGGACCTTTATCAATTGACATGTACCTTCCAGCACTACCATCAATTGCACATGACTTAAATTCAACTGTCGCAGCAACACAGAAAACCATCACCATTTTTTTATTGGGTTTTAGTATCGGCATGCTGATTTATGGTCCACTCTCAGACCGTTTCGGTCGAAAAAAGCTGTTATTAATTGGGATGGTACTGTACGTATTCGCAACTTTAGGCTGTATTTTTTCACAGCATATTGAACAGCTACTTTTATTTCGATTTTTGCAAGCAATGGGAGGCGCGAGCGCATCTGTATTAGCACGTGCCCTTGTTCGAGATTTATTTAACAATCAAGAAATTCCTAAAATACTCTCGCTCATGCATATTATTACTATGATTGCGACTCTCGTTGCTCCACTTGCAGGCGCAATCATTATTCAATATTTTAATTGGACGGGTATTTTTATTTTTCTATTCATTTATTCTTTACTGTGTATGGTTTGGGTGAATTTTCAAATTGATGCACCGCCACCAAGGCGCATTCAGATGAGTTTGATAGACAACTATTTGAGCGTTTTAAAAAATTGTTATGCATGGGGCTTTATACTATGTAATAGCTTCTCATTTGGTGGCATGTTTGCCTACATTACAGCGTCTTCTTTTGTATTTATTCATTATTATGGGTTTAGTCCACAACAGTATTCAGGCTTATTTGCGCTGAATATCTTTTCAATCATTATTTTTACCAGCATCAATAGTCGAGCTTTACGTCGCTATACCGCATTTCAATTATTAAAAATCATGTCAATAATTTCAGCGATCGCAGGTCTTTATTTAGCAACCATTACTCTGTTTAAACTGACATCCGTACAGTTTTTAATTCCTGGTTTAATGATTTTCGTTGGCGTCACAGGTTCGATTGGTGCCAATTCTATTGCCAATCTGCTTAAACTTTTGCCACAACAAGCAGGTACAGCATCGGGTCTAGCAGTGTCGCTGCAATTTCTCATGGGCGCATTGTTAAGCTATATCGTCAGTCTTTTATTTCGCAATAATGATCCCACTGCAATGAATTTAGTGATTTGTATTGCTGGATTACTCTGCTCGATCAGTCTATATTTATTTTGTCGAGGCTATAAAGAGCATTCATTAGATGCTCAATACACTGAACTCAAGAGGTAATCCATAAATACTCTTACTTTTAAAGGTTGATACTTTGCTTGTGCATAGAGCAAATAAAATGGTCTTGAGGTCTGATTATACTCCTGCAAGACCTCGACCAAACTCCCTTGTTTTAACTCATTTTCAACGGTAAACCGATAGACTTGCATTAATCCAACCCCTGTTTTGACCAAAGTTAAAGTCGATAAATAATCATCTTGACATAACATCCGTCCTTGAACTGCAACAGAAATTTCAGCACCTGATTCATAAAATGTCCACATTGCTGATTTACCTGTGCTCGGAATTTCAAATTGAATACATTCATGATCTTTTAATTCCCTTGGGTGTAAAGGTGCAGGATGTTTTTTTAAATAGTTTGGTGTCGCAACAATACAGAGTGCGGCATCTTCCAACTTGCGAGCAATAAGACCAGAGTCAGGTAAATAATTTCCTCGAATCGCGAGATCATAATCTTGTGCAATCAAATCAACATTTTGATTGCTGACATGAATTTCAAACTTAAGCTTTGGATATTGCTCAGAAAAATGATACAAATTAGGTAGTAATTTATAATGAGCATAGGCTGTCGGGACACTGATACGCAACGTTCCTGATAGTTCTTGCTGCTTACCAGCAATCAAACTTTCTGCATCAATTAAATATTCAAGTGCTTTTCTACAATGATAATAATAATTCTTACCCTCCTCTGTGACCCGCAATTGCCTTGTTGTTCGAACAAATAATTTTGCCCCGAGACGTTCCTCAATACGTGAAATCGACCGACTGACAGCCGCAGGCGTCAACCCTAACGACACTGCTGCCGCTGTAAAACTTCCTAGCTCTACAGTTAAACAAAAAATTTCTAAACTACCAATTTGTAAATCATCGAAATGTCGGTTCATTTTATTTTATTCATTACACTATGTAATAAGTTAAATGCAAAATTGACAATTTTTCAAGCTGTCTCTTCAGCGTACATTTGTATTAAATACATCAGTAAAGAGTTGAAAATGAATCGTCAAAAAACAGTGATTGTCACAGGTGCTTCAGGTGGTATTGGTTTTGAAATTGCCAAAACATATATAAATCGTGGTGACAACGTGATTGGTACAGGTTTAAATCTTGATAAATTAGTCAATGCACATAAAGCCTTAGGCAATGCTGAAAACTTTCACTATCTTGCAGGAGATATTTCTCAACAAAAAACGGTAGAAGAGCTTTTCCAATTTGCTCAAGCAAAATTTTCACGCGTCGATGTTGTTGTCCATAATGCAGGTATTTTTATCGGTAAGCCCGTAACGGAATATAGTGAAACTGATATCAACAGTATGATTGATATCAATTTACGCAGTTTTATCTATATCTCTCAAGCTGTTGCTAAAAATATGGCAACAATTGGTGGAAAACTTGTTGTGATTACAGCAGCCTTAGCAATTCAACCCAATGCGAAGCAACCTGCATTACTCCCAATTTTAACCAAAAGTGGCTTAAATGGCGCAGTCAAAGGATTGGCTTTAGAGCTTGCTCCACTGAATATTCAAGTGAATGCTGTGGCTCCTGGTCTGATTGAAACACCGATGCATGGTGCAAATGAAGAAGTGAGAAATGCTTTAAAAGGCATGTCTCCGATGCATCAAGTTGGACAACCTGCTGATATTGCCAATGCGGTTCTATATCTTACAGATTCTAGCTTTGTCACTGGCACGATTTTACCTGTCGATGGTGGTTCTACTTCAGGTGTTTGGTAAGTTCAATAAGGAGAGTCTTCAATGCCAATCGTTAATATCAAAGTCACAGATCAGAGCATGAGTATAGAACAAAAGAAAGCACTGATTGAAGGTGCGACAGATTTATTGGTTCAAGTCTTAAATAAACCACGTGAAACAGTCGATGTCATCATTGATGAAATCAATACCAATAATTGGGGTGTCGGCGGAAAAATGATGAGTGAAATTTTGCAATCCAAGCAAGATTGATCAGTTTTAAACTGCATTCTAAATCATACTAAAAAGAGAGTGGTTTCCCCACTCTCTTTTTAGCCCTCATACTTGTATTAGCTAGATTCACTCATGTAGTGATTATGAAAAGTTCATCTGGAACGATTGCTTATCCCAATTTACTCACATGAATCGATTGCTTATGGGTAAACTGCAACAGACCTCCCAAGCCAAAGCTATAACCTAAACCTGACTGTTTCCAACCACCGAACGCAGCTTCAGGTGATAAATCGCCGTGACTATTCACCCATACAGAACCCGTTTGCATACGTGCTGCAATGCTTTGCGCTTTGTCTAAGTCATTGCTCCAAACAGAGCCACCTAAACCAAACTCACTTTGATTGGTTACACGTAATACTTGTTCAATATCTGTATATTTTACGATTGGCAGCACTGGACCAAACTGCTCATCATCCACCAAAGCCACACCATCTTGAATATCGACAACCACTGTCGGTGAAATGAAATAGCCTTTTTCGGGATGCTTTGCGCCTACATTTAAAACTTTTGCACCTTTGTCTAACGCGTCTGCAAGCAAGTCTTTGACTTTCTGATATTGCATCTTGTTTTGTACAGGCCCAAAGCTGGTTTGCTGATCCAAACCATTTCCTACCGTTTGCTGGTCTGCAATCGCAGCAATTTTTTGGGTCAATGCATCATAAATATCCGCATGCACATAAAGACGTTTTAGGCATGCGCAAGTTTGCCCTGCATTTAAGAAGGATGATTGGAAAAGTTTCTCTGCAACTTGATCCACATTCACATCATTCAAAACAATACCGACATCGTTTCCACCGAGTTCTAATACAACACTTTTTAAAGTGTCTACTGAACTGCCTAAAATGAATTTTCCTGTTTTAGTAGAACCTGTGAAAACAACTTTGTTCACATCAGGATGTTCTGTCAACAATTTACCTACATCACCTTTACCTAAGACAATATTACACACACCTTTTGGCAATACTGAATTCATAATTTCCACCAAACGAATGGTACTTAACGGCGTATATTCTGACGGCTTAATGACCACTGTATTTTTGGTACGCAATGCAGGCAACAAATGCCAAATTGCAATCATAAATGGCCAGTTCCAAGGCGTCACTGAAGCCACTACCCCCAATGGACGATTAAAGACCTGAATTTGTTTGCCTGAGGCTTCCGTATAATGTTCTATGGGAATATCAAGCTGCGCAATATATTGAATCCATTGCAGACCTAAATGCACCTCTGCGTTGGCTAAAAATAAAGGCTTACCTTGCTCCTGTGTAATTAAGGCCGCAAGACTGTCCCGTTCTGCTTCAATACCTGCAGCAATTTTCAGTAAATTTGCTTTAAGCTGTTCATCATCAGTATTTTTCCAACTTTGGAATGCTGTTTTTGCAGCGTTAACCGCTTGTTGTACTTGCGCTGCTGTCGCTGAATTTACGCGAGTAATGATATCTTCAGTTGCTGGATTAAGCACAGCCACAGCTTCACCTGCACCCTGAATTCGTTCACCATGAATGAGGAGATCAGTATTCATTGTTTTTCCAATCCTTATATAAAATAATATTTCCCAACTCTTCTATTATTTAGAAAAAGCCTTCCTATCTACTTAACATATTAACTAAATGCATATTATTACAGTATTTTTTAGTCATATATTGTGAGTTGATATGTTAAAATTAATTCTGCCCTAAGAATAAGTTGTTCCCAGTGATTTAATTTTCAGACCAAAATCATTTAAAATAAACCTTTAAAAGATGTAGACATATCTGAAATTAAAACGAAAATTTTCTTTAAAGGTATTCTCAACATCAATATCACGGCCCACAGTCATCAACACATTTGAACGTTGATTGATATTATAAGTCGTACCTGCCCATAGCTTAGACTGCGTGCTCGCAGCATGATCAATACCCTGAACAGTCGTATCCCCTG
Source organism: Acinetobacter sp. Marseille-Q1623 (assembly GCF_902809895.1). Lineage (NCBI taxonomy): Bacteria > Pseudomonadati > Pseudomonadota > Gammaproteobacteria > Moraxellales > Moraxellaceae > Acinetobacter > Acinetobacter sp. Marseille-Q1623. Next base: position 364,799 of record NZ_CADDWG010000001.1, on the reverse strand, counting down.
CATCCATATAAGACACGCCTGCACTCAAAGTAAATTTAGGATTTAAATTATAGAAAACATCAGCTTGTAACTGATATCCCATATCCTGTTCAATTCTTCCTTTGACATCATCTTTGTTATCACCATAAAAGGTCACATCTGCAGTTAAATCGGTACCAAATTTTTCATTCCAATACTGTAAATAACTGGCTTGGAGTATGGTTTTAAAACGATTTTCGCCAATATTTAAAGCATTTTCGTCTTTATAACTGCCTGTAGGAAAGCTAAAAAAAGGCGTAAAACCAAGGTATTTATCCTGTGGTTTATCAATCAACCAAAAAGTATTGGCCAAAATGATATCGCCTAAAACACCCGATGATTCTCCTAAAGCCGCACTATCACCAGATGCTTTTAATTTACCAAAAGGCACAAGAAACTGTTGAGCCATTTTGATACCACCAATTTCGGAATAATGCACAAAACGACCAATTCCGATTTGTGATTCCAGTTCCCCATTATTAACTTTATCACTGCCTGCGTAATAAGCATCTCGATTTGCATATTGCCCATACAGCAAAAAAATATTGGTTCCATTAGGCGCACGGCGATAATCCTGCGCATCAATATCCAAAGCATGTCCTTGTAGCGGCAATAAAAACAGAGCTGTTAGCAGTCCTTTATGTAGCATTTGTCTATTCATAATCTTTTCCCTTGATGTGAATATCATTGTTGTTTTATTTCATTTGTTGCTTAGGAGGCTTCCTTTAAGCCTCCTAAACTTGTTTGATTCTATGTCCTTACATGCGATTGATCACTCCAACAAGGTATCCAAACTGTTGTATGAGTCTGACATTAAAATTTGATGATATTGATTACGACGTACGCCCATATTGCCTCCATCGAATAATGGCAACGCCAATGCATCCATCAGGTAACGTGACAGAGGTAAGTCCTTGTTATAACTATCTACACCAACCACACGCATCAAATCTGTAATCATTTTTACAGCGGTTTCCGAACCATACACTTTTGAACACAATGCCAATTCATGCGCACCTTTTTCATTGTTATCTTGTGCAATACATGCGCGATAAGCCAAACCACGCACAGCCTCAATTTGCATTTTTGCGTCGCTCAGTGCATAACCCACTGCTTGATAATCTAAAATTCGATGTAAACCGCCTTTGTTTTCGGACTTGGCGTAATTCAACGTGAAATCAAAGGCTGCACGCATTAAACCTACGGCAAAAACACCGACTAATGCCGCTGTTGCCGTAAAGGCTTGCTCAATAATTTGTTTACCCTGCCCTAAATTTCCAAGCAAATAATCCTTTGGAATATGACAGTCATGAAGTGAAATACGCGGTGTGATGTGTGCAGTATGTCCAACCGTTTCAAAGATGTCCTCCACTTCAATGTTGATATTTTCTTTGGGTAAAATCACAATTGAAACTTCTGGATCATCGCTTTCACTCAATTCAGAGCGGCCTGAAACACACAGTAAATCAGCGCCTTTATTGTCCCAGCCACAGCTGCTTGACACCCATTGTTTTGAGCCATTCAGCACCCAACCATCTTTTGCAGCGTCAATACGCGTACTCAAACCTACTGCAGGTCGAGGTGCATTTACATTGGCACTACCACCTGGTTCAGAGGAAGCAAAAGCTGCAATTGGCTTACCCTCTTTTTTCAAGAATATGCTCAAATGCTTTTCAGCTTGTTGAGGATTACCTGCAATAAAAATAGGAGAAAGCCCCAAAATACTTGCAAAAGCAGTCAATGAAACATTGGAATCGACCGCATAAAACTCTTCTGCCATGACAGCCATGTCTAAACAACTGGTTGCACCACCACCGAAAGGTTGTGGAATCATGTTAAATAAAAAACCTTCTTTCACTAAAGATTCGTAAAAAGGGGCTGTTGCCAAAAAGCGCTCTCTCGATGTGTGTAATGATTTGATAGCAGGATTCACCTGACTTAATACATCATTGGCGAATTGTCTTGATCGATTTCTTAGTTCTAATTGCTGACTTGATAGATTTTTTAACACGACTATTGTCCTTAATTTGATCAATGTTGTAATGTAATCATTAAGAATATAGGTTTTTTTTGCTTGGCAAATTCCGCATTATTTTTTGGTAAATTCTGAACAAATTTATTTTAATAATGGCATCAAATTTGCTTCCCAAAAGGATTGGGTTAAAATTTATGGATAATAAAATGTTTAAAACGTGGAGTAATCTTGACCTCGTCCCAAATAAACAGTTTTTATTTTGGCGAGAAATGCTGTGTGATGCTTTTACAGACTTAAGACCTGAAACAACATTAGATAAAAAGGATTTTAAGTGTGAAATTCAATCTCAAAGTTTATCTGAAGGGTTGATTATTTCTTCATTGTCTTCCCAAAAACAGAAAATTCACCGTACAGAATCTGAAATATCACATACTAAAGATCATTATTTATTTTTCAATTTACAAAAAAAAGGGCTTGCCTGCATCCAACAAAATAATATGGTAACGCATATACAAGCTGGTGACCTTTATATACTTGATACTCGTTATCCTTATGAAATTGAACAATTTGAAAATAATTGGGAAAGTTTATCTTTAAGAATACCCCTAGATCATGCTTTAAATTGCATGATTCCATTATCTAAAATCATTGATAATATTAATTCGCCTGATGGCTTTATTTTATATGAAAACATTTTAACGCTAGAGAAAATTATAGGAAAAGATTTATCCGAAAAAACCAATACTATCATCACTAAAACAACCATTGATTTAATTCTATCTAACTTTGAAAACATACATATTAAAGAAAACCACTTACTAAACAATATTTTAAAATTCATTGAAATCAATGCTAAAAATCATAATTTACGTTGCAATGATATTGCAAAAGCATTTAATACTTCAGAAAGAAATATATATAAACTCTTTGAAAGAGAAGAGCTAAGTTTAAGTAAAACCATATCGGATATTCGATTAAAAATATTTTTTGAATATATGAAAGGTGATCATGGAAATATCACTGACTTTGCTTATAAAAGTGGATTTAATGATCTTTCAAACTTCTATAAAGTTTTCAAGAAAAAATTCAATGAAACACCTAAAAACTATTTCAAGAATCAATTATAAAATTATATTTTTCATTTAGAGAATATATTTTTAAATTAGCATTTTACCATTGCACATTTCACCTTAGCGCTTATTTGTCAAATGTTCATCAAACTGATCATTGCTATCAAAGCGATGGAATGAAACATTTACTCCATTACAAGCTATCTAATAAATGATTAAAATATTTATTCACATACCCCTGTCTATAATCCAAAACTATAAGCTCATTTTTTTTTAAATAATATCTATATTCATAAGTTTCTAAATCTTTTAATTTATACTTACTATTTTCAATTTCAAACTCTCGAGTATCTCCAATCTTCATATCACTAGTACTTTTTTCAAAAAAATTATTTGAAAACAAATTGTTAATCAAACAAGAAAATATAAAACTATCCACATTTAAATAATACAACATTGAAATTTCTTCACCATCATAGCTATATATCCCACCATCACTATTCAATATACAAATAGGTTCATCTGAAAAATCTTGACCAAAATAAACTGTATCACTTGGTAAATCACCATCTAAATATTCTAGCGGTTCCGAATTATATTTTTTAAATCGATTAAATGTACAATCACCAAAGTATCCAGTTATTAAATTTGAACTATTACCAAAATTAACAAGAAAATCACGATGATCAGAACGTATTTTAATATTATTTAGTTGTAAGAAATCATCTACCTCATCCATATTTACGCTTTTAACTTCTGAACATTTAGATGCAAAAAAATCTATTAATACTCTCTTATCAATCATGTTTAACAACACCTTTATTTACCTCTTTAATATAAAATGAATTTTATAAATCATACGCCAAACTATTTGGCATTCCACCCTACAAGGATGGAACGAGGCAATAACTAGCATTTAATACTGCACAAAATCATTAGGATCAGTATCTAGATCAATTAATCGTTTTGATTCTTTTAAATAAATATCTAATATTTCTTTTGAAATTAATACTCTTAATTTGGAATCATAACTGACCATACTACTAGACAAAATATATAAAAAAATATAAATCTCTTCTTCTGAAATTTCATAACCTTTATCAATAATTTCTATTCGTAAAACTGCACCTTTACTACTCTGACTTAAAAACTCAGTTAAACAATCAGAAAAACCATCAGGGCTTCCCCCAAAAAAACCAATTCTATCTGGCATTATAGAGTTTATATATTTATACTTTTTATATATTTGACTACCAAAAAAAGAATAAATTTCATAAATAGTATTGAATTTATTATCAATCCTAATAACAAATTCATCTTCAATATAACAATTCTCAGCACAAAATAATCCATATAGTTTTTGATTAATCATTTCAGTTTTCTCCATGTATTGCCATAAGGTTTATTCGTAGATGAGATTGGTTTACTCATATCTGGTCTAATGTCACCATAATGATTTGGTGAATACCACATTTAACCATCACTACCAACAAATATTTACTTCAACTACGGCACTCATATATCAATAAATCTTATATTATTTTCTTTATCTTCCAGCAATATTTTTTTCTTTATATCAAATTTAGATATTTCAATATATACATCTTCATACCAAGGAGTATTAATATCTTCGATATAAAAAAAATTTCCATTTAATTTTGACCAATGATTTATTCGATTTTTTATATAAAAAAAATCAACCTCTTTAGGAATGCTATTATTAAAATTAAGCTGCAAAAAAACATCACCTTCAAGATAGATAATAGTACAATATATACATTTATCATAACCAGCTTTAATAAACTCACCTTCCTCCATCATAAAAAAAGATTCAATTTCACCACTTGAAAGTATCAATATTTTATCCGAAGTGACATTAAATATAAAAGAGCTAAATTTTCTTATATATTCATTAGAAACAACTTCCTTAACTATAACACCGAATGAACTCATCATTTAAAAATTTCCTTATAAACTTCAATTGCTTTTTTAGCAGCTTCAGGATTTTGTTTAAACTGCATTTTCAATTGAAGCATAGCTTTATCTAAATCACCTTTATTGATTTTCAATATTTTAAATGCTGCATATTCATTCCTATCAAGGTAATAAATACCAGGACCAGAAAAAATCTTGACCAAAATACACCGTATCACTTGGTAAATCACCATCTAAATATGATCCTAGACAGTGTTGTGGACAGACGATCCCTCTAAATTCTTAAAATATTTTTGTTCAAAGGCTTCAGGGCTTAACCAGCCATTTGCTGAATGCCTTCTGATTCGATTGTAGTAAACTTCAATATATTCAAACAAGACCGAATTCGCCTCTTTCCTCGTAGAAAATACACTGTCATGTATCACATGCCCTTTCAGTGTGTGGAAGAAGCTTTCTGTTACTGCTTTATCCCAACAATTGCCTCGTCGTGACATACTTTGAATCGCTTTATTGCTCAGCAATAAAGCCCTAAAATCACGACTACAGTACTGGCTGCCTTGGTTCGAATGTACCATCAAACCTGTTGGATAGCCCTGACGTGCAAGTGCGTAGTTAAACGCATCACATACCAATTGACGATCTATTCGTGTACTTGTCTGCCAACCAACGATACGTCGGCTAAATAGATCGAGTAGCACGCATAAATATAACCAGCCTTCATTGGTTCGAATATAAGTAATATCTGTTGTCCAAACCTTATTCGGCTCAGTGACAGTGAACTGTCGATCTAACAAATTTGGTGTTGTTGGGCGTCGATGACTTGAATCTGTCGTATGCTTGTATTTACGAGCAATTTTACTGCGTAATCCTAGCTTTTTCAGCATCCTTCCAACTGTACGTTCACTCATGCAGTAACCTAAATCATGCATGTCGTGCACCAATGAAGGTGCTCCTAAGCGAGCATGGTGTTGCCAATATACAGCTTTTAAATCAGTGTACTTCTGATTGACGTAAATCTGTCTCTTTCGCCAAGCATAGTAGCCCGAAGTGCTGACACCTAGGCATTTACAGGCAGAAGAAACCGTAATTTCAGTCACAGCTAGGCCTTGGATTACCGTGTACTTTTCTTGGCATGATCTGTCAGGAAGTACACATGCGCCTTTTTTAAAATATCATTAGCTTCCCTGAGTTGTTTGACTTCTTTTTCTAAATCGAAAATACGCTGTTGTTCTGGCGAGAGCTGTCTTTTGCTGGAACCAGTGGGGTTGGTCTCACGAATCCATTTATCTAATGTTGAATAACCCACACCTAATTTCTGGGCGATAGCAACCACAGATTCGTACCAGTTTGAAAGTGCATAATCAATTGCTTGTTGTTTAAATTCTGGACTAAAGCGTTTAGCCATTTTTACATCTCCAAAGTTAACGTTACGCTATCTTTAGAGGGAATCATTGTCCATTATTTTGGCTAGGATCATTCACCCTTATAACTCTTCTTGTAATATTTGAGTTGATCTAATAGGGTTTTGGCATTTCGCTCCGTTAAATATGCCAAAATTTGTTTTGCTGAAAATGCTTTAAATCGTGCAATATCTTGAGAGATGTTGTCACTTTGGGCGATCAAATGTATGTGGTTTTCTAGCACGACCCAAACATATATTTTCACTTTTTCTTGTTGTAAAAATTTTAGGCTGTCCATAATAATTTTTGCTGTATATCGGCTTGAAAATATAGGTAACCAATGCACAATCGTACATGTCATAAAATAAGGATGCTGACTGTCTTTAAATTTATATCGACTGCGTGCCATAAGTGACTATTATTATTTTAAATTTTGAATAATTTAACATGGATAAGTTTCATTCTAAAATTGAATTTTTTTATAAATCATATGCCAACCTGTTTGGCATTCCACCTGAGAAGTATACTTCGTAAGGGGTGGAACGAGGCAAAGGTGCAAGTGCGTTACTTGCTGTTTGTAGGTCAGTCTGACCACCCAATGCACCAGTAATGGCGATCATCACCGCATTTAAAGCACGACTACTATCACCACCAATACCTATTCTTTGGTATAGCAAGATTGAACTATAGGTTACATTTTAATTTATATAAGATATTGATATTTAAATATTAAAATTAAATTATCATGTAGTCATAGAAACGTATTCAGCTATAACTCCCTTCTCATTGGCAAGCGCATCAGCATATGCATAAATATTGGGCAAAATTCAAGTATTCTGATGTTACGTTTAGGGTTGAAAAACTGCTTATTAGTCACTTGTAATCTGATGGCATAAAGCCCTGAAAGTTTAGGCTTTCAGGGCTTTATTGTGTATGTGTAACAACACTTTAGCTATCTAATCATGGAATTAGGAAGAGACCATATATGGAACGAGGCAATACACTATTTTCCGTAAATTAAAAGCCCTGAGACGAACTCAAGGCTTTTTATCGAAATCATTTTTTCTCATTCTTCAACTTAACTCTCTCTTCCCATAATTCTCTTGGAATTTGAGAGTAATCTTTTTCCCACTCTTCTTCAGTTAGATCACTAATTCCTCTCATATGAAGACTGACCCAACTATCTTCTTCAGGAATATAAGCAAATTCCGTATTAAATTTACCCTCGTCAGTTAAGGTAATTTTATAATGTGTCCATTTTTCAGGAAACATATCTAACTCTCTTAATTCTGACATTAATCCACATATTTTGTTTTCAATTTCATAAGCCCCCATATCTCCAAACGAAAAGGTATCAATTTTTCCACTTTTTAATAACCATCTAGCTCCCCCTGAATAATGCTCAGGATATATATCTCCTGTAAAATATATTACAGTGGCATCTTTTGGCATTATTGACCATAAAATCTCACCTATTTTTTGATATATTTCTTGATCATTCATATACTATTTTCCTGTTGCCGTATTTTGTAAAGTTCGCAAATTTAATCTAATACCATTTATCTCCTGTTGAACAACAAATGATATTGGACGCTTATTTGTTCCAGAGTAAATCGGGGTAATATTTACTTTGACTGATTGATTACTTTCCAAAGCCTTTTTCCAATCTTTTTCAAGTTCATACCAAGCACCACTAGAGCCATTAAACTTCTTATCCATCGGAACGATATTAATCCCTTCACCTGGACCTTTAAACATAGAAGCAATTAAGTGACCTCCATGATCAGTACCTAATCGATCCCCTCTTCCTGAAACTCTTTGTTGATGGCCATTCCGATCATTAGCTTCCAATTTCAAATTGGCTTCTACATTATTTACACGACCATTGGCATCTGTTTTGTAAGTATAACCATTGTCAAACTTATAAATTGAATTTGCTTCAGGTTTATTGGCAATCTTATTCCAATCACCTTTCTGCCCAGCTTTCAAATCAAAATATTTGCCATCTATCTTTGTAATCGTAGATGGTGTTTGTGTAGTTGGTTTAATTGGGCTATTAGGAACTTTAATCTCACAGCAATTCGCATTATGAACCCATGTATCCAACTCACCTACATGATAGGTATGGAATCCATCAACTTCAATGTTATAAACAGTCTCAACTTTATTTGGGATCAAGGTCTGGCTAACAATTGTTAACTCGTCATTATTCCGATCCAGTAAAGTCATACCTGATTGAAGTAATGACGCCTTTAACCAACCAAAATCCTTAATCCAGAACGGATGTTCAGCTGTCGTTTCAAGTATTTCAGTTTTTCCGGTTTTATTTTGAATAACAACTTCAAAAATTGCTTGTTCAGCAGTCACTCTTGTTGCGATAACAGGACGATAGCCATATTCTAAAGTAGCATCATTCCTTGCCCAAACAAACTCACCACCTTCAAATTGCTCTACCGCTTTAAAACCTTCACTTGTTTCAATTAGAGTACCCGCTGTAAAACAAGCCCCTCCTGAACAAGCTTGCACAGCATCATTCATTGCAGCCTTCATCTTAGCCACATCACGAACTTCGCTTGCTTCTTTAAACATTTTTTGGGCTTTATAATATTTTTGTGCAGCATCACCAACTAAGGGTACAATACCGACTGTTACAAATACATAATCTCCTACAGATTTTGCTTCAACAAAGCCTTTGATGTCCCCAATAATAGGAACAAAATCCAAGGTTAAATTTCCAGCCCTCTTTAAAATAACAACTGTCTGATTACGTAAAAATTGACCACATGCTGCTGAACCAGCACTCAACCCTGCTGATGCACACGCAGACTTATATAATTGGCGAGCATTTGCTTGTGCATTTTTATAATCTGCAGGAGAGTCCACATTATTCTCCACCGCATTCTGCCCAACTACACCCGCAAGCTGTGTATTAAATGCTGAATCCCCTACTGTTCCACCTGCTACAGCACCAATTGCAGCGGTCAAATCTCGGATTTGTGTTTTCACATCTTCAGGTAATAAATTCGGAACAAACTCCCCTTTCTCATTCTGATAGCGTGAATCATCTTTATATTGATTTGCAAAGTAATTCGCTGCTGCTTCACTCGCAACCGCAGCTGTACCTCCTGCTGCGGGATTGCCACCATTCACATAAGCAAGCGTTGCACCCAAGATCACATGGCTGACCATTTGCGCGGTGGTGTTCTTGTCTTCACCATGACCAAACTTTTCACCAATCACTTGTGCTGCATAAGGTGCAAGTGCATTGCTAGCTGTTTGTAGGTCAGTCTGTCCACCCAATGCACCTGTGATAGCGATGGTCACAGCATTTAAAGCTCGACTGCTATCGCCACCCATGCCCCATTCTTTGGTAACTGCCTTTTCATTGGCAAGTTCAGCGGCATATGCATAAATATTGGGCAAGATTTAAGTATTCTGATGTTACGTTTAGGGTTGGAAAAACCGCTTATTAGTCACTTGTAATTTGATGGCATAAAGCCCTGAAAGTCTAAGCTTTCAGGGCTTTATTGTGTATGTAATGCAACAACGCTTTAACTATAACCACATATTGAACGAGATAATTTACAGTCCAACAATTACTTATAATTTTTTAAGCCAGTCAGGCTCCTCTTCTTCTATAAGGTCAACATATTCTTTATTTGCAATGACATCAATCCATCCTTCTCCTCTTACAAACATCTTAAGAGATTCAATAATATAGAGATCATCAATTTGATGACTAATCGTTATTAAACCATATTTATAATGTATATATTTTCCGCCAACACCTGCTGGAACTCGCTCATCAATATCTTTAATATTCCATTCTTTTACTATCCCTGTCATTTCTGGAATAGATTCAAAAAAGATTATTTCAAAATTTTCATAAATTTTGCATAAGCAAGGATTATCTCTAGTTTCCAACAACATCTTTGTATACAAATTATTTTCAAAATTTACTTTAACCGTTAACATTTACTTATAATTCCTAGAAATAACAGCGTCATCTTTGGATAGCTACATTTAAGCCACGACTATAGAACTATTTAATAAATTCCATCATTTCTTCTGGAGAATATATTCCTTTATTAGCACCCAATAATCCATTATCATCAAATATAAAACTATTTTCATATTTCGATAATAAAAAAGCTAATTTATTCATGATGTTTAATGTTTCAAAATCCCTACTTTTTGAACTAATATCATACATATATTTATATAAAACATCATCTTCATTTTTATCAGGAAAATTACTTAAAATTAATAATTCACCCAACGCCGTATCTTTTAAATCACTTAAAGTTGTTTCTATATTAAAGATATCTATCCAAACTCTAGCCTCAAATGAATCAATATATAGTAAATTACCATCAAATTTCAAGATTATTTCAGCCATATTCATTTCCACTAATTTCAATGAAATTAATTGAAATAATTTTTCAGAACTTACATATTTATTACAAGGTATTGATAAAGAAATCATATTACATCCCTACTTAATCATATTAGTTCTATTAATAATCAACCAACCATCTTTTGTATTAATAGAGATAGATTTTACTGCCCCCTCATTAAGTACATTACTAATAGGAGTCCCTTTTTTTATAAAATCATTTAACTGCTCTCGACTAATACGAGTTTGGATTGCATCTATATACAGTTCGGCTTGTTCATAACCATGCTTTTTCAAACTTGCATCAGCTTTTAATATATTTTTTTGAATAGAATTTAAACTATTTCCTGTTACTTCTTTAAGTTGAACAGGTACACCATTTAACCATCCATCAATTCCAGGATATCGTTTTCTTGGTGTTCCTTCAAAAATACCACCTTTTAAATTAATGATAGACTGTGCTTGAGCAATCTCATGGGGATCCATTTTATCCATATTGATTAGTTGACTAGATTTAGGTACTGGTAATCCCAAAAGTTTTTGTGTACCAACTTTACCTATTTTCACCTCCAATGCAACTATAGCTTCTTCAGTCAGTTTTATTGGCCCAGATAATGATTTAGAAAAACCTAAACCTAACATTGCAACTTTCGCATCTACTCGTTCTTTAGGTGTAATTTTTTCTCTAGACAATGGATCATATTCTGCTCCTAAAGCTGCGGCTATTTGACGAACTGTTAAATCGTTTATAATTCCCATAGCCTTATCTCCCAAATCCTTTTCAGGTATTGGAATAATACAACTCTGATTTTTACACGCCGCTAACAATTTATCCTGAATTTCTTTTTTCTTTCTATTCTCAGCTAGAGTCTTATTTACACCTTGACTAACTATAGAAAACTCATTATTTTCAACAGCATTCTGCCCTACCACACCACTCAACTGAGCATTAAATACTGAATCACCTACAGTTCCGCCAACGGCGACTGCAATTGCAGCAGTCAAATCTCGTATACTCGACTTCACTCCTTCATGTAAAAGATTTGGATCAAACTCACCAGTTTTCGGGTTAATCGCAGTTTTACCGTCATCATATTGTTTTGCAAAGTAATTCGCTGCTGCCTCACTCGCTACAGCAGCTGTTCCACCTGCGGCTGGATTACCTCCATTTATATAAGCAAGCGTTGCACCTAAGATCGCATGGCTGACCATTTGCGCAGTGGTGTTCTTGTCCTCACCATGTCCAAAGGTTTGACCAATTAATTGTGATGCATATGGTGCCAAGGCATTGCTTGCAACTTGAACATCTGTTTGTCCACCTAATGCTCCTGCAATCACCAACGTAACTGCATTCAATGCACGACTATTATCCCCTCCCATACCCCACTTTGCAGTTACAGCTTTCTCATTAGATGATGCAACCACATAATTTGAATATTGAGAAAAATATCTACCCTGCTCAACCGGGCTCATTTTTTCTACAATCGCTAAATCCTCAGCACTTAATTCTCCTTTAATTGAATTTTCAATCGTTTCTTTTTCCGCAGTTGCATTTTTAATCTGATCTTGCGCATAAGTCCGTGATGCTGCCGCAATTGTGGAAGTCGCATCAGCTACAGTTTTTTGATTGTCTAAAATATCCTGTAAGTTTGGCAGGGTATCCACTTTTTTATTTGCAGTCGCAATATCGCTATGTATGCCTAACTGCTCTGCCGTTGTAGCTTTACCACCAATGGTGATATTACCTTCACTTAAAGTAGCATAAGTGGTACTGCTGTCTTTGTCCGACTCATGCTGTGGCAGACTTGGGCTAAAGGTTGTGCTATTGCGCCAGTTTTCATTACTCGTCGGTTGCGAAGTTTCACCGCCATATTGACCAAGCTTAGTGCCTCCTGACAAAGCAACTGTCGTCGCATCATAAGCACTTTGGTTTTCAATATTGCTAAAGGTCAGACTGTTCGCAGTGAGATCATTTTTGTCTTTACTTGCAGTAGAAACAATCGCACCACCTTTTAAATCCACACTGTCAGCTTTGACATGGTAACCGCCTTCGCCTGCAAATAATCCTGATTGTTGGTTAACACTGTTGGATTGTCCATTGGCTTCACTGTTGCTATAGTTCCCTGAAACTTGCCATGCTGTACCCAATGAAGCCTGTACTCGTCCACCTATACCTGTTTGCTCTGTACTTTGGTCAATGCGGTCTTGTTGGCTAATGATACTCAGTTTTCCACCCACATCTGCATCGATCCGATCTGCTTTCGCCTGCGCACCATTTAACGTGGTATCGCCTTTACTCTTGATGCTAAGCTGGTCAGATTCAAGTGTGGTCATCTCATGCGTGTTATTATCAGTATGGTTACTACCTTTACCATAGCCTGCTTCACCATAGATATACACACCTGTTTGTGCACCAGCCGATGCCCCCACACCTACACTCAAGCCTGCATTGCTGTTGGAACCCTCTGCTTTTTCTTGGCTTTGTCCTGATTCAAGTAAGATATCTTTGGCTGAATCTAGGCTGATGGTATCGCCTGCTTTGACTTGGGTATTTTGTAGGTGGATGTCGCCTTCTGTACTGGTCAGATTTACATTTCCACCTGCATTGATTTTGTTTTGCTGTGAAGTTGCATAACTGTTGGCTTGTTCGCTTTCACTGGTACTAAAGCCGATACCTGCTTCCGCTTTAATTAATGCGCCACCTTTGATATCACTATAACTTTGGTAGGCTTGAGCACCTGTCGCCAAGGTTTGTAATGCCTGAGTACGGTCATCGGCATTTCCTTCACTTGCTTTATCCGCAGAACCTAATAAATCTAAAATTGGGGAACTGATTCGCTTGAATATTCCGACTTTCAGATCATCGGCTGAACTGCTTGATTGACCAATATTGTGGTCTTCTAATACATTGATTTGTTTAGCATCAATATTAATATCTTTTTTCGCAACGATATCTGCAACTTGTTGGTTGTAATTATTACCTGCGTGGATATTAACATTGCCTTCAAGACTACCAACCTGACTGCGTTGTTGCTCTACATCGTTACTGCTACTGTTACTCTGACCTTTCATATAGCCATAGAACTGCTCTGTATCTGAAATCTGAGCACTACCAATACCTTTATTGGAACTACTTTCATTCTGACTTTGACTATTCTGAGTAGACTTAATGTTGACGTCACGAGCGGCATTGAGATTCACATCACCCGTTGCTGCCACTGAGCTTCCGAGAATATTGATATCACCCGTTTCAGTTTGTAATGTAGTTTTACCACCCGATGACAATTGAGTACCTGTGACTTTATCAATATTGCCATTGCCCTGATTTTTATTGTTATAAACACCTGCAGGCGCAAGCATGTTTCGGTTATCAATACTAAAACCACTTTGTTTGCTATTCGCTGTTTGTTGTTCCTGATCTGTGGCATAACTTAGATTGATATTATCTTTAGCATGCAGTAAAGCATCACCTTCTGCTGAAAGTTGTGCACCTTGGCTGTTGATATTGCCTTCAGTGGCAATGATATTTAAATTTCCTTGCGCTGAGGCTTGTGTAACAACCGCCGTATTGGTGCTGTAGTCACTGGTCTGATTCGATTTATGACTTCCTGCTGTCAGGACGATTGGGGTCATCGCTGCTTGAGTGGCTTTGTCTATCGCATCTGCCTGTGACATCACTTTGCCTACAGCACTGTCTGAATATTGATTGTTATCTGTATTCTTTTTATAAGTTGAAGCTGCAGCCGTTAGTGGTGAATACGTTAAACCAACGGATACACCTGAATTTTTGCTTTGTGCTTCAGAATGCTGATTTGTTGTTTCATATCCAGCATTTAAATTTACATTTGCACCTTGCAGATTTAAATCCTTTCCTGCACCTAAGATCGCTGCTTCTGCGGTTAGGTCTTTACCTGCCAGAATATTGGTATTACCTGCCTTGCTAATAATTTGACTTTGCGTCAGTGAAGTCGATTGATTGTCCTGTTTATTTTGATTGCTCGACTTGCCATATCCGACACTTGCTACGCCGTCAGAGAGGCTAGCTGTTAAGCCAGACTTTTTAACTGAACTTTCAGAACTTTGCGAATAACGATTTTCAGCTGCGGTAATGTCGATATTATTTTTCGCTTGGATTTGAGTCAGATCATCCGATACAACTTTACTGCCACGAATATTAACATTGCTGGCATCAATAACCACATTTTTCCCTGCAATATTACTTGCAATGGCTTCATCCGTGATTAAGTGATCGTGCGTCTGTGTGGTTTTATGACTTAAGAAGCCACTCGAATCCGTTCGATTCGCCTGTTCAGAATCTAAAGTTTTTCGCCCTTCTACTATATCTATATTTTTTTGAGCAGAAAGTACTGTTGAACCCTGTTCACTTGAAATCTGTGAGCCTTTTATTGTGATATTCTCAGCCTGTAAACGAGTATCACCAACGCCTTGTATCGTTGACCCTATATCTTGCTGTTTGGAAATGTAACTATAGTTATGAGCATCCGTGGTTGCTCTGTCATTCGTAGAAGTTGAGACTCCACCAACGTTCAGTTGACCTTGGCTCGTAATATTCGTACCGCCAGTTTTATTACCAATTTCCGCCCCTCTAATATTAGTATCACCACCCACACGTATTGAAATCGTTGTTTTTAAATTTTCACTATTTAAGGCAGTTACATTTGGAATGAGGGACGGTGAAGCAGTTGTATAAATGCCTGCAATACGATCAATCCCTGTATATGTTGATTGGCTTTTACCAAAGTCATTCGAGCTACTTTGTGTTGAACTTTGCAATGTAAAGTTTTTACCAACATCTAATACAACTTGATCTTTCGCTTGTATCTGCCCACCAACAATATTTAAATCATTTTTGGTTGATAACCCAACTTGATTTGCTTGAATTCTTCCATTTAATAATTCAACATTATTGGCATTAAGGACAAGCGCTTGTCTACCTGCAATCGTGCCTGAGTTGATCACATCCCCTTGCACATCCAGCTTTATTGAATTCGCTGTGAGCAAAGTGCCGTCACCTTTTAAGTCTGCAACACGGGCTTTTACATAGACTTGTGGTACAAGTGCTTTAGTTGTGGTTCCATCTGCAAGTCTGACTGTTTTTTCTTCTAACCACACAATATCACTGGTCAACTGTGCAATTTGCGCTTCACTTAATACAATGCCTGGTCGTAAACCATATTGTTTTGCAAATGACAAACCATTGTTCATTAATGCCTTATATTGTTCTTCATCTGAACCATATCCTTCCAAGAAACGGAAACCTGTGAGCTGTGCAACCTGATCTTGTACTAGGCGTTGTTCATAGAAACCATCCCCTATACGCTTTTGTTGCATTGCAGGATCTAATCCTAGTGCCTCTAACATATAGTCAGATGACAACCAGTTTTTATAGTCAGCAAATTTAGGATCAGTTTCTACAAGGAATGTTGCTTGGCTATCTTTATTGGTGCTAAACAATGCATTGCTCGGCAATGTTAAATAGTCCTGTGCAATCGTTCTGACTGTCACATCATTGTACTGATTCACTTTAGAAGCATCATTTTTAACATCAGCAATTTGATCACTCTTCACTGCATCAACATTTTTTTGTTGTGTATCAATATCAGTATTTTCTTTTGAATCTACTTTCAACTGATCAGGTGAGTTCGGTTTTTGTAATGTGTTGGCCAATTCAGATATTGCCTGACCACTTCCCACATTGAGCAATTGATTTTGAATTTGTTGTGCTGTGAGTTGAGTTTGATCAACTTTTTTCGCATCTTGTATCTGCTGTTGAACTGTTTGAGTATTTACAGTTTCTGTAGGATCAACACTTTGACTTTGGGTATATTCTTTAACAACGCCCAGTTTGATTGGCGTTGTAATGATATCAGCCGGCGTAATAGGTGTTCTTGATTCTTCTATATTCTTCTTTTTATCATTAAGTTTTCCACCATATTCTACAGTATGATAAGTTTTCTTATTCGTTGCTTCATCCACTCTGACGATATGTCTTAATGCTGTAGCATCATTTTGAATTGACTGGATTCCATTGGTAATTGCAAGCCCAACGAGAACTTGACTGTCTTTATTTAAAAATTGAGCGCCTGGCGTAAAACTCAGATTCCCACCTGCAATAATTTTAGCAGGACTAGTCGTTACGATTTCATCCTCAAGTTGCAATCGCGTAAATTCATATCTAAACCAATCCTCTCCATTACTATTCTTCCCTCCGAAATTTTCTGTCTCATTTGTACTGCCTGCTTTAGGAACAATTAATACTGCATTATCTGCTTCATCTGCGTTTGTAAAACGAACTAAACTTGAATCCCAACGATTATTATCATCTCCATATTCTGTAATATTTTCTCGACTTTTCTCGACTTCTTTATTGATCACGAGATTTTCATTTACATTCTGAATATTTTTCGACCCTAGGTACATATCCCCCAATGACTCAATCACCGCACTGCCGTTGTAAAGCTTCTCAGCACTACCTTGAGCTTTTAAATTTGCATCTAAACTTCCACCAACATTTAAATCCCCTGCACTAAAGATCAAAGCATTATCACGTGCGCTTTCCTTAACCACACCACCTGATTGGTTGTTTAAGGTTTGGATGCCTAAATCCATATCACCACGCGATGCGATCACTGCGCCTGTACCTGCAGTATTAGATTTATTGTCTAAGGTATTGGCTTGAATTGAAACTTGCGTACCATAAATACGCGCACCATCATTCCACACACGATCCGCTTGAATATGCGTCAACTCACCGTTAATCAAACCTTGGTTATGGACGGTATCTTGTGCAGTTAAATGCGTTTCATTCGATGAAATCGTTGCTCCTGCTTCATTGTTAATATTTTTAGCACTGAGTTCTAATTTTTGACCCGCTGTGAGTTCAGACTGATTCACTAAATCATTGTCAGTATTTAACTTCAGTGTACCATTGGCAGAAATCTGATCATCTTTGGTGTGGGTATAACTTTGTTTTAGATCAATATCGACATTGCCTTCACTGATGATTTTCCCTTTATTAATCAACTCATTTGCTTTTAGCGTTAATTGATTTTTTGCGAGTAATTCACCACCCGTGTTGTTCACGTTCAGGGTTTTATCTGCTGTACCGATGTTCAAACTATTTAAACTGCTGATCGACCCTGCTTGGTTACTCAGTTGTGTGCTGATGTTTAGATTGGCTTGATCTGTTGCACGAACCACCCCTGATTGGTTGTCGAGTACAGATGCATTGATCTCAATATTTTTAGCGTCTAATCCACCCAGCACAGTTGCATCTTTAGTTTGTGAGTTGAGAACTTGATTGGCCGTTGCAGTGAGTTTTTCACCTGCAATAATATGGCTACCCATCCCCGTATTATTGATCGTGTTTGCATTCAAGTTGACATTTTGCTGTGCCTGAATTTGTCCAGCCACGTTATCGATACGACCACCGGAACTTTGCTGTTGGATGTTTAAATCTGTTTGACTGTTGATTTGACCATTATTGTTATTCAGATTTTGCGCAGTGATATTCGTTGTACCAATTGCGGCAATATAACCGCTGACATTATCCAGTTGTGAAACATTAGCAATATCAAGGCTTCCTTGACTTAAAATACCCGCCTGAGTTCCTGAATTGTTGTTTAACAATGTATGATTTTGTGTATCGATTTTGACCGATTGTTCGCCTTGAACTAAACCTGTTTGATTGTCCAATGTTCCAGTTTTCAAATGGACAACTTTGGCAATGATTTTACCGCTTTGGTTAGTCAGTTGTTGTTGATTGGTGTCAATATTCAATTGATTTTGTGAAGCAATTTGTCCAGCAGTATTCACCAAAGTTTGTGTATTTAAGCTCGTATTCTGTGCTGCATAAATATCACCTTGTTGGTTGATCAATTGCCCTTGTGCATTGACTGTTAGATCTGCTTGTTCAGAACGTAAGGTTCCTTCGGTATTGTCCAAGGTAGCACTTTGCACATTTAGGGTTTGTCCTGCAACCAATACGCCTTTTTGGTTTTGAACATCACCTTGTACCGTGACATTTGCAGCACCCGCTGCATAGACTTGCCCTTGTTGGTTATTCAGTTGACCTGTCGTTAAATCAAGCTGATTTTTAGCGTAAATTGTCCCTTGCTGGTTATTCAGCGTGGTTGCATTCAGATTAGCATTGCTGCCTGCAAAGATTTCAGCAGACTGGTTATCCAGCGTTTGCTGTACATTTAAATCCAGTTGATTTTGCTCTGAACGGATTTTGCCTGCATTGTTGTTTAAATTCTTCGCTTGAACTTGTACTTGTTGATTGGCAGCAATAATCCCTGATTGGTTATTCAGTTGATCTGCAACATTCAGATTGAGTTGATCTTGGGCGTAAATTGTCCCTGATGTATTGTCAATCTGTTGAGCTGTGGCATTGAGCGATGTCCCCGCAATCACTTTACCTGTTTGGTTATTCAGCTTATTTGCTGTTAATGCAATGGCTTTTGCTGCTGAAATTTCGCCTGTTTGGTTGCTTAAATCATTTTGTACATTCAGTTTTAACTGGTCTTGCTGTGAACGGATTTGTCCTGCATCATTGATCACTGAATCCGCTGTTAAATCAGCCAGTTGTTCTGCTGCTACCACACCTTTGCTATTGTTCAACTGACCTGTAGCATTGAGTTGTAATTGTTCTGCTGCGTAAACGACACCTTCTGTATTGTCTAAATGATTCACTTGGAGGTTGGCATTAGCCCCTGATTGCAGCTGACCTTTTTGTGAATAGACGTCTTGTGCTGTCAGATTTAAATCTTTTGCCGCTGCAATCAAACCTGTATTGTTGGCAATATCTTTCGCCACATTCAGCGTGGTATTGGCATTTTCTGAACGGATTTGTCCTGCATCATTCAATAATTGTTGTGAATTTAGATTGAGGTTTTGCTCAGCAGCCAACGTGCCTGCACTGTTATCTACTGTACCTGATGCAGTCACATCTAATAGTTTTTTAGAATAAATCGTACCTGCTTGGTTATTTAGTTCTGCCACGTTCAGTTGGCTATTTGCACCCGAGATCAATTGCCCAGACTGGTTGTCTAAATATGAGCTTTGTATATTCAAGACTTGTGCAGATTGAATACTGCCTGACTGATTATTAATACTTTGAGCGAGCTTTAAAGTAACATCGCTTTGTTCAGATTGGATTTGTCCCTTTTGGTTATTGAGATTTTGTCCAGTTAAAGTCAATGCTTGTTGTGATGCAATTAAGCCTTGTTGGTTGCTGATGTTTTGTGTTGCAGCAATATCCAATTTGCCATCGGCATAAACTGTCCCCGTATCGTTGTTCAGTTCACTCACTTGTAAATTGGCATCACGTCCTGCAATGATCTTGCCTGACTGATTGTCAAGTTTTTGACTCCTAATCTTCAAGTCTTTGCCAGTCAGTGTTTGAATCACACCTTGTTGGTTGTTTAAATCAGCCGTATTGAGGGTAGCGTTCCCCGCACCGCTGATCACACCTGAAGTATTATTAAGGTTCTGCGCAACATTGATATTCAACTGTCCATTGGCATCACTTTGAATCAATTGTCCTTGTTGATGGCTGAGTGTCGTTGCATTGAGGTTAATATTCTGCGCAGCAGTCGTAGCATTGTCTAAATTGGCTGTACCCAATTCGAGTTGTAAATTGCTGTTACTCTGGATTTTACCTTGTTGCCCTTGTAGGTTCTGTGCAGTGATTTTAAGTTGTTGATCACCTGCATGCAGGATTTCACCCCCAACAGAATTTAAGTTCGCAGTTTTGATCTCAGTTGTGTTGGCATTGCTGATGATCTTGCCCGCATTATTATCAATACGATCTGCGACATTTAAAATAAAATCATTTAATCCTGTATGCTGAATCAAACCTTGGTCGTTGTTCAGTTGTGCCGTATCAATATTGATTTGCGAAGCACTGTATTGACCTTGTTTATTATTGATACTTTGTTGCGCTGTTAAATCAAGTTGTTGATCAGCAATGATTTTTGCATTCGATGTATCAAGCGTTTGGGTATTGACCTGAATATTTTTGGCTTGTGTAGCACTTTGACTCAAGTTTGCATTTTGTGCTGCATTGATTGCAATCGACTCACCCGACAAAACCGTGCCTGCAAGTTGCACTTGTTGTGCATCGATATTCAGGGTTGCAGTGCTATTGCTCAGTTTACCGTCTTGATCCAGTCCTGCTGCCCAAATTGCATCTTTGTTGCTCGTAATATTGTCAGACTGTACCTTGATTTTATTCAGTGCCGCCAATTGTCCATCTTGCCGCAATTGTTGAATTGCTAAATCTGCGGTATCACCAGCGTAAATTTGTCCAGTACTGTTCAGCTGTTGTGCCGTGATATTCAGGTTTTTAGCTGCAATTAAGTTGCCAGCTGTATCTTGTACAAGACCATTGTCAATTTGACCTACTTTTAAGGTCAAATCACCTGTTTTGGCTTGAAGTGAACCTTGTTGGTTATTTAATGTTTGCCCAGTGAGTTGTACATTTTGCGCTGAAATTTCGCCTTTATTGTTATTTAAACTGGTGATGTTTAATGTTGCATCGCTATTCACTGAAGCAATGACACCTTCAGTATTATTGGTATTGTCAGAATCCAATACCAAAGCATCCGTTGCGAGGATTTGACCTTTGCTATTGTCGATTTGCTTGGCTGTTAAATTCAGTGCTTTGGCACTTTGTATGCGCCCTTCATTGTTATTGAGTTGTTGTGCTACAAGATCAAAGCTTTCTGTCGCATTGATTTCACCTTTTTGGTTATTGGCATTTTGTGCAGTGATATTAATCACTTTGGCTGTAAATTTACCTTCCTGATTTTCAAAGTTTTGTCCATTGAACTGCAATTCAGGTAGCTGGATTTCACCGCCATTATTTTTAATACTGTCCTGAACTTTTAGTGTGATATCTGCATTATTTAAAATTTGTCCTGACACATTGCGAATGTCTTGCGCAATTTGAATTTGACCTGCATCAAATGTTTTTGGTGTTATATCAGTCGGCTCAGCAACCGTGATCGAACTGCTATCTTGTGCAGATGAATTTTGTTCAGGGTCTGTAACAGGTGGTGTCGTTGTACCTGTTTGAGTTCCAGTGGTATTATCTTGCGTGGCTTGTCCAATCACACCTTGGCTATTATCTAAAGTTTTTGCCGTGATATTGAGTTTTTGCTGACCTGTTTGCTGGATTTGACCTTTGTCATTGCTCAGGTTTTGTGCAGTAAAATCAATTCGTCCCGCATTGATCACACCGTCATTATTATTAATGTTTGCTTGTGCATTGAGTTTCAATTCATCATTGGTGGCAATCAATCCACTATTCTGAATCTCTGTTGCATCCACTTGAATCTTGCTTTGTGTGCTACTGAT
Source organism: Acinetobacter sp. Marseille-Q1623 (assembly GCF_902809895.1). Classification (NCBI taxonomy): domain Bacteria; kingdom Pseudomonadati; phylum Pseudomonadota; class Gammaproteobacteria; order Moraxellales; family Moraxellaceae; genus Acinetobacter; species Acinetobacter sp. Marseille-Q1623. Next base: position 342,623 of record NZ_CADDWG010000001.1, on the reverse strand, counting down.
GTTACCGCTGTTGATAACATTCTGTGCTTGGATAACAATTTGATCTTTATTGGCAATGATATTGCCTGTATTGGTCAGATCACCATTGGCATTTAAGGTCAAAGTACCTGTGCTGGCATTGATTGAACCTGCATTGCGTACACCGAGTCCATTTTCAGTACCGACTAAATAGATCTTACCCGCATACATCCCGCCCAATTGCCCTACATCAAGGGCAAAACCAGAGGCAGGTGGATTGGTATTGTTTGTACCTGTAACCGCTGTAACGTGTGGTTGAACTTGGTCTTTGACCAAAATATTATTTTGCCCAAGCACTGTATTCAGTTCATTGGCATATAAGCCTGCATTAACTTGCAAGGCACGCGCATAGATATCTGTATAAGGCGTGAGGCTACCGTTTAAGCCCTTACCTTCGATGGTCACTTGCCCTTCACGTACACGGAATGATTCAAGATAGCCTTGGTTCATCACTGCTTGACCAGTCGTTAGCGTAAAGCGGTCTGCATTAATTACGCCACAACCATCACAAACTAAGCCTGATGGATTGGCAATCACCACTTGTGCCGATTTACCCGCAACTTCCAAATAACCTTTGAGTTGACTAGGGTTACTACTATTCACTTCATTGAGAATGACTTTGGCTTCGCCTTTGGCTAACCATGGGTTACCTTGTACCCATCCACCAATTTGGGTTTGTACATTATTGCGCGAGTTATTTAATATCGCCCCCTCTTGCCCAACGTCAAATTGAGTGTAGGTGTTACGAGAAACGCCACCTGCACTTGGGGTTTGAATATTGACTTGTGTGACACCATTACTGGTATTAAGAATCGTCGCTTGTTGTGAATTTTGTGCTGACTTGTCTGCAACAATTTGACTGCCTGCAATACTCGATAAGGGTACGGTATAAATCACAGCACCGAGTAAACTGATCACCGCAAAATTGAGCGTATTGATTTTTTTATAGCTCACAGAACTTATTGTATTTTCTTCTTCAATCGCCGTACTGCCTTCTGATTGACCCGCATTCTTTGTACGGCTTTTTACAATCTCAGCAACTGCGATAAACATACCACGGGCTTGGCTATAGATAACGCGATATCGGTTCTTATTCATGATGCTCGACCTAAATTTTTAATATTAAATTTTATTTAAATGCTACGTGATGCTAAAATTGGATGTTGTTGCGCCCAAAGATTTACATCTGACTTTGAAACAGATTTACCCTTAAAAGTCATAATCTTAGGAATTTCAACTAATCCTTTATGGTAAAATGCCCTAAAGCAATGATCAGGAAATAAATGCGTTTCGATTAATTTTTTCATCAAAGCACTATGCCCCAAAGGTGCAAACCAATTAATCAACCACATGCGATCACCGCAATTCCAATTTGAATGTGTATAAATCCAAGACTCAGAAGAAACGTATCTCGCTTCGGACTGTTCATCTAAATTTGCCCACGAGATATACCCAAAAGGCTGAGAGTTTTGACTAAACACTGCAAATTGGCGATTTTTTATTGTCGGTAAAACATGTAAGGCAATATCAGATACAGTTAAATTTTTACAATTGTCAGATAAAAACCATAACCATGTCATTGCACCTAAAACCTCTGCTTCATTCCACTGCTCACTTGGAAAAAGTGCAGGTGAAATCACATCAATTCCGTCAAATTTCATACACATATCCTAAAAATAAGGCAGTTACCCATCAATACATCCAATTCAGACTAAATCCTGTGGTCACATTGTCTGTTTTATAATGATCTGGTTTTTTCAGCGGTGTACCGACAAATACATCATAGCTCACAGATTTCAAGACTTGACCTCGTAGTCCTGCAACAACCCCCATCAAGTTTGTACCCAAAAGCGGATTTGGTTCATGTGCGGTTTTTCCACCCACTTCACCATAGTCCACACCTACGTACCATTGCATAGGTAACCTGGCAATCGAGCCACTTAATTCATTTCGGATGAGAAACCCGTTATCTGCCATTAAGGTTTGTTCACCATCAAAACCACGCACGGTATAGCGGTTGCCAATTGAGAAGCGATCTTGCGGGGTCAGTGGTTTTTTACTGTATTGAGTGCGCCATTCCGCAAGGTATTGCAAAGATTGCTGACCGACTTTGAAAGGAACTTGTAAACTGGCATTGGCCTGTAAAATACCGACATGGGTAAATGCTTCACCAAATTCTTCTTCTGGCGCATACATGGCATTAAAAGCCCCTGTGCCCCGTTTGTAGGTCAAATTACCTGTTAAAGTTGCATTGGATAAATATTCAGTATGGTCAAGGCTGGCTTTCCAACCCGCTGTTTTTCTGCGTTGTACTTCTACTTCTGTATCATTAATATAATTTTGCGATTCACGGTACCACCCACCCACTGTTGCCGTCGTCTTACGTTTTGCATCTCGATAAAGCACACGTGAAAGATCTGCACCGATCAGCTTACTCTTACCACTATACTCATAGCTTTCACTCGCGCCTGCCACAGTTTGGTTATAGTCCGATTGACTATAACTACTTGTGAATAACCAATATCCAAAAGGAATGCTATAACTGAGATAGTAACCATCCGTTCCACGCTTGCCATCATCTCCACCACCTAAGTCATGGTTATAACTACCGTAAAATAAGTCATTGGCCGTGAGCAAGTTATCGAGTGAGAGTGTCGCCGTTCCTTGATATTTACCTGTTGAGTCTGAACCTGCATCATCAATCCCTAAGTGAATACGATAAGGTTTGGATTGTTGCCATGCCAATTCAAGATCACTATAGCCAGGTTCATTGCGTTGTTCTGAAGGTTTTATTTTAAAATCTGCTTCTACTGTCGGAACACGTTTAAAATTTTCTAGACCTTGTTCAACATCACGAATATTTAAAATATCACCTGACGTCACTGGCAATGCATTCCATTTATGGGCGCGTTTTGAAGTCCCTTGAGCAAATTGAATTTGATCTACTTTTCCTGCAATAACTTGCAGTTTAACTTCACCAGACGCGATATTTTGTGGTGGCAACAACATCCGTGTGGTCACATAACCATGACTGATGATACTGTTTTGAATCAAATCCAAGGCTTGATTTAAACCTTGTACCCCAATACAACGCCCAATAATATTGTTTTCACCTTGTGTGACTGAACGCATCGCAAAGGTAAATTGACGTGCATCTTCTCCCATCAACACAAACTTTTTAATGTCAAAACAGACACTTTCGCTATGTGACTTTAAGTATTGAAGTTGTGGTTTGCTTTGTAAGCTTTGATCTAAGCCTGTTTGAACGGTGGGTGCAGGTTGTATTTGTTTTTCTAAGGCTTGATCGCGCTGCTGTTGTCTAATCTGTTGGTCTGCATCAATGTTTTGTGGATCGGCAGCGTGTGTTACATTGCCCAAGATTGCGACAAAAATAGCTAAAGTGACTTTATTTTGTGTTAGATTTTGCATAACAGCATAATTTATGATTTATATCACATTAAATTGTTGCAAACTTATAACCTTGTGTAAATAGCACAAAACATAAATATTCAACATGTAACAGAGCATTAATAAATCGAGGAAATATTTCTATTTGGTTTGATCCCAAAACTCAATGGTATGCTTAACCAAAAGGCAAACATGGTCGAAATCAAACCTATTCTGATGTTGCTATCCAATGCTGTCTGATGATTAAATCTCTATTCCGTTTGTCTTTACGTATGGTCACAGGCTTTGTTCAAGGTCTGATTAAACTTTGTGGATTAGATTGGACAGCCCCGAATATCAGCGATATTCGTATTCCACTATTTGTAGAAGACAAAAGCATATTGATATTGTGATTAACTATCAAAAAAGCAGTAATGGTCTCCATCTACTTGTTGATTCTACTGGCTTAAAGTTTTTAGGTGAAGGCTAATAGAAACGTACAAAACATCAGCCTGAATATCGTCGCCAATGGCGTTACATATTGGTATTGATGCTGAAACCCTTCAAATACGCGCTATTCAGCTCACAACCAACAATGTGAGTGATTCACAGGTGCTTGGTGATTTACTGGATCAGATTCCACAAGAAGAACAGATTGACTCGGTCTATACTGATGGGGCTTATGACACCAAGCAATGCCGTCAGGTCATCGCAGAGCGACAAGCGCATGCGGTGATTCCACCAAGAAAAAATACGAAACTTTGGAAAGATACAAAGACCAGCTCGCTAGAGCTAAATGAATTACTTCGAACAGTTAAACGTTTAGGGAGAACACTATGGAAAAAATGGTCAGGCTATCATCGGCGAAGTTTGGTCGAAACCAAAATGCATTGCATCAAATCTTACGAAACAGTGTTTCTCAGGCGATAAACTGAGTGCAAGAAATTTCCAAAGCCAAGTCAATGAGATGCATGCACGTGTGGCACGTATTAAATAAATTTACGGAGTTGGGGTAGGTTGTGGGGTAAATATATAGACAATAAAAAAGCCCTTGTAAAAACAAGGGCTTTTTTAGATATTTGGCGGAAGCGGTGAGATTCGAACTCACGGAGGACTCGCACCCTCGTCGGTTTTCAAGACCGGTGCATTAAACCGCTCTGCCACGCTTCCATGTGCGCCATAATACGGAGCTTTTTCAATTCTGACAAGTAAAAATTACATCCAAAGCATTCAAATGCATAATGTTTCATCAAAATCAAAGATTTTGCTTAAAGTTTGGCTGCAATTTCAGCACCCTCACGGATTGCACGCTTAGCATCTAACTCACCAGCTAACTTAGCACCACCAATCACATGATAATTTGCTAAGGTATTTTCACCTTCAGTTGGCACTAAATCTTTCACTGATTCCTGACCTGCACACACAACAATCGTATCCACACGCAATAATTGGTCATGACCATCAAGCTCAACCCATAGACCTTCATTGGTCACAGCTTTATATTGCACACCACGCATCATTTTCACAGCATGTTTTTTCAATTGTGCACGATGAACCCAACCAGACGTTTTACCCAAGCCTATGCCCAACGGGGTTGTTTTACGTTGCATGAGATAAATCTGGCGAATCGGCGCTTCAACCTCAGCAGGAACAGCCCCACCTTCAGTCATATAGTTTGGATTTGAGTCGACACCCCATTCACGTTGCCAGTCTGCCAAAGGTTGTGGCTGAGGTTGATGTTCTGGTTTCAATAAAAACTCAGATACGTCAAAACCAATCCCACCTGCACCAATGACCGCAACACTATGCCCCACAGGTGCACCACGTAATACTTCCGCATAAGACAACACTTGCGGTGCATCACTGCCTTCAATTTTTAATGCACGAGGCACCACACCCGTCGCAATCACGACTTCATCAAAGCCTTCACGTTCAAGTTGCTCACGGTTGACTTTGGTATTTAAACGTAAATCTACCCCTGTTTTTTCAATCTGAACTTTGAAATAACGAATAGTTTCATGGAACTCTTCTTTACCCGGAACCACTTTTGCCAAGTTAAATTGTCCGCCAACTTCATTCGATGCTTCAAATAAAGTCACTTGATGTCCACGCTCAGCCGCAATTGTTGCTGCAGACATGCCTGCTACACCACCACCCACAACCGCAATTTTTTTCGGTTTTTTGGCTTTTAGATAGACCAGTTCTGTTTCATGTGCAGCACGTGGGTTCACTAAACAGCTCGCCCGTTTATTTTGGAAACTGTGGTCTAAACATGCTTGGTTACACGCAATACAAGTATTAATTTCATCAACACGATTAGTTGCCGTTTTATTCACCCAAAATGCATCGGCAAGTAATGGACGTGCCATCTGCACCATATCCGCTTTGCCTGCTGCCAGAATTTCTTCTGCTGTATCAGGCATATTGATTCGGTTTGATGCAATAACAGGTACAGAAACGTGTTTTTTCACTTCAGCGGTATAATCGACAAAAGCTGCACGTGGTACTGAAGTCACAATGGTTGGAACACGAGCTTCATGCCAGCCGATGCCTGTATTTAGCAGTGTAATTCCTGCTTTTTCCAATGCTTGCGCCACAGTAATGACTTCATCCATGGTGTTGCCATCATGAACCAAATCCAGCAAAGACAAACGGAAACAAATAATAAATTTTTCACCGACTTGTTCACGAATGGCTTTGACAATTTCCACGGCAAAACGCATACGGTTTTCAATCGGCCCACCCCAACGGTCTTCACGCTGATTGACATGACGGCTTAAAAATTGATTCAGCAGATAGCCTTCTGAACCCATAATTTCCACACCATCATAACCCGCTTTTTTTGCCAAACTTGCAGTTTTGGCATAATCCTGAATGGTGTCTAAAATGAGACGATCACTCATTTGACGTGGTTTAAAAGGCGAAATGGGGGACTTGATTGGACTTGATGAAACCACAAAAGGTTGATAACCATAACGACCTGCATGCAGGATTTGCATGAGAATTTTGGCACCATGCTTATGTACTGCATGGGTAACCAAGCGGTGTGGCGCAATATCACCCAAGGTATTCATAGTACCGCCAGCAGGCAACAACCACCCCTGACGGTTGGGTGAAATCCCCCCCGTAATAATTAGCCCCACACCACCTTTGGCACGCTCACCAAAATAAGCAGCGAGTTTTGGATAATTATAAAAACGGTCTTCTAAACCTGTATGCATTGACCCCATAACCACACGGTTTTTAATGGTGGTAAAGCCTAAATGCAACGGTTTTAAAATATTGGCATAGCGAGTTGTCATGGCACATCCTTTTTTAATATTTGGCTTTGCAACTTGTTGCATACTACTGTATCGAAATTTAGAAATTTTAGGATGACTACTTCTATTTTTTTCCATGTTGATAATGTCAATTTCATCAATATATAAAAATAAAACTGATTCTTGCATACGGAACCCTACAGCTTTACAACAATTCTTATCATAAAGTTAGGCTAGGCTAAATCACATCATCATAAAACTTAAAAATAGAGCATCCAAGATCATGAGCCATCCTGTATTTTTAACCAGTTCAAGCTTTAGTCATATGCCTTTAGGCAGCCAAAATCAATGGCAAGATTTTTTTCAGACTGCTTCTTTTGAACTTGAAGCAAATGCTTTTATTCCAATTTTATGGTTCATGCTGTTTAAACAGGACAATCTTCATTGGGCAAAATATATTGAAGATTTAGATTTTAACGATATTCATCACCAAAATGATTTCGAAGAATATCAACAAGAATTTCTTGATGAACACTATGCCTATTTAGTCATTGATCGGCAGCAGGCTTTAGTTAATTTAGCACAGCAAAAATCGGTTTTTCTTGAAATTTTTGGTGTGGAACATGTAGGCTATTTTGCAGATTTTCAAGCAATGATCGAACAGCATTTTCCTCAGTATATTTTGCTTAGAACCAGTGGCTTGCCTTTAGATCCTGATGATGCTGAATTTTTACTGCATCCCTTACAACAACTTGAAAACTATCAATTAAATACAACACAAAACTCAGATTTCGCAGAATTTCAGCGTGAAGATTTTGCCCGTTTTGAAGATCAGTCTTACTTTTTTTATGGTAAAACTCCAACAATCGTATTAGAATCAGACCTTAAAAATCAGATCGATCCCTTTGAAAATTCAGAAATTTTTACTTCTATGACAACACAAGATACGCGATCTTCAAGTTTAGCAATTTGGCTATGTACTGCCATTGTCGTTTTAGCAACTTTAACCGTTTATTTTAGCAGTCACTCTCTACTGTATTCAGCGATTGTATTTTTTGTCAGTGCATTTGTTTTGGGATTTATTTCGTCCAAAATTCAAAAAAAATAATTTTAAGAGTAATTGTATTTTTTTACATTTTGAATAAGATAAACCTGAGTGATTTTTACTCACCAACTAAAATCAAAAAATTGAGAAATATATGAAAATAAAACTATTATCTTTTACAATCTTATCATCAATTATGTTAACTGCTTGTGGAGGAGGATCTAGCTCAAATAATTCATCACAATCATCATCTGGCAATGGCCAAACCTCTGGAAATACGAGTAATCAGCAATGGACTTCTTATGATTTTTATACCGATCAGAAAGATGGCTATTTCATTGATAAAGAAGTTTTAACAGTTAAAGATGGTAAAGCTTATTCAAAAGAAACCAGTACAGATCCTTCTTATCATTCGTATAAAGGTATAACTGTAACAAGTGATGGTCTCTATGATGAAGTTAATGCCCCTGTAGATGCTCAATTAGGACATTACTCAGGTACCATTCAAGCTTCAAATACACAATGGACTTTAAGCCCATACTCAAGTATTGGTTCTAAAGGACTACAATATACACAGAAATACACAACTTTAAATTTAAGTGGTAAAAATCTTTTAGAAGTGTTATCACCTGCGGATTACTATGCAATCACTCGGAATTTAACTGATAAATACCCAGTTAAACACTACTTATTGGATTTATATGCCAATATTTCTAAAGTAAAATTTCCTGAAGGTTCAAGTTGCCTACAGCTACAAGAATTTTCAAATACTCAAGAATATTTAGATTTAGATGCTGATTTAAAAAATAAAGAACAGCAAAATCAATTGGCTCAAGGTTGGCTTGAATTTAAAAATGATACGACAACAACCTTACGAAACTTCAAGGATACGACTGCTTACTTAAAAGAAAATACAAACTCAGATTCCCCATATGGTTATGCTTTATATAAAAATAACTATTATTCTGCGTTCTTAACACCAAAAGGTCTTGAATTCAATATGAATGAGTGGTTAAAAAGCTATCAAGATGATTTGAAAACTGGAACTGCTGAAGAAAAAGCATATGCCAACTATGTTATAGCTGCAACACAAAACATATGTCATTTGTATAATGCTAAAGCAGCTCAAACTATTGCTTCTACAGTTAAATTTTAATCTCCCCTCAAGAATAAGAGATTTTAAAATCTCTTATTCTTTTCATTATCTTTTACTTCCAATGCTTTAACTTACTTGTCTGCCCAATCCCCACATTAAAACTGTTGGTTGGATCAAGTTTTTGATAGTGGTTTTTCAATGCGGGTTTTGCCACATATAAATGCCCGACATTATGTTCAGCAGGATATTCCGCGCCACGGTCATCAAGTAAATGCCACATTGCATGCTCCATTGCCAAAGGATCTACGCCTTTTTTAACAATATAATCCTGATGGAACACATGACATAAAAAATGCCCATAATAGAGTTTATGAATGATTTGCTCATCCATCTCTTTTGGCAGCGTTTCCACCCATTCACGGTCATTTCGACGTAGTGCAATATCCAATGCGACAATATCTTCCACCTCTGAACGATGGGTATCACGGTAGCGAATGGCTGCACCTGCCACCGCAAAACGATGCAAAAATGCCTTACGACCTTCTTCATCGGTACAACGGAAATAATTGCCCGATGCTTTATTATTGAAATAATCTTTCAGGAAATTGTCGACCTGATCTACATCTTGATTTTCAATACGAATCACCAAATGATGTTCATACAAATCACGAAATTCATTCATCCGTTTTGGTAAATGATTTGGCATAAATTTCGTGACCAGTTGCAAAAATTTATCGGATAAACCACGTAAATGTAGCTTTTCCAGATAACCATCGACTTTGTCTTTCATGGCAAATGCAGCAGGCACTTTTGCTGTGCCGAATTTCTCAATGAACATGAACGTGTCTTTGCCATATTCTGCACCAATATCATAAGCGACACGATGAATGTACTCCCCTGCAATCGGTAGACGTAACAAATCTTTTAGCAAGAAACGGCGAATTTCAGTCAAATCATCATGTGAATTTGTCCCGACATAAAACACCTGGCTTGGAATTTTTTCAAAGGTATCCAAACGTACTGCAAAAACACAAACTTTACCTGCTGAACCCGATGCTTCAAATAAACGTGTCGGGTCAGCATTAAAACGTGCAGGGGTATTTTCATCGACCTGTTTCACATCATGTGAATAACGCTGATCCGATGCACAGCAATTTGAATTATTAATAATATCTTTGATTTGATAATTTTTATTTTCAAGATTAGAAAGAATTTCTTCAGGTGTTTGCCCCAAATTCACCCCCAAATGATTCACTAACTCCAATTCGCCCGACTCATTCACTCGTGCATAAAGTGCAAGCTCAGTATAGGCAGGACCACGGCGTACCAATGCACCACCTGAGTTATTACACACACCACCTAAAACCGATGCACCTATACACGATGAACCAATCACCGAGTGCGGTTCACGGTTAAATTGTGCCAAATCTTTTTCAAGCTTATCTAATGTCGCACCCGGTAAGCAAATCACTTGCTGACCTTCATTAATCACTTGGATACCTGCCAAACGACGAGTACTCATTAAAATCACAGGACGATCATAGTCATCACCAAATGGCGTTGAACCGCCCGTCAAACCCGTATTTGCCGCCTGCATAATCACAATACAATCTGCATTCACCGCAGCCTGCAACACTTGCCATTGTTCCAGCAAAGTCCCCGGCACCACCACAGCCAACACTTGACCCGAACCATAGCGACGACCTTGGCGGTATAGGCGTGTGTCGTGATCACTCGTCAGAACGTGTTGTTGACCCACGATGTTAATGAGGTTTTGGATGGTGTGTTGTGAATCAAAATTGGCTTGCATTTTCCCTATCCTATTCATAAATACTCATTCAATAAAATGAGGCGAATATTCATTACAGCGGAGTCTTTTCAATATTAATTATATGTAGGGATAAACCTTCGGTTCGACCTACTTTTCTTTCGGGAAAAGTAGGCAAAACCATTGTCATCCGCAAAACTCGTTAAATACCACTTTTTCATCCAATAACTCGCAGAAATATTTTCTTTTAAAATAATCCTGCCTCGAACAGTTGCGGATGACCTTAACGCGTATCAAATACAAAGATGTAGTATATATTTGAAAAATCAAAAAAATTTATCCTACTAACTCTTTCTCTAACTTGACCAAACAATCAGAGGTAATATCTGCAATGGTGTTGGCACCTGTTAAAGTCATTGCCACACGCATTTCTTTATCAATCAAATCAAGTAGATTAGAAACACCTTCACCGCCTGCTGCACCTAGCGCATAAACAAAGGCACGACCAAGCATACAGGTATCTGCACCTAAAGCCAGCATACGCACCACATCCAAACCATTGCGAATACCAGAATCCGCTAAGATTTTAATATCACCTTTCACAGCATCGGCAATAGGCGGAAGCGCACGAGCAGAAGATAAAACACCATCGAGCTGACGACCACCATGATTCGACACCACGATACCATCTGCACCAAAACGTACTGCATCTTTGGCATCTTCAGGGTCAAGAATCCCTTTGATCACCATTGGACCATCCCAGAATTCACGAATCCACTCAAGATCTTTCCATGAAATGGATGGATCAAAGTTATTGCCCAACCAGCCAATATAATCTTCTAAACCTGTTGGTTTACCCAAATATTTTGAAATATTACCCAAGTCATGCGGACGACCTAGTAATCCAACATTCCATGCCCAATGTGGATGGAAACAAGACTGCATATAACGGCGCATTGCAGCGTTAGGACCACTCATACCTGAGTGTGCATCACGATATCGCGCGCCCGGTACAGGCATATCCACGGTAAAGACCAATGTGGAACAACCTGCCGCTTTGGCACGTTCCAAGGCATTTTTCATAAAGCCACGATCACGTAACACGTACAATTGAAACCACATTGGACGATTAATGGCAGGCGTTACTTCTTCAATCGGACAAACTGACACTGTGGACAAGGTAAAAGGAATACCCTTTTTATCTGCAGCCACTGCAGCTTGGACTTCGCCACGACGTGCATACATTCCTGTTAAACCCACAGGTGAGAGTGCAACAGGCATCGACAAAGTTTCATCAAACAGCTTCGTTTCTAAACTGAGCTGTGACATGTCATTGAGTACACGCTGTCTAAGTGCAATCTTTGATAAATCTTCCACATTACGCTTTAAAGTATATTCAGCATAGGCACCACCATCGATGTAATGAAATAAGAATGGCGGTAAACGACGTCGTGCGGCTTCACGATAGTCATTCGCAGAAGAAATAATCATATTTTATATCCTGTTCAATCGGCTAGCACGCTGACGACGAGCTTCTTCTTCATCAATCATACGTACCTGCTGTACTACAAATTCTATATGTCCACAGACTGCAACTCGTGCAGCTTCGGCATCCTGTCGTTCAATTGCATCCATCACTTGAAAGTGTTGATCACGCAACTGATCATAACGTTTGGCTTCGGTATAGACTTTACGTCTGCCCAAAACCACGTTGTATTGCAACAAATCAAAGAGACTACGCATCATCTGAATCAGCACCAGATTATGCGAGGCTTCAGCAATGGCTAAATGAAATTTGGCATCGGCAATGGCTGCCTGATGGTCATCCCCCAATGCTTGAAAATAAGTAATTTGGTCATAGCACTGACGGATATTTTCCAAATCCTGTGGGGTGGCACGCTGTGCGGCATACCATGCTGTGCCACCTTCCAAAACCATTCGAGCTTCCTGTACATCAAAACGATAAGCTGGATCTTCATCAATCAAACCACTCAAAGGTTCAACAATTTGATGTTGTGACCAATGACTTGGGAGCTGTTGCAAAAATGTTCCCGCTCCAACTTTGCTGACCAGCATGCCCGTACTGGTCAGTTGTTGAATGGCCTCACGCAAAGAGGAACGGGATACCTCGAGCTGTTCACATAGCTTACGTTCCGCAGGTAAACGGTCTCCGACTTGCATATTGTTGTCTTCAATCAACAACTTTAAATTTTGTACAATCTTGTCAGAGACTTTCATCTGCTTTCCTCAGCTCACATTCAACGTCGTGTTATGGAATCATCCATGGGAACACATAGGCTTGTAATGTGATAATAATACCAATCATCACCGTAAAGGTAATACTGTGCTTGACGGTAAAACGGAACAAATCAGATTCTTTACCCACCAAACCGACTGCCGCACAGGCAATTGCGATAGATTGTGGTGAAATCATTTTACCTGTCACACCACCACTGGTATTGGCGGCAACAAGTAAAACCTCAGGTACACCAATTTGTTGAGCTGTCGTTGCTTGCAATGCAGAAAACAATGCATTTGCCGATGTATCTGAACCTGTCAGGAACACGCCCAGCCATCCCAAAAATGGTGAGAAGAAGGTAAATGCCTGACCTGTATGTGCAAGTGCAAGTGCAAGCGTTGCAGACATACCTGAATAGTTGGCAATAAAGGCAAAAGCCAACACCATCCCAATCGAATAAATTGGAATTTTCAATTCATTCACTGTTTCTGCAAAAGTGACGACTGCATCTTTCGGCTTCATTTTTAAATAAATGATGGTAATGATCGCAGCAATAAAAATCGCGGTGCCTGTTGCAGACAACCAGTCAAATTTATAAATGGCATCGTAGTCTTTGATCTCAGGCACCACAGGCGGCATTTTTTGAATCATTTGATGCAAGAATGGCACTTTGATCGAAATCACCATGTCATGCAGTGCACCATCTTTGGTGAATAAATCCTTAAACGGTTTTACGCTCCAGATTGTCACCATTGCAGTTAAAATTGCAAATGGTGACCATGCTTTGGCAATCTGAGCAATGCTGTATTTTTGCTGTTTTTGTGCAGCAAGATTTTCATCAATCGAGCTGTCTTCATTGGCAAAACGGAAAATATGTTTTGGCTGCCAAAATTTCAATAAAATAGTCAGTGAAACCAATGCTGCAATCGCTGCGGTAATATCAGGCAGTTCAGGACCAACAAAGTTCGAAGTCAAGTATTGTGCCAAAGCAAAAGAACCACCACCGACAATCACCGCAGGCCATGTTTCTCTCACACCACGCCAACCATCCATGATTGCCATGATCCAGAACAACACGATAATCACCATAAATGGCAACTGACGACCCACCATCTGGCTAATTTCCATAGTTTCAACACCTGAAACTTGCCCTGCCACAATAATTGGAATCCCCATTGCACCAAATGCCACAGGTGCTGTATTGACAATCAAGCACAAACCTGCGGCATACAATGGTTTAAAACCCAAGCCAACCAACAAAGCTGCGGTAATGGCTACTGGTGCACCAAAACCTGCCGCACCTTCAAGGAAAGTACCAAAGGCAAAACCCACAAACAGCATTTGTAAACGCTGATCTTCAGTAATAGACAGAATCGAAGAACGAATAATATCGAACTGCCCCGTTTTCACCGAAATTTTATAAAGAAATACTGCCCCAATAATGATCCATGCAATCGGCCATAAACCGTATAAAAAGCCATAGACCATTGATGCAAATGCCATTGCAACGGGCATTTGATAAGCAAATAACGACACTAAAAGTGCCAATACCACTGTAATTGTGCCCGCAACACTTCCTTTCATACGGAACACAGCGAGTGCGAGAAAGAAGAAAATAATTGGGATCAAAGCAATCACACTGGAAATCCAGATGTTGCCCATAGGATCATAAATCTGTTGCCATTGTTGAAGCATTGTCATCTCCTTGAAATGCTTGCTAAAACATTAAAATTGATCTAAATGTATAGATAAAATCTTAAAATTGGTCATACCAATTTTTCAATAAACAATTAATATACACCCATAGAATCGACCAATATTAATTTATCGCAGAATAAAAGATCAATAATAAAATTAAATATAAAAATTGGTCATACCAATATATACTTAATTTTTAAATGTCTTATCTTACAAATCCTATAATAAATTATTGATTTTTCTTATATTGAATATTAAAAACCGCAACACATTAGACTTTAGTCTAGTCTAATTTTTCTGTCTAAATTAGATCCACCCAGCATTCTAAAAAATTGGTTAACCACTTTTTAACTTTTACAGGGTTTGGCTAAAATTTCTATAGATTTATCTGCTCTTAACCCAAAAGTTTCTTCACACTTTTCACTAGAAATACTTAGGCTATTTTGATTTATATTTCACTCGTATTTTGGGTATTATTTCACTCAATGATGCAAGCAAGCCGTAATAAACTGTGCATAAAGAAAAACTGAATGTTAAAGTAAGCCAATTGACTTTTATAGATGTGGAATAGGTTATGCAAGCCATTATTCTTGATACAGAAACCCATACATTAAATGGTTTACCCATTGAGATTGCTTATGCACCTATTCAAATAGAACAAGGTAAACTCAGTTTAGACCGTAAGCAAATTTTTGATCAGCTTTATAGTATTGGCGATGAGAAAATTTCTTATGCTTCAATGGCTGTACATCATATTTTAGAGTCTGATTTACTGGGTCAACCTGATTTTTCAACATTTAGCCTGCCTGCCGAAACAACCTATATCATCGGTCATAATATTGATTACGATATTCACGCCATTGAAAAATGCGGTGTAGATACCTCAAAGATCAAAGCGATTTGCACGCTTGCCTTGGCACGTTTAGTTTGGCCAAATGCTGAAGCACATAATATTTCTGCATTAATTTATCAGATCAGCAAAGGCAGTGACAAAGCCCGTAGTATGCTCAAAGGTGCACATCGTGCAGATGCAGATATTATTTTGACTGCAAATATTTTGATGCATATTATCCATCAACTAAATATTCAAAATATTGAACAACTATTTGCAGCATCTGAAGATGCACGTATTCCACGTACCATTAATTTTGGTAAACATCGTGGTACAGCGATTGCTGAACTTCCTGCGGATTATACAAAATGGTTATTAAAACAAGATGACCTTGATCCATATCTGCGTAAAGCACTCGAAAATAACGCAATTATTACGTTATAAATTATAGTATTTGTCATCAAAATGACACCTGAATGTCATTTTGATGCTCTATCCTAACGTTTGCTTTTCGGGGGATAGAGCAACATGAAACATTATATAAAAACTGAACTTGGTATACAGGCTTTACAACAACGCTTATTCGGTTTAAGCCCAAAACTCAGACGACTCTTACTTTTAATTGGCACACCTGATTTCCAAAAATTAACAATACAATTACAACAAAATATTGCGACACCAGAGATGCTGCAACACTTAGAGCAACTTGGCTTAATCCAAAATATTCAAACCCAAAACCAAACACAGATACAAGAAAGTCGCAAAATAAAAGAAATCGTTCGTCCTCAAGAAAAACATGAAGATGCCGCAACAAAAGACATACCTGTACGCTCACAAGCCCCTCTTGCTTCAGCAGCCCAAGTCAACCTAGCCTTTGAAAATGAAATCATTTTGCCAAAATTAAATTTTTATGAAACCAAAAAGCTGATGATTCAACTCCTTCACCAAAATTGTGGTTTGATGGCAAAAATACTCATTCAAAAAATAGAAAATGCTGAACATTCTCAAGCCTTAAAACTTTGCCAAATGCAGTGGTTAACAGCTTTACAAGAAACGCGTATTTCCCCACTAGAATTAAATAAAAATTTGCAAACCATCAATTACTCAATGCGTCATTTTTAGTCTGATGTGTACTAACAAATTATTGTTGATTTCGCTTAGCCTAGAGCTTTTACATCTCAATAAAATTTAAAATTTATTTTTAAAACATGTATTTAAAGAATTTATATGCATTTATATATACACATCATTCTATTTATACCACTTAAGCATGATCCACAATCTAGTCAGAAACTTTTATAAGCTTGATAAAGAAGGATGATTGCTATGAATTCGACACACTGCTTACACTTTTCAGCATTTGATAATCCAACACAGTTGAGTAAAGTTGGAAATTGGGTGATTACTTTTTTAGATACAGCAGAGAAAGCCCCAATTCAACTTGCCATTACCCATGTCATCCCGCGTCAAATATCTAATGATTTACAACTACGTACATTACATATTCAACAAACACCACAAGAACTCACTTGGCAATTACTCAAAGTTGAATATTTTGATAGTACACATGATCAAATGAACGAAGCAGATCTAAATTCAACTTTAACCGAAAATTTTATTCAGCAACTCATTGATGATTTTGCCCGCTATGATGTTGAAGTGCATTATGCATAAAAGACGTTGATCGTAAAAACTGAGCAATAAAAAAGCTCGCATCGCTGCGAGCTTTGTATGTTGGAAAGCTAGTGCCTATTTCTTATCTGAACTAAACGTTGCAAACTCAATAAGCTGTCATTGATCTGTCCAACTTCTTCGTAGCATCCTAATGATCTACTGTAGTTTTAATATAAATCTACCACGCAAAGTGCGCAAGATTGCTTAACATTTCAGCACGAACACTCTATCAAAATCTCATTGAATCACATTTTATAGAGTATTATAATTTTGCAAGCTTTAAATCATTGCATTTAAAGTTGATAAAATATAATTTAATTTAGACAGCAAATTTAAAAATAACCTTTTAAATTAAAACCATTTTCTTTTAAACGCTGTCTTAAGGGATCTGTTTCTTGCTTCACCCCTTGTACAATGTCTTTGGTCATGGCAATGCCGATTTTAGGAAAAATTAAATAGGCTAGTTTTTCAGATAGATCCGCATAGTTTTGACCATCATCCGTAGTAAAAGCCGCCAGTTTAACTTTTTGCGATAATTGAGGAAAAAACTCGTCCATATCCGCTTTTAATTCCACACCACTGTAGACTAAATTGCGCCACTGATTGGTTTTTAAATCTCGTACAAAAATTGCATCATACTGCGAATAAATTTTTTCTTGGTAAATCTGATCTATCGCAGAAATAGGAATCACACAGACTTCACCATACGCTGCCAAAAAATTGGCTTTTGCGGCATGAAACTGAAGATGTTGTGAAGTATAAGCATCTTTGAGCAGATGAAAACTTTCTTCTGTATTTTCTAAATATGTTTTTTCATCTATCCAATCTTCACCATCAAATACTTGTCCACCATGCTGTGCCCGAAAAACCTGAGCATAATCTGTAGCTTGATAATGTTTGATCAAGTCTTCAATCGTGCCTGTTTGGATAATTTTAACTTCCTCTTGAATTTGTTGTTCAAGCTTCGAATAATCCTGTGTACACCTTAAATCTTGAGCAAATGAAAGTGTTGAGAATGTGAGTGCAGACAGTAGAAAACATAATTTCTTCATCAAATTTTGACCTAGCGTGATTTTAATTATGGATAAAATTTACATGTCATTGTTAGTTGAATAAGCAATTTTTTATAATGGTGCGCCCAGCGAGACTCGAACTCACTCCACAGGCTTCGGAAACCCGTACTCTATCCAGTTAAGCTATGGGCGCTTAAAAGAAGTGCGCACATCATATCAAAAAAATAACAGAGGTAAAGTATATATCTACCATTCTCATGCCTTGCTGTCTAAGCTTTATACAATGTTCTATTTCTGCAATGCACAATTCCATGTAATGCCCTTGGTTTATTTGCCAAGTTCGCTCACAATATACCCTCCCCAATTCATGTGAGAATTTCATGACTGATGCATTGACGTTAAGGGATTTATCTAAAACTTATCGCAACGGCTTTCAAGCACTCAAAGGCATTAATTTAACAGTGCCCGAAGGTGAATTTTATGCACTCTTAGGACCAAATGGTGCAGGAAAATCAACAACGATTGGGATTATCAGCTCTCTTACACGTAAAACTTCAGGGACAGTTGAAATTTTCGGGCATGATTTAGATACCAACCCATCCAAAGCCAAACAATGTTTAGGTGTCGTTCCACAAGAATTTAACTTTGGACAATTCGAAAAAACCTTTGATATTTTAGTAACACAAGCAGGTTATTACGGTATTCCAAAGAAAATTGCGCAACAACGTGCTGAAGAATATTTAGAAAAATTGGGACTTTGGGAAAAAAGACACACCCAAGGACGCATGCTTTCAGGCGGTATGAAACGCCGCCTAATGATTGCACGTGCCATGATGCACGAACCTAAATTATTGATTTTAGATGAACCAACAGCAGGTGTAGACATCGAATTGCGCCGTTCAATGTGGGATTTTCTCACTGAAATGAATGAAAAAGGCACAGCGATTATTTTAACTACACATTATCTAGAAGAAGCTGAAATGTTGTGCCGTCAAATTGCCATCATCGACCGAGGCGTGATTAAAGAAGACACCTCAATGAAGGCCTTTTTAAATCAGCTCAATGAAGAATCTTTTATCTTTGACTTAGAAAGTGCCATTGAACCGATCAAGATTGACATTATTGGCGTCAAATTTAACTTGATTGATCCTGTCACACTTGAAGTGACCATGGACAAAGCACATTCAATGAATGATTTATTCCAACTGTTAGAAGCTCAAGGCATTCGTGTGCGCAGTATGCGTAACAAATCTAACCGTTTAGAAGAATTGTTTGTGAAAATGGTAGAGAAAAACCTTGAAGGAGCTGCGCAATGAATTTTAATCAATTAAAAGTTGCGCTCTTTACCCTTGTACATAAAGAAGTTCGCCGTTTTATGCGAATCTGGCCACAGACTTTACTACCACCTGCGATTACCATGAGTCTGTACTTTGTCATTTTCGGGAACTTAGTCGGTTCTCGTATTGGACAAATGGGCGGTTTCAGCTATATGCAATTTATCGTACCGGGCTTGATCATGATGGCCGTGATTACTAATAGTTATGCCAACGTATCATCAAGTTTTTTCAGTGCAAAATTTCAAAAAAGTATTGAAGAACTCATTATGAGTCCTGTTCCGCTGCATATGGTACTGTGTGGCTATGTGATTGGTGGCGTTTGTCGTGGGGTCTTGGTGGGTTTGATTGTCACCATGATGAGCCTATTTTTTACAGACTTAGCCATTCATAATATTTTTGTGACAATCTACACCGTCATTATTACTTCCCTCCTATTTTCTTTAGGTGGTTTCATTAATGCGGTATATGCCAAATCATTTGATGATATTTCAATTATTCCAACCTTTGTACTCACCCCCCTTACCTACTTGGGTGGTGTATTCTACTCGATTAGTGCTTTAAGCCCATTTTGGCAAAATCTCTCTTTAATCAACCCGATTGTCTATATGGTAAATGCGTTCCGTTACGGCATTTTAGGTCATAGTGATGTCAATGTATCTTTATCACTCATCGTTGTGACATTATTCTGTGCTGTACTGTATGGTATTGCGTACTATTTACTTTCTCGTGGTTCAGGAATGCGTGAATAATGACTGTTGAACATTCTCTTTTAGGTAAAGAAACCAATTATCCAACCAGCTATCAGCCTGATATTTTATTTCCTATTTCACGTGCCCAAGCACGTGAAAACTACAAACATATAGAAGGTATCTATAAAGGCAAAGATTGGTGGCATATTTTTGAAATTTCTTGGTTAAATGATCATGGCATCCCTCAAGTTGCAATTGGTCGGATGACCTTGCCTGCTTGTTCTGAATTTTTAATCGAATCAAAATCTTTAAAGTTATATTTTAACAGTATGAACTTTACTCAGTTTGCTTCTCAACAAGCCTTTATTGACACTGTAGAAAAAGACTTATCACATGCTGCGCAAGCGCCTGTCACTTTAACCTTGTTTCAAGTCGATCAATTAGACATTGCTCAACCACAAGGCATTTGTCTAGATGAACAACAACCTGACTGCTTAGTCAATCATCCTGATGCCTCATTATTGCAACTGGACGATTCAGAAAAAGTTGTTGAAGAACAGTTATTTTCACATCTTTTAAGAAGTAATTGCCCTGTGACAGGACAGCCTGATTGGGGAACGATTTTTATCCGTTATCGCGGTAAAAAACCTTGTTATCGTAGCATTTTAGCTTATATTATCTCTTATCGTCAGCACAACGGTTTTCACGAACAATGCGTGGAGCAAATCTTTGCCGATATTTGGCAAAATTTACAACCTGAAAAGTTGATGGTCTATGCAACTTATACGCGCCGTGGTGGTTTAGATATTAATCCATGCCGTGTGTCCGATGAATCATGGATGCCAAGCCCAATCCGATTGGCGAGACAATAAGATAAAACATTGAGGTTTTAACATGCCCTTTTTTGGTTTTGTACCTTCTGATGAACTTTTAAAGAACATTCAGACTGGTATTGAGAAAAAAAATTCTAATGAACCACTGTACCCATTACGTGACCAAACTGCGCTATTAATTAACGATGAAATTATAGATGCATTGCTCGTAAAACTAGTGCAGCACTTTCCTGCTAGTGAAAAGCGTGATACGGCGGAAAAATTAGCAGGTTATGTCAAATCTACAGTTTCTGTTTTACTTAAACAACTTTTAAGTAAAGCCGACAATAATGTAGTTCGTCAGTCTATTGAGTTTTCTGAACGTAGTTTATTCAAAGCGCCAACAGGTGCATATCATATTGGTACGACACTCGATGCAAGTTTAGTCACGAGCTTAAAACATACTTTTGCTGAAATTAAAGCAGGAAATAAAGTCGATAAAGAAGCTTTAGCTGAACTGTATAAACAGTTTGCTGATGCTGCAATTCGTCATTTTATGATTGATTTCAATAAAACCTTAGACCTTGGCATGATTAAGCGTAAAGCCTCTGACATCGGTGCTGCTGCTGTCACTAAAGCGGTGCATATTGCTATCAATAAACTCATCCCGAATCTCAGCCGAGATGAATTAAAAGCTGTTGCGGAATATCACGATACTTTGTTCTTTAACTAAGTCTTTTTAGCAATAAGTCTTGCTTTACAAAGTTAAGCTATTCTCAAAAAATGCTCTTTTTATGAGGGCATTTTTTATGCCTCCAATTTATCTATACTATATATAGGTAAACTCAGTCATATAGAGAAGCTCAGCAAATTTACCCAATACTGCTACAAATAAAAAGTTATAGCCAATGCTTAATGAAACAATCATGGCAAATTAAAACAGATCAAGAAGTCAATCCATACATTTACAGTAAAACAAAAATGTTATAGGTGAACTGATGCTTAAAAATATGGCTCAAAACTCGCAAAAATACCAACAGCGTTTAAGTTCTGCAATTCAAATCCGTAAAACGCGCTTTAATGCCCAATCGATACAACATCACTATACTGATGCCACCTTAATCTCACACTTTCTCACTGCACTTTCGATCACCTTTCCACAAGGCGAACGCTTTTTTGTTGAAACTGTACGAAATGTACGTGATCAAATTGAAGATCCGCAGCTACAAGCCGATATTTCAGCTTTTATTGGTCAAGAAGCACATCATGCCCAAGCACACGAACAATTTAATGCTGCGGTGCAATCTAAACATTATCATCTAAAAAAGTATGAGGCCGCTTTAAACAAAGAAATGCAACGTTTAAGAACGCTCAGTCAACGCCGTCAATTGGCTGCAACCGTGGCTTTAGAACATTTTACTGCGCTGATGGCAGGTTATATGCTCAAACACCCTGAAGTTATGTTTAAAGGTTTATCTGCAAATATGCAACAGCTGTGGTTGTGGCATGCTATTGAAGAAATTGAGCATAAACATGTGGCTTTTGATGTCTATCAAACAATTTTTAATCATTTGGCACAGCGTCGTAGAAGTATGCGTACCATTAGTATTGGCTTTATCAGTGGCACAGCCATGATGACTGCAGACCTACTGTGGCAAGATCGTAAACATAGCTTGCATCGACCCGTGGAGCTCATGAAAAATATCAAAGCTTTGAGTGAGTTATGCTTGATGATGATACGATTATTTCCTGAATATATCGCATTTTATGATCAGGACTTTCATCCCCAACAACTTGACCAACAACATCTATTAGATATGGGACGTCAATTACTCTACCCCAATTAAAATTTAAGCTCTAAACTCTTGATTTTTTTTTATTTCAATCTATTTTTGCAAGGCGCAACTTTTGATTGAAGTACAATTTTGAGTTGGTATTTAATTTTTTGACTTTTATAACATGCACATTTGATCAGACGACTTATTAGCAAAATAAATTCTATTAAACGATCAATAAAATATCCATATCCAATACACATCAATGAAAAGATTTAACTTCAATGAAAGTATGAAATTTTATGCTGTTGCATAATACAAATACAATATTTTACCAAATATTCAACTATTACATTTTTAAATCAGAGCTTATACATACTTTATCGCTCAATAAATAAGAATCTTGATAAATATCATGAATCAATGTCGTTATTTTAAACAATATTCTCTATTTTTCATATAATTTTCATAAATTTAGCATTTAAATCATCGTATATTCATAATTCACAAAAATATGCTGATAGATGCATGGACTTTGTCATGTTTTGTTTATGTATTTGTAAATGAGCACTGCGGTAATGATATGTTAGCAAAAGTCGTTTCATTATGCTGTTTTTAGCATGATCTTGATCATACAAAGCATTACATTATCAGCGACTTTTGGTATGGTGATGTCCATTCACATTTACACGTATTTATACCCATAGAAAATTAGGAAATTATCTTTCATGTTAAATTTTGGGCTTTTTCAGAAAGTAAGAAATATTGGCTTCTGTGCGGCTGCATTATCTATTACCAGTTTTTGTCAAGCAAATGACTTTGCCAATGATCCGAACTATAACAATTTTAAATTAAAAACAATGCAAACCTATGGTCTGAGCAGTGAACAAGTCGATTGGGCAATGAATGGTTCAAGAAATTTACCCAATATTATCAACATTATGAATAGACCAGGTGAAAGTAAACCTTGGTATCAATATAAAACCAATTTTTTAGCAGAAGGTACAATTCAACGTGGTGTACGCTTTAAAAACCAATATGCCGACACCCTAAATCGTGCAGAACAGCAATATGGCGTTCCACAAGCCATTATTCTGGGAATTTTAGGGGTTGAAACAGGATATGGCGCAAATAAAGGCTCTTTTATCACGCGTGATGCTCTTGCAACTTTAGGTTTTGGTTATGAACGTCGTGCGCAATATTTCCAAGATGAACTTTCTGCATTAATTGCTTGGTCCTATAAAGATGGCGTACCCACCAATTCGATTGTGGGTTCTTATGCAGGGGCTGTAGGTTATCCGCAATTTATGCCCAGCAACATTCCTCTTTATGGCGTAGACTATGACGGCAATGGTCATGTTGACCTACGAAATTCGGCTATAGATGCCATTGGTTCAATCGCAAATTATCTTGCTCAAAAAGGTTGGCAACGAAATCAACCCATTGCATTCCAAGCACGTTACACAGGAAACAATCCTGATGCCATTATTGCGAAAGATTTAACCCAGCCAACACCCTATGGTGTCCTGAAAAATCAAGGCATCGCACCCATGAACCCCATTGTAAAAATTGATGATTTAGATCTGGTCAATGTCATCCAATTACAAGAAAGTTATGGGCCTGCATATTACATTACTTACCCTAATTTTCAGGTCATCACGACCTATAACAAAAGCAGAATGTATGCGACTGCTTTATGGCTTTTAGGCACAGAAATTGTCAATCGCTGAGGCTTAATTTTCTTCCCGCTTAAATAAGTCAAGATTTTTTTCCATTAAAATGGTTGTTTTACAACCATTTTAAATAATTAGTTACAATTACGTATATTTATTAATCAAAATTCGTAAGTTTTTGTCCTTTTTGTAACTATTCATCAAATATTAGTAGACACATTCGTTACTGCATGAATATTATCCCCTACCGTTAAATGTGGTTGCAAAAGTAAATTTACAGACTTTAGTTTTTATTTTTGAGTGTTCAAAAATAGATTTTAAGGTTCCCAGGAGTTAAACAATGCATGCTTCACTAAAATATATGATCGCCCTGACCATGGGTTTAGGTATGACGCAAGTCAACTCAGAAATGGTCCAGTCATCATACTTAAACAACGATTCAGATAGTTCAAGCCTTGCGTCACGTGTTGTGAACAAAGATTCAACGAACTTTAATTCACACTTTTCAAACTTAAACAGTTTGTCAATTACTGAACGTTCTAGCGATAAAATCCGCCGTGATACACTCGCAGCCAAAGTTCAAGTGCAAGAAGACGAGCCTTCAGTCATTGATAAATTAAATGCTGTTGCATCAAATACTGTTCGTAAATTCTCACAAACAGGTGTTGCATCTTGGTATGGTCGTCAATTCCATGGTCGTAAGACTGCAAGTGGCGATACATTTGATATGAATCAACTCACAGCAGCACATCGTAGCTTACCGTTAAACTGTTACATTCGTGTCACAAACAAAGACAATGGTAAAAGTGTGGTCGTAAAAGTAAATGACCGTGGTCCTTTCCATGGTAACCGTGTACTTGATTTGTCTTACGGTGCTGCTAAACGTCTGGGTATTACCAACTCTGGTACGGGTCGTGTAAGTATCGAACGTGTGGATGGTCCAAACTCTTAAGTTTGCTCTCCCCATTTAACGGAAAAAGCCACATCTCCTGTGGCTTTTTTAATTAAATGGCATTTTTTATTTCATTCCGCATTTCAATTCTTTCCTGCTCTCTAAAACAAAACACTTCGCCATGATTTAGCACCTATTCTCATATTTAAAGTGCCTTATTTTATGTGTATAAATTGCATTGGCTTAAAAGACTCAAAACTTTGCACATTTGACCTTTGACCATTTGTCTTTTCTCATCTATATTTTCATGGTGACTAAAAAATAAATGAAAGAAGTCTAGCGCACGGAGTGCAATATGAAATCAATTACCGAATGGTTTGATGAATACAGTGAAAGTCATCAAAATAAAACCAATAAAATGATCCATTGGGTTTGTGTCCCTGCGATCCTCTTTTCTATTCTTGGCATCCTTGCACATTTTAGCGCCTTACTGACTGCTTTAATTATTGTTCTCACATTAGTTTTTTATGCTCGCTTAGATTTAGTTTTAGCCGTCGCAATGGTTGCTCTTGTGGCAGTCATGGCTTGGGTCATTTACTTACTTCCTGTTGGTGCAGGATTTTATATCGGTGTCTTTATTTTGGCTTGGGTTGGTCAGTTTTATGGTCATAAAGTAGAAGGTAAAAAGCCATCATTTTTTAAAGACCTCCAGTTTCTTCTCATTGGCCCTGTATGGTGCATGGACGCCTATCTAAGTAAAGTACTACCAAAGTGGAAAAGTCGCCAAAAACTGGCTTTTTAGCGCAAATAAACAAGGGGGAAATTTCACCAGTGAATTTACCCTTTGTTTTTGATAAAAAACTACGAATAAGCGATCAAAAATGCAATAATCTCAGGCTTATTTTTGATTTTCCATGTTCTAGAATATACTGACTCAATTGTCTTCATCTAAGTGCAAAATAATATAAAAAAATTAGATATTGAGTACGACATTTTATTTTTACAGCATCTCGTATCACAGCAAAAAATTGTTACTGCATTTGCAAATTAACGAGAAATTTGACCATTATGTTTTAACCAACCATCTTCATGACGACCTTGTGGATCATGATGAGTCCAATGCATCACCCCACCCTGCGGGCTATATTCATATTCACCAAAAAATTCAACAAGATCACCTTTCTTCAAATTTTCCAATCGTGGTGCTAAATCAATATTATGTGCAACAAGTAAGGTTAAGCCGTTATCTAAAGTCAAAATAAATTTTTGATGCCGTGAACCCTCATGATCATCACGCAATACGGTTTTGACTTTACCCTCAGACTGAACTTGAACATTGCTGAGTTTGCGTTCAAAAGATTTTTGAATCACCGCTAAGCCATGTCGATTTTGACTACTTTGTGTCGCATTTATTTGACTAGAATTTTGATGATTTACCGCTTGTTGCTGTGGTTTTTGCAAATTTTGTGCTTCTAAATGCGCATTTTCAGCACTTGTAGCAGAAGGATTTTGCTGATCTTGTTTTAAATCAATTCCAAAATATGCTGCAACAAGAACTGCGATCGCCGCGCCGATACTTAGATTGGTCTTATTTGCCATCTACAATCATTCTATGCTAAAAAATATTGCCCAAATTATATAAACTTCCATAACAATGAGAAAGCCAAATGTCTGAACAAGAACAATTAAGAACAATACTCATCGAAATTTTCCCAGAACTAAGAATTAAAGATTTTCCTGAAATAGACCCTAAAGACAGTAGCAGCACATGGTTGATGGATTGGAAAACTAATTATGAATGTTCTCAGAAAATCATTGCGAGCTGTGAATTTTCAAATTTCAGTTGGCTTTTAGAACAAGATTTTAAAAAGTTAACAATAGTAAAATCATCAGGATATAATGTTTCAAATATTTTAAAAGACATATTTTCCTATATTGAACAGTTTAAAGATCATACTGATCATGCGTTAATTGACTTGAATGAATTAGAATATGATGCTTCATTTTTTGACGATGATGAGCTGAGTTTTGAAGAACAATATGCGATTGCAATCGATAATATTACATCAGATATTCTTCAGCATGATTTAAGCGTTCTTGTGATTGAGCATGGGGAAAATATTGATTTTATTTTAAGTCAGGCGACTTTTGAAACTTTATCTAAATTAGAAAAAATACTCAAAATGATCTATGACAATAGCGATGTCACACTTTACTATCATACACATCAGCAAGATTATTCCTTTGAATCTTTATTAAAAAACCAAACATGAATGCATAAAAAACCCCTCATATGTTGAGGGGTTCCTTCATTTTACTGAAATAGTAAAATTATTGTGCAGCAGCAGCTTGAGCAGCAGCAACTTCGTCAGCGAAGCTCATTTCTGCTTTTTTCTCAATACCTTCACCTACTTGGAAGCGAACGAATTGAGCAACTGTAGTACCTGTTGCTTTCAATACATCAGCAACTTTTTTCTCATTGTCAATCACGTACATTTGACGCTCAAGAACAACTTCATTCAAGTATTTTTCAACTGAACCAGTCACCATTTTTTCAACGATATTTGCTGGCTTACCAGATTCAATCGCTTTCGCTTCTGCAATTTCTTTCTCTTTTGCGATAAGATCAGCAGATACACCTTCAGCATTTACAGCAACTGGGTTGAACGCAGCAACGTGCATTGCAATACCTTTACCAGTTTCAGCATCACCTGTGTAAGACACAACAACACCGATTCGTAAACCGTGTTTATAAACTGCAAGGTTTTCACCTTCAACAATTGTTGCACGACGAACTTGGATGTTTTCACCGATTTTTTGAACAAGTGCAATACGCGCTTCTTCTACAGTGTGGCCATCTTCAAGTTTCAATTCAGCAATTTTAGCTGCATCAGTTTCGTTTGCAGCTAAAGCAGCAGCAGCAACTTTTGCAGAGAAACCAGCAAAGTTTTCGTCTTTTGCAACGAAGTCAGTTTGGCAGTTTACTTCTAAAAGAAGTGCTTTGTTGCCTTCTTGAGCAATTGTGATTGCGCCATCAGCAGCAATGTTGCCCGCTTTTTTAGCTGCTTTTGCTTGACCTGATTTACGAAGGTTATCAATCGCTAACTCGATGTCACCGTCTGCTTCTGTTAATGCTTTTTTGCATTCCATCATTGCAAGACCAGTACGGTCACGTAATTCTTTTACCATGCTCGCAGTAACTGCAGTCATGTTGTTCTCCTAAATACGGTAGAAAATTGAATTCTGTTAACAAAAACGGCCCAAACATGAAATCTGGGCCGTTTTGCTGTTTCGACGCTTAATTTGCCACCATTACATGTCGCAAAAATGACAAGCCTGCGTCAAAAACGCATTAAGCCTCAGGCGCTTCTTTAGCAGCTTCTTCGCCTTTAGCTTGTGCATTTGCTTGAGTTTGAGCGTATTCTTTACCAGCAATAATCGCATCAGCCATAGCAGACGCATAAAGCGTTACAGCACGGATCGCATCATCGTTACCAGGAATAACGAAATCTACGTTATCTGGATTAGAGTTTGTATCAACGATACCGATTACAGGAATACCAAGATTCTTAGCTTCTTTAATTGCAATCGCTTCGTGGTCAACGTCAATGATGAACAATGCGTCAGGTAAACCACCCATGTTCTTAACACCACCAAGACCACGTTCAAGTTTTTCCATTTCACGAGTACGTTCTAAAGCTTCACGTTTAGTCAGCTTAGCAAAAGTACCGTCAGTAGATTGAGTTTGAAGGTCTTTTAGACGGTTGATTGACTGACGAAGTGTTTTCCAGTTCGTCAACATACCACCTAACCAACGGTGATCTACATAGGGTTGACCAGCGCGTTGAGCTTGTTCACGGATGATGTTTGAAGCAGCGCGTTTAGTACCAACGAATAATACTTTGTTCTTTTTGCTAGCTAGGTTGTTAACAAAGTTCAAAGCATCGTTTAACGCAGGAACAGTGTGCTCAAGGTTAATGATATGAATTTTGTTACGCGCACCAAAAATGTATTGACGCATTTTTGGGTTCCAGAAGCGAGTTTGGTGACCAAAGTGCGCGCCTGCTTGAAGAAGGTCACGCATACTTACGTTGTAATCTGCCATTTTCTTTACCTTAAAAGTTTGGGTTAGGCCTCCATATGTCCGCATTCTCCACCTAGGTTTAAAAAACAAAGGCACCCAGAGCAATGTGTCGACATATGTGCGGATTTTTAAATTACCCTAATCAATTTTCCCGTCTGACTTTCATTGAGAAAGTAACGAAAAGCATTTGATAATTTGGGCGGCTATTTATACCATAGTCACATACAAATTTCCAAAAGTTTTTAAAGATCATGAACAGTACTTACGAAGCTCCCCGTCGTTTAATCAAAACCGCAGATGAAATTGAAAAAATGCGTGTGGCGGGACGACTTGCAGCCGAAATTCTGGATATGATCAAACCGCATATCAAACCAGGTGTATCGACACTTGAATTGGATACGATTTGTCATGACTGGATTGTCAATAAACAAAATGCCATTCCTGCATGTTTAGGCTATGGTGCAGCACCTGGTCGTCCTGCATTCCAACATGTGATTTGTACTTCAGTGAATCATGTGGTCTGTCATGGTATTCCGTCAGAATCAAAAATTTTGAAAAAAGGTGACATTTTAAATATTGATGTCACTGTCATTAAAGATGGTTATCACGGCGATACCAACATGATGTATATCGTGGGCGGTGAAACATCTATTCTTGCTGAACGTTTATGTAAAGTGGCACAAGAAGCCATGTATAAAGGCATGGAAACAGTTAAACCTGGTTCAACGATTGGTGATATTGGCGCTGCGATTCAAAAATATGTTGAGTCAGAGCGTTTTGGAGTGGTACGTGAATATTGCGGTCATGGGATCGGTACAGTTTTCCATGATGAACCACAAGTGCTGCACTATGGTCAGCCAAACTCTGGGATGATTTTAGAAGAAGGGATGACCTTTACTATTGAACCAATGATCAATGGCGGCGACTGGAAAACTAAACTTCTAGGCGATAAATGGACAGTCGTTACCAAAGACCATAGTTTATCTGCACAATATGAACATACCCTTTTAGTGACTAAAACAGGCATTGAAGTGCTTACTGCTCGTCCTGAAGAAGATTTATCTCGTTTTGGCCAATAAATTGAACAATTCGATTGTCATTGACTAGTTTTGCTCGTCACTAGGTCAAAAAGGTCACTTTTAAGTGACCTTTTTTATTGCTTAGCGTGTGTATATTGGTTAAATGATCTATTTTTCAAAATATTAAAAAAATAATCATGTGAATTTTACAATGTAATTTAACTGTAACATCATTACAAAGCCTTATAAAAATTAAGGGATTCATCAACAAAAGCCCTAAAACGAGAACATTTATTAAATAAAGTCCTTGTTAAATGCAACATTCTTCTGCCGTAAAACAATCAAATAATGAAGCTGATAACAATGAGTAACAGCGGACATGGAGTCCATTTTATGAAAAAAGTACTTTTATGCTTTATGAGTAGCATTCCTCTATTCTCAACATGGTCTTATGCCGATTCTCCTTATTTCAGCTTAAAAGATGGCGATGGCTTTAAGCGTTTTTCCGTATCGGTAGGCGCTTTACACGTCATGCCTCAAGGCAAAGCACAGCCTATTCAAATCAATACTGCTGTCAAAGAAGGTGAAAAATCCAAAGTTGGGGATATCTCCATTGATTCCGTCAAAAACAATATGGATCCAGATATGGACCCCAATTTATCTTCAATCTTTGTCAATTTTCTAGATGGTTTAGGCATGGATACTTTGCCGGGTGCTTTGAGTGGTACGGCTGAAATCCATGGCTTAAGTCAATGGGAAAGTGCTGGAACAGGTTTGGAGGCAGATGATGTCACCACTTTAGGCTTAATGAGTAATTATTTTTTTACTGACCATATTTCCTTAGAAGTGAAAGCAGGTATTCCCCCAAAAGTTGACATTCAAGGTAAAGGAAAAATTTATGCCCCTTTTGAAGCATCAGCGACACCTGAGGTTATTGGCATTCCACTGCCCCAAATTGATATGAAAAATAATTTGCTCATCACTGATTTAGAAAATCATGGGGGTGCAGTTGCCGAAGCCCGAGCGTGGACACCTGCTGCAGAGTTGCAATATCATTTTGGCAAAACAGGGGTCAATAAATTCCGCCCTTATATTGGTGTAGGTGTGATGTATGCCTATTTTAATGAACTGGAAATGAATCCAAGTCTAGAAAAAGATTTGATTGATGCAGGACATATGATCGCAAATATTAAACAAGGACAAGCAGGTGCAGCGCTTGATGGCAAAGTAAGTCAGGCAAAACCTGAAGTTAGTTTGGATGCAAATGATGTCATTGCACCTGTAGCCACTGTAGGTTTTACCTATGATTTTAATGATCGTTGGTTTGCAGTGGGCTCTGTGAGTTATGCACAACTGACCGCTGAAGCAAACATTGCGGTTAAAGATGAAAAACTAGGTGAACTGATCAATGCTAAAACCGATATCGAAATTAACCCCATTTTAGGTTATGCAGGAATAGGTTATCGCTTCTAAGATTATGAATAAATAGATGATCTAACCAAAATAAGAGGAATAGATGAGGCGTTTTGATTGCAAAATTCACCTCATCTTAGGCTGATCATTTCTAAAGAAGATTACACTACGCCCATCTCATCGAAAAATTAAAAGAATCAAATCACGACAAAGTCGCTTAAATGATAAACATACATGCAGGTAAAAATTAAATCCCTTGCCTCACCCACATAATATTCTAGATAACTTTATTTTATTGATTGTTAAATTTTTATTTTGTCGTTTTAAAGTGATGAATCCGATACAATTTATTCAGCCTTATGCCATGGATGTTGTATGACTGCACACACTATTGATGAAACTAAATTTTCTAAACCCTTAATTTATATGCTGATTGGCAGTGCTTTCATACTCGCTTTGTCATTAGGTGTGAGACACGGTTTTGGGCTATATCTTGTTCCGATGAGTCATGAGTTTCAGTGGAATCACCAAGTATTTAGCCTTGCTATCGCCATGCAAAACCTCCTATGGGGTGCTGTGCAACCTTTCACAGGTGCATTAGCCGACAAATATGGCAGTAAAATCGTGGTCGCTGTGGGTGGTGTTTTATATACCATCGGTCTACTACTGATGTCTGTCAGCTCCGAAGCATGGCTGCTTGATCTAAGTGCTGGATTGATTATTGGACTTGCACTTTCTGCCACTTCATTTTCGGTTTTATTGTCTGCGGTGGGACGTGCTGCACACCCAAGTAAACGTGGCATGGCAATGGGAATCGCCAGTGCCGCAGGTTCTTTTGGGCAATTCATCATGCTCCCGACCACATTATTATTGATTAAGAATGTGGGTTGGTCATCTGCCTTGGTGATCAGTGCTATTTTAGTTGCATTCATCGTTCCTTTAGCATGGATGCTTAAAGCACCTACGTATAATGCCCCAGCTACAGTTTCAAAAATCACTCGACCTGCGTTAACATTTAAACAAATTTTAAAAATTGCGTTTTCACATAAACCTTTTTTATTTTTGGCTTTAGGCTTTTTCGTATGCGGATTTCAGGTGGTATTTTTAGGCATTCATTTGCCTGGATATTTGGTCGATCATGGTTTTGATGCCTCTAATGGTACTGTTTTCCTCGCTTTGGTTGGGTTATTTAATATCGTGGGAACTTATGGTGCAGGTTATTTAGGCGATAAATTTTCTAAACCACATTTACTGATGTGGTTATATGGCTTGCGTGGTATCGCGATTGTCGCGTTTTTGATGTTACCTCTGAGTATATGGACGATTTATAGCTTTGGCATCATCATGGGCATCTTATGGTTATCGACGGTTCCCCTCACAAACGGCATTGTGGCCAATATGTTTGGGGTTAAATATTTAACCATGCTCAGTGGCATCGTGTTTTTCACCCATCAAGTTGGCTCATTTTTTGGTGGTTGGCTAGGTGGCTTGAATCATGATTTAACAGGTAATTATAATATGATGTGGGCTTGTTCAATTGTCTTGAGTGTTTTCGGGGTAATGGTTCATTTCTTTGTCAATGAGGAGTCTGTGGTCGATGACTAACGCATTTTCATGGTTAAAACTGAGCATCACACTTGGGCTAATTTTTTTATTCACTCTTTCCGCAGTGCTTTGGCTAAATACGCCTGAACTTTTTGAATATTTTAATATGGCATTTTGTGCACATTGAGATGATCATGTGAATGGCAAACACATAAAATAGTGTCTGTCATTCAGGCTTTTTTGATAAATTTTAAATCTCTTCACGACTCAAGCTTCAAGTCCTTAAACGCCGTAAGTAAATGTTCCAACAACACTCTTATCGCAGGTAACATGCCCAAACGAGAAGTATAAACAATATAAATCACACCTTTTGGTAAATGCCATTCAGGTAATAATTCAATTAAAGTCCCTTGTTTTAACTCCTCATGCACAAATACGCGTGGCAAAGATGCAATACCCACCCCTTTTAATACGGCGGCTTTCATTGCACTAAAATTATCAGTTTTCAATCGGGGTTGAAATTCAATATCATGAAAAAGATTAGCCTCACCACATTTATGTAATGTCCACATGGCTTTTGCTGCATGAAAACCAATACTTGGCAATTGTGCTAAATCTTCTGGACTTTGTGGAATCGCCAGGTGTTGAAACAAATGAGGCTTTGCCACGAGAGCATGTTCCCATGCATCCAATTCTCGTACAATCAAATCACTATCATCTAAAGGTGTATTACGGACACGGATCGCAAGATCAATTCCCTCGGCAATCAAATCTACCCGTCGATTCGTTGCCACCAAATCCACACGTACATGCGTATTGGTCTGCATAAAATCAGCAATCATCTCACCCACAGGCATTTCAACCAATGCGATTGGGCATGAGATACGCACCAAACCTGTTGGCTCATCTGACAAGGTACTTTGAATAAAATTTTCAGCGTTATCCACATTATCTAAGATTTTTAGACAATATTGATAAAATTGTTGCCCAACCTCAGTGACTGTAAATTGTCGAGTATTGCGTTGAATCAAACGAATTTTTAAACGAGCTTCCAAATCTGAAATACGTCTAGATAGTTTGGACTTGGTGATCCCCAATGTTTCACTCGCCTTTGTAAAACCTTGATATTTAACAACTTGAACAAAATAGTAATAGTCATTGAGATTTTGCATTCATCATCCTATAAATAGAAAAATCTGTTGTTATTTTCGCTCTTTAATCCTGTCTTTATACCTCGATAATAAATATTAAGCGAAATATAGATTTGAGGATACTACAATGAAAACTATTGAAAAAGTATATACCAGTCATCGTAGCAACTGGGTCGGTGATGGTTTCCCAACCCACTCAATGTTACCTATGCACGAAATCAGCACTGCCACTAGTCCTATTATTTTGATGGGCTATACAGGTAAATATGCTTTTACACCTACTACACATCAGCGAGGTGTAGGTATGCATCCGCATCGTGGCTTTGAAACAGTGACTATTGTCTATGATGGTGAACTTGAACATCATGATTCAAAAGGCAATCAAGGTAAAATTGGCAAAAATGAAGTGCAATGGATGACTGCGGGTCGAGGCATTATGCACGAAGAACATCATTCCAAAGATTTTGCCAAAAAAGGCGGTGATTTAGATATGGTACAACTTTGGGTAAATTTACCAAGTCATACAAAAATGACTGAACCACGTTATCAAGAGCTAACTGAGCAAAATATTCCCGAAGTTCAACTTGCGAATGACCATGGCATTGTGCGTGTTATTGCAGGTCAATATGTGAATGGACAACGCTTCGTCAAAGGGGCAGCTCACACTTTCACCCCAATCAATCTGTTAGATGTGCGTTTAAATCAACATGCTGTTGAACACTTTGAGTTTAATCCCCTTTGGAACAATATTATTTTTGTTTTAAGTGGCAAAGTAAAAATTGATGAACAAGAGTTTTCAGGCATGCAAACTGTATATTTAACCCATGATGCCGATTCAATTGCAATCGAGTGTCTCGAAGATGCAAAAATTTTAATCACCAGTGGCGAGCCCATTCATGAACCCATTGTTGCTCATGGGCCATTTGTGATGAATTCTGAAGCTGAAATTCAACAGGCATTTTTAGATTTTAAACGTGGTTTACTCGCTTAAAATTAGATCAAATGTAATAAAATAATCAACCTGTCTTGGCAGGTTGATTATCATCCTGATACAGCTGTAACAACCGTTTCCCCATTTTTCTGACCCAACTCAATATGTTGAAATTCACGATATTGCCTAATCATTTTAGCCAAATCAGATGAATGGCTTGTCACCCATAATTGAGTAAACTGACTCGCTTCAGCAATCAACATCGCCAGCGCAGGTAACAACTCAGGGTGTAAGCTATTTTCAGGTTCATTCAATGCCATAAAGTTGGGGGGGCGTGGACTCAGCAATGCCACTGCTAAACACAAAAAGCGTAATGTCCCATCTGAAAATTCAGCACTTTCCAAAGGTCTCAAAATCCCCTCGCGCTTCATCATCATTTGAAAACGTCCACCCAATTCTTCCACATAAAACTGAGTATTAGGAAATGCTTTTTCTAATATCGCATATAAAGTTTCTGTTTGCCCACGCTCTCGTAAAGTCTCAAAAGCCGCTGCCAAATTTGCACCATCATGCGCCAAAACAGGTGATCGAATACCCACCTGAGGGATCCGCATCGGAGAATGAGTACTCACCGAAAACTCATGATAAAAACGCCAATTTTTCATGCTTTCTCGTACTTGTGACACTTCAGGATATAAATGTGGATCAGACAGTTGTCCAAAGATAGAATCTTCCTGTGTTAACGTCATCGGGTAACTCATTTTTTCACCCTCAACATTTTTTAAAAATGCAGCTTGATTAACCCGTTGCATCAGCTCACTCATACCGCGACGTTGATAGCCACTCAACCAAATGTTTTCTTTTTTCACCAATGGATCTAAAGCAAATAAACTAATTAATGGCTCAGGAAAACCGATTTCTATCTGATATTCATAATATTGCATGTCTACAGCTAAAATCATTCGTTTTGGATCTTGCGCCCGATCTCCTGCTCGATGACCACCTGCCCACATTACTTTTTGAATCCCGCCTTCTTCAGCAATCGCTTGTGATAAGCGTCCATTGGCTGCTTCATGCAACAAACGCATCGCTTTATAAAGATTAGATTTGCCACAACCATTTGCACCACTGATGATATTTAATTGTTTTAAGGGCAAGTTAAGCTTGCGAACTGAACGAAAGCCTTGAATCATGACAGATTGAATGGTCATAGTATTGTGCACATCTTCTATTTTTCGTGAGACGCTAATGGTTTTACTCAATTCATAAAAAACCCGCAAGCCTAAACTTACGGGTGAAATACGATATAAAAATTTTAAAATCGTTTTAGAATAAACGATTCATACCATTGAGTGTTGCTACACGATACGCTTCAGCCATCGTTGGATAGTTAAATGTCGTTTCAACAAAATACTTAATGGTGTTGTTTCCACTTTGCATCACGGCTTGACCGATGTGAATAATTTCAGCTGCATTATTACCAAAACAATGCACACCCAATAACTCCAAAGTATCGCGGTGGAATAAGATTTTAAGCTCTCCCACGGTATCGCCCGTAATTTGTGCACGCGCTAAATGACGGAATGATGCTTGCCCCACTTCATATGGAATTTTTTCTTCAGTCAGCTGACTTTCAGTTTTACCAAAGAATGAAATCTCAGGAATAGTATAAATTCCTGTTGGAATGTCTTTCACGGGTTTAATGTCTTTTTCACCAGACATATTTGAACCAGCACAGCGACCTTGGTCATAGGCAGCCGATGCAAGAGATGGCCAACCAATGACGTCACCCGCCGCATAAATATTTTCGACTTCAGTTTGGTACTGATCATTCACAGCAAGCTGACCACGACTGTTTGGTGTGATCCCTACATTTTCCAAACCTAAGCCATCGGTATTCCCTGAACGACCATTACACCACAAAATCGCATCTGCTTTGATCTTTTTACCACTTTGTAAATGCAGTACAACATGGTCATCAAAGGTTTCTAAATGGTCAATTTGCTCATTGTGGCGAATCAATACACCTTGTTCACGCAAATGATAAGACAAGGCATCAGCAATTTCATCATCCAAATAGCTTAAAAGTTGATGTTGGGTATTGATCAAGTCAACTTTATGATCTAGACCAATGAAAATCGATGCATATTCGCAACCAATCACACCCGCACCATAAATAATGATTTTATGAATCGTAAAATCAAGGTCTAAAATTTTGTCTGAATCAAATACACGAGGATGATTAAAGTCTAAACCTTGTGGATGATATGGACGGCTACCTGTTGCTACAACCAATTGACCATAACCTAATGTTTCTTTAATGCCATCTTCACCAAAAATGATGACTGTATTTTTATCCTGAATATAGGCTTGACCATGAAATACATCAATATTATTACGGTCATAAAAACGTGAATGCGTATCGACTTGTTGTTGAATCACTTTATGTGCATTACGCAATACTTGTTTCATGGTGAATTGTTTCCAATCCCCAACCTTTTTAAACATCGGATCACGCTGGTAACGAATAATACTCGATACCGTTTGACGCAGTGCTTTACTTGGAATTGTGCCGACATGAGTACAGTTACCACCCAACTGCTCACGCACATCCACAATTGCAACACGCTTACCGGATTTAGCAAGCTTCATTGCCGCGCCTTCACCAGCAGGACCTGAGCCAAGTACGACTGCATCGTATTTCACATAATTCCCACTAACGACTTCTTTTTTACGTGGCATTCAAAGCTCCTTCCGAATTCTGTCTATATGCAATGTATATTATGAACTAAACTCACATAATTTTCTGTATTTCCCATGCATATATTCTGTGATAACTACATTTAGAAAATGAATAGTGTTTTTACCCTTTCATTTTCCAATTCCGCTATAATATAGCGAAATACCTACCGTCAAAAACAGTGGAAAAGTTGAATATGTCAGAAAACCGTAAACCTGAACAGGGTGTAAAATTACGTGGTGCAGAAAAAGTTGCTCGTATTCCTGTAAAAGTTGTACCAACGGTTGAAGCACCTCGAAAGCCAGACTGGATTCGGGTGAAAATGGCTGCGCCTGATGAAGTTCAGCGTATCAAAACAACACTTCGCGCTCAAAAATTACATACCGTGTGTGAAGAAGCAGCTTGTCCCAACCTCCCTGAATGTTTTGGTGGTGGTACTGCAACCTTTATGATCATGGGTGATATTTGTACCCGTCGCTGTCCATTCTGTGATGTCGCACATGGTCGCCCAAATGCACTTGACCCTGATGAGCCACGTCACATGGCGGAAACCATTGCCAATCTTGGTTTAAAATATGCCGTGATTACCTCTGTAGACCGTGATGATCTCCTCGATGGAGGTGCACAACATTTTGTCGATTGTATTAAAGAAGCTCGTGCTTTAAGTCCTAAAACTTTATTGGAAATTTTAGTGCCTGACTTCCGTGGTCGTATGGATGTGGCTTTACGCATCATGACTGAATGTCCACCTGATGTATTTAATCACAACATTGAAACTGTACCCCGCTTGTACAAAGCCATGCGTCCAGGTTCTGACTATCAGCATTCTCTAAACTTATTAAAAATGTTTAAAGAATACTGCCCTGAAATTCCAACCAAATGTGGTTTGATGGTGGGAATTGGTGAAACTGAAGAAGAAGTCATTGCTTTGCTTGATGATCTTCACGCACATGGCGTGGACTATGTGACCATTGGTCAGTATTTACAACCTTCGAAAGAACATGCACCGATAGACCGTTTTGTCACGCCTGAAGAGTTTGAGCGTTATACAGCACATGGTCAAAAGCTTGGTTTTAGAAACATTTGGGCAGCGCCAATGGTGCGTTCAAGTTATTTTGCAGACCGTCAATATTATGGTGAGCCTGTTCCACAAGTACGTCGCAAGACTGATCCTGCGAAGAAAATTGCAGTGCAAACTATTGAAGCTTAATTAAAAATATATAGCTTAAAATAAAAAGCCCATCTAAAAAGATGGGCTTTTTTGATATCAACAACATTATTTAATCAAGCTATTGACAATAAAATGATTGAATACTTCAATTTATGACACAAAATACCATACGCACAGCGAAAGACTAAACATGCATATTGAATATAACAGCAGTGCAAAAAATTGATCAATTATTGCAACGAAAATCACATTAATTTCAATAAAATATAACAGCATCAAATTATAAAAATTAAAAAAATCATTATCTTATAAAAAAAAATTACATGAAGTAAAATTATATGCTCTATAAACTCGTGTCTTTAGGTCGCACAATGAACCTACCATCCCCTGATTTTTTAACTGCATTTAGTATGGCAGCATTGACAGCTTTTACAGTGTCATGGGTGATGTGGGCATTGGGCAAGCACTATTGGAAACAAGGCATGTCTTGGGCTGTGATAAGCACTTTATTATATGCTTTTGCTTACATCAGTTTCCTTTTACAAAATATATTGGAATGGTTCGTCATTCCTGTCATTTCCAAATTATTCATCAGTTTTGCGATTGCAACCTTTACAGTCGCTTTAGAACGCTTTTGTCAAAGTACTCAATGGAATCGTGATTGTGCTGTTATTTTAATTCCGATATTCGCCACGCTTACTTTAGCCATAAGCTGTCTACCCCAAAATATTGCATGGTTTAACATGCTGCAAAGTGTAATCACC
Source organism: Acinetobacter sp. Marseille-Q1623 (assembly GCF_902809895.1). Lineage (NCBI taxonomy): Bacteria > Pseudomonadati > Pseudomonadota > Gammaproteobacteria > Moraxellales > Moraxellaceae > Acinetobacter > Acinetobacter sp. Marseille-Q1623. The sequence continues at coordinate 302,597 of NZ_CADDWG010000001.1, read as the reverse complement.
GTATTACAAACCATATATACCATTTTGGTTTTATTTCGCATGCGCTCACGGACCCCTGGTACAGGTTGGCTGTTGGTCAGCGGTGGTGCCTTAATTCATCTTGCCACAATACTCCCCCTTATGTTTATAGCAGCTCGCCCAAATCCTGAATTTACAATACAAGCCTCTACACAAGATATTTTAGCGATGTGGGCAATTTGTCTAATTTTATTTTTAAAAATGGTGGTGATGTCATTTGGTTTTTTAATTATGCTTCGAGACCGTCAAGCCGCACTTGAAGAAGATAAAGCAAGGCTTGATTATTTAACCCAACTCCCTAATCGCGCTACGCTAGTTGAAGCAATACGAGAAGCGACCTTACAAGCATCCAAGCAGCTAACCCCCTTGTCTTTAATGGTAATTGATATTGACCACTTTAAAAAATTTAATGATGAATATGGACACTTAGCAGGTGACCGTGTCATTCAAGTCGTTGCACAAATATTAAGACAACAATGCCGAGAAATGGATTTAGCTGCCCGTTACGGAGGTGAAGAGTTTATTCTACTTTTACCTCATACCACATTAGATGAAGCACATATTTTAGCAGAACGTCTATGTCATCATGTTCGTTCGATCATGGTGGACTTAGATGGAACACGACAATTAAATATCACCATTAGCGTGGGTGTACACTGCTGCATCCCAACACAAAATAGTACGTGGGAATCATTGGTTGCAGTTGCTGATGAGGCAATGTATCTTGCTAAGCAAAGGGGACGTGATCGAGTGGTTTTATCTAACTCGTTAACTTAACCAATTTCGATCTGCCTTTAAAACCGATAAAAATTTATCCATTTGTTACAGGAATCTGCTTAAAAAGCAAACATGCCGATAAGCTTGGTATCATCGGTCACATACAATCAAAAAATTACCTAATAACAATCAAGCGCTCAGATTTTTCACGCAGTCGTGTCGTTCCACAAAATACTAATATCTGAATAAAACCTTGAAAACAACAGCATATTCTTTAAGTGTAGTGTTGTCACTGATGCAATATATAAGCAATGGATGTATCACTCACAACTTAGACGACACCCTAAAATAGGTATTTTTTAAACTCAAATGCTTTAAAGCTGTGAATATTGTTTTATTTTTAAACAGTTATTTATTTTTTTGATTTTAAATGCAGAAAAATATTTGACACTTTTAAATATCCACCCTAATATACGCCCACCTCTGAAACGACCCTATCGTCTAGAGGCCTAGGACATCGCCCTTTCACGGCGGTAACCGGGGTTCGAATCCCCGTAGGGTCGCCATTAATTCATGGTTTAGTTTCTAAATTCAAAGGTACGCCTCATCTTATTGACCCTATCGTCTAGAGGCCTAGGACATCGCCCTTTCACGGCGGTAACCGGGGTTCGAATCCCCGTAGGGTCGCCATATATCTAATATACTGTGCTTAATACATAAGCATTCTAGTATTCATGCTTTTTTATTTTTAAATCTCTCGCAATGAATTTAATCATTCATTCTTTGTGTATGTTCTCGCATTTCCAAATGATTATTCACTCATAATCGTGCTAACTCCTCTTTGTCAATAATGACAATTGTCTTTACTTTATCAATTCTTCTTTGAACTCTGCATCAATAACACCTACAATGTTGCGCTTCGTTATTTAGCTAAATTACTTTTATGCAGTCACCTCACACACAGCATGATGCTCCAAATCAAGGACATTCTGCACCATTAAAACGTGCTATGAGCACGCGACACTTGGTGATGATCTCACTGGGTGGTGCCATTGGTACGGGCTTATTCTTAGGTTCAGGTGAAGTTATTGCACAAACAGGACCGATTGGTGCCATTATTTCCTATATTTTGGGTGGGATCATCGCCTATATGGTGATGCTATGTTTAGGTGAACTTGCAGTGCATATGCCAGAATCAGGTTCATTTGGAACATATGCACAAAAATATATTGGCCCTGCAACAGGTTATACGGTGACATGGCTATATTGGCTCACATGGTCAGCAACCCTAGGCACTGAATTTACCGCTGCAGCATTATTGATGCAGGAATGGTTTCCACAAGTGTCTATGTGGCTATGGACGATTATTTTTGCAGGCGTAGTGTTTGGTCTCAATATGAGTTCAACACGTTGGTTTGCCGAGTCTGAATTTTGGCTATCTTTGGTCAAAGTCATCACGGTTATTGCCTTTATTGTATTAGGCTTGTTAGCAATCTTTGGTTTGGTCAATTATGAAGGTTATAGTTCCGCGCCATTATTTAGCAACTTAACGGGTAATGATTGGTTTCCTAATGGGCTAATTCCTATTTTTACCACCATGCTGATTGTTAATTTTGCATTTTCAGGCACAGAGTTAATTGGTGTTGCAGCAGGTGAAACTAAAGATCCTGCAAAAAATGTTCCCAAAGCCATCAATACTGCTATCTGGCGTTTATTGATTTTCTTTGTTGGTACAATCATTGTGATTAGTGCGCTCTTACCGCATGAAATGGCAGGTTTAAATGCAGAAGGTGTCAGCAGTAGTCCTTTTGTCACCGTCTTTAATCATATTGGTATCCCATATGCAGAAGACATTATTCGTTTCGTCATCATTACCGCCTTATTATCTGCTGCCAATTCAGGTTTATTTGCAGCCTCTCGCATGATGTGGTCATTATCTGCAAAAAAACAACTGCCGACTGTTTTTTCTAAACTGAATGCACGTGGTATTCCTTATATTGCAGTTATGGTCACTATGCTGGGTGCATTACCGGGTTTATTGTCTGAACATTTTGCACCTGAAACCATTTTCAAAAACTTACTTGGTGTTGCGGCATTTACGATGGTCGTCGTGTGGATGAGTATTTGTTGGAGTCAGTTTAATTTCCGCCGTGAATGGTATAAATCAGGTCGTCGTAAAGAAGAATTAGGTTTTGCTGCGCCGTTATTTCCCATCGTACCGATTTTAGGTTTTGTGTTCTGTTTCATTACTTGTATCAGTATGGTATTCGACCCTGACATGGTGGTGGGTTTTATCTGCTGTTTAATTTTTATCACTTGCTGTTATGCAAGTTATGCATATTTGTATAAAGACTCAGAATAATAATGTTCTTGCACATTTATTTCCTAGCTAAATCTTTTAGAGCAGACTAACCCTCTGCTCTTTTTTATCTACCAATCAATTGGTAATTTTTAAATACCATTTCAAATGAATGCAAACATAGCCATCAACGCCTAAATTTTGTAGAATAGTGCTTTATTTCCCATGGTTTTGGTTATGACCTCTTGGACTCCTCATGTTACCGTCGCTACAGTTGTAGAAAAAGATGGAAAATTCCTTTTTGTTGAAGAACATACGGAAGGTGTTACACATACGGTATTTAACCAACCCGCAGGACATGTCGAGTGCGGTGAATCCATTGTCCAAGCAGCAATCCGTGAAACCATGGAAGAAACAGGTCATGCAGTCGAAGTAGACGCTTTACTCGGTATGTATACGTATACGCCTCCGATGTTTCCTGACCGCACCTATTTTAGATTTTGCTTTTTAGCCCATGTTTTAGATTATTTCCCAGAAGCCGAGCTTGATACAGGCATTGTTGGACCAAAGTGGATGACACTTGACGAACTCATCGAGTCAGCCCGCGCCCGTAGTCCATTGGTGATTAGAGCTGTACAAGATGCACTTTCTGGGCAAAAATACCCACTTTCGCTCATCTATGAGCATCAAAACTCTCCTTTCATTTCAAATTTGGATGCCTAGTCCTATGCAACAACGTGTCATCGTCGGTATGTCGGGTGGTGTAGATTCTTCTGTTTCTGCTGCACTTTTACTTCAACAGGGTTATCAGGTTGAAGGGCTTTTCATGAAAAACTGGGAAGAAGATGATGGCACGGAATATTGTACTGCAATGGAAGACCTTGCCGATGCACAAGCTGTGTGTGACAAAATCGGTATCAAATTACATACAGCCAACTTTGCCATGGAATACTGGGATCGCGTATTTGAGCATTTTCTACAAGAATATGCCGCAGGTCGTACACCTAACCCAGATATTTTATGTAATAAAGAAATTAAGTTTCGTGCATTTTTAGACCATGCCGTAAACTTAGGTGCAGACTTTATTGCGACTGGACATTATTGTCGTCGTGGTCAAACATTAACCAACGCTCGTGGTGAACAATATGCACCCTTACTGCGTGGTGTAGATCAAAATAAAGATCAAACCTACTTCCTCCATGCGGTTCATGGTCGTGAAATCAATAAAACCTTGTTCCCTGTCGGTGAAATTGAAAAACCGCAAGTACGTAAAATTGCTGAAGAACTCGGTTTAGCGACTGCGAAGAAAAAAGATTCTACAGGGATCTGTTTTATTGGCGAACGTCGTTTTAATGACTTTTTAAAGCAATATTTACCTGCTCAACCTGGAAAAATTGTCCTTGATACAGGAAAAGAGGTTGGTGAACATCATGGCTTAATGTACTATACGCTCGGTCAGCGTGGTGGGATTGGTTTAGGCGGTCTCAAAGGTGCTGAAGAAGGTGCATGGTTCGTTTTACATAAAGACATTGAAAATAACCGTTTAGTGATTGGTCAAGGTCATGAACATCCACTCATGCAAAGCACCATTTTATGGTCTGAAGCGATTGACTGGGTCGCTGGTGAACAAGACATTCCTGAAGCTGGTTTTAAATGTACGGCAAAAACACGTTATCGTCAGCCTGATCAGACCTGTACTTTGTTTAAAGACCCAACTACACCCAATGGTGTACGCGTAGAGTTTGATGAACCACAACGTGCAGTCACACCAGGTCAAAGCGTCGTGTTCTATGTAGATGACGTCTGCTTAGGTGGTGGTGTGATTCATCATACCAATGCACCAAAACCTGATTTTATTGATTAAGTCATTCAACAAACTGCAAGGAATTTAGGCATGGTTGATCTACCCTTTCAACAGCCTCAAACTTTGAATCCACGCCAAAATAAAACTTTGGCGTTAGCAGCTGTGTTTCAAGCCACACAGCTCACCCATATGACTGCAATGTCAGGACGTCAAAGTATTGGTGAAAGTGGTAATTTCTATTTTGAACAACTCATCAAAGCTAGCCTAAATATCCGCCCTCAAGACAATCAATCCTCAAAAACTTTAGATTTTTTTCATCAATTATCTGATATTTCTTTGGGTTTAAAGACCTTAGAAGGCAGCATTACCCAACCCTTTAATTCTGCACCAAAGTCAAGAATTCCAAAATTATCCAATGCTAAACTGCCTATGTCCTATGCCATGGCATTATTAAGCTTGGAAAAAAAAGTTTATAGCAATCCCGAATTTGTCGAAATCATTGAAAAATCTCAGCAAAAAATCTTAAAACAGCTGTCTTTTTTTGATAATGATTATACTCATCCAAGTATTATTGCTAATCTTGCACAGACCTATGTCGATACCGCAGGACAAATCAATCCACGTATTTTAGTGCGTGGTAATGCCGAAGCATTTAAAGACCCTACACATACCAATCGTATTCGCGCTTGTCTATTTACAGGTTTGCAAATGGCGCACCTTTGGCGTCAGCTCGGTGGTAGTTCTTGGGCAATGATTTTTAGCAAACGTAAATTGCTACAGGATCTTCAAGACCTTGCTCGCCTTCAATATCAGGTTACCTAACTTGAATGAAGCAGCATCTTTTTCGCTTTTCGTTTAATTCCAAAGTCTAAGGAATCTCTATGAACGCTTTAACTGCACTTTCGCCATTAGATGGACGCTATGCGAGCAAATGTGATGCTCTCCGTCCTTTCCTCTCTGAGTTTGGTTTAATCCACGCTCGTGTGACTGTTGAAGTGCGTTGGTTACAAGCGCTTGCTAACCGTCCTGAAATTACTGAAGTTCCACCATTCTCAGCTGCAACAAATGCTGCTTTAGATGCAATTGTTGCGAACTTCTCTGAAGACAATGCGAACCGCATTAAAGAAATTGAACGTACCACGAACCATGACGTGAAAGCCGTTGAGTATTTCTTAAAAGAACAGATTGCCAATATTGATGAACTTAAAAATGCAGGTGAATTTATTCACTTTGCTTGTACTTCAGAAGACATTAATAACCTTTCACATGCTTTAATGCTCAAAAATGGTCGTGCTGTTCTTGTTGAATCTATGCAACAAATTGTCGATGCGATTGCTGCTTTGGCTGAAACTCATGCTGAACAACCAATGTTGTCACGTACACATGGTCAAACAGCAAGCCCAACAACTTTGGGTAAAGAAATGGCGAACGTGGCTTACCGCCTTGCACGCCAAATCAAACAATTCAACAATGTTGAACTTCTAGGTAAAATCAACGGTGCTGTAGGTAACTACAATGCGCACTACTCTGCTTACCCAGAAATCAACTGGCCTGCTCACTCGCAAGCATTTGTTGAATCACTAGGTTTAACATTTAACCCATATACAACTCAAATTGAGCCACACGACTATATCGCAGAAATGTTCGATGCTTTACGTCGTTTCAATACCGTATTAATTGACTTTAACCGTGATGTTTGGGGTTATATCTCTTTAGGTTTCTTCAAACAACGTTTGAAAGAAGGCGAAGTTGGTTCTTCGACTATGCCACATAAAGTTAACCCAATTGACTTTGAAAACTCAGAAGGTAATTTGGGTATTGCAAATGCGGTATTGGCTCACCTTGGTGAAAAACTTCCAATTTCTCGTTGGCAACGTGACTTAACTGACTCTACAGTTCTTCGTAACATGGGTGTTGGTTTGGCACAAAGCTTAATCGCGTTTGAAGCTTGCTTAAAAGGCATTGGTAAACTTGAATTAAATGCTGCACGTATTCTTGAAGACTTAGACCATGCTCAAGAAGTTTTAGCTGAACCAATTCAAACCGTTATGCGTCGTTATAACGTTGAAAAACCATACGAAAAATTAAAAGCATTAACACGTGGTCAAGCGATGACACGTGACATGATGGTTGATTTTGTCAATGGTAATGAACTTGAAGCCGTTCCTGCTGCAGATCGTGCACGTTTAGCCCAAATGACTCCTGCAACGTATACAGGAAATGCTGCTGAACAAGCAAAACAAATCAAAGATTTGATTTCTAAAATCTAATCGATTAAGAAAAATAAAAAGCGAAGCCTAGGCTTCGCTTTTTTTATCAATCATAGTGTATACACTATGGTAATGGGCAATAACGCATCCAATCTGCTTTCATTTTTTCTAATTCATCACCCGTCAATATATCACTATAATAAATAAAATAAGTCGTATCTGGATATTGGATTTTATGTCGATAGAGCATGCCACGTAAAGACACTAAAAGCTCTTCAGGAAAATCTCCATCGAGTTGATCAAGCTCTTCAAAATCATAATTAAAATAACAATTTTGCGTCGCAATAAAGGCTTCAATAACCGCCATACATGATCCCTAATTCTACGAAATGCCATACATACTGTTTAAAAAGTAGAAAAAACAATGTCAATCATCGCTTACTCATATTTAAACTTTAACCCAAACCAAGTACAGGTATAAATAACTCATCACTCACTGCATTGAATCGAATATGTGCTAAAACATCGCTCTTTGGATTTGAGATCGCACCTTGTACTGTATTCACGTCCATTTTCGCCGCCTGCACATCTTGCAATATTGATTCAATGTCTTGATTTTCAGATACAGATTCTTGTTGCATTAAGCTTGAAATATTCACTGCTGCATTTTCAGAATATTGATTTTCAGGTGCAATATCTAAGACTGCGACATTCTTTAACACTGCAGCAATCGCATGTTCATCCTCATATGTTTCAGATGCTATTTTCGCTGTTGCTTCTGCTGCGATGACTGTAAAACCAAAGGCTTCACTCATCGCACTACTGTTATTTGCTGCATCCATTTGTGTAAATGTAAAACTATGCTCACCTAAAGCCAAATCATGACTTGGGGTAAATGTCCATTTTCCACTTTCCACTTTGACAGTTGCTATTGCCTGACCATTATCATAAATCGTCACTATGGCGCCAGACTCACCTGTCCCTGCAAACTCAGGGCGTGCATCATCTGTTTCTCCATGATTTGCAATGGTTTTACCTTGATCACCATCCCCATTAACATCATCTGTGACCGTTTTTAAAACCACTTTATTGGGTGCAATGGTATCTTTTGTACCTATCACTTGGGTACTTTCGGACTTATTACCTGCAGCATCAAAGGTATAAATATGAGCAATCGCTTGATCTGTCAAACTGCTCTTTAAAGTTATGCTAAATTTCCCTGCTGCATCACTGACAGTCGAACCAATTAAAGTCCCTTCTTTATTATAAATTTCTACTTTTTGATTGGCACCCGTTTGCCCTGTAACTTCATTACCTTCGGCATTAAGCTTTGCAGTCACAGCATCAGGAGCTATCGTGTCCATTCCTACTTTTATCACCAAATCTTTCGAAGCATTGCCCGCCGCATCTGTTACAGTCATATTTGCTGTTTCATCTTTGGCTAAAGCAGGTTTAATTTGAGCCGTAAAATAGCCTTGATCATCAGCAGTGGCAAATGCGATTACTTCACCTTGGCTATTTTTTATTGTAATTTTACTGTTAGCCTCAGCATAACCCGTCACTTGGTCACCTTGGGCATTGACTTCAATACTTGGCTGATTTGGTGCTAAAGTATCTTTCCCGACAATCACTGTACTTGCATCTGACTCATTCCCAGCAGCATCTTTTACAACCACTTTAGCTTCAGCACCTGTGGCTAAAGCAGGTATTATAGAGATTGAAAATGTTCCATCTGAAGCCACAGTGACAGGCCCTGCCAAGACTGTTTTACCTACTGCATCATAGACATACACTTTTGCGCCTGCTTCAGCCTGACCAGATACAATACTGCCTGTCTCATTGATTTGCACCTGTGCTGCATCAGGGGCAATGGTGTCTTTTGTCCCTGTAATCACAGTGACTTGAGATTCATTGCCCGCTGCATCTTTTGCATAGATTAAAACTTTTTCATTATTGATCACGTCGCGATCTAAAGTGAGCTTAAAATTGCCCTCTGCATCAGCGACTGCCTGTCCAAGTGTCTTGCCTGACACATCTTTTACATAAACTATCGCCCCTGCTTCTGCTTTACCTGTAACCACTTTTCCATCAGAATCTAAAGTTGCTGTAGGGACTGAAGGTGCAACTAGATCAGTATTTGCTGCATGACCGTCATCATCATTGTCATGAAATGCAGCTAGATAAATCCCCTCTAAACCCAATAAAATTAAAGCAGGTTTCACTAAGTCTTTTTCATACCAAGCAACGGTTTCTTCAGCAACTTGTGATGTTTTCATATTTTCAGGTGCTAAATAAGTTTGACTTGCTTCAAGTTCTTGTATCACTCGTTTAGGATCATAATTTATCTGATAACCTTGAGCAGTGATGACCAGCTCTTCAAAAATTCCTTGCGTATTACTGAGTAAAATCTGGTGAGGTGTTTCATTTCCTTGATGAACAAAATTGTCTAGTATAATTTTTTCACCATTTTTTAGAATAATTATAGCTTTATCACCCATATGCTCAACGGATGCAATTTTTTCTTTGGTATACCCTAAACGAATAATAGATGGCTGATTTAAAAGAATATGTTTATTTTCTGAATTTTGCAATGTGACTAAAGTTGATTTATCTAAAACGACTATACCAGTCATTATATCCTCGTTGAAAACAGCAATTTAAATAAATGCTTACGCTAACAAAAGCCCTTACAAAGTACAATCAATAACACGTGAATACTTAACAATTAAATCTAATTTAAGTTCAATTTAAATCTACACTTAATTTAAATTTTTATTACACTACTGAACATCGAACCAAGAAAAAATCTACATGATTTATTATAAATTAACTACAAAACATTGGCTCACTTTGGCGGTACTTGCAATTGCAATCATCATCGCGAGCATTCAACCTTTAGAGTTGGAATCCTACCTTTTACATCAGGTCGGTACTGCATTAATGCTTATTATGCTGTTGATTTGTTTAAAAAAAACTGGACTCAGTTATTCTTCATTTTTATTATATATCTTATTTTTACTGATTCATGTTTCAGCAGCACATTACCTCTACTCATACGTACCTTATAATGATTGGATTAAATCTATTTTTCATTTTGATTTAAATCAAGCCATGGGCTGGCAACGTAATATGTATGATCGCTTGGTTCATTTAGTTTATGGACTCTTTTTATATCCTTTTTTTTACCGCTTATTTCAAGTTTTCTTACCTAACTTAAGCCCTAAAGCTCTGCTTTTCATCACGATCCAATTTATTATGGCAAGTAGCCTGTTGTATGAATGGATTGAATGGTGGATTGCGATTGGCTTATCTCCAGAACAAGCTGAAAATTATAATGGGCAACAAGGGGATATTTGGGATGCACATAAAGATATGTTCTTAGCAACAGTGGGAGCAATATTTACCAGTCTCATTATCTATTGCAAATCCACCCGATCACCTTTAACTTCTACCTAATGAAAAAGCCAATCTTTTAAAGATTGGCTTTTTTGATAAATAACATATCAAATAAATGATGATTAAAGCTTTGGATCACGCATTTGCACTAAGCTTGCATTGGCTTTACTCAAAGTATCCACCAATTTATTCACTACAGATGGAATCAAACTCTCTACCACTTGCGCCGCTTGTAAACCTAACTTTTCCCCCAAAGTCGGCTTACGGCGAGTTTGAATCACATAAACATCGTGTTGTGGCAACAAACCAAGTAGATATTCATCAGAGGTTTGTAGCTGATCTACCAAATTCAGATTTAAAGCATCCTCACCATACCAATGCTCACCTGTCGCAACTTTTTCTACATTCAGTTGCGGACGGTATTTTTCAACAAAGTGTTTAAATAAAGCATGTGTTTGCTGTAACTCTTCTTCAAACTTCGCTTTACCTTCTTCAGTGTTTTCCCCAAACATGGTCACAGTACGTTTATATTGCCCTGCCGTATATAGTTCAAAATCAATATTATGTTCTTTTAATAAACGATTAAAATTAGGAACTTGTGCAACTACACCAATTGAGCCCACCACTGCAAATGGTGCAGAAATGATTTCAGATGCAATACACGCCATCATATAACCACCACTTGCCGCAACTTTGTCAACACAAATGGTTAAATGGAAGCCTGCATCACGCAAACGTACCAACTGCGCTGCTGCCAAACCATAACCATGTACCATTCCGCCTGGGCTTTCTAGGCGTAACACTACACGATCACGCCCTGCTTTTGCAGTCGCTAAAATCAAAGTGATTTCTTCACGTAAATTTTCAACGGCTGAAGCTTGTACATCACCTTTAAAGTCTAAGACATATACCTTTTGATTATTTTTTTTACGTGCACGTGCTTCTTTAGCAAATTGTTGGCTCAGTTGTAAAAGCTCAAGCTTCGATGCTGTGGTTTGCGCAATTTTTTTTCGTTGTTCATTAATACGCGTATTTAAATGACTGACACGAATTTCAGCAGGTAATTTAGGTAAATGAAATAACATATAAATTTTAGTCTCTAAAATAAGAAAATGCTTTTCCATTAAGATGTGGTCAAATAGATATAAATTCAATGACTATTTTGCAAAATTTCAGTGAATGAAATTGCATCACGCTATATTGCTCTTTTTGATTTTAAATAAAGATTTGATTTTAAACTAATCTGTTAAATTAACTACATATCACTAAGTCACTTTTGCTTTTCTACACCAATTGCTTAAACAGCATGATGCTATCGTGAGGCGACATGGATGTCGCCGTTAGACAAGGGTTACATGGATGTACCCTTTGTCTAACAAAGGATTTTTGTTACTTTTCATCCCTGAAAAGTAAGGCATCGCCTACGCATAAGAATTTAAACTTTTCACTGTAAGATAAGGCAATGCAAACTTTAAATTTATATTAATTAACTTTTACTGAATGGTATTAGAATATTAAAAGATCGATATCACTCGAGAAATAAGCAATAAAAAAGCACCGAAATCGGTGCTTTTTAACAACTTTGGCTCAATACAATTAAGCTTCAGGTGCTGGGCTATATTGTTCAACCAATGGTTTTAACTCACCATTTTGGAACATTTCAAGCATAATATCACTACCACCGATCAACTCACCATTGATCCATAATTGTGGAAATGTAGGCCAATTTGCAATTAGTGGCAAAGTTGCACGAATATCTGGATTTTCCAAAATATTTACATAAGCAAATGGACGACCAATTTGGCTAAGCGCTTCTACCGCACGTGCAGAGAAACCACATTGTGGGAATTGTGGTGTACCTTTCATATAAAGAAGTACAGCATGTTTAGCAATTTGATCGCGAATTAACGCTTCTGTATCACGCGCTTGTTCAGTCATTGATTAAATCCTCAACTCATCTGCGTGCATTATACCTAAATCCAACGCAAAGAGTATGTCTTCAAGATTATTTCCACTTTTATTTGTATTTAGACTTTAAATCTGTGTCATATTTTGCTTATATAATCTTTTAATTTTTCACTCCTCAGATAAGAGTTAGTCATGAACAACATTACCCTCGCTCCGGTACAACCTGATCAACCATCGCATTTGATGCCTGTATTTAGCCGTCAGCCGATCAGCTTTGTACGAGGACGAGGTTCTTATCTTTATACTGAAGATGGTACTGAGTATTTAGATGCTTTAACAGGTATTGCAGTATGCGGTCTGGGTCATGCACATCCAGTTTTAGCAGAAGCTATTGCAGATCAAGCTGCAACCTTGATTCATACCAGTAACATTTATGAAATCCCTTGGCAAACTGCTGCTGCACAAAAACTTGCCGAAGTTTCTGGCATGGAAGAAGTTTTCTTCTCTAACAGCGGTGCAGAGTCCAATGAAGGCGCAATTAAAATTGCACGTAAATTTGGGCATATGCAAGGTGTAGCAAATCCAAAAATCATTGTCGCAGATCACTCTTTCCATGGTCGTACCCTTGCAACATTGTCTGCAACAGGCAACAAAAAAGTTCAAGAAGGTTTTGCACCCTTGGTTGAAGGTTTTATCCGTGTTCCATTTGGTGATATTGAAGCGATTGAAGAAGCTGCAATCAATCATCCCGATATTGTGGCGATCTTGGTTGAGCCGATTCAAGGTGAAGGCGGTGTTAATACTGCACCTCAGGGCTTTAGCTATTTAGAAGAAATTCGCCATATCTGTAACCAACATAATTGGTTAATGATGCTCGATGAAGTGCAAACAGGTAATGGTCGTACAGGTAAATATTTTGCATATCAACATACCAATATCATTCCTGATGTTTTAACAACTGCCAAAGGTCTAGGAAATGGTTTTCCTATTGGTGCAGTGATGACGCAAGGTCGTGGTGTGGGTGTGCTGACTGCGGGCAACCATGGTTCAACTTATAGTGGCACACATTTAGGTTCTCGTATTGTTTATACAGTCATTGATCTGATTCAAAAAGAAAATATCATTGAAAATGCAGCCAACATTGGTGCATATTTAGTTGATCAATTCCGTAGTCAACTTGCAGCGCAAAATGTGACTGTTCGTGGTTTTGGCATGATGATTGGAATTCAACTACCAAAAGACTGTGGTGATTTAGTCAACATTGCACGTGATGAATATAAACTGATTATCAATGTGACTTCAGGTAATGTCGTGCGTTTACTCCCTGCACTAAACATGAACAAAGAACAAGCTGATGATTTACTTCAACGTTTAGTGCCTGCAATCAAAAACTTTATTGCATAAGTTTCAAGCATCAACATTTGAAATTTTGATCACATCAAAATGAGTATCGCACTGATACTCATTTTTTCATCTCGATATTTTATAAATAAAAACATAAAAAACCGAGCTATTCAAATAACTCGGCTAATTCATTAATCGTATTGTTATACTGCATTAATTATATAAAAATTTAATACTTAAGACGCTTCTTGATAAATGCGTCCGCCCGGTAACTGGCTAAAATATTGTTTCAAAGCATCTAAACAACGATGAATCTTCATCGGTTGTTGTTCACGTTTTAAGGTCATTGCATTTAAGGTAAAGGTTGGTAATTTCCAATCTGGTAATACTTCTACCAATGTCCCATTCATAAGTTCTTTTTGCACATCTAAATATAAAATACGTGCAATACCATGACCATTTTGGCATAAAGATTTCGCAATAAAGACATTATTGGTTTGCAAGCGATTCTGCATTTCTACATTTACACTTTCACCCGATGCCACATGTTGAAATGAAAAGTTTTGATAATTTTTCATCACGTTAATCGGAATTAAATCATGATGACTTAAATCTTCTGGACGTGCAATTGGTGCTGTTTGGTTTAAATAACTCGGTGATGCTACCAGCACTTGATCAACACGTGCTAAAGGTATAGATAACAAATTATTTGACTCATCGTCTTTTGAACACATACGAATCGCAATATCAATACGCTCTTGAATCAAATCAATAAATTGATTATCTGCTTCAAAATGTACCATTAATCCACGATGCGCAGAAATCCAATGTGACAAGGCTGGCACGACATGAGTTGCACCTAATTCAGGCGTTGTCGCAATACGTAACTCTCCGACCAAATCGTCACGCAACTCATTAATGCGGATTTTTCCACGTTCTGCTGCAGCGAGCATTTCTTGGCAACTATGAAAAAAAGCTTGACCAGCTTCTGTTAAACTCAATTTTCGTGTAGAACGGTGTAGAAGCGTCACTTCCATTTCTTGTTCTAATGATCGAACTTGTTGGCTAACGGCACTCGTCGTAATGCCGAGTTCACGCGCGGCACCACTGAAAGAACTTTTTTCAACGACACAAGCAAAAACACCCATCGCTCGAAGTTGATCTAACATAAATTTCCCTCTGAAATTATGAGATGCTTCACACTTTTTATTAAAAGCAACTCATTGTATTATACGAAGAAAATTTATATTTGCACCAAATAAATTAAAACAATGGTAAAATATTTGCTGGGTTAAGAGGTTTTCCATCAAGACGAACCTGAAACTCAAGCATCGTTCTTGTCGTACCAGATGAGCCCATTTCGGCAATTTTTTGTCCTGCTGTGACGTTATCGCCACTTTTCACAAGAATTTTACTGTTATGTGCATATGCTGTGATATAGCCATCCACATGTTTAACTAAGACTAAATTACCATATTCTTTAAGACCATCTGCGGCATACACCACTTGGCCATTGGCTGCGGCAAGTACAGGATCACCCACATTCCCCCCAAAACGGATACCTTTAATATTTTGTGCTAAATTATAATTAGCGATCACAGCACCATTTGAAGGTTTCACCCAACGTAAATTGCTAGAAGTAGATGGTGCAGTAACAGGCGCACTCGGCTGCGTCGGTACAACTGGCACAGGTGTAGGTGTCACAGGTTTAGGAACTGTATTTACTGTTTGATTATTTGGTAAATTAATGGTTTGACGCTGAATTTCATTATTGTTGTTATTTAATGCTTGTGTCGTTGGACGAATATTCGAACCACTGCCCTTTTTCAAGCGAATGGATTGATTCACATAAATTCGATACGGAGGTGCAATATCATTCATTTCTGCCACACTGATATAACTTAATCCATAACGTGCTGCAATACCACTCAATGTATCACCTGCACGAACTGTATAATAGTCAGGAGCATTGGCATAACGGACAGAATTATTAATTTGTGGTTTTGAAGCACATCCTGTCATGACTAAAGTTGTAATCACAGCGGATGATAAAACGAGTGCATTTATCCAGCCTCGCGGTGATAGATAAAGTTGCTGTGATCCTAACGAAAGCATTGATTCCCTCTCCAGAAAATAGTTTGTAAAATATTTCGACTAAGATTAGCAAAAAAGCTTAGCTTTTGATGGTTTAAGCCAGCTTTTTCACAAACTTATAACATAAGCTTACGCAGGCTTTAAAATAACTGCTGCTGCAAATGATTTAAAATACCGTAATTGGTCGCATCCATTTGAATCGGTGTAATACTGACATAGCCATTGGCAACGGCAAAAAAATCAGACTGAACGTGTAAATCGCTCTTTTTCGGATCAGTCACTGCTTCACCTGATAAGCCAATCCAATACACTTGACGACCACGAGGGTCTACTTGACTCGTAATCGGTTTAGATTGAATACGACGTCCCTGATAAGTCACCTGTGCACCTTTGAGTTGTGCAACATCTGGAATATTAATATTTAAAATATGGCGTTCAGGTAAAATAGGCATCCCTTTAGCAATAAAATCATATACCCATTTCGCAGCAACCGCATAATCATCAGGGCTGTGATACGAGCGCACATTACTGCCTGCCAAAGACACAGCAATAGCCGCTTGTTTCATTAATCGCCCTTCAAATGCTGCACCCACAGTGCCTGAGTACAAAACATCGTCACCTAAATTCGCACCACTATTAATACCACTCACGACGAGGTCAAATTCAAAATCAAATAAACCATTCATTGCCAAATACACACAATCCGCAGGTGTACCATTTACCGCCCAAACATCTTCAGCAATAGCAACGGGACGCAATGGTCGATCTAAAGTTAAAGCACTCGAAAAACCACTGCGCTCACTTTCAGGTGCAACAATAACAACACGCCCTAACGGTTTCAGTGCTTGTGCTAAAGCTTGTATTCCAGGTGCAAATACACCATCATCATTGGCAATTAAGATATTCACAAAACGTCTCTTTAAAAATAAATTTGAACAATTACAAGCTATAGTAACAAAAATAGTGGCTCATCATTTCAGCTTGAAATAGCGATAGATTTTCATAGATTTAATATTGAACATAAAATAGGATCAAGTTTGAATACCGTGTGGTACGGATGTATTTCATATTTTCAATGTAGCCTTCTCTCATGATCCGTTTTTATTTAAATCCAACATGTTCAATACATTTTCTCTATTTTATTTTCATAGAATAGGTTTATTCTAGTCAAATCATTAAGTTAACAAGGTTCATTATGCATACGCTTTTAAAAACTCTTGCTGTGGGGATTTTATCAACATCTTTTATGGCAATGCCAACTGCATTTGCTGCCAATAAAAATGCAGATGCACAAGATGAAAATATTGAAGTTACTCAACATAGCGTCACCAATGAAGAATTGGCTGCAATTTATGTACTTTCTGATATTTGCCCCAAATTAGTCAAAGATAATGATGCTTTTGAAGCAGGTTATGCACGTTTACTCAAAGACTTTTTACCAGAATCAGCCGACCCTGCAGCTGAAATAAAAAAATTAGCAAAAGAGAAATCATTTAAAAGTGTTTTAAAAGAAGCACAAAGTGATGCGAAAAAAGCAGGAAAAGAAGCCAATACAGGTGTTTGTGAAGATGTGCTCAACTATCAACCACAAAATTAATTGACCGATTCACCAATACACCAATTAGTTACAAATCCTGTCAAATAAGCCGACTTAACCCGTAGAAGTCGGCTTTGCTTTGTCCTAAAATGCTAGGCTCTTTTAGTGCTCGTACAAAGATTGGAACTACCTAGAATGACCCGAAAAAGCGCCCTCGCTGCATTGTTACTCCTTCCTTCATTTTCCTATGCAGCAACTGTTTTATCGAATCCGCCAGAATTAAATAATAAATCTTACGTTTTGATGGATTATGAAACAGGGCAAATCCTTGCATCTAAGAATGAAAATGAGAAACTCGCACCTGCTTCAATGACGAAAATGATGACGAGTTATATTATTGAACAAAAATTACTAAAAGGTGACCTCACCGAAGACGAAAAAGTTCGTATGAATGAGTCTGCTTGGTGTCGTGGCAGTAGCACAGAATCTTGTATGTATGTTCCTTTAAATGGCACAGCAACAGTACTAGAAATGTTGCGCGGGATTATCATTCAATCAGGAAATGATGCATCAAAAGCAATGGCTGAGCATATTTCAGGCAATGAAGGCACCTTCGCCCATGAAATGAATCAAGAAGCTAAACGTATCGGCATGACGAATACGAACTTTATCAATGCGACAGGTATGCCTGCTGAAGGCCATTACTCAACTGCAAAAGATATGGCAAACCTTGCTAAACATATTATTCATGACAGTTCTAAATATTATCCGATTTATTCAGAAAAAGAATTTACCTTTAATGGAATTAAACAAGGTAACCGTAATGCCCTTCTTTATACTGACCCAAGTGTCGATGGTTTAAAAACAGGTCATACGGACGAAGCGGGTTATTGCTTAACAACATCTGCGAAGCGTGGTCCAATGCGTTTAATCTCGGTAATTTTTGGTGCACCATCAATGAATGAACGTGCATCTCAAACACGTGAATTACTCTCTTGGGGTTACTCAAACTTTGAAACCGTCAATGTACAACCTGCAAACCAAGTGATGGCAAAAGCCAAAGTTTACTTTGGTAAAGAAAACGAAGTACAAGTAGGTTTACCTGAAGCATTTAATGTGACAATGCCTAAAGGTCAAGCAGATGCAATTAAAACGCAAATTACGGTACAACCGAACTTAAATGCACCACTGCAAAAAGGACAAGTCATTGGTAAATTGACTGCAACTTTAAATGGTAAAGTCATTACTGAAAAACCGTTGGTCGCAATCACTGCTGTTGAAGAAGCAGGTTTCTTCTCTCGTATGATTGACCACATTAAAATGTTCTTTAGCAACTTATTTTAAGTTCATCTAAAAGTATAAAAAAGCATTCATGTCTAAGATATGAGTGCTTTTCTTTTATAATAGAATTCAATTACATTTATAAATAGCGAGGTCTTATGAAAAAGAATATTCGTGCGTACTTAGACCAACATCCTAAAATCGACTCAACCTGCTATATTGATGATTTGAGTGTCATTATTGGTGAAGTTACACTCGCTAAAAATGTATCTGTTTGGCCTTTTGCAGTGATTCGTGGTGATGTGAATTCGATTAAAATCGGAAAAAATAGCAATGTGCAAGATCATTGCATGTTACACGTCAGCCACAAAAAAGAGTCTAAGCCCGAAGGTTCTCCACTCATCATTGGTGAAGATGTTACGGTTGGACATCATGTAACTTTACATGGTTGTCGCATTGGTAATCGTGTTCTGATTGGCATTAATACTGTGGTTTTGGATGATGTGATTATTGAAGATGACGTGATGATTGGCGCTGGAAGTCTAGTTCCGCCTCGTAAAGTCCTTAAAAGTGGATACTTATATGTGGGGAGTCCTGTACAACAAGTGAGACCGCTCACCGATGCTGAAAAGGCATTCTTACCCTATTCAGCGCATCATTATGTCAAAGTTGCCAACAACTATTTAGAGAATGACGCATCGAAATCATCATAAAATCATAAGAATGTACATTTGCATTCAACATTTCACTGAACATTCATAATTACATGCTTTATATAGATTAAAATCATGTCTTTATGCTACAAAGCTATTTATAGTTAAAAAATCAATATTTGAGTACATGAATACCCATGAAGATCACGCCTAAACACTTACTCAGTTTGGCAGTCATATTGGCTTCTTTTAGCCCTGCCTTGATCACTCCTGTATATGCTCAATTGCATTTAGAAATTGCTAAAGCACCTGAAGAAGCGCCTAAAATTGCGATTCTCCCTTTTGGCAATGATCAAACGATTTATCCCATTGTTGAAAATGACTTAAATCGTTCAGGTCGTTTCAGCAGTTCATCAAAAAATTTACCTGCAACTGCAAGTTTAAACAATATTAATGCAGAAGCTTGGAAAGCCAGTGGTGTACCTTATGTTGTTGTGGGTGATACTAAAACCAATCCTGATGGTTCATTGGCTGTACATTACCAACTCTATGATGTCCAAAAACAAAGCTTTTTATTGAATGAGTTACTGACTGTTCCAGCATCTCGTGTACGTTCTGCAGCGCACATGATTTCTGATGCAATTTATCAAGCATTGACAGGAATTAAAGGGGATTTCAGTGGGCGCATTGCCTATGTATTACGTAATCCAGCGACACCTGAACAGCGTTATACTTTACAAATTGCGGATACCGATGGTGAACAGCCAAAAACGATTTTGACTTCTCGTGATCCAATTTTATCACCTGCATGGACACCTGATGCACAAAAAATTGCATATGTGTCTTTTGAAACTAAACGCCCCGCAATTTATGTACAAGACCTCGCAACAGGTCAACGTGAAAAATACGCGAGCTTCCGTGGATTGAACGGCGCACCAAGTTTTTCACCCGATGGTAAATTCATGCTATTCACAGCGTCTATGCATGACAATCCTGAAATTTACCAAATGGACCTAGAAACACGTCAAGTTAAACGTATGACCCATGATAGTGCCATTGATACTGAAGCACGTTATGCACCTGATGGTAAATCATTTATCTTTACTTCAGACCGTGGTGGTTCAGCACAAATTTATCGTTATAACTTGGCAGATGGTACAACCAAACGTCTCACCTTCCGTGGCGCATTTAACGCACGAGGTTCTTTAAGTGCCGATGGTAAATACGTGGCATTGGTACATCGTCCTTCAGGCAGCAACTATAAAGTCGCGATCCAAGAGATTTCAACAGGCATTACCAATATTCTGACACCGACAAGCCTAGATGAATCCCCAAGCTTCTCACCGAATGGACAAATGGTGGTGTATGCAACACGTGAAGGCAACCGAGGACTGTTATCGATTATGTCTACCGATGGTCGTTTCCGTATGAATTTACCAAGTGAACAAGGTGAAGTTCGTGAACCCGCTTGGGCTCCGAAATAGCTTAACAAAATATCACTTTTTAACATTGTGATAATTTTTTACTTTCAATGCTTTAATCAAAAATATGCTGTAACTTAAAAAACTTTATGGAGTTAATAATGAATACGATGAAATACTTAGCACTACCTTTACTTACCGCAACTTTGGTAATGACAGGTTGTGCAAACCGCAAACCAACCACTGATGCCAATGCAACAACAAACCCAAGTACCGTAAATACAACAGGTTTGAGTGAAGATGCAGCATTAAATGCGCAAAACCTTGCAGGTGCTTCATCAAAAGGTGTGACTGAAGCCAATAAAGCATTTTTAGCAAAACGTGTTGTACATTTTGACTATGACAGTAGCGATCTTTCAAACGAAGATTATCAAACCTTACAAGCACATGCACAATTTTTAGTGGCAAATGCGAACTCTAAAATTGCCTTAACAGGTCATACAGATGAACGTGGTACACGTGAATACAATATGGCTTTGGGTGAGCGTCGTGCTAAAGCTGTACAAAGCTACCTAATCACCAACGGTGTTAACCCAGGTCAATTAGAAGCGGTAAGTTATGGTAAAGAAATGCCTATCAATGCTGGACATGATGAAGCAGCTTGGAAAGAAAACCGCCGTGTAGAACTTAACTATGAAGCAGTTCCACCCTTATTAAAATAATGATCATTGAATAAAAATAGATCAGAATAAAAAAGCGCTCATTTTAAATGGGCGCTTTTTTATAACTTAAGACTCTGTTTCCGTTTGCTTGGGACTTTGCATGGATTCAATAAGGTCATGCTTATTGAATTTTTTATACTCAGGTTTTGCTTCGTAATCTTTCCATGCATCTTTTACATTTTCGGCACTAATTTCATTTAAATCAATACCATCATTTGGTGTTGGAGTCGCTTCAAACTTTTGCGTGGTCATAACAGTGCTCCTTTAATATTATCCTTTTGTACCTTCAACATAGCACTTTATAAAATACTTTCAAGGGCAAAATCACGACAAATAACACAGGATGATTTTTATTTTGTGTCAAACTCATCTAAAATAGCCCGATTGTTTAATTTGTTAGAACATTATCGCTTTTATTGGAGCAGCTTTGCTATGTCAAATCGCACTTTATCCCAGTATTTACAACTACAACAAGGGAACTTAACACCTGAACTTGCAGATGTGATTGAAACCATTGCCAACACATGTAAATCTATTGACCAACTCCTACAAAAAGGTGCATTGGCTGGTGTTTTAGGAAGTGCGCAACATGAAAATGTTCAAGGCGAAGAACAGAAAAAACTTGATGTTATCTCAAATGATTATTTGATTGATGCATTAAAAGTGAATAAAAATGTCGGTGGCTTAGCCTCTGAAGAATTAGATGAATTCACTGCTGCACAAGAAAATGGTAAATACCTCGTATTATTTGACCCACTTGATGGTTCAAGTAATATCGACATTAACATGTGTGTTGGTACCATTTTCTCTATTTTAAATGCCAAAAATGCCGTGACTCAAGCGGATGACTTTATGCAAGCTGGTAAAGATCAAGCGGCTGCAGGTTATGTACTTTATGGTCCATCTACAATGATGGCGTTAACTGTCGGTGCAGGCACTGTATTCTTTACGTTTGACCCTGAATCAAAAGAATTTTTACTCACCTCTGAAAACATTCAAGTCGCTGCTGACACGAAAGAATATGCAATTAATGCATCAAATGCACGTCATTGGGAAGCACCTGTAAAACGTTATATTGATGAATTACAAGCAGGTAAGACATCTGTCCGTGAAAAAGACTTTAACATGCGCTGGGTGGCGTGTATGGTGGGTGACATTCACCGTATCCTTTGCCGTAGTGGTATTTTCTTATATCCATACGATACCAAAGATCCAAAAAAAGCAGGTCGTTTACGCTTGATGTACGAAGCAAACCCAATGAGCATGCTGATGGAACAAGCAGGTGGTGCTTCTACTACAGGTCGAGTACGTATTTTAGATATTCAACCCACTGAATTACATCAACGTGTACCTGTGGTGATCGGTTCTAAAAATGAAGTTGAGCTCGTTACAAGCTATCACAACTAAATTGTAATCTTTTTTATTTTACTCTCTATTACAGGGAGTAAGTCCATTCAGGGGTTGTTGCGATTGCACAACCCCGATTTACATCTCTTGGATGCACTCCCATGCCCACTATTTTTCTAGAATCTCGCGACAATCCAAAAATCAAACATTTACGTGGTTTGATTGAACAAAATGCTTATCGAAAAAAACAAGGTCAAACCGTACTCGAAGGCACTCATCTTTGCCTATCGTGGTTAGAAAAAAAGCGCCAAATCAAATCAATTTTTACCACTGAACATGCCCTTGAACATGCCGATTTTGAAAAAATTGCAGAATATTATCAAGGTGTTATTTTTGTACTCAGTGAAACCTTATACAAAGACTTGAGTACATTAGGGACAACTTTAGCCTGCTTAGCAATTGTCGACTTACCGACCTCAACTCAGGCATTAAATTTTACAGAAGACACACTGATTTTGGAAAATGTACAAGATCCGGGCAATGTCGGTACACTGCTCCGCTCCGCAGCTGCGGCAGGTATTGAACAAATTGTCTGCACCAAAGGTTCTGCCTCTTTATGGTCACCACGCGTACTACGTGCAGGCATGGGCGCTCATTTTTCTCTACAAACTTATGAAAATATTGTTTTAGAAGACATTCTTAAACAGTTTAAAATTCCTGTCTATGTCACCAGTTCCCACGAGTCTGAAAGTTTATACAGCAAAAACTTACGCCCACAGTGCGTTTGGATCTTAGGCAATGAAGGTCAGGGAGTATCTGAATTTGCACTTCAACAAGCTGAAGCTGTGACTATTCCTCAACCTGGTGGACAAGAATCGCTCAACGTTGCTGTTGCAGGTTCAATCTGCTTCTTTGAAATGGTACGTCAACGCCTTTAATTCGTTAAATTATTTTATTGTTTGAACTGTAACTTAAAAAATCCTTTAAACTGATAAAAATAATTGTATTGTTTGTCAACCCACCCGAGTTTTTAAACGTTATATGTGTAGGTTTATAAAATTATGGTGGGTGCCCAATGACGGGATTTTCCATCTCTATGGATTTAGCACCAAAGAAGTCACAGTCTGAAACAACTGCTGCTCTAAAGAGTACGGCTGAGCAACGTCTGAAGTTTTTTATGCAAGACGTGACAGGTCGTGCCTTGGTGATGATGGAAAGTGCAACTCAGGGTCATAATGGTATTGCCATGGACTTAGTACAAGAAGCCTTTATTTCTTTACACAAATCCTATGCTGAAAAGTCAACCGATGAATGGTATCCCCTATTTTATACAATCTTAAACAATAAGTTACAGGATTGGCGCCGTAAAGAAGCTCGTCGTGCCTCACCTTTTTCATTGTTTCGAAAAGTCGATATAAACAGCGACGATGAAGAAGTAATGGACATTGTAGATGAGTCCACGCCTAATCCTTTACAGTTTTTAAATCAAGATTTGACCGTTGAAGAAATTCAGGAAGCGATCAGTCGCTTGCCTGTGCGTCAACAACAAGCATTTATGTTGCGTGCATGGGAAGGTTTTGATACCCAAACTACAGCAGAAATTATGAACTGTACAGAAGGTAGCGTTAAAACCCATTACCATAGGGCAATTCAAGGATTGAGAACTATGTTATCGCATTTAAATCCTTATGGAGGATCATCGGATGAATAATGATGATTTCACGAAACAAGTTACATCTAAACTTGATGGTCTTGCTCGTAATCATCGCAACAAAGCGGTGGTGATGAATAATGTACTTGAGCATATCCATGACAAGCCCTCTTCTCGTTTTGCTCATTGGAAAATGACAGGCTTTGCTTTGGCAGCAGCATTAACAGGCATTGTCATTTTACCGAATGCTTTTCATTCTGAACAAACAACGCCTGCTACACAGCATGTTGTTGTTACCCCTAAGCTTTCACCACAAATGATGGAGGATTTAGAGATGTTGTCTGTATTTGGTGAGGATAGTCATTCCCATGGCAGCTAAAAAATTCGTTTTGGCTTTTTGTGCGATTGGTTTTTTGCAAACAAGCTTTGCAGGCTTTGAGCGTCTTTGGATTTTTTCTAAAGATGCAGATACACCAGTAAACGACACTTGGGATACCTTATCTGACGATGAACAACGTGCTTTAATTAAGCGTTATCAAAATCTAAAAGAAATTCCTGAGTCGCAAAGTGTGGCTTTGCAGCAGCGAATGGATTGGTTTACACAACTTCCTGAAGAAGAAAAGCAAAAAATGCGTGAAGTTTGGCAACAAATGAGTAGCTCTGAACGCAATGAAATGCGCAACAAAATGCAAAAAGCAACAACAGCTGTACAGCGAAATGAGTTACGTGAAGAATATATTCAAAAATATCTTTCTTCGGTCAGTTCACATTGACTATGTGCCTCGAAAGAGGCTTTTTTATTGCTACTTTAAATCATACCCGTCAATATTTTATGAGATCCATTTTTTTACAACTTCACTGCTAGTTTGATTATGGTATATTCTTCTCATCATAATGCATTTAAAAAAACCCGCTTTCGCGGGTTTTATTTATATCAATCCAATCTTTTACAGACGAACTGTTTCTACAATTTTCTCAGCCAATTCTTCAACTGTTTCTTGAGCAAAAGTCACATCTGAACCTTGCTCAACATCAGTGATCACAACCACACCTGTTTCACGAAGCAAAGCAACTTGCTCAGTAGACAGACCTACTTTAGCAATTGCGACTACACCTTGTTGAATCAATAAACTTTCCAGTGCTTGTGCATTTTCAAGGACTTTCGCAGAAACAGTGATGACAGCAGGTTTTTGACCTAAACGTGCAGCACGCGCTTCAGCAGTCACAGGTTCATTGTGCGCAGTCCATTCCACTGCTGCCTCAACCATACCCGCACCCACCGTCACGTTACTTAAACGGTCAATGAAGATGAACGAACCTGTATAACGGCTGTCCTGATAACGGTCAAACAATACGGGTGCATCAAACTCGATTTCAACATCTGCAATCGCATTTAAATCCAGTTGATCGACCTGAGTTTTTTCCAAAGTATTCACATTGGTACGGTAGTTAATTTTCTCAACTTTAGCAGGAACAGTTTGCGTACCAATTTTGATGTTATATAACTTACCCACCACCAAAGGCTGGTCTGCCATCCACACTACGGTCGCACGTACAGAACGTGACAAAGATGGTTGCTCACCCGCTTTCACCAAGACATTACCACGGGAAACATCAATTTCATCCTTCAGCGTCAACGTTACCGCTTGACCTGCAATCGCATGATCTAAATTACCATCAAAAGTCACGATCTCTTTAACAGTTGATTTCTTACCCGATGGTAAAGCCACGATTTCATCGCCAACTTTCACTTCACCCAAAGCAATCGTACCGCAGAAACCACGGAAGTCAAGATTTGGACGGTTGACATACTGCACCGGGAAACGGAATTCGTGCGCACTAGTATCACGTGTAATTTCAACAGTTTCCAACGTTTCCATCAAGGTTTTACCTTGATACCACGGCGTATTTGGTGATTTGTTGACAACGTTATCACCATTCAACGCAGAAATTGGCGAGAATATGATATTTGCAGGTTTACGGTCACCCAATTGGTTCACGAATGCATTGTATTCTGCTTGAATTTCATTGAAGCGCGCTTCAGAGAATTCAACCAAGTCCATTTTATTGATCGCAACCACGATATTACGAATCCCTAAAAGGCTCGCAATAAAAGTATGACGACGTGTTTGAGTTTGTACACCATAACGTGCATCGATCAAGATAATCGCAAGATCCGCAGTAGACGCACCAGTCGCCATGTTACGAGTATATTGCTCATGCCCTGGGGTGTCTGCAATGATGAACTTACGTTTTTCAGTTGAGAAATAACGGTAAGCCACATCAATAGTAATCCCTTGCTCACGTTCAGCTTGTAGACCATCGACAAGTAACGCTAAGTCAGGTGCATCACCCGTTGTACCGACTTTTTTAGAGTCACGCGTCACGGCTTGTAATTGATCTTCATAAATCAATTTTGAATCGTAAAGTAAACGGCCAATTAAAGTCGATTTACCATCATCGACATTACCGCAAGTTAAAAAACGCAAAAGGTCTTTATTTTCATGCTGTTTTAAATATGCCAAGATATCTTGGCTAATCAATTCTGATTGATGAGACATTGCTCAAAGCTCCACAATATTCTTTAGAAATCGGTTTCTTTTAATCCCCCTGTTTCCCCCTCTTATAAAGGAAGGACAATCTCTTCTCTTTTTTAAAGATGAGCAGCACTGCTGCGCAAGGGGAGAGATTAATTTAGAAATAACCTTCCTGCTTTTTCTTTTCCATCGAGCCAGCTTCATCATGGTCAATCATACGACCTTGACGCTCTGAACTTGTAGCCAAAAGCATTTCTTGGATAATTTCAGGTAAGGTATTTGCAGTTGACTCAACAGCACCTGTTAATGGATAACAACCTAAAGTACGGAAACGTACCGATTTCATTTGTGGAACTTCGCCTTCTTTTAAGCGCATACGTTCATCATCCACCATAATGAGCGTACCACTACGTTCAACCACGGGACGCTCAGCAGCCAAATACAATGGCACCAAAGGAATATTCTCTTGGTAGATATATTGCCAAATGTCTAACTCAGTCCAGTTTGACAATGGGAATACGCGAATACTTTCACCTTTGTTCACTTTACCATTGTAAAGATTCCAAAGTTCAGGACGTTGGTTTTTTGGATCCCAACGATGTTTTGAGTCACGGAATGAATATACACGCTCTTTAGCACGAGACTTTTCTTCGTCACGGCGTGCACCACCGAAAGCAGCATCAAACTGATATTTATCTAGAGCTTGTTTTAGGCCCTGAGTTTTCATAATGTCTGTATATTTCGAGCTACCGTAATCAAATGGATTTACACCTGCATCTTTACCTTCTTTATTTTGATGCACGATCAGATCGAAACCATGTTCTTTCGCCATGTTGTCGCGGAACTTAATCATGTCTTTGAACTTCCAACCTGTATCGACATGCAACAGTGGAAATGGAAGTTTTGCAGGATAGAATGCTTTTAAAGCAAGATGCAGCATAACCGCTGAGTCTTTCCCGATTGAGTAAAGCATCACTGGGTTCTCAAACTCAGCAGCAACTTCACGGATAATATGAATACTCTCAGCCTCAAGCTGTTTGAGATGAGTAAGTCTTTCCTCAGATATAGACATTGACAGCACCAGCTCACAAAAAGGTGTACTTATTACACATATTAAAATTTATATTCATTATAGTGATTTGCAGATGATTTGATTTGCTTGTTTTTTTATATACATATATAAAATCATCATAAACAAAAAAGGTTTTTAGCATGATCAGCATTCAGCCCTTACAGCATCTTCACTTTAATCAATGGCTCGCCCTGTGGCAGAGTTACCTCAAATTTTATAAAACAGAAATGTCAAGAATACAAAGCATAACTTCTTGGAACAGAATCACAAATCCTGCACAACAAGATCTGTTTGGTTTTGGTATTTTTAAAGAGGATCAACTTGTGGGTTTTGTACACTTAGTCTCGCATCTAAGCACATGGACATCATTACCTTATTGCTACCTACAAGACCTTTATGTCGATGAAAACTATCGTCAGCAAGGTTTAGCACGTCAGCTCATTGAATATGTCTACGCCTATTGCAAAGAAGATTTTGACCGTGTGTATTGGCTCACCCATGAAACCAATCAAACTGCACAGTATTTATATGATCGTATTGCCAGTAAAACAGGCTTTATACAATACAAAAAAAGCTTATAAATACAAGATTTGAATGCTTAAATACATATATTTTCAAGCTTTGTCATGCGATGTAAGAATCGCTATTGTTGGATTTGCACATTTAAATTGATTTACAAGCACTTAGGCAGCAAAACCCACTTTATTCCATATTAAAAAATTTAAAATAAAAGGAGCACTCATGCCTCAGCATCATCCTCATACACGTTTGTTCGTTTTGCTGTTTAGCTTGATTTTGCCCTTATTAAGTCATGCTGGAAATAATGGAGAACTGCAATTTAAAGACATATGCCAAGCATATGATGATCAAAATAAAATGCACGAATTTAACCAATGTATCGAAGATTTTTTAGCACAAACACCTGAGCTAGTCGTAAATGACAATGATCAAATTTTTGAATAAGCAGAACAATTCAGACTTGGACTCGAAGGTATAACTAATCATCAACTGGCGTTGAAATACTATCAGCAAGCGGCTGAAAATGGTCATACTCAGGCACAAACAGAACTCGCAACGATCTATGCTGAAGGTGAAATAGTTAAAAGGGATTTAAATCAAAGCTTCAAATGGCTTTCAAAAGCCGCTGAACAAAACGATGCTTTAGCACAATTTTTGTTAGGCAAGCTCTATCTGAATGATCATTTTGAACAAAAAAATCCTCAAAAAGCTATCGTGTGGATCACAAAATCTGCTCACAATGACAATCGAGTAGCATCTTATGATTTAGGAGTCATTTATCATGAAGGTAAAATTATTCAAAAAGACCTTGATCGAGCCATCTATTGGTACAAATATTCAGCCAATTTAGGTTACTCTCCCGCTCAACTCCATCTCGTCAATCTTTATCAGCTCGGTTATGGTACACCTACACCTGAAAATAAAGCTTTAGCGCAAGACATGTACCAAGAAAAAATAGACTCCAAATCTGTTCAAGCCTTTATGTTTATGGCAGAAAGCTATCACTATGGTCGAAATGACTTCCCTTTAGATCTGCAACTCGCTCGACAATGGTATCAAAATGCTGCAAATCTTGGACTCCGTGAGGCAAAAGAGAAATTAAAAAATTTAAAATAAATTTATTTTTACTTATGAAAATCATAATCTTATAATAAAAATTACACCTAATCTACACCAACAAATAGTGTTGATTTAGACTTAAAAAATTAATTTCTATTAAAATCAAATCTCAATACAGTTGCAAATTTTGTGTACCATATTTTTTACGCTAAAACATTTAACTAAAAGTACTTATGTTCGATCTACTTCAAATTCAACAACAACTAGAACGTGCTCAACTTGCAGGTCATATTTATCGACAAGACAACATTCTCGTACTACAAGCCCCTTATCAAGATGATGGTTCAGCACTCAATGTTTTCGCTCAACATGAACATTCGGGGGAGCAAATTGGTTTACAGTTCGCAATTCAAATCAATGAACAACATATCGATTATTTAATTGGGATCACCTTGAGCAACCAAGACCGACTTTATGAAATTGCGCCAGGTAATTTAAAAGGCGAACAACGTGCTTTTAACTTAATTTATGCATTTTATAATTTTCCAAAAAAGTTTTATCTGCTTAAAATCCCTTTTACAGCGGACACTACTGAATTTAATGCTGTTTTTGAGATGCAACTCTTTCATCGAACAGAATTAAAATTTTTAGATACTGCTTTAAAAACAGATCCACATGGGCACAATATCCCGTGGATCAAACATTTCATGTTAAGACAAGCACTGGAAATGAAAGTGCGTATCCAATTAGCCATCTTATAAAGAAGCAAAAAAAAGCTTATCCATAGGATAAGCTATAAAACGATTAAAAATATAACGTTAACATCATATTTTTAATGGTAGGAATTACTTCTTTATGGTCATTAAAGAAGTAAAATCATTTTATTTCAGTACCTGCTTTCAATCTATCCCTGAAATCAGGTATTTCTAAAAGACAATTGTCTACTTAGTAACCAAATATAGCTTTATCTAATGGAATTTCCACACCAATAGAAGCTCCAGCATCATTACCTTCGCGATCAGAGTCACTTACCCAACCATTAATTTTTAACGGAACAGTCGGTTTTAGATAATGCGTCCATGTTAAATCCAATGCTTTAATTTTATCATCTTCAGGGAAAGCAGCATTGGTTAAACGATTTGATTGATTAACTTTCGCAAAAATCGCGCGACCGCTTAAACGATTCATAAGATCTAAACGAATATCACCACCAACTGAGACCATTTCACCATCGCCCCCCATCGCATGACCCAATGAGAAACCATGCTGATAATACCCATCTTTATAAATGTGATGGTTATAAGAAATACCTTTTGCATCACCATTGGTTTCAGTATTCGCCCATTCGGCATACACTTGGAATGGCATATCTTTATATGCTGAAGAATAATCTGCACCCGCTAGATACATTTTTTTAGAAGGTAATAAACCCGCTTCATCTTCACCAATAAATTGCCCATATAGGCTCATCGGAACATTGGCTAATTGTTGCAAATTCAAACGAGCATCAAAACCTGCCAATTGGTTTGATGCATTTCCTTCTCCTGAACAACCTTGTGCATTACATTCATTATCTTTACCAATAAATGCATTCCAATACGCTTTTGCACTACCAGGTTGTCCTTCACCATCAATTTGGAATGTACGTGAGGCACCTAGCTCTAAATACGGCAAAGGTTGCGCAGTTAAACGTAAACCCACTAAATTCGCATCTGGTACTGCTTTGTAATCATCCAAACGACCTGCAAATGCTTGATATTGCCAAGGACCAATCCAAGACAACCACTTAGACTCAAAGGCATTTTGCTGTGCACGCTGCGCAGTGAAACCATAAACAGGACGACTTGCATCACCACGAATCAAACTACCATCATGTCCAGGCCCCCAATAGGTTGGAATTTGACCCGCAATTAACCATTGATTAAAAAGTTTACCTGCAAGATAAGAACCTTCAACATTGACATCTTGACCATTGTCAATTTGTGGGTCTTTCTCACCATTGACCCGAATTTTTGCATCCCAATTTTCACCGCCCGCATTAAACTCTAAAGAACCGACATATTGTGCTTTTTGACTATCACCAAATGCCTGCGGCACATTTTTTTGATCTGTTTCAGCAAATAAGCCCAACTTCGCCATTTGATTGTCTGCTTTCAAAGCATTTTGAATTGAAGCAATCACTTTTTGTTGGGTGTTATTGGTCACTTTAGCTGCGGAGAGCGCACGTTGAATCTCATCACCGCTCATTGGCCAAGTTGATGTACTGATTTGAATCACGCCTTGTTGATTTAACCAGTTTAAATCTGTACGAATATCTTCATTATTGAGCACCAACCCTTGTGCAAAAATAGGCAAAGATAAGCTTGCCAATACAGCAGCATATAATGATTTCTTTAAAAACATGCGCATTTATTCTCTAAACATTGCTGAGCACCACCATAGTTTTTTTGACACTATTTTTCAATGGTGAAACTGTATTATCATTATGATTCTACCGATAATCTATCAATGACGATTAAATTCATCACATCGATATACTTCATCTCATCTCAACACCCTATAAATGACTATACAAAACGCTTAACTTCTATTCATAACAAAGAATTTTTATTATGCTCAAAAAATATATTTATCCAATCATGTTGTGCTCTATGTTCTCGGCAAGCGCTTTTGCTGAAACACCATCAAAAGCGTCTATTCAGCAACTGATGCAACTGCTTGATGCTCAAACCCAGTACGAACAAGAACTCGAATATAGTAAACAAAGTTATCAAGAGATGATGCAACAAGTACTTGATAGCCAAGCAAAACACTTAGATGAGGACAAACAAAAGAAGTTTCAAACATTTAGCGCAGAAATGCTTGATTTAATGATGCAAGAATCACAATGGACACAGGTTGAACCTGAAACCATTCAAGTTTGGCAAGACATTTATACCCAAGAAGAAATCAATAGCATGATTCAATACTATCAAACACCGATGGGACAAAGTATTCTAAAAAAAATGCCGCTCGCTACTGAAAAAAGCAATGCCATTGTACAAGGCAAAATTGATAAATTTATGCCACAGTTCATTGAAAAACTCAAAAACTTAACCACACCGCACTAAGCAATACACAAAAAAAGCCACTGATTTCAGTGGCTTTTCTCTATTTAACTTAAAAATTAATTTGATTTAATACGCATATGTGGGAATAAAATCACATCACGGATACTTGCAGCATTGGCAAATAACATCACCAAACGGTCAATACCAATACCCTCACCTGCTGTAGGAGGTAAACCATATTCTAACGCTTCAATGAAGTCCGCATCATAATGCATTGCTTCATCATCGCCCGCATCTTTCTCAGCAACCTGTGCTTGGAAACGCTCTGCTTGGTCAATCGGGTCATTTAACTCTGAGAAACCATTTGCCAACTCACGACCACCAATGAAGAATTCAAAACGGTCTGTGATATGTGGATTATCATCATTACGACGAGCCAATGGAGAAGTTTCTGCAGGATATTCCGTAATGAATGTCGGTTGACGCAGTTGAGTCTCAACCGTTTCTTCAAAAACGATGGTTTGTAATTTACCTAAACCAAAACCTGGTTTCACTTGTTCTTTCAGTTCATTTTTCACGAAGTCTGCTAGGAATTCACGGTCGGCTACATTTTCAGGAGTGAACTGTGGGTTGTGTTCAAGAATTGCATCAAACATCGAGATTTTCTTGAATGGACCTTTGAAGCTATACACTTCTTCGCCATAAGGCACATCGGTTGAACCCAAGATGTCAATGGCTAATTTTTCAAGCATCTTTTCAGTTAATTCCATCAAGTCTTTGTAATCTGCATAAGCTTGATAGAATTCGATCATGGTGAATTCTGGATTATGACGTGTAGACACACCTTCATTACGGAAATTACGGTTAATTTCGAATACACGCTCGAAACCACCGACAACCAAACGTTTTAAGTAAAGCTCAGGTGCAATACGTAAGAACAATGGCATATCTAATGCATTATGATGTGTTTCAAATGGACGTGCAGATGCACCACCTGGAATCACATGCATCATTGGTGTTTCAACTTCCATGAAACGTTCATTGGTTAAGTAGTTGCGAATGCCTGACACCACTTTTGCACGAATTTCAAAAGTTTTACGTGTTTCTTCATTCACAATTAAGTCTAAATAACGTTTACGATACTTCGCTTCAGTGTCAGATAAACCATGGAATTTGTCCGGAAGTGGGCGTAATGACTTCGTGAGTAATTCAAAATGTTCAATATGAACATAAAGATCACCTTTGCCTGAACGACCGATATAACCTTCTACGGCGATAATATCACCCAGGTCTAAACTTTTAATCGTGTCTAATACTTCAGCAGCAAGTTCTTTACGTGCAACATACAGTTGAATACGACCTGTCATATCTTGGATCACGATGAATGAACCACGGTTCAACATCACACGACCTGCAACTTTTACATGCACATGTTCGCCAGCTTCGATTTCTTCTTTAGATTTATCAGCGAATTGGTCTTGTAAATCTTGCGCATAATGTTCACGCTTAAATGTATTTGGCCACGGGCTAACACCTGTTTCCTTGGCGTGATCTTGGATTTGCTTGAGCTTGGCATGACGCTGTGCGATTAAATCGTTTTCGGAAATGTGTTGTTCAGAAGTCGATTGAGCGTTATGTTGCGTCATCTCTGCCTCGATTGTAATAAAAAACGGAAGTTGCATAGCATAGCAGATTTACATCATAATAAGCAGCACACAATTGCAGCAATTTCTAATAAAGCCCAATTAAATATTCAAGCTATGTCTAAATTTTCTATTATTTTTCTAAGTCAGTTACTTTTTACCACAGCTGCATGGGCAATTGAGCAAAATAATTCTACTCAAACAATCACTTCCGCCCCCTACATCTACAGCTTAAATCAAGTCGAACACACCAATTTAAAGACTGAAAATTATGTTTGGCAAATTGAATTAATGATAGATACACAGAATAAAAGCATTTCCCACAAATTACTCAACCCAAATGCAAAATTTCCAATGTTAGATCGACGTGCTTTAGAACTCGCACAAAATTATAATGCTGAAGAGCTGGAAAAATTAAGCAATATCCCTGCTATTGAAGAGCAAACACAAAATACAATACACCGCACAGCACAACCCACAAAAAGTTATATTTTACATGTTAAATTCCCTTTAGGTGTTGCTTGGAAAAAGCAACCTCGCTTTCAACGCTTAGCTGAAATTTCAGCAAAATTTTGTAAATTGCGTGCCGATGATCCTTTTTATGAGCAAGCAATCATCCGTAAAGATCGTGACTATACTTTTAAAGCCAAACTCCATATCAACCACGACGGTGTCGTGAATTCTGTCAAGCTACTCAATCCTTCCTCTAATATAAGCTTAAATAATTTAGTATATGAAGAGCTTAAGTCTTCCCAATTTCAACCCTACAATGAAAATGGTATTCCTATAGAGTTTGAAGCCGAACAACCGATACAATTGGTTTGTCCGCATTCTTAAAAAATCTAAAAATGACTATCTTCATATAGGACTTTAGTCGGCTTCAACTGAGCAAAATACTCAATATGCAACAGGACTACATTCCTTTACGTTATAAAACACATAGATATTCCAACCAAATAACTATTAAATAATATTTAAAAACATAAATTTACTTAAAAAAATATTATTTAATTTAAAAAGATTTTTTTACAAACAATCAATCGCTATCACTGAAAATCTTTATCTTAGACCAAAATCTAACTAGGCTTTTTAAAGTGACTGAGTACAATAATTTTAGAAATAGTTGAAAAGTAAACCATATCAATTTCTCTATCTTTGTGAATAAAGACAGTTTTAAAAGTGAAAAAAATGAATATGTATATGTCAAAAATATTATTTATGCACGGGCTCGACTCATCAAAAGATTCAACCAAATTTCATGCATTAGATGCTGCACAAAAATATTGTATAGATATTGATTATCGCAATTTAAACTATGACACTGTCGCAGAGCTTTATCAGAATATTATCCATAAAATTCAACCCAAACTTATCGTTGGACATAGTCTAGGGGGATATTGGGCATTAAAAATGTCACAACTTTTTCGTATTCCTGCCATTATTGCCAATCCAAGTTTGCAGCCTGATTTCCGTACAGACTATGCTCCCATCACCGTGCATGATTTAGAACATGATATTCCACAAACAGCGTATATTGAATTAGGTGATGAAATTCTTGATATGTATGAAACTTCAAATATTTTAGAGTCTTATATGCATGTTGAAATGATGCAAGGTGGACATCATCGCTTAGCCTCACCAGATAATTTAAATCGCATGCTGGAATATATGCAAAAGACCTTTGCGCTATAAAAAAAGCCTTGTAAATCATGTTTACAAGGCTTTTTAAAATCTCTTTATGTAAGATTTAAGCAACTGCTGCTTCAGGTTTAGATTGCTCATCCAAAACTGACCAAATAGTTAAACCTAAATCGCCATGTAAGTCTTGCAAATCAAGGAAGATACTTGCACCCAATACAGTATGATTACATTTATTCATCAACTGTTTAACGGCTTTTAAAGTACCACCTGTTGCCAACACATCATCCACAATCATGACTTTTTGCGGTTGAATATCAGCAGACATTTCCAAACGATCTAGACCATATTCAAGGCTATAACCCACACCAATCACAGGAGGTGGAAGCTTACCTGCTTTACGCACTAACAATAAACCTTTGCCTGTACGTTGTGCCAATAAACTTGCCAAAACAAAACCACGTGCTTCTACAGCCACAAAACTTTCCACTTCGGCCAATTGCTCAACAGGAATACTTGCCACCAATGCGTCTGTCAATGGCTCAAGATTTTTCATAAAAAGTGGCGTTAAATCATAAAAACAAATACCTGGTTTAGGAAAATCTTGGACCGTACGAATGTGAGACCACAAAGCTGTAGACGTGTTCATAATGGGGAGACTGTATGAATGAAAGGATGCTGCAATTTTAACTTGATTGATGTATTTTTAAAAGTCGCTAAGACAATGAAAGCACAATTCATTTTTATAAGTTATTGATTTAACAATAACCATTTATTTAAAAAATATTAGGTATAGATTTATATAATCCATTATATTAAAAATTAAAGAAAAAAGCTTTTAGACCATCGTCTAAATAGCGTAATTTTCATCTAATGTATTGCAATCAAGATAGAACTCAAATTTCAAACATTTTGATAAATAGTTTGATTTTAGTGTAAATATTCTAATTCTACATAAAAATTTATTTTATATACATCGTAAAATAAATGAAAAATCACATATCATCCACCCAGATTAACTCAAAAAAACTGTGAAATTCGCCCAAACAACCACGCTTTTGTCCTACTCTGCCATTCAGCTTTAGAATTAGTTGGGTAAACTCCAATATTTACTTTACATTCGTTGTTGAACTGCGTAAAAATTTATTTGAATATGTACCCATTGCAATGCATATCACTAGAGTCAATGTAGTAGCAAGATTTTTGACTGACAGCAAACATAAGCCATCTGTCAGATTTTGGAGAATTAGATGAAAAAATATCAATGCATCGTTTGTGGTTGGATTTATGACGAAGCAGAAGGCTGGCCACAAGATGGCATCGCAGCTGGAACAAAATGGGAAGATATTCCTGATGATTGGACTTGCCCAGATTGTGGTGTATCTAAAGCTGATTTTGAGATGGTAGAAGTATAATCAGTACATCAGAAAAGACCATGTTCACATGGTCTTTTTTATCACGTATATAATATTGCAATAGTATGGAGAATCATATGCAACCAGTCGTCATCGTAGGTTCAGGCATGGCGGGTTATACCCTAGCAAGAGAATTTCGTAAATTAAGCACAGAACAAGAGTTGGTGATGATTTGCGCAGATGATGCGGTGAATTATGCAAAACCTACACTTTCCAATGCACTTGTGGGCAAAAAAGCACCTGATCAAATTGGTTTAGGTGATGCTGAAAAAATGGCAGCACAATTAAACATGCGGATCGAAAAAGAAACATGGGTAAAATCAATTGATGCAGAAAAGCATCAGTTAACCATTGAAAAAGATGGTCAAGTATCTACACAAGACTATTCAAAACTGGTTTTAGCAGTGGGTGCAAACCCAATTCGCCTTGCTATTGCAGGTGATGGCAGTGATGACATTCATGTGGTGAACTCGCTCATCGACTACCGTGCATTCCGTGATTCCCTTGAAAATTGTGCAACAGGTGAATGTGATGCCAAACGTGTTGTGATTTTAGGTGCTGGTTTAATTGGTTGTGAATTTGCCAATGATTTACAAAACACAGGCCATCAAGTGACTGTCATCGATTTAGCACCTCAACCATTAGGTCGTCTATTACCCAATCATGTTGCACAAGCTTTCCAACAAAATCTGGAAGAATCAGGCATCAAATTTGCGTTAGGCACGACGGTTGAAAAAGTCTCTAAAGTTGAACGTGGTTATGAAATTTCGCTTGCAAATGGTCAATCTCTTGCTGCTGATGTGGTTTTATCTGCAATTGGTTTACAACCGAATATTAACCTTGCAAAAAGCGCAGAAATTGCCACCAGTCGTGGTGTCATTACCAATACTTTATTAGAAACCAACCAACCCGATATTTATGCGATTGGTGACTGTGCTGAAGTGAATGGAACCTTACTTCCATATGTTATGCCATTAATGCAACAAGCACGTGCCTTGGCAAAAACACTCAGTGGTCAAAGTACCCATGTACATTATCCAGCGATGCCTGTTGCCGTCAAAACCCCTGCTGCACCATTGACTGTATTACCCGCTCCAATCGGTGTCGATGTCACTTGGGACAATGAAGAATTTGATGATGGTATGTTATCCAAAGCAACCGATGCTGACGGTACATTACGTGGCTTTGTACTGCTCGGTGCAACCGCAGGTAAACAACGTTTAGCACTCACTAAATTGGTGCCAGACCTCATTCCTGCAACATAAGTTAAAGTGATATAATCAAGAATGTTCTAGCAATAGAACATTCTATAAGGAAAATAAAAATGAATAGCGCACTCCAATTTGAAGCTTCCCCCTACACAACATTTATGCAAGAGACCAAAGTCGATTTAGGCAATGGCATTCAATTGCATGTTGAGTCTGGAGGTAATCCTGAACATCCCACTATTCTTTTGGTCATGGGTTTGGGTGCGCAAATGTTATTTTGGCCTGATTTTTTTTGTAAATCCTTAATTGATCAAGGCTATCACGTGATTCGTTTTGATAACCGTGATATTGGCTTATCGTCTAAAGTCCGCCATCAAGGACCACGCCTCAATACGATGAAAATGATGGGACGTTTTGCCTTTGGTATGCCAAATCAAGGTGCTCCGTATAATCTCTTTGACATGGCAAATGATGTTGCCCTCTTGATTGAACGCTTGGGTCTAGACAAAATCAATATTATTGGTGCGTCGATGGGAGGAATGATTGCCCAAATCTTAGCAGCAAAATATCCTGAAAAAATAGAAAAAGTGGGTTTACTCTTTACCAGTAATAATCAACCCTTGTTACCGCCACCATTTCCAAAGCAACTCTTTAGTCTTATCGGCAAACCCGAATCTCACGATGAAGATGGCATTATTAACCATTCTTTGAAAGTTTTTAAGACCATTGGCTCACCGGGTTATCTCAACCAAGTCGAAGCCATGCAGATGGCACGTAAATTATATCAACGTAGTTACCATCCTGCGGGTGTACTTCAACAGTTTTTAGCAATATTATGTACAGGTTCATTATTGAAACTGGATAAACAAATCCAAAAGCCGACGCTCGTGGTACATGGTTCTCGTGACCGTTTACTTCCGCCAAGTCATGGCAAGGCGGTGGCAAAAGCAATTCAAGGCGCTAAATTTGAATTAATTCAAGGAATGGGGCATGATATACCACCGCACTTCATTCCCCAACTGAGCGGTTTATTTGCGCATCATTTTAAATTATAAACATTAGGACACTATGGCTGCATTACCATCCCTAAGACAGCTGTCATATCTCGTAACGCTGTCCGAGACGTTGCACTTTACTGAAGCAGCGCGCCGTTCGTTTGTCACTCAGTCCACCCTTTCAGGCGGGATTATGGAGTTAGAACGTTTATTGGGTGGCGTACTCGTTGAACGTGACCGCCAAAATGTACGTTTAACCCCACTTGGCGAGCAAGTCGTTGCCCGAGCCCGTGTTCTACTCGCTGATGCTCAAGACTTAATGCGTTTGAGTCGTGAGATGAGTGAGCCTTTGACTGGCGATTTACATCTTGGGATTATTCCAACGATTGCTCCGTTTATTTTGTCGCAACTGTTGAGTGAAGTTCATAAACAACTTCCAAAAATTCAGTTACATTTGCATGAAGCACAAAGTGAAAAAATCGTAGAAAAACTTGAGCATGGCAATTTAGACATGATCATGTTAGCACTGCCTTTTGACACACGTGGTTTAAAAGTTGCTGAAATTTCCAAAGAAAATTTATTTTTAGTGTGTAATAAAGCCGACCAAAATGCAGTCAATGCACGCTCTTTAGATGACTTAGATTTATCACATCTTATGTTGTTAGAAGAAGGTCATTGCTTACGTGATCATACTTTAAGTGCCTGCCCAATCGGTGAGCGTAAAAATGATCATCGTTTAAAAGCAAGCTCTTTGCCAACTTTGGTGGAAATGGTTAACTCTAACTTAGGTTTTACCTTATTGCCTGAAATTGCTGTGCATACAAACATGCTGAAAAGCAATGAGCAATTGGTCGTTAAACCTATTGAAAATGCACCCTCACGCACGTTGGCTTTAGTCACACGTAAAAGTACTCCTCTACAAAGTGAGTTTGATGTCTTAATCCAAATTTTACAAAAAATTATTGCTGTAGAATTGCACTAAGCTTAAGTTTTCAATTTTGAAAATATGATTAAAAAAATGGAGTCTAATGACTCCATTTTTTTTACGTACTTTTTATCTATTTAAATGCTTCAAGTAAAACACGTTGTGCATTATGTAGTTTTTCACCTTCTTTAGGCTCTGCACGCACCCAAGTACCATTTCCTTGCAACAACCAAGCCTGTTGATTATCCTGTAAATAATTCAATAAACCTTGTTGATAAATACGTTTTTTCAATGCTGGATCTTCAATTGGAAAACAAACTTCAACGCGATTAAATAAGTTACGATCCATCCAGTCCGCACTTGAACAATAAATACGCGCATCACCATTGTTGCTAAAATAATAAACACGCGTATGTTCTAAGAAACGCCCCACAATTGAACGTACACGAATATTTTCCGATAGATTTGGTAAACCCGGACGCAAACAGCAAATTGAGCGAATAATCAAATCAATTTGCACACCTGCTTGAGATGCTTCATAAAGTTTATTAATCAATTGTACTTCAGTGAGTGCATTGACTTTCACAATAATCTGCGCAGGCTTACCCGCTTTAGCATTGGCAATTTCTTCATCAATAAATGCGATCAACTGTGCATGCAAAGTAAATGGTGCATGAAGAAGCTTCTTCAACTTCGCCATTTTCCCCATACCTGTCAGTTCTTGAAAAATGCGATGCACATCTTCACACAGCTCTTTGTCTGTGGTCATTAAACCATAGTCTGTATAAATACGCGCATTAGTCGCATGGTAATTTCCCGTTCCTAAATGCACATAACGCACCAATTTATTGTTTTCACGGCGTACCACCAAAATCATTTTGGCATGGGTTTTATAGCCCACAATCCCATATACAACCACTGCGCCTGCTTCTTGTAAAACATTGGCGACTGCAATATTTGATTCTTCATCAAAGCGTGCACGTAACTCAATCACCGCAGTGACTTCCTTACCATTACGTGCTGCTTCAGCAAGTACTTGCACAATTTCAGAATCCGCACCACTACGGTATAACGTTTGTTTGATCGCTAAGACTTGTGGATCACGTGCAGCTTCACGCAATAGGTTGATGACTGGGGCAAAAGATTCAAACGGATGATGTAGTAAAATATCTTGCTTTTGCATTGCCGCAAAAATATTTTCAGTCTTTTTTAGCACTTTCGGAATAGCAGGAATATGTGCATCATAACGCATGTGGGGACGTTTAAAGTTCGACACCAAACGTGCCAAATTCACAGGTCCATCTACTTTATATAATTGCTCTTCTTCTAAATCGAACTCATCGAGTAAATACTCATAAATATGCTGTGGACAATTTTCAGTCACTTCCAAGCGCACAGCACGACCAAATCGGCGCGAACTTAATTCACCTTTTAAGGCTTTCGCGAGGTCTTCAACATCTTCGTTCAATGCCAAGTCAGCATTTCGTGTAACACGGAATTGATAACATCCCGTTGCTGTCATACCTGGGAAAAGATCAGACACATGTTCATGAATAATCGCAGACAGCATAACAAAGTGCTCTTTCCCCCCTGTAAGTTCATCAGGCAAGCGTACAACACGTGGCAATGAGCGCGGCGCAGGTACAACAGCAAGATCAATTTGACGCCCAAAAGCGTCTTTTCCTTCTAGAGTCACAATAAAGTTTAAACTTTTATTCACTAAACGTGGAAATGGGTGTGCAGGATCAAGGCTAATTGGAGTTAAAACAGGAGCAACTTGTTCTTGGAAATATTTTTTAATCCACGCAGACTGTGCAGGTGTTAACTCACCACGACGTAGGAAACAAATGTCTTCTTCACGTAATTTTGGAAAAATTTCATCATTTAAAATACGATATTGACGTTCAATTGCAGCATGTGCAGTTTTTGAAATCGATTCTAAAACTTGTTTTGGCGTTAAACCATCTGGACTACGACTTTCATTACCTAAAGCCAATTGTTCCATCACCCCAGCAACACGAATTTCAAAAAACTCATCCATGTTACGTGAAAAGATCAATAAGAAATTCATCCGATCTAAAATAGGATGTAAAGGGTCAACCGCCTGTTCTAACACACGTAGATGGAAGTCTAAAATTGACAATTCACGATTAATATAGCGTTCATTATAGGTATATTCAGTTGCTGTATGATTTACTGCGGTAGTCATGCAAATTGCCTGCATTTAAAAATCTTTCTCTTAGTATGCTTCAATTTTGTGACAATTTCATAAAAAAAAGTGCATCGACTGCACTTTTTCTTGAGCAATTTATTTAAATTGCAAGACTTTATCAAGCCTCTGGAATTCGTGTAGAACGCATATATTTTAAAATTAAGCCTTTACGGTACTGCACTTTACGATCATCAGGATGTTCTTGATAATACTTAGGATTGGTCAAAATCGCAGCCAAAAATGCAGCTTGTTCACGGGTTAAACTTTGCGCACTTTTACCATAATAATGTCGTGTTGCAGCTTCTACACCGTAAATGTGATCTCCAAACTCAACTGAGTTCATATAGACTTCTAAAATACGTTGTTTCGACCACATACGCTCCATCATAATGGTCGCAATGGTTTCTTGCCCCTTACGAATATAAGAACGACGATTATAAAAAAATAAATTTTTTGCTAACTGCTGAGAAATGGTTGAACCACCCGCCACCACTTTTTCTTTTTTCATATTGCGTTCAAGCGCATTTTCAATGCCATCCCAGTCAAAACCATGATGATCAACAAATTTCGCATCTTCTGCAGCCACAATAGCATGTTTGAAATTATCACTAATGTCATCATAATCACGCCATTGGTGCTTGATCGGTTCAAAATCCGATAAGTATGTCCAACGCATAAACATTGTGGTTTCGACAGGATGGCTACGCCAGTACACCAAACTTGAAAAAATCCACAATTGAATCAGAATAAGAATACTGACAATGATTA
Organism: Acinetobacter sp. Marseille-Q1623; assembly: GCF_902809895.1. Lineage (NCBI taxonomy): Bacteria > Pseudomonadati > Pseudomonadota > Gammaproteobacteria > Moraxellales > Moraxellaceae > Acinetobacter > Acinetobacter sp. Marseille-Q1623. The sequence continues at coordinate 259,154 of NZ_CADDWG010000001.1, read as the reverse complement.
ACAAAGTACGAACAATAAAGGCTTTCACGTCAGTCTGTTACTCCTGAATGATCAAAAATCCATGCTAAGCTTAAGTGTATAACAAAGCACAGAATATAATGTTATGTCAGAAATGCAACAACCCTTCCAAGTCCAACCACGACAAGCCATTGGTAAAATCACCTTGATGTTAATCGTACTCAATGTGGGCTTATTTGCTTGGCAAATTGTTTCAGGTGTCAACATTAGTGACCCAAGTATCCGAGATGCATTACTTTGGGGTGCAGATTATGCACCTTTAACCTTTTTAGAAGAACCTTTTCGTTTATTTAGCAGTATGTTTTTTCACTTCGGCTTAATGCATTTGGGCTTTAATATGTGGGCGCTCTATGTATTTGGCAATGTTGCAGAAGAAAGCTTTGGCAAATTTTATTATCTCGGCTTGTACCTATTGGCAGGTTTAATGGGCAGCTTGCTCAGTGGTTATATTGATATTCGTAACAGCTATGAACTGTTACAAAGTTTCGATCAAAGCTTAATTCCCCGTGTATCTGCAGGTGCATCAGGTGCCGTTATGGGACTCGGTGGCGCACTGACGTTATTGTCCCTCTTTCCACCCACACCACAACAACGCTATATTTTAGATAAAAAGTCTTTACTCACGATTTTAGCAATTAACCTTGCATTTGGTTTTTTCACCTCAGGCATCAACAATGCGGCACATATTGGCGGCATGATCATGGGTGCGATCTTGGCATTATTGTGGTATTTGACACAACGTCATCAAAACAACACTCTACTAAAGATGCTCATTCTCATCATTGCGGCGGCCACAACTTATGTTATTTACCTGTATTTACAACACTTAATTCAACCACTTACACCTTTATGGAAAGATGCAGTCATCCAAATGAAAAGCCAATTAAATCTTTAACACAGACCATGTCTTGCACTTCTGTTTTGAGTCTAGAACACGTTTAGAAGCAAGCTTATGCCAATCTGTTAAATTAACTTTATATAGCTTAGTTGCTTTTGCTTTTCAGCATCAATTGATTTAAACAGGGTGATGCTATCGTGAGGCGACAAGGATGTCGCCGTTGGACAAGGGTGATATGGATATCCCCTTTGTCCAATAAAGGATTTTTGTCACTTTTGATCCTTCAAAAGTGAGGCATCGACTACGCAAAGTAATTTAAACCTCTCGATGTATTTCGAGTCTGTGCAAACTTTTAATTATATTATCTAACTTTAATCGAATGGTATTAAACATATAGATCAATTAAACTCAGCAAAATATAATTAAAATGGATGCATAAAAAAGCCAATGGTTGGGCCATTGGCTTTTTCTACATTTACACAGATTAATTCATTTCTCTTAGACTTTGTAAGGGCGGAATATCACTTAAGTAGCTCAAACGATAACGCCCAATCAAAGCACAGATCACCGTCATTAAAATCGGCAGAATCATCCAAATTTGCCAATGCATTTGTATCTGCAGATCCATACGATGACTGGCAATTGCACTGATAATTTCAGCAAAGAAACACGAAACAATGCCTGCAATGAAACCAATAAAACCTATTTCCATCGTGAGTCTATTTTTTAATTGTGCCTTGGTGCTCCCAAAGGAACGCAACAATGCGACTTCTCGTTTACGTTCATCTAAAAGTAAATTAATGCATGCGACCAAAACTAAAATACCTGAAATCGTCACCAACACAGCCAATACAGTAATGATTTGCACCAAGACATTCACCAAACGCTTGATCTCATCCAAAATCACTGAGACATCAATAAAAACAGTATTGCTAAACTGTTGAATAACCTTTACCAATTGACCCTTTTGCTCAGGTGGTACATAAAAACTGCCGAGGAAACTGCCTGCATTTTCATCCAAAGTATTGGGTGCAAAAATAAAGAAGAAATTTGGGCTAAAACTTTGCCATTCCACACTGCGTAAATTGGTCACCTGAGCCTCAAACTGTCCTTCAGGCAAACTAAACGTTAAACGATCACCAATTTTGATCGCCAAATCTTGTGCAAGCTTGGCTTCAATTGAGACTTCACCTGCCGCTAATTGGCTTTGTCCTTCTACAATCACATTGTCTTTAGGATAATGATCTGCTTGGGTGAGATTTAATTCTCTTTTTAAAGCATTATTCTTTTCCACCAAAGCATTGGGAAATGCTTGCCCATTTTTCGCAATCAAACGTCCGCGCACATTGGGATATAACGGTGTCGCTGTCCAGTTGTGTGCTGCAATCTGTTGCTTAAAATCTGCAACATCTTGAGGCGGTAAACCATAAATAAATTGATTCGGTGTACCCATAGGCAATTGCTGTTGCCACCGCTCTAAAATATCCGTTCTTAACACACTCAACACGGTAATTAAACTCAGCCCTAAAGCCAAAGCCGTGATCTGAATCGCCGTTTGCGTAGGGATACGTACATAACTTGACCAACGATTTTTCAAAGATTTAATCAGTTTTAAAATCGCATAAACCACAACAAATAACACTATACTCAGCACGATGATTGCGCCGATCACCACACTGGTCAAGACTAGATTTTCAGTCAACACCAAACTAAAAATCACTAGGCTGCATAAGCCCGTTACAAACATCCATAATAAAGAACTTTTCGACTGTTCTTGCTGACGAATTACCCGAATCGGGGGGGTACGCAACAGTTGCCATAAACTTGGCAAAATAAAACCGCACAATACAATTGCACTGGTAAAAATCGCAATAGGTAAAGGTCCAAACAACATGCCAAGTACTGAAAACTGCAACTCAAGCGATGGGATCAATTGCAACATCAGTTGTAACAACCCATAACCCAACAGCATCCCTAAAACACTGCCAAGCACCATTGAAATAACGATCACCACCGCAAGCAATGCCATAAAAGTTTGAAAAATCTGCTTTTTACTTGCCCCCATACACCGCATCAAAGCAATATAATCTTGATTTTGCTGTACATAACGTTGGCTGGTTAAAGCAATCGCTAAACCGCAAAGCAAAATCGTCATGATATTTGCCAATTGTAGAAAAGTATCCAAATTTTCAATCGGTTTAATAAGACGTGTATTACCTTCATTCGCATTACGTAGTTTTAAGTCTGATGCGGCTGCAATGTCTTGTTGCGCCAAATTTTCTTGGGCTGTCGAACTGTGTTGTAAGGCTGCTAAACGTTGTTTTTGTTTATCTTGAAAAGCCTGAAAAATTTGCTCATAGCGCTGTGTTTGGGATTTATCACCTGCAAGCAATAAACGATAGTCAATACGACTCCCGACTTGTATCGCATTGGTTTTAGCAATATCCGCTTGGGAGATAATCACGGTAGGAGAAAATGCTGAAAAGCCAAGCTCTTGATTCGAATCACGTTCAATCTTCCCCGAAACTTTAAACTTTCCATCCGCAATTTGAATCTGATCCCCCACGTTCACCTTGAGTAAATCCATCGCACGTGGGCTCAACCACACTTGCCCAGATTGTAAATATTGCGCTTGTGGTTGAATGCGTAATTCACCACGTAAAGGAAAAGCTTGATCAATGGCTTTGACATTCACCATAACAAATTGATCATCGGTAGATGCCATCGTACCAAACATCGTGACATGCGACTGTTTCAACCCAAGTTGTTCTGCTTGCTTGATCCATGGCGCTGCAATAGGTGCATTATCACTGAGTACCAAATCCGCAGCTTGCATTTTTGCTGCTTGCAAGGACACCGCATCTTGTACTTGTTCATTGCTAAATTTCAAGGCGGTTGTGGCACTAATGGCAATACTTAATGCAATGATCAACAAATAAATACCTGTTGTACCGAAACTCTGTCGAAACAACGGCTTAAATAATGCCATCATCGCGACACCTCTGTCTGCTCAATCAGTTGACCCTCTTTAAGTTCAAAATGCCTTTGGCATTGTGCAGCAAGCTTGGGATCATGCGTAACCAACACCAAAGTTGTGCCTAATTCACGATTCAGTTCAAATAATAATTGCTCAATCTCTTGTGCTGTATGTCCATCTAGATTCCCTGTAGGTTCATCTGCAAAAATGATTTTAGGTTCAGAAATGAGTGCCCGTGCAATTGCAACCCGCTGTTGTTCACCACCTGATAAGACTTTGGGGGGTTGTGTACTTTGTCGCTCTAAACCAACGCGTTGTAATAATTTTAGCGCTTTTTTTTCGGCATCAGCATAGCTAAAATTGGCATGTAAACGCAAAGGCAACATCACATTTTCAAGTGCCGATAAATGCGGTAATAATTGAAAAGACTGAAATACAAAACCAATATATTTCAAACGTAGCAAAGCCCGTTGTTCTTCATCTAAATTGTGGACAGTTTCACCACAGATCGACAATTGCCCAGAACTGGCTTGGTCTAAAGTTGCCAATATCCCCAATAGGGTGGACTTCCCTGAACCTGAACGTCCAGTAATCGCCACTTGCTGCCCTGCTAAAATCTCTAAATTTAAATTTTCAAAAATCGTTAAAGTTTGATGTGGTAATTGAATGCTTTGTGTAAGTTGCTGTGCAGAAATAATTGCTTGTGGCATGATAAAAGTCGAATTTGGCAAAACCGAAGACATGGCAAAGAAACCCTATATGCAAACTAAAAATTTAATTCAGTTTAAAAAAGTTCAAAAAATAAGTGCTTGCTTATTTTTTAGCACGATCTGGCTACTACCTGTTAGTAGTTTTGCAAAAACTGTGATGATTTTGGGAGACAGTTTAAGTGCAGGTTATGGAATAAATCCGCAACAAGGTTGGGTCAATTTATTACAATTACGCCTAAATCAAGAGTTTCCGAAGCAGCATAAAGTCGTAAATGCCAGCGTGAGCGGAGAAACCACCAGCGGCGCTTTGGCACGTTTGCCAAAACTGCTACAAACGCATAAACCACAAGTTGTGGTTATTGAACTCGGTGGAAATGATGGTTTACGCGGTCAGCCACCACAAATGATTCAAAAAAATTTGGCGCAACTGATTCAAAAAAGTCAACAAAGTAAAGCCACTGTCGTGCTATTGGGAATGAAAATTCCACCCAATTATGGCACAGCCTATAGTAAAGCCTTTGAAAATAATTACAAAATTCTTAGCCAACAATATAAAGTGAAAATGCATCCATTCTTTATGCAAGGAGTTGCAGGTCATCAAAATTTAATGCAAAAAGATTTAGTGCATCCCAATACAACTGCACAGAAAATTTTATTAAATAATGTCTACCCAATCATCAAAGGGGCATTATAACTCAGCACATGCTGTATGATTTTTCATAAACTCAAACCAAAAAAGACGCCTTAGCGTCTTTTTTCATGCAACAAGCTTATGCTGGAATATCACGTACAGAAGCGTTACGGATCGCTTCTTTTAATGCCGCATAACCATGAATCGGTGGAAATTGAGGGAATTCACGAATTACATTTTCAGGTGCATCAAACAAGAAACCTTGGTCTGCTTCACCTAGCATGGTTGTATCATTATAAGAATCACCTGCTGCAATCACACGATAATTTAAACCATGCAATGCTTTTACAGCTTGACGCTTTTGGTCTGGCTGACGCAATTTATACGCAGTGATCATGCCATTTTCATCCGTTTCTAATTTATGGCAGAAAATGGTTGGCCAACCTAATTGTTGCATCAAAGGATGTGCAAACTCATAGAATGTATCAGAAAGAATAATCAGTTGAAAATGAGTACGCACCCATTCCACAAATTCTTTTGCACCTTCGAAAGGTCCCATCTCTGCGATGACAGCTTGAATATCATTTAAGCCTAAACCATGCTGTTTTAAAATATTCAAACGCTGTGTCATCAACACATCATAGTCAGGAATATCACGAGTTGTTGCTTCTAGTTCTTTGATTCCTGTTTTCTTAGCAAAATTGATCCAGATTTCTGGTACCAATACACCCTCAAGATCAAGACATACGATTTCCATGGGTTCTCCCAAATGCCAATTGTAAATTTTGGCGCTATCATAGCATTAAAGATTGCGCAATTTAACGAAACTTTATAAATCTATTTTATTCATAAGCATTGTATTTAATCTGCTAAGCAGTTTATTTCATTTACTTTAAAATATGATCAATTTCAAAGTACAACATAGCTTCAAGCTAAAGCCAGAGGCAACAAATGACTGTTATTCCTACAATTGATCATGTAGATGCGCTTGCAGCAGAATATGCTGATAAATCTCCATCAGACATTCTTGCCTTAGCACTTTCACAACACGGTGAAATTGCCATTTCTTTTTCAGGTGCTGAGGATGTCGTACTGATTGATATGGCTGCAAATTTAGGCAAGCCCTTTCGCGTGTTTAGCTTAGACACGGGGCGTCTACATGCTGAAACCTATCAGTTCATTGAAACTGTTCGTAAGCATTACAATATTCAAATCGAAATCTGCTTTCCTGAAGCTGAAGCCGTTCAAAAACTTGTCAATGAAAAAGGGCTATTTAGCTTTTATCAAGATGAACATAAAGAATGTTGTGGTATTCGTAAAGTTCAGCCTTTACGCAAAAAACTTGCAACGCTAGATGGTTGGATTACAGGTCAACGTAAAGATCAAAGTCCAGGAACACGTACAGAAATCCCTGTGATTCAGGCAGATTTAGGTTTTTCAGGCGAAGGCAAACAATTGATTAAATATAATCCCTTAGCCAATTGGTCAAGTGCCGACGTATGGAGTTATATCCGTATGATGGAAGTACCATTTAATCCACTGCATGAAAAAGGTTTTATTTCCATTGGCTGTGAACCTTGTACTCGAGCTGTACTGCCAAATCAACATGAACGTGAGGGTCGCTGGTGGTGGGAAGAAGCAACCCATAAAGAGTGTGGTTTACACGCAGGCAACCTTAAAAAGTAGTTCAAAAAAAGCCACTGATATTCATTGGCTTTTTTTATAGCCCCAGTATTCACACTTTATTCACTATTCTTTTTTGTTTCACTTTATACTAAAATCAGATGGATAATTCTAAAAAATCAGCGCTCAAATTATCTGAGTCGTTGTTGTTTTTGCAGTGAGGCAAATCATTACCATGCGACCATTACACCCTCTTGATTTTATTTTTCTAAATCTAGAAAAGCGCCAACAACCCATGCATGTTGGAGGATTGTTTTTATTTCAAATCCCCGATGATGCACCCTCTACGTTTATTCAAGACCTCGTTGCAGACATACGAAACTCGAAATCTATTCCTGTTCCACCCTTTAATAATCGTTTAAATGGTCTATTTTGGGATGAAGATGAAGAATTTGATATTGACCACCATTTTCGCCATATCGCACTGCCACATCCCGGAAGAATACGCGAATTATTGGTTTATATTTCACAAGAACATAGTGCTTTAATTGACCGTGCTAAACCATTATGGACATGCCATATCATTGAAGGCATTGAAGGTAATCGTTTTGCCATGTATTTTAAAATCCATCATGCCATGATCGATGGTGTTGCAGGTATGCGTTTATTGGAAAAATCATTTTCCAAAGATCCCAATTCAAAATCAATCATTCCTCCTTGGTGTGTGGAAGGCAAACGTGCCAAACGCTTAAAAGCACCTAAAGTCAGTAAAATTAAAAATATTTTATCCACCATTAAAGGGCAAATTGAGGTTACACCAAAAGTTACCCAAGAACTTTGCCAAACTATTTTTAAAGAAATGGGCAAAAATCCTGACTATGTATCAAGTTTTCAAGCACCAAGTAGTATTTTTAACCAACGGGTAAGTTCGTCTCGTCGTTTTGCAGCTCAGTCTTTTGAGTTAGATCGTTTTCGCACCATTTCCAAAGCCCTAAATGTCACCATTAATGATGTGGTTTTAGCTGTTTGTTCAGGTGCTTTACGTGAATATTTGACCAGTCAAAACGCTTTACCTAAAAAGCCTTTGATTGCAATGGTGCCGGCTTCATTACGTGATGATGATTCAGACGTAAGTAACCGGATCACGATGATTTTGGCAAATTTAGGGACGCATAAAGATGAGCCTTTAGAGCGTTTAGACATTATTAAACGCAGTGTACAAAATGCAAAAAATCGTTTTAAACGCATGAATGCCAATCAAATTTTAAATTATAGTGCCTTTGTATATGGACCTGCAGGTTTAAATATTGCTTCAGGCATATTGCCTAAACACCAAGCATTTAACGTGATTATTTCCAATGTTCCCGGCCCTCGCGAACCTCTCTATTGGAATGGTGCCAAACTCGATGCCCTCTACCCAGCATCAATCGTACTTGATGGACAAGCCCTCAATATCACAATGACCAGTTATTTAGATAAACTTGAAGTGGGTTTAACAGGTTGCCGCCGTACTTTGCCTAAAATGCAAAATCTTTTGACTCATTTAGAAGATGAGATTCAACGCTTTGAAAAGCTTATTGCAGAACATGATCAAGTGGAAGATATTGCCAAGACAGTATCGGCTTAAAATGTGCAATTTTAAAATTATTTTTCTGATTGCTATTTTTGAAGAATGATGTTGAAACGATACAAATAAATTAAGGGGCGATTAAATTGCCCCTTAGTTTTTAATATTACGACATTGTTTGAGCAATTGATGACACATGGTCACGACCATATCTTTAGTAATGCTCACTTCTTTGCCATTTTCATCTAACATTACACAGGTATTCTTGGGTTGGTTGTCCAACACATGTTGTAGATTACGTGTGATAATTTTTTCACTTACTGTCATATTTACCTCACTTGCTAAGATTCAAATCCGAATCTATGGCTACTTGTTATGCTTAGTATTGTGAAATTAATCTGCTAGAAAGTAAAATGTCAGTTGTAACAAGTGTTTAACGATATCCTGTTACAATTTTAACTTAAAATGATATCGTATTGCTCTTGCGTATATAAATTTTCAACTTGGAACTTGATCACACGATGGATGAAATGCTCCAAATCCGCCACAGCAGGCGCTTCTGCTGTTAATAAACGGTCAATCACAGATGGATGTGCAACGACAGTAAAACCACTTTGTGACTCAAAAGCCCGCGCATATCTCAAAATTTCTCGAAAAATTTCGTAACATACTGTCTCGGCAGTTTTTACATAACCACGCCCTTGACAGGTTGGGCAAGACTCACACAGCAGATGTTCTAAAGACTCTCGGGTACGCTTACGCGTCATCTCCACCAAGCCAAGTTCAGATACTTGGGTAATCTTTGTTTTAGCATGGTCTCGTTCTAACATTTTATCGAAATGCTGCATCACCGCTTCGCGGTGCTCTGCCTCTTGCATATCAATAAAATCTATAATGATAATGCCGCCCAAGTTACGTAAACGTAATTGCCGTGCAATCACTTGCGTCGCTTCCATATTTGTTTTAAATACGGTGTCTTCAAGTGTACGCCCACCCACATAAGAGCCGGTATTCACATCAATGGTCGTCATGGCTTCTGTCTGATCAATCATCAGATAACCACCAGACTTCAAAGCAACCCGAGTTTGCAATGCTTTTTGAATATCTTCTTCAACATTATATAAATCAAATAATGGACGCTCACCCGGATAATGCAGCAAGTGTTGCTCCATATTCGGTACAAACTCTTTGACAAACTCTTGTAATTTACTGTGAATTTCACGTGAATCTACATAAATTTTAGCCGTATTTTCATTTGCCAAATCTCGAATCACACGCTGCGGTAAAGGCAATTCTTCAAAAATTAATGACGGTACAGCAATCGCTTTTTGTTTACGTTGAATATATTCCCAAAGCTTAACCAAATAGCACATATCTTGCATAATGGATGCTTCATCTATACCGTCCGCCGCAGTTCGTACAATCACTGAACCAGGTAATTTATGTTCACCCTGAATACGTTCAATAATCGAGCGCAAACGGTCTCGTTCTTCTTCTGATTCAATTCGTTGCGATACACCAATATGACTTCCATATGGCATTAATACCAAATAACGTGAAGGGATAGAAAGGTCTGTACTGAGCCGAGCACCTTTGGTTCCTAACATGTCTTTCATGACTTGAACGGTCAGGATTTGTCCGGGTTGTAATAACTCAAAGACATTGGGTGTAGGCTGATTTTTTTGCCAAACCATATCATTAATATGTAAAAATGCTGTACGAGAAAGCCCGATATCCACAAAAGCAGCCTGCATTCCAGGCAGCACACGCACGACTTTTCCTTTGTAAATATTGCCTACAAGACCACGCTTTACTGTACGTTCAACAAATAATTCATTGACCGTGCCATTTTGGATTAGCGCTACCCGACATTCCATAGGGGTGACGTTAATCAATAACTCGTCAGACATAATAAAAACTCAAAACATTATAAAAATTCTTTTGAAGTGGTTAATTTAATGCCTTAACCGCTTTTAATAACTGTACCGTCTCGTGTAAAGGAAGCCCCACCACATTCGTATAACTCCCCTCTATACGAGTGACATATTGTGCAGCGATCCCCTGAATGGCATAAGCACCTGCTTTACCTAAAGGTTCTCTAGTTGCCCAATAATATTCCATATCTTCTAGGCTTAATTTTTGTAATTGAACACGTGTGCTAACCACTTGTGTTACTGATTTTTCAGCTGTCGCGACAGAAATTCCAGTCAAAACTTCATGTTCATTATTAGATAATAATGACCAAATTTCAAAAGCATGCTGTTTAGATTCAGGTTTACCAATGATCTGATCATTGAATACTAAACTTGTATCTGCTGCAAGCACGACAGCATGCGGTTGACTTGCCAGTACAGTTTGCGCCTTCGTTTCTGCCAAACGGCGTACATACGATTCTATATGTTCATTTTCTAAAACAGATTCATCAATATCTGGGCTTAAAACTTCAAAGCTTAAACCCAATTGTTGCAACAGTTCTCTACGTCTAGGTGAACTAGAGGCTAATATTAAATTCGCCATTTTTTCAAAAGATAATATAAGATTGGCCAACTTAAAATACTTGCAACTAAAGGTTGCCAATGTCGTGTTAAAGAAAAGTTGATCCCAAACATAGTTTGTGCCAACAAGGTAAAGACGAGATGCGCAATCACAGCTAAACTAATAATGACCCATAAATTACTAAACGTCAGTACACGTCTTTCTCGAATGAAATAGCGTGTCAAAAATGCCAACACCACGTAACTCAGTGCATTCATTCCTAGTGGTGCATCAAGCAACAAGTCTGTAAACAAACCCATCGAAAATGCGAACCAAACACCACACCATGTCGGCTGACACAACACCCAAAATAAGGTGATTAACAGCATAAACAAAGGTCGCCAGCCTGCAATGCCATAAGACAAAGGATAGACCACTAAAATCGAGGCAATCACCACCGACAAGATAATGATAATAAATGGATCTTTACGCTGACGTTGCGAAGACAATTTTTTAGCGATCAACATGCGGCTGCTCCATCGCTAATGAGTCAGAAAATAATACCACCACATGATGCCCCCCTGCTAATTGTGCTGCAGGCGCAACATCAATACTCGCAAACTCACCTGAGTTATGACGCATTACTTTCGACACTGTTCCCACTAAATAACCTGCTGGAAAATGTTGTCCTAAACCTGAACTATAGACTTTATCCCCAACTTTAATATTGGCACTGGTTGGAACATATTCCATTTTCAAGCGCCCCAAATCACCTGTACCCGTCACAATTGCACGCATACCTGAACGTTCTAAACGCACAGAAAGCGAATGCTCTTTATCAGATAACAGCATGATACGGCTACTATGTGGATAGACATTAATAATCTGTCCCATAATGCCTTTATCATCCAATACCGTCTGCCCAACACGTAATTGGCTAGACGAACCGCGATTAATAATAATGATGTGACGTAGTGGATCTGCATCTGTACCAATCACTTCTGCAATTTCCATACGTCCATCAATAATCAAAGGCGTATCGAGTAATCCACGCAAACGAGTATTTTCCGCAGAAAGCTCGGACAATTTCTGTAGGCGCACTTGCGCCTGAAGCAATTCCGCTTGCATCGCAGTATTTTCACGGCGCAATTGGGCTTCAGACTTAGTTTGCTGGTTAAGCCATTCTTTCGATAATACAGGATAACTCGCAAGCGCATAAATGGGGTTATATGCGGCATACAAGACATCTCTTGCAGGTTGAATCACATGGGGCATACGCCAATTAAAAAACAGCACAACCACACATGTAATCACCGCAATGATGAATGAACGAAAAGATGGCGGTTGTCTTGAAAAGAGATTCGGTTGCACCGCCTCGTCCTTAAACTTAGTCTACAGAAGATTAGCCTACAAAAAGCATATCATGGTTCGGATTATCAAAGAATTCTAAGACTTTTCCACCACCACGGGTGACACATGTTAAAGGATCTTCGGCAACGACTACAGGTAAACCTGTTTCTTTAGCCAGTAATTTATCTAAATTACGTAATAAAGCACCACCACCAGTCAACACAATTCCACGTTCTGCAATATCTGAAGATAATTCAGGCGGTGTTTGTTCAAGTGCTGATTTGACAGCAGAAACGATACTTTGTAATGGATCAGCAATCGCTTGGCAGATCTCATCTGAAGTGACAGTAATGGCACGTGGCACACCTTCTGCCAAGTTACGACCACGCACTTCAATTTCTAAAGGTTTTTCTTCAGGAATCGCCATGCCCACTTCTTTCTTAATGATTTCAGCTGTGGTTTCACCAATCACACAACCATGTGCTTTACGGACATAGTTAATAATTTGTTCGTCAAATACATCGCCGCCAATACGTAAAGAATCTGCGTACACACAACCCTGTAGCGAAATAATGGCTATTTCAGTGGTACCACCACCCACATCAACGACCATTGAACCACATGCTTGTTCAACAGGCATACCTGCACCAATTGCTGCTGCCATTGGTTCTTCGATTAAGCGCACATCACGCGCACCAGCATTAAATACAGCCTCACGAATCGCACGGCGCTCAACTAGTGTAGATTTGCATGGAACACATACAACTACACGTGGCGCAGGTGGAAATAAACGTTTTTCGTGCACTTTGCCAATAAATTGATTTAACATGGTTTCAGTGACTTCAAAATCTGCAATTACACCATCTTTCATTGGACGAATAGCAGAAATGTTTGCAGGGGTACGGCCTAGCATCTGCTTAGCATCTAAGCCTACAGCTGCTACAATTTTTTGTGAACCGCTGTGGCGAATTGCCACAACCGTCGGTTCATTTAATATAATGCCCCGTCCTGGTGCATAAATCAGTGTATTAGCAGTACCTAAATCAATGGCAAGATCTGGCGAAAACAAGCCAATTAGTCGTTTTAGAATCACGGGTCGTTCTCAGTTAAACTTTAGTATGGACGCAAGATGGCAACTTTAACTAAATGTGATGCTTTGGACAAGTCAATCGCTTATTATAACGCACGATATTTTAACTTTTTTTAAAACTGATTAGGTGAGACATCATGTCAACTTCAGATGCTCAGCATTCTGCAGACTTAAATGCGCAAACTGTATCGCAGATTGCTAACCTCGCTCGATTGTCGCTAGATGATGCGCAATCTACTGAATATGCTCAAAGTTTAAATAAAATTTTAGGGATGATGGAAACTCTGAAAGGCATTGATACCGAAGGTGTTGAGCCACTTAAGAGTCCATTTGACAATCCACAACCTTTGCGTGAAGACGTTGTAACTGAAAGCAATCATCGTGAAGAATATCAAGCCGTTGCTCCTGCTGTACAGGACGGTTTGTATCTCGTACCACGTGTGATTGAATAAAATTTAAACAGTTAAATCTATTTCCCAAATTAATCGTAAAGAATTGTTCCCATGACTGATTTACATCGCTTATCTGTTCGTGAAATGGCTGAAGGCTTAAAAAGCGCTCAGTTTTCATCTCGTGAATTGACACAACATTATTTAGACCGTATTGCAAAGATTGACCAACACGTGAAATCTTATGTAACGGTTACCCCTGAACATGCACTTGCCCAAGCTGATGCTGCTGATGGTTTATTGAAATCAGGAATGGCAGGTGCACTAACAGGTGTTCCGCTTGCGCATAAAGATATTTTCTGTACCCAAGGCATCAAAACCACTGCGGGTTCAAAAATTTTAGACAACTTCATTTCTCCATATGACGCAACTGTAGTCAGCAAAGCCAAAGCAGCTGGCTTAGTGACTTTAGGTAAAGTCAATATGGATGAATTCGCTATGGGTTCAACCTCTGAAAGCTCATACTATGGTGCAACTAAGAACCCGTGGAACTTAGACTGCGTACCGGGAGGATCATCTGGTGGTTCTGCTGCGGCTGTAGCGGCTGATCTTACGCCGATTGCAACAGGTACGGATACAGGTGGTTCTATTCGTCAGCCTGCGTCATTCTGCGGCCTTACAGGCTTAAAACCGACTTATGGTCGTGTTTCCCGTTTCGGGATGATTGCTTATGCATCATCACTTGACCAAGGTGGGCCAATGGCACGTTCGGCAGAAGACTGTGCCTATTTGATGAATGTCATGGCAGGTCATGACCAAAAAGACTCAACATCAGTCAACAAAGACGTTGATGATTATGTTGCTGACTTAAATGCAACGACAGTCAAAGGTTTACGTATTGGTATTCCAAAACAATACTTCAATGTACAAGGTCTGGATGCTGACGTTAAAGCACGTGTTGAAGAATCTTTGAAAAAATTAGAAGAGATGGGCGCAACATTGGTTGAAATCGACCTCAACATGACTGACGCTTATGTACCGACTTATTACCTGATTGCGCCTGCCGAAGCATCTTCAAACTTACAGCGCTATGATGGTGTACGTTATGGTTATCGTGCTGAAAATCCAAAAGATATTTTAGACTTATATAAACGTTCACGTTCTGAAGGTTTTGGAGCAGAAGTTCAACGCCGTATCTTGATCGGAACATATGCGCTATCTGCGGGTTATTACGATGCTTACTATGTCAAAGCACAAAAAGTACGTCGTCTCATCCAACAAGATTTCTTAAAAGCCTTTGAATCTGTCGATGTGATTGCTGCCCCTTCTGCACCAACCACTGCTTATAAAATTGGTGCCTCTTTAGACCCTGTAGAAATGTACTTAGGTGACATTTATACCATCGCAGTGAACTTAGCAGGCTTACCTGCAATCAATGCCCCTGTTGGTTTTGATGCAAATAACCTTCCTGTCGGTTTACAGTTGATCGGAAACTACTGGTCAGAATCTCAATTGTTGTCTGTGGTGCATCAATACCAACAAGCAACGGATTGGCATACCAAACGTGCGGCAATTGCTGAGGAGAATGCATAATGTCTAAGAACGCGACTAAACCTAAATCAAACTTGATTGATGGCTGGGAAGTTGTGATTGGTATTGAGATCCATACGCAATTAGCAACAAATTCTAAAATTTTCTCAGGTTCATCGACTGAATTCGGTCAAGATCCCAACACCCAAGCGAGCCTTGTTGACTTGGCAATGCCAGGGGTTCTACCTGTATTAAATAAAGAAGTGGTGGATTTAGCGATTCGCTTCGGTTTAGGTATTGATGCCTACATCGACCAAGCCTCTGTATTTGCACGTAAAAACTACTTCTACCCTGACTCGCCTAAAGGCTACCAAATCAGCCAAATGGATAACCCCATTGTGGGATTAGGTCATATCGATATCCAACTTGAAGATGGCACAGTCAAACGCATCGGCGTGACACGTGCACACCTTGAGGAAGATGCAGGTAAATCGATCCATGACCAATTCGAAGGTATGTCAGGCATCGACTTAAACCGTGCAGGTACACCACTTCTTGAAATCGTTTCTGAACCTGATATGCGTTCAGTTGAAGAAGCTGTGGCGTATATTAAAGCGATTCACACGCTTGTGCGTTGGTTAGGCATTTCTGACGGTAACATGGCAGAAGGTTCGTTCCGTGCGGACTGTAACGTGTCACTACGTCGTCCGGGTCAACCGTTTGGTACACGTTGTGAGTTGAAAAACTTGAACTCATTCCGTTTCATTGAACAAGCGATCAATGTTGAAATTGAACGTCAAATGGAAATCTTGGAATGGGACGGCACGATCGACCAAGAAACACGTTTGTTCGACCCTGTGAAGATGGAAACGCGTTCTATGCGTTCGAAGGAAGAAGCGAACGATTACCGCTACTTCCCTGACCCTGACTTGTTGCCTGTGATTATTGCAGATGAGCAAATCGAAGCGATTAAAGCGACGATGCCCGAGCTTCCTGCTGCACGTCGTGCGCGTTTTGTGGCTGACTTTGGCGTGACTGAGTACGATGCTCACGTGCTTACGCTTACTCGTGAAATGTCAGAGTTTTATGAAGACGTGGTGAAAGCTGCAGGTGGTGCTGCGCAAGGTAAGATTGCTGCAAACTGGGTGATGGGCGAATTCTCAGGTGCTTTAAACAAAGCTGGCTTAGAGCTTCATGACTCTCCTGTATCTGCTGAAAAACTTGGCGGTATGATCGCGCGTATTGTGGACAACACCATTAACGGTAAGATTGCAAAGCAAGTGTTCGGCTTTATGTGGGAAGAAGGCAAAACTGCGGACGAGATTATTGCTGAAAAAGGCTTGAAACAGGAAACTGATACAGGCGCGATTGAAGCGATTATTAAAGACGTACTTGCTGCGAACGAGAAGATGGTTGAAGAGTATAAATCTGGTAAAGAGAAAGCCTTTAACGGTCTTGTTGGTCAAGTGATGAAAGCAGCGAAAGGTAAAGCGAATCCTGCGCAAGTGAATGAATTGATGAAGAAATTGATTGGTTGATTTATTCGCTAATTGGTTGATTTCGTGTTATAAGAACCTCGCTTAATGCGGGGTTTTTTTTATGATTAAAATACTTAGTGAACTTCAACAAGATTTAAATGATGCGAATGAGTTTAATCAAAAGCTTCAAGACCCTAATATTATTAAAAATCCACTTCTTGAATCACAATTACAGCAACTAATAAATCAGCTAGAAAGCCTACAAAATAAAATTGAGAGTTATCAAGTCGAGCTAGATACATTCGATAATCTGAAGAAATTGTTATCAAATACAATAGGCAATGTAAAAGAAAAATTTAATATAATTATGCTTGATACTTCAAATGATTACTCTCGTTTAGATCTGCGAAAGCAAATTAATTATATAAATTCAGCATTAGATTTAATTGATAATTTTCAACATAGCTATCGATATATAAATGACGTTATCAAAGTAGCAATTGATCAACAAATTGAAGTAGCAAACCAAAAGTTAGAAAAATTTGATCAGGTAATAAACAAATTACAAGGTGTTGCAACAGAACAGGTTT
Source organism: Acinetobacter sp. Marseille-Q1623 (assembly GCF_902809895.1). Lineage (NCBI taxonomy): Bacteria > Pseudomonadati > Pseudomonadota > Gammaproteobacteria > Moraxellales > Moraxellaceae > Acinetobacter > Acinetobacter sp. Marseille-Q1623. The sequence continues at coordinate 241,888 of NZ_CADDWG010000001.1, read as the reverse complement.
ATGATAAAGCACACACTACCTATAAAACTAGATATAAAAATCTCGAAAATTTAGGCTATGGCACAATAGCTTTAAGTTTTGTTTCTACATTTGTTTGTCTATGGATATACCATCGCTATCCACATTTACTTTATTCTCTAATCACTTTTAAAATTACCTTTATCTTAGTCGCGATATTTCTTATTACCTATTTTTTTAAACAGGCTACCCAATACAGAAAATTAGCTGATAGTGCTGAACAGCGTCATCTAGAGTTACAAGCGATTCCGTCCTTTTTATCTACAATTAGTGACCAAGCACAAGATGAAATAAGAAAAGAGTTAGCTTTAAAATATTTTGGACAACCATTAGATGAAACACATTATTCATCCACGGAAAGCCTTATACAAGATCAAATCAAGTCATCTACGGAAGTCCTAAAAATGACTACTAGTTTATTAAAGTCAGAAAAATTAGCAATTAATACTACAAACGATAGTAAGGAAGATCTAAAACCTAATTAAATATGGCTGTTAAAAAGTGCCCTCTATTCTTCGAATCATTCTTTATGCGCGACTTTCTTTATAGTGAAATCGCCAATTGGGACGGTATACAAAACTTTCCTGAGCATCCTGATATTGCCATTCGCACAGGCACACAGCTCTGTGAACAACTACTAGAACCACTCCAAGACAAATTTGGACGGCTTGAAATTCGTTCTGCCTATCGTTCATGTACTGTAAATCGACTCGGTAATGAAAATAAACATAACTGTGGCAGTAACGAAAGTAACTATGCAAGTCATATTTGGGATTACCCTAACTCAAAAGGCTATGGTGCAACAGCCTGTATCGTCATTCCATCCCTCATTGAACTGATTGAAAAAGATACCGCCAATTGGAAACAAATCGCTTATTGGATTCATAACCATTTACCCTATAGCCATATGCAATTTTTTAAACGTAAAGACACCTTCTGTGCCTTTAATTTATCTTGGCATGAGCAACCGAGAAAGGAAATTTATAGTTTTATTACAGGCTATAAAGGCAATTTAAAAGTTACTCCTGAACCGAATCCTGAATATGAAAAGTTTTATCCTGATCTGATTTAAGATGTATGCTCGCCCCATTACAAACAGTATTATTCGCAACTAAATACACAAGCACTTTCACAATTGATTTTTCTATAAAAAGACCTGAAAAATCAGGTCTTTTACTCTTATTATCTATCAAAGCGAAGCTAAGTTTTCTAATTCATTCGCCCTTTTTAATGTTTCATTCATCACACAATTCGCAGCTTTAACCTGAGCAATTGAGCCACCATTCGGGTCTACATAAAATTTACAATTGGCATCACGATATTTGATCCATAAACGCTGTACTGCTTGTAATTCTTGCTTACGGGTTTTAGTCTGCTTTGACATTAAAGCGTTATAGGCTTTGTTTAAACGTGCATCCTGACGAGCAGTTTCAGCCGAAGTACACTGCACCATACCCATGGTACTGCTTGCTTTATTCATACACGCTGTGTATTGCTGACTGATTTTAGAATCAGCATAGCTTGCTTGTAAGCCAAGCATAAATAAGGAACTTGCTATGAGTAATTTTTTCATCATTTATCTCTCACCACACCCAATTTATTCCAAATATCAGGGGTTAAAAATGTCATCACCAATTTATTTAAATCGATATATTTCAACACACCATTTAACTGCTGTTTAATTTCAGGGGTTTTTAAAATTTCCTCACCTGTAATACTCCCCAGCTCTTGAAAACTCTCACCAACCGCTTGTAAACCTTCAGCCTTAATCACCGCTTGTGCTTGCGTAGAGCATTGCTCCGTTAAAATGCGTTGTAAGGTTTGTGCTAAGTTTTTATCTAAAGCCGTTTTTTGTTCATCTGTGACATGCGCAAAAGTTTTTAAATCGGGATGCTGTGCCAATGCAGTAAATGTCCATTGCAAAACGGTCGTTTTATCGGCGGCAGTCGTTGATTTCACTAAACACTCACTCAGTTGATCTACTGCCTCTCCTGCAACTGCAAATTGAGTCGCTCCCAATAAAGTACCAACCAATAACGCAGATTTTGCATAATGTAAAATTGTTTGATTTAAATGAGAAAAAACAAACTGTGACATAGATCAAATTCCAATAAAATATGCTTTCTTTGTAGCATAATTTATTGAAATAGACCTGTTAGAACTATGTAACTTATGTGAAGAATAAGTTCAGTTTTATATCAAGATTCAATTTTTCATAAAGTACAAATAGATCACCTGTTATTTGATGAAAAATACGTTCAATGATCAAAATCATTTAAAATAAAAGTCTATTTAAATCGATGAAGTTGCATGTCTAAATTTCTATCTCTACGATTTTATGTCTTCATTGCTTGGCATAACACATGATTTGGGTCATTTTTTGTATCGGTGCCATGCTTGCTGGTTTTGTACAAGGTTTAACAGGTTTTGCTTTCGCCTTGATCGCTATGTCATGTTGGATCTGGGTGCTTCCCGCACAAGTTGCTGCACCATTATTAGTCTTTGCATCTCTTTGGAGTCATTGCATTTCACTTGGCAAAGAACAAAAACACACATTACCCTTTTCTTTGGTAAAGCCGTATATCTTTGCTGGTTTAATTGGCGTTCCGCTTGGTACAGCACTTTTACATTATATTCACCAAGATATTTTTAAAATTGTGTTAGGTGTATTTCTCATTTTTTGGTGCCCAATCATCTATTTTGCACCCGCCTTACCACGACTCAAAAAAATGGGCAAAACTGCTGACCGTATCGTCGGATTTCTCGGCGGGATTTTGGGCGGCTTAGGCGGTTTCTGTGGCGCACTACCTTCCGCGTGGGTCATGCTCAAACAACTCTCTAAAGAGCAACAACGTTATATCCTGCGACACTTTAATTTTGCCATTCAATTATTCACCTTATTGGTTTATCTTTGGCATGGCACGCTCAATAGCAGTCATCTTTCTTATATTATTGTTTTGATGATTACCGTCAGCATCCCTGCAATTTTAGGTGCACAATTGTTTTATAAAATTTCTGAACAACAATTTAAACGAATTGTGCTTAGTTTATTATTTATGTCTGGTCTATTTTTAAGCACTTCTACACTGCTATAAATATTTACTTACAATTTTAAATAAACCCTAAGACAAAAGATGATCAATATGTCAATTTTTAATCAAATTTAGCTATTTAATTCAAAATATTACGCATATAATTTCAATCCTCATTTTTATACTACTAATGTGATGAAATCCTCATTTTTGTTAAGTTTAGCTGTCATCTTAACAGGTTGTGCTATCGGCACATCTAGCGAAATAAAATCAGCAGAAAAATTACTCAGTCAATTTGAATGTAAAAATATCGAAAGCGCAGAACTGGCACATAGTCCCATCACCTCTTACCATGAGCGTTCTCTTGCAGTAAGCCGTGAAAAAGCCATGTCATATATTGATAGCTATAAATCAGGTGATGTTTTATTTCAAATTCCATTAGATCATGTTGTACAACAACAATATGATGTATATAAATCTTCTTGTGAGGCTTTAGGTGGCGTGCAAAGTGAAAAAATATCTACACAAATAAATGAAAATCTTGAAAAGGAATAAAAGACCAATTTCATAAAAAGCTGTGGTTATGCCTCATTTAAATCTCTGTGCTGTGGCGTTCTAAAAAACCACCAAAGTCATCAAACAAAAAATTACAACTTCGTTTACAGCACATGCTATTACCGACGTAAACACACCTAACAGCAGATCAAAAATTATTTATAGAATAATGAGAAAAAAGACAGAATAAACCCTGTCTTTTATTTTTACTTGACTATTTATTTATCAGTATAATAACGTGTATCAACACTAAATAATTCAGGGAATTTTGGATTGATTTTTGCATAAAATGCCATGATTTCTGCCATATCTTTTTCATAATCTCCTGATGGATAAACAATCTTTCCAATACCTGTTTTTTTCTTGTCATAGTCCATGTAAGCCAATGCAATCGGCACACCTGCATTGACAGCAACATGATAAAAACCTGTTTTCCATTTTTCTTGTTTTGAACGTGTCCCTTCAGGTGTCACCAACATCACTAATTTAGGATGCGTTTTAAATAAATCCGTCATGAGTTCAACCATACTTGGGCGTGCTTCCCCCTCTTTTTTAGGTCGACGATCGATGCCAATTCCTCCCATTGCCCGAACAAATGGTCCAAATGGAAATTTCATATAGCTATCTTTAATGGTAATACGTACATTCACGCCTAAAGCTTTCAGTGCTAAACGTGCATATAAAGCATCCCAATTACTGGTATGTGGCGCTGCAATCATGACACATTGATCAATGGTTAAATCCCAATGATTATCAATTTCCCACCCCATTGCCCCAAGACTTTGTTCTGCCAATTTTTCGAACATGACAATTCCGCACTTATAAAGATAAAAATTTCGCGGATTGTAACAATATCATCATAATATAAAACTTAAATTTGATTATTTTTCAAACAATTAAATCACATTTGTACATTATATTTTTCCAAATGATTTTTATCTTAAAGTTTTGATTTAATCCAACATATTCTAGATGTAAATTTTGCGTATATTGAGAATTAATCTATAAAAATCCATCATCTCTTTTTTGTAATAAATCATTTTAAATCTGACTTATTTTAGTTCTACTTACCAATCATATTTATACAAAATCACCAAAGTGCTTACATTTATTGTCTATTTTCCCAAAAAGAAAACTTTTAAATTTTGGAATATCTTTATAGTGAGTAAATAGTATGAAAAAAACAGTACTTATTTTAATATTATCAGGTCTTGTTTTGACAGCTTGTTCCAAATCTACTGAAAAAAATACAGACCAAGTCGAAAATAAAACACAAGCTACTACAACCCAGACTCAAACAACAACTGCAGCGGACTCTGCTCATCAAGCAGAAAATAGTTTGGACTGGGCAGGAAAATATAAAGGTTTACTCCCTTGTGCTGACTGTGAAGGCATAGAAACGGAATTAACATTAAATGCAGATAAAACCTATGAATTAGAAGAAGAATACAAAGGCGGCAAAGGTGACGAGAAAAAATTTGAATCTAAAGGCAAGTTTACTTTTGATTCAACAGGCTCAATCATTACTTTAGATAAAAATGCAGATGAACGAAAATTCTTTGTAGGAGAAAATTTTCTTGAGGCGCGCAATCGTGAAACAGGTACAAAAATTGAAGGTCCTATCGCTGAACATTATAAATTAGCAAAAGAATTAAATTAATTCATCTTGGTCTAATTCATTACAACTTATTTACAATGATGAGATCACAATAAAAAACCCAGCTTTCGCTGGGTTTTTTCGAATCAGTTCGCGACTTAGTGAGCAGCGAATTGGTTCATTGTGTTTTTAGCATCGTCGTGTGCTTTAAGCGCGTTATCACCAGAGAAGATTTCTTTGTGATCATCACCGATGTCCGAACCAGCCATTGCCTGGTGTTTAACACAAGCGATACCGCCACGGATTTCTTTACGTTGTACGCCAGCAACATAAGCCAACATACCTTCAGAACCGAAGTAACCTTGAGCAAGCTCATGCGTAGAAAGAGCAGCTGTGTGGTAAGTCGGAAGTGTGATCAAGTGATGGAACACACCCGCTTCACGAGAAGCATCCGCTTGGAATGTACGTACTTTTTCATCAGCATCAGCAGCTAATTCAGTGTTATCGTACTCAGCGCTCATTAATTTAGCACGGTCGTAAGCAGAAACGTCTTTACCTTCAGCAACCCAACGATCGTACGCTTGTTGACGGAAGTTTAATGTCCAATTGAATGATGGAGAGTTGTTATAAACAAGTTTCGCATTTGGAACAACTTCACGTACACGGTTAACCATGTGAGCAATTTCTTCAACGTTAGGCGTTGCAGTTTCGATCCAAAGAAGGTCAGCACCGTTTTGTAAGCTAGTTACACAGTCAAGTACAACACGGTCAATTTGAGTACCTTCACGGAATTGATATAAACCAGAAGCTAAACGCTTAGGACGGTGTAATTTACCATTACGTTTGATCAAGATTTCATCTTCTTGAGCATCAGCAATATCAATTTCAACAGTGTCTAAGTAGCTGATGTATTGAGAAGCAATGTCACCTGGCTCTTTAACCACTGGGATTTTTTGAGTCAAGTCAGCGCCTTCAGAGTCAGTACGTGCAACGATGATACCGTCGTCAAGACCCATTTCTAAGAATGCATAACGTAATGCGTGGATTTTAGCGATGAAGTCTTCGTGTGGAACAGTTACTTTACCAGCTTGGTGACCACATTGTTTTGCATCAGATACTTGGTTTTCAATTTGAAGCGCACAAGCACCAGCTTCAATCATTTTCTTAGCAAGTAAGTAAGTTGCTTCTTCGTTACCGAAACCAGCGTCGATGTCCGCAATAATTGGCACAACGTGAGTTTCAAAGTTATCGATTTGTGCAGTGATTTCAGCAGCTTTTGCAGTATCACCAGCATCTTGTGCTTTTTTAAGCGCACGGAATAAATCGTTTAATTCTTTTGCGTCAGCTTGACGAAGGAAAGTATAGATTTCTTCGATCAATGCAGGAACTGAAGTTTTTTCATGCATAGATTGGTCAGGAAGTGGACCAAACTCTGAACGAAGCGCAGCTACCATCCAGCCTGAAAGATAGATATAACGTTTGTTTGTAGTACCGAAGTATTTTTTGTTCGCAATCATTTTTTGTTGTGCGATGAAACCGTGCCAGCAACCTAATGATTGAGTGTATTTGCTAGAATCAGCATCATACTCAGCCATATCACGACGCATAATCGCAGCTGTGTATTTCGCAATGTCTAAACCAGTTTTGAAACGGTTTTGCATTTGCATACGTGCAGCATCTTCAGGACTGATGTCTGCCCAAGTGTTGCCGAATTTTGCTTTTAATTCGCGGATTGCATCAATCGCTGTTTGGTATGTAGTCATGATTTTTTCCTGTCTTAATATTAGGATTTCATCCCATCGAATCGCTAAATCTAGTACTATCTATTTGTTCAGATTTAGTACGCTTCGTTGTTATGGACTTAGCTTAGAGTGACTTCTAAAATTAATCCAATATTTTGCGTTAATTCTCAGTATTTATTTAAAAAATATGTAGATCAAAGTCGTATTATAATTATATTACAAAATATTAATTCATTGTTTTTATTGAAATTAAAAATTAAACAACTTTTTAATTTTGTGTAATTTTCATGCATTTTTAAATTTTAAACCGCATTATACTTAAGTCTTGGGGCGGCAAAAAATTGTTGAAATTGTCTTTTAAATACCTATTTATTCACAGCCGATAATTTCGACTGCAAAAAATATATATTTTTCACACCATATATAGAGCAATAAAATACTATGGTTCAATGTAAATTAACTTTATAGAGATTAAAATCATTAGAAATGAGCGATTGCTTTATTAGGCGATCACTTCAAGTAGATTGACCACACTAGAATCTAGAATAAAGTCAAAGCTGAGTTTTTTTATCTCGATTTAACACAAAACTATTTGCTTATGGCATAATCCTCGTGATTTTAAAAATTTATTTTCGGTATTTTTTATATGAATCTTGAGCGGGTTGATCTCAATCTCTTAATTTATCTTGATGTGTTGTTACGTGAAAAAAATGTTACACGTGCAGCAGAGCAATTGGGTGTCACTCAACCGGCAATGAGTAATATTTTACGTCGTTTACGTAATTTGTTTAATGATCCACTTTTGATTCGTTCTTCTGAAGGGATGACTCCGACAGAACGTGCTTTAGAATTACAGCCTCGTATTCGAGATGCGCTCTCAGATTTATCCATGATTTTGGAACCCCGTACCGAGTTCCGACCTTATACATCTAATCGTGTTTTTCGTATCATGACCTCTGACTATGCTGAAGCAACTTTAGTGCCTCGCCTTGTCAAAGCCTTACGTTCTGAAGCACCGAATGTGGTACTCGACTTTTTAACACCGAGTGATGTGTCCTATCGTGATATGGAACAAGGAAAAGTTGATTTAGCCATTAACCGTTTTAATGAAATTCCACAAAGTTTTCACCAAGTTTTAGTATGGCGTGATAGCTTCTCTTGTCTTTTAAATGGGAAACACCCTGCTGCCAATAATTTAAACTTAAAAAGTTATTTAGATGCACAACATATTTGGGTATCTAAAACAGGTATGGGCGTTGGCTTTGGCGTAAATCCTGAGAAACAAGCAGGCTTAGGTTGGATTGATCAAGCACTTGAGCGGATTGGTCAAAAACGTAAAATTTCGGTATTTACCCGTCATTATCAAATGCCTGCGTTATTGGCATCTAATGTTGACTTAGTTGCCACTCTCCCGACTCGTATTGCACGTTTACAAGCCAAAAGCCAAAACTTATTAATCAAAGATCCACCGTTTTATATTCCAGAGTTTGAGTTAAAAATGGCTTGGTGTCCTTTACTTCACCATCATCCTGCACATCGTTGGTTACGCCAACTTATTTTATATGTTGCACGTCAAATGATCGAAGAAGAAAATCGTGAATTTATGTTGAATAACTCACAATTTTCACATTATTAATGATCTAATTATTACGATTCTTCATTTTCAGCTTATACTAAGCACCCAAGAGGATAAATAATTTATGCTCTTGGGTGCTTTTGTGTTAAAAATATTCATAATAATCAAGATCCACAGGTGGATTCGTGAGCCTATTTCAAAATATTGTCATTATGGCACTCCTCATTACAGGTGCAGGATTTCTCTCTTTAACTGAGATTGCACTTGCGGGTGCACGTAAAGTTAAACTCAAAATTCTTGCTGAAGCTGGAGATGAACGAGCACAAAAGGTTCTAGATTTACAAGAAAATTCAGCAGATTTTTTTGCAGCATCTCAGATTGGTTTAAATGCCGTTGCCATCTTAGGTGGTATTTTAGGTGAAGGTGCTTTCCGACCTTACTTCCTTGAGTTTGTATCTCATTTTTATACAGGTCCTTGGGCTGACACCATCAGTTTTTCACTATCATTCACTTTGGTGACGTCATTATTTATTTTATTTGCAGATCTGATGCCGAAACGTTTGGCGATGATTGCACCTGAAAAAATTGCCGTCTCAGTGATTGAACCGATTCAAATTTTTATCGTGATTTGTAAACCCTTGGCTTGGTTTATTAACATGATTGCGAATTTATTATTTCGTTTATTTAAGATCAATACGACTCGAGATGACAATATCACTTTTGATGATATCTCAGCTGTGATGGATGCTGGTGCACAAGCAGGTGTCTTGCAAAAACAGGAACACCATTTTATTGAAAATGTATTCGAGCTTGAAGAACGTAATGTTCCATCTAGTATGACTACACGTGAAAATGTTGTATTTTTTACATTAAAAGAATCAGAAGAAAGTATTCGTCAAAAACTTGCCGAATATCCTTATTCTAAGTTTTTGGTGTGTAATAACAACATTGATGATGTCATTGGCTATGTCGATGCTAAAGATATTTTGGTTCGTATTTTAAATAATCAGTCTTTATTACAACTTAATGAAAATACTATTCGTAACGTTTTAACCATTCCCGACACATTAACTTTATCTGAATTACTTGACCGTTTTCGTTCAACCAAAGAAAAATTTGCTGTGGTGATTAATGAATATGCGCTTGTTGTCGGTGTCATCACACTTTCAGACATTATGATCACGGTGATGGGAGACTGGGTAACACCGATTGAAGCAGACCAACAAATCATTAAGCGCGATAATAATTCTTGGTTGATCGATGGCAGCACCCCGATTGAAGATTTAAAACATGCACTTGCACTTGATGAAATGCCTGACGAAGAAAATTATGAAACTCTCGCAGGTTTTATGATGTATAAACTACGTAAAATCCCACGCCCTGCCGATACAGTTATTTTTGATGGGTATAAATTTGAAGTTGTCGATGTCGATCATTTTAAAATTGACCAATTACTCGTCACACGCTTACTAGAAAGAAGTGAAGTCGAACCGCCTGAGACAAGTGCATAACGAGATTTTTCGCATAACGCCAATGTCTAAAAAAAAAGCACCATCTAATGGCGCTTTTTTCATTTGTCTTTTTTAATGTTTTTCAATTAAACGATCTAACACCGCTTGATAGTGAATATTAATATCTTCATCTAAAATTTTGAATGCGCTGTCAAATTGCACCATTGGCCAACCTTCTTTCCAGAAGGGAAAAATATTATGTAAATCATGAGTGACTTTTGCATCTTCACGTAAAATTGCTTGTGCAACTTGTCCTAATACTTGTGCTGTTTCGGCACCATCAATCGCTAAGTAATCAATACCTTTGGCTTTTAAAATACGAATACGGTCTTTTTTATAACGAATTTTTTTAGCTTGCGCATCATTTAAATGCAAAGCCATTGTAACTGCTTCAACGAATTTATCTTCAAAACTTTGATGAAGGGCTACCAATGCCTGTTTATGTGCTTCTTGACGTCCTGCTTTTCCGCCTTCACGAATGATTTTTTGTGCTTCAATATTTAATTGGTCAGATTTCATTGACTGTAAAATATCTAAAATTTCAATATCGCTGAGTGCAGCAGAAGAATCTGTCATGGGAGTCCTAAAAATACAAAAAATTTGAATGGCTATTTTCGCATAATTTTAAAATTAAATCAGAGTTAAAATTTGAAAATTGTAGTATCCGCACATCACAGCATTGTTATAGCGTTGGTCTAGTCTGTGTAGATTACATTCCCCTACACAGAACACATTTAGACACTTTTCACGTTGAAATGCTTTAAGTTTTAAAGCACTTCAACCACAACTTTACCAATATGCTCGCCTGTGTCCATACAGGCATGTGCAGCTTGAATTTGGTCAAATTTAAAGGTGCGATAAATCATCGGTAGACATTCACCTTTCGCCCAAAGTGGAGCGACATGCTCCATCAATCCTTTGGCAATTTCAGCTTTTTCAGCGGTATTGCGGGCACGCATCGTTGAACCTGTTATCGTCAAACGCTTCATCATAATTTGACCTAATTTCACATCTTTGGCTTTGGCTCCACCTAAAAATGCAATATAGACCAAACGCCCATCACGGCGTAACAAATTGAGATTTTTTTCTAAATATGGCGCACCCACCATATCTAAAATTACATCCACCCCACTGTTGCCATTTTTTTCATTAATGACTTGCTCAAAATCTTGCGTTTTATAATTAATTGCATCTGTTAAGTCTGAAATGGCTTGGACTTTTTCATCCGAACCTACTGTAGCAAAACTTTTTAGACCCCAAGATTTACATAACATCAATGCAGTTGTACCAATCCCACTTGCACCACCATGTACAAGCACTGTTTCACCTGCTTTGGCATTGCCCATTTGAAATACATTTGCCCATACGGTAAAAAATGTTTCAGGAATCGCTGCTGCTTGTACAAAACTAACACCTTGTGGAATTTGAATCGTTTGACTTTCAGGTACAACACAATATTCAGCATAGCCTCCACCATTGGTTAGACCACAGACCTTGTCACCCACTTTAAACTTAGTGACATCGCTGCCTACAGCCACAACCTCGCCTGCAACTTCCAAACCTGGCACAGGTGTAACACCTTTTGGCATTGGGTATAAACCTTGACGCTGCAAAATATCAGGGCGATTAATCCCAAAAGCATGTACTTTAACCAAGACCTCATCTACTTGTGCTGTTGGCACTGTAACTGTTTCATAGGCAAGTTTTTCTACGCCGCCCGGCTCAGTAATAATGATCTGTTGCATGCTTGTTTGTGACATCTATTTTCCCTATAAATAACTTTTCAAGTTATGCCTATTTGAACATAAAGCCACATAAGTTTGAATAACAATGGACTTATGTATATTTATCTTACATCAGTAACTATTTATTTTCTTAGGTTGAGTTTCAATATACCATTCACCACGATTCAAATGATCGGTATAAATTTTAGGAAGCATAATATTAAATACGTTACTTTCAACATAAACATCATATTCACAAATTGTGTGTTGATTTTCATCTTTTAAAGACCAAATTAACCATGTATTTGGCTCAAATGAATGTTCTACTTGTACCTTCCATCTCGCTTCAATACGACCAATATGAAAATTTTCATCATATTCATTTGTTTGTAATGGAAAATCTAACGCTGTAGCATCATACTCTTGACTATCATGGATCAAAATACTTTGTGCGGCTGTAGGCCAAATACAATATCGTAGATAGTGCTGATCCATTACCCGTTCAATCAGATGTCGATCCCGAGCTAAAAATTGGCGTATATCTTGCTCAATATCAGGGAAAATACCTGAACAACCGGCAAACATTCCTGCTAATAATAACTCTACATGATCATATGAATCATGCATACAGTGAAAATAACAATCTGACTCAATCCATGCTTGAACCGCCGCACGCTCTTTATAAGATAAAAATGAGTCAGCATCACGGACTAAAAAACGTTTTACTTGTGGATCATGCATGACAAAAAAGCGCCAATATAAACCTGAAAGCTGTCTTTGCTCTTCATTCACATAAATGATCTGTGCACCTAATGCTTTTAATCGTTCTACAATTTTGCGTGGTACACTTTCATCAATATAAAAACGACATGTCCATTCAGGAAAAATGTCCTTCGCAAATTGAGTATTTAATACTGCCCCTTCACAATAACGTGGTAAATCACCATATAGAGAGTAACTAATAATATTTTCAGATGGTTCTTGTGGGTTGAATTGTGGTGGTGCAGTCTGAGGAAGGCTTAATCTTTTTTCATGCTGCACTGCATCTTTTTTTGCTTGATTTGCTAAACGTCCATAATATTTTTGTTGCTTTCTGTCATTTAAAAAATAACATACTTCACTCATTGCATCGTAAGTATTAATTTCTACAGTATGAGGATGGTATTGTATCGCTTGTTGCAAATAATCATATGCGATTTGATAATTTCCTAATCGCATTTCTGTGATCGCTAAATCACACAAAACATTTTGATGTGAAGGAACAACTTCTATCAGCTCTAAAAGTTGTTGATTAGCACTCAAATAATCACGATTTTTAAATGCCTTTTGGATCTGCTGCGCTTTACTGGCCAAAAATTGATTAAGTTGTGCTAAGGTCATTTCACTATTTAACATATTACCATTTTTCACTTAATTCAATTTTTATCATATAAGAATAACTTTACAATACAAAGCTCTAACCACTGCATCTTATATCGAATAAACATAATCGTGTTTATATAATGCAAGTACTTGATACTGCTGACCATCAAACTTTAGGATCATTTTTTGTTGCGATGACAAGTGTGAAAGAGAAATTCACACATTATTTTTAGAACAATATTCGTGTAAATTTCTACCACCCTGTTTCAATCAATAAATTTATTTCACTTTCATTTTCCGAATCATTTTATATAAAATTTTCGGTGAAATGCGCGATACCAATACACCCAGTTTTTCTTTGCGTCCCCCAACCACAATAAACTCCTCACCTTTTTGTAAAGCCTCTACTGTTTGTTGTGCAAACTCATCTGCATCTAAACCATTTTCAATGGCTTCATCCTGATGACCTTGCGGCTTACCTTCACCATTCAATGCATTAAAAGATACATTGGTTTTGACAAAACCTGGAAAAATCACCGAAACATTCACACCGTCTTTGGCAACTTCGGCACGCAAACTATTTGCCCACATATGAATCGCGGCTTTTGCTGCCGAATATGACGCACGATATTGCGTACCAAGTAAACCCGCAATACTCGACACATATGCAATTCGACCTGATTTCTGTTTTAAAAAGGTCGGTAATACCGTTTTCGTTAAAAAGACTTGTGAAAAATAATCAATTTCCATAATAGCACGTTCAGTTTGCATAGTCGTATCTGCAATCAATGCCCGTTGACTGAGACCCGCATTATTAATCAACCAATCAATTCGACCCGTTTCTTTGAGCACTTGCTCATAAGCATGACGAACTTGTGATTCATTGGTGATGTCCATGGCAACTGAAATATGACGATCTGGATTGAGCAAACTCACACGAACATTTTCCAACTCGTCTAAACGGCGTGCGCTCAGCACCACCTGTGCACCTTGTAACGCACATTCTTTGGCTAATGCTTTACCTAAACCTGATGAAGCACCCGTAATCCAAACTACTTTTCCTTCCATGAAACTACTCTCTAAAGCTTTGATTTTAAATATGCCATGAAAAATATGACCAGCAAAGTCATTTATAAACTGTTAGCATCCACTCAACTATACACGTACCAAGAAGCTGTTAAAATGTTTTGCATAATGCTGTGCTTTTTCAGCATCACCTGCCTTATATTCATCCCCTACCTTTTCTAGGCGTTTATACCCTGTACTGGTAATCATATTAATGACACCATTTAAAGTTTTATCGACCACAAAATTAAATTTTAATAAGGTTTTTGGATCTCGAATAAACTCAGAAATGCCCAAATCAATAATTTTGATTAAATTTTTTAAAGTAGCGGGGAGCGCTTGAAGATTCCCGTCTAAAACCTGTTGAATATTTTGACTCGCTTGCTCACCTAAATGACGGTCTAACATATAGTACATATAAATCTGTTCAGAATTAGAGGGGTCAAATTTCTGCAAAATATGATTTGCCACAGGCTTTAGCCGATCATTTCCAAAAAATGAAATCGACCATGGCATATATTTTCGTAATGCACTTTCAATTTGCTCAAAAATTTGTTCGGCTTCTTTTAAACTTTTTTGGGCTTTCGCATCTAAGTTTTTGCCCCGTTTTTCTTCGATCAAACGCCCAAAAACCTGATCTAAAACCTGACAAGACATATCTGTAAAAATCGTGCCTAATTGTTTAGATAAATTTTCTTTATCGCCCTGATTTAAACGTTCAGTGACATTTTGCAGTGCTTGATAAGTTGAAGTTTCAATTGCTAAGTTAATTTTATAAGTCATACGAATTTTCCTTTTTGTTAATATTATGGGGCAATCAATGGTGACAAAATATTAGCAAAGCTTATCATGATATGCATTGGCTTTTCTTCATTGTTTTTACATTTTAAAAATACATTAAGTCACTGATTTATCTATTTTTTAAAAATATTTATTGTAATACTGACCAACTTTTCATGTCATTTTTCAACTTGCATGACTGTTGTGATGACTCTATTCATCGATAAAATTTTGTTGCGCAAACTTTGATACTCGCTCAGTGAAGCTTACTCCCCAACCAGCACGTTCTATACACTTGATGAGAATCCCCCACTTAGGAAATTTATTTGCTACAATGAATCTAATTTTTCACTCACTTTTGATCTGTTTTTACTATGACTGATTCAGCGCAAAATATTGCTACAACCTACGATCCGACTGAGATCGAGAGAAAATGGTACAAGACTTGGGAAGAGAATGGTTATTTCCAACCTTCTCGTAAAGGCGACTCATTCTGTATCATGATTCCGCCACCAAACGTCACAGGCAACTTGCACATGGGTCATGGTTTTAACAATGCCATCATGGATGCCTTGACACGTTATAACCGTATGTCTGGTAAAAATACCTTATGGCAACCGGGTACAGACCATGCGGGTATTGCAACGCAAATGGTGGTTGAACGTCAATTGGGCGCACAAAATATTAGCCGTCATGACTTAGGTCGTGAAAAGTTCATTGAAAAAGTTTGGGAATGGAAAGAACAATCTGGTGGTAACATCACGCGTCAAATTCGTCGTTTGGGTTCATCTGTAGATTGGTCACGTGAACGCTTCACCATGGATGAAGGTTTATCTAATGCAGTCAAAGAAGTTTTCGTAAAACTGCACGAAGACGGTTTGATCTATCGTGGCAAACGTTTGGTGAACTGGGATCCAAAACTACAAACTGCGTTGTCTGACTTAGAAGTTGAGTCTGATAAAGAAGAACAAGGTTCATTGTGGCACTTCAAATATTTCTTTGAAGATAAGTCACTACGCACACACGATGGTAAAGATTATATCGTGGTGGCAACCACTCGTCCTGAAACATTACTTGGCGATACAGCAGTTGCAGTTGCACCTGATGATGAGCGTTATGCACACCTTGTGGGTAAAAATATTATCCTCCCAATTACAGGTCGTGCGGTTGCCATTGTTAAAGATGAATATGTCGATAAAGAGTTTGGTACAGGCTGTGTAAAAATCACCCCTGCGCATGACTTCAATGACTATGAAGTGGGTAAACGATGTGAACTCGCGATCATCAACATTTTCAACAAAAATGCTGAAGTATTGGCTGAGTTTGAATATATCGCAAAAGCGGGCGAACAAATTTCTAAAACTATTCCTGCACCTGCAGAATACGTAGGTTTAGAACGTTTTGCTGCACGTAAAAAATTGGTTGAACAAGCTGAAGCTGAAGGCTGGTTAGATCAAATTCAACCTTATACATTGAAACCACCTCGTGGTGACCGTTCAGGCGTGATTGTTGAACCTCTACTCACAGACCAATGGTATGTGAAAATTGCACCGCTTGCTGAGCCTGCGATTAAAGCGGTTAAAGACGGTGACATTAAATTTGTGCCTGAGCAATACAGCAACATGTATATGGCGTGGATGAACAACATTCAAGATTGGTGTATTTCTCGTCAATTGTGGTGGGGTCATCGTATCCCTGCTTGGTACGATGCCGAAGGCAATATCTATGTCGGTCGTAACGAAGAAGAAGTTCGCGCAAAACACAATCTGCCTGCTGATCTTGCACTGAGCCAAGATGAAGATGTACTGGATACATGGTTCTCTTCTGCGCTTTGGACATTCTCAACTTTAGGTTGGACTGGCGATGCTGAGAAAGATAAAGAAAACTATTTCTTAAATACTTTCCACCCGACGGATGTATTAGTGACTGGTTTTGACATCATCTTCTTCTGGGTTGCACGTATGATCATGTTTACGTTGCACTTTATGAAGAATGCAGATGGTACGCCACAAGTCCCGTTTAAAACCGTGTATGTGCATGGTCTAGTTCGTGATGGCGAAGGTCAAAAAATGTCGAAGTCTAAGGGTAACGTCCTTGACCCATTAGACTTAATTGACGGTGTTGACCTTGAAACTTTGGTACAAAAACGTACCACTGGTTTAATGAACCCGAAACAAGCTGGAAAAATTGAGAAATCGACTCGTAAAGAATTCCCTGAAGGTATTCAAGCTTATGGTACAGATGCGGTTCGTTTCACGTTCTGTGCGCTTGCAAATACGGGGCGTGACATCAAATTCGACATGAAACGTGTTGAAGGTTACCGTAACTTTGCCAACAAGATTTGGAATGCTACCCGTTTCGTTCTGATGAATGTTGAAGGTCAAACCATTGGTCAAGACGTTCGTCAAGACCTTTGGGAACTGCCTGAACAATGGATCGTGAGCCGTTTACAAAAAGCGGAACAAGCGGTTCAGCAAGCCTTTGCGACTTATCGTTTGGACTTGGCTGCGCAAGCGATTTATGAGTTCATTTGGAATGAATACTGTGACTGGTATGTAGAGCTGACTAAGCCTGTTCTGAATGATGAAAATGTGTCGACTGAGCGTAAAGCAGAAGTTCGTCGTGTTCTTCTTGCAGTGATGGAAGCTTCTTTACGTCTTGCTCATCCAATCATGCCGTTCTTGACTGAAGAAATTTGGCAAACGCTTGCACCTATGATCGGTCTTCAAGGTGAAAGCATCATGTTGGCGCAATACCCTGTTGCCGATGCAGCGAAAATCAATGAACAAGCTGAAGCAGACATGCAATGGCTTCAAGGTTTGATTGGTGCGGTGCGTAACATCCGTGGTGAGATGGGCTTAGGTAATGCGCGTTTGTTACCTGTGCTTCTACAAAATACCACGGATGCTGAAAAAGCGCAGATCGCACGTATTGAACCATTGTTTAAGGCATTGGCAAAAGTTGAAAGTATTACTTTCCTTGCAGATGCTGAGCAACCGCCATTGTCATCGTCTTCTGTAGTCGGTCATGTGTCTGTATTTGTTCCAATGAAGGGTTTAATTGATCCTAAAGCGGAATTGAGTCGTCTACAAAAAGACTTAGACAAGGTTCAAAAACAGCATGACCAAATTGCCACTAAACTTGGCAATGAAGGTTTTGTCGCGAAAGCACCTGCTGCTGTGGTTGAAGGTGAGAAAGTAAAACTTGCTGAGTTTGCTGACCAGTTAGCGAAGATTAAAGCGAATATGGAGCAGATTGCAGCGCTTTGATGCTGTAGCTTGATCTTAGAAAGCCACCTTTAGGTGGCTTTTTTTGCTTTATGATTTATAAATATATCTATTAAAATTAATCAGATATTTAATGATGAAAATTTCAAAAATACGTATTAAAAACTTTCGAAGCCTTAAAAATATCGATTTAAAACCTTCACATATGATTTGTATTATTGGCTATAAAATTATTCTTGAATGGCTCAAAAATTAATATCAATGATTATTATGATTCAAATTAACTTTGTTACACAAACATTCAAAAGCTAAACTCCCCCCCAAGTTATCCAAATTTAAGTGACAACTCGGGTATGAGGTCGACTCAATGCCGTAAATTTATTTAATACTGCCACACGTGTATGCATCTCATCGACTTGGCTTTGGAAATTTCTTGCACTGAGTTTATCGCCCGAGAAACACTGTTTCGTAAGATTTGATGCAATGCATTTTGGTTTCGACCAAACTTCGGCGATGATAGCCTGACCATTTTTTCCATAGTGTTCTCCCTAAACGTTTAACTGTTCGAAGTGATTCATTTCGCTCTAGCGAGCTGGTCTTTGTATCTTTCCAAAGTTTCGTATTTTTTCTTGGTGGAATCACCGCATGCGCTTGTCGCTCTGCGATGACCTGACGGCATTGCTTGGTGTCATAAGCCCCATCAGTATAGACCGAGTCAATCTGTTCTTCTTGTGGAATCTGATCCAGTAAATCACCAAGCACCTGTGAATCACTCATATTGTTGGTTGTGAGCTGAATAGCGCGTATTTGAAGAATTTCAGCATCAATACCAATATGTAACGCCATTGGCGACGATATTCAGGCTGATGTTTTGTACGTTTCTATTAGCCTTCACCTAAAAACTTTAAGCCAGTAGAATCAACAAGTAGATGGAGACCATTACTGCTTTTTTGATAGTTAATCGCAATATCAATATGCTTTTGTCTTCTACAAATAGTGGAATACGAATATCGCTGATATTCGGGGCTGTCCAATCTAATCCACAAAGTTTAATCAGACCTTGAACAAAGCCTGTGACCATACGTAAAGACAAACGGAATAGAGATTTAATCATCAGACAGCATTGGATAGCAACATCAGAATAGGTTTGATTTCGACCATGTTTGCCTTTTGGTTAAGCATACCATTGAGTTTTGGGATCAAACCAAATAGAAATATTTCCTCGATTTATTAATGCTCTGTTATAAGAAGACCAATGGGTTGTACGATAGATTTTAGGTGTGAGCTTATTCATTTAAGAATTATAATGTTGAATAAGCCTTTAAGAGTAGGTTTATGCAACAAAGCCATCTGTAACTAAAATCTAATTCAATACAAAGCAATTTGATCAAAGCTAAATGAATCCAATACTTAATGTGGGGTAAATATATAAGCAATAAAAAAGCCCTTGTAAAAACAAGGGCTTCTTTAAATATTTGGCGGAAGCGGTGTCCGTATAACAACTATCCCAACCAGTCCAATGAAATATTATAAACACATATTTTACATATACTTAAATAATTCACCATCCTAACCTGTCTTGTCTAACCCTATTAATTCCAGTATTTTATGAGGGGTAAGTTGTGGGGTAAATAAAGACATGCCAAAAAATCAAAGGAACTCTCTGCACTCAGTGTAGCAAAAATTAAAGCAACAGGTCGACACTCTGTAGGAGGCGTTGATGGTTTATGCCTGAACGTCGAAGGTAATTCCCGTGTCTGGATTTTACGTGCTGTGGTAGGCAAACGGTTAGATAAAGATGGGAAGCTAAGACCTCATCGCCGTGATATTGGGATTGGCCCCTACCCTGAAGTTTCTTTAGCTGAAGCTCGTGCTAAAGCCACTGAATTAAGATTACAAATACGAAATGGTATTGATCCAATTGCGTATAAACAAGAACAACTTGAGAAGTTTCATATTCAAAAAATGCGCGATAAAACATTCCGTGAATGCGCAGAAGTTGTTATTACTAATAAAACCCGTGAACTCAAAAATGAAAAACATATCGGACAATGGACATCTACATTAGAAACCTATATCTATCCAACTCTAGGTAATATTAGTATTGGTACAATTACTAAAGTTGATATTGCTGAAGTTCTTAGACCTATCTGGACTGAGAAGAACGAAACAGCTAAACGTATTCGTGGTCGTATAGAAACCATTTTTGATTATGCTAAGGCCATGGGATATTTTGTTGGTGATAATCCTGCTGAATGGAAAGGTAATCTTGAGCCAATCTTGGGGAATGTAAAGCAGGAATCACGCCCTCATCCATCGTTACCTTATGAACAGGTTTATGAATTCATTCAACATCTGAGACAGAAAATAGGAATTTCACCTAAAGCTCTAGAATTTGCAATTTTAACAGCCTGTCGTTCTGGTGAAATTTTTGGAGCTAAATGGCAGGAAATTGATTTCAAGAATAAGGTTTGGATTATTCCTAAAGAACGAATGAAAGCGGAAAAGGAACATCGAGTTCCCCTATCTAAAGAAGCCATTAATTTGCTTAAATCAATTCAACCTTATAGTCAGCCACAAGAGTTTATATTCCCTGCACCGCGTAGTGGTGAAATGCTGTCTGATATGTCATTAACCACATTAATTAAACGTATGCATGAACAGAAGTTTAAAGAAAATGGCTTAGGCTATATTGATCCTAAACAAAATCGAGTGATTACAACACATGGTTTTCGGTCTACTTTCCGTGATTGGTCAGCAGACAAAACTGATTACCCTCGTGAAGTCTGTGAACATGTCCTTGCACATAAACTGCCTGACGAAGTTGAGGCTGCATATTTACGTGGAGCTTATCTTGAAAAACGTAAAGGCTTAATGGGGGATTGGGCTGAATTTTGTGAAAATAAAACATAAATGGCATAAAATTAATCCCATTAGTGATATAGATTAAAAAATATCTCCTTCGAATTTTATGAGGGATTAAACTTATTTAATGAGAAGTTCAATCATTTAAAGTAATCCCGCTTATCTACGCAAATTTAAGTAACAATTTAGATGTAATAGAAACCTAAATAACCTCGAATTTTGCAATCACTATTCAATATTTCACATGCTTTATTACATATGTTTAAAGTATATAATCTAACCTTTCATGTCATTGCATCATACACCTCATTCATGCAATATAATATCATATAACAACAATGTTTTATCAGTCACGATAATCCATCACCTCTACCCGATCGCAGGAAGCCATCTCAGGTAAGGACATAGAATGACCAGTTTAAATTATTATCAAACCATTTTTGATAAAGCAGGCGATGCCATTTTTGTACATGATATTGGCAGTGTACAATTCATGGATGTGAACGAGGCCGCTGTTGTGCTTACAGGATATAGTAAGTCTGAACTGACTCACATGAACGTTGAAAAGATCAGTGCTTTTCATCAAGGTTTCGATTTACATCATGCACTTAAAAAAGTTCAACAAGTAGCAGCGTCTACAGATGAGGCTATTACTTTTGAATGGCTCATTGAGTCAAAAGATAAGCAAAAAATACCAGTTGAAGTCTGTTTAAAGACAGTTGAAATAGAGCAACAGCCTAAACTTTTGGCTTTAGTTCGTAATATTAGTGAAATCAAAAAATATCAGTACGCACTTCAGTCTAAAGACCAATACTTTAAAATTTTATTAGAAAATTCTGCTGATGGTATTGCTATTCTAGACCCTCAAGGCAAATTATTATATGCAAGTGCCTCTTTACAGCGCATTTTGGGGTATCGTGATCGCTTTGTTTTAAACAAAAATGTGTTGAGCGTTATTCACCCAAATGACAGAACCGCAATACGCCAGACTTTGTTTAAACATCCAACGCAAATTTACGATGGTGTACTGCATTATCGTATTTTGCACCACAATGGCGAATGGCATCACCATGAAGCTAGTTTTAAAAATTTACTAAATCATCCTAATATTCAAGGAATTTTAATCAATTATCGTGATATTACGGAACGTATTCAGGCAGAGCAGATTGCCCGTACCCGAGAAAAACAACTGGGACATATGTCACGCTGTAAAACTATGGGCGAGCTTGCAACAGCTCTAGCACATGAGCTAAACCAACCCCTTGCCGCGCTCAACAACTATGTGGGCGGCAGTATTATTCGTATTCAAAATGGTCTAGCGAATACCCCTGAAACCATTGCAGCATTAAATTCAGCCTTGGATCAAACTCAACGAGTAAATCGCATTATTCATAGTATGCGGAGCTTTTTACGTAAAGGTGAAGCCAATTTCCAACATCACTCACTCAACAGCCTGATCCAAGATTTACATCCATTAATTCGGTTAAAAGCAGAACAAGGTGACTGTAAAGTTCATTACGAACTAAATGTACACCCTCTTTATATTCAGGCTGATGAAACGCTATTTAGCCAAGTCATCATTAATCTCGTTTTTAATGCAGTCGATGCCTTACAAAAAAACCCTGTCAGTCAGCGCGATGTTTACATTCGCACATGGCAATACAATCAATACGCCCGCATTGCGATTGCAGATAATGGTCCTGGTTTACAAGGACAAAATCCAGAACAACTATTTGAATCTTTTTATTCAAGTAAAAGTGACAGTATGGGCATTGGTTTAACCTTATCGCGCAGCATTATAGAAAGTCACCAAGGTTATCTTTGGGTCTGTGAAGGTGATACCGGTGCAATCTTTAATATTTCTTTGGCAGCAAAGGAGCGTGCAAAATGTATGTAGCCAATTCTGAAGTTTTAGAGCCCATTGTCTATATTATTGATGATGATCAAGATATTTGTAATTCATTAACATGGTTACTCGAATCGGTACAATTGGAAAATAAAACCTTTAACAGCGCCACTGAATTTTTAAATTATCAACGCCCGCATACCCCCGCCTGTTTGATTCTAGATATTCGTATGCGGGGCATGAGCGGTTTACAACTACAGCAACAATTAAATCAGCAGAAAATCCGTATGCCCATCATCTTTATGACGGGTCATGGCGATATTCCAATGTCTGTCAATGCCATGAAAGCAGGTGCTTTTGATTTTCTGGAGAAGCCATTTAACCCACAACATATGCTGAATCAAATTCAAGCATCATTGCAACTTGCAGAACAAAGCTTCATTGAAGAAGAAAAACGCCAACAACAAATGGTCAAACTGAACTCATTGTCTCCGCGTGAAACCGAAATTATCAATTTGATGGTCGATGGATTATCAAGTAAACACATCGCGCAGATGCTCAATATCAGTCATAAAACGGTAGAGATTCATCGCACGCATATCCGTCAAAAATTAGGGACTGAGTCGATAGCGCAAATTATTAATATGGTGTTGTTGTGTCGGGAAAAATCTATACCAGCGATGGGTTAACCATCGCTAGATTGAAAATTTTCAGCAGGATCATGATTGTTTTTAGAAGAAACGATCGAAATGTATTTGTTGTTGCGGAATCCCTGCCCGATGCGCCATCTGCTCAATCGATTGCACCATCGGCGGCGGTCCAGCGCAATATATTTCATGTTGAATCAGCTGCTCACCTAAGACTTCATTGATAACATCATGGATAAATCCTGAACGAATACCGTCTATCAGCTCCAAAGATGTCGCAGGCACATAATTCAGCCGATCACCCAGCTCCGTCCATTCACGAAGTTGGTTTTCTGTAAATAAGTCACGTTGTTCACGCCCGCCATGAAAAAACCACACTTTATGATGTTGTAAATGTGGATTTACAGCCACACCTCGTGCAATCGCAAGCATAGGCGCAAGCCCTGAACCGCCTGCTACACAAACAATCGGGCGTGGCTGCTCTTGTAAATGTGCTAAACCATAAGGTCCATCCATCTGAATTTCAGCTTGCTGACGCGATTGCTCATCAAACAGCAAATTGGTCATTTTACCCTCAGGTACACGGCGTATTTGAAATACCCAAACACCCTCATCATTGGGCAAATTTGACATGGAATAAGCACGTAATAAGGTTTGATTTACCCAAATTAAGGCGTATTGACCAGGAATAAACTGTGCAGGTTCATCTGACTGTAAATGCACTTCTAAAATATCATGTGTGACAAATTGCACATGCTTTAACGTCACCTTTTTCTTCTTTGGCAACACTTTTGGCACACACTGTTCATCTAAACGAACTTTGATAACACAGTCAGATTTGGGGCGACATTGGCACGCCAACAGCCGTCCTTTACGTTTGTCACGGTCGCTTAAACCCGGGGCATCTTCCCACAAGTTTTCCACTTCACCCGACAAAACTTCAATTTTACACGTCCCACATCCACCTGCATTGCACTCATACGAAATACCCAGCCCTTCGCGCAACCCCGCTCTGAGTAAGACATCATCAGGCGCACATTGAAAATCACCTTGACCATCAATTTGAATGTTATACATTGACCTTACTCCACTAAGTAAACGTGATCTTCACGTACAATGGATGAATAAGTTTTTAGTGCAATCGTACATGGCGCACCACAAGGCTCACCTGTTTTAATATCAAAAGCACCAGCATGGAAAGGACATTCCACTTCACAACCATCAATCTCACCATCAGCCAACGAAGCATCACCATGGGTACAGGTGTCATCTGTCACATAAAACTCACCATCGTCTAAATGGAAAACCGCCAAGGGCGGATAACCCTCAATAATGACCTGTAAACCCTCACCTTGTGCCACATCAGAAGTTAAGCATAAGAATTTTTCTGCCACATTGCTCATTTTGATATTCATTGGCTTAACTCCTCAATCGGTGACTCTGTCGCTTCAGGACCTAAAATGTGATAGCCGCCATCTGCATGAATCACACCGCCCGTCAACAACTTGGCTTTCGGGCTGCACAGTAAACTCAAAGCCTGAGCCACTTCCTCAGCATCTGCAATACGACCCAATACATGAAAACGTCCTGCCACACGATCAGTTTTGGCACGATCGCCTCCCGAGATCATTTGCATGGGCACAGACCAAGTCCAACCTAAGGACAAAGCATGTACACGAATCCCATCTTGAGCCAAATCTAATGCCATACTCTTTGTCAGTTGCTCTAAGGTCGCTTTTGACGCGGGATAGACCCAACGCTCTTTTTGCGCAATACGCGCACTGACACTGCTGATGTTAATGACTGCACCATCCTCACTGCTTTGCAGCAGAGAACGACACGCCTGAACCAAAGCAGCATGACCAAACACCGTCACATTAAAGGTATTTTGCCAATCTTGACGGGTCGATTGAGAACCGTGATCTTCATATAAACATGCCAAATTTATTACTATATCCAACTGCGTCAACTTTTGGCTCAATGCACGAATACTGTCATCATTGGCAAGATCAAGATATTCGTAGCGCGCTTGAGTGGCTTGTGCAACAAGCTGACCTTGCGTTTGGTTAATGTCAGCAATAATGACTTCTGCACCCAAACTTTTCAGCTCTTGTACAACGGCTTGCCCAATATGTGTTGCTCCACCCGTCACCAAGACCACTTTTTGCTTTAAGTCTGTCATGAAACCTCCTTATACTCAGGCCATTCATTGAACTGACCCTTGCAAAACAACAGTGGACGGTGGTTACTGTGGCGACAGTGTTCAATTTTACCGATAAAAATTTGATGATCCCCAGCGGCAATTTGTTGCTCACGCTGACAGATAAATTGCACCACACAATCTTCTAAAACAGGTGCTTTGTGGTCGTGGAGCTTCCAAGTGCCATGCTGAAATTTATCCGCAATGGGTTTCGCAAAGTTCAAACCAATCTCTTGTTGCTGTGATGCCAATATGTTTATGGCAAAATATTCAGCCGATTCAAATACTTCACGGCTTGGTGAATGATTAACTAAACTCCATAACACCAAAGCTGGATCTAAAGACACCGAACTAAATGAGTTAATGGTTAAGCCTACAGGCTGTTGGTTTTGGTCTAGACAGGTCACAATCGCGACCCCTGTGGCAAATCTGCCGAAAGCTTGACGCAACGATTTTGCCTCAGCCAAATCAACGTCCTGCCACAATCGTTCAAGCAGCTGCATGTTGGAACTCCTTGCGTGAGAGATATTCTTTTGCACCTGCTTCACCATCGACTGCAGGCCAAAAACCACGCGGATTGTTAAAGTGCCCCATAAAATCATCTGCAATCACTTGATTTTGAGATGCCGCACCTAACACTTGTAGAAGACTTTCACTCGGCGGATTGAGCAATAAATTAGTAAAATCAGTGGTATATCGACCTGATTCATTCCAAAATTGTTCAAACACGTTTTGCATCCAATCTGCACTAAATGCCTGATCACCATGTGCTAAAATCGCTTGAAGATAATGCTCAACCATACGTGTTGCATTGTTCGCACCTTGACCTGCAATGGGGTCATTGACGATCACAGTGTCACCAATGCCCCAAATTTTCGCGCCATTTGCTAAGGTCGCAACAGGATCACGCACTTCAGGACGGAATGCGCCTTTTAACCACGCATTTGGATCACTCAGCTCCATGTTATCGACCATACGGAAACTTTGATCAGGTGTTACTTTTGCAACAGCTTCTTTCATGCGTTGCAGCATTTCTTCGCCATTGCTGACATCATCAAAAATATCCATTGGACCATTCGGCACACATTCAAACAAAAAGCTACGACATGGACCATGCGTATGGCTATAGAACGGCATACTGAAATATTCGCCCGCACCCGCAACAAAGTTAAAGTGTAGCGTTTGAGCAGGTTGACCTTGCCAACTCTGTGGACCACACAAGTCATCACCCACCACCAAAGCCGCAGCCAATTTACGTGGCGGTGTTTGATGCACTGAACGTGACTCATTCCGTTTAAACAAACTGGTGATATTGCCCTTGCCTGCCGCTAAAATCGTGAGATCATTGTCTGCTGCAATCTGCTCTAAATCTTCAGGACTGACATTTTGTAGCACCAACTTGCCACCACGGCGTGGATATTCTTCTAACCAACGGTGATATTTGGTCCGTTGATCCATGGCTATGCCTTTGTTCTCATGTAAGAACCCTGTTAATGGCAGTGCAATAGCACCATCTGGAGCACGAAAATCGACATGAATCGCTTGACCGTGATGTGCTTTACCATCCCAAAAATTCAACCCAAGTTTGCGTTCAAATTCCAAGGTGTTTGCAAAGAACATCGTGGTACTGACCATACGACCATGTAAAAGTTCATCCGCAGGACGATCTACATATAAAGTGACATCATATTTGTTTTCAAGTAACGAAAACGCCAATAATAAACCTGCTTGTCCACCACCAATAATTGCAATTTTTCTCATTTTAAATTCCCTTTTGGCTGTACTGATGCCATGTCTATATGTCTGTTTTTGGAAAGGGTTGATTGAAGGTTAAATTCAATTCAACACGTTCAAACTTCCATTCACCTTCATCATTACGCCGTATTTCAGTTTTATAAAATCCACCTAAACAACTGGTTTTGGCTGTCTGACCCGTTGTCGCCAAGTGACAGACTTCCCATAGCATCCAAGTTGCTTCAGCATGATGTTGATCAAGTACTGCAATATCGGGCATTGCCATAATATGCAGACTCCACAGCACTTGTGCTTCTGCAATACTCGACAATCCTTTTAAAATATTGTCCCGCCCTTGATATGCTCCAAAGCCATTGGCACACCACACCGCATCATCATGAAAAAGATGCTGCAAAATGGCTGGATTGTTGCGTTGATCGGCCGCTGTCGCATAACGGCCGATCAGGCTACGAATCGCCTCACAGGCCTCCAGAGCATTTAAACGCTGTTCTAGATTGTGTTGGCTCATCTTGAGATCCTTTTAAACGTTGACTACGTTGCCTGTTTCATAAATGAAACGCTTTTCTGCAAAGGCATAGGGCACACCGACTGAACCTTTATACAGCTCAATATGTGGTGCAACTTCTGCAAAACTCAGACTTAGCCAATACAACTTGTGCAATTCTTCAGGCAAGGTCCCCAATGCATATTGGTCAAGCGCTGCAAGCAATTTGCGCATTTCAGGTAAAATTGCATCATAGAATGTTTGTAACTCAGCTTTAGTCGAATCTAACCGCGCTTCGTGACGTTGCTTTCCTGTACCTAATGCCCATTTCGCCACAAAGGGTTCTAGGGTGGCAAAGTCAGCGGGCAATTGTGAAATGATGTTTGACATGTGCATGCTCCTTATGCGCGATTCAGATATTGTTCAAGAACGTGATAACCATGACGAATCAAGATTTCTTCATCTTGTAAATGCATGACTTTTTTGGCTTTAGACTCAAGCGCTTCTTGCGTATCTTCCATCGTCGCTGTGTCTTCTAACCATGCATTGCGCTGTAAGATTTGTGCAAATTCTTGTGCCCAACGCTCAGAATAGGTTTTCGCTTTAGGAATATAATAACGCCCTTCCCAACGCGTTTGATTGTGACCCACAGGCCAAAATTGATGGGTAAACCACACGCCTTCAGTCACATGCACCAAAATATTTGGGAAAATCACAGACAGTTCAAATGAGAAGTCATCACGGTCATTTGGATTGACAGATTTAGGTAATTGCACACGTTCATAATGATTCACCAACGATGCACCCGAAATTTCACCCGAAAGTGCCGCAGCAGGTTTTGGATTGGCATTTTTGGTTAAACACACCGCACATGTACGGTGATCGCCAAACAACTGAACTTCTTGCAAACCAGAAGCAAAGACATTTGGGAATGAACCTGCATGAATCGTTGCAACGTGATATGCCTCAGCAAAAGCATCGTGTGCCACTTTCCAGTTACAGTTCAATAAAGTATTATAGGCAAAACATTCTTCCATTTCATGGAATGGATAACTGCCTAAGTGTTTGCCCATATCACCCAAGAACTCTTCTACAGACTGAGTGCCTTCGTTATCAAGGTTAACGAAAATAAACCCTTCCCATACTTGGGTACGCACAGGTGCTAAACCGTTATGACCTTTGTCAAAACAAGAGGTAAATTTCTCTTCTTCAGGCACATTAACCAGATCACCTTTGGCATCGTACACCCAACCATGAAAACGGCAGGTTACGACTGCGGCTTTATTTGAACCAAAAGTTTCATTGTCTGTTTCGACAACCACTTTGTTACCGCGGTGCGAACAAATATTGTGAAAACCACGAATTTCATCATCTTTGCCGTGCATTAAAATCACTGAGGTTTTAGCAAAGTCTAAACGCTTGACTTTGTAGTCGCCTTTTTTCGGAATTTCTTCCACACGACCCACTTTTAACCACACTTTCGAAAAAACTTTTTCAATTTCTTCTTGATATATTTCTGGTGAAATACACGGTTCTGTTGGAATAGGCTCAATCCCAAGTTCTGGATATAAATCGCCCCAACGAAGCTTTGCATTACTGTTCATATGACATTCCTGTTCAAGTTTTTTAGACACATAGATGTGACGGTTCTATTTCCTCAAGCTGCTGCAATGATCACGATCCTGCACACAGCCCAAGGTATGCATTACGTTAAAGTTGATAATGTTCGCGGACTAAATCTGCGATGCCGAGTTTGGCTAAAATAGGCATTGGGCAAAGAAAAGTTGCGCGCACCATGCCAGGTAAACGGCTGATTTCGATCGATCCTGTGATCGTGCAGCGGTTCATGACTTCGTCATAACTTAAACCTGTGGTTTTTGCAGCGCGGTTTAGGGCATTCTCAGTGGCATCGTTCAAGTTTTTCCCAGTACCCATAAAGGTAATTGGGCCACTTTCTTCAATCTCGGTTTGCCCCCAACGTTCACCAAGCGCTTTGACTTTTTCACGTTGTTCTTTGCTAAAAGGACGTGCCATAGGCGGTAAGTCATCCCAAGCTTGTAAAAGAATCGGACCATCAATGCTTAAACCTTTAATCACTTCAACTTGCAGCTCGGTTTCACCTGAAACATCGGTTGCATGACCTGCAATTTCACCATTGCCTTGTTGAGCATGCATATCTCCCATGTACACACCTGCACCCGGGACTTTGACAGGACAAATCAAAATACAGCCAGGACGAATCGAATTGGTGTCCATGTGACCATCGGTTTTTGCAGCAATCAGCTCTTCTTCCGTCATGCCAAATTTGTGTGGTGCATCAATCAGATACTGACCAAAGTCATGACAGTTATGAGAGTCAGGCAAGTCACGAGATGGCGTAGTCCCAATATTGCCAAGGAATGGGCGCATATGGGCTGCAACACCAGGCATATCTGCACGTGCAAGCGATAAAATAGAATGTTGTGCTGCATGTTCAGGCAGTGCTGCAAGTTCATTGGCATTGCCTGCAAGTTTGTTGGCAATCTCTTGATTAACCGTCAAACTCACTTTATTTTCTTCATCAAGAACAATCACATAACCATGTGAGAAACGAAATGCGCTGACTTCCGCACCACAATTTTTACAGTGAATAGCATCATCACCAATGCCTTCTACATAACTTGCTGGTTGTTCTGTACCGCATGCTTCGCAGTATTTCGCAACAAAGGGGTCACCCTTATAACGCCCTTCCACAAATTGCATGACCCCTGAAGAGGTTGCAATGGATGTCACTTTCATCTGTTTAATTTTTAGGGCAACGGCATCGCCCACTTCTGCACCTTCAATCGCCACAGGAAGCGTGACTTCATGCCCGCCTTGAAATGCAGGTGTAATCATTGGACCCCAACAGCCTGGCGGTGTACCTGTTTTTAAAGTCCCGCCATTTTTTAAAGGACCAAGCATGCGTTGACTTGGACCCACAATCCCGCCTGAATATTCATTCACAACTAAATAATCAACAGCACTTACACTGCCAGTTGCATATTCTTGATGTTCTATTTTCATAAATTCACCTCTGTATGCTTGCGCTTATATTTGGATTTCAATGTGTTCAAAATCATTTAAAAAGGAATGGTGATATCTATTGCAAACTTCTGACCTTCAGGTCGGTTTTCAACGTCAAACTCTTTTTGATATTTCGCTGCGATGGCATAACCTTGTGGGAACTGATAGCGAACTTGGGGACCAACACTCGCTGCTTTGGCTTTAAAATCACCTAAAATTGCACCTTCTCCTGAGTCACCCTCTAGCTGACGATGAACATAACCACCAACACCTACAGCCAAAGGCCCCATGTGTTTTGCAACTAAGTAGTCCACATGCAAGGCATTACCAGACGTATAGTTGGTGTCTTTATTTTCAAAATTAATGTCGTACATCCATTTGGTACTGACTTCTATACCTTGCTTGTTGAGGTAGGTTGTCGAAACAATCGGTTGAATGGTGTAGTAGTTTCGTCCAATGTTCGCGAGACGATCCTTGTTGTAAGAACCCACAGGAATATAGAAATCAACACCTGTAGCAACATGCCAATCTCCTTTATGCCAACCCAATAAAAATGGATCGATAATCACATCGCCCATCGCTATGTGGTCATCTTGATGACCCCCTAGGGTTAAATCTGCGTTGGCATAAACAAGAAAAGCGTGCATCCCCCACGTGGCACCTAAAAATGTTTTGTCACTGACATAAACACCACGTGCCACCGTTGCAAAAGTATCGATTTTAAAATCATCAAAAACAGGATGATCATTTTTAAATTTGTCTGCGTTGTAATATTGGTTATAACTTACAAGATACATACCTGGTGGAGGCATTGCCCCCCCAAAAAAGCTTTCTGTTCCATCAGGATAAGCACTTCCACCATTCTCAGCTGCAATCGCTAAAGTTGCTCCACTGTATAGAAATGTGGTCATCGCCACAGATATTAGATATTTCCCTATCATTTACCACACCCTTTTTATTGCTCAAGTCCTTGTTGACGCTGTGTAAGATCGTCTAGCGCATGACTTAATTTAGTCGTGAAAGGTGGCATGGAAATATAAGGATGAATCTATGTTGAGTTAAGAATTTTTCTTGTAGAAATATTTAATTTTGCTTAAATGCATAAATATTTACTATAAATAAAATATCAATTTGCTCTTATTCATATAGGTAAAATCCCCTATAAATTGTGACTAAATTTGGTCACAAAAATACTATTTGAAACATTTCTTCTGTAATTTTCTTTTTCTTGTTTTTGTACTCTGTACCTAGTGATGTGTACTGAAATAACAGGACACTTCCACTTGGGAGATTCTAGGCAACTAACTTGTAAAAGTCCTCTGCCATTTGATTTGGTGTCTTAAAATTCAGTCCTTTCTGAATTCTCTGCTGATTATAGAAGAGCTCTATGTATTTTGTAATATCTGCCTTAGCTTCTTCCCTCGTTTTATAGTTCCGATGATGTACAAGTTCGTTCTTTAATATTCCCCAGAAACTTTCAATTGGTGCATTATCAAAACAGTCACCCTTTTTACTCATCGAACCTTGAAAACTATATTTTTCAAGCATATTCCGATATTCATGACTACAATATTGACTGCCTCTGTCCCAATGAATAATTAAGTTTCGAGGTGGTTTATGATTGCGAATAGCCATACTCAGTGCATTACAAACAAGTTGTGTTGTCATCCTTGCACTCAAGCTATACCCAACTACTTGTTTAGTGCAAAGGTCTTTTAACGCAGCTAAATACAGCCAGCCTTCAGCTGTCTATATATATGTAATGTCACTTACCCACGCAATGTTTGGGGTAGTCTCTATAAAGTTTTGCTCTAACAAATTATTGTAAACATAACGATTGTGATCGCTATTTGTTGTCCTTTTGAAACGCTTACAATACAGATGATTCTGCTGTTTAATGCAACGTACTGCATACTCGCTAATTTGAATGCCTTGTGACTGTAAATACCTTGTTAAGCGAATATGTCCATAACTTTCTTTAGTTTCTTGATGGGCAATTTTGACCAAGATGGTCTGTTGGTTTCTTTGAATAACTCGTTTACTTAAGCCCCGCTTTAACCAATCATAAAACCTTGATATTGAAATTTTTAGCAACCTAGCCATCATTATTGTTGGATATGTGTTTTTATGCTCTTTCATATAAGCGTACTTCACTGATTTTCCTTGGCAAAGTACGCCGCTGCTTTTTTTAGAAATTCTCTTTCCATTTCGGAAGTTTTAAGTTGTTGTTTCAGCTTCTTATTTTCTTCGAGTAGAGCAACGAGATCAGGCGAATATTGTTGTGTGCCAGCTAATGTTCCTGCCTTTGCTTTTTTATGCCAATTCGATAGCGTTTGCATGGAAATACCGAGTTGTCGTGCTGTTTCGGAAACATTACCTTTGTTTTCTTCAATGGCTTTTATTGCTTCAGCTTTAAATTCTGTTGTATAAATTTTTTGCTTTTTACTCATGGTAAACTCCTGTTGAGTAAGTTTAGTTTACCAAGTTAAAGTCTCCGTTTTTATCAGCACACATCATCCTGCCAAATCACTGTCAATTGATGGTGGCAGAACGAAGGAGGGTTGACAGACTGGTAACAAAGAAACCAGCACGCGCAAGCGCGTCCCCCCTCCGCCCTACCGCAAAGAAAGGGGGACGAACGGGTCCACAACATGCAAAATGAGATTTCGCATATTGTCTTTGTTAATGGGTCTG
Source organism: Acinetobacter sp. Marseille-Q1623 (assembly GCF_902809895.1). Taxonomy (NCBI): domain Bacteria; kingdom Pseudomonadati; phylum Pseudomonadota; class Gammaproteobacteria; order Moraxellales; family Moraxellaceae; genus Acinetobacter; species Acinetobacter sp. Marseille-Q1623. Next base: position 208,163 of record NZ_CADDWG010000001.1, on the reverse strand, counting down.
CCAAAACCCGCTGACGATGTAGGTCAGCAGGCTAAGGATAATCTGCACGTTATAGAGCGTCAAGCAAGCTAAGCAAATGGATAGTGAAAATATTTAGAATTAAGAATCGTTTGAATAAGAATATAGTTAGATTTAAATACAGTTTTTTAAACTGCATTCCTTAGTCTTCTAAATACAGCTAAAAGTAGCCAATCCAATCCAAAATTTTAATGTGGGTTACAATGTGGGACAAAAATATATACAATAAAAAAGCCTTTGTAAAAACAAGGGCTTTTTTAGATATTTGGCGGAAGCGGTGAGATTCGAACTCACGGAGGACTCACACCCTCGTCGGTTTTCAAGACCGGTGCATTAAACCGCTCTGCCACGCTTCCAATGGCGGCTATCATATAAATAAAAATTAATTTTGGCAAATGTTTTTCTATCAAAATGCATTTAAATGTACAAAATAAAATCAAAAATCATTAATTTGATGAATTTTCAAGCTTTTCATATTCAATTTTATTAATAAACCAAGTTTTTTTACCCAATGGTGTCAGTACTTCGATCTCATCATCTACTTCTTTCGACAACAAAGCACGTGCCATCGGTGAATCAACAGAAATATTTTGTGGATGATGATCGTAAATTTCATCAACACCAACAATTCTAATTTTTTTTTGTTCCCCTGCCTCATTTTCAATTTCGACCCATGCACCAAAATAAACCTTACCTTCTTGCTCAGGAGAAAAATCAATAATGCGTAGTTCTTCCAAACGCTTACCTAAATATCGTACACGCCGATCAATTTTCCTAAGTATTTGTTTATTATATTGATAATCTGCATTTTCACTGCGATCACCGAGACTTGCAGCCCAATTCACTTTTTTGGTAATTTCTGGACGTTCTTCGTGCCATAAATGCTGCAATTCAGCCACCAATTGATCGTGTCCAGCGCGTGTAATTAGGTTTGATTTCATGATTTCGCCCTATTATTTCAGCTGATAATCTCAACATTTTTAAATGAAAAATGCACATTTTCTACACATAAAAATATTATAAAACTTTTTTACCAATTAAATCAGTAGATTATGTTACATAAAATAAATATTTTTAGTACAAAATTTGACATTTCAAATTTTCAACTTTATTATTCGCACATGTTTTAGATTGTCTATTTTTTATACTTTATGGTTTTTCCATAAAGTTTTTTATTTCCCAAATGTCATTTTTTGAATGACGTCCATGCCTGCCCACCCTTATCGAATTTATCAACTTTAAAAAGTTTGAGTAGCTTTTTGCTACGGCTTTTTGGGCATAAATTGCTTGTAGCGGAGACAACATGCACAGTAATTCAACATCTGGGTCGAGGTTAAACTTCGATTCTTTTTTTTCCACACTCCCACTGAAAGCTTTAGTACTCGCAAGTGTTTTTGTTCCATTTCATACCATTAATGCAACAAAAACCAATCAATACAATGCTGTTGTCAATACCAACACTCTAACTGTTGTTGCCGTATCTACACCAACAATTGTCTTTAAAGAAGGTCAATACCAACACGGTTTTGGCTATGATTTAGCACATAACTATGCGCAAAATTTAAATGTAAAACTCAATTTTAAAACTGTTTCAGACAATGCAACAGCATTGAAAATAGTTGCACAAGGTAAAGCGAATTTCGCTATCACGACTGCAACATTGGAACGTATTGAAGCCAAGAAATTGACTTCATTTTCTGCCACCTGTGGTGATTTGAACAGTTTGCAAAAAAATGGGTTAAATCCTGAAATTAATTGGGTATTTAAACACGCAGATGACCCACTTACTGAAGCTGCAAGTGGTTTTGTCTGTCAAAGTAAACAAAATGGCGCTATTCAACATTTGGCTTCTTTTTATAACCGCAATGTGGTGAAGCAAAATGATTGGAATGTCATTCAACGTGATTTAAAGCAACGCTTACCGATTTATAAAGCCAGTTTCAAAAAAACTGCACAGCAATATGATATGGATTGGCATTTACTCGCTGCCATTGGATATCAAGAATCTTACCTAAAACCAGACTCTGTTTCTCCCACAGGTGTCCGTGGTTTAATGATGTTAACCAATTCAACTGCACGTGCTATGGGGGTATCTAACCGTACAGACCCCACTCAAAGTATTCAAGGTGGTGCGAAGTATTTTAATCAAATGTTAACGCGTTATCACTATATCCAGAACCCTGATCGTCACTGGTATGCGTTGGTCGCCTATAATATGGGGCCAGGTGCTGTGGATTCGATTCAGAAACGTTTAAAATCTCAAGGTAAAGACCCAAATGATTGGATCAATATGTATGAGTTTTTAAATAAGAATCAAACACGTAATGGTCGCTACAAACAAGCTGTTCAATATGTCACACGTATTCGTGCCTATTTAGAACATATTAAAAATACCCCTGCTTTAATGACGATCTGAGCTGGGTAATAACGCAGAAAAAAAGAGCTTACATTGATGTAAGCTCTTTTTTTCAAAAATGCACTTAAGCGGTTTGCTCAAGTACTTTCTTAAATAAATCTTTTTGCTCTTGGCTTGGCTTAGCAGTTTGTAATGCCATCAATTGCGACATATCACCTGTTACTTTAATTTTACCTGTCATGAATGCTTGCATTGCAGCAGCCATATCAAATTCTAGGAATACTTTACGTAAGGTTTCTGCATCCATATTCAAAGTTGTTTTTGCATTTGGCGAAGTTCCTTTTACGATCTTACCGCCATCAAGTGCAAGCTCAGTATTTCCAGCTGCATCTGCAACTACGAGGTTAATTGCCAAACCAGACAATGCTGGTGGTAAATTAAGATCACCCGCTTCAGCAGTTAGTTTTTCTACAGTTGCAAACCAATCATCAGTTAAAAATGCAGGCATGTTCATTCCTCAAAAATATTTATTCATTTATTGTGTTGTCTATCCGAACAACATCATGAAGCTTTTCGCTTGCTAAAGGTTATAACACGATAATTTCAATTTAGGCTAAAGTTTTTTGTACTGGTTATTCTATTTTGATTGATTTTATCGTTTTATATTTAAGAATCAGACACTCATATCAATATAAATGTCTGATTTGTTCATTTAAATAGTAAAAATGCTCAATCTGCTGCGAAACTTAAATTTACAACATCTAAACGTTTTTTCGCTTCTTCAGTATCACATTTCAGATCAAACTCACGTTCTTCATCTAATTTTTCAAAATCAAATAAATCACGATCTGCCAATTGCGATGGTGAAACATTCTGTAAAGCACCAAAAATACTATGTAAACGTTTCGGATACTGTTTGTCCCAATCACGCAACATATCATTTAAAATCGCACGTTGTAAGTTTTCCTGTGAACCACATAAGTTACATGGAATAATTGGGAACTTACGCATTTCAGCATATTTAATAATGTCTTTTTCTTCCACGTACGCAAGTGGACGAATTAAGATATTCTTTTTATCTGAAGACAATAATTTAGGTGGCATTGCTTTTAAGCTACCACCATGAAATAAGTTTAAAAAGAAAGTGGCTAAAATATCATCACGATGATGCCCCAAAGCCACCTTGGTTGCACCAATTTCTTGTGCAAAACCATATAATGAACCACGGCGCAAACGTGAACATACTGCACAGTACGTTTTACCTTCAGGCGTTAAACGTTTGGTAATGCTATAGGTATCTTTTTCCAAAATATAATATGGAATGTTATTTTCTTCCATATAACGTGGCAACACGTCTTCAGGGAAACCTGGTTGCTTTTGATCAAGGTTTACGGCAACGACATCAAAATTAATCGGTGCGATGCGTTTAAACTGCAACAAAATATCAAGTAATGTGTAACTGTCCTTACCGCCAGAGACACAGACCATCACTTTGTCACCTTCTTCGATCATTTTAAAATCACGAATGGCGTGACCAACCTGACGACGAAGTTTTTTTAACAAACGATAATACGCTGAACTTGTAGGAAGTTCTGGTTTGAAATTAAATCCTTGTTCGGACTCAACTGGCGAGTACATAGAGGCAAATTACCCATAAAAAAATACTGCGCAATTTTAGCTGATTTGTCGACATATGACATCTAAAGATTTTTGTTTTTTTGTCCTGATGTGTATTTGTCATTTTGTTGTCGCATAGCAGCATTTAAAATAGCCTGTTGCGTATAAATAATCGACTAAGTGTTTATCTTTTAAACTTTTCCACAGTTTTCCACAAAAGCTGTGGATAAAATTGTGGATTGTTCAGGGCTTGACACACGATATGACCGCGGTGATGGGCGTTCTCTTTAAATTGGTTATTTTTTAACCAATGTTTTTTATTTATATTTTTCAATTGCTTATGATAGTCAAGCAATCTGAATTAAAAAAAAATTAAATTTTTTTTTGTTCAAATGCACAACAGTTAGTGCTTGATTTTTTCTATTTGTATTGATAAAAAACAATTCACAGTTTTACTCTGTATCGAATTTTGCTACACTCCAAGCATATTGGGGACAAATATAATATTAAAATGAATAATTTTATCCGTACATCGGTTTTATGCTGTGTCGCTTGCTTAAATGTTACACTCTGGACTACGCCGAGTTTTGCAGGGCAAATGTATATCTATAAAGATGAACAAGGCAGCACCTTACTCACCAATAAACAAAGCTCAGATCGCTCACTACAAAAAGTAAAAGTGACCTATTATCCAGACAGTAATATTCATAGTTATAGCAATTGGGGCAAATCTGAAGCATCGGTATTACCAAGTTACAGCCGCAACAAAAATACCTATGACCATATCATTCGACAAGCAGCAGCAACCCATGGCGTTTCTGAAGGATTAATTAAAGCGGTTATTCATACTGAATCAGGTTTTAATCCTTACGCACGCTCCCCTGTGGGTGCTCAAGGCTTAATGCAACTGATGCCTGCTACAGCACGCCGTTTTAATGTGAATAATCCTTATGATCCACAACAAAACATTATGGCAGGTGCCAAATATCTGGCATGGCTACTCAAACGTTTTAATAATAGTACTCGTTTGGCATTGGCAGGCTACAATGCGGGTGAAGGCAATGTACAAAAATATGGCGATGTCCCACCGTTTCGTGAAACCCAAGATTATGTAAGACGTGTATCAAGCCGTTACAGTAATTTATATGCGAATGGCGTAGGTTTAAGCTCAAGCAATACAACGAACAGTACTACAAGTACATCACAACCCCAAGTCATTGCCCAGTCAAATAACTACAATACGTCAAATGAAAATACTACAGTGACTAAACCTCAATATTCACAGCGGCAAATTATTGTCGCAAGTGGTAATAGTTTTACAGATGCACCAGCTGGCACGTATACCACCAACAATGCCAGTGCAACGGCTAAAATCTATATTTCCAATTAAAAAAATATTCTAAAGTGATGTCTTAAATAAATAATCTAAAAATAAACCCCATTCTCTCATCAAGAGAATGTATAAAAATAGTCGATTTATTTTGGCTATTTTTTTGGCTTGACTCTACACATAACAAAATCAATATAAAATTATCAACATGGTTTTTTTCAATTCTTCTTGAATTTTCACATAATTATCCTCATATTCCTTGATAGATTTATCATTTATAGATCAAACTATTTTATTATTAAGAGGATTTTTTCGATGATGCGGATTGGTTTGTTTCTGCTTACCAACCTCGCGGTACTGGTTGTAGCTGGCATTATCCTATCAGTTTTAGGTGTTGGCAGTTACCACGGCGCTGGCGGCCTCAACTTAGGTAACCTATTGGTCATCTGTTTTGTCTTTGGTATGGTGGGCTCTCTCATCTCACTGTTCATGTCTAAATGGATGGCGTTAAAAACAACAGGTACAGAATTAATTGATCCTAATGCACCTCGTAACCAAGCTGAAGCATGGTTGGTTCAAGAGGTTGCACAACTTTCTCAACACGCGGGTATTAAAATGCCTGATGTCGGGATCTTCCCATCTTATCAATCGAATGCCTTTGCAACAGGTTGGAACAAAAACGATGCGCTCGTTTCTGTATCGACAGGTTTGCTTGAACGCATGAATAAAGATGAGCTACGTGCAGTACTTGCTCATGAGATTGGTCACGTTGCCAATGGTGACATGGTCACCTTATCTCTGATTCAAGGTGTTGTGAATGCGTTCGTCATGTTCTTTGCACGTGTGGTCGGTGACTTTATTGACCGTAATGTCTTTGGTCGTGAAGATGGTGAAGCACCGGGTATGGCCTATTTCATTATTTCTATTGTATTAGATATTGTGTTTGGTATTTTAGCTTCTGCCATCGTGATGTGGTTCTCTCGTCATCGTGAATATCGTGCTGATGAAGCAGGCGCACGTTTAGCAGGTAAAGAAGCGATGATTTCTGCGTTGTTACGTTTACAAGCTGAATCAGAAATGCCTGACCAAATGCCAAAAGAAATGAAAGCTTTTGCGATTGCGGAAGGTAAGGAACAAGGTTTCAGTTTAGCTGCATTGTTCCAAACGCATCCGAGTATTGAGCAACGTGTTGCTGCTTTACGCCAACTTAACTTGCCTTAATTTTTTATTTTCTATTCATAAAGAAGGTCTTTTTAAAAGACCTTCTTTAGGTTTTAAATCTGATTAGTTTTATCTATATACGTATGTTTACAAATTAAATTAAAATCTCGATATTGTGCATAGCTTGGCGTAATTTCTGTAGACATATTCTCATCAAAAATAGCACTTTTAAAGTTTTCATTTTCATAATATTTGTTTTTTAATTGATTATTTTTCTTAAATTCTTTATTACACAGCAGATAAAAATGCGTATATTCAATGGTATCTTTTTTAATTATGCTTTTTGCCAATTGAATATCCTTTAAATATTTACTCATATACAAAATACCTAATCTTTCACCATCCCCTCCGACTTGATCAATAATATAAGCACCCAGCATTTCATTATTTTTCCTAACGATACGATATTGCTCATTTTCCCATGTATGATCATGATAATTGTATGCTTTCCCTGCAATATAACCCATGGTATTAGAGTGAATCACTTTTTCACCTTCACCAATCATCGAATTTTTTTGATTTACTTCGTCAACAGCATAAACGCCTTGTAATCCCATACATGCAAATAATGACATAGTGAATAGCTTATTTTTCATCAAAAAGTCCCTTTAAAATAAATGCTGTATATTAACCACATTTATTGATCACATCCAAAATATTTATTTTAGAATCAAAGACATTTATAACTCACACCAAGGATGTATTTGGAGATCATTTTACCAAGTTTGATACACATCCCATAACCACATCAGCCCCAACCACATTGCCATACCAATCATAACTAAAACGATTGCACCTAAAAGGTCTGGAATATGCAGCCACAACCATGCCACCACAGGATTACGCCAAAAAGCTGAATGCTGTTGTTTTTGCTCTAAACGTTCATGTAAAAATGGATGAATCACATGATCTTCAGTTTTTATTTGATATTCTGTTTGAATATGTTCATGAACCACATCTAAAGCTTTACGACTTGGGCGAATAAAAATATCAAATACAGTACCCACGACAGGCACAAAACCAACCACTGCATCCATGACAGCCAGCTTCATCACGCCATTAAGTTTTGACTGTGGTACACCTAGTTGTTTAGCTTTATACACAGCATAACAAGTTAAAACAAAACCTGCGACATCGCCCGCAACAGGAATTGTGCTTAATGCAGCATCTGCACCAACGCCTTGTTTGGTAAATGGAATTCGAACCACCGAATCCATCATATTGGCAAATTTTGCCAAGTCACGCTCTAGTCGAATCACTTCTTGAGTCGATAATTTTTTTTGTGTACTCATCTTGGGAAATAATCCAATTTAGACTTTTATTAAAAGTATGATAGCCAATAAATTCAGCATGTTGTGTATAGATTTATATTCGATATGAGGTGTGTTTTAAAATTTACGCCGCAACTTGACCTAAAAAAATTGAAGCAATAAATAAATACACAATCACACCTGTTGCATCACAAATGGAAGTCACCAAAGGTGCAGAAGCACTTGCTGGGTCAAGCTTCAAACGATTTAGAATAAAAGGCAAACTCATACCAATCAGGCAGCCCAATAATACAATGCCCATCATACTCAGTGCCAAGACCAAAGCAACCATGGCATCACCACGAAAATACCCTAAAATCGATACGGCACATGCCATAGTGCCCCCTAAGCACAGTGCCACCAAGCTTTCCCGACCAATCAACTGGAGCCAGTCTTTTAATTGCACATCTCCCATTGCCAAAGCACGCACCATCAGTGTCGCTGATTGAGAACCTGCATTCCCGCCACTGCCCACCAATAAAGGTAAAAAGAACACCAAAACAATATTTGCAGCAATAATATCTTCAAAATGTGCAATACCAATGCCCGACAATAGACTACCAAAAACTAAAATGACCAACCAAAACACACGCTTTTTATAAAGAAATAAAATCGGTGCAGTTTTTAAGCTAAAATTTGGCGCACTACTGACAGCACTTGACTTCAAAAAGTCCTCCGTCATTTCTTCTTGTGCAATGTCCATTGCATCATCATAAGTGACAATGCCTAATAAATGCTGTTCTGCATCAATAATAGGTAAAGCAATAAAATCATAATGGCTGAGTTTTTGTGCAATGCTTTCTTGGTCTTCATCTACATAGCCCACCACCAAATCTGTGGTCATCATTTCACCAAGCGTTTGATAAGGGTCGGCTAAAATAATTTCACGTAAAGACACCACGCCCAATAATTTCAAGTCATGATCGACAATATAAATTAAATATAAAGTTTCACGGTCAGCCGCTTGCAACCTCAGTTGTGCAATGGCTTCAGTCATGGTCAAATCAGATGATAACATCACAAAATCTGAACTCATGATTGCCCCTGCTGATTCCTCAGCATATTGAGCAAGCTGTTTAATTTGTTGTTGTTTTTCAGTCGTTAATAGTGCATAGATGTCATGTTGTAACTTTAACGGCAAGATTTTAAATAAATCAGTACTGTCATCTGAATGCATCTCTGTAATCAGTTGTACCAATTGGACTTTAGGTAACCGCAGTGCAATTTCAAGTTGTTCTGTTAAGCTTAAAAACTCAAAAACATAAGCGGCATGCGGTAAATATTCAATTAATTTTAATTGCTTATCTAAGGTTAAATTTGCCAATAAATCTGCCAAATCGGCACGATTAACTTGGGTAATTAAACGCTTAATCTCCTCAATTTGGTGATTTTGAATGGCTTGTTCTAAGTCTAAAATAAGTTGAGAAGATAATTGCATCAATATCACACCCGTTTTTTACTACATCATAAAATGAGCAGTTTCCATAAAGCAAATTTAGCTCATTTTTAGTGCAGCAAACTCAAAAATCGCCACATGAATGACGATTTTTAGGTTAAAAATATAAAAGTTTTAACTTGCGATTTTTACACTCATGCCAAAGCCTAGAATTGTGACTTTGGTTTAAACATTGAGCGCACCATGACATACATAAAGGGAATAAAGATCAGCACCAAAACTGTCCCAAAAATTACACCACCTAAAACACTTACACCAATTTCTTGACGGCTAGCAGCGCCCGCTCCAAACGCCAAGACCAAAGGAATGACCCCTGCACCAAAAGCCAAAGAAGTCATTAAAATCGGGCGTAACCGTAACCCTGCGCCTTCTATTGCGGCCTCAACAATACTTTTGCCTTTCTCCTGTGCCAAGGCTGCAAATTCCACAATCAAAATTGCATTTTTACATGACAAACCAATGGTGGTGAGCAATGCGATTTGGAAATAGATATCATTTGGAAAACCCGCCAAAGTACTGAAAATAATATTTCCCCCAATCCCAAGCGGAATTGCCGCAAGGACTGCGGTTGGAATCGACCAACTTTCATATAAAGCAGCCAAACAAAGGAAAATAAAACCAATTGAAATCAGATACAACCAAATTGCTTGACTGCTTGATTGTTGCTCTTGATAGGACAAACCACTCCATGCAATGCCAATACCCTTTTCTGCTGCAATCATTTTTTGCACATCTTGCATCGCCTGACCTGAGCTGATATTTGCCGCAGTATTGGCTTCCATTTGTAATGCTGTATAGCCTTGAAAACGATTGACCACATCGGGTCCTCCCTCCCAATCAATAGTCGCAAAATTACCAAATGGAATCATTTGATTTTGAGCATTTCGTACCGTCCACCTATTTAAATCTTCAGGTTTTGAACGAAACTCGGCATCACCTTGCATCATGACACGTTTAATTCGTCCACGATCAATAAAATCATTAACATAAGAACCGCCCCAAGCCGTAGCCAATGTACTATTAATGGCTGTTTGAGTGAGACCATTTGCCATCGCTAATTTTTGATCTATATGGACTTTCAACTTTGCTTTATCAGGATTAGATTTTTTATCTAGATTTTCAAAACTGCTAAATTGTTCTGCATTTTGTTTTAACACATCAAATTTCTGATCTAAAAATTTTCGCCCTTGACCATCCACATCTTGCAGCCAAAACTCTAAACTATCACTATCTCCTAAACCACTGACAGATGAAGGTAAATTCACATTAATAATCGCATTGGGATCTTTCTTAAAATGTTTCATGGCACGTTCACGAATGGCTTGCGCTGAATTTTCCGCTCCCGAACGTTCATCCCAATGTTTAAGTGCAATAAAACCTGTCCCTAAATTTTGTCCTGTACCTGAAAAATTTCGACCATAACGCATTAAAACAATATCGACATTTTGCTTTTCTTGTTCAAGGAAATATTGACGAATATTTTCTCCCACCACTTGGCTACGACTCATCGGTGTACCATCAGCAAGTCGAAAATTGACACTAATGATGCCTTGGTCTTCACTTGGAATAAAACTGGTCGGTAACTGTGTATAAATTAAGCCAAATGCAGCAACCAAACCCACAAAAATAACCAAAATAAATGCTTTTAGTTGTAAGGTTTTATTGACCAATTTAATATAAACATGCTTCAGCTGATCAAGTTTTTGGTTGACCCACACCGCCCATTTCGCTGGTTGCACATTGGGTTTTAAAATAATGGCACACAAGGCTGGCGTTAAAATCAGTGCCACCATAAGTGAAATACTCATCGCAGCCACCAAAGTAATGGAAAATTGTCGGTAAATTACTCCTGTAGAACCACTAAAAAATGCCATTGGAATAAAAACAGCGGTTAGTACAACGGTAATCCCGATCAAAGCCCCTGTAATTTCCTGCATAGATTCAATCGAGGCTTGTTTGGCATCTAAGCCTTGTTCATGCATTAGACGTTCGACATTTTCAACCACCACGATCGCATCATCAACCAACAAACCAATGGCAAGGACCAAGGCAAAAAGCGTCAGCGTATTGATACTCATCCCAAGTAAATACAACACAGTAAAAGTACCCAAAACCACCACAGGCACAGTAATGGTTGGAATCAAAGTCGCTCGCCAACTTTGTAGAAATAAGAACATTACAATCACGACTAAAACGATTGCTTCAAGCAAAGTTTTAACCACTTCTTTAATCGATTCTTTTACAAATGGTGTGTTATCTCTTGGATAAACAATCTTATAGCCATCAGGTAAATTTTCAGAAATTTTTGCTAACTCTGCCTTAATCAGTGCCGACGTTGCTAAAGCATTTGCCCCCGAAGACAAAGAAATTCCCATTCCTGAAGAGGGATAACCATTAATGGTATTAAAAGATTGGTAATTTTCTGCGCCTAACTCAACCCGTGCTACATCTTTTAAATAGACATAACTGCCATTTGCATTAGATTTAACGACAATATTTTGAAATTCTTCGACTGTTCTTAAACGAGAACCTGCGGTGACTTTAGCATTTAAATATTGGTCTGCCACGACAGGTAAATCACCAATGCCCCCTGCTGCCACTTGCGTATTTTGTGCCTCAATCGCAGAGCGTATATCACTCGGCATCAGTTGATATTGTTGTAATAAATTTGGATTTAACCAAATACGCATGGCATACGACGAACCGAAAACATCAACTTCCCCCACCCCCTCAATTCGAGCAATTTCTTGTTCAATGTGATTGGAAGCATAATCTCCGAGTTCAATATTGTTACTTTTATGATTGGCGTCATAAAGACCGACCACCATAAAAGTGTCACCGAGTGATTTATAGACACTCACCCCCTGCCTTTGCACTTCTTCAGGAAGTCGATTCAGGACACTATTAATGCTATTTTGTACTTGGACTTGTGCTGTATCGGGATCCGTGCCATTTTCAAAACTTAGACTAACTCGAGCACGCCCTGAAGAATCGCTACTCGAACTAAAATACAGCAGATGGTCGATTCCTTTAATCTGTTGCTCAAGTACTTGAGTCACACTTTCTTCAACGGTTTCAGCATCTGCACCCGTATACGTTGCCGAAATCGTAATGCGAGGCGGCGCAATATCAGGATAGCGCTCTACAGGTAAATTTATGACAGAAAAAATACCTACCGCAATCACGATAATCGCAAGTACACCAGCAAAAATAGGTCGTTGAATAAAAAATTTTGAGAGCATCAGTGTGGTTCTTTGTCAGATCTGTATAAAGTAGCAATGTCTTGATCATTAACTCCATCTATATGGATATTCTGTGACTTATATAAAAAACACAAGAATAAATAACAGAAAAACTGTGTAGAAAATCAAATAAGTAGGAAATATGAAGAAGCTTAAAAATGATTTTTTGTAAGTAAAATAATCTAATTCATAAATTTGCAAGAAAATTACCTCACATTGAATGAACTAAACTGATTTTAAAATAGAGGATACGATGCTTAAAAAAACAATACTGAGTTTGAGCGTATTGGCTGCATTGACTGCTTGTAATGATGATAACAATGATGATTCTACATCTGCACCAATAAAGCCCGAATATAGCGAACCTAAAATTATTATTGTGGGACATCGTGGCGCAAGTGCCCTACGTCCAGAACATACCTTAGCAGCCTATCAAAAAGCCATTGATGATGGCGCAGATTTTATTGAACCAGATTTAGTTTCAACCCAAGACGGTGTATTGGTTGCCCGCCATGAAAATGAAATAGGCGGCACATCAAATGTCAGTGCCCTAGCACAATTTGCCGATCGTCAGAAAACCAAAGTGATTGATGGCACACCTCATACAGGTTGGTTTACCGAAGACTTTACTTTGGCTGAACTTAATCAAGTCAAAGCCCGTGAACGTATTCCCAAACAACGACCTGAAAATACCCAATATAATGATCAATTTGCGATTCCAACCTTAGAACAAATTATTGAACTGGCTGATGCTCATTATAAAAAAACAGGAAAAATTATTGGTTTATATATCGAAACCAAACATCCGACTTATTTCCAAAAACAAAATTTAGCCATGGAAGATACTTTACTGAAAACTTTGGCAAAATATAAATATACCCGTGATATTGCACCTATTTACTTACAATCTTTTGAAGTCAGCAATTTAAAATATTTAAAAGATCAACTTACACTCCATAAAACCTTAAAACATGCGAAAATCATTCAACTTTATGATGACAAAGAGACACAACCTGCTGACTTCGTTGAACAGAACAATAAAACCAAGTATGCAGACATGGCGACAGCTCAAGGTTTAAAAATGGTGGCAGAATATGCTGACGGCGTTGGACCTTGGAAACCTTATATTTTCAATGAGACATTTACCGCACCATCAGACTTTGTCAAAAATGCACATGCCGTTGGTTTAAAAGTTCATCCATATACATTCCGTCCTGAGAATCATTTCTTAGCCAAAGATTTCAAATGTAGTCAAAAAGAAATAGATGCAGCACAGCGCTGTGAATCAGGTGCAGCAAAAGAATTTGAAATGTACTTTAAAGCAGGTGTTGATGGTGTGTTTACTGATGATCCAGGTTTAGGTCGTAAAAGCTTGAATGCCTATTTAAAAGAAAATCCATCAATAAAATAAAGAATATAAAGCACCTGTACATAATGACAGTTTAAGTCACTTAGGGGGCTTTTAGACCGCAGATTTATAAGTTGCTCAATAGACCAAATAGATCTATTGGGCAGTTTTTATTCCATATTTTTCAAATAACTTCAGAAAATTAATTCACTTTTAAGTTTAAAATTATAAAATCGCGTTCAATCTCCAATCGCAACAAAGAATATGAGTGACTATTCCCCTCTTAAAGGTACAAAAGGCTTTAAACGTATTTTAAACGCAACAGGCTATTCACTTGCGGGCTTCAAAGCTGCTTTTCAACACGAAGCTGCTTTTCGACAAATCCTTTTGTTAAATATTATTTTAATTCCGATCACGTTTTTCTTAGAAGTCAATGCCGCTGAACAAGCTGTCATGATTGCGGTGTGCTTACTTGCAATCATTGTTGAATTATTTAATTCAGCTTTAGAAGCAGTGGTCGACCGAATCTCATTAGAACGTCATGAGTTGTCTAAAAATGCCAAAGACATGGGCAGTGCAGCACAATTCGTTGCTCTAACCATTATTTTTAGCACTTGGTGTATTATTTTATTTTTATAAAACAATATTTTAAATATTAAAATAAAAAATCCTCGCATAAAGCGAGGATTTTTTATTTTTCATTCGATTAGAAAATATTATTTTCCACCGAATACGTAAGCAACACCTACACGGCCACCAACTTCACCACCACCAGCAACACCAATCGCACCACTTAAAGATGTACGACCATCACCAAATACAGTAGCTACACCAAGTGCACCAGCAGATTCACCTTCATAGTGACCTACACCACCAAATACTGCAGTTTGACCTGCACCAATATTAGGAATTGCTTGTTGAGCAGCTAACGCAATTGCAATACCGCGGTAAGCAGTTTCTTCAACATCATCGATACGACCATTTAACTGATCAACACGGCTATTTAAATTACTAGCAGTTGTATTAAATTCAGTTAAACGCTTATCAACTTCAACAATTTTTTCGTCAACTTGAGCAACTTTTTTATCGATTGCTTCAGTTGCACCAGCAACAGCACCATCCACCGAAGTTTTAATATTATCAACAATACTTACACCGTTGATTTTATAATCTTTTGCGTCAATTGTACCAGTTGTTGTAATACCACCAGCTGTGATTGTTGTTTTCTCAGTTGTAGTCTTACCATCAGCTGTTACAGTTTTGCTAACTTCAGTACCGTACGTATTACCATCTTTAGTTGTACCGATTACACCAGTAGAAACTTGTTGTTTAGTTTCGCTTGTCGTAGAACCAGTAAATGTTTTATTGATGTCAGTTGTAGCTGCACCTGGAGTTGTAATACCCGCTTTTACTTGGTCTTGTTTAACAACTGCTACTGATTCGCTGTAAGTTACATTTTTGTTTGTTACAGTATTGTGTACTTTAGAAACGTCATAGATACCTGAGTTAAATTCAGCTGTACCTGTTTTAGTGTGTGTACCTAGTACAGGAGTTGCACCTTTCCACTCAGCTAGATCTTGACCATTACCAATGATTTCGTAATATTTTGAAGCAAGTTCACGACCAGCATCGTTATTATATACTTCTAGAACACGCTTACCATTTACTAAATATTCACGAGTTTTTTGAACACCTTGAGTATCCGCTTTTTTCAACACTGAACTAGCAACGCTACCATCAGTTTGTAAAGTGCCTTTGTTTGAAAGGTCAGCAAGTGCAATACCATTACCCGTCATCATTACAACATTATTGTTGTCACGTGCACTAACACCATAGATGTTTTTAGCAGGATCAAGAGCAGGACCTGCACCAGTATTCGCTAAGATACCTTGTTGAACATAACGAACTTCGTTAGACGCTGTTTGTTTAGCACCTAAGTCACCATATAAATGTTCATTCGTACCTGTGCCATCTGGAGCAACAACATCACCTTTAATGGAACCAGCATTTACACTGCTACCACCTTGATAACCATAAAGTACATGTTCACCATTAACTTGACGATTTTCAAAACCAGTTACATTTGTAGAACCTGTTTGACCAGCAATCTGACCACCTTTTTGTAAAGTGTTCGGATCAATTTCAGATGTACCTTTGTATTCAGTTAATTTACCTGTCGCATCAGCTACATAGTTACCTGGAATTTTTGTACCATCTTTTGTGTTTTCAAAACGGTAAACTGTTGTACCATCTTTAGTTTTATATTTAAACACGTCATATTTTACAGCTTCACCTGGTTTAGAAGTACCGTTCACAGTACCTGAACCTAAGTCAATACGTTTATTATTTGCATCTACAAGAATAGTTGGCAACCAATCAATATCTTGATCAATTACAGCTGATTGAGTCGCATGATAACCATGTACAGGTGCATTTACATAACCATCCGCATAAATTGGATTTGTGTTTACTAGACCTTCTGTTACTTGTACAGGTTTAGCTTGTTGAGATACAACTGCTGCACTTGCTGACCCTGCTACTACTGCTAAACTCATTGCTAAAAACGTTTTTTGGAATTTCATACAATTTCCTTCAATTTTTATAAAAAGACTGGCTTACCCTAGGATGATGTAAACCAGCAAAACTGAGACGAATGCTTGGTTATTCGGGAAGTTCGCCGTCTTACCCAGCCGCTATTAGCGACAACTCGCTCATCATAAAAAAATTCACTTACAATATCAATCAAAATTTGATTAAAATTAAATACAATTAATACTTATTTTTATATTTTTTTTAAAAAAAAATATAAATCAACAACTTAAAAAAACAAAATACGTATATTTTGTATAAAAAAACCTTATATTTTTCAACTTTTAGTTTAAAAATGGATTTTTTCGTCTTTTTATTAATTTTTTATTAAATAATATGAAAAAAATTAAGATAAAGTTAATAATGAATAACAACAAATATATGGCACAAATACGCTTTATAGAATTTAATTAAGTAGACATCTCATTGAAGAATTTATTAATTAGATGAAACATTCAATTGATGACTCTAGACCAAAACAATTTCATAAAAACTTTGTATATTTAAATTCAATAACAAGGTTGTTGAATGTTACACATAACTTACAAGTGATTCTGATTTAGCTTAAAATGTTTAAGCAAATAAAAAATAAGATATAAGAATCTGATAATTATAATAAAAAACAAAAATCATGAATATATAAGCCTATTTATATAAGTTTTTAATAACACTTTTAACAATTTTTTTTATGTTCAATTCTTCTAAGATATTCTTTATACAAGCAAAACATATACAAATATATAAACACATTGCTTAAAAAAAGTATAAAATTAAACTATCTCCCATTTTCGAAATTGTCATGAGTAATCAACAGGAAAAACTGTTATTTTCACATCGTTTAAAGCAAGCCTTGAATGAATCTAACCATCCTATTAGCCCTACTTTTCTAGCCAATGAATTTAATAATCGCTATAGTGGACAACCCATTAGCGTCCAATCAGCGAATAATTGGTTACTAGGTAAGGCTATTCCTAACCAAGATAAACTTGCTCTTTTAGCAATTTGGCTAAAAGTATCCAGTCAATGGCTTAGATTTGGAGATAGTTCATCAATATCAAATATTTCTGATGTTATTGATTCAACAGATCTAGATTATTTCATCAAATTTAAAAGTTTAAAAATAAATCAAAAAAGAATCATTAAAGACTTGATTGATGAATTTTACCTTCCATAAAAATTTTCAACTGATCCTCATAGTTTTTAACTAAAACTTCGTACTCTCTAATTTTTGAGTATAAATATTGAAGCTCTTGTTTGGGGATCACAACTTTCTCTAACTCTAATAGTCTAGGTTGTACATTGCTTATGTGATCTTCGTTATTTTGAATTTTCATTTTTAGTCAAGAAAATTTGCATTGATACAATTTTAAACCATATTTTGATAAAAATACAAGCTATTCATCAAAAAAATCCTATCTAGCATTATAAATATTTTCATAAATTCATATATTTAAATATAACAAAAGTTTAGTCAGACCTGTTTAAGTTTTTTACATTAAACAAGTAACTTAATATCATCTTATAATCAAAAAACAAACCCAAATAAGCAATATAGTTCTCATTTATTCAAAATAATTTATCACAATATACAGTTTTTTGTATATCTAAAATTAATATAAATATATCAATTAAAAAAGCCTGATGATTGACATCAGGCTTTTTCTTTAAAAAGAAAATTATTTTAAGTAGAATTAAGTGCAAAAGCTTACGCTACTAAAAATTAGATTCTCGACATTACAGACGCAGAGCAGCTTACATCATACCGCCCATACCGCCCATACCACCCATATCAGGCATTGCTGGTTTGTCTTCTGGAATATCAGTAATCATACATTCAGTGGTCAACATTAAACCTGCTACAGATGCAGCATGTTCAAGCGCAGAACGAGTCACTTTAGCGGGGTCAAGAATACCCATTTCTAGCATGTCACCATACTCAGAAGTTGCCGCATTATAACCGAAGTTACCTTCGCCATTTTTCACAGCATTAATCACAACTGAAGGTTCATCACCTGCGTTTGCAACAATTTGACGTAAAGGCGCTTCAATTGCACGGCGTAAAATATTGATCCCAACATTTTGATCATCGTTTGCACCAGTAACACCATCAAGGGCTTTTGCAGCGCGAACAAGTGCAACACCACCACCAGCAACAACACCTTCTTCAACCGCAGCACGAGTTGCATGAAGCGCATCGTCAACACGGTCTTTCTTCTCTTTCATTTCAACTTCAGTTGCAGCACCAATTTTAATCACTGCAACACCGCCTGCTAATTTAGCAACACGTTCTTGAAGTTTTTCTTTGTCGTATTCTGAAGTAGATTCTTCGATTTGTGCACGGATTTGAGTCACACGTTCAGCAATTTGATTTGCATCGCCCGCACCATCCACAATCACTGTATTTTCTTTAGACACTGTAACTTTATGTGCAGTACCTAAATCTTGAAGTGTAGCTTGTTCTAAAGTCATGCCTACTTCTTCAGAAATTACAGTCGCACCTGTTAAGATCGCGATATCTTGAAGCATTGCTTTACGACGATCACCAAAACCAGGCGCTTTAACCGCACATACTTTAATAATACCACGCATATTGTTCACAACAAGTGTTGCCAACGCTTCGCCTTCAACATCTTCAGCGATGATTAAAAGCGGCTTACCTGTTTTCGCAACAGCTTCTAAAACTGTAATCAATTCACGGATATTACTAACTTTTTTATCAACAAGAAGAATGAATGGGTTTTCAAGTTCTGCTGTTAAAGTGTCTTGTTTGTTGGCAAAGTATGGACTGATATAACCACGGTCAAACTGCATACCTTCTACAACGTCAAGTGCATCTTCAAAGCCTGAACCTTCTTCAACAGTGATGACACCTTCTTTACCCACACGTTCCATTGCTTGCGCAATCAACTTACCTACTGTTTCATCTGAGTTAGCAGAAATCGAACCCACTTGTTCAATAGCTTTCGTATCTGAAGCAGGTTTAGCAGTTGCTTTGATTTCAGTAACGAGAGCTTTTACAGCAAGGTCGATACCACGCTTAAGGTCCATTGGGTTCATACCTGCAGTTACAGATTTGATCCCTTCATTCAGAATTGCTTGCGCAAGCACAGTTGCGGTTGTTGTACCATCACCTGCAATGTCATTGGTTTTGCTTGATACTTCACGTACCAATTGCGCACCCATATTTTCAAATTTGTCTTTCAACGCAATTTCTTTAGCAACAGTGACACCATCTTTAGTGATGTGCGGCGCCCCGAAAGAACGATCAATTACAACATTACGACCTTTAGGACCTAAAGTAACTTTTACTGCATCAGCAAGTGTATTAACACCCGCAATCATTTTTGAACGTGCTGAATCACCAAATTTTACGTCTTTAGCTGACATGTTTAACTCCAAATATTGTTAGTTTCTTTACAATCAAGAATGAGAGAACAAAAATTTAAATTAGCCTTCTAATACGGCTAAAATATCAGACTCTTTCATCACTAGAAGCTCTTCACCATCAACTTTTACTTTCGTACCCGCATATGCACCAAACAATACGTTATCGCCTACTTTTACATCTAATGCACGTACACCATTGTCTGTAATTTTGCCGTTACCAACAGCAAGGATTTCACCTTGTGCTGGTTGCTCTGCTGCTGAAGTACTAAGAATTAACCCACCCGCAGTCTTTGTTTCTTTTTCAACACGGCGAATAACGACATTGTCATGTAAAGGACGAATATTGCTCATTTTAAACTCCATAGACATTTAAAAAATGCCATTGATTGTAGGGAAAAGATGACTTCTTATTCCTAGGTCATCAACAAAATTTTGATATGACACTGTTGTGGGGATGGAAAAAAACGCTTCAAGGGGAAATGCAAAAATATTTCAAGTATTTTGTTTATTTTTTAAACAAACACAACAAAACAGGCAGTTAAGTTTCTTTTATGACAAAACTTTTTGAGCGTTCATCAAAAACATAATGCATAAAACGGCCATCAATATGTAGCACATTAAAACCATTGGGTTGTGCGCCATGTAAACGGTCAGAAGTTGCTGTTGCCGCAATGACATCATATAAAGGATGAGAAAGTCCTAAATGAAAAATCTGATTTAAATCATGTACGGCGACTTGATGTAAATGTCCATGCAAAATCGCATAAGCATCTTTCTCACCCCATGCTTTTGCTGCCAACCTTGCCAAAATAGGACGGTCTTTGACATGTTTACTAGTAGGCTCAATAAAAAATGGTTGATGTGTCGTCACAATTTTTAATTTATCTTGTGGAGCAATACTCAACAACTGAGAGACTTTCTGAATCTGCTGTAAAGAAATATGTCCCCGTGTGTGATAACGTCGACGAATACTATTTTGCCCCACAATATAAAAATGCTGGGTCATCAAGGTTTTTTCTAAACTGCCAAAAAACAGTTGATACAAGGTAAATGGACGAAAAGTTCTTTTCCAAAGCTGATAAAGTGGAATATCGTGATTGCCTGGAATCACTACATAAGGCGTATTTAATGATTCTAAAAATTGTTTACAACGATAAAATTGGCTTAACTTGGCACGCTGAGTCAGATCACCACTCACTACAATAACTTCTGGTCGATGTTGGGCACAAAATGTTTGTATGGCCTCAATACACACTTGCCTCTCCGTTCCAAAATGCAAGTCAGACAGATGAAGTAACATGTGACACCATAATATTTAACGCATTTTTTTCAACATGTAATTTTAAAGGCGTCGTCATTTCAACAATTTCACCATCTAATGCAACGGTAAGTTTAGGCTTTTTTGAATAGACAATGACTTTTTGTGCACCAAAACTATACACATCTGAAGCATTTTCCAATTTCCCACGTATGGTTTGAAACAACGTTTTAAATAAAGTGGCTTTGTCTCCTTTGGCAATCACGACTCCTGCAATCAAACCAACCTCAGCACATTTGGCAATTTTTAATTTCATTTCTTGTAATTGCAACTGATTATTTCCAAAGAAAATTAAGGGTGTTTTAACAGGATACTTTTGTCCATCCACTTGTACTTCTAACTTTAATTCTTTACGATCTCGAATTAAGACATCTAAACCTGAAGTATAAGCATTTAGAGGGAATCTCCCCCATTTTTTATTATAAATTTCGCGTTTTTTAATAAAGAGCGGATATAAACCTAAACTGGCATTATTCAAATAAATCTGATCATTAATACACGCAACATGCACTGCACGGGGTTGCCCTGTAGCAATGACTTGTGCTGCCTTTAAAAGGTCTAAGGGAATATTTAACACCCGTGCAACATAGTTAAATGTTCCCAAAGGTAAAATTCCCATGGGAATATCGTGATGCATCAACTGAGATGCCACCGCATTCAAGGTACCATCGCCACCTGCTGCAACGATGATCCCTTGATGTGCATATTGATGATGGCGCTGAAAGACCTCCTTCATCAAACTTTGAATATTGGGTTGAGATGAAATTTCGAAAACTTGAATTTCAAAACCATGCAATGTCCAAATCGTCATCATTTCTTCATAGAAGTGTTCTTTATGTCGAGCATGAAATCCCGACTTTTCATTATAAATAAGTGAGAGGGGTCTTAACTGAATGTTCATAATTCATTTATTTTTAGAGTAACTTGTTTATTTTTGATGTTTTTTTAAGCGTTTAAAAGTACCTTTATGTAAAATTTGAATTAACACCATTTATTTAATCAATAATTATCCTTAATCATGTTTCAATAACTAAGCATTGATAATTAAAAACATTTCTAAAAAAAATAATATACATTATTTTTATTGATATGATTATTTTCACAACAAAAAAACCACTATTTAATTAATAATCATTAGTTTATCAAAAATATTACATTTAGTATCTTTTACGCCTTTAGTCTTATTTTTTTTATGAATATATGGTTTAATACGCCCACTTTTTTTCATACTTAAATCTAGATGAAGCACCCTTCATTTAGGTTTTATTTTGTACAGCACAATTGTACACTTTTGAGATAGGCCTCACCATGACCCAAGTGAACGCACCAGAATTCGTTCGTCATCCCAAGCTGATTGCATGGGTTGAAGAGATTGCTAAATTAACTAAACCTGCAAAAATTGAATGGTGTGACGGAAGCGAAGAAGAAAATCAACGTTATATCGACTTGATGATCGCGAACGGCACTATGCAAGCTTTGAACCAAGAAAAACATCCTGGTTCGTATTTAGCGAATTCTGATCCGTCCGACGTAGCGCGTGTTGAAGGTCGTACATACATCTGCTCTGAAAAACAAGAAGATGCTGGTGCGACAAACAACTGGGAAGCTCCTGCAGAAATGCGTGCTCGTCTTAACGGTTTGTTTGATGGCGCAATGGAAGGTCGTACGATGTACGTTGTTCCTTTCTCTATGGGACCTTTAGGTTCTCATATTGCGCATATCGGTATTGAACTTACCGACTCTCCTTATGTTGCAGTAAGTATGCGTAAAATGGCTCGTATGGGCAAAGCTGTTTATGACGTTCTAGGTACAGATGGTGAGTACATCCCTTGTGTACACACTGTTGGTGCACCACTTGCTGAAGGTCAAAAAGATGTTGCTTGGCCTTGCAACCCTGAAAAATATATCGTGCATTACCCAGAAACGCGTGAAATCTGGTCTTTTGGTTCAGGTTATGGCGGTAACGCATTGCTCGGTAAAAAATGCTTAGCATTACGTATTGCATCTTCTATGGGTCGTCAACAAGGTTGGTTAGCTGAACACATGTTAATCTTGGGTGTAACAAACCCTCAAGGTGAAAAACATTACATCGCAGCTGCATTCCCATCTGCTTGTGGTAAAACCAACTTTGCAATGTTGATTCCACCTGCAGGTTATGAAGGTTGGAAAATTGAAACTGTAGGTGATGACATTGCTTGGATCAAACCAGGTGAAGACGGTCGTCTATATGCAATCAACCCTGAAGCTGGTTTCTTTGGTGTAGCACCAGGTACAAATACCAAAACCAACCCAAACTGTATGGCAACACTTCATAAAGATGTGATTTATACCAACGTTGCTGTCACTGACAACGGTGAAGTATGGTGGGAAGGTCTTTCTAAAGAAGTACCTGCAAACCTTACAAACTGGAAAGGTCAACCTCATACAGGTGAAGAAAAAGCAGCTCATCCAAATGCACGCTTCACAGTTTCAGCAGGTCAATGTCCTTCTATTGATGCTGACTGGGAAAATCCAGCAGGTGTTCCAATTTCTGCGTTCATCTTCGGCGGTCGTCGTGCAGACACTGTTCCTTTAATTTCAGAAGCATTTGACTGGGTTGACGGTGTTTATAAAGCTGCGACTATGGGCTCTGAAACGACTGCTGCTGCAGTGGGTCAACAAGGTATTGTTCGTCGTGACCCGTTTGCAATGCTTCCATTTGCTGGTTACAACATGGCTGACTATTTCTCTCATTGGTTAGAGCTTGGTGAACAAGTTGCTGCTAAAGCGAAAGCTGCGGGTAACAAACTTCCAGGGATCTACAATGTAAACTGGTTCCGCCGTGATGCTGAAGGTAACTTCGTATGGCCTGGTTTCGGTCAAAACATGCGTGTTCTTGAGTGGATCATTGACCGTTGTGAAGGTCGTGCGACTGCTGTTGATACACCAATTGGGCGTGTTCCAACATTTGAACAATTAAACTGGACAGGTTCTGACTTCACTAAAGAGCAATTTGAACTTGTAACCTCTCAAGACAAAGATCAATGGATCAAAGAACTTGAAAGCCACACTGAATTGTTCAATAAATTGGGTGATCGTTTACCTAAAGCACTTAAAGCTCGCCAAGACGAACTTTTAGAAGCTGTTAAAAAATCTGCTTAATTTAGACAATTAAGTTATAAAAGACCGCCAAGTGCGGTCTTTTTTATTATAGATGAAACACCTATAAATTATTCAAACAACATTTTTAATGGGGATCACAATGAAAAAAGTTGTATTCATCAGTCTCAGCCTAGCACTTTGTTCTGGCTTCGCCTTTGCAAATGAAGATACATCATCAGCAATACAGTCATCACTTTGCTTATTCAGTGGCACACCGTCTGTAGAATTTAAAACCATTAAAAAAATTAAAGTTGGCAAAGGTACTTATGGTGGCTTTACCGACTTGTATCCACGCTTACACCAAATTGCTGACAAATACCAAGCCAATGCTGTAATTAACTACACAGCAAGTCAACGTTTTGGCTTTTGGCCTTGGCGCATTGTACGTCCTGTTGGTATGGGAACAATGGTAAAAATTAATACTGCATTTAATTGTAAAGCCCTTGGTGGAACAGAAATTTAATGTCAATTCAGGGGTGTTAACAACGCCCCTTCACCTCACAATAAAACCACTTAATAAAATATAAAGCTCTTCTTATGCAACATCTTTTTGCAGCCTTCTTGCATGTAGTTCAATCAAATATGTATCCAATGCTTGAATTTGTTCGCCATTGAACTCCAAATATAGCTTAGTTCTACGCTTTAAAATATCTTCACTCGTCATTGCCCATTCATGTTCAACCAAATAATTAACTTCTTGTGCATATAAACCAAAGCCAAAATCCTGTCCTAATTCTTGAACATGATTAATATGCGCTAAAAATTTCCAGACACGTGTACCATAAGCATGTGCCCAACGCATTGCTGTTTCTTTTCCAAGAGCCTTAACTTTGACTAAAATCTGCTCCACCAATGTATCAACTGAATATAAATTTTCAGCACCAGGAAGCAAAGCTTTTTCAGTCCATGCTTGACCAACCGCATTAAAAAATGGTTGAATTTTCGCTAAGGCAGCTTCTGCCAACTTACGATAGGTGGTAATTTTCCCACCAAAAATCGCCAAAAGTGGTGCCTGATTAATCTCCTCATCTAAAGTTAAGGTATAGTCTCGTGTAACTGCGGCAGCTTGGTCAGACTCATCATCACAGAGCGCTCGCACACCAGAAAATGTATGCAAAATATCAGCTTGTCTCAGTTGTTTTTTAAAGTGATCATTACAGACATTGAGCAGGTAGTCGATTTCATCTTGGGTAATCTCAACCCGATTCGGATCTGCATGATATTCCTGATCTGTCGTACCAATTAAAGTAAATTTTTCTAAATATGGAATCGCAAATACGATGCGCTGATCATCATTTTGCATGATAAAAGCTTTATCTTCAGGGTACATTTTAGGCACGATGATGTGACTACCTTGAATCATACGAATTGCATATTCAGACTGGACTTGGACGATATGTTCTAAAAATTGCGTGACCCAAGCCCCCGTTGCATTAACTAAAACTTTAGCTTGGATGTTATAACTCCCTTTTGCGTTTTCAATGTCTATTTTCCATAGTCCATTTTCTCTTTTTACAGCCGAACAGCGTGAACGTGTTACAATTTTTGCGCCTTTTTCTTTGGCTTGTAATGCATTTAATATCACTAAACGACTGTCATCTACTACACAATCTGAATATTCAAAACCTTGGCTAATTTCATTTTTAAGTGGGCTATTCTCTGTGTGAAATTTCACATGTTTTGAGCCTGCTAATTGCTCTCTTTTGCCTAAATAATCATAGAAAAACAAGCCTGTCCGAATCAACCATGCAGGTCTTAAATGTGGTTGATGTGGCATGATAAAACGTAGTGGACGAATAATATGCGGTGCTTTCGCCAGCAGCACTTCACGCTCAAGCAATGCTTCACGCACTAAACGAAATTCTTTGTGCTCTAAATAACGTAAGCCACCATGAATGAGTTTACTGCTCGCTGAAGAGGTATGACTCGCCAAATCGTCTTTTTCACATAAAAATACTGAAAGCCCGCGCCCAGCAGCATCATTTGCAATTCCAACGCCATTAATTCCACCACCGATCACACAGACATCATATGTTGTTAAATGTTCTTGCATTGCCTTCCCCTTTTAACCGTGATCGTGAAATAGTTTTATTGTTTATATTTTAATATCTGATTCAATCTAACACAGTTTCAACATTTTTCTGTTATAGCATGCAATTTTTTAATACCTGATTTTCAATCAGCATCCTCCCTTTTTATTCTCTGATTGATATTTATTTTAGATCAATACACATGCTCAATTACAAAGCAAATTTACGACTAAAGTCGAATGACTTCTCAAAAAACATCGGCGTATAACGGTCTTTATAAATCTCCCTTTTCCACAAAATATATTTTTTTGAGTTTTCCTTTAGAGAACTTAAAAGGATGTATTTTGCCAACATTTCTTGGAGAATTGTTGTGTCAGAATCTTCCACTCAAGTTGCAACTGCGCCACTTGATAATAAAACACGTTTTAAATCAATCCTTGGTGGTTCAGCAGGTAACCTTGTTGAATGGTATGATTGGTACGTATATGCTGCGTTTACCCTTTATTTTGCATCACAATTTTTTCCAGACGGTAATAACACAGTCAAGCTCTTACAGGCAGCGGCTGTTTTTGCTTTAGGTTTTTTAATGCGTCCTATTGGCGCATGGATTATGGGAATTTATGCAGATCGCAAGGGCCGTAAAGCAGGTTTAACTCTCTCTGTTTCGCTCATGTGTGTCGGCTCCCTTCTGATTGCCTGTGCGCCAACCTATGATTCTGTTGGGATGCTAGCACCTGCCATTTTATTGTTTGCACGTCTTATTCAAGGCTTAAGTGTAGGTGGTGAATATGGTTCAAGTGCAACATATTTGACCGAAATGGCAGGGAAAAATCATCGTGGTTTCTTCTCAAGTTTCCAATATGTCACCTTAATTTCAGGTCAACTTTTAGCATTATGTGTGCTGATCTTCTTACAACGTACTTTAAGTGAAGAAGCATTGTATGCTTGGGGCTGGCGTATTCCATTCCTCATCGGTGCATTACTTGCCATTGTCGTATTTTGGATTCGTCGTGGTTTAGTTGAAACCGAGTCTTCAAAAAAAGCCCAAGAACAAGCTAAAAATGGGGGTGAAAAATCAGGTGCTTTGGCTTTATTTAGCAAATATCCTAAACAAGCTTTCACTGTGATTATGCTCACCGCTGGGGGAACTTTAGCATTTAATACCTTTACCACCTATTTACAAAAATATTTAGTCAATACATCAGGTTTTGAAAAAACCACTGCAACTGAAATCACCACTGCCGCTATTTTCATTTTTATGCTTCTTCAACCTGCTGTTGGTGCATTATCAGATAAAATCGGCCGTAAACCCATTATGATCGCGTTTGGGGTACTCGGTGTAATATTTACTGTACCGATTTTCAACCACTTAGGTTCAACAACAGATGCAACCACGGCGTTCTTGTTATGTATGAGCGGCATGATCATTGTGACAGGTTATACCGCGATCAATGCAGTTGTAAAAGCTGAATTATTTCCACCCCATATTCGTGCTTTAGGTGTCGCATTGCCTTATGCAATTGCCAATACTTTATTTGGGGGAACAGCCGAACTTGTGGCCTTAAGTTTCAAAAATGCAGGACATGAAAATTATTTCTTTTATTACATTACATTTATGATTGGCTTATCTCTCATCACATATATCTTTATGCGTGACACCAAAAAACACAGTTTAATCACTGATAATTAATTGAATATTCACCTATATATCGATTAATTTAAAATCAAACATATGGCTTTTTAAAGCGTATTGCTCAAAAGTCATATGCTTTGAATAAGCAAATCAGTCATCGTTAAATCTGTAGAGCTATGGCATACTTAAAACAATAATAGTGTGGAACTGACTAAAGATGAAAAAAATTGGATTATTAGGTTTAGGATTCGTTATTTTAGGGTTAAGCGCTTGTCAAACTACCCCACGCCAATATAACGGTGTCACGGGTTATCAAATTGAAAATCAAACCGCAACTTCAGCAACAATTGCCTATACATTGGCAGGTCGAGCAAACCAACAACTTGATGCCAATAAATTACAACGTGCTTGCCAAAAAGTTTTGGGAATGCATAAAACCTATAAAATTTCAGTACTCAGTGCCAATGAAATCGCAAATCCTGCTGCAATTCCAGAAGACCAGTACGGCGTACAATTGGGGCATTCACGTACATCTGTTGGCTTATCCAACACCCAAAGCATGAATAGCAGTGAAAATTATGCCACACGTCAGGCACTTGAAACACGCCCAAGTACCTTACATGTCGTGCGCTATACCTGTTCATAAATTTCTTGCTGCTAGACATAAAAGCGCAAACTGATTTGCGCTTTTATTTTTACAAACACTCACCACATCTTCTCATTATTCAAAATATACCGTTTCTGTATCTTTTAATTGCATAAATTGCGCAGCAATATGCAGCATCCAGTCAGGAATATGTTCTTTGCCCTGCTTTAATTTTTCTTCAAAGCGAGATTTGGCAAAAAATATCCCCGATGGCTTATGCCATTTTTCAAATAATTCCCGATATTCCTCTTCATCTGGTGCAAGTTGCAAAGCTTGATCGATCCAAAACAATGCCAAATAGCGATTTTTTTCAATTCCCATACCATCTTCACAACTAAAAGCATATAAATATGCCAACCATGCATGTTGCTCATAATCTTGATGCAACATGATTTCAGGGATAATCTCCTGTAAAAGGCGCTGTTGCTGTTCGAATGTACCCTCATTATTCATGAGGTGAATATAAGAACTAAATACCTGACTTTGTTTTAATTGTGCTGCCTGCTCTAATTGCTGCAAAATAGCTTGTACTTGTGTTTGCGGCTTGCTGTCTTGCGCCATCAACGTGTTATATCGCTGTAAAGCCTGCTCAGCAATTGCTTCTGGATGCCCCAAAGCAACCGCTTGTTCTAACCATTGTCGAGACAAGTCCTCATCACGGTAGTGTGCCATTTCACTATGTTCACCAAAACCTTGACCTTTTAACAATAGACTGAGCTCATAGGCACTATGTGCATGTCCCTGCACCGCCAATGCACACAAAATTTTATGTACCGTCACATATTGACGATCAACATAAAACAGTCGCAAAGCATATTCAGCCGTATAGGTACTGTTTGCATCATCATGTGCAATGACTTTTTCAGGGTCTAAAACGTATTCGCCTTTACGGAATCCCCAAATACCTGCCTCAGAAGCTGCTGCGACAATCGTCATGATAAATGCACTATCTTCAAAAGGCTGCACCAAACTCAATAGACGATAACGTAAATGCAGATGATCTTGAATAATTTCAGGAAATTTGACAAATAACCAACACAGATTGCTCACCAAACGTTCATGTGCATCTACTGCCCAAAATAAATCATACTCATGCTCTTTCAGTAAAAAATCGACCACTTCAACCAAACGTTGCGCAAAATGCGAACTTCGCCCATAAAGTTGCTGCTCATCATTGGTTATATTCCAATCTAAAAAGCGTGTATATTGCAGTAGCACCTCTGTATGGCGAAAATTATTTAAGTCAAACTGAATAATGTCTTCAAATAATTTTTCATATTGCAACACACGTGCTTGATCTGAAATATTAGGATATTCACATTCCAACCAATCATAATATTTGGTAATTAATAACTCATTAAATTTTTCTTGTGGCAAATTTTGACA
This sequence comes from Acinetobacter sp. Marseille-Q1623, assembly GCF_902809895.1. NCBI lineage: Bacteria > Pseudomonadati > Pseudomonadota > Gammaproteobacteria > Moraxellales > Moraxellaceae > Acinetobacter > Acinetobacter sp. Marseille-Q1623. Next base: position 178,135 of record NZ_CADDWG010000001.1, on the reverse strand, counting down.
AATTGGACTTTGTAAAAATGCATCTATGCTGTCATGTTCATGACCATACCAACGTGGGTATAAATAATAAACATAATTTCTCAAGATTGGACTAAACGCTGCATCGCATGCCAAAGCTCGATTTAACCAATACAACACAGGATATTCTTTTTCTTCATCAGTAGGTGCAGGCAGTTGACTCGGCACACGCAGATTTTGTGGAATAGCCTGCCCTAAACTGTGTAAAAATGCCAAACTTTCAGCACTGTAATGCTCTTGTGCAGAAACAACATGAGTGCTATTCCAAAACCAATACGGCAAACGCAAAAAACCGGTTAATTGTAATAAGCTTAAATACACCCAAGGACATTTATCATCAATTTCAATCGCTTGCATGCACCAATAAAACGACATATCTTTGGCAATTTCTGCCCGATCCCATGCTGCTTGGCTAACAGTATGCGCATAGTCTGAGCCACGTTCTGCTGAAGCAATATTGCTCCAAAGCTGCCCTAACAAATAAGCACTATATAAACTGGGTGCTTGCTGATGCCATAGATTGAACTGCGCAGCAAGCTGCTGCTGATCCCAATGGGCTATATTTTGAAACTTTTCCACCTCACACCATTCAAAAAACTGCTGTTGAATGGGTAAATTAGACTTTACTTTAGCCTGTAAACTGATGGGATAAATCGCATCATAAAAATGATTTAATTGAGTAAATTGTGCATTTTGAAATAGATTCAACATGTGCTGTAAAATCTCTCGATATTCACGCAATTCTAATTTTCTTTGTTCGAGCATTTTCAAATTCTTCGTATGTAAGCTTAAAATTATTGATCGTTTAAAAGGTATAACTGCATCACAATACGGTGAGCTTGAGCAATCTAACAAGAATTCTTGTCATAAAAAAGACGCTTTTTATAGCGTCTTGTAAAAACTTACATTGCGAAACTCTTTGGCTTCATCTAGATCTGGCCAAGTCGTGGCACTACGTTCATCCAACTTTTGATAATGAGGATGACTAAAATTTTTCACGCGACTGTCCGCCACCCAGACTTCTGGGGAAAATTTTAAAAATTCATCCAAGAAAAAACGGTTACATTGGTCGTATAAAACATCGGCTGCGAGCAATACATCAACCTGCTCTACTTTGTATAAATCATCCAGATACTCAAGTTCAACATCATTCAGCAAGGCATTTTCACGACATGCATCTAGACTAACTTGGTCAATATCACAACAGATCACACGCTTTGCACCTGCCATTTTCGCAGCAATCGCAACGACGCCTGAACCAGCACCAAAATCCAACACGACTTTATCTTTGACATGATGAGGCTCAGCAAGTAACCATTGCGCCATTGCCAAACCTGAAGCCCAACAGAAGATCCAATACGGCGTATCATTCCAAATACGACGAATTACTTCATCATCTAAACGATCGGTTGGAAATACAGGCGGAATCAACCATAAAGAAATCGGTGTTTCAGGCAACTGCTGTGCAAGTAATTCACAGTGTGGAATCACTTCATGCAAAGCATCAAGTAAATGTTGCGGGGCTTTTGGCAATTGGAAAGTACAGCTCATGAGATTTCTTTTAATTCATTTTAATCTTGAAAGTCCCCCTCCTACTAGGAGAGGGTTAGGGTAAGGTATTTTATTAACCTAATGCTTTCTCAGCAGCTTCTACAGTTTGACGAATTAAAGTCGTAATGGTCATTGGACCTACACCACCTGGAACAGGCGTATAAGCCGATGCAATTTCCTCAATCCCAACAAGTTGGATATCACCAACACCACCACCATCACGTGGATGGAAGCCCGCATCAACCACAACAGCACCTTGTTTGATCCAATCTTTTTGAATGAGTTCAGCTTTACCTACAGCACCCACAATAATGTCAGCTTGCTTCACAAACTCAGCAAGGTTTTGAGTACGTGAATGACAAATAGTGACTGTTGCATTTGCTTCAAGCAACATCGCTGCCATCGGTTTACCCAAAATCGCAGAACGACCTACAACCACCGCATGCTTACCTGCGATTTCAATGTTGTTTTCTTTTAAAATCGTCATGATACCGGCAGGCGTTGCTGAACCATAAGCAGCCTCACCCATTGCCATACGACCGAAACCAAGACAAGTTACACCGTCTACGTCTTTTGCCAATGAAATTGCATCAAAACATGCACGCTCATCAATTTGTGCAGGCACAGGATGTTGTAAAAGAATACCGTGTACATCTGGATTGGCATTTAATTTTTCAATTTCAGCCAATAATTGCTCAGTTGTCGTTTCAGTCGGCAATTCAACTTTTAAAGAATCCATACCGACACGACGACATGCATTTCCTTTCATACGCACATACGTTGCAGATGCGCCATCATCCCCAACTAAAATTGTTGCTAGAATTGGGGTACGACCTGTTTTTGCTTTTAACGCTTCTACACGTGTTAACAAGTCAGCTTCAATTTTTTTTGCCAATGCACGACCATCTAAAACTAATGCCACGGCACATCTCCAATGTTGATCTGAATCAATTTCGCACATAATACATGATTATTTTGACTATTTTATTCTATATGCCGAAATTATGTGCATCCACATTCACATAAGTATTGTTTTTTTTTAAAACATTGATAATATGTGCATCACCAAGAGATGGTGGGATGGCAGAATGGCGATGCAGCGGACTGCAACTCCGTAAATGCCGGTTCGATTCCGGCTCCTACCTCCACATCTTGTTAAGCCCGAGTGGTGAAATCGGTAGACACAGGGGATTTAAAATCCCCCGCCCACAAAGCGTGCCAGTTCGAGTCTGGCCTCGGGCACCATTTTAATACTTCTTAAAATGGTGTAATAAAGAATCCTGCAATATGCAGGTTTTTTATGCCTAAAATTTATCAACAGCCATCATTCTCAACCCAATCACAATAAAACATCTCTTAAGCGATTAAAACCAAATCAGCAGATCCATCTATGCAAATCATGATTTAAATTTTCCGCATCATCAATTTTTTAAAATCAGTAATGCTTGATAATCTCTTGCCCTCTTTTCTATTCAACACGTACAATATTCACCGACTAAACTTTCTAATTTGATAAGAAGCTATTTCTACCCGATTTAACTTCTCATGAGCAATATGAGCAAAACCCAGCAAACCACTCTCTATTTACAGCTATTAGAAAAAAAATACCCGCAAGCGTTTAAACGCAACTATTTATTTTATAGTCAAATTAAAACCAAAGGAATTTTGGATGAATTACGGGAATTCATCCCTTGGGTGCTTGCGGCAATGATTTTTGTGAGCATTGATTTTGTACTTGGACATTACATAGAGACTCATTTTCAACAATTTGATGCCACACAAGCCAAAGGTATTGCCATATTAATCATCATGTTATTTTTCATGCTGATTGTGCCGATCATTATCAAACAAATTAAACACAGCTCCACACATTTATATCTGCAATTTAAAAATATCCCCCTAAAACTTGCTGCTATTATTATTTTACAAACGCTCAATATCGCCTTTATGCAAAGTATGTTTTTACAAGGTGTACTGTTCTTTTTCGCTCTAAGTTTTGGCTTTGTAAAGTTTTATAAGGAAAATATGTTTAGGGAAAATACCTGTGATATTGATTATTACCAATTACAACAAATGCGCCGTGCCTGTTTTTGGTCATATAAACAAGTCTTAAAAGCGAAATCAAAATTAAAGCTTGCTAAAAAAGACTCACCTGAAGCACAAAAATCACAAGCACAACTGACCGAATACCTTGAATTACATATCAAGCTATTAAAATATGAAAATGATTTGTGTAAAAGTTATAAATTTATCGACTTAGATGAATATATGGATAGTTTAATGTAAGCTAAACAAGTCTCACACCTTCACGCAATCCAACCATCCAAGCAATTCGACAAATCACCCCATTCAAACCAAAGGGATACAACTCAATTTTCCACGAAATTTTGCATTTTTTCGATAAAAATGCTGATTTTTATAGCAAGCATGATCGAATTGATTGAAAAGAAAGCAAATAATCGCAAATGCGCTTGCCAAGATTTATTTTGTTCTTTATTATTGCGCTCATGCCCGAGTGGTGAAATCGGTAGACACAGGGGATTTAAAATCCCCCGCCCACAAAGCGTGCCAGTTCGAGTCTGGCCTCGGGCACCATTTTAATATTTCTTAAAATGGTGCAATAAAGAATCCTGCAATATGCAGGTTTTTTTATATCTAAAATTTATGTTTAACGTTAAATAAATTTAATTAAGCAAAAATAAAGAGCGGATTACCACTCTCTATTTGAAATCAATTCTTCCATTTCAACATCCATATAACCCTGATCTTGCGCCACCATCATCATCGCTTCCGCAATATAGTCCGCCGCCGTATCATCCAAAGATGAATCAAGATCTTCAAACTGTGGCTTCATTTTATTAATTTCCACCACAGTACTGTGTGCTACATGATAAAGCTCATCATCACTTAAACTTGATTTTGCAATATTTTTTGCAAATTTTTCAATCATTTGTTTGACTTCGGCAACCAAAATATCTGGGTAGTAGTCATCGTCAAACATTGGGAGAAGTAAATCGTTAAACATATGAACCTAATATTTAGCATTCGATAAGCGCATCTATATAACATAATGCATACAAAACAACAAACTTCTCCCTCATAAATTAAGAGGCTCTATTCACCTGTTGCACTGTAGGTTTATCAGAACTTAAGCTTTTTGCCTTTTTCAACAAACCAATAAATTCATCTTTTAAACCAAATTCATCAGGTTGTTTCGCAGATTGCGCCAATTGCACAATATCATCCCACCCCATCGCACCATTATATTTACCACCTTTTAATCGCTGCCCATAACTTGCAACAGCAAGTGCAAAACGTGTATCCACACTGGCTTGTGTTAATGGCATAGATGAAGCAGCAATAGGCTGAGTTAACAAAATACTTTTTGCTGTATTTGGCAATTTATAACGTAAATTTAAATGAGCATACTCTGTCTTACTCGCTTGTGCTTTCGCCTCATTCTGATAACGAGAATCAGCCAACCAACCTTTTTGACCTGTTGGAATAATTTCATATAAAGCAGTCACTGTATGCCCAGCCCCAATATCACCCGCATCAACCTGATCATTATTAAAATCTTCTTGCTGCAACATTCGATTTTCATAACCAATCAAGCGATATTCTTTGACTGTAGCAGGATTAAATTCCACTTGAATTTTTACATCTTGCGCTACTGTTGCCAGTGTTGAACTCAGCTGTTGCTTTAAGACTTTCTTCGCTTCATTTTCATTATCAATATAGCTATAGTTCCCATCACCCGCATCCGCCAATTGCTCCATAAGCTGCTCATCATAATTACCACGACCAAACCCTAAGGTGGTAAATGAAATACCTGTTTTACGCTTCTCAGCAATCATATTTTTTAAGGTATCAAAATCTGTAATACCGACATTAAAATCCCCATCTGTAGCAATTAAAATACGGTTAATTCCATTTTTGATAAAAGTTTTTTGTGCTTCTTGATATGCCATTTGAATCGCACTTTCACCTGAAGTCGAACCACTTGCTGAAAGTTCATTAATGGCATTTAAAATTTTGCTTTTTTCATTTCCCGAAGTTGGCTCAAGCACAATCTCCTCATGCCCAGAATATGTAATTAAAGTCACTTTATCCTGAGGACGAAGCTGCTCAGTTAAAATTGTTAAGGTTTTTTTCACTAAAGGTAACTTTTTCTCCTCATCCATACTGCCTGAAACATCCACTAAAAATACCAAGTTTGCAGGAGGCAATTGTTGCTGATCAATATTTTTAGCCTGAATCCCGATACGAATCACTTTTGCATTGGCTTGCCAAGGTGAATCTACAGTTTCAGTATTGACCGAAAATGGATGTTGACCTATAGGCTGCGGATAATGATAGTTAAAATAGTTGATCATCTCCTCTACACGCACTGCATCTACAGGTGGCAAGGTTTTGTCTTGTGTCAGGAAGCGTCGTACATTGGCATAACTTCCTGTATCCACATCAGCACTAAATGTTGACACAGGCTCTTTTGCAACACTTTTCACTGTATTTTGTTCATTTTTTTGATAGTTTTCAGTATTAACCTCAGAACCATAGGCTTCTGCTTCCACACTTGTATCTGCCGCAACCGCTTCTGTAGCTGCTAGATCACTTGCGGCTTCTTCGGTTTTTTTAGAACAACCTGAAAGTAATATTGTCAGCATTGATGCCACTAAAATTGTATATTTCATTTTCATCACTCAACCCTCAATTCATCATTCTTCATATTTGTTTTGATTTATATCGATACATTTCAATTGTTATATTATAACAATACATTTTTTTCGCAATATGCGATGTCATTTAGGTTGACACGATTTTATAGTGTTTTTGTAATATTATTAAAATTAATATTTTTCAAATATTTAATAAAATAAATACATCTAAATCTAATAAATTCACTTCAAAATAAAAAACACAACAAGAACAATGTTCTCATTGTGTGAAATTTTATCGTGCTTTTTAAACAAGATTCAAAAAGTTAAGACACTGTTGCTAAAGTTGCTCTCCACACTAAAATAGCTTCATGCATCGCTTTAACATCATGCGCACGCACCATACATGCACCTTGCTGAATACTCATGAGATGTGCTGTCACACTACCCACTGCACGATTTTGTGCATCCGCCCCACCCAATGCCTCACCAATAAAGCGCTTACGTGAAAGCGCAGACAGTATGGGGTACCCCATTTCATTCAGCTTATATAACTCATTCAATAGTTTTAAATTTTGCTGAGCATTCTTTGCAAAACCAAAACCAGGATCAATCATAATATTTTCAGGCTTGACCCCTGCATCTAAAGCAGCAGCGACACGTTGCTTTAGCTCATCAATGACATCAGTTGTGACATCTTGATATTGATCTAAATGATTCATCGTCGTTGGCTCACCACGCATATGCATAATGATCACAGGAATATTCAAATCAGCTGCAACTTGTAAAGCATGAGGTCGTGTCAATGCACGCACATCATTCCAAATATGTGCACCTGCTTGCACGGCTGCTTGAATCACTTCAGGCTCAGAAGTATCAATTGAAATCACAACATCTAATTTTGCCAATGCTTGTACGACAGGAATCACTCGCTGTAGCTCTTCTTGAATAGAAACAGGAGAAGCACCAGGCCTTGTTGACTCTCCCCCCACATCAATTACAGTTGCGCCATCCACAATCATCTGCTGAGCAAATGCAATTGCCTGCTCAACTTCATTATGCTTTCCACCATCACTAAATGAGTCGGGTGTTACATTCAAAATTCCCATCACATGTGGTTGTGACAAATCAAGTTGTTGATCACCACATTGTAAAATCCGTTTCGGTAAAGCGACTAATTTCATATCACCCCATATCCTCATCATAACCAATGTTATTTTAACTTTTTAATGCCGATCTGTGGTGAGCTTTCAACTTGAAAATTCCCCATATATAAAAAAACCACCCGAAGGTGGTTTGATTTAAATCATTTTAAACTTTTGGCAATGACGGTAACGGCGGTGGTGTTTCAGCACCATCTGTTGGTGTTACATCAATCACAGGATTTTCTGCAACATATACTTTTGGCGGTTGTGGCTCACGACCTTCCATGATGTCACGGATTTGATCACGATCAATGGTTTCCCACTCAAGTAATGCTTTCACCATTGCATGTGCGATATCTTTGTTATTTTCAAGAATCTCACGTGCAACTTTATACTGCTCATCCAAAATACGGCGAACTTCTTGGTCAACCATTTGTTGTGTTGCTTCAGAAATTGTGCGGCTACCCACATTACCAAAGAAGCCATTTTGGTTTTCGTCTTCGTAAACCATCACACCCATTTTGTCAGACATACCATACTTGGTCACCATCGCACGCGCCATTTTCGTTGCACGTTCAAAGTCGTTTGAAGCACCTGTCGACATTTGGTTAATGAATACTTCTTCAGCAATACGACCACCAAAAAGAATCGAAAGTTCATTCAACATCTTATCTTTATAATGGCTTGTCTGATCATGTTCAGGGAGTTGCCAAGTTACCCCCAAAGCCCAACCACGTGGCATAATCGTTACTTTATGCACAGGGTCTGTACCCGGTAAAATTTCAGCAACAATCGCATGACCTGCTTCATGGTAAGCAGTTGCACGACGTTCTTCTTCACGAATCACCATCGACTTACGTTCAGGACCCATGTAGATTTTATCTTTAGCGTCTTCAAAGTCGTGCATATCGACAGTGTTCTTGTTACGACGCGCAGCGAATAATGCAGCTTCGTTCACAAGGTTTGCCAATTGTGCACCTGAGAAGCCCGGTGTACCACGTGCAAGTACTTTTACGTCTACACCAGTTACAGAAGGTAATTTCTTCAAGTGAACATTCAAGATTTGTTCACGACCTTTAATGTCAGGAAGACCAACCATCACTTGACGGTCAAAACGACCCGGACGAAGTAAAGCTTTATCCAGTACATCCGCACGGTTGGTTGCAGCAATGACGATAATCCCTTCATTACCTTCAAAACCATCCATTTCCACAAGCATTTGGTTCAGTGTTTGTTCACGTTCATCGTGACCACCACCTGTGCCCGAACCACGATGACGACCAACCGCATCAATCTCGTCAATAAAGATGATACATGGCGCATGGCGTTTTGCTTGTTCAAACATATCACGTACACGTGAAGCACCAACACCCACAAACATTTCAACGAAGTCAGAACCTGAAATGCTAAAGAATGGTACTTTCGCTTCACCGGCAATTGCTTTTGCAAGTAAAGTTTTACCTGTACCCGGAGGACCAACCATCAACACACCTTTCGGAATGGTTGCACCGAGACGTTTGAATTTTGCAGGATCTTTTAAGAAATCAACAATTTCAACAACTTCTTGTTTAGCTTCATCACAGCCTGCAACATCAGTAAAAGTCACTTTGATTTGGTCTTCAGACAGCATTTTTGCTTTAGACTTACCAAAACTCATTGGACCATTTTTACCGCCTGCACCACCACCCATGTTGCGCATAAAGAACATGAATAACAAAATGATTAAAAGTACAGGGAAGCTTGCGATAAGAAGTTGCATCAACAAACCTTGGCGTTGAGGTGCAGTACCTTCAACAACAACGTTATTTTTGATTAGAGTAGGCATAAGGTCAGGATCTTGAACCGCAGGACGGATACTTTCAAAATCTGAACCATTCGTTTTTTCGCCACTTATTCTTTCACCATCAATAGTGACTTGTTTAATCTGACCAGCATTTACCGCAGCAACAAACTCAGAATAGTTCATCGCAGCAGGCTTATTGCGGTCGCTGATGTTACTGAAAATTAAAATCAGTACACCGAGTATCACAAGCCACAAAACGGCGTTTTTGAAGAGATCGCTCAAAGCTTTATTCCCATATCAATCTAATTTGATCATGCCCTATTAGAGGGTGATCCTAACAAAAAAGCGAGTAATGAATTTCGCAATAAATTTTAAAAACGTACAAAATGCACAATTTTTAACAACTTGGCAAGAGGACTTATTGACAATTCATACATGATTTACATTTTTCATTTAAATTTTTTCAAAGAAAGTTATTTAACTGCATAATGTTAACGCATTACGCAAGCGACAAACGCCCTAAGAAACAATTTCAAACATAACACATGCATCTGAGAATTCTTAAAAAATTCACATTTTAATCATCAATCTGTACTTGCTGCGAACCCTTTTTACGACCCTGTCCAATTAAGAAGACCTCTTTTGAACGTGCCCGAGATGCAGCAGGTTTAGCCGTTTTCAATACCTCAAAACTACTGACGACTTGCTTACGAAACTCATCAAAACCATCACCTTGGAAAACTTTTACTACAAATTGCCCTTTCGGTCCTAAAACACGATTGGCAAAATCAAGCGCAAGCTCACACAGATAAATTTGGCGAGGTTGATCTACTGCCTTATTACCTGATGTATTGGGGGCCATATCCGAAATTACAACGTCTACGGTACGTCCATTTAAAATATTTAACAATTTTTCAAAAACTTCTTCTTCTCGAAAATCACCTTGTAAAAAGGTCACATCGGGTAAAGCATCCATTTCAAGAATATCTGAAGCAATCACTAAACCTTTGTCACCGACCAATTTGCCTGCAATTTGCGACCAACTTCCAGGGGCAGCACCTAAGTCAACAACGGTCATACCGGGTTTAATCATTTTATATTTTTCTTGAATTTCAAGAAGCTTGTACGCAGCTCGAGCACGATAACCCTCTTTTTGTGCTTTTTTCACAAAAGGATCATCCAAATGCTCTCTCATCCACGCACGACTACTTTTAGATAACTTTTGGTTGGTAATGCGTGTAGCCATAACTCTCTAAATAAAATTGACATTTAACTTTAGATTGTACGTGAAAAACTGAGCTTTTGCAGTAGACAACTGTATCTAAATGCATTGTTATTGACATGTTTTTTTAAATAAGTTTGATCGATTATTTCGTGAGAATGTGCAGCGTTTAAATTTGAGTTTTGCTATACTAAGTCGTTTTTAAAATTAGGTTATCTTTATGGCGGCTTTATCAATCCAAGAACGTAAGCGTTTACGTCAAATCGGACATGCATTAAATCCAGTGGTGATGATTGGAGATAAAGGCTTATCAGAAAATGTCATCGAAGAAACAAACCGTGCTTTAAATGATCATGAGTTGATCAAAATTAAAGTTTCTGGCGAAGACCGTGAAGTACGTGCTGCTGCGATTACTGAAATTGCAGAGGTTACTGGTGCTGAAGTTGTACAAACCATTGGTAAAATTGCTTTGATCTATAAAAAAGCAGCTAAACAAAATCCAAAGTTGTCTAACTTAGTTCGCCACGCACATTTGTCAAACTAAAATTAAATTTTACTGGCAAAACTTATGGCAAGTTATGAACTAAATGCTTTTGATCGCCGTTTTCAAAGTATTTCCTTGGTTGGTGCAATTGAACACGTCAGCCCATTTACGTTAAATGTCGGCTACTGGTTACGTGATCCCAACCAATTTATTCAATATCCTGAATTAGTGGCGTCTCATCCTCGTATCGACTTTTTATGGGAAAATACCTGTTTTGAAGTCTTTATTGGGGTTAAAGGTGAAGATTTCTATCGCGAAATCAATCTCTCCCCATCTCAGGCATGGCAAGCGTATGCTTTTGAAGAGTATCGCTATCCTGAGCTGATGCCACCTGTTGCTGCGGAAGATATTGAACTCAATCAACTCAAACGTACCCATTATGGTTTAAATGTTAGCCTTGATCTGACCGAGTTTATGCTCAAACATAAATTAAAATGGGATGATCTATTTATTGGCTTAACGGCAGTTTTAAATACCACCCAAGGTAAACATTTTTTTGCCATGCAACACAGCAGTCCAAATGCTGATTTTCATAACAAACGTGATTGGTTGCATACATTTTAAGATATATCAGCAAAAGGTACTCCCTTTTGCTTTATCTTCTTGCACTCAGCATTAACGACTTAAACATTAAAAAATAAAGCTCTAATTAAAGAATACCCTCTAACCAACGCTTCAGATATTCACAGATACAGCACCACATCACACTACAAAATTTAGCCTCGCCATAGATCATCACAAAAAATCACAGCGATCAGGCAAAATCGTGTAATTTCGCTTATTTCTTATACATTTCTTTGGAAGATTTATTTGTTCTAATTAGAATGTTTTTTCCACGACTCATTTAAAAATCAATACCAAATTCGACAATGATGATGCAGTGATTCTTACCTCTTGCTTATTTTACATGTACTTTCCAATGCAAAATTTATGGCTTATCCTCTTTATTTTCATAGCACAAATTCACACATATAAGAATAATATTCAAACTATCGAGGAAAATATGATGTATATTTAAGCTAACTTTTTATCTACTTTAAGTAATGCAAAAATCATTTTTTACCAACCGTTCAATTATATCTATCACCACACTTACGATAAAATATTCGCTAACAAGCTAAACTATAACAATAAATTTTAAATTTTGATTTCATATATAAATTCTTCAAAATCGTTCTGAATTATTCATTTTTTTTAAAGCAGAATATCTATCTAAATTCAAGCAGCATATCTCACATTTTGATGGTTTTTTACATGGACTTTGGGGCGACTTGTGCGTATAATGCAGTGTTAAGTTACAAGCGGGCAGACATGAGGAGGGTAGGATTTAATTAACCTTCCTTTTTTTTCGTCTACTCGCTTTTTTACAGCCCTATTTTTGTGGTTTTAGATCAGGAGCTTTGGTTTGAGCATCCCCGCCATTTTAGCCCTCGCTGACGGTACTATCTTTAAAGGTACTTCAATCGGCGCTACGGGAAGTACGACAGGTGAAGTCGTTTTCAACACTGCCATGACAGGCTATCAAGAAATTTTAACTGACCCGAGTTATGCACAACAACTTGTAACTTTAACTTACCCGCATATCGGTAATACAGGTTGCAATAATGAAGATGCAGAATCTGGTCGTATTCATAAAGTTTGGGCGAATGGTTTAATCATTCGTGACCTTCCTTTACTACATAGCAATTTCCGTGCAGAACAATCTCTTGCTGAGTATTTACAACAACACAATGTTGTTGCAATTGCAGATATTGATACACGAAAACTCACACGTATTTTACGTGACAAAGGTGCGCAAAATGGTTGCATCCTTGCAGGTGAAAACATTACTGAAGAAGAAGCTTTAGCAAAAGCACGTGCTTTTGGTGGTCTAAATGGTTTAGACCTTGCCAAAGAATGTTGCGATCCTGAAGGTTTCGAATGGACTGAAGGCTCATGGACACTTGGCAAAGGTTTCTCTCAACCTGAAACTCAGTTCCATGTTGTTGCATACGATTATGGTGTCAAAACCAACATCTTACGTATGCTCGCAGACCGTGGTTGTAAACTGACTGTTGTTCCTGCTCAAACTCCTGCTGAAAAAGTGTTGGCGTTAAATCCAGATGGCGTATTCTTGTCAAATGGTCCTGGCGATCCAGCGGCATGTGATTATGCAATTGAAGCAGTAAAAACCATTGTTGAAGATGCACGTAATGTGCCTGTGTTTGGGATCTGTTTGGGTCACCAAATCCTTGCTTTAGCAAGTGGCGCTAAAACTGTAAAAATGCCTCATGGTCACCATGGCGCAAACCATCCTGTACAAAACTTAGAAAATGGTACAGTGATGATTACTTCTCAAAACCACGGCTTCGCAGTAGATGCTGAAACGCTTCCTGCAAACTTGAAAGCAACGCACAAATCATTGTTCGACCAAACCCTACAAGGGATTCATCGCACAGACAAGCCTGCGTTCAGTTTCCAAGGTCACCCTGAAGCAAGTCCTGGTCCACACGACTGCGCACCGTTGTTCGATCATTTCATCGAACTTATCGAAGCATATAAGAAGTAATTAAGGAGCGATCATGGCTAAACGTACAGACATTAAAAGCATCCTGATTATTGGTGCAGGTCCGATTGTGATCGGTCAAGCATGTGAGTTCGACTACTCAGGTGCACAAGCATGTAAAGCCCTTCGTGAAGAAGGCTACCGTGTTATTTTGGTCAACTCTAACCCAGCGACCATTATGACTGACCCTGCAATGGCAGACGCAACTTACATCGAACCAATCACTTGGCAAACTGTTGCAGCCATCATTGAAAAAGAACGCCCAGACGCAGTTCTTCCTACAATGGGTGGTCAAACAGCATTGAACTGTGCGCTTGCACTGGATGCCAACGGTATTTTAGAAAAATACAATGTTGAATTGATTGGCGCGACCAAAGAAGCGATCGAAAAAGCGGAAGACCGTAAACTTTTCGATATCGCGATGCGCAAAATCGGTTTGGAATGTCCACGTGCTGACGTTGCAGAAGACATGGAACATGCGCTTGAAATTCAAGCGCGTTTCGGTTTCCCTGTGATTATCCGCCCATCATTCACTATGGGTGGTTCAGGCGGTGGTATCGCATATAACAAAGAAGAATTTATTGAAATCTGCGAACGTGGTTTCGACCTCTCTCCTACTCACCAATTATTGATCGATGAATCATTGATTGGTTGGAAAGAATACGAAATGGAAGTTGTTCGTGACAAAAACGACAACTGTATCATTGTATGTACCATTGAAAACTTTGACCCAATGGGCGTGCATACTGGTGACTCAATCACTGTTGCACCTGCACAAACATTGACAGACAAAGAATTCCAATTACTTCGTAATGCGTCTTTAGCTGTACTTCGTGAAATTGGTGTAGAAACAGGTGGTTCGAACGTTCAATTCGGTATCAACCCGAAAGACGGTCGTATGGTTGTGATCGAGATGAACCCTCGTGTTTCTCGTTCATCTGCCCTTGCATCTAAAGCAACTGGTTTCCCGATTGCAAAAATTGCGGCGAAATTGGCTGTCGGTTATACCCTTGATGAATTGAAAAATGACATTACTGGCGGTACAACTCCTGCATCATTTGAACCTGCAATTGACTACGTTGTTACGAAAATCCCTCGTTTTAACTTCGAGAAATTCCCACAAGCTGATGCAACTTTAACGACTCAGATGAAATCTGTCGGTGAAGTCATGGCGATTGGTCGTAACTTCCAAGAATCTGTGTCTAAAGCACTTCGTGGTCTTGAAGTTGGCGCATGTGGTTTTGATGAAAAAATCGCTGTGGGTACGGAAGGTGCACGTGAGAAAATTCTTGTTGAATTAAAAGTTCCAGGTCCAGAGCGTATTTGGTATGTAGGCGATGCATTCCGTCACGGTTTTACCCTTGATGAAGTATTTGAAGCGACTAAAATTGACCGTTGGTTCTTGATTCAAATCGAAGACATCATCAAAACAGAAAATCAAATCAAAACTTTAGGTTTTGGTGATTTGAATGCGGACAACATCCGTTCATTCAAACGTAAAGGTTTATCTGACCTTCGCATTGCGAACTTGATGGGTATTTCACAAAAACAATTCCGTAAACATCGTTGGAACTTGGGCGTAACACCAGTGTACAAACGTGTGGATACATGTGCTGCTGAGTTTGAATCTGACACAGCTTACATGTACTCAACTTACGATGAAGAATGTGAAGCGAATCCATCTAGCCGTGACAAAATCATGGTGATCGGTGGTGGTCCTAACCGTATTGGTCAAGGGATCGAGTTCGATTACTGCTGTGTACACGCAGCGCTTGCAATGCGTGATGACGGTTATGAAACAATCATGGTGAACTGTAACCCTGAAACTGTTTCTACCGACTATGACACGTCTGATCGTTTGTACTTCGAACCAATCACACTTGAAGATGTACTTGAAATCGTGCGTATCGAGAAGCCTAAAGGCATTATCGTACAGTACGGTGGTCAAACTCCGTTGAAATTGGCTCGTGCTTTAGAAGAAGCAGGTGCGCCAATTATCGGTACATCTCCAGATGCAATCGACCGTGCAGAAGACCGTGAACGTTTCCAACAAATGATTCAACGTCTACAACTTCGTCAACCAAACAACAGCATTGTAAAATCTGCTGAAGAAGGTATGGCAGAAGCTGCGAAAGTTGGCTATCCACTTGTGGTACGTCCTTCTTACGTGCTTGGTGGTCGTGCGATGGAAATCGTGTACAACGATGAAGAGTTGAAACGCTACTTACGTGATGCGGTTCAAGCATCTAACGAAGCACCAGTACTTCTTGACCACTTCTTAGATGATGCCATCGAAGTTGACGTAGACTGCGTATCTGACGGTAAAGATGTTGTGATTGGCGGGATCATGCAGCACATCGAACAAGCAGGTATTCACTCAGGTGACTCAGCATGTTCTATTCCTCCTTATTCTCTGTCTCAAGAGATTCAGGACGAAATGCGTCGTCAAACAATTGCAATGGCAAAAGAACTTGGCGTTGTTGGCTTGATGAACGTTCAATATGCTGTCAAAGGTAATGACGTTTACATCTTAGAAGTGAATCCACGTGCATCACGTACTGTGCCATTTGTTTCTAAATGTATTGGTGAATCTTTAGCAAAAGTTGCTGCACGTTGTATGGCGGGTCAATCTTTAGAATCTCAAGGATTTACTAAAGAAATCATCCCGACTCACTTTGCAGTAAAAGAAGCAGTATTCCCATTCAACAAATTCCCTGGTGTCGACCCTGTACTTGGGCCTGAGATGAAATCTACAGGTGAAGTGATGGGCGTAGGTAAAACATTTGGTGAAGCATTCTATAAAGCAGTGCTTGGTTCAAATGATCGCTTACCTGGTCTTCCAACTGAAGGTGAAATCAAACACGCATTCTTATCCGTACGTGATTCAGACAAACCTCGTGCAGTCGGTATTGCAAAACAATTAACTGAGCTTGGTTTCAAAGTGATCGCTACTGGCGGTACTTATGATGTCATCAAAGCTGCGGGAATTGAATGTGAACGTGTGAATAAAGTTACAGAAGGTCGTCCAAATATTGTCGACCGCTTGAAAAATGGCGAGATTCACCTCATTATCAATACAACTGAAGGCAAACAAGCTCAGCAAGATTCATTCTCGATTCGTCGCTCTGCGCTTCAAGGTAAAGTGTACTACACGACAACTTTGAACGGTGCTGAGGCTGTATGCCAAGCTTTAGCGATTAAATTGCCAATGGATGTATACCGTTTGCAAGATTTACAAACTGTAGGTTAATTCGTTTTCCGAGAAGTCCCGTCACCTCTCGGTGGCGGGCTTTTTTCATTTCTAAACCTATATTTTTATAAACTAACAAATTTGAGGGACAACAATGCAACGTTATCCTATGACGCCTGAAGGCAAAGTTGCCTTAGAGAAAGAATTGCAACAGTTAAAATCTGTTGACCGTCCACGTATTACTGCTGCAATTGCAGAAGCACGTGAACATGGGGACTTAAAAGAGAATGCTGAATATCATGCTGCTCGTGAGCAACAAGGTTTCTGTGAAGGTCGTATTCAAGACATCGAAGGTAAACTCGGTGCATGTCAAGTGATCGACGTTAAGGAGCTTGAGCAAACAGGTCGTGTGGTTTTTGGTGTGACTGTCACCATTGAAAACTTAGATACTGAAGAGCAAAAAACCTATCGGATCGTGGGTGATGATGAGGCTGATTTTAAAATCAATAAAATCTCAGTAAACTCACCGATTGCCCGTGGTCTTTTGGGTAAAAATGAGGGTGATGAAGCGAAAATTCAAACACCAAACGGTGAAGTTGAATATGAAATCGTAAAAGTTGAATATCTTTCATAAGCGTTAAATGAAAGATTTTTGATAAAATTTAGGGCTGATTGATCAGCCCTTTTTATTTTAACCACATCACCATAATATAAATTAATCATTTCAAATCACAAATCGGCAAGTCTCTAAAGCTTATGTATTTGCAATAAAATTCACAACATAAAATCATTTCGCCATTGTTAAATCTGTAAATTCATTTAAATTATTAGAAAATAAAAATTGACGGAAACTATTATGAAAGCAGGACGCGTCAGTCGTACCGCCGAAGCCGCAGCAGCCTTACGTGCCAATCACCATCTCTATGCCAATGACCCAATATTTTCCGACCCATACGCTTTTGATCTCACCAATGCGCGTTGGCGATTATTACTGAAAAATGGTTTATTTCGTAAAACCTTAAATTCAAGTTTTATGAACCAAACTTTTGGTAAACTTACAGGACAAGTGGTCGGACGCTCACGTTATGCTGAAGATTTGCTTATTCAAGCCATTGAGCAACATAACATTCAACAATATGTTTTAGTGGGTGCAGGCTTAGATTCCTTTGTTTTACGTTTAGCCAGTCAATATCCACAATTAAAAATTTTTGAATTGGATCATCCTGATACACAAAAAACTAAGATTGCAAAATTAAAGAAGATTTCTAAATCAAATCGATTCCCTGCCAATGTCGAATTTGTCAGCATCGATTTTGAAAAAGAAAAATTATCTGATGCCCTACTTCGTAGTCAATATCAACCCTCTGAAACAGCATTTTTTTCATGGCTCGGCACTACTCATTATTTAACACCTGAAACCACACTGACGACGCTACAAAATATTGTCTCTATTGCACCCTCAGGCAGTGAGTTAGTCATGGATTATTCTATTGATTATAAGCAGTTACAAGGCATCGAGCGGTATGGTGCATTTGCACTAACACATTTTACCCATTTCTTAAAAGAACCATTATTAGGTACTTTTATTCCATCTGATTTGCATCAAGCCGTTGAAAAAATGGGTTATGAGGTTGTTGAAGATTTGTCAGGTATTGACATTACAACACGTTATTTTTATCAACGTGCGGATTATATTGAACATACAAAGGCTGCACAGTTAATTCATTTAAGAGTTGCTTAGGCTATTTTCTTACGCTTTGTGCTAAAGTCATATAGAATGGTGTGACCACGTGCCTGCTACATTTTATATGACTGATTCCATAAACTCACCTGTAAAACATTGGTGTGAATTTGAGTTTATTTCTAAAACTGTGAAAAACCCCAATATTCACATTAAAGGCAATTACAGTTATTACTCTGCTTATTGGGATCAGGGTTTTGAGCGTTGTGTGGTACGTTATTTACATGACAAACCGTCTACGCCTGAAAAGCCAATTGATCAGCTGTATATCGGTAATTTTGTTTGTTTTGGTGCTGAATGCGTCATCATGATGGGTGGTAATCAGCTACATCGAACCGATTGGATCTCAGCTTTTCCTTTTGATACCCGTAGTTTTTTGCCTGCGGGTGATACATTCATTGCAGATGGTTGTTGGATTGGCAGTCGTGCCATGATTATGCAAGGGGTAACGCTTGGCGAAGGTGCTGTGGTGGCAACAGGTGCTGTGGTAACCAAAGATGTTCCACCTTATGCCATTGTGGGTGGTGTTCCAGCAAAAATTATAAAATATCGTTTTTCAGAACAAGAGATTAAAAAACTGCTTGCGCTTAAACTGTATGAAATCGATGAAAAGCAATTTTTGAAAATGCGAGAACAGCTACAGATGGATGATGTGAATCAATTGGTTCAACATTTTCATGACATTTACTTATATTCATCATGATTTTATTCAAAACATAAAAAAGCCCAAACTATTTTAAGCATTTACCTAAAATCTTTGGGCAATTTCTACTGAAGCAGTTTAGTCTTTTGACTCATCTGGTGGCACTTCAGTAATTTTCCCACCACGTGCTAAAAATGCAGCAACTTCATCTTCCAATGCTTGACGCTGTTTCAGCTTAGCAGTGACCGTTAAAGTTTCAGCTTCTGCTAAGTCCGCATCTGATACCGTTGAATCACTCGCAGCCGCACCTTTTTCGGCAGCTTTCGCTTCATCATCATCTACAGCGCTGTCTTCTGTATTTTCATCGTAATCATTTGTGTCCGTCATTGACGATCTCCCCATGAATGACTATACATTTACCAAAGTCGGTTCTAATTACGAAGAAATGTACCAATCTCTCAAGCATTCGCCTAGTGCTAAATACACAAAAATCGTATTTTTTTCACTCAAATTCATCATTTTTTTTAAATGATTGTCCAAAAATTATCACTTTTGTTTCAAAGTGCATAACGTGTATGGCTTAAGTTTGCCAAACCGTTGGCTTGTGCCATAAAGCGTTCTTTTAATGCAGGGATATTTTCCACTTGTTTTAAGCCAAAATTTCTCGCCCATACCAATGGAAAATGCTCAGCACTTTCTAAGAAGCCAATCGCAGACATGCCGTGCATCATGGCATCATTTTGTCCTTTACGTTGGTGTTCATAACGCTTCAAGGTTTGTTCATGTGCCCAAACACCACGTTCACGGTCTTTTAATAACACATCACACAAAACGGCGGCATCTAAACAACCAATATTGACACCTTGCCCTGCAAGCGGATGGATCACATGCGCAGCATCACCAATTAATGCTAAACCATTTTTCACATAACGCTGTGCAGCACGAGCTTTGAGTGGAAATTTGGCACGAGGCGTGGATTCCAAAACCTCGCCCAACATGTAATGACTTTCACGCGTGAGCAATTGGCAAAATTCTTGATCATTTAAACTTGCATATTCATCGGCATAATCATCAGGCAATGTCCACACAATTGAAACCCAGTGTTCAGCCTGTTCAGGCTTTAAACTCGCCATGGGTAAAAATGCCAAAGGTCCTGTTGGATGGAAAATCTGACGCGCGACATATTGATGTGGTGCTGTAGTACGAATAGCACAGGTTAAACCTGCCTGCTTGTAGTCCAAAATATCAAGGTCAATAAAAGCTTGTTCTCGTACAAACGAGTTTGCACCATCTGCACCAATAACCAATTTGGTTTTTAATGTTGTGCCATCTGCCAATTGAATGATCCAACAGCCTACGCCCTGCTCAACACGTGTTACTCGAACTTTTGTTCGATAATCTTTCACTTTTTCAAGCATTGTCTGTTGAATGGCTAGGTTTAAAACACTCGGCTCAACCATAAACCCTAAGCAATTTTGCTCAGAGGGAAATTGATTAGACGCTTGCCCAAAATTAATTTCACCATAGCCATTTTTATTCCACACTTGCATCCCTGTATAAGGCATTTGGCGTGCAAGTTTTTCCCAAACTTGTACCGTTTTCAGCAAATGAATTGTGGCTTGACTTAAAGCTAAAACACGAGGATTGGCAGTGCTTAATGTTTTTTCAGCATCTAAAATTGGTGCAGCATCTAACACCGTGGCTTGAACACCACCTTCTGCAAGCAACAAAGCCGTTAAACCACCAACCAAACCACCACCAATAATTACCACATCTAACAAATCTTGAGGATTGAATTCACTCATGCTTTTAACCCCATCGCATAATTGGCAACTAACGGTTTAATGCCTGGAATTACATCAAATGCCACTAAACCCGTATTTCTTAAAATTTTTAAGACTGGATTTTGATTACTAAAACCACGCACCACAGAATCACAGAATTTAATTACACGTTTTTGATCTGCTAAACGGGCTTGCTCATAGGCTTTCAGCATTTCAGGCTCACCTAAATCTTGAGCGTTGGCAATTTGTTGGTTGAGATAACGTACTAACACATCCGCATCACGCATGCACAAGTTAAAACCTTGTCCTGCAACAGGATGAATAGTATGTGCGGCATTTCCCATCAAAATCACACGTCCAACTGCTTGTTTGTGTGCCAAGACTTGTGACAATGGAAAACTAAAGCGCTTGCCTGTTTTGATAAATTTCCCAGCACGATCACCATAAGTTTTTTGCAAAGCATCAAGAAAATGTTGGTCATTTTCCTCACCCAGCCATTCATGTTCTGTACCTTTGGTCACAGGCCAAACCACAGAACGGCGACATTCTCCAGGTAATGGTAATAATGCCAAAGGACCTAAATGGCTAAAGCGTTCAAAACCGACTTGATTGTGCGGCTTAGATGTTTGTACCGCTGTCACAATGGCAACTTGCTCATAATCATGTACGTCCACACCCACGCCCAAAGCCTGACGACAGAATGAATCTCGACCATCAGCAGCAATCACCAGTTTTGCTTTTAAAGAATGGATATACGCTTCACCACGTGTGGCTTCGATATAGACTTCGTCTTGATCTTGTGTCAATGAAGTGACTTGTACACCATCAATCAACTCAATTAAAGGTTGTTGGCGCACTTGCGATAATAAAACACGACCTAACCATGCATTTTCAATCACTTGCCCAAAGCTTTCGACTTTTTCTTCGTCAGCTTTTAAACGTGCTTTACCAAAACTACCTTGCTCAGTGATATGGACTTCTAAAATCGGAGTTGCATGTTCTTGTA
The DNA here is from genome assembly GCF_902809895.1 of Acinetobacter sp. Marseille-Q1623. Classification (NCBI taxonomy): domain Bacteria; kingdom Pseudomonadati; phylum Pseudomonadota; class Gammaproteobacteria; order Moraxellales; family Moraxellaceae; genus Acinetobacter; species Acinetobacter sp. Marseille-Q1623. The sequence goes on along the minus strand of NZ_CADDWG010000001.1, from coordinate 156,305 downwards.
ATGCCGCCCAAAGTCCAAGTTTTTGGTAAATCTGTACGGTACGGCGAGATAATGCAGTATTTCGTGCATCAAAACTTGAGTGATAAGGAGCAACACTGCTATCTTCATAGTTTGGATATTTAATGGCTTCAAGCAATTTCACTGCGATATTTGACTTTGCAAGCATGAGTGCCAAACTCAGCCCGACCATTCCACCACCGACAATAATGACGTCTTGTTGCATGTCTTGACCCTTTCTCTATACGATTCAGCATGCTGAACACTTATAATGATGATTAATTTCATATTACATCAAGGTCAGTAATTTTTATATCGTAAACCATTAAAGTCATCATATTAATCCTGCTTTCACATTCCATGCTTTTAATAACCTCCAAATATTTGCATCTATTTCCTTCCAGTCTTTCAAGGACTCGACAGGAACTCGCCAATCAATAGCAATATGACCATATTTTTTTGTTTTAATTGTACTGCTCACAATAATTTTATGATCTAAATCCTCGTAAATTTTTAAAATAAATTCATTGTCTTCTGGGCTTACTGATCGACCAATACATTGATCTGCTGGTAATAAGTATTCAGGATAATTTGGGGTATAGCATTCAAGATCATACATTTCTGATAGTTTTTCATTTTTACTATATCCACTTGAAAGCAAATAATTACTCCAATCCCTTGGTGTACGTTTATTTTTAATATAATGCGAATCTTGATCCAAATTACTTAAATTTCGGACTAATACTTTGACTTGGTTTTCTACATTTTTATTATAAAACCCATGGATTTGAGCATCTTTTTGACCATTCAACAACAAGTTAAATTCCATAGGATTTTCACTATCAGCAATATTTGAAACTCGATCTGTATTTAATAGTTTTTGCTTCTTAGGAACATAATATATTGGAAATTGTCCTAAAAAATATTTTTTGGATGGATATTTATAGTCTGTGACTAAGCGTGCTCCTGCTTGCGTTTTTATTAATAATTTGGGTGAAACCTGCCAAGTAATCATATCTCCCTTTTTATATTTATCTTGATATTTTGTATTGTCGTTTAATTCTTTAGGTGAAATATTCCATGCTTCTAATAAACGCCAGATATTTCGATCTATTTCTTTCCACTGGTGCATATTATGTTGATCAAATTGCCATTCTATATCAATTGCACCATAGAATGGTTCCCATGAATGGGCTATAACCTCATGCCGATCCGTGAATCTAAATAAAACTCCTGAAATGTTCTTATTACTTGATTTTCCAAAACAATAACGCTGATTTATTTCAATATTTCTATAACAATCAAGTTTATATTTACCTGAGTATTCGTTATCACGTATATTTTTCGGATCTTTAATTATTGACTCAAAATAGTTCACTGTTTTTTCTGATAAATCAAAATTAAGTGATTGACTTGAAACAATGACTCTAACTTGCTCAGAATGATCTAATTCTTTGTCGGTATAATCATAGCCTGAAGCTTGTACAGTTGAACCATTTAACATTAGATTAAACTTTAATTTATTACCCTTATCAATTGGTAAATTACTTGCTTCTGATATAGTTATTTTTTTAAGTTTGGGGGGTTGATAATTTATTTGGAATTGCCCAAGATACTTTTCCTCTTTAGGTCTGTAAAATGGTGACTCTCTATCTTTATCTGAATATTTTAGTTGTGTACCTAATTTTGCCTGAACAATTAATTCTGAACCCTCTGCTACTTTCCAAGTAACAATATCTCCTTCTCCTGGAGTTTTGGTTTTTTTTATTTTTGAGCAGGATAAAATAAAAATAGATATAACGACTATAAAAATTACTATATTTGTTTTCATAATTATAAGTATTTAATAAGTTTTATAATTTCTAAAAATAAGATTTTAGAAGCCTATTTGTACAAAAAAGCCGATCCTAAAATCGGCTCTAGCATTAAAAATTACTTCGACTTCGCCATCAATGCTTCAATATCTTCTACAGACTTCACCACATTTTTGGTCAAAACCAACGGGCCATTTGAAGTTGCTACCACATCATCTTCGATACGAATGCCGATACCACGCCATTTCACATCCACAGTCTCATCGTCAGGTGCAATATACAACCCCGGCTCAACTGTGACCACCATGCCTTCTGCATATACACGCCAATCTTCACCATGCTTATATGTACCGACATCATGCACATCCATCCCAAGCCAATGCCCTGTGCCATGCATATAAAATTGACGATAGCTTTCAGTTTCAATAATCTCGTCAAGATCACCTTGCATAATGCCTAAATCAAGCAAGCCTTGAACAAGAATTTGTACCGCAATATTATGTGGTTCTTTATAAGAATTCCCGATCCGTACTGCATCAATCGCCGCAATTTGTGCATCTAATACCACTTGATAAAGTGCTTTTTGTTCAGGGCTAAACTTGCCATTGACAGGGAAAGTACGTGTAATGTCCGAAGCATAAAGTTCGTACTCACACGCTGCATCAATGAGAACCAAATCACCATCTTTTAACGGTTTATTATTTTCCACATAATGCAAAATACAGCCATTTTCACCCCCACCTACAATACTGTTATATGACGGCACACAACCATTTTTACCAAAAATATAATTTAGTTCAGCCTCTAAAGCATATTCCATCATATTAGGCTGTACCGTTTGCATAGCACGCGTATGCGCTTCAGCACTAATATTCGATGCGATTTGCATTAACTGAATTTCTTCGGCTGATTTATGCAAACGCATTTCATCTACAATACGATCTAACTGCACAATTTGTGCAGGTGCAGACGTTCCACGGCGAGTTTCACCCGTAGCTTTGGCAATCCACTGTGCCACACGTGCATCAAACTCAGCACGTTGTCCGATGCGATAAAATAATTTGTCTTTGTTGAGTAATTTTTCGATGATTTCTTCATCTAATAAATCAATCGCATAAGCTTCATCTGCATCATAATCATCCACAGCGCCATCTATGCCTGCGCGATAACCATTCCAAATTTCCATCTCACGATCACGTTCACGACAGAACAGACTATAAGTGTAATCTTCACAGCTCGCATCTGTTTCAATGACCGCAACCGCTTCAGGTTCAGCAAAGCCTGTTAAATAGAAAAAACTACTGTCTGCACGAAACTTATAGTCTGCATCACGATTGCGCATCACTTCAGGACTGGTTGCAATAATCGCAATACTGTTAGGACCCATTTGTGCTGCAAGGCGGTCACGACGTTCTTGAAAATCGGCTTGGGTTAATTTCATTATTGATTCAGCTTATTGTTAGATGGATGAAAATTAAGTTAAAAAAATTCCAAGACCTTTCAAATATCAGAAACAATCTTCATTCAAAAAGTCTTGTTTTAGATTTCAGCTTGGGCGGTGCGGTGTAAAAACCTCTACCACGTTACCACTGTCTGATGCCTCAATGATAGGTTTCATTTTGTTATGAAAATTTTGCAACAAAGAACTTTCTAGCACAGGAATTTTCTTACGTCCCATTGACAATGATACGGGAATTAAACGTACAAACTCATAGAGTTCTAAGTAGCTTTCTTCACCTTCTTCATCATTGTCAGATTCGTCAAATTCAACCGAAGCGACATCTTGTAAACTTTCAATCAACTCTTGCTCGTCAGAACGAATATGACCTGAAGCCAAACCAAAACCTAGAACCACACCCGCACACCAATCAGCAAGTGCTTGTACACGTTCTACCAAAGGATGTTCGTCATCAGGCAATAACGGTAAATAGTCCAATTCATCTTCAGACAAGGCATGTGCAATGTCTTCTGCTTCTTCAGCTAAAATCGCCAATGCATCTTCGTTGACTTTTGGTACATCAATGCTCGATAAAATTTGTAACCATTCATCACGAGATGGTGCTTCGGTAACACAAACTATACCCGTGAGTAAGCCATGTAACTCACTTGGACTTGAAATTTCTTCAATTTGACCAAAATTTTGATCCCAATCTGACCAACCTGAAATATCGTCTTGCATTCGTTTATCCAATCTCTATACTTCTGTATATATTACCTTTGATTGCAAATCTGTGCGACCCGTTATGCTAGAACAATTACAGCGTCTACAAACGCATATTGGTGTTTTAAAAACACGTATCGAAACGACTGAGAAAGAAAATGTAGCACTGTTAAAAGAGAAAGATCACAGTGAGGAACAAGCACATACTCAGATCTTGCAGAAAAATGGCATTATCACCCAAAAGCAAGATGAAATTGAAAGCTTGAACGAACAACTCACTGCTTTGCAAAAACAGTTTAATCAGCTCAATACCGATGCAACCTCGTTAGCTGAACGTTATGGACGTTTAGAAAAAAGCTGCACCGACCTTAAAACACGCTTTCAAGAAATTTTGGCTGAACGCAACGAGTTACGTCTAGTCAAAGAAAAATTACAGACAGAACAACGTCATTCGCAACAAGAAATCAAAGACTTGTTAAATGAGCGTGAACGTTTAATTCAGAAAAATGATCATGCCAAATCTAAAGTTGAAGCCATTATTCAACGTTTAGCGATTTTAGGCACTGAACAAGATCATCATGCGCAAGAAATTCAACAACTTGCTCATCCATCTGAAACCAATGAGGAAGTTTAATCATGTCTGAGGTTGTTGTTGTTGAATTACGTTTAATTGAACAAATTTTTCGTTTAAGCACGACTGCTGAAAAAAAAGCAGAGTTAGAACGTGCCGGTAATTTATTGAATGAAAAATTTCAAGAATTTCGCCGTAAAGCGCCCAACATGGAACATAACAAACTGATGATCATGGTGGCTTTGGAACTCATGCAAGAAGTATTAAGCATGAACAAGTCCTTACAAGAATATACACATTGCGAACGTTTGCTAGAAGAGATTCTAAAAGACGTTGAAAAGACAGTATAAATTGAACTTTGTTTGTGCAGTTAACTCCTATAGATCATAAAATTGCTCATTTTCATATGGATGGGCATTTGCCTGCTCACTGAGAATATGTATACTTAGTATAACTCTGGGATGTTCGCCAGTACGTCTATTCCCCTGCCGATACTTAAACTTACGGATGCGTTCTGTGTATTTTGAGTGTATGCCCATCTTCGAGTGGGAAACCCATTAAGTACGCGTCGTGTCCACCTTGAACTCATCGGGTTCAGGGTAACGACCATGCAGCGGCATCTTCGGAGCTATTGATTTTAAAACATAACAACAACTTAAAAAAATACGCACTTTCACTATCTAGTAAAATCTCAATTTAATATTAACTAGGCTTATAGTAGGCTCTAAAAAATATTCAATTATATATTTTTAATAAATTTAATCTCAACTAATCTATCAGAGTTTATTTTATTTATATTATGAATCAATAATTTATTTTATTTAAAAAAATCATAAGACATGATCTCTGTCCTCTTATAGTCTTACAATAAGGACAATAAATCGAGTCTCTAAAATCAAGATTTACTGCCCCGATAATCCATAAGAAATTAACTTGCTTGTTGATAATACGGTACTGTCCCATTGATCGTTGCACGATGCATAATCCGATGTGCATCGCCATAATCAAACAATGCTTTATGTTGTGTACAACGATTATCCCAAATCGCTACATCGCCCTGTTGCCATTTCCAACGCAAATGGAAATCTGTCTTCACAGCGTGGTCAAATAAAAAGTCTAATAATGTCTCACTTTCTGTTTCAGACAATTCATTGATTCGTGTCGTAAAACCTTCATTGATAAATAAAATATCTTCACCTGTTTCAGGATGACTACGAATTACAGGATGAATGACGGGTGGGTTGTTCCGAAAAGACGCTTCAAGTTTTTCACGTGATTCAGGTGTCGTACCAAAACGCTCTAATGGAAATGATTTACGGATATCATGTATTGCAGTTAAACCACGTAACTTTTGTTGTAGTGCTTCAGGTAGTGCTTTAAAAGCTGCCGTACCACTCGTCCATAAGGTATCACCACCCACTTCAGGAATTTTAATGGCTTGCAATACACAACCTAGCGGTGGCGTATGACTAAATGTCACATCGGTATGCCACAGTTCATTGTCTCGCAGATCTGTTTCATGACTATCTAAAATAATCACCTCAGGTGCATCTTTCATCGATGGATAAATTGGATGAATGTGTAATTGACCAAAAGACTTCGCAAGTTTGACCTGTTGCTGTGCTTGTAACCGTTGATTCCTAAAGAAAATCACTTGATATTGCAATAAAGCTGCATGTATCTCTGACAAGATTTGTGGATCGGTCAAATTTAAATCCACATTTTCAATAACTGCGCCAATATTGGCTTGAATAGGCTGAATATGTAATGTCATGATGCATCTTCTATAATTGTTGACCGTACCAAGGCGCTAATTGCTTTTGCAGCCAACGTAAAAATAATTCAAAACTCACTGCAACCATAGCAATCACAATGATACCGAGTACCACTGTATCGGTAATTAAAAACTGCGCTGCAGACTGCACCATAAAACCAATACCACGATCTGCAGCAACCAACTCAGCCGCGACTAAGGTTGACCATCCCACCCCAAGACCGATGCGTATTCCTGTTAAAATATGTGGCAAAGCCGTCGGTAGAATCACATACTTCAATACTTGCAAGTGTGTTGCACCCAAAGAAAGCGCTGCTCGTTCACGGTTTTTTTGATGGCTCAAGACCCCATGTGCAGAACTGATAATGACGGGCGCTAAAATTGAAAAGAAAATCAATAAAACTTTGGTTGTTTCACCAATGCCAAACCAAATGACCAATAAAGGTAAATATGCCAACGGCGGAATTGGACGTAATAATTCAACCAAAGGATCAAGCACTGCACGTACCCATTTATTTAAACCCATCCATAATCCAACAGGCACACCAATTACGATCGCAGCAATCAATGCAGTCAATACTCGACTAATACTTTCTGCCAAATGTTGCCAAAGCGTGGCTTTCATAAACCCTTCTTGGCTTACAATCACAAACTTTTGCCACACTGCGCTTGGCGAAGGTAAAAAGAGCTCAGGGACTAAATGCAATGCGCTGATCCCGAACCACAGCAGAATAATCGTACTAATACTGCCCAAACTCATCAAAAGACTTAAATTTTTCGTCATAAACTTTGGAAATTTAATCTGTGTTGATGCTGTGCTATGCTCCTGAATTGCTGTAGTATCGTCTAACGATTTTTGAGCAATTTTCTGAATTTGACTATTCATTTAAAGCTCCAAAGCATGTAATTTCTGATCTTTTAAACGTTCAAATAATTGCTCACGTAGTTGAATAAAATATGGATCGGATTTAATTGAACGAATAGATTCTCCTTGACGATAGCGCTGTGCAAAATCTAAATGCAACATTTCCACAATGGTTCCTGGTCGGGCTGTCATCAACACCAATTGATGACTCAGCAATAAAGCCTCTTCAATATCATGCGTGATTAAGAAAAAGCCTTTATTTTTCTGAATCCACAAATTCAACACCAACTCTTGCATGTTCTCACGGGTAAACGCATCCAACGCTGCAAATGGTTCATCAAGTAAAATAAACGGTGCATGGCTGATCAATGCACGGGCAATGCCGACACGCTGTTTCATTCCCCCCGATAATTGCCAAATATTCACCTCTGCAACATGCGCTAAACCCACTGTTGTCAAAATTGCATCAACTTGCTCTGTAATTTCTGAGTCTTTTAGACCTTTTAATTTCAGTGAAAAAGCCACATTCTCAGACACATTTAGCCATGGCAATAAAGCATGTTCCTGAAAAACAACGGCACGGCGTGCATCGGGCTGTGTCAATATTTCATCATCAATTTTCACCACACCCGCGTCAACCTGCTGAAAACCTGCCAAAATATTGAGTAAGGTGGTTTTACCACACCCCGACTCGCCCAAAACCACCGTTAAAGATGACTCAGGAACGTCTAAATTAATATTTTTTAGTACAGCAACATCTTGATTTGCATAATGCAATGTAATGTTTTCAGCTTTTAAAACAGACATGGCTTACTCCTCAAGGCTGCACAAATTTAGGGTTAATATTGTCCTGATAACTTTGTTTAACTTGATCTACTTTGCCTTGTGCTTTTAAGAATGTAGCTGTATCAAAAATATTTTTGGCAAATTCCTGTTGCAAGCGTTGTGCTTGTTGTTGCTGATTCAGATAAATATTACCTGACAATAACAAAGCAATGTCTTTTGGATCTGAACCTGTTAATGAAGAAATTTTCTTAATATTTTCGGCATCTTGTTGAAATTTTTCTGGTGCTTGATTATAGCGGTCGATTTGCTTTAGAGACGTTTGTACAAAAGCTTTTAAAAATTGAGGATTTTTTTCTGCAAATTCTTTACGTACCACCCAAACATCATACGTTGGGGCGCCCCATTCACCGACTTGTTTAGAATCCGTCAACACGTGACCCGTACTTTTTGCTTTGCTTAATGCAGGCTCCCAAACATAAGCAGCATCAATGTCACCACGTTCCCACGCTGCTGAAATCTCAGGTGGACGTAAGTTAATGATTTTCACTTGTGATTCTGCAATATTCCAATGTTTAAGCGCTGACAATAAACTGTAATGCGCAGTCGAAACAAAAGGCACTGCGATGGTTTTATTGATAAGGTCTTGTGGTTTTTGAATGTTCGCTTGATTGCGAACAATTAAAGCTTCTGAAGCCCCTAATTTTGCTGCAATGAAAAATACATCAATAGGTAAATTACGACTAGCAGCCGCAGCAAATGGGCTCGTGCCAATATTACCAATATCAACATCGCCTGATGCTAAAGCATTCACAACATCTGCACCCGTATCAAACTTTTTCCACGTAATTGCCTGTTGACTCTCTTTTTCATACTCACCATTTGCTTGTGCAACTTTACTAGGATCTACCCCCGTTTGATAAGCAATAACCACAGCTGAATCAGACTTTTGCGTAGAAGTACTTGCAGCTTCAGGCGTGACATTTTTATTTTTTTGGAGATAAATAAATGCCACAATTGCCACAATAACAATCGCAGTAATAATTAATGGTTTAGATGATTTACTCATATATTTTTCAGGAAAAGCAAGGACTAAGCATTATGCTAGCCCCTCTACTTTCAATTGAAAAATAACTTAACTACGTTTAGTTATCACATTTTTGTATTTATCAATTTATGATTTAAATGGATGAAATTCTGAAATCAATAGCAAACAAAGGCTAAGACCCTAGACTCTATATTCTCATTGTTCTGTTTTTTAGCCTTCATATAAAACATTAGAAAAACGATAAGTATGAGCAATCAGACGTTCGATCCAACGCTGAGCTGCCAGTAATTCTAAACTTTTTGCAGCATTTAGCTGATTTAACACCGTATATTCCAACACTTCACTGCGAATCTGTGCACGATGTTTACTTGCCCATTTCTTCAAACTGTTCAATTCTGTACGCAATTTTTCAACTTGTTGATGCTCACTTAAATGGGCAATATCTTCAATATAGCTGTCTAAAATGTGTGAATAATCCAATGCTAATTGTAAAATTGCGGGATGCATTCGCAGAATAAGTGCATTCTCAATCTGTGCTAAATCGCTACGCAGAACTCTCACATACACCATGACTCTTAAAATAACGAGAAAATGCTGTTGTAACTCAGGATTATCGGTGATGGTAATTTTTTCTAAATAACGTTCTAATTGTAAAATGATTTCATCTAAAAGTTTAAGCTCACTGGGACTCGGTAAAATACCATCACGAAATACGTTGTGTAAGGTCTTAAATATTTCAAATAAAATATGATGCTGTACTGTTTCTGCGGCTTCAATAGCAACGATCGGTATTTGTAAATTTGCAGTATCCAAACAATTTAAAATACTTGGTGAATCTTCAGATAATAACACAATCACCCATTGCTCAATTTTTTTCAATATCGGTATAAAAATCAATGCACCAAGCACACTAAACAAAGTGTGAAATAACGCCACAATGACTAAACTGTCCCAACGACTCAGCCAAGACACATGCTGATATAACCACAACAAAGCAGGTGCTAAAAATAAAAAAGCGACCAGTGCAGCCACAACATTGAACATCACATTGACCAAAACCGTACGTTGCGCATTGATGGATGCACCAATGGCAGACAACACTGTGATCCCCACTGCACCAACATTTTGTCCAATCACCAAATACAAAGACTGTGATACATCAATGGCGCCACTAGCTAAAGCAGCTAAAGTGGCTGTGATCGAAGCACTTGAAGACTGTAAAATCAAGCTCATGACGATACCAATGGCAACGAGCAGTACCTTTGCCCAAAATCCATCTGCACTTAAAAATGAAAGATCAACTCGATTTGAAAACCCCGTCATGGCCTCTTGTAAAATCGCAATGCCAAAAAAAATCATACCAAAGCCCGCCAAGATAAGCCCAAACAGTTTCAAGCGATCTTTAGCAATCAAATGCAGCATTGCACCCAAACCAATAAATGGCAGTGCAAACATTGAAATGGAAAATTTTAAACCAAGAAATGCCACCAGCCATCCTGTACTGGTCGTCCCAATATTTGCACCAATAACCACACCTATCGCTTGGGCAAAAGTCATCACCCCTGCACTGACAAAACCCACTGTAGCAACTGTCGTTGCAGTGGATGAATTGACCAAAATCGTCAAGCCAATGCCTGTCAATACCGCTTTACTCGTAGTATTGGTAAATTGGGTAAATAAATGTTTTAAGGTTTCGCCTGCAATATTTTTTAGCCCATGCGTCATCAATGTCATGCCAAGCAAAAATAAGCCTACACCACCGCAAAGCTCTGCAAATACTTGAAACACATTTTTCCCTTAATCTATGGTGTTGATCTATTTAACTGTTCTATTTAAAAGCTCAATATAATGAAAATCGTATAGACTAAATATTAGCCAAATGTATAAATGTGAAATAAAATCAGGTTCCTTGATTTAACAAGCAACCAGCTAAAATCAACCTTATATTAAAAATAAGCAAAGTAAAGCAACTCAAACTATTGTCTCAGTTCACTTAAATAAAAATGCCCATTTTCAGAGCATTTAAAATTACGACATTCAAAACCAATATGAATTATTCATCATTTAAAGCACATTCAAAACTACTCGGATTTTGTGCACAACGCACTTTCTTCAAAATTTTCATCATCGCAGGGTCATAATAACCTTCTTTGGTCATCTGAATACGCGCTTCACGCATGATTTTGATATAGCCTGGTTTATCTGCTTCACGCATTTCCATCCAATATTTTGCGGGAATTTCTTTTTCAATTTTATCGACAAACTCAAAAGCAGGACTCAGTTGTTTAGAAATGATTTCGCGGGCAATCGATCCCATTCCCGCAGGAAATTTATTGCGTTGCATGATCAATGTCCCTGTGACTTGAATAAGAGGAAACCGAATAATTCCCCCAACAGTTTTGCCATTTTTATCATTCATCCCTTTTTGTAATTCTAAGGGTTTAAACAACAAAGCAGGGCCAGCCATGATGTCAACTTCTTTATTATTAAACTTGCCACCTACAGTGAGTAAATCAACAGAAATCGGCTGTGCACCAACATTTTGTACCAATTTCTTTTGTGTACCATCAAAATTCATCACTGCAACTTTTTTACCTGCTGCTTTGGCTAAGGTGTCAATTCGACGGTCATTCACCATAATATAAGCCGCACCCAAAGGGACAATTCCGACCACTTCATAGTCTTTATTGACCATTTTAGCATCATACTCAGGTCGTGCTAAAAGTTGTATCACGGCAGACAATTGTTTATAGCTTTGTACTGCACCAATAGCATCTATACTGCCAACAAATGGGTTAAATTGGCGTGCACGTAAATTACTAATTCCTGCGCCATCACAACGTTTACTTCTAAAATCTTCTGTTAAAACACGCTCATCGGTATATACGCGTAAGTTGAGTTCAGTACTGGCTTTTTTCTTTAATTGTGGATAATCCATATCTATGCGCATTTGCAGCTTCGATGGTCGGGTAATTTTTAAATCAACACCAAACTGCTTTGCAACTTGTGCAATACGAGGTAATTCACTGATATAGCTCGTTGCTTGTTCAAAGGCTTCACCATTAGCACCATCAGGCGAATAGACACACAAAGTCACTTGTTTAGGAATTTGCGCCCAGACTTTTGGATCGTTCATCAATTTTTTAATTTTTTGTTGTGAATGCTCAGATAAAGTTAAATCGAGCTTCGGAGGAGGCGCTGCGTATACTGAATTTGACATCGCAAATGGCACCCAAAAAACCATTGCCAACGAGATGTTTTTACACAGCTGCACTGTACATTCTGTCCATTTTTTAGAGTTTTGTATGTTCATTTTATTGTCCATTTTATCAATATGTTCGTGAATATCTTCAACGAATACATCATCCTGATCTATCTTCTTAAGTTAAGCGATGTATCCACAGATTCAATTGACTCTAAACAGCCAACTTTTGTCAAAAATGTAAAATTTTTAAATTTATTTTTTACACTTGATTATTTAATGATTTATCAATATGTTAAATCCAATAAAAAAACTTACCACTTATCCGATTATGCTGTGATAAGTCGGCAAAGATAAAAAGCTCCCGAAGGAGCTTTTTATCTTTAGAAAAATATTGTGCTGATCCAATCATCAGATGATGATTTGATTATTTTGCAATAATTGTTCAAGAGTAAGGTCGGTCGTTTGGTTGTTCAAAATCAACGAATCAGCAGACTGATAATTCGTTCCAGTACCATCACGGTCAATTGAAATCACCGCTTGGTCTTCCTCTGCATCATAACTTACTTTTAAGTATTCATTGATATTTTCAAGACTCGCATTGTGATCAAGTAATGCCGAAACATCTATCTGATCTGTAGATGCAAAATCATTGACAGGCGTTAAGCGATTTCCACCCAAATCATCATCATTTAATACATTAAAAATTAGATCTGCATCTTGCTCAACCGCTGTATGCTCAACAAATGCCATTGCTTTAAATGCTGCGTTTGAAGATGGATACAAGGTCATATCAAACTCAAGTTCTGAACTGGCTGCTGAATGATTAGATTGTTCTGTAGCAATGGCTTCTACTTTCACTTTTAAGCCCAAAGATGAACCTGTTACCACAAAATCTGCCGGAGCAACAGCAACCAAGCTTGCACCATCTAAAGATACGCCATCGGCAACCAAACTTAATTGCCCTTGGGCATTGGCTGTACCTAATAAAAGACGTGAGCCATCTGCAGCCAATGCATAAATCATCATGCCTTCAACTAAACCTGAGAAATTTAAGGTCAAGCTTTCTGAGCCATCGATATCATTCAGACTTGTATTAAGCAATCCAAGTGAAATATCTTGTCCAACTTCACCACTTAAGTTGAAGTATGGACGATGGAAACCATTTTCATCTTTATCAGTTGCACTGCCTTGAATCAGATCTGATACTTTCCATTCCACTGATGGATTCGCTTGATGATAAAAATCATTCAAACTTGACAAAGCAGTCTCTAAATCAGGGTAATAACTGATGATATCTCCATGTGACTGATCGACCAATTGGAAGTCATAGTTACCTTGACCCGCTTGATTATGCATATAAAAATCAAAGGTATAGAAACCTGACTCTGCTGCGACAAAGCTGTAATCCACAGACTGATTTAATCCCCCCCAACTTACATAGACTGGATCTTCATTACCAATGATGAGCATACCACTGTCATCTGCCTTACCTTTGTAATTATAGGTATGCCCTTTTTCTAAATAGACATAACCTGTAATCGCAACCCCTTTATAGGTTGCAACATTACTATCTGCCAAGCTTGAAGTTTCACCACTCGTTGCTGGTTTATGTGTTGTGTTTTTATCACTGGTTAAATACTCAAATACTGTTTTCAAAGTATCTGCTGGCATGCCACTCCCATTACCTTGTAACAAATTATAGGTTTTTCCATCAATGGTGACAGATTTCAAACCTTCCCATGTTTTAATATTTAAATTAAGTGCGGTTGGACTCCAATCCAACAAGTCAAGTGATAGGTTTGGTGTATCAGCAACAGCTTCAACCATCACATCAACAGAGCCTGTAGAAGTATTAATCCCATCATGTACCTCAAAATCAAGCGTTGTATATGCTGAATCAGCAGTTGTTGATGCTTCATTTAAATCAGGTTGAAAACTTAATTGACCTGCATCAAGATCTGCTTTAGTTAAGCCTGTCAGCACATTGACATCGGTCACTGCCTGACCATTTAAATACAAAGTACCGTTTGCTGGTAACTGCGTGAATGAAAGAGTTAACTTACTTAAATCAGTACTGTTATCACGAATACCTAAGTGTGCCCAAGTAATCACAACAGAAGTATCTTCATCTGTTTTGATCACAGAGGATTGAATATCTGGAGCTGCATTATCAATATCTTCAGCATCTGAGCCTGCTAAACCAAGGTTACCAACTAAATCTTGATAACTGCCTTTAGGCACCGTCACTGTGATAATGTCATCGACAGGCATCTCAATCATTGCGTCAAAGTTTAATGCACTACTGTCAGATATGTTCCATTTCACAGGAATCACATTACCCAAGGTATCTTTCACAGTAACTTGTGATAAATCGATACTGGTTGGATCAACATCTAGAGCATATTTCAGTGTAATTTTACCTGTTGTATCAATATCTACAGTCACTTTTGGTGGTTCAATATCAACGGTTACATCACGTGAAGCATCATCTGAAGTCGCACCTGATGTATTTGATGTCGCTTGTGCCGTAATATCAAAATCTTGTGCAACATCTACTTTAGGTACATTCACGGACCAAGTACCATCAGCATTTACTGTTACTTGTGAACCTGTGTATATCTTACCTGCAATGGTTACTGTCATGCTGACATCTGGATTACTGACTTTACCTGTAATGGTCACAGTATTAGCAAAATCAGCATATTCAGCTTCATTGATGACATCATTACCAGACACCAGATCAATCGAAACAAATGGCAAGCTAATCGTATCTGCTATAGGCTTTTCATCTTGATTTTTTGTCTGTGCAGTAATTTGGTCATTTGTACCTTCAAGAATTTCTGTCGTTAATTCCCAATATCCATTTTCATCAGAGCGAATTCCTTCAACTACCGTACCATTCGGTAGAATTACAGTGACGTCTTGATTTGCCCCTGTCAGACCTGTAATCAGCTTATCATTTGAGCCTACAATTGAGGTGACACTGGTAATCTTGATGGTGATATCTGTATCGGTAGCCCCCAGACCTACATTCCCCACTAAGTCTGTATAACTTTGATCTTTAACCATTACCTCAACGGTAGTGCCTTGTTCTGTATTTTGAAGTTGCGCGGTCCACGTGCCATCAGCATTTTCAATTAATGTTCCTGGTTTTAATTGTCCCCCTGTAACCACAAGATCAGAAGCATCAAAACCTTGAATGAGTTCATCAAAGATGAAATTCACCGAAGTTCTATCTTCACTTATTGCAACTTTTACAGTTGGCGGCAAGGTATCCACAGTTACTGTAGCTTGCCCACCTGTACCTGGATTACCTATTTTATCGACATAAGTTGGATGGCCATCTTTGTCCTTCGCAGGTACTTCAACTTTTACTTCAGTGTCAACATTTGGTGGTACTTTACCTGTCCAAGTAATCCCGCCATCAGTTGATGTCAGTGGTGGAACAGTTACAGGATTACCATCTTTGTCTTTAAGTGGATTGCCGTCTTTGTCGGTAATCACGATGTCCGTGTTTGGATCAATGGTGCTTGGATCAATATCTGGATCAAAGGTCACTTTGATATTACCGTCGGGAGTAATTTCAACAGTCACAGCCGGAGGCGTGCGATCAAGTCCTGGTTCGTTGTCTGTATCCGTCAGTGGGTTGCCATTGCGATCCGTTGTGGTTCCTGTGACATCGACACCACCATCGGCAATGCTTGGTGGCACTGTGCTGGTGAAGTGACCGTTGCTGTCGACTGTCACGGTCATGGTTTCGCTGACAGGGTTGCCGTTTGGATCTTTGCCTTCAACCACAAGTTCAACCGTTGCACCCGGTGGGACATCGGTGGTTGAACCGGTGATTTGTCCATCAGGGGTCACATCCACTGTGATCTGACCTGGCGTGCGATCAAGTCCTGGTTCGTTGTCTGTATCCGTCAGTGGATTGCCATTGCGATCCGTTGTGGTTCCTGTGACATCGACACCACCATCGGCAATGCTTGGTGGCACTGTGCTGGTGAAGTGACCGTTGCTGTCGACTGTCACGGTCATGGTTTCGCTGACAGGATTGCCGTTTGGATCTTTGCCTTCAACCACAAGTTCAACCGTTGCACCCGGCGGGACATCGGTGGTTGAACCGGTGATTTGTCCATCAGGGGTCACATCCACTGTGATCTGACCTGGCGTGCGATCAAGTCCTGGTTCGTTGTCTGTATCCGTCAGTGGATTGCCATTGCGATCCGTTGTGGTTCCTGTGACATCGACACCACCATCGGCAATGCTTGGTGGCACTGTGCTGGTGAAGTGACCGTTGCTGTCGACTGTCACGGTCATGGTTTCGCTGACAGGATTGCCGTTTGGATCTTTGCCTTCAACCACAAGTTCAACCGTTGCACCCGGTGGGACATCGGTGGTTGAACCGGTGATTTGTCCATCTGGTGTGACATCCACTGTGATCTGACCTGGCGTGCGATCAAGTCCTGGTTCGTTGTCTGTATCCGTCAGTGGGTTGCCATTGCGATCCGTTGTGGTTCCTGTGACATCGACACCACCATCGGCAATGCTTGGTGGCACTGTGCTGGTGAAGTGACCGTTGCTGTCGACTGTCACGGTAATGGTTTCGCTGACAGGATTGCCGTTTGGATCTTTGCCTTCAACCACAAGTTCAACCGTTGCACCCGGTGGGACATCGGTGGTTGAACCGGTGATTTGTCCATCAGGGGTCACATCCACTGTGATCTGACCTGGCGTGCGATCAAGTCCTGGTTCGTTGTCTGTATCCGTCAGTGGGTTGCCATTGCGATCCGTTGTGGTTCCTGTGACATTGACACCACCATCGGCAATGCTTGGTGGCACTGTGCTGGTGAAGTGACCGTTGCTGTCGACTGTCACGGTAATGGTTTCGCTGACAGGGTTGCCGTTTGGATCTTTGCCTTCAACCACAAGTTCAACCGTTGCACCCGGTGGGACATCGGTGGTTGAACCGGTGATTTGTCCATCAGGGGTCACATCCACTGTGATCTGACCTGGCGTGCGATCAAGTCCTGGTTCGTTGTCTGTATCCGTCAGTGGATTGCCATTGCGATCCGTTGTGGTTCCTGTGACATCGACACCACCATCGGCAATGCTTGGTGGCACTGTGCTGGTGAAGTGACCGTTGCTGTCGACTGTCACGGTAATGGTTTCGCTGACAGGGTTGCCGTTTGGATCTTTACCTTCAACCACAAGTTCAATCGTTGCACCCGGTGGGACATCCGTGGTTGAACCGGTGATTTGTCCATCAGGGGTCACATCCACTGTGATCTGACCTGGCGTGCGATCAAGTGCTGGTTCGTTGTCTGTATCCGTCAGTGGGTTGCCATTGCGATCCGTTGTGGTTCCTGTGACATCGACACCACCATCGGCAATGCTTGGTGGCACTGTGCTGGTGAAGTGACCGTTGCTGTCGACTGTCACGGTAATGGTTTCGCTGACAGGGTTGCCGTTTGGATCTTTGCCTTCAACCACAAGTTCAACCGTTGCACCCGGTGGGACATCGGTGGTTGAACCGGTGATTTGTCCATCTGGTGTGACATCCACTGTGATCTGACCTGGCGTGCGATCGAGTCCACCTGTTTCTTTTTCAGGAGTTGTTGGATCATCTGTCGCATTTGTACCTAGGCTATCACGATCATAAACAGGTTGCCCATTACGATCAGTCGTTGTTCCTATAACCTTGATATCACCATCAACAATATTATTTGGAACTGTTGTTGTGTATGTACCATCGCTTGCAACAGTTGTTGTTACCGTTTCTGTAATAGCATTACCATTTTTATCTTTACCTGTGATAGTTAAAGTTACATCTTTACCAGGCTCAACATCAGTGGTTGTACCAGTAATACTACCATCGACTTTGACATCAACCGTGATCGTACCTGACGTACGATCAAGACTTGGTTCGTTGTCAGTATCGGTAATAGGTTTACCATTACGGTCTGTTGTGGTACCTGTGACATCAATACCACCATCGGCAATGCTTGGTGGCACTGTGCTAGTGAAGTGACCGTTGCTGTCGACTGTCACGGTAATGGTTTCGCTGACAGGGTTGCCGTTTGGATCTTTGCCCTCAACCACAAGTTCAACCGTTGCACCCGGTGGGACATCCGTGGTTGAACCGGTGATTTTACCGTCAGGCGTGATATCTACTGTAATAGAGCCCGATGTACGATCTAATGCAGGTTCAGCATCTTTTGCATCTAGTGGATGATTGTTTGCATCCTTGGTTGTCGCAATAACTGTGATATTGCCATCTTCAAAGTCTGTCGGTACTTTTGCTGTATAGTGGCCGTTGCTATCTACAGTGGCTTGAATTTTCTTTTCAATTTCAACGCCATTTTTGTCTTTACCAATCACAATCAATTCGACTGTTTGACCTGGAACGACTTCGAGTGTTCTACCTGTAATATGACCTTTACTATCGACATCGACTGTAATGCTACCTTGGGTAATTGGATCACGAACAGCAGGTGCTGAATCAATTGTTGTACCATTATCCACCACAGAAGCTTTTGCTTCGATAGAGTTTTGACTTCCAACTTGATCTGCAGGGACTTTAATAGACCACGTACCATCTGAATTTACAGTAACTTTTTTAGCAGGATCTGTTGAATTACTCGAATACTCAACACCATTAAAAGTCACTGTAACATTAGCATTAGGATTGCTGATTGTACCGCTCACTTTCATTGTAGTTTGAGTGTCAATATCAGTACGTTCCGAAGGATCAATAACATCATCACCCGCAATAACATCAATGGTGATAAATGGTAACTTCACTTTATCTTCAATAATGACATTATCTTGGTTAGGCGTTGTTGCTGTCACAAAATTACCATCTTTCAATGGAAAATCTGTGGTGACTGTCCAGTTACCATTGGCATCAGAAGTGGTAATTAAAGGTTGATCTGAACCTGGCACAGTCACTGTTACCGTTTGATTTGGCTCTGTTTTACCCGAAATAATCGCATTACCATCAGTATTTGGCTTAACACTGTCAATTTTGATCGTAATAACTTGATCTTGATGACCTGAACCCAAGTTATTCGTTAAATCTGTATAAGTATCATCTTTTACTGTAACTTCAACAGTGGTGCCATCTTTTGGCATTGAGTCTAGTTTTGCAGTCCATTTGCCATTGCCTAGATCAGTCAATGAACCCGGTACAAGCTTAGAACCTGCAACTAAAATATCTTCTGAAGTAAAGCCTTTTACAACTTCAGAAAAATCAAAATGAACCGTACCATCAGCATCAATAGTCACAGTCAATTTTGGTGCAAGCGTGTCTACATTTTCAGTATCAGTACCTTTTCCACCTTCATTACCCGTTTTATCTTGGTAACTTCCTTCAGGAACAGTGACGCTAACACCGCCTTCTACGCCCTCAGGAATTTTACCTGTCCACGTAATCCCACCATCTGTTGAAGTTAATAGTGGAACGGTGACTGGATTTCCATCTTTGTCTTTCAGAGGGTTACCATCTTTATCCGTAATCACAAAGTCAGTATTCGGATCAATGGTTGATGGATCAACATCGGGGTCAAATGTCACTGTGATATTACCATTTGGATCAATATTCACAATCACTTGCGGTGGTTGAGTGTCCACAGCTTTGCTTTCTTGATCAGGATTACCCTGATTGCCATTCAAATCTTGATAACTACCATCAGGGACAGTCACCGTAATTTTGCCATCAAAACCATCTGGGACTTGACCTGTAAAAGTCAAACCATCTTCGCTCGGCGTTAGTGTTACAGTAACAGGATTACCATCCTGATCGATCACCGTAATTTTACCTGTTTCAATGCTTGAAGGATCTACATCAGGATCATAAGCAATGGTGATTTTACCCTCTGGGCTAATACTCACATTGACATTCGGGGGTGTCGTATCTGTACCAACTTGATTCTCTGCATCATTCGATGGGAAAACCGTACCTGTCGAATCAGTTACTTGACCTTTGGCTATAATGGTATTTTTACCATTTAAATTGATATCTTCAACAGGAACATTGATTTCCCAAGTTCCATCTGCATTCACTTTAACGTCAATGCCAGAGTATTTTTTACCATTAAAAGTAATGGTCATATCAGCAGTTGGATTACTCACCGTACCCGTGATTTTTACAGTCCCAGTTGCGGGGTCAGTTAATTCAGCCAACTCTTCTTCATTGATAAAATTATCACCACCGACAATATCAATACTCACAAACGGTAAAGGTACTTCATCAGATGCGCTTTGATCTGGATTTGAGCCATCTGGATTGGGTACAGTGACAGTAATTGATGAACCATCTTGTAACGGATCAGTCGTGGTCATCGACCATGTTCCATCAGGATTTGAAGTCGTCGTATAGGTTTTACCTGTTGCAGGATCCTTTAACGTAACTTCGGTGTTGGGTTTGGTCACACCTGTCACGATAGAACCACCACCCACTGTATCAGGTTTGATTGCAGTGACTTTTACAGATACATCCTCATCTGAACCTTCAATGCCGGCATTACCCGCTTGATCTGTATAACTGCCATCTTTGACAGAAACTTCAACAGCAGTACCCTTTTTCAAATCTGAAAGAGTTGCTGAATATGTACCATCTGGATTTTTAACTAAAGAATCAGGATCAATTTTCCCGCCATTAATCACAATATCGTTAATATCAAAATCATCAATATCTTCGGAGAAAGTAAAGGTAACTTTACCTTTGCCTGTGGCATAGTCTGCTTCAATTTCTACTTGGACAGAAGGTGCTGTTTCATGGATCACCGCTTGGTCAGGTACTGACTCTGCTGATGTTCCCCCCTCATTGGTGATGGTTGCAGTGACTTTAAGCTCAGTCCCTTCAGCAGGTTTATCCACTTGAACTGTGATTTTGCCTGCATCAATATCCGCTTGCGTCAAAGTATGCGTATAAGCTTTGCCACTTTGATCTTTGAGTGTGATTATATCGCCTGTAACTGCACCAGTCGGAATCGTCACAATAATATTGAGCTGTGACGCACCACCAGTTTCACTACGATTTAATAGACCATCATTATTTTGATCATTCACAATTTCAACTTTTGGTGCATCTAAAATTTCAACTTTAGGCTCATTTTCTGGCTCTGAATGGCTTTTATCATCATTAGTCGCCGCAATAATTCCACCTGTTACCAATCCACCGACAATCCAGGGTAAAGGACCAACACCACCGGTACTTGTGCCTGTAATGATCGGAAGAAGTTCTTCAAGACCTGTTAATTCTTTAAAGCTTGCAATTCCATCTTGCCAAACCAATTGCTCAAAAGCACAAACCGTACCATCAAAAACTAAATCAGATGTTTCACCATCAGCAGCTTTCACAAAATAATTTTCTATTGTGATGTTTTCACCATTTTTTAATTTAATTATGAGGTTATCACCTTCCTGAATAATCTCTAAAATTTCTTCTTTTTTAATATTTGGCTGAATAATCATCGATTTTTCTAATTTTATTATATTAGACTCTACATTAACTTTCTCAAGTGAAGACTTATCTATTAACGTAATTTTTTGCATTTTAAATGCCCAATTATTAGTAACAATTGGTAAAGTATATTATCAGAGCGATATTTTTTGTACAATCAACAATACATGTCAATATAATTTGTATTTTACTATTTGGTAAAATATTAATCGTCGATATTTAAATTTTTCTAACAGGATACTACTATGCTTAAGAATGCCTTCATTTCCATTGCAGTGATTGCTTCTCTGTCTGCTTGCACACAATTAACAACTGTAAGCGAAAAGAACAAACCTAAAAATTTATTATTTATAAACAAAGAATTAAATACAAAACCCATCCATGTTCAACGTGATGAAAAATTATGTGATGAAGAAAAAGAGAACAATAAAGATTGTCCAATTAAGTTCTATATTGATGATTTTAAAGCGGGTGATTTCTATATCAACAATACAACGACTTACTATTTAAAACCAAATGAATATGTACTATCTGTTAAAAACTGCAAAGAAGAATGTAAAACATATCACACAAAACTTGTTATTAATGATCAGTTTCAAAGTGTAAATATTATATTATCTTTAGATAATGAAGACCGCCCTTTCATTATTAATAAAAAATCATAATATTAAAAATTAAACCCAATTTAAATGAAAATTGGGTTTAAATTAAAACCAACTACTTTAGTATAATTAGTTTCTCTAAATAATATTAAAAATAATTAGAATAATTACTTTAAAATAAACAACAATAGAATAAAAACTCCATTTCATTATTTAGACTTTATTTTAAACATTTTAATCTGCTATTATTTAGTGATGTAATTAACACTTATTTAACTATTATGTCTAATCAAAACCAAATTCTGCGTAAGGATTTAAGAACAAAACGCCGAAAAATTTCTATGTTAGAACAAAAACATAGTGAAAACTTTACATTACAACGCCTGATTAAAAATCCTAAATTTAAAACAGCCCACAATATCGGTATTTATCTACATAGTTTTGGTGAGTTACATACTGGAAAAATGATTGAATATTGTTTTAAACATCACAAAAATGTGTATTTACCGCTCATTTGTAACATGAATAAAACCTTGCGTTGGGTTAAAATTTCACATCAACAATATAGAAATAAACGGTTTGTATTACATAAACTCGGCATGTTACAACCCATGGCAAGTCGCGCTTCGCATGTTTCACATTTAGATGTATTGCTCATGCCGTTATTAGCATGTGATGCAGTTGGAATACGTATGGGGATGGGCGGTGGTTTTTATGATCGGACTTTGGCCTCAGCACCATTTAAACCCTATCGTTTAGGACTTGCACATGATTTTCAATTTTTACAGCAAAGGTTGCAAAAAAATCCTTGGGATCAACCCCTTCATGCACTGATTACACCCACAAAATTTGTCCGTTTTCAGTGTCAAATCAGTCAATAGCATCTATTATGATTTATTTATAAACAAATACTTGGCATTTTTTATGCAAATTATTTTTTAAAGCCCTTGTAATTTTTAAAATACCCATCACTATAAAAAACATGGCAACACCGTTGTCACTCATTAGGAGTGCCCATGTCTGAGATTATTATGAATCAAGAAAACTTAGAGCCACAGGTTCCAAGTGTATTACCGCTTTTAGCGTTACGTGATGTTGTGGTCTATCCACACATGCAAATTGCGCTATTTGTAGGTCGTGAAAAATCGATCAATGCAGTTGATGTGGCTCGTAACAGTGACAATTTAGTATTTGTAGTTGCGCAAAAAGATTCGCTTACAGAAGAAATTGATCACGACAATTTATATCAATATGGTACTGTCGCTAAGATTGTACAAGTTGTGAATCACGAAAATGATGAAAACTGTATAAAAGTATTAATTGAAGGTTTACATCGTTCTAAACTGGTACAAATCATCGAAAATGATGAGTATTTATCAGCAGAGCATGCTTTAAGCCCAATGACAGTATCCATTGATGAAGATACGCAAAAAACACGTGTTGAAGAATTACGTGCCTTATTTGCTCAATATGCAGAAGCAAAATTACGTAATGCACGTGAATTGATTACAGCGGCGAATAAAATTGATGATTTATTGCAATTATTATTTTTTGTCGCAACACGTGTACCTTTGAATATCGATATTAAACAAAAATTCTTAGAGCACGATGAGTTTGAAGCACATTTACAAGAACTCATGACTTATTTGCTACAACAATCTGAAGAACAACAGATTGAGCAAACATTGCATGATTCTGTAAAACGCCAAATGGAAAAGAATCAACGTGAATACTTTCTCAATGAAAAGATGAAAGTCATTCAACGCGAACTTTCTGACATGAATGGTGGTGCTGAAGATGACGTTGCTGAAATTGAAAAACGTCTTACGGAAGCAGATTTACCTGAACATGTTCGTAAAAAAGCGGAAGCAGAGTTCCGTAAACTGAAAGCAATGCAACCTGCTTCAAGTGAAGCAGCAGTGGTTCGTAACTATATTGAGGCGATTTTAGATACACCTTGGAATAAAGCGAGCAAAGTCAGCATTAACTTGGCAAAAGCACAAGAAATTTTAGATACAGATCATTATGGCTTAGATGATGTCAAAGATCGTATTGTGGAATATCTTGCAGTGCAATCACGTGTGAAAAAGCTTCGTGGCCCGATTCTTTGCTTAGTTGGTCCTCCAGGTGTGGGTAAAACTTCTCTTGGTGAATCCGTTGCAAAAGCAACAGGTCGTGAATTTGTTCGTATGGCTTTAGGTGGTGTACGTGACGAGGCGGAAATCCGTGGACACCGTCGTACTTATATTGGTGCGATGCCAGGTAAAATTGTGCAGTCTTTAACTAAAGTCGGCGTAAAGAATCCATTATTCTTACTCGATGAAATTGACAAGATGGCACAAGACTACCGTGGTGATCCAGCTTCGGCATTGCTTGAAGTGCTTGACCCATCTCAAAACAGTAAGTTTAATGATCATTACCTCGATCTTGATCTCGACTTATCTGAAGTGATGTTTATCTGTACTGCAAACAGTATGAATATTCCTGAAGCATTGCTTGACCGTATGGAAGTGATTCGTCTCCCAGGTTATACCGAAGACGAAAAAATCAATATTGCAGAACGCTATCTTGTTCCGAAAGCAATCAAGAACAATGGCTTACGTGCTAAAGAATTGACTGTTCATGAAGAAGCAATTCGTGACATCGTACAACGTTATACGCGTGAAGCAGGCGTTCGTAATCTCGAACGTGAAGTGTCCAAAATTGCACGTAAAGTAGTGAAGGAAGCAGTAAGTAAGAAATCTAAAAACTTACAAGTGGATGTCACTTCAGCAAATCTTCCTGAATACTTAGGTCCGCATAAGTTTGACTTCGGTATGGCTGAAGAAGAAGCTCAAGTCGGCCGTGTTAATGGTTTGGCGTGGACTTCAGTCGGTGGTGAATTGTTAACGATTGAAGTTGCAGCGGTCAAAGGTAAAGGTAAATTCATTACAACGGGTTCACTCGGTGATGTGATGAAAGAATCGATTACTGCAGCAATGACCGTGGTTCGTACCCGTGCCGATGAATTGGGTATTGAAGCTTCTCGTTTTGAAGAAACCGATGTACACGTTCATTTACCTGAAGGTGCAACACCAAAAGATGGTCCTTCGGCCGGTTTAGCCCTGACGACTGCGCTTGTGTCTGCATTCACAGGTATTGCAATTCGTCCTGATATTGCCATGACAGGTGAAACCAGTTTAGGCGGTCGTGCAATGCGTATTGGTGGCTTAAAAGAGAAACTTTTAGCTGCACATCGTGGTGGCGTGAAACTCGTGTTTATTCCACAGGAAAATGTACGTGATTTGGCAGAAATTCCAGACAACGTCAAAGAAGGCTTAGAAATTAAAGCTGTAAAATCAATCGATGAAATTTTACCTTTGGCTTTGGTTGAAATGCCAAAACCTTTAGTTAAAGCACCGATTGTCAAAGCAGTGGATGACGGCAAAAAAGCAGCTCGTCATTAATTTAAAAAGAAAATGAAAGAGAGCGCTACGGCGCTCTTTTTTATTGTACCTAAAATATATGATTTTCAATTAGATAAGTAAAAATTAAAAATAATGCAATTATTTTAAGGATTGTTAAAATTTTTGAATATATTTGCTTGAAATAACAACAATTTCCCTCATAATAAAATGTATAGATACGATCCTACATCCAAAGATCGTTTCGTTAACATCAATTGAATCTCCAGATAGATTGATGTTAAAACGCAGTCCTAACGGCTTTAGGACTGCGCTTTTTATTCAACCATCATGATGATTACTGCGTAAATATAATTACAAATAATTAATTTATTAAAAATTTATTTTATCGTTGATATATAACATCTTATATTGTGTAATCACCTTTATTTTGCAATAGAAAAATTCCATAGCTCTACTTTGCTATAACAATCCACTGGATATTATTTTTAGCTTTGCTGCTGGTAAATTTCACCCCAAATCTAAGAACATTAAAATATCGGGTTATAATATCGATCTATACATGTCACGATTAGTTTTATATGAAAATCCGCATTCTGACCATCGGTCAAAAAATGCCTGCTTGGGTATTGACTGGCTTTGAAGATTATTTCAAACGTATTCAACCTTTTGTACAAACTCAAATCATTGAACTTCCGATGGCCAAACGAGCTAAAAATGACTCTGAAGCAGATATTTTAAAATATCGTAATCTTGAGGGTGATAGTATTTTGACTCAGTTAAAACAAAATGAAGTACTCATTGCTTTGGAAGTCGGTGGACGTGAATTTAGCACAGAAAAGCTTGCTGAAACCATGAAAACATGGATGCTTGAAGGCAATGATGTTGCCCTTGCAATTGGTGGACCAGATGGACATTCTGAAGCGGTACGTAAAGCGGCTGCATGGCATTGGTCATTGTCTAAATTAACTTTACCGCATCCTATGGTACGTGTCATGCTCATTGAGCAACTCTATAGAGCGATGAGTATCAATAACAACCATCCTTATCATCGTGCTGGCTAAACAAGATAGGATGCCACATAAGTCGTTCTACATTTAGAACAATATGTTGAAATAATTCATCTTTCCATCCGCACATTTTTTTGGCATCCTCTTCATTTACATTCAACATAGGTGAATCTCAAATGAATTTACAAACACTTCCAGGTTTATTTATTTCACATGGTTCACCAATGTTAGCACTGAATCCTGAACAAGTGGGACCAGCCCTCTATCGCTTAAGTCTTAATTTACCCAAACCTCAAGCTATTGTAGTCATGTCAGCACATTGGGAGAGTCAGGCACTAGAAGTCAGTACAGGGGTACGTCCTGAAACGTGGCATGATTTCCGTGGTTTTCCACCTGAATTGTATGAAATACGCTACCCTGCGCCTGGAAATCCTGAATTAGCTGAAGAAATTTTGCATTTACTTGCTGAGGCACATCTACCTGCACATGCCAACAGTACACGTCCACGTGACCACGGCGTATGGATGCCTTTACTGCACATGTATCCTGATGCTGATATTCCTGTGGTTGAAATCTCGCTACCGATGAGTATGAATGCGGATGAGATTTATAAAATTGGACAAGCCTTAGCGCCACTACGTGAAAAGCAAATCTTACTGATTGGTTCAGGCAGTATTACCCATAATTTACGTGAATTATCTTGGAATAGTGACAATCAAAATGTGCCTGAATGGGCATCTACATTCCGTAATTATGTCGTTAATAAACTCACTCATAATGACTACGATGCTGTACTAGATTGGTCAAATATACCTTTTGTTCAACGTAATCATCCTACAATTGAACATTTCGCACCGCTGTTTTTTGCCATGGGCACAGGTACGCGATTTAGTGTCGTACATAGTAGTTTTTCTATGGGTGCGCTCGGTATGGACATATATCGTTTTGATTAATATTTAATGTGAATACATAAAATATTTTCATCAATTAACAAATATAAATTCATGGATACATTTTGAAACCTAAAATCTCCGAATGTATCCATTGTTTTGCAAGTTAAATCAGTTATGCTTTCTACTATCATTTAAATCAAATACTTGCAGATCATATTATGAAATTACGTTATCTTGCACTTGCCCTATTTCCTTTAACCTTAGCTGCATGTCAATCAAGCGATATTCAAAAAGTTGGAGATTTAGCAGTGTCAGTGTTACAACAACAAAATGCAGATAAAATTTTACCAGCTTATCAATGGTCAGTAGATACTGGCGCAGCTAAACCATTGGTCTTGAATTTTGCTCAAGATGGCAGCTTAGGTATTTCTACGAGTTGTAACTCTATGTCTACGAGCTGGAAAATTGAAAACAATCAAATTGTTAGCACTAATGTAGCATCTACGCTTATGGCATGTCCAGGTGATGCAGCAAAACAAGAAGGTCTTGCTGCAAGCTTGTTTGAAAAAGGTAAAACTGCTTTTGTATTAAACACAAGTAATCCACAAAACCCAACGTTAACCCTGACATCTGCTAAAGGTGAAAAAGTAGTATTTACAGGTCAATTAACACCTGAAACCAAATATAACACGCAAGGTGAAACGATCTTTTTAGAAATCAGCCCTGAAACAAAACAATGTACAGGTGTTGCACCGCAAACGTGTTTACAAGTACGCGAAATTAAATATGCTGACAATGGAGTCAAAAGCCAAGTCGACAAAGATTGGACTTTATTCTATGACAAAATTGAAGGTTTTACCCATACGCCAAATGAGCGTCAAGTGGTACGCATTAAACGTTATGAAATTAAAAACCCTGCGGCTGATCAATCTAAATATGCTTATGTACAAGACATGATCATTGAACGTGAAGCAGTTAAAGGTTCTCTTTAATTTCTTATATATCAAAATAACTTTTTTAAAACCGATGTTTAGGCATCGGTTTTTTTAATCCTTTTCAATAATTCCAATATGTGTGATTAGAACATGAAAACTAAAATAATGATGCTTGTCCTATTCTGTACGGCTTGTACTGAAAAACCGCGATCTACACAAGAAACTCAAAAGCTACTTGGTCAATATACATGGGCATATACACCACCCAACAGTAACATTCCGATTGAACTGACGTTTAGCAATGATCATCTCAATGCATATACGTCCTGTAACGCTATGGGCGGGTCTTATAAAATTATTGAACAGAAAATAATCACACCTTTATTTTATGGTGATGCCCAAGCATGTACACCCAATATCATGCAACAGGAACACTTTATTCGTATGTTTTTTTGCAAGCTGTACCCTTTCAAATTAAATATGCTTCAAGTCAACACCCCAAACTTATTTTCCAAAAAGACCAACAAGAGTATATATTTATCGGTACAAAAATTTTGAGTAAAAATAAAAACCCCCATGGAGAATAAATGATGAAAATCGTGCCATTATTGTTTTTCTGTGCATTATTATCTGTTTCAGCTTGTCAAAATTCCCCCACTCAAAATCAATCTCTAAACCTTACTGCTCCGCTATCCACACAGCAATTCACTGATGCCTTAACACAATATACATGGGGCTATACTCCACCAAACAGCTCAGTGCCTATTCTGGTTAATATTTCAACTCAAGGTACTCAAATCTATAGCGGTTGTAATCAAATCTCAAAAATGCATGTACTCAATGGCAAGCACCTCAAAGCAAATCCTGTTCAGGTACAAACTTTGATGGGCTGTGGTGCACTAGAGCATCAAGAACAGTTAGCGACTCAAATTTTCACGGATGCACATTTAGACATTCAAACACATGCCAAAGACCAAAAAAAGCTGAATGTTTCGTTAAAAAATGGCGCTATATATACCTTTCAGGCACTTCCTTCTATTTCTGATCTCCCCCATTATGATGCTGAATTATTGAAAAAATTTACATGGCAACATCAAACTGATGAACCAAGCCTTGACCAAATTCAACCCTTACTTATCAATTTCACAGCCGATCATATGCTGTTTTATGCAGGGTGTAATCGTCAAAGTCAAAACTATATACTTGAAAATAAGACGATCATTCCAAAAGGTAACTTGAGAAGCCAAGTGAAATTTTGTGGCAATAGACAACATGAGCGGCAGATTGCTCAAAGTATGTCAAAGCCAATGAGTATCAGGTTTGACTTTTCAACGGCTTTACCCAAATTAATTTTAGAGTCCAAATATCAACCCACTATGATTTTTCAAGCCATTAAAAATAAGACCTGACATTAACCTGATGCAAAGCCATAAAAAAACCGATGCAAAAGCATCGGTTTTTAGATTTATTCAAAGTTTTAAAGCTTAGAATACACCTTGCGCTAACATTGCATCAGCCACTTTTACAAAGCCTGCAATGTTCGCACCGTTTACGTAGTTCACAGTACCATCTTCTTCGGTACCGTATTTCACGCAGTTGCGGTGAATTTCTTTCATGATCGCATGCAAACGCTCATCAACTTCTTCAAATGTCCAACCCAAACGGATTGCATTTTGTGACATTTCAAGACCAGAAGTCGCTACACCACCTGCATTTGATGCTTTACCTGGTGCATAAAGAATTTTCGCTTCGACGAATTTTTCTACAGCTTCAAGTGTAGAAGGCATGTTTGCACCCTCAGCAACACAGATCACACCATTGGCAAGCAATGTTGCTGCATCTTCTTCATTTAGCTCATTTTGAGTTGCGCATGGCAACGCAATGTCACACTTGATTGACCAAGGGCGTTGACCTTCAAGGTATTCAAAGCCATGTTTAGACGCAAATTCAGAGATACGACCACGTTTTACGTTTTTGAGTTCCATCACTTCACATAAAAGCTCTGTTGTGAAACCATCTTTCACATAAACCGTACCGTTAGAGTCAGAAAGTGAAACCACTTTTGCACCCAAATACATTGCTTTTTCAGCAGCATATTGTGCAACGTTACCAGAACCAGAAATGGTGACAATTTTACCTTTAAAACTGTCGCTACGTGTTTTGAGCATTTCTTCTGCAAAATACACTGTACCAAAACCTGTTGCTTCAGGACGGGCCAATGAACCACCGAAAGATAAACCTTTACCCGTGAATACGCATGAAGTGTCATTGCTGAGCTTCTTCATCATACCCGCCATATAACCGACTTCACGACCACCCACACCGATATCGCCCGCTGGAATATCTGTGTTTGAACCGAGATGGCGATATAGCTCAACCATTAAAGCTTGGCAGAAACGCATAATTTCGCCTTCTGACTTACCTTTCGGATTGAAGTCAGAACCACCTTTACCACCGCCCATTGGCAATGTTGTCAACGCATTTTTAAAAGTTTGCTCAAAACCTAAGAATTTTAAAATTGAAAGGTTTACAGATGGGTGAAAGCGCATGCCACCCTTAAATGGTCCAATCGCAGAGTTATACTGAACACGGAAAGCACGATTGACTTGAGTTTGACCTTGGTCATCTATCCAAGAAACGCGGAATTGAATAGCACGTTCAGGCTCTACAAGACGCTCAAGCAAACCATAATCTGCATATTGTGGATTTTTTTCAATAAATGGCCATAAGCTGGTCATTACTTCTTCTACAGCTTGCAGAAATTCTGGTTGATTTGGATCACGTGCTTTAACGTAATTTAGGAAGTCATTCAGGCTAGTATATTTCAACGCTCAATCCTCAGCAAAAGGGGTGAATCAAAATTGGTCAAATTTTTCAAAAGAATGATATATTTTGGCGCAAAGTATTTAATCTCTTTTGTTAACAATCTACAACACTTTTTCCAATGTTTTTTTAAATAATTATTAAATTCAATGTGATAATTTCTAATTAATAAAAAAATTTATGTCTATTCAGTCTTATTTTTAATAAATTACTTAGGTGTTTTTGCCCACATTCAGCGCACTTTTTGTACCATTTTGGATCAAGTGCAAAATCTTCAGAATATGCTAAAATTCAAAAACCTAACTGGCACCTTGTTATATTTTTAAGCACATGACTCCTTCTATTTCCCTTATACAGCAGATTGATGCCCTTTTACCTCAAACGCAATGCGGTTTATGTGGACATCGAGATGGTTGTTTACCTTACGCTAAATCAATTGCTGAGGGAGAAGATGCTAACAAATGTGTACCTGGTGGTCAGCCTGTTGCGGATGCCTTGGCTGCTTTATTGTCCCGTCCAAAATTAGTGGCTGAACCGAGTGTGTGGGAGATCCAAAGTGATGGGCGTCCACAACGGATGAAAGCGATTATTCGTGAAGATGAATGTATCGGTTGTACCAAATGTATCAGTGCATGCCCTGTCGATGCGATCATTGGCTCTGGAAAGCTGATGCACACGATTTTGACAGACTTATGTACAGGCTGTGAACTATGCATTCCTCCATGCCCTGTGGACTGTATTGATTTGGTTGAAGACACGCAAAGTATTCCTACAGCGTCACAGCGTCTTGATGAACAAGCCGATCTCAGACAACGGTATTATGCCCATATTCAACGTGAAGAAAATCGTCGTATTCACCGTAAAGGGCCTGTCGTACGTGCTGAAATAGATACAGAGTTATTCGCTCAATATACTGAACAAAATCAGCAACTCACTGCAATTGAAGTCATTGAAAAATCAGAACAACCTAAATTAATCCTTGATGCAAAAAGCACCATTGAACTGGCAAAGATTCGCACACAAATTAAAAAATTAGAAAAGCAACTTTCCGTACGTCCTGATGCAAACAAACAGCAGCAACTCGAGGCACTTTTACAGCAATTATCTGATGTGCAAGGAGAATGATCATGGCTGTAAAGAATATGACCAAAAAGCAAATTCAGACGTTCTTTGAGCGTTTACGTGAACAACGACCTCATCCTGAAACTGAGTTAAATTACTCCTCGCCATTTGAACTTTTAGTCGCGGTAACCTTATCTGCACAAGCGACTGATGTCAGTGTCAATAAAGCCACAGACAAGCTTTTTGCAGTAGCAAATACCCCTGAAAAAATCTATGCACTCGGTGTAGATGGTTTAAAAGAGTATATAAAAACTATTGGTTTATATAATTCCAAAGCAGAAAATGTCATTAAAGCTTGTAAAATGTTGATCGAACTCCATAACAGCCAAGTCCCTGACAACCGTAAAGATTTGGAAGCTTTGCCTGGTGTTGGACGTAAGACAGCGAATGTCGTATTGAATACAGCTTTTGGGCAGCCAACCATGGCAGTAGATACCCATATTTTCCGCGTAGGTAACCGTACTGGCTTAGCGGTTGGAAAAGATGTACTTGAAGTTGAACAACGCTTAATCAAAGTCATTCCCAAAGAATTTATTTTAGACTCGCATCATTGGTTGATTTTACATGGCCGTTATTGTTGTATTGCACGTAAACCTAAATGTGCTGAATGCATTGTGTCGGATGTATGTAATTGGCCTGATAAATATGAGTTTGGTGCAATTAAAGAAATTAAGGTGAAAAACCTCTAAAATCAGACTTCACCTATTTATAATGAAGTCTGAAATATACTGTCTTATTTTAAATGCAGTGCTACATCTTTTGCTACTTGTACCGCTATATCATCCCATGCACTATCTAAGAGCCCTGTTTGAGATGATCCCCCAATTTTAGGATCTTTTAAATTAGAGACAAACTTACTTGTCCATTTATTCCCTTTAAATTCAAAGGTTGCAGTTAAAGTTACATTTGCAACATCAATCGCAGGTGTTACATTAAAAAATCCTGCAGAATACTCAAACCCAGATCGAGCATTATCGACATTAATTACCAAGGGTTGCCCTTCTAGGGAAATCGTTGCTACTTGAGAAATTGCCTCCTCAATTCTACTTGACAAGGCAACACCAGTTGGAATACGAGTTCTTGACCCACCCCCTACAAATCCATCTGCCCCCTGAATATCGATACGTTTAGGAAATGTTTCAGGATTCCATTTAATAAAAATTTTTTCATCAGTTTTAGAAAATGCAGATAACTGTGATACTGATGAATAATTTAAACGATTATTAAAGGGTAAATTAACTGCACACCCAGTCATCGCAAACGAAATTGCAATAACAGCTAAAAAAGTTAGTTTTTTCATAATGCCCCCATTTTAAATTAATAAATAATACACCTAAATTTATTTTTATTTTATAACCACGAGTGTATATTCTTTACGAAAATGAATATTCCCACCATACGTATTTCGAGTTTCTCCTTCTAAAACAAATCGATATGTCCCTAGTTGAGTGGGTATACCTTTGATTTTAATTACATGATCATGATAAGGACGCTGCCCCATTCCTGTATAAATCTTTAATCCAGAATTTATAGGAATAGAGGTATCCACAAATAAACCATCGATCAAGGTCACTTTTTCAATCTCAATTTTCGCATCGTAATCTTGCCCCACGATAGCATGAGGCAAAACGTTCGGTGTAATCTCAATCTCTTGACTACACGCCATTAACAACAAACTTAATGATAAGCATAGCGCTTGTATCTTCATGAAACTCCAAAGCGATTATTTATTTTTATTTTCCAAATCTTTTTTCATTTGTTCTAGTCTTTTCCACTCTTCAGCCACTTGAGGATGCATTTGGTAATCGCCTGATTTACGCATTTCACGACGTTCTGCAAGTTCCTCTTTTTGTGTTTTACGCAAAAGTTTGAAACTGATCATCAATAAACTCAACACCACCACGACACTTAAAATAACCAAGGCAATTAATGCAATTTTGATCAAAATATATTCCTTAGCCATAAAAAAAGAGCCCTAATATGAATCAGGACTCTTTTTTTGTCAAAGTTTTAACAACTTTGATCAATGGTTTTATTTATCTAAAATTGCAAATAAATCTTTCTGAACAACTTCGATCTCACGTAAACCATCTAACTTGTCATAAGTTGGTGCATTTTCACCTGAAGCAGCACGACCTTGATAGAAACCAACAAGTTGTTCAGTTTCTGTATGATAAGATCCTAAACGTTTACGAATCGTATCTTCTTGGTCATCTGGACGTTGAATAAGGTCTTCACCCGTTTCATCATCTTTACCTTCCACTTTTGGTGGATTGTAAATCGTATGGTAAACACGACCAGAAGCCGCATGCTGACGACGACCAGAAAGGCGTTTTACAATTTCTTCATCAGGCACATCGATTTCAATCACGTGATCAATTGCAATGCCTTCTTTTTCCAAAGCTTCAGCTTGCGGAATCGTACGTGGGAAACCATCAAAGATACAGCCATTAACACAGTCTGGCTGTGCAATACGTTCTTTTACTAAACCAATGATGAGTTCATCTGATACTAAACCACCAGACTCCATCACACTTTTAGCTTTAAGACCTAATTCAGTACCTTCACGAATTGCAGCACGGAGCATATCACCGGTTGAAATTTGTGGGATATTGTAGCGCTTACAGATCAACTGAGCTTGAGTACCTTTGCCTGCTCCAGGTGGTCCGAGTAGGATAATGCGCATAAAAAACATCCTCTTTTAAAACAATATGTATAATACCTTGGTGTTCTCATCTAATGAGAAGCACTGGCATCTATTTATAAGAAAGCAACAAACAAATGGATTAGACCTGCCAAAAATCCAGTGACCCCACCCAATACAATCAAAAGCCATTCGTCTTCCCTAAAAGCAGGACGTAATAGATTTTGGAACTCTGTTGGTGTCAGTTCACGGATACGCTCTCGAAACATTTGAAAGATTTTCTGTGCACGGCTCGCATTAAAGACTGGGTCGCTTACAGGCACCATCGTAATTTCAATGGAACGATCAATCAAGTCTGTTTTTAGTTTAGCATATTCCGACGGACCAATAGAAAGTTGTAATGCAGTTCGTATTAATGGCGTTTCCATAATACTATTTACATGGCGCTTAATAATACGGCGTGTCTTGTCTTTTTTTGGTCCATACATCATTTCGGTCATGATCGATTTTAACGTAATCAAATCTTCTGTCACAACACTTGCGAAAACATCCGAAACCTCATCTTGACGTTTCATGAATGCGCCTTGTACATTATATGTACCAATAC
This sequence comes from Acinetobacter sp. Marseille-Q1623, assembly GCF_902809895.1. Classification (NCBI taxonomy): domain Bacteria; kingdom Pseudomonadati; phylum Pseudomonadota; class Gammaproteobacteria; order Moraxellales; family Moraxellaceae; genus Acinetobacter; species Acinetobacter sp. Marseille-Q1623. Next base: position 120,584 of record NZ_CADDWG010000001.1, on the reverse strand, counting down.
GTGGAATAACGGGTTTAATCCATGGAAATTTTCGATCTTTTGTACGTTCAAAAAATTGAGGATAACGCACATAATGTGGATAAACTGGATTAAAGACCATCCAAATAGCAATCCAGTTGGTTAAAAAGCCCCAAATCGCGGCAAATATGGGCACAGTGCGATGATCAGGAATTAAGATATAAACCGCCATTTGGAATATACCAAAGAATGTTCCAATCAATGCGCTAATATGCCAAATAAAGTTAATTTCTTTTTGACCCACTTTTAAGAACATACGTACCATTAAACGGCGGTCACCTTCCATCTGGCGTACAACCATTTCTTTCATGTTCACCAATGACTCAACATTCATGGTTAACTCTGTCACCAACCCTTTTAAGATCTCAGGCATTTGTTGGTGTGCTTGCGCATAAATACGGCGCTTAATGGAATACGGTAGGTTTTCCCAAAGTACAGCATTACGATCCATCATCACTTCATCAATGAGATGTTCGAGTTCAAAACCCACTTGTTCACCAATGATACGTGCCATGTCTTCAGGTTCCATGGCATTTAAAAACTCATTGAGCGAACCTAATTTAGATAAGGTGTTATCTGTAATAATACCTGAAATACGTCCCGCTTTACGAGGCACAATCCCTTGCCAACCCACAGGCAGAGGACCTATATGAAAACCCCAAAACTTGATTGGGTAAAACACCATTTTTAGTGCCATCCACACATGGATCCAAGTCACAAAAGCTGTCACTGGCACAATACTTAATATTGCAAGATGATCAGGTCGACTAAAAAAAGTGTGCCACAAATCGCTAACGTATTCCAACATGCATGACTCTCATATTTATTTCTATTTGCGGTCTAAACGGCGACATATAAACTTAAAGCCCAAAACTTAAAGTATAAGCAAATTGCAGTTGTGGTCTGGTTTCTTCAATCATTTTGCCACGACTGTCATGTATTTCACTTCCAGCGCCCACACCAACACTAAATGTACTGATGCGTTCTTTATTCAATAAAACATAAGCTAAGTCTACACCTGCGCCATATTGAATCTCATCTTTATTATCAACTTTTTTACTTTTTAATGAACCACCATAAACACCGACATAAAAGCCATTTTTGTCCACCCCATTTAAAAATGCAGGATAACGAAAACCGACTTGCCCAGCAAATTCATGGTCATTGTTTACAAAAGCACCGACTTTCGCATAGGCGATTCCGTATGGATTTACCCATTCACCATTAAAATGAGCAATTTTTTGCGTCAGACCTGCACCAACATTAAATGTTGCAGCATCTGTATTTTGTAATTTTGCTTCTGGTAAGTAATCTTGCCATGCTGCATGGGTCACATTCCCTAATCCTAATAATAATATTAAGGGAAAGCTTTTTTTCATTATTTTCTCCATTGTCCCTAATCTGAGGTCAAACCAGATCTTCCATATTTTTCTGACTTTAACAGAATTATGAATCAACTCATATACAAAACACTAGAAATTTAGTGTCGCTAGGGTCAACAGCGGACAACTAAAATATTGTGTTCGATCTGAATGAAGAGATGCATTTTTACAGATTTTTATGTAGTTTCAAAACGATTATTACCATTCTCTACCTAATTCTAAGGTAAAATAGCTGCCCGCACTCTGCCCCCCTATTTGCCAAGTAAGTCGATGTCTATATGAAACAGCAGTTTCCCTTAAAGAATGTTCAACAAGAAAAACGCATCTTCCGAAGCCGCATTTTCTTTTCTATTGGCATTGTTTCATTTTTTCTTCTATTACTTGTCTCACGTTATGCGTATTTGCAAATTTTTCATCACCAAGAATTTAGTGAAGCTTCCGATAAAAACCGTATTCGCTTACAACCCATTGCGCCTGCACGTGGTTATATTTATGACCGCAATGGTATTTTACTTGCCGATAATTATCCTGTTTTTACAGCAACACTAAGTAAATCTGATGTTGAAGATATTGATGATACGGTTAAACGCCTCACTCCCATTCTAAATTTAAACGAAGAGGATATTGAGCGTTTTTCAAGCCGAATTAAAACATCAAAGAAAACCGAACGTGTCACACTCAAGCTAAACCTCACTGAAACCGATATTGCACGATTCAGTGAAGTCAAGTTTCAGTTTCCTGGTGTCGATATTGAAACGCAAATGACACGTTATTATCCACATGGTGAATTATTTGCACATGTGATCGGTTATGTAGGACGTATTAACGATAAAGAACTCAAAGAAATTGATAAAGACAGTTATGCCGGAACCAACTTAATCGGTAAAATTGGGGTTGAAAAATCTTATGAAGATTTACTCCATGGTAGCCCTGGTTATGAATCCATTGAAGCAGATGCTCATGGTAATGTCTTACGTCATTTAGGTCGTAAAGAATCAACGCGTGGTAATGATTTATTTTTATCCTTAGATTATGGCTTACAAACTGTCGCCGCTGAACAACTCGCAGGTCGCCGTGGTGCAATTGTTGCAATTGATCCACGCACGGGTGAAATTTTAGCATTAGTCTCTAGCCCAAGTTTTAATCCAAATCTATTCGTCACAGGCATTGGACACACAGACTATAGTGCTTTACGTGATAATTTAGACCAACCGCTTTATAACCGTGCTGTACAAGGAAGCTATCCACCCGGCTCTACCATTAAACCTATGGAAGCTTTAGGTGGTATTCACTATAAAACTGTAGATTGGTCAACTGCAATTTCTGACCCTGGTTATTTCCATTTACCTGGCGATTCGCATAAGTTCCGTGACTGGAAAAAAACAGGTCATGGTAGTGTCAATATGCACAAATCGATCGTGGTCTCTTGTGATACTTATTTTTATATTCTTGCCCATCAAATGGGTATTGATAAGATGAATGCATGGATGCGTCAATTTGGCTTTGGTGAAAAAACTGGCGTTGATCTCCCGAGTGAAAGTACAGGTCTATATCCAAGCCCTGAATGGAAAATGCGTACACGTAAAACCAAATGGCTCAAAGGTGAAACTATTTCTGTGAGTATCGGTCAAGGTGCATTTACCGCAACGCCGTTGCAATTAGCAATGGCAACAGCAATTACTGCAAACCATGGTGCCCATGTTATTCCCCATGTATTACGTGAGTCTAAAGGTGCAAAAGTACATAAAGTCCTCAATGCACCTACAGGTAAAATCAATTTTAGTGGTACGGATGCCGACTGGGTAAAAATGCGTGATGCTATGGTAGACGTAATTCAGTCAGGTACGGGGCGTGGTATTCGTACACCAATGTATCAAATTGCAGGTAAAACAGGGACAGCGCAGGTCAAAAGTATTGCGCAAGGAAAACGTTATAATGAAGCATTATTAACTGAGCGACAACTTGACCATGGTTTATTTGTTGGTTTTGCACCTGCAGAAAATCCTGAAATTGCGATTGCGGTGATTTGGGAAAATGGTCGTCACGGTGGTTCTGCTGCACAACTTGCACGCCCTGTATTCGACTATTGGTTACTCACACGCAATAAAAAACCAATTGTCCCACTCAATCATCAAATCAGTGGAGGTCTAATGACGGCAGGGATTAAACCTGGTGAATTACCAAGTGGCGATGTTGCATTATCTGCAGATCCAAATGCCGTGCCAAATACAACCTCAGGTCAAGCGACTACACATTCTCGTCAAACCCAGACCAATCAAGCTCGACCTGCACCTGAACAACATGGAACAGAACTCAGTGACTAAAGTAAAAAATCAACTTCGAATTATTGGTGGTGAATGGAAACGTCGAGTTTTACCATTTGCTGACATCGACGGTTTACGCCCAACACCTGATCGTGTACGCGAAACTTTGTTTAACTGGTTGATGTGGGATATTCAAAATGCAAAAGTACTTGATCTCTGTGCAGGTTCAGGTGCCTTAAGCTTTGAAGCATTGTCTCGTGGTGCTCGACATGTCATTATGGTTGAACCCAATTTACAACAAGTAAAGTTTTTAAAAGAAAACATTCATCTTTTAAAAGCTGAAAACTGCCAGATCAAAGCCCAAACAGCACAACAAGCCATGGCGAGTTTGGATGAAAAATTTGATTTGGTGTTTCTCGATCCACCTTATAGTTTAGATCTGTGGACCGAACTTGCTGAAAAAGTCGATATCTTACTTGCCCCCAAAGCAATGATTTATGTTGAAGCAGATCGAGCTTTAAATACTTTAAAGCTACCCGCACATTGGCAGTTAATTAAACAAAGTAAAGCAGGCGTGGTTCAAGCAGGTCTATTCCAAAAAAATGAGGTATAAAAAGCAGAGCATCACAGCCCAGCCTGTAAAATCTTTCTCATTTAACGATGATTATATCCATCTCTATGATTTGGAAAATGATTTTCATGCGCTCGGTTCGGACGATCTTTATCCCATTTTGGACGGTCACGGTCAGTATTCCAATGTGGACGATCTCGGTCATAACCTGAATGATGACGTCCACCATCATCATATGGTGCAACAATACATCCTGTCAAAGATACACCAAGTAATCCAACCACTATCATTTGCTTGATCATCACTTTTCTCACTTAATTTATTTTGTCTCATGACAAAATAACGTGAAGTTATGTAGAGCCACTGAATATCACGTTTTATCTTGTAGAAAAATGCACATTATTTTTTCACATTTCAGGCTTTGAGTTGATATTTGCTTAGTTTTTTAAGATCAAGTTTCCCACTCAATATTGGCTTTAAAATCCCGTATGATGTTATCTATTATTTTCTTTCAAAGAGAGCCCTTATGAAAATTTGCGATCAGATTGTTTTGGTCACAGGTGGTGCACACGTGGACTTAGTTTAGCCACCACCCATAGTTTATTAGCATAAGGCATGCGTGTTGTCGTAAATTATTAGAAAAGTACAGAAAGTAGCATTCAAATTAAGCCAAGAATTTCCTCAGCACGTTTTTTATTTATGAATCAGATGTGACTGATCCTGAACAGGTGCACAATATGTTTGCATAAACCAACCGCCATTTCGGGCAAGCAATTACCTCTGTGATCAACAATGCTTTGTTAAATTTCCAATTTAATGGAGATGAAAGATCCAAAGTTGAAACTCTGCGCTGGCAAAGCATGCAACAACAAATTGAAATCGCATTAAAAGCAACGTTAAATACCACACAGGCCGCTTTAGATGATATGAAAAAAGACCATTTTGGCCGTATTGTGAATATAGGAACAAATCTCGTGCAAAACCCTGTCGTGCCTTATCATGACTACACAGCAGCAAAAGCAGCCCTATTGGCATACACGTACCACCGCACAGGATTTGGGGCAATATGGGATTAATGTCAATATGCTTTCAGGTGCTTTACTCAGAAAAACTGATGTAAGCGGCACAACACCAAACTTTGTCTTTGACTTAATTGCTGATTTAAAACCACTGAAGGAATTGACAACGCCCGAACAATTTGCAGATGTCATTTTATTTTTCTTATTACCTTGGTCTAGAGCACTAACAGGGTAAAATTTAATCGCAGATGGCGGTTTAGTCAAAGGTTAATATTCTATATTTTCCTAGAGATCCTCATTTCAACCACCTATTCTACAGGTAGCAATAGGGATTTTATAAAGCTTTGACCCAATATAAGCGCACCATCTGTCCTCGATCATAAGGAAAACTAGACAAATATTCATAACCTAAACGATTATTTTTATTTATTTTAAACTCCATACCATAACCTACTGAAATATTTAAACCTTGTACCTCTTGTTGCACAGACTGCCCTGCACTCACCCGATTTTTAAAATCATCCGTAGTAAATGCAGTGTAATTAAAAATTTTAAAATACTCATCTTCATAAAATTGATTACTTAAAACCGAGTATTTCTTTAACTCCTGTTCATGTTCTTCTGCTAATTTCTTTTGTTCCTGATTTAAATCAGCATTGGCAATGTTCGTTGCAGTTTCTAGATCAGTCATTTGCGTTCTTTTTTGTTTCAATTGTTTAAAAAAATCATATTTATAGAATGGCTTAGGTTTAATTGAAGAATTATTTTCGAGCCGTTTATTTGAAGGGGTTAGAGTAATATCGGCATATGTATCGTATCCTATACACATCAACAAGATACTGCATAATATTTTTAGGTTCATGCGCCATCCATAACCAATAAAACTAGTTTGTTATTCTTTTCAAACTATAACATTCTTGAAAAATCTAGATGTATTTTTTAATCAGTTTTCTATAAAAAAGAGAGAGCATTATGCCCTCTCCTCTCTAAGGTTTATTTTTAAACATCCAAATTATTTTTGGATTAAGCTAAACCTTTGTCTTTTAATAATTGCAACATGGTTGAACCAAGTTCGGCAGGGCTACGTGTATATGCCATACCCGCTTTTTCAAATGCTGCAAACTTCTCTTCAGCTGTACCTTTACCACCTGAAATAATTGCACCTGCATGCCCCATACGCTTCCCTTTCGGAGCAGTCACACCTGCAATATACCCCACAACAGGCTTTGTTACATTTGATTTGATATATTCAGCGGCTTCTTCTTCCGCAGTTCCACCAATTTCACCAATCATAATGATTGCTTCAGTTTGTGGGTCTTCTTGGAACAATTTTAAACAATCAATTTGGTTCATACCTGGAATTGGATCACCACCAATCCCAATACATGTCGATTGACCTAGACCAAGTTTTGTTGTTTGTGCAACCGCTTCGTAAGTCAATGTACCTGAACGTGAAATCACCCCAATTTTACCTGCTTGATGAATATGTCCTGGCATAATTCCAATTTTACATTCACCCGGAGTGATGATCCCCGGACAGTTAGGACCAATTAAGCGTGCATTGTTGCCATACGTTTCAAGATAACGTTTTGCTTTTAGCATGTCTAAAGTCGGTACACCTTCGGTAATGACAACGATCAACTCCAAACCAGCATCAATTGATTCAATAATTGAATCTAATACAAATGGTGCAGGGACATAGATTGAGGTTGCTGTTGCACCTGTTTCTTTCACTGCTTCATTCATTGTATTGAAAACAGGTAAGTTTAAGTGAGTTGTCCCACCTTTACCCGGCGTTACCCCGCCGACTACTTTTGTACCATACGCAATCGACTGCTCAGAATGAAATGTTCCATTTTTACCTGTGAAACCTTGTACCAATACTTTGGTGTCTTTATTTACTAATACGCTCATGATTGATACTCCTTACGCTTTCACTGCAGCAACAACTTTTTCTGCAGCATCGGCAAGACCTGTCGCAGAAATTAATTTTAAACCCGATTCATCAAGTAATTTTGCACCTAACTCTGCGTTATTCCCTTCCAAGCGAACAACCACAGGCACAGTCACATTTACTTCTTGAACTGCTGCAATAATTGCTTCAGCAATCATGTCACAACGTACTATTCCACCAAAAATATTAATCAACACAGCTTGAACAGATGTATCTGAAAGAATAATTTTAAACGCTTCAATAACACGGTCTTTGGTCGCACCACCACCAACGTCTAAGAAGTTTGCAGGCTGACCACCATACAATTTAATAATATCCATGGTTGCCATCGCTAGACCTGCACCATTCACCATACAACCAATGTTACCTTCAAGTGCAACATAGTTCAGATCAAATTCAGATGCTTTCAACTCACGCTCATTTTCCTGAGATTTATCACGCATTGCTGCGATTTCAGGTAAACGATACAGCGCATTTGAGTCAATGCCAATTTTTGCATCGACACAAAGAATTTCACCATTTTCACGTACTGAAAGTGGATTGATTTCAAACAAAGCAAAGTCATTATCAATAAAGGCTTGGTAAGCACCTGTCATAATGGTCACAAATTGGCTCACTTGTTTGTCTTTTAAACCTAATTTAAACGCCACTTCACGCGCTTGGAAGGGTAATAAACCCACCAATGGATCTACTTCAATTTTAAATATTTTTTCAGGTGTTTCTTCGGCAACTTTTTCAATTTCCACACCACCTTCAGTCGATGCCATAAACGTTACACGACGACTTGAACGATCAACCACTGCGCCTAAATATAATTCACGTTCTACAGGATAAACATCTTCACAAACTAAAATGCTATTTACAGGTTGACCATTGGCATCTGTTTGATAGGTAACTAAATTCGTACCCAATAAACTTTTAGCATAGTCTGCCGCTTCTTCGGCAGATTTTACAACTTTTACACCACCTGCTTTACCACGACCACCTGCGTGAACTTGTGCTTTCATGACAGCAAATTTGCCATCAATTTGTTCAAATGCTTTTGATGCTTCTTCAGGGCTTGTAATTAAGATGCCTTCTTGCACTGGCATACCATATTTTTTTAACAGCGTTTTCGATTGATATTCATGTAGATTCATTTTTTACCTTTTACTACTTTTCACGTTGTTATTACCACCAATATTCAAACTTCCATCGCATTAAACATTGGCATTTATTAAAATTTGTTCTTTTATTAATAGATGATTATTCACTTAAAAACAACCATCAAAAGTAAAAAGAGCGGTCGAAACCGCTCTTTTGTATTATTTACGTTTACGCTGAATCGCGTGAATCGCACGTCCATCCACTGCAAGTGCAGCTTCATGTACCACTTCAGAGTACGTTGGGTGACCAAATGTCATCAATTGTAAATCTTCCACAGAAGATACAAACTCAAGCGCAATCATACCTTGGTGAACGATGTCTGAAGCACCAGGACCAATGATGTGCATACCCAATAAACGGTCAGTTTTTGCATCTGCAACAAACTTCACGAAACCTGCAGATTCATTCGCTGCTAAAGCACGACCATTCACTGCAAATGGGAATTGACCAGTTTTAACTTCATGACCTTTAGCAACTGCTTGCTCTTCAGTTAAACCCACCCAAGCCGCTTCTGGATGTGTATAAATCACAGAAATGATGGTGTCATAGTTTACTTGTGCAGCATGACCGTGCATACGCTCAACTGCCATTACGCCTTCTTCCATTGCTTTATGTGCAAGCATTGGACCACGTACCAAGTCACCAATTGCATATACGCCATCTACAGATGTCGCACACCAATCATTGACTTCAACCAAGCCACGTTCAGTCAATTTAATGCCTGAATCTTCAGCCAATAAACCTTCAGCATAAGCTTTACGACCTACACAAACAATCAATTTATCGAAAGTTTGAGTTTTGTCTTCACCGCCTTGAGTATATTGAACAGTCACTTCACGACCATTGATTTCTGTACCCGCAACTTTAGCGCCTACACGGATGTCTAAACCTTGTTTAGTCAACAGTTTTTGGTAGTCTTTTGCTAAAGCTTTGTCCGCCATTGGTAAGAATGCATCTAATGCTTCAAACACAACAACTTCAGAACCTAGACGACGCCATACTGAACCCAATTCAAGACCGATTACACCTGCACCAATTACACCCAAACGTTTAGGCACTTCTTGGAATTCTAATGCGCCAGTTGAATCTACGATAAGGTCTTCATCAACTTTAGCTACAGGAATATTTACAGGAACAGAACCCGTCGCAAGAATGACGAATTTAGGTTCTAAAACTTGAACTTCACCACCATCTAATGGTGTAAATTCAACTTTTTTACCTGCAAGTAATTTACCAGTCCCTTGTAACCACTCGATGCCATTGCCTTTTAATAATTGAGCAACACCACCCGTTAAGTTATCAACAACTTTGTCTTTACGTGCAAGAAGCTTTTGAAGATCAAGTTGAACATTTTCAACAGAAATCCCATGCACATCTAAGCCATGAAGTGTGTCTTCATAGTGATGTGAAGAATCTAAAAGTGCTTTAGAAGGGATACAACCTACGTTTAAGCAAGTACCACCTAAAGATGGTTTACCTTTGTGTACACGTTTTTCGATACACGCAACTTTGAAACCAAGCTGTGCAGCACGAATCGCTGCTTCATAACCACCTGGTCCACCGCCGATTACCACTAAATCAAATTGAGACATGCTTATCTCCAAAAACGAGCTTAGAGGATCGCCCTAAGCTCGTGTTGTTATTCTAAGGAATTAAAGGTCAAGGATCAGTTTAGCTGGCTCTTCAAGCAACTCTTTTACTGTTACAAGGAAACCTACAGCTTCTTTACCATCAATTAAACGATGGTCATAAGAAAGTGCTAAATACATCATTGGAAGAATTTCAACTTGACCATTCACTGCCATAGGACGGTCTTGGATTTTATGCATACCCAAGATAGCAGTTTGAGGTTGGTTCAAAATAGGTGTTGAAAGTAATGAACCGAAAGTACCACCATTGGTAATAGTGAAAGTACCACCCGTCATATCTTCAATCGAAAGTTTACCATCACGTGCTTTACCAGCAAATCCACGGATACCATTTTCAACTTCAGCATAGTTCATACGGTCTGTATCACGAAGTACAGGAACCACTAAACCACGATCAGAAGACACTGCCACACCGATATCATAGAAACCATGATAAACAATATCATCGCCATCGATAGATGCGTTTACTGCTGGATAGCGTTTTAATGCTTCAGTACATGCTTTCACAAAGAAAGACATAAAGCCAAGACGTGCACCGTGACGTTTTTCAAATGCGTCTTTATATTGAGCACGCATTTCCATGATTGGCTTCATGTTCACTTCGTTGAAGGTAGTTAACATTGCAGTTTGCTGAGTTGCAGCAAGTAGACGCTCAGCAACACGCTTACGAAGACGAGTCATCGGAACACGTTTTTCGATACGCTCACCTACAGCAACACTTAATGGTGTTACAGAAGCAGCAGCTGGTTTAGCTTGATGATTTGCGACATCTTCTTTAGTGATGCGACCACCACGACCAGTACCTTCTACGTCAGATGCAGCGATACCTGTTTCAGACAATGCTTTACGTACAGCAGGTGCTTGGTCAGCAACTTGTGCACGCTCAACCACAGGCGCATTACCTGCTTGAGTTTGTGCAGCAGCTTGCTCAACTTTCTCTTCTGATTGCACAGCTTGAGTTTGCGCAGCACCAGAAACAGCACCTTCTTCAAACGTTGCAATTACTTCAGCTGAAAGAACTGTATCACCTTCATTTTTGATGATTGCAGAAATAGAACCATCGGCAGGAGCAACAACTTCTAAAACAACTTTATCCGTTTCAATATCACAAATCACTTCATCACGTGATACTGCTTCACCTGGTTGCTTATGCCAAGTCGCAATTGTTCCGTCAGCAACTGACTCTGGGAACACCGGTGCTTTAATTTCGGTTGCCATTATTTAGATTCTCCTGATTGATCAGCTACGATTGCAAGTGCATCAAGTACGAGCTGAGCTTGTTGTTTTGCGTGCAAGTATGGTGAGCCACATGCAGGTGCAGCTGAAGCCTCTCGTCCTGCGTAGCTAATACGAATTTGTTTACCAGAGTTGATTACGCCTTCGTATAAACGAGGAGCAATGAACAACCAAGCGCCTTGGTTTTTCGGTTCTTCTTGACACCAAACAAGTTCTTTAATGTTTGGATAAGTTGCAAGAACTTCAGCAATGCGTTGTTCTGGGTATGGATACAATTGTTCTACACGTACAATTGCAATATTCAGATTTTGTTCACGACGTTTTTCAAGTAAATCGTAATAAACCTTACCACCACACAATACGAGACGTGTTACATCTGCTTTGTTGATGTTATCTACTTCATCAATCACAGTTTGGAAAGTACCATTTGCAAGCTCATCTAAAGTTGATGTTGCAAGTTTATGACGAAGTAAAGATTTAGGTGACATCACGATCAATGGTTTACGTAAAGGACGAATCGCTTGACGACGTAAAACATGATAAATCTGTGCAGGTGTAGTCGGTGTGATCACTTGCATATTTTCTTCAGCACAAAGCTGTAGATAACGTTCTAAACGTGCAGATGAATGCTCTGGACCTTGACCTTCAAAACCGTGTGGAAGCAACATGGTTAAACCACACACACGCTCCCATTTGGTTTCACCAGAAGCGATGAATTGGTCAATCACCATTTGCGCACAGTTTGCGAAGTCACCAAATTGCGCTTCCCAAACGATTAAGCTTTTTGGCAAAGTCGTTGCATAACCATATTCAAATGCAAGTACAGCTAATTCTGACAATAATGAGTCATAAATTGCAGTACGTGGTTGGTTTTCTTTGATATGACAAAGTGGAATGTAAACCGAACCATCTACTTGGTTATGCAGTTTCGCATGACGGTGCGAGAATGTACCACGACCTACGTCTTCACCTGTTAAACGCACAAGGAAACCATCATCAAGTAAAGATGCATAAGCTAAAGTTTCAGCAGCACCCCAGTTCAATGGCATTTCACCTGTTTGCATTTTCAAACGATCATCAATGACTTTTTGAACTTGACGTTGCATCACAAAGCCTTCAGGCAATTGACGCATTTTTTGACCAAGCTCTTTTAAACGCTCGATCGGGAAACGTGTATCCCATTCATCTGTATAATCATGGCCTAGGTAAGGCGTCCAATCGACAAACATTTTTTTGTTTGGTTCTAAGACAAGTGCATTGGCAACATGTTTACCTGCTTCTAGATCAGCACGGTATTGTTCAACCATCGCATCCGCTGCAGCACGATCCAATACTTTTTCTTGTACCAATTGATCTGCATAAAGCGTACGAGTCGTCGCTTTTTTATTGATCACTTGATACATCATTGGTTGTGTTGCTGCTGGCTCATCCGCTTCGTTATGACCACGACGACGATAACAGAACATATCGATTACAACGTCTTTACGGAATGTATGACGGAAATCATGTGCTAATTGAGCAATAAACAATACAGACTCAGGATCATCACCATTCACATGGAAGATCGGCGCTTGGATCATTTTTGCAATGTCAGTACAGTATTCTGTAGAACGCGCATCACGTGGATCAGACGTTGTAAAACCGACTTGGTTGTTTACAACGATATGAACCGTACCACCCACTGTGTAACCACGAGTTTGTGACATTTGGAAGGTTTCTTGGTTGACACCTTGACCTGCAAATGCAGCATCACCGTGAACGATGATTGGTAATACATCATCACCACCGATGTCTTTACGACGGACTTGACGAGCGCGTACAGAACCTTCAACTACAGGTCCAACGATTTCTAAGTGTGATGGGTTAAATGCCAATGCCAAGTGAACTTCGCCACCTGGAGTCATGACGTTTGATGAGAAACCTTGGTGATATTTAACGTCACCAGAACCTTTTTTATTAAGTGCCTTACCTTCAAACTCACCAAACAGGTCAGCTGGGTTTTTACCCATGATATTGACAAGAAGGTTTAAACGACCACGGTGTGGCATCCCAATAACAACTTCTTTACAACCTACAGAACCTGCACGTTGAATCAGTTCATTGACCATAGGAATGAAAGATTCACCACCTTCAACACCAAAACGTTTAGCACCAACGTATTTATTACCAAGGTATTTTTCAAGACCTTCAGCAGCAGTTAAACGCTCAAGAACATGTTTCTTTTGTTCAGCAGAGAAACCGAATTGACCACGTGCCCCCTCAAGACGTTGTTGAATCCAACGCTTTTCTTTGGTATCAACAATGTGCATATATTCTGCACCAATAGAAGCACAATATGTTGCTTCCATCGCCTCAACCATTTCACCTAAAGTTGCTTCAGTTTTACCAATCGCAAGATTACCTGCATTAAATACAGTATCTAAATCTGACTTGGTTAAACCATGCACTGCAAGATCCAAATCTGGAACGTCTTCACGTTTTGCCAAACCTAAAGGATCAAGTTTTGCTTTTTGATGTCCACGATTACGATACGCAGCAATCAGTTGCAACACGCCGATTTGGCGGCGTTCATGTTCAGTACTGACTTCACCTTGTACAACAGGTTGAACACGATTAGAGTTGCGACCTAATAATAAGAATTGCTCACGAATGTTACCGTGGGGCTGATCACCTTTAGGGAATTTATCGAAATATTGTTGCCAATCCTCACCGACTGAGGTTGGAGAAGACAGGTACTGCTCGTAAAGCTCTTCAATATACGCTGCACTATCAGCGGAAAGTTCAGTGTCAAGACGCAGTGCGTCAGCAACTTCTTGCATTTGTGGACCCATTTCCTATTGCAAAAACATTAGAGGATGCTTTTTAAGCAAACCCAAGATTGATCATGCCAAACTGGTAAATTGGCACTCACCCTTTCGTTACTCAAAGACCAAAGGGCATTATACGGCATTAGAATTTTACTAATGCTGACAATGAATCATAACGCCCTCAATGGCATCACCACTCACTTATATACTCAACCGCAGCTGAGCAATTTTTTTGCAAATCGACTTAGAAAAAGCAAAACAATGATTTACTTTTTCTAAAGCGGTTTATTTTATAAGCTATTTCTATTTTATAAACTCAACAGCGCCCCACTTATGTTAAAAAATGTACGATATTTACCTATTTTTTCCACTTACAAAGATTTGTTAAATCCTAACATGAACTTAAGCCTCAATTGATTTTTTTGACACATACCACTCATAAAATAGCGAAATACATATCTATTATAATCTATTACTATATGGAGTTGTTTATATAAAAATTCAACCCATTCATATAAAAATACTATTTCAGCTTAAATAAAAAAAAAGAGCGCACCTTGGTTTGAGGTGCGCTCTTTTATTTTTAGGATATTAACCCGCTTGGTCGAGCAACATGCTACGGATGTGACCGATTGCTTTTGTTGGATTCAAACCTTTAGGACATACTGATACACAGTTCATAATCCCTTTACAACGGAACAATGAGAATGGGTCGTCAAGACGAGCCAAACGTTCTTGTGTTGCAGAGTCACGTGAATCAATAATGAAACGGTATGCATTCAATAATGCAGATGGACCTAAGAATTTATCAGGATTCCACCAGAATGATGGGCATGAAGTTGAACAACATGCACAAAGAATACATTCATACAAACCATCTAAGTGCTCACGCTCTTCAGGAGACTGTAAACGCTCTTTTGGTGGCGCAGGTTGATTATTGATTAGGAATGGTTGAATTTTGTCATACTGATCGTAGAACTGATTCATATCCACAACTAAATCTTTAATCACTGGTAAACCTGGCAATGGACGAATCACGATTTTTTCAGGTAAATCGTTTAAGTTCCACAAACAAGCAAGACCATTTTTACCATTGATATTCACACCATCCGAACCACAAATGCCTTCACGGCAAGAGCGGCGGAATGTTAATGATTCATCTTGTACTTTTAATGCAAGAAGCGCATCAAGCAACATACGATGCTTGTCTGTCAATTCAAGTTTAAAAGTTTGCATATACGGCGCTTTATCCTTATCAGGATCATAGCGGTAGATTTCGAATGTACGAGTACCTCTACTCATCTTAGTTCTCCCAATTAGAATGTACGTGGTTTAGGTGGAATTGGATCTACAAGTAATGGTTTATAGCGTACAGGCTTGTACTCTAAATGATTATCTGTAGAGAACCATAAAGTATGTTTCATCCACTCATCATCACGACGACCATATGGGTAATCTGCATGATCAGGTGGTAATTCATAATCTACAACCGTATGTGCACCACGACATTCTTTACGTGCAGCAGCAGAAATCAAGGTTGCTTTTGCAACTTCATACAAGTTTTCAACTTCTAAAGCTTCAATACGTGCAGTGTTAAATACTTTAGATTTGTCTTTCAAATGAATGTTACGTACACGCGGTTCAATCGCAAGGATTTGTTTTACACCTTCGTCAAGCAATGCTTGAGTACGGAATACACCTGCGTGATCTTGAACGATGTCACGGATTGCATCTGCAACTTCTTGTGCATTTTCACCTGAAGTTGACTCATCAAGGTGTTTCACACGTTTTAAAGTATTTTGAAGCACTGTTGTAGGCAATGGCGCATATTCATCGCCGTGATGTTTAGTCACGTAGTCGATGATGTGTTCACCTGCCGCTTTACCAAATACAACTAAGTCAAGCAATGAGTTCGTACCTAAACGGTTTGCACCATGTACAGATACACAAGAACACTCACCAATTGCATAAAAACCTTTTACAGGTTTAGTGAAGTTACGCTCACCACCATTATGTGAATATACATCAGTCGATTTATTATAATTCGCTTCAAGCGGTGTCGTTTCACGGCTTTCAGGAACAACCACTTGACCATGAATATTCGTAGGAATACCACCCATTTGATAATGAATTGTTGGTACTACAGGAATCGCTTCTTTAGTAATATCGACATTTGCGAATTTTTTACCAATCTCAAATACAGATGGTAAACGTTTCATGATTGTGTCTGCACCTAAGTGAGTCATATCAAGAAGGATATAATCACCTTTAGGACCACAACCACGCCCTTCTTTAATTTCCTGGTCCATAGAACGTGATACGAAGTCACGTGGTGCCAAGTCTTTTAAAGTTGGTGCGTAACGCTCCATGAACGGTTCGCCGTCTTTGTTACGAAGAATTGCACCTTCACCACGACAACCTTCAGTCAACAATACGCCTGCGCCCGCAACACCCGTAGGGTGGAATTGCCAGAATTCCATATCTTGTAATGGAATACCTGCACGAGCTGCCATACCAAGACCATCACCAGTATTGATATATGCGTTTGTAGATGCACGGTAAACACGACCAGCACCACCAGTAGCAAACAATGTTGCTTTTGCTTGGAATACTGCAATTTTACCTGTTTCTTGGTCAATTGCGGTTACACCAAGGACATCACCTTCTTCATTACGAATAAGATCAAGTGCGATCCATTCAACAAAGAATTGAGTACCCATTTTCACGTTGCTTTGATAAAGCGTATGAAGGAGCGCGTGACCTGTACGGTCAGCAGCAGCACATGCACGTGGAACTGGCTTTTCACCATAGTTCGCTGCATGACCACCAAACGGACGCTGATAAATTGTACCATCAGCATTACGGTCAAACGGCATACCTAGATGCTCAAGTTCATACACAACTTGAGGTGCTTCACGCGTCATAAACTCGATCGCGTCTTGGTCACCTAACCAGTCTGAACCTTTAACCGTATCATAGAAGTGGTAGTGCCAATTATCTTCTTGCATATTACCAAGAGATGCACCAATACCACCTTGTGCTGCAACCGTATGCGAACGTGTTGGGAATACTTTAGTCAGTACCGCAACATTCAAACCAGCTTGAGCAAGTTGGTAAGATGCACGCATACCTGAACCACCACCACCAACAATCACTGCATCGAATGTTTGATGTGGAATATTTGTGTAATCTTCTTTAGGGGTTATAGCGCCCATGACATCTTCCTATCAATTCGCCCAAAAAATCTGGATTGCCCAGATTGCATATGCAATTACAGCAATAATCACTGCTGATGTTAACACGATGCGTAAACCTGAAGCTGAAGGACCCATTTGACGCGTAGTCACATAGTCAGTGAATACTTGCCACATACCAATCCAAGCGTGTACAACAAGCGAGAAAACAGCCAATAAAGATAAAATCTTCATTGGAAGTGTCATCATGAAGCCTTTCCATTGTTCGTAGTCAAATCCGCCATTGCAAAGAATCCAACCAAGCACAACAACAGTATAAACAGCTAGAACAACAGCACTCACACGTTGGATATACCAATCACGAGAACCTGAACCCGTTAAACCTGTAGCACTTTTCATTAGAGAACAATCCATACAAATGATGCGATGATTGAAATCGCAGCCAAAATTAATGCAATTGTAGCTGCAACACGACCACTTTGCAGTTCTTCAGCAAAACCGAGGTCAGCAAGTAAGTGCTTAATACCCATAATCAAATGGAATAATAAGCCGGCTACAAACACCCATACAACAAAACGTACGATAAAGCCGCCAAAGATTGCTTGCACTTGCGCAAAACCTTCAGGCGAAGACAAAGATTTGTCTAAAAGCCACAATAGTACCGGTACGAGTAAAAATACGATGACACCAGAAAGACGGTGTAGAATTGATGCAATAGCCACAGGGGATTTTAAGTTTACATCTAAAACTTGACCCATGGACAAATTGACAGGTCTGTTGCTTTTCACAGCGGGCATCCTGTAAGTAAAAACTCCATCCGGAGTTTGTTGGAATTAATTCGAAGGAAAGCTGGCATTATTAGGCAAGCAAATTGCCTAAACTTTTTAAACGACACCGAATTATAAATCGTGCACTGTCAAAATACAAACGATGCAATTTAGCTTTTTTATAAAAATAATCCTAAATAAGAATCATTTACATAAAATTAAGCACTTATTCCACAACACTTAACCACCTTTATTAAGCTATGTCATTATTTTTCAAAACAATATTTAAAAACCCATCCGCTTTTTTTAATTACTTGAAATTAAGACTAAAGCACAACACTTTACCTAGACTATTTTTCGATTCAAAAATCATCACTTATAATCATTTTCTATTTTATTTAAAATAATGGTATTGATATATTAAAGTTTGATAATTATTTTTTTAATAAATACCTATCATCACAAAGAAGTGATTTGACTTCATAGTTTATCATTAGAAATAAGCACTTAGTTTGTGAATAAATCAAATAAACACTGCTAAATAAATATATTTGCCTATTTTAACAGCAATTTTTAGCTCAAAATTTAACCCAAAGATTATTTTTTATTCAATTAAAATCTTTTTTTTACCATTTTTTAGTCAATCAATATTTAAAATGAAAAAAAATATTTCTGCTATTTTTACGCTTATTTTTTACTCATCTTCATTTTTTATTATTTGTAAGTTGTGATTATTAGATGGTTTTAAATTTTTCCCACTTTCACCACAATATTTAAAATTTCAACAAATTTGGGCTTTAAATGCTTTTTTTGTCTAGCAACAATAATTATTTTTATGCACCAATTCGAGAATTTGTCTTATTATACTGAGCCGATACTGCAAGTTTATTTGAAAATATTTGAATGAAATTGTATGACTAAGCTACTGTGCTTATGTCACTTTTTATCCATAAGTATAATTGACAAAATTTCAGTACTCACTAAGCTAATAGCAATTTTTGATCTGTCTAACTTGTTTGGTAATGAATAACAATCACAAGTTAGATAAAACATTCACCAGGACAGGAGATCAATTGAATGTCTGCAGCAACTGGCAAAAAAGCCGTTTTACAACTTGATGGCAAAGAAATTGAATTACCAATTTACAGTGGTACATTGGGCCCAGATGTAATCGACGTTAAAGATGTATTGGCCGCAGGTCACTTTACTTTTGATCCTGGTTTTATGGCAACTGCTGCATGTGAATCAAAAATCACATTCATCGATGGTGGTAAAGGTGTTCTTTTACACCGTGGTTACCCAATTGACCAACTTGCAACTCAAGCATCTTACTTAGAAACTTGTTATTTATTATTAAGCGGTGAGCTTCCTACAGCAGAACAAAAAGCTGAATTTGAAGCAAAAGTTCGTAACCACACTATGGTTCACGATCAAGTTAGCCGCTTTTATAACGGTTTCCGTCGTGATGCTCACCCTATGGCAATCATGGTTGGTGTTGTGGGTGCGCTTTCTGCGTTCTATCACAACGGTTTCGATGTTGAAGATGTTAATCATCGTGAAATCACTGCAATCCGTTTAATTGCAAAAATTCCTACACTTGCAGCTTGGAGTTACAAATATACAGTAGGTCAACCATTCATGTATCCACGTAACGATTTAAGTTACGCTGAAAACTTCTTATACATGATGTTTGCTACACCTGCTGATAAAGATTACAAAGTAGACCCTATCCTTGCTAAAGCAATGGATCGTATCTTTACACTTCATGCTGACCATGAACAAAATGCGTCTACTTCTACAGTACGTTTAGCGGGTTCTACTGGTGCAAATCCTTACGCATGTATTGCTGCTGGTATCTCTGCACTTTGGGGACCTGCTCACGGTGGTGCAAACGAAGCTGTTCTTAAGATGCTTGATGAAATCGGCTCTGTAGAAAACGTTGCTGACTTCATGGAAAAAGTGAAAACTAAAGAAGTTAAACTTATGGGCTTCGGTCACCGAGTTTACAAAAACTTCGATCCACGCGCGAAAGTAATGAAAGAGACTTGTGACGAAGTTCTAAGCGCTCTTGGTATCAATGATCCACAATTAGCACTTGCGATGGAACTTGAACGTATTGCACTTTCTGATGAATACTTCATCAAACGTAACTTATACCCTAACGTAGACTTCTACTCAGGTATCATCCTTAAAGCGATTGGTATCCCAACAGAAATGTTTACTGTAATCTTCGCTCTTGCACGTACTGTTGGTTGGATCAGCCACTGGTTAGAAATGCACAGCGCACCTTACAAAATTGGTCGTCCTCGTCAGCTTTATACTGGCGAAGTTCAACGCGATATCAAACGTTAATTCGTTATACGCTTTGACCATAAAAAAACCACCTTTTGGTGGTTTTTTTATCACTTCAATTTAGCGTATTTTAAAAGGTATTTTATCTTCTTTTATGGTGACTTTAGCGCCTTTACACGCATTCGATGTCTTAGTGGTTCTTAATACATAATCTGCATCAGCCACTAGCTTTAATGTACTTTCAATATTCTCGCCAGTTTTACAATCTTCCTCACCTAGCTTTTCACTATAACGCCCTGGATAACTTGACGATTCAGCTGTCGCTACCACATAAGCTTTCCACCCATCAAAATAAACTAAGTCATCTCGACTAGATACTTCACCCTGACCAGAACTTGCAGAGGTCAATTGCACAAGTTGAATCGGCTGGGTTTTAGCTTGAGCATTATAGATTTTAAAGCTATTGGCTTGCCCGCCATATTCAAGAATTTGTGACTGCTTTAACTTTGGTCGAGTTAAAATATAACCACCCCAAAAATTGCGTCCTGCATCTTCAAATTCTACACCAGACAAATAGGCAACTTCTCCTGATTTTAGTCGTACAGCCTGTGTCTTATTAATATCAATTGCATTTTTGGGTGTCGCATAAGAATCATCTAGATTCGTTATCGTTGAGATAATGTCTTTTGCTGTAAGCGCTGCTGCAAAGCCTGTAGAACATACAAACATGCCAACCATCAAACAAATACTTTTTTTCATCATAAGTTTGCTTTCTCTATTTCAAATCAATAGCACAATAGACTTTTTGCAAAAACCAAAATAATCACTGATGGATCGAAAGATTAATATTAAAAGTCCCTTCCCAATTTCAGTTTTATTAGCGCCCCCACTCCATCTTTTCCATATAAGGACGAACTTTTTTAATTCGTTGAATATTGGTCTTTTCAATTTGTGTAAGCTGATTTTCAACATTAGTGCTACATGGCATATACCAATCTGCTTCACTAAAAGCATTTGCGATCTCTTTATTGGCAAATGAATAACCATGACGTGCATAAATACTATTACGCATATAATCAAGCTCATCAGGTGGAAGTTGTAAATCAGCATCTTTAAGTAAACGATTTGAAGCCTCTGCAAATGAACCTTCATTTTTTGCATAACGACACTGTTGTGGTTTTAATTCAAAATATTTAGGTTTTACTTTAGCGGTTGTAGATTCCCAACTCGATTGTAATGTTTTAGGCTGATTTGCATTGACTAAAAATATAAATGTACCACTACTTGCCTTAGGACCACTTTCAACCGCCGTGATTTTATAACCTTGTGAAGTTGCTTGAACTTTTCCTGAAAAATTCTGCTTATTTTTACCTAAAATGCTGTAGCCCTTGACCTGATTACCATCAATTGACTCAATAAACACTCCTATTTTTTGCCCATCATAAATACCTGACCAAGATGTTTTAAGCTGTTGTATATTCAATGCAAAACTTGATTGCATCGCAAATAAAGACAAGCAAAACATAAATAATTGCTTTTTCATTGTTATACCTATGTATGTATTTATATAAATTTACACTATAATTTTAATGCAACTTTAAAATTTTTTAAGATTGAAAACGTAAAAATTTATCAAGATATTTAGCGACCATTTCACCGCTATTTTACTCGTATTAATCGTGCATAAATCATGCAGAATACAACCATGAAAAAAATACAATTCAACCAAGTCATCTTAATTTTTATACTGATGATTTATTTATATTTGGGTATACTCATGGTCAAAATTTGCCTACAGTATTTTCCTTGGCAAAATGACACTAATTTTCTAGCCTTAAAACAAGACGTCATTCACACGCAACCTTGGCGCTTTGCCTTCCAAGCTCATGTCATTGTCAGTTCATTAATTTTAATCGCTGGCTTCACTCAATTTTCGAGTCAAATTAGACAAAAACTCCCCAAAATCCATCGTTATAGTGGTTGGCTTTACATCATAAGTGTCTTAGCCTTTGCCTTACCTAGCGGCTTTATTATGGCATTTTCAGCCGCAGGAGGTTGGCAAACACAGCTATGCTTTATCCTCCTCAGTATTTTATGGGGAGTAACTACCTGTATTGCTCTGTATAAAATTTTTCAAAAACAATGGAAAGTTCACCGCAATTGGATGATTCGCAGTTTTGCCTTAGGACTTTCAGCCTTAAGTTTAAGAACTTGGAAAATCGCTTTATATCACCTACAACCCTATTTTGACTGGCTTACACCACTTCATATTTACCAACTTGAAGCATGGTTAGGTTGGACAGTTAATCTTTTGATTGCTGAAATCATTATTTTTAGATTAAACAAAAATAAAAGCCCTAAACTAAGTTAGGGCTAAAATTTTTTAAATAAATTATGATGCTGTATGGTAATGCTTCAAATCTAAATCTTTTAACTGGTTTTTTAACTCTTGCAATGACCATGGCCAAGCTGCAAAGTTACGACCATTTTGATCTAAATAATAAGACTTACAACCACCTGCATTAAATACAGTCGTTTTCAGATTTTTTTGTACTTTTAAATTATGATAACGCACAACATTTTTCTTAATTTCAAGACGTTTAATTTTCTGGTCACGCATTTTTAATAAGCCACTGATAATATAATCAAGTTGCGCTTCTGCAATACCAATGAAAGAGTCATACACTAAAATATTTGGACCCAAGACCAAGAATGCATTAGGCACTTTTTCAATACTTGTACCCAAATAAGCTTCCGGAGAACTATCTTTCCACAACTCCGATAACAATACACCATCAGAGTTCTTGACACGCTGCCCAATAGGGGGATGAGAAACTTCAAAACCTGTTCCCCAAATAATCACATCAACTTCGTGACGTTCACCATTGGCAGCAATCACCGTATTACCATCAATTTCAACTAAACCATGTGGAATTAAGCTCACATTATCTTGTTGTAAAGCAGGATAATAATTGTTAGCAAACAATAAACGCTTACAACCAATATCAAAGTTTGGGGTTACATCTTGACGTAATTTTTCATCTTGAATTTGTAATTTAAGCAATTGCTTACTTAAAAAATTAACAGGTTTTAAAATTTTTGGATGGCGTAAACCAAAATTAATGCCATTCAAAATTTGTGCAATACTATTACGCCAAGTTTGTTGAATAACAGGGAAACGGCTCACAATACCCTTTGCGGTATCTCCTAATTCACGATCAGCTTTTGGTAAAACCCAAGGTGCAGTACGTTGAAATACAAATAGTTCTTTTGCTAATGGTTGTACTTGCGGAATAAATTGAATCGCTGATGCACCTGTACCAATCACGGCTACACGTTTACCTTTGAGATCATAATTATGATCCCAACGTGCAGAATGGAACATTTTACCTTTAAAGCCTTCAATGCCCTTCACTTTTGGCATAGATGGTTCAGTAATTGGACCTGTTGTAAAAATGACTGTTTTCGATTGAAACTTCCCTTTTGAAGTTTCTAAATTCCAAACCTGTTGCCCTTCATCCCATTGAGCACTCAGTAACTCATTACCAAATTCAATTTTCCCACCCAAATTATGCTTTTCTACAACCTCCTCTAAATAACTGAGAATTTCTGGTTGCTTCGCAAATAAATGACTCCATTTATGGCTTGGTGAAAAAGAAAATGAATACAATGCAGATGGCACATCACAGCCACAGCCTGGATAATTATTATCGCGCCAGGTTCCACCGACACGATCTGCTTTTTCTAGTACGATGTAATCGGTATAACCCGCCTGATTCATTTTATATGCAGCAGCAATACCTGAAATCCCAGCGCCCACTACGATCGTATCAAAGACACGTACTGGTTCAGATTTTTTAGGTGCAGTTGCTTTTTGTTCAACTGTTTTTGCTGATTTTTGTTCACTGCTTGGTGTTTTCTCAATCGCTTTTGCTGCAACTTTGGGCTCAGCTTGAGTGTCTACTTTCACTTCTGCTTTTACTACATCTTTCTCTACAGCTTTTTCTTGTAGTTCAACCTTTGCAACTGTGTGATCCGCTTTTACCACTTCAGGTTGTGTCACTTTTTTCACATCTTCAACGGTGGTCTGTTTCAACTTTTTCTCAGTCGTATTTTCTTCAGATAAAGTGTCTACTGATGTTTCTGTTGTCATTTTTCTTTACTCAAACTTTAGATTACTTAAAATATCGATTAAAAATTGGGTATCCAATACCCAACATTTTTGCATATAAACTTGGGGATGCACGCTTCATGAGCCAGAAGAGTTTTGCATCTGGTTGGGGAATGGTATAAAGCTTGCCTGCATCAAGATTATCAAGTGTTTTCTGTGCCACTTTATCACTCGTTGTAAATGCATGATTGGTTAACAAATCATCTGCAACACCTGCATACTGTTTTGGCAAACGACCATTCTTCATAATATTAGTCGGTACCAATGTTGGACACAGCACATTAACACTGATTTTATCTTTACGTAGCTCAGCTGATAACGTTTCAGAAAGTGCTAACACACTTGATTTCGTTACGTTATATGCAGTCATTTCAGGTGCTGCTGTATAACCTGCTGCTGAAGCCACATTAATAATTGCACCATAACCTTGTTGTTTAAACTTAGGGACAAAATAGTGACAACCATAAATCACGCCCCAAAGATTAATATTGACACACCACTGCCAATCCTCAAGTGAAACCTCATCAAATTTGCCTCCCAACCCTACACCAGCATTGTTGATGACTAAAGTGACTACATGATTCATTAACTTTTCAGCATTTTCAGACAATGCTTTAACTTGTGTCTGATCTGTCACATCACATTGCACAGCAAATGCTTGACCTGAAGTTTGGCTTGCAATTAAATGTACTGTTTCTTGTGCAGCATCCAGATTAATATCTGCACAAACAATCGTTCCACCGCGTTTTGCCAATTCCATAGCAAAACTACGTCCAATACCACTGCCTGCACCCGTCACGACAGCATAGGAGTTCTGTGATGGCTTTTTTGTTTTAAAGAAAATTCCCATATATTTTTTCCAATCCTTGATGAACTTAATTACGTAATGCAGGAATAAATTCTTTAACAAAATATGGTGCTAACACACCTGTTTCAGGGTTCAATAAAGTGTCTTTGTAATATTCTAAGAACTCGGTTGTATCATGGTCATTTGGATGAAAATCTGGGCGTAAGTAATCAAAAATATGTTTCACTGTACTACCATAAACACCATCTTTTAAACCAAAAATTAAACTAAAGCTGTGTGGAATATCTTTCCAATAACTCCAACTAATTAAATTAGACGGTTTACGATAAAAAGGCACAATGGTTGAAGCGACAGAAATTAATACCAAAATGGTAATTAATGCAGGGAAAAAACCTGCAATACGTAGCCAATAATTATTTGATAATGTTTGGAAAACATCAAATGCAATATCTTTATGCTCAGATTCTTCTAACATATGCCACATCCAAATGGCACGTTGTTTTTCATCATGAGAACGGAAGAAAATTTCTTCATGGTTCATCATATACTCAGCTAAAACAGCAGTGAAATGTTCAATACCTGCCATTAAAGATAATTTCATAGGCTGAGGTAAACGATTAAAACCATAATCAAAAACTTTACTCGCTAAAAAACGAAAGAATTTTACAGGTAGATCAATTTCCATATATGCATCATTCATTTCCTCATGCATTTTAGAATGAATAGCTTCTTGACCAATTAATGAGGTAACACGCTGCTTCAGTAAAGGGTCTTGAATAAAGTCACGATGATAACGTGCAGTATCAATCACCAAATCTTCACCATAAGTTAAAAAGATTGATAATGAAGCAAAATATGCACTCGCTAACTCTGCATCCATAAAAAATTTTGGATCAAGTTTCTGCGGCTCAAAATCAAATTTCATATGACGAATTGGAATAATAGGTGTTTGTTTTTCCAAGTCAAATGGAGAACCTGTAAATACCTTTGAAAATATAGACTTAACCGGATTAGCGAATAACATGGCGATATACTCTTTTATTGGATTAATATAAGCACAGCTTTATGTGAAGCCTTGCTCATGTTTGGAGTAAAAACTCGATTTAATGCATGAAAAATTACGCTAAGATTTATCAAATGCTATTAGCATTTCAGGTCATTCAATTTGCATTTTGTGACTTTATTAAATTTTGTCAGACAATTTTTTTAGAAATAACACCTATTAACAAATTTTGACCTCTAAGGATATTTTTAAACTGAGAATGTGTGCTTATTTTTTTATTGATAACACGTCGTTAGCTTGATAATCCCTAGTATTTAATCTTTTTTTAATTTGAAATTATAAACTTTTAATATGACATCTTGATAAAAATATCGAGTTCTCCATTAAGTCTCGCTATAATTTCAAATGCGTTAAATCACAAGGTTTATACTGTGTTCGATTTTCATGAATGGCTATATAAAGCTTTAAAAATTGAATTATTTAAATGTCGTCATTTAACTGAAGGTGAAATCCGAATTAGCCGTTCTGTTTTTGGTGATCTGATTGATTACTCAAAAGTTTTAGTCATGAATCAGCCTTATCTCCCATGGCAACCTGTCGGAATTTTAATGGCGCCCAATGGCTGCATTCATATGAAAGATGCCGATTTTTGTCATGATTTTTCAAAAGAAAGTTTATCTATTCAAGCACTTTTCATCCATGAAATGGCTCATATTTATCAATATCAACATCAAGTCAATGTACTACTCAAAGGTGCCATTTTACAAATCGCATTATATGCAAGTTATGGTAAATACAATCCTTATCACTACACGCTAGAAGCCAATAAAAAGTACTGGGCGTACAATATTGAACAACAAGGTGATATTGCCAAGGATATTTTCTTAAAAAAAATACCCAATATTATTTTAAATTCAGCGATGTATATAAAATAGATAACTGCTTACTTTTTACAACCCAAATCCTGCTCTTGTTTACCTAGGATCCTCTTAAAAATAAATCCTCAAAATTCTTCATTTTTTCATTAAAAATCTGTTAAATTTAACAAGATGATAGATAAGTTTTTGACATTTTTTTTAAATCTCTAGCATCTGGCTTTATTTTCGTTAAAATAGCTTAAATCTGTAGTTTTTGCCATGCAAGAAATAAAGATTTTTATCATGAAAATCATTTTTTATTTTGCGCCTTTTGGCAGTGTTTGTGAATGTTAAATTACACACAGTTGAATAACTATATAGATATAAATCAACCTGTTGTGTTCTTACTACCCTATAGGAATAGGACAAAGTTTAAATGAAAAGTTTTAAAGTTGCTCTCGCGCAATTCTCTCCACACATTGGTAATATCGAAGCAAATGTTCAAAAAATGATTGAACAAGCCAATCAAGCAAAAAAACAAAATGCAAATATTATCGTTTTCCCAGAACTTGCCACTATTGGCTATCCTGCTGAAGACTTATTGCTTCGCCCAAGTGTGAACAAACGTACAGCTCAAGCTTTTGAACAATTACAATCAGTTAAAGATATTGTGATGGTTTTTGGCTTTGTAAATGCAACTGAAGATGGTCAACGTTACAACGCTGCTGCTGTGATGAAAGACGGACAAATTCTCGGCATTTATAATAAACAAAATCTTCCAAATTATAGCGTTTTTGATGAAAAACGTTATTTTAATGAAGGTCATCAACACCTTGTTTTTGAATACTTAGGTCATAAATTTGGTGTATTAATCTGTGAAGACGTATGGTCACTCAATACTGTACAGCAACTTTCGCAGTTAAATGTTGAAAGTGTTTTAGTTTTAAATGCTTCTCCTTATGAAGTCGGTAAACCACAGCACCGTATCGCAACCCTGCAAGAATTAGCAAAACAAATGAATATTCACTTGATTTATACCAATCAAGTGGGTGGTCAAGATGATTTAATCTTTGATGGTTCAAGCTTTGTTATTAACAACACAGGTAATGTTGCTTTACGTGCCGAAAGCTATAAAGAACAACTTTATATTGTTGATTATGAAGTTGAAAACAAAGCCTATAAAGCAGTAGAAACCACGCCTGCTTTAGACACGATGGCTGAAATCTATCAAGCCTTAGTCATGTCTACACGTGACTATGTCGAACGTTCAGGTTTCCCAGGTGTGATTTTAGGTCTTTCAGGTGGAATTGACTCTGCATTAACTTTAGCCATCGCGGTTGATGCCATTGGCGCTGACAAAGTACAAGCTGTGATGATGCCTTATACTTATACCTCACAAATCAGCGTAGAAGATGCTGCAGAGCAAGCGAAACGTATGGGCGTGACTTTTGGCATCGCGGAAATTCACCCGATCGTCAACAGCTTTATGCAAACACTTTATCCATTCTTTGGTAACTCACCTGCGGATGCGACTGAAGAAAATCTTCAAGCACGTGCTCGTGGTACATTACTCATGGGCTTGTCGAACAAATTTGGAAATTTAGTTCTTTCTACAGGAAATAAATCTGAATTGGCTGTGGGTTATTGCACACTTTATGGTGACATGGTCGGTGGTTTTGCAGTCCTCAAAGATGTTTATAAAACAATTGTGTTTGAACTTGCAAAATATCGTAATAGTTTGAGTGAAACTGCGGTGATTCCTGAACGTGTCATCACGCGCCCACCATCAGCAGAACTTCGTCCTGACCAAAAAGATCAAGACTCTTTACCTGCATATGACATTTTAGATGCCATTTTGTATGCCTATATTGAAGAAGATCAAAGTCAAGATGACATTATTGCCAAAGGTTTTGATAAAGACGTGGTTGAAAAAGTGATTAAACTCGTTGATCGCAATGAGTACAAGCGCCGCCAAGGTGCAATTGGACCACGCATTAGCTCACGTGCTTTTAGTCGTGAACGTCGCTATCCAATTGTCAATGGCTGGAAAGCAGGGAACTAATCCTCATGCCCTTGTTAAAGCTTTCACCAAGTTTTAGCCAAGACTTTGCTCAAGCACTTTTGCTTGAGCAAGTCCATTTCATTAAACGAAAATTACGAGATCCTCAAGACCAAAGCTATCTCCAAAACTTTATTGAAAAAGTCTACAATCATGCTGACAAAATCTATTTAAAAGATGTCATTCAGCGTCAGTCTTTGCATGAAGTTGTACAAAAATATGCATTTGAACTTAATCTAGGTGCAGATATTTTAGAGTTCATCGGTTTTAGTGCACAAAAAATTCACCAAACTGCAACCCTAAGTGCAGCTCAATTTAATGATTTTTTATCCGATGAACATTTTGAGCTTTGGCTATACAAAATTTTAGAATTACAACAATTACGCCAATATCTACAAGAAAATTTAAATGAAAATTCACAAATTAAACTCATCAGCTTGCAGCTTGCCAATCAGATTTTAGAAAGCAATACACCTTGGTTAGATTATTTCCGTAAACTCAATGTGCGTAATCAAAGCATCGGCGGCAAAGTATTAAATTACTTACAAGATCAACAACATTCCATTGAGCTTAAATTAGAGCAACAACTTGCCACAGCAATCCGCCATCAAATCGGCAATATTATTTTATTACCCAATGATGAATTAGCAGAAATAGCCTTACAGTTGTGGTCTGAAATTAAAACTAAAACCTTACAAGAAACATTTTCTCAGTTTGAAGCCATCGATTTAGAAGAATTTTTTATTTTGGCCTATGAAACATGGAAGCATTTACGTCAAATCCCCTACATGCAAAAGATTATTCTTCATATCGTGGATGCTTTTTATGAGTATTTTAGCGAATATTCATTACAAGCACTTTTACATGCGGTCAGTTTAAGTCAGGCAGATTTGTTCAAAGAAGCTCAACGTTTTGCCCCTTTCTGTCTAGCAGCATTAGATAAAAATGGGGTGTTAGATGACATCATCAGTGCATTCATTGCACCATTTTATTTAGATGAAAACACGCAGAAATTCATTGAAAATTATATCAATCAACATCTTGATAAAAACTAATTTTCTTTGATTTTATTGATCTTTTTTTAATTTTTATGCGGTACAAAAAAAGAGACCATGCGGTGAGCATGGTCTATAAAAATGGTGGCTATGACGGGACTTGAACCTGTGACCCCCGCATTATGAGTGCGGTGCTCTAACCAACTGAGCTACATAGCCTTAAACTGTGTGCGCATTATGTAAATTTTTTAATGCATCGTCAAGCACTGTAATGCACTACCGCTCATAGTTTAAACAACCAAAAAACAAATGTTTAAAATTAATACATTTTTATTGTAATGATCAGGCAAAATAAATCCAATCAATTGAATTTAGGTTTTTGATGATGAAAATTAAAATACTGATGTTAGCACTATTGATGCCGATACTGCCCGCATGCCAACTCATTAGCCCTATTTTTGTCGATTATAACGGCGTGCGTATGGATGTTGCCCGTTGGATTAATCAACAACACTTGCTCAGCATGCAACAAAAAAGAAGCCTTGCACAACTGAGTAAGGCCCAACAAAAACTCGTTCACATTGAACAGATTCAAGAGAATCAAAAGCTCGACATTGCTAAAGAAAATAGCATTGCGCTACAGTGTGCCCAGCAACATCTCAACACACATAAAATTCAGCAATTACAACAACAGGTGTTTGATCAAAAAAACATGCAACGTATTTTAACCATCTATGATCAACAATTTCCCAAAATTAAACTTGATGCCAATAGCATTCAATGTGAATAATACCAATCTGTTAAATTAACTACATATGACTCAGCCACTTTTGCTTTTCTGCACCAATTGCTTTAAACAGGATCATGCTACCGTGAGGCGACAGGGATGTCGCCGTTAGACAAGGGTTACATGGATGTACCCTTTGTCTAACAAAGGATTTTTGTTACTTTTCATCCTGAGCAAGAACAAAGCACTGCTTTGTTTGAAGCGCAAGAGTAAGGCATCGCCTACGCATAGAAATTTAAAATTTCCACTGTAGGATAAGGCAATGCAAACTTTAAATTTATATTAATTCACTTTTACTGAATGGTATAATTTTCTCTTCAAACGATGGGATGCAAATATTTTTTAGATTTACCTACCTTCGCTTATTTGCATCTTCTTCATTCCAAATGCTGAAAAACTTTTTCAATCCATATTTTTTGATGAGCTTAGATTTTGCATCATAAAGATCACAAGCTAAAAATTCCTCATTTCCCAACCATAACAATACTGATTTAATACCTGAATTTCCTGTTCTGTTAATTTTTCAGCCAACTCATCTAAAACAGGGTCCCAAATGATGGCACAATATACCCGTTGTGCTTGTGTCATCGTTTTTCTCATCTTTTTTATTTCAGTTCGTATTTTATATAATGAATCATCAAACAATAAGATATTAGGTGAAAAAATTCACCTATCAAAAAATAACAGATAAAAAAACAACTTGCCCATGACCGTGCTGTAGGACGTTATTGTGCATCACAGCAAATTTCTATGGAAAAGCTCAATCTGGTTGATCAACAAATTTTTGCTTTGCCCGAGCATCAAAAAATCTCCATGATTTATACACGCTTCAAACACAGATGCAATTTCATCTAGAACAAGAAAGCTGCCAAAATAAATTTTAGTCGAGGAGCTGAGCAAGCAAACCGATTCAGCACACCTTAATTTCAATTCAATATTGATGATGATTCAATGAAATAGTTATATTCACAAAAATGTACTGATCCATTAAGCTATCGCACAATTTCCATACATTCTAACAATTTTAGTTTTAATTAAATTTAAAGGGATCTCGTTTGTCTTCTTCAGCTCAAGCATATATTGCAGGTTTTTGGCGCAGATTTTTCGCGTTTTTCATTGATAGCATTCTCGTTGGTATTTTCTGTTGGGTCATCGCAAGTGTTTCAGGTGATTTATTATTTAAATTCCCTATCGTCAGTATTTTTGTTGGTTATTTGATTGTCATTTTATATTTTGGTTTACTCAATAGCCATTTACATCAAGGGCAAACTTTTGCCAAACAATTACTTAAAATTCAAGTGACGCAAATCAATGGAGAATACTTAGCCGTCTTGCCATCATTGCTACGAGCTGCCATTTTATTTGCACCTACATGCTTGATGTCTATCAGCAATTATATGCCCGCAACTCTCGCATGGGGCTGTACAAGCCTACTTGCGATACTACAATGCCTGATTGTCTATTTTTATCTATTTAATCGCCATAATCGCCGCTCAGTACATGATTTTATTGCACAAAGTGTTGTGATTAACACCTCTCCTCAGCCAAATCAAACCGTCGCTAAAATGTGGAATAAACATCTCTATTTTGCAGGTGCCTTCGTCCTTGTCAGCTTCACTTATAGCATTTGGATGTTTATTGAGATGGGTGACTTCAGTGCTACTGAAAATCCTCAATTAAAAAGTATGCAACCAGAGATTATCTCGATTAAAGAAATTGGAGATCCAAACCCTGAATTTACATTGCGCATGTTTGAAATTCAGGTCAATGACCCAAAAACTTTGAATAATCCATTTTTTGCACAACAGTTTGTAGATAATTTACAACGTCTTCGACCTACAGCATTTGCTGCAAAGACCAATACAATGATTGTACTCATTTCAAAATTTCAATTTGGTTTAGCATCAAAAAGTCATTTCAATATGTATAGCGTTGACAAAAATGAGCAAGGACAGAACATTGCTGTTGAACAAATGTCGAGTTTGGATTTTTAAATCATAAAATTCAGATAAAAAAAGACCATGTTTTTGGAAACATGGTCTATAAAAATGGTGGCTATGACGGGACTTGAACCTGTGACCCCCGCATTATGAGTGCGGTGCTCTAACCAACTGAGCTACATAGCCTAAAACTGTGGGCGCATTATCTGTTGTTCTGATAAATACGTCAAGCACTAATTTTAAAAATTTGTTTGAAGTGAGCCGATAAGCCGGGTTCTGTCGTGAACGATCATTCCTCTAGGCGTACAATCACTCATACGCTCAAGCGACCTACCCGAATCCAGCACGGGCCGTGCCTCAGGATTCCTATTTGGTCTTGCTTCTGGTGGGGTTTACCTTGCCGTGAACTGTTACCAGACACGCGGTGCGCTCTTACCGCACCCTTTCACCCTTACCATCTCTCTTGGTTTCCCCGAAAGGAAATTGCAAAGATGGCGGTCTACTCTCTGCTGCACTTGCCGTCGGCTTTCGCCGCCCAGGCGTTACCTGGCACCCTGCCCTATGAAGCCCGGACTTTCCTCCCCTGCTTCAATCACGGAGATCTCCACAGCAGCGATCGTCTGGCTCACTTCAAGGGGCGCATGTTAACAAATTTTTGTGTTAATTGCTCGCACTTTTTTGAGCAATCAGTTTTTTATATTTGTCCATCAGTTGTTCTTCGCTTTCCACATGATCGGGATCGTTTGGAATACAGTCGACTGGACAAAATAATGCACACTGCGGCTGGTCGTGATGCCCCACACATTCTGTACACAAGTCAGGATTTATTTCATAGATGAGCTCACCCATGAAAATCGCCTCATTGGGACAAACAGGCTCACACACATCACAGTTGATGCATTCATCAGTAATAATTAAAGACACTCTACCAACCTTGTTGAATTTTGTGTGCAAAGGCATTGACCACACATTGTGGTACAAACTTATGCACATCACCTTTTAAACGTGCAATTTCCCGCACCATTGTCGATGAAATAAATGAAAATTGTTCTGATGGCGTCAAAAATACTGTTTCAAAATGATAATCAAGCTGGCGGTTCATATTTGCTAACTGAAACTCATATTCAAAATCTGAAACAGCTCTTAAACCACGCAGAACAGCAGTGGCTTTTTGCTCATTAAAGAAATTCACTAAAAGTCCATCAAATCCCACAAATTCAACATTGGGTAAATGACGTAATGATTCTTGTGCTAATGCCACACGCTCTTCTAGAGTAAATACAGGGTTTTTATGATGTCCTATTGCAATTGCGACCACAACCTCATCAAACATTCGTGAAGCACGGGCAACTAAGTCGACATGTCCATTGGTAATAGGATCAAATGTTCCAGGATAGATGACACGAGTTTTAGACATCCATTTTTACTCTAGTTGTTTATGTAGATGCATAGTTTAACAAAAACTTATTTTTAAGCGAACTATCTCAATGCAAATGAAAGCACTTCACCTACAGCCAAGTTTGAGGCAAAATAAGATTAATCTTGGAAATTTTGAATTATGTCTAAAAATATTGTAGTTAAAAAAAATAATGGTGGCACCATTGCACAGAATAAACGTGCTCGCCATGATTATTTTATTGAGGAAAAATTTGAAGCAGGTTTGGCTTTGCAAGGTTGGGAAGTCAAGTCTTTACGCGCAGGTCGCATGACTATTACAGAAAGTTATATTATTTTTAAAAATAATGAAGCGTTTTTGTTTGGCTCACAAATTCAACCCCTTTTGTCAGCATCTACGCATGTGGTACCTGAGGCAACACGTACACGTAAGTTATTGCTGTCTAGACGTGAAATTGAGAAACTGCAAGGTGCAGTGAATCAAAAGGGCTATTCTTGTGTGCCTTTAGCCTGTTATTGGAAAGGTCATTTAGTCAAAATCGAAATCGCTTTAGTGAAAGGTAAGCAACTTCACGATAAACGTGCCACTGAAAAAGACCGTGATTGGCAACGTGATAAAGCTCGCATCATGCATAAATAAAAGCGGTAAAAAAACCTCCAAATTGGAGGTTTTCTTATATCAGTACTAGCAAAATTTTAGACTACCGTAGCAGTTTGGAGCAAATGTTTGATTTTGAAGCTGTAAGTCTTTTAATGGAAAATCAACACGTGTGTTTGGTAAATTTACATTTCCAACAGTTAAAGAGTCACCAAATAAACAATCTATAACACCACAAGTTGGAGGATTTGCTTTTATATAGTTACTAATAGGATTCACAACTTGTTTTAAAACATCATTGGTAATATCAATTTTTTTACTTGGATTCACATTACCAATATCAATTGGATCTTCAATGGCTAACCACCATCCACGTTGAGCTGCAGCAGCAGCACCATTCCAAAAAATATCTTGCTTCTGCATAGAGAGTGAAAAAGGATTATTTAATTTAAGTTTATGAATGTAGCCTAAATTCTCATTAACTGTAATATCAGCCTTCAAGCCTGTAATATTTCCATCTACTTTTTTCTGAAGCTTTAATAATCCTAGTAAAATAGTGATTGAAGCCCTTAGATCACCAGAAAAATTCAGTTGATTGATATTTGCATAACCACTCAATTGAACACTATTTAATCTACGACCATTAATCGTTGTTCCATTAATAAAAATATCTGCAGAAGCGGAATCCAAATTCAGACTATAATTATCAGAGTCAAAACCAAGTGTTGGACAAAGAATTAAAACGCATGCTCTCACATTACCATTTATTTTCATTCCTGTATCAGTGTAGCTCATGGTTCTTGGTTGAGTATATCCTACCCCAGTTGTATCTTGAATTTTCATATAACCACTAAGGCTATTGATCCCATTAGGTTTATCAGAATTTTCCTCACCAAGAGTTAACATCCCTAAGACTTTTTCTGCACTCAAACGAAAGCCAATGATTTCACGAGTAGAAGCTGAGTTTGGATTTTTAATCGCAAATTCAACAAAGGGATTGGTCATTTTTGCAGAAGAACTCGCACGTCCTTCTCGTGTTTCAGCAATGCCTGATAAACTTAGATTATCAATGTCAAGATCACAGCCACCTGCTCCATTGATACCACCGCAGCCCAGTTGTAACTTTTTAATATTGGCATTTAATTCAAGTTCAGCTTCCATACCCAATTTATAAAAACCAATATTTTGTGATGCCATGGAAGAATTTGCTTTAGAAGG
This sequence comes from Acinetobacter sp. Marseille-Q1623, assembly GCF_902809895.1. NCBI lineage: Bacteria > Pseudomonadati > Pseudomonadota > Gammaproteobacteria > Moraxellales > Moraxellaceae > Acinetobacter > Acinetobacter sp. Marseille-Q1623. The sequence continues at coordinate 84,454 of NZ_CADDWG010000001.1, read as the reverse complement.
GTCTGTATAAGTCAAATTCATAAGTGCCTGACCTTGCACTTCAGAAAGTTCTGCATCAGAAAGAGGTTTGAAAGTCGTGTCATCTGCACAAGCTGAATCTATGGTCAACATAAGCAAAGCACCAGAGATGACCAATCTCATTTTAGTCATTATAAATACTCCAAATTTTTATTTTATTTATGGCGTGTAGATTCCATCAACACGTTGAAGCATTATGCATTAAAACTAAACAAATAAAAGTTAATAAGTTTACATAAATCATAAAATTTGTTTACTTTGCGGTATATTTCACATTTATTATTTTTTAACCGTTTGTTTAAATAAAAATTTACTTAATTATCTTCATTAACAATAAAGCAACATATTCACCAAACCAAATTGCAGTTTGCAAATCTCCTTTTGGGGGTGTGACATCTACAGGTGCATTATCAGATTGGGTCATTAAGCCCAAAAAACTCGACATACGGTTTAAATCTTCTGTGCCACGTCCTGTTGGCATTATGGGTAGGCCTGTCCATAACATGCCATGTTGCATTGCAAATAGATTGATCTGTTGCAGGACGGCAAGTTTATCACCACTAAGTCCGCCGCCATTGGTAAAACCTGCTGCAAGTTTGCCTTGCCATGCACGAGCCAACCAACGTTTAGAGGATTGTTCCATGAACAATTTTAAGCCTGAGGTGAGGTTCCCCATATAGGTTGGGCAACCAAAAATAATTCCATCTGCTTGATCTAATACGTCCCAATCAATATGTTCAATATTCATCAAATGAACAGCAACCCCCACTTTGGCTGCACCTTGTGCAATATGCTGTGCAACTTTTGCAGTGTGTCCATAGGGACTATGATAAACAATAGCAAGGGTTTTAGCGTTCAAAGACATATCAATAAAAACAAACGGATTTACTCAAGTTTACATGAATTACTGCATAAAGACGAATGTCGCCATACGTCCAGTTTTGGTATTTCGGCGATAAGAGTAAAAGTCCTGATCTTGTAAATACGAGCATTGCTCGCCGCCCAGCACCTGTGTGACACCATTTAACTGGAGAATAAATCGTGCAATGGCATAGAGGTCGGCATAATATTTTCCGTCTTGCTCGCCATCTTTAAAGGCAACTGCAAGCTCTGGATATTTATCACAAAAGGCCGCTTTTACTTCTGCACCAATTTCAAAACATGGCTGACTGATTGCCGCACCTAACCACGCCCAAGTTGGTGGTGATAGCATCTCAGCAAGGGTATTTTCAATAATGCCACCTGCTAGTCCACGCCAACCTGCATGTAAGTTCGCAATCTCTGTACCCTCAGCATTGCCGAGTACTACAGGTAAACAATCCGCTGTCATCATCATCAAGGCATGGGCTTTTTGCTGTGTGACCAAGCCATCACCCACCAATGCTTCAAAAGGCATCTGTTGATTGATGGTGTGGCAAATCGTACTGTGAGTTTGCGTCATCCATGTGATTTTATCCACACCGAATTGCGCAAACTCATCCAATAAAGTCATACGATGCTTTTGCACACGTTTCGGGTCATCATTCACATGCAATGCCAAGTTAAATCCCGCAAGCTCAGGCGTTGCCGAAGGCAAAGCGTTGTCATGCTGTATATGTGTCTGTCCAACACATACACCTTGAGGTAAACCTTGAATAAATTGCATGTGATTTTTCCTTTATCGGGTAATTAATAGGCTTTATTTTCACTACGTAAAACTTCAACCAAAGTGGTGAAATCTGCTGGCCACGGCGCCTCAAACAACATCTCTTCTTTGGTTCTCGGATGAACTAAGCCTAATTTTGCCGCATGTAAAGCTTGACGTTTAAAGCCACGTAAAGTGTCTGTGAGTAGCTCAGATGCACCCGCAGGTACTTTAACGCGACTCATATACACTGGATCGCCCACCAAAGGAAAACCAATATAAGTGAAATGGACACGGATCTGATGGGTACGCCCTGTTTCCAATTGTGCTTGTACACGTGTGAAATGTTGAAAACGTTCTTTCACATTATAATGGGTCACTGCATCACGCCCACCTGGAAGGATCGCCATTTTTATACGATCAACAGGATGACGTTTAATTGGCTCATCAATGGTGCCACCTGCAATAATATTGCCATAGCAAATCAAGTCATAAATACGATAAACAGATTTTTTTGCCAGTTGTTTACTGAGCGCAAATTGTGCTTCTAAGTTTTTTGCAACCACCAATAAGCCACTGGTGTCTTTATCGATGCGATGCACTAAGCCTGCACGGGTCAGTTCGGCAGATTTTGGATAATGATAAAGCAAGGCATTGACCAAAGTTCCATTTGGATTGCCTGCACCTGGGTGAACAATCATGCCCACAGGCTTATTAATCACGATAATATCTTCGTCTTCGAAGACAATATCTAATGGAATATTTTCAGGTTGTGCAGAAGTTTGAGCCTCAAGCTCAACCTCTAAAGTGAGTAATTCATTGCCTTCGCATTTGTACTTTGGCTTAACAATGTTACCATTTACCAACAAATGACCATCCTTCAACCATTGCTTGAGTTTTTCGCGTGAAAATTCACTCCAAACGGTGGCTGCAACTTGGTCGATGCGTAGACCTAAATAACTTTCATCCAATTGAAATTGCAACGATAAACGTGTTGCAGTTAAGGCTGAAGTATGATTATCTGCATCCTCAGAATCTTCAAGTAAATTGAAATCATTTTCTGAGAAATTAGAATTAGAAGATTGTGCTGAAGTCATTTGCTCATTCGGACAAAAGTGGTTTAATAGTGCAATTGTAGCCTATTGCCCGTATAAACAGAGGAATTTTTATGTCGCTACCACGTTATAAAGTTACAATGCTTGCTTTATCTTTAAGCATCGCAACGGCATTTGTAGGCTGTAGCAGCAATCCAAGTAAAAAAGAAGTGGTTGATACTGGTCCTCAATCAAGCGAGCAAAGCTATTACAACAAAGCAATGAAAGCCTTAGACAAAGGTCAATATGGCGATGCTGAAAAGTCATTACAAGCGATTGATACCTATTACCCGACTGGACAATATGCGCAACAATCGCAATTAGAATTAATTTACACAAAATTTAAACAAAAAGATTATGAGGCAACCATTGCCCAAGCTGAGCGTTTTATTCGCTTAAATCCACAACATCCAAATGTAGATTATGCCTACTATGTACGTGGTGTCGCGAATATGGAAATGAACTATGACGGCATCATGCGTTATACCTCATTGAAACAATCGCATCGTGACATTAGTTATTTAAAAGTGGCATATCAAAATTTTGTCGATTTTATTCGCCGCTATCCAAGTAGCCAATATGCAGTAGATGCTGCACAACGTATGAAATTCATTGGTCAAGAATTGGCTGAAAGTGAAATGAATGCAGCACGTTTCAATATCAAACGTAAAGCATACTTAGCAGCCGTTGAACGTGCACAATGGGTGATTGAACATTATCCACAAACACCTCAAATTCCAGAAGCTTTAGCGACTATGGCATATGGCTATGACAAACTTGGGGATCAAGCCACTTCAAAACAATATATTGATATTTTGAAGTTAAATTATCCAAACTTAGTGAAGTCAAATGGCGAAGTAAATCTAAATGCTGCGCGTAAAGACGGTAGTTTATTGAACCGTGCAACCTTAGGTATTTTAGGTCGTGGGGAAAAAACTACAGGTTCTGCCGAACAGAATGCTAAAAACATACAGCAAGACACTGCCGCAGAAGACAAACCAAGTTGGTTAAATCGCGCAACCTTTGGTTTGTTAGACCGTCCAGATCGTAAAACGTCAGGCGAATATGCCTCTGCAAATGAAAGCTTATACGATGGTCAGCGTACACAACCTGCCCAACCCCAGCAATAAGTCAGCCGATCACAACAAAGGCAGAATTTTTATTCTGCCTTTTTTATGTGTAAGCAAATCCAATACACATATACGCTTTGCCAAATCTAAGCTAAACTTGTCGACCCACTTATTTTTTATTGCCGATTTGGCTTGTACTTATGGCTATTCCTCAGCATACGATTGATCAGATTTTAGATCGAACCGACATTGTCGATTTGATTGGTCAACGTGTGAAATTGAAAAAGACAGGTCGTACCTATTCAGGTTGCTGCCCTTTTCATCAGGAAAAATCACCCTCTTTCCATGTCTATCGTGACAAACAATATTTTCATTGTTTCGGTTGTCAAGCCAATGGGAATGCCATTCGTTTCTTAATGGACATTGACCATCGTAATTTTGTCGATGTCATGAAAGACCTTGCCAGTCAAACGGGTATCGAACTACCTAAAGATAACCAAGACAATAAAAAACTGTCATATAAGCGTGAAGCAGCAAAACCACAACCAAGTATTGAACATAAAACTTTAGATCAACCGAGTATCGTTCCGAGCACAGATAACACAATGCCTATGGATATTGATCCATTTGAGGCATTCAATCAGTCTCCTGACTTTGAAAACTTTGATCCAACACAGTTTGATCATTTTAGCGATGAACAAATTCCACAAGATGGAAATTTATATGATCTTTTGGAAAATATTGCCCAGTTTTATGAAAAACAACTCCCACATAGTAAAAGCGCACAACATTATTTTAAGCATCGTGGTTTAACCAAAACCACCATTCAGTATTGGCGTTTAGGCTATGCACCTGAAGATTGGCAACATTTAGAAAAAGCTTTTCCACAAGATATCGAAGGCTTAAAACTGCTAGGGTTAATCCGTACTAGTGATAGTGGGCGTGACTTTGACTTGTTGCGTGACCGAGTTATTTTTCCAATCCGAGACTCCAAAGGTCGTGTGGTTGGATTTGGTGGTCGTGCACTGAATGACGAGATTAAACCCAAGTACATCAACTCACCTGACTCCGAAGTATTTCATAAAAACCAATTGCTCTATGGTTTATATGAAGGTCGTAAAGAGCGTGCACAAGATTGGCTGATGGTCGAAGGCTATATGGATGTCATCGCCTTACAGCAATATGGTATTTCGGGTGCAGTAGCAACGCTTGGAACAGCAAGTAATGCGGACCATTTGGGCATTTTATTTAAACAAAATAATCAAATCACTATTGCTTTCGATGGTGATGCCGCAGGTCAAAAAGCCGCACGCCGAACACTAGAAATCGCGTTACCACTACTCAATGATGGGCGTGAACTCAAGTTTTTTGTTTTACCCAAAGAACATGATCCCGACTCTCTGATCCGCAAAGAAGGCATGGAGACTTTCCAACGCTTGTGGCAAAGTGCACCGCTGTTGTCTGATTTTTTGTTTGCGTTACTCAGTCAAAATTATGCCATTACCACACCCGAAGGTAAGAGTCAGGTGATGGCTGAACTCAATCAATTGGTTGAGTTACTGCCCAAGCAAGGCTCATATCGTTATTTATTACGTCAATTTTTCCGTGAAAAGTTAGGCTTTAATAAAAAATGGCAGCCACAAATCAGTTTAGATGCCTCTTTGTCTTTTAATATTCGCACCAAAGATGAAGACTTTGCTGTGGCAATTTTGATGCAACACCCCTTCTTATATATTCATTTTGAAGTGTTACGTGCATTTATTCAGTCCGATGAATTACTTGCCAAAGTACTTGCTGTATTCGACATTATTTTTGATGACCTACCTGATGATCAAGAACTCGCAACTTATTATATTTTAGGCGCTTGCGGTGCTTATCATTTAGAGTTGGCTGAAATTATGCAACGCACCAATATTCAAAACCTCATTGAAACACCTGAACTTGCTGACAAAGTTGCCGCTGAATACTCTCTTTCTTTGCAAGAAAAATATTTACGTCAGAAAATGAAAGCGCCTGCATCCTTAAGTGAATCTCGTAATCTACGTCAACAACTCAATGAATTGACCAAGAAAATTAGTTTAAAATTGGTGCATAGTTAAAAATAGAACTGATCCAAAATTTACTCATCATTCAGGCTTTCAATCATAAAAACCAACTTTATTTTTGAGTTAAGACTTCACTTTACGACCATTTGCGAAAATATCCTGAATATTTTCTTTCAACCAATCAAAATGCGAAGGATCTTCATCTTTGGCAGCATTGCGTAGCAAAATAGAGGTTGGATGCAACAATTTTTGTGTTAAACGATGATTAAAATCTTTTAACACTTGTTCAGCATTTTCACCTGACTGAATACGCTGTAAAGCATATGATAATTCAAGCCGACTCTGTTGCTCACCTTGCTGACGATATTGATGAATGGTTTCACCTGCTTTATTAATTTTTTGCTGTGTCACCAACTGCGTTACCAATTGGTTCACCATCACCTCTGCTTCAACAGCAGCCTGACGGCGATGGGCAAGATTTTCATCAATGACAGACTGTAAATCATCTACGCCATACAAATACACGCCATCTAAACTTTCGACTTTTGAATCAATATCACGAGGTACAGCCAAATCAACCATCAGCATTTGTTGATAACGACGTTTTTTCAAAGCCGCTTTGACATCAGCAAATGAAATCACCTGATATAAACTCCCCGTGCAACTTGAAATGACATCTGCACGGTATAAGTTTTCAGCAAGCTCACTAAATGGAATAATTTCCACTTCCACACGGTGGGCAATTTCTTGTGCCAATTTTTCAGCACGCTCACGCCCACGGTTACAAATCAAAATTTTAGCAACACCCATTTCTGCTAAATGTTTTGCAACCAAGCTGTTCATTTCACCCGCAGCAACCACCATGACAGTCAGTTTTTCTGGGCGGCTAAAGACTTGTAGTGCCAATTGTGCAACGGCATAGCCCATTGAAACTGCATGACTTCCTACAGCTGTTTCAGAACGTACACGTTTTGCTGCATAAAAGGCATATTCAAAAATTTGATTGAGTTGTTGCGAAACGGTGTCTGCATCTTTAGCCAAAGCCAAAGCCGTTTTCACTTGTCCTAGAATTTGTGGCTCACCCAACATCAATGAATCCAAACCGCTCGCGACCCGCATTAAGTGCGAAACAGCATCGCTATTCTCATAACGATATACATGATTTGACAATTGTTTTACATCAATACCATTTGTTTGAGCGAGCCACTCTAATACCATATCAGCATTTTCAGCCATGGCATAAACTTCAGTACGATTACAGGTCGAAACCACCACCATATCGTTCATTTCATGATGTTGGCACTGTTCTGCAAGCAAGGTGCTTAAGCGTTCAGGATTGAACGCAACTTTTTCACGAAGCTCTACAGAAGCAGTTTGATGGTTGACACCCAATGCAAAGAAAGACATATCAGATCATCATTTCGCTAAATTTATGTTATTGTGCAATAACGGTGTCATAAAAAGCATACTTGGATAAAGAAAAATTGCGTCAAATAAGCAGCCGCATTAACGGCACGACAATTAGGCAATATTCTACCACATTCTTACTTGTCGGTAGCATGGCTTCTAGCGCTCATATTCGAGCCGCTAGCGAATTGTATCATGCAAATTATAATACAGAAGCATTAAAACAAACCATGATTGCCGAATTTGCCTTGGCCTATCATGATACACCTACAGCTTTGCATAACTACACCGTACTTGCAATCCGTAATAATTCTACGTCTATCAAACAACGTGCACTTGATATTGCGATTGAACACAATGACCTACAAGCCGCTTTAGACATTGCCACGCATTGGGTGGTGCAAGAGCCTGATGATGTTCCTGCAAAATTTTATTTGGCACATATTGCACTCAAAGCACATGAATATCAGCTTGCTGCCGAAACCTTAGATCAGATTTTAAACATTGATGCCAATGCCGATCTAGAACAAATTTTAGCAGGTATTACCCCTGAATCTGAGGAAGATCGCCTTAACCTCCTCAACACCTTACATGCCAGTAAAGAAAAAAATAATCCTTCCGTTTTAATTCTTATCGCAGGCTTAGAAGCGCAAAATAACAATATTGAAACGGCTTTGGAAACGATCAATAAAGCCTTACGTAAACGTCCTAAAGTGACTGGTTTTATTCTCATGAAAGCCAATCTACTCATGGCTTTAGGAGATGAACAACAAACTCTAGACTGGTATGAACGCAGTAGCCGTAAGCACAAATATAATCTTGAAGTGCGCTTAGCAGAAGTACGCTATTTAACCAAAATTAATCAACCTGAATTAGCGTTAGAGAAGTTAGAAAAAATTATCAAAGTGTGGCCTGATGCTGAAGAAGCATTGTTTATTGCAGGTCTAACCGCCATTGATCTGAAAAAATATGATTTGGCTGAACAACATTTGGTCGAGTTACGTTATTCAAGTAAATATCAAAATGACGCTTATTTTTATTTAGCCATCAATGCTGAACGCAAACAACAATTGGAAACAGCCAAAGCTTACTATCGCTTAGTCGATGGCAATCTTTATACTGTATCTCGCCGTAACCTGATTTCAATTTACGACAGTCAAGGTAAATTGAACGATGTTTTACGCTTTTTAACCCAAGAACGTGTTAATTATCCACAGCATGCGAGTTTTTTGTATCAAGCACAAGCTGAAATCTTAAAAAAAATGGACAATAAAAAAGCTGCATTGCGCTTGCTGAGCGAAGCAGTCCAAAATTTACCAGATGATCCTGAACTCTTGTATTCAGAAGTTCTCTTACTCGATCCATATCAAAATAAAGAGCAACTCGATAAAGCATTGAAGCAATTACTTCAGTTAGAACCCAATAATCCAACTTATCTAAATGCCTATGCTTACACCTTGGCATTACAAAATCGTCGCTTGCAAGAAGCACGCAGCTATGCTGAAAAAGCACTTGATTTCGCCCCTGAACAAGCGTCTATTTTAGATACTTTAGGCTATATTACATTCTTACAAAATGATTTTAGCACAGCGTCTAAGGTTCTTGGCAAAGCTTACAATATGAGTAGCAATATCAATATTGGTGTGCGTTACGCAAAATCCCTCTACATGCAAGGGGCACTTGAAGAATTTAATCAAGTGTTACAACAACTCAAACAAAATCACCCAAATGATGCTGAATTACAGCAACTTGATTCATTATTATTACCTCAACACTTAAATAAGAGTTAATTTTTTTATGCGTTTTATTGCTCAAGTATTCTTTGCCTCAATTGCAATGGCAAGTTTTACCCTGACTGGCTGCCAACAATATGTCAAAGCACCAACCACCACAACACAAGTGCAAGATGCGCAACATTTTAGCCTTGAAGGTAAAATTGGAGTCAAAACACCTAAGCAATCAGGCAGTGCATTTTATACATGGCAACAAGACAATGAAAATTTTAACATTCAACTGACGGGTATTTTAGGCATTGGTAAAACGGTTATTGAAGGCAAACCCGGTCAAGTGACGCTCAATAGTTCCAAAACAGGTGAAATCAGTGCAGAAACACCTGAAGAGTTACTTGAACGTGCGACAGGATGGGTTGCACCCATTACCCATATTATTGACTGGGTACAAGCAAAACCTGCAACAACAGCAGCCACGTTACAAAAAGATTTACAACTACGCCCCATCAAAATTGAAGAAGATGGTTGGACCGTTGATTTAAGTTACAACGATGCAGCAAAGTTGCCCAATAAGCTGGTTTTAAAACAAGCGTTGGAGGCAGGTCAGGAAAATCGTATTACAATGATCATTCAAAATCGTTAATTTGCAAAAGCTTAAATTCTTATGATTCGTGTGCCTTCCCCTGCCAAATTAAATTTGTTCTTACACATCACAGGTCGCCGTGAAAATGGTTATCATGAGTTACAAAGTATTTTCCAACTCATTGATTTATGCGATTGGATGGAATTTCAACAAACCGACAACGATCAAATCATCATAGATGGTTTAAATCAGGTTAATTTGGAACAAAACTTAATCTATAAAGCCACACAAATTTTAAAACCTTTTGCCCACCAAGTAGCGACAGGTTTGAAGATTAAAATAGAAAAAAACATTCCCATGGGGGCAGGTTTAGGTGGTGGCTCCTCTAATGCAGCAACCACCTTGATCGTCGTCAACCAACTGTGGCAATGTGGTTTAAATAGGACAGAATTGGCAAAGCTTGGAGTCAAATTAGGGGCCGATGTCCCCATTTTTGTCTATGGTCAAAATGCTTGGGCAGAAGGTATCGGCGAACACTTAACATTCATAGACTTAGCTCAAAAACAATACATTGTGTTAAAACCTGATTGTTTTATCAGCACTCAACTGCTTTTTTCACAAAAAACATTGACAAGAGATACGAAGCCTACTAAATTTTGCGCCTATCAACAGAACTCATCTGTTTTTGGAAATAACTTTGAGCCACTTGCTCGAAAATTATATCCTGAAGTTGATGAAGCTATGCGTTACTTAGATCAGTTCGGTAAAGCACAACTCACAGGTACAGGTGCTTGTGTTTTTGTTGAGGTGACTGAGAATATGAATGTTGATGATATTTTAGCAAATTCTCCTTGTAAATCTTACATGGTCAATAGCTTAAATGAATCACCACTCGTTCATTTCACAGCATAAATGATAGGGGCGTCGCCAAGTGGTAAGGCACCGGGTTTTGATCTCGGCATCCGTTGGTTCGAATCCAGCCGCCCCTGCCATCATTTTCATCTGTAGATGAGTTTTTCATCTTTGTAATAGGGGCGTCGCCAAGTGGTAAGGCACCGGGTTTTGATCTCGGCATCCGTTGGTTCGAATCCAGCCGCCCCTGCCATTACAAAGCATTGAAATTTCACATCATATTAGGGGCGTCGCCAAGTGGTAAGGCACCGGGTTTTGATCTCGGCATCCGTTGGTTCGAATCCAGCCGCCCCTGCCATTTATTTTCAAAAAGACAGAACACCATTACTGTATTTTTTGATAGGTTAAATCATAAATGCCTTGACAAATATCAGTAAAAATATTAAAGTTCTGCCGCATTAGGGGCGTCGCCAAGTGGTAAGGCACCGGGTTTTGATCTCGGCATCCGTTGGTTCGAATCCAGCCGCCCCTGCCATCTATTTTCATACATACCAACCGCCAAGGGTGCTTCATGCCCAATCTTGTCGTTTTTAGTGGAAATGCTCATCCACAATTCGCCCAAAAAGTCGTTAGCCATTTGCATATCCCATTGGGAGCTGCTGCTGTAGGTAAATTTTCTGACGGTGAAATCACTGTTGAAATTACTGAAAATGTGCGTGGTAAAGACGTATTCATCGTACAACCTACTTGTGCCCCAACCAATGATAACCTGATGGAAATCTTGGTGATGGCAGATGCTTTGCGTCGTGCAAGTGCTGGTCGTATCACTGCCGTGATTCCTTACTTCGGTTATGCACGTCAAGACCGTCGTCCTCGTTCTACACGTGTGCCAATTACTGCAAAAGTTGTAGCAGATATGCTGACAACAGTCGGAATTGACCGTGTGGTAATGATCGACTTGCATGCTGACCAAATCCAAGGTTTCTTCGATATTCCTGTAGATAACATCTACGGTACACCTGCTTTGCTTGCTGATTTACGTCAACAACAGCATCACAACTTGATGGTGGTTTCACCTGACGTAGGTGGTGTCGTTCGTGCACGTGCTGTTGCTAAGCAAATGGGTGATATTGACCTTGCAATCATTGACAAACGTCGTCAAAAAGCCAATGAATCACAAGTGATGCATTTGATTGGTGACGTAAAAGATCGTGATTGTGTCATTGTTGATGACATGGTGGATACTGCAGGTACATTGTGTAAAGCAGCGGATGCATTAAAAACTTTTGGTGCACGTAAAGTTGTTGCTTATGCAACGCATCCAGTACTTTCAGGTAAAGCACTTGAAAACCTTAAAAATTCTGTAATTGATGAATTGGTTGTTACTGACACTATTCCTCTTTCAGAAGAAGCTTTAAAACTTGGTAAGATTCGCCAAGTTTCAGTAGCAAGTATGGTTGCTGAAACAATTCGTCGTATTAACAACGAAGAATCTATTAGCGCAATGTTTGATTCTTATCTATAATATAGCGCTAAAATTTAAAAGCCCTGCCTTTTGGTGGGGCTTTCTATCACTAGACTGGTCGAAGGTCTAGTCAATTAAACTTAAATTAGGAATGTCTATCATGGCAAACTTCGTATTAAATGCAGTAGCACGTGAAGAAGCAGTTCAAGGGAAAGGTTCGAGCCGCCGCCTTCGTCTTCAAAACAAAGTACCTGCAATCATCTATGGTGGTGACGCTGCACCTGTAGCTGTAACTTTAGAGCTTCGTGAGCTTGTTAAAGCTTTAGAAAGCAATGCATTCTTTGAAGAAGTTATCGAAGTAAACGTCGACGGTAAAGCTGAAAGCGTTAAAATCCAAGCGTTACAACGTCACCCTGCTAAAAACACACCTATGCATGCTGACTTCAAACGCGCATAAGTGTTGAATGGTGTAAATGAGTGTGAGTAAACTTTCACTGATTGTTGGTTTGGGCAACCCAGGTTCTGAGTATGCCCAAACCCGCCATAATGCAGGGTTTTGGTTCGTAGAACGCCTTGCAGAACAATATGGCATCCAACTCAAAACTGATTCTAAATATAAAGGGATCAGTGGTCGTGGTAATATCGAAGGTCAAGACGTTCGTCTGTTATTACCCTCAACCTTTATGAACCTGTCTGGTCAAAGTGTTGTCCCCTTCGCCAAATTTTATCAAATCAAACCAGAAGAAATTCTGATTGCACATGATGAACTCGATATGAACCCAGGTGTCATTCGCTTAAAAACAGGCGGTGGTCATGGTGGTCATAATGGTTTACGTGATATTGTTCCACATATCGGTGCTAATTTTCATCGCCTACGTATTGGCATCGGTCATCCAGGTGCTAAAGAAAAAGTTTCTGGGCATGTCTTAGGTCGAGCACCAAGTAGTGAACAGACTTTAATGGATGATGCAATTGATCATGCTTTAAGTAAAATTCAACTTTTGGTTAACGGTGAAATTCAACAGGCAATGAATCAAATAAATGCCTATAAACCGTAAATCTCAGCCATTAAATATCAAGCTTTGTTAAACAATTTTTCTTGCCATACGCTAATTTTAAGAGCAAAATGCGCTTTTCAAAAAGCATCCATTGCAAAAGTTATTGTTTAACCACATATAACTGTCGTAGGACAACTAGGAGACGCAAGCCATGCTATCTCGTTTATTAAAAGCTAAAATCCACCGTTGTGTCGTTACACAAGCAGAATTACATTATGAAGGTTCTTGTGCAATCGATGGCATTCTTTTAGATTTAGCTGGTATCCGTGAATACGAAGAAATTCATATGTGGAATGTCACCAATGGTAAGCGTTTCACAACTTATGCAATTCGTGGTGAAGAAGGTTCAGGCATTATTTCAGTCAATGGTGGTGCTGCACTTCAAGCTGATGTTGGCGATTTAATGATTATCGCAACATTTGGTGACTTTACCAATGCAGAAGCAGATGCCCATAAACCACGTCTTGTATATGCAAATCCAGACAATACAGTCAATCACACAGCGAACTGTATTCCTGTACAAGTTGCTTAAACTGAAATTGCTAGTCTGAAATTGAATTAAACCCGCCCAAGTAAGCGGGTTTTATTTTTCGTTTCATGGTTACCTTTTAGACTCACATCCACATTTTGAATGTGAAATTTCCATTTTTTCATTTTCTATTTGACACTTATTTTATCAGTTCACTTTTTAGATGATCTGCATCAAAAAAGAGTTTTCACCTTCCGATGAAAACCCGTGTTGATGCCCAAAACTCATCTAAATAGAAATTTTCTGAGCAACTGGACTGTTTCCAATCTGCCACACAAAAGGCAAAGGTGTTTGATTTACCAGCCAATCCCCAATCACTTTTTCTTTATAAATAACTGGATTATGTGAAGAAACCACACGTGCATTACGCCAAAAACGGTCTAATTGTTTTGCTGTTGTACTTGCAGATGCACCCAAAGCATTGAATAAAGATGCAGTTAAATCTAAAACCAAATCTGTAATCACCACCTGACCTTGTGATGACTCTAACTCAGCCGCATTGTTGGCTTTTTGGTCTAAAATATCATTATTTTGAAAATGGCTCAGATATGCTGTATCTAAGGCTTCTGCTGCTGTTAATGCAATAGATTGACTCGCAAAAGCTTGCGCAGATGCTTTACCAATCACTTGTAAGACTTGGGGATCATGACGAACCAGATCTGCATTACCATGACTAAAAATACGTGTGCGTTGGCGAACTTCCTCTGAAAAAGTTGCAACTGCACTCAACGCAATACCTGCCAAAGTTGCTAAATGAAAGACTTGATAATAGGCTGTTTGATATTTAAAACGCTGTTCAAATGACAAAATATGATCACGCTCAATCGGAACTTGATTAATTTTAAGTGAGCCACTGCCCGTGGTTTTTTGCCCAAATCCATCCCAATCATCTGTTATCACAGTACCCTGCTCATGTGTCGATACAGCCGCAATCACATGTTGATCTAAAGTTTCATCATAAGCAAAAAGGTCGATCCAATCTGCAAAAATAGTTCCTGTTGAATAGAATTTTTCACCATTCACCACTAACCTACCTTGTTGATTTTGTGAAACACGTGTAATGACATCGCCAATTTCAACTTTACCAATTTCAGTCCATGCGTTCCCCACCAAATCACCTTGTACAAAACGCTTAAACCAAATTTCTTGGGAAGAATCTCTATGGGCAACCAAACGATCTTCCACAAAAGCAAAATGCCCACGCAATGCTTGTACAATATTTGAATCAGCCGTTGCTAATTCGATCAGTAGCTGAAATAACTGACGTTGAGATAAACCTTCACCGCCATATTGTACAGGGACACGCACAGCACCAAAGCCTGCATGCTTCAACCACTCAATTTGCTCGGTTGGTAAAATACGGTTTTTTTCTCGCTCTAAAACGCCCTCTGCAATTTTAGAAAAAATTGGACGAAACTTTTGGGCAACTTGCTCATAGTTCCCACCCAAAGAAAGCTCATGATTTTGTGTAAATGTTGTCATTGTTATTCTCCTATTAGCTCCAAGCATGACGTGGTGGTGGAATATCATTTAAATAATAATTACCTACGATATTTAACTTCCAACGTACAGGATCATGCAAAGTATGTGTTCTTGCATTGCGCCAATGACGGTCTAAATTTAATTCTGACAAAGTAGAACGTGTACCTGAAAGTTCAAATAATTTATTGGCTGCCAATAATGCAATTTCTGTGGTTAATACTTTCGCTTCAGCATTTAACAAGGTTGCTTCATTCACATGATGCTCAGAAGGTTCGGCTAAAGCCGCATCTATTGCCAATGCAGCTAAGTCTAAAACAGCTTCAGCAGCACGTAGTTTTATTTTTAATTCGCCAATATTGGCAATGGTATAAGGATCATCTGTCGCTTTTTCTAAACCAGAATCAATCCAAGGGCGAGTATATTGGCGGACATAATCAATCGTTTCTTGAATTGCACCACGTGCAATGCCCGCATCAACTGCGGCTTGAATAAACTGAGAAATAGCACCTGCCGCAGTATGACGTTCAAAGGCTTGGTAAATAGGGACAATATTGTTTAAATCTACTTTTACATGATCTAGAGTGACAGAACCACTCACCGTTGTTCGCTGTCCAAAACCACTCCAATCATTGTTAATGGTTAACCCTTCACGATGTTGTGGAATCAAAGCGGCAAAAGGTTTTCCTTCAGAACTCACAGCAACGACAGGAATCCAATGCGCTAAAAGTGCACCTGTTGCAAAAAATTTCTGACCCGTTACGACAGCATGATCCTCCTTAAATTCAATTGTTGTGGTTAAATCCGCAACAGTTTTTGAACTTTTTTCTGAAAATGCATTACCTAAACGATGTCCTTGTAGCACTTGATCAAAGAAAAAAGCTTGTTGTTCAAGTGTTGCATCTAAACGAATATGTTCAACAAAAGCCCAATGATTTTGAGCGATTTGCCCCAATGAAGAATCAGCACTCGAAATCGTTTTCACAACTTCAGCAAGCGTTTTATAACTCACGCCTGCTCCACCAAATTGCTTAGGAATAGTAATTCCCCATAAACCAGACTGTGAATATTTTTCAATTTCGATTAAGGGTAAACGCCGTTCGTGGTCTCGAATTGCTGCTTCCTTTTTAAATTCTTGCGCCAAGTTTTGAGCAATTTGGATTGCCTCAGCATCATTTTGAATAATATGTGCTTTATTTTTTAATAAATAAAATTCTTTTGGAATATTTTCTGCTGAATTTAATTGGAGATTAATCTTTGCTGTCATTTAAATTTCCATCGTTTGATTTTCTACACTCAAACTAGCACCAATATTTTTATTCGCTTATATATTAAAATAAAAAGTAATTCACTTTAAATAAAATAAAAATTAAAATTAAGTTATATTTCATTAATAATCAATATTATAAATAAAATAAATGATTTTATTTATGAATTAAATGATTAACTAATATCATTTAAAAATATTTTCATAAGTAAAAAAACAGATTTATATCTCAGCTTTAAATATAAAATAATGCGTTTATTTTTTATAAGATTAAAATATCCACTAAGATTTTTATTATCAAACTTTTGAAGATGTGGTGGAATATGTTGTTCCTGAACTACAAAAACGCGGCGTCTATCAAAAAGATTTTCGTGAAGGAACTTTACGTGAAAAGCTTTTTGGGCGTGGGGCGTATTTACCAGAAGAACACCGAGGCGCTTCATTTCGCTTTGAAGCGCTCAATACCGTTTAAATCCAAGATCTAAAAGATGCTGTGAATAATCAGCATCTTTTTTAGATTCATGAATGAAATACGTGCCTGTAAATCAGTTAATGACTTTTTGCTCTTTGCAAAGCATCATTCCATTGTTGCAAATGGAACTGTCGTTCATCTTCTTGCATATTGGGTTCAAATGCTCGGTCTAATTGCCAAGACTGAGAGATTTCATTTAGATTTGAAAATACCCCCATTTTCAAACCTGCCATCGCTGCTGCACCCCAAGCCGTTGACTCTAAAAGTTTAGGGCGCAGTACAGGAACATTTAAAATGTCTGCTTGAAATTGCATGAGCATATCATTTTGACTTGCACCGCCATCTACACGCAGTTCTTTTAAGGGTTGTGAAATATCAGATTGCATGGCAGTCAGTACATCTGAAACTTGAAATGCGATGGATTCTAAAGCTGCTCGTGCAATATGAGATTTATTGGTACCTCGTGACATGCCACAAAATAAAGCACGGGCTTCACTATCCCAATGTGGCGCGCCTAAACCCGTAAATGCAGGAACCAATACAACACCATCGGTATCTTTCACCTTACACGCCAATTTTTCGACTTCAGTGCTATTTCGGATAATCCCTAAACCATCTCTAAGCCATTGTACAATCGCACCAGCCATAAACACACTGCCTTCAAGTGCATAATTCGACTGATTTTGGCAGCGCCATGCCAATGTACTTAATAATTGATTTTGACTGTATTGAATGTCATAACCTGTATTAAACAGCATAAAACAGCCCGTACCATAGGTATTTTTTGCTGTTCCAACTTCAAAACATGACTGACCAAATAATGCAGATTGCTGGTCTCCTAAAATACCTGCAATCGGAATCTCAGCACCCAATAAACCTGCTGCCGTATTGGAAATATATTGATCTGAATCAATAATTTTAGGTAAAACAGATTTTGGAATATTAAACAACTCAATTAGCTCATCATCCCATTGCTGACTTTTTAAATTCATCAACATTGTTCGAGATGCATTACTCACTTCAATGACATGTTCTGAACCTTGCGTTAAGTTCCAAATCAGCCAGCTATCAATCGTACCAAAAGCCACATGTCCTTGCTCTGCAAGTGTTCTGAGTCCATCAATATTTTCCAATAACCACACTAATTTTCCAGCACTAAAATAAGGATCTATTCTTAAACCTGTTTTATGTTGTATTTTTTCTAAATAATTTTTTTGTAGTAAGTCATTACACCACTCTACTGCCCGCCGATCTTGCCACACAATTGCAGGAGCTAAAGCTCGACCTGTGCGTTTATCCCAAATCACCGTTGTTTCACGTTGATTTGTTACACCTAAAGCTTTGACATCCTTGGCTAATAATCGTGCAGATGCGATTGCTTGTTGTACCACAGCAATTTGAGTCGTCCAAATTTCTTGCGCATCTTGCTCTACCCAACCTGATTTAGGGGTCTTGATTTGTATTTCACGTTGTGCCGTTGCATGGATTTTTCCATGCTCATCAAAAATAATTGCTCTACTAGAGGTTGTTCCTTGATCAAGTGCGAGTAAATAGCTCATCTTTTTTGTTTTTGACCCTTGAAAAATATTTATATTAACGCAATGATGTAAGCAATTGCATCATTTCACTTAAATGTCGTAAATTCACTGCGTAATTTTCAACATTTATGTTATGATTGCATTGTTATCTAGGGGATGTTTTTGGCTTCGACGCTGATGATGAAGCTCATAGATGCATGCCGAGAGCGCATTTCCTCTCGTAAATAAAATTTGCATTTTAAATAGTCGCAAACGACGAATCTTACGCTCTAGCTGCCTAAGGGCCGCTTGTCCGCTTCACTGAATACTTGTGGTCAGTGAACCCGACCGAAGCGCACGCACACAAGTCCGTATAGAGTCAAGCCTCGGGGCTTTATACCAAACTTAGAGGATCGCGTTTTTAATCCTGTTCGTCGGGTCTTTAAGCGTTAAAATAATAGACGATATCTAAGCATGTAGTATTCTCGAGTGTAGTGTTGGCGGACGCGGGTTCAACTCCCGCCATCTCCACCAAAATTTAATTCAGAGATGTCCGACTGAATGTAAAAAAGCCTTTAAACTCAATGTTTAAGGGCTTTTTTATTGCCTCTATTGTCCGATCTTATCCGATGCGATTTGACCCTAACTTTGCCTTCTTTGGGTAATTTTTGGGAAAATTTACCCAGCAAATATCATAAACATATTGGGTAATACACATGGCACTTACTGATCAAGAATGTAAAAAAGCACAACCTAGTGATAAGCAATACCGTCTTTCAGATGCAAATGGCTTATCATTAATTATTAGCCCTAAAGGACAGAAATATTGGAATATCCGTATCACTGTTCATGGACAGCGTAAATCTGAATCCGTAGGACAATATCCAGATATTAGTTTAAAGAAAGCACGTGAAATCGCACTTGAACTAAAATATAAATATTCTCGCTCAACTATCCATGAAGAATTAAAACCTTTTTTTCGTGATGTCGCAGAGGAATGGTTTGAAAATCAAAAAGAAACTTGGTCTACGAAACATATTAATAATGTACGCGCTTCTCTAGATGAATTGTATCTGAGTCTAGGCGATAAGCGTATTAATCAAATCCAAGCCCCTGAAATATTGCAGAACATTAAAAAAATTGAAGCAAGAGGCTCTCTTGAAGTTGCAAAACGAACCTTGTCTCGTTGCGGTATGGTGATGAAATATGCAATTGCAAATGGTTATCGTTTAGATAATCCTGCTGGAGATTTAGTTTATGCGCTTAAGTCTAAGCGAGTTAAGAATCTAGCTTCTCTTGCCGCCAGCGAAATGCCTGAGTTTTTAGCAAAAGTTCGTGCTTATCCAAGTGATGCACAAACACACCATGCACTTACATTAATTATGCTTACAGGTGTACGTGTCAGTGAGTTACTTCAAGCCACATGGGACGAGTTTAATTTAGAGGAACGTAAATGGGACATTCCTGCTGAACGTATGAAAAATGGCTTAGCACATCGTGTACCTTTAACTGACTTTATGATTACAGAGCTACAAGCATTACGTTTAACGCATAATCAAGATTTGCTTTTTCCACACCGATTAAATAACAAAGAACCCATGCGTAGTGAATCCATTCTACAAGTCATCAAACGTTCAGGTTATGCAGGTCGCATGACGACACATGGTTTTCGCTCTTTATTTAGTACAGTCGTCAATGAATCTAATTTATTTAATTTTGATGCAATTGAGCGCCAACTGGCTCATGTTCCTCAAAACAGAATTCGTTCTGCTTACAACAGAGCGCAATATTGGGGCGAGCGTGTCAAGATAATGAATTGGTATAGTGATCAAGTTCAGCTATGGCTTAATGAAACATTATAACATTACTATTCATTATGATAACTTAACTCTAAACAAAGTAACTTTTTGTGACGTAGATTCAAAAGTTAAGTACAATACATTTATAATAGGTTGAGGATATTAAATAATACTACTAACCTATTCAATATAGTGAGATTACTAAATAATTAATACAAAATCACCTGTTAAACTTTTAATTTTATTATCTATTTCAACTTCAAGCCTATATGATTCTAGAGGGTTTAACTATAGAGGTATTTTTACAATTATTAAAAGTGAACCGTACCGGGTTTGTCGGAGAGTCAATATTCTGAGAGACTATTCCGATGAAAAAATCAAACTATCCCCCCGAAATTAGAGAAAGAGCAGTTCAATTATTGATTGAATCTGAAAAAGATTATCCTTCTACTTGGGCTGCGATCACAGCTATTGCGCCTAAGATTGGTTGTACTCCTGAAACACTTCGTGCTTGGCATCAAAAGCATTTAGATCAGCAAAATCCTGTCAAAGTACAACAGATATCTGATCAAGAAAAAATGAAACAAATGGAACGTGAAATCACAGAATTAAAGCGTGCCAATGAAATTCTACGTAAAGCAGCCGCTTTTTTCGCCCAGGCGGAGCTCGACCGCCCACACAAATAATGGTAGATTTTATCCATAACAATAAGGCGTTATATGGTGTTGAGGCGATTTGCAGGATTTTACCGATCGCGGCTTCGACCTATTATCGAACTTTAGATCTCTTTGATAATCCAAAACATCGAGCGAAACGAGATTTACATGACTTGCATCATGCTGAACAAATTAAACGAATTTGGAGGGACAGTTCAGGTCGATATGGTGTACGTAAAGTTTGGCAAAAACTAAAAAGTGAAGGCTATATTATTGCGCGCTGTACCGTTACTCGATTGATGCAAAAGCTAGGTATACAAGGTGTTTGGCGAGGTAAGAATAAACAAACGCCCCGTAGCCGAGATGATCAAAAAAGAGCGGATGATTTAGTAAAGCGTAATTTTACTGCTGATTATCCAAACCCTTGCGAAGCAATGCTTCTCAGGTCGCTGACTTCACATATATTCAAACCAATTTTGGCTGGGTCTATATCGCCTTTATTATTGATGTGTTCCACGAGCAATTGTTGGATGGAAAGTATCTACACGAATGAATACAGACATGGTACTCGATGCACTGGAGCAAGCATTGCATGACCGAGTCATGCCAAAGAACGTGATTAATCATTCCGACAGAGGTGTTCAATATCTTTCCATTCGCTATACCAATCGTCTAGAAGCAGCAAATTTACGAGCGTCAGTCGGTACAACTGGTGATTCATACGATAATGCTTTGGCTGAAACAGTGAATGGCTTATACAAAACAGAGGTGATTGAATATTTAAAAGCAGATTGGCAAGGTTTAGCGGATGTACAACTTGCGACACTCAACTGGGTAGATTGGTTTAATAAAGAGCGTGTACACAGTGCATTGGGTTACAAGTCGCCTTTTGAGTTTGAAGCAATGTACTATGATAAGATTAACCCGTTAGGTCTCAGGTGGCCTAACTTAAATAAAAAAGTCTCCGACAAACCCGGTACGGTTTAAAGTATGGAAATGAAATGCCCAAGCCATATAAACTTATAGACTTGGGCGAATCTATGAATAGTTTGATGAAATCTAAAAAAGTCTATAAACTCTTCATCACATCATCTAAATCACTTTCTGATTTTGATAATTGATCTAAACTTTTCAGAACTTGCACTCTATTTTTACTTATATCTGAAATTAAGCCGAAAGCCTCAATAAATCTATTTAGCTCTTTTTTAGCATCAATATAACCTTGTTTACGAAGTAACGTAATGCTTTCTTCTGAGAAATCTAATAAATTCTTAAAGTTTAAACTCAGCTGTTGATCAGGTCGTATCTCAAGAATATTTATATCAGGAAAATCATGACGGTGCCATAATGCCCCATGATCTAAATGTACCACAATAATATGACTGCATCCTGCCTCAATTAATGGCGTAATTGGTGTATTTCCTTGCGCTTTTAATGCCCCTCCTAACCCACCATCAACAAATCTATAGCCCTGACTATCTTGTTGTGGTTGAAAAATCAAAGGTAAAGCAGCTGATGCTAAAATAAATTTTTTCTGGTCCTCTGGGCTTAAATTCTGTATTTTATAAAATTCAGAATATTGATTATCCAATCCTAACAACTCTGCTTTTACAAAATCTTTAATGGCATTTAAAGATTCAAAAAAATTTTCTAAAGCATCTTCACGATCTTTAATCTTATAAGTTGAAATATAAAATGGAATTGCTGATTTAAGTTTTTCTAAATTGAGAAATTCCTGCATCATTTCAGATAAAGGTTCTTGCTTACAAAACCCCTCTACTGATTTAATATTTAAACGATTAAATAAAAATCCTAAAAAAGTTGGTATCCAGCCAATAGGTGTTGCTAACTTTAAACCTGATGCAAGAAGCAAGCTAATATAAGTTCCAGTATCTAGTTTCTTATTAAACTCTACATGTTCACTTAAACTATCCAAACCCTTAATTTGTATAGGTTTTATTTGGGGTAATTTATCCCAAAGTTGATCCAAATGATAGATACCTTGATCAAAATTATCTGCTGATAATAATACTGCTCCATTTAAAGTACCAATACTAGCTCCCGCCAACATATCTATTTCTAAACCAAGCTCTTGTATCGCTTTCAATACACCAACATGATATGCACCCTTAGCTCCACCACCTGATAACACTATTCCTAATTTAGCCATGTGAACGCACCTTAAAAAACTCCTTGATCATACTATCAGCAACAGTTGAAATGTCAGCAATATGGAAAGGCAAGTGCTTAATTTCAGGCTTAACTAACTCTTGTTCATCTAATGTTTCCCATTGAGTCGCTAAAAATGCGTTTGGTGCAATGGATGGCTTGGCTAAACTCCAATCGCCCATATATTCAATTAACTCAATATCATCAGATTTTTTCTTATCGCTGTACAACCATTGTTCACGTGGAATAATTTGATCTTCCTTTGATGTAGAAAACTCTTTCTTTAATTGAATAATTAACTTATTTCTCAATAACTTAAAGTATTCATCTTTATTTGGAAAGTCTGTTACTTTAGAAAAATTTCCCCAATACAAATTATCTAGAGCAATATAAGATTTTGAAATAATTGAATAATGATTAAAGTCCCCTGCCTCCCATGATGAAAAAACCAAATCTAATTGTGTTTTAGCTGCATCAGAAGACTTGAGAACTTGAACATCCTGAATTAAATCTTGTGTATGTAAACTCAATAAATTTACTTGCTCGCGAATATCAATCACCACATCTGTGACTTTTGCCAAATGTTGTTGTGTTTTACTCAATGAACTCGAAATTTGTGCAATTGCAACTGAATGCTCATTCACACTCTGCGATAAAGTTTTTAACCATCCCTCACAAGCTTGCAAGCCCGAGATGACATGATCATTTAAGTGTGCTTGTCTTAAATGTGCTTTACCTGAAACAGCATCCATAAAACGGTTTCTATGAGATGATCTCTTCTTAATCACATTTTGCAAATCTTGCGATACACTGATGCCATTTACAAAATCTACTATCAACTTTTCATTTAAAAATTGAAATTCATCTGATTTTTTTTCAGTGAGCAATTGTTCAAAACTTTGTTTCATGCAACATCCCCAAGAACTTGAGATAAATTATTTTCTATCATAGCAATATCATTTTGAATATTTTGATTTTCAAAGCCTATTAATCTTAAACTCTCTTTTCGTTTTTGCTTAATTTCATAAGGCATTTTTTCAGCCTCCAAAGCAGCTTTAAGCTCATTAATTAACTTATCCGCCTGCATTTCAATATTCTCGGCATCATCTTCCATCTGCTGCATAAAATGCAATAGATTATCTGTAACTTGTTTCTTTAATGGTATCAAAACCTTACTTACAGATAAGTCTTTTAAAATCTTTTTTAATTGAGGTAAAGTAAACTCACAATATGTTTCAACTTGTTTTTCCTGTCCCCAATTTGTACCAAATATTCCACCAAAAAACTTTCTAATTTTACCTGTCGTCACCCAAAATTCTTCTTTTGACTTACTTGAAACATTCATTAAATTTATATCAATTGATGAACTAAATTCAATATTCGCCATATTTAGTCGTGAAAATTGAATATCTATTTTTTCTTTACCAAAAACATCTTGTATTCTCCTTAAATCCTCAAGATTTTTTCTACTTATATCTTGAATTTTATGATTTATTTCTGAAGACATCTGTTTAAGATCTGATTTAATATCATCCTCTAATGCGTTATTCACCTCTCCCATAGTAGCAGCAATACTATTCTGTAATTTTTTCATTTGCTCTTCACGTAATTTTATTTTTCCTGTTGCCCCATACTCGTCCTCCAAAGCTTTTTCCAAGTCACTTATTTCTTTTTTTAAAGTGTTTTTATTTTTATAATAATCCATATCTAATTTATAAAATTTTATGTCTTGAATTTCCTCTTCTTTTTGATTCTTAAAATTCCGAATACTTTGAACCATACCAATCCAAATCTGATCTGCACACTTATCCTCCATTAATGAAAATAATGAAGCAAACTCATCAACTGATTGATTAGAAATATCCTCTAAATCACTTTTAGAGATTTCTGTATTTTTCTTTAATTCTTGAATATCTAATTCTAATTGATTAATAGTCTGTCTAATATTTTGTAACTCTAATTCATTTAATTCAACTGCCTCAGAAAAGCGACCTTGAATACTAAACACATTTTTGATTTCTGTAAAAATATAATTTACATCTTTTAGTGCCGACTGCATCGCAATCTTAGGTGCATTTTTATAACTTTCTTGAATAATATTTGCTAAAGGTAATGCCATTAAACTATTTTCTGTTAAAGCTTGGCTATCTTCTATCACCTCATCAAGCTCAGAACTTTCCCAAATACGTTTTGCTCTTGTACCAAACGCTTTTTTTGCAAAATCTTGCACCCACTCTAACTCATCAAAACTGGGTTTATTCTGGTTAAGCGCAATATAATTTTGAATACGTGTTGCTAAAAAAGCATCTTGTGCTGAGATACAATAAATATTTTCAGCATGAATTTTGCCTTTTAACAAATCATTCGCCACAATATTTTTAGTTGTCGCTTGATCATCACCATTCGCATTTTTCTGATCAAACTTATTGACCAAAGCAAAAAGTCGATCTTTTTCAATTTTAGGTAACTTCTCTAATTCTTCTCGAATATCTGCATCTGCTTGTGATTTAAGCTGAGTATAATCCATCACCACCATAACAGCAGAACTGCGTTTCAGTTGCTGAGCAAAAATTTCTTTTAATTCAGGTAAATTTGCTTCATTCGGTCCTGGAGTATCAAGTAAAACCAAATTACCTAAATGTTCTTCTTGTTGCGCTAACTCTGTAAACTCGACTTCGATTCGAGGCAAGGCATTGATTTCTTTATAAGCTGAGAATGGGAAACCACATTCAGGATAATCTTCTACAATAATTCGTGATAAACGCACCAAATCATTTAAATGTGCTAAAAAGCTAAAAATAGCTGCTTCACCTTTATAACTTTCTTTAAATTTATAACCTGCCTGAATGTTTTGAATTAACTCTAAAATTTCCTGATAGCTCGAAACACGCTCATCTTCAGCATATTGCACGAAATTTAATACTTTTAATTTTGCAATGTACTCATTAATAGAACTGACATCACAACTAAGAATAGGCTCTTTTTGTCCTTTTACATGTGCAATCAATGTTGGCAAGGAAGTCATTGGACGATTACGATTTGGTAATATTTCACGCCCAACGATTGCGTTGATCGTTGTAGATTTTCCTGCTTTCATTGTACCAACAACAGCCAACACTACCTCAAATTTTTCTAATTTAATGTATTCACCTTGTAATACACTTTTCATTTCAGGTACAGACTTACTATCAAGAACTAATGGCTTTGTAGCATCATGTTCAGGAACTAAGTAGTTTTTTTCTAACTCACCCAAAAGTTGTTGTTGATTAAAAAGTACTTTTTGAAGTTGTTGTTTCAAACCATTCAATAAAGCAATATTTTTTTGCATAATAATTTCTCAATATAAATGTAATAACACAATAATTTTTAAACATTTAAATATTTAAAGTTTAAAATTTTTCAAAAACTACAATCCTAAATACATTTTCAAACCTATCTCTATTTCGCTTTGCATTTGCTGAGGATGAACCACTTTGACATACGGTATCCAAAATCGAATCAATGGTATTAGCTGCATGTCATGATTAATTTTCGAAGATAACAACAGGTTTCCACCTTCTAACTCTTTAAGGATTTTTTGCTCAGGTAATATTGATCGTTGCTTAAAATAAAATGCGACATTACGATCTACTGATAAAATGATTTCTTGCTTATCTTGTCCGAACCAAATACTGTCATCATCTTCAACGAGTTTGATAATATCTTTGTTTGGAATAAACTGAGAATATTCATGTACAGCATGCGTCAGTTGAATATGTGATAGACGATAGGTTCTGAGTAGGTCCTTTCTTACTGCTGCCAAATACCAACTACCATGATGATGAATCAATCTATATGGCTGAACCAACCTAGATTCACCCTTGTATGCAAAACCAATATGTCTATTTTCTTGAATTGCTTTCCCTAAAATTTTGAATAATTCTTTAAATTGACTGGAATCTTCAAAAGAGTAACCCTTCACACTATAAACCTGATGTGCCCTACTATCTAAAAGTTCACGTAAAAAGGACATATCCAATGATGGATATAAATGGCTAATTCCTGAAAGCTGTGCAAAGTTACGGATATCTTTAGGAGTTATTTTCCCTAAATAATTCGAATCTAAGTAATATTTCTTATTCTCATCATTCCTCTGTAAAGGCAAATATGCGTTAAGACGATCAAAATCTCTTGAAATTGTACGAGCGCTTACCCCAAATTCAGAAGCTAACTCTTTAATACTTAACTGATACCCCATATTCAATTTCGTTAAAATATTGGCTAATCGGTCAGCTAAGCGCTCATGAGTAGAATCATCACGTTGCATGGTTTTTCTCTATTTTTTAATAGTATTATCAAACTTATATTTGATTTACATTTAAAATATAACACACAATCAAAACAAAAAATTACACTGCAAAACAAAAAACCCATAAGTTTAATTTTAATTTAAATACTATTTAACTTTTCTAAGTAACATTCTAAATGCAACATTGCGAAATAATGGTTTTTAATTCGTTCCATTTTATTTTGCCCAAAATTAGAGCTTTAAAAATACGTTTAAATGCCAGTAGCTTCTGCTTATTACTAAATGAAATAGAATATATTTTCATGCGACACTCCCAATACTGACTTTTAAATACAGTAATCAATTAATTGAAAGATAAGATAAAATATGAAAATGACAGGAGGTGTCATAAAGCTAAAAAATTATAATATTTCTTGGCTTGTATTTAGCATGATAGTTTGGCTGGTTAACTCAGCCATTGCCCCCTACAGTTTTCAGTATTATTTTAACCCTAATTTACCCATTGCAAATAAAAGAGACCGTGGCATTTGCCACGGTCTCTTTTATTTAACTCAAAAGATTACGTGCTTTTTCTGCCACATTTCTCCCAGTAATCAATTGCTGATAAATATGTGCATTAGCATCAGTACCCTTAATCATTTTGTATTCAATCTGACTATGGCTTGCATACTCTTTAGCAGCCTTGGCTTTAGCTAAAACAATCGGATCATCATATTGATGATCACCCTTCACTTCGACAATTATGTACTGACCATTTTTCAATTGAACTAAGAGGTGGTGTTTCAAAAAGTATGCTGCCATTAAACGAATCCATTGTTAATATAAAAGAACACTAAATCAAAGGCTTTGAAATGATTGTCCAGATTTTTTGAGAAGTTACAACTCCTCCTAAACCCTCGCCTAATCCGATGGCGTAAGCGACAATTATTGCCCTCAATACCCACAGTTAAAAACTTACCTATCAACTGTTTACATTTTTTAAAGGTCGTAACAAAGCTATCCCAATCGTCACTTGATATACGGGTATAGCTCACACCTAGCTGCTTTAATTTTAATTTAAGTCGTTTTGCTGTGGTTAAATCTCGTTTACCCCATACATAAGCAACGATTTCACCTGTTTCTCGGTGATAGGCGTAAATCAACCATTGTTTATTTTGCTTATTACCGACAAAAGTCCAAAACTCATCTACTTCAATGGTTTCATAATGAGTTTGCCGTGCTTGAAGTTGATAGTTTGATTGGCTGAGCGTACGTAAAACCTTACCAATACTCACTCGCTCAACTTTGGCAATGTCTCTAACACCACTGCCTCGTACCATCAGATGTAGTATTTTGCTTTTGATACCAGAGTGACAGCCTTGGTAACTCAGTGCATGATCACCGATAAATTGACGTTTGCATATTTTGCATTGGTAATTTTGCTTACCATATAGTTTTATGCCATTTTTCTTTATACTGTCACTCAGGCAGGTAGGACATTTGATTTGTAGAGTTATTTGCATTTCCCTATAGTATCAAATTCTTACCTGTCTTTCTTTCAGCATACTTTTTGAAACACTACCGAATAATGAATAATGAATAATGAATAATGAATAATGAATAATGAATATTCTTATACAAATTTAAAAATGACAGCAAATAATTCTGTCAAAATTTTCATTGTGTAATAGGACCTTCACTTTAAAAAATAGCAAGATGATAGAATGTTCAATCAAGGATGATCAAAAATTAGATCGGCTCAAATGTGATTCAATACTTCTATTTTTCAAAGTCAGAAAAGCCCCATGCTTTTGTTCAACGTATTGATTGTTTTATTGGACATTTATACTTTGATTGAATACTGTAACCTTTAAGTATCATTAAAAAGGTGATCTAATTTCGTCATGACCCTCAAACAACTCAAAGCCTTTTTGGTGCTTGCCCGTGTTTTAAATTATGCCAATGCCGCCGATGAACTGTGCTTGAGTCAGTCCGCCTTGAGTTTGACTATCAAAGCTTTAGAAGAAGAATTAGGTGGGAAACTCTTTAAACGTACCACCCGTCTGGTCAACCTGACCCCTGAAGGACAATCCTTAATTCCCTATGCCAAAAAATTGCTCGCCAATTGGGAAGACATGGAAAAAGATGTCAAACAACGCTTTCAGTTACATCGTGGCAACTTAAACATTGCCTCCATGCCCTTTGCCACCCATACTGTCTTACCTGCCATTTTGAATGAGTTTTCTAAACAGCATCCGAATATTAATTTTTCTATTCATGATGTACCCAATGAAAAAATTATTGAAAAAATTCAGGAAGGTATATTTGAAATTGGGATTTGCTTCGAACCGCCATTTCATCATCAAATGGTATTTGAGCCTTTATTTAAAGAAGATTTTGTCGCCGTTGTTCCCAAAGATCATCCACTGGCAAAACATCCATCCATCAGTATGGCAACGCTGTGTAGCTCCCCATTTGTGACTTTACAAAAACCGTCCATCATTCGTCATGTGATTGAAGAATGCTGCATACAAAACAACTTGGTTTTGGACTTAAAATTGGAATGTCATCAAATCAGTTCGCTGTCCCATTTTGTTGCCTATGGCATGGGCGTCAGTGCAATTCCACGACATTTTCAGCAATTTATTGATTTAAAAAATAATGTCCTCGTTGAAATCAATGAAGGCAATGTACAGCTTAATTTAGGATTGATGTATAAAAAAGACACGGAACTTTCACATATTTCCGCTCAATTTATTGAAATTGTCACTGCATATTCATTTTAAAAAAGCGGCATGCATTTACACACGACTCAAGCAATTTTGCTGATTAATGAGTTTTGCTCATTAATCCTTTAAATCTTTCAATTTCTCATGCGCTTGCTGCAATGTTAATAATAAGTAAAAGGACATGGAGTCAGCACAATGAATAAAGTGGTTACCAATGCACACGTTGCTTTAGCAGATGTGGTCAAAGATCATCAAACCATTGCCGTAGGTGGCTTTGGCTTATGTGGTATCCCAGAACTTTTAATTGATGCGTTAATGGATACGGGTGTAACAGGTTTAACCTGTATTTCTAATAATGCAGGAACAGATGGCATAGGCTTAGGTAAATTACTTGCCACCAAACAAATTAAAAAAATGATTTCATCTTATGTCGGTGAAAATAAAGAATTTGAACGTCAATTTTTGCAAGGCGAACTAGAAGTTGAACTGACACCACAAGGGACATTAGCCGAAAAACTCCGTGCAGGGGGTGCAGGTATTCCCGCATTTTATACACAGACAGGCGTCGGTACGTTGATTGCAGAAGGCAAAGAAGTCCGTGAATTTGATGGAAAACCTTATATTTTAGAGCCGTCACTCACCGCAGATCTTGCTTTGGTTAAAGCCTATAAAGCAGATAAAGCAGGTAATCTGGTGTTCCGTAAAACTGCACGAAATTTTAATCCTGACTGTGCGATGGCAGGAAAATTCACCATTGTCGAAGTAGAACAGATTGTAGAAATTGGTGAAATCGACCCTGATGATATTCATTTTCCCGGCATTTATGTCAACCGAATCGTGCTCAATGCTAACCCTGAAAAGCGCATTGAACAAATGACTTTAAAAGCAGTGGAGGCTTAAAACATGGCTTGGACACGCAATGAAATGGCACAACGTGCAGCACTTGAACTTGAAGATGGTTTCTATGTCAATTTGGGGATCGGTCTGCCAACGCTGGTTGCGAATTATATTCCTGAAGGCATACATGTGTGGTTACAGTCGGAAAATGGCTTACTCGGTATAGATGAATTTCCAACCGCAGATACAGTCGATGCAGACTTGATTAATGCAGGTAAACAAACTGTGACTGCACGTCAGGGGGCCTCCTTTTTCTCAAGCTCTGAATCCTTTGCCATGATCCGTGGTGGTCATGTCAATATTGCGATTTTAGGGGCAATGGAAGTTTCCGAAACAGGTGACCTTGCCAATTGGATGATTCCCGGCAAAAAAGTCAAGGGTATGGGCGGTGCCATGGACTTGGTAGCAGGTGTTAAAAAAGTCGTTGTTTTAATGGAACATTGCGCCAAAGATGGCAGCCCGAAAATTGTAGAACAATGTCGTTTACCACTTACAGGCAAAGCTGTAGTCAGTCGTATTATCAGTGACTTAGGTGTCATGGATATTACAAGTGCAGGTGTTAAATTGATCGAGTTAGCAAATGGCGTGAGTTTAGAATACATTCAGCGTGTGACAGGTTTGAATTTGATTACATCTGATCTATAAATTTTTAAAATTCAATGCTCATATGAGCATGTAGTCAAAATACCTCAGTTTTTATTCCGAGACAAAAAGTACGCCCGATAAATATCGGGCTTGCTACAACCGTTGATTAATGTGAATGCCCTGCCCCCACATTACCTTTTGGTCTTGGGCATAACCAAATGATGAAACCTGCGAAAATAAAAACCATCGCAAAGATTAAAAACACATGATTCACTGAAATGGTTAAAGCCTCTTTATCCACCAAGTTTGAGATGGTACCGAGCGCCATTTCTGGGCTAAAGCCGCTATTGACCAAATTCCGCTGAGTCTCTTCCACATGCATTGTAGAAACAATTTCGCTGCGTGCTATTTTGGTATGATCATCCCAAATCGTTACCGCAATGGACGCCCCGATCGCGCCTGCCATTGTTCGCATAAAGTTCATTAAACCTGCTGCTGAAGCGACTTCATCAGGTCTTACCACACCCAATGCAATATTTGAAAGCGGAATAAAGAAAAATGGTACCGCAAAACCTTGGATAATTTGTGGTAATGCCAATGCCATAAAATCAGCATCACTAGTCCAAAATGACCGCATCAAGGTCACCCCACCCAACATCATGAGACCAAAACTCGACAAAGCTCGTGGGTCATATTTGGTGGCTAACTTTGCCACAATAGGTGACATCATCAAGCTACCAAACCCCATGGTTGCAGTCAGATAACCTGCCCATGATGCAGTATATCCTAAGTTAATCTGTAACCATTGTGGGATCAATACAATGCTGCCAAAGAATGCGGCGAAGGCAAACGCAAGAGATAAGGTCGCAATGGTAAATCCTCGATAACGGAAGATTTGAATATTCACAATTGGATGTTTTTCGTAATATTCCCAAATAAAGAAAGCAATGAAACCAACCACCAAAATAACGGCTAAAACACAAATTAAATTACTGTTAAACCAGTCCCGTTCATGCCCTAAATCAAGCATTAATTGTAAAGCGCCGATCCAAACAATCAGTAAAGCCAAACCAATCCCATCAATAGGTAGTTTTGCAGTTGGTGTTTCAGCAACTTTCAGCAGACGCATGCCCCCTATAGCACACAGTAGGCCTACAGGAATATTGATAAAGAAAATCCAGTGCCATGACCAGTTATCACTGATCGTACCGCCTAAAATCGGTCCTAAAATCGGACCCACAACAGTCGTCATTGCCCACATTCCCATGGCTTGAGAATGCTTTTCGGGAGGGAAAATATGCATCAGCAAAGTTTGGCTGAGTGGCATAATCGGCCCACCAAACAAACCTTGACCAATACGACAGATCACCAACATAACTAAACTGTTCGATAAACCACATAAAATTGAAAATGTCGTAAATCCAATCAGGCAAATACTAAAAACACGAACAGCGCCAAAACGCCCTGCCAACCACCCAGTTAATGGAACACAAATTGCTTCAGCAACCGCATAGGAGGTAATCACCCAAGTTCCTTGTGAACTTGAAACTGCCAAACTGCCTGTAATATGAGGAACAGATACATTGGCAATGGTCATATCTAACACAACCATAAAATTTGCCAATGCAAGGAAAAAGGCGGCAAGTAATAATTTACCGCCCTTTAACTCACCTTGAAATGTTGAGCTGTTCATAGGCGATTACTTCGCTGATGAGGTATCAACCTCAACTGTCATCGATAATCCTACACGTAAAGGATGCGCTGCTAACTCTTTTGCATCTAGCTGAATACGTACAGGTAAACGCTGTACCACTTTAATCCAATTTCCTGTAGCATTTTGTGCAGGAATCAAAGCAAATGCCGAACCTGTGCCCCCAGAGAAACCAATCACGGTGCCATGATATTCAACTTTTTTACCGTATAAATCTGAAGTTAAAGTCGCTTTCTGTCCGACTTTCACATTTTTTAATTGGCTTTCTTTAAAATTCGCATCTACATAGAGCTGAGATAAGGGTACGATTTTCATCACACTTGTACCCGGTGCGATACGCTGTCCAACTTGAATACTACGACGTGCAATTACACCATCCAAAGGTGCTTTGATTTCTGTACGCTCTAAATCTAAAAGTGCTTGATCAAGTTTGGCTTGAGCCACTAAAACATCTGGTGTTGATGTTTGTGATGTACCCTTGATTAAAGCTTCATTGGCATCTAAGTTACTTTGCGCTGCTTTACGTTTTGACTCTGCTTGTGCCAAAGCAGCTTTAGAAACATCAACACTGGCTTTGGCATTATTTAAAGCACTTTGCGACTTGGTATATTCTTCTTTAGAAATCGCTCCTGAAGCACTCAATTGTTGACGACGGGCAAATTCTTGCTGTGCTTGTTGATACCCGACTTCAGCTTGTGCCACCTGTGCTTTTGCGCTGTTAATATCATCGGCACTGACTAAAATTTGTGAAGACAATGAACTGCTATTTGCTGAGCTTTGTGTATATTGACGTTTTGCTTTCGTCAACTCTGCCTCTGCCTGAGCAACTGCAATTTTGGCATCACGATTGTCAATTATCGCTAAGACATCATCTTTCTTGACTTGCTGTGTATCACTCACCAACACTTTTTCAACTTGACCACTGACCATTGAGGTGATTTCAGCAGTTTCTGCGCCAACATAAGCATTGTCAGTTTCAACCTTATTACCAAATAGCAATGCCCAAATGGCATACAAAATGGCAATTCCTATCACCAATAATGCAAATATTTTCAGCATTTTTTTACGTTTTTTTTTGGCTTCATCGTCTGCTTGAGATGGAGTTTCATTTGGGGATGCATTCGTCATCTGCGCTTCGGTCATCGCATATTCCTAGCTTTTATGAACCTAATCACCTCATTGCACCAAACAAAATAGAAATGAATCACGATTTCAAGATTCAAACTGATGCAATAAAGCTTTTTTAAAAATGTGGGGATCAATTTTACAGATAAAAATCATATCGTGAGAATAAAAATATTACTCAAGAGTTTAACTTCATTTTCTATATAGATACTATTGATATTTATATTTTTTTAAATAAAAAATAGAGCATTAAAAGCATTATTTTAATGCTCTATATTGACATAAATCATACAAAGTGTACTACTGAGTACATTTAGTCAAATCAATCAATATGCATAAGATGCAATCGCTGTCGCAATTGCCTTACCTTCATCATTGACCATAGTCATGCGCATGGTGCAACCCTTACGCCCCATACGCAAAGTTTCCGCTTTGGCAATAAAATATTGACCACGACCTGGTGCAAGATAATCCACCCGCATATCTACGGTGGCCAAACGAGAAACTTTTTTCAACGTGTCTGCCAGTTGCTCAGGCTCTGCTTTTTTATAAAGCTCGCCCATCGCCACAATTCCACCAATACTGTCAAGTAAAGTTGCAGCGACACCGCCATGTAAAATTTGAAATGCAACATTGCCAATCAAAAACGGTTGCATTTCGATATAACCTTCAATTTCATCATTGACTACACGCATTTGCATCGCATTATGTGAAAAATAAGGTGATGTATTAAAAGCTTTGGTGAGTTGACTGAGAACAACATTTAAATCAGCTTTAGCGCCTAGATGTAAATTTCCAGTCCACTTTTTTGGTGATTCACTTTTATTTGAATCATCTTTGGGAGAATCAATCGTCATAATTTAAAAACCAATACAGAGAAAAACTTTCAGCTTTTTGCCAAAAAATAGATGAAAGGGCTACAATGAGGGACTTAGTTTAATACTGAATATCGAGATTGTTATGACTTATACGTTCAATCGTCCTGCTTTTCCAGCCACTCGCATGCGCCGTATCCGTAAAAACGACAAGCTCCGTGCCATGGTCAGAGAAACACAACTGACAGCAGATCATCTCATTTATCCAGTATTTGTACTGCCTGGACAAAACCAAACCCAAGATGTGGCTAGTATGCCAAATATTCAACGTTTATCAGCGGATTTATTGTTGAAAAAAGCAGAAACATTGCTTGAGCTTGGTGTCTCTAAATTGGCTTTATTTCCAGTAACACCCCAAGAAGATAAAAGCTTAACCGCAGAAGCTGCATGGCATGAAGACGGTTTAGTTCAAAACACCTTACGTTTACTTAAAAAAGAATTACCAGAGATGGTGCTGATCACAGATGGCGCACTCGACCCATATACCACACACGGTCAAGATGGCATCATTGACGATACAGGTTATGTACTCAATGATGAAACTGTACAATGCCTCATCAAGCAAGCCCTCAGTCATGCTGAAGCGGGTGCCGATGTCATTGCGCCAAGTGACATGATGGATGGACGTATTGGGGCAATTCGTCAAGCTTTAGAAAGCAATGGTCATATTTATACTAGTATTATGGCGTATTCAGCAAAATATGCGTCTAGCTTCTATGGCCCTTTCCGTGATGCTGTCGGTTCTTCATCAAACCTTAAAGGTGGTAATAAATACAACTACCAAATGGATGTCGGTAACCGTGCAGAAGCTTTACATGAAATCGCTTTAGACATTCAAGAAGGCGCTGACATGGTGATCGTTAAACCTGGTATGCCTTATCTTGATGTCGTGCGTGAAGTCAAAGACACCTTTGGCGTGCCTACTTTTGTTTATCAAGTCAGTGGTGAATATGCCATGTTAGCTGCTGCCATTCAAAATGGTTGGCTTTCTGAAAGCGTGATTATGGAATCACTCATGTGTTTCCGCCGCGCAGGTGCAGATGGAATTTGGACGTACTATGCAGAACAAGCAGCACGCCAATTAAAAGAGATGAAGTAAGACTTTCTACTTCTTATTTTTTTAATTTAAATTCTACTCAGTATTTAATTCGCGGTAGGTGGCATGGATGCCACCGTTGGACTGGAGGAAAGGGAATTCCTCTCAGTCCAACAAAAGATTTTTGTTACTTTTCATCTTTGAAAAGTAAGGAATTACCTACTCAAAGGTACATGCCCTCAAATCAATATTTGTGGTTGTGCTCATTTTTTAGTGTTACGCGTTGAAACATCATTCAGATCATTTCAACTTAAAAAAGTGGTATTGGTTTTCATGCATATCGCCATCATTGGTGCAGGAGTAAGTGGCTTACTCACCGCCCTCGAACTTGTTGAACAAGGTTGCACAGTCACCATATTTGACCAACAACATGCAGGTCATGCAGCCTCATGGGCAGGTGGAGGCATTCTTTCACCCATGTACCCTTGGCGTTATCCACGAGAAGTAAATCATCTCGCACAACATGGTAAACAACTCTATCAAGATTGGAATCAAAAACTTTTGCCTGCAACAGGCATCGATTTTGAAATTCATGAAACAGGAATGCTGATCTTTGATGAAGCTGATTTTGAAATTGGACTCAATTACAAAGACCAATACCAAGAACCAATGCAACATTGTGAATATTTACAACGCGAATCACTAGAAACCGTTAACCCACATATTGCCGAACAATTCCAACATGCAATTTATTTCCCACACTTGGCAAATGTGCGTAATCCAAGATTACTCAAATCATTAATTTCATATTTAAAACAGCATCCTAATGTCGAAGTGATTGAAAATACTTGGATTGAAAAGTTTAATCTTCAAAATAATCAAATTCAGTCTATTCAAAGCTCAAATGGTCAACATTGTGCAGCAGATCAATTTGTGATGACGACAGGTGCTTGGTCAAATACATGGTCAACACAGCTAAAATGCAGCATTCCCGTTGAGCCTGTACAAGGGCAAATGTTATTGTTTAAAACGCCTGAAAATTGGTTGCCCACCATGTGTATGAACAATGTCATGTACCTGATTCCACGTATGGATGGTCATGTCGTGTGTGGCTCGAGCATGGATCATCTTGGTTTTGACCAACGTCCAAGTATACAAACACAGCAAAATATTTATAGAGCCTGTACGGAAATGGTACCTGAACTGGCAAATTTCCCTATTGTGAAACAATGGGCAGGCTTAAGACCAAGTTCACCGACAGGCATTCCCTATATTGGACAAATGCCTGACATAGAAAACCTTTGGGCAAATTTTGGGCATTATCGTAATGGGCTTTGTATGGGTCCCGCTTCAGCACGCTTACTGCGTCAGATGATGCTCAAACAAGACACTATAGTCGACCCACATGCCTATTCAACTCAACGTTTAACCCAACTTGACGCAGTATGATGATGCAAAATCATCAATGGATAATTTGTTTTAAGGCACTGTCCAAGTCTATATATTGAAATTTAAAGCCTTCATTCAGTAAGGCTTTGGGTTGCACATATTGACCATTTAACACCAATTGAGACTGCTCGCCCATCAAGAGTTTCATCACAAAACCCGGTAATGGCAAAAATGGTTTACGCTTAAATAATTTGCTAGCAACATTTACAAATTGCATTTGATCAATATGATCAGGTGCAACCACATTGTAAATTTTTTGGTCTGATGCGCTTTGAAATAAAAATAAAATCGCTTGAATCACATCATCAATATGCACCCAAGTCATCGGCTGGCGTCCTGATCCAATGCGTCCAACTAAGTTCAATTTAATGGGCAATAACATTTGCGGAAGAATGCCACCATTTTTTCCAAACACGACACCTAAACGCATAATTTTGGTGTTTTGCGATGGATCAGACCATGCTACTGCTTCCCATTTTTGGCAAAGTTCAGACATAAAAATCGCTTGAGGAGGTGAAGATTCATCACAAACATTTAACCACTGCTCAGTAAAATCTACCCCATAATAACCAATGGCAGAACCTGAAATTATGCATTTAGGCTTAATTTGATATTGTGTGAGTGCTTGATACAATTTTTTTGTGGTATTGACTCGGCTTTGCAGCAGTTTTTGTTTACGTGCTTCTGTCCAGCGACCTTGACCAATACTCTCACCTGCCAAATTCACCACATAATCTAGTGAAATATTTTCGAGTGCAGTGAATGAGTCAATCCATTGTAAGTTTGCATGGTTTGAAATATGCATCTTTCGTGACAATGCAATGACCTGAAAATCATGCTGTAACAAATAGCGTAACAAATGGCTGCCAATAAAACCTGTTGCACCAGTGACTAAA
The DNA here is from genome assembly GCF_902809895.1 of Acinetobacter sp. Marseille-Q1623. NCBI lineage: Bacteria > Pseudomonadati > Pseudomonadota > Gammaproteobacteria > Moraxellales > Moraxellaceae > Acinetobacter > Acinetobacter sp. Marseille-Q1623. The sequence goes on along the minus strand of NZ_CADDWG010000001.1, from coordinate 46,050 downwards.
ACGGTCTGCATGAATGAAACACTCTTTTGATTATTATAAACTCCATTCAAGCATACTTTTTAAACACTCACAAAGCTGCATTATTTACTTATGAAAACATTTTCGCGGCCATACGTTGCGCCTGTTTACCATAAAACCAGTAAGTAATCAGAAATAATGGAATCGCTAACATTAACCACATCATGCCAGAGACCATGAGAAATTGTGGGCTTTGCATATAGAGCAGAAAATTATTCCATACTTCAGCATCATGACGTGCAAAAATCATCACCCCAATGAAAATGCCAATTAAATTATATATCCAAAAAATCAGGCTAAAACCAATAGAGAACTTTTTCTGCTCGCTTTTACTAGGTGCACGTTTTTGTTGCTTTAAAAAAAGTTGTAAAACAATCACCATAGAAATTAGATAAGGTAATGCAGTGAGAATCCCAGCAATTTGACTCGGTAGTAAAGCCACCAAAACACCAACCACCATTGTCAACACCAAACAAACTACAAAAAACCATAAAAAATATTTACTTAGCGATGTCATAGCAGTATTTCCACAACTTAAAAATACATTATAGGAAAATTTTTTAATTTTTTTTAATTTTCTTGTCAACCAAATCAAAAAGACTGTCGTTATATAAGTATAAGGTTGCAGCAACCGCGAACAATTTGCACTGGCATCCGCAGATTTGACTCGGTAACCTTCTATCCCATGAGACCTATAAACTCATGCTTCTACAGTTTGATTTGGAACAGCAGCCTAAATCAAATTGAGCGAAGTATCTTAACCGACGATTTATTCATCACTCGAATCGTCGGTTTATTTTTGTCTATAGATTCTGTTTTTTTGATGCTCAATCACTTTATCATTGAATTACTTAGAATCAAAATTTTTACATCTAAGCTATTGTTAAAATATAAATTTATCGTATAAAACGTTGCCGAATTTTATGATTTAAAGGCTTTGAATAATATTTTTCAATTGACCAACTCAACACAAACACCAAAATAAAATAAATCGGCAATAACATCAATTTTTCAGCAGGTAGCGTTTCTTTGGGCAAATAAATCACTTTAAATAAGCCTAAAATAATTAAATGAAATAGATACATTTCATAACTACGTTGCCCAATCCAAACCATCACTTTTGAGGTGATCGAAGATGCTTCTGATGGAGTATTTTGCGAAAAACAAAAAATTAATATTGCAGTGCATAGGGCAAAGAGCGAAATCCCCCATGTGCTGACTTCTTTGATAGGTGCGTAAAAATACAGTGCAATCATCAATACCGAAACGATAGGCATAATCACTTTCAGCGTTTGCGCATTAATTTTGACATGCTGTGCGATAAGTGCCGTTAAACAACCCATGGCTATTCCATCAAAACTGGAAAAATAATGATAAAGATAAGCACCATTTTCTGCACCAAAATGCAGTGAACGGAAATACGGTGCATAAGCAATAAGAGCAAGCAACAGTAAAATAAAGTGTTTTTGACTACGCCCTAAAAGCAAACATAAAAGTGGAAATACGAGATAAAAAACTTCTTCTACAGACAATGACCACAGCACACCCAAAGCATAATTCACCCAACCATAGTCAATAATCAGAATGTTCATCCAAAAACTGAAGGCTGAAAAAACCGTTAAGGCATAAGACACTTCGATGCCATTCGGTGCTTGGTTCATAAAAGGTTTTAACCCTAAACTTCCCAATACCGTCACCATAGCCACCAATAAAACCAAACATGGCATAATGCGCGCAATACGACGCATATAAAAATCTTTAAGCTTTATTTGTGCCAATAAGCCATGACGTTGCAAAGTATGCTGAGTGATTAAAAAACCTGAGATCACAAAGAACATGGTCACACCGTAATTGCCATTACGCGCAATCAAAGTACTGAGACTTTCCCCAAAAATCTGCACACCCAAAAAAGTATCATGCAATTTGTAGGGAATATTAAAATGGTGGAGCAACACCAAAAGAATTGAAATGCCACGTAAAACATCAATTTTAATATTACGCATTGCAACACTCTGTCATTATTTTTTCCTTTTCTAATCTTCTAATTTTAAACAACTGCCATATTTACGTTGTTCTTCCTCATTCAAATAAGGATTTGGCGTTTTAATACACAGCGCCGTTTTGGTTTGATAAAACGCATAGCCTTGTGTATTTTGATTTAATCTCGCCAAATCAATCGCTTGATGTTGTGCCAAAACATTCAGTAGAACAATTTTTTGATTGATTAAACGTGGACGTATGGCATAAGTTTCCCAACGTGGTAAGGCGACATCAACCAATTTATTGCCCATAAAATTTTTCAGCCAACTGCGTTTTACTGTACTGTCATGCGGTTGTTGCAAAGCTTGCTTAAACTGAGGATTAGGTAATTCAGAAATCACTAAAGTGGGGTAAATATAAGACACATAACGATTCAGCGATTGGTTTTTAAGCAATAATAACGGCGTAAAAAAATCTGCAGTAGGGTGCTTTTCAACACTTTTTTGCTGACTTGCATCTTCATAAATAAAATCAAACAAGCCTTGTGGACTTTGTCGATCAACAAGTCGATTGGTCACCTGTTGCATCACAGCAGTTTCACTGGCAAAAGGAAAGCGCATCGACATTTGTGCGAGCGACAACTCAGAGAGCGTATGTTTTTGCCCTAAGCGCTGATTAAGCTGATGAATCAATTCAATATTATCTGAAATTAAATTCAACATAATCATTTTATCTAGCAAGCTTACTGCACTTTGATCTTTGGCAATCAAGGCTTCGGTATAACGCACCAAAGCTGCAACATCCTGTTGAAACAGCAAATGTGCCACATATAAGCGGTGAATTTTCATCATCAGGGTAAAATTCGGGATCGCTCCTTCTACACTCAACACGAGCACTTTCTGCGTCGGTGCTTGATGAAGCAGAGCTTGCCAACGTGCATTTAACACGCTTTGACGGCTATAAATCTCTTCTAAAGCTCTTTGTTGTTTTTGATAAGCCTCAATCCCAATCTCGACCTGTAAATCTTTTATTAACTGTTCAAACACTTTTTCATCTGCTTCAGTTAAAAAATCGCCCTGCAGTTCGCTAAATTTTTCAATCGGCTCATCAATATAGATACTGTTGGTTTGATAGAAATTTTTCCAATCACGATGATAAATCTTTTGCCCCAAAAGCTGTTGTTCAGCATCGGTTTTCGCATCAAAACCCAACCATAAAAAGTACGGGTCTTGTTTTAAATCTGTGTCATACAAACGGACATCAGCTAAAAGTGCCGTAGCGTTCTGTGAAATCGGTTCATCTTGGATCAACCAGAAAACCAGTCCGCTCAGCAGTAAAACAAGCCCAAACAACCCCAAACACATTTTTTTTAATCGTATCGTCATTATGTTGTCATCACATCAAAAAATGGATCGTAAAATCGTAAAAATAATCACAATCATAACATTGACACATCGTTAGAATCCCATTTCAATAGCATGAATTTTAACAACGCTAATCTTTGGTCATCTACAAAAATGTTCAATAAAATCATATCAAATCTGGGATTACAGGGTGTTGAAGTCAACACTTGTATTTACACTTCGACACCTCAAGCAGGTCAAGTTGTCAACGGTGAAGTAATTTTTAAAGGGGCTGCATCCAATAAAAATATTAATGGCATCTATCTCAAACTCATGACAACTGCTGAAGTTGAAAGCAGTGATCATGAGTTTAACCAAGCGTTGACCATCGCACAGTGGCATATTAGCGGTGCATTTGAACTGAAAGCTAATCAATCTCATAGCTTTCCATTTTCAATCCAATTGCCTTTTGAAACGCCAATCACCGAAGTGCAATGTCATCATAATAAAACCCGTGTGTGGTTACATACTCATTTAGATGTTGACTGGGGGTTGGATGCAACCGATCAAGATTATTTGCGTATTCTGCCGACACCTGCCATGCAAGCATTTTTGCAAGCGATGCAACAATGTGGTTTCTTTTTAGCAACTGCGGATGTAGAAAAAGGTCAATTGCGTGGTGGTCACTATTTTTCGACTATTGGTTGTTACCAAGAGCTTGAATTTTTACCAAAACAGCATTTTAGTGGCATCAATGAAGTGGAAGTCTCATTTGTCGCTCAAGAACATCAAACCCACGTCATGCTTGAAGTTGATCGTAAATTTCGTGGTGATCAATTGCGTAGTATAAGCATTCCGAATCAGGGCGTTTCAGTGCCAAATTTAGTACAAAATATTAAACAAATTTTGAATATTACTTAATTTAAAAAGCTGCTAAATTAAAAACTTAGCAGCTTTTTTTCATAGCAAATACCATCAACTTTTATCAATATTTTTATGATTAAACATCCACGTTTACTATCTTTAAAATCTCAGCAAATTTTGCAATTCGTGCTTTAGGTTTGGCGGCATCTAACTCGGCTGTTGAGCCATAACCATATTCTACAGCAATGGTTTCAATACCATTTTGACGTGCACCCAAAATATCATGTTCACGGTCACCCACCATTAAACACTCTTCAGGCTTGAGTTGTTCTTTTTCTAAAATATAAGCAATCAACTCCCCTTTGTTGGTACGTTCGCCATTCAGCTCGCTACCATACGGATATTCAAAATATGGTAATAAATTAAAATGATCTAAAATTTGACGTGCATAAACTTCAGGTTTCGCTGTAGCTAAAAATAGGCGATAACCTTGATGCTTTAAAGCATCGAGCGTCTGTGCCACATCCTCAAAAACATGATTTTCAAATAGACCTGTCACCGCAAAGCGCTCACGATAGCCCAATAAAGCCTGTTCAGCCAACACATCCTGAACATCCACACCCAGTAATTTTGCCAAAGAAGCCTTCAGCGGTGGACCAATAATCCAATCTATATTTTCAGACTCAGGAATCGGATGCCCGACTTTTGCCAAACCATAACGTGCAGAAGTGGTAATACCAACTTTAGGATCGGTCAACGTTCCGTCTAAATCAATCAGAATATTTTTAAGCACAGATTTACCTTTTACTAAATTCAAGCAATGCAAAATTACAGTCGAGAGTTTTGCTAAAGTTGCCTATACTAACTCAAATTTATCAATTTAAGGACATCATCGTGCGCCCTACTGTATTGTGTTTTTCTGGTCTCGATCCTTCTGGTGGCGCAGGTTTGCAAGCAGATATTGAAGCCATTGGACAAAGTGGCGCACATGCAGCAATTGCCTGTACGGCGCTGACCATTCAAAACTCGCAACAGGTCTTTGGTTTTGAAGCAACGTCTAAAGACTTACTGCTGGCACAAGCCAATGCCGTTGTTCAAGATTTACCTATCAAAGCTGTGAAATCGGGCATGCTTGGCACTACCGATAATATTGCAGCCTTGGCTGAATTTTTACGTGAACATCCTGATTATTTATATGTTCTTGATCCTGTTTTAGTGGCAAATAGCGGTGGTTCATTGGGCAATCAAGAGACTTTAGTCAAAGCCTTTGTCGAGCTGATTCCTTTAGCTACGGTGTTAACGCCAAATACCGTTGAATTACGTGCTTTAACAGGTGAACAAGACTTAGATAAAGCCACAGCTAAGCTGTTTGAAATGGGTGCCAAAGCAGTATTGGTCAAAGGTGGGCATGAAGATACGCCTGACTATATTCGTAATGCTTTATATGTCAATGGTGAAATGATTTCTGAAACCAAATGTCCACGTTTAGACGGTGAGTATCATGGTTCAGGCTGCTCGCTTGCAAGTTTTATTGCAGGTCGTTTAGCGTTGGGCGATGCTTTAAATGTTGCGGTGAATCATGCAGAAACTTGGTTATTTGGCGTGTTAAAAAATGCTGAAACCCCTGTTGCAGGTGGTCAGAAAATACCGAAACGGTTTTAAATGAAGCATGACATTTACAAGTTTCAAGGTTAAATTGGAACTTGTAAATCGCTACTTTAAAAAGTTAACTGATTTCTAAATAATGACTGACGCAATTTCTGCCCTTTTGTTTAGACAAATAAAGCGCTTGATCAGCTAAGCGAATTAATTCTTCTTGACTTAAATCCCCCGTCGAACTTGCGATACCCAAACTAGCAGTAATCGAAATTTGCCGTGTATCTTTTAAAATAATCAATTCCTGAGCAATTTTTTCCCGACAACGTTCCGCAACTTCCTGTGCTTGTTTCAAGTCGGCATAGGGCAGCAACACAATAAATTCTTCACCACCAAAGCGACCAACAATATCCTTTTGTCTGATGTTTGACTCTAAAATTCGTGCAACGCGGCACAACACTTCATCTCCGACATGGTGACCATAGCCATCATTAATGGCTTTAAAATGGTCTAAATCCAGAATAATGACTGAAACTGCATCTGTATAAATATGATTAAGTTGACGACTGATATAACGACGGTTGTATATTTCAGTCAATGCATCGGTGGTACTTAAGTATTCTATTTTTTTCTCTCGTCTACGCCATTGCGACAGTAAAACTTCAAAGAATAAAATACTAATCAATAAAATTGGCAGGAAAAGCTCTGCCATGCTTCTTACCCAAAATGCATTTTCAAAAACTTGCGTATGATTTAATTCTTCGGTAAATAAAGGCGCATACGCAATCATGTTATTGGAACTTTGGTAGCAAACAATCACTGTAAAGATGGTGATTGGAATCGCGACACCATATAAAATTTTTCGATTATAAAAAACTAGCCCAACCAAAACGATACAAACAAATCCTGAAACCGTTGGCACACTATAAATGCCTACAGTGTATCCCCCATAAATCATGACCACACCAAACAGCGCAGGAGAAGAATAAGAGATTAATGTTCTAAATTTTTGATTATGTTTAAAGTAGTGACACAGGATCAATAAGACCGAAAAAAGCATGGTACAAATAATTAAACTGCTCATCCTCGAAGGATAAAAATCAATATTTAACCACTGTACTTGCTTTTTTATTTTTACATTATGCCAATACCAAAGTATTGAAGTGCTTTGATTTAGCGCACCAAAAAACAGCAACAAGACGCCTTTATCAAAATCATTCCAATTAATGATTAAGTCATCCGTTTCAAATAATTGAAACTTTATTTTTTTAAATATTTTAGAAAAAAATTCTTTCAAATCCCCCCCTAATTCCTCATTTTATAAATATTATAAGTCCCTTAAAACGTTGATACCTTAGTTTTAAAATTTGATCAAGTTCAATTTTTAATTCTTCATCTTTCGATCATCTGTTTTTTTAAAACCAATAGACATAGATAATCACGCCAAAATATTAAAAAAACTGACTACTCATAATGCATTTACTTATATATTTTCAGTCCGTTTATCTTTTAAATTCTGCACATGCTGACGATTGGTTTTCCATGATTTTTCCAATACTTCTTTTTCTATACGTAACTGAACATGTTTCATTTTTTTGGATGAAATAACCTCATCTTTAAAGCCTTTCACATAATCTATCCACGCTGCCCCTCGGAATACATTAGCAGGCATTTGTGTTTTAAACTCGCAGTCAGGCATGAAGACTACAATAGAATGGATGAGCGTAGGCTCAACAATATCCGCTAAGACAGCCTCTAAAACTTTTTGATGTTTATAATTTTGATGCAGTGGATTTTGAAATTTATAGCTATTTTTATAGATTTTTTGCGTCCATGTTTTCTGACGTTCACCACCAAAAATCCAACCTTTATAATTCTTGGTTTCAACAACAAAAATGCCATAAGGACTCAATATAATATGATCAATTTGTGTTGTCGTGTTCTGTTCATCAGGTAAAGTACTGTCATTCAACAAAATGTACTTTTCTTTGTCCAAGTAAAGTTTGACATGCGTACTCACCGCAAACTCACCTATTTTGCCTTTTAAAAATGGTTTGAATACCTTGATTGCCCCAACAATCAAAAATAATGGAATCATCCACCATAGTTGTGAAAAAATGGGGGCGATGATTTGAGAAATGTCCATTTAAAATTTTATGACTTTTAAAAATTAAATCTATTTTATTGTAATTTATATATTTTTAAAATAAATCAAAATCTATTTAATTGTGAAATCATTATTTTTTCTTTAAAACGTTGAGCAAATTCAATCGCAAAATTCTGATAATTCATCAATGACAGCTCTTTAAAGTAGACTGTTTCCTCATAAGTATAAATATTATATAAATCAATTCTTAAACGCGCCCACTCAACAATAAAATCAAACCCATCCCCAAATATTTGATCTAGCTTTTTAAATATTCGAATCGCGTCATCTAACTCACTTGAATCTACGATGATACGATCACATAAATACATTATAAACTCATACAAACATTGCTCAGTATGCTTAAGATTAAATCCCAATTTTCTAAAAAAGCACTCAATAAAATCTAAAAATTCAACAGACTGAATATGCTCATCTAAAGAATAACTCAGTAAAATATCAAGCTCATCCAATGAACAATTTTGCTCTACTAATTTTTCAGCCCATTTAAAATAATCCTCATATTCAAGATGATTCATTAAAAAATATCCCAACATACAAATAGTATTGGAATAATCTACTAGTGGTAATACTTCATCATAAAGAACAAAGCTTTTCCATTTATCTAAACTACAATAAATAATAGAAATAGGATATTGAGAGATTTCTGTACGCCCTTTCCATGTCAAATGAACATCTGCAACTCGTATCGTTCCATCAGTAAATGCATATAAAACATCGTCATTCGCACTACTTTTCGCAATCGCATTTAACTTCGAATTAAATAAAATGTGAGCAGGATGAAGTTCTTTTTCTAATTCGGCATTAAATAATTCTTGCTTATCTAAATCAATAAGATGCCATGGTTCAATCCATTCCATTTTGTATCATCCAATATTAAATCGACTCTAACTTTAACAAAACATCCTTATTCTCCAACCCACCTGCAAAGCCAACTAATTTTCCATTTGCGCCCACCACCCGATGACACGGCGCAATAATTGAAATAGGATTTTTACCATTTGCCGCACCCACCGCACGAACAGCTTTGACATTGCCGATCTGTTCAGCAATATCTTTATAACTGCGGGTTTCCCCAAAAGGAATGGTGAGCAATGCTTGCCAGACTTTTTGTTGAAATTCTGTCCCTTCAAAGTCTAAAGGTACGTCAAACTTTTGACGCTGCCCTGCAAAATATTCATTAAGCTGCTTTTGTGTTTCGAGCAAAATCGGATGCTGTGTATTTTCAATCAACTCAGCCAACCGAACACGTTTAGGGTCTTCATTTTCCCAAAGGACTGCCACCAAAGCGGTGTCCGTTGCGACCAATTTTAAAACGCCCACAGGAGAAGGCATTTCCATAAATGATAATTTCATCGACTTCTCCTTGAACGAATACAGTTTAAGATGATGAGAGCTTCATCAATACTAACCCAGAAATGATTAAAACAGCAGCCAACATTCGCATGGCAGTAGCAGGTTCACCTAAAAAGAAAATACCGACAGCAAATGAACCAACCGCACCGATTCCAGTCCAAACGGTATAAGCTGTACCCAATGGCAAAGATTTCATGGCATAGGACAATAGAGCAAAACTTGCGATCATAAACACAATGGTCAAAATACTGGGTGTGAGTTTGCTAAAGCCATCAGACACTTTCATAAAGTATGCCCAGACCACTTCCAATAAACCCGCCACTACGAGTAACACCCAAGCCATAGCAATACTCCTAAAAATCAATGTATTAAAATCAAAAAATCCAAGTCAACCACATCAGTCAACTTGGATCGTAAAATAGGTTTTTTAAGAAGAAGACAGTTTCATCAGAATTAAACCCGATACAATCAGTACCGCCGCCAACATTCGCATGGCAGTGGTCGGTTCACCTAAAATAAAAATACCCACAAGGAATGAACCAATTGCCCCGATTCCTGTCCAAATCGTATAAGCCGTTCCCAAAGGCAATGATTTCATGGCATAAGCCAATAAACCAAAACTCAGGATCATAAAGAAAATGGTAATGACGCTCGGGGTGAGCTTTGTGAAACCTTCGGACATTTTCATGGTATATGCCCAAACAATTTCAAAGATGCCTGCAAAAACAAGAATGACCCAAGCCATGACCAGCTCCAAATTTAAATTAGAGTCAGGTCGTCCTGACGAGTTTTCTTGGTGCAGATTTTGATGATATCGCACAAAGGGAGGTCGTTCCTCCTTTGAATAAACACATTTTAACGTATTTCGCTCTATAACTGAGCATGTTTTACAAAATTTGACCCAAAATACACCGAGAAAAATTAGGGTTTTAAAATTAAAACCCTAAAATAAAGCAAGCTTTAAAACATCAAACTTAAAGTTTAAAACTTAAACCGCACCCCTGCACCATAGCGCCAACCCTTTTCAGCATCACTTTTGACTTGCCATGCAGTTTCATCATTGCCCTTACTGTACTCATAGGCAATATCCAAATATGGCATGACTTTTTTACTGATTTCATAACGGGTTTCAATACCTGTGGTCAGGCTGCTTAAACCTGATTTTTTGGCATATTTAGAATCATCACTGAAAACCACATCGAGATCTAAATAGGGTTTAAAAATCAGTTTTTGCGTCAACAGCAAATCTCGTTCTGTCTCTAGACTAAAACCTGAATACTGGTTTTCCCCTGCATAGAGATAAGCATCGGTTTCAAAGAAATATGGCGCCATGCCATGCAAACCTATCACCGCATCAAGTTTTTCTTCGCTATCTTTAGCATGATGTTTTAACTCGACTTTTTCAGATCGGTAACGCACACCAACTTGCGCATCCCAAAAATCTGAAATCATACGGCTATATAAAACTTTGGCATCAAAGTGCGCATCATGAGATTCTGCTTTATCCGCATGAACTTTAATAAAGAGCTTATTTTCATCCGTCCCAATTCGGGTTTCGATTTCGGACTTTAATGCACCTTCACCATCTTCATTGAGCAGCCATTTTGTATCTACAGTACTGACGGTATAAATTTGTGCGCCATGTTCCTTACGATGGTCATGTCCTTGATGTTCTATGTGTGCAGTTGCTTGTGGAGATATTACTTGCTCAGTCGTTTGTTGATGCTGTGAATGATCTATTTTTGAATGATTCATCTGCGAATGATCCATTCCTGCATGATTCATCTGGGAGTGATCCACTATTTCACTATTTGACGTCGTTGTAGTTGGCAATGCTGACATCATGTCATGTCCTTCATGCGCCATTGCCCAACTACTCAGCATCAATAATGAACTTGCCAAAACAGTATGCGGAAATAACTTAGTGGTGTGCATGTTGATCTCCTTGCTGTTCAGCTTGATTCGAAGTGTTTGTCGTCGATTTTTGAATCGGTGTGGTGCTGGTTTCTCCTTCGGAAACATTGGCAACAATCAGTTTATTCATCATGCCTGCGCTCATGTGATAGAGCAAATGACAATGAATCGCCCATTCCCCTAGCTCATCTGCGGTTAATAATGCAGTCACAGTTTTTGCAGGCGGCACAATAATGGTGTGCTTATTTGGCATATCGACCGCAGGCTGACCATTTTCCAGTTGCATAAACATGCCATGTAAATGCATCGGGTGCGCCATCATACTGTCATTGATAAATTTAATACGAATCCGCTCGCCGTACTTCACTTTTAACGGTTCAGCATCGCTGAATTTCTTGCCATTAATCGTCCAGATATAACGCTCCATGGTGCCACCCAAACGAATCACCAATTCACTTGTCGCTTCACGGGTATCGGGTTGTGGGGTTAAGGATTTCAGATCGCTATATTGCAATGCTTTATCACCTTGCGGAGTTGATGCATTTGCCCAACCTTCAACCACAACATCAGATTTTGCTGTTGTTGCTTGATGTTCTGAGTGATCCATCTTCGAATGATCCATGCCTTGCATATCGCCATGATTCATCTTCGAGTGATCTATGCCCTGCATATCACCATGATTCTCTGCTTTTTGATGAATAGCTGAATGATCCATACCTTTCATATCAGCACTGCCATGCCCCATGTCTGCCATATTTAAAATGGCGCGAGGACGTGCTTGTGGCAGATGAATCCCATGCGTATTTGCTGTCAACTCATTGTGCAACGTCCCAATGGCAAAACCTGAACGGTCAATCGACTCTGCTTCAATTTGATAATGTTCATTCTTTGGTTCAACCACCACATCATAGGTTTCGGCTGTCCCTATACGGAACTCGTCTACAGGTACTGGCTGTACAGGCTGACCATCTGCACCGACCACGGTCATTTTTAAGTTCGGAATGCGCACATCAAAAAAGGACATGGCTGAAGCATTAATAAAACGCAAACGAACTTTTTCATTCGGTTTAAACATGCCTGTCCAATTTTGTTCAGGGGTTTTACCATTGATCAAAAAAGTATAACCCGTGACATCAGACAGATCAGTTTTCAGCATACGCATCTGATTCCACATTTTGCGGTCAGACCATGTGGCTTTGACACCATCACGTTGAATTTGCTTCCACACATCGCCCAAAGTTTCACGCCGATCTTGATAATATTCGGCCGAAATTTTCAGATCTTTTTGGATTTGATCACTGGTTTTGTCATGAAAATCGGACAGCATCACCACATAGTCACGCTCGGTTTGTTCATGTGCAGCGAGTGGCTTTTTGTCCTTCGGATAAATCACCAAAGCGCCATATAAACCGTCCTGTTCCTGACCTTTAGAGTGGGCATGGTACCAATACGTACCACTTTGACGAACCTTAAATTTATAGACAAAATCACCTTGCGGTCGAATCCCGTTAAAACCATTAAAGCCTGGAACGCCATCCATAATGCCGGGCAATAACAGACCGTGCCAATGGATTGAAGAATCCTGATTTTTTAAATTATTATGCACATGAATGACTGCATCATCGCCTTCCTCAAACTCAAGTAAAGGCGCAGGAAACTTGCCATTGACAGTGATGCGTTTGACCGCTTTGCCTGTGACATTGACCATTCCTTCATCAATGTTCAGGTGATATTCCTTAACCGCTGCAAAACTCCATGTTGAAGACAACACAGCCACAGCGACGATAACGCTTTTTGAAAATTGAATAGACATAACTCAACCTAAATTTCTGAAATTATTTTGAAAATAATGCTTCGGAAAAAACGGGTTAAGCTTTAGGAGGACGTAAAATTTCCTGCCAATACCCTACAAGGTGCTGAGCTTGGTAATGAGCTTGTAGTGAATTTTGTTCGAGATGATCTTCAGGAACAATCAATTTGGGAATATCGGTATTAAACCAAACAATTGAAGACTGACAAGAGAACAATGCACAATGCTGACAATCGGCATGCTTTACTTGTTGAGCTTGAATCAATTGCTGATGACAATCGTTTGAATTTTGTGCCAGCTCGTTATTCTGAAGCTCTAGCGCTGCTAAATCTGCACAATGTTGCTTCATCTCTTGCAGCGACATGTTTTGCATCATTGCTGCATGACTGCTATTTTTCTGCTTTTGTATAGGTTGGTGTTGCATCTGCTCATGTTGCATCTGCATACCCATTTGCATGGTTTTTACAGAAGCGATAGACACACCACTCCAGCCAATAGCAAAAACCATCAGCAAAACAAACCAAGCTTGTTTGCAAAGTTGTGTGAACATGTCAGCAGTCAATTAAAAATAAATACCGATTTAGCATACCCAATAATTTAAGCAGTAGCAAATGAAGCCCTGAACTCAAGATTATTTTTCTATCTAAAGTGCTACTCACTGCTCATCAGTGATCCATTCAATGCTTCAGTTAAAAATGTTGCAATGCCGCGATTTCCCATATCCTGATGCATAATTATTAAACAGCATCACCACAAGAAAACGACTAAAAATAAAGCGAAAATATAATTCTATTTCCAATAAAAAAAGAGCCCATTTGGACTCTTTTTAAACTTATTTTGTATAATTCATAAGCGATTGATCTTATTTCGCTTAAATGCTAAACAATTTATCAACAAGCTTATCTACACAGTTATCCATAGAGTTATCATCAAACTTATCCACAATTTTATCCATATTATTGTGTAAAAGTCTAAGCCTGTTGTGAACCAACCAATGCCAATTCAGCACGCATTTCATCAATCACAGTTTTATAATCAGGTTTACCAAAAATTGCAGAACCTGCAACAAACATATCTGCACCCGCTTCCGCAATTGCACGAATATTTGCAGGTGTTACACCACCATCTACTTCTAAACGGATATCACGACCTGATGCATCAATGATTTTACGTGCTTGGCGTAATTTCTCCAAAGTCATCGGAATGAATTTTTGTCCACCAAAACCAGGGTTTACACTCATCAATAACACCTGATCAACTTTGTCCAAGACATAGTCTAAATAATGCAAAGGGGTCGCAGGGTTAAACACTAAACCTGCTTGTGCACCCCCATCTTTGATGAGCTGTAAAGAACGGTCAATATGATCCGTTGCTTCTGGGTGGAAAGTAATGATATCTGCACCCGCTTCAAGAAAATCACCAATCATGCGATCTACAGGTGAAACCATTAAATGCACATCAATCGGTGCTTTAATGCCATATTTTTTCAAAGCTTTACACACGCCTGCACCAAAAGTTAAGTTAGGTACATAGTGGTTATCCATGACATCAAAGTGCACAACATCCGCACCTGCTGCTAAAACATTGTCTACTTCTTCACCTAAACGAGCAAAATCAGCAGATAAAATAGAAGGTGCAATTAAAAATGGCTTGGACATGGATCAACCTAGCTTGAAATATGGATTTACTCAATTATAGCAAATTTCTGACTAAACTTTGCTGAAAAAGCCTGTAATCGCACATGAAACTCGACTCAGCATTGCAATAATGCAACGAAGCGTTCTATTTAAATGACAGCTTCGTACGTCATTTTTTGTTAGCTTTAAGCAAGCCAAGGAGTAAATGAGAATGAAAAGCAATACTGTTATTTTAACCCATGATGCAAAGCGTATTGCTAAACGCTTACTCAATCATTGGAAACATAAATTTGAAGTCGCTGAAACAGGTGAAAAATTCAGTATCTTTATGCCTGATGCTACAGTCATTTTACATGCACAACCTGAGCGCCTCGTTGTCGATCTAGAAACAAAGCAACAAGATGACGCCCATTTACAGCATGTTATCATTGATCATTTAAATCGAATGGCACAGCAACAGTTTAGCGTTCAATGGCAACATCAGGCTTAAAATAAACTTGAAATGAAAGTACTCAATAAAAGAATAGCCTTTTAATTATGGCTATTTTTTCTGTTGTTTTTCAAAATCACGAACCATCTGTATGCGCTCTTGCGTTGCAGGATGTGACTCAAATACTTCAAAAATTCTATCTATTTGTGAGTCGCTCGTGCCTTCATCTGACTTTTTCTGTGCCTGTTCAGACTGTTCTTGATCATCTTTACTGTCTGTTTTTTCATATTCATCATTCAAACGCTGTAACAAGTTAGCAAAATGTGCAACTTCAATATGCTGACGATCCATCAAATTTAAAGCATATAAGTCAGCCTGCTGTTCAAATTTACGCGAGTATTTTGCACTCAACATCGCTGCTGGCAAGGAGCTAAAGAGGTCTGAGCTATCACCTGTAATCGCAATATATAATGCACTCATACCTAAACTTGATAAGCCTTGTTGTAAACTATGGCGCTCTATCAAATGTCCTTGTTCATGGGCAAGCACCCCTAAAATTTCTTGATCACTATGTGCTAACTCAACCAATTCATCTGTAACAATGATGGTATTATTCGGCAAAGCAATCGCATTTGCACCTAGACTACTGCCCTTCCTAAACAATAATTTTGCAGGGCGTCCCTCAGCAATTTTTTCAAGATATTGCTTACGAATTTGTTCTTGTTGCCCCTTTGCCAATTGACTCGGTGCAGTCAAATATTGATCAACATAGGTTTCAGCTTCATCACCTAAACGTTTCATACTGTTTTCAGGTAATTGAAACGCAATATAATGCGAAGCAGCAGGAATACCCCATTTCACTAAAGCAAAACCCAAAAAAACCACAAACACCACACTAAATAAAATCAGTGTAGGTGAACGTTCTAATTTCCAAATCGAACGATAGGCTTTTTTACTGTCTAACTGAAACCATTCAGGTAAATGATCTAAAAATTCAATACGGGCATCATCATTGAGCTCAACTGCAGGTTTAAGTTGCCCCAAAGCCCCAATCAGCTGCATATCTGCATAGCGATAATGCCGCACTAAGCGCTGATCTTCCCCATAACGTACCTGTACCGTCTGCGCATCCACGGCAAAAACTTGGGCTTGGTGTGGCTTGGACACCACACCATCATAAAAAATGACTTGTGCAGATTGTGTCATGTGGTTTTCAGCTCGTTCAGTTAAAGTGAAACATCTATATCAAAAATATCGCTAATCTCTTCTGCTAAGGCACTGTGATCCGCCTGTGCCAAATTCATCATTTGATCAGGATCATCAAGTAAAGTCAGGCTAAGTGAGTCAACCTTATAGCGATAGATACGAATTGCAGCCCATGCAGACATAAGCCCCAAAGACAAAATTTTAACGATCCAATTGGTACCAACAATCCATGCAAAACGCCATTGATTACAGTCTGTGGCAAATTTACTGTTCCCAATCACAGTATTATTCCACGTGGTGATAAAAATACGCGCACTCATCAATGGGAAAACAAACAAACCGCCCACGATATAAGCCACCCCTAACACCCCTGCAAATACTTCAGGACGAGAAAGACTACCCAAGACGCCACCAATCATGGCGGCGACCAAAATAATGCCTATAAACATAAAGGTTGGAATATAGACCGCACGCATATAATCAGGCCAATCTGCTTGTAACTTAAACTTTAGCTGTCCTGCGTATAAATGATCGATGCAATAACGCTTATATAACCAAATCAGCACAGGATAAAATAACCCCAAACTGATAATGTAAATTGCAATACATTTTAAGAATACTTTGTAGGCTTCTTTGCTTGTCCCTGCAAAATAAAAACGGCTATTGGCATATTTACTATTACGTGCCGTAAAGCGCAGTGTGGCACGAATCAACCAAGGCACGGCAAGATAAAGAACAATAAAACCAATCAAGGTTGCCGTTAACGAATATTGCGAAATTGCCGAAATTGCTCCATAAATTCCCAGTGCAATCAAACGTCCAATCAGAATTTTTTTCGGTACACCTGTAAAATCAAAGCGTCGTCTAAAAAATTCAGTATTACCATAAAAGTAACGTAAACGGCGCACTTTCGCCCAAGGTGCATACAAGCTGAGCGTCACAATGGTCAGTAAAATATTTACAATCCAAATACCAAAATACTCCATCGCATCGCCATGAAATTTAAAACGGCGTACTTGAGAAAATGCTGGTGTTGGTACATTATTTTCAGATGGAAGCTCTGAGCTTTTGGTCAGGCTGAGATTTCCCTGACCTGAAAATGGTGGTGGTGTTTGTTCTTGCATCGTTTTCTCTTATTTTTAATATGTCAGTATCATCAAGACAATTCGGCAACAATATGTTTTCAATGTTAACAAAATCAGTGTATAGCGTTTTTTAATTAAAATAAATAGCCGATATTTTGTTCGAGTCATGATCGCTACAATCAATGACTCGACATTTTTTAATTACTTTTGTAATTGTGTGGCATGAAACTGCAAATGCTCATCCATAAAAGTTTGAATAAAGAAATAACCATGATCATAGCCATTCTGCATACGTAAAGTAAGTTTTTGTCCAACTTGATGACATGCACGTTGTAAGGCTTCAGGATGCAATTGACTATAAAATTGGTCATTTGTCCCTTGGTCAATGAGCACTTCAGTAAATAATGCGCCTTTGGCTAAAATTAATTGTGTTGCATCATGCTTTGCCCATTCAGCTTGGTCATGACCTAAATAATTTGAAAATGCTTTTTCCCCCCAAGGGCATGCACTGGGTGCACAAATGGGTGCAAAAGCCGAAACCGATTTAAATTTTTCAGGATATTTCCACGCCAAAGTTAATGCGCCATGGCCGCCCATAGAATGCCCAAAAATCCCAATTTTTTGATTTAAAATCGGTAATTTTTGCAACAATAAGGGATACAACTCTTCAAGCAAAAAAGCTTCCATTTGAAAGTGTTCTGCCCAAGGTTGTTGTGTTGCATTCAGATAAAATCCAGCACCTTGCCCAATGTCCCATGAATCCCCCTGCTCAACATCCTCACCACGTGGTGAGGTATCTGGGGTGATTAAGATTAAGCCCAATTGTGCAGCTAAACGCTGTGCATGTGCTTTAATAACAAACGTTTCTTCGTTACAAGTTAAACCCGCTAAATAAATCAAAGCCGGACATTTCTGCGTGGTCGCTTGTGGCGGTATAAATACCCCAAATTTACTTGGATGCTTTAAGTATTTCGAATCTGTTTGATAGATGCGTTGCTCACCCTCAAAACATTTATTTTTTTGTAATAATTCCATGGCGTATTCCCTACTGTGCGGCAACGGCAAGCGTTTGTGTTGCTTTATCGTCTGTTGATTTCACAGGTGTTGAACGCACAGCAGAAATCACATTTTGTCGTGGAAATAAATGCTGTTCTAACTGTGGCAAGACCAATTCAATATTTTTTCCCATCACCCATTGTGGCTCAGAAGGTTCAAAACCTTGTGCACTTTCCCATTTTGCCACAGTTTCAGCAGCTTGCTGAAATGCCGCTTTCAATGAGGTTTGTTCACGCATCGCCTGATCAAAGAACGCGCGTCCAAAATAGGTGTAATCCGCTTCATTTGAACACCCAAATGAAGCACGATCTGCGGCAGAAGCCGTAATAATTAAAGTGTCTGGTGCTTGTAGTGCAGGAATAAAACTCCCTGAATAGCACGCTGAAATCACAATCACTTTCCAACGAATGCCTGATTTATCTAAAGTATCACGTAACCATTTAGGATCAACATCATTTAAATCAAGTGGGTCATTTTCCATTTCAAACTGATTTTGCAAACCATGTGAAGTCATATATAAAAATAAAACATCACTTTCACGATTCATTTGCTGACCGATACGGCGCAATGCAAGCTCCATACTGGTTTTCGATGCCAATGGAACAGTTGTACGTGTTTCAGGATTATTAATCAGTTCAATCGAGCGTCCAAAAGTACCAAAACGTGTATCAAATTGCTCTTTAATTCGTTCAATTTCATATTTAAAAACATCTTGATAACTGACACCCGCGACACCCAAGAAATACCAATGTGTCTCAGCAAATTCACCATATTGAATTTGTTCTAATGCTTTATTTAACAGATTACTTTGCGCATAAAATGCATTTTCTGCAAAAGTAGGTGGAACTTCTTCAACTTTCCAAATCGGTTGATCTTGAATTGAGGTCTGCCAAACGACTAATGTAAACAATGTCGCTGAAATAATCAGTGCACGTTCCCACCAAGGCCATTGCAACTCACGTGCAAAAACCCAAACCACTGCCAAACTCTGCCAAACAAAAAGTACCATGAATATGATGGGCAGATAGTCATAGGTGAAATTAGGTAGATAGTCGAGTGAACCTAAAAACTGAATAAAACTTTGCAAAAATGCAATATGTGTATCTAAGACCAACCACAACAAGGCAGGCACAAGCATCAAACGAGGATTTTCCGTCCGCTGAGACAAAAAAATCCCAACAATTAACGCAATAAACGGCCATAGCGCATAACTAATTAGACCTTGCCGATTAAAAACGCCGCTCTCGCCTGCCACCAGCCAGCTAAATAATGTATTCGCACAACCACCCAAAATGCCCCAAAAAATAAGCTGTAAAATGGATGGTCGAACTATTTGTAATGCCTTACGAGACCCTAGAAACAACCAAAGTCCTGCACGTTGATTACTTTTTAAATCATGCCAAAAATTAATGGAAGGTTTGAGGTCTATCATAAAGATTCTGTAATTGCGGGTGGCTTAAATCAGCATAGCTAGTTTATGCTTGCTTAAAATATTATCAATGTATAATACGACTATATAACAATTTTTTGATGTTTTTTGAAACAGTTACCAAACTCCTTATAAGCTATCCGTTAAAATAGGCATCAAAGCGGCACGCATCTCCTTGCCATTGATGATCAGGTTGCTGGTCATTCAAAAAAACGGCGAGCCTTGGTCTTTTTACCACAACACGCTTCGCAATTGCTTGAGCTAAGACTAAAAGACGATCACCTAAATCCATTTCACCCTCTTCAGGCAATAACATGTGCAGCAATTGCATTTGTTTTTTCACTTGTGCTTGTTTCTTTACTGCTTGTTGATTTTGATCTCGTTGGGGGAACATTGGGTCTAAATACACCACATCAACGCTATTATTTTCATCAATACACTGTTGCAGATATGTATTAGAGTCTGAAAATACCAATTGAATTCTACTCACCACAGGCGCAAGAAATGGATCAGATTCACCCTGATTTTTTGCATCTTCTAATAAAGTAAATAAAATTGGATGACGCTCAATCAAAGTGACTGTTGCACCTAAGTGTGCCATGAGCAATGTATCGTGTCCTAAACCTGCTGTTGCATCAATCAGGTTAGGTTTTTCTGAAAGATTACATGCGCGAGCAATCATTTCAGATTTTAAACTCGCACGTTTGAGTCGTGAAATTTCTGCTTTCCAATCGGGCTGCATTTTCATGCCATTGGCAGATAAACTTAAGCCTAAATCATCCACACACAAGGCTAACTCAGGATGCAATCTTAAAAAACGTGCATTGATTTTTTCAACCATTTCAATATGAACAACCACTCCACGTAAAGAAAGCACAGACTGATAAGACTGTGCTTTCTCTAAAAATGTGGATTCTGTAAATAAGCGAATTTCGCTTACCATAATTTCCAACCTGTAAATGCAAACAATAAAATTAACAAACCTGATGCAATACGATACCAAGCAAATACCATCAAATCACGTTTTGCCACATAAGCAACGAGTACGCGAATACAGATCAATGCTGCAACGAAAGACACCACGAGACCAACAAAAAACACTGTCCAGTCTTGGCTTGTTTGATAAATCTGATGATTTTTTAATAGATCAAGTACACCCGCACCAACAAGTACAGGAATCCCTAAGAAGAATGAAAACTCAGTTGCAGCTTTACGTGAAACTCCGAGAATCATACCGCCAACAAGTGTTGCACCTGATCGTGACGTTCCCGGAATCAAAGCCAAGACTTGAATCAAACCAATATAAATGGCTTGTTTAATGGAAATATCTTCCACTTCTGGTGCATCCATTTTAGGCGGATTTTTTTCAACCCACCAAATGATTAAACCACCAACAATTAAACCAATCGCAACTGAAACATCATTAAACAATAATGCCTTAATGGTATCACCAAAGGTCAACCCCACAATCATAATAGGAATAGAAGCTAAAATTAAGCTGATCCCAAGATGACGACCTTTAGGCTCACCAGAGAATAATCCTACTGCTGCACCCCATAATTTGCCCCAATATTCATAAATAACAGCAATAATTGCTCCCATCTGAATTGCAACGACAAATAAATCACTTTTTTCTTTCGTCCAGAAGTTCATCAATTCTGATGCCAGAATTAAATGCCCTGTACTTGAAATTGGAAGGAATTCTGTGATCCCTTCAACAATCCCCATAATGGCTGCTTTTAAGAGCAGTAAAAGATCCATATTCAATCCTAAAAATTAAGGTTTACCTTGTTCTGGAATTTTTTTCCATGCGTCATCACGCAAATAAACAGGCAATGCCAATTCAGCACTCAACCAATGTTTTTGTTGCGCTTGTTGCCGTGCAATTGTTGCAATATCTTCAGCATTTGCAATCACACCTTGGAACTCTATTGCATCATCCTTAACTAAAGATGAACCAGAACCCACTAAGGTAAATTTTTGATACTCAGAAGCTTGCTGATAATCTAGTAATTTTTCTTCATCTACAAGTTGCATAATGTTATTTTCATCTAAACGAAAACTTGCCATATACACTTCTTTCATACGTGCATCTAATACCGCAGATACTTCAGTTAAACCATGAAAGCGATAAGCTGCCTGTGCCAAAGCTTGTAAAGTAGACACAGGAATCACAGGAATATCATTTGCCCAAGCCAATGCTTGTGTCACTGCTGCATTAATTCGTACACCGCTAAATGAGCCTGGACCACGACTAAAAGCAATTGCAGTCAAATCAGCGTTTTGTATTTGAGTTTGCTCAAAACCTTGCTCAATCATGGGCAAAATGGTTTGAGTTTGTGCTTTCGCTCGCGTATCAAGTTGAAAAAAAAGTGTTTTTGTTTCATCAACAATTGAAACGGAACACTGCTCATTGGCAGTTTCCAATGCCAGCAATTTCATGCACAACCTAATTAGTCTTAAAAATGTTGACTATGATACTCCACTCATATCATTCATGCGACTATTTCCCATCACATTCCGACATGCAAAATACAGAAATGCCAAGGATGGACTTGGCTAAAATGAGCTTAAAAATTCAAATTAAAAATGCGCTTCTTCTAAATCTATAAAATTTTGAAAATGCTCAGCATAATGTATTGCACTCATTTTCAAACGCACTTCAGCTTGTGCATCCAAGGTTTTAACCACACGTGCAGGCGAACCAACCACCAAAGAATTATCAGGAATCACTTTACCTTCAGGAACCAATGCATTTGCTCCCACAATGCAATTTTTCCCAATCACTGCATGATTTAAAACCACAGCATTAATACCAATGAGGCTATTATCACCAATAGTACAACCATGCAGCATGGCTTGATGTCCAATCGTGACATACTCTCCTACCGTGAGTTCAATTCCTGCATCTGTATGTAACACAGCATTTTCTTGCACATTGCTAAAGTTCCCAATATGAATTTTAGCATTATCAGCACGAACCACCGCCCCAAACCAAACACTGACTCTTTGTCCAAGTTCCACTTGACCAATCACAGTTGCATTATCAGCAATCCAACCATCAAATGGCACTTGCAACGCTTTTGGTGAATGTCCTTTAAATTTATACATCATGGTGAATCTTCCTATGCCGATGCGCTTGTCTTAAAATTCTATTTTTTATTCATCATTTTGGAATGAAAATTTGGCGAATTTAATAAAAATGGCCAATTTTTTTGATAGTCCAAACCATATTGAAATAATGATATTAAAATACGGGCAGTTAAGCCCCAAACGATCTCATTTTCAACTCTTAAACTCGGAAAATAAACCGACTGATGCGCCAAACGTACTTCATATGGGATGGGTTGAGATTCCATTAATTTTTTCAGCGGTGCATAAAAAATACGATCAATCTCAGTGGGTTGTGCAATTAAATTGATATCAGGTGGAATTAAACCCACCACAGGCTTAACCGTCATTCCGTTACGTGCCCGCTCCATGGGTAAATCACCGAGCAAAGTCACTTGAAAAGGGCTCAAAGCTGTTTCTTCCCATGCTTCACGTAAAGCCACCACGATATTACTGGTATCATTTGGATCCCGTTTTCCACCCGGGAAAGATACCTCACCTGCATGATTATTTAAATATACAGAACGGCGGGTTAATAAAATTTTAGGATCTTTTTCATGGGTAATGGCGATTAACACAGCAGCTTGAGCAGGATACGTCCTTTTTGCAAAACGTAATCGTTGTTGCAATACCTGTGTTAATAATTGCTCCTGCATAATCCCTCACTTGGCTGTTTTTGTTATTTTTACATCATATATGAAATTTTATACAGAAGGCTATAAATGATGCGAAAGTACTAAAATTCAGTTATGCTGAGTTATCTTTTTATTTCAATCAAGCCTATGCATTTTTGTACAGCCTGTGGACATACAACAATAGATAAAATTCCCTTGGGTGATCATCAAGTCAGAAAGGTCTGTACCCATTGTGGTACGATTCATTATGTCAATCCAAAAGTGATTTGTGGTGCACTTGCCCTTTGGGA
Organism: Acinetobacter sp. Marseille-Q1623; assembly: GCF_902809895.1. Lineage (NCBI taxonomy): Bacteria > Pseudomonadati > Pseudomonadota > Gammaproteobacteria > Moraxellales > Moraxellaceae > Acinetobacter > Acinetobacter sp. Marseille-Q1623. The sequence continues at coordinate 22,123 of NZ_CADDWG010000001.1, read as the reverse complement.
AAATAAAGTGCTCTTGTGTCGTAGAGCAATTGAACCACGCTATGGTTTATGGACACTTCCTGCTGGTTATATGGAATTGTTTGAAACCATGGAACAAGGTGCAGCACGCGAAACACGTGAAGAATCTGAAGCTGAGATTGACATTGAACAGCTCTATTGTATGTACAATATCCCGCGAATTGGGCAAATCTATGTCTTATTCAAAGGCAATATCATTGATGGACAATTTGGTGCAGGTGAAGAAACCATCGAGAGCCGTTTGTTTGAAGAAAAAGATATTCCGTGGAATGAACTCGCCTTTCCAAGTGTAGAACGGACTTTACGCCACTATTTTGCAGATCGTCAAAACAATGTATTCCCAACGCATTTAGAAACTTTAGGCACACGCTTAGACCATACAGGCTAATGATATAAATAATCTTAAAATATAAAAAACCATCTTTAAAGATGGTTTTTTATTTCAAATCATAGATTGATTATTGCTTAGTTTTAATTTGATAGCAGCTTGGTAATTCAACTTGTAAGCTACCAAAAGTGCGTTTTGCCAACGCTTTTTGCGCATCATTTACTTTATCTTTATTGGCTGCATTATAGATAGTTTGATACACAGCTTGCATATTTGCCCATTGTGCTTCAATCGCCTGATTACCATTCCAACCAGTAATATTAATACCGCGAGCGGTGGTTCCATCAACCAATAAGTTTTGTAAATTTAAACGCACACCACCCGGTACTAATGTATTTTCATCTGTAATCGATGCTCCCGGCAAATAAATAATTGCATCATTTAACCCGACCAATGCACCATCAATATTACCAAAGATTGGATTCGCTAAAATCATACGAATGGTAATCGACTTATCTGGAACAGTCGTGGTGTAGTTTGCCGCACCTGTAGTCCCAATTCGATATTGCTGCACACCATCATCATCTTTATAAGTTGATGGATTGATATTATTACATTTATCAGAAGTCAAATTATTTGCTGTAGGATTTGCCCCGATATTGGTACGAATATCACCATTTTCATCAATCACAATCCCTAATTTCACAGGTGCGACGCTCTTATCCTCAAAGTTAAAGATAATATTTGCATATAATGGGAAAATATATTTCTGCCCCTTTTTCACCGTATTTACCGTACGGAAAACTTTATTAGTTAAATAAGTTGCAGGATTAGACTTATAAATATCAATAGTACCTGTAAAGTTTTCATTCCCTTGCGTTTGGCGCCATTCACCATACACTGTTTTATCAGTAGGTGCTTTATCTATACGTAAAATTCGCTTGTACATATCTGCTGTACCCGCAATATTTGTTCCGTTGACTAAAGTACCTTGTACTAATTGTAAATTATCAGTCGTACTATTCGCAGCTTTGAAAATAAATGGTTGAGTAATTTTATTATTAAATTCATTCAGTAATGCATCTTGTGCATCTGCATTTAATTTCTTCGGTTCAACTTGTGTCAAAAGTGCATATTTTAATAATGATTCACTACCTGTTGGTAACGAATCCTTCACTGTAGGAACACCCATCCACTGTATTGTATAGCCTGTACTATAGCCATCACGCGTCGTGAGTAAGTACATATTGGCAATGGTTTCCTTTTTACTATTACTTGTACTCTTACCACTAAAACCACGAATATCAATGTTTACTTTCTCATTCGTAAAATATAAGAAATTTGTAGTGTAAATACCGACCTGATTTTGTTTAATTAAACGTGCTGCGGCTTGTTGTGCCGATGCCTCTGTAATTGTAGAAGCATCTAACCATGGTTTAATGAGAGCAAGATACGTCCCATCCTTAAAGTTTTGTGCAGTCACATTTGACTGAATATTTTTTAAATCTTCTTTTAAATCTTTTGATAATGTCACAGGCTGAATATCACCTTCAACAGCATCTATATCTTGCTGAATTCCTGCAGCTTGCAAGATACGAACCAATGCCGTTAAGACTCTAAAGGTTTCATCATTACCATTTGCACTGCTAATGCCTTTTCCTGTTAAACCACTTGCCATGTCCATCAAGCTAATTTGCGCAGGCTGACCATTCACCTTTAATGGACGAATCTTCGCTAAATCTACCGTACCCAATTCAATTTTTCGAGCAGATTGTGCACCTTGAATATAGAAATTTATTTTATCGCCAGATGGACAAGCACCCATTGCCACACTACTCACGATTTCAGTGACAAAATGATTGTTCTTATCGCTACTACAATCAAAATTCAAACCTGCAACAGGATAATCCACCACAAAAGATTGACACTTGTTATCAACCATATCTTCACAACCATTGGTTGAGGTTGTAACACCTTTATTTGGGTCTTCGTGAATCGTAGCACTTTCACCACCCCCACATGCCGTTAGTGCAGCCATTAAGCCTGTTAAAGCAAAGGGTAATATTATGTTCTTGTTCATGGTTGACGATCCTTACTGAATAACACTCAGTTTAATTTGTCCTTGATTTGTTAATTCATGATTTTGAATATCAATCGCTTGCGAAAGAGGTGTCATAAATAAATAATGTGCTGAATCTGGTTTCTTGAGCACACCTTCAAGCGATGCATAATGTGTTGAACTTTCATTTTGTTCTTCATTCTTAAATCCACTCACACCTTCAACTACACAACCTTTTTCATCTAAAAATACCGCTAAAGGCCAGTAGTAACTTGGTTTTTTCTGTGAAGAAGCAAAAGAGGAAAACAAAATATTTTGAATCGCGGGGTCTAATTTCACCACTTCATAAGAAAAATTTTCCTTAATCGGTGCAACTGGGAAAAAACTCACTTCTTGATTCTTCATGGACATTGTTTTGGCTTTATCCATTTTTTTACCTGTAAAACATGCTTGTTCTAACGTTTTTACAACTTCTTCTTTAGGTAAACGATAATATGTTGTCGCAAGTACAATTGGCTTATGCTCTAAAGGCTTAGGCTGTCGAATACGATCAAGTAAACTTTTACTCAACCCTTTTTGCCGCTCAACCGTTTCAAAACGTCCTCCTGTCATCCCCCCTGTTTCAGGCATGACATAAAAGCGTTTTTTGCCTTCTAAATTAAATTCACGCTCTTCCAAATATTCATTATTGACATATTGAACACCGTCAATTTCAGTAATATTACGATTCGAATTTGCGCTCTCTTCAACTTTTTTTAGATCATCTACTGTTTTTGTACCTTGCTGTACCACTTGTTTTGGAACTAAAACGGTTGTTGCCTTTTCAGAAACAGGACTTGCTATTATTGTTTCAGATGCCTCTCTTTGCTGAGGTGATGGTTGAGTTTGTGTTTTCTGCTTAATTTGGCTTGGCATCATTTCAACGGATTGCAGCGGCTCTTGTTGCGTAACTGCAACTGGTGATAACACAATATGAGAATTTGGAGCACGCTCGTTATTTTGCAAAACAACCTCAGGTTTTTCTATAATCTGTGGAGGCTGTTTCGGTTGTACAGTAAGCGTAGGTGAAACGGTTTGCGTTTGGGGCACTATTTGTGGTGTTTGCACTACCGTAGCATTATTTTTTTGCTCAGCCTGAACTTTTATTTTTTCCTTTTTTTCAGTTTCAATCGTTTTTTGGACCACCATAGGTCGTCCATCAGGTCCGATAATCGTATAGAAATTAGCAGCATAAGTGACAGGAACAATACTCATTGCTAAAAATATTAAAGTTAATCTCATACTGCTATTCCCTTATTCTGCAATGACCTTACCATCTTGTTCTATAGTTCAAACCTAAAATAGTCACTTTCGTATTGGTTTTTACATTTAATCCTGCATAAGGGTTTAAAATCAGATTATCTACCCCACATGCATTTGACATCGAGCTTGAGCAGGCAGGAATATTGTCTCGGCTACGCAAAAAACCCACAGATAAATCGATATCAGTATCTTCATCAAAACGATACCCTAAGCCTAAACCAAACAATTGCGCATTATTAATTGGGACTAAACTATTACGCTTATCATCTGGAATTGCACTTGCACGTGGCTCATAACCTGCTCGGAGCTTCAAACGATCTGTTGCTGAATATTCAACACCAACTCCCCAACTCCATGGTGATTTAAAGCCTAAAGGCACAGATAATGAACTATCCGAAACTTCATTCGACAATAATTTTGCAATTTTAAGTGCAGAGATTTGGCGGTCAAACTCAAATTGGAATTTCTCCCACGCTTTAAAATCTGTCCAACCTAGATCAAAGTTCACTTGTAAGTCAGGTAATACTTTATATTTAATACCCGCTTGGAAATGTGCAGGATATTCTAAATCCATCGCAATCAAGCCTGATTCAGTTGGTGGAATATAGCCTGGGAAACCTAAAATTGCTGCTAAAATTTGTCCCGTTGCAGATGAGTTCAACCCTTTAATTAACTCTCTCGGTGCATTGGCAGTATCAATAAAATACTTTCCTTTCATCCGCATTTTAGCTGCGCTTTGATAGACCATCCCGAAGCCAAATTCTTCAGTTGGCTCCCAAAGCATACCTAAGTTATAACTTGGACTTAAACTTTGTTCTAATGAAACTTCCATTGCAGCAAACTTATTAAATGGACTGACCGCTTCATTTGCATTACATAGACCAAATAAAAGTAGGTCAGTAATCACATTAGAGTTTTCTCTAAAAGGTGCGCAAACAGCTTCATCCACCATACGTAATACCCCGACCATTTCATTCGGGAAACGTAAATCAGTTTTTAAAGCAACCGCATTATATGACATCCCAATCGACGCCCCAATCGACAGCTCATCATTAACTTCATACGCAATCGAAGGCGACAAATAGGTAATACGCTCAATGGCAACTTGCTGTCCCATAAAGTTTCCAGGATTGCCATTTTCTGAACCGAAACCCGCCACCATAGGTGCATAAACGGCTGTTGCGTATGTTAATTTTGAACCTGGTGGATTATAAGAGACACCTCCCGTAGGTGCTAAAACAGGCCAACCTGGACCTAAGTCCACCACCTTTTTTAAAATTGGGACATATAAACTTGCATATTCAACATCACCACTCACTGACCCTTTATAATCTGTACATAAATTTGACGGATTATCAGGTGCATCATTACAAATTAAGGGGTCATCCGAATAACCAAAAACGTTATAACCATCTGGCGCAGAAAATTCTTTTTGTATATCAAAGTTCGCAACAATCCCTTGAACATCCGTTTGCAAACCTTTTAACTTTGTCAATGCAGCAGGGTTAAAGTGAATTGCACTAATCCCTGGTGGATCCGCAGTGACTGCATTTCCCATAGATAAAGAACGAATATCAACAGATAAGTTTAAACCTAAATGTGCAAAGACTTGTGTTGAACAACCCGTTAAAAAAATAGCAGTCACTAACGGGCGTAAGCGTGGGTATTTCATACCAGCTCTCCATTAGCTTGCTTTTTTCTTACCAAAACCTAAAATATCAAGTGGGAATGATAAACCTAAAGAAATATCAGGTGAATCTTCTGTTAAACCAATTCCTAAAGTACCATTCACAATCGTTTCAGGTGATACACGTACCCCTAATGCAATTGAAAACATACCACTAGACTGATCAGCGGCTTTATAAGACTCGCCGTTTGTATATGTAAATGATGTATTTGTATTAAAGGTTTGCTGATATGACATGGTCATCGAGACATCATAGTTAAATGAATAAGCAAAACCAAATGAGAAGCCACCTGTAATACCTGGTTCAAACTCATCTAAAATACGAGGGCCTGCATCACCACCACCACGGACTTGATTTAGACCTGTCTCTTTAAAACCATAATTTCCTGAAATTGAAGCAAATAATACCACTGGGTCGATATATTTACGGGTACTTGCACCAACACCTACAGAGTAATAACCTTTACCTGTAGATAAATCAGTGGTTGGATTAATTTCGTATGGACTATCACCCGTTTTGGTCGAAACATTACCAAATAAAATAAGAGGCAAACGTCCTGCTTTTAATGGGAAAGGCTCCCAACGTGCCCCTAAATTAATATCTCCCAAACCTGCTGCTGTTGTATCTTTAATATTATCCGACTTTGCAACGAAAGGAAGAGAAGCACTAAAAGTTAAATTATCCAATACACCATACTGCGCAGTAAAGGTATTGGTAATGGTATGACTCGCATCTTCATCCACACGTAGTTGATACAAATCACCATCATTCATTGCAGCATTGATTTGTTGATCACGATAATAAGAATAATCTAAATCATAAAACGCTGAAAATTCACCTTTTTTAATCAAAGAATATTGGCGTTCATTCGAGGTAAATACTTCTTGTAAATTGGTTTCTTGTGTTGCATCACCTTCTTTTTGCTGTAAAGCACTTGCAGCTTGCGAACCAGCAGGCGGCACTAAGGATGGCGTTGCGTCTTTATCAACTTCTACAGCGGGTTGAGATGCGGCTTCGACTGCTACAGGCTCAGCAGCTGTAGTATTTGCTGCATCTACTGTAGCATCAGATTCACCTACGACTTGACCGACATTTTGAGCGGCTTCAGTTGTATCTGTGACCTTTTCTGAAGTTTCCGCAGCATATACTCCACCAATCGCAAGTTGAATACTAACGGCTAGTAAAGTTCGTCTCATCCAATGATTATTCATTTTATTCCTACCTAAAAGTGTGATTATTCGATTTTTTCTAATCTGCTTTTACTTACGTTTATAATATAGTCGCATGAATGATGTAATTGGCTGACCTTTGGTATCTGAATTATCACCACGGTCAATTACTCGACGCATCGTAGATGCTTTATCTGCAATTTTATTAATATAATCATACGAATACTGTGCATCAACCAAAGCATACCTATTAATTGTTGCATCCTCAACATGCCTTAAATCCGCATCTTGTAGTGCTAAAAATTCCTTTTGTTGATCTTTGGGAACATTAATTAAGAATAATGTATTATTTTCCCAAATTTCTTTAAAACGCTCTTGATCGAAACTGATATTCCCTAAAGCAGGATCAGCAACGTAAACACGCCCATTCTTATATGCTTTAAAAACCACGAAATGTTTAAAGCCCGCATAAGAAATCGGGACAATTGCCGGTTGTTGTTGCTTCACCAAATCAGAAAACTCGCCCCTATAACCACCACTTTCAAAACCAATAGCAGTCACAAAACGCTTCATATCGAGCAATGAAAAGCTGCGGCGCTCAATAATACGATTATATTCACCATATCGCAATAAACCTTCCATGGTCTGCTGCTCAGTCAAACTCGTTCCTACATAACCATTTAATAATGTGGTTAAGGCTGCAGAACCACAACTATAATCATAGGCTTGACGTACAATGCCTCTAAATTGATTCTCTAAAGCAGGTTTAATTTGAACCATCTCACGATGATTTCGAGAGAAGGAAGCATTACGAGGGTCAGCAAGCTCTGTATAATACACAGCATCAGTAGGTTTTTCTTTAATGTCTAATGCATGGCTGGCAAAATAGTAAATTAGTGCCGAACCTAAAGTAATCTCTAACATATTTTTGAACTGTTCAAGTATCGGCAATAAACTGCCCGAAGTGTTAATTTTATTTTTAGAGTGAACACTCTACTTCCATGTACCTTTAAGATACCTATTTTTTCAGAAAAAGATAGCTTTTTTTTACTTTTGTTTGATTTTGCCATTTGAATAAAAAAAAACGCGTGATATTCACGCGTCTTTTTTCAAATCAGATCAACTTAGTGACCAGAGATTTTGATTACAGCACCAACACCAGCACTGTTCGTAATTTTCATACCAGAGATTGCAACATCACCAATTGAACCAGAACCGGTACCTGTACCTAGAGTTGCTGGATTACCACCTGTAGGTGCAACAAATCCAGTACCACCACCTAATACAACTTGTTTGATATAAATATCTGTACCTGTTGCATTTTTAAGTGCAGTGATTGCTAAACCTTCTGGCTTAACAGCGACATCTGCATCCATCGCAAGATCAGCACTACCATTGTCATTAACTTTAATACCACCTAGTGAAATGTAACCACCAGCAGCAGCATCTTTAATTGCCAAGTTATTAATTGACAAACCACCAGTCATAGAACCATTCAATTTAATCATCGCACCTTGAGGTGTGTTACCTAACTGAATATTTGCACTTAATTTACCCGTAGTTAAAGATAAACCACTTAAAATTTCCGCAGAAGCTGTACCTACTTTATAAGCACCAGCAGTACCAGTAGCATCATTTACTTCAATTTTACCTAAAGAAATATTCAAACCACCAACGTTAGCAGCAACATTTAAGAAAGGTTTTGCAGGTGTACCAGTACCACCATCTGTATCAATAACAAGATCAGCTAAGTTACCTGTTGTTAATGCTGATGTAGCACTTTTCGTTAACACTACATTATTTAAAGTAATTGCACCTGCTTTACCAGCTGTAGTTGTTGGAGGTGTACCTGCAGTTGTTGGTAAGCCATCACCATCAAAAACATGAAGTTTTGCAATATCAACTTTAGAAATATCAATACCAATCGAAATACCGTCTTGACCTGTTGCAGCGCTTAATGCAGCATCATCCATCGCTTGCATTGCCATTGCATTTGAACTTACAGCTACAGCAGAAACTAAAGCAACTTTAGTAAATAATTTCATTTGTACTCTCCCAAGAGCATTTTTTTTCATTTTTAACCACTCGCCGCAGTCTCACGTTGTTTTTATTTTTTTACAACAGAAACTTTCTTCCTTGAGTAGTCCGATTTGCCCTATTAAATTAACCTTATGTTATTTTTTGTTCAATAGTTGTCTGCTAAAAAGTGAAAGTTCCCGATAAGCGGTATTTTTGTGACCGAGTGTACAAAAAATATCGTATAATCTCATTAACCGTTTTATTAGTTGACAAGATGCTAACTCAATCTATTTTCTGCAAAAATTTAGATATCACAGATTTAACACCCGCTGTTATTTTACAAAAACTGAATGATCTATTTGGTTGTGTTTATTTAGAAAATAATCATCAACCTATCATTGCCGTTTTACCTGTTCAGTATGTTATAAAACAAGCGGGACAATATAGCATTTATGAACGAACCACTCATTTTGAGTACCTTCTCACAGGTAGTATTTTAAATATTAAAAACTTTATCAATTTTAAAAATATAAATACAAACTCATCTGATAACAAACAATTTAATGGCGGATATATTGGATTTATTGATTATAATTTATCCGCCCAACTTCATATTAATAATCAATTAAAATCACAGCCAAATTTATTTTTAGGTCAATATGAAAGTTATTTAAAATACATTCAGGGAAAATGGATTTTTTATAGTTCCGAAGAAAATGCAGCACATATTTTTGACATTATTCAAGCTAAATTAAACTCTCAGCAAAAACATATTCATGCATTTAAATTAATGCAGAGCTGCCAAGCAAGATGGTCAAAACAACAATATAATCAGAATTTTAATAAGATACATGATTATATTAAAGCAGGTGATTGTTATCAAATTAATCTCACACAAGAGTTTAAAGCTAAAGCTCAAGGTCGTTTAATTGATACAGCTGATCATTTTTGGACATTAACTCATGCACCTTATTCTGGTTATTTAAAAATCAATGAGTTTGAATTATTAAGTTGTTCACCTGAATTATTTATTGATTTTGAATCCCATCGAAAAATCATAACTAAACCCATTAAAGGTACGATGCCACGCTATGATGATCCAATATTAGACGAACAATCAAAAAACACCTTAATACATTCACAAAAAGATCAGGCTGAAAATGTCATGATTGTCGATTTATTGCGTAATGATCTGAGTGTTTATGCTGAAACAGGTACAGTAAAAACCCCTAAACTGTTTAATATTGAATCTTTTAATCAAGTGCACCATATGGTCAGTGAAGTCACTGCAACCTTAAAAAAGGATGTTAATCCCTTTGATATGTTGCTATCTGCGCTTCCAGGAGGGTCCATTACAGGTGCCCCTAAAATTCGTGCCATGCAAATCATTGAAGAACTCGAAGGTGCACCACGTGGGGCATATTGTGGTTCAATGGGTTATTTTAATTTTGATGGCACAGGCTCTTGGAACATCTTGATTCGTACAGTTCAAAAATTTCAAGAAGATGTGTCTTTATGGGCAGGCGGTGGCATCACAATCGCATCCGATTGTGATGCTGAATATCAGGAATGTTTTGATAAAGTGTCTGCGATGCTCGATCTACTGAATACATGGTATACACCTGAATCTTAAAATAAAAAAGCGAATCCTAGGATTCGCTTTTTTGCAATAAAAGTTTTAGGAAGCTTTAAACTTCAAGCTAAAATATCTTTTTTTAACGTATCGACTAAGCGTTGATTTTGTTCATCCGTACCAATGGTGATACGTAAAAATTGGTTGATGCGTGGTTTATTGAAATAACGCACAATAATACCTTGTTCACGCAATTTGCCTGCTAATTCGCCCGCATCTTTCGTTGGCAAAGATGCAAAAATAAAGTTCGCACTTGAAGGGAGAACCTTAAAGCCAATTTCAACCAATTGAGCCGTCAATTTCTCACGACTTGCAATCACTTTACGATTTTGCTCTTCAAAATAAGCTTGATCCTCAAATGATGCCACAGCCGCAGCGATAGCAAAGCGATCAATCGGATAGGAGTTAAAACTATTTTTAACTGCTTCAAGTGCTGCAATCAAATGCGGTTGTGCAATGGCAAAACCAACTCGCAATCCTGCCAATGAACGTGATTTAGACGTTGTTTGGCATACCACTAAGTTTTCGTACTTTTCAACTAAACTTACCGCAGATTCTGCACCAAAATCTACATAAGCTTCATCAATCAAAACCACTGAATCAGGATTTGCTTGTAGAACTTCTTCAATTGCAGATAATCCTAATGCAATACTGGTTGGTGCATTAGGGTTGGTAATGATAATGCCACCATTCGGTTGCTTATAATCATCTACAACAATTTCAAAATCATCATTTAAAGGCAAAATTTTAGTGTTCGTTGCAATACCAAAAAACTGACTATAAACAGGATAAAAACTATAGGTAATATCTGGATATAAAATCGGTTTATCTTGCACAAAAAATGCTTTAAAAATATGTGCTAAGACTTCATCCGAACCATTTCCAACAAAGACATTTGAAATATCGACATGTTGTTGATTTGCGATAGCTTGTTTTAGTGCTGTTGAATCAGGATCTGGATATAAACGTAAGGCATCCGCTGAATTTTCCAATACCGCTTGCACTGCAGCAACTACTTTTGGTGATGGCGGGTATGGATTTTCATTGGTATTCAATTTTAAAATATTTTGAATTTTTGGTTGTTCACCAGGCGTATACGGCTCTAGCTCACGTACATCAGGACTCCAAAAACGCATTTGTTCAGAGGTAATATTTGGCATTTTATTTTCTCTATGTTCCCTCTCCTCTTGCGTAGCTTCGCTACTCATCCTAAAGGGAGAGGAACACTCAATACTTCATTATTTAGGTAATAACTTATTTATAACGATAACGTGCAGATCTCGCGTGTGCATCCAAGTTTTCTTGCTGCGCAAGAATATCTGCAGTTTTGGCTAAAGTTTTCACACCCTGCTCAGAACACATGATCAAACTTGAACGCTTTTGGAAGTCATATACACCCAAAGGTGATGAGAACCGTGCTGTACCTGATGTTGGTAATACATGGTTTGGCCCTGCACAGTAATCACCAATCGCTTCAGGCGTATAACGCCCCATAAAGATCGCACCTGCATGGCGAATGCTTTCTGACATTAGTTCAGCTTCATCTAGACAGAGCATCAAATGTTCAGGTGCAACTTGGTTAATCAGCTCCGCACCTTCAGCTCGGTCTTTCACGAGAACCAATGCACCACGGTTTTCAATCGATGTGCGTGCAATATCGGCCTTTGGTAATGCTTCTAAATGCTTTTCAATCCATTGCCCAACTTCAGTTAAAAGTTGTTCATCAGGTGTAATGAATACTGCTTGCGCAACTGTGTCATGCTCAGCTTGTGACAATAAATCCATGGCTAACCATTCAGCGTTATTTTTACCTTCTGCATAGACTAAAATTTCAGAAGGTCCTGCTATCATGTCAATACCAACTTGACCAAACACGGCGCGTTTTGCCGCAGCCACGAAGCGGTTTCCTGGTCCTGTAATTTTATCCACTTGCGGAATAGTCTCAGTACCATAAGCGAGTGCAGCAACTGCTTGTGCTCCACCTATAGTAAATACACGATGCACACCTGCAAGATATGCTGCAGCCAATACTAATGGATTTAAATCTCCATTTGGTGCAGGAACCACCATGATAATTTCTTGCACACCTGCTACATGTGCAGGTACAGCATTCATAAGCACTGAAGATGGATAAGAAGCCAAACCGCCAGGGACATAAATACCCACACGGTCTAAAGGTGTGACTTTTTGACCGAGTGTGTTACCCAAAGCATCGACATAAGTCCAACCATCTTGCTTTTGTGCTTGATGGAATGAACGAACACGATTTGCAGCCATTTCCAAAGCTTCACGTACTTCAGTACTTAAACCTTCAAATGCAGCTTTAAGTTGCTCTTGTGACAGTTCTAAATCTGAGAATTGATGCGCTGGATGTCGATCGAACTGTTGAGTGAGTTTCAGTACATGTGCATCACCATGTTGGCGTACATCTACAATAATTTGGTCTACTGTTTTTAAAAGCTCAGGATCACTCACTGTTTCAAAAGCCAACAAATCAGCAAAGACTTGTTTGAAGTTCTGCTCTTGAGTCGATAAACGGCGCATCTATTTACCCACAAGGTTAATTAGTAAAGATTTAGTTTACCTTGTTTTAGGTGATTTGTGGGTAAGGATTCATCATGAAAATAAGGAATGTGACAGGAAAATGCTTTTCATTAAATAGGAAATATCTATTTCTATTAAAATTATGCATGCGTATCAGGATGATCCCTTTCATCTTCTGAATACATTCACCACTTCAAAGCATCATACCTTCCAACAATAACAGATGAGTTCAATGAAAATGACCACTTTATTTCATCTTCATAAGTGTTTAAAACAATAAAAAACCGCCCTTTTGGACGGTCATTTACACTTAAATCTATTTAAGCTTTTTTCGCATTTTCACGTTCTTCAACAGCTTTTTCAAGTTGTGCAAGAATTGGATTTAACAACGTCTGTTTACGTTTAAAGCTAGCTTTATTGACAATCAAGCGTGAAGATACTTTGCAAATCTCTTCCAAAGGCTCTAAACCATTGGCACGTAAAGTATTTCCTGTATCCACCACATCGACGATGTAATCACCTAAACCGACCAGTGGGGCTAATTCCATTGAGCCGTAAAGTTTAATCACATCCACTTGCTCACCTAAGCTTGCATAGTATTGACGAGTTAAGTTGACATATTTAGTGGCAATTTTTAAACGACCTTTTGGACGAACCATGCCGACTTTACCTGCTGTCATTAACTTACAGTTGGCAATTTTTAAATCTAATGGTTCATACACATTTTGCGCGCCATGCTCCATCAATACATCTTTACCTGCAACACCAATATCCGCTGCACCATTTTCGACATAAGTCGGTACATCAGAAGCACGTAAAATCAAGATACGCACTTGTTTATGGGTCGTTGGAAAAATTAACTTACGAGATTTATCAGGATCTTCCAATAAGTTAATTCCAGCTGTTTCAAGTAAAGGCAATGTCTCTTTTAAAATACGACCTTTACTCAATGCTAAAGTTAAACCATGATCAAAATTACCCATGACGTCAAAGTTTGGATCATCGTTTCTCATATCGCTCATTAACTTACTCGCTCACTCGCTTAATTTGGACACCCAGAGCTTGCAATTTTGCTTCAATATTCTCATAGCCACGATCGATGTGATAAATACGATCAATTGTGGTTTCACCTTCAGCAACTAAAGCTGCTAAAACTAAAGAAAATGAGGCACGCAAGTCTGTTGCCATCACAGGTGCTGCAGATAATTTTTCCACACCCGTGACTACAGCATCATTACCTTCGACCTGAATATTTGCACCCATACGTGCCAACTCAGGCACATGCATAAAACGATTTTCAAAAATCGTTTCTGAAATTGTTGCAAAACCACGACCAATCGCATTGACTGCCATGATCTGTGCTTGCATATCTGTTGGAAAATCTGGATGCGGTAAAGTCCGAAAGCTCACCGCTTTTGGACGTTTACCCATCATATCCAATTCGATCCAATCATCACCACGGGTCACTTCTGCGCCCATTTCTTCAAACTTGTCTAATACAGCTTCAAGTAGGTTTGGATCTGTATGTGTAGTTTTTACCTTACCACCTGTAATTGCAGCAGCAGCTAAATATGAACCTGTTTCAATACGATCAGCAACCACTGAATACTCACAACCATGTAGGCTTTCAACGCCCGTCACGACTAAAGTATCTGTGTCTAAACCTTCAATTTTCGCACCCATTTTAATAAGCATTTGTGCAAGGTCTGTGATTTCAGGTTCACGTGCCGCATTACGAATCGTCGTTACACCATCTGCAAGCACTGCAGCAGTGAGGATATTTTCCGTCCCCCCCACAGTCACCATATCAAAGATAACTTCACCACCTTTTAAACGGCCGTCAACACTCGCGATGACATAGCCATTTTCAACCTCAATGTGTGCACCTAAAGCTTCTAATGCTTTTAAATGCTGGTCGACAGGGCGTGAACCGATCGCGCATCCGCCTGGCAATGAAACTTTCGCACTACCATAACGTGCCAATAATGGACCGAGCACCAAAATTGATGCACGCATCGTTTTAACCAATTCATAAGGTGCAAACTGATTATCTAAAGTAGACGTGTCTGCAATAACCGTTTCGCCTTCATAGCTCATGGTAATGCCTAAACCACTGATTAACTTAACCAATGTTCTCACATCTTTTAGATTTGGAACATTTTTGAGCGTAATAGGGGTATCAGCAAGAATCATTGCCGCCAACAAAGGTAAAGCTGCATTTTTCGCACCAGAAATACGCACTTCACCTTCAATCTTTGCACCACCTTGAATGACAAATTTATCCATTGACGCTTAAGCTCCAAACATACTGGCTTTGCGCCATTCTTCTTTAGTCATTGCACGAATAGTTACAGCATGTACTTCACCACTCGCAATATAAGAATTGAGCGGTTGATAAACAGTTTGTTGACGAGCAACTGGGCGTTTACCTTCAAATTGCTCATCGACAATACGTAGATCAAACTTACCTGCTTGTCCACTGACAGCGACTTCAGCATCAGGAAAAGCTGCTTTAAGGATTTCAGTGAGCTGTTCACTATTCATGGCATCGACCTCATTATAGGACTGTCAGTGTAAAAACCGAGTATTTTACTATAAACTCATCAAAATAATTCATTATCTTGTACAAAAATTATTGATAAAAAAAAGAGGTCTTTTTCAACCTCTTTTGCAAGTGAATATATTGATCATTCTGCAATCAAAATAGGTGAATAATCGAGCTGCATTTTACGATGTCGCTGCAATTGTTTTTTTAATTTTTCAGTTAATTTTTTAATAGAAGTATACATATCATCTGCTGTTGCTTGCGCAAATAACTCTACGCCAGGTAAACGCACAATTGCCTCAGCGATATGATTGGCACTGCCTTTTTTAGAGATTTTGTCTAATTGGTGATCTTTACTCAGTTTGACTTGCATACTATTCACTTGATCAAGATGCTTCACCATCTGAGCAAATTTCCCACGAATATCATCCTCAATCGCGGGTGTAATACTTAAATGATGTCCACGAATTGTAATTTGCATAATTATAACCCTCTCCTTACCAAAGGATGTGACACGTCATAGCCGAAATGATCGAATGACAGAATTCACTTAGGAAAATTCTGCGTTTATTACATCATGCAATCATTTAGGCTACTCCAAAACTAAAAAAGAGATTCATTATTTTCGTCAAATCGTCATAATGAATCTCTAGAATAGCCACATTTTTAAATTTAGATCAAGACTTTTCGATCAGAAGATGATGGAATATTTAAAGATTCACGATACTTTGCAACTGTCCTACGTGCTACATCGATCCCATCCTCTTTCAACATATTTGCAATTGTATTATCAGACAAAGGCTTACGTGGATTTTCTTCGGCAACTAATTTTTTAATTTTTGCTCGAATCGCAGTAGAAGATGCCTCGCCACCTGAAGTCGTCCCTACATGACTTGAAAAGAAATATTTCAACTCAAATAAACCCCGAGGCGTAAGCAGGTACTTATTGGTCGTGACACGAGATACCGTAGACTCATGCAACTCCACTTCCTCTGCCACATCACGCAGTACCAAAGGTTTCATCCCTTCTGCACCAATTTCCAAAAACTCACGTTGATGTTGCACGATACAACTTGCCACTTTTAATAAAGTCTTATGGCGTTCATCTACACTTTTAATAAAGTTTTTCGCTTCCAACATTTGATTGCGTAAATATTGATTATCATCACTTTGATCAGCACGCTTAATCATACCTGAATAGAATGAATTAATTCGCAACTTAGGCAAAATGTCAGGATTCAACTGCACATGCCAATGCCCATTTTTTTTTGATACAACAACATCAGGAATTTGATAATCTGAATCTTTTTCGGCAAACTCTGCCCCTGGATAAGCTTTTAAAGTTTTTAACAACTCAACGGCAGATTTTAATTGCTCGGTATTTAAACCTGTTTGTTTAAGTAATTTTGGTAATTCATTATTGACCAAAAGTTCATAATATTTTAATAAGATAGCGGCTTCATTTTTATACAATGTCCCATGGGGTAAAGCTTCAACTTGCAAAGACAAACATTCAGCCAAATGACGCGATCCCACCCCTACTGGCTCTAGACGTTGAATATGCTTCAATACGACTAAAACCTCATCTTCTTCAACTTCAATATCATAATCCATTTGCGTCAATATATGCGCAACCGACTGTATAATCTCAGAAATTGTAGCATCCAAAAAGCCTTTTTCATCCAATGCATCGACAATACAATAGGCGATTAATTTATCCACAGGTGAAAAGTGTAGTAAATTAATTTGCACCAACATATGCTCTTTCAGTGATGTATGACCTTCACGATTATCTTCTCGTTCTTCAAATTCTGGACGCTCCATCGCAGTAGATTGATGGGTATAAACATCATCCCAATCCGTATCGACAGGTAATTCATCAGGTAGATGATCTGCATTTAATTCATTGGTTAAATCTTTTGAATCTTGTTCTTGTAATTGTTCTAAACTTTCAGTGGATGATTCTTCCTCTACTTTTTCAAGTAAAGGGTTGCTATCGAGCTGAATTTGAATTTCCTGCTCAAGTTCCAAACTCGACAGTTGTAACAATCGAATTGCTTGTTGCAGTTGTGGTGTTAATGACAACGTATTTGCAACTTTTAACCCGACTGATAACTTCATTTAGCGACATCCTCAAAATCACATTCTATACTAAGCAAAAATCATGCCTTTTTATTGTTATAGCATAAGAATTCAACAGCGCCTAGCAAAAATCATTCCTTTCACCAAAAGCTTTACCTATAAAATGAATCATTTATTCAAAATAAATGGAAAATTCATCCTATTTTGAAGATCAAAGATCCAAAACATATGATTTCTCAATTTTAAAAACATTCAACACCACTTAGACTGATCTTCTTTCGACTAAAGAAGCACACAATTTATATGTTTTATCGCTTTACTTCTGAGAAATGAACGTATAAAAATGAATGCATAAAGAAATATCAAGGATCTATATTTCTAAATAAAACGATTGGCATGTTAAATGCTTTATTTTTAATGCAGCATCTATGCATGACATAAATAAATATGATTGGAGAGATCAGAATGAAAAAAATTTCAAAGCAAGTATTTACAACAACATTAGGTATTTTGATCGCAGGCGGTGCATTTTCTCAAGTACAAGCAGCAGATACTTTGGCTAAAATCAAAACTTCAGGCAAAGTTGTAATTGGATATCGTGAATCCTCCGATCCAATCTCCTATGTTGTAGGTGGCAAACCATTGGGCTATGCCGTTGATATCTGTAATAACTTCGCGAATCAACTGAAAAAAGATCTCAAATTACCCAATTTAAAAGTTGAATATAAAGCTGTTACATCTTCAACGCGTATTCCAGAAATGCTTGCAGGCAACATTGACATGGAGTGTGGTACAACCACCAACTCTATTCAGCGTCAACAGCAGGTCAGTTTTTCAACCAACTATTACGCAACCGAAGTACGTATGGTTGTCAAAGCCAACTCCCCAATCAAAACTATTGCTGATTTAAATGGCAAAGCAGTTGTGACTACTCAAGGGACGACCTCTGATAAATACATCAAAATGGGGGAAAAAGGTCAAAAAGTGAATGTCAACAATGTCTATGGCAAAGACCATTCTGACTCATTTGCTATGGTAGCTTCTGGTCGAGCTGCTGCTTTTGTCATGGATGATAATATTTTGGCAGGATTAATTGCAAAATCATCAAATCCTAAAGATTTCAAAATTGTAGGACCTATATTATCTTCTGAGCCGTATGGCATCATGATTCCAAAAGGTGATGCTGCATACAAAGCGATTGCAGATCGTGTGGTGACAGGCATGTGGAAAAATGGGCAAATGGCAGCATTGTATAAAAAATGGTTCTTGTCACCAATTCCACCGAAAAATGTCAATATGAATATGCCAATGAGTTCTTCGTATAAAAACCTGATGGCAAAACCAAATGATACGGGTATTAATTAATACTTTATAAAAAATAAAACCTTATAGATCAATATACATTTTTGTATGTTGATCTATATCTATTTCAAGATTATAAAATCAAAGGAGCACACATGTCAGTTGGCTCACTTAATTGGACGGCTTATTGCCTCCCCTCAAATGAATATAGTTTAGATAAATCTGCTTGGGCTGAATCCGTCTGTAAAGTCATTGGAGGTGAAAGTTATTCACCTGTCGCAGATGCACCAACTTGGTTACAACTGCTCGGTTCAGGTGTTTGGACAATGGTTTGGACAGCCGTTGCTGCTTTTTTTATCGCTTTTATTCTGGGTTCATTAATCGGTATTCTTCGCACACTCCCCAATAAACCATTGGCATTTATGGGGACTTGTTATGTCGAATTGTTCCGAAATATTCCACTTATAGTTCAACTATTTTTTTGGGCTTTTGTCTTCCCCGAACTATTACCACTCAGTCTAAGTACAGGCAGCGGAGAAATGGTACATGGCGGATGGTGGCAAAACCTACTAAATGATAATCCCGCAGTGGTCGGAGTATTCGC
Organism: Acinetobacter sp. Marseille-Q1623; assembly: GCF_902809895.1. Lineage (NCBI taxonomy): Bacteria > Pseudomonadati > Pseudomonadota > Gammaproteobacteria > Moraxellales > Moraxellaceae > Acinetobacter > Acinetobacter sp. Marseille-Q1623. Next base: position 2,830 of record NZ_CADDWG010000001.1, on the reverse strand, counting down.
GTTAGGTCTATATACTGCCGCACGTATTGCAGAGCAAGTACGTTCAGGCATTAATACGGTTTCACGTGGTCAAAAAAATGCTGCTTTTGCCATTGGTTTAAATCAAAGTCAAAGTTACCGTTATGTCATTTTACCTGTCGCATATCGCATCGTTTGGCCAACATTAACCTCTGAAGCAATGAATATTTTCAAAAATTCTGCCGTACTTTATGCGCTCAGTATTTTAAATTTCTTTGCTTATACCAAAACCATGCGTGAAGAAACCTCTCAAGATATTGTCATTTTAATTCTTTCGACTCCAGTTTATCTCGTAATCACCTATACCATTAAACTCATTATGGCTTGGATTGAAAAACGAATGGCTGTTCCTGGTCTAGGTTCTGGAGGTAAATAGTCATGGACTTCAGTGTATTACAAAATCAAGATGTGATTCAAACACTCATTGCTGGGTTTAAATTTACTTTAACAGTGACTATTCTTTCCATCATTGGTGGAATTCTGATCGGCACACCATTAGCAATGATGCGCTTATCAAATAATAAAGTTGCGAGTAATTTTGCAAAAGTGTACGTAGATTTCTTTCGTGGTGTACCACTAATTCAAGTCATCTTCATTTTCTACTTTTTATTACCTAAATTTTTTGAATTTCAATCAGATACCTACTGGGGGCCATTATTTTCGAGTGTCGTAACATTTGCAATTTTTGAAGCAGCTTTTTTTTCTGAAATTGTCCGCTCAGGGATTCAATCGGTATCTAAAGGACAAGTGAATGCAGGCTATGCACTTGGTTTCACTTACGGACAAACCATGTCTAATGTAATCTTACCGCAAGCATTCCGCAACATGCTTCCCATTTTACTCACTCAATCTATCGTTCTTTTCCAAGATGTATCGTTAGTTTATGTGATCAGTGCACCTGACTTTTTAGGAAATGCCAATACTTTAGCCAACACATATGGCTCAGAAACAAAAGCAATGTTCTATTTATTGGTTGCAGTCATTTATTTCTGTATTTCTTTTACGCTATCACGCTTAGTGAAACGTTTACATCAAAAAATAGCAATCATCAGATAAGGAGAATCCATATGCCAATGATAGAAATACAACAAATCTCAAAATGGTACGGTGACTTTCAAGTCCTTACAGATTGCAGCACATCAATTGAAAAAGGAGAAGTTGTCGTTGTATGCGGTCCATCAGGTTCAGGAAAATCAACATTAATCAAAACTGTAAATGCTTTAGAACCGTTTCAACAAGGCAATATCATCGTTGATGGCACTGCACTCAAAGACCCAAAAACTGATTTAGCTAAATTCCGTTCTCGTGTTGGTATGGTATTCCAACATTTTGAATTATTCCCACACATGACAGTTTTGGATAATTTAACCATTGGACAAATTAAGGTTTTAAATCGTTCTAAAGCAGACGCTGAAAAGAAAGCATTACAATATTTAGATCGTGTTGGTTTAGCTGCCCATAAAAATAAATTCCCCGGTCAGCTTTCAGGGGGTCAACAACAACGTGTTGCCATTGCACGTGGTCTTTGCATGGATCCCGTCTGCATGTTATTTGATGAACCAACTTCTGCACTTGACCCTGAAATGGTGGGTGAAGTTTTAGAAGTAATGAGCCAACTTGCTAAAGAAGGCATGACCATGATGTGCGTCACTCACGAAATGGGCTTTGCCCGTAAAGTTTCAAATCGTGTCATCTTTATGGATCAAGGTAAAATTTTAGAAGATTGTGCAACCAATGACTTTTTCCACAAACCTGAAGAACGTCACGAACGCACCAAATTTTTCTTAGAGAAAATATCGGCAGTCCATTAATTACTTTTAATTTGTAAAATAATAACCTCGATTTATTCGGGGTTTTTTCTTATATTGATTTGATCACACTGCAAAATACCACTTCACCATCAATGTAGACTATCATTTTTCAAATGATTTATTTAAAGCTTATCTTTTTTAAGATTAACAATGTTCCTACCTATTTATTAATTCAAATTTTTTTAAACACTTTTCACTTTCATTTGATAATGAATGACTTATTTTACTCTCCTAATCCATAATCTTCTTCAAGTTGTAATTTCTTTTCAAGAAACCAAGGATCTTCAGGAATTTTTTGTGTTGCATCAATCACAATTGCTCTATACGCATCACGTGCATTTAAAAACCGTTGATGAAAATGAGGCGTATCTTCTGCAAAGGGATTAAAACCTGTACTAATCACTGATCCCAGTCCATAGGTAAGCATTTCCAAAACTAAGATTCTTTCAGCCAATGCACCAGGAATATTCGGCATAAACTCATAACAACGACTAGATGCATATTCTGCTGCCATCAAAGAACCATTTGGTCTTAAATCCATATTATTGGACGGGGGTAATGATCTAAGTATTTCTGTATATTCATACCAAAATCCACCATCAGTCATGTTAACTGATTTTGCTTCAGCAAGAAAATCATGCTGTTCATCCCTATTTAGGATTCTATTTTTTACTGTTTCTAAAAACATTTGTACAGTCATTATTTCATTTTTTTGTTCATTCATATATTCACCTTGATATATTTTAGTATTCTCAAATTCTTGTTGATTATTTTTTACACAACAAATACTAGACAACAAAAAATAATAAATCATTAATATAGTTCTAAGCATATACTACATATTTTTGATTAATTTGCCTTAAACCTCACAACAATAAAAAACACCCCCAACCTTACAGTTGAGGGTGTTTTAAATTTAAAAGCTGGCGATGACTTACTCTCACATGGGTAATCCCACACTACCATCAGCGCTAAGAGGTTTCACTTCTGAGTTCGGGAAG